>CP058704.1:0-2850218 GCA_013414685.1 Parachlamydiaceae bacterium | reverse complement strand
CCGTGCGCCGAGCTTGAATTTGTCCTAGGTAGAGAGCAAGAGCTGCATCGGAGGCTGCGTGAAGTTTTCCCCAAATATCTAATTCATAGGCGCAAGTCAAGAGAACCATGAATTCATTCATAAAATGCAACCCCTTAAGCAGGCCGGGATTGGCTTGTAATGAATTCTCCATTCTTAATGCAGAAGCTACTCCGTATATTTGTGGAAATAGTTGAGAATAAACTGATCTGTACTGTCCATAAAATCGATCGACTGAGGCAATTGCAACTTGCAAATCATTATTGTTCTCCAATGCTTCAAGGATTAAAGCATCGAGAACCGGATCCCCAAACTGCGTCCACCATCTCAAATTAGCATGGCAGCAGGCTTCATCGTTTGGCAATCGCCAACTTTCCGGAATGTCAATTTCAGGACGCGTATAGGTAGGCCGAAAAACGCATGAAGAAATTAAAAGCAGAAAAACAAAAGTGAAAGCCCTAATCATTTTTTTGCTCCTGCTTCTGCCGAAGATTGTTCTTCTGTTTTGGGTTTTTCCAAAACCAGCCCGCTATATCTTCCAAAAGCTTATAGAAGAAAGGAACAAAAAATATGGCTAGAAAAGTGGCCGTGATCATTCCTCCCATGACACCTGTTCCGACAGAATGGCGGCTTGCTGCACCGGCGCCAGAGGCCACAAGCAAGGGAACAACACCTAAGATAAACGTNAANGAGGTCATAAGAATCGCTCTTAGCCGCGATTGGCCTGCTTCTAAAGCAGCATCGGCAAAAGAAAGACCTTGCTCATGTTTTAAAACAGCAAATTCTACGATGAGGATGGCATTTTTNGCGGAAAGAGCAATAAGAGTAATTAAACCAATTTGAAAATAAACATCGTTTTCCATACCGCGAAACCAAACCGCAAGAAGTGCGCCTAAAATACCAAATGGAACCGCCATCAAAATAGAAAAAGGAAGAGACCATTTTTCATAGAGTGCTGCTAAAATTAGAAAGATCATAAAGATTCCTGCAGCCATCACTTTTGGACCTGTTCCCGTCATTTTTGCTTCCTGATAGGATTCACCTCCNCATGAGTAGGTCATTCCTTCAGGTAAAACTTCTTTGGCAATTTGTTCCATGGCTGCCATAGCTTGTCCGGAGCTGAAGCCCGCGGCTGCGCTCCCATTTATGCGTGCCCCTAANAAGCTGTTAAATCTGCTCACTAAAGAAGGCCCTTTAGAGTCACGAATGTCTACTAAAGATTTTAAAGGGACCATTTCCCCGGTTGTGGACCTGACATAGATTTCTCCAATGTCGGAAGGTTTGCTGCGATACGTATCTTCAGCTTGCACATAGACACTATATACGCGGCCAAATTTATTGAAGTTATTTACGTAGACAGAACCGATCATTGCTTGCAAAGTTTGAATGACATCCTGAATGGGAACAGACATGCTTTTTGATTTTTCGCGATCGTAATTTATAAAAAATTGTTTTGTATTCGCATCAATGTTTGTCGAAACATTTGAAAGGGCAGGATTTTGGTTGGCTTTGGTGACAATCTCTTGAGCATACTGCTCTAAGATTTCAATACTGCCAGTTCCGCGCGACTGAATCCAAAACTCAAAGCCTCCCACTGTGCCTATTCCCTGGATAGCAGGNGGTTAAAGGAGAAGTTGCGCCCCTTGAATCGTTGAAAATTCTGCACCNAAATTTTTTATAAGGGCCGCTGCCGATTGATCCTTGGCTTTTCTTTCGTCCCAGTCTTTTAAAACAATATAATAGGCGGCTTGATTGCTGCGATTTAATCCATCAAGCAAGCCAAATCCATCAAGAGCCACCACATCAACGACCGATTTGTCATTAAGTACGATTTGATCCAGTTGATCCGTGACAGCATCGACTCTTCTTAAGCTTGCACCATCAGGTAGATTGCCCAAGACCATAATATATCCCTGATCTTCATTAGGAACAAAGCTCGATGGAACTTTTTTAAAAAGAAAAATGACTGCCCCGCATACAGCTAAAAATAACAATAGAGCAATAACCGGCTGAATGATGAGTAGCCGTGCCACTTTTCTGTACCCTTTGCCAAAAGACTCAAAAGTTTGGTTAAACTTTTTNGTAAATTTTGATTCTTCTTTTCTTTCTTTTAGCAAGACAGCTGCCAACGCTGGGCTGAGTGTTAAGGCAACAATCCCTGATATTACACATGAAATGGAAATCGTTACGGCAAACTGTCGGTAAAGCTGTCCAGCTATTCCGCCTAAAAATGCGACGGGAATAAAAACTGCACAAAGGACAAAAACAATAGCAATCACTGGACCTGAAACCTCAGCCATCGCTTTNTTNGCTGCTTCCTTAGGTGATAAATTTAATGCACGCATATTATGTTCAACATTTTCGATCACCACAATGGCATCATCAACAACAATTCCAATGGCCAAAACCATCGCAAAAAGTGTCAAAGTATTAATCGAATAGCCGAGAATCATAATGCCGGCAAAGGCTCCAACGATAGAGACAACCATTGCCACCATCGGAATTAGTGTAGCTCGCAAATTTTGCAGGAAGAGAAGAACCACCAAGACAACTAAAACCCCTGCCTCCAAAATGGTTTTTCGNACTTCCCAGATCGAGGCATTCACAAACTTGGTTGTATCATAGGGAATCACATATTCGATCCCCTTTGGAAAGTTTTTAGACAAAGCTTCCATTTTTGCTTTGACTTGCGCGGCAACTTGCAAAGCATTTGCCCCGTATTGTTGGTAAATGGCTATTGCCGTAGCCGATTTGCCATTCAACTTGGCATCTACATCATAGTTTGCTGCGCCGAGTTCAACATTAGCGACATCTTTAAGAAAAACCATGGAACCATCAGGATTTGCACGAAGAATGATGTTTTCAAATTCTTCTGGTGTGCTCAACCTTCCGGTCGCTGTTACTGGGATAGTCAGCTCAATCGGCAAGGAATTAGGATTTCCTCCGATCATACCTGCTGGTACCTGGCTATTTTGTTCATTTATAGCTTGCACAACATCTGTGATGGCAATTTTNAATTGGGCCATACGGTCAGGCTTCAGCCAAATGCGCATGGCATAGATCCGCGGTCCAATAATAGAGACCTGAGTGATACCAGGGATAAGCTGCAACTCTGGGACAACGTTAATATTAGCATAATTGCAGACAAAAAGATCATCATAACGACCATCAGGAGACTGCATGTTGACAAACAGAAGAATCGTTGGTGATTGTTTTTGAACTACAATCCCCTGCCTTTGCACGGCTTCGGGCAATTGAGCTAACACCTGGCTGACATTATTATACACATCAATTTGAGCTTTGTCAGCGTTTGATCCAATATCGAAATAGACGTTTAATACATAGTTCCCTGGTGAGGAATTTTGTGAATACATATAGATCATATTTTCCACGCCGTTGATCTGCTGCTCAAGCGGTGCAGCTACTGTATCTGAGAGGGTCTCGGCACTCGCACCTGGATAATATGTGCTTACCTGAATCAAAGGCGGGGTTATATTTGGATATTGCTCAATAGGAAGATTGATTAAGGCGACAAGACCTGCAAAGGTAATGATAATAGATATCACACTTGCAAAAATAGGATGATCGATAAAAAAATTAGAAATCATTCGTTCATTTTAGGCTTAGTCGTTTCTGCTGCTTCTTGGTCATTTAAAGACAGTTGTCTTGTAACTTTTACAGGCGTCCCTTGGCTGACTTTATTTACGCCATCTACAATCACTTGATCCCCCACTTTAAGCCCTTCTGTAATAATCCAATTAGTTCCATACCAATCCCCTACTTCAACATTTTGAATGGCTGCTTTTCCATCTCTTACAAGATAAAGATACATGCCGTTTTTTCCCTCTAAGAGCGCTTTNTGAGGAACATAGATGGCATGGGGTCTGACAGCACCTAAAACTCTGACCCGCAAAAATTGCCCGGGTCGTATCAGGTCATTAGGATTGGGCAGCTGGGCTCTTAATGACAAGGTTCCTGTTCTTTCATCATAAGCTGGGGCAAAANNATTCACTTTTCCTCTCTTTGGATAGAGACTGCCATCGGAGAGAATGACTTCAACATCAAAATTATCATTTTTAGGGATGATAATTGTGCGATCTTTAATCTGCTTTTCGAGTTTTAAGCGTTCATTGTCTGAAATATTGAAATAGACCCAAATAGGATCGAGGGCATCGACCCGGGTTAAAAGGTTATTGGGACCCGGGGAAATCAAAGCTCCTTGCCAAAAATTTGATTTGCCCGCAACGCCATCGATGGGAGCAGAAATGACAGTATAGCTTAAGTTAATTTCAGCAGTTAAAACATTTGCTTGAGCAGCCTCCACGCTTGCCTGGGAGGCTAATAAATAAGCCGTTGCGTCATCTAGATCTTTNTTACTCGCTGCATGTTTAGCATATAGAGGCGTTAAACGATCAACCGATTGATGGGCATTCCATAAAAGCGCTTTTTCTTTAGCTAAAAGGCCTTTTGCTTGTTCCAGAGCTGCGACAAAGGGCCTTTGGTCTAATTTGAACATGACTTGTCCCATGGTCACTTTTTCGCCTTCGACATAAGAAATTTCTTCCAAATATCCTTCGACCCGCGCTCTTATTTCAACAGGATGCGAACTGGCCGCAAATCCAACTGATTCGTACACATGTGGAATCGTTTTCTTTTCAACAGTGACTGTCGTCACTTCAACCCCAGGAGTGGCAGGCTTCTCTTCTTTTTGCTACAAGAGACGAAGCATAAAAGAAGGACAAAAGGTAAAAAATTTTTCATAATTTATTTTTACAGCTATAAAATTTGTCCCCTTTTACCAGATCATTAAAATGTGAACAATAAATTTTATATTTATATGACAATTTAAAATTTAAATTACACAACAACAACCAATATAATAAATTTGAAATACAGCCTTAATTTAACTTTCGATAGGAAATGGAAATGAGGAAGTTAAGAAAGCTACAGATGATTGATGAACTAGCAGACGTTCAATTAGAGAAAGGCCTCTCTTAAAAGAGGCCCTTTGATTCCTGCTCTTTTTAAATTTGATGCTCTTTCAAATGGGTTGATTGTTGTTATTTTCAACTAAGGTTAAGGATTGCATAGCAGTTTCCATCACTTTTTCAGCTGTTGAAGCTTTAGTCCCTTCGAATAACAACAAATGCACTCCTCGACTAAAAACCCATGAGAACGAATGACCAGTCTTTTACATTAAAATTTTTAGCCTTAACCACAGATGCATTTAATAAATCAGCTTTTATAGGCTTATTTGGCATGGATGCGATTTCCTGATCTAATTTCACTTCTTTTAATAAATGAACGAGTTTTTGAATCATTTGAGGATACGCCTCATTCAAAGCCTTTCTGTCTTCCCGCAAAAGTTCATGTGTCTGCTCAGCAAGAGCTTTTAGTTGAGAAAAATAATCAATGCAAACTTTTCCATGTTGAAGTTGATTTTGCATTTCCGACCTATTGGCATCTTGCTGTTTACCTAGAACATCATTTCCAACAATGTCTAACTCTTCAAGAAGCGAAATATAATCGCCGCATTGAGAACTTATTTTTGTAAAGTATCAGAAGTTAATTGTTGGGAATTAAAATGCTTTCAGCAGCAGAATCGAGGATGAATTTCAAAATACCAATCCAGAGCCCCACTGATAATTCATCTTTAGCTTTAAGTTTGAATGATTCCCCTTTAAAAATGTTCTGAAGATCTGTTTTAACAGCCTGTTCTTCCATGTCTTCGACAATGTCAATCATTTTTCAGCCTGTAAATGAACCGCAAGCTTATGAACCATTTTTGGATAAGCAGATCTGACTCCTTTGATCAGTTTTTCGTTAAAGGCTTCTCTTGTTTCAAGAGCTAGTAATTTAATAGGTGGAATAAACCGCGCAAAACAGGCTGAAGAATTCAAACAAACATCAGCTTTATGAGTTTTATGTAAGTTATTCTCTTCAATATTTGTACGTTTGCTTTGTTCGAGTACATTTAGATGACTTTTCAAGGCTTAAAAGTTGTTTCACAATAATCTAAAAATCATCTATCATTTTTAATGTGCCAGATTTTTAGTATACCATTCTATTTTTTGAAGTTTGGAACAAAGTTTTTTTATATCATATTCTTCTTCATTAGAAGGCTTTATCAAATATTCTGCAGCTTTTATAAACTTTTTATTTGTTTATCTGTCAAAGAAGGCTTTAACTTTTCTAACAAATCAAGATTGGTCTGGTATAGACTTTGTGCTTCTTTAGTTTTTATCTTCATAAATCTCCCCGGATGTAAATAAATTAGCTTTAAAGATATTACAATTCTTATCTAACTAAAAGAAAGAAAAATTTTAAATCAAACATTTTATCTTTAGTTAGATCAAATTTTTAATCGTTTGCAAATGTTTAGACAGCTCCAACTTCAGTTGAGAGCACCTGCACAGAAAATTGGAATTTTGACCACGTTAGCTTATCCAAGTCATTGAATCTGTCTGAACCGCCTGTGAATATTTAATTATGGATTCTTCGACAGATTCAAATTCAGAATTTCCTACTTTCAATCGAAGAAACCTATTCAAGATAATAAAACAGAGCTCAGGAATTCCAAAATGAATCTCTATTTTTACGTAATCATTCTTTTACAAATTTGACTTAAATAGCTAAGCAAGATAAACTAATACTTTATACTTCTTCTCGTTAGAGTTGGACTGCTTGTCCATGCATATGAGTTTGAGCTGCTTCGAAACAGCATTGATTCAATGGCATCGGTAAGCTGAAGAGATCAAAATTCCAAATCTTATCTGGACTGAGTATATACTCGTTCCAGTTCAAAAACACCCATTTGTCCTTGAACTGGAGCGAATGTATAAATAATTTAACCTGGGTGATTAATCATGCTTAATCTCAAAAACGGAATCAATTGGGTTCCTTCGCTTTTTCTCATCATTTATCAAATCATTTTGATAACGGCCCTGCCATTCTATTTTTATTATGCAGGTTTTTCGCTAAGTATGATGGTCATTTCTTTTATTTTACTCTACGCAACAGGCTTGAGCATCACCGGCGGATATCACCGTTTTTACGCACATCGAACCTATAAAACAAATGGTTTTATTGAAGGGATTTTATTATTTTTTGGGGCTATGGCAGGTCAAGGAAGCGCACTTCGTTGGTCCTTTGACCATCGCATTCATCATGCCAATGTCGATACAGATTTAGATCCTTATTCTATTAAANAAGGATTCTGGTACGCCCATTGTCTTTGGATTTTAGAAAAACCCCAGCCGATTGATCCTAAAGTTGTACCCGATCTTATGAATAATCGTCTTGTCATGCTGCAGGATCGTTTTTATGGCTCATTCTTTATCGGGTCGAATATTTTAGCTTTTCTTTTTGCTGGATGGCTCCTGAATGATTATTTGGGGGCGCTTGCTCTAGCTGTCGGCCTTAGACTTNTTTGCCTGCATCATTTCACCTGGTTCATAAACTCTTTGGCTCACACATGGGGCGACAAACCTTTTTCACAGGAACATAGTGCGGTCAACAATTATGTGATTTCACTTTTGACATTTGGCGAAGGTTATCATAACTATCATCACACCTATGCCAACGATTACCGTAATGGAATCTACTGGTACCAATTTGATCCGACAAAATGGTTGATCTGGACTTTAAGCAAACTTGGATTGGTCCAAAATCTACGTCGCATGGATCCATTTACGATCAAAAAGCGTATGGTAATTGAACATAAACATCTGCTTATTCAGCGTTTAATCCAATCACTGGAAGATAAGCGATTAGAATGGGAGCCTACGATTAATGAATTATCCGATAAACTTTTAATGAAAATTTCAGATTTTTCTAAGTTAAAAAATCGATATCGCGAGCTTAAATCCCACTGTGTTGAAGCCAAGATTCTTCAAGATCTCAAAAAAGAGATGAAGGCTCTGAAGAAAAGTTTAAGAGATGATTGGAAGCAATGGTATAGACTTTCTAAAAGAATTTTAAAACAGGCCTAATAAATTCAATTACATCTAAAAATAAAGGGTATTACCCCTTTATTTTTTAATCTAAGAAATAAAGACTTTTTATCTCTTATCCGCTAACTCTTTAATTTTTTCTTCTAAAAGTTTCCATATGAATTTCGTTTCTTCGGACATGAGCGCGCCAATCTTTAGGACTTCTTCTAAAAGCTCAGGTTTTACGGTATTATTTTCATCATATGTCCAACTTAATAACATGGTAGACATATGTAATACAAACTCTTCTACAAAAGCCTCTTTATCTTTCATCAGATTTTGAGCCGCTTTTCCCCCATCCATAAATCCTTTTTCTATGGATGGATCGATAATCACGACTTGGCCATCTTGTATTTTTACGTTATCTGGCCTGAAATCAGCGATGAATCGAAGCGGATTATCAATCATTTTTGGAATAAACCTTTTACGTCATTGAATTTAGGCTTTTCTCCCTGAATGTACTCATAGACATAAAACCCATCCCGTCGGATGGTCTCTCTATTAATCAGACGAGAAACCCTAAAATCCTTATATTGATCCGCTTGTTGATTTAACAATTGATATGCCTGAAGAGTGTCTTTATAGGATTCTTCTTTAGTTTTCGGATCCAATCCACCAAGCCAGAGTTTAATGACCAAATGCGACTTGTCTTCGATTCCTCTCCAGACTTTATGAAAATTCCCCTTTCCAAGAAATTGCAAGGCTATCGGTTGTTTTTCAATCATTATGACATGATGATCATCCACTATAGAAAAAGAAGGAGAAAGTGTTGCTTGATTCTCATTTTCCGGATCAGTCAAAAAATGAACTTTTGAATTAATAGGCTCAGGTCTACGTCCTCTTGTTTCGTTTCTGGGTCTTTCATTCAAACTGAAAATAGAATTGTTTACAGATAAGTTTGAAACTTCCTCTTTTTACTTAGTGACTTAAGCGCAATCTTGTCAATCTCACTAGGGGTTTCAATTTTTCGCTTTTTGGTGAATCTGGTGATTTTTTTGTTTCAAATTTGCGTTTTACCTGAAAATCACTGTTTTCTGGGAATAGAGGTTTAGGAAAATCATCCAAATTCGAGTCTTTTACTTCAGCATTGTCACTTTGATTAAAATTTTCAAAAAGAGGACGGGAAGTTGTCAATCTAAAATTATTATTCATAAAACCCTTTTATTTAATTAAATTTTTAATTTTTTAAAATATTATAACACACACACATTAACCATTCAATTAAAAACAAAATAATTTGTATATAAAATTTAAATTATCTGCGAGTTAAAATTATAAATGAATATAAAATTAAATTTATAAATAAAGTAAAAACAAAAATTTTATACACCTAAAATTGAATTTTAATCTTAAAACAAAATTAAATTTTAATTATTAAACAATATTTTTTATTATTAACTATGATTCAATAAAATTATAAAAACTTCCAAAGTTATTATTCGTTTATGCCTCCCAGTTGAAAGTTGAAATATGTGCAACTTCACTGGAAGGGAGTGTATTTCAAAAACGCGAGCTCTTTTGAAAATTAAGCAAAAGACATAGAACAAAATGACCTCGAAACAATTTTCTTGACGCGATAAATCGCTTTTATGTATAAAACCGCCTTTACTGAGGTGGCATGGCCAAGTGGTAAGGCAGAAGCCTGCAAAGCTTCGATCCCCAGTTCGAATCTGGGTGCCACCTCATCTTTATAAAGTCCCATTAACGGTGTCCTCGTGCTTTTTTGGTCGCAACACCAATTGGTCATCTAAAAGATATTACTCTCAGAGCCCTGGAAACTCTTCAAGCTTGCGATTATATTCTTTGTGAAGATACACGGCACAGTTTAATTCTTCTAAAGCATTATCAGATCCAANAACCCCTCATCAGTTTTCATAAATTTAGTGAAGCTTCTAAAGAAGAANAAATTATTCAAGATTTGAAAAATGGCCAAACGATCTGCCTGATCTCTGATGCAGGAACCCCGGGTATATCTGATCCAGGTACACGTTTAGTGCAAAGATGTATCACGGAAGGCTTAGAAGTTTCCACAATCCCAGGACCTTGTGCAGCTATTGCGGCACTCAGTATCTCAGGTTTGGAGACCGATCGTTTTCAATTCTACGGTTTTCTTCCCAAGCAGAGCGGGGCTTTANAAACTGCTATGCAAGAAATTTTACAAAATCCTTGCACAACAATCTGTTATGAATCTCCTGAGCGCATTCACAAAGCTTTGGAGATTATTCATCAGATAGACCCACGTCGAAAATTAGTCATCTGCAGGGAATTGACANAAAAATTTGAAGAACATTTACGCGGAAATGCTGAAGAACTCCTTCAACTTCATACAGAANAAAAATTTAAAGGTGAGATTGTTCTTTTGATCTCAGCTTACATTCCATCTGCTCCAAGCT
Source organism: Parachlamydiaceae bacterium (assembly GCA_013414685.1). Taxonomy (GTDB): domain Bacteria; phylum Chlamydiota; class Chlamydiia; order Chlamydiales; family Parachlamydiaceae; genus Neochlamydia. Next base: position 2,839,816 of record CP058704.1, on the reverse strand, counting down.
GGGAAGAAATGACGATCGAAGATCATGTCGCAAAAGTCCAGAGCGATCATCAGCTTTCATTAAATGAAGCCATCAAANAAGTCGCGCAAATCAGATCTGTTCCCAAACGTTCAATTTACAATTCCATTCATAAAAAACCTAGTTTTTCTGCGTTATCCTCTATGCAATTATAAATCAAATGATTAAGTTCATTTCTGCCTTCTTAGTGTTATTTTTTGATTTAATTTTTCTTTGATTTTTATGTTCTCTTCATCTACATTACGCACAAAAAAATGCTTTATTTATTTAAAGCATCAAACATAAGGAGAAAATAAATGAAGTTTACATTAAGAAAAATGATGGCTTGCCTGGGGCTAGTCTCCTGCTTGAGCCTCACCACTTCTGATGTACAAGCTGTGTTAGCTAGTATCAAAACGACAGGGATGGCAGCAACAGGAATTGCTTATCCTCAAGACGCTGAAGCTGCTGCATTTAACCCTGCAGGTATGGTCGATGTAGGCGATCGTTTTGATGTGGGCTTTTCAGTTGTTCGCGAATCACGCAAAACTAAAGTTCATGGTAACTTTGCTCCAATTCCAGGCGTAAACGGATCTTTTGATGCCAACCATGGAGCAAAATATGCTTATAATGGAGATTTTGGGATTAACAAAATGCTTTATTGCGGTTGTGTTGATGTCTCCGCAGGATTGGTCATTTACAATCGTAATTACAATAAAACAAAGTATAAGCATGCACAGCCGCTTTTCGGAACTTCTCCACTTGGTATGGAATATGTTCATGAAACCGTGTCGCCTGTCATTGCTGTCAAATTTTGGGAAAGACACAACTTTGGTATTTCGGTCAACTGGATGATTCAACGTTTATGGGTTCAGGGCCTTCAAAACTTTGATAATCCTTTGTTCAGTGCGCACCCTGGCCATGTCACAAACCACAGATATGCCTATTCTAATGGTGTCAGCTTTACTGTCGGTTATCGTGGTCAAATTACAGATTGCTTCAGTGTAGGGGTTACCTATCAACCTAAAACTTACATGAGTAAATTTAAGAAATACAGAGGCTTTTTAGCAGGCGATGGAAGACTCAATATTCCTCAAAAGATCGGCGGTGGTTTTGCCTGGCGCTTTTTGCCTTGCGCAACAATTGCCTTTGATGTCGAATACATTAACTGGAAACGTGTCAAAGCTCTTCATAGACCCTTACAAGAAAATTTAGTCGCTAATAAATTGGGTTCCCATAGTGGATCTGGCTTTGGTTTCCGCGATCAATGGTTCTACCGTGTCGGTATTGACTATGACGTCACTCACTGGTTGACAGTTCGTGCAGGTTATCGTCATGCAAATTCCCCGATCAGAAGCTCACAAACTGCTGTAAACGCCTTAACAGTGGATACAGTTGAAGACTTCTTGACATTGGGTGCAACTGTTTGCATCAACCCATGCAATGAAATCTCCTTTNTGTATGCTCACGGCTTTAACCACAAAATTAGAGGCAAACACTCAATTCCTCTTTCCTTTGGCGGTGGAGACGCAGATCTCAGCGAATATGCCGATGTATTCGGTATTTCATGGGGCCATACTTACTAAGCTTTTGAAAGCTTTCGATGTTTTAAAGGGCTAAAGATTTCTTTAGCCCTTTTTTATTTGCTCATTTTATATTTGCTTCAGGTTTGTCTTTCTGATACAATGTGCGTTTTCGATAAAGGAGTTAAAGCAAATGGCATTTCATCACCATAAAGATTTAAAATACATCCTTCATCCTTATATTTTTGTTTTAAAAGAAAATAAAGGAATCCAAAAGGATCTTTTTGATTATTCCTTGTGGATGATGAGGGTTGGATCTCCTGAAACCATTCGTTCTCCTGAAAGTCTCAATGATAATGTAGGTATTTTTGTTGATGAATTTGATGTCATTAGAGCTAATTTGAACGCATAGCTTCAAATTAGCACTCTTTAAGCTAATTTGCTAAATCAGTTTAAATCCTCTTGCAAAAATTCTCTATTTTCAATATGTTCTGTGTTCTAAACCATGAGGATTAGAAACCAAAATGACTTTAGAACCTCAAATTCATGACCTCATCGATCGTGCAATCCAAGAAGATATACGATTAGGAGATCTAACAACTACTGCTTGCATCCCTGAAAACGCTCAAGCTTCGGCAAAAATTATTTTGAAACAAGCTGGCGTTGTTGCGGGTCTGNCCCTTTTAGAAACTCTCTTTAGAAAAATAAATCGACAAATCCAAGTGAAACTTGAAGTTCAAGAAGGATCCTTTCAGAAAGCGGGAGCTATCATTGGAATTATCACCGGGCCAATGCGAGGAATCCTAAGTGGTGAAAGAGTGGCTCTAAACTTGATACAACACGCTTCAGGGGTTGCAACTGTGACTTCCTCCTATGTCAAAAAAATCGCAGGAACTCATTGCGCAATTATGGATACACGCAAGACCTTGCCTGGGTTGCGCGCTCTAGAAAAGTATGCTGTTAGAATAGGGNGCGGACAAAATCATCGACTCGGACTTGATGATCGCTTGATCATAAAATCAAACCACATTTCTTNNATCTGCAAAATCATAGCAACACACCTCTTGGTGATACGATTGGGCAGATGAAAAAAACACCCACATTTATCAATTGAGATTGAAGTTGATGAGTATGATCGCCTGCAAGAAATATTGGCCACTGAGACAGATGCGATCATGCTGGTTAATATGACCACAGAAGAAGCAAAAAAATGCGTAGAAAAATGAAGAATACGAAAAAAAGTCTACATAGAATCAGGCGGAACAATCACGTTGGATACTGTTAGGGCTTATGCAGAAACAGGTGTACATGGAATTTGTATTGGAGACCTCACCCATTCTGTCCAGGCACTGGATATCCGGATGCGTTTAATTTAATTTATTGATAACAAGGAGAAATGAAATGTCTTCCACACCCAAGCACATCATTTTTGAAGAAGAAGCTCGCGAAGAATTGCAAGCGGGTATAAAAGAGCTTTCAAAAGTATTAGCCTTCACGTTAGGACCGCGCGGTCGCAATGTCGGTCTAGAANAATCCTGGNGAGCTCCTACCATCACAAACGATGGAAGCACCATCGTCAAAGATATTACGCTCAAAGATCAGTATAAAAATATGGGCGTTTCCATGGGGAAGGAAGTTGTTCAANAAATGAAGGAAACCTGCGGGGATGGAACAACCCGCGCGACTCTGCTTCTTGGCGCCATGGTTGAAAATGGAATCAAAGTCATCGCTTCAGGAGCAAGCCCTATCGGTGTCAAACGCGGAATCGACAAAGCCGTCGAAGCAATTGTCAATGAAATTGACAAACAAGCAATACCTGTTCAAAGCGATCGCGAAATTCTTTCAATTGCAAACGTAGCAGCTTCCGGTAATGAAGAAGTGGGCAAAATGATTGCAGAAGCAATTAAAAAGGTCGGCAAGACTGGCGTCATCACTATCGAGGAAGCAAAAGGTACAGATACAACTCTGGAAATGGTTGAAGGAATGCGTTTCGATCGAGGATATATTAGTGCTTACTTTTGCACAAATATGGACAAAATGCTTGTTGAGATGGAAAACNCCCAGATTCTTCTGCTTGATCGTAAAGTCAATAGCATCCACGAACTTCTACCTGTTTTGCAAACGATTGCGACAACTGGCAAGCAGCTTTTAATCGTTGCAGAAGATGTCGATGGCGATGCCTTGTCTACGCTCGTCGTTAACAAACTTCGTGGGACTTTAAAAGTCGCAGCCGTTAAGGCGCCTGGCTTCGGAGATCGGCGCAAAGCTATGCTGGAAGATATTGCCATCCTTACAGGAGCAACAGTAGTGACAGAAGATGCAGGGATGTCATTTAAAGAAATTCCAGCGTCGGTTCTCGGCTCTGCTGAANAAATCGTCGTCACTAAAGAACATACGACGATCATGAACGGTGCAGGAAACCCAGAAGCAATTAAAGGTCGCATCAAACAAATTGAAAATGAAATCAGCAAGACCACCAGTTCTTACGATAAAGAAAAATTAGAAGAAAGAAAGGCCAAACTGAGTGGCGGAGTAGCCGTTATTCGGGTAGGAGCTATCACTGAAGTGGAATTGAAACCTAAGAAACAGCTTNTTGAAGACAGCTTGAATTCAACAAAAGCCGCCATTGAAGGAGGGATTGTTCCAGGAGGCGGTGTCGCTTTTATTCGTGCAAGTCAAGCCATCAATAAACTCAAACTTGAAGGCGATGAAGCTATAGGCGCGAAAATTGTTGCCACAGCTTGTGAGGCACCCCTCAAGCAGATCGTATTCAATGCAGGCCACGATGGACTTGTTGTGCTTGCAGAAGTGCGCAGCTCTCCAACCAATTTTGGGTTTAACGCGATGAGCGAGAAGATTGAAGATTTAGTTGCTGCTGGAGTTGTAGATCCTGCAAAGGTGATTAAGAATGCGTTAACATATGCAGCTTCTGTCGCCGGGATTGTTCTCATCTCCGAGGCATTAATTGGAGATGCAGAAGAAGAAGAGGAAGAAGAAAAATAAACTCTGATTTAACGGGGATGAAAATACACCTTTTTCATCCCCTTCTTTTTGATATTCGAACATTGACGTACCCTTAAAATGAAAAAAACATTTCGCAATTTATTTAGCTTTTTATTCTATCTTATTCCATTTGCCTCTATTTTAGTCTGGTGGACAGTAGCCTTCAGATCTGCCCCTATTCCTGCATCCCTCACACCTGATGCATCAATTATACAAAAAAAGCCCGTCTNNCCATCTATCTTGAAATATTTATCAACCATGCAACGCGAGCAACTGCACAAGGCCTTGTCTGGTGATTATCACTTAATGATTAAATTGATCACAGATTGGGACCATGATGCTCAGATTATGGAACAAATGGGATTCAAAGAGATTAAGCGTCTTTCAACCCATCATTTTTTGCGTTGTCAACTCTTAGCGCGTCAAATTAACAGCAGCTCCTCAGCTGAATTAAATCGCTTGCATGATGATTATCGAAGCGAATTCATCCCTGATGACATAGGGAATCTTTTCGATCTTTCCAAATCTTATGGCCGTNTTTTGCCACAAAGCTATGTGGCTGCAAGTTTTTTACTTGCTCTTTGCGAACCTGAATCCATTGTCGCTTTACCAAAAGGCATGCGAGAGCAANAAAGTATCTATCCAATTGAAATTACAAGATTAATTAAGCTCGATGCCGATCGCTATAATACTGAAAAACTTTACGAAGCCAAACCAGATATTGCCTTTATTGCTGATTACTCGCATCCCTCTACAATTCAAGCTTTGCAAAGGCAAAACATTCCCNTTTTTACTTTAAAGCACATTCAATCTCCGGAAGATATTCAAGATGCTTTGATACGAATTGGCAATGTGATCAATCGGCCGCTTGAGGCGGAATTATTAAGTTTTTTTGTCGAAGCCGCTATGCAGGCCATTGATAACCGTTTTAAGGTCCTTAACACGACTTTTAATGCTCCTCATGCCCAGCCAAGAGTCTTATTTCTTAAACATCATCTCACTTTTTCAACTCCCACAAGCCGCACCCTGACAGGAAAATTATTAAAACGTATGGGTGTAAAATCCTTAATCGGCGATGAAACTAGCCAAAATAAATTTGCGTGGACTGTCCCTTTATATCAAGAACAAATTCTTGATTTGAATCCAGATTATATCATCATTGCTGCTAATCCGATTGATACAGACAAAAATAATACCCTTAAAGAATCTCTTTTGCAAAATTTGATCCATCAGCAAAAAATAATCGCCTTTGTAGACGATACTGTACAAGAAAGCCCTTCTCAATACCTTGTCCTTGCTTATTATGATATTTTCGAAGCTTTGACCCCTGTGATTTGTCCATGAAAAGAACATTTATTTATTCAATCATGTTTCTCATCCTGTTCCTTTCTTCCTCCATGACCCTATTCTGGGGAGAAATAAATTTTGATAAGGTATGGAATGGTGTTTTAGATCGATTTCAAGGTCTTTCAGAACATTGGAATCCTCTTTTAGACGAAAGGCTTCCCCGTCTGGTTGTATTGATTTGCACAGGTGCTTCATTGGCTGTGGCAGGAACAGTCACGCAATCCCTTTTTCAAAATCCATTGGCTTCTCCAAGCGTGCTTGGAATTCCTGCGGGAGGCAGCTTGCTTGTCGTCATCGTTTTCATTTTGGAGCTGCATTATCATTTTCCTTATGCCATTCCAATCGCAGCTTTTATCGGATGCCTCGGAACACTTCTTGTCGTTTATGCCCTTTCTCGTCGAAAAGGCGCAGTTGAAATGACCAATATGGTCCTTACAGGCATTGCCATCTCCACGCTCATTATTACGATTCAAAGCTCTATCGTTTATGCTTTTAGAGACCGTTGGCATATTATTCAAACTTTAACAGAGTGGGAGGCTGGATCTACATTTGATCGTGGCTGGCATCATGTTCACATGCAGCTTCCCCTTACAATTTTTGGACTTTTAGGTTGCTGGATGTATTCCCAAGAAATCAATATGATGGCTTTTGGTGAAGAAGAGGCTAAAAATTTGGGTGTGCAGGTTGAAAAAATTCGCTGGAGGCTTTTTCTATCCATCTCTTTACTCATTAGCGGCGCAGTTGCTTCAGTTGGAAATATTGCTTTCTTTGGATTGATCCTTCCTCATTTAATTCGGCGCTTTTCAGGCCCTGACAATAATAGGCTTATCCCGTTAGCCATTGTATCTGGCAGTGCTTCTCTTACAGCTATTGATGTTTGTTTGCGATTTNTTTCTCTGCATGCATTTTCTATTGGCAACATTTCAGCGATTATCGGCGGACTTTTCTTTATCTGTTTATTGTTTGGTAGCCGCCGTGAATATGCGTTGAATCGTGGATGGTAAAAATAGATTTTTCCTAAGTCCATAAAGGCTATTCGAGTAGCTTCAATCTAAACCTCGTAAAAGGGAGAGAGCATTTGTGCTACAAGTTCATAGAGTCTGTGAGGACTTTGAAAAAATCTCGAATCTGAACCCTTATTAATTTCCAAAAGGTCATGAATATGCTTATAACACAATCCCTTTGTTATGAATCTGAGGGAAAAAACTGATCGATAGGATTTCATTAGAATTCCACCCTAGCCATATTTATGGAATTATTGGACCTAATGGTTCAGGAAAAACTACACTTCTGAAAGTACTCACAGGCCTTTGGAAAGCAAGTTCAGGAAAAGTCTTATGGAACAATGAAGATCTTNTTTCATTAGACAGACGTGAAATTAGTCAAATTTTATCTTTAGTACCGCAAAATGCCCAAGTTCATTTTGATTTTACAGTTTCGGAAGTTGTAGAAATGGGCACTTATCCAAGAAAAACCNTAACCCGTGCAGAAAGGGACAGGCTTATTCGCTGGGCCCTAGAATGGGTCGACGCCTGGCATCTTCGAGATCAATGGGCGACAAAAATTTCTCATGGGGAACGCCAAAGGATGTATATTGCCCGGTCTCTTGTGACGCAGTCTCCAGTCCTGATTCTCGATGAACCCACTTCAAACTTAGACATACGACATCAATTAGGCATCTGGAATATGTTANAAAGGCTCAAAAGTGAAAACAAGATCATCATAGTAGCCAATCATGATCTACAGTCGACCAGGCGTTATTGCGATAGAGTGATCGTATTAGATCAGGGAAAATGTGCAGCCGAAGGCCCCTACTCAAATATAATGAGCCCTTCTCTTATCTCCAGGATCTTTGGCATTAAAACCCTTACAGACCAGCAAGATTTTCTACCTAACACAGATTTGGATAATGAATCAGAGAGATTAATGAACCATGCTTCTGTTATTTCTTAGCCGTGGCACCCGATGATTCGTGTCAGCTCGTTTTTCTAATCGTACTGTTGGAGAATTTTCTTCGAAAATCTGCTGATGATTGAGGGACTCACTTGCAATTGCTTTTGTTCCACCCGACGATTTACGTGATTCTTGAATGACTTTTCTTTGGACACGTTTTAAATGATGTACGGCATCTTTCATAACAGCCTCCAATTTGAAATAAGGTTTCTAGAGAAACCTATAATAATATATTATCATAAAAAATTTTTACACGTAAAGCTTAATCTCCTCGAATTTCGACTTTATTATGTTAGTTTATCTCTAACAATTTGAAAATTTCACAGGAGCGCAAGCTGAATTTCAATCAAAGGAAGCTATTGAAGAAGTTGGAGGATCAGGTTGTCCAGACGCTTCCTTGTCAACTTTTCCAGCTTTAACTTTAGCAACAATAGTTAAATTTCATCTTGTTAAATACTCTATTTGCATAGCTTTTTGAGCGGCTTTTCTTTGATCAATTAATTTTTATTTGGTAAAATTTGATGTTTATCAGAAAAACCGCACCTAATAAGGATTTCTATGGTGAATAGTCTTGATGGAAGAGAAAATAATAATAAAATTTTTATAGACATTGAAAATCGTCATGACCGTACAGGACTCACCCATTATTCTATTCATAGTCATCGCCTACGCACAATAATAAGCAAAATTCTCAGGCTATTCTGCTGCTGTTTTAAAACAACGCATGAATATAGGACTGCAAACCAAGAATTGAGAAGCTCTTACTTCGGTTTCGAAACATTTGAAATAAATCTGAATGAAAAAGTTTACTATATTACGAAAGCTAGCTATGAAAAATGGAAGCTTGCAAACCTCCTTCCTTTCTTCAATTCAGATTTTTCTCAAGATTTCTTACAGCTTATAAAGACCTCAAAAGTCACATTAAATTCTAAAGAAACTGATCCTAAGGGTCTCAAGGCTGAAATTTCTGGACCTGGATTTAAAATAACCCATTTGTCCCATAGTGAGCAGGGAGAACTTCCGCAGGATATAAACCTTAGCCATGCATATCAAGATGCAGACTTTAATAACCTTTGGAAAAGGACAGATCTGTTTCACAATCTTTCCGGCTCGACGTCTGTTTCACAAAATCCAGATTCTCAAGCCTCTACCCCTCTCGTGGTCAACGACGCCCAGACTTTAATTGCAGCGTTTGAACGAGAAGATAAAGAACTAAAACCGTTTTGCCTTCCATTGAAAAAGAAATTTTTAAAGAGGCTATCGTACAACAATTTGGCACTCAACAAATCAATGCCCTCTTACCGGATTTTGCAATCACTTCTAAAATAAAAATGTCTATCCTCTACTTAACGAAGAACAAATAGACATTTTAATTCAAAATATGGCTTCCCTGAATGGACGCTTGAGTGTTTTCCTATGATGAAAATCTGATGAAAAAGTTTCCGATAAAATTTCGACTGATATGAATCAAATGCGGTCATTTTTTAAAGATATAGACCGTTTTATCGCGTTTAATTCCCCTGCTAATTATCGAAAAGAGCTGGCTATTACTTTAATAAAAAAATTTGCTGAAATTGAGAATACCGAGGGGGCAGCAAAGCAGAATCCGTTTGGTTTAAAAACTGATTTAATACGCATTGAAACAGAGCAAAGTCTTATCGATTTAATTCTCAATGCAACCTCCTTGCAGATTGCTTTTGACATCCTTCTTAGGCCTTTGGAAAATATGGAAAATCATGCTGCATATGTATTGACCGTTTTAAAGAAAGTCTATGCCTTTACCAGAGATGCCCTTAACTATTCTTCAGATCGCACGAACTTTTCCTTTGCTTTACTAGAAAAAATTAAGGCTTCTAATAAAGCTCGTCAAATTTTTGATAACTTTTTAGATTTTAATGACGGTGTAGGACCTGTGAAGCAAACACTCCTCACATTTGCAAATAGTTGCATCATTGCAGCTTTAAGAACAAATCATGCCGATGAATATTTGGATTTTTTAATGAATCATTATGATCTAATGATCCTGGTAAAACCCACCCTAGATAAACCCAATGTCGCTTTAACAAACAATTTAAGTCCCCAGGAAAAGAAAGATTTCTTTCTTGGGCCAACAGAAATCTTTTGATGAGCGGAGCTGCATTTCCAAGGGAAAGGGAAGAAGATCCTAACTTAAGTGATGTTCCAAGAGATATGGCCTAAAAGAGTCTGAATCTTAACATCAGCGATTGCCCCTTGACAAATGAGAACACACCTTATATAGTTAAATATTCATAAAACTCATCAAAAGAAGATTTCTATGTCTCACAGAATCGATGGTAATAAAATTTTTATAGACATTCAAGGTCACGAAGATAAACTTGGTCTTGAGATCTACTCAGAAAAAGTCACAAACTTAGAGAATTTTTAAGAAAATTCATGGATATTTTTGCCGCTGTTTTAGCACGACTCATGAATATCAAAACAATGGTCAAACATGCAAATATTCCTATTTTAATTTTGAAACGTTTAACTTAAATTTTGGCCCTAAGGTTTATTACGTGAAAAAGCCGACTATGAAAAATGGAAGCAAAATAATCAGTATCCAACATATGATACAAGATTTAGCTACGATTTTATGAGTCTTATCGAACCCAAATAAATTCTGATATGATGGCAGGAGTTTTATGTCAAAAAACAAAAATTCCGCCATTCTTTTTAAAAACCTCTCTATATAATTAATTCTACACTTCTTAATTTATTTCTCACAAAAAGAATTGATTTATAAACAATTGAAAAACTAAACTTGTATATAAAAAATCTAATTCGATTTTTCAGAACAATCTTTGAAATGAAAGGTAAAAAATATGAAACTCAATCCATCATTTAAAACTGACCTTCTATTGTTGGATAAACTTGATCCTTCCAAAGAAAGCGTGGAAATAAACCCTCAAACAAATGATCTTAAAAAGTGGATAAACGCTCTTGTGTTCTTAATTTTTTAGTTGGTTTATTCATCTTATTACTTGTTCATTTATCCCGCGTAATCGCCATTTAGATGAAGTAACACAACGAATCCTAAGCCAATTCAATGAACTTACCCCCGATTCCAAACTCAGTGAAAAGAACAAACAACTTTTGAAGCGAGCCACCCAAAATCTCAGCCTTATCATAAAAAAAATAAAGGAAGTTATAAAGAAATAATCGAAAGCATGCTTCAGAAAACAATAGATTCGATACAGTCTCTTGAGCCGGAAAGAAAATTGCAAGAGATGAATTCAGTTCAAAATCATGTCTTGCCTAAAATAGATTCGATACAGTCTCTTGAGCCGGAAAGAAAATTGCAAGAGATGAATTCAGTTCAAAATCATGTCTTGCCTAAACAGGAAGAAAAACATGAACCGGATAATAAAGACTCTTTCATTCATCTTCCGATTGATATAAAGACTGTTATCTTTTCTTATTTAAACAAAAAGATCTGCAGGCCCTTCGAGAAACATGCAAGGATCTAAAGACATTCATCTTCATCCAAATCTACTCGCCCAACTCATTAACAAAGAGTCTCACAATTTTTCAACAAATGAATTGCTTTTTCTAACAAAACAATGCGGCCATTTAATCAGTACATTAAACATTCATGGAACAGATCAGGTCTTACTCCAACTTCTCGAAGCGTGTCCAAATTTAAGACATTTGTCTTTGAATTGCAAAAACTTTTCAAATTCAGGATTCGAGAAAATAAAGAGTTTAGAACATCTTGAAGAGCTTTGTTTAGTGAATCACGACTTTAGGAATCAACCAGCCGCTGTCACAGGTGATATTCTAGCACATGTTGGGCAGCTAAAAATCTAAAACATCTTGACTTGAGCGGCACAAATGTCACTGACTCTAACTTAGCAGAAATCCGTGGATTAAATTTAAACAGTCTAACTTTGTTGAACTGCAGTCAAATGACGGATGCTGGCTTAGGACATATTGCAAGCATTCAAAGTTTGCAAAAGCTTACTTTAAAAGAATGCGACATCCATCCCCGTTTAACTGATGTAGGTCTAGGACGCCTTGGCACACACAAGAACCTTGAAGTACTTAAATTATACAATTTTTTTACATGAGCGATGTAGGTTTAGGCGAATTAGCACGGTGTGAAAATTTAAAAGTGCTAAAGCTCAATTGTTGCAACGAAATAACAGGACTAGGTTTTCAAAATTTTATAGGCACGGGATTAAAAAGACTTAACTTGGATATGTGTGAAGGGATTATTGATGATTCACTAGCCCTTATTAGCCAGATTGAAAGCCTTGAAAGACTTACTTTAAACAGGCTAAAGATCTCCGATGAGGGCCTTCAATATCTAGGAATAATGCCTAACTTAAAAACTTTATTTGAAAGGGTCATTCGGGGATTCTTTAGTTTTGATTCTGACATGCGTATTACCGGGGATGCATTTGAACATTTCAATAAATCCCATTTAAAGACACTTTCTTTGCTGGATATCCAAACGCTTACCGAGCAAGGTTTAAAAAACATAAGTTGCATCGAAAACCTACAAGTATTACATCTCGATACCTCGTCTGTAACTCCTCATCCGAAAAAGCGACAAAAACTTACAGACGAAGGCTTAAAAGATCTTGAAAAACTCACCCATTTGAGAGAATTGAGTTTAAACTGTTGTTTGACTATTTCGGGAACGTTTTTGAACACTTAAAGAACTTGAATTTAAAAAAATTAATTTATACGGTTGTAAAAAACTGGAGGATGAAAGTTTAGTGCATCTGAGTCGAATTGAAAGTTTGGAAGATCTTAATTTATCAAAATGCGAAAATATCACACATGCAGGAATAGAAAATTTAAACGAAACTATCCACGTAAAAACTTAATCTTGCTGCCCGAATAAAAAAATTTTTAAAAGCCCCTTTTTTTCCAGTGGAAAGTTGGAAATTAGGAAAAATACGCCCTGGATTTAAAAAGCTCAAGAAATGCAAATAGATCAGAAGATGTTTTTCCATCCCCTTATTGCCACGGAAAACTACTTACCAAATAACGCATCAATATTGATGAGATCAGCCTGTTGTAAAATAATAAGAATGATCCCGATTGGAGCAATCCAACGGGTGAAAAATAACCAGGGCCTCCAAAGCCATTTGTAACTGGTTCCCTCTTCAAATTCGGATCGGCTCAATTCTTTATCTAAAACCCAACCTGCAAAGAGCGCAATCATTAACCCATCGATCGGCAACAGCCATAAGGACACAATATCATCGACTGTGTTAAAGAAATTTTTACCATAGATCAATTCCCAACTGCCAAATAATGTATCTGTATTTGCCAAGGCACTGGGGATCCCAAAAATAAAACAACTAATTCCTGTCACTAAAACAGCCTTATGCCGCGACCAGCCTAATAAATCCATAAAGTTAGCTGCCACGACCTCAATCATAGCCACAGCGGATGTTAAAGCTGCAAAGACAAATAGTGTAAANAATAAGGTCGAAATGATAATTGCTCCAGGGAGTTTTGCAAATAAGACAGGTAATGTNCTAAAAACCAAGCCTGGACCTCCCTGAGGTGCAAATCCAAAAGTGAAAATAATGGGAAAGATGACCAATCCGGCCATTACTGCCACGAAAATGATCATGATCCCAATAATCCCAGCAGTCTTGGGAATATCTTCGTTTTTACGCATATAGCTGCCATAGGTCAACATCACACCTTGACCGAGACTCAAGGTAAANAATGAAAGTCCCAAAGCATGCAAGACTCCGGATGGCTTAAATTTAGCCAGGTCTGGATAAAANATAAAACGAATCGCTTCCCCTACTCCGCTCAACGTCAAAGTATACATAGCTAACCCAATGAGCAAAATAAACAGTCCCATTGTCATAAATTTGCTCCAGTACTCTATTCCCTGGCGTACACCTACATAGACAACTGCCATTGATAGGGCCATGAAAATAGCATGCCAAAAGAGCGTTATGTCTGCAGAAGAAGCTAATGTGTCAAAGGTTGAGCTAATTTGTGCAGGAGTCAAATTGAGATAAAACTGAGTGAGACTCATAAAAACGTAGTTAAGTCCCCAACCTGCCAAAACTGAGTAAAANGACATGATTAAAAAGGACGAAAGCACACCTAACCACCCAGCAGTCTTCCATAAAGCTGAGTTGTCGGCTAGAGATGCGAATATCCCTACGGCTGCCCGTTGTGCCTTTCTTCCAAGCAAAAGTTCAGCGATAAAAACAGGCACGCCGATAAAAAANATGCAGAAAATATAGATAAGAACGAAAAGCCCTCCTCCATTCTCACCGGTCACATAGGGAAACTTCCAAAGAGTCCCCAATCCAATAGCAGAACCGGCCGCAGCTAGTACAAAGCCAAGTCTTGAGCTCCAATGTTCTCTGGGTTTTTGCATTTCTTCGTCTCTTTGTTTAATCCCTGTCTTAGCAAATCACTTGTTTCTTGACAATCGCTCTCAATTTATAATAGCTTGGTTAGAAAAATAGGTCAATCTGATGTTAATTTTTTAGGTGCAGGACTTTTTGTCGAAGCAGCTGTCGTGGGTATCGTCTGTATTGTATTTCTTATTTTATTTGTCGTCGCTGGCATCCGTCAAATTTTAAAAGATCGCGAATAAATCTTTAGTCAAAAATGGATCCCCAAGAAATTAAACAATTTGACTCAGCCACAAATCAAAACGTGAGTGCCTGGCTCAACGGCCCTTATGATCTTCAAACANAAAATGCCATCGAAAAAATGTTAAAAGAGGATCCCCAGGAAATTTTAGATGCTTTCTATACTAACCTTTCTNTTGGAACAGGCGGAATGCGCGGCCTGATGGGAATAGGCACCAATCGCGTGAATCGGTATACCTTGCGAGCCTGTTCTCAGGGACTGGCAAATTACGTTAACAAGCAACCCAAAATTTTCGATCAGCATCGAATATTCATAGGTTATGATACGCGACATCAATCACGTGAATTTGCCGAAGAATGCGCGAAAGTGTTAGCTGAGAATGATATTAAAGTTTATCTTTTCAATGAAATTCGTCCAACTCCGCTAGTTTCGTTTGGTTGCCGTTATAAAAAATGCAGCGCTGCGATTATGCTTACTGCTTCGCATAACCCTCCTCAATATCATGGCTTCAAAATTNTTTGGAATGATGGTTCTCAAGTGATGCATCCTCACGACCAAGGAATTATAAATGAAGTTAGAAAAATAACCGACATTCACCAAGTCAAAAGTGCTGGCGACATTCAACATCCTTTGATTGAATGGGTAAGCGATGAAATCGACCAAGCCTATTTAAAAGCTACATCCTCTTTGCAGTTATCCCCTCAAATTAATTCCAAACAGGGTGGTAAGTTAAATATTGTTTACACAAGTCTGCATGGGACAGGAATTACATTAGTCCCTTCAATTCTTAATAACTGGGGTTTTTCAAATATTAAACTTGTAGACAGACAAGTTCTGCCCGATGGGGATTTTCCTACCTGCCCATCTCCGAACCCAGAAGAAAAAGAAGCCCTAATATTAGGAACTGAGACTCTTCTTCAAGTCAATGGAGATCTACTGATTGCTACAGATCCGGATGCAGATCGTGTAGGAGTTGTGATCAGGCATCAGGGAAAAGCGATTCTAATAGATGGAAACCAAATGGCTTGTCTTTTACTAAACCATGTGCTGAATAATCTCTCAGTACAAAATCGTTTGCCAAAGAATGCAGCCTTTGTAAAAACCATCGTAACCACAGATCTCTTTGAANAAATTTGTCAGGCTTACAATAAACCCTGCTTTAACGTCCTGACTGGATTTAAATATTTTGGAGAANAAATTCGAGACTGGGAAAATTCTTCTTTACACACCTATATTTTTGGCGGAGAAGATTCTTATGGGTATCTTTATGGAACGCTTGTTCGAGATAAAGACGCCGTTCTTTGTTCTGCATTAATTTGTGAGATGGCATTACAAGCCAAGCTTCAAAATAAAACTCTTCTCGATTGTCTTCATGAAATTTGGCATCTACATGGCACTTATATTGAAAGACTTTTAGCGATTCAATTCGAGGATACCAAATCCGGAAGAGATCAAATAACTAAGATAATCGATGCGTTGAAAAAACAGCCTCCAGCTAATATAGGAGGAATTGATGTTGAAGTTTTTGATAATTACTTTACTCTTACCAGAACAAATTTCAAAACTGGAAAAACAGAANAAATTGAACTTCCAACATCTAATGTTTTTGTTTTCCACCTGTCAGATAAAAGCAAACTTGTTATTCGCNCCTCAGGGACAGAACCCAAAATTAAAATTTATTGCAGTGCCGTANAAAAAATGAAAAATATTGAAGAAGCGATTGAAGCAGGAGAAAAACATGTTGAATTTCTCATCGATTCTTTAAAGAAAAGCTTACATTAACTTTCTGGTCTTTTTCGAGGAGGCTTTCTCCTTGGATGCGAATGCCTGCGTTCTGGNGGTGGTTCCCCTACCCAAATAGGCTTGCGATTAATATGATGTAAAATACGTCTCAGTGCATTTAACTCCCGATCTGTGACCAATGTGACAACGATTCCAGAACGTTCTTGCCTCCCNGTACGCCCTGAACGGTGCACGTAGACATCCGGATTATCAGATAATTGATAAATAAAAACATGAGTGACATTGGAGAAGTCCAAACCGCGGGCTGCCACATCAGTAGCGACAAGAAATCGAATTCTGCCATTACGGAATTTGTTTGTAATTGTTGAGCGTAAATCTTGCCCTAAGCCTGCATGGAGTAAATCGACATCTTGCATCGAGCGCTGGAGCGTTCGACAAACTTTTTCACATTGTATCCTTGAGTGGCAAAAGATAATGCTTTGCTTAGGATTTAATTCTTTTATAAGATTGATTAATGCATGATCTCGTTGATCAAACCGGCAGTATAANAAGCGATGTTCAATAGATTCCGGCGACACTTCACCTGTCAACAAGGTAAGTTCTTCAGGGTCTTTAAGATGTAATTTAGCTAACCGTCGAACATCTTCACGCATGGTGGCAGAGAATAGTAAAGTCTGGTGACTATGGACTAGACAATTGATAATAAACTCGAGATCATCATAAAACCCNATACCTAACATTTCATCTGCTTCATCCAAGATAAGCGTTTCGACGTGGGTCAGGTCAATCTGACGACTATAGATAAAATCTATTAGACGCCCTGGGGTGGCGACTAAAACTTGGACCCCATCCTTCAATTTCGATTGCTGCAAAGAAGCATCCTCACCACCGAAGATTGCAAAAGTCTTGACCTTNTTGTCGTAGCCTATCTTTTGTGTTTCTGTGGCATATTGTAGAGCAAGCTCTCTTGTCGGGACGATGATTAATGCTTGAATGTAGGAATGTTCTGTATTTACTTTTTGACAAATCGGGATCGCGCAGGCTGCCGTTTTTCCAGATCCTGTTTTAGCTAAAGCAATTAAATCTCTTCCAGCCAGGATCACAGGAATAGCTTGCGTTTGAACTGGTGAGGGTTGTTTGAATTGCATCCTCTCTAGAGATTTAAGAATCAAGGGCTCTAAACCCATGTCGATAAATGAAGTCATTTGCATCTTTCTTTAATATTTTTTTCAGAATTTTTGAGTATAAAAATTGAGGAATGAAATGTCGAGCCAAAACAGCTAATCGATATTTCCAGTTAAAGATATTGAGCCGTTTTTTCTGATTAATTTGATTCCAGATTTGCTCCGCAGCATACTGAGCTGTCATCAAACCTTCTTTCTTTATATTGGAGGTTCCTCCGGAACGCACCCGAAAATTGGTATCCACCATTCCAGGGCAGGCAGCTAATACCCTAATACCCTCAGGCGCTAATTCATAATCAAGAGATTGCGAAAGTTCATTAACAAAACTTTTAGAAGCTGCGTAAACTGAAAAACAGGGAAAGATAAAAAATCCAGCGACAGACGAAATATTCATTATGACACCGCGCATTTTATGCGCTTTCATCGCCTTTGCAGCTTCAAGGGTAATTTGAAGAAGGGCCATTCCATTAACTTCCAATATTTGCATTTGTTTTTCAGTCTCATGCAAAATCGCATCATTGTATAGAGCAAATCCTGCATTGTTAATCACTAAATCAGGTGCTCTTAGCCGTATTAGTTCAATAAGGGTCTTTCTTTCATGAGGAATAGCAAGATCAGCTTGAACAATTTGCACGGCTACATTACGTCTTAAAACCTGAGCGGTCTCTTCTAATTCATTTAGATTGCGCCCACTGATAATTAAGTTGATCCCTTTTTCTGCCAAAATAAAGCAAAGTGCCCGCCCAATTCCAGAACTTGCTCCTGTCACTAACGCTAAAGAATGAGTCATCTTAGTTCAAGCCTCATAAGAGGGAGCGATTTCATTCCCGNNCTGCTTTTTTATTNNTTCCTGTATGGGATATTTAACACGGGAATGTCCAAAAGCTACCAAGGTTTTCACCAACGTATCTTTGACAATAGCCAACTCTTCAAAAGTTAAGAGGCAATCGTCAAACTGTCCGTCGTCAGCCTTTTCTCTAATTAAACGATTCGCTAATTCGGTTAATGTTTGTTCATTCACTTTATCTAGGGACCTTGAAGCCGCTTCAACTGAATCTGCAAGCATAATGATAGCCGATTCTTTACTTCTTGGCTTCGGGCCTGAATAACGAAAATCTTTTTCATTTACTTGATTTTTATCTCCNCCNACTTTTTCCAACTGCTTGCGATAAAAATAATAGACCAATGTGGTGCCATGATGTTCTTTAATAATATCAATAAATTGTTCAGGGAGTCCTGCTTTTCGCCCCATGGCTACACCCTCGCTGACATGTGCAAGAATCACCTGAGCAGATTCTTGTGGAGTCAGGAGCTGATGAATATTCATTCCACCTTGTTGGTTCTCTGTAAAATATTGCGGTGTGGCTAATTTACCAACATCGTGATAAAGCGTTGCAACACGGCAAAATAATCCATTTGCACCAATTGCTGCAGCGGCAGCTTCAGCGAGATTTCCTACGACAACAGAATGCTGATAAGTACCTGGGGCCTCAATTGTCAAACGTCTCAATAGATCATTATTAGGATCCATATATTCCATTAATGTCACATCGGTCATAATCTTAAATGTGGATTCAAACAAGGGCAGAAGACCAACCACGAGAACTGCGCTCAATAAAAGGAAAAATGCGGCGCTTACAATATCAGCAAATAGGGCAAAATTCCATAGTGTGTTTTGATAAAAATGAATGGCAAGGATCAAGCCTAATGCGCAAAGCCAGGCCTTTAAGCAAACAATAAAAATTTCTTTTCTTTTCCGTAATGAACGTGTGCTTAAAATAGCGACCAAGGCGGTTGCAAGATTTAGAATCATGAATCCCTGGCGATCAAACGCAAGCGTCATTGTAAATACAATTGTTAAAAANGCGCTCACAAATGTTGCGACAGCAGAATTCATCAGGCTGCAAAGCAAAATGGCTGCAAAAGGGACAAATAATGGATATCGTACAACTTCGATAAGGTTGCTTTTTGAATTTAATAGAAANAATTCCGTTGCCTTTGTGATTCCCAGCGTCAGAAGGATAATTGTCACCACGAGAAAGAGCTTGCGATTAGAAGTTAAAATAGTAGGATTATTCACCTTGAAATAGGCAATACAGATTGAGGTTAGAATAAAGGTCATTAAAAAACTGCCCAATAGAGTCAAAGGATGCCATAAATTGCGGTTCTCTCCTATTGCCTTCTTCATAGCCTGCAACATCGCAATGTGTCTTGCAGTCACTCTTTCCCCTTGGTCAATGATTCGACTTCCCGCACTCACATGCGTATATTTATCGGGAACAGTGGCTTGAATTTTTCGGCTAATCATTCTCGATACTGGAATATCTTCCTGAATTTTCCAAGTCTTGGACTTGAAGTAATCGATGATGAAATCACCTGTAACAGGAGAAATCGAGCGGCTTGGAAAAGTTTTNTCTTTGACATAGTCCCAAATTGAATCAGGTAAAACAACATTATCTAAATCTTCAGGCGTATAAGCTAAATAATTTTGAATGGAAAGCCCCACTTCTTCCATTTTTTGAATAGTTCTGGGATCTGTAAAACGGAGCTTAATCAAGGTTTGACCTAAGGCATCCACTCCTCGATACATTTCTTCAAACGTGCTCTTTTCAGAATATTTTCGCCAATCTTGATTGTAAATCAAAAANTTTTCAAACTCGATACGACGCTGATTGACCATTTTNTCTGATAAAGCATAAATTTTTCCCATGTCCTTGACAGCTTCTTGCTTAAGGATAATGGTCGCCTCTTCATCATAAAAATCGAAATCGACTTGCGTCACTGCATAATTTGGAGCAATGCTGTTGAGCTCAAGAACTTCTATCCTTACTTCCCGAAAATGAACAAAAGCAAANAANCAAAGAAAGAAAACCGCACCAATTAACAGACGTATTCCCACGCTTTTATCAAANAAGCCTTGTTCGCGTGAAAACTTTAATTCATTGTAGTTAGCAAGTTCGCTAGCTTTATCATTCATGCACAGTCCCTGATATTTACCCGTTGCATCCCTTAACTTTTTCAAGTCAATTTGCTACTGGCGGCTTAGTCTGGTTCAATTTCGGTGACCTGTTAAAGTCCGAAAATTATGAATATTTTTCAGCCTTAACCCTAACATACCAGATTCGGTAAATTATTCCCCTTTTTTCTTGCATAGAGGATATGATCAAACAAATTTGTATTTTTAATGTTTTTAGACATACTTTGCCTGAATAAAAAAGAGGCAAGCATCATGTCACCAAAAAAATTTTAGTTGTCGGTGGATGTGGTTTCATTGGTTCTGAGGTCAATAAGCTCCTTCATCAAGCCGGCTATGAAACAGTCATCTTAGACAACTTAAGTGACAGTAGCAAACGCAGTGTTAAATGGGGAACGTTCATCAAAGGCGATCTAGGCAATCGACGACTTTTAGAGAAATTATTTTCTACTCATCATTTTGATGCAGTTATGCATTTTGCTGCCTACATCGATGTGGGTGAATCGGTCAGAAATCCCAGGAAATATTACGATAATAACGTTTCANAAACTTTAACTCTCCTCAATGCCATGTGCGATCATGACGTGAAAATCTTTATTTTCTCTTCCACAGCTGCGGTTTATGGCCTTCCAACTCAACCTTTATTATCAGAAGATCATCCCNAAAATCCGATCAACCCTTATGGGCAGACCAAACTCATAATTGAANAAATCCTCGAGGATTTTGACATTGCCTATGGCCTAAAATCAGCTAAAATGCGCTATTTCAATGCGGCCGGAGGCGATCCAGACGGCCAAATTAAANCTTTTTCTCATAAGAAAACGAATTTGATTCCTCTAATCCTTGACGCGGTCAGAAAAAACNAACCCATTACCATCCATGGCACAGATTACCCAACTCCCGATGGGACTTGTGTTAGAGACTATGTCCACATCTATGATCTGGGTATCGCCCACATTAAAGCCATGGAAAAACTCTTTGAAGGAGGCAAGTCAGAAGCTTATAATCTCGGAAATGGGAAAGGCTTTAGCGTGCGCGAGGTCATACGAGCCACTGAANAAGTTCTTCAAACATCTATTCAAGTGATCGAAGGACCTCGACGTCCTGGCGACCCGCCTTTTCTGCTTGCTGACACTACAAAAGCTCAAAAACTGCTCAACTGGCAGGTTCAATACCCCGACATTGAAATGATGCTCCTCCATCAAACCAGGGCTACTCGCCCTGGACCGAGGCAAAGATCGCAGATCCTCTGCACACCTAAAATATCAATTTAAGATTTCGCAAGGTCTGTTCGAGAAAATATTTTTACCATGATTGATCAAAGACTTGAGCATTTAAAAATTGTTTTTCATAGAATTATTAAAAAACAATGCTTCCAACTGAAAATTGGAATTTAAACTAGGTCGGCTTGCCACACCCCTTGTATTTTTCGCACAACTCATTCAATTTGTGAATCTCAGATAAATTCAAATGCAGGTCGCATCCTTGTCAAATTTTCCAACTTAGTAACGAAGCTTTCTAATTGAAATCATTAGGAATATCCTAATTTTAATAAATTTTATAAAGGAGATAAATGTCTTCGTGAACTATAGACACTTACCAAGAGCTTCGAAAGCTTTTGAGAGAAATAGATTCGGAAGATCTTGCTGACACTCTCGAATCCACGCCTCGGTTTCAGAGGGGTCGATCTTTACATATGCCTCAATTAATAATTCAAACTCTTCCACACCCAGGCCCCCTTCTAATCCCAATTTACCTTCTTTTAAAGCATTCATAAAAAAACTTTTTTGGTAAACTGCTCAGGAAGATTTGATAATTTATCTTCAAAATATTGTTTCGCGTCGTTTGGGTCTAATTCCGCTTTTTGACGTGCAACCTCTAATAAACTGAGATAAGGTTGACTCACATGAGAACTTTTTGCCTGTACAGCAGTCTGAAGAATATTTTCCCATAGATCCTCAACCTCTTTTTGGCTTTGCGATTTGATTGCATTTGCAACCAAACATAAAGCTTTTGTCTTTTCGTGTGCATCCTGAATTAGGCTACAAGCTTCCTTTGCCTTCTCAATATCTACAGAAACATATATTTCAACAATTTTAACTTTTTCATCGTCCAGTGAAAAGTCTAAGAGATTAATTTTTCAAGTACTTGCAATGTCTTCTGTATATCTAAAGGGGCATAGATTTCTGCTATCTGAATTAAAGCAGTCGTTTGCGAATATGGATCCTCTATTCTATCAATTATCTCAAGAGCTTTTTCTAGTTCACCTATACGTGCATAGGCTACTGCAGCCTCCAGTAACACATCCTCACTGTGGTAAGAGTCTATAGTTTCCTCAATAAATTGAAGGGGCTCTATTGGCTCATTATGACACCTCCTTAGGAGCATGTAAATCGCAGTGGTTTTTAAAGACTCATTTTGCTCCTTCTCTACTAGGTCAAGAATATTTTCAAATGAGCGAGCCGTACCTAGAATACTGAAGAAAATAGCTAATTTTTTCTTACTGTAGTTAAGCAACAAATTTTCATAGCTCTTTAGGATTGATGGATCAATCATTGCTAATGTTTCAAGGAGGGCCCAATCTAAACTATTGAACGTTAGATTAAATCCTTGAGCTATTAGAATGTTTAGCTTTGATTGTAGTATATTTCTATATTCAACAGCATTTGAGAGATCTATTTGAGCTAGAAATTTTATACATTCTAAAATCAGCAACTCTTTGCCAGCTTTGATTTCATGTCGATCCGATAACATTGTTTGAATGGTATTTTTGATGAGTTCTAAGACTTCGGCCGGATGAAATTTGTAAGCCAATTTAGCAATTCTTATTAAAAGCCTGAATTCATAAAGACCCTCTGGTTGATCTTTATTGAATAAAAAGAATTCATTGAGCTCACAAATAAGTTCTTTTGAAAATTTGGGAGTTAATATTTCAACCATATTCTCAGCAAAAGAATAATTTCCCTTAGAAGAGAAGTTAGGTCTCTTTAAATAATTTAGAAATTCCTTTAAGGCTTGCTTTCCATAACGTGCTTTTTTAATTCTTTGGAAAAATTGTTCTTTATGAAGCAATTAAAAGTTTTATTTGTTTGAGAAAGTGCCAAAAGAGTTTGTTCATCTAATTTTTTAGAACTTGGACTTGAATATCAAAAGGCAGACTTTCAAAATTAGGCTGTAGAACTGGCTTTGGCAGTCTATAGCAGACTTCATCATTCTGGATTTGATTTATTTCGCCTTGGTGGAAATTTGTCTGTGTTTTTAACGCTTGTTTGAAATCATTTAATGGATCCTGGCTGGATTCTTTTTTGGAGAACAATCCTCTTGCATCGTTTCAGCAAGTTCTTTCAAAAGCTTATTTCTTTTTATTTCAGCAAAAAAATGCTTAACTTTTGTAATGATTTGAATCAAAAATTTTGTTTTTTGATCTGAGGATTTAAACCTGCATATCCTTCATGTCTCATCTCATTAAAAAGGTTAAAAAGTCCTTGATTTCACGAGAATCTTGCGTTTGATTTTCTGCTGTCGTTCTCACAGCTTCAATCAGGTGATTTAAGGAGATGTTCTTCATCCAAGAAGCGTCTGCAAGTTGGATATTCAGTCGACGTCCATGCAAAGCGGTAAATGAAATTTGCGATCTTTTGATTTGATCGATGTTGAGGTCTACATTTATTTTATTTAGTTTAATTTGCATTTGTCCTCCAAGGCAATCACTTGACTCTATCTCAGACTGAGGTAGGCGTGAATTTCAAACATCGGTTCATCAAAAGGTGTATATTGTTTCATCCACTCTTCGGTTGCTTCTGGATCGAGTTTTGCATAAGTCTTTATTAATCTTAAAAAGCAGAACCATTTAGAATCGCTTCAGGGCTTAAAAGATTTTCAAAAAGAGTTTTCATAGTGAATTTTTCAGGAAAACATTGTAATTTGTTTTCTAAATATTGTTTGGCTTCCTGAGGATCAATTTCAGCTTTCTGCAAAACTACATCTAATAAACTAAAATAACGTTCGCCGGAATAATCAGCCTGATTTGCAAGATCAAGAATAGTTTGCCAGATTAAATTGGCTCTTTCTAAGTTTGTTTTCTTTAGAACATTAGAGACGCTGATTAGAGCACGTATTTTTCTCCCATTATCTGTAATTTTATCACAAACTTTAAGAGCTTTTTCAACATCAACCAAACTATATATTTTAGCCAAACTACAAGCTTCATAGGGACTGGAAACTTCCAAGCTTTCAACATTGATTTTTTCAAGGATTTGAGCAGCTTGTGCAATATCTTTCTTGGCATAAATTTTAGCCATTCTGATTAACGCAGCTTCTTTTGTTCCTTTGTTAGAAATCTTCTCAATAACATCTAAAGCCTTTTTGTTTCTCCTAATTCTGCATATATAATTGCATAGAAAGTGCACAATTGCTCATCTTTGCAGTTATTAATTAATTTTTGAATAAAAGGGTGGATCCCCTTTATTTCTTGTCCAGATTTGCTGCAAAGATCAACGAGACAAAGCAGTCCTATTGTTTTGGTTTCTTCACAAGGTATTTTTCTAATGCTGAGAGGATCTGCTCAGGATGACGATGTCCCGCTTCTACCATACTGCAGATTAAATTCTGAGTAGTTCCTTTGTTTTCATCAAAATTCAACGAGCTGATGGAAGATAAAAAATTGGGAAGATCGATCATGCTTAAAATTTCTAGCCACCCATCTTTCTTCCAGTTATTTTCTCGTTCACAAAGTCCAAGATTGAATTGTACGAGTTCTTGATATTTCTTAGCACTTTCACTATCTATGACCGCAAGAGCTTTTAAACAATCTGTAACTTCAAGAAATTTAAGTTCGCCAGGAAGCACTTTCAGTCCTTCCACACGACAGTCGATGGCTTCTTTCAGTAATTTGACAACTTCCTCGCGATGAGAGGCTGAAATTTCCTTTGCAACATTTATTAGATCTCTGAATCCTGTGAGATTGATTGATTCTTCTGAAACAACGCGATTAGTGATTGAAAAAGCTCTTTAAGATCCAAAATGATTTCATTTGAAAATCGAGGAACGAGCTCTTTGATGATTTTTTCAAAATACTTAGGTAAAAGATAGATTCCTCGTTCTTCAGAAGAATTTAATCCTCTTCTAAGCCTGTCTTGCCATTTTTTGAACGCTAACTGTGAGTAGTGGTCTTTTTCAATTGTTCACTTGTTTGAGCGAGTTCTTTTAAAAGTTTACTTCTTCTTATTTCAGCAAAGAAATGCTTTATCTTTGCAAGAAGTTGAATCAAAAAATTTTCCTTTTTGATGGAGGGTTCTGAATTTTCATATCCTTGATGACGCAGTCTATTAAAAAGTTTAAGGAAGGCTTGTACTTCAGTGAAATTCTGCTCCTGAGTGGGTTCTTTTTGACCGCCCTAATCAGATCATTCAGGGAGAGATTCCCGACAAAAGTTTGATCCTTGTCTTTAATATGAAAACGTCTTCCATTCAAAAACTAAATGTTACTTTAGATTCTTCAAGCTGCTCAACGCTTAAATCAATTTGATTTCGATTTATTGTAATTTTCATAATACCCACATAGTTAAAAAACAAAACACAATAATAACATTAAATCTTTAATGAAGCTAATAATTTAACATAGAAAGACACTTGCTAACGTTTAGCTTCATGATAATAGAAAATTTTCTCTTAGAGCGCAAATCCATTGGATTTATAAACCGCCACTAAGACCAAGCAAAAATGCAGGTAAGTAAATAGAGGGCAAGTCCTCCCTAAATGTTTTTACCCATTCTTCAGCTTCAATCGGATCAATTTTCACATAGGTATCAACTAATAATTTAAAATGCTCCGTTTTCATAGTTCCATTTAATCCTAATTGGCCATGTTTTAAAGCATGTATAAAGAGTCCTCTTCTTGTAAAATGGTTCAATACACGAAGTTTATCTTCGAGAAATTGTTTAGCTTCAATTTTGTCAATTTCAGCTTTTTGCCTCGCAACTTCTAATAAGCCATAGTAAAATTCAAAAGTATTGGCGTTAGAAACATGCGATGAAATCTCAAGAATTGTTGTCCATAGGCTATTCGCTTCTTCTCTATTGCTTTTGACCAAAATATTGGAAATGGCACTTAAAGCCTGTATCTTTTCATGAACGTTCTGAATTTGACTACAAATTTCTTTTGCTTTCTCCAGATCGATCAAAGTATACATTTTGACTAAATCAACTTTTTCATGATCCTGCAGGTTTAAAAAGGAATTTTTTCAAGGATTTGTAGAGTCAGATTTACATCTTTAGATGTGTAAATTTTGGCCATGTTAATTAAAGTTTTTGCATACCCATTAGAGCTGCTATTTAAATCGTCAACGATTTCAAGAGCTTTTTCTAATTGCCCTAAAGAAGCATAAGCTAAAGCCGCATGAAGCAATACACCACTATTTTGGCAAGTATCAACCACTTTTTGAATAAAGGGAATTGCTTCTTGGCTTTGATAGCAGCAAATTTTTAAAAGAGAAATAAGCCCCGATGATTTCACAGTTTCATTATGAATATTATTCACGAATTCAAAACGTTCATGAAGTTCATGTGGTGCATCTAAAATATTACCAAGATCATCGCTTTCGATTGGAAGCGTAAATAAATTTTCGTTAGTGGATAAAGATTTAAGATCAACCATTAACAATGTATTTTGAACTTGTTTTATCTTACTATTGAGGTTTGAATTTTCAATAAAACTCAAAAGATTCCCATTTTGTCCAAATCCTTGCTCAATTAACGTCTCTAAATTAGAGTTTAAAAGAGTTTTATATTCAACTGCACTAGCAGGATTGATCCTAGCTATCGTTTTTATGCATTCCAAAAGCTCAATAGTTAATGTTGGAAAATGTAAATTTTCTTCGAGGGCATTTTTTAAAATTTTAATAACTTTTTAGGATAATATTTTGAAACTGCATAAGCGATTTGAAGTAAATCATTGACATTTGTTCTACCGCCGAAAAATTTCATGCGAATGAGAGGAAAAATATTCTTTAAGATCCTCAAGGATGTTTTGAGCGAAAATAGAAGTAAATTTTTCAATAAACTTGGCTGATAATTTATCATGAAAATTGTCTGTCCACGATATACAATACCTAAAATATTTTAAATAGGATCTCCATTTATGAAAGGCTTGCAGCTCAAACCTAGCCTTTTTCAACTCGTTAGGAAGTTTTTCTTTGATTAAATCTCGAAATTGATGATTCGTTTGATAAACGTTTAAAAGCGTTTGAGGATCTAATTTTCGTAAAATCTCAACTTGCATGTCCATTGGGATTTCTTCAAAGTTAAAAGAAGGGTTACTTGTCACCGAGCCTTCAATTTTTCTATCTATTTCAAATTCAGAGTCCAATTCTGATTCATCTTTTGTTTGAGCTGGTTCTGATTTACAATCAACACCCCTCTCTTGCCTTGAATCTCCCTTCTGGATAATTTTTCCAAGTCTGCGAGAAGCTTGTTTCGTCTTATCTCCGCAAAAAATGTTTAATCTGAGTCAGGATTTGGACCAAAAACCCTTTATTTTTGATTGACTGATCCGGACTTTTATATCCCTCATGCCGAAGTTCGTTAAAAGCTTATATAAAGCCTTGATTTCATTCGGATCTTGCTTATGTTTTACTGCAGCTGCTTTAACAGCCTCAATGAGAAGGTTTAACGGAACCTCTTTTATCCAAGTTTGATCTTTTAGTTTGAAGCTAAACTTTCGTCCATAAAGAAAACTAAAGTGTGTTCAGTTTCGTCAATTTGCGAAACAGAAAAATTAATTGTATTTTGATTGATTGAGATTTTCATGTTATTAATAATATTTACATTGGATTATAATAGCAATTATTATCATAATGACGTCTAAGCGCCTATTCTAATAAAAAGTTTCAGTCAATTTTTGGGCCCTTTTGAGCCGATCCCTACAAATTGAATCGGAAGGAGGCCAAAATCATTCCAGAATCGACGAAAAATTTTATTAGGATAGGTTCAAAGGAAATTGAATAAAATCTTTAGAATATTTCATCTAGCAGGTAGAATTAGTAAAAACATCAAACTTTATCTATGAAAAAGCAATATCAAGTATTAGCTAGAAAATATCGTCCGCAAACCTTCGCTGAGGTTTTGAATCAAGAACCCATTGTAACTACCNTTAAAAATGCGATCAAGAGGCAGCGTTTGGCGCAAGCTTACCTATTTTGCGGCTCCAGGGGAACTGGTAAAACAACCTTAGCACGCATTTTAGCTAAAGCCCTAAACTGCCAGAATCTCACAGAAGATTGTGAACCATGCAATGAGTGTACCTCTTGCAAGGAGATTTCCTCAGGCCATTCCTTAGATGTGCTAGAAATCGATGGAGCTTCAAATAGGGGCATCGATGATATTCGCCAGATCAATGAAACAGTCGGCTATGCAGCCTCGTCGGGCGGTTATAAAATCTATATAATCGATGAAGTGCATATGCTCACCAAGGAAGCATTTAATGCTCTTTTAAAAACTCTTGAAGAACCTCCTCCAAAAGTGAAATTCCTGTTTGCAACAACTGAGGCCCATAAGGTACTTCCCACCATTCTTAGCCGTTGCCAACGTTTTAATCTGAAACGCATTTCATCTGATCAGATTCAAGCTAAATTACGAAAAATTTCAGAAGATGAAAACATCCAGGTCGAAGAAGAGGCTTTAAGATTAATAGCTTCCTGTGCAGATGGCGGCTTGCGCGATGCAGAGTCCTTATTCGATCAAATTCTTTCCTTTCATGAAGGAACTATAACTGCAAAAACAGTGAACCAAATGTTAGGCCTGGCAGAAAAAGAAACTNTTTTCAACTTAGATAAAGCAGGTCAGGAAGGCAATCTGGCCGCTGCTTTTGAAATCTGCGAAGAGGTATTTTCGCAAGGAAAAGATTTAGTTCACTTTGTAGAAAATCTGGCCGAGCATTTTCGCAATCTTCTTGTGGTCAAAGTTTCAGGTAAGCAAGCTNCCTTTTTGAATTTATCCGAAGAAGACAGGATTAAATATGAAGCTTCAGCTAAACTCTATTCACAAGAAACTTGTCTAACAATTTTGGATTTTTTGATAGAAGGCCAAAATCAAATCAAATTCGCTCCTTCACCCAAAACGACTTTAGAGGCTTTGCTCTTGCGTGTGATACGCTCGCAGTCGCGTATTCCTCTCGACATTCTTGTTCGGCGCTTAGCTGAGCTCGAAAATAGGGGCTCACCTGAAAAGCCTTCTACAATCCCTCCACCGATCGATTTAACAGGGATTCAGCCAGAAGGGATAAATCCTCCAATCCATTCTCCTAAACCCGTAGAAATACCTCTTGGAACAATCAGTGAAGATCCAACCCCATCAAAAGCAGATTTGGGTCTTAAAGAATCATCTAATCTCCCCTATCAGACAGCTACAAAAGAATCGATTCAAAAGCCCCTTCCCGCCGATTCACAGATTAAAGCAACTATTGATCCTAATAAGCAAAGTCGATATGATACACTTTTACAATTCGCTGCGATAGAGTTAGAAGGAACCATTCAAAAAAATCAGTTTAAAGGAAATATTTAATGGGCTCAGGTTTTGCANAAAAGAAAAAGCAGGCAAAGATGCTTCAGGAACAGCTTTCTATGATGCAGGAAAAAATTCAGGAAACAGAAGTCACTGGAGTTTCCGGAAACGGTCTTGTTTCCATTACCTTATCAGGCGAACACGACCTCAAACAGATTAAAATTAAACCTGAATGTGTCGACCCAGAAGATGTGGAAGGACTTGAAGACCTCATCAAAGCAGCTTATAAAGATGCTCTATCAAAGTTAAAAAGCCAATCGCCTAAATTGCCGAATATGCCCGGGATGCCTGGTTTAGGATCGTTTGGTCTGTAAAAGATATAACTTGATAGAATAAACTTCGTTAATTAAAAATTAAGCTCATGTCCCTTCAAC
Organism: Parachlamydiaceae bacterium; assembly: GCA_013414685.1. Classification (GTDB taxonomy): domain Bacteria; phylum Chlamydiota; class Chlamydiia; order Chlamydiales; family Parachlamydiaceae; genus Neochlamydia. The sequence goes on along the minus strand of CP058704.1, from coordinate 2,809,559 downwards.
ACCCCTTCCAGCTGAAACTTGGAATTTTTACCACGTCAGCTAACCACAGCCCTTGAATTTGTCTGCCTCGCTTGAGCTTATTCAAGTTGTGTGCTCTATCTGATTCAAATTCAGGACGCTTTCTTATCAAATTTACCAACTTTCATCTGGAATGAGTATATGTCGTTTTAAAATTTTAAAACGAATGTTACATCAACTCTTTCATAAGGTCTTTTGCGAAGTGCTTTTCAAAGGTTTCGTCCAGCAAGGCCTGAATTTCTTTCGCGTTTGAAAGAGACAGCGCCTTTTCAGCTAGTTCGCAGCTGGCAATGATATTTGAAAAGCGAATTGCGTTTTTAATAAGTGGAATGTAACGTGCCGCGACTGAAATCTCATGGATTCCCAGCCCCAGCAATAAAGGTGTAAATTTTGGATTAGCAGCCATTTCTCCGCAAATGCTGACAGGAACCCCGTGACGACCAGCCTCGGTTACAACATGACGTATGAGTCGTAAGACACAAGGATGAGCAGGTTCATAGAGGTGGCTCCAGGTATGATCGCATCGATCAACAGCCAGGGTGTATTGTGTGAGATCATTTGTACCAATCGATAAAAANTCACATTCTTTAGCTAAAAGATCGGAAATAATGGCAGCAGAAGGAATTTCAATCATGCACCCGATAGCAATGTTCGGATTTATTTTGAGATCTCTGGCAGCCTCTTGGATCATCTGCTTTGCGTTTAACAATTCTGACAAAGAAGAGACCATAGGAAATAATATTTTCACTTCTCCTAATTCGCTTACGCGAAGAATCGCACGAAGCTGAGTCATAAAAATTTCTTTTTCATGCCCCAACTTTTCCACAGCCCTAAATCCTAAAAACNNATTTCCTGTAGGCTCATGTCGAATGTTGACATCTGCTTTATCGCGCCCAATGTCAAAAGTCCGGATTGTCAAAGGCAAGCCTTTCATATGCTCGACAAGCTTCCGATATATTTCAAACTGTTCTTCTTCTGAAGGGGTTGTATTTCGGCCAACAAGAATATTTTCTGAACGGTAAAGGCCGACTCCTTCGCCTCCAAATTCATGGATTTTTTCAATTTCTTCTTTCGTCTCGATGTTTGCTAAAAGCTTCATTCTATAGCCATCATAGGTTTCCACATCATGGGATTCGACTTGTCCCAAGAGACTGCGCTGCAATTCTAATTGACCGATTAATTTCTCATAATCTATCAAGGTTTCTTCTGAAGGATTGATGATCAGTTCTCCAGACTTGCCGTCAACAATGATTAGACTATCAGGGTAATTTGAAATAGCAGAAAGCGGGATATTGGTCATGTAAGGTATCTCTTTGGCTCTGGCCAAAATAGAGGCATGTGCTGTGACGCTTCCCTTTTCAGAGACAAGAGCTTTTACTCCTTTCTGACTTGCTTCTGCTGTTTCTGTGGGGCTTAAATCTTTCGCAAAAAGAATGGATCCAGGCTGAAGTTCTTCTAAAGTGCTTTTTGACTCTTCAAGAAGATAATTTAGAATGCGCCTTGATATATCTTGCACATCTTTAAATCGTTCNCTGAAAAAAGTATCTTCAAATTCATCGAATTTCTGCTGGTAACCTAAAATTAATTTATGAAGGATGAACTCTGGNCTTTTCTTTTTTGACCGCACCTGTTTCACAACCTCTGTGATGATCAAAGGATCTGAAAGCAGTTGTAATTGAGCTTCCAAAATAGCATTGCCCTCAGAAAGACCATCTTGGTCAAATTGATTTTTGATGGCAATTAGATCTTCTGAAACAGATCTAACAGCAGAATTAAAACGTTTGATTTCTTCTTCTATTTCATTGATCGGCACATTCTCATCTTGAAAACTATTTTGAACAGTTTTTAAGAAAAANGGTTTACCAATTGCAATTCCGCTAGAAATCACAAGTCCTGTCAATCGAATTTCTTCTAAGTCAACGTGTGACAATCATTCCTCAAATTGGTTTTCAAAAGCTTTTAATAATTTGTTCAAAGTTTCCTCAGCGTCCTGGCCTTCAACCTCGATCGTAATCTTTGCGTTTCTTCTGGCAGCCAGCATCAAAAGACTTAAAATACTTTTTGCATTGACTGACTCTTTTTGTATTTAAAAGTCACATCGCTGATGCAATTCTGCAGCAGCTTTACGATGGCTGTAGCCGGACGAACATGGAGACCCATCTTATTTTTTACGATTACTTTGCTTGACAATTTCACGTCTTTTCATCCTTGCTTGATTTTTNGCAGAAATCATATTGAGCAGCTTTGTATTGAACTCCTTGGCGGAGTTGTACCCCATTGCCTTTAAACGATGGTTTAAAGCTATCGTTTCTAAAAGCAAAACAACATCGCGTCCCGGCTTTACCGGCAATACGTGGTAAGGAATTTTAATCCCTAAAACATCCGTATAGTTTTCGACAAGGCCCACACGGTCATAAAAATGCTGATCATCCCAGGTTTCTAGTTTCACAACGATATCTATACTTTTATTTTCTCGCACACAGACGGCACCGTACAAATGGGCCACATTAATGATTCCTATTCCTCTGATTTCCATATGATGATGCGTCAATTCAGCACCGAATCCTTCAATATAGGAGCCTTCTTTCTTTTTGACTTTTACAATATCATCAGAAATTAAACGATGACCTCTTTCTATAAGTCCAAGAGCAGCTTCGCTTTTGCCTACAGAGGAATCCCCTTTGATAAGGACTCCCACACCAAAAACTTCAACTAAGGTGCCATGGCACGTCATACTGGGAGAAAACTCTTCATTTAAAACCAGGGTTAACTTGCTGAGTAATTCCATGGTATTCATTCTGGCTCTTAAGAGTGGAATATCTTTGTTTTGGCAAGATGTATAAAGCTCTTTTGGAGGCAATAAACGACGGGTCACTATAACTGCTGGGGTCGAAGAAGTCAAAATTTCTTGGAGACGCTCTATTCGAATTGAAGGATCCAAATCACGCAGATATTCGATTTCCACTCGGCCAAATACTAATATACGTTTATGGGCATGATTTTTCATGTAACCGCATAAACTCAAGCCCGGACGATGCGCTTCCGGAATTTTTATCGAGCGTTTCAACCCTTTTTGCCCAGCAATAAGCTGCAAGCCTAATTCTCTTCCGTGTTTTTGATAAAATTCTTCAACCTTGTATGCCATGCTATGCAATTCTTTCCAGGTAAAACATTAACCAATTCGAGAAAGTCGTAAAGGCTAAATTTAAGGAAGAAGAGTCTTCGTAATTTAGGGGNTCGCTAATCGTTTTGGAAGTGTCGGAAAAATAAACATTTCCCATGCCTGTCACATTTTGAGGGTACCAATCCCCCAAAACATTGAAAAAAGGCATGCCAAAGGATTCATAAAATGGAATCAGCATTTTAGGATTTACGAGAATTCCACGCTCAGTCGTCACTCTTGCATTTGTGTTTTCTATCATGGCTTGAAAATTCTCATAATTTTCAAGAAGATGGTTGACTTTAAANATCCCGGTTGAGTCTGTGGCCTTGCAAAAACCACTATGGATGCGTAAAAANGCCAAATAGTCCTGGGGAAAAATGAAATCAGGAAATTGTTTTTGGAAATCAGCAATTTCATCATCTGTAGCAGGTGAATAGCCGCGAAAAAANCCTCCATTATTCGCAATGCTATACACCATTTGGGCTTCAAACTCGTCGTCAAATTGTTTTTGTGTGATAAAAATGGCGATATCATCAAGCGAACTAAANAANCGTTCAACGAATTCTTGCAGCTTAGGGTGATAAGGAAGCGTTGCAATCCAAAAGTCCCTGGTAAAATCTATGCGATCCTGCGTTGATAAATGCGCAAGCTCGAACCATCCTTTATTCATTTTAGGAACTTTTTCTTTTAGAGCTTCCCAAGAAATATCTGGAGCTTCATTCAAGGCAATAATTTTATGAAAATTTCCACTTGGGAAATCCTCTGAGGATTGGCGATAAAATTCTTTAATATGAAAATCCATTTGCTTCTGGTATTTTAATCATCCCTTAAATTACCTTCTTTTTAACAAATTAAGGAATTTATAGAAACTATAAAACGAGAGGCTAAATTTCTGTCTTGTTCCAAGAAATTAAAAAAATTTGCGTAAATTTGCCAAACAGGTTAAATTGAGAAAAAGTACTTGAAATTTTTGAAAATTTCGCTATAATTATTCTTTAAAAGTCAATCAAAAGAGGAGCGTTAAAGTTATGGATTTAAACCGCCTAGGTTTAAATAGGTTAAATGTCGAATTTAAGGATATGAAATCAGGCGTCGGTTCCCAAAGAACCTTTGCAGAAGTGATCCTTATTGATCGAACAAATCCCTCCATGACCCAAACCTGCTTTATTTTGAAGGATGATAAAATTTTTACAGAAGTGGACATTGAACATTTTAAACAAGGACATTTCCAACTTGATAAAGATGATNTTTTGGAAGTTGGTGAAGTCATTTCAATTAACAAACAGCAAAAGTATGTGACTTTAAAGAATCAAAATTCAATTTCTTACAATCACATGATCATCGCAACAGGTTCCAGCACTTCAATGGTCTACGAGTTTATTGCAGGTGTCAACACCCTTGTAGACGCAATCCGCGTGCGCAAANAANTTCCTTCGGCTTTCTCAAACCCTAACAAATCAACCTCTCCCAAAAGAAAAATGAAAAGCTCAAAAACTCACACTGATGACCTTAACTTCCCTAAGAAAATTGAGAATGTAAAGGCACGTAAAATGCAAAAATNNTCTAATGAAGGTTGCTCAAATACATTGAATAACCCTAATAAAAGACTTTTCGAAGTTCAAATCTAAAAATTTATTAAGTGATCCTGACTGCCTTTTCAACATTTTGGCAATCTTTTCCTGCACTCTACTATGGGCTTGCATTTTTATTCGGGGTGTATTTTAGCTCAAACATGACGACAAGCATACTATGCGCAATCGTCCTANTTCTTTCCTTTTTTCAAAAATCTTACCTTCTTAAAAAGTTCAGTCCCCGCTTGCCTTAGGAATTTTATTTTTTTGGGGCCTTTTTATATTCTTCATGGTTCGTGCGTTCACCCCAACTTCCTATGAATGGAGTGAAAGGAAAAGCCCTCTTTGATGTGACACACTTAAGCCATCAGAATTCTNTCTATGGGAAAAAGTGGAGTTACAGAGGAAAAATCATCCATTATTCAATCAAGGAATCAAAGGATNTCAGATTTTTTTACGTTCCTGCAGTTATTTCTCTTCCAGATACCGATTCCCTACTCAGACCCTTAGCAGATAAAACCTATGAAATTGAAGGAAGGTTAAAAAAATCCCAATGGAAGGTACATTTTTATCCAGAGAAGAACAAGCCCTGGCTTCCAATTCGCGGTTCATGGACTCCTGCGGAATGGCGCTTTCAGGCTAAGCAGATTGTCGGACATTATATTGCANAAAAAATCCCTTATTATCCTTCCCAAAGTTTTTTAGCAGGAATTGCGACGGGCGATTTTGAAAATCGTTTGTTAAGCTATGAATTCTCCCGTTTTGGATTGCAACATATTATGGCAATCTCGGGATTTCACTTTTCAATTGTGGCAGCCATTTTGGGCTTTNTTTTATCCCTTATAATGGGAAGGAGGCTTGCCTTAAGTTTACTGATGATTTTATTGACCTTTTATNTTTCTTTTTTAGGCAATGCTCCTTCGATTACCAGAGCTTGGATAAGCAGCGTTGCAGGTCTGGGTGCTNCTTTACTGGAAAAACAACCTTCAGGTCTTAATGCACTCGGCTTGGGGCTTCTTGGCATTCTTTTCATAGATCCAGATCTAGCGCATCATATTGGCTTTCAGTTTAGCTTTTCGGCAACAGCTGCGATCCTACTTCTTTTCCCTGCGGTGGAACATTATTTGCAGACCCTTTTTCCTAAAAGAAAGTTTAGTATTGTGCTTGAAATGCCTGCGCTGCATCAATATGGATTCATTATTTTAACTTTATTTCGTCAAGCATTAGCTTTAACTCTTGTGGTCAGTTTAGCAACCCTTCCTATTACATTTTACTATTTTCAAAAATTTCCTCTAATGAGCCTTATTTATAATTTCTTTTTTCCCTTTATGGTTAGCCTTTCTATGCTTTTGTTGATTATGNGGACTGGTTTTTGATTTTATCTTCCCTATTTGGGAAGCCTTTTGCATACTCTCAATTCTTATTTCACTCAATTTACTCTTGATTATACCTACGCACTTCCAAGGAATGTAGATGTAAACATAAATTTATCCCTTAGTCAAGAGGGGGTAATTCTCTCCTTAATGACTTATTTTTCAGTGGGAATTTATCTAAAATATCTCTTGCAAAAGAAAAAGAACAATTAGTTGAAATTTTTCTATAAATCTTTAGATAAATTTCATAAAAACCCCTATATTTTCACTGTCAAATAAAACCAAAATGTAATATAATAAATTGTAAAAAATAACGGGTTTAACCAATGACAATTGATTATTTAGCAGAAAGAATAAATTTTCTTAGTACACATGATGAAAAACAATTCAGTATTGACTTGGACGAGCACGGAAAGCTCAAGAGCATANGAAAACGATCCATTTTGGCTAATTTCTTTCACTGGGTCATCCACCTGATTTCATGTACACGCGTTCCACGAAATTCACGTTTAGATGAAGTCACTCAAAAGATCTTAAAAGAAGCAGAAGGAGCCTACAAGTCGATTAATCGGGATGAAAGATTAGCACTTACGAACTCTCTCAAGAAATTAGAAGCTGTCAATAAATACAACGGCGGCGCAAATTGCGAAACAATCCAATCACTTGTTGCAAAAATTTTAGATCTTGAATCTGTAAAAGTAATTACGAATACTAGAGCAACTCAAGAGTCAGAAGAAGAATCAGATCAGGACAATATCCATGCTCCTTTAGTCGAATTCTCCATTCCTGAAATCCCTGTCCCGCCAGCATCCGATGAGATACGTTTGCAAAATTTACTCCGCGACCTAAAGGCACGTCATATCTTTGACACAGAAATTGCCAAAGAAGTAGGCGACCTTTTGTTGCAATTAAGANGTTCGGTGGAACTTTCCNCCGAAGAAACTCATACTTTGTGCAGAGGCTTAAGAAATTTAAAACATGAATGGATCGCTGAAAACGCANAAAAACTTTCACCTGAGATCACTCGATTTATCATAGAAAAGAGTTTTCAAGGAGAAGGTTATATCATTACAAAAGTCTTCGAAGCCTTAACTACAGAGCCTGTAAATAAAGAAAATCTAGCCGCCTGGGTTCATGCCNTTCCCTCCTTTTAAACCGGAATTTCTACCGACGCATGCTGGGGATAGAAAATTTTTCGATGATCAATTGGGGATTCAAAAAATGAATGGATGAGAGTTTCTGAAGATCTCTATAAAAGCGGCAAATTGACAGGAAAAATTCTGGAAGACAATCTTTCCTCTGAAGATGTAAAAATTTTCCTCCATAACTTCTTTGGATTTGAGGCTTATAAGAATTCTTCAGCTTATTTGGATGAACGATTTGATTGGGCTTTGAATCTCATCGATCAATTGAATGAAGAAAACCGTTTATTTCTTTTAAATGTTTTATGCTATGCAAAACACATGGATGGCTTAGTGAAAGTACTTCGTAAAAGCCTCCCAGAAGATCATATTGTGCAAAGAATTTTAGAGTTAAATCCAGATGATAATTTTTTTGAGTCATTTATCCATGATATATTTAGAAATAAAGACGAAATCCCTCAGATTTTGGCCAAAGTAANNAAATATTTGTTCGATGATCTACCCTCCACACATAAAATTCGACAAGAAATGGTTTCTTGGCTTTCAGTCGTCGTCCCAGTAGATATTATAGAACAAATTCCTCATGATATTTTGAAAAGTTTTTATGAAGGCTCTCTCTTTAACTTAGCCCAAGCTGCAGCTAAAATAATAGATGAAGAACAACGTAACGCAAAACTCACCCTGATTGTTTCTGCTATAGATTGGACTGATCGAGTCCTCGACGATTTAATTAATTATAAGATGGATCTTTGCATCGCCCTTTTGCCGTTTCTTTCATCCGATGTACAAGCTCAAATTATTTGCCAAGCTCTTGATGGCATTTCCAAAGGACTTTCTACAGATTTTTATCTTCAAAATTTGCCGGCCTCATAGAAGAGGCAAAAACTCCCTCTTGAAGTTTGGGAAGAGGCAAGCAGAAAAGCTCCCGCACTGAATTATGAAAAAGGTATCAAATCTTTGCCTGCGAAATATCAGGCAGCAATCATCAACGGAAAAACAGAGGAAAAATATTTCTTTCGTGGTATTTTTGAGGAAATTTTTGCCTCTAAAGAGATTTTTGAATCAAACATCATGCCAGAAGAACAAAAAGAGCTCATCGCTTTTTTAAAGCCTGAAGTTTTTGAACTCCCTTATCCTGATCAAATAAAACCTGAAATTTGGCTTCAATTTTTTAAAATGATGGGAGATTCCCCTGATGATCATGAAAAAGAATTACTCGTCCACGCCACCACTCATCTATTTAATCATCTTTCCTCTTCTAGAGCCAATTATTTAGGTATAATAAAGCATTCTCAAATAAATCTTTTACCTCTTGAAGAATATCCAGTCCATCTTCATTTAATTCTCTCTATCTTAGCTAATAGGAGGGATGAAACTATAGCTCATAGAATGAGAGAAATGACTCAGGAACAAGAAAAGGACTTTTTGNATTTCTTTAAACCTTTATATCAAGCAGAACCTGCTAAGCTTCGTGAATTAGCAGAATGGTTAGACAGCCTGGATCCTAAGCCTGGCATCCTGAATGCATGTGTCAAAACATTAATTGGTGCTGACATTTCGCTTGAAGAGAGATGTCGTCTATTAAATGATCTATCTTCAAAATTTCTTGAAGAGTATGTGTTCCCCCTCGACGTTCAGATGCGTAATGAACAATTTTTCGTTTTAGCAAGAAAAATGGATNCCCCAAAAACGCGTTTATTGATGGAAAAGATGTGGGATCAATTAACTGAGAGATCTTATGAATACAAACGCGACTTTCCTTACTCATTGCTTTTGCCAATGGTTGATGAGGAAACTAAGCTTAAANAATTACTCGCTGCCCCAATGGATCCAAATTATGTCGGACAAATTGTCCACATTCAAAGTAGAGGGTTTTTATCTCCCATTTTTAACCATTTAGAAAGACACCCCTGGAAACTTTACTTGACTTTAGGAAGTGATTTTATAAATAAGATTACACGTCTTAAAGAATGGATTAACGATCCTAACCAAAATCCTTTTCCAACCTGCAAGCGCTATATTTTAAACTATACGACGGAAAAATATACAAAAGAAAAATGTGATGAAATCAATGAACAATTGCAAACTTTTTCAATCTAACTAAAGAAGGTCAATTTCAAGAAGCAGCTCACTTACAAGATAGCTTGAAGCATGATATTGAAAAAGATCTCATTCATTACGCTTCTTTTTCAATAGAAGATATTTGTATAGAGCTCCCAGACCTAAATGACGGTCAAATTTTTGCTGCTTCTCGTATTCCTGATCTTTATGAAAAATAAAACAAGCTTTAGATTTTGGTAGATCTGAAAACAGATTAACAGAAGAAACGATCCTTCGTACTCAAAATCTGATGAATCGAGGCGTTATTTTTCTAAAACAAATTAAATCTAATTAAAATTGAAAAAACTTTAATTTTTTATATAAAGTGGAACTTACATGACTATTTCTAATATAACAGAGAAGATTAAATTTCTTAATGACGTTCAAGTTAATCAAGACAGTATTGACTTGGATGAGCAGGGTAAACTCAAGCGCATAGAAAAACGGTCCATTTTTGCTAACTTCATTCATTGGTTTATCCATTTGATTACATGCACAAGAGTTCCTAGAAATTCACGTCTTGATGAAGTCACCCAACAAATTTTAAAAGAAGCAGAAGAGACCTATAAATCTCTTGATAGCAGCAAAAGAAAAGAATTAGTCAACGCGCTTTCTAATTTAGAAGTCATTGTAGAAAATAACGGGGTGCAAAATTTGCAAAAATTCACGCCCTTGCTTTGAAAATTCAAAATTTAGAGCCCGTTAAAAACGTGGTACAGCCCTCTAAACAAGAGGCAACAGATCGCGAAGAACAAGAAAATCTTTCTGAAACGATAGATTTGAGTGCTCCTGAAATTCCTCAAGAGCCTGTATCAAATGAGACTCAACTGCAAAATTTACTGCAGGATCTAAAAGCTCGCAATATCTTTGACACAGACATAGCCAAAGAAGTAGGTGACCTTTTGTTGCAAATTAAGAGTTCGGTGGAACTTTCACACGAAGAAACGTTTACTTTGTGCAAAGGCCTAAGGAACCTCTCCCCTCAATGGATCATACAAAATGCTAAAAATCTAAGTCCTCAAATCATTAGATTTATTGTAAAACAAAGCTTCCTTGGGGAAGGTTATGTTACAGCGCCACTCTTTGAATCTTTAATCACTGAACCTGTAAATAAAGAAAACTTAGCAGCTTGGGTACATGCCTTTCCTGCCTTTAAACCGGAATTTCTGCCTGAAGGTTCTTTCTTCGAAAGGTTAGAAAATAAAACATTTCTAGAAAGTCAACTTGGCAATCAGAGAGTCGAGTGGGAAAGAACTGCAGAAAATCTTGCTAAGAACAAAAAGCTGACGGGAAAAATTCTTGAAGAAAATCTTTCCCCTGAAGATGTAAAAATATTCCTTCATCATTTTTTTGGCTTTACGGCATTCAAGAATTATACGCCTGATACATCAAGAGAGTTCAACTTAGGCTTGGACTTGGTAGATCAATTAAATGAACAAAACAGCCAATTCCTTTTGCATATTTTATGTTACGCAAGACATCCTCAAGCTTTAGTTCAAGTTTTCCAAAAAGTCAATTCAGCAACACGATCTTGCGTAGAATTTTAGAATTGAATCCACCAGAAAAAGCTGAATACTTTTTTGAATATTTTGTTCAAGATCTTTTAAAGGCTGAAGAAAGCTTATCCCAATGGTTATCTCAAATTCAAAGATATGTTATTAACAATCATTCACGCAAAGAAAAATTAATCTCCTTCTCTCTGCAAACATTCAATTAGAAGATCTCGAACAAGTCCCTCTAGAAATTTTGAAGGAATTTCCCGAAAACTGTTTGCTCGATTTTGCTCGAGATGCCACAAAATTCCTGATTCGGAGCAACGCAATGTTTTTCTTCCCTGATTGTTTCTGCCTTAGAAGATCGATGGACTTCGTTTGAAGTGGAAAGCTTCATAAGAAAAGATATTGAGGCTTGTGCGAGATTGCTTCCTCTCTTAAATCTTGATGTGCAAGCTCAATTTATTATTAAAATTCTAGATGCGATCTCTTCAGCCGCTTACCCTAGATCTTACAATATTTTATTAAATGCAGCAGAAAGGCTTCCTAACGAGGCTTGGGAGAAAGCCAGCAGTCAAATGAAGGATTTAGAATATAGAGGGGGAATTAAGTTCTTACCTGGCAAACTTCAGGCCGCTATCGTCAATGGAAAGGCAGGCAACGAGGCTTTTGTCCGAGAAGTTTTAGAAAACGTCTTCAGCACAGAGGAGATTCAGGATCAAAAGAAATTTATTGCCGTTTTAAAGCCTAATAATTTCGAATTTGAGAATCCAAGATCTATTAACCCAGAAATATGGACACAATTTTTTAAAGCCATAAGTGATGCCCCCACAGCTCATGAGAAAAATTTTCTTGTTCATTTTTCACAGCAGGTATTTAGAAATCTCTCCCACTATGAAAGAGAGTATTTGAATATTTTATCTCCTGAACAGATCAAACTTTTACCCTTGGAAACTTACCCTGTTGATCTTCATTTAATCTTTGCTTTTTAGCAGACAAGTTGGATGAAGGCTTGACTTTGAAAATTGAAAAAATGACACAAGATCAGGAGAGAAGTTTTTAGGATTCTTTATGTCCCGCTATCAAAATGATCCCAATCAGCTCCATAGATTAATCGAATTGCTGGCTGAGCTGCATCCGCATCCGCACTTGTTAAATGTTTATGTCAATACACTCATACGGGACATTCCAGTTGAAAAAGTTGCGAAGTGTTAGCAATGCTTGGAACGAGGATTCTTGAAGATTATGTCATCCCTCTCGGCTCACAATTGAATACTCAGCAAATTTTAGCTCTTAAGGATAAATTAGATCCGCAAAAATTCCGGCAGTTGATGGAAAATGGATGGAACCAATTAATGGAAAGATCAGCATATTTTCAAAATGAAATTCCTTACGCTTATTTTTAAGTTTGACAGATGATGCAGCAAGAATGAAGCAGTTATTAGAAGCTCCATTTGATCCAAACTTTGTTAGTATGCAATTTGTAAACGCTCGACTTAGTTCAATTTTTACTCATATGGAAAGACATATCTGGAAGCTTTTCCTTGTGTTGGAAGACGGATTCACCAATAAAATCACAGCCTTAAAAGGTTGGATGGCGGAAAATGATCGATACCCAAGATGCAAAGGCCTGATTGATCAATACGAAACCATGAAATTGTCGAAGAGCAAGTGCCAAGAGATGAATGAAAACTATCAAAAATTTTTCAAATCAGCGCAAAATCAGCAGTATGCTGAAGCAAGTCTTGTTTTTGATCAAATGAAAGACTTTGCAATAGGAATGCTCTTACTTTACACCGACCTTTCACCAGAAGAAATTTGCGAAGAGCTGCCCTACTTAAATGAGGGGCAAATTTTTGCTGCCTGTCGAGATCCATCATCCAGGGAAAAAATTCAAGAAGCCTTCAACTATGGAATAAGTCATAATAAATTACCGGGGAAACCATCTCCCGTGTTCATATTCTTCTTGAAGAAGGTTCAAAACATCTGATTGGTTAAATCTTCCTATCTCTTCAGAAATCCTATTGACCAAAATAGGGTTTCTGTATAAAAATACCTTATCTTAATGGCGATCGTAGCTCAGCTGGTTAGAGCGTTGGATTGTGGTTCCAAATGTCGCGGGTTCGAATCCCGTCGATCGCCCATTTTCAATTGAGGCGCTATGGCCAAAAAAAGCGGCGAAAGCAAAATCAAAGACCTCAACCTCCGTTTCTCTACATCCAAGTGTTTATGGTGTCATGATCCTTGCAATGGCTATGCTTATTNTTTTAAGCTTGGCCAGCTTTGCTTATAATGCAAATTCCCATCATTGGGTCGGACTAATTGGCTTTAGCATTGGANTGGATTTTCATATTCTTTTTGGCATCTCAAGTTATATTGCCAGTTTATTTTTGATCTGGTTCGGCTGGCGCCGTCTGCTCAATAAACCTATTGATTCATTGAGAACCAAGGTTCTATTTACTGGCGTCATGATTCTTTCTTTAAGCATGCTGTTAAATGTTTTTGAGGATTTGTATCCAAGTTTTGGAGTTTTCTTAGGAAAATTCTTTTATCCCGTGAGAACCTCCCAGAAGTACTATTTAGGAGGCACTCCCNTTCATTATCTTTATAAAGAACTTGCTGATTATAACCTCTATAGAATCATGGGTTTTCCAGGAGTCATCGTTTTATTTACAAGTACACTTTTAGCGAGCCTTGTTTATCTTTTTAACATTATGCCTGAAACGATCATCCAAGGCATGATTCAACTTNTTTCCAGGATCAAATCAAATCTTTTCAAAGCAAAAACCCCTGAGCTAGCGCTGGAAAACGCGCCCAATGAAAAAGTTGAGGTCGAAGAAAAAGTCCCTTCTGATCAGGTCAGCGACTTTATGCGGTATGTCAAGCTGCGCATCCCTGGGTTTAACNCACGAAAAAATCAAAATAAAGAATCTGCACTCAATGAAATAAACTCTGAACAAGAACTTTTAGCGATACAACCAGAAACAAACCTCACAGCGCGTCCGTCTCTATCCCGCAAAGAAAAATNNGGAAGTTGCTCAATCTCCTTTACCTGTTCCCGAAATTGAACCTGCACCGGCTCTTCCACCATCTAAAAGAAAGATCCTTCTCCTCCTCGTTTATCTAAACGCGAAGCTGCTCTTAAAGCTCAAAGCGTTCATAATGGGGATTTTTCAGCATATAGCCTTCCTGGACCTGGCCTGCTCACCAATCCCAAANAATTTGATCAGTCGTCCTTGAAANAAGATTTANAAAAACAAGCCGAAGTCCTAGAAGAAACCCTTTTAAGTTTTGGCATTGAAGCAAAAGTCGGACAAATCAATTGCGGCCCTACCATTACTTCCTTTGAAGTGCATCCTGCCATTGGTGTCAAAGTTCAGCGCATTAAAACGCTTGAAAATGACATCGCGTTGAATATGGAAGCCAAATCCATCCGCATTATTGCTCCTATCCCCGGAAAAGCAGCTGTCGGCATCGAGGTTCCGAACCCGCAACCTCAAGAAGTCAGCTTCAAGGATATGTTGACCCATTATCAACAAGGACAAAAGAAATTTCATATTCCGATTTTGTTAGGTAAAGCTGTCAATGGGGATTATGTAATGAGCGATCTGACCAAAATGCCGCATTGCATTATTGCTGGAGCGACAGGTTCAGGAAAATCGGTTTGCATTAACACCATTGTCATGTCCATTTTGTTAAATGCCAAGCCCGATGAAATTAAATTGGTCATGGTGGATCCTAAANAAGTCGAATTGACTCCCTATGCACGTCTTCCTCATATGCTGGCCCCTGTCATCACAGAACCCCATGGAGCCTGTGCAGCCCTTAGATGGATGGTCAAAGAAATGGAAAAGCGCTATGAAATCCTCAAACAGACTGGTGTGCGCAATATTGAAGGCTTTAACAATCGGACGATGAATAAGGAATTTGAGGCTTCTCTAAATATTGAGGTCCCCGAAAGGATGCCTTATATTGTAGGAATTATTGACGAGCTTGCTGATTTGATGATGGTGGCGAGCAGCGATATTGAAACGCCGATCGCAAGGATTGCCCAAATGGCCCGCGCCGTCGGAATCCATCTCATTCTGGCGACACAAAGACCCTCGCGCGAAGTCATTACGGGTCTCATCAAAGCCAACTTTCCCACACGTATTTCATTTAAAGTCGCCAGCCGGGTGAACAGTCAAATTATATTAGATGAAACAGGTGCTGAAAGCCTTTTGGGCAATGGCGATATGCTATTTTTACCTCCCGGTACGTCCCATTTAGTACGAGCGCAGGGTGCATTTATTCGCGATGAAGATATTAATAATGTTGTCAAACACATCTGTGATCAAGCTCCGCCTAATTATGTGATTGAATCTTTTGATGCCATCGGTTCTATTTCTGTAGATGAAGAGGCCAAGGGATTTGCAGCAGAGGCCCCCACGGACTCTTTATACGAGCAGGCAAAAGATATAGTTTTGAGTACAGGAAATGCCTCAACAACTTTCTTGCAAAGAAAGTTAAAAATTGGTTATGCGCGTGCGGCAAGTTTAATGGATCAACTTGAATTACAGGGAATCGTGGGACCTGCAGAGGGCAGTAAACCCAGGAAAATTCTTGCGGCAAAACACGGTTCTCAAATGGAGGATTCTCCAGATTTGGAGGATTGATTATTTTTCTTTATCAATTTTAGGGCGGCTAAGGATCTCATCCAATCCAGTGGTATTATTCCAGATATTTTCCAGCGTATTGCCTTCAGTAATATTTTCTATAAACACCGCATTAAGGTGCTGGAAATAACGTAGTTTTCTGGAAATGCGATCGCTAATTTTGGCAAGTTCAGGCTCCTGGCCCTCTTTTTCAGAACCTTCAAAGGCAGCTTCCAATCCTTTAAGCTGTTGAACCAGTAATTCTTGCTTTTGTTGTAAGGGCGAAATTGCAGGTTCTGAAAAACCTTCCAATGAAATATCTTTCAATCCTTCCGCATTTTTNACAAGCTCATCAAGAATACCTTCCATTTTTTCAAGTACGCCTACTGCAGTATCCATACCTACACCCTCTGATAAAATTCCTGATATCTTCAGTATATCAGGTTTCTTTTATATTTAAAATAGCGGTTTATAAGGTGATAACTGGAAAATTTGGCAAGGAAGCGCTCTTAATTTGAATCTGTCTAAATAACTTGAATAAGTTCTAGGTCACTCACACTGATTCAAAGGCAGTGGCAAGCTGAAGTCATCATTTCAGCAGGAAAAGAAATTTTGATAAATAACTGAAAATTTTGGAAAAATAGGTCATAAGTCTTGATTTGAGCATTCTAATATGTTAAAAAAGGCGTTTTTAGTTCGACTCTTCGCTAATGGTGAACTTTTAGTAAAAACCTTTAAAAATTTATTGCTAGAACACTCAATAGATGGTTAAAAATGATTGGCTTCTGTCCCCTAGCATCAGGTTCAAAAGGAAATTGCATTTATTTTGGTTCANAAAATCTCAAAATACTGATTGATGCAGGTTTAAGCGCAAAGGCCACCCAGGAAAAATTATTAGAAATTGGGGTGGATATTCATGATATTGATGCTATTTTAATCACCCATGAGCATACGGACCATATTCTTGGACTTAAAGTTCTTGCTCTAAAAATGGGAATTCCCATTCTTGCCAACCATGAAACCGCTAAAGGAATCGTTGAGTATCTGCATGAGTGTCCAAAATTTAAGATTTTTACGACTGGGGAAACCTTTCAATTTAGAGATTTAGAAATACATCCCTTTAGCATTCAACATGATACACCTGATCCAGTAGCATTTACCATCAAACTCGATAGTTTGAAAATGGGTTTTTGTACCGATTTAGGCTTTGTGTCTTCTTTAGTTCAATATCAATTGCAAGCGTGTGATTATCTTTATATTGAAGCAAACCATCAACCCTCTATGGTACATGCTTGTGCACGCCCTATGATTTATAAGCAGCGCGTATTAAGTCGAAGCGGCCATCTATCAAACGAAGCCTGTGGAGAGCTTTTAAGCAAAATAGCCCATCCAGGACTTAAGCATGTTCATCTGGCTCATCTTTCGAGCGAATGCAATACCNCGGAAATCGCGATGTCTGTCATCAAAGGAATTTTACAAGACCATGGGATCCAACTTGAAATGTGCGTTGCGCCCCAGCATAAAATCAGCCAATCCATTGTATTTTAAACACTTAACATCCTAACTAAGAACTTCTTTCCTATTTATCAAGAATCATTTATCTTGAGTTTACAGGAGGACGTATGGAAGCTTACCTATATCTTTTAATGGCTATCGCAGGAGAAGTCGTCGGAACAAGCGCGCTAAAAGCCTCTGAAGGATTAACAAAATTATTTCCCTCCATTATTGTCATTCTTGGTTATTCTCTGACTTTTTGGGCATTGTCTATTGCTTTAAAGACCTTGCCTGTCGGGGTTGCTTACACCATTTGGGCAGGTCTTGGGATTATCAGCATCGTTCTCATCGGGATTTACGTTTTTAATGAAACTTTTACACTGCTGCATTTTTTGNGGACTGCTTTAATTCTATTAGGGGTCGCTGTATTGATGCTGCTGACCACTCCGGTCAAGGACTAAATTTAAGCTTACACTATTCATTCTGTTTTTTATTTGTTTTGCAGTACAAAGTTAAAAGCACTAACAAAATGAACGGAATTAAAAANTCTGTCCAAAGAGGAACGCCAATATTGCCTGGGCTATAGTTTTCTCGCACTAAGGCATGATAGACATGCTGAATGCCATCGCTAATGATCCAAATCGAGAAACCGATCACTGTGGCAGCCCAAAAATATCCGCGATAAGCAATTGACATCAGCCCCAAAATCCCAAAGGCTAAATTCACATTTGCTAATTGCTGTTGAAAAGGACAGCTTGGCCAATTGGTCAATTCTGCAATATATTCGCTCATAAAGGTAAGACCAAAAAANGCCATCAAACTTGTTAAGCCAAGACTGAAAACAATTTGATAAAGCAACAATATTTCAATGATTTTGGACTTTGTGCGTTTTTCTTCCGGCAATTGATAGATATGGATGATAGATCCAATAATGCCGATTACATAGAGACTTAAAAANAGTGGCATGATTATCCCCGTTGCAGTTTAAAGGCAGCCATTTGCTAATACTTCTCCATAAATTTTGCTCCTACTCGATTCATCAGGAATTTTAGGGCAGACCAAAANAGTTTTCTATGCACTGGCAAATGTTTAGTGTAANNAGCGTTATATTCAAGACATCCCTCTGCACGTCGAATAGACTTAAAAAANGAAGCCCCGGCACTCTGATTAAATAAAAATCCTTCTTTNTGGGCTTCTAAAAGTAATGCTGTATTGAGCAATCGATAGACCAGATTGCTTTCCTGATTATTTTTNTCATAGCCGAAGATTGGGCACATCATGACTTGATTTCTATTGTAATAACCGGCTACACCTTTGATGATTCCTTCTTCTTTAAATACTTTGAAGCGTAACAATTTATTTTTGAAGAGCATCTTAAAATATTCATGGTTGAATTGTGGCTGAAGTTGCGAATGCTGGATGACATAAAGCTTATGGTAGAGTTTCATTAATTGTGCGCAATCTTCTAGACTTAATGCCTCTTCATCGAAGATCTTGTGTGCATGTTCTTTCCAGAGTTTCAAATCACTTTTTAAAATACGTGTTTTAAAAATCGATTGATTTTTGGTGTCCGTAATAAACACATAGCGGCTTGCAATCAGATGAAAGCCTTTATTCTCTAAAGACTCCATTAATATGGGATTTGTGATCTGATTTAAAGAACGCCATACAAGTGTGTGACCAGGAAAAGACTGCGTTAAAAATTCTACCATGTGATGAATATGATCTTGTCGAATATTTCCAGGGTAAAGATCGGTGGAAAACATCCAATTGTTTACATAAACGATCGAATTCATTTTGTTCAATTGGCTAATTCGACCAAAGCCTTCCATCAAATTTTTGACAAATTTTGCAAAAAGCGGATTTTTNACAAGCCCTGAAGCCTCTTTCCCATAAGAAACATAATGAGCATAAGGAGAACAGACCCATGAATTTGAATAATTCTCATGACTGACAACAATAGGAAAAATATTCTGATCAAATTTTAAAACAAAAATATCTGCATGAATGTTATCTATGAAATGAGAGATCCCTTTNTTCACTAAAGGGACTAAAAATTTTTCAGCATAACGTCCGTCTTCGTTGTTCGGCCAATTCAACGTATCAATGTTGTCTGAATTGAAAAGCTGTATATTCGAATGCATGCGGGGTATCCATTTGTCTCCCCTATACATAAGTTTTTATCAATAATTTGAAAAGAGTCTTTTTTAGAACTCTTTCCAAACAATTTGTTTATTTATAAGTTGTGCGAAGCAGGCAGATTCAAAGGCAGACAAGCTGACGGGGTCAAAATTCCAAGTTTCAGCTGGAATTATTTTACCTTTGGAATTGTTGGAACAAATGTCATCAGATCTGGTTTNTTAAATTCAGCCGAGAATTCGCTATCTGCTACCGGCAACCAGGTTTGATTTCTTCCAAAGATTAAAAGTTTACCACGAACAATTAGGTTGCCATTGCTGATCCACATCTCTGCTCCATAAATGCGGCCTTTTTGAGGATCAAGGATTTTTCCATTGGTTAACTTTCCTCCATGATCTTGTAGATTCCAAATAATATCTAGGCCTGCATAAGGTGGATTTCCAATCACCCCAGGGGCACGCTCTTTGGGATCATAGATACTATCTTTAATTTTTCCCTGATCATTAAATGTAGCGATGATCCTTCCAAAATACTTGCCTTGATATGGATAAATAGCAATGATACTCTGAGCTTTGCCTGAACGGTCATCAATTGTTTTCCAAAAGCCGGTAATAGTTTCTGAAGCATATAAAGGGCATAGAGAGAGGATAAAAAAAGACCAACTAGAAAACTTTTTTCATAAAACACCTAGAGTTTGTTTTTTTGATACTCTATCTCAAAGATTTTTTTGATAAAGCATTAATCGTCTGGGAGGATTTCAATTCCTTCCAAGGTGAAAACAAGCTTGCTTGCATTAAGTTGCTGATGCTTTTCATATCCGCATCATCCGGTGTAAAATCAAAAACTCAATCTTGTTTTTTAAGTGTTCTATTGAGGAAGCTTTCGGCGTTGAAACAACATCTTTTTGCATACACCACCTTAAAGCTTTCTGAGAAGGAGTTAGTACTTCCAACTTCCAACTGGAATGAGTGTATTTTTATGATTGCGTTTCTTCTTTGAATAAAAAACTGTATGTTATTTCTGCGAATAGACAATAAATCATAGCGGTCGTCAAAGGATTTTATGATACCAATCGTGCTTTTTGTATAGCCATTGTGTTCACCTGCATCCATGAATTTATCAAACATAGAGAAACTAGTTTAATTGAAATATTTCTCTCTTACTTGCTGTTTTTTAACATAGGAATGATGGGTTTAATAGCTTTTATTGGCCATGTTTTTAAGCCCAATGAGATTGCTGAACTCATTGGTTGGCCGCCGGGCAGTCCTTTTCAATCTGAAGTTGGCGCAGCGAATTTAGCTTTTGGAGTTTTAGGTATCTTATCTATCTATTTTCGCGGCCTTNTTTGGCTAGCCGCTGTAATAGGCTCAAGTGTTTTTANNTTGATTGATTTTATGATTCATGTGACGCAATATCGGCAAGGAGATGTTGCGCCTTACAATATCGGAAGTTTTGTCTGGTTTAATGATCTGGCAATTCCATTCCTTTGCATTGTTTTGTTGATAGCCTACTTTCGTGGAAGACAACTCATGAGCTTTTAGGAGGATCATGTATAAACAAATATTCTTATGCGCCTTTTCTTTTTCTATGTTGCTTGCGAGTGCAAGTTTTGCTGAACATGTGGTATGGGAAGGGCAACTAGCAGCAGATGGAACCCCTTCTCCTGTTGTTGATCTTAAATTAAATAAAACATACGAAATCGTTGTGAGCGGTTCTGTCAATCTTGGAAAATGGGTAGAAGCTGGTAAACCGCTTGCACAAGATGCCTCTTATGAATACAACGCTCCGTCTGGTCCCACAAAAGCTAAAACTTTTAGAAATAGCAGTGATATTCCTCTTAATGATAGTGCTTTTAATCCGACACATGTCTACAGATCAGAACCTTTCGTCGCTAAGCAAAATAAAATACATTTCTGGATTCAGGATGCAGACTATAGTGATAACACCGGAAATTTAACTGTTAAGGTTCAGCAATTAAATTAACTCTCTGTAAGATCATCAAAAGAAAGGTTGAAACTAAGCTCTTTAGTTAAAATTTCCATGATATGAGTGATGGATTTCTTTCCTTCATCTCCCCACCAATGCAAAATCACAGCTTCGGATTTAAAGCCCATATCAGCTGTCCAATTGTATTTAATTGGAAACGTTGAAAATATAAATTTCTTTGAATTTAGAATGCTTGCCAAAAGCTGCTGATCTGAGCAATGTAAATGATTTTGATCTTTTGTTCTATCGGCCCATTCTTTTACTACTTTTGAATCTTTTTTAACTACTAAAACACCGGCATTATACATGACTTGCCCCGGGGCTATAATCCCGCGGCGCAAATTCAATTGCTGCGAAATGCGATGTTCAGCAGAAGCAGCAAATCCNCCTTCATTCTCACAAAATTTAAAGAGAGGTTGAATTGATCCTCTGACTTGACAATCTAAATCCAGCCAAAGTGTCCGTTGATAGGGAGATGAAAGAAGAGCGAAAGGTTTNTTAAACCAGGTAAAACGAAGATCCCACACGTTTGGCTGCATTTTNTCCCAAAGTGCAGCACGATGGGGATCAACCTGATCTTTTTTNGCCATAAAGGAATCAGAAAGATCTAATCGTATCACTTGGCCGCGTTTGCTGCACCAATTGATCGCAATTTCAGACAGATCCCCAAAATCAACAAAGGTAACAGGTTGATTGTTAAAAGGNCGAAATTGCATCCACCACCANGGAAGCAACCATTCCTGGCGCTGCGAAGTTCCGACGATAATTCCATCTTCACTAGGGTTTATTTCAATACCTGTTGCCATTTTTTTCCTGAAAGCCTAATAAGCCAAAATCTTTTCCTAGTAANAAGGGACGTTTCACTAACATTCCATTCTGGCTTAAAAGGTCTAAAGCCTCTTGAAGTGAAAGCATCGGAAGTTTTTGGCTCAGCTGTAATTCTCTATACAAGATTCCGGAAGTATTAAATAGCTTTTTTATTTCATGGTTTTGAAATTTTAGCATCATTTTTAACTCTTCTAACGAAGGCGGTGTTTGAGAAATATCTTTGACTTGATAAGAGCAATTCATTTTTTCNAGAAAGCTTAGAGCTTTTTGACAAGTGGAACATTTTCCATATAAATACACTATTAAGTCCATTTTTAACCCTTTGTATAAATTTTCATTGCCGAAAACTTGACTTTCAGTTCTTTTTAGGATGAATATTCACGAGGTTCATGTGCATCCACTTCCCCTATACCCGTAAAAAAATGGATCGATGAATACTTCTCCGAACAAGATTTTAAAACGTCCACCACATTATGTGCCATCATGACTTCTTTTGGAAGTGATAAAGGCGATGGTCGGCATAACTACACAACTCTTTATTCAAAACTATTTTCTCCCTGGAGAAATGAAAAGATTTGCCTCTTTGAACTTGGAATAGGAACCAATTTCACAGATATTCCTTCTAATATGGGAGCTGCAGGAACCNCCGGTGCTTCTCTTTTTGGCTGGTCATTGTATTTTCCCAACGCACAAATTTTTGGGGCCGATATTGATAGAAGGATTTTATTTAATGAAAAAACANTTCATACCTATTACTGCGATCAGCGGGAAGAAAAATCTATTCATGCGCTTTTCTCTAATGAAGATTTAAAAGATCTTAAATTTGATATTATCATCGATGATGGCCTGCATGAATTTGAAGCTAGCTTAAATTTCCTTAAGCCTAGCATTCAGAAGTTGAAANAAGGAGGGATTTATATTACTGAAGATTTGGACCCCTCTTCGCGTGCAGCTTTTGCAAAAATTTTACCCGCATTAAGAGAGTTTTTAAGCGTAGAATTTATTGATACTCTTAATATTCCTTATCCCTTAAATCGATTTGATAATTCTCTTCTTATCATTCAAAAATAAAGCATCATCGTACCCACGATAAATAGATAAGCGCTGAAAAGATATTTCAGATTTCTTACAGGTAATTTATAGGCCCACTTGGCACCTTTAGATGCCATATAAGCAGCAGATAATCCAATCATTAAAAAGGCGGGTGGATAAATATATCCGATCCCCTTACTCGCTTCTTGAGTGAGTCCTAGATAGAAAAAAGACAAGGTTCCCACTATAGCAATAAAAAACCAGTGACGGCAGAGATAGAAATGGCAGAACGCAAGGAAAATCCAAAAAAGCTAAGGTCGGAACTGTGATGAGGGCGCCTCCAATTCCCAAAATTGAAGAGAGAGAACCTATAATCAATCCCATCAAAATTAGGATGACAAAGTGAGGATGGACCACGGACTGAATTTCCTCTTTTTGGCTGTGGCAAAGAAATAAATTCCAAAGAGAAAAACAAACAGACCAAAAATTTTTGCAGAAAATGAGTGGATGAAAGATGTGCAATAAAAGAGCCTAGAATACAACCGAGAAACAAACTGGGCATCAGTTTTTAAATAAAAGCCAATTCACCCCTTTACGATGTGCCCAGGCCGAGGATCCGACAGTGAAAATCATCGAGGCCAAGGACGTGCCAACTGCTGTTTGCATCAAACTTTCTGGAGGAAAATTTAAATAGTTAAAAATAACAAGCAAAGAAGGCACAACAACCAGGCCACCACCAACGCCTAAGAGCCCGCTCAGAACTCCCGCGGCGCATCCAATGATGAGATAAATCGAAAATTCAAAAAGGTGGCCACAAATGTTTTATCCTTGAAAATGCTAAAATTTTACTTATGCATACTCCACTGAAATTACTCCAGTTTTTTGATTAAATTATCAAACATAAATCTCCAAACAGTTAAATCAAAAATAAAATTAAAAAAAACACAATAAATAGTATAATAAATAAAGACTCAAATTTTTTTAAAGCTTTTATTTGAACAAACTTTTTGAATCATCTAAGGACAGAATGAAAGATTATACGAATTTGAAAACGGCCATTGAACACTATGAAAATAAGCACCCTGAGGATCCGTATTTTAACAAATTAGGTCAGGGTTCTTTAGGATCTTGGAAAATCACCTATCTTTTCTATAATAAACAAAATAATACCTGGAAATTTGTAGAGGCAAATATCTTTCAAAGAATCCTATGGTATATCAAAAAACACATCCCCTTTTTTAACATCAAAGCTTCAGACGAAAGACTCGATAGCAAAGAAATTCGTAAGGCACTTTTAGAGAGGTTCACGAAAATCATTCTTCTGAAACGAACTTAAAAAATCGCATTTACGCATTATGGTTTAAAACTTCAGGCCTGTCAAATCCATTCCCTAAAGAATATAATTGGTTATGGGTCCCTGAATTTCCTCTCATTAAATCATCGGATCCAGATTATATTATTTGGGCCCCTCAGCATCAAATCGTTTTAACCCCTTTTAGCTTATCAGAGCAAAGATATAAAACTTTTATGCAGTTTCTAGAGCCTAAAGATCAGAATGATTTGAATTTATGCTTCATATCTTGGGATGGCGCAAATAGAAATGTTCTTTTAAAAACGAGCGAAGGTAAAATAAGGACTTATTATCTTCTGCCCTTGGAACGTTATAAGATGATGATTTATCAGGAGTTCGATACTGTTAAAGAGGCAATCAACGATTATGATCTTAAGATTGGAACTGTAGTGGCGCTATTGCGAATCAAATACGATTTGATCTTAAAAGAAAATGCCAATCAATTAAAGCAAGACAAGAATTTTATGCAAACCCTAGGATATTACACAGCTCTTGCTCCTTCTAGTTTTGTTAGTCGGATTTGGGATCAAAACATCCCCATTGATGCAAGCGACCTGGAAACTTTGGATCGATTACTAGATGAGCAATATAAAACTCTCAATCTGCATGTGAGACCGCTTGTAGAATAAAAATTCTTGACGTTTAAAAACCAAAAAAGAATTGGAATGAGCCTACGTGAATGCTGAAAGATGTTTTTCTCAAGAAAGCGGAAGTGTAAACGAAAAAGTTGTGCCTTGATTCTCTACAGATTCAAAAGTCAGTTCTCCGCCATGCTTATCAATAATTTTTTTGCTNATGGATAAACCTAGCCCTGAGCCTTTTATCTCAGCTCGATTCTCTTGGTTATATAAGGCAAAAGGTTGAAAGAGTTTGTTTCGGTCTTTTATCGTAATTCCCACACCAAAATCCTGGACTTTGACCTTAATAAAATTATCAATCTGTTCAGAATAAAGGATAATTTTTCCTCCCTCATGCGAATATTTTGCTGCATTAGAAATCAGATTCTCTAACACATGCAAAATGCTTTCATAATCAAAATCTATTTGAGGGAGATTTTCATTCAATTGAAGTTCAATCGTTGCTTTGCACTTTTCTATATAACCTGTCGTTAAAGTGATACTTTCACGGATGCTATCATTTATATCATTTTTCTTCTTCTTAAGGGCCCAAAATCCCCCGTTCCAATGAGAATAATCCAGAAACCCGTTGACAATGTGCATCATTCGATCTGCATTTTTGAGCATCGTTCAATGATCCAGTCGATTTGCTCATCTGGAGATTTTTTTAATCTGATTGATCATTGATAGATAGCCGCTGACTGATGTCAATGGGTTGCGCAGCTCATGCGTCAGCATACTAACAAGATTTCTATCGTTTTCTCTTAAAATTTCAACCTCTTTGACTTTTAATCGCAATTCTAAGAGCTTAGTGACTTGCAAACTTAAAAAACGCAAAATTTTTAACTGTTCATCGCTCAATTTATTAGGTTTGTGATCGATTACACAGAGTGTGCCCACCCTTAACCCATCTTTTAATTCTATTGGTGCCCCTGCGTAATATCTTACATGTGGATCTCCTGTGACCAAAGGATTATCCTTAAAGCGCTCATCTAATTGGGAATCCTTAACTTCTAAGATTTCATTCCCAAGAATCGCATGGGCGCAAAATGAATAGATACGAGGATTTTCTTTTTCATTNGCCCCCACAATCGATTTGAACCACTGTCGATGACGATCAATAATTGTAATTGTTGAAACAGGTTTATTGCACGCCATTGAGGCAAGGTAAGTAATCCCATCATAGATTTCTTCCGCATCCGTATCCAAAATATCCAACTGACGAATTAATTCCATTCGCTCTTCTTCATTGAAAGGAGTTTGCGGTTCTTTCATTATTTCTCCATCAAAAAAATTAACTCAATTAGTCATGCTTAAATAATAAGGTGAATTATCATCAAGTATTCCCCTTCCAGTTGAAAGTTGGAATCCGTATATACTCGTTCCAGTT
Organism: Parachlamydiaceae bacterium; assembly: GCA_013414685.1. Taxonomy (GTDB): domain Bacteria; phylum Chlamydiota; class Chlamydiia; order Chlamydiales; family Parachlamydiaceae; genus Neochlamydia. The sequence continues at coordinate 2,783,228 of CP058704.1, read as the reverse complement.
CAAAGGCACCTATTAGGACTGAATTGAAAGTACTCGCGATTGAATTATTTTAAAAGGGCTAATATTAATTCAATATTAACCCTTTAAAAATAAGTTCAAGCCCGAGACTTTGAATCAATCCTAATAGGTGTCTTTGAACTGGAACGAGTATATTTTATCTATGAGGATTTGAGGATTTTTATCCAGGGCTTTCCTTTTTTATAGAAAGTTGGAAAAGGCGACAAGGAAACGTCCTGAATTTGAATCAATTCGAAGCAGCACAACTTAAAGAAAGATACAAAGTAAGAGCATGCTGATGGTTAAAATCCCAAGTTTTAAATAGAAAGAGCTTTGTCACTCTTTATGATGGGTTTAGATTGATTGAGGGTGGGTAAACTCGATCGCGATTTTAAGACACGGCAGTCTCATCATGATCCCGCCGCATTAAAAGAGCTTAAAATTTTGTCTGCATAGGGACAAAGCCTTCTCCTGAAAATTGAGCCTGATCATGAATAAATTGATCCAAGGCTTGCGTCCAATCAATTTGGGGGTTTGAAACTTTAATCGCTTGAGCTTCTTCATCAGAGGTGATTACTTTTTGCCCGCTCGAAGCAAAATTCAAAAGTTGAATGATTCCTAACTCAGGATCAAATTGCGCTTTTTAGCATCTCCCCGACTATAACGAATGCCTACAAACTCCATTCCTTTAGAGGACAAGGCATTTTCAATTTCATGCAAATGATCCAATGAATTTTCTATGACGATAACTCTTTTTGGGGTTTTATCAAGAGCCTTTATAAAATCTACAACAGCAGGACCTAAAGGCTTTTGTTAGTAAAAATCATCCCATAAGCAAAAGTAAAATTCGGACTATTGATTTGATTTACTTTTGTATAGGCTAGGGATTTTTGTAAATCAATGCCCAACCTTATTAAATGGAGCGATGTTAATTCACCAAAATTTGGAGCGTAAGGAGTACTCAGACGCTTCATCGTAAGACCAAAGGTGGGAATTTTTGATCTTGCAATTGTTTAACAAAACGAGGTGTGTCTGATTCCAAAAGCTGCTTAGGAACCTTAATAACAATAAGCCCTTCTACTTTATCGCTCAATTTTTGCGCAGTTTCTGTATCACCTAAAACCCGCTTAGCCTGCTCGGCAAAAAAGTTCTCCAGCGTTTATCTGCCATTGTCACTGAAGGTTCGTAGAGCGTACTTGTAATATCAAGTAAAACAAGTGTATCTTGATTCACATAGTTAAAAGCAGGTCCGATCTGGCTGCTTTCATAAATCTCTGCTTGCAAGAGATTTAGAGAAATAAAAAAAGGATACTTAAAATAAACTTATTCATAATCCCTCACTATTGAAATAAAATAATCTAACATAATTCAGGAAAAATTGCGATATTTTTCCCCATCCCTTATATCTGAAAGTTAAAAGACACCGCCTTCAAAATTTTGATTGATAGGATTTCTCATGCCCTCTTTGCCTATGCACGAAATGATTTCTGCTGGTTTTTGTTTTTCCATCTTCATGTTCGGCCTTTCTTCACTTTTGCTTTACGCACTTTATGTGTTTCAATGGAAATCAGATAGCCTCACCTTCGTTGTTTGGTTCTTAGCCTACATCGTTGCCTTAGGATTGACTAAACGGTTTTTAAATAGCGCAGTCATAGATTTATTGATTCCTCTCGCGATCAATCTTCTTTTTGTTGGAATCTTTCAAAGATTAGCTCAAAAAATTTCTTTGTTTGGCGTCTTTNTTTTAGTAAGCCTCTTTATCCCTTCCTTTTATGGTTTAATCTGGTTTTTTCAATTGATTGAATTAGCGACTCATCACCTGAATTATATATTGAGTATTGTATTAAGCCTTGCTGCTACTTTGGCAAGCATTCTTATTGTAATAAATACTTGGATGTGGAGCTGGATCGTGCTAAATCGATTTTCTCCCCTTTACTTTAGGTTTCCCAGACAACAGGAAGGATGGAGAAATGCTGAGCAGAGTCAAAATTGCCCCTGGGTTTCAATTCATATCCCTTGCTACGCGGAACCGCCCGAGCTTGTCAAAGAAACATTAGATGCCCTCGCAAATTTGGACTATCCAAACTATGAAGTCATCGTTTTAGATAATAACACCAAAGAAGCCAATTTATGGAAGCCTATCGAAGAACACTGCTTAAAATTGGGCGGACGATTTCGTTTCTTTCACATGGATGAATTGAAAGGAGCAAAAGCAGGAGCTCTGAATGCCGCCCTGCATCTCACGTCAATTCAAGCAGAAATTATAGCGATTGTTGATGCAGACTTTAAAACTAAGCCGAATTTTCTAAATAAATTGGTTGGCTTTNTTGTAGATCCTAAAGTGGGATTTATACAGAGTTGCCAGGATTATCGTGATTGGAGGCAAAACCGCTATCTTTCAGCTTGTTACTTTGAATATCAAACGCATTTTAAGTTAGAAATGCCCGGACAAAATGAATGGGATGTCAATTATACGATTGGTACGATGTGCTTAATTCGTAAAAAGGCGTTAGAAGAAGCTGGGGGATGGGCTGAATGGTGTCTCACGGAAGATTCAGAAGTTGCGGTCCGTATCCATGCTTTAGGTTATTCAGGTTATTTTCTAAAAGACAGCTTCGGGTATGGTTTGATTCCGGAAAGTTTCGAGGCTTATAAACAACAAAGATTTCGCTGGACTGCTGGACCCTCGCAGCAAATCCAACGCCACTGGAGACTCTATCTCCCCGGGTCTATTTCAGGGCTGACAAATGTGCAAAAATGGNGCGAAACTTTTCATAGCCTANGCCACTTTTTTAATGAGGCGCAAAATTTTCTTTTCAATCTTCCTGTTTTAATCGCTTGCCTTTGGTTGAAAATCACAGAACATCAANATTTTTTTCTTCCACCGCTTATTTTACTGGCGATTCCTATAGTGATGGTTCGAAATATCATATGTAACTACATAAAAATTCAACTTCTCGGAGGAAAATGGATTGACGGTGTGTTTTCTTCCGTGGCTTCACGCTCCCTTGTCTATACGCGAAACTTAGCCTTCATGAAGGCTTGGATCTCTAAAGATTTAATCTGGAAGCGTACAGAAAAATTCAAAATCCAGCCTAATTTCCAGCGAGTATTTTCTTCGGCAAAGTCAGAGAGCCTTTACGGTTTAATCTATCTCCTTCTCGTGATTCTTTTAGTTCCTTTTGTGTCCTTTCAAAAACCGGATATCATTTTTCTGATTTGGTTAAGCTTGTTTAATCAAATGTTAACATNNTTTTGCGCGCCTTTAATGGCTCTTCTTTCCGAAAATGATTTGAAAAAAATTTAATAAATGATTTTCAATAAATATTTTTCATGCTATGAAAGAAAATTTTCAATCCTATGAGGTTCGACATGAAAAAAACGTTATTTTTTTGTTTCCTTTAATCGGAATATCTCTTTCTAGTTGCAACACTATCCAGGAAACTATGAATGCTTTAGAGCGCAATCGTGAAGCAGTGGATATGAGCACGCAAGCCATTTATGAAAATGCCCAGGCGATTGAAGAGGCTAATCGAAAGATTGAAGAAAATCGTCGTCAGCTTGATGCGATCAATAAAACTTTGAAAAAGCTAGTGAATCCTCCTAACACTTGAGGCCGTATGAAGAAAAAACATTTACTTTTATATTCTGCTTCGTTGTTCCTCTTAACCGGATGCGATACAATTAATCGAATGAATGATTTGGTCAATCAAAGCACATATTCAATTGATGCAAATCGCGAAGCTGTTGAATACAACACTCATGCTATTCGTGAAAATCAAAGACTTATATCAGAAAGCAATCGCACTCTCGAAGAAAATCGCCATCATTTAGAGGCGTTAAGTAAATAAGTACAAGTGTGCTTGGATTCTCCAAGCACACCACACTATTTCATTAAAGATACGAGATTGTCCCGATCCACAACGCTATTTTGACCAAACCAAATTGTCCATAGGCCGCGTGCAAACTCCTGATTGGAAAGGCTTCCAACCTTATTTCCATTCACAATCACGTCTACCTCTCCCTGTGGAATCCATCTGATGATATGTTCATCGCCTTTTTGTACATTTTGGTTGAAAAATTGAACATACGTTTCAATCTCTTTTTGCAATTGGTTATATTCTTGTGCAGAGAGGGCTTTTCTAAAAGACTCTCTATAACCTTCCTGAACTTTTTCGGCACCGGCTTCATGGACCCACTTCATCGTCAACTGCTTAGCTTTGTTATTTTGCATAATCTGCTGAAATTTGTCCGATGAGACACCTTCTCCACCTTCTTGCAAATAGCTTGCTACACTATAAACCTTAACAAANAATTTCTTTCTTGTTGCCACACCTGTGGCCTGCAAACGATACTGTTTTCCATCCTTTTCAAAAGTGACTTCGCTTGGGAAAGTCAGTCCAGTTGCATTATCACGAACATCTGCATGCAGGCTTAAAGAAAATAGACACAATAAACATGTGAAGACCTTAAGAATTGAAGTTTTCATAACCCTCCTTTGTGTTTTCCAATTACAATTATTTTTTACCAAAATTCTTATAAAAATCCCTAGAACTTTGTCGAGTTCATCGGTCATTCCTGTTTAAATTAAAAAGGAAGCTTCATAAATCTGAAATCAGCGATGGAGAACAACTGGGTGCATGTAATGAAAGCAGCTTTAAAGACAGTGCATCATGCGTTAGATTAAAAGTTTTTATTCGTCCCCTTACTCACGCTGAAAAATTTTCCAGCAGCGATGAATTTTGGGGTCGTGGAAATCAAGAGGAAGGGTTTTCTTTGATATTTCTATACACTGACAGGAAGGAAATGCAGTCGCATCGAACACAAATTTGCGTGAGTTTGTGCTAAAAAANATTGTTCCATTTTTGTTAAGAAGAAGTAGAGCCTGATTGACTAAACGAGTATATTCTAATTGAATATCAAACATTTGCGTCATCTTTTTAGATCTTGAGATCGTAGGCGGATCAATAATGATAATATCATATTTTGCACCTGAACGAATCTCTTGATCCAAAAATTTTAAACAATCTTCCCTTATGATTTCATGATTTTTTGAGGAAAGTCCATTCAATTTAAAATTTTCTCTTCCCCATGCACAATAAGTGTTAGACATATCCACGCTTTTTGTAAAAGCAGCCCCGCTCATTCCAGCATGAACGCTAAATGAACAAGTGTAAGCAAACAGATTCAGAACGCGTTTATCCTTACAGACTGAGGCCACAAGACGTCTGGTTTCCCGATGATCCAGAAAAAGCCCTGTGTCTAGGTAATCCAGGAGATTAACCTTAAATTTTACACCATATTCATAAACTGAAAAAAATTCTTTTGANCTCCCTAACTTTTCATACTGNGTGGACTTTTTTCTTCTAATACGATTGCGCCAATAAATAGCCTCTTCCGTAGCTCCAAANATGCTTTTCAGAGCCTCAACAGTTTCTTCGACAAGTTGCGGCGAGGGATCTGGATTCTCTCGGGATTTTGAAAAATAATGCACGCAAAAACGTTCAGCATAAAAATCGATTGCTAATTGGTAGCTCTTTATCTCGCGATCATAGATACGAAAACAATTGGTCGCAGTTCTTTTCGCCCATTTTCGTATATGACGATAATTTTTNCTAATGCGATTTTTAAAAGGGGAACTTTTATCTTCACCATCCGCAATATTTGGAAGAAAGATTTCTTTTACCTGATCCATAGAGCTCTTAAGAGTAATCAAAACATAGTAGACTTTCTGAAGGTTTACTATCTACTTTTTCTAATGTCAAAGCAAATTTGCAAAAGAAGATGCTGGATTTGCAATTAATTCTAAGGCTTCCATTAAATCCATGCCGCTATAATGATGCTTTGCATAGTTTTTAGATGAAAATCTCCATTAACAGAAACGGTATGATCTAAATTTTGAAAAAGAACAACATCTGATAAAGAATCTCCAAAAGCAATGGTTTCCTTAAAAGATAAATTTAATGTCTGACAAAGATGGTGTGTGAGCCGCAGTTTATCTTTTGCATAGATAATGCCTTCGGGGTGAATTCACCTTTTTTAGCTCAAAAGGCTTTGACGCAAAAATGTAGTCAAAGCCATACTCATAGAAGTAATTAGCAAAAAATCGGGCGAGGAAGTGATCAAGCAAGAAATTCCTCCTCGATTGGAAATCTTTGAAGGACGCTTTCAATATTGCCGATTTTTGGAGAATTGACGAAGGATGTCTTTACTGTTTCCGGTTCCAATTGGTTCCATAGATCAAAAACATTTTTTGCAAATTGCGCACTATTGATTGCCTGCTCTAAAAGTTGCTTTTCTAAAACTTCCAAATCTTGCTTATGTCCTGTCGTTTCAGCTATCTGCAACATTGCTGTCGTATTGGGAAGCAAGGTGCCATCCATGTCAAACACATATAAACGGCTCATGTTTCATCCCTATAGGTTACGATACGTCCCCATAAACTTTTCGTTCCCCAAATGCCTGACCTTAGGGCTTCTAGCTGCACAATTTGACTATGATCCACAAAGAGGTTTACATCCACACCATAATTTTTAATATACCAGGCAAAAACATCTGGATCGGCAGCTTCAAACATGACTTTATCCATTCCTAAGGAATTGATAATTTTAGCCGCTGCCTCCGTGCGCCAGGTCTTCACGTTTTCTGTGATGCCTTCGGATTCTATCATAATCATATAGGCTCCTGCATCAATAAAACGCCTTGCCTGCTGAATAGCCCAATCGACATCCCGCGTGCCTTCTGCAGCAAGCTCTTCAGACGCAGTGGCTCCTCCGGCTCCAAATTGTATCCCTACTTCAGGTTTAGCTTTCAAGCCTGCTTTTTGTACTTTATCCACTAAGTGAAGCCAGTCGTCCGTAGGGATGGTAATAAAGCCGCTTGAGATTTCAACGATATCAAACCCTACATTTTTGCAGGTCTGAATGTATCTATCCACCGCTTCCGGTCCTTGTGTTAAAACATATTCTATAAATCCACCGGTTGAAATCATTACATTATGTCGATGCGCGAGATCCACAAGCTCTTTTAAAGCTTCACCTGGGAGTAGAGAAAATGAGCCACCAGCAAATTTAAGACTATCAATATAAGGACCCATCGTTTCTAAAACATCCTCCAGATAGCGCTTCCCCATCACACTATAATAGGGCCCACGAATTTCGGTTATTCCATGTTTCCGCGGCTTATGGTCTCTGATATTTGTACGAATAAAATTAAAGGGATTATCTTTCATAAAACACTCCTTATGATTTTCTTCGAACAATAAATAATTTTAATTTAACTAGCCAACTATAATCGTTCCACCAGAAAACTTGGAATTTTGAAAACGTTAGCTTGCCCCTATCTTTGAATCTTCCTGATTGAGAGTATTCAAGTTACGCTGCTTCAGCAACGTGACGGCCTGATTCAAATTCAGGAGGCTTCCTTGTCAAATTTTCCAACTTTCAATTGGAACCAAAATTTGGATTCGAAAAATCTGGAAAATTATTCATCTCTTTGACTATCTTTTTATGAAATTTTAATTCCTAATTGAGGAGAATCTATGGTTCAATTACAAGCTTGTTTTTGCTTTCTTTTAAGACTTGCTTTAGCAGCAACTTTGCTATCGGGCATAGCCGATCGTTTTGGCTTTNGGGGAAGTCCTGGGGCTACAAATATCATTTGGGGTAATTTCCAATATNTTTTAGCCTATACAAAAAAAGTCGATTATTTTTTACCTGCAGATTGGGTGCAAGTTGTTGCCTGGACAACGACTGTTCTTGAAATTTTCTTAGGCATTTTACTATTAATTGGGCTCTTTCACCGTTTCGCCGCCTTCGCTACAGGAATCTTGCTGCTAGCCTTTGCAATTGTAATTACACTTTCTTTTGGAATCAAATTCTCGCTCAACTACTCGCTCTTTGTTGCCGCTTCGGCTTCTTTGCTTTAGGGACTATCGGCCCTGGTTGGCTTGCTGCTGATCAGCTGCGAGGCAAGTAGAAGGTCTAAATTTATGTACTGGGAGAACCCTCTTGAAAAGGCTTCTTTCAGTACTATCCTCTTGGTGATCATTGCTTTTTATCCAATCCCCTCTTTATAATGCTCCTCCATAAAATAAGGATGAGTATGTCTTTCGATCAATATCTTCATAAAACATCAGTTGAATTTGGATTATCATTGGATCAAATATTTCAATTTGATGAAAATTTTAATCTCGTGAAAAGCTGTCAAAAAAAGCCTCTCAAAAAAACTATTAGAAAGAATTCTACTCAATCTTGAAAGTTCACAAACTTATTTTTGAATGAAAAAATTGCTAGTAATTTTTAAATAATTTAGAAAGATATGTAACCACTATCTGTCAAAATGAAGAAAGCCAAGTTGCAGAAGTCGCTAAAAAATTCATGAGCTTGTGAAAAGACGATCCACAGAAAAGCTCGATTTTTTCAAGGAGAAGGGCCAAAGAAAATAAAAAATATTTTAAATAAGTTCTCAAAAGACATTCTTTTGGTTGAATATGATCTGTTGGTCGGTGCCGCTTCATTTTTAGCCAAGAGAGCCCTGCAAGTCCATTCCGCTTACAAATATTCTGCCATAATGGAAAAAATTTCAAACTTACGCAAGGCCCACCCAAAACTTCTCATCTACGATGAGAATGCTTATTGGATTGACATGAAGAAGCCAGATTGTCCTAAAGAACTCCAATTTTTTTATTTATTAAGTTCCATTTGCATCACGATGCTGAATTAGCTAACGCTGATGAAAAATTCATTCAAACAATTGTTAAAAATATCGTACGCTCACCAAATTCTGAATTTAGAGGATTCTTAGACGCTACTTTAGCCATAAAGATCATAGCGGAGTTAATGGAGGAGTGGGAAGCTATGATGACGCAGAAAGAAAAATCGATCAATTGAACGCTTTGATGAATAAATCTGCTGCAAGTAATCCGAATTATCACACTTATCTACAAGACTTCAATGCATTTCCAGATAGTTTCTTTAAAATTATAAAAGTAACCAAAATTTCGTTTTTTAATTCTTGCCAGGAATATAAAAAGGAGCTAAGGCCATTCATAAAGACCTGATTGAAAAAATATTCACTTCAAAAAATGGTATACGGCAATTTTTGAAAAATTAAAGAATTTGAATCCATTCATCCCGAACAAAAAGTTTACTTCCACATCCGGAAGACTATGGAAAATTTCATGAATTTATTAACTACCGGGATATTCAAACTCCTACCGAAGAAAAATCAATCAATGGAAAAAGATTTTACAAGTGAAGTTAAAAAGAAAAAAATCCCTAAAAGCCAAAGTAAGGGAAGAAAAGTTACTATCGAACCTCGAACCCGACATTGAGGAGGAAAGAGGAGAGAGTTTTATTCAATCTTTGATCGAAACCTGCCCTTTCAAAGTAAAATCAAGAATTACCGATTGGTTCGGTCCTCAGATAGATGAACTTACTCATCTAAATAAAGAAAGTTCATTCATCCATAACTTTGCCTGGGCGGCTAATCAGGTTCTTTGGGAATTTGGATTGCGTTATCCTCGCAAAAATAACAACGGCCTTCACGAACCCGCTTTAGCGATGTTATGTGAAGTCGAGCATCCTTTGTTTCAAAAAAGAACTTNNTTTAAAATGACGGCCACTTTTGATTCCCAACATCCTCACAAGAAATATGATCCAAACTGGAGCTGCTATCATCGAACCTTAACAAGACGAGAGCAGGATGAAGAGATTGTTAACGAATATTTTGCCAACGGCACCCATCAATTTATTGATTTCCCTCCCCTATTATCTCAACGTTTTAATGTAGATTCCTCAAATCTTGATGTTGGATTTATTTTTCCCGATGGGAGCTTTATAGAATCAGTTGAAGGATCTGTAATAACCATTCGCGATCCTAAACATGACAAAGGGAATATTAAATGCAGTCTTTATTTATATGTGGTAAGATAAATAATAATTGTTTAATACTGAAAAATTTTATTTCAATAAAATCACTAATTTTTATAAAAATTGGTTTTCTATGTCATTTTCATTTCATTTAAGCAGAATTCAAATCGAATTGAGTCTAGTCATGCAAGGCAAGATGAAGTTCAACGATGAATGTAAACTCGTTCCGTCATGCAAAAGGAAGCCTCTAAAAAAAGTATTANAAAATGCTTTATCAGTACTTAATAAAGCCCCTCTTTATCATCTTAATAAAGAGAAAGTCGAAGGATTTATAGAAGTTTTGAAGAAATACTCAGGAAATGACAATGCGATTTATAGCACGACGAAANAAATTACTGCACTTGTGATGGTTCATGCCAATTCTGTTAGCAAATGTTTTACAGGAACTGCAGCTCAACACATTAATAGCTTGCTTGATAAAAAGCTGNATAAGCTCACACAAGAAGAATATGATCTTTTGTTTTATCTTTCCAATACACTAGCTCTTAGAGCGGTTCAAGCATATGGGCTCTTTCAAACTGCTGCGGCATTAAAAAGAATTGATGAAATTAAAGCTGAAAATCCTAATCTAAAACTGCTTAGCAAGGGTATCGGTTATCATTTCAGCGTTGAGCCAATACCCATTAAAGATTTAGAAGATTTTCAATTTTATTTATTTCTTAGGTTTCATCAACGAAATTCTTTTAGATATTTCGATGAAGATTTCATCAAATTATTAATTCAAAAGAAATTAGAACTTAAATCAACTAAGTTGCAAGACTTTTTACGACATCATATTGCTTTAGTCTTAGCTGATAATTTAGTTGAAATTTGGAATCAAAATAATGTGATAGGTTCTTTGGTTGAAGAGTTAAATTTTTTGATAGAAAGCTTTTCACATANNAGCAAGATTTTGGTAAGTATACTGTTGAATTTATTCTTGAGCCTCCATCGTTCACTGAACTCGTTTCAACTAACATTCATTCTACTATCTTTGATGTNNTGATTCCCAAAATTCATTAAAATCGCGGAGGCTCTTCTCCCTTATAACAAAGATAATTATGATGAAATGAATCGTTGGTATTCAGCTCTTTATACCAAAATAGCTGAATATCAANAAATTCACAATTCAGCCTTGCTACCGCTTGTGAATCCTGAAAAATTTGCTGAATATAAAAACCCATTTATCACATCATCATTCNCTCTAGAGACAAAGATTCAACAGTGGGAGTCTGAGGCTTTAAAAAATTTAAAAACAAAACAAAAAAATAGTCCCGCCCTTTCTGTCCCCTCTGCTCCTTCGCTGATAGAACAAAATCTTTCGCAAAATACGAATAACAATACTAATGTTGAAGTTAAAATCGAAAATGTTGAGCCTTTCATCGAAACTTCAAAGACATTGAGTCATCCAATTAAAATTGTTCCATCTCAAGAAATTCAANAAAAAGCAGAAAATTCATTTGATTTATTCATAAATTCTTCTCCATTTCCTGTAAAAAAACGTATTTTAGATTGGTATGGTTTAGATAAATCCAAGCTTTCTCTGCAAAATGCAGAGAGCCCATTGATACATAACTTCGCTTGGGCAGCCAATGACATTCTTTGGGAATTTGGGCTGAAGTACTCACGTAAAGATGATAAGGGAAACATTCAACCAGCGATTGCTATGCTTTGCAATTTAGAACATGCTAACATTCCTAAACAGAAATCGCTTTTCCGCTTCACTGCTACTTTCGATCATACTATCTCAGAGGGAAGTGATNTTAAAACTTTTGATCCCACATGGATATGTTATCACCGAACCTTAACGCGTCGCGAGCAAAACGAGGAAATCGTTGAAGATTATATTCAAAATGGAAAATATCAATGTGTGGATNTTCCTCCTCTTCTCTCTCAACGTATTCAAGTGGAAATTCCAGAATCCCTTAAAGGAAAATCGTACCCTGATGGAAGTTTTATTGAGTCGGTAGAGGGATCCACCATCACCATAAGGGATCCTAAAAATGATGAAGGGAATATTAAATGCCGTTTACATTTATTTGTCGTACGTTAATCTCCAGACATGCGAGCAAGCTCTTGCTCGCGCAACTCTTCATCTAGTGTACTAATAAATGTCAAAGTTCTTTCTCCCACTATCTTNTTAGAAATTTGCAGATGATGGTCGGCAAATTTTGCAACTTGAGGGAAGTGGGTGATGCATAAGACTTGTTGATGATCGCCTATATCCTTTAGTTTTTGACCCACGATTTTGGCCGTTTCACCCCCAATATTCGCATCAATCTCATCAAAGACCACACTGGGAATTCTCTCTTTGCTGCAGAGCACAGTTTGAAGCGCTAGCATGACCCGGGACAATTCTCCACCGCTTGCGCAATCTTTGATCGGTACACGGTGCTCACCTAAATTCGGAAGCAGGAAGAATTCGATACGGTCATCCCCCATGCGCCCTCTTTTNTGAGATAAGACCTCGATTTGAAAATCCACTTTAGGCATGTTTAGAGAGCGTAGTTCTTCTCTCAAGGCAATGGATAACTTTTGAGAAGCCATTTTTCTCTTTTGTGTGATTTCAGCAGCGAATTGATCGTTTCTCTTTCGAATGATCTGAAGTTGTTTTTGCAGCTCTTCAATTTTATAATCAGCATTTTGTAANAAGATCCAATTTTTTCGATTTTCTTCAGCAAACGCTTGGATCTCTTGTAGCGATGAACCATATTTCTTTTTNAAACGGGTGATCATCGTTAATCGTTCGTTTACTTCAGACAAGCGCGAAGGATTTAGTTCGAGCCTTGATTGGTAGACGGTCAACGTGTTAGACACTTCTTGTATTTCTACGACAGCTTGATGAAAGGATTCTGCAACTTCGGTTAAAGAAGCATCCATGGCCGTAAGAGAATCAAGCAGGTTTTTTTGCCTGACAAGGCTGGGGAGTAAAGCGAATTTTTCTCCGTTCAAGGTAGAGCAAATTTCATTGACTTTTGTTCCAATCTCGTCTGCGTTGATTAGACATGTGTATTCGCTAAACAAAGCCTCATCTTCGTCTTCTTTCAGATTTGCCTCTTCTAATTCCTCCAAAATCATTTGGCAAACTTCGATCTCACGGATCCTTTGAGCCTCACTATTGATCCAGCCATCCAACTCATTTTGCAGGGAGTGTTCTTCATCCCAGCTCAAAGAAAACTCAGCCACTTTTTCTTTCAAGCCACCGAACACGTCCACGATTTCACGATGGCGGTCAATAGAAAGAAGATCTTGGTTCGCATGCTGGCCGACAATTTGAATCAAATGAGCGCAAAGAGCCCTTAAAAGATTTGCCTGGGCGAGCTGATTGTTAACAAATGCGCGACTTTTTCCTGCAGCAGAAATTTCTCTTCGAATATAAAGTTCTCCGCCTTCTTCAAAATCGATTCCTCCTTGTTCAAGAAGAACTTCAATCAAGGGAACCTTTTGAATATCAAAAACAGCTTCGACGACACCTTTATCGGCTCCTTTTCGCACCATTGAGGTTTCAGCGCGCTCGCCTGCAATCAAGCAAATGGCATTCATAATGGCAGACTTTCCAGAGCCTGTTTCTCCAGATAGGACATTAAATCCTTCAGCAAATTCTATAATGGCCGATTCTACAAGAATAAGATTTGTAATTCGTAATTGTCTTAACATAACTATTTTAGGTATCGTAAGTGGATTCAAGGAGGGTTTTAATTCCCCTCCGCTTGTATCGCGCATGAGACCTTCGCGATTCCAATCGGGTGAGGAGAAAATTAAATTATTGTTTTTGTATTCAATGGGAACCAAAATTAAATCTGGCCTATCAAAACGGTAAATAATAATTTTGAAACTTCAAGTGTTGAAGGTTTCGCCTGCGCATTGTCCTTTAAAGGAATGGCTTGATTTAAATAACCAACGACCTTGGTTTGTTGATCAAAATTCAAAGTATACAATTTGTCTTTATGTTGAACAGCCATCCCCGAACATCATTATACTTTAAATATTTTTCCGTCTTTGGCATCCATATAAAAGGCAAACTGTTTAATATCAATAAAATAGCCATACAGGCTACTCCCAGACCCGTGATCCAAAATAGCATTCGATTACTCATAGGCTCTCCTCCCTAAACTTGTCCCCATTCCCTAAAATCACATCTAAAGTTTTAAAATGCATTTTAGCTGTCTGTTCTAATATTTCTCCGCCATATTCTTCTACAAGTTTTTTNCCTGCTTTGACAGTTAGAACTGAAGCTCCTTTTGGAAAAGCAATTTTGTATTTTTCTGATAGGTGGCTTAAAGCTTCTAGAAAAGTTTGTCGAGCCAAAATCGAGGCTGCCGCCACAACCAAATCTTCTTCTGCTCGGTGTCTTTGAGTGAGCTGGATATCCATCTTTTTNCTTTTAAGTGCGCGCAAGACCACTCTTTCGTCCGCAAACTGATCAATAATCACATTTTGACATTGCGTGCGTGCAACAAGATGTTCAATGGTTGTGGCATGCCCCCAGGCCAGTAAGTGATTGAGGTTTTTAAATTCAGCATACAGTTCATTATATTTGGCAGGATTGATTTTAACGATATGATGGACATATTCGGCCTTAATTTTATTGCCAATTTTAATAATAGCCCCATCGCTTAAATTTTTNGAATCTTTAACCCCTAGTTTNTTNAGTCCCACAATAGCCTGGCCCTCTGCGTAAACGCCTGCTACACAAAGCGGACCAAAGAAATCTCCTTTGCCGGATTCGTCAATTCCGATCCGAGCTGTCAGATCGAGATCAAGCTCTTGATAGGTGAACTGAAAGGTCCCCAGAATTTGAGGTTCTAAATAAAATTCTAAAAACTGAGCCATCTCTTTACCTTGCACCATCAGCTTTCCCGATTCGTAAAGAGTGCAACTGACTCCTTTCTTCTTGGCAGAAAANAGAGTATAAGCTGGCTTTGAAATCTCAAAACCCTGGTTTTTAAGATCATGAATTAGCTTATCAGCAAGTTTTATATCAATTTCAGTCACGAAATGATTTGGCTTGGGATCGGACATGCAATCACTTGAGTTATTATTTGGCTTTGTAGTATAAAAGGGTGTTTTGATAACTGTCAACAAAGGAGAGGGGGATCTTTGTCAAGATCATAACCCGCATATGAAAGCTAAAGAAGAATTCACTCAGCTAGGAGAAGTATTTAAGCAGAGAAGAAAAGAACTTAATCTTTCCCTTAAAGAGATTGAAAATGCCACATCGATTCGGATCTCTCATTTACAGGCAATTGAAGAAGGCG
Organism: Parachlamydiaceae bacterium; assembly: GCA_013414685.1. Classification (GTDB taxonomy): domain Bacteria; phylum Chlamydiota; class Chlamydiia; order Chlamydiales; family Parachlamydiaceae; genus Neochlamydia. Next base: position 2,768,062 of record CP058704.1, on the reverse strand, counting down.
AAATACACAAGCTAAACTCTCCTATTTATGCTCAGGGTTTTGTTAAGCAATATGCTGCTNTTTTAGGTATTGATGGAGAANAAATCGTCCGTGACAATCCTGAGATTTTCTCGCGCGCAGAAGCGCAAGAATTTGCTTATGGCATTGGAACGTTAGAGATGAGAGGAAATCCTGGATCAGGCGGTAAACTGGTTCCCAATGCAATGTGGATCAGTGCATTCGCCTTAATGATCGTTGTCGCTTGGTTTTTAGCCCGTTATTTTGGGGTTATTTGATGCCCCTTCCTTCCCCAAAGTCTTTGGATAGGCCAACCATCTGCAACTGGCAAGATTGGCTGCGCCTGATCTGTTTTGGCCTCTGCATGGGAACTGCTGATATTATTCCAGGTATTTCAGGCGGGACAATTGCTTACATCATGGGCTTTTATGAAGATCTGCTAAACAGCATCAAAAGTTTAAATGCCCAAGCTTTGCGTAAACTTTTACAGNGAAAGTTAAGAGATNTTTTTCATTTAGTCTCCTGGAAGTTTTTACTTGGACTGATGCTTGGCATCGTCATTGCAATGGCCAGCTTGGCGCATCTTGTGACCTTTATTTTAAACCACGAGCACTATCGCGTTTTTCTTTATGCCTCTTTTATAGGCCTCATCGTAGCTGCTTCCATTTTGTGCGGAATGCAGATCAGGCAATGGAAATTCAGCCATGTATTCATTCTAATTTTGACAGCTCTTATCGCCTACTTTCTTACCGGTTCAGTTCCTACACCAAAATTTTCTGAAAACTTATATGATGTGAAACTGGAAAATGTTCATTTCCAACAATCCCTTCGGAATTTTGATGCCGATGCTCAAATGCTAAAAGAAGTTCCTCAGTCCACTGTTTCTGCTATGCTGGCCAAAGGAATTTTGCAACCCTCCACGCTTGCATATAGTCATATGGAGCAGGTCTTTGGACCTCTTGGAAGCTTTATTCAATCACAGCATNGCAAAAGTTTCGATGGTTGGGTGATTTTATGCGGAGCTATTGCGATTACGGCGATGATCCTTCCCGGAATTTCCGGAAGCTATCTGCTCAATGTTTTAGGCATGTATGCCATTGTTGTGGGCGCTTTAGCTGATTTTGTGAAAGGTTTGACTCATGCCCATTTTGATTTTAGTGCCTTCATGATCCTTGCCAACATGCTAATAGGGATTTTACTAGGAGCAATCATCTTTACACGTTTTGTCAGCTGGATTTTAAATCGTTATCATGACCTAACCATTGCGGCTTTAACAGGATTTATGGTGGGCGCTTTAAGATCAGTATGGCCTTTCTGGAGCTACCAATACGCACTTCTTCCGCTTCACCCTGAAAAAGGGCCTCAACTAGAGGTGATCGATCCCATTTTTCCCACCTTCATGTCCCCTGAAACTTGGATGGCTGTTCTGTTAGCTTTAGGAGGTGCAGGTCTTGTTTTCGGATTGCACTACCTGGCTAATATTAAAGCTAAATCTGAACAGATAAGTAAACTACCTACCTAACTACTAACGTTCTTAGTTACAAAAACTCAAATATTGATATAATATTTTTTAATCAAACTATTTGGCAGATCATTTTTTATTTTTATTTATGACCAGAATTTACCTTAACAACAAAGAGGAATTAACTAATCATTACCCGAATCATTCTTTTTATTTAATAGATAAAAGGATTATTTACAATGAAAATATCTATAAAAAGAGGGACGATATGAATTCATACATAATGAAACTTCATGGAAAATTAAACATTTAATCCTAGGCATGATGGCTGGCTCTTTATCCTTTTTTATTATCCCTGTTTTTTCAATCTTACCATCGATTAGTAAAGAAATTGTTTCATAAGGCTTCAACAGGAGTTGAAAAGTTTTCATTGTATGTAAAACAAAATTCTGTATTGGAATCAGAAGATAAAATACAGCATAGTCATTTATCTGATAAAAATAGAAAAATCTCAAGAATTAAATATTTAGAAAAAGAAATCTTGGAGTTTGACCGAGACACTAACTTATTAAACGCTTTTAAAGAAGTTGAAGATTTTTTGCCGCACATAAGAATGATCTTTCCGTTGATCTAGCATCACTGGAAATTCCACAGCTAAATGAATTATTAGAACAAATTAATTCTAGCAAAAAGAACTTGAGGAAAAAGCAGAAATGCCCTTTTAGGATTTCCCAAAGTTGCTCATTTAATTGTGAAATATCCTAATATTATGCTAAAACCAAACGAACATAAAATAACACCTGAAACCTCAACGATTATTGAACAGCTCACAACCAGATATTATAAATATCACAGATTGTGTAGCCAAAGTCAAAGTATGCTAGATGCTTATACATCTTTCACTCATGAAATCACAAAGAATATCCTGGTGAAATCAAATAAATAGAACCTTTAGCTCTGATATGACTCAATGTTGACTTAAATTGCTCCCCCTTTACGGAAGAGCGTGATATTAGATAAAAAATCTGTGAATTAGGATTTTAATCGGTGCGACTCTATAGTTTACGCTATCATGCTATTTTCATTGTGGCCCTAGCAGTTTTTGTCGTTAATACTTTAAGGTCAGTGTGGCCTTTCTGGACTTTCCAGCTGCGCAACGCTCCTTCGCTCTAAAAAGAGACACAGTTAGATGTGATCCCCTTCTTCTTTCATCAAAAATACTTAATACTTGGATGGCTATTATTTGGCTTTGTAGGGCAGAAATTATATTCGTAATGCGTGAGTTAACTAATACAAAAAGCAAACTAAAAAACATTCAAATTATTCACTAAAACAATAAAATTCTTATTTACAAATAATCTTAAATCTGTTAGAATTTTATTTAATTTTTTGGAGATAAAAATGACTAAAATTTTCCTAAATTCAAACGAAGAATTAAATAAATCATACCCTAATCGCATCCCTTATTCCCACGATAAAATATGCACTAAAGCGGATGGAAGAATATACAAAAAATGGGTTCTGATCAAATTGCCCATGGGTGCTCATGGAAATTCAAACACATTGTCTTAAGCGTCGCAGCTGCAGCATTATCAATTTTTTGATTCCCTTGGCCTTCAAAAAATATACAGATCTACTTTCGAAATTATGGGAAAGGTCTACATCAGGTCAGGAAAAAGTTTCTTTATATGTTTTACAATCGAATCAAACCGAACTTCAGATCAAAACGCAAAAGTTGAAAGATGAAATCAGAGCATTTGATCAAGATCAAAATTTAATGCGTGCTTTTCAAGACCTGGAGCAATTCCTCTCTGCACATGAAAGAGATGCATCCAGAGACCTAAGCACATTAAATCTGGATCAAATAGAAAAGTTAAAACATGAAATCTTTCAAAATCTGGGAATACTTAATGAAAAAAGTGATGCGGCCTTTTATTGTGGCCAGGAATCAAGGAGTTTTCTACAAGATACCCTAACATTTGGGCGAATGCAGCTTCTTATGATTTATCTCTCAATGATCGAGACTTGATTGAAAATTGCAAAACCAGACATAAAAGATACGAGGCTTTGTCCACGAAAAGCACTCAGCTTTTAACCGCCTTTAATGAACTTTATATTAAAATTTTAGAAAGACAGCTTAGATTGCAAAGAGCTTAGTGAAGCCATTTTGGTTGATAAAATCTAAGATAAGGTTAGAAATTACAATTAAATGATTTAATTATAAATAATTAATTAATTTGTTATAATTTTAATTCAACAAGAAAAAAATCATGACAAAAGTATTTTTAAACAACAATCAAGACGTCATAAAATTTTATCCTAATCATATTCCGTATAAAAAAACAAAACCCATATTATCGAAAATCGCAAATATGAGAAAGTTGGAACAGATCAAATTTCACATGGACGTTCCTGGAGGTTAAAATACCTCGTTTTAAGTGTTACTTTATCTGTTTTTGATTCCTTTAGCAATTTATTCGTATCGTAAATTTGTGGGTAAATTATGGGATAAAGGAACTACGGGCACTGAAAAACTTTCCATTTATAAAGAAATATCAAATGAAATACTTAAAATTAATCCAGCAGAAAAAACAAATAGTCTCAATGAGACTAAACTTGCAAATCCTAAAATTCAACGTTTAGAAAACGAAATCAAAGAATTTGATCAGGATACTCAATTACAAAATGCTCTTCAAGAAGTGGAGAATTTTATCAAAACTCACGAAAATGATCTGCCAGTAGATCTGGAATCGTTAGATGAAGAGGCATTAAAACTTCTCGAAGAAAAATTAAAACAAGTAAAGATGAACTCGAAGAGAAAATTATTGCAGCTTCTCTGCAATTTCCTGAAATGTCATCTTTGTACGATAAATATCCGAATCTGATGAATCCAGTTGATCTTGAAATCACGCCAGACCATCAAACTATTTTAGAAAATCTTAATGTTAGATCTGAGAGGCTCAGGAATTTAATTGAGAAAAGCAAAAACAAAATGAGTCAATACTTTTCTTTTAGTTTAGAAATCGGAAAAAAATATTCAACAATAATTGTGAAAAATTAATGCAAGATTAGACGAGCAGAATGCAAGACTTAATGAGAACGATGCAATTTTAGCAGGATTGCGACAAGATATCTTTTCTGCAGCACAACTAGAAATGAGTCCTCAAACAGAAGAATCTTTTAATGCCATCATTCATACATGACTTGATGTAAAAATAACCCATGAGCAGGGGCCGTAATGCCCGCTTGTGTGCGATTATGACTTGAAAGGATCTGCGGAATTTGTTCCACACAGAGCTTTTCCATCCCTACATAGACAAGTGTACCGACAATATTGCGAACCATTTTATACAAAAANTTTTCACCGCGAATCTTAAATAAAAGACGCTCCTTGGGTATATCCTCAATCCTTATATCAAAAACTTCTCGAACATAGCTTTCATAATGCATTTGTTTACGGATATTGCAAAATGCGGAAAAATCCTGTTTTCCTAAAAAATAGCGAGTCGCTTCACGCATCGCTTGAATCTGTTGCAATCTGGGACAATGCCATGAGTAGTAGCGATGTTCAGGCATCTGAATGGAACCCTTACACACAAAATAATGATATTCTTTCTGTTTGCAATCGAGTGTAGGATGAAATTCGAGGGGCCTTTCTTCTATCTTTAGGATCGCGATGTCCGCAGAAAGGAGTTGATTCAAACTCAGTTGAAGGCGTTTTAAGTCTAAATTTTCTTTATCCGTGAAAAAATTGACCACTTGGCCGTGCGCATGAACGCCGGCATCCGTACGACTAGCGGCCTGCAAAGCCACTTTATGTTGTAAAATCATTTCTAAGATTCTTTCAAGAGACTCTTCAATGCTTGGTCCCGTGGGTGTTTTNTGCCACCCCCGATAGGCAGTTCCATCGTAGGCAATTAAAAGCTTAATATTTTTCATGGAAGCGCTGCAATGAACTCTTGAATGCCTTCCATGCCGCGCTGAATGGCTAGCATGACAAGCAGCATTCCCATTAACTTTTCCCCTGCAATCAGTCCATTTTGTCCTAAAATTCTTTGAAGCTGGCGTGCAAACAAAAGCACAATCATCGCTGCTGTCCACGAGATGAGAATCGCAAATAACATAGCAGGTTGGCTTGTTTCAATATGAGCTAGGAGCATAATAGTGGCCAANAGAGAAGGACCGGCAATTAAGGGCACTGCTAGAGGAATGATAAAAGGTTCGCCGGAAGGAATTTGAGCGCGTAAACTATTTGAGTCAGGGAAAAGAATTTTAATAGCTGTAAGGAAAAGGATCACAGCTGAGGCCATCTCTACCGTTGGATTATCAAGTTGCAACACATTGAAAATAAATTCNCCTAAAAANTTAAAAAGGAGCATAAAGGCCAAGGCGATAAGCATTTCTCTTACAACAATCCAGGCAGTTCTTTTAGGGGGCAGTTTGTCCACCATTTGTAAAAAGGATGAAATATTTCCAATTGGATCCATGATCACAAAAAGAATGACAACAAGTGTAAATAAAGGAATCTCCATGATCTCATTATGCCTGTTTATAATATTCTACAAATAAACTGATGCCCTTTAGAATCATACCTGCAGACATCATTGCTAAAAGCATACCCATAAGTTGCTCTAGAGCCACTAATCCTCGCTTGCCTAATATTTTTTGCAAATAAGGTGCGGCCATCACAACGGCTAAGACAAATACCCACGCCGAAAGAATCGCAAAAGTAATCTTAGCATTATTGTTTTCCTGGCGGGAATAAAGCATAATGATGGCCATCAAACCAGGCCCTGATAAAATCGGAGTGGCTATGGGAACAATAAAAGGTTCTTTTTCTTCTGCTTGGAGGCATCTGCCTNNCGCCTTTTGAAAAATCATCCCCAAGGCTACTAAAAATAGCAAGGTTCCGCCTGTCATACTGACTGTAAAATTTTGTACCTGAAGAACACCCAGAAAAACCTCACCAAAATACTGAAAAAACAAGGCGATTACTAAGGCAATTAACCCCTCACGAATTAAAATTCTTTTCTGCTGTTCAAATTCAAAATCTTTGACTAATGCAATAATAGCCGGCGAATTGCCAATCGGGTTTGCAACTAAAAANAATGTTAAGGCAATTTGGAATAAAGACATGAGAGCACCTTGGGACTTCTAGAATTAATCTACTAGAATCATTTGTAGATTTTCTTTAAAAGGCCATTTTAACGTTCCGATGGATTATTTTCAATCAACAAAATTAGAATGGCTTGCAGATCCAGGCTGTTATTTCAATTCGTTAATATTGTATTTTACCAATCAAGCAAAATACTCTGAAATAGCTTAATAGTGCATTTTAGAATGACATTTAACTTCTCATCCCCTACGATAACTAATAAAAAATAAACTATAGATGCTTATGATCATACGAAAATATACTGGAAAATCCCTTCTGGAAATCGAAAAAAATGCCGCCATGAATTGGGACCTGAAGCACTTATATTAAACGTCAGGCAGGTGAAACCTAAGGGTTTAAAAAACTTTGGAATCGTTCCCCTTATTTAGAAGCGATTGCAGCAGTCGAATGCATCACATCCGAAGAAGAATTTCAAAGAGGGTTTGAAAAGCCAACCTTAAATAGCCTGTCGCTCAGCAAATATTTGGAATCTACTGAACGGATAAAAGAACGTTTGCTAGAGAATGCAGCCACTCTTCTCAAAAAGTAAAGCCATGTTAAGGATTATCCCGTTTAGCATCCCTGACAATTCGAAATCTCAAAAACGTTCGCTTNGGCTTACTGATTTACATTTCGACGCAGCTGATTCCAGTGTAATTGAAAAGCTGATGAATCATTTGAAAGCATTAGCATCAGACCTTATCTTGGTTGGCGGTGATACCTGCAATGGCCCAAAGGCGCTTGATTTCCTTATTGCCATTGCACGGGCCACAGGCAAGGAGGTCTTCTTTGTTTTTGGAAATCATGAATTTTATCATGGGTCTATCCAAGAAATGAGAGCTCTTGCCAAGGTCACAACAGATTGTCACGCATCACTCCACTATCTGACTCAAGAAAACGTTATAGAACTGTCTCCAACCACAGCCCTGATTGGTCACGATGGCTGGTGCGATGCTAGAGCAGGAAATTTCATGGATTCAACCGTAACTCTCCACGATTATACCTTGATAAAAGATCTTCAAAACTTAAGTAAGAGTGACCTTAAGGAAAAACTTCATCAACTTGGGAACCAAGCAGCTCTTGCCATTGAAAAAATTAAATGAAGCCTTTAAAAATATTCAAATGCTGTCATTTTAACCCATACCCCTCCCTTTCAAGCAGCATGCGTTTATGATAAACGGATTTCTGATGATAACTGGGCCCCTCATTTTGTTTGTAAAGCCCTCGGAGATGTTCTTCNNAAAAGTATGCTGAAGCATGTTAATAAACATGCCATTGTTTTTTGCGGGCATGCTCATCATTTAGCAGATATTTCCATTCTGCCAAATTTACGTGTGGTTGTGGGTGAGAGCAGTCTAGGGGCGCCCCAAATCCAAGGACTTATTACTATTTCTTAAGCTTAATGATCAAAAGGGGCTGGCAATTTTGATCCATTCTTCATCAATTAATCTTCATAAAGATTTGTATAATAAATTTCATGAAAGATAAAATTCTTACAAGTTTCAGATAGTTACTTCAATTTACATTATTTAATGTTTTCGTAAATTCTTGATAAATTTCAACCATCTCTTTTGTTAACTGTTCAAGTGATTTCTCTACAAGAAATGGCTGAGAAATATGCGTCGAAGAACAATCTATAAAAATAAGTTTTTTCATATTGATCTTTTTATGAAATCCTGTTTTTTCAATTTCATCATAAGTGCGAGAATGATTTCTCTGCCGATCTAAAGCGACAAAAATGCAATTATTACGAGTTAAAGCACTGGCATGCGTTTGTAAAGCATTTAAATGCTGAGAGCTTTTAAGTAAGGATTCGATAGCACATTGAAAGCAACAAAAGGAGATTTCGGTAGAGATTCTTCTTTGAGGTCAGAATAAAACATTTTTGAGCTGTATCGTGAATCTTTTCTCCCAATCTTTTTTCACAATTTCGACATCTTTTCCATTAAATTGATCGTAGATTAAAACAATCTTCGGCTGACTCAGTTCTTTTTTGGTAAAGGTGAAGAAGCATACGTTTCTTTTTTACCAATCTGTTTGATTCTTCGCCGTTTTCCGTCTTTTTTCTTCCGCTTCGGCCTGACGCTCTTCTGTTTTGACAATAACTGGGACTGGTGAAGGAGAAGTTTTTACTTCAGGAGAAATAGGTTTCACATGAGTTAATTCAATTCGAGAAGAAGCAGTTTTTGAAGGAATCTGAGGAACAGGCAGCGCTGATACTTTGACAGCTGTTACAACTCTACGCTCCTGAGTCAAAGGAGGTTTTGCATCGCCATCTAATTGAGGTTTTGCTTTCCACCCAGGAATGTCATTTTTATAAGGGTTGCCTGGGCTGCTGCCGGATGTCTAGATTTTTTCCGCAAAGTCCCCAATCTCTACTCTTCTCTTTCGACTTATCCCAATAAGAACGAGAACAATCCATCCCTACATTCATGATTCCTCCAAAGCATTCATTTTAAATGCTTATATTAGGGCAAGGAAAAAGTTTAGTAAAGAAAAAGTTTACACCAAAACCTGCATAAAAGGTTTTGGTGAGAAAATTAACCAGCGGCTGCAGCGCGCTTGACCGCATCTGTGTGCGTTTGAAGAACACCGCGTAGAGAAGAAAATATTTCTTGGGTACTTTGATGGATTTTCTGATTGGACTCTTCCATGCTGGTGCGAAACTGCTTCATTTTTTCGCCTTCATGCTCAAACCCGGTACGCTTTCCTTGTTTCTTTTCAGATTCAATTTCGCTGAGTTTGTAAGTGGCAGACCCAAACGAACTCAAGGGTGAAGATGTTTGCGATAAAGCTTTAAGCAATCCACCTACTTTTGGAGCTCCTGCACCTAAAGACAGGAAAGAAAGTCCAGCCGCGCCTGCTTGCAATCCGACAGACACATAAGTCCACGCGCGTCCGCCCTCGAAAGTCTTCACTCTCTTTTGGACGTTGACTTCGAGATGCTTCATGTAATCTTTAATTTCTTTCTTGTTGTATCGATAGCCAAGGGATCCGATTAAAATGGCTAGTTTGCATGCCATTTCAATCATAGCGTTCATTTCGCTTCCGCCTGTTTTCATTAATTCATCGGCATAATAAGCACTGGCATTTTCAATCTCACGAATGCGTCGCGATTCTACATCATCGATAGGATAGGAATCGGCCTGGACTTTTTGTTCGGTTTTTGGCATTTTTAGCATGCTTCGCAGTTTCAGTTTTCTGAGANNTTTTACTTCTCCTTTTAGAAAATCTGTCACAGATTCTCTATAGGCGACTATAGTGTCTTTAAATCTCAGCATAAATTCAGTAAACCGAATTTTAATGTTGTCTAGAGTAAGCCTTTTCAAAAAGTTAATTTTNTGCCGCTCTTTGGAATCCTGCCGGGTTGCAATAATTTCTTGTTCAGTCTCGACAAANAGGGCTTTTGCGGCATAGATAGGCAAAGGAAGGTCTTTGCAAGAAGCCAGGGTCGTTGTGTAGCGGTCGCCAGTTGAAGAAAAACCAGGATCGGAAACCTTCAGCGAAGGATCTAAAATATGTGCACTGTTTGTATAGGAAGAATGCCTCTCTTTAATTAGTTCTTCTGGCATAAAAATTCTCCATTTAATATTTTATTTACCGTATTGAGCCGAAAGTAAGGAACTTCCAATTTCGGCCTGACCGGTCAATGATCCTAAAACTTTTCTCATATCTTTCACATCAACTTTTAGCAAAAACTGCATCTCTTCCCTTAGAGATGTTCGGCTTAACATCTGGCCTTGCAATCTGTCCAATTTTTCTTTAGAGTCAGCTCTAAACCATGTGTTTAAGGCTTGAGCTCCGCCGACAACCCCATCTAAAACACCTGAAACAACCAATAAAGGGATTGTCGCTGGAGCCGCCGCCCCGCCGGTAGCAATCGTCGCCGCCCCAGCAACCACAGCTGCTGTGGAAACAACGCCGGCCACGACCTGTGCCGCTGTGATTCCTATTGAAACTTTTTCTATCACTCCATAATGTTTGTCAACAAGGGCTAATTCAGCATGAATACGCATGCGTTCATCATGCAGATCTTTCAAATCCTCCTGCATGAGAAGAATTTTNTGCTGAATCAAAAANGCTTGCTCTTCACGCAATTCACCCTGTCTGACCAAAAGCGCCAGCATAGCTTTTAGGGGATCGACGGTCGATAAATCTAAATATTTAAAGTCATCGTCAATCTCTAAAGGCGATTTTCTTTCCATGATTCTGGCTCTTCGTGTTCGATCGCGTTCGGGACTTATATAAGAGGTCCTTAATCCAATGGTCACTAAAAGAGAGTCCCACTTTTCGCTAAACCAGCTGCCCATGCTTTGAAATGTGTCTGCAGTCCATTCACCGACCGTTTCAAATTTATCTTTCGTCCAATCAAAAAATCCACGCCTTGCGTTTGTTGATTTTTGATCGACCGGCTGCTTTTGTAAGGGAACTTTTGACACGGCCGCCGATCTCACAGCCTTTTTTCTCATCGGCAGCCCTAGACTTTTTGCATGATCTTGTTGGACGTCCAACTCTTTTACATTTGCAGGTTTCAAACCAAAATAATCCAAAATTGCCTGGAGTTTCCTTCCAATCCATGAAAGTGAAGAATTTTGGGTCTTCACTGAACTTACGGAAGTGGCATTTAATTGTTTAAATTCTTCGGAAGGTTTTAGCGAAACGATCGAACTTGAATAAAACGAGGCGGCTTGTTCCAGCACTTCCTTTTTCTTCCAATCCTGACTCTGCGAAAATTGGTTTGGGTCCCAATCTCCAGATTTAATTCCATTCACTGACATAGCAGTCCCCTCTTTTAACGACCTGCGATTGCACGAGCTTTACTCATCTTATCATCATGGATAGGTTTTAAAATTGCTCTGGCCATCTGATACGATTCATAGCGTTCGTTAATTAACCGGGTGACGGTCTGCATCTGCATATCGTTTTTTGTATTGTGGTCATCAATTGTCATGCGGATGTTATCAATGATCCTTTCCCGTTGGTCTTTTGAATAAGTCACACGTCCATTTTTAACTTTTCCTTCCGGCAGATCTATGCCAAATTTCTCTTTAGCATGATCTAAAAGTTCTTTTATTTCATGTTCAAGCTCAAAAGAGAGTTCACTATCATCATTGGTAAGACTATTGATTGCTTTTAGAAGTTTATGCATTTCAACCACTTCATCTTGACGTTTNTTNAATTCTTTGAATTCATCCGTACTTTTTGCTGGAGTTGTTGCAATCTTTCTGTGAGAAGTAAAGAAACAAGCTGTTCCAATTCCATTTCTTTTGGATTTTTTGGATTCACGCCTNTTAACTGTGTCAATAGCCTCTATATTAACTGCTTGACTTTGCGAATTGCCCATAAGATCCTCCAATAATTAAAAACAACTTATTTACTCTAGTAAAAGATAAAAACGTCATAAATTCCGATTTTATCAACTATTTGTTATTTCCTGCAAACTTTTTTTGTAAAAAATAATACAAACACATCAAACAAATACTCTGATCTATAGCCAAAATAGATTGAGCTGCAGCGTACAACGTGAATAAGAGCTTGCTTGCAGACCCTTCAAAAGATGTTTTATTTTCTAATGCAAATATTCTACACTTTAAGTACAATTCCTCAAAAATTAAAACCATCCTGATTGCAGGTATAAAAACAATTGATGAAAAATTTTAATCTGAAAATGGAAAATTAAAATGACAAGACCTTCTTGGGGCTCGCGCGTTGGTTTTATCTTTGCTGTTGCAGGCTCAGCTGTGGGCCTCGCAAATATCTGGCGGTTTCCTTACATTGTCGGACAGTATGGAGGATCTGCGTTTATCGTTGTTTATCTTATTTGCCTTTTATTAATTGGTTTTCCAGTCTTCATGTCAGAAATGTTAATTGGTCGAACAACACAAACAAGTCCCAGCGGGGCTTTCCGTCTTNTAGGCGGAAGTCAAGCCTGGTCATGGGCTGGGAAATTAACGATTCTCACAGGTTTTATTGTAAGTTCTTTTTATAGTGCAGTGGCTGGTTGGGTGCTTGGCTATTTAATAGAAGCCATTCAAGGCAATGTTTCCAGTTTTACCTCGACCGAAGAAGTTGCCGCTCACCATCAAAGCCTTATGAGCAATCCTNTTTGGGGTCTCAGCTTTCATTTTTGTTTCCTTGTCATTTGCACTTCTATTTTATATCTAGGCGTCCGAAATGGGATTGAGAAAGGCAATAAGTTCATGATGCCTATGCTCTTTNTTGTGCTCATTTTTCTTGTAATAAACGGCCTCATGATGCCAAAGGCAAATGTCGGACTGGAATTTNTGCTAAAGCCTGATTGGAGCCTTATTACACCCGCAGCCATTCTTACCGCTCTTGGTCAGTCTNTTTTTACTTTGAGTCTAGGACAAGGAACCTTAGTGACCTATGGAAGTTATTTGAAGCAGGATGAAAATTTGGTCAAAAGCAGCTATCCTGTAGTCATTATGGATACGCTGGTCTCTTTGTTTTCCGCTATTGCTGTCTTCACAATTGTATTTTCTGTTGATTTACAACCCGATCAAGGCCCGGGACTTATTTTTCACACCTTGCCTTGGGTTTTTAGCCATATTCCTGGAGGACATTTTTTGGCGGTCATGTTCTTTTTATTAGTGGTCTTAGCTGCCCTCACCTCAGAAATTTCGGCGATGGAACCCACAATTGCCTACCTAATGGACGAATGGGGCTGGAAACGAAAGAAGGCTGTCATCATTTGCGGAATAGGGGCCTTCTTACTAGGGATTCCAAGTGCTCTCTCAACAAGTCTTTTGTCCGAGGCGCGTTGGCACGGAATGACTNTTTTGGATTTAATGGATTTCTTAGCCAGCAGCATTTTGATTCCTGCAGGCGGCTTTATGGCTGTCATTTTAGTGGGTTGGGTATGGNGGAGCAAAAACAGTTTAAGTAATTTAAAAATAGGAGCTTCCAATNTTTTTGATAATAAAAAGTGGTTGCTTGCCTATTTTTGGTTTTGCTTTAAATATACGGCACCGATTTTAATAATACTTGTTTTCCTAAATGCATTGGGAATCTTTTCTTAAACTATGGATTCGCAAAATTATATAGAATCAACTTTAGGCCAAGAGGATCTTTCTTTTGAGGTTCCCCTACGTCCTCAATCTCTTAACGAATTCATTGGTCAAGATTCTTTACGCGAACGTTTATTCGTCCTTATTGAAGCAGCCAAGCAACGGAAAGAAGCCTTAGGACATTGTCTTNTTTCTGGCNCCCCTGGATTAGGTAAAACCACATTAGCAAATATTCTTGCCAAGTCTATGGGAACAAATATCATTGTCACCTCTGGGCCTGTCATCGAAAAACCAGGCGATTTGGCGGGGATTTTAACCAACCTCAAAGAAGGTGATATTCTTTTTATAGATGAAATTCATCGCCTCAATCGAACAGTTGAAGAATATCTATATCCTGCAATGGAAGATTTTGTGCTCGATTTAATGATTGATAGCGGTCCAAGCGCAAGAAGCGTACAGGTGAAATTGAATAAATTTACTCTTGCCGGAGCCACCACGCGCACGGGTCTTCTTTCAAGTCCTTTAAGATCGCGTTTTGTTCTCAGTTGCCGCCTAGAGCATTACGAACCTGAGATGCTCATCAAAATTTTACAGCGAACGGGACGCATTCTGAATCTTCAAATTTCTGAGGAAGCTGCATTGGAGATCGCTAGACGTTCTCGCGGAACGCCGCGTATCGCCAATAACCTTTTACGCTGGGTGCGTGATTACGCGCAAATCCGAGCTAATAATAAAATTGACCTGGAAGTTGTCTCTAAAGCCCTGGATATGCTTTCTATTGATGAAAAAGGTCTTGATGAGATGGACATAAAAATTTTAGAGACCATGATACACCATTATAAAGGCGGACCAGTCGGGCTTACCACCATTGCGATTGCCATCGGGGAAGAAGCTAATACGATCGAAGAAGTCTACGAGCCTTATCTAATTATGCAAGGCTTCATTAAACGCACTCCCCGCGGGCGTGAAGTCACCCCGTTAGCCTATCAACATTTAGAAGCAAAAATATCATTAGGAGTGAAGAGTATGATCAAAAGATTGCTTATTGCCTTTTTCAGCTTTGCAGTGCTTACGCATTCATTACAAGCTGGGGTATGGGATTCGATTGCAGCGTTTTTTAAAGAACCAGGCGAACCGAATGACAACTTAAGAATTTTAGTCGTTCATGATAAGCCAGGGGTATTATTAGAGGTCAAAGGCAAATATAAAATTTATGACCCGAACACCAAAAGACACATGGGGAAAGGCTATCTTGGAAAAAGAAGATACATTCAACCCTTGACAGATGGTTTAAGATGGGGTGAAGAGTTTCCTGGAGTTTTCCAGATTGTCGTGATGCCTGAAGATAAAAACACAACCACAATTGTCGATGGCATCGAATACAAAGGAAACATCTATGTGTATGATATTGGCGGTTCCCTCAGTATAGTGAACGAAATTCCTTTTGATGAATATGTCAAAACAACCCTTTCATCTAAATTAAAACAACCTCTTCCTGAGGAAGCTTTAGCGGCGCTGGCTATCTCGACACGAACAAACGCGTACTACATGAAGCAGAATGCCAGAAACAACTTTTGGGATGTCGATGCTAAGCAAATCGATTATCAAGGATTTGCACTTTCAAATCCTTCAAGTCTAATTGAGCAGGTTGCCAAGGGCACGCATAATATGGTTATGAGCATGGCGGCCAATCCTTTCATTACAAAATGGGGAGATAACGAAGTCTTGAAGCTTGCAAGCGCTCAACCTGTAGATGCTAAAATTTCTATAGATCAAGCTGCGATGTTTGCCCATCAAGGAGAACATGCGGCTCAAATTCTTAAANAAGCATTTCCCAACGCGCAAATTGATTTAATTGCAGACTAATTTTTAAAGATAGAAGACGGATGCAGGTCTGTCTTCTATCTTTTTATCTTTGATGGATTCTAATGGAACATTTATATTCTTTAAATAGCTACTTTTTCGATCTTCCTCCTGAATTGATTGCCCATNTTCCCTGTGAANAAAGAGACGCTTCACGTTTATTAGTTGTTGAAAGGCAAACCGGCAAACTGTTTGAAATANCCTTTTTTGAATTGACCCACTTTTTAGAAAAGGGAGATAGTTTAGTTTTCAATGACACTAAAGTGTTTCCTTCACGTTTTATTGGTAATCGGCCAACAGGAGGAAAAGCGGAAGTCTTTCTTCTAANNAAACGATCGACAAAAACCTGGGAAGCACTTGTTAAACCGGGAAGAAAATTAGGGATTGGCTGCCGGGTGATTTTTGGTGATGGACTCTCGTGTGAAATCCGCGATATTTTGCCTGATGGGCATCGCGTAATCGAATTTAATTTTAAAGGAAACCTCGAGGAGGCCTTGGAAAAATTCGGCCGCATTCCTCTTCCTCTATATATACGAAGAGCCGACATTCCCGAAATTGATAAAGAACGCTACCAAACGATTTATGCCAGACATTCCGGTTCAGTAGCTGCTCCCACAGCAGGTCTGCATTTTACCAGTGAAATGCTTGTTAAGCTTGAAGAAAAAGGAGTCCTCAAGGATCACATCACTTTGCATGTTGGGGCTGGAACATTTGCTCCAGTCAAAACAGAAGATATTCGCGAACATAAAATGCACAGCGAAACATTCACGATTTCTGAGCAAACAGCGGAAAGATTAAATAATCGCAAAGAAAATAAACGGCAAATCTGTATCGGGACAACCACGTGCAGAGCTCTTGAATCTGCAGCATCCTCAGATGGAAGAATTCAACCTGGGGATTATGAAACTGATATCTTTATTTACCCTGGCTACACCTTTAAATATGTTAAACATCTGCTGACAAATTTCCATCAGCCTGGATCAAGTTTACTTTTACTAGTCAGTGCTTTTGCTTCTCACGAACTGATTAAAGAAGCTTACGAAAAAGCCATTAAGGAGCGTTTTCGTTNNTTTTCATATGGAGATGCGATGTTGATCTTGTGATTCCGATTACTAATTTAATGTACTCCAGTTCAAGACACCCATTTGGACTGAAATGAGTATAACGTAAAATAAAGGTGCGCATGCATTTATCAATTACAAACCCTACGACTTATAATATTCGTTCAACTTCTTGCTGCTCAACACATGAGAAAAAACAAATCACTTCCCCTCCCCTTCACAGCCCCTAAAACTTCTCATTATCTTTTTAAAAAATTGTACGTTGCTTAAAAGGTGAAAAAATCCTTTGGTCAATGAAATCAAAAATAGCAAAAACCAAGGGCTTATTACAGAAATAGAGAAAGCCTCAAAGATATTAGAAGCCATCGAATCGATTGATTATTTAAGCCTTAAANAAGATTTACGGCTCATTATCAAACAAATGACGAATGAGGAAAGAAAAATTCTTTTGNAAACAGCTCTCAAACAGGACTTCGAAAAAACAAAATTTCTTGGCAATCAATGCATGCATTTGATGACCCTGGAACAATTTCGCACTCTTTCCCATTCAATTTCAAGCGAATTTAAAGATCTTAAGACCACTGTCAATGCTTATTATGAGATTTCGCAAACAATTCAAAAATATCATTTCGAACAAGCAAAGCAGCAAAAAGATTCTAAGCCGTTTATTCTATTTAGAATTGTGGGAAATTTGATCAGAACACTTCTGGTCGCCTTAAACCTTTTAGATTTAGAAAAAGAACCTAACACCTATTTTGAGACTAAGTACCTGCTGGATATCTATTGGAGGCTGTTAGAAATTCCCTTTAAAATCTGCAAATTTATTTTCCAAGCAATTCTTAATCCACTGATCAGCATTTCTGTAATAGCTGTGAGTGCAGTTGTGAGTGCTGTATCTGTACATATTTTCAATAGATGCTTTAAGAAAGTACCGGATCAATTACCTTATTGCATGAATATGACTGCTGAAATGGGCAAAGGTTCCATCAATCCAATCTTTGGACGTGATAAAGAGTTGGAAGAAATTTTGGAAGCGTTAGCTGCGAATAATAATGCGGGCAGAAAACACNCCCTTCTTATAGGCCCTCAGGGTGTGGGTAAAACAGAACTCATTAAAGGATTGGCATGGCGTTTAGCTAAAGGACAAGTCCCCGATACCTTGAAAGGCAAAAAGCTCTTTTATCTAAACAGCGCTGAACTTTTGAAAGTTCCAAGCGGGTTTGTCTTAAAAGACCCTTTGGAGCAAATCATTCATAAAATAGATGGCTATCAGAAAGACGTTATTGTTGTGTTTGATGAGGCTCACAATCTAGTAGACACACTGGGGGAACGTTTTAATAGCATTTTAGATACCTCGACTAATAGCCTCTATTATGCTATCGGTATTACAACACCGAAGGAATATCGTGAANAAATTGAGACGGCGCCCTTAGATCGTCGCTTTGNNAAAAAACCTATTGGAGAAGCTTCTGAAAAACAAACTCGAACGATATTAAGACATATCAATCAGCAGCAGGCCCCGGATATTAAGATCTCCAAANAAACATTGAACACTATCTACCAGGAAACTGAAGATAAAATTCTTCACCGCCACCAGCCTGATAAATCTATTTTTGTACTTTCCAAGGCTTTAGAAAAGATTCGTCAAAAGCAGAATGGGGGAGATTTTGAGATTGAATTACGCGAACTCTTTGCGCAAAGGGAAGATTTAACCTCCAGGCTTTCACGANAAAAATTACATGGACTCTCCCTTCAGTCAGAAAAAATTCAGAAGATAAAAGATGAATTAATCTCTTTAGATGCAATGATTGCTGAGGTCCAGCTGAAAATCCAAGAGAAAAATGCTNCTTTGGAAACGTTGATTTCCNTTAAAAAGCAATTAGAATGGCACGAAAATTGGCTTCATAAAATAAGTGAANAAATAGCTTCCGAAGAAATGAAAGGANAAAAAACTCCTGAGATGTTGGAAAAGCTTTACCTTTTTAACCTTTATATTTTAATTCCACAGCTTGAAAAATACATTGCAGATTTCACAGAAACACATCACATTGAAACTCAAATCGACGAAAGCATGATCGGAGAAATTGTAAATGAGCTTGTAGAAAATGAGACAAATAAGGCTAAGATTTCTGAAAAAGCAGAAAATCAAACCCCGGAAAACCAACTCGCCTAATTTAAGTATCATTTCTTAACGGCTCAGATTAGAATGGTTCAAGGATAAATCAAAACAATCACATAATTCTTAAGGGAACTTTATGAAAGAATCACAATCGCAAAAAGATTATAGAACTCTTCACGAAAAATCTCGCTATAATCGTATTTTGNGGGGAATCTCCTCTCTTTTAGACTGGGATCAGGAAACCTATATGCCTCCAGCTGCAGCTGAAATCCGTTCAGAACAATTAAAGCTTTTAGCTGGCCTTATTCACAAATCAAAAACCAGCCCTTCTTTTGCTAAATCTCTTGGAAAGCTTATCAATATTAAAACAGGAAAAATCTTATCCAAAGGTTTGACCGAAGCACAAAAAGCTGCATTGCAAGTTTGGCGCAGAGATTATCTTAAAGACACAAGCCTTCCTGCGAGTTTTGTAGAAGAATTTGCCCAATTGAATTCCCAGGCAATTGTTGCTTGGAGAACAGCTAAAACGCAGGATACCTTCCACACCTTTGCGCCCTACTTAGAANAAACCATTTACATGAACCGGAAAAAAGCCGACTACCTTGGCTATGAAGATCACNCCTACGACGCTCTCCTGGATCTTTTTGAGCCAGGAGCAACGACCGCTGAAATAGCTGCAATATTTAAAAATTTAAGAAAGTCTCTAACCACTCTGCTTGAANAGATCAAGGCGGCCAAGCCGATCGATGATCAGTTTCTTTATGGAAAATTTGATCATAATAAACAAGTTGAGTTCGGATATCGAATTATGGATGCCATCGGCTATGATAGAACAAAAGGGCGTCTCGATTTTTCCTCTCACCCCTTTTCCTCTTCCTGCCACCCCACAGATAGCCGTATTACCTCCCGCATCCATCCTACTTCTTTGGTAAGCCATCTTTATGTCGTTCTGCATGAATGCGGGCATAGTTTGTACGAAATGGGATTGCCGGAAGAACATTATGGAAGCCCATTAGGCGAATCAGTCTCTTTAGGTTTGCATGAGAGCCAATCGCGTTGGTGGGAAACTCGCATCGGCCAAAGCCTTCCTTTCTGGGAACATTTCCTTCCGTTGTTGAAAAAGCTTNTTTCTAAGAAGTTAGATTCCATCTCGCTAGACAAATTTTACAAAGCCATCAATAAAGTCGAGCCTTCGTTCATACGCGTGGATGCTGACGAAGTGACATATGGACTCCATGTGATTCTCCGTTTTGAGCTGGAAAAAGAGTTAATTGAAGGCTCCCTTTCTGTCCATGAAATTCCGGAAGCCTGGAATGCCAAGATGCAAGAACTTTTAGGCCTTATTCCTCAAAATAATGCGCAAGGATGCTTGCAAGATATCCATTGGTCAATGGGAGCATTTGGCTATTTCCCTACCTACACCTTAGGCAACCTTTACGCTTCTCAGCTTTTTGCAACCTTCGAAAAACAGCATCGCGATTGGCAANAACGCGTCTCCAAGGGAGAATTTTTATTTATTAAAGAGTGGCTGAACCACAATGTACATCGCTTCGGGCGTCAGTATACGAGCAAAGAACTCTTGAGACATGTCACAGGAAAAGAATTTTCTTCAGACGCTTATACTAACTATCTAAACAACAAATACAAAGAGATTTATGGGTTTAATAAATAATTTATCCCCAAAACTATAAAAATGATATAATTTAAATAAATGAATGGAGAAAGTATGGATGTAACGATTAAAAATGGTCGCGTTATATTTGCTCCGTTTACTCCTCAAGAAGATAGGGATCCCTATTCAAATAAACCGGGAATCAGAGCCTACAATAAGTTTATTGGCATCATTTTAAAATTCTTTGGCAAAGCTGAAGAAGTGCATGTTCTAGGCAGAGAAAATAAACCCATTTATATCAACAAAAATAGTTTTAAAGACTGGTGTGAACGACATAAGTTTGATGAAAAAATAGCCAAAACGCTAACCCCTGAAGCAATTATCAGAGACATTGTCTATTTAGCTCAGTTAAGCAAACAAATTAAGGCCAATCCTAACGGACAAGACTATTTTGACCGCGCTATCTTTTATTTGAATCATAATAATCTTAAAAAGGGACAAAAAGATCTTGATAGTGCCATCTCTGAAAGTCCTCAAAACCTTGAATATTTAGAAACTCGCATTAACTTACTGCTTTCAAAGAAAAATTTGGCCACGATTCAACAAAAGCCCTACATGCTGCAATAAGAGATTGCACTAGGATAATAGAAATTAATCCAAATTATCAATTCTCTTCTTTAAGCGATCAACATCAAGAAAGCGAAGAATCTCTTGAATCCGCTGTACATCTTCAGAACAAGGAATTTAATGCAAGACCCGTTCTCTTAGTCCGCGCCGCTTTATATGATGCCGTTCATGCCTCTAAAGAAGAAAAACATATGGGGTATGAATACGAAAAACGTTCTTTTGAGGGAAAACCTGTTGATGGCAACCTTTTTCTTGAGATACGTGAGGAATTAAATGATATAATTCGGGGATCTCGTCCTAGAAGGCTTGAATATGAAAAGTCATCACAAGCAATGGCGTTAGATGATTGTGATCAGTTTATAAAAATGAACCCCAATGACAGTGAAGGATTTTTCTTCCGAGCTTCTCTTCAAAAGAAATACAAAAACTTTGATGCTGCTTTAGAGGATTTAGACACAATTATTGAAAATCCCTATATTGAGCTTTTGTTTAAAATTCAGGCAATGGGAGAAAAGGCTAAAATTTATTTGGAAACTAAAGACTATCAAAATGTTTTAAGAGAATGCGAAAAATCGAGAAAGAATCTCCTGATTACTTTAAGGATCCTGAAATGCAACAATTACGAGAGAAAGCTAAACTTCTTAAAGATAGCAGCGACAGTCTCTTAACATAGGATATATTTACCGAAAGCGTGTAAAATTTTTCTAATCTTAGCTAATTAAGGAGTAATTATGGATGTCACTATACAACATGGTCGCGCAGTATTTGCTCCTTTTACACCTGATGAAGATAAAGATCCCCAGACAAAAAAATTTGGAATTAAAGCTTATAACAAGATTATAGGCGTCATTTTAAAAGTATTTGGAATTGCAGAACGAATAGATGTGCTGGGACCAGAGAATAAATCGCTGTATGTAAATAAAAATAGTTTCAAAGATTGGCAGAGAAGACATGAAATTAATAGAAAAATAACTAAGCACTTAACTCCGGAAGAGTTCATTAAAGATGTCGTTTCTCTTGCACAACTAAACAAACAAATTAAAACGCAACCAACCTCAGAGGCTTATTTTGAACGAGCCAAGTTTTATTTTAACCACAAAGATTTTAGTAAAGGCGAAGAAGACTTAAATAGAGCTATTTTAGAAAATCCTACGACAGGTAAGTATGCTGAAGAATACATTTATTTTCTTCTTTCCAAGGCCAAAGACGATAAGTCTTCAAAATTCAATGCACTAAAAGATGCTTTACAAGTAACTTCTAAATTACTTCTTAAAGATCCTGATTATAGATTTACCTCCGAAGGAAAATTTTATGCAGGAAAACCCCTTCTTTTAGTTCGTGCCGCCTTATATAATGAAATCCATAATTTAAAAAGCGATAGATATCGATTAGAAAATAAGAAAGGATTAAATGATGAGAAAAAGAAAAAGATTATGCTTTAGAAAGTTGTAATGAATTTTTAGCAAACCATCCAAATGACAGCGAAGGTCTTATCTTTCGAGCTTCTTTGCATAAAAATTATGAAGATTTTGAATCAGCTCTTGAAGATTTAGATCAAGTTTTCGAAATTCCCGACATACAAGAAGATCATAAAATCAAAGCCAGAATAGAGAAAGCAAAAGTTTATTCTGAAATGGAAGATTATCAAAACACATTAAAAGAACTTAAAATTGTAGAAAGAACTTCTCCACAATCACTTAATGATCCTGAAGTAAAATATTTAAAAGAAAGAGCTGAACTTCTTTTTAGTGATGATCAGGGATTGCGTTGAGTTTATTCTATAGTCTTAACTTCCCTTGGAATAATGACCATGGACTCCAGGATATTTGTTTTATAAAGACGACCAAACGCTTCACGCATGATGACTAAAAAGTTTCCCTGCCCATATTCTTCTCTTGTGACCTCAAATAATTTTAGAGCACTTAACATACGTTTAAAACGCTCAGGAGAAACAATGCGCTCACGAACCAGAATAGGCGCAGAGTAAAGAAGCACATTTAAATAATCACTTTCTTCTTCTGTAAGTCTATCTTCATTCAACAATTTCAAAATCGCAAATAAAAGCGCGCTGCTTGAACTTCCAATGTCGATACAGTCTTTACATGTAAAACTAAAAGATGAAGGTTGGACAAGTTCGATCACTTTTAACACTAAGAAAGTATAAAANAGTTCTATGAAATCTATACGGTGTTCTTGTAAAAGCACGTTTTTACGATGGAAAAANATACGATGAATAGAATCAATCACAGCATCAAGGAAACTTTCTGAAAGTTGTTTCTTCAANATTTTTGGAAAGAAGAATCCCATGTTTTCATCGAATACAGCTTTTTTTAGATTTTTAAAAAACNNTTCAGCATGCTTGTCGTTTAGATAAGGCGGCATTTGATAATAAAATTCCGTGTCTTTCGGCAATGTGATGACTATAAGTCCTTCCGCATACTCATCACGGAATTGCAATTGTTCTATAGCCTTACAACGTACACATTCACGCCATGAGGTTCTATCCTGCAAATTAATGATCAGATGTTTACCTTTTTTTCTCTACTTTGCAGATCGNCAAATAAATGCCTTAAATTCGTCCAGGACAGTTGCCTTATCTATTTGCTCTTGACTGACAGGGCAAGGCAAGTGGATGCAATCGAGTTTATTTTCATTGAAATAAAGACTGTAGAGCTGACTTGGAACATTTCCCTGAAGAATAGGATCGAAAATAGAAGCTGCAGTATCTTCTAACGTATTCAATACTTTCACCAAAGGACCATTAGCATGGCGTTTAAAAAGTTTATGAAGGGCAGTATGATCGCAAGCTAACCGACTCCAAAGATGATGGCTTGTCTTTAAAGCTTCCAAATGTTCCTGAGAAATATCCTGCTTGGCTTCACGCAAAAGGCTTTGCATAGGGCCAATCATTTCCTGAAAACCTTTCGTTAAATTAAATACACCCGCACAAATTGCATGGATCGTTTTTAAAAGACTATGATTTAATTTATCTTCCGGGTTCGGTGGATAGGCTAATAAATTTTGATAGTCTCTTGTTTGAAGAACTTGCCGCAAGTACTGTTGAAAATCGCAAAAATATTCCAGGCAAGATTTGGGTGGAGAGTTGCGATAAAGATGGCGGGAGTTGCTGCATAACATCAAAGCCATGAGGACTTTTCGCAAGGCTTCGACAAGCGGTGGGCCCTTATGTTTATTGGCAAGATCATAAAATTCATTGATCAGGGGTTTAAGCGACTGATAAAGATCTCTAGCGCATGTATAAACAAATTTATCTTGCCAAACTATTAGATCACTCAACGGACCATCTGTTCTACTTTCACCAATATAATTTCCAAAATCACAAACAAGTTTGATGTTGCGAATCAGCTTTGGGCTGTAAAAACGAGAACCATCTTCTTTGCGCATAAAAAAGTTCGTACTCTGAATCTTTTTNACCGCTTCTAAATCAACAAAAACATGTTTAGTCTGCAAAGTTTTTCAGATACAATTGCTGAGGGCTGTTTAACCATTAAANGCTCTTTGCGCCAAACCCAGGATCCATTTGCTTAACACGCCCTCATCTATATGCCTGGCAATCCGCGTCAGATAAAAATCTTGAATTTGTTTATATTCTTTCCAATCCGTGACATTTTTTCCACGAATCGACAAATTAAAAATCGATTTGAAACGATCCAGTTTNTTNGCTGCTTCACCAACTAACACAACAATATTTTTNATTCCCTCAATATTTTGTTGGTTGTCAATTTGAGTTTCTTGTTTNTTATAAAAATCTCGAAGGTAGGCTAGAACAATTTTAAATATTTCTTTGAGNCTTTTTAAGCGCAGCTCAATATCATCCTGATTTAATAGTTCGAGAGAACGATAGGTCACAGCCTGGTCACCAACAATAAAACTATGTTTTTCGGCCACACCGATCGCAGGAAAAATTTCCAAATCAGCAAGATTAGAAAGGGTCTCTACGGCCTCAAGCAGGGTTATTCCAGTGTTTTCATGATGATGCTTTTCTTTGTTTGTCATATAAAACCCAAAAATTGAGTTACTTATACATCATATTATGACATTTTTAAATTATCCGGTCATGTAATTTCAAATAATTAGTTTAATTTTTTAAATTTGAATAATTCCTGAAAAATGGTAAAATAGCGCTTGCTGGAATTGTGCTTATAGGTTATAAGTTTATCTTCTTATAAGGAAGAGTGGCAGAGTGGCCGAATGCGTCTGTCTTGAAAACAGAAGTGCTCGTGAGGGCACCGTAGGTTCGAATCCTACCTCTTCCGATTTCATTCAAATCGACTCTTTTAGAATTAACTTTTTTCTTTTTAATGCTCAGAAGCAAAATCAATATTTTTGCAATTTGCGAATTCGTACATAACTTTTTCAATTGTCAATCAAGCAAAGACTCCTCTAGTCCAAAATTTGAAAGTTTTTAGGAATTTTATTTTAAAATAATCAAAAGAATTTTATTGTTTAGCTTTTCATTGATGAATTTCAATAACGCTCTAATGTTTTCTAATGGAGCACCCGAAACTCATGTTCCAACTTTTCAAATTCTTAGGAGATGCAGTTAAGAGTCATATTTTAAAATTATTATAAACCGTCTACCAAGGGGAGATTTATGATCAAATATTATTTAGCAATAATAGTTCTTGTTTTTTCAGCCTCAGTTAAACTTTACAGTGAGAAATTGGATTTCGAAATCGGATCCTCTAGTTGTCCCGATATAGCTGTCTTTTATGAAGGAGTGTATCCTCAGGATAAAAACAAAATAGCAATAGTTCTTAGTGATGGTACTCAATGGTTAATTAGAAATGATGAATATGAAATGTTTAATTACATTTCCTGTAACTGGGTAGCCGGGGATGAAATAAGAATTGAGCCAAGAGATCCTGATGAGTATATGGGAAAATTTATTTTAAAAATGTAAGGAACAAACAGGTTTGTTTTGTGGATTTTGATGCCAAACATGCAGACCTTGCGAATTTTCGCTATATTACCAAAATTGACAAAAATGGTTATGTACTATTTCTAGATAATAACGTTGAATGGTTTATTGGCTATTGGAGTAGGCTTAAAGTGCTTAACTGGCGCCCTGGAGATCGTATAATTATAAATAAAAGTAGACATTCCGCTGCTGAAGATTATATTTTAATTAATATAGATAAAAAACAAAATGTGTGGGCAAGTATAATAAATTGGAATTAAAAGGATTTTTAGATTACCACTTAAATATACCCCTTCCTGTAAAGTTAAAAATTTGCAGGAAGGAATCCAGATAAAAGATGCATAAATCTTTTATTCAATCGCCCGGAGCAAAGCTTGAGCAGCAGCCGTAGAAGATGTGGGATTTTGACCCGTGATAAGCTGCCCATCTACGACGACAAAACTTTGCCAGTTAGGAACTTTTTCAAAGTGTGCGCCCAGGCGTTTTAACTCATCTTCTACAAGAAATGGCACAACTTTAGTGAGTTGAACCTCTTCCTCTTCATTATTTGTAAAACCTGTAACTCGTTTCCCTTTCACTAGGGGTTTTCCCTCAAAAGTGACTCGATGGAGGACACCAGGTGCATGACAGACAAATGCAATAAATTTACCCGACTTGTAAAAGGATTCGATCAGCTTAATAGAATCTGAGCTTTCTGCAAGATCCCACATAGGTCCATGCCCNCCGGAATAAAAAACCGCGTCAAAATCTTCTGCTCGCATGTCAGAAAGTTTTGCTGTATGGGAAAAATCTTTTTGNGCTTTATCATCTTGCTTAAATCGCGTCATTGCTGGCGTTTGATTCTCCGGTAAATCGCTTTTCGGATCTATCGGNGGTTGTCCACCTTTAGGAGAGGCCAGGGTTAAGTTAACCCCTGCATCGCGAAAAACAAAATAGGGAGCAGCGAATTCTTCCAACCAAAGACCAGTCTTCCGTCCCGTATTGCCCAATTGATCATGAGAAGTCAAAACCATCAATATATCCATTTGCTCTCCTTTAAAGATTTATTTTCACATACTATCTAGTAAATTGAGTTGCAAGATAAATTATTCATTGTCTACATCAAAATGAGGTGAGAAAACAGTTGTGTTATTCTACCACTCCAATTTTCAATGGACATTCGGATTAAATGAAAAAAAAATCATCTATACAATCGGTCATTCCACGAAACCTATCGAGGAATTAATTGAATGCCTAAAATCCTATGAAATAGAACTGCTTGTAGATATTCGAACCATTCCCAAATCCCGCTTCAATCCCCAATTTAATGAAAAAGCATTGCAAAATGCATTGAAGCGATCCGGCATACACTATCGTCATCTTGAAAAATTGGGAGGATTACGCCATACCACTAAAGATTCCCCTAATTTGGGATGGCAAAACCACTCCTTTCGGGGTTTTGCAGATTATATGCAAACACCTTCATTCCAGGAAGGTATAGAAGAATTGGAANATATTGGGAAAAAATATAAGTCAGCCATCATGTGTGCAGAGGCTGTCCCCTGGCGTTGCCATCGTTCTCTAGTCGCTGATGCATTAACCCTACGGAAATGGAAAGTCCTTCACATTATGAGTCAAACAAGTACTAAACTCCATGAACTAACCTCTTTTCTACAGTTTAAANAGGGTCATCTCACCTATCCCCAGCCGGTTGAAAGTTAAAAAGATTTTTAAATATTGACACATCCTTCTTTTGCTCATGATAAAAGAGATGCGCTTGCGTGATGATTTGCAACCTGGCATAATGTCCCTGACATGAAACCTAGAAAAAGGAGAAGAAATGAGCAAACTTTACATTGGCAAAAATCACTACGGGAGATTTGATCTTTCTCCGATGAGAGATCCCATGGGTAGAGGCATCAATGGGTACCATGGAATTTTAGATAATATTATAGGCTTTATTTTAGAGAAAATATTTCATAAAACAGTTTCATTCGAATGGCAAAATGGCTCAAAAACTTCAACGTATTACTTTAATTGCAAAAGTTTTGCGAAGTGGTATCACAAAGTCCATCCTGATCATCCATCTATAAACTCCTTTGAAAAAACACGCATGATTCTGCATGGGTAAAAAGGCAATAGACAGCCTATGCCATCCCAAAGAAGTCGTTCAAGTCTCTGTTAAAACTTCCCTATTTCCTCCTTCTTTAAAAATCAATTATGATCGAAAAACTGTGGTGGAAGATGTAAAATAGGATTATTTCCTTCCACCATTTTTAATAAGTTTATCCCAATATGAATGGAATTCAGGGGCTATGTAGTCTTTAATTTTAGATAAGTTTATGTTTCGCTTAGGGTACTCCGTATCAATAAAAGCAAATTTTCCACTTTTTGTATAAGGAACATTGCCGCTTAAAAAATTTGAACCAAAACCATGACTTAAAATATTGTAAAGTTCGTCCAAATGCTCAGTCGTGATTTGAGTTCTCCAGGCTTCTCTTGTCTCTCCTTTTTCCGCAAGGTTCATATCTGTCACCAACAAAATAACAGGATGTTGAATGCCAGTTGTTGGGATTGGCGGAAGAGGATAGAGCCATTTATCCGGTACAGTAAAATGTTTAATTTTTTTCTTCTTAATCAGTTTACGAATTCGCTTTGCCCCCTCGCATCTATCAACTAACCACTGCCAAGAAGGCTTGTTTAGGCGTGTCCTTGTCTCTGAATCTGGATATAGCTTGATGAGATAATTTGGTAAAAAGGGATGACTAGCCACAATAATAAAACTTGATTCTTTGACATAATGAATTTCGAAACCTGCTTGTCGAAGTGAATCTAGATTGGCTGTTACCCGAAATTGAGAAAATATGGCATCTAAATTAGGTTTCATAGGATGATCGAGGGGTAAAAGATAGGGCGCTATCTGGTTTTTCATTTCCTTTGAAAGGAAGGGGTTTTTGACAAAATTTGGATAACCTATTACGCGGCCCCATATGTAGTCTAGATAGTCCTCAGCTTCATCAATAAATCCACGATCATAGTGATATTTAGCTTCATGCAGCAGATCGTTATATTCGAAAGATTGAGCTTCTTTCCATAATTCATCTATCTCTTGCAGGTTAGAAAGCTCAAAATCTTTTAGATCAATGAATTGTTGTATATGAGTGCGCAAAGTGGAGATGGCTGAAATAGCATGTTCACGATTACTTATCCCACGCACCTCTTCTTGTGCGATTAAAGTCGAAAAACAGAAGAGGCATAAAAGAAATATTTTCATAGAAGCCTATGCTATGATTAAAATATTTTCTGCATAGCAGAGTGCATGTTTGCTGTCAAAAGTTGGCGTCAAGAAAGGGTTTCGACTTGCACGACATTCCCTCATACTTGCCTGTAGAATTCTGTGAAATTTTAAGACATTCCGTTAAAGGATCATGAGAGAAAAACAAANNTCCGTTACGCTCTGAGATTTGTTTTAATAACTCGATCTTTTCGTTCACAATGAGTTCGGCATAGCGATCATAGCCCATGGTAATAGGCAGATGCATCCATGCTTTACCAGGAATTAAGTCTGCACAATAAACGAGAGGACCTGAATGCAAATTTAACTCTGAGAGCATCATCCCAATGGTATGGCCATTAGAGAAATGAAAATGGGCAAAAGGTAAGTCTTCATGTTTGGAACCCTCGACAAAAATAAGCCTGCCGGATTGTTCTAATAATCGATGAAGCTCCGGAATAAATGAGGCTCTTTCTCTCATGTGAGGTTGATTTGCATAATGCCAATGCTCGCGGCTTATAAAAAATTTAGCTTTTGGAAATATAAGTTTCAGCTCTCCATCGTCATAGCTTGAAAGAAGCCCTCCTGCATGATCAAAATGCAGATGAGACAACACCACAGCATGGATATCGATTGGATTCAAACCCAACTGGGATAAATTTTTAAGCAGTCGATGATCATTTTCAATTCCGTACCGATCT
The DNA here is from genome assembly GCA_013414685.1 of Parachlamydiaceae bacterium. Lineage (GTDB taxonomy): Bacteria > Chlamydiota > Chlamydiia > Chlamydiales > Parachlamydiaceae > Neochlamydia. Next base: position 2,738,242 of record CP058704.1, on the reverse strand, counting down.
TTAAGCTTAGGATCAAAAAAGGCCCCGATNCCAGCTTCAAAAAGGATATTTTGCCCCTGGTCTGTTTGCATAAGCAGAGCACGGCAGGCAAGTTCAATGCGATTGCGCTCATCTGATACTAACCATTTTTCCCATAAAGTCTTGGGAGTATTGCCAAATAGACTCCCTCCATCTAATTTCACTGTATTGGTTTCAATCGAAAATAGTCTCATGCTTATCCAATGAGTTTATACTCGTTCCAGTTCAATGGGTGTCTTTGATCCGGAAGGATTATTTATTTCAATTTTCAGTTGGAAGCAATCTATATTTAATCGTTACCACTGCTTCTTTTTATTAAAAGAGATATCAGGAATTTCTATTCCTATCACTTCTTTCAAACTTTGTAAATGTGTTCCGCCGCAAGGCGACCATTCTTGAGTAATTTTGATGGAGCGTATCCCTGAATGAATAAGATCGGAGACAGGTAGATTATCCTCAATCCAACGCTGAAGTTGAGGTTGAACTTTATGCTTTAGTTCTTCTTTATCAACAGATATCTCCGGATCAAGCATTTTAAATTTTACGTAAGCCTCATTGGGGTAATGGTGTCCCTGATAAGCTTGAAGAGCTGGATAATGGTGGTTTACAGCTTCAGCTAACAGATGACCTGCTGTATGATATCTTGAATAGAGCCTTCTTTTGGTNGCATCAACTACAAGTACAACTTCATCCCCCATATTGAAGGGCAGATTTACACCTTCGTCAAAACAGTGAAGGATTTCAAATTGATCGAGCCGGCTTTTATCCATAATATTTTTGTGCACATGCGTCACTGGTATTTCATTAATCGTCCCTTCATCACTAGGCTGTCCACCGCCCTTGGGGTGGAAAATCGTTTCGTTTAATTGAATCCAACGATAATTCTTTTTATTAATTTCACTTGAACCAACCATAGTCACCCGGGCTTTATGTAACAATAGATTGGCTTGTTCCATATATAAAGCTCTAACTTGCATAAAAATCCTTGTTTAAACAAAAGTAATTTCAACCCAAGAATCATCAGGGCGCAGCCCATCATTCTATCGATGTAAAGACGAAAACCTGCAATCTTGCCAAGGAATAATTGACTGGTCACCATATATGAGAGCAATAAAAACCAACCAAGAGTCACACACCAGTTGACCAAAGCATACTCTAATCTTAAAAATGAAGGTGTTGCAGGATCAATAAACTGAGAAAACAAACTCACGTAAAATAAGGCAGCTTTGGGATTGAGCAAATTCGTTAAAAAGCCCTGAGAAAAAGCCTTATAGGGAGAAATTGGATTCACTGCCTTAGTATAGTCTAACTCTAATGAAGTTTGTTTTTAAACGATGAAATGNACGCTAGTAAGACCCAAATAAAAAAGATAGCCTACTCCTACATATTTGATGAAACTATAGATCAAGGGGCTCTCAGCAATTAACACCCCAATGCCCACTAAAGTGTAAGCAAGATGAACGATTAGAGCCAGGGCTACTCCCCAAGACGTNAAAAAACCCAAGCGTCTTGAATAGGAAAGGCTATTTTTNAGGACGATNGAAAAGTCGGGACCAGGGCTTATCGCAGCCAATAGAGAGACAGCCGCTACAGCAAATAAACTTGATAGAGCATCCATTAGATTTCCTTTAAATAATTATAAATACTTTGGCGAGTTAATTGCAGCGTATTGGCCACAATTGAAATGGCACCTTTCTTTTAAAACAGNCCTCTAACCTGAAGATGCTGCACGAGGGATTGTTTATCTTTATAAGTCAGCTGAGCTGCAAACAACCCATTTTTTAAAAGCCAGGCATCGATCTCATCCTGAATATCTTTNATGAGTGGATTGATAACCTCCAAAATCATTGACTCCAATCAAAGAATCAGAATTTGAACTGAGAAAAAATCTAANAATTTTTGAAACTGTTCAAACTGTGATAGATCAAAGTGCAGACAGAAAGCACCAATAAGCTTTCCATTATCGTCTCTTATCGCCAGTGAACTGGATTTAAGTTGCTGTCCTCTTTCTGTGCGGCTTTTAAAATTCACCAATTCATCCGGAAACTGATTTTCTTCTAAAAGTCGACGCAAGTTAATTTCACTCACAGGTCCACCTGTCTTACGGCCTGTAATATGACCGTTAACAATATGAAGGATTGCATGATCCAAATCTTTAAAATCATGGACAACCACTTCCAAAACATTTTGAAACATTTGTCCGAGAATGTTAGCTAACTGAATATATCTTTCAAAAATAGGTTTATTTTTCATTTGGCTCAATGGTTTAAGCTTTAATTTTGTCAAAGTTTTTACTTTTGTCAAAACAAAAGAATTTGCCACTTAATTTTTCAATTGGTATCACGACTTCTATGACAAACTATTTCTTATTTTTAATCTTAAGCGTTTTAAGCATTCACCAAATTTACTGTGAATCTCCCCAAGGAATGGTTTGGATTACCGGAGGAGAATTTNTAATGGGCTCCGATATTAAAGAGGCCAGAGACGATGAAAAACCTGTTCATCGTGTTAGAGTTGAAGGCTTTTGGTTGGATGAAACACCCGTCACAAATCAACAATTCCGTAAATTTGTCGAAGCCACTGGTTATATCACCACGGCTGAAAAAGCCCCAACTCTCGAAGAAATTATGCCTCAAGTTCCTCCAGGCACTTCTCCCNCCTCTTTGGATTTGCTTGTTCCAGGTTCACTTGTTTTTGTTCCACCCACGAAACCGACTTCTCTANAAAACAATCATGCGTGGTGGGTCTGGAAACCTGGAGCAAACTGGAAACACCCATTAGGTCCTGAAAGTTCGATTGAAAATAAGGACGATCATCCTGTGGTACAAGTTTCCTGGTACGATGCGAACGCTTATGCCAAATGGGCTGGCAAACGTCTTCCAACAGAAGCTGAATGGGAATACGCCGCTTATGGCGGACNNAAAAATATCCAGTATGTTTGGGGCAATGAAGAATTCTCCGAAGAAAACCCGCAAATCAATATTTGGCAAGGCAAATTCCCCAATAAAAGCNAAAAAGCAATTGGAACCACACCTGTGAAAACCTTCAAACCAAACCCTTATGGCTTATATGACATGGCCGGAAATGTATGGCAGTGGTGCTTTGATCTTTATGATGCAACTTTCTATTCAGAAGAAGCANAAAAAGGGCTGTCTACAAATCCGCAAGGGCCTCATGAAAGTTTTGATCCTGAGGATCTTTTTGCTCAAAAACGTGTTCATAGAGGGNGTTCATTTTTATGTCATGCTAGCTATTGCAAAGGATACCGAATTACAGCTCGTATGAAAACCTGTCCTGACACAAGTTTAAATCATCTTGGGTTTAGATGTGCAAAGTCAGTCCCTTTGGAGAGGTAGGATATACTCGCTCCATTTGAAAGTTGGAGAGAAGATTATAATGAATGCCGCCCCCATCGTTCATTAAAAGAAATGTCACCAGCGGATCCAAAAAGAAAGCGATTTCAGGACAGATCTATGACATCTCCCTTTCCAGTTTTTCTTTTTTCAATTGACAGTAAGCACTAGTGAGTAAAGCGCTTTGGATTGTGAAGTCAAATTGATTCAACCTTTGGCTCAAAGGTTGTTCTAAGTGTTGCCGCAAATTAGCTTCTATACTTGCATCAAGAGTACAGAAATCTAGCTCTTGACGATCAAATCTTAGGGTATTAAGTAAATCAGTTTGTTTTAGGAAACTGAAGAGATCTTTCTCCATCTGATGGATAATTTCTTTATATTCAGTCATCTGATTATCAATGACCTGATCAAGTATTAGTTGTTTTTCTGACATCTCAAGAGCATTAAGCCTGTCTTGTAAATCAATAGAAAGTTCAAAAAAAGAACCCTCTGCTTTGAGCACGTAGATCGTCTTCATTTCTATTCACATAAGGGGTTCCGCAATATAATATTCGTGGATACGCGCAAGGTCTACTAAAAGGCTGTAAATGATATCTTGCATTTAAAAATATTTTTCTTGTAACCCCTCTCCTTAATGAATAAATTGATTCGCAATGTTTCTTCTTTTACAAGCTCAGTCGTGTCCACATTTCTTGCAACGGAGGGAGCTGTTAATGAAGTTGAAACAACAACATGTGGTGCATTATTTACATTAGATGTTGAAGAAACATTAGAGATAGGAGGGGTGTTAATCTTACTGCGATCTTGTTGTTCTTGGATTTGTTTATATGCTTTTTTATGGGAGGGAGAACAGCCTATCATTATAGCACCCATAGCAGCAAACAAAAATGTCAAAGGTAAGATGATAACGGCTACAAAAATTGTAATAACTTTTTAATTGTTGAGGTATGCTCAGCATTGATGTCATCTTTTATAGTATATGAATGTCCAAATACAACCGAAAAGGCCTGATAAACTCTTGTCCAGCTTCATGAAAAAAATCTGATTGATTTACTTCTATGTAATTTAAAATTCGCATAATAATTCTCATTTTTTAAAAAATAACACCATCAAAAAAAAAAAAAAAAAACTAATTAAAAAAATAATAGCACCTCAAAATTTTAATATCAATAAAAAGCATTGAGGATAATGAAAAAGAGTGTTATCGTTAATTTGAAACATCCTTATCTAAAAAAAGGAATTTTATATGCAAAAGAGAAAGCCGTTGAGGAGAAACCTCTGTTTATTGACTAACTTGTGTTCATTTAGCTTCTTTTCTTTCCATCATCATTCCCATTCCCATCTTTTTCATTCTTGCTAATTTAAGCTCTCTTAAGCTCAATTAGCCACCTTATTTTTAAATTTTACATTAGCCTTAAGAATTAACGTTTAACTTTACTCTACGTTTTTTCTGCAATTTACAACATTTTATGTATGGATTTTTTTATGGATATTTTTGCTTTTATTATTTTTCTATTTGGATTACAAGCCGTTTGCTTGATCGTGGGAAGCAAATCTTCTCAAAATTTACAAAGTCAAGACGATTACTTTTTGGCCGGANAAAATGTTCGATTCCTACCGTTAATGATGACTNTTTTGGCCACTCAAGTGGGCGGAGGAATGATTTTAGGAGCGGCAGAGGAAGCTTATAAATATGGCTGGTCAGTTCTATTTTACCCTCTGGGAATTACTTTAGGTTTAATTNTTTTAGGTTTAGGATTGGGCCGCTTATTGTCTCAATTTAAAGTGTCCACGGTCGCCCAAATTTTCGAAGTGTCCTATGACTCCCCTGCTTTAAAGAAAATCGCCTCTCTTCTGTCCATTGTTTCTCTATTTATGGTATTAGTAGCTCAAATTATTGCTTCGAACAAATTTTTAGTCAGCATGGGCCTGGAAAATCCTCTCTGGTCTATTGCTTTTTGGAGCATTGTCATTCTTTATACGTCTTTGGGAGGACTGAAGGCTGTTGTTGCTACGGATATCATACAAGCAGCTNTTTTCATGGGTGCTTTTCTTCTAACTTTTGTGTCTGTCATTTTCACTGCAAATCCTTTCTCAACAAACGTGAGTCAGGAANATTTTTTATCTGACTCTTCCAAATTCTACGGATGGCTTCTGATGCCCCTTTTATTTATGGTCATCGAACAAGATATGGGACAAAGATGTTTTGCTGCAGAATCTCCTTCAACTCTTTCAAAGGCTACCATATGGGCAGGCATACTGGCCTTTCTTGCAAGCTTCATTGCCATCTTTTTAGGAATTTTAGGANAAAAGCTCGGAATTGAAATTATGGCTGGAGGGAGTGTCTTAATGACTGTCGTTNCAAAAACAACCCATCCAGTCTTAACGGCATTAGTTGCAAGTGCAATACTAGCTGCCATTATCTCTACAGCAGACTCTTTAATCAATGCAATCGGATCAAACATTTCTCAGGATNTTTAAGGCAGCCTGGCTGCAAAAAATGTCAAGACTTCCCAAATCCTGGCAATTTGCATAGCTACGGCAGCAATGCTTNTTTCATTTTATTTTAATAATGTGGTAGATCTTCTGATTCAAAGCTATGAACTGTCTGTAAGCTGTTTGTTTATTCCGATTTTTTTGNCGCTCTTTAAGCGTAAAGGTCATTCTCTTTCTGCTTTCCTTTCTGTTGCCTTTGGTGCGTTAGGATTTATGGTCTTTCGCTTTATTGAAATGCCTATTCCAAAAGAAATCCTGAGCGTTATTCTTTCTGCCATCGGTTACATTTTTGGAGAAGTTTTGATGACAGGCCGCATGAGGAATGCAAGGTGTCCTGAAGCTTAAAAACAAAATGAGCCATTTTTGAAAAAATGGCTCATTAAGTGTTACCCCTCATACTTGATCAAAAACTTGAACTTTTCAAGTTTGCGAAGTAGAAGCGCGATTGAATAAGCCGCCTGCTGTTCAGTCAGATGCAAATTCAGGTCGCTTCCTTGTCAAATTTTCCAACTTTTAACTGGAAGGGGTATATTCTTCAAGGATAGGAAAATCTTGCAANCTTTTTGAAATTGCAGCTGTTAAAAGGATNTGGACCCACCTGTAGACATCATAATTGTGCACACTCCTCCTCATCTTTCTCATGCGTGCCTTTTTNTCATTTTTAGAAAGATGAAGGGCCTCATAGATAGTCTGTGCTAATCCNTCAATATCATAGGGATTAATCAACAAAGCTTCTTTGTGAAGTTGGCTTACCGCTCCAGCAAATTCGCTTAGAATTAAAACACCTTTNTCGTCCACATTAGAAGCAATAAATTCTTTTGCAACAAGATTCATTCCATCTTTTATCGGTGTCACAAGAGCCACTTCGGAAGTTCTATAATAAGAGACGAGTTCCTGATGACTAATCGATCTAAAAAGAGATTGGATCGGAACCCATCCAGACTGCGTGAAAGCACTATTAATTTCCCCTACTAAACGATCAATTTCATTTTTCAAATTTTGATATTTTGGGATCTCCATTCGACTCGGAATGACAATTTGAACAAATGTTATTTTTTGATGCAATTCAGGATGATTCTTCAATAAGAGTCGAATTGCTTCAAGGCGATAGGGAATTCCTTTNGTATAGTCCAGTCTGTCTAAAGAAAAAATTATTTGTTGATTCATGATCTTTTCTTGGCTTAGCCAAGCTTGTTCTAAGACCTCATTTTTTGCAGCCGTAAGAGAAAATTCATTGAAATCTATACTGATAGGGAATGCTCCAATGCAAACTTCCCGATCTTCGAGTTGGATCACATGCAAATGTTCCCTGCTTTTGATCTTCATTTCAGGAAATAATCTTCGGGCGCATTGAATAAAGTTGCGCTTATCTCTAAGTGTTTGAAAACCAATTAGGTCGTATTCAAATAATGCTCGTAAGACTTGAAAACGCCAGGGCAGCTTNAAAAAAATATCAGGGGACGGAAAGGGGATGTGAAGAAANAATGCCAATCGGCCTTGCGTTTTTAATTGACGAAGTTCTTTCCCNAAAAGCATTAAGTGATAGTCTTGTACCCAAATAAAATCATCTGGTTGCACATGTTTATTGGTTATTTGAGCAAATTTTTCATTGGTTTCAATAGCACTTGCCCAATATTTAGGGTTAAAATTGCATTCAGAAGGTAAATCATGAAAAAGGGGCCAAATGATTTCGTTTGAAAACCCTTCATAATAATTGCGAATCTCTTCTTGTGTCAAAAANATGGGACAAAGCGTATAGCCAATTTTTCGATTTTCCAAAGCTATCATTTGAGACACTTCTTCCTGAGTTGCTTTCGAATTTCCGGGCCAGCCGATCCAAAGTCCTCCTCTATTTTTTAATACTGGTGCCAAAGCCGTCACTAATCCACCCGATCCGCCTTTGGATGTTAACTTGCCTTCTTCTTCAGCAATGACAATGGGTAAACGATTAGAAACAATAAGCAGTTTTCCTTTTTCTTTAAAATTGATTCGCGTCATCCATGAGTTTCCTCTTTATAGATCGAGATGAGATGATCAAAAACATAAGAACTTCATCCGGTGTCATTAACTGAATATCTGCAAGAGTGGGTCGAGAGACTGGACGCACAATGATTTTTAACCCGCTGTTTTTTAATGCCGAAAATGCATCCTCATCCGTTAGATCGTCTCCAAAATACGCAATTTCTTCGACAGAAGGTTCTTTGGCAAGTATTTCCTTAATGACATTTCCTTTATTTTGTCCTTTCAATCTAAATTCAATCCCTCCATCAAAAGCTTGAATATCAAAATGCAGGCTGTTTAATTTTATCCAATCCTTTTTAATATTTTTTCCGTTTTCTTTTTGACTGCCTCTGGCATTCCTCTCCAATGAAAAGCAATTGAGTAGGGTTTGATTTCGCAATATTCTGGTCCTGCATGTGTCAAACAGATTTTTTTGCCGCATTCAGCTCTTGTTGTTGTTTTTCATTGAGTTCAAAATGCGAGTAGGTACCATTAGAAAATCTTTCCAAGCCATGCGATCCCCACATCTCAGGCTGGTAGCAAAGGACTAAAAGTTTTTGAAGGTCCGCAACATTTCTGCCGCTAATAATGACTACACGGATGCGCTTTATTTTTAAAAGTTCTTCTAATCTTTCTGTGATCCCTTCATAAGGCCAAGCCTCAAATCGATTTGGGGTGAAGGGAGCTAAAGTTCCATCATAATCTAATAGTAATAAAAAAGTGGGCGATTTTTGAGATGTGAAAAATATCGCTCCATGTTTATTTGAGGGTTAAAAATCCTCATGTTTTGCCAATTTTTCCCAGTTCAAGACGATGACTGTCAGGATACATAAGTCCTATAAGGAGCGTCAAATAGTCGCGCAAATGACGGGTAATAAGAAAATTGTCTCTAACAAACTGATGGCCTTTATGCCCTATTTCTTCACTGATTTTAGGATTCTGCAATAAGTATCGAATTCGATAAGCCGCTCCCTCTGGAGTATTTACAAGAAATCCTGTATGATGATCAAACACTTGCAAACGAATCCCNCCTGTATTTCCACCAATAACAGGTTTATTTTTCCATAGGGCTTCAGTAACCGTGAGCCCAAATCCTTCTTTAATAGACTTTTGCAAAACAATATCCGCCACACGTTGCAAAGCGTTGATGGTACGATGAGAATCCGGCGGAAGATAGAGAATGTGAATATCCGAATCAGTTTCTGCTGCTGCTCTGACTTCATTCAAAATAGCTTCTCCTTCAGGGTCATCAGGTGCTCCTCCTCCAGCTAAAATCAGCTGAACCCCTTGCTTGAATTTNTTCACCATTTGATAAGCCTTTATGACCCCTAAAGGATCTTTAAAGCGGTCAAAACGTGAAACCTGCAAAAGGATCGGACGTTCTGGATCTAATCCGAAACGAGAGTAAATGCTCTTAATTTCTTCTTCAGGAAGCTCAACATTTTTTTGACTGAGAGGATCAATGCTAGGGGGNATCAGGTAAAGCGGGTGCGGAAGTTGTTGGACAAAATCTGCAAGAGAAAANATACTGGCATCGAAGTGTGCGACATAATTTCGCAANAATTTCCAGACTTGGCGATTTGGATTCGACAAGTCTATATGGCAGCGCCAAATCCACTTATTTTTNCGATTCGGAAATGACTTAATCAATGCAGCTGGTTGGGGATCATGAATAAAAACAAAATCAGCGGCATTTAAGATAGGCTTCAAAATTTCAGCATTATCTTCATTGACTTTTTCATAGACCTGTAAAAGACGAGAAGATGGGGGCATACTCTTATAACCTTGCAAAGTATTATGAAAGCCTTTCGTACAATCGAAAAANTCTGGTGTTCCATTAATGACTTCCCAATGAGTTTCAATCCCAAGTGAAGAAGTGAGATGGGTCATCGTTTCTAGGATTTCAGCTACGCCCNNTCCATATTTTGTGGAGTTGACATGCACGATTTTTTTNCCTTTTAAAATCATTGCCATTTGACGTAATTCATCGATGATTTCAGCCCCTACGGCCTCTTTGTATCGATCCAAAAGGTCGCTCATTTTTCATCCATTTTTTTTAAGTTATGTTCTGAAAAATATTCTTCAACTTTCCGTGAAAGATTGGTTCTTAAATCTGTTAATGAAAAAAANTAAGGATCTATTGTTAAAATGCTATCGACTAAACTTTTGTACGTATCGTCAAAAGAAGCAAGCCAATTGCTAAAGTCATCTTTTCCGTTTAAGGTTCTCCCTCTAGCATCAATAAAGTGATAAAANATGCTGCTTGGAGGAAGGGATGGGATGACTTTTGCAAGATCCTGCGGTTCCTCAACACGATAAGAAGTGTCAAAAACAATAATTTTAGAACGAATAAAAGAAAATCTTGAACTTCTTGCCCAAAACATACTTTCATTTTCGTCCAATCGCTCTTCTACGACATCCAATAATTTTTGACGTACACCTTCTAAAGTTTCATAATCTGTGGGATCGACGACACTCAATCGCTCTGCCAAAAATAGATCGTGTAAACCATAATGGGCCCATCGCGCGAAATCATTATGATATTCGGGGTGTGAAAATTCTGGATGCAAATGGCTTCCCCAAAAGTGGTAATAAATACAACCGATATGAGTCGTTGCAAGTTTATCTCTTAGCTCTATTAAAGAACTGGCATGCTCGCCTGTCGCGATTGCTGCAAGGGCGCAATTTTTAATAAAAACGGATTAATGTTTGGCGTCATGATTGAAACTTTTTGCATTTTTTTCAAAATGGTGGATAGATTAATGCCTTGCTTTAGCGCAGGTTCAAANAGATCACCTAGCTTTTTCAAGCGTGCAGGAACATTTTTNATATTAAAATCATTTGGGTCTAAGCCTTTNTTGACCTCAGACCAAAGCAACGGGACCGAAACTGTAGCAAGTTCTGTGCCTCGCACGGAATAAGGGGCCACTACGGTTTTCGTATAATAATTTTGCAAAGTATCTAAATACACCTTTTTCTGCCTCTTTGATGGCTGTCTAAAAAGAGAGGTAAATTCAGGAATCTGAGCGTGCACGGTATGTGCAATAATCTCGCCAAATTGCAACACTTGCTCATAAGTATATTTTCTTCCTAAAGGGATGCAAAGATGCAGCCCGCGTTTACCCGAAGTTTTGCAAACATTTGTAATTTCAAATTCATCCAAAATTTCATGTATGACTTTTGCTGTCTCAATCACTTTATCAAAACTTATTGCTTCTGGATCCAGGTCCATCACAAAATAATCGGGATATTGCGGGGTTGAAATTTGCGAAAGAAAAGGATGCATTTCAATGGTTCCAAGATTGACGATGTATTCTAAGCTCTCTTTGTTCTGGATAATGAAATACACCACATCCTTTTTCTCATGTTTAATTTTTATGGTTTCTATCCATGAAGGAAGTTTTAGATTTCCTGTATCTTTTTGAAAAAATTTCCGNCCTTCTACTCCTTCAGGGAAACGGCGTATCATTAATGGGCGGTTTTTTAAATAAGGAAGAATAGAATCAGAAACCTCTTGATAATATTGAAGCAGATCTCCNTTCGTAAGCTTTATTTTAGGCCAATAAATTTTGTTTAAATTAGTAAAGCTGACTTTTNNTCTTTCACAGGATGATTTTTTTGATTGGCTTTTCTTGAGGAATCTTGAGGGTAAAGCTTTTTCCTTTTTCACGTCTCGAGAAGGTTTATCCATTCTTAATCCCTCAAAAATAGGTTGTCGCATAATCCCGTCGCTTGTCCACTCACCAAATGAAACTTCACATACCAGTTTTGGTTTTACCCATGTCACAGGCATTTTAGTTTTCGGTCTTTTNTTAAAAGGACATTGGGTTTGTTTGAGTTTTTCCATTTTTGTAAACACAGATTCTAATAACTTTTGATCAAATCCTCCCCCNACATGACCGATATAGGTGAGCTCTTGATTTTTATCATAAACCCCTAAAAGAACGGCTCCAAAATTCTTGCGGCTTCCCCGAGGTTCGGTATAACCTGCGATGATAGCCTCTTGACGCCTATGTGTTTTAATTTTCAGCCAATCTCTAGTTCTTTGAGAAACATAGGGGCTATTCATTTTNTTAGCCATGATGCCTTCAAGTTGCTTCTTNTTAGCAATGCCATAAAATGATTTTCCCTCTTTTTCTACATGATCGCTGAAACGGACAAGAGAAAGAGAACTGTTCGCTAAAAGTNNGTTTCTAAGATTTTTTCGTTCGATCAAAGGCAGCTCGCGTAGATCCCTGCCATTCAGATAAAGAATATCAAACACATAATAATAAAGGCTGCCTTGCTTGGTTCTTTGATAATTTTGCATCAGCTGAAAATGTGAACGGCCCTTTGCATCTAAAACAACAATTTCACCATCCAATATTGCTTGCGCTTTTAAATTAAGAAGGTCATTTGCAATTTCACTAAAAACGGTGTTAAATGAATTTTTATTTCTGGAGTAAAGGTTTACCTTTTTATCAATATAGGCAAGCGCACGGTAACCGTCCCATTTAATTTCAAATATCCATTCGGGATCATTAAATGGCTCTTGAATTAAGGTCGCTAGCATGGGCTTAATGAAACCCGGCATTTTTTCTTGGGAGCATCTATTGATTCAAGGACTTTTTTTGGCTNNGTTTTCTGATTTTCCTGAAATTTCGCTCATTGTTTTATCTGTTCGAACTGATCGATCCTGATCTAAAATATCATGATTTTGGTCGACATTTGCATCTTTTCTTTTGATGAAAAGCCAATTCTTTCCGCTCTCATCACTTTGAATTTTGATAAGAGCAAANTCCCCCTGAAGCTTTGTTCCAGATAGGTCAACCTCGATGTGTCCTTTTTCAAATCCCTTCCATAAAGCATTTTCTATTTCTTTTTTGTTGTTGCATTCGGCACANGAAAAGGCTCCTTCATCCCATATCATGACTGTTCCGGCTCCATAATTGCCTTCAGGAATGGTACCTTCAAAATGACGATAATCCAATGGATGGTCTTCTACATGGACAGCTAATCTTTTNTGATTAGGATCCAAAGAAGGTCCTTTAGGAATAGCCCAACTTAACATGACTCCTTGGCACTCTAATCTAAAATCATAATGCAAACGGCTGGCTGCATGTTTTTGGACACAAAAACAGGGAGATTCTTTGACAAAGAGGATTTTTTTGCCTTTTGGCTCAGGAGTTTCATCAAAAGTTCTTTTTTCTTGNTAGGTGCGTAAAGTCATGCCGTTTTTCGCTTCATTTTTTCTTAGGTTTTTCTTCTATACTTGCTTTTAATAGCGACATGATATCTTGGACTTTTGAAGGCTTCGCTTCCTGACCTTTAGGACGGACTTTCTTGCCTTTGGCCTTTTGATTGATAATATCTTTGATCTCATCGGTATAGGTATCTTTATACTTGTGAGGATTAAATGAGGTACTTAGTTGACCTATAAGCTTCAACGCGATATCTAATTCTTTAGCTGAAGCTTTTTTTCTNTCCGGAATATTTAATTCTTTGGGTTGAATCACTTCATCGCTGTAACGTAATTCATTTAGGATGATCGCATTCTCATAGGGCTTAATCACTGCCACATGTTCGCGGTTGTGAAGAACAAATTTTGCGATTCCCACCATCCTCGATTTATGAAGCGCTTCCCTAAGAAGAACATAAGCTTTATCTGCATTTTTNTCAGGTTCAAGAAAATAAGGTTTGGAGTAAAAGACTGTGTCTATTTCATCTTCCTTTACAAAATCCAGGATTTCAATCGATTTGGATTTGGTAAGATTGGCNTTNTTAAAATCCTCATCTTCTAAAATAACAAATTCGCCTGGTTCATATTCATAGCCTTTTACGATTTCCGACCAGGGAACTTCTTTATCTTCACTTTTGCATATACGTGCATAACGAATCTGAGAGTGATCTTTNTTGTGCAGCATGACGAATTTGAATTCTCTTTCATGACTGGCTACATACATTTTCACAGGAATATTGACTAATCCAAAACTTATGGATCCTTTCCAAAGGGCACGCATACTCACTCCTTTTGAACCCGAAGGCGTAAAGCCTTCGGGAAAATCCTTTATCTGGAAGCTTGCTTATTGATTCCTGACGTAAACATTGACCCTTCGGCAATTTTCGTCAGTTTTTTATCCGCATGAGCTTCTTCTTTTCTNGTTTCATCCAACAAATCAACAATCTCATCTAAATCTAATAATTTAGCATGAGCTTTGGCTGTTCCATAACCAGCAATTTCATAATGCTCGACTCTTTGAGCCGCTCCAATTAACGCTGCATCTTTAAGAGCAGCTGGGGCTTGGCTTTTGATGACATCTTCGCATTCTGAAATTAACCCTTTCATAGCTTTGCAAGTTTCTCCTTCGAATTCTGCCTGCAAACTTCCTAAAGCTGTTTCCAAACGTTTCACTTGTTGCTTGGTTTCAGCCAGATGCTTTTTAATTGCCTCTTTTAATTCAGGATTTGTGGCTGCACTATGGACCTTTGGTAATGCCTCTATGAGTTGATTTTCGGCACTATAAAGATCTTGTAATTCTTTAATCAAAAGTTCTTCCAAACTATTAAATTTCATAGGACCTCCTTTTTAAATCAGGCAATCTTAGAAATTCAAACCTCTGTTTGATTTACGTGAAGATGAACGAACAGAACGTTTTGAAGAAGATTTTTTGCTGTTGTTCTTGCTGTAGATTTACGGCGTGTAGTTGTTTTTGCTGATCATAACATTACTCCTTTAATTTAATTTTTTATGGCATCTTGATCTTGTGTGATTTCGAATACAATTCGAACTATGAACTAAGATCCCGTGCTAGATATATTTAAATATATTGTGAATCTAATTTCACCATGGCAAAAGCAGAAATGTACGTCAATTTATTTTTTAAATGTGATTTATATAATTAATAACCAATGATATAAATTTATTTAAAGCTTATTATTTGCTCTCCACAGGAAGAAAAATACTTAGAAGATGATTGAAGTGGAAGTCAATTTTTGGCATACTTTTAAAGATCTTTCAGGGAAGAGTGGCAGAGCGGCCGAATGCGTCTGTTTCGAAAACAGATTTACTCGCAAGGGTAACGGGGTTCGAATCCCTCCTCTTCCGACGTCCTGTCTCTTTCACCAAGACTCCTCAACAACAAACCAGCGTTTTTGGGTTGCTGATCACGTTTTTGTGTTTTAACCGATTTAATGGTAAGATGCACAAATTCTGCACAGCAATCAACTAGAAATGAACCAAAAACTTGTAGTGAGGATCAAATTATGTCTAACAAAGAACCAGGCATCCAAAAATCGATGGAACAAATGGTACACATTACCGTGCTCAAATTCGAATTAAAGGTTTTAAACATCTCTCAAAAAATTTTCGAACATTTACTGAAGCTAAAACGTGGCGTTTAAAAACTATAAATGCCATGAAATCTGGGCAATCCTATGAAACAACAGAAATGCGCCGATACACGATAGGCGATCTTATAGGTCGTTATATTGAAAATGAACTATCATCCACTAAAAAGAACTATAAAACTCTTCTAGGACAACTGCTTTGGTGGAAAAACGAAATCGGCCAATCATTATTAATTCACCTTAAGGAAGATCTAATTTGCAAGTGTCGTGACAAATTAGTAAAATCCACGGATAGATTTGGGCGTAAGAGATCTGCATCAACTACAAACCGATATTTTTCTGCTTTATCGAACGTACTTACTTTAGCGGTAAGAGAATGGCGTTTAATCCCCTATTCACCAATGAAGAACATTCGAAAATTATCCGAACCTCGAGGAAGAGATCGTCTCCTATCTCGTGATGAAAGAGTCCGGCTTCTAAAAGCGTGCCAAGAAAGCACATGCAGTGCATTGCTGCATTGTATCCCGTAACCTTGCTCGCTTTATGCACGGCAATGCGTAAAGGTGAAATACTGAATCTCAAAAGAAAAGACGTGGACTTTGAAAAGGACAAATTCTTGGTTATTATAATATTGATGGTACTGATGAAGGAAAACATTTTTTTGTTAGGGATCGAGATGGTTGTTTTCAAGAGGTTCCAAACAATGAAAATGGTATTGGTTGGGAGATTAATTGGCGTTATCTAACTGACGATGGAAAAGCATATGGTACATTTGATGGCAATGCTAATTTCACAGTACTTTACGTTTGGGACAAAAAAATGGCATCGTTAAGCTTGGGAATCTTCCCGGAAAAGACCTAGTTGCTATTAATGACACCGGCCAAGTTTTGATTAAGTCGATTGTAGAAAATGAAAACGGAAAATCAATTCGGCATCCAATCCTCTGGGAAAATGGAAAAATAACTAGGCTTCGGGGTTTAGAAGGTGATCTCGGTATTGAATCAGAAGAATCCTATGGATTTGCCCTGAATAAAAATGGCGAAGTTGTTGGTCAAAGTGTTGCATATCTCAGTTATAAAAATGATATTTGTAAACAGACCCATGCAACCATATGGACTAATGGAAAAGCCATTGATCTCCATAAAAAAATACCAAAGACAAATTCAAGCTCTGCTACAGGAATAAACGACTTTGGAGATGTGTTAATCGGTAGATATTTAATTTGCAATGATGATCAAACGATTCTATTTAACCACAATGATTTAAAAACTACGAATACAAATTATCTCTACAAAAATATGTATGTTATGGATAAAAGGAGACATAATAACCACTGGTTATTCTGCCTCTAATAAAATACTCTATGATTTAGATTCTATTTGGATGACATTTATTGAAATCGTCAGCGCAAATGACAATGGAGAGATTATCGCCCGAGGAATGACTATTTATGGAGAAAGACATGCCATGTTATTAATACCTAGAAAATCCAACTAGCAATAAGAGGGTCAATAAAACTGACCCGCTCTTTTTTATATTACTCCTCTATCCATTTATCGGGGGATACCAAGATAAATCAATAGTATGCTGGTTTTCCTTCGACTGATTAAGGACCGGTGCAAGAAATGTTGCGATGTTCAAAACAACTTCGCTTAAAGAAAGAGAACTGTGTTTGATATAATTCTTGCGAATAAAGGCATTCCATTGTGAATTTTTCAATGGATCAGATACAAAAGTCTCAGAAAAGCACTCAGGAACAGATTTTAGATTTGTGCCCCTTTGATTTAATGTCGCATTCACAGCGTTGATTAATTTCTTACTACTAAAGGAAAATTGTTGGGAGAGAGTCCAAATATCGAAAAAGTCTTTCATGCGGCTATTGAGCATCCCTCGCTTGAACATTGTTTCTAATTTCTCTGCAATCACACTTTCGTAAGTATAACCTTGCAATTTAGGTTCTGGATGTTCCAGTATAGTAGGATAAGAAAGAATTTGTGGGTCGGGAGAAATCACATCGCCAAATCCAACATCAATTTGCATGCTGACTATAGCTTTATTAAGGTCTCCTTCAAACTCAATACGGATGCCTTCATATTCGGCTTCGGTTTGAATGACTGATCCCTTAACCGTATCGGGGAAAAACAGAATTCCATCATCTAAAGATATATTTTGCTGACAAATTTCACAAAANACATTTTTTAAGTTCTCTACAGTATTTTTNGTCTTCCCAAGAAGATCGATATCCATTGTAGGACGATGATTTGCAGTATTCCATACTTTGAACATCAGGGCGCCTTTCAGAAANAATTTATTAGCATGTGGCGATACCGAAAGGCGATACAAAAAGCGTTCCATGGCATACTACTGAAGTATTTCCAANAAGGGTCGCTTGGTTTCTTTTGATTTGTTAAGTAAGCGGTTTCGGATAGATGCAGGCAGATTGATAACATTAGGACGATTCATTGATGACAGTCTCTATATAGGGTTTAATAATTTTNTCTATACGGCCAATTTTTGCATGTTTCATCACAACATCAAGTTTTGGGTTCCCTTGCACCCAATATTTTTTGAGAGCCTCGATAGCCACGTCGATACCAATCTTATTACGATATCTAAAACAATCTACAATGGTCTTCTCTTTAGAATAGCATCTCAGGAGAACTCCTTCTAGATCATGACTTTCAATACCATCAGCAAATAGAGATTCAGAAAACCAAAAAAATTTAATGGGTGGATAATCAATTTTTTGCGGCTTATATCCTTGCTTCACTGCGATGTAAATAAAATGTGGAATTTGAGAAGTGAGTCTATGAAAGTACAAAGCCGATATGAGACAAAGGACACCCCCAGGCACTAATTTAGCCACTGTGACCAAATCAGGTTGGGTATGTCCCGGGAGACCTGGCAGGCAGAATAGCCCTCTTTGGAGCAATTCAATTTTGCCCTCTTCTTTTAGTCCATAAAGAGTACGAGGATGTATCCCCAGTTTAATTGCGTCATTCGAACGCAGAATCCCTCCATGAGATTGAAAAATCTCGATAGCTTGCTTTTCTATGCTTAGATTTTTCTTGCGAGCCATATGATTTTGGATAAAATTTACTTTAAATATTTAAATCTATAGTATTTTTTATCCAAAATTAAGTCAAGCCAGTAATTTTAAATGGGGACCTAAAAGATTGGTCTTCCCAAATTATGCACATATTTGGCACACTTAACCCCATAAAAACGCAACAAATGCCGATCAGAGACCACGAAAACAAGATATTGTTCTCCTGGTAGATCAGTTGGCATTACATGGTTTTTGTTGAGAACATCAGCAGCACATCTGTTTCGAAAACAGATTTACTCGCAAGGGTAACGGGGTTCGAATCCCTCCTCTTCCGACACTTGAGATGATCTGACACTGCTTTTAGCCTATCAAACAGCTCAAGTAAGGTTACTAGAGCTTTTTATCCTTCATCTCCAAGTTCTAAAAATAAGAAATTCAAGATTTGCCGTTTTTCATTTACCTTCGAACTTTCATAAATTTCCTTGGCTCGCTTAGCTCAATTAAGTACTTTTTAACAGTTATCAGTCTTGCCTTATCAGCAATCCACATGAGCAGCCATTAGAGCGGTGATCTCTTGCTGTCCCTTCTTGTACTCGATGAATTTTTCTCATAAATATCTCCGTCAATTTTCCTATCTATGTGAGAATCAACAAGCTGAGAGATTCGATTTTGAAACTTGATCAAGCTCTTTTATAAGGTATTCATGGGTTTGCTTATAGAATTCTTGCTCAGCTTCAAAAGATTTTTCAGTTAATCAACAATTTTTTATACCAAATCATCCGACACTTTAATTTTATCCAAATGCTCAAGCATTCGGC
This sequence comes from Parachlamydiaceae bacterium, assembly GCA_013414685.1. Taxonomy (GTDB): domain Bacteria; phylum Chlamydiota; class Chlamydiia; order Chlamydiales; family Parachlamydiaceae; genus Neochlamydia. The sequence goes on along the minus strand of CP058704.1, from coordinate 2,719,181 downwards.
TTAGCCACCTATACAGGTATTAAACAAAAGAGCAGTACCTATATTGGGTATTTCAATTCAGGTGCAAAGGGATTAATTCTTCAAGATTTCGTACCGCAAGAACATATTCGTTTTGCTTTCATCCTCAGAACAAAATTCATCTAAAGATTTAAGTGAAGACAAATTGACAAATTTTCAAAACAGGTTGATTTAAAATGGTGTAATAAATAATGTTTCATCAAAATATTATGAAATAAAATTGTAATTATAATGTTTAGCAGTTCTAGATTTCCTGGATTTACTCATTTGACTTTTGTTGTAAATGAATGTGAATTTGATAGTTGGTGAAGGAGTTGTAAAATTTGTCAAGGGAACGCCCTGAATTTGAATCAATCGAAGCAGTACAACTTGAATAAGTTGTGTGCGATACAGACAGATTCAAAGACAGAAGCAAGCTGACGAGGTCAAAATTCCAAGTTTCAACAGTTTTCCATATACTTTTTTAAAACCACCTATTTATGACATTATGCTTGTAGCAGATTAAAAATGCCTATTCAGACTGATTCAATACCTTTTTCTGAGGAGGACCTTATGAAGCTAAAGGATGGGATGTTTTTCTCTCTTTTTATTTGCTGTACATATTTTTCTTATCTACATGCCGATCAAAGCTCCAATGTTAATTATGTAAAAAATGATCCGCCCACAGAAACTTCCCAAAACCAAAATCAAATCGAACCAACAGCCCCGTCCAATTCAAGCAAAAATCAAGCTAAAAACCTCAAGTCAAATTTAATAATGGTGCAATCCACTTTATCTGGAAGTACTAGTTGTTTTGTCATAGTCAAAAGGAAATTTCTAAGTGTTTAGATTTGATCTAATTTTTCCAAAGAATCGCAATCAATCTTAGCAAGTTATCTTAGAAACTGACACTTTTCTCAACTCTAAGCTTTCAATTCAATGCGCCTCCTTATCGAATTTTTCTACACTGAAATGGGGGTATTCCGATATTGTTAAACAGTCAAAATAAATAAATCATTATATGATATACTAATAATAGTATAATTATAAAAAAATCATTAAAATCAGATTTATTAAAACAAAAATTATAAAAAATATTATGGTTGTAAATAAAATAAGATTTAATCAAAGACAATACGAATTTGAAACCAACCACAAAGAATCTCCAGACTGGAAACCCCTAGAATCAAAGTCTAAGGATAAAATTCACCGAATAGGTGGTAAAGCTTATATTGTCACATCCAAAAAGGAAAGATATTTGCCCCTATTATCCACTCAAAGGATACGCGGTATCGCCCTTGGAACTTTTTGACAATCGGCACCCTGGGTTTAGCTCCTCTTTTTCAAATCCGTAAGAGAGTTATTTACGGGAAGACAGGTACTTCGCATCATCAAAGAATTTAGAAATGAGGATGAAAATGTGAAAAGCACCTCTCAATCTATTCAAGGTATTTCAGAGGCAATTTTGAAAAATTCGGAAACTTCTGTGAAAGAATCGCCTGTAAGTCCTCTTCCTATTCCCGCTAAGAGCGAGTTTGATAAGATAGAAGATAACTCGCATTTTTTTCAAAAGATGTTTTGAAAGAAGAACTCCAACATAAATTTAGAGATAAACAAGTAAGCGACGAAGATTTATATCAGTTTTTCAAACAAAATAAAATTGACGCAGACCACCCCTATTTTTTAAATGTGGCGTCCGGGACGCATCCTACTTCCTTAGCCCTGGAATTCGCACAAATTAGAGGCCAAACTATACAAAATTTTATCGGCAATCAATATATGCAAGAGCAAAAAAATTTGGGTCGCTAATGCCGAAATTAAAAATGCAAGAGCTAATGAAAATCTATTATTGGATATGATCTCGCATCAAAATGTTTCAGATCTTGATTTGTATCGATTTTTAGTTGGAAACAACATAAGCCCAACGAAAGGGTGGTTTATTCATAATGGAATAGAAACCAGGCTCGTATCAGCCATGATTGATGCAAGAAGGAAAACTCCAGAAGAATTTTTTCTCATTATCGCCTTGTAGAAATGAATGCGTCCTGGAAAAGGAATGCAATGAAAAACGAAAGCAAAAAAATGAGGAACTTTTGAATGATATAATTAAAGATAAGCAAATAAAGGATGAAGTTGTTTTGACTTTTTTAAAGACATTGGCATTCGACCTAAAGGGGTTGGTTTCAAAACAATCAGGGACAGCCTACTTATTTGAAAAACACTCTTCAGGTAATTCGTCCTCAAGTTTATGATGTTCTTTACTCAACCCAATCTATAGAAAAACTGCTGAAATAAAACCTGAAAAACGATCCTAGTAGATCCCATTAAAGACTTAATATCCATCAATTGTCATGGTTCCTTTGCAGACGATACATTTGAACTTCCCCGAATGTCTATATTTTAGTTCCACATCCAGAGGGATTTGAGAAGCCATACATCTTGCAGTCCCCGCCTAATAATGAAACTTTTGAAGAAATGATCTATAAGCGATCGGATGGAAAAATTCCTTCCCCTTCTAGCGGAGGATGGCATGTCTACAAACCTGGAGAACATGTGCGTAACCTTCGCTTATCACCTTGGAGCGGCAATACAGACCGTAACGTTGAGTTCAATAATTGGTCTAAAAGGGTTCCGCAAGAAGATGTCCTTTTAGTTCAATCGTCTTCTAATACAACTCCCTCTTTGCTGTGGTTCCTGCCCGGGATAAAAATAATCATAAATTGACCTACGATCAGAGAGACAAAAGCAAAGTCAAAGTGTTTGGCGCCACAGATTTACAAGAAGTTGTTAATGAACTGGTGAAGAAAAATCCCAATCAGCCGATTGTAATAGCTCCTTTGCCTGTAATGCAGGAAAAGATAATGAAAATGTTCACTGCTATGCCACAGGTGTGGAAGAGATTGCTCATTTATTTGTTTAATTCTAATCATCCTCTATTTCGTTAATTCAAACAAAAAGTCGCGCCTTTAGCCCCAAAACTACAGTTTGTATCTTTAAGCACAATTTACCTCCATAAAAATTTGAATCAGTTTGACTTTGCAACGGGAACGAGGAAAAATGAAAAATCAAAAAAACATTGTCAATAACTTAACAACTTACTATGAATGATTTTTTTATAACAATTAACCTGGAGATAAGATGTTGAAGTTATTCGGCAAAATGTTTAAAAGCATTGTTAGCACTGCTTTTGATGAATTCTACTCTCATGGCTTACGACAGCTATTGCCCGGAGGCTAATAGGATTTACATCGGTGGCTTTGGTGGAGGACTTTATTCTGACTCAACAAAAATCATACAAACAGGAACTGCATTTNTTTCTGAGGCGGAAGGAGGACCTTTAGCTGTAGATGCACGCGGTCACGCAAAAAGAAAATCGGCTGGATTCGGCGGTGCACAAATAGGGTATGAGTGGAGACAATGTCCTATAAACCTGGGATGCTCTAATTGGAATATCACTCCAGGTGCAGAAATTGAGGCATTTTTTTATCGCCACAATAAAAGGNGGGATTTGATTAATCCTACATTAAGGCTGCCGGAACATGATNTTTTAGATACTTTTCCTATGAATGTAGGGGTTTATATGGGTAATCTCGTACTTTCACTAAACAGTTGCTATTTGTATAATTTTACTCCTTATGTGAGTGGCGGTATTGGAGCAGCCAATCTATTCATTCGAAAAGCAAAGTCTCTGCAAGTCGCTCCAGCTGAAATTGGAATCAACCATTTTAATTCCGATCGCAGTGACTCAGCATGGGCTTTTGCAGCTCAGGCCAAAGCTGGTCTTCGGTATAATATTTGCAACCGTATCCATCTTTTTGGAGAATATCGTTTTTTATATGTAGATTCCAGCTGTTATACGTTCGGATCGACAATGTATCCAACTCATGTACCCACAACAACATGGAATGTTAAGGTGAAAGATATTTGCTATAATGCCTTTGCGTTCGGCCTGCAATTTGATCTGCAATAAAGATAAAACATCTCTGGCCTGCAGCATGCAGGCCAGATTCTTGAGAAGCTCGCTATTGCTTAAACAAATCTCTTTTAACTAAGTTACTCACTCTTAAAAAGTTCAGCCCAGTTTTCTTAAAATTGATCAATAGCTATATAGAATTTATGACTTGTCTTTTCAGATAATTTTTTTAATTATAATAGAAGAATATAAAAATATTCGAGGTTAATAGTGTTACCAAAATTAACAACTAAATCCTTTTTTGAAAATTTTTCAAACTTTCTTTGGAACCTAACAAAGCTCAAAAAGAAGATCGAACAAAAGCCGTTGCTATTTCAATTTTAATTGGTATTTTTACTCTTGGTTTAACCCATGCCATTGCCAAGATTTATAAAGTCTGCCATAAGAAACCGACAGAGTTGGATGAAACTGAAAAAAGTAAACCATTCGTTTAAAAAAGCATTCCGATCTGAAAAAATGAAAAGAAAGAAGATTTATCAGATTCATCTTCTGCTAAAAAATATCACCGGAAGTGAGTCAGAAGAAAAAAAGCCCAGAAATTCAGAATGAACCTAGTCTTAAAAGCAATGAGAAAGAAGACATTCAACCCAAAAATCTCAAAAAAGGACGCCTCCCCTCAACCAAATCAAACAAATAAAGCTAACGGCGAAGATCAAGAAATCCCTCTAATTGATGAAAATCCTATCCGTTCCGACAAATTGGGTTTTAAAAATACACCTCGTTTTTATCGAAAATTTCCAAATATTTCAGAAGCAAAAAAATACGAAGTCAGAGATAAAACTTTTAAAGCTGTTAAGGAAGGAAGTTTTGATGGGTCTTATGTAGCAAGTGCCTACAAACAAGTGAGCTTGTTTACTTCGCCTCAATCGCAAAACACATTCAAAGGCACTCAGGTTTTAGGCCGTTTTGATGTACTAGCTGCGCCTATTAAAATGGATTATAATTATGAGTGGAAGGCAGTCGAAGGCAACAAAGAATTTTTATACACCATGCTGCAGCGCTCAATGTGGGTGAAAAATGGATGCTGAAGACTTTCAAGATTACTCGCAAGATGGGAAACTGGATGAAGCACGTTATCTCCAGGATATGAGCCAGGTCTTCAATAATATTTTATCAGCACAAAGTCAGACGGGGGCAAAGAAAGCTGTTTGGTTTCCTTTTGGAATGGGAGCATTTCTAAGAAACCTTTCTAAAAATGATCCTTCTTATACAAAAGATAAAATGGGACAATTAAAATTTAAACTCGCAAAGGCTTTTTTGAAGAAGCCAAGAAATTTCCGCAAATGGAAATCCACCTCTGTCTTCCTTGCATCACGGATACAAATGCAAAGCCGAATGCATCAAAAATCGAAACGAATCAAAATTGTAATGCCTTTTATTAGCCCTGCAAAAACTCCCGAGATTCAGGATAGGGTTCATCTTTATATTAATTCTGATGCCACCCAAGTGGCTCAAGACCTAGCGAATCAAGCTGAAAATTCTTCAGAAGTCAGCTTAGTAAATGGTGCAAATAGAAATCTAATCGGTAACCATTGGTTCGAGGATAGAGCCTTAGTCGCTATCGACGAAAACATCCATCGAAGAAGTTTGTTAGCCGCCGTTATGGCCTATGGGTTTAATGGGGGCACAAAAGTGACGGAACATGCACCCAATCATCTTGCTAACGTTGTGAGTGAAAAAGGCGGAAAAGTTCTATAAGCTTTTACTTCTTTTAAATTGAAAATCAAGGTTTATTCTTCTATAATTTACTTGAAATTTATATTTTCTTAACACAAAAGAGCTAAAATTTATATTTAACAATAACTTTCAAAGTAAACATGAGTTACAAATTTAATAACACTTTTTATTTTAAAACAGTCAAAGAACAGGAAATTTTTAAAGATGACGCCCAAATTTTCTCTGAATTGACTCAAAAGCTGCAGTTCAAATATGGAAGTGTGAGACGAACCGAATTTGATAAAAATTATTTAGAAAAAGGTTGGTTTGGACGAAAAATTATCGCCTTGCCGGCAGCTCTTTGGTCGGCTTCAATTAAAGTTATTTATCATTTGATTAAAGCACTTTTGTTAGGAGTTTTGAGATCCTGCTCCGACCGAGGTCNNTCTATTTTAAAGCCCAGTTTTTACATTTCACGTGATTTACAAGAATCCTATGGGAGGCTGACCTCTTTATTTAACGATAGATATGGGCTTTTTCATATCCAGGAAAGTCAGTTTCAAAAGACTTGTTATGACTACGCACTATTGAGCGTTGCTAAATCTNCCTAATCATTCTTCAATGGCAAGCGATTCAAAGAAAACATCGAAAAAATGCTGTCCAAATTGTCTAGCGATGAAATACGAAACATGTTCCCCTATTCTTATGATTCCACAGTAAACCGAGAAAAATTTGCACAATTCAGTATCGCTGACGTCCAATCTGCGCTAGAAAAGAAGTTAATTACTGATTCCGATATCCTCAAACTCTTATCAAACGAACAGCTCCAGGGTTTGCAAATCTCTAAATTGCCAAGATACGTCCTTCAGAATTTAATTGGCTATGGTGAGGAAGCAGAGAGACGGTTTGCCAATTTTAAAATGACAGAAGTTCAAATGGCCTTAGAGACAGGGCTGCTCGACAGCGATTCAATCAAATTATTCTCTGATGAACAATTACGCAGCCTGAAACTCTCACGATTATCAAAGGAACTCATCGAACAAATGTTCCCTTGGTATTGGGTTGATAAAAGTCGAAAACTTTTCGCTCTTATTGATGCGGAAGAAGTCCAGGCAGCATTAGAAGATGGTCTTGTTTCTAAAAACACTTTTACTCTCTTATCCACTGAGCAGCTGCAAAGTTTAAAATTATCCAGATTCTCCCAGGACACGATTGAAGAAATTTTTCCTCCTTATGATATCAATACTAAAGATATAGAACGTTTTGCAAATCTTCAGATCAATGAGATTCAGATAGCCTTAGAGGCAGGATTAATTAATAAATTTCACATTTTACAACTATTGTCTGATGAACAGCTTAAAGGGATGAAAATCTCTCGATTGAGTAAAGATATCATTAATGGAATATTTTCTGATTACAATAAAGATAGCGACNAAAAACGATTTGCAAATTTAGATCCGGCAGAAGTCCAGACAGCACTCGTGAGCAATAAACTAGATAAATCAAGAATAAAACTCATCTCATCCGATCAAATTAAAGAATTTGATTTTTCTAGCTTGCCTTCAGAGGCTATTGAAAAGCTCTTTCCGGCCTATTCTATTGATGCGATACGCAACAAGACAAAATATCGTTATACCCTAATTGAAAGCCGCATTCATGAAGCAGCGGCAGAACAAAAACGCAAGAATGAAGCCCTTCTTTCTGAGCTATCTTCTAAGCAGCGTTTGATTTTAGAAGCTTATTTCAGAAGAAATGAACAAAAATACCCAAAAGAATTGCCTAAGCCACCCCAAGATTTTTCTCATCAAAATACCTCCAGACCTNTTTTCCAATTTTGGAAATTCTTTTCACGATCCCTATGCGAATCTCTTTAATCAGGGCAGGAAAAAGACTTTTTCCGTTCACCAGATCCTTTTGAAAGTTTTTGGAAGTTTTGGTTTTGGCAATTTTGGAACAAATACATCACCTGGACCTGATCCATTCAGCGCATTTTTGGGACAGGTTTTGGCTCAAGCCCGCAAGATCCCTCATATTCCTCAAACCCAGATGAATTTTATGAAGACCTGGGATTAAAAAACGGTGCCTCTGTAGATGAAGTCAAANAAGCTTATAGAAAATTAGCACTAAAATGTCATCCGGATAAGATTAATAAANGAAGAAAATGAATCGGAAGAGGATTACAAAAAAGACAAAAAGAGCTTGAAGAAAGATTTAAANAAATTTCGTCAGCCTATAGTAACCTACAACAAAAGCTAAATTTTAGCTAAAATCTTAAATGAATTACTTTTTAGGAATTCATTTAAGATCTCTTCATACGGAAAATTTTTCTGATGGAGATTCTATAATGCACCCATCCAAATCGCTAATGTTACGGATCTTCAATTTGCGCCGGCGCCATACTGAATATCCAAGGATTTTAGACGATTTATAAAATTTTCAATAAGAGCTTGCTTGTTTTCTAAAGTATTTTTCATCGCTCGTACTGTTTGGAAAATTTTTGCTTATTTTTTGTGAAGTTATTTTTAAAGTTATCAAGCGCTTTTTCAGGTTATGCTGATATTGTGATTCCCGCATGATGACCGCAAGGACCTCTTGATCCCCTAAACCTGCTAAATTTATAGGTGCCAGAATAGAAGCCGCATGTGAAATGATTAAAGATCCTTCGCTTCTTTCAATATTGTTATAAACATCATCCAAGATTAAACACATATTGCGATTTGAAGTTTCATCCAGAAGAGCCGCTAAAAGCTGCCCCTTGCTCATAAAAAATAATTCCTCGCAAAATTCTTCAACTGAAGCCAGGCGTGGGAACGCAAAAAGGCTTTTTTAACCTCCTCTCTTATGTCTTCAAAGACTTCCACTGCTTCGGCAAATTGGCTATCTTCTGCAAAAACAAAATATCTTTTTAATTTTTCTAATTCAGTAATTCTCTCCTGGTAGGGAATTGCCCGAATGTCATTGATTAAATTTCTACATTGAGGATAGGCTGCGCCTAATCTTTCACCCAGCAAATTAAGATCAATTGTTGGTGAATGCAGAAGGATAAAGAGTTTCCAAGGAGACAGTTCAAAGACTTTAAAAATCTCTGCTAAAGTGGGGGTTTAGAATAAGCTGATGGACAAAATTAATCGAAAGCAAACTCTTAATTTGATCTGTGTCCTTCAAATATTTGATTAAAAGGGCAATGTAATTCACTAATGTTTGTGTAAAATTGTTTCCGCTGATCAAACGACTCAAGAGATTCCATTCTTCATGAATGAACTTCTGAGCCTCTTGGATCGGTAATAATTTAATAAATTCGATTACAAGACACAAGGACTGTTCTTGAGCATTTTGCCTCATGCTTGCCAGTACAATAGGCAGCCCATATTTATTTAACATCTCTGAAGGAATCCCTTTCAAAACCTGAATAATTTTTCGATAGGATTTATCTGTAAACTGTTTCCGAATTTAAGATAAAAAATAGAAAGGCATTCTTTGATCATCGCATCTGCAGAGCACTCTTCAAGGCACGAGATAAAATAGAATAAATCTGTTAAACCATCTTTTAGAGTCTCCTCAGGTTCTTCACCTGACAAGAGAGCTTCAATAAATACCATGAAGACTTTCATTTCTTCAGACATCAGATCTTCTAGCAATTCCATTTCTATGGAGCCAAAAGCTCTGTTTTTATGGCCATGAAAAGATTTAATGATTTTTCATATTTTTCAAGTTGTAATCGATGCCGTTGTGCTTCGGAAAGAAAGGAAATATAGTCAACATCAGCTGGCAAGACTCGGGTTTTATCAAAGACTCCAGGACTATTGAATCCCTCAGGTTTTGATCTTTCATGATGTGTCATTAAATCAAAAATGCCCATTTGCGGCTTTCTGGTTTTATCTTATCCACTATTGGAAAAAGCATTTTCATCATGGATTTACTATGCGATTGAGTAAAGGCCAAGCGATGAAACACCTGTGCTCTTGTCCAAATTTTTAAGGGTAGCTTGATAGCTTCTTGTAAAAACTCTTGGCAGAGGCGATTCGTGGTAAAATTTGCAAACACATAGGAAATAAGGCTGGCTTGGGTTTCTTCAGGCAATGCGGGTAAAAAGATCCAATGTTATCGATATTTTGAAGGATTTGTAACAATGGAATTCTATTTTGTATATATTGCTCCAAGGCCATTTTTTGACGCTGCAGATTATTTTCTTTTAGGAGCGGCAGGTCGGGAAAGCCTTCGAGTTTTGTATTTTGAGCTGAGACCCCTTCAATTTTTTGCTATGCTCAATAATTTTTAATCTTCGAAACATTGCCACCGTTAGCAGCGACTATTTCTTTAAAATTTACAAAGGCATCGATAATGAAAATTTTTCCTGATCAGAAAGTCCTTTTGGGGGATCATTGATTTCTTTCAATTTGGATAAAATGTGATGGGTCACAGTGTCTAACTTTTTATTGCGTGGAACAAGTGTGAAAGTGATCAAATGAATGAACCAATGAAGAAAATTCTTCAGGCAAGTTCTTTTACGTTCTAACACTAAGTGGTTATGATGAAGCGAAGGGCAATCTTTATTCAGATTCAAGTGATAAAGAAAACGGACTGTGCTATTAAATTCCGAAGAAAATGTCATCGGTTATGACCTATTTTGAGCTGTGAAAAATTCCGATAAAGCGTTGTTAATCGCTCATTTTTATGGATAGGATCATGAGCGCACCATCGTTCATAGGTATATTCAGCTGGGTTAAATCCTATCTTCGTTGTCTTTGTTGCAAGCCCCACACCTGCAGAAAGAAGAGAAAATGGAAACAAAAGAAAGTTTTTGGGAATTCTATAAAAATTTGAGTGATGCCTTTAGAAAGCTTGCATTCAGCAAAACAGCAAGCTCCCAAAATATTGATCAAGCCTTTAATAATATTTTCGAAAATCAAAGCAATCCTTTTGTAATTGTTAGAAGCCCTGAAAGAACTCCAACTCCTAAACCAGAAAGACGTACCCACCCTGATTTTTGATCTTTCATGCAGGCTCAGATAAAAAGAAGCTTTAAGGCGATCCTCTAGGATTTCACTTTGATTAGAGATTTTGAGATTAAACCCCATAAAAACCTTCAAAAATATAATTAAAAATTATTAAATCACTTTTCATAACTATTCAATAAAAATTGAAGTTTACAAAATAATAGCCATCTAAAGAGTTTTTGGAATGCATGAATTATTTTCTTTGGGATCAAACTTAAAATCAATTTACGTTCCATCAAATTGACCTCTACAATGTTTAGCCTCTATCTTTTATTTTTAGAAGGTTTAGCGTTTAGATTGGGGTCGTAACCACAGGTTCTTCTTTAGCAGGCTTCTTATAGGCATACAAAATCAGAGCCGCCATATGCGGGAGGACCAGACAAGCTAACCCTAAATCAATTAAAGACCAAACCGTTTTTACACCGGAAATTGTTCCCAAAAANATAACGATTGAGGTTGCGATATAGTAATAAAGAGTTTGCTTGCCGGAGAAAAGATAATTGAAACATTGGCTTCCATTGTAACTATTTCCTAAAATAGTTCCGAAGGCAAAAAGCAACGTACTCACTGCGACAATTGCAATGCCCAAGTAAGGAAAATACATATGAAAGGACGCTGCAACCATGCTAATCCCTAAGGGCAGTTCAGGATCTTGCCAGGTATTTGTAATCAATGTCACGCATCCAGAGAAAAANGCAATCAATCCTGCAGAGTATGTGGAGAGCATAGAGAGCATTCCTTGCGAATGAGCATCATCAGTTTCAGCCATTGAATGAGGAATTGTTTGAGTGCCAACACCTGCTTCAGTTGCCTGTATTCCTTTAAATACTCCCCATCTCATTGCACCAACAATTCCTCCAACTACAGTCCCACTTGCCATGGCATAGGGAGAAAATGCTGATTTCATAATTAATCCGCAGACTTCAAANAATTTATCTAAATTAGAAAANAGGATCCAAAGAATGGAACCCAGGTAAAGAACAAACATTAAGGGAACCAATTTTGAAGAAAAGGAACTGACGCGCTTAATACCTCCAACCAGNGATAATCAGCACAAGGAGGGCAAGAAAAATCCAGAAAANAGGGTAGGAATACGATAATTGCCAAGCAAAGGTGAATCAAGAATAGCAGCAAGCTGGTTGGCTTGAGCAGCTGACCAGGCAGCCATCAACAGACTTCCAAAAACAGCATACCAAGCGGCTACCTTAGGNGAAAGAAGCGCACGAAGATATTGCATCGGACCTCCTAAAATTTCGCCTGTCTCCAGTTTNTTNCTAAATTGAATACATAGAGTGACCTCCGTGTAAGTCAGGGCACTCCCGAAAAAGGCAGTCAAAAGAAAACCTAATAGCGCTCCAGGCCCNCCNCAATGAATCGCAACAACGGGTCCGACAATGGTTCCAATTCCCAAAGTTGTTGACATCGCAGTAAATAAGGCTTTATGAGGCAAAATTGTATATTGGCCCTCTTTAGGGTGTTTTCTTAGGATTGCCCCTTTTAGCATTTGAAAAAGAACGGGAAAAAANCGTAGCTGAACAAAATTCATTTTGAAAGTCACATAGAGGCTTCCCAACAAAATAAAAATACAGGAAGCAAATAAGACATAATCACTTATCGTTGCAATTAACCCATCATAAAACATAAAACCTCAAATATAAATCCGTTATTATTACTTAAAATGTATTGTGGTAAAGGACAAAGGTGCGGCTTAATTCTGCTGATTGCAACGATTGTTGCATTGCTGAAAAGATTGAATAAGAGAAGAGAAGTTAAAAGATTTTTTTATACACGATATTTTATCACACATAAGAACCCTCCTTCTATGAGAGATGCAATGTTATCATATTTTTTTAGGAGTCAAGGCTATTGAACATATAGATAAAGTTGACGATAGAATGTTTGTAAGTCCAGATCAAGGTAATTTTTGTTTTTAATTTCTTCCTCTATTTTTTTGCACATTTCACTTGCTAAAGCTCTTCCATACATCCCAGCGCTGCCTGCAATCTTGTGAACAATTTTNTCCAACTCTTGCCAGACTTGCATACAAGCATGAATNTTGTATTTTTTAATAATATCGGAAACTATTTCCAACCTTTGATAAGTTAAACGCAGATACTGTTGCATTAAATCGTCAGGAATCTCATTTACCCAATCGCAAGAGGTTTCTCTAACATTTGGCAATTGACAAACCTTTGTTATGAGATAACGGGCTTCTTCTGCACCCATGGGTTTTCCAGCCACAAAATCAACAGCNATATTGGTTTTTAATTTTTCAAGCTCAGACGGAGGAGGAAGGGTCTGAAAAGCAAGAGAAACACAGCCATCTTTAAAAAGCGAACGATGCTTTAAATTAGATACGTCTAAGATATAGGCTGAAAAACTGGAGATTTTATGGTTTTTCTCATCAATAGAAGCAGTAAACGTCGTTTTAACCCCTAAAACTTCTGCTTCCCTCGCAATTGTCTGACAAAAGTTTTGGTCTTCATCGACGCAGAAAATATGTATCGATTTTCTCGGCATCCTTTCCTCCTTCATTTATGTTAAAATATTCAAAAACTGCACATACATCCATGCCAACTTTTCATCTAAAACCAGAAGATTCTTTTTCTTCTTCCCTATAAATATCAACGAGATTAGCACAAAAACTATTTGACATATAAGAATTAAAAAGCCTAAAATTTATCTTTAAACTTTTTAAGTGATATTAAATAAATATGAAATTTCAAAGAGTTCATCTTAAAAACCATCCTTCTCCCCTTCTCCTTAGCCTTTAAGGCTAAACATACGACTTCCCTTAAAATTTTATGTATTAAAAATGAATCATTAAAGATCAACAACATCATTGATCAAGGAATTTTTATTATGTCACAACCTCAAGCAAAAACCTGGAAAAGCCAATCAGGGTATATTTGGTCCCTCATTGGATCTGCTGTAGGCTTTGCTAATATTTTAAGTTTTAGTTCTCAAGTCTATAAGAATGNNGGGGGCCTTTTAATCCCTTACATCATTGCCATTTTTATACTAGGGGTCCCGATGCTCATGTTAGAAGGGCTCATTGGTTATAAATGGAAACTTCCTCTTGTTTCAGCATACAATAAAGTGATCGGTCGTAAAGGAAAAATTCTTGGCTGGCTTTCTGTGATTGCCTGCTTAACTATCGGGGCTTTTTATATCGTTTTAACGGCCTATTCTGCAGCTTATACATATTTTGCAGCAACGAAGCAAATCCCGCCTGATTCCAAATCTNTTTTCCTGAATGAATTTTTGAAAACAACTGAAGGAATTCATGATTTTGGAACGTTTTCACTTCCTGTCTTGCTAGCCACAATTTGCATGTGCATTCTGACTTACTTTGTGATGGTGCGAAACATCCGCGATGGAATTGAANAAATCTGCACTTTATTTATGCCTTTATTGGCAGTCATTATGACTGTTTTTGCCATCACTACCCTGTTTCTTCCGGGTGGCATCAATGCGTTAAAATATTATCTGACACCTGATTTTTCAAAATTAAATGACCCTGCTCTATGGCGAGATGTATTTGGTCAATTATTTNTTAGCCTTTCCTTGGGATTAGGAATCATTATCGGCTACTCTCGGCATACGGATAAAACGACGAATGTGGCAAGAGCTATGATTTTGGTGACAATCGGAGATTTTGCTGTTTCATTTATTTCAGGCCTGGCAATTTTTGGTTGTCTAGCTCACATAAGCCATACGCAGCAAATTCCGTTCGATCAGATTGTGACCTCTGACTCAACTTTTGAAATTGGATTTATTTTATTCCCTACAATTCTTCAATCCTTTGGAGAACATTGGGCACAGATCCTGGGGACGATTNTTTTCTTCTGCATTTTTATTGCCGGGATCACAGGGGTGTTTTCTATTGCAGAAAGTATTGTTGGAAATATTGAAAACGAATTTCATCTAACAAGANAANAATCGGTCACAATTACAATGGCCCTAACGATGTTAGCAGCTCTCATTTTTTGCTTTGGCAACGCTTCTCATATCATTGATGCACTTGCGCCGATGGTTCTTGGTATCAATATGTTGATCGGAGGCCTGGCTTTAATCATTACTTTTCAATACGCATGCCCCCTTTTGCGTCAAGATGCCATCTGGTACAAAGGTGCCACACCAAACTTCTTTTCGATCTGCCTGCGTTATGTCGGGCCTGTGCTTCTCACAATAATTTTATTGAGCAATCTTTGGTATGAACTTCATGCAAACGATATCTCTTTCGTCATTCGCTGGATCTGGTTTGCGCTGGCATTAGCTGGAGCTTTAATGCTTGCCTATACGGGAAAGACAAAAGAAGCAGAAGTAAGAACTTAAAAACTATTCAGGATGGCGATCCCGGTAGAATAGCCGGGATCGTCGTGTGTATCTTACATAATTAATAATGAGAATACGAAAGCAAATAGCGAGACAGATTCAATGATACCGATCGCAGCAAAGCATTTACCAAAGATTGAAGGATCTTTTAAAGAAGCTTGAATCCCTGTTGCGCACACTTTGCCCTGATAAATTGAAGAAAGGCAAATAGCCCCTCCAGCAAAAATCCCGATAAATACACCTGATAGAGGCGAAAGAGTACCTGCCTGAATGGCCTTGCTCATCAAAAGCATTTCCAAAAAACCATAAATACACTGGGAAGATGGAGCAGCGGACATCCCAATAAACTTCCCGTGTCCTTCTTCTGTACGACTCATAGCTGCATGGGAAGCAGCTCCTGCAATATAGCACCCGATGCTACTTCCGATCAAACTTAACCCCAGTGCAATTGCGGGCCCAGCCATATTAAAATCCATTTGTCTTTCTCCTCATTGTAAATTTCATATAATTAATCTTTATCTAAAAANCGTAAAGGGTTGAACTTTTTACCTCCGCCCTCGAAAGAATAGTGATACCATTCTAAGAAGTTAAGACGCAAGCCGTGTATGACTCCCCCNATTATACTCAGCGCAATATTTGTGACATGGCCGATAAGAAATAAAACGGCCCCGAAAATAAAAAACGTCGCGCCTGCAAATTCATTGATTGTCGCACTCACCATCGCACCTGCCAACCCTAAGGCGTAAATACGCAAGTAAGACATTGAGTCGGCAAAAATTTGAATAAGTGTCATAGGCTCTAGCAGCCCTTTCCAGCGGTGTTGAATAATTCCCAAAATAAAAGCCAGGCATAATCCGCCTATGGCAAGATAAAGACCTTCATGGGCTATAGATTTGGGGATTCCAAATGCAAAATGAACGATCGATGTCGCATTCAGATATTGTGGAATATATAGATAGGCTCCGATAATACATAAAACCCAGCCTATAGCGCTCCAATTGCGGTCGGCATATCTTAAGAGGGAAATGATAATATGAATGACACCGACCATAAGAGCGATTTCGAAAAGGACATTATCATAGAATTTAAAATACATCGAATACTCTATTTTTCCATTCTTTACAGCCTTAGCCTCATGCAAAAATTCTTGAGCTGTCTTTGCTGTTTTTAGTTGAGGAAATTCTTTTACAAAAGCTTCATAGACATCGTCTCTATGATTAAAATGATATTCTGCTTTTTTNTCTACAAGCCAATTGATCAAGGAAATTTTTCGAATCGGATTATGAACGTCGAGATGAACACCAAAATAGGAAGCGGTTAAGACTCCNCAAACGACGCAGGCNGCCCCTAAGATAAGGATAAGCTTCCAGACACGCAAACCTAACCCTTTTAAGTCTGTGAATTTATATCGGATATAGAATGCGATCAAAAGAAAGATGAGGCCATAACCTGCATCCCCTACGATCATTGCAAANAACGTGGCAAAAAANGTAATGATCCAAAAAGAGGGATCTTTATCAGTGTGAGAAGGTGTGTCATAAATTCCTACAAGATCTTCTCCTATGCGGTCATATCCTTGATTTTCCAGATAGGTTGGAATCACTTCTCCAGGTTCAATCGCCACCTGGTCAACGTGAACTCCTGTTGTTTCTGCAAGATGCTTTAATTGATCCACCTTGTCCTCTGGAACCCACCCTGTCACGGCAAACAAATGATCTTCTAAGGCCTTGGAAGCATAGCTTTCTGATTTATTAAGAAAATAGGTGTTCAGTTTGAAAGTCAAAGCATGATGAAGAAAATCACTGTATTTCGCATACCCTTTAAGCCGTTGTTCAATGGCGTGCACTTCNCTTTTAATGGCCTGCAGATGTTTTCTAAGCTCGCCCACGGTTTTATCAATACGCATTTCACTAAAACCTTCGTATTGCATGGGTTCTTTACTAATCGACATAAAGTAATCAAGGCCATGGTCGCTATTTAAGAAAATCAGTTCTTCTGGCAGGTCTTCTCTTTCCGATGTGCCGCTTTTGGCAGCAAANAATTGAACAACACGCCCTGCTTCTTTTTCAATAAAGGAAATATCCTCATGCGAAAAATCTCCAAAAGCTTCCACGCGGGCGATTTCCAATGTAGTGACTCTTTCGTCTTCTGCTAGTTTATGGAGTTCGTGGCTCAGCTTCAAAATTTTATTGACAAATCCATCAGCAAGCACATATTCGCGCGTTTCATCCTGTTCAACCGGAGGAAGACCACGCAGAATTTTAATAGCGGAAACTAAATCGTGAATTTCTTGTGGATATTCCCTAACGTTTGAAGGATTAGGATCGATGAAATGAATAAGGGCAAATTTTTGGGCTTCTTCAAAAAANGAACGACGATCGTCCTCAAGGCCAACAATTAAGAATTTTTCTAAATTAACTCTCATGATTGGCCTCCGAAGTCATCGGTCTTAGCAAATAAGGCTTCTTACTTTCTTCAATTTTACGTTTTGCAACTTTGGCGCGTGAAACTGCCGCAAGCTGTTGATCCCCCAAAATACTTTGATGGTTTTAATGTTTCCCAAGGCGCGTGGAATTAAAATTTTCTCAAAAAGGTTCACACGTATGGACACTTCACGCAACTCTTTTTCCAAAGCTGCCTTTTTCTCTCGAGCAATATCAATTTTTACTTGCGCTTCTGCCAACCCCTGACTCCTCTTACCACTCCATCGAGCCAAGGCGGGGTATCAAATAACGAATATTGAAAATCTTCAAAGGCCACGCTTTCAAAATAAGGGACCTCGACCCCGGCAATATTTTCATAATGTTTTTTGACTTCGGTAATCTTGGCTGCGCCCATCGGATCAATTTCAGAGCGGTCAGATAAAAGTTCCGAATAGCTTTCTACTTCCTGATGAAGAGAATTATAGGTGTTTTCGAGTTTAGCGATTTCATGGCGGGCTTCATTGACTTCCAATTGCAACAAAGCTTTTTAAGCTGGAGCGTGGGCAAATATTTTTGCAATTGGGAGAGCCGATTTTGCTGAACCCTCAATTCATTTTTCGTTAATTTTACGACAGCCACTCTCAATGTCCTTTTTCATTATTTTGCTATTGCAGCAGATTCTACATGCGAAGGCCAATACTTATTCACCAAAGCCTGTTTAATCCCCACTTCTTCGGGTTTGAAGCATTCTGCCAACGTTTGCCAGCCTAAGTCTAGTGCATCTTCAAGAGGCAAGTTCACTTCAAGATTCATCATTCGATCTTCGAATAATTTAGAAAAATTCAGTAATTGCTCATCCCACCGTGAAAGTCTGAATCCCATCCCCTGACGTTCACGCGCTTTNTTGGATTCCGCATAGAGGCGGATCATGCCATTGGCAAGATCGCCGTGATCTTCTCTTGTCACCTTGCCAATCACTAACTGTTTTAAACGTGAAAGTGAACCAAAAGGATCAATCTGATGGTTGTGCAGATAAAATTGCCCCTCTGTGATATACCCGGTATTGTCAGGGACAGGGTGGGTCACATCATCCCCTGGCATCGTCGTAACTCCAATGATTGTAATGGAACCGCTTCCTTCAATTAAAACCGCCTTTTCGTAGCGTGAGGCTAAATCTGAATATAAAGACCCTGGATAACCGCGATTGGAAGGAACCTGGTCCATCGTAATTGCAATTTCTTTAATAGCGTCGGCGAAGGCTGTCATATCTGTCAAAAGCACTAAAACGTGTTTGCCTTCAACAGCAAATTTTTCAGCGCACGCTAAAGCCATATCAGGCACAAGAAGGCATTCCACGGCAGGATCTGTCGCACGATGAACAAACATCACGGTTTTATTTAATGAACCAGATTCTTCAGCATTATCAATGAAAGCTTGATAGTCTTTAAAAGTCAGTCCCATACCACCGATAATCACCACATCAGCATCCGTTTGATTTGCAATGCGCATTAAAAGCGCATTGCAAGGTTCTCCTGCTACCGAAAANATGGGGATTTTNTGAGATTTCACAAGGCAGTTAAAAACATCAATCATGGGAATATTTGTCCTCACCATTTGACGAGGAATAATCCTTTTTACAGGATTAAAAGAAGGCATTCCGATATTAATGCTTTCTCCAAAAATTTCCGGCCCGCCATCAACAGGAACACCGGCCCCGCTTAAACGACGTCCTAAAAGGGCATCTCCAAAAACAGCTTGCATTTGCCTTTTTAAAAACACAACCTTATCATGCGTTGAGATCCCGCGCGTATTTTGGAAAACCTGCAAAGTCACCTGATCTCCATCAATACGCAAAACGGAGGCATAAATGTGGCGTCCATCTTGCAAGTCGATCCTCGCCAATTCACCTAAGCTTACGCCTGTCGCAGTCACGGTAATCAAGTTTCCGCGCATATCGTTGATTCTTTCATAGACTTTTTCATGTCAGTCTGGCCCTATATTTTTATCGCCATCTTGGATGGACTTTAGTTTTAAATTGATGCTGTGAACTTTACTTTTCTTCAGCTTGTTCGATGGTCTCTTCAATACGGGCAAAAGCCTCACTGTACTGTTTCGAATCCATAGGCATAAAATTCATATTCTTAATTTGGTTTTGCAAATTTAAAAANTACTCGCGCGCCTCATCATGCTTATGAAACTTGAACTGTTTATCGAATATTTTATTGATAAGTTTGAAAAGAACGATCTGCCTTTTAAGCGGGCAATAAGCATCTTCTTTATCGAAGGCGTTTTGCTGTAAATAAGAAAAATCATAGAGTTCAGCCTTTAAAAAGATCAGCATGTCCTCAATCGCTGTTCCCTCTTCGCCGACAACTTCCATTCTCTTTCCGATTTCATTTCCTAAATGCAGAATTTCATCGGCACGATGAACCATTTCGCTCCACCCCTCGCACTGATCTTCTAATTCCTGGCTGACCTGGTCCACATATTTAGACCAGGAGATCAAAGGATCGATTGCAGGGTAGCGCCTTGAGTCGGAACGTTCTCTTGATAGTCCCAANAAGGCTCCCACAACGGCTAATGTAGCTTGTGTCACAGGCTCTTCAAAGCTTCCGCCTGCAGGNGAAACAGCTCCGCCGACCGTCACAGAACCTTGCTCTCCATTTTTGAGAGCCACCACCCCTGAACGCTCGTAGAATTCAGCAATTCTTGATGCAAGATAAGCAGGAAAAGCTTCTTCACCGGGAATTTCTTCCAGGCGGCCAGACATTTCCCTGAGAGCCTGCGCCCACCGTGAAGTTGAATCTGCTAATAAAAGAATGTCTAAACCCATTTGACGATAGTATTCGGCAATAGTCATTCCCATATAAATGGAAGATTCGCGCGCTGCCACGGGCATCGAGGATGTATTGCAGATGATGACTGTTCGTGTCATAAGCGTCTGCCCGGTATGAGGATCGATCAAGTGAGGAAATTCGCGCAGGATCTCGACAACTTCGCCTGCACGCTCGCCGCAAGCCACCACTACCACAATATCTACCGAGGAATACTTGGAAAGGTGATGCTGCAAGACTGTCTTTCCCGCACCAAAAGGCCCGGGGCTGCANAAGGTGCCCCCTTTCATGAGGGGAAATTGAGTATCAATAATACGCAAACCTGTATCCATCATCTTGGTGGGTTTGATTTTCTCACCTTGAAANAGGGCATTTCTGATGGGCCACTTTTGAACCATCGTAAATTGGAATTCGCGCCCTTCTTCGTCAGAGGCCTTCGCAATCACAGTATCCACATTGTACGAGCCAGGCTTGATAACCCACGTGATTTTATATTTTCCAAAAGANGAAAAAGGCACCATGATCAGATGCTTAAATCTTTCTTCCATTGTGGATCCAAGCGTATCCCCTCTTTCTACAATATCGCCTACTTTTACCTGAGCCGTAAAGTCCCAATGGCGATTCCTATCTAAGGCTCGTATGTAAATCCCTCTGGGCAGGAAAAAGCCTGCTTCATCGGCAACTTTTTCAAGAGGGTTTTGAAGACCATCTAATATGGATGTTAAAAGACCAGGGCCAAGTTCGGCTTCAAGAAGCTCACCAGTAAATCTAACAGAAGTCCCATATTCAATTCCTTTGGTGTCTTCATAGACCTGAATCTTGGCTTCATTGCCAATAATCTCGATCACTTCTGCTTTAAGCCCAACCCCTTGCATTTCAACCATGGCGACTTCGCCTTGACGAATACTTCCTTCAAATTCCACGTTCAGCAGGTTGCCAAACGCTTTGACAACTTTTCCTTTTTTAAGGCTTTGGGTTNNCCTTTTTTCTGCGGTTAAAACTTCACTCATGATTTACCTTTAATGATGTTGTCAACAATTTGCAAACCTTGCTCTTTATCTAAAGCCACCCATTTTTCAACGAGGAAAAAGCCGGCCAAGTAGGCTAAAATACGATCAAATGAAAAAACGTCAAAACCAGCCATTTCATCCAACTTATGAAAGCGATACTCGTTTAAAGCTTTATGTAAAGCAAGAGGAGAGGCGTAGTTTTCTTCCACTATTTGTTTTAAATCCTGGAATTCTGAAGGAAATTCAAAAGTTTTTGAATCTTTTGAGATAGTAGTTGCACCAAAAGATCTTCATCGGGATTTTCAAATTGCAATTCTTTTGACATATCACGTCCCAGTTGCTTGGACCGATAAGCTGTTAAAACCAAACGTAAATTTCTTTCAAATTCCAAATAACTCTTTAAAAACCCTTTATTACCTTCCACTTCTTCTCTATAAAACGCCGCAATCAACTCAGGAAAATGGAGGAGTCTTTCTTCCTTGCTTTCATACCGGTCCAAATATTTAATCACGTAGGAAGGAAATAATTCCGGCTCCCCTAAAAGGGCTTCCTCAAGTCCATTTTGATCTAAATTCCCAAAAGGATCTAACGGCTCTTTTTTAAGAACGCGCGCAAATTGAGAAGATCAAAATAACGCCGCAACACCTGAGTTTTTCAAAATCTTTTGCGACAAGTTATCTTTTAGCAGTCTTTGAAGTCCTTCCCAGGTGATTTCCGGCTCTTCTCCAATTCGCAGAGGCGGCAAAGAAGTACCTATGAAGTAATACTGATGACTCATACTGAACCTGGCTTGCCAAAAATCAACTTGCGGAAATCCTTTCTTACGTAGCGTGAAATTAAATCTTTAAGGGTTTCTTCACTGATATCGATCGTAAGATTCTTGTCTCTTAATTTAACTTTAGCTCCTCCGACAAAATCGCCTAATACAACACTATGCTCTTTCAAGCGGTTAACAATACCGGCAGCAAGGAGCTCATTGACTTCTTTCACAGAAACAGCTTTAGGGACAACTGCAGACAGATCTGCTGAAGCACCTTCTGTTTCTATCGATTTAACAACAGCAGAAATTAAGTCAGCAATGACCTTTGGGTTGGCTGTTGCCTGATGGAGCATTTTATCTAGTTGATCATTAAAAAGATGATGCTCGATGGTTTGACGTAAGGCTTCGAGGCTTTGCTTTGAAGCTTGCTGAAGGAAGAATGAAAAACATTCCGCTCTTGCTCGACGGCTTTGCGGCCTGCATGAATTAACTCATCCGACTGTTTTTCTGCTTCTGCAATTATCTGCGAGGCCTTTTTTAGCTTCTTCGATAATTTTTTTGCTTCTTCTTGGGCGGGCTCTAAAATTTCGTGTCTTAACTGGTCGGATATTCTTTGAATTTTATCTTGGCCTTTTTCGAGTGATTTCATCGCTTCTTCCTTTAGTACATGATATGACTGATTTTATTTCTCGTTATCAGATTTTTCAAGACAATTCTCTCGCTAAAAATTAAGCTAACATGGTAATTGATTTATACCGTAACATGCTTTCAAAAATGAAATTGCACCTTCTCAACCAGACAAGCGCTTTGAATGCCTTATGTTTTAAAGAATTTCTTTCGATATCTTTTCGATGAATTCTTGCGGCGAAAAAAATTTAAATGCATTTCGGATATATTTTTTGTGTTTTACCTAAATTATTTGATTAAGGAAGCTTATGATTAAAGTAAATAAATTTTTAGCTGTAAGCCTGACATTTTTCCATGACGGCATTCTCTTTCGCGGCCCCACAAGCAATCGTGGAAGACTTGCCTTTAATCGATGAAGGAAATGCCCCAGGCATTGCAACGTTCACTCCCCCAAAAGGTTGGCGTACGGCAGATCCCAAATCTTTATCTCCCCATGTTAAAACTTTGATTGTCGGCCCCAAATTGCAAAATGAAATGCCCNCCAGCATGAATTTAATGATTGAGCCCTACAGAGGGACGCTTAAAACCTATTTAAAGCAGGTGAAAAAAATTAATGAAACGCATGGAGATACCTGGAAAGACCTGGGGACATTAAAAACAAAAGCAGGCGATGCAAGTTTATCCCAGGTAGAAATAAGATCTAAATGGGGTGGAGAAAAACTCATGCATGCGATCATCGTTAAGAATGGCTATGCCTATGTTTTGACAGCCACTGCAGCANAAAATGAATTTGGACGTTTTTATCAGCAATTTTACAGCTCCTTGCGTTCGTTGCAAATTTATGACAATTTGCTAGAAATCGTANAAAGCGCTGATAAACGTGCAATTTTAGAGAAGGCCATAGCTTCAGTGAAAAGCAGTTTTGAACAAGCTCTGGATCCCCAATCAGATACCGAAGAGGCTGCGCGGGAAAGGATGTTCCAAAATCCGGACTTTCAAAACAACGTTTGGCAGCCTTTTGTTGCAATTTTGCAAAAAGATTACGCTGATATGGGCGAAGAATGGCAAATGGCTGTGCTTTTAAATTTGCAAGATAATTTATTGAGCCAGAAATAAAAATCACAAAAGGATTTTATTATTTATCGCTTTGATATCCAAGAAGAAAAGACTCGTGTTCCTCTTAGATAGCTAGAGAAACACAAGAAAAAAATTGCAGAAAATATCTTAATGTGCAATAAAGACGTCATTGAACCTATTTATATTTTTAACTCTAACTTAAGGTACCAAGGAGTACAAAACATGAAAAAATCAAAAGATGGTTGCATTAGCAACGCTCTTAGCGTTGTTTGGTTCTTCAGCAAATATCAGTGCTCAACAATACGTAAGCAATGCTGGTGGAATTGGCTATGAAGAAAGCCGTCAAGCACACAGCTTAGCTCCAGCTATTGCTCTTGGAACAATTGCTGCCGTTGCTATCATTGCGATTGCTGTACAGAATAGAAGCCACGGTGGACACGGCCACGGCCACGCACATTAATCTAAATCATTGTGCATGACTCCTTATGTACGACATAAGATTTAAAGGGAAAAGGGTTTTTGCAGCCCTTTTCTTTTTTTTCTTTCCTCCTGTTCTCAAGAAATACGCCAATGGGAAGTTAGCGCTAATAAAGGAAGACTCCTGAATTTTGCTCGACTAAACTATGTTTAGCGCCTGAAAATGAATTTTCGGGATTGGAAGTAGAGATCTTAAATACTTCTCAAGGACAGGCTGTCTATGTCAATGCATCCAGCGTCGAACTGGAGGCAGAAGGAAAAACAGCGGAAGGCTATTCAACGATAAAAATCACCTTAATTGTTCAAAATCAAACGCACGACTTTTCCGGCTTTTTATTGCAAGGCGGGCATCGCGTTCTACTTCCGGAAGATGCCAGTCATTTAATGATTCATGCATTATGCAATAATCAAGAAATTACTCTTTCGATTGGTATCTATTCTACCATTCTTATTCCAAATAATTTCATAAAACATTACCAAAGCTTATAGTTCCTTATTGGAACATCAGGCTTGAATGTATAGAGGATTTATAAATTAAACGTTTTCATTCAATCGATTCTCAATCGTTTCAAAATACTGGTAAACAAACAAGAATTGATTGCGAAACACCCGGTCTTCCGGCATGAACTGTGAAAGATGATGAAAAAACTGACCAAATACATAACGATATTCTAAAAGCTGACGACGTATTTCTTTTCGTATTCCTTCCATTTTATCCTGACCGCCGGCAGCAATCATCCTTTGAACAAAAACTAAAAANTCCTGCAAATGATCCTTCATGTCGCTCATGTCATTTTCAATGTCTTGAAAATGAATTTGAGTCTTTTTNTCCTGGGCCCACTCTTCAATCTGTCGTATCACATACCGAAATTTATTCAGGCGGTTAAAATGCTGCCGATCCTCAGACTCCCCTTCCAAACCTTTGTGGATATGATAAATCTGCTTAAATTTTGGAATCTCAAAAGCCACGTTGTATTTCCAATCTACACGGAGTATTTTAGATAAAGTTTGTCCCACAAAATCGATCGCATTACGATCAAAAGAGCCAAGCTCATCTAAATTTTCCAGTGCAAATACAATATGTTCAATATTGGTATGCATGATTGCCCTTGACGCTAAGGGCTGAGCACATTCGTGCAGCCATCGGTCAATTTGCTGAGAGGTGTTCATCAGATGATTTCCCTCTTTGCTGGAACGGTCTTTATCTAAGGAGCGGTGCAGCTTTTCAAAGAGGGCGTCTAGTCCCTCTATTTCGTAGCTTAAGTTGAGAAAACGTTTCGTTTGAGAAGGTTCTGGGCCGACAATCCACTCAGCAAAGCCCCAACGTGACCGGACATAAGGATCAGCATCTGTCTTGAGCAGAAAATCCCGATATTTTAAAACTGTTGCACCCAGAGTATGAAGTTCTGTGCGATGGCCAGAAAGGACATCGAGCACTAAAAATTTGCCGGTTGAATCTTTCCATAGATCTTCAGGGCCTAGTTTAAATAGGCGCGCTTGACGGTAGAGAATCTCTTTTAGGGCCTGAAAATAATCGTTGAATACTTGATAGACTTTATCTTCGTTTTGAGTTTGCCTTAGCGCCTTTGCAATCAATTGAGAGGGCAGGGATTGCGTCGTCTGATTGATTTCCCAAAGCTTCACCCATGTATAGATGCTCTTATAGATTTGCTGGTCATTGGAATCGAGAGTATTAAACATGTGAAAATTTTGAAATTTGTCGGCACTTTGCTCGCTTTCCTCATAAACTTTGTTAAAATCCTGGAGACGGTCTGAAAATTTTTTAAACCGGAAGCATAAAAACTTTTTGCTTTTNTCAAGATTTTTTAAAAGCCCACGATCAAGCAGAGCAGACCATGGAAGCCAATTTATCAAGCTTGTCCATCTTTTTTTCTTGTANCAAATTTCGCGGTATTTCCATAAAAGCGATTCGAGCCGGCGTATAGCCCAGGAGACATCTTCTATGCGATGAGAAAGGGTAATTTTTATCGATTCTACAACCGATTCTAGCTCAATGGACCACTTTTCTAACCCTAGCTGGTCAATCTGTTGAAAAAGCTCAATGACGCATCCCTCTAAAGTCTCAACATATTGCCATAAGCAGCCATTAATCAAAGACTCTGTTTTGTGAAAATCATTTTCAGAAAGTTGTTGTTTAGGATTGAGGCTTAGCTGAATGAGACGCCTCTCAAAATTTTCTAAAGCTTCAGATAACTTTAAGTGAAAGTGCAAATGAGCTTCAGGATGAATCGAGTGAATAATGCATTGGCCTAATAATCCTTCCTTTTCATATAAAAATTGATCTAACTGGTGATAAATTGATTTATCCAGCTGACTTATTTTNTGAAAGTTTATAGGATCCCAAGTCATCATAAGTATTAACTATATTAAAAAGGCCTTTCTCAAATTGAATAAGAATCTATCCCGTCTGCAAATTGACTCGAAAGACGGCCAAAATAATCCCAAAAATCGACGAAAATTTTATAGGATAGGTTCAGTAGAGAATTTTTGCTCACCAAGCCGAAATTGGGGATCATTTTTACATATCACAAAAAAATTATATTGATCAATATAAAAACAAACGAAAGACAGACTTAAATGGAACCAAATATCAACCCCTATTGTGACCCGGCCAAAGCCTCGGAATTAAACATTTTTTCATATAAAGTTAATATTAAAATTCTTACGATCGTTCAACGCATAGACTTTCAAGCTTTTAAGAGAGGAGCACATTTTCTTCCTTTCGGATAGCGTTTTTCTTTAGACTTGCGCTTATTCGTACAGGCTGTATAAAATCGAGACATTTTTATGAAGAAATAAGGAATGATAATGCAGAAAGGACATCTTCTTCAATTCGATTGCCAACAGTGCAAAAACATAATCGAATTTTCTATCTTTGAATTAGATAAACCCGGACATAGCATCCAATGCTCCCATTGCAAAAAAACTTACATATTTAAGGATGAGACACTTATACGCCAACTTAAAAATTTGCCTCCCTTTGTAAACAAATCATTGACTCTGAGGAAATTTTAGGCAATACAACGGTCGGGATCGACATTGGCGATAAACATGTAAAAGTTCCTTATAAACTTCTCCTTACCCGTTTTACGTCCAGTTTAGACTTGATTATGGGAAATCAAACTGTTAGCATACGTTTTAGAATAGAGCCTTTAAAGGATTTAGACGGTGATGCTTTAGCATAAAGAAAAGGAACATTATAAAATGCCAAATAAACTTGAACAGCTAAAAATATNNACTGTGATCGTCATTGATACAGGCGACATTGATGAAATCAAANAATTCACCCCTCAGGACGCAACCACAAATCCTTCACTCATTTTAACTGCTGTAGAAAAANAGCCGCAATATAAGCACTTGGTGGATGAAGCAGTGACGTATGCAAAATCCAAAGCANAAAATCCATCAGATGTCCGCTCATTGATGATGGATAAATTATTTGTAAACTTTGGTATAGAGATTTTAAAAATTATTCCTGGGCGTGTTTCAACAGAGGTAGACGCCAGACTATCCTTCGATGTGGAAGGCAGCATTTCCAAAGCACATGCCTTGATTAAATTGTATGAAGAAGCAGGAATCGACAGAGAACGCGTTTTAATTAAACTTGCTTCGACCTGGGAAGGAACAAAAGCCGCACAAGTTTTAGAGAAAGAAGGGATTCATTGCAACATGACTCTCCTCTTTAGCATGCCGCAAGCTATCGCTAGCGCTGAGGCAAATGCCACTTTAATTTCTCCATTTGTTGGCAGGATTTTAGATTGGTACAAANAANATGAAAATGTCAGCGGTTATGCCCCATCCGAAGATCCAGGTGTTAAATCGGTCACACAAATTTACAACTATTTCAAANAATTTGATTATAAGACTCTGGTGATGGGCGCAAGCTTCCGTAACGCGGATGAAATTCTTGAACTAGCAGGATGTGATTTATTGACAATCGGTCCTCAATTCCTTGAAGAATTANAAAATGCGCAAGGTGCCGTGCCGCATAAGCTGGATCCAGAAAAAGCTCATCAGATAGATCTCAAAAAAATTGCTCTAGATGAANAAACATTCCGCCTCATGCTTAACGAAAATGCAATGGCCACTGAAAAATTAGCAGAGGGTATTAGAAAATTTGCTGAAGATGCGATGAAGCTTGAAAAATACATTGCGGAAATGTACAAACTGTAGTTTATTTCTCAAATGATTGATAGAAGCTTCTGAGGCTAACATTCAGAAGCTTTTATCCTTTAGCGATACTTTCGTTTATTGATTCCTTCGACAATATCAATCAGATATTTGCAATCATTAGATGCTCGAAATTTTTCAAAATCTACATCATTTAAGCGTTTAACACGTTCAAGTTCTTCATTGAGCTCTTCGATTGAGTTGACTTTTTAGCAATACCCTGATAACGGTATGTGTCATTTTTTCCAGAAATAAAGTGTTTGATCTTAGGTCCATTGATTATCGAGGAGGCTTCCTCAGCTATACTTATAGTTATATCAGGGTCTTCTTCAAACTCTTTTACAAAACCTAGAGTCAATGCTTTGAGAATCTTTTCTTTTCTTGACGATGTTTCTCCATGGCTTCAGCAGCCTCTTGCTG
This sequence comes from Parachlamydiaceae bacterium, assembly GCA_013414685.1. Taxonomy (GTDB): domain Bacteria; phylum Chlamydiota; class Chlamydiia; order Chlamydiales; family Parachlamydiaceae; genus Neochlamydia. Next base: position 2,690,401 of record CP058704.1, on the reverse strand, counting down.
CTTCCTTGCCTCGAGAATTTTTTCATAATTCTCTATTTGAATTTTTGCTGGTTGGCTAATTGTTCAAGACGCGGTTTCAGATACATGAGATAGGTTTCAAGGTAAGCAAGAGCATCCTCAATTGCTTTTGTCATATTGTCGACATTATTTGTATCTCTGATTAGACTGGCTCCCATATCAAACATGACCGATTGGCTAAGGTCTTCCACCTCTAATTTTGTTTGGTTTTTATCTAAAGCATTTTGAAAAAATTCCATCATTTCTTGGATGTGGCGACGTATCCGACGTAATCCATCAGGATTCTTACGTTCAAAGAATAGGTCCACACGGCTCGTATGTTTTCCTTTGAGACGTATGGGTTGCTGCTTAGAATGTGTAGACTCTTTGCTTTCTTTAAATTTATCAAAACGAAGAATCGCAGACATCAATTCAGCATGAGCTTCTTGAACATCCTTACGTCCCGCTTCAGTTTCTAACCAGTTTGAATGCTCTTTGGAATCACTGGACTCCTCCTTCTCCAAATCGTAAAAAATGCTTCGAACGTTATCAAAAATTGGATCGGCCAGAAGATTTGGACCGGTAGAAGGGCTTTTAAAGTCAGGTGCTGGCGGCGGCTTTGGGATTTCATCCAAATGAACAGGATTCTCTTGAATAACAGGGGTTATTTTTGCTTCAAACGTTCATTCTCAATCCGACAGTTGGACAATTTTGTTTGTTTTTCTAAAATATGGGCAGTAAGGATTTGAATTTCATTTTCAAGCTCTGCGATTGCCTCAGTTAGAATGACGGCTTGACTCTTAGAAGATTCAATTTGTTTAGAAAGACTTTCGATGTTTGCAAGATTATTGTCCACTTGTGTTTTTAGAACGTTTATCGTTTCATCTTGTTCTACTCTTTTAATCTCTTGAGCAGCTTCTGAAGGATTGGATTGAATGCAGGCTTCAATGGTTGTTAACTTCTCAGAGAGATGCAATTTTTGTTCATTTAAAATTCTAATTTGCTCTTCTTTTCTTGCCTGAGTTTCTATCTCTTCTTTTTCATTTTTCTGAAGTTTATCTTTAAGAGTCTGAATCTCTTCTTCTAAATTTCTTTCAATCTCGATCAGTTTTTCTCTTCGTCCTGCAAATTTTTGAGTTCTTGTTTCAAAGCGGCTCTTTTATCTTCTTCAAAAGAGTATAAGAATGCATGGTCGCCTTGCGCAACAAGATAGGCTTTATCCGGATTTAATAAACAAAGAAATGGAAGGATCGCTATATTAAATAAGCTGTTTATCGTCCATGTTAAATGGATGAAAGGCGATACAAAATCAAAATCAGAAGAAATTTTAAAACAAGTCCTAAACGGCAAAGTCGCTATTACCGCCACACTTTTTCCGATTGTCAAAGAGGCGTGAATTAAAGCATCCGCTAAAGAAACAAACGCCACACAAGCACAACCCACAACGGAAGCGACTAAAGCTTTTGAACGTGAGTGATCGGCAGAATGATTCCATTCGACCATCTTCTTAGTAAATTTTTCCGTTAAAAAAGTTTTCAACTTGTGTAAGAGATTGAATATTCACGTTTCACCTTTAGCTTGCTGAAGTTCTTGGTTTTCTGTTTGCAGTTGTTCGATGTTTTGTTCAAGATCTGCTTTTGTTCTGCTAATTTATTTTCTCAATTTTTAGATTTTCCGCACGATCCTTCAATTCATTGACATTTGAATTAGCTTCGAAGATTTTTCTTGAATCGAAGCACAACGCTCGTTAGATTCTTGAAGTTGTTGTTGAAAATTTGCAATAATTTCATTTTCATGTGATTCGTCTGAGTGGATTTCGGGCAAATTATTTTTTAGATTTCTGATTTTATCCTTTAGATGATCATTTTCATTTTGAAGATTTTTTATCTTTTCAATTTGCGTTTGATTTTCTTGATGCAAACTATGCTCAGATCTTTCTAACTTATTACCGAGGTCAGTTAAGGTAATTCTTTGACTTTCTACAGTTTTTTCCTTAGAGGTAAATTCAGCTTTTATTTGATCCATCTTTTGAGCAATTAGAGCATGCTCCATCTCTTTTATTTTTACCTCTTCATATCGATTATGTTCACAGATACGATAGGCTCGATCGGGATTTAATAAGCATGCAAACGGCAAAATGGCCACTTGAAAAAGGCTTCGAACCGCATAAATCAAATGGACAAAGGAGGATGACAACTTTAAATCTTGGGGAATAGGAAAACAGCACTTGAAAGGCAAAATTGATACAGCAATCAAAGATTTGCAAACTGACAGAGCGGCATGGATCAGAAAATCCCCTAGAGCAACAAAAGCTCCACAGGCAAACCCCAAAATTCTTGCAACAAGGGGTTTTAACCTGGAATTCGTTGCGTGATTCCATAAAGCCATTCGATAAGTGAAATTTTCACTTAATGAAAAACTTTCAACTCTTGAAAAGGTAGACTTATGAATAGAATTCATTATATTACAAATAATTTAATAAAAAGTTAAATAATAACATATTATAATTTAAATTACAAACACTTTAAAATCATTGAAGAGTTGTAATGGGTCTCAATTGAACAATCGAAAGTTGCTTTCCTTTCACCACAAATTCTATTTCAACCGGGGCTTTAAATTGATTTTCCAAAATTTTCATTAAAGAAGCGATTTCTTTGATCTCCTCAACTTTAAGGGAGAATTTTTCCCCGAGTTTCATACGCAGATCTATTAATAATTGATCCCTTGTGTCAAACAATACTTGTATGGGTGTTTGCGTCCCATCCACTCCCCGCCCAATCCTTTTACTAACTGAAGTCCGGCAACATCCCAATTTTTAGAATCAGCAGCAGAAAAAGCGACGCCTGAATATTCTCCATCTGAAATATATTGTTGAACGATCGAGCCCATGTCAAAAATCGCTTCTTTATCTTGAAGGTCTAAATTTGCATAATAGGCTAGCGCTTTTTCAGAAAAAGCAGACATGAAAACCTCTCGAAAAGCCTGTGGAAGCTTTTGACGATCTTTCACAACGATCGATGAGAAAATTCCAGCGGCGGCATTTTTGCCAAGATCTTCTAAACGTGCAGAAGACCTCACAATCAAGTCGCCATCGATGTCAATGCCTGCACATATCGATTCATCGAATTGTGCATTTGACAAAAGTGCTAAAATTTGCTGACTCTGCTCTTTTGGGGTGCATTTTAAATCTAAAATTTTCTGAATCTGAAGTTTTAATTCAGGGTTTGCCTCCCAAATGAGTTTTTGGGCTATAAAACCCCAATACTTTGGAATGTGAATTTCAAAATGTTTTAAATCTTTGGGAAGTGCTTCATTCAGACGATCTAAATTTTCTTTCTTTCCGCTTGCTCCAAATGAGATTCTTTTTATTTCAATGTTTGAAGTTTGCCTTCTAAGCTCTAACATTTTTTGTTCAATTTTTTGGCTTCCTCTGCATTCCAGACTAACGCAACCTTTAATACTTTATTCGATCTCTTTTCAATTTGTTCTAGAAGATATCCTCTTTCAAAGAGATTTTCTGTTTTCCAGAACCTTTTTCTAAAGTTTGAATGTTGTTTTTCTCTTTTTCAAAATACTTCTGAGCCAATGGTAATTGCATATAAGGAATAAGCTCATCTGGCGATAATTTTTCAAAGGCCAGCTCATAAAATTTTTCGGCAACAGGGACTTGAAAATCTTGTGGGAGCGTTTCAATTCGCGCAGCCGTCTCTAATGCTAAATTAGAAAAAGTTTCAAGGATATCCACTGCCTCTTGAGGTAGCTCTGTCAAGGAGGATTCTTTCGATAACTGCAAGTAGATATATTTCCCATGTAGGGACTTAAGGGATTGAATTGCACAACCTAGCAAAGCAGGAATTCCCATTTCAGAAAAAGTGATCGCCGCATGACTAAAAATGCCGCCCTGTTCTGAAATAATAGCTGTAGCATCAGCATATTTATGAACCTCGGGGGCAGGATTTTGAATGACCAAAATTTCTCCTTTCTTAGCAGGTACAAAATCTTCGCCTGGAACGATCCATCTGATTTTTCCTAATTCAGAAGTATGCTGAGTCGCCAGACCAGAAAGTGTTTCTTTTTTGATTGCTGTTCAATAAGTTGTTCCAGAGCTGAAGCCAATCCCACATGCAAATTGGTTTGCATATTTTGAACCACATGATCCAATGAAACTTTGGAATTTTCAAAATTCTTAATCAGGAAGCTATTAAGAATATTTTGCCGAATTTTTTGATAGCCTAAAAGATTTTGAGCCCGGACTTTTATAAGAAGTTCTTCCAAATGCTCATAATTTTTTGCTTCTTCTTTAAAAAGTTTTGGCTAATCGCAATTTTGGAGATTAATTTTAATACTTCTTCGGGATGATTCTCTTTTTCTTTCAAAAGGGCATGAGCCATTGCAACTTCTATTTCTTCAATAAATAGATAAGCTTGTTTTGCCTCTGTGCGAGACTCCCAATCAAGACTTTTACAATTTAAAACATGGGTGACCAAAAAGGTTTTTAATTCAGAGAGTTGAGCGTAGGCATTTTCAAAATAAGCAATCGGGTCTTTTTTGATGCCGCAAGAGCTTTCTTGAAAACCACAATTCTTTCAGAAATGCCATCTAAAGGAGCCAAAATCATATTTTCAGCCCTCTGTTTGATTTCCTCAAAATTAATTTCCTCAATTTCAATGGATACCGGCCGCGGAGTGTTTAAAAGAATATCGAGAGCTTCAGAGAATTGTGAAATCGGATGTTTTCTCTTTTCGATCTCTGCCTGATGTTCTTTTTTAAGTTCATCAATTTCAACTTTTAATACCTTTAAATCTTTAAAAGTTTCCTCAGGATGATGATAGAGCGAGTCATAGACACGAGGATAGCGTTTATAAAGAGCAAAAAGGGCATCATCGAGTAGAGAATTAAAATAAAAAGAACGATTTTCACCTAGCTTTAATAACTCTTTCAAAGTTGATTGAGAAATTCCAATGTAATTTTGCAGTTCAGAAATAAAACACGCCAGTGAATAAAAACTATCCGGTTCATAACCATATTGATCTTTTGGTTTAAGAAGCTCTTGATTGGAAGGAATTGTGGACCACAAGACTAAAAATTGATCCATAAGTTCTCTATTGATCGGATCCATTTTGATTTTTCGTAGAGTTCTTTTAATTGATTCAGCGTCTCTTGAATTTCCCGAGGATGGTATTTTAGATTGGATAGTTTTGAAAGACTATAGAGGATTTGCTCTTGTGGTGCAGCGCCCCAAACGCCCACGTCAGAAGCTAGATTTATCAAGGAAGGAGGAATGCCTATGTAAGGAATCGGCTTATAGTTTGAACGAATAAAAAAGATTGAGGATCAATTGTAGTGCATACCGTAAGATCCATAAAATCATTTGATAAATCTGCATAAATTCTTCTGAATTTTTGCATAATCAATTCAACGTCTCTCTCAGATTGAGAATTTTGAATTTCTTGTTCTAGCCCAATTAGACGAACTGCAGTCCATTCAAAAGCATAACGCTGGTCATCGGCAAGTCTATTAATTCCATTCTTTTCAAATTCTTTAACCTGACTTTCATAGACTTCCTTATCTAAATAATTAGGATGCTTTTCATAATAAGCTTTACGGTCCTCCTTTAAGCACTGGATGATATAAAGCATGACTGATTTATAATTTTGATAGGGAGCGTTCGGGTCAGCGGCAAAATAAACTGTCGGCGCCCCGACTGAAATTCTTTAAAACCTTTAAAATATACGCTCGCGTTTTTGCCTTTCCATCCCGAGGTTGATGAACCCTTAATCGAATGCCGTTATGTCGAAAATCGTAACCATCCACTGCTTTGGCCACTTCAATAGCTAAGTAAGCTAGAGCTGAGCCTGTCCCTAGGTAATAATCCCAGTTTGATGCATGAAAATCTTCACTTTGAGCTGTAAAAGGTGCTGAAGATTCGAATGAAGATTCTTTTTCAATTTGTAATAGATAGCATTTTAGGGGTTCTTGTAGGGATAATGGAAGACTATGATTGGAGAGCAACTCTATAAATAGAGAAGACTTTTGCACCCACCCCTGAAGCTCATCTTGCCATTTGATGCTTCGATATTTAAAGCAGCTAATTGTCGTACACATTGCTCCGCGAAAAGTTTTTCAACGATTGGATTTTTAAGGGTCTGTTTATTTTTAGAACACAATTCAACTAAATCATCGAATCTTAAATCTAATTGGTTCAGCCGATTTTTAATTAGAGGATGTTTTAAAATCTTTTTGATTCTAATCGATTTTTTGTTTCTATAATAAGAATAAGAGACTCAAAAAAACCTTATTATTTTTAATATTGAAAAGGCTTTCCTCCTGTGAAATCTGGGATAAATTTTCTTGTAAAATTTCATTTTGAGCAACTTGATTGCCTTCCCTTTGAGCTATAGGCTGAATTTGAGGAAAATAAACATTGTTATTATTGGAAACTGGTGAAGACATGTTAAAAAACCCACAAAAATTTTGAAAAGATGATTATAATTTAATCTTTAAATTATTTCAATTGTTAAATAAATATGTGGGTTAAAAATAAATATCTAAAAAGCAGTAAGATTTTTTTATCAGTCCAAAATTGGATGAAATTGATTGATGAACCTCTCCAAAAGTGTTTTTTGGCTTATGGGACTTTTTGTGCTCCATAGAAAGTTGGAATCAGCATATAGTGCTTCCAACTTTCAACTGGAAGGGGAATATATTCTTCTACTCCAAACTATGGAGAAATCTTTTTCATGGAATTGCTTCTCGCTAGCTGACTAAAATGTTTTCCTTGATTGAGGCGTTCGACAATATTTACACATGCTTTGAATTGCGCCTGGTTAAAGGATTCCTCTTTTGAAATTGCCGCTTGCAATTCGGCACGCAATTGCGTAAATACAGCTATTGAATCCCCGTCAATATTCTTAAGTTTTTAAACTGGGTAATCACTTCAAAGTCTTCGTTAATTCCCTCTATAAGCCGATTGACTTTAGTTTTTTCAGTCCTAAGATCATTTTCTATATCTAAAATGCAAGCGCCTTTAAGGCATTATTTGAGATCCCTTGCATGGATTGATGAGACTTTCTACCCCATGCAGTCACCTGAAAATTGGCAGGTGGATTATGTGCATGAATAAACGTTTGATTAATTTTTGCAATCATATTTACAAGAGTATCAAATAATTCAATTTGGTCATTATTTAAACTGAAAGTATTTTTACTTTGCATTTCATTTAAAACATTTCTTAAATTATTTCTTTTTAATAAAAGATCCTGAATGTCCTTTATAGCAATATTTTTTCCTTCATTTTCTCTTTGGATAAGTTCTTCAACTTCATTCTTCTTTTCACCGGCAAGGAGCTTCTTTTCGATATCAAAGAACTCAAGCGCTTTTAGATTTTTTAACTTTTCCTGCTCTTTTTGAAGGGCTAGATCGGCCACAAGTTTGATTCGATCTTGCTCTGCTTTTTCCTCAAGTTGTTGTCTTGCCTCAGACAACTTTTGTTGAAATTCTTTTATTCTGGGTTTCGTATGCAAATAAAGCGCTTGATAGTATTCAAGTTTCTGCTCCCAATAATCTTTGTTTTTATTTTCAGCTAACTCAATTTCCTTTTCAGCTTCACTGGTATGCGCTGTTAATTCCTCAACATCGATGCCTAATTCCTTTATGGTTTTACCCTCAACCAAGCCTTTAAAGAATTTTCTCATGCATTTAACAAAAGCATAATAATTTTGGAGAGGAGGACCTAAAACAAGTTGATCGATTTCATTTTTCTTGAACTCTAATTCTTTTTCTTTGGGAGTGATAATTTGCGATTTTCTAAGCGGGGAACCTTTTTGGATGGCCTTCATTAGATCCGCACGTGGTTGCAACGTCCTAAAGTCGACAAATTCAGCTTCTTTTTTTCAGGCATTACTGCAACCGCAGAAGCTCCCCCTTTGGAATAGCTAGGCACAGCAACACTTCTATGTTCCTTTTTTTAGGTCAGGCGTTTCAGGCGTAGCCTTTAAAAATTGAGGATAAAGATTGCGAGGAGCTATCTCAACATCGTTCCACTCATCATCTTCATGAGAGGCCGGTGTCAAATTGGGGCTTGATGAATCCTTGTTCTCTGCCTTTGCCTGCTCCGTTTCATTTAGTTTTTTTCTAAATCTTTCAACTGAATTTCAAGTTTTGCTATCGCTTCTTGCTTGTCTTTTGGAGGTCTTTTAACTTTTCTTCTAATTCTTTAATCTGATCTGCATCCTTATTTTCCGAAGAAAATTTTTGCGCTTCTTGAAGTTCTTTCTGTAGATTCAGGATTTGCTCTTGCTGCTGCTTCTGATCAAGTGATTTTAGATCATCCAATTCTTTTAATCTGTTTTCATATTCTTCTCTAAGTTCACCTTCATACTTTTGAAGTTCATCCTCGGTCATTTTTCCTATAATAGAAGATCGATGCGCTTTCAGAGGATCCAATACAACCAGGATGGGAAGATAAAATATTTGACCTGCACGTTCTAAGACCACTTTCAAGTGCACAAAGGGTGAACCAATATCGAAATCGTTAGGGATTTTTTTGATAAAGATTTTCAAAGGAAGAATGGGCAATATAAGAATCCCTTTGCCTGCCATGAGTGTGGCATGGATTAAAATATCCCCAAGAGCTGCAAAAATTGTTGTCGCAAAGCCAACAATGGCTGCGATGACACGCATAGGCACTTTAAATTTTGGGGATTGGCTCCAAACAAGGATAGTCTTTGTAGACCTTTCTAGGAGGGAAAATTTTTCTAATTGAGTCTCTCCATTTGCAGGCGTTTTATTTCTCGATGCGAATAAGCCAGGTTCCATAAACAACCTCATCTGTTTTTATCGAAAAAGGGATATTAACGTATTACTAATGATTTTACAAATAAAAAAATCCTTACTACCCTCTCTTAAATATTAGTTATTAATTCAAAAATATCTCTGACTCAATTACGCAAGTATCGAAGCTCCAGGACCCTGTAAATTTGTACGCGAAAAACCCCAAATTTATGAAATACAAGAAGATACAAATTTGAAAAAAATGTCGATTTCTAAGAAAAAAACAGGTCTTTTCCGTCTAAAGTGGAAAAACTTGATAAGGTTTCTAATTTGATCAAGAAAGTCCCGTATGAAGAAGCGTATTTCTCATCAATCCTATGATTTAGATCAAAAACAACAAAAGTCAATGTAATCAATTTTCTCACTTAATATCGCGACGGAAATTGCTAAGGATCGTTTTGATTTTGATCAAGCAAGGCTGTTCTAAGGTGTCACTTAAATGCGCTTGCGATGCAGACAGATTTAGGGACAATGGCAAGCTGACTCGGTCATAACTGGAAGGGGTCTATAAAGGTTAAATAGCTCACAAACATGCCCGATGAACTCGCTTTTTAAAAATCTTTAACTGCATGGGTTCAAATTCAGATCTTTTGGAATGGGCTAAGGGTTATCTTTAAGATTAATCCAATCGCTCACACAGGTCATAAAATAAGAGGGCCCTATTGGGAAAAGATTCCGACCGTTCTTGATTTCGAAAGGTCTATTATTAAACACAAAACTTTGCTTATAACGAAGCGATGATTTGAAAATCTTTCGTCGAGAAAATTCACAGAAAAATTTCACGGGCAATATCTAAAAAGAAATGTCACAAATATTCAGTATAAAAAAGCCATTAGAACAATTTGTTCTAACGGCTTTTTATGATTTGCCAAATTCTAAAAAGAATCAGGCAGTTGCGGCAACATTTGGTTCATCTTCAAAATCGAAGAGGAGTTCTTCTTCGTGCTCTTTGTCGACAAACTTCTTGACGCGCTTATGATACTCAAAACCTGTTCCACCAGGAATGATATGTCCCATAATGACGTTTTCTTTAAAGCCCATCAAATAATCCGTTTTACCTGCGCACGCAGCTTCTGTTAAGACACGTGTGGTATCCTGGAAGGATGCAGCAGAGATAAAGGATTCTGTGCTCAAGGAAGCTTTTGTGATACCTAGAAGAACCGGCGTTCCTTGTGCCGCCTTACCGCCTTCTTTGATCACTTTGGTATTCTCTTGCTCAAAGTCACGTTTATCCACTTCCTCGCCGAACAACAAGCTTGTATCGCCCGGATCGATGACGCGAACTTTNTTCAGCATCTGACGAACGATAATTTCGATGTGCTTATCATTAATGTCTACCCCCTGGAGGCGATAAACTTCCTGAACCTGATTCACCAGATATTTTTGCAGCTCGCGAACCCCGCAAACCTCAAGAATCTCATGCGGAATCACAATTCCATCTGTCAACTGCTGGCCTTTAATCACATGGTCGCCACGTTGAACGATCAAGTGTTTTGTATGCGGGATCAAATGCTCTTCTTCCATTCCTGATATTTCATCACGAACAACGACAATACGCTTGTTTTTCTGTACGCCGCGGAAGTCCACTACGCCGTCAATTTTAGCAATCTCAGCAGAATCCTTCGGTTTGCGTGCTTCGAAAAGTTCCGCAACACGAGGAAGACCGCCAGTGATATCTTTTGTTTTTACAGCTCCGCGTGGCAATCTCGCTAACAGCTTACCACCGCTTGCATATTGACCTTCAGCTACAGAAATAATCGCACCGGATGGAATTGGATAGGTTCCAACAAGCTCTGTGTACTCTTTATCCGCATAAATCACGATTTGCGGGTGAAGCTCGCCACGATGCTGTTTCACAACAAGCTCAACCTGACCGGTTTGCTTGTTCACATCACGCTCCGTCGAAATCCCTTCTACGAGGTCCTCGTATTTTACATAACCAGGGCGATCGCAGATGATAGGAATATTATGTTGTTCCCACTCAGCGATTTTCTTACCTAATTTGACCTTAGATCCATCAGCCACTAGGATTTTTGTTCCCAATTCAACGTTGAACGTTTGAAGCGGCTCTATAGATTTGGTGCTAAGCAGTTTTTTGTATTCTTCAACGGATCTGCCTTCATCACGAACGATGTGCAATGAACCATTCTTGTTCAATGCGATCCAGAAACCTTCGTCATTTTGTACAACACGCAAATCAGAGTAGATGACAATTCCATCATGATCTGTCACTAATTCAGGACTTACGCTTGCAGAGGCGATACCACCCAAGTGGAAAGTACGCATCGTTAACTGTGTACCCGGTTCACCGATGGACTGGGCAGCGATAATGCCGACCGCTTCNCCTTGACCGACAGTGCGTCCGTTAGCCAGGTTAAGACCATAGCATTTTGCACAGACNCCTCGTCTGGTTTCGCAAGTTAACACTGAGCGAATTTTCACATTTTCAATCCCGGAGTCGTCGATCGCTTCAGCTTGCTGAATCGTTAAAATGTCTCCCGATTTAGCCAATAATTTTGTGCTATCGCCAGGCAGATAGATGTCATCGCAAACTGTGCGTCCGAAAATTCGATCCTTCAAAGGAAGGAGTTCCTCCTGACCTTGCTTAATAGCCGAGACTTCAATTCCATTCAGCGTTCCGCAGTCAGCTTCAGTGATAATCACATCTTGCGCGACGTCGACCAAACGGCGTGTCAGGTAACCGGAGTCAGCAGTTTTTAAGGCTGTATCGGCAAGACCCTTACGAGCACCGTGGGAAGAAATCGAATACTCAAGAACAGTCAAACCTTCACGGAAGTTAGAGGTAATTGGAGATTCAATAATAGCGCCTGACGGTTTTGCCATCAAACCCCTTAAGGCACCCAACTGTCTAATCTGAGATTTGTTACCGCGAGCGCCTGAATCCAACATCATATAGAGCGGATTACGTTTGGAATCTTTCACTTCGCCTACTAACTTAAAGAGCTCTTCGGAGACTTGCTCGGAAACTTCAGTCCAAATACTAATTGTCTTAGACTGACGCTCACCATCCGTAATAATCCCTTCTTCGTATTGCTTTTTCACCTGAGCAACACGTTCATGTGCTTCCTCAAGGATTTTTCCTTTGATCTCAGGAATTCTGACATCGCAGACGCCCATAGAGAGAGCCGCTTTAGTCGCTTCTGAGAACCCTAAAGATTTCAAATTGTCAAGGAAACGAACAGTAGCTTCCAACCCTACTTTNTTGTAGCAGTCCATCACTAGCTCGCTCATCTTTTTCTTAGGCAAGTTGTAGTTTTGGAATCCTAATTCCTTCGGCACGATGGTATTGAAAAGCACACGACCTGGTGTGGTTTCAATAATACCTGCATCGGTTCTGAGCTTAATTTGTTCATGAATACGCAGCCCGCGGTTATAAGGAACCTTAGAGCTTTCCTTTCCGCCTTTNTTAGAAGATGCCTTAGCTTCTTCATACCAGTTGTAACTTCCGCTAGAATTCAAAGCCATCAAGACTTCCTGAGCATCGCGGAAGACGCGAACTTTTAATCCATGCTCTTCTGGGAAGTACAACGGATCGTGCATCAGATAGTAAAGACCGAGCGTCATATCCTGCGAAGGAACAGCAACCGGTTTACCTGAGGATGGCAAGAAAATATTATCTGGGGCCATCATCAATAACTTGGCTTCTAACTGGGCCTCTACAGATAATGGAACATAAACAGCCATCTGGTCACCGTCAAAGTCGGCGTTGAAAGCAGCGCAGACTAACGGATGGATACGGATCGCCTTTCCCTCGATAAGGACAGGTTCGAAAGCCTGGATACCTAAACGGTGCAAGGTTGGCGCACGGTTAAGAAGAACTGGATGTCCTTTAATAATATCTTCGAGAACGTCCCAAACTTCCGGCGCATGACGCTGAATCATTTTCTTAGCAGAGCGGATGGTGTAAACATAACCTAGATCTTTCAAACGTTTTACAATGAAGGGTTCGAAAAGTTCCAAAGCCATCAGCTTTGGCAAGCCGCACTGATTGAACTTGAGTTCCGGGCCAACGATAATAACAGAACGGCCGGAGTAGTCCACACGTTTACCCAACAAGTTTTGACGGAAGCGACCTTGCTTNCCTTTCAACATTTCTGAAAGAGATTTTAAAGGACGGTTGCCGGCTCCCATCACAGGATGGCCATGACGGCCGTTATCAAAGAGGGCATCCACAGCTTCCTGCAGCATACGTTTTTCATTACGTATGATCACTTCAGGTGTTTTTAGCTTCAAAATTGCTTTTAGACGATTGTTACGGTTAATAACACGGCGATAGAGATCGTTCAGGTCAGATGTAGCAAAACGTCCACCATCTAATGGGACCAACGGTCTTAAGTCTGGCGGGATGACCGGAACACAAGACATGACCATCCATTCAGGCTTATTCGTAGAAGACACAAAGCTTTCTACGATTTTTAAACGTTTAGCCAGCTTCATACGAGCTTGCATCGATTTTGTCTTACGCAATTTATCTTTTAGCTCGATTAAGACTGCCTGCAGGTCCTCTGTGGCGAGTAGATCGCGTACAGCCTCAGCACCCATTTTAGCCTGGAATGCATCCCGGCCATACTTTTCTTGTGCTTCGCGGTATTCAACATCATTTAACAGCTGTTTNTTNTCTAAATCTGTATTGCCTGGATCTGTCACAACATATTCTTCATAATAGATAACTCTTTCGAGGTCGGTAGAAGACATTCCCAAAACATTGCCAATACGTGAAGGCATCGTCTTAAAGAACCAGATGTGAACAACGGGAACAGCCAACTCAATATGGGCCATTCTTTCGCGGCGAACTTTGGATAGAGTGACTTCAACGCCGCAACGATCGCAAACGATCCCTTTGTGCTTGATTTTCTTGTACTTTCCACAAGCGCATTCCCAATCGCGTGTGGGACCGAAGATTTTNTCGCAAAACAAACCGCCTTTTTCGGGCTTGAAAGTACGATAGTTAATCGTTTCGGGTTTNTTAATTTCTCCACGCGACCATTGATTTCTGATGATCTCATCGGATGCGATCTGGATCGTCAGCTTATCAAATTGCTGCTCATCTTTGTGATGATGATTGTCTGTCATGCTTAAGTTCCTCTAATTAAGTCTATTGTATCACGGATTCTGTACGTACGTCAAGGCCAAGACCTTGCATTTCCTTAATCAAAACGTTGAATGATTCAGGAGTTCCGGATTTTAATAAATTATCCCCTTTGACGATCGACTCGTAAATGCGAGTACGGCCCGAAACGTCATCCGATTTAACTGTCAATAATTCCTGCAATAAGTGGGCAGCGCCATAGGCTTCTGCGGCCCATACCTCCATCTCNCCGAAACGCTGTCCACCCATTTGTGCTTTACCGCCCAAAGGCTGCTGTGTGACTAAGGAGTAAGGTCCCACGGCACGGGCGTGGATTTTGTCAGCGACTAAGTGAGAAAGTTTTAAGATATAGATGTAACCGACAACAACAGAGTTATCGAAACGCTCCCCGGTACAGCCATCATAGAGATAGAATTTACCATCTTCTGGCATGCCTTGCTGTCTCATCATATCCCAAATTTCTTCCTCTGGGAATCCTTCAAACACAGGACTTTGTACCCAAATTCCGGCTTTCCTTGCGGCAAATCCTAAATGCGTTTCAAAAAGCTGCCCCATGTTCATACGTGAAGGTACGCCCAATGGATTCAAAATAACTTCTATAGGCTGTCCATCTTCCATATAAGGCATGTCGGCCTCGCGGACGATTTTGGACACAACCCCTTTGTTACCGTGGCGGCCGGCCATCTTATCACCGACTTGCAACTTCCGTTTGGAAGCGACATAAACCTTCACCTGGCGGATGATGCCCGGATCAAGATCAGTATCGCCTTTCTTCATATGCTCGATCTCGGTCTTATACTGAGTATCGAGTGTTTGAATATTAATGTTATAATCATGCAAAATTTGCTTTGCAGTTTGGAACAACTCGTTCTCAGGCATTAAGAGATCTTCAATGTTCTCTTTTTCAAGCAATTCTATGATATCTTGAGAAATTAGAGCGCCTTCTTCAAAGATCACTTCTGCCGTTTTACGATGAACCACTGTTCCGGGAGATAACTCATTCAATAGAAGTGCACCCAGACGTTCGCGACGCTCCGTACGGATTTCATTTAGCTTCGTCTTGTATTCTTTTTGAATATCTTTTAAACGAGTTGCCTCTTCTACAAGCTCATCATCTGTTTTAGACAGGCGGTCGCGACGGCTAAAGACCTTCACATCCATGACCACCCCTTCAGTTCCTGGAGGAACTGTTAAGGAGGCGTCTTTCACGTCAGCGGCTTTTTCACCAAAGATAGCACGCAGAAGTCTTTCTTCAGGCGCTAATTCGGTTTCAGATTTAGGCGTGATCTTACCAACTAAAATATCGCCAGGCTTCACTTCAGCACCGATTCGAATGATGCCATCGTCGCCAAGGTTAACTAACGCTTCTTCAGACACATTAGGAATATCGCGGGTAATTTCTTCCTTGCCAAGTTTTGTATCCCTAGCAGTCAATTCAAATTCTTCGATATAGATCGATGTGAAGGCATCTTCTCTAAGAAGTTTTTCAGAGATGATAATCGCATCTTCAAAGTTGTATCCAAACCAGGGCATGAAAGCGACAAGAACGTTTCGTCCAAGAGCTGCTTCACCTTTGTCTGTTGCAGGACCATCTGCAATCACATCGCCGGCTTTAATTTTATCGCCCATCTGCACAAGAGGTTGCTGGTTAATGCAAGTCCCTGCATTCGAGCGCAAAAATTTCTTCAGTTGGTAGACTTTNTTCTCCATGCGGTTGTCTTTAGGAGAAATAATAATCTTTGTTCCATCAACAAACTCAACAACGCCATCTTCCTGAGCGACAACAACAGCTCCGGAGTCACGTGCAGCGCGCGCTTCCAAACCGGTTCCTACAATTGGAGCATCCGGTTTTAAAAGAGGAACACCTTGACGTTGCATGTTTGAACCCATCAAAGCACGGTTCGCGTCGTCGTGTTCAAGGAAGGGAATCAGCCCTGTGACAATAGAAACGAGCTGCTTTGGAGAAACATCCATATGAGTGACTTTGCTGGACTCAATTTCCATCGGTTCACCGCGGTATCTTGCCCAACAAATAGGCTCTGCAAACATGTTGTATTCATCCAGTTTGGCTGAAGCCTGAGCGATAACGCAGCGTTCTTCCTGATCTGCAGTCATATACTCAATCTCGTCTGTCACCACGCCATCGCGCACAATGAGGTAAGGGGTTTCAATAAAACCGAATTCATTAATTTTAGCAAATGCTGACAAAGAGGTAATCAAACCGATGTTGGGTCCCTCAGGTGTTTCAATTGGGCAAATCCTTCCATAATGGCTTGCATGGACGTCGCGAACCTCAAAACCGGCACGGTCTCTATTTAAGCCGCCAGGTCCCAAGGAGGAAAGACGACGCTTGTGCGTAAGTTCTGCAATCGGATTCGTCTGATCCATAAATTGGGAAAGTTGCGAACGACCAAANAAGTCTTTAAGAACTCCTGAAAGCCCCTTTGCGGAAACAATTTTTCCTGGGGTGAGGGTGTCAGACGAAAAGTCAAACAGGTTCATTCTTTCTCGTATGATTTTNTCCATACGTGCCAAACCAATGCGGCATTGGTTTTGGATCAACTCCCCTACTGAACGTACCCGGCGGTTGCCTAAGTGGTCAATATCATCCACATTGACATCATCCCGACCCTGTTTTAGACGGATCAGGTATTTAAGCGCGCCGATCACATCTTCTTTTGTCAATGTGACTGTCTGCAACTGCTCATCGGTTAATTCATAGCCTAGTTTAGAATTGAGTTTATAACGACCAACTCTTCCCAGGTTATAACGTTTCGGGTCGAAGAAAAGACGCATAATTGCAGAACGGGCATTTGATAAAGTCGCAGGTTCGCCGGGTCTAATCTTACGATAAAAGTCTTTCAATGCAGATTCATATGAATCTGTTGGATCTTTNGCTAACATTTTAATAATAGGACTTGTCTCATCAGCATCTTCAGCAATACGGATCATGTCAATGCCAGCGTCTACCATGCGCTTAAGCATGGCTGTAGTCAATTTTTCTGCAGCTTTACCAAAGATCAAGCCACTGTCTTCATCTACCACATCCTGTGCAAGAATTTTACCGACATATTTGACAAATTCTTTTTCATTTTTAATTTTAACTTTTCGTGTGCTATAAAATTCTTCAATAATATCGGCATTCGTTGAATAACCTAAAGCGCGAATGAATGTGGTTGCCAAAATTTTACGACGACGTTTCTTCCGGTCGATATAGATATGAATGAGATCATTGCTGTCAAAAGCACCTTCAAGCCAGCTTCCACGGTAGGGAATGATACGGAAGGAATAAATGACGTTTCCACGCGCATGCCGCTCTTGTTCAAAGCAAATACCGGGAGAACGGTGCAATTGCGAAACAACAACACGTTCTGCGCCATTGATAATAAAAGTTCCTTTATCTGTCATGATGGGAATTGTACCCATGTAGACTTCTTCTTCCTTAATTCCTGTTTCGTCTGTTAAACGAAATTTCACTTTCAAAGTGACATTATATGTAATACCGCGGCGAATACACTCTTCTGGTGTATACTTGGGTACACCGAGACCATAAGAAATATATTCCAAAATTGTCTTCTCATCGTAGGATTTGATGGGAAACATCTCTTTGAAGACTTCTTCCAGTCCAATATTTTCCCTTTCATCTGCAAACTTATTAGCCTGAAGAAACTGATTATAGGATTTTATTTGGATTTCTATAAGGTTTGGAAGATCAATAATTTCTTTNTTATTGATAAAACTCTTACGTTGTGGCGGCCTTTTCAACATTATGAAGGTCTCCCTGTATAACTTAGCTTGATTGTTTGGATAATGGGTTTCGGATTAAACCTTAAAACATCTTAAAGGTCAAGTCTTAATCCGACACCAAAAAGCCAAAATAAAAACAAACGCAAGAGAGGAGCCAGAAGCATGATGCCTAATTTTAGGCATTATGCTTCTGGTCCTGCTCTTTACGCCTTTATTTAGTGATTAAAGACCCTTAAGGGTGACTTTTGCACCGGCAGCTTCAAGCTTCTTCTTGATGTCTTCAGCTTCTGCTTTTGGAGCAGTTTCTTTGACAACTTTTGGTGCGCCGTCAACTAATTCTTTAGCTTCTTTTAAGCCAAGACCAGTGATCTCACGCACAACTTTAATAATGCCGATTTTCTTGTCGTTTGGTGCTTCAGCCAAGGTGACTTGGAAATCACTTGCTTCTGCAGCAGCAGCAGGAGCTGCGCCACCAGCAGCAGGAGCTGCAACTGCAACAGCGGCTGCAGCAGCTTTAACGCCCCACTTATCTTCGAGCATAGTTTTCAACTCAGCCATTTCTAAAACGCTCAATTCGCTGAGTGCATTGACTAAATCTTCTGTTTTTTTACTCACAGTATTACCTCTTTAATTTCTTATAACTTTCTGTTATGGGTTTAATTTTAATATTAGCTGTCTTGCTTGCTCTTGTTGTCTAAACAGTAAACAACGCTTGACAACACGGCATCCATGACTCCCAATGTCTGAGACATCGGAGCTTGAAGAACGCTAAGCAACTGCGCACGCATTTCGTCTTTTCCGGGCAGTTTAGATAACGCCTCCATTTCAGCTGCATTATAGAGTTGGCCTTCAAATCGACCGCCGATCACTTCAACAGCCTTATCGTTGTCCTGGCAAAACTTATAAACAAACTTTGTTGTTTCAAAAGGATCTTTGCCACCTAAGACAATCCCGATATGACCTTCCAGCGAGTTGAGGTCAATTTCTATGCCAGCGGCTTGAGCAGCTTTAACCAATATGCGCTTTCGCACAACTTCAACTGTTCCCCCTTTCTTGGAGATATCTCCACGAAATTCATTGGCTTTATTAGCTGTTAAGCCTTTATAGCGCATAATTAGAAAGGAATCACTTTTTGTAATGTGTCCACGCACTTCATCTAAGAGGAATTGCTTTTCTTGTCTCATGATATCTCCTCTTAAGCTTGCTCAATTGCACGCAGGTCGATTTTTACGCCAGGGCCCATCGTTGATGAAAGATAGCCCGATCTCATAAATACACCTTTCGCTGCAGCTGGTCTGGACTTTTGCACAGCGTGCAAAAAGGCCATAATGTTTTCTTCAAGTTTATCATGCGCAAANGACATCTTACCCACGCCATTGTTGACAACGCCATGACGATCCAACTTAAACTCAATTTTACCGCCTTTGAGCTCGTTGATAGCCTTTGCTATATCAGTGGTTACGGTACCCGCTTTTGGAGTCGGCATAAGTCCACGAGGACCGAGGACTTTACCCAACTTACCCACTTCGCGCATCATATCTGGGGTGGCTATAACGGCATCAAAACCAGTCCATCCCCCGCTAACTTTTTCTAAAAGTTCATCGTCACCTGCGTAGTCTGCTCCAGCGGCTAAGGCTTCTTTAGCCTTCTCCCCTCTTGCAAAGACGAGTATTACTATCGACTTTCCTGTACCATTCGGTAGTGATACAGTTCCACGAACCTGCTGGTCCGTTCTACGCGGGTCAACGCCTATTCTTAAAGCAATATCCACTGTTTGGTCAAATTTGACCGGCGGACATTTCTTTAATATTTCGACAGCTTCCTTAACTGAGTAGGTCTTATTGACATCTACTAGTTTTGCTGCCTCCCGATTTCTTTTACTTTGGCGACCCATGTTCACTTATTGTTTTTTTATTGTTTAACCTAAATGACTCAAGAAGCATCTTCAGTCTTTAGATTCTAATCAGCAACTAATTCTAAGCCCATTGAACGAGCCGTTCCTAAAACGATGTTAGCAGCAGCTTCCAAATCACGCGCATTCATATCTTGCATTTTTTCTTCTGCAATTTTAAGCGCTTGCTTTCTGGTCACCTTGCCAACCTTATCGCGGTTTGGTACAGCAGAACCCTTTTCCACACCCGTTGCTTTTTTCAACAGTTCTGAAACAGGAGGCTTTTTGTTATAAATGTGAAGCTTTTATCAGCATACACAGTAATGACAACTGGAAGAATATCTCCGGCCATCGATTGAGTTTTTGCGTTGAATTCTTTACAGAATGCCATAATATTGACCCCGGCAGAACCTAAGGCTGGTCCTATAGGCGGTGCTGGGTTGGCTTTTCCTGCAGGAATCTGCAACTTAATAATTTTAATGACTTTCTTGGACATAATTTCCCTTTATTTTTAGGACTAGGGTGTAAGCTGGGAGGCCAGAAGTTTGGTCATTTAACCAATCAATTGCAGCTTCACTCCAATAAATTCTTCTCAAATTTTAAGAAGCCTCAGCTTCTTCGCTAATGCTTTCCACTTGCATAAATTCTAAGTCATCGACACGTGTATCTCTTCCAAAAATGGAAACTAATACACTTAAGCGTCCCTTATCGTGGAAGACTTCTGAAACAGTTCCAATGAAGTTGACGAAAACGCCATCTGTAATTTTAACCCTATCTCCGACTTCAAACTTATGTCTTTGGGTTACTTTTTGCTTTTTATCTTCCAGGTCCCTTAGAATCTCAGCCACTTCCGCTTCTGATAGAGCTGTCGGCTTATCTCCGCCTAANAANTCAATCACACCAGGCGTGGCTTTCACATAATGCCATGATTCATCGGATAAAGCCATCTTTACAAGCAGGTATCCAGGCCATAAACGCTTCTCAACAACTTTTTGCTGCCCTTTTTTNACTTCGGATACGTTTTCAATCGGCAACAGCACTTTTTCTATAATATCACCCATTCCCTTGAGATCACGATGCTCTTCTAATGCTTTCTTGACCTTTTTNTCATGAGTTGACATGACTTGTACAACATACCACTTGTGCATTGATTCACCACTGTTATAATCTTAAACTATCCAACGCAGGGCAGACTCTAACACCCAGAGACTTGCTTGAATAAGCAGGTCCATAAAATAAATTCCCATCCCACATACAAACGTTGCGCCCACAACGATTTTTGTATAAGTTTTTAATTCCTCAGGGCTCGTCCAGCTAATACGCTTCAGTTCAGCTTTTACTTCGCCAACAAAATCTGCTGCCTGTAATTTCTTTGCAGAACTTACCGCTTCTTTTTCCTTAGGAGAGTGAAGAACAGCTTGTTGGTTTTTTTGGGTTCCATTGTTTTAACTTCCACTACCACGTTTTCACCTCGTGAATCTTTGATGACCCGTTTACTTCGAGTGCGGAGGGATTCGAACCCCCGACCGGCGGCTTTGGAGACCGCTGCTCTACCAGCTGAGCTACACACCCTTTTTAGGAACTAGAAATTAGAAGCCGGATTTTAAATCCGGCCTCTAAATATATTCTAATTACTTAATGATCTCAGATACCGTTCCGGCACCGATCGTATGACCGCCTTCACGGATCGCAAAACGCATCCCTTTTTCCATCGCAACAGGGGCGATAAGCTTTACATGGATCTCAACGTTATCACCTGGCATCACCATCTCTGTTCCTGCTGGAAGTTCGATTGTTCCGGTTACGTCTGTTGTTCTAAAGTAGAACTGAGGACGATATCCGCTGAAGAATGGCTTCTTACGTCCGCCTTCTTCTTTTGTTAAAACGTAAACAGGAGCTTTAAACTCAGTGTGAGGTGTGCATGTTCCAGGAGCAGCTAACACCATCCCTCTCTCGATATCAGTCTTTTCAAGACCGCGTAAGAGAAGACCGACGTTTTCACCTGCACGAGCTTCGTCCATGGATTTATTGAACATCTCAATACCGGTCGCTACTGTTTCACGAGTTTCGCCAAGACCAACGAGCTGTAATTTATCGTTCAACTTAACAATCCCTCTCTCCACACGGCCAGTTGCAACTGTTCCACGTCCAGAAATCGAGAAAACGTCTTCAATAGGCATCAGGAATGGCTTATCGATTTCGCGAGCTGGTGTTGGGATTTTNTCATCCACAGTTTTCATCAACTGCTTAATAGCTTCCACATATTTTGGGTCGCCTTCGAGAGCTTTTAGAGCAGATCCTCTGATAATCGGAACATCTTTATAACCTTTTGACTCGAGAAGCTCATGAAGCTCCATTTCTACGAGGTCAAGAAGCTCCTGATCGCTTTCGCCGAGCATATCCACTTTATTAAGGAAGACCACGATAGCAGGCACCTGCATCTGGCGAGCCAACAAAATGTGTTCACGAGTTTGAGGCATTGCACCGTCTGTTGCAGCAACCACAAGAATCGCACCGTCCATTTGAGCAGCACCGGTGATCATGTTTTTTACGTAGTCGGCGTGGCCTGGGCAGTCTACGTGAGCATAGTGACGTGCATCTGTTTCGTATTCAACGTGTGTGGAGTTAATCGTAATCCCACGTGCTTTTTCTTCAGGTGTGTTATCGATTGAAGCGTAATCTCTAAAGACAGCTCCACCGGCTTCAGCCAATACTTTTGTAATAGCAGCTGTTAATGTTGTTTTGCCATGGTCGACGTGGCCAATTGTGCCCACGTTTACGTGAGGCTTCTTACGTTGAAATGCTTGTTTTGCCATTTAATCCTCCGTTAAAATTTCCAGTAAGGACGTTTTTTGTTAATTTTTTCATTTTTGCCCAGAAAAGGAATTGAACCTTCGACCGCTTGCTTACCATGCAAGTGCTCTACCACTGAGCTATCTGGGCAAGCTACCTTTTATTCACAAACTCAAAGCATGCTAGTGTAGACTTTTTGCAAAAAGATCAACACTAATCGCGTTTTCTTCCTTTTCTTTCCAAGGACTGAGAAAAGAAGACCAAATCCCCTCGGGGATTTGATTTATTTTTCTCAAACCTTAAAGGTCGCTGGCGCATCAAAAATTGATGTCAATTCCGGGTTTTCTCAATGAATTTAAATCTTTAAAACCGAAATTTTATCTCTTGCTTAGCGCTGGCGGAAAATAATCCGCGCCTTTGTCAAATCATAAGGAGACATTTCCACAGTCACTACATCTCCCACTAATACACGGATATTTTTCATTCGCATCTTCCCGCAAAGATGAGCAATCACTTTTAATCCATTTTGAAGGGAAACTCGGAAGGTCATATTGGGTAATAACTCTTCTACTGTTCCATCAAGTTTTATAGTATCTTCTTTTGCCATGCTTTTTCTTGAGCTTTTGTGTGGAATGAAAATTCGACTTTATTAGTGTATAATAAAATAACATAGATTTCTTAAATGTCAAGCAAAATTCTTAAGAAATTCCAAAAAACCAAGCACAAAGCGAAATTTTAAAGCGAAATTGTTAACAATTTATGATGATAACTTATTTATAATCAATCATTTATATTGACAAAAAAATTATTTTGACAAAAAAATTATAACTTTTATGCACATCCCCATTGACAACACGAGGTGGGCAATGGTTTTTTCAGAGGATCTCAATTTTTGGAAAACGATGGGTTTCAGAATAAAAATATACGATTCTTTATAGAAAAACCAAATGGGTGATTTTTAATAAGAGTTTTATCTCATTCATTTTAGTCTCTACTTGTTTATCAACTTTAAATGCGACCACCTTTAACTGGAATGTAGGTAATGGAGACTGGGCTTTAGGCACCAATTGGAATCCGGTTGGGCCACCTACAATTAATGACACTGCCAACATAGCAAATGGCGGGACTCCAAGAACTGATACCGATTCTCCTACAGCAGGAATTGTTGTTACAGATAATGGATCGGGAATAAATTTCACTAGCCAAAATCTTACATCACAAACTGCCATTATTGGTAGCACGACTGGCACAAGTCAAGTCACTGTAAATGCACTGACATGGAATAATAATACAGGTGCGGGATCTTTTCTTTTAGGAGATTTTGCTGATGGCCGAATCACTATTCAAAATGGCGGGATTTTGAATACAACAACCACTCAAGCGGCGGCAAACGCAGGAAGTTCAGCTGATATCACCGTGCAAGATCCGAACTCGGCGTGGAACAATACAGGCGATTTCAAAGTTGGGCTTTCCGGAAATATAGCAAACTTTACAGTTAGACAAGGAGCAGCACTAAACACTGGAAGCATTGAATTTGGTGTGAATGCTGGCAATAACTTTAATGCAATCATCCGCGACGCGAATACAACTTTTACTAATGCAGGAAATTTGGTAGTTGGAGTTTCACGAACATGTACACTCAGTGTGAATAATAGTGCTAAAGCCTCTACAGGTTCATGTGTTGTCGGGCAAAATACGGGAATTACAGGAACTTTGACTGTCAACAACGCCCCTCCTTCGGGTGTCACCTGGACGTGCACAGGCAACTTTACTATCGCGCAATCAGGGACCGGTATATTCAATTTAACGTCGAACGCAACAGCTTCCACCGGAACAACTACCATTGGATCTTTGGCTGGAAGCTCAGGAAGTGCAACCTGTGATGCTACATCAACCTGGACTAATACAGGGACTCTGACGATTGGAAGTGCCGGTATCGGTCTTATGAACGTAACAAATAATTCGCAAGTGACAGCAGGCAGTATTTTAATGGCTGTCAGCAACAGCGGCACTCTGAATGTCGCTACGAATAGCCGGCTGACCACAGGTTCTATTACAGGAGGAGCCGGGGTTGGCTCTTTTACGCTTAATAATGCCACTTTACAAGCTTCAGGGGTAGTTCCAGCTTTATTTCAGGCCTCACAACAGCAACTCTCACAAACACAAGCACATTCGATAGCCAGGCTTTTACCATCACTGTCCCGCAAAATTTAACAGGAGCCGGCACGCTCACTAAAATTGGAAATGGAACACTCATCTTAACGGGTACAAATACCCTAAGCGGGACTGGCGTTGTGACCACAGGAACTCTTCAAGGTAACGCGACAAATCTTCCACAGGCGGGGATCACAGATAATAGCACTTTGGTTTTTGACCAATCAACACCTGGAACGTACGCAAGCAATATTACTGGTACAGGTGCTTTAGTAAAACAGGGAGCAAGTACCCTTGTTCTGACGGGAACAAATTCATATGCAGCCGGGACAATAATCTCTGCTGGAACTCTGCAAGGGAATACCACTAGTATTCCAGCCTCAAATGGAGTTTTAGATAATGGCATTTTAGTTTTTGATCAGGCCGCCAACGGGACTTATTCCGGCAACATTACGGGAACTGGTTCTTTTGTAAAACAAAATGCTGGAACGCTCATTCTTTCAGGGACAAATACTTATGCAGGTGGAACCACCATCACGGGCGGGACTCTTCAAGGGAGTACAACCAATATCCCGTCTGGTCCAGTTTTAAACAATAGCATTCTTATTTTTGACCAGCCGACAACAGGGGTGTTTTCCGGGCCTATCAGCGGGACAGGGATGTTAATTAAACAAAATGCCGGCCTACTCATTTTATCCGGGGCCAATAGCTACACAGGAAGCACAACAATCACTGGAGGGATCTTACAAGGAAATACAAATAGTATTCCTTCAGGAAGTGTGATCGATAATGCGACTTTTGTTTTAGATCAGAATTTTGATGGAACCTTCGGGGAAGTCTTTCCGGATCAGGGGCTTTTCTAAAGCAAGGCACTGGCACGGTAGCAATGACCGGCAATAGCCTGGGTTTTGCCGGCAGTACCACTGTTGTTGCTGGTAACTTAAAAGTGAATGGAGTTCTTGGAAGTCTTCTCACTGTCAATCCTGGGGCCACACTTTCCGGAATAGGAACAGTCGGAAATGTCATTCTTAATGGGATTATCTCACCGGGCAATTCCATTGGCACTTTAACTGTCAATAGTTTGGTAATCAATCCGACGGGTGTTTATGAAGCAGAAATCAATAGTATGGGCCAATCCGATCTCATTTTAGCTGCAGGTCCTGTGACCATTAATGGCGGGACTTTAGCAGTTAGTGCTGCACCAGGAATTTATCTACGCGGTACAAATTATACGATCATACAAGCCGGAGGCGGAGTCACCGGACAATTTGCAACCACGCTCCTTCCTTCCAATGTCCTCTTAGGTGTTAATTACTTTCCTACCTCGGTTGTTTTGACAGTTCTGACTACAAATTTAGACACCTTTGGATTAACTGGAAATGCTTTACGTGTCGCAGAGTACATTCGTGACCACATGAGTGCGGATCCCGATATTTTGACAATTATAGCGGCTCTAAACACTCTCACGCCTGAACAAGAACAAAAGCGCTTGATCAGATGCATCCTGCCATCTTCGAAGCTTTAAGTCTTACGGCTGCAGATACCGCGCATATGATTAATAACACTTTCGTTGACCGATTAAGGTTTTTGCGTAATTCCTACGATCCCTGCAACTTCAGTCCTCTTCAAAGAGGCAATATGTGGATTGCTGCGGCAGGAGATTTTGTACGTCAAAATAAATCTCAAGGTTTAAGAGGATTTAATACAGCCAGTGAAGGCATCGCCGTAGGTCTTGATAATAAGCTTTATGACGCCCTGTATGGCGGGGTTGGAGTGGCTTATTCACGGACAAACCTTCATTGGGAAAATTCAGCTGGCCATTCTGACATTAATAGCTTCTATGCAGGTAGCTATTTAACGTATGGAACGCCCAATTATTTCATTGACGCCACTCTTTTAGGGTTTATCAACAATTTTAACGTTCGACGAAACATTCATTTTGCCAACATAGATCGAACAGCACGGAACAGACATTATAGCTATGGATTTAATCCACATTTAGGCTTTGGATTGAACATGTACTATTGCACTATGGACGTGATCCCTTTGCTAATGCTGATTATTATTTTGTTCAACAGAATAATTACCGCGAAAAAGGAGCAGAAAGTATTGATCTTATTGTCAAAAGCAACCATTCCAACCTAATACGCTATGAAGCGGGCATTCAATTTGCTAAAAACTTCAATTGGTATGGAGGCAGCTTTCTACCCAGCTTATCTGTCAGCTACGTTGGTCATCGACTCCTTAGCGGGAAAAATATACAGCCGCTTTTCCTGGCATAAGCGCTGACTTTTCCGTCTTTGGAACTAATGAGCTCTTTAATCAGGTACAAGTGGGTGCAGGGCTTGACTACTTTATCAATGATCAATTTGCCCTCACATCCTGGTATGATATTGAACTAGGCAATAAACGCCAAGAGCAGGAAGTGAATTTAGAACTCAATTATAGATTTTAAAAGTAATTAAATCTTGAGAAGGATGTGCCATCTTACATCTTAATAACAGTTCCTAAAAAAGCAAAGGACTCCTTCATTGTAGACTTCGAAAGTGTTTTTTCGAATGCTTTCAAAAACAATCTTTCTTCATCGTAAAAAATATAATTTAATTTTTTTGATTCCCTAAAATGTTTGATATATTTAATTATTTATTATAATTCCATATTTTTCACATTGACAAATAAAAAATATTAATTTTTAATATTCAACTTTTCGTTTTAAAATCATTAAAGGATGATCATCTATGCAACCGGTAAATAACTCCAATATTTCTTTTACAACTCCAGTCGATAATACATTATCCACTTCGCCAGTCCATCAACTTTCAGATTCTATTGAAGACTTAAATCTCGTACAGACTGAAGAAAACGCTCTTTTTCTCAGGTTAATAACAATAATAATGATCAATTGATTAAACAAAAATTCAATCAAATTCTTGCTCAAATTGACAAATCAACAAATGTAGCAAATCAATGGATATTAACCCAGATGATCAATGAGTTAAAAACGATGCCTGAAATTGATCCAGCCAGCATAAAAATACACGGATCAATAGGTAAAAATAAAGCGACTGGTGCTTATATAATTAGACTATCAAAAAGCACTGACTTAGATTATGGGTCAAAGATAACTTGTACGTTTAGAGTTACAGTCTCTACTCAGTCAAAACAGCCTAAAAATATTGTCTCCCATTGAAAAGGAGTCTAATTGCTTTTGGACCCTTTGGCCGTGAGGCCTTGATCGAACTATGGGCTGTAAAAAAGCAATCCAGGAATTAGCTAAATATTACCATGGATTTTCATCAGCGCTTAAGCCACATGTTGAGACGGTGCAAGGGGTGAAATTAATAGAGCCATAAAGACAAATTCTTATGGTAGCGTTTTTGTTCAGGATCCAATGGGTCTAAAACTAGCTAGGCTCCAATACAAAAGCCGCGAAGTCGGTTTAATTGACATTCCTTATGAAGAAAATACCTCGGGATATTATGTACTTGAAAATAGTAAACTTACTAGGACAGACTCCTCTTCCAATGCTTATTCGCAATTCAATGTTGGACGAACTGTCTATGAAAGCAAATTGCATTATCTTAAAATGCACCCGTCGAAATTATTGATAAAAGAAATTTGCACCTTAAAGAACCTAAAGTCATCCATTCTTACAAAATTTCACGCTATCTTGATCATTTTGAAAATCAAATAGAGAAAACAAAGAGTGCGTTTTCAACTTCTTTGTTTGCATTTATAACACCCACTGATTTTGACAGATATCAAAACGAAGTTAAAACTGTCCTCGCATCCAGCCAAAGTATCACAAACATACCCTTGGGAAAAAGACAATACATTCAATCTTATTTGAATAGGCTAGAAAATCTAAAGGCTATGTCTCAAGAGTTGCAACAGACCGAAAACCTGCTAAAAAATTTTCAAAACAATTAGAAGTTAAACATTTAGACCACACAGAAGAATATAGCAATCTCATGGGTTCTATCGCAAGAATCGCATCTCTTATTAAATCCTGTTCATCCATTTTGTCTTCCAGCCAAAAACAATTAGAAAGTTTGTTCGTTCTGTCAAAAAACATTAACGATTAAAAGTTGATCACTGATTGCTAATTTAAGATTAGCAATCAGCTTCTTTGATAAAGCCTAAACAAGAATGTAATCGCTCCACTTCACAAATAATCATTTAGACTGAATTGAAAGTTCTCGCGATTGAATTATTTTAAAAGAAGCGCTTAGACGCTGAAAGATTTTAGCTTAGATCAGGAAAACGTGCGAAAAATCATTTTTAAAGGCTCTGAACCATATCTACGCAAAAATCTCTAAAAACCGGATCTCTCACAATTTGTTCAGGAAAATTGTTAGATTTTAATTGCGAGTGCCCTAAAGATAGGATCACCTGCATGAACGTTTCATTATGAAAAAGGCTTAGATCTATAGAATTTAAAATTGCTATGTTCTTTTGAAAAGCTTTTGTCATACTATGCTGGTCACTTTTGAGTTGGTTTCCTACCTGTTCAAATCCCTTAAGCGTTTTCCAATCCACAAAATGATTAAACATTAAATCTTCGTCATTTACCCAATCTTGTATAGTAGGAACTTCCTGCAATATTCCATCATAGATTTCTAAGGCTTTTTCAATAAAATCACGATCTTTTTTAGATCTTCTGAAGCTGCTTTAAAGGCTTTAATAGTATAAGAAAGATCAGGTTGAATATTCTCTGCTTGCGGAGAACCTATTCTGATTGTTTTAGTCCTAAAAAGTCTCATGATTTCAAGAATTAAATTTTTATCGTCGCTATGCTGAGCTAAATAAGGGGTCACATCACACCCGAACTTGGCCGCTTTTAACAGAAAATCCCTATCAGAGGTCATTTCGGGCACAGCATTTAAAATGGCCTGATCTTTCACAGTATCTCGTGAAAACCATTCTTTATTGAGATTTAGAATAGCCAAGACTGTGTCTTCTGTAACTCCTTGAAGATATTTAGCCGAATTTGAGTTTTCTTTGATTGCTTTATACATAAATGAAGCGTTCTTTTTAAAATCTTCTGGGACATAAGTTAAAATTTCAGGATTTTCTTTAGCTATTTTTAAAAAGAATGCCCTAGTTTGATCCCCCTTTGGAACCTGAGCTAATAGTTCAGGCAATTCTTCTTTATGCCTGTCTTTAAGGCTTGAAAGAGCTCCTGATTGACTTTGCGATCGTGGTAAAATAAGATTGCATTTCCTACAAATGGAAAAATGGCTACCGCTGCTCTTTTAGTCTCTCCCAGACTTGGATCCTATCTTTAAGTGACTGGGAAGGTTCATTCTTTTTATTGTTATCGATTAACTTTGAAAAATATCAGTGATCAGGCGACCCATACCGGAAAAATGCTTACAAAAGGAATGTAATCAAAAATCTTGTGGGACTTGATTCAGTAATTCTGACCATACTTCCTCATAAATATAAATCTATTTAATATTATAACATTTATTTTAATATTAAACTATAATAAACACAAAGAACTAATTATCAATATGATAATAACACAAGTCATTAATTGATTTTTCATTTAAAATTTCATTCAGCTATAATTGATTTCAACATTTAATAAAGTGATCTTAATGTCCAAAAGTTGTCTCGAAAAGCAAAATGAAATGNCGAACACTTTTTCTTCTTGCAATAGCGAGGATGAAAAGTACAAAAAAATTATCGAAATGNGGAAAAAACTTCCTNCCCTGGGAAGCCAATACAAAATTCCAGAAAATATTGTTAAAGGATGCCAGAGCGTGATGTACTTACGCTCTACTATAGAAAATAGCAAAATGCATTTTGAAGCAGCATCGGAAGCTTTAATTTCTGCAGGTCTTGCTGCATTGCTTATTTACGTTTATGATGGAGAAAGTCCGGAGACCATTTTAACTTGTCCTCCANGCTTTTTAGAAGATTTAGGGATCAGTGCAAGCTTAACTCCTAGCCGAGCGAGCGGACTTTACAGCGTACATCTTCGCATGAAGCAGGATGCTCTTAAATTTCTCACCTCAAAATCATAAAGAAGCGGCCATCTCAGCGCGGGTCTCAAATTCAAGCTTCCACTGACGGCCATCTTGCGCTACGCACCAAAGTTCTAAAACCCCCAGTTCTGTCATGCGAGATTTTAATTTGACCTGAATCACTTTACCATCCCCTTCATTTCGATCCAAACAAGTCTCCAAAGGATGCAATTCCATGAGCTCTTGCTTCCAATGACCCACTAAAGTTCCAATCACAGGCTCAACTCCATTGGATAATGTTTTAGTCGAGCGGCTGAAAAAACGAAAAGCTACAGGTTCACCAACAACTAAAGCAAATTCTTGATTGCGAAGTTCTAATTCTGAACCTTCTTCCATTCCAAAAGGCACGACACAAACAGCTTTAATCGAAGGAGGAACTCCCGGAACAGCAGGTCTTGCATCTTCTACGCCGATATAAAAACTACGGCTTGAGCCGCTTTTAATACGAATGCCCTGGCATTTTGTAGAGAGTCCATAATAAGCAGCTCCTCGACTGACTGCAAAATCCAAATCACAGTCATCTAAGACTTTCACCGGAGTCTTATTGAGTTTNTTCGCCCATTGATTAATTTGCGCGATCATTCTTTCACGGAAGGCAACAGCTTTCATTGTTCCNCCATTAAAAAGAATGGCACTGGGGATTACAAAAGTCTCCATACTTTGATTATCACTTTCTCCTGTCATAGAAAGAAACTTAGAAAGTTGTGCGGTCATACGAGCATCCTGAGCAAAGGGAAGCCCAATTTGCTGAAGACCGAGGCGTTTTTCTATTTTTGAACGTTCCTCTGGTTCAACTAGCGGCATAAACCCTTCAATAATAAGCTCCTGGGCTTCCTTCAAAGAAATTGTTGTTTTCAAAGCATTGCCAATTAACTTTCGTCCTCTTCCCATAATAGTGAGATCGACCTGTTGAGGCGGCTTTTCGGAAAACAACTGTTCTTTCGCTTGCCGGCAGGCGTGACAAAGCGATTGGAGCTGCCAATCTTCAATCACATGTCCTTGCTCCTCTAGTTTATTCTTCGCAAAATAAGCTAATGCCAGATCTATATTGTCCCCGCCCAGCAAGAGGTGCGAACCCACTGCTACACGATTTAAAGCCAGCTCCCCGTCTTGATCGACAACCGAGATGAGACTGAAGTCTGTCGTCCCNCCTCCTATGTCTACGACCAAAATGCTCTCCCCTACTTTCAAAATTTTACGCCAATCATGCGAATGTTTATTCAACCATGCATAAAAAGCGGCCTGAGGTTCTTCTAGTAGAATGATTGAGGGATAGTCTGCTAATTCAGCGGCCTCTTCAACTAGCTGCCTTGCACTTGGATCGAAAGAAGCGGGCACGGTGATCAAGATGAGCTGATCCTTAAAGGGAGCCTGCGGCATTTTGTATTCCCAAGCCGAACGCAGGTGAATAAGAAGTTCAGAACATGCTTTCATTGCACTCATCTTTGAAGACTCCTCTTCGAAATCAAGCGGCAACAAAGGCGCATGCTGATCTATTCCTGACAGAGAAAGCCACGACTTGGCAGAAGAAATCAAACGCGANGGAAGTTCTATTCCACGATTTCTGGCAAAAATCCCGGCACAATGGCTATTTGAAGAAAATCCTTGTAAATCAGTGTGGCCTGCTGCCTTTTCTTCTTGTAAAGGAAAATAGATAAAGGAGGGCAAAGAAAANTCCTCGCCTCTTGTTTCTGCTGCTGTGATTTGAGGGATCGAAAATTGATGAATGCCATCTTCATCTTTATCAAGCTGTGTGTAGGCCATGGTACAATTTGTGGTTCCCAGGTCAATTCCAATGATGTAATTTGAAGAGGTTGTCATATGCAATTCCTTATCTCACTTCAATTTCAGCTGGACAAATGACTTCAGAAGCCTGTTCGCCCATTTTTGCGGGNAGTGACAATTTATGGACTTTCCAGCCTTGATGAATGATAGTTCCTGTATAAGGNGGCTCCCCTTTGACTTTGCCCAATATTTTTATGGCTGCAGGGTCGTATCCCTTAGGAATGGTAATCGTTGAACCTTCTTTNTCAGGCATCAAAGGCCGAATCGTGACAAGTTCTTCCAAGCTCTTGCTGCAATCTTGATGAATTTGACGCACTGCTGCACCTATTTGTGCATCTGTGAAATCACGAATATCTTCTTTAAAAAAATCGATGAGCCTGCCGGATTGCTGCAAAAGAGCTAATAAACGAACATGGGAATGATCATTCGATGGAACGTCTTGCTTTTTGAAATTATTTTCTAAAAANGCCTGAGCGCTTACAGGGTCTCTCCAAGCTTTAAANAATGCTTTTATGGCTAATAAAAAACTCATATACACTCCTCATAAAACTTCATCATATTCTGTTCTTTTCTCAACTATATCATAGGCTTCATAAACGGACGAAAGATAGCCTGTGTGAACAAGAATTTCTAACGACAGACAGAAAAGAAAAAATAAAAACGTTAGGCTCAGTAAAAGCTTTCCACCAGGTAAACGAAAACCGTTTTTATATCCCATCCGATAGCGTCCAATCCAAACCATTAAAATAGGAATAAGTCCATTCAAAATGGTATCTCCGTATCCACCGGATGAATCTAATGCGACTAAAAAAATTCTTTCAAACTGTGTTGCAAATATTAAAGTTGGAACCACAATCAGCAAGCCAAGAATTAAATTGCCAATCCCCACTTTNTTGATGTGCAAACCGTCGGATAAAAAGTCAAACAAGCCTAAAGCAATTCCTAAAAAAGACGTCACAACGGCAAAAAAAGCAAANAAGTGAACAATTGAGACAACATGCAATCCCTTGACATGCTCATGTAAAAAACGGGTCGCTGGCTCGCCATCGATAAGCGCTTGAGCAAGTCCATTTTTTCCTTCTACAGGAACAATCCCAAGCATCATCCACTGCCATAAGGCGTAGATAATAAAAGTAATCGTTGTCCCTCCAACTAGGGCCCAGCGTAAACCCACGATATTTCTTTTGAGGTAGGGNGTTAAACTTGGAACCATAGTCTGATAGCTAAAAGAAGCTAACATTAAAGGAATTGCCAATAAAAACCCAGACCAGTTGCTATAGGTCAAATACCGTAGATTTACCTCAGGAAGCCCAGTTCCTATCAAAGCAATATAGGAGGCAATCATAGCGATAAACAAGACTGCATTCACTCTTCCGACAATTCGGCTCCCTAAGTATAAAATAAGTCCAAATGTGATAATAAAAATGGCACAACCTAATGTTTTACTTACGGGAATGTTCAATAGATGTTCGAAGGCAAGGGAAATTTGCATGCCGCCTGCGGCTGTATAGGCGACAATAGAAGCATAACAAATAAAAAGGTAAAGAGCCCAACTAATCCAACGTCCTGCATTTCCTAAAATCCTGTGTGTCATGGTGTTGATATGCACACCTTCTTCCATCCAAAGACTCACTTCTAATAAAAAAAGCCCTGTTAAAGTCATCATAATCCAGCAAATGAACATGACAGCTAAAGAAGGGAGAAATCCATTTATCCCAGTTGCTACAGGCAGAGCCAACATCCCNCCGCCAATGCAAGTGCCTGCTACTAAAAACATGGCAGATAAAATTGTTCCCTTAGAAGTTTTCTGACTCTCTTCCACAAACACCGTCCTTAAAAATAATCCGTTAATTTTAAATGAATTTACGTATAGACGGCAAGCAGAAAGCTGGCAGAAAGTGAAAATGATTTCTCACTGGCAGGAATCTAGTTATTTCAATTGAAATTTGGAAGCATGTTATGCAACTGAATATAAAATTTGTTAACAAGTCATAATTGTTGTTTCAACATGTAAAAACTCATTGATCAAGATGAAAAAATTGTTAATATTTTAAAATAGAATTTCAATCGACTCCTGTGATCCACCTGTAATTTTGACCTTCCCGGAAGCACTGATAAGAATGTCATATTCAAGACGCACCCCAAATTCTCCAGGCAAATAAACGCCGGGTTCTATGGAAAAGCAAGTTCCAGGGATCACTGGTCTTTGATCATGGGTTTCTAAATTGTCCATATTGACTCCACTGCCATGATCGGAGGTATCAATGCTGTGACCCGTACGATGTATAAAATAATCACCATACCCTGCTGCTGTAATCACCTCTCTTGCAGTTTGATCCACTTCCCATCCATAGAGAATTTTATTTTCAGAAAAGCGATTTACGACAAGTTGAGTAGCTGCCTCTTGAGCATTTCTGACAAGATTAAAAATCGTCTTCTGTTTTTCCGTAGGTTCATCTGAGGCTACCCCAACACGAGTAATATCTGCATAAACCGCTTGGGATTGATTTAATTTGCACCACAGATCGATGAGGATAAAGTCTCCTTTTTTAATGATGGCTGAAGTTGGCTTTACAGGGCTATAATGGGGGTTTGCAGTGTTTTCATTTACAGCACAAATAGGAGGGTCTGAAGTCACGCATCCATGGATGCTCATTTGATCTAACATGAATTTTTGAACATCCTCTTCGCGAAGAACCTTGTCTTGCTGCAACCGCTCTGAAATCATTTTCCAGGTCGCTCGAGCTATCTGCTCAAGGATTTCTGCAGCTTTTAAGTGCGTCCATTCTTGTTTTTCTGTCAACGTCGTAAATAGCTGTAAGAGATTGCATGAACTTTTGACTTCGACACCTAAACTTCTTATTAACTCAATTGTTCCTGCATCTACTTTAGAAATAGTGGGAATAGCATTTCTTGGAGAATATTCCATTAAGATTGTTTTATAACCGGCCAAGACTTTAGCTAAATGCATTTCCATTTGCTGCCAACCGCTGAATCTTAAGGTTAACCCAGGAAGATAATTTAGAGGATTTTCAATTGCATGAGTGATTTTTACAGGCTCTCCTTTAGCGGGAATCCAGTAAAAAAANCGTCGTGTTAGTAATTGATTTTCGGGGAGTTCTAAAAATTGGCAGGCAAGCGGATTGGAACGTCGAAAATCATAAATGAGCCAGCCGTCAACTTGTTGCCTGATAAGCTCTTGTTGTATCTGTTCAAGCTTTGGGTTCATCTTACTAACGCTCTTGTTATTTTAGTTCTAAGTAATTTAATTTAATATAATTAGGAAAAAAAGCTTAGGAAACTTTGTAGATCAAATTGCCGCAGATTTTGATAGTGATTTCAACGTCCATAAATTATATAATCGTTCCAGTTCAAAGACACCCATTAACACCATGCCAGAACCTTTATTAAAAATACAAAATCTCTCTTTGTCATTTGGCGACAAAATAGTCTTACAGGATTTTAATTTGACTATTCACAAAGAGGAAATCGTTACTTTGGTCGGAGCCTCAGGATCCGGANAAAGTTCTTTATTAAAAATTCTGACAGGAATTTATACACCTAGAGAGAATTCAATTATTTTCAAAGGGCTTTTAAAGCAATCCATCTCATTTTTAACTCAAGAAGATTTATTGCTCCCATGGAGAACGGTTCTTGAAAATGTTTTACTGCCTTTTGAACTAGGANAAAAATCCCTAAAGGGTTCAGAAGCTGAGGCCATTGACTTTCTCACTGAACTAGGCTTAAAAGACTCTATTCACTGTCATCCAGAGCAATTATCAGGTGGCATGCGTCAACGTGTTTGCCTAGCAAGAGCCCTTCTGCAAAAACGCCCTCTTTTACTCTTAGATGAACCTTTTGATAGCTTAGACATCATTTTACGCGAACAGATTTATGAAATCATAAAAAATGTAAAAAAGACAANNAAATCTTCTATCTTGATGGTCACGCATGATTTTCATGACGCCCTTGCTCTTTCTGATAGAATTGTCGTCTTGCGCCACGGAAGAATATTTAAAGAATGGTTTGTAGAAAAGAAGCATCATGAAAAAATTTTAGATGAAATTCGAAGTATAATGCTTGCGCCCTTAAAATAAGGAAGCATAAATTTTTCCAGGCAACCCGTACTTTTTGCCAAAGTTTTGGCAAAAATGCCTGCTGGGTGATGATCTTATAAAATTTNTTCTTTACCAATGTCTCTGTAATAGGAACTTTGCCAGCCAGGGCGATCACATGGCCCACAGTGGTAAGCTCGCTAGGAGCGATTTTATTTACACCATATTTTTGAATTAGAATACTGACCAAGTCCTGTAAATCCAAAGAATCCAGACCTAAATCCCTACCTAGGCTCATGTCAAAGTCCATTTGATGAGGCCCCAAGGAGGAGCGTACATATAACCATTTTAAAATATCTTCTCGCGTTTCATCAGAGACCTCATCAAGATCAAAATTTAAGCGTTTTTCTTGCAATTCCTGATCTACGTATTCGTTNTTCCAAAAATACTCAGGAACCCTGTAAATAGGCTCCCCTTCTATTCCCCAACCATAGTTAAGCATATGTTCAATATATCGATTAATTTCTATGCGCGTCCCACGTCGAGGAAAATCTTTCGGAGCAGGAATGAACTCTAGTTCCACGTTTCTCTTAGGCATAAAAAANATGCCATTATAAAGGATAGAGCGAATAAATTTTCTAAAGACTGTTGCGAGATGTTTTCCAAGAGGAATGTTTGTTTCTTCGCTTTTATAAGCTCTTGAAAAACGACTCCCNCACAGCCCTTTTATTCTCACAAAAACTATATTTACATCCGGATACATTCTTAAAATTGAAGTCACTGCGGATTTGCCTTTCATTTGATTCTTGGGCAAATATTTTGCATGTGCTGCGGGAAAAATAATGTAGTTGCCCCCGCTCTTNAAACCATCCACCGTCCTGGTCAGAAGCTTATGCACCCTACGAACATGTTCTTCTGACACATAATCTTCTGCAGCTGGAACCCATACGAATTTAAATAAATCCCTTCTTTTTTGGCACCATCTAAAGTAGGGAAAATCTTTTACTACCTCAGAAGTCCAAACATGGACATACAGGCCATGCTGGATTAACTGAGAGACAATGATATTCCCATCGATATGACTAGGATGAGCGGGTAAAAACAGCCAACCTCCGGTTGGATCGGTGGGCTTGGGTTGATCAATGATCTCTATGCCTTTA
Source organism: Parachlamydiaceae bacterium (assembly GCA_013414685.1). Taxonomy (GTDB): domain Bacteria; phylum Chlamydiota; class Chlamydiia; order Chlamydiales; family Parachlamydiaceae; genus Neochlamydia. The sequence continues at coordinate 2,652,845 of CP058704.1, read as the reverse complement.
TTCTTAATTCGGTACCTTATTTTAAATCCATAAGTATGAAATAGATAGAAAATTAATTTATCGAATTGATCTAATATGCTTCTTAAAAAATTCAGCATAAAAACCTATGGAAATAAAAGTGTATTCAAAAACCATTTATATTTAATAATAACATATAAATAATTATTCAACAATTGAAGGGCATTCGAATTTTATTTGATATTTCAGAAATTATTTTCGAGCTAACAGTGAGTATCTTGTAAGTCAAAGGAAGGCAGAGAATTGAGCTAAAATAAATCTAAACAAGACGAGGGATCTTATGAGAACAAAACGTTTGCTGCTGCGTCATTGGCAGGAAAGTGATTTAAAACCATTTGCAGATATGAATGCCGATCATCGTGTAAGAGAGTACTTTCCCAATTTACTATCTGAAGAAGAAAGTAATGCCTCTATCGAGCAGTTTCAGCGCGATCTAGAAATAAATGGATTTGGCTTTTGGGCGATAGAATTATTAGAGGAAAAACAATTCATAGGCTTTTGTGGGATTAATCATGTGAAATTTGACAGTCATTTTACCCCTTGCATCGAGATTGGCTGGAGATTGGCAGCTCAATATTGGGGACATGGATATGCAACGGAAGCTGCACAAGAAGCCTTAAAATGTGGATTTTCAAACTATAACTTCCACGAAATTGTAGCTTTCACCGCTGTCTATAATAAAAGATCTCGAAGAGTCATGGAAAAATTGGGAATGCATCGTAGTGAAAAAGATGATTTTGATCATCCGAAAATTGAAAAAGGAAAACCAGTTTGCAGACAAGTTTTGTACAGAATTTTTCAAAAAGAATGGAACGACAGACCTAAATTTTCTTAATTTTTTACCTTATCATACGTTTGCCATAAAGGCTTATGATAACCTACATGACCTCCAAATTCCCCGCTTAAGAAAATGTTCTTACCTTGAAAATTTGCTGTTTTTAATCTCTCCATGTAAAGTCCATCATCTCTGTTCGTGAGTACTTCGTCGGGTCTTTCAAAATAAAGGATCACATTTAATTTCAACCCACTTAAATTTTTAAAGCATCGATTGGATTCATCTCGTTCAATCGATATCTTTCAACTAAAACTTTATGCATGGGTTCTTTGATCTGGCTCAATTCATCTAATGACTTCAAGGGAGCATCTAATAGGATCCATCCCCTGCTTAAGGTTTGTAAGATTTGATCTTTTGCTTGCTTATTGATTCCTATAGATGCGAGATCCCTATCATATTTTGAAGTATTTAAGGTCGCCAAAATGTTGATCAAAGCTCCTCCCCTGCTGAAAAACCATAGAGGTCGATTTTTGTACTTCTCCATCTACAATCAGTTTTTAAAAGAAAAATGGCAGGTAATATTTCATTTATGGATCCAAATACTGTTTTTCTGGCGGGGTTTGAAGCTCCAGGACGCGGCTATCAGGAAAATCCAAACTAATAATATGCCCTGAGATCCCATTATAATTTTTAAAATTTTTCCTAATGTATGATTTCCGCCGTACCCATGCAAGACCAATAAAACCCCCTCTCCAGAGGAAGTGCCCGGCACAAGGGTCGCATTTAAAGAATAATGGAATATTTTTGCCCTTGGATATTGACTGATCTCAAAATCGAATCTAGATATTCAACATTTTCTGCAGACAAAATTTGTAATGTAAAAACAAAACCATTAAACATTTTTTCATTTCATTTCCTCAACCAATTTTCCAATTGGATCCACTGATCTAGATTGATCTCTTGAGATTTTGCCAATAAAGGAACTGTTTTTAACCAGGCCTCTTTTTCCCAGTTTAAAGTTGCCTTACTCTTTTCTGACTGAGAAGCCGAGTAAGAGGCGAAAGCTTCTTCAGGATCAGTGATGCAAAAATCTATACTTTCTTGTAGTGCACGCTTGAAAGGCTCAAAGTTTTTATCTTTCGATGAGATAAAAACAAGTTCACTGTACAAAGGATGTCCTAAATCTGAAACCGTAAAATGGGATGTTTGGATATTCAATGCCTTAAGATGTTCTTTTTCAATATTCCAAAANGCACCATAAATCACATCTACTTGACTTGTCCCCAAAAGCGCTACTAAGTCAAAATTGATATTCTTAAGTTCTTTGGGATGTATATGGTTCTCTTCTAACAATCGTTTAAGAAAAGCGACATTGCTTCCTGCTATTGCATATCCGATGATTTTGCCAGTTAAATCCTGAGGTTTAAGAATTGAGGCATCGGTTTTAAAAATAAAGCTATTTAAAGGCTGATCAATCAAAGTGGCGGCAACGTAAATTTCGGCGCCATTCATTTTGGCCTGAACCATGTCAGGTGCATAAAAAAGTGCAAGATCTGCAGCTCCGCATGTCACATATGGGATAGTATCACTTGGATCATTGATTTCAAGAATTTGAACTTGAATGCCATATTTTTCAAATATTTTTCGGTCGATTCCTACATAAATAGGGACGTGATTGCTGTTAGGAAGCCAGTCTAATAACAATCGTAAGGTATTGTTTTCAGTAGCTTTTATCGCAAATGAGTGTGACGTAAATCCGACCGTTGTCAGAAGAGCACCTAGGACAAATAAAAAAGCAGCCTTCTGNGATCTATTCTCTCGATATCGCAGTTCAGCATAAGTAATGACGCTATAGAGGCCCATGCTTAAAAANACTAAACATAAAAGGGCACCAAAAGTCACTTCTAAATCTGTGGCCCGTCTACTTGATAACATGAGAACCCCTAACCCTGATTGCGCTCCAGCCCATTCCCCTGCAATCGCTCCAATTCCTGCAAATACCGCCGAAGTTCGAAATCCTGCAAAAATATGAGGCAAGGACCAGGGAAGTTGAAGTTTTGAAAAATTNTGCCAGGAAGTCGCGTCATATAGATTAAAGTATTCTAAAAGATTTTTCGGAGTGCTTAAAAGTCCCTGATAAAGATTAAGAGTAAGAGGAAGAAAAATCATCAAGGCTGTTGGGATCACAATGGCCATAAATGACCAGCCGAACCAAAAAACCATTATAGGAGCCAATGTAAACATTGGAATCGATTGCAATACAACAAAAAGAGGCTGAATTATCAATCGAGAGGATTTGCAAAAATACATCATCCATGCCAGAGGAAAAGCTGCAAGTGATGCCAAAATAAATCCNCCGATCATTTCCAGAAAGGTCATCTTGGTGTGCTCAGCAAATAAACTTGCGTTTTCCCACATCCGCAATAAAATAGCGGATAAAGGAGGAAGAAGAAAGCGATATTGCACCCATTGACGGCTGGAGAATTCCCACAAGCAGCCAAGAGATAAGGTCACAAGAAAAAAGAAAAATATTTTTTCATTTTTATCAAAAAACTCTTAATGGTATAGGCAAAGGACAAGCCCTGCAGCCGCCATGACTCGCAAAGATTGATTAGGCTCTTGTAAACGATCCAACAAAAATGGGATCGAAAGAGGGGATGAAATCTTTGCAATTCCCTCTAAAATATGTTCTTTCATTTCTCTATCGACCTCAAAGTAAGCTTTTTCCAAAGTTCCTAAAGCGACTTCACCCCCGCCCCACATCGCAAAAATTAAAGCCGCCTGAACTCTGATATTCATCTCAGGGTCGTTCATCAATTGATGGACTAATCCAAGGGCTTCTTCGTCACCTTCTGTCAATAAAGTTGCCGTCGCAGTCGCTGTAATTCCCCATGTTTTTTGTTGAAGGAAGGTTTTGATTGCTTGTTGTGCTTGTGGAAACTTCATCACAGCCAAAATATTCAAAATTTCTAATCGGGTTAATTGATCAATCGCTTCCGGAGAATTCATAAGGTCGTCTTTATGTTTTATTTTGCTGGGAATCAAAGCCCGTACCTTGCTTTTCTCATCCCAAGTCCATTTTTCTTTTAGATTTCCCAAGCCTTCATATAAGGCTTGGCAAGCAGATTGAATCTCAGAACGTTGACCTAAAAGCCCTAACGCTAAATTCATGCGCACATATGGATTTTTNGAATTTTTAAATTGCTCCAGTATAAGAGGAAACGCATATCTTCCACTTGCGGAAAGGTGAGCTGCAGCCATCACCTGCACGTCTTTATTTTGGTGATCAAACCATTTAACAAAAGCTTTTTGTCCATTTAAGGGATCATTTAAAGTGATTAGCCAGGCAGCCTTTACCCCTACAAGAGGATCTATGTCGCTTAATTTTTTNTGAGCTATCTTTTCAATAGGAATTCCATTTAATTCTTTGATTCGAAGATATCCTAAAACCCATAAAGCNATTTTTCGAACTTCAGCATGATGATCATCAATTAAAGGAACAAGCAAATCAATATCATCTTTCATCTCAAAATGTGCGATGACTTGACAACCAAGTAGCCTTAATCCTGCTCGATTGCCCTGTATCAGTGCAGCTACGCCTTGTCGATTAGGCCTTTCCCATATTTCAATCAAAGCCTCTATAATTGCAGCCGTTTCTTCAGCTGTGGTCTTAGGATCTTGCAAAAGTGCCATCAATTCATCATGCGCTTTTCTCATTTTCATAGAACCAATAGAGCGTATCGCCTCAAGTCTTACATCCCAGACCGTTTCTTGTTTAAATAAACGATAGATTTCATCCTGAATGACAGCGTCGCGTAAATTTGAAGAAAGTTGAGCTGCGATCCCTCGAATGGCAGAATTTGGGTCACGGAAGTAGCGTAGGAAAATTTCTATCCCCTTCGCATCCTGAGAAAGAAAAGCTGAAAGAAGAGACATAACTCGAATAATCGGAGAAGAAGACTGAGAAGCATGATCAATAACCCCNCAAGCTAAAATTTCAATCAAATCTCTATTTTCNTTCTCTTCAGGAAAAACCTCAACATAGCTTTTCCAAGTTGAAACCATTTCTTTTTCATTTCCTTGCTTCGCTAGGACCTTTATATAGGCCTCCCATAGAGGTTTGCTATGAGGTAAAAGATTTAAAGCTTCTAAAGCTTCCTGCTGGGCAGATTGAAAATCTTTGATGCGGAGATGGGCGTGAATTGCTTTGACGTATTCGTTTTCGCTTAACGGCTCGGAAAAAAGACCCACGTGAAATAAAAATGAGATTAAAAGAAGGTAGGTCTTAAATAGTTGCTTCATGAACCACTCAATTTTTAATAATTTGACTCATCTCCTTGAACTCATCTGCTTGAGAATCGCCTAATAATTCAAANAGAATGGTTTCTGCACTACTGATACGAGCTCCACAATCCCGCAATTCAGCAATAGCCGTTGAAAAATCATAAACAGATCTTGAGCTGATTGCGTCATTTAAAACGACAACTTCTTTTCCTAATTTGAGTAGATCCTTAGCTGTTTGAAGCACGCAGACATGGGCTTCTAGTCCGACAAGAACCCATTGCTCAGCTTTGATGTTTTGAATTTTTTTGATTATATCATCTTTTAAACAAGAAAAACTTGTTTTAGGAAGATATTCTTGATCATCAGGCAAATGAGCTTTAAGAGTAGCGATTGTCGATCCGAGACCTTTTGGGTATTGTTCGGAAACCAAAATGGGAAGATTTAAAATCTGAAAACCTTTGATCACTTTTTGGATCACCAGCATGACTTCGCAAGACCGTTCAACCTGGCTAAAAAGCTTATCTTGTACATCAATCACCAACAAAGCAGTTTTCTTTTTCTAGTGAAAAGTTTGAGATCATGCGATCGCTCCCAACTTTTTNCCTCCAATTAAATGAAAATGGAGATGGGAGATAACTTGCCCAGCCTGCGGTCCATTATTTGTAAGTAGGCGATACCCATCTAAAATGTTATATTTTTGCNNCAGAGTTTGCGCCACTTCAATCATTTCAGCAATTAAAGGCAAATCTTCAGATGCCACAGACTGTAGATCCGGAATTTCTTTNTTCGGCACGATTAAAATGTGAACAGGGGCTGCAGGATGTATATCTTTAAAAGCCAAGATACGTTCATTCTCAAATACTTTATCGGCAGGCAGTTCTCCAGAAATGATTTTTGCAAATATTGTTTTCGCCATAGGATCCCCTCTAAGTAAGTTTCAAATCACTGTCAAAGCTGGCAAGACTTATCGGATTGAACATCAAAAAATTTAACCTTGTATAAGTCCCTCATCTTTCATAATCTAATTCAAGATTAAAGTATTCATGGAAGTTTTTTGATCAGTTCAAAAACTACATGTTTAATACGTAATTCAATGCTTTCACTGCGTCTTCGTAGGTTTCCCAAACAGAAATAAAACGGCCTTTATGACAAAAAATTGCTCCTTTAATTCCGCTTGCTTTNTTCAAATCTTCTTCAAGCAAACCCGCCCAAGATTTAGGTAATGGCACTCTTACCTTCATACGATTTTCGTACGAGGGTGGGATTCCNCTGAGCTTCCAGTGGTTACCGGAGGGCATGATCACAAATTTAGCAGGGTGATTTTTTCCATCCAGTTCGAAGAAAATTTCTAGCCAAGGTATATTTTTATGAAACACCAGATAATCCTTCTGATTTTGCATGGCCTCTAAAACTATTTCGCGGCAAGACTGAATATACTGATAACGATTCATGATTCGTGTTAAATATTGAAATGCAAAATCTAAAGCTTCAAAAAANGCCGCATTTTGGACCGAATCTTCAGCGTCATGAAACACCGGAGTGAAACTGGAAATAATGTTGGAGTATGAACAAAGACCGTGAATTTGGGGATCTTTACCATTATCGTGCGCGTCCACTCCTAAAATCAAACTGCCATTCAGAAAGTCATAAATTTTTGANGAAATGACATGATGGTTTTTAAGAAANAGGAGAATCATCCCGGCACTGCTTAAGATCCCCTGGTACTCTACTTGGTGATGATCAAATAACTTGAGATCCGGATTATAGATTCCCCCNACATCGCAAACATATTCGCACTGACTTAAAAGTGCAGGATCGCGAGTACGCACAATTTTCTCACGGTCTATTAAATTATATAAAAGAAGCAGGGCGCAGGCTGTCACTTCATCTGCATGAAATGTTCCGTTATGCGTTCCAAAACTCCTTGATTTTTTNTGATTATTCATAGGTAAGAAGATAACGATTAGGATCTAAAAGACGAGAATTATGTCAGAAGCAAAATTTTATTAAAACAAAATCAGACCGCGTTTGAAATTGATGACATCGTCGCCTTGATTTTATTTAAAGAAATTAATTACATAAAAGGTCGAAATTAATATTTTCTTCGACAAGCTTAATGGCTTTTTCAACTTTTAAAACATCCTCCATGCGGATTTTAGCAATAAAACTTGTTATCATTTTCATCGCGTCATAGCTGCACAAAGGCGCATAAAGGGTCGGAATATCCACTTTTCGAATTTCTTTAATAATTTCAGCACGAGGAGGATGCATGCTCGTAAGAATCATTCCGCAATGCAAGTCTTTCCCTTGCTGGTCCAAACTTTCGCGATGCTTTTCAATTGTCGCTTGAATAATATCTTCACGGGAAGCAGGCGTAATAATTAACTCGCTCGGACGGATTTCCTGACGAAAGGTTTCCAAGGAACCTGCCACAAGTCTTGTATTTTGGAAATGCCGATAACGATGTTGTTCACCGGATAATAATACTGTGTCGAATAAACCTTCAAAATCTTTGATTGCAGGAGTATTTAGAAAGGCATTATAAGGAACACACCCTAATAAGGGGATCCCCCACTTCTTTAGGCTTTTGGGGATATAATCCATGATCATTTCCCTTTTNTCGTCCAAAACTCGATTTAAAATTACACCATGAACATTAAGATTATAATGCTGGCACATCGTAATATTCATAGCTAATTCATCATGGGCGGATCCTAATCCACCCGAAGCTATAATAACAACATCTAATCCAAGCTCAGAGGCAACTCTGGCATTATTCATATTAACAATTGAACCAACGCCTACGTGGCCAGTTCCTTCAACAATGGTATAGGAACTTTGAGCATGGATTTTATTAAAAGCCTGCTTAATTTTNTTCTGCATCGATTCTTCTGTAATTTTTTGGTCCAAAAATTCTCGGGTAAAACCTGCAGGAATAATCACAGGGCTCATATCAAGCCAGTCAGAAGACAAGTTAAAATATTTNTTAAAAAGAACAACGTCTTTATCGACATTAATGTCATTTTCTACTTTTACGTGCTGCTGACCCACAGGCTTAATAAACCCGATTTTATCGAATCTTTTTNNTAGATTTGCCAAAATGCCAAGACAAAGAGTTGTTTTTCCCACATTTTGCCCTGTGGCAGCAATGAATAAAGCATTTTTATTTTCCTCATCTACAAACCTTAAGGGTTGATTCACTGAGAAGATGACGAAGCGACTCTTTAGTTTCAGCAAATATTTCTACATCTGAGATCAACGCTTCGATTTCGTTTAAAGAAAACCAGCGGATGCCGGCGGTTTCGCGGAAATTTTGCATGACTTGCCCTCCAATGGGTCGAGCCAGATAGATAAAATCCATATGTTGATGGGCGGCGTGATCTCCAAAAGCAGGAACCTCTTCTAAAAGACACATGTAGGGACGCTCAAAACTTTTGGCATTCCACTGATTTATCCAAATATTTTCCTGTGGGATAAGCTCAATTTCCAGTCCTGTTTCTTCTAAGGCTTCGCGCTTGGCTGCAACAGGCGGAGTTTCATTAGTATCGATATGTCCTCCCGGAGGCAGCCATTTNTGCAGCTTACGATGGAAAACTAGCAAAACTTTATCGTTTTCTATAATAAAAACTGTTGAAGTAAATTGTTTATCCATAAGATTCTTTAGTTAAAGATATAAAATAACATAATAGAATTAAATTTACCACCCCCAAAAGCCTTTCTATGCGTGAATTCGATGAACTCATTGAAATAATTGATCGCTTACTAGGCCCGGGCGGCTGTCCCTGGGATCAAGAGCAAACTTTGCAATCGCTACGCTCCACTGTACTGGAAGAAGTTTGCGAAGTGATCGAAGCCATAGATCTTGATGATAATATGCATATTCAAGAGGAGCTAGGTGATCTTNTTTTAATGCCGTTTTTAAGTAAAATTGCTGAAAAAGAAAAACGATTTCCCATACAAGCTGTCATTAAGGAACTGAATGAAAAGTTAATTCGCCGGCATCCGCATGTGTTTGGCGAGNGAAAAAAATTGNACACCGTCGAAGAACTTTATGACCAATGGGATAAGATAAAAAAAGAGGAAAAAGGCAAAGATAAAAGAAAAAGTGCCTTAGACGGGATCTCCAAACATTTACCTTCTTTAGCCCGTGCCCAAAAATCGCTTAAANAAATGAAANAAGCAGGCTATCTTCCAAATTTAAACTCCTCTGAAAATTCTTCTTTTCTAGATGAAAAAGAACTAGGATCCCATCTTCTTGCCTTAGTTGCTGACGCTCAAGCTAAGGGATTAGATGCAGAACATGCTTTGCGAAAAGCTTTGACCTTGCTCGAAAAGAACTTTNTGGATTTCGAAAAAACATTCCTAAATATAGACCTCTTCTCTATACTTTAAAGTGCCGGGGACCTTGTGGAATGAAATAGTTCGAACCAGGTCAGGACAGGAATGTAGCAGCCTTAAGGATGATGTTCATGCCTTGAGACAATCTCCGGCACTTATCTTTATACCCAGTTCCCTACAAACTAAGACGCACTGCAAAACCTTTTTAATGGCCCTGTCTGAAATGAAAAACATCAAATTTAATTGAATTGTTAAATTATTAAAACTTTTCATTCCCACACTTGATGTTTCCCTTTNCTTTCAATAGGAATTTCATCCTTAGGTAAATCAAGAGACTGTAAAGGACGTCTGCTCGCAAGAAAAATAGCATGACTGATCCCTGAATCCCCCTGCAGCGCACGGCAGATTTTNTCCAAAAATAATAAAAGAGGCCGATTTTGCTTTAAAAAAGANGCGATGGGGTTGGTTGCATATCGAATCCCCTTCCAAAAANNAGCTAAGATCCCCTGGCTATTCCATTTAAACCATTTTTGACTAAATCCACGACGTTTTTGAAGTTCTTGTTGTCGATAGGCTGAGTCGCTGGCAGCTTTTGCAAAATGGCCGGGTGCAGAAAAAAANTGTTGAATATGTATATGAAGACGGTGATAGCTGCAGACCCATTTATGAATCTTGAATTCGGTCTCAGCCAGGCTTGCAAAGCGCAGCAATGGGTCTTGAGTTTTAAAATCAAGAGGTGTGGAACAAACCACATATCCGTTAGGTTTTACAAGACGACAGAGTTCTGCCATGAACAATCGAAGTTGCTGCGAAGGCAAATAGGCAATGACTTCATCGGCAAAAACAAGATCATAGACGTCATCTTCTAGTGTAGTATGCGGCAAGCATTCTTGATAAGTTTGATCGACATTTGGAACATTCACGCGTAAAATTTTTAACGCATTAGCTGCAATATCTAAGGCATGCACTTTTGCTCCATTGTCTTTCAGTCGTTTAGTTAACGCCCCGCAGCCGCAAGCTAAGTCTGCTACTAATTTCCCTTGAGGTGACAGGAATTCTTGCATCAAATGCCACGTTCTCTCCAAACGCTCTCTTTCCCTGCAATTACGCATAGGATCAAACTGGCCTGGATCCATCAACCACATTCTTTCAAATTGAGCCCTTGCCTCCTGACGCCAATCACTTCGAGAGTGTGTCTCCATTGATGTTTTTGAACTTTAATAATATTTAAATGTTTTTCATTCATGATAATGTTTTTAGCGCTTTTGAATTTAATCCAACTTCTCACTGTTAAGCGCTCATTTGAAAAGTGCCTTATCTCCTATCTCCCAAAGAATCCGAAAATTGACTAAAACTTTTTACTGGGATAGGTTCAAGTTGGGTTTTGATAAATTTTGTATTCATAGCAAATAATGAGTATTTTTGCTATTTTTGATTTTTTAAGGAGAAATGCCATGCTAAAAACCCTATTAACTATTACATCCATTTTATTACTTACCTCTTGCGGACCTCGTTACGGGGATNTTTTTCCTTGTCATGATGACGGAACGATCAAACCTAAAATCGTTTTACTTCCTATGAGCGATATTACCGGTCAGTGCGATCGTGCACAGGATCTGATGCAAAATATTCGCTACCACTTAATGGATCGAGGGAACCTTTTTGTTTACTCAGAAGAAGCTGTCAATCGGCAGTTGGCAAAAATGGGCCCTGTTTCCTTTTTCAGCTCAGACCTTTCCTTTTCAAGGCAATTTTGTCCGGCAGATTTTGTTGTTGCTTTAGAATTAGTGGAATGCCGTAGTGAACTTTATGGAAATGTAGAAGATGCCTGCATGCCACCCCACCTACAAAGGAAAAATTTACTCATGGTGAAATTAAGGGTCAGGGTCATCGATCTGCGTTACAATGAGCCTATTATCGTTTTACAAGAGATTATGTCTCGTAATCTTTTGATTCCCAATCGAAAAATTAATGATGAAGAAGTTGACGTTTCTTGTTTCAATGAGGTGAGTTGCCGCTTGGTTGAAGATTTTGTCCAGAGACTTGAAAGTGTCACATGGAGAATCCGCTAAGATATGGAGGATTTCCAATCTTTGCTCATGCAAAGAGTTCAGATTTTAGTTAGCGCAACTTTTGTTTTTTCTTCATTCNTGATTGCAGCTTGGAGAAATGGATATTTTAGATTCCAAAGGCCTGGGATGGGTTATACTGGAAGACTTTCCAGTAGAACCTTTCTAGGGNCTTTTGCTGTATTTTTGATTTTGCAGCTGCTCATCATTCCTCTTAGCTTCCAGTTTTGGTATTATTTTTATACATTAGGGGATGAACACTTTATTCGTTCGGCTGAATTGCAGGGCTGGACAAATATCTATGGAATTTTAATCAGCGGACTTGGGATGGCCTTTTATTTTTTTGCTCTGCCGCAACAAAGTCAGGAAATTGTTTTGGGCTCTTTTGCTTTCAAAGGCTTTAAAGAGAAAATTCAGGATTTTTTTATTGCTTGCATATCCTGGATTGTCAGCTACCCTCTTGTAGTTGCTGTGGGACAAATCATTGCTATTTTTCTTATGTTTGTTTACAAAAATGTAGAACCTGAGCAAGTAGCTGTAAACCAAATTAAAATGGCTGCAACTTCTAATCTTTTATTAACGACATTAATTATTTGTGTGATTTTTCTCGTTCCAATTGTTGAAGAACTTTTATTTAGAGGGTTTCTCCAAAATTGGTTAAAAGGTTTTATGAAGACCAAATACGCAGTTTTATTGACCTCTTTAATATTCGCACTCTTTCATTTTGCTCCAGCGCAGGGGATGGGTAATATCGAGCTCATCCTTTCTCTCTTTGTCCTTTCCTGTTTCTTAGGTTTTATTTATGAACGGCAAAAATCTTTGTGGGCGCCTATAAGTCTTCATGCAATCTTCAATGCCATAAGCATCGCACTAATCTTTTATGTGGAAAATGAAAAATAAGGATTTAATTTTTATGTTCAGAGCCGCAATTTTTAGCCTTTTGATGATCTTGCCATTTTCCATTTTTGCATTAGAAAAGACCGCAAAAATTCCCGATGATGTCCTACAATTAGCTAAAAATTCGAATGCTTTTGCACTGAATGTTTATCACCAGATGCCTTCCAATGAAAACATAGGCTTCTCTCCTTTCAGTATTTCATCAGCTTTTGCCATGGTCTATTCGGGAGCAGGAGNNGAGAGACAAAAAGAAATCATGCAGGTAATGCAATATCCTTCTTCAGTAAAGAGTTTGGACCAAGGATGGTCATGGCTCAATCAATTTTTGACTTTTTTTCCGAGTAATTCTTCTGAAGAGCTCCGCGTAAAAATTGCCAATTCTCTCTGGGTGCAAACAAATTTTCCAGTGCTTCCAGCCTTTAGGGACACAATGTCCAAATATTTTGACGGAACTTTTAGATTTGTAGACTTTAAAACTCAAACAGATACAGCTCGCGCCACAATTAATGCCTGGGTTAAACAAAACACCTTCGGTAAAATTACGGATATTTTGACAGATCAATCGATTGATAAATCTACCCGCATGGTCCTTGTCAGCGCGCTGTATTTAAAAGCAAAATGGAAACATCCTTTTGATGCGCATGCAACAAGTCAACAACCCTTCTTTTTGCCTGAAGGAAACACTCAAACAGCATTAACCCTATCTCAAATCAATTATTATCCTTATTTGAATACCCCGGAAGCTTCCTTACTTGAAATGCCCTATATTTTATCAAGGCCAGGAGGACCAGAGTTTTCAATGTTAATTGTTCTTCCTCAGCAAGCGGATGGATTAGCTGAATTAGAAAAGCAGTTGAGCGTGGCGAAACTCGAACAATGGATCCATGAGTTAAAAGAAACCCGTATTATACTTACAATCCCTAAATTTAAAATATTACAGTCCCATGATTTAAAAGATTTGTTAATCAATATGGGGATGCAATTATCATTCAGCGATCAGGCTGATTTTTCCGGAATTAGTGGAGTCCGTGGACTTAACCTAGGTAATGTCCAACATAAAGTCTATATTTCCTCAGATGAATCAGGTAGTGAAGCTGCTGCTGCAACATCTATTGGAATAAATGTGACAGCAGTACGCGATCAGCCACCAGCTGCTGTATTTAAAGCCGATCATCCTTTTCTATATTTTATTTTTGAANAAAAGACAGGAACAATCTTATTTATGGGACGACTTGCCAATCCCAATCAAAATTAAATTATTATTTTGAATCTTTTAGTATTGCACAACTTATTCAAGTTGTGCTGTTTCGAAAGATTTAGGTCGCTTTCTGTCAAATTTTCCAAGTTTCAGCTGGAGCGTGTTTATTAACAATTGTCATGCGTTAAAAGGGACCCATGTTCAACCACGTTCATACCCTGGGCTTATATGCATTCATAAACACCAAAAATTAAGTTGATAGAGCACTAGTAAAAAAAGGAGAAATTTGCTATGATTGCCCCTTAAAAATTCTAAACGCTGGTTCATACGCATCAAAAAAATCCAGCCAATGTATTCTATGGTTATAAAATCCATGCCTTATAAGGTGAGCTCTTACGGCATAACAGATATTGGACTTGTTCGCCAGAACAATGAAGATTCCTGGGCCCAATTGCCTGAATTAAATTTTTTTGTATTAGCTGATGGCATGGGTGGTCATCGTGCAGGTGAAGTTGCAGCTAAAGAAGCAGTGAAGGCTTTGTGTACGCATTTTGAGCAAACGCTCGCTATCGCTGGCCCTCATCTTTCTTTAGATGAAGCCTATGGACTCATTCAACTTTCCATTGAACATGCCAATAGCGTCGTCTATGAATTGAGCCAATCGGATCTTGAACTCAAAGGCATGGGAACGACCCTCTGCTGCATTTACTGCCATCCCAAAGGAATTATCTACGCCCATGTCGGAGATAGCCGTATCTACCGCCTGCACAAACATTCTTTAAAACAGATGACAAAAGATCATTCTTTACTTAGAGAGCTGGTTGATTTAGGACAAATTAATGCCCATCAGTCCGGCGATTTCCAGTATAAAAACATTATTACAAAAGCAATTGGTACAGAAAAAACTATTGAACCTTCCATACATATTTGCGATGCGGCAAATAATGACATCTTTCTGATGTGTTCCGATGGACTCTCTGATATGTTATCTTCAAAAGAAATAGCGGCCATTCTGAATGAAACTCTTAATATTGAAACGGCTGCTAAAAACTGGTAGCCGCATCTAAAGAAAAGGGCGGTTTTGACAACGTCACAATCGTGATCATTAAAATCAATGAAACACATGGCAAGAATATATCTAGATAACAATGCCAGCACCTTCGTCGATCCTCACGTTGTAGATGTCATTGCAGAGACTTTAAAATCTTTTCCTGGCAATCCTTCCAGTACTCATGTATTTGGCCGTGAATCTCGCCAACTATTAATTAAATCAAGAGAGGTTATTGCCTCCTATTTAAAAGTCCGGCCTAAAGAAATTATTTTCACTTCCGGAGGCACGGAAGGAGCCAATATGCTTATTCGGGGACTCTTAGAGGGAAATGCGAGGAAAGGGCACATCATTACATCCAATTTGGAACATCCTTGCGTCCTAAATTCAGTTGAAAGACTTATGGAAGAAGGCTACGAAGCGACTCTTTTATCTCCTGGCCTTAAAGGAGCCGTTTCTCCACAGGAAGTTCAAGCGGCCATTCAGCCCAACACAGTGCTCATTGCTTTAATGGCCGTCAATAATGAAACAGGTGTAAAGACAGATATTCCAACTATCGCTCAAATCGCTGAACAAGCAAAAATCCCCTTTTTCGTGGATGGGGTGGCATTATTTGGAAAAGAACCTTTTCAAATTCCTTTCGGTGTTTCAGGGATGTCTTTCAGCGGCCATAAATTTCACGCACCTAAAGGCAGTGGTTTTGTCTACCTTAAGGCCAATCAAAGTTTTCTCNCACTCCTTGTAGGAGGCGAACAAGAGTACAATAAACGCGGAGGCACTGAAAATCTCGCTGATATTGCAGGCATGGCAGAGGCTGTAAGACGATTAGAAAGTGTTTTGCCCGAAGCTTCACGTCAAATGTTAGAATTAAGAACCTATTTTGAAACGACACTCCAAAAACTTTTAGGATCAAAAGTATCTATTAATGGCGAAGGTGAAAGGATTAATAATACTGTGAATCTTGCTTTTTCTGGAATAGATGGAGAATCTTTATTGCTCGCGCTAGATATAAAAGGTATTGCAGTCAGTCATGGCTCGGCTTGTTCTTCTGGAGCCATGGAACCCTCACGCATTCTTTTAAATATGGGAATCCCGCTCGAAAGAGCCAAACAATCGCTCCGTTTTTCTCTCAGTAGATTTACAACTAAAGCTGAGATTGATCACACAATTCAGGCACTTTTAGAATTGACTCAGAATTCCATTTAAATTGAAAATTGCAACAGATTAACGGGTTTAAAAAATTATCTGTTTTGAAAAAGAAAAACAGAACTTATTAATCAGCTTGCTGCGCATTCCAAAGTCTTCTCTAACCTTCATTTCAAGGACTTGAGGAAGAAGGTTGTCGGCCACACCAGGTTCAGCAAGCATGGCTTTAGCAGTTAAATCCCTTTTGAAGCCTGATTCTTAACATATTGAGGGATAATTTCTCTTGCATGCCCTTCGAAGACCAGTACAACTAGCGCCTTATAATTTCCCTGCAATCCAGCTTTTTTAAATAGTGAAGGGCTTTGGTCTCATCTCTTTCTACCCCATTTCCCTCTTTATATCTTAAAGCCATTTCAGCAAGTGCTTCATCATTTTGCAGGGCGGCTGCTTTTTGCAAGAAACGCAGCGATTTGGCATCGTCTTTTTCAACACCGTAACCATTCTCATAACGCAAAGCAAGCTGCATCATGGCCTGAGAACAACCAGCTTCTGCAGCTTCTTCAAAAATAAATCGCTTTTTTATCATCCAGAGGAACACCCCAGCCTTCTTGATAAGCAATCGCAAGATTAAATTTAGCACTTGCATCTCCCCTTTTTCAGCTTCCTTGAAAAAATAATGGCCTTTTTTCATCTTTTTCTACTCCAAGACCTTTAAAGTAGCAATTGCCTAAACTAAAGATAGCTTGAGTATTTCCTCTTGAAGCCGACTTTTGAAAAAGGATAAAAGCCTCTTTGGTATTTTGATCGACACCGCACCCTGCCATATAGCAATTTGCTAATTCATTCATTGCATTCGCATTTCCAAATTGAACAGCTTTTAGAAAAAGGGTATGGCTTTTCGATCATTTTGTTCAGTATTTCTTCCTTTTAAATGATCCATTCCCAGTTCGTAGAAATTCTCGCCCTCATGTTTATTATAAAAATCATAAATAGCGATAATAAGGTTTCCTAAAACTGGAATTAATAAGATAATGCATCTTCGAACGCTTTTCTCTTTAAGATGAATAAAGTAATGATTTTTTGAATATTTTCAGTCTGCATGTTGTTTAAAACAACTTTCTTTATAAAAGATCGATTATATTTGTTATAGTACTTATTACGGGAATATAATCAAAAAACTATCTAACGACACAAAAGAAATATGATTTTTATTTATTTCCATTTATAAACCTTTTTTAAAAATAATTATAACATAAACAAAAAAAAAGAAGAAATAAAAATTTTTTATATTGAAACAGTAAACATTTAAGTCCAACTATTCCAGTATTAAGACTTTTATCAATGTTTCGTGGAAATATTGACTGTTTTAACATCTAACAAAGTCGCCTCTTTGACAGTGATTTCAAAAGGCTCGATGTAAACTGCTTCCCCTTCTTCAGGAACATGTCCTAAGGTATTGATGACGAGTTCAGCCAGGGTCAATTCGATATTTTCTGAAAGTTTAACATCAAATTGTTCATTGAATTCCTTAACGGTCATCTCTCCGGGTAAGGTTCTGTCAATAATCAACTGAGGAATTTCATATGCTTGTCTTTCTTTCCTTACTGGAACCTTGCCAAAAATGGTCTCCATAATATTATCCAGGCTTAAGATACCAATAGCTCGCCCATTCACATCNAATACAACAGCTGCAGTTTGATTATTACTTTTGAACTGTCTTAAAATTTGCACAATATTTGTATTTTGAGTGATAAACCAGGGGGCNCTGCAATAATCTCTTAAACGTTTATTGTCAGGCGCTCGAATGAGATCTCTAGGCAATGCAATTCCGATTACATTATGAACTTCTCTTCTATAGATAGGCAAATAACGCTCTTTAGTTTTTGCCATCAGACGTTTTGCATCCATGACCGTCGCGTGTGCACCAATCATTGCTATATTTGCAATGGGCGTCATAATTTGACTAGCCTGCTTCTCGTCTAATTTGAATATGTTCGCTGAAACAGTATCGAAATCTTCTCCGTCAGCCACATAAGGTTTTGTCTCATCCTGTTCTTCTAATAATTTTTGCAACTCTTCTTGGTTGATATAAAAATTTTCAGTTGATTCGCTTCCCCTGACCAAGTAATTACAAAGTTTAGAAATCCCACTGACCACCCATAAAAGAGGTGTCAACAATTTTGCTGTAAAATAGACAATTGGAACGCCATTCATAGCGACATGTTCTGGATAACGGCGTGCGGCCAAAATAGGNGCTAATTCTCCAAAAATAACAACTAAAATAACCTGAGTGAGAGGCGCAAGGTCTGGATTGATTCCAAGCGCAGCATGAAAATCGCGCGCACATTCTGACCCTATGACCATGGCTAAATTGACCACAATTAAAGTTGTTCCAAACAAACGCGAGGGATTATGCATCAAATAATTCAACCAAATAGCGCGCTTATTCCCCTTGCTGTAATAATACTGCAACCGTATTTTATTGAAAGAAACACATGCCATTTCCATCATGGAAAANAAGCTAAAACCAAAATGGATAAAAGATTAAAAAAGCCAAGCCCAAGCAGAAATTTCCATTCTAAGTTCTTCCTTCTAAGACTTTAATTTTCTAACATAAATGCGTCGGATTCGATTAGGATCTGCAGCCAAAACCTGAAATAAAAATCTNTTATTTTCAAATTTCGTACCGCTTTTAGGAATTTCTCCTAGCTGTTCAGTCAGCCATCCTCCTATTGTCACCATACTTTCACTATGAAGATTCGCATCAAATAACTTATTAAAAGCATCTAATTCCATTTTTCCACTTGCAATGATCTCATCCTTTCCAGCTTTGGTATAAATCGATTTNTGATCTCTTAAATCACTAATTTTTCCTACGACAACTTCAACTAAATCTTCATAGGTAATCAATCCAGAAATGGAACCGTACTCATCCACGGCCAGAACAATTTCCTGGCCGCTTTCATCGAGGCGTTTCAATAAGGTACGTGAAGGNGTGGTCTCAGGAATATAGTAAGGACGTCCCAANAAGGGGATCAAATCTTTTGGTTCTCGAATGAAGTCACGATTTAAAAANAATTGCTTGGCATCAATAATTCCTAATACATTCTCTATCTCTTTTTCGCAAACCGGCAGACGAGAAACCTCTTTGTCAACAAATAGATGCAGCAGTTTGCTCAAAGGATCTTTAATATCATAATAAAGAATGTCCTGCCGAGGCCGCATAATTTCTCTTACGGTTGTATCCTGAAGGTTCACATATCCCCATATTAATTCTTTCTCTTCATGATCAAGAATGCCTGCTTCCTCGGACTTTATTAATACATGATGAAGCTCATCCTTTGAAATCTCAGGATTTCTTTTTAGATAAAAANNCAAAACGCGGGAGATAGGGGATAAAATATAGATAATAAATTTTCGGATCGGATAAAGAATATTTTGAAAGAAATTTAACGTGGGAGCAATTTTTTTNGAGAAATTTAAATTATTCTGAATCCCAATATATTTTGGAACGATTTCACCAAACACTAATAGTAACACGAAAGGCAACCCGACAACCACCAGCCAGCTGCTTTGTGGCATAGACGAGGAAACTACGTTTTGCAGCAAAATATTCACCAAAGTATTCAATAAAAANACAGTCACTAAAAGTTCTCTAGGCTGGGACAACAGTTTGGCTATTAGACGCTCCCGTGAATTACGGCTGTCTTTAAAACTTTTCACTTTTATAGACGATAAGGAAAATAAGGCAGCTTCTGAGGCAGAGCACCAACCTGAACCTAAAGTCAAAAAAATAATGAATAATAGCAAAATAAAGTCTGTGATCATGGTTGGCGAGCCATTGAATGATCAAAAAGACTTTTATTTGACCTTCAGGAACGACCCTAAACCTTTCATTAAAACAAGTTCTACCCAGTCGGGATCACTTTGACTGTTTATCTCCAATAAGAGTTTTTGCTGAAGACTAAGCATGGCTTTTTTTGATGTTCTAGCTCAACATATTGTGCTTGAAGTTTTGCATATTCCTGATTTCTGACTTTTAATCCTTGTTCTAGGAGCATATAACATACAAGCCCAAAAGAATGACCCACCAAGACTTCTTAAAGAATTGCTCAAACAAAAATTCATCGAATAAATAAACTGTTGCATAGAAGGTATATTTTTTTGCATAAATTAACTGAACCAGGCGGTTTTGGCAATCCAATTAGCCTTTAATTTTTTGACGTGCCCCGGACAAAATCTCCAACTCAAAGAACCCCCATTTGGACTGAATTGAAAGCTCTCGTGATTGAATTATTTTAATATGAATTTAATATTAACCCTTGAAATCCAAGTGGGTATCTTTGAACTGGAATGAGTATATCCCCGACTCTTCCATTTGCGTCAGGGAAATGGCTGACCAATCTAAATTTTCACGACCATTGGCAAGTCCAACCATCAGTCTATCATGCAAGATACCTGCAATTGGCAAAGGAACCTTTAAATGATCCGCTGTTCTCAAAAGAAGATCAATATCTTTTAGCCCTAAACTCATTTTAAATCCTGGAGGATAAAATTGTTGGTTTGCCACAATGTTTCCATATGTTTTATAAACCGGAGATGGAAAAAGTGTCTCTGTTAAACATGTCAGCAAATCCTGAGGTTCAACACCATTTTTNTGGGCAAAAGCAAAAGCTTCAGAAAGAGCTTCGACAACATTTAGAATTAAAAAATTTCCAGAGAGTTTCACAGCATTAGCAGCTTCTGGATGAGGACCAAAATCATAAATATACTGTCCGATAAAATTTAAAAGAGGTTTAACTTTCATTTTAGCATTCGCTTCACCCGAAAGACAAACCCACAATTTTGCTTGTTGTGCAACATCGGGGCGTCCAAAAACAGGTGAAGCCAGATAAGCAACCCCTTTTTCTGCATGTTTTTCCTCCATCTCTTTACTCAACCTTGGAGAAATTGTGCTCATAGAAATATGGATGCATCCAGGCTTCGCATTTTTNAAAATCCCTTCTTCACCCAAGGTGATATCTGAGAGAGCTTGGTCATTTGCGACCATGGAAAATACAATATCGCTCTTTGTAAATGCTTCGCTAGGATTAGAAAGAGGGATGGCACCGCGTTCAGTTAATGTATTCATTTTNTCTTTCGTTCGATTATAGACAAACAAGTTCACTTTATTTTTCAGTAAATTTGCCGCTATGGGTCCTCCCATATTTCCTAATCCAATAAACGCAGCAGAAAAACTCATATTGCCCCCTTTTCAAAAAAATAGACTCCTACAACAAGTTATGTCAAATATTAATTTTAACTTCAATTTTTTAATTGATATTAAAACCACACTCACTCCCTAAATCAGGTAGGTTTAGGAGCAGATTGTGCTTAAAGAGAATTAAAAAGCTTATCTAACTGACTTCCAACGAAATCAATTTTATCTTGATAGCGATATTGCAAAATTTGATTGAGAAAATGATCGTGCATTTTGACAGGATCATTTATTTGAAGCCAGGCAGCTAAAGATTTTAATTCTTCATCTGTATAATCGTTGACCTGTCCATCGAAGAACTTGATTTGAGCTGCCAATGGAATAAATTCTTCACTCTTGACAATAGCTTTTGGATCGCACCTTAACGATCGGCTTTTCAAACAGCTTTGCGTCCGCATATCCCACCAAAATCCATGGCTTCTATCCCGAAATTGATCCGTATCTCCAAGAGGATCTTCTAAATAAATTCCAATTATTTCACCGTTTTGATCCCTTGTTCTTACGTAAACTGTTCCAACTCTATACATAGCAGCATCAAAAGGAGTGCGTTTTCTTAGGGAGTTGGAAGTCCGTGATAAAGGTAAAAAGGCATCTGAAACAAACAGTTTTGGATCATAGGCAGGATGAATTTTCTGTTGTATGTGATGGTCTCCTTTAATTTCCACCCTTTGAGGATAAATACCAAGTGCAGCCTTTGACTCTGCAGCCTGATTCTCTTCAATTTCTAAAGAAATTTCTAACTCATCTTCAACTTCAAATTCTTCCTCCTGTTCAACCTGAAGTTCCAAACCTAAGTCCTCATGAGTTCCAACTGGCGTTACCCATTCTGGCATTTGGGTCAAAAGTTCTGGGGGNAAGGAAATCTCTTCTAATTCCTGACCAGCTTGAGCCAGATTGAGCTTTTTAGTTTGTTCAATCAACTTTGCTTTATAATCATGAAGCGCTTTTTCAGGCTTTTCATTTGTGAAGCGTAGGTGCTTATGCTGAGCAAAAAANTCACCAGGTTCAGAATAATGCGATTGAGCTGGTAAAATAAATAATCCGCGCATATCCGGGTCTGCAAATCTTTCCACAAACGCTTCAATCTCATCTCTATCTAAAAGNATCTTTTTTGCTTCCTTACGGACAACAGATTTAAGCTGGTCGCACTTTGCTTTGAAAATATCCTGGGCATCTATCTGAGAATCTTGCACCACTGCTTCAGCAACGACTTGCTGAAGGTCTGAGACATTATCTCTATATTTTGAAATGGCCAACTGGTACTTTTGACCCGGCTGTCGAAGTCTTCCTTCTTTTTGAAAGTAATCCCGCAATCCATCCCTTTCATTTAAAGTTAATAGAGCTGTTGCATCTGAGGGCAAGGGAATATCAGTCCCGCGAGTATGTGCCTGACTAAAGAAAAANCCTGTTTTNTCCTTGTCCGCTACTTCTTCCCCAACAAATTTAATTTTNTCGCTGGTTTGATGGTATCCTACTTGTAAAAGATTTGAATTTGTTTCTAAAAGCGCCTGAGCCCCTTCTTCTGCTGATCGAAAACCNCCTGCGCCATCGATGATAGATTGCAGTGGAAGTTTTGCCTCTTCAAGGATTTCACTTGGATTTGATGGATCGAAGAAAATTACAGGAGTGGCTTGAAGANNGGGAAGATAGCTTTAAATTTTTCAAGACCTACTGGATCTGAGTTGATTTGTTTTGCCAAATTTTTTAATTCCTGAGGATTTTCGATAAGGTCCTTTATATTTTTAATTTAATGTCAGGTAAAAAATGGGCTAATTGCTTTTCAATTTCCCGACTCTTGACTTTATCACCTTTTTCGCTCTCTTGTAATAAGGTTTCCATCCATTTTTTAGATGTTCAGCCGAGACCTTAGGGCTTGAAATAGCCCGATTAGCAATCCGGTAGGTCATTTGCGCTCTAATTTTTCCATTCATCTCCTCATCGACGTTAAATTGAGGATGCAAAGAGGCTGATGATCCCACGGTCGCTGAAATTCCCGAAACGGCTGCACTCATCTCAATAATTTCTTGAGGGCCCATTGAAACAACAGCCCCACTCGTTTTTATTTCGGCTAGGCGATATTTCAAAAAATGCTGAATTGCTATTGGATTTTCATTCACCTGCTGAACGATTTCCTTTTGAATTTGAGGATCTTTTAAGACTAATTCTAAATCAGAAAGCTCCATTTCCGGCAAAACAGCATGGAGTTGCTGCAAAAGTTGAGCGAGACGTGTTTCATCGGCATCTTCTGATTTNTTCTTAAGCATTGTCAGCCATAATTTTAAATCAACTGCAGTGATTCCAGCTTGATAATAGTCCTGAATTAAGTAATTGATCTGTTCTAAAAGAGACCCATGTTTAGCTTCGTGCTTTTCACCGCTCTCGCAAGGAAGCGTACGAAGTCCATCGTCGCTTCTTGCATATTTAGATCCTTCTTTTCCACGCAGTGTTAAGGGTAANAAGACACTAAACTCATCTTTACAAAGAGCAATTTTATCTTTTATTGCAGGGTCAAAAGTTTCAATTAAATTTAAAACTTCCTCATTTCGACCTAAAAANTACTCTAAGAGTTTTTGNGAAAGCTCCTCGTTTCCTTGAGCGATGCGATCAGCCATTTTCGCAGCCGCAGATTCTATCCTTTCCTGTCTCATTTTNTCTGTAAAATCTGCTGTCACATTCTCTCTTAACATTAAATCTTGATCTTCTAACAGAAAATCATAGATTTCCAATACGCTATCGATTAAGCGTGAGGGAATCGGATGAGATCCAACACTCATATCTAGCTGGATCTTATGAATGGGTCGGTTGGGTTTATCAAATTCATCCATCAATTCCTCATTTTTGTTGGACAATAGAATCACAATTTTGCGTAGGTAAGTAAAATGCTCCCGTTGCAAATCTGTAATAGGAAGTCCTTGTTCTGTTCTTTCGACCAGTTCTTGTCCTAGCTTCCAAAANGATTCTTCTATCAGAGGAAAGGATTTATAATCTGTTAAGACACATCCNTTGATTTTTATCGTGGTTAAAAGATCATGATACATGCGCTTGAATATTGAAGCCTCTTGCTTAACCTGNACGTTCCAGCCCATTTTCGTCTACTTTTTGACATATTCAGGTTCGGTTAGACGCATTTTTAAATTAAAGCGTAAAGCGTAAATTGAATTACCAAANAGCTCTCCTAAGACTTCTTGATATTTATCATAAGTCTGTTGAAAAAGTTGCGGCATGACTTTTTGCACAACTAAGTTTTTNCCATTCGGTTTTAGTAAAGATCGCATCACAGCTAATACAGCTGTTTTACCAGAACCCGTAGGAGCCTGAATGACAGCCCTAGGATCTGCCAGCATTTTNTCGATAAGCTGTAGCTGATCAAGACCTGCGTCCAAAGATTTAAATTGTAAAAATTGCTGGGCTTCAAAAATCAATAGTTGAGGATGCTTTTCAGCATCATACTGACAACGCAAAGTCAAGAGATGATGCAGGGCCTGAGATAATATTTTTATTTGTTCAGGATCCTGTGGGTTTTCGGCTTGCATTGCCTCTTGAATTAAAATCTCTGCACTTTCTAATGCATTACGTTTAACCATTGTTTCGAAATAATCTCTTAAATCTGCTTCAAGCACGCGGAGGTTCAATTCACTTGGCAATCGATTGTTTTCTTTCAACGCTTTAAGAGTTCCTTTAGCAAAATGCAATTTGATTTCTTCAAAAGACGCGATCCCCTTATTGCCCGCAAANATTTCAAGTTGTTCTTCCTGTTTGGAAGAATGACGAATTTCTTGCTCTATTTTTAAACGTAGCTCGTATAGCTTTTCTTCGCATTCCGCATGCTTAGGTACGATTCTTTCCTCAAGAAAGCTTCGTAATTTTTTNGGTGAAGCGGATATGAGATAAATTTTCTGGCTTTGCTCTTTTGAAAAGGCGGCAAGTTGATGATTTATTTCAGTAAGATGATGCTCTTCATAGGCTTTTAAAGGTATATTTGTCTTTAACTCAAAAGGAGGAATGACAGTGGTTTCTTCATTAAAAAGCTCATTTATCTCTTTTGGTTCGAACAGGCGAAAAATTTGCTCAGAGACCGGAAGCCTTTCAAACGTATCACTTAAAGAAGAATTTTCTAATAGCTCTTCTGGATGGATTTCACTTTCGAGGGCTTGAATCGAAGCTGCCATCGTTCTAGGTTCGCGCTTTTGCTTCCAGCTTTCAATAGCTTCGGCCAATTCACCACTTTCAAATCCGAAAACTTCTTCGAAATTCATGGACATTTTTTCATTAGAGGCAAATGGAACACCCAATTTTTGCGCAATTTTTGTGATTTCAAGACGTTCGTCATTTGAAAACTGAATCTCTGAAGGCACTTTTCCTCCGACAGGAACTGCCACCTTAGCTTGTTTTAAAATCGTTGTGTTAAGCCTTTGAAGCAAATTCTTTTCAGAACCTCTTTTCTTTAACTCTGCTTTTAAACGTAAAGTGATTTTTAATTTCACTGCAGCTACACTTTTGTCTGAGCTGCCCTCTGCATCCAGGAAAAACAACAGTTTTTCTAAAGATTTTTTNTCTATTTTATTTAGAGGTAGTCGCTCAAGAATATGCAGCATCTCTACAGGATTTCCTTCAGCCAAAAAATGACTAGCAAGTTCCAGATATTTATCAAAGGGAGCTTGGGGTCCTAAAATAATTTCGTTTGTGAAGGGCCTTAAATCCACCTCCAAATAGGAGAGTTTTTTCCATAGGGGTTGACTTGGAGAAGTTTTCTCTTTCNNGGTTAACGGTGGCTGCATCTTTTGAATAAATTTTGAAAGGCCAGCTGCTTTTGTTTCCACAGGAGTTGAACTTATTTGCAGTGCATGGCTTGAAGCTAGAAGAAGCTTCCGCGGTTTNTTNGGATTTGGATGCTCTAAGACGATAGAAGAAGAAAGCTGATTTTTATCTTTTAAGGAGGGATTCATTAGTACATAGTAATCCTTAAATTTTGGTGTTGTGCAGATGAGACGGCGACCTTCTACTCTAAATTCCAAGCCATAACGCGGCAATTCGACTTTNTTGATTTTTCCTTTTTGGCTCCAAAGAAGGATATTTTTGAANTGCTCAATTCCCAGAAGACCTTCCAATTTCGAATCCTTTAAATCAGAACCTAAGTTCAATTGAAACGATTCCTTTTCAGCTCTCAAATCAATGACATTTTCTAAAATCAGCCCATGCTTCCCTTTTTTGAATTCGAGCTCAAANATTTCCTTGCCGGAATGGTCCACTACAAATTGTTTTGATGAATTTTGCGGATCGACATATAGATTTTCGGACATAAACGCTGGAAGATTGGAGTAGATTGAAGAAGAGACATGCTGCAGCCATTTTCCCTGGGATGTTAGTCTGTAATAAGTTAAATGTTCCTCATTTTGCTCCACAACAAAAGATCCTTTATCTGGAATTGTAAATTGGTAGCGTGCTGTGCGGTCCTGTTTTTCAACTTGTACTGGAAAAGAGGTTCCTTCATCAAATTCTGGAAAAAGTTTCTTAAAAGTTTTATCCTGTAAAATTTTACCTGGGATTAATTCAATCAATGAATTTAGCTCTTTAGATTGCACAGTCATGCTTACAAGATCTACCTTATAATTTTCATTGCTAAAGACAAAATTCCCCTCATGCTTCCATGCTTCTTTCCCTAAGGGCAATTTTTTAGAGGTGAGAATGGCATCTAAAAAACCGGCTATCTTTTCGCCTTCAAATAGCTCTTTCCTTTGGACTAGTCCTTGAAGGATTTTTTCNCAGGCGAAACGTAGATCATGCTCTTGAATCAAATCTTTATGATAAGCGGGAACTTCCTGCGTAAGCGCTAAAGCAAAAAGAGTAAACAAATCCCCTGCATTCTCATTGAGAGGCTCTGCTTGTAAAGCCTCGTGCAAAAGAATGCTTGCAATATATCCTTTTGAGGAGCTNAGCAAGGGATAATCATCGCAAAGGTGAAGCAGCTCTTGAAGATCTCCCTTTAAATCCTTGAATTCTATTTCATGCAACGGTTTTAAAAAATAAAAGGTATCGACATCGAGCAGATTAGGATTGGCGTAAATCCCCTTCAGCTGGCTATGCATCTCAATGAGAAATCCAACATATTCAAATTGACCGCGTAAAAGATCCTGATCGCATTGAGAATTCGCTAACATTTGTTCTAAACGTTTNTTCTCACTTAAAATTTTTGTTTCCAGTCTTTCAGGAACTTCTTTTGCAATGGCATAATTAGANTANGAAAACCTATTAAACTTGTAGAAAAAAAGCTTTTGAAAATAATTTCGAACATCCGGATTGCGCATTAAATGAGGTTGTTTTTCCATAAAAGCCATTAATTCGTGCTGCGGCCTCCTCGCACGCAGTAAATGAAGCAGGCTCTTTTCCTCCTCTGCTGTAAAAGCATGAGGTGTTTTTGACAATCGTTCGTTTTGCATTCCAAATGGATCCGTGTACTTATCTAATAAATAATCAAAAACAGCTTCAGGTTCATTTTGAAAAGCCTCGTGCGTCACGCCTGTCTCTTCAGGAAGTTCATAAGAATTCCTTTGGTCTCGAATGACAGTTCTAATGCTTTCGCTGAAAGCTAAAAGATAGGGGTCTTGTATAGGTCTTTGCCACGCAGGAGTGCCGGCATAAGATCTTATTCTTTCNGTAATACTGAAACAGCTTGATTGTATTAGGAAATGTAAGAGGAGAATCTTTTACGCTGTTTACAAATTTATGATGGGTCTGAGAATTTTTAATCTTTCCATATCTCCATTTATCTCACTGAACACCGTTAGGTGAGAGGGATTGATTCGATAGTTGAAGTGACCTCCTAAAGAAAAAATCGGCCCATAGTCTTCAATTCTATACACAATNGGACGGGGTACTAATGATCTAACCCCATGAATATTGACTTCCCATGCGTAATTCAAGTGTATCATTTTACCAAGAACTTCGTAGGTGGTCTGATCAATGCTTTTGGCGTTTTTGCTGTTNTGAGTGATTTCATTCATCCATGTGTCCAAAAGAGGAAATACCTCATTCATTTCATCCTGACTCAAGGTCCACCAAAAGCTATCGGATTGGACATATTTCGCTTCTTTCGTGTTCGAATCTACTATACGATCTGCTAATCGCATGGGAACATCGTGGAAAAATTCAATAATTTCTTGTTGAGTCGCTTCTCGGGATTCTGGCTGGCTCTCCCATTTTAATTTTAATTCTCTCAAATGGCCAAGAGCTTCTTCTTTTGTATGAATGTTTCTAAAAGGATGAAGTTCAATAGAAACCGGATGATCAATTTCTGCAAATTGCAAAGGTTTTGGTGCACGAGATTTTTGCAAAGTTTGCTGAGAGATGAGAGAAGCAACAGGTGTAAAATTGTTTCCCTTTAACGGGTCTACTTTCNNGAAAAATCCTTGCAGCTCAATTTTTTTAGATGGAGCCTTAGAAGTAAAAGAGAACTGTTTTTGCTTTTTNGCTCGGATGAGGCTATTTTCAATGATTTGAAGCTCTTTTGAAGAGATNAATAAATCGTCATCTTTCATCTCCCCTTTTTTGTATGCAAAAAGAACTTCCCTTGAGACATTTTCGAATACTATTTTAAGATTTTTATAAGCCTTCGATTCTGGTTTTAAGCCTCTGTGATGAGTTTGATACATTTCAAATAATTGAAGTAAATGAGCACGGAGACGTACTTTTTTANNTATTTCTAGATTCATTTTGG
This sequence comes from Parachlamydiaceae bacterium, assembly GCA_013414685.1. Taxonomy (GTDB): domain Bacteria; phylum Chlamydiota; class Chlamydiia; order Chlamydiales; family Parachlamydiaceae; genus Neochlamydia. The sequence goes on along the minus strand of CP058704.1, from coordinate 2,624,101 downwards.
AACTTGGAAAACTTGATAAAACATTCCAGAATTGTTTGGACAACCGATCCGTTTTAGTGACAAGACTGTCAAGACTTTTAGTTTTAATTAAATGATCATTTAAAGGATCTATAAGAGCCTTCATTTCTTCTGTTTTCAGATTTTCTGGATGACACCAAGTCTTCAACCAATGATCTGTTAAAATTTTCTCTACAGGAACACCTTTAAAAACAAGTTCCCTGCTAACCTTTTGTTTTCCCTTAACAAAATGAACATCCGAAAGATTTTTCATGAAAGAGCCAGTCCCGCTCAAAACCACCGTCCATCCCTCTTTTTCTTTGGTTAATAAACAAAAACTTTGGGATTTAAGTGATGTTCTNTCAAAATCACGATCCATTGCAAATAACCGTGATTCACCTTCCTTTAAAGACGATAAATCTTCTAAAGTTTCTTTAAGAAGTTTATCAAACTGCTTTGCCTCCCTTTTNTCGGAAAGACGTTGAACCTTCTGTTCATGCCTTGCAAAACGTTCAAAGACAGAAAATTGTCCTCTAAGGCTCTTATCTTTACTAAGCCATTTTTTATAGTGATTGAAAATGTCAAGATTTGAAAGTCCCTCTTCATCCTTTTGAAGAAGCCGAACTATGCGTGACTCGATTACAGAAGAAGAATCGCCTTTAAAAAATTGGAGGATTTTTCTAATGAAATCTTGAGCTAGATGTAGTGGGTAGGAACGTTTATTGGAAGGGGCTAATTTTTTTAATAAATCATTTTGGACAAAAAGGATTCCTTCTGTTCAAAATTTAAATGATCAGATTCTGAAAATTCATGAGTTTTTGATATTTTCGTCATTGTTTCTCTAAAAACACATAAACATTATTATATGTTATTATAAAACAAAATTTATTAAAAATCATTTATTAAAGCAATTTAATTAATTAAAAAATCTAAATAATTAACATTTAGAAGGCAAAGATTCGCTAAAAGTACACAGTTTTAGCATCAATTGAAACTTGTCAAATATTTTAAGATCTTGTAAAAACCTATTTTTTAAAGAATTTATGAAGGAAAAAAATGAAAAAATTTTATTCGCGATAGGACTAGCCAGTCTTTTATGCCAATCCCATCCATTGTCTGCTCATTGTCAGATGCCTTGCGGGATTTACCATGATGAAATGGTTTTCAATCAAATTGATCAATACATAGAGACGATGTACAAAGGGATAACAGAATTAAAAAATAGTAAATTTGCTACCCCTTTCGAACGTAATAATTTTATCCGATGGGTAGAACTTAAAGAAAAGGCCTCAGACGAAATGGCCAATTTAATTACTGAATACTTTCTTCAGCAANAAATCAAGCCAGGCGAGCCAGATACAGTCAAACGTTTAGTCAGCGCACATAAAATGCTTTTTGAGCTAACTGCAATTAAACAAAATGTCGATTTAAAAATGATCGAAAGCTTTGCTGATGAATGGGAAAACTTTAAACAAATGTTTCATGTTCTTAATTATGAATGCCAAATTGATATTATCAATCGACGAAAAAGACAAAGAGATTTTGATTTGAATCAAAAAAACGGACTCAATAATTCTTCTAAGGAAAGCGGCCATACGCATTCTCATGACGACGAAGGTGAACATACACATTCACATGACGATCACGATCATACACATTAATCTTAATGATAGATTTAAGGAAAAGACCTAGCGCACTGTCTTCGACAGAGGCTCTAGGTCTTCACTTTGGCATTTTGCTAAAGTATAAAAAACTTACAACCCAAACAGGATGTTTAAAAAAATATTTTACTAAATTCCAATATGTCACTTCTGTAAGACGCCGCCGGATGATTGTGTGAGGATTTTTAAACGCTTCTTCCATCCAGGCTTTATGGATGGGAAAGACATTTTTAGGTAATTTATGGAGAGGAAAAAANCCTATCTCCCGGGTCTCCTCGCCCTTTTGAAGCTCTCCTTCAATTGCGTAGCATTCAAAAATTTCAGTAAACTTCGCTAAGCGGTTAAGAGGCGTATACTCAGCGGTTTTCCGTTTGATATGGACCTTCAGCCCTGTCTCTTCAAAAATTTCACGAACTACAGCCTCCTGTGAACTTTCTCCCTCATCTATCCCACCNCCAGGCAATACCCACACAGGAACATCCTGACGCTTAACTAGTAGAATTTGAGAACCATCTTCATTTAAAACAAGACCTATTGCTGCATTTGCTCTCATTTGACTTCTTTCCTTGCATATTCAAGTGCATCTTCAATGCGAGAAAAAATACGCTCTTTCCCTACAACTCTTTCAAGACTATTTTTTTGCAGCATTTTGGCCATTTCAGGACTGATCCCGGAGAGCAGGAAAGTGATTCCTTTCTGATGGCATCTAGATTTGAAAGTCTTCATGGCCTTCATCCCGGTCGAATCTATTAAGGGAACTTTTTTNAGTCTTAGGATAAAAAAGCGCGTGTGCTTGTCGACCTGTGCTAAAGCGTCTTCTAAAAGATGTGAAACCCCATAGAAAAAGGGCCCTTTAATTTCAAAGATCCTTACATTTTCGGGAACATCTTTGCGAAATAAAAGATCCCCATCTTTGAATTCAGCATGCTCATGCCGATCTTCCTGTACCAGAAGCTTGCAAACTTCTATGGTAGTGGTATCTGTCATTCGCTTAACAAATAAAAGGGCAGCTAAAATGACACCAATTTGCACAGCTACAGTCAAATCTATGAGAACCGTTAAGAAAAAGGTGATTAACAATACGAGGGTTTCGCTATTGCGGCCCTTTAATATTTCTACAAAGTGCGGAATTTCGCTCATATTCCAGGCAATATAAACTAAAACAGCAGCCAGCACACATAGAGGAATTTTAGAAGCTAAAGGGGCAAATACTATCATCAAAAGAAGCAACGTCACAGAGTGTATCATTCCTGCAAAAGGCGTTTTGGCTCCCAACTTTATATTCGCTGCAGTTCGAGCTATAGCACCAGTAGCCGGGATTCCGCCAAAAAANATAGAGCCAATATTGGCCAATCCTTGAGCCACTAATTCGCAGTTAGAGCGGTGCCTTTGCCCAGTCATTCCGTCAGCGACGACTGCAGAAAGAAGAGATTCTATGGCTGCCAAAAGGGCAATTGAAATCGCATCCGGGAAGACCGCTACCATCTTCTCATAAGAAAATGCTGGAAAATCAGGCCAGGGCAGCGTTCTTGGAATATCCCCAAATTTATCATGAATCGTTTGCACTGGCATTTGAAAAAANTAGGCTAATAAACTTGCCCCAACAACAGCTAAAATAACACCAGGACCTTTAGGATAATAATAACGCAGCACAAAAATCGTAATGAGGACCCCGATTGATAAAGCAAAGGCCCAAGCATTCCATGTGTGTGCAACCAGGCAATATTCCTTGCATTTTTCCAAAAACTCAGGAGGGACGGCTGCCATGTTCAAACCCAAAAANTCTTTGATTTGCGCGGAAAAAATCACAACAGCAATGCCGGTCGTAAAACCTGTAGTGACAGGATATGGAATAAATTTAAGAAGGATTCCACCTCTTGCAATTCCTAATAAAACAACCATCAGTCCCGCCAACAGGGTTGCAATAGCAAGCCCCTCGTAACCATGACGCTCGATGATAGAATAGACAATAATGACAAAAGCTCCGGTCGGGCCCCCAATTTGTACCCTGCTTCCTCCTAAAAATGAAATGAGAAAACCGGCAATGATAGCTGTATAAAGCCCNCGGGCAGGCTCAACTCCTGAGCCGATAGCAAACGCTAGTGCTAACGGTAGCGCGATGATTCCAACTGTGACTCCAGCAAAAGGTCATCAAAAAAAGCTTTTTGAGTAACCCTCTCGAAGACAAACGAAGGTTTTGGGCACAAAATCTTTAATCATAAGCAAAATATTAAAAACATGCGTTTAAGTGTAAAGAAGAAGTCTGCAATTATTTAAGGTGATTTGTAATTTAAATTTTTATTAGACAATAAAAACAAATTCTTTTTGCACAATTTCATAGCACGAAAAAGTTTATTGCTTTTTTGAAAGGTTTAATTGTATCATTTAAAGCTTTGATTATTATGTTAATGGAGAACATCACTATGTCCCTTAAANAATCCTCTAGCGTGATAGCAGCCGGCCTGGCTCTTNTTTCTATGTTTNTTGGTGCTGGCGACCTCATTTGGCCTTTAATTCTTGGGGGAACAGCTGGCAATAAAAACTTCTACGCCATGCTAGGTTTATTAGTCACCGGGGTCAGCTTGCCACTTTTAGGCTTAATAGCGATGATGATGTTCCGAGGCGATTATAGAGATTTTTTTGGACAGACAGGTAAATGGCCTGGCATCATTCTAGTTTTCATTATACAAGCTATCCTAGGTCCCCTAGGATCCATTCCTCGCCTAATTACTCTTTCCTTTGCAACTCTAAAACCCTATTTACCCGATATTTCTCTTTTTACGTTTAGTATCTTATCCAGCTTATTGGTTTTAGCCTTTACTCTCAGANAAAATAAAGTGATTAACTTATTAGGCCTTGTTTTAACTCCTATTCTGCTTATTTGTCTTGGTTGCATCCTTGTATTAGGCTTTATAAACCCACCAGCTGCACATGCAGTAGATTGGACAAGTCAAGAGGCATTTAATAATGGGCTTCATGTAGGATATAACACTTTAGACCTTATAGCAGCTTTTATCTTTGCTCCATTAGTCCTTAGTCATTTTATGACCGATAAGGAAGATATGGGGAATCCTGAAGGGCGTAAAGAAGTTTTTGGGAAAATGTTAAAAGCAAGCCTTTTAGCAGCCGGCCTTCTCTCTGCGATGTACATTGGACTGACTTATGTGGCCTCCTACTATACAAGCACTTTACCAAGCGGACACCTTCCAGAGGAACGTCTCTCTGCTATCGCCCAGCATTTATTAGGGCCGCAAGGGGCTTTTTTGNCTTGTCTTGCTGTGGCTATGGCATGTCTTACAACGGCAATTCCTATAGTTGCGATTTGCTCTGATTATATCCAACAAGATCTTTTACCCGTTAATAAGGGGCCTTTGCTACCACTAGGCATGACTTTAGTCATCTCAATAGCTGTTGCAAACCTGGGTTTTATTGGTATTGCTAACATGCTATCGCCTATTTTAAACATTCTATGCCCAAGCTTGATCGTGCTAAGCATTTCTAACATCATTAATAAAATGTATGAGATCAGGACACGTAAAGCTCCGATATTTATCACCTTTGCCTTGTCGACTGTGAATTATTTTGTTTAAGTGCAAACAGGAGTGGCAGCCTTCTATAAACTTAAGTTTACTGAAAGGCTGCTAATAGCGATTCATTTTCCTCTATTTTTTTCGTTTCCAGATTCCTCAATTTTGAACTTATGAAATAAATGATGGAATAAAGGCGCCAAAATAAGACCCACGCTAATTAAAAANATGATTCCGCTAAATAACGCATAAGTCCCTTCAAAAACTTTNCCTGCATCAGTTTTAGGCGGCTCAATAGGCCCCATGCCTGCCAATATCATAGAGGCACTGACATAAGCATCTAGCCAGCTTAGTTTTTCAAAATAATGATAGCCCCACATCCCTAAAAACAAAGAGGAAAGAACNAAAATGGAGGCAAGCAGGATGCTATGGAAAAGTCGACGATAAAATAGAGGAGGCCACACATTTCTGGATGATTTCTTCATAAGTCCATCAATATGATTTTTGGAATTTATGCGTCAATGTGTGGTTTATCGAACTCCCGCATATACCCCTTCCAGTTGAAAGTTGGAAAAGTTGACCAGAAAGCGCCCTGAATTTGAATCTGTCGAAGCAACACAACTTGAATAAGTTGTGCGATGTAGACAGATACAAAGGCAGTGACAGCTGACGCAGTCAGAATTCCAAGTTTCAGCTGGAAGGGGTATATACTCATTCCAGTTGAAAGACCCTCATTTTAATTTGACTAATGCAATTTTTTTGTTAAAATATTCCTTAAAATTATTTAGGTTTTTATGATAATTGAAATTCATAATAATAATATTGAATTAACTCCTCAGGATATAAAAAATTAAAACCTAAATTTGGCCTGAATGGGCGCCGTTTTGACCTTCAAATTGATGCTAAGAAATGGATTAAAAACATTTCTTTAAACACCCTCATTTTAGCAGTAAAAAAGCGCGAAAAACCCGATAGCGACATTTCTGAAGTACAAAAATTTCTTAAATCTTTTCACCTCTTAAAGAATAGGGGCTACAAAGATCCATTTCCATTAATTAAAAAAGAAAATTTCTTAATCGAATTAATCACCAGGATTAAGCATTTTTTTGCTGAAATTAGAAGGAATACAATCCTTAAGGAATTAAATCAGATCATTCAGAATGCCGGCCATCCTGCTCAGGAACTTTTCTCAGAAATCGATATTTTTGAGGATGACGAAATTGATGAATTAGAGGAATTAGGAAATTTTTCGCTAGCACCTTTGAATTTTGAATCTTTTCCTGAACTGATTCAGCTAGAGGTTTTACGTAAATTAGATGGGAAGACTTTTTGGCTTTTTATCAGGCGAATAAAAGATCTAAGCAGTTAATCGATACGCATTTGCCCAAAGAGTTAAAGAAAGCGCAATTAGAACACCAAGCTTTTTAAAATGGGAAATTTTTTCAAAAATCAAATTTATCAATGGGAAAATAGTCAATTTGCTCAAACTCATGAAATGAAAGATTTTGAAAGTCTAATCGATAGATTTGCTCCCTGCTACAGCAAAGAAATGATCAAAACACTTCACAGGCTTTTGATCTTCACAAACGATAAACAGATTGGTAAATATCCATTTAAAACCCTTATGAAAGTAGCAAAAGCAGCTTCTAACTCCCATCCTAGAGCAGTGGTCGAGGTCCTAAAAAAGCAGTCCACACTAGGCTTCACAATGGGGAGAAAATTCGGCCTGGTAAAGACCGTGAAGTTTTAGCATGTCTTAAGCTTGTGAGCACAATCGATCTTCCTGCCGCGAGAGAGTATGTTGATTTATTGCGATCTCAGATGAGTACGATTCGCACTGAGCCTAAAAAATACTAGGTTACATGGAAGTATTGGGATTGATTGCTCCAGAAAGTCTCAAGGAATGTGGAAATTTACTGCATTTTAATAGAAGAGACAATTTACGCTTTCAATTAAGAAAAATGGAAATCTTGGGTAATATGGCCTGGTTAGCCACAGCTTTTAATATAGAACAAATTTTTGACACTCTCTCTTCTATTCAAGATGTAGATTTGAAATTAGAGGGATTGTACATGTTAATGAGAGGCGCTCGTGAAAGCAACAAGATTGAAATCATTCCTTTCATTCCAAAAATAATCGATTTAAGCCAAAATATGAGGGAATATAGAAAACATGTTTTACACTCAGCTATAAAGACCTATATTAGGTTTGGCAAACTTGAAGAAGCCATGTCAACCATCGATTTGATAACCAATTCCAGCGGGAAGAATTTAGCTTTGATTGATTTAGCTAAATCTTATGCGAATATAGATTCTAATAAAGCGGTTCAAATCTTAAATAGGGTGAATCGCAATTATGATTTGTATGAAGAACTTATGATCAGAGTGTATGCTTTAATTGACCTTGAAAAAGCTCAAGAAATTTGCAATCAAATCAGAGATCCAAAGGACAAAATCAAAGCTTTGTTTACAATCAGTGAAGTTTTGAAAAACGAATCTCCAGGGAGCAACTCAAATGTGGGAAACCATTCTGACCTTGACACCGCTTGTGAACGACGTTAGACAACCTTATTTAAATTTACTAAAAATCGCTCGACAAATGGCAGAAGTCGATCCGAATCAGGCAAAGTCATTTCTTGAAAATAAATTACACCCTTTAACTATTAGGGGTTATTCGAAGGGATCGTACAAAATCGAGGGAGTCGATCAACAGGTTTCGGGATTTTTGATATGGATAATTATAAAAATTTATCGCTGCCTATTCGCGAATTGATCCTATTGAAACAGAAAATTGGATGAAAGAATTCAATCGTCACGTAGGACATGGGTTTCAATCCAAAGCCTTGATGGAATTAAGAAACTCTCTTGTCTAAGACACTGATAATGCCAAACGATGTTAACAGACTTTCTAATAACGTCCAATTTGCCAGCTATATATTTTACCTTCACGTGTTTGCAAATATCTTTGATATGTAAACAAAATCACTTGTTTAAGATGAAATAACAACTCTTATTCTTTGTTTATTTTGCTCTCGGTTCCAACCTTTGTTTCATGCATCTGATTTTCTTTTTCATATTCAGCTAAATAAAGGTAACCGCTACTTAAGCTTATGCGGTGAGTTTAAGCAATCAATTCTGAAATTCCTTAAAGCACTTATAATTTCGAGTCAATGTCTTCACCTGAATAAATTTGACATCCAGCTCTTATAGTTTAAAATGTTAAAATTAGCTCTTTAGTCTCAGGACCGCCAGGAAGTCTTAAAAACCTTTTCATGTTTCCATCTGCTAAATGTAGGCGTCAGAAACTATGACTTTTTACGAATAGCCATGCGGAAAGGCATTAATAAGACAATATCGCATAATATTTTGACGGAAAAATCCCCAATAGCCCAGGTGACGAAAGGAAGATCTTCTCCCCAGAAAGCCAGACTCCAAAATAAGCCTGTGTCCACAAAAGATGCACTGACTGAAGCAAANAGAGGGGCGTACCACCAAGTTTTTTGTCTTAGGCGATTGAATACAGAAATATCTAAGAGTTGAGAAACCAAAAANGCCATTCCAGATGCGAAGGCTATTTTTGGTGTAGCAAGCAACACAGATAAGACCACCCCAAGAATAAAACCTATATACACCACTTTTCGAGCAACTTTAGCTCCATGTAAGCGATTCGTTACTTCAGTTACNAAAAAAGAAAGAGGATAAGTAAAAGATCCATAAGTCAACCAATCGTTGATCGGGAATTGCACCAAATAATTGCAGCTTGCAACAATCGCTAGCATAGCAAGATAAGCAGCTCGGACACTCAACATAAATCCTCAATTTTTTTAAAGAAAATAATAACTTATCTCTGCCCTTTTGGCAAATATTTTTATTAACAACCACATTAATACTATTGAAAGTTAAAGCTTTATATAATTAAAAAATATTATTCAAATTAAATTACCGATTAAATCGTCAGCACCGTAGGTAGAATTAAACTCTTCAAGTTGAAACCCACTTGCGCACCCTCAAACCGTCATCCAAAGAGAGTCCATTTTGTCTTTATCAACGTCACTTTTACCTGTTCTAATCAGTTATTAAAATCTATTTCCTAGACAAAAAAACAATCTCTGTACTATTAGTTGCATCATACAACTATTTTGGTGAAAGATGAAACCATTGTCAAAAGAAAACATAAACCTTTTCAGGAATAAAGCTCGTTGTGTTATTCGCGAACTTGGCCTCCTCAATGACGCTTATTTTGATATTGATGTCACATTATCTGAACGTCATCTTTTAATCGAACTAAACACGAATCTCTACCCTACAATGAAAGAAATTTCCGAAAAATTGCTTTTAGATAAATCTACAGTAAGCCGGTTGATTTCTAAAGCTGTAAAAAAGGGATATGTCAAATGTTCTTCTGATCAAAATGACAAACGAAAGCGTTATATTTACCTTTCAGAGAAAGGAAAAAATGTCTTGGATTCGTTTGAGCAAATCGCCTTTAATCAAACCAAGCAAGCGCTTCAAACCCTATCTGAAGATGAGATCCAGATCGTATACCGCGGAATGGCCCTTTATGCAAAGGGATTAGAAACATCTCGCCGCAGAAATGCAATTCAAATATCTAGAGTTTCTCTGCAAGATTATGCAGGGCTAGCTCAATTGATGACTCAGCTCAATAAAGAGCAAGACTGGGATTCGTTAAAATCATCAATCCTTCGAAAAGAAGGATTTTATTATGTCATAAAAATGGATTCTAAAATTATTGGAGGCGCAGGAATTTTTCCAAATTTTCATGGGAAAAAGTCAATATGTGAAATAAAAATATTTATCTTTTACCTCAACTAGATTTGGAACAAATCATTCTGGATTTTTGCCGCGAGGAAGCAAAAAGCTCGGCTTCAAAAAATAAAAGGGGTCGAATTATGGAAAATCAATTAAAAATTTCTGAGCAATTAAATCATCTAGGCTATCTTTTACAGCCCTTTGATTTAAAGGATGAAAAGGCCCTTTATGAAATTTTTCGTGAAGTTGTGGATAGCGGCTCGCAATTCCCCTACGAATGTAATTCAGTGCAGGAATTTCATCGGCAATTTTTAATGGACAAACACATGTCTATGTTTGCCGCTCTTACGAAGATGAAGTCATCGGAGGATTTTATATTAAGCCAAACTACTCAGGAAGATCTAAACATATTGCAAATGCAGCCTACATGCTAAAATCCACTCATAGAGGTAAAGGGATTGGATCTCTTCTTGTTAAAGCCTCTTTGCATCTGGCAAAAGAATTTGGGTTTTTGGGCATGCAATTTAACATGGTCCTTAGCGAAAACATTCCGGCGATTAAACTCTATCAAAAACTAGGCTTTGAGATTATTGGTACCTTGCCTAAAGCTGTAAGAAAACCTCAAGGAAATTATCAGGATGGGTTTATCATGTATCGCAAGCTTGATGATTTATAAAAAGTCGAGATCTATGGTGCTAAACGCCCCATCTTGAATTCTAAAAATTCCTCGGAAGATTAATTATTTAGAAAAATGATCAATTTATGTATACAGTGCTTCAGCGGAAAATTGGAAAATTTGACAAGAAAACTCCTGCATTTGAATCGGTCCTAGCCGTTTCTGAGGCAGCATCAATTAAGTTGCGATTCGACTTGTCAAATGCAGGACATTCGTTAGCATTTTTTCCAATTTTTAGTCAAACCAGAATGGCAATGAAGACTCATCTAAAGATTAAAATGGAGGAATGATGACTGCAATTACTTCTAAGAATATGATCGATTCGTCACATATTGAAAATATCAATTTAACGAGCGCCGCCCCGATCAATCCTGTTCAGGTTATGAAGACATTCAAAGAGCATACCCACGATGTATTAGCTCTGGAATATTTAAAAGATGGCATTTTTTGAGTGGCTCTTATGATTGTTCTCTTAAAGAATGGGGTGAGGACCATAGTAAAAGTCTAAAAACAGTTTCCTTCCAAACTTTAATTCATTCCCTGACAGTAATTAACGAAGTTTGTATAGCTGTAGGGTTTATTTCAGATTCTAAGAATCTCTTGATTTACAATCTATTAGATGGAAAAACCATTATATTTTTGGACACACTAATAATGTCACTGCTTTAGATGTTTCCGAAGATGGAATGCTTGCAAGTGGGTCCTGGGACACAACTGTTAAAGTTTGGAAACCTTTTGAAAGCGTTTGTTTACAGACCTTTTCTGGCCATGGAGGTTATGTGAATGGTGTCGCATTTCTTCAAGACAAAACAACATTAGTCAGTGCACACAGTAACGGAACCATTCAATTTTGGGATCTTACGAAGAATCATGATAATGCATCTCCGATAAAAATTTATCAAAAAAATAGCGAAAGTGTTTGCTGTCTTACTGTTTTAAAAAATGGTTGGATTGCTACCGGCCATAATGACTGTGCTGTCCGGATATGGGATCCAACGTTATCACCAGATAAAGCCCTAATTTGGGAACGTTGGGTTCATACAGGACATGTGACTGCATTAACAGTCCGAGCTGATCATATCTTAGTCAGTGGTTCAAGCGACAAAACTCTTATCTTATGGAACCCTGACACAGGCGACTTTTGGCAATCACCTGCAGAACATACAAATTGGGTCACTGCTCTCGAAGCGTTACCTGATAATACTATTTTGTCTGGATCAAATGATCATACCATTAAAATGTGGAAATAATTGGGGATTTTCCTTTAGCAATTTCGCATTCATGACACAGCATCTTTTCATTAAGGGAAAGATGCTGGTGCCGACTTCACGTTTCCTCCATTAAAAATATTACCGAATTTTATGTAAAATCTATTCTAGCACTTTAACTTTGGATAACTTATGAATTTCATCGCCTTATCTACTTTTTCTTATTCATTATCGCGCCTCTTTTATCTTTAAATTCTGAAGATAATAATTTTTCAGGATGGCTGCATTTAGAATTAGGAGTTGGAAATTATGGCCAAGATGGCCATACCAAAACCTCACAGCGCATGACTGTGCTTCAAAAGCTGTCTGAAGTATCCAACGAAGAAAACTACATAGACTTCCTTGAGGAAACTTNNGGAAATTATAGGCCCGAAGAGCAATACGCTGTGCTCTTTTGGACCCTTGATGAACTCGTGCATCGCTATGGAAAAGCGGGAGTTTTTCATGTAAATGACCTTTATGAAGAGTATGCTNCTTTTGCCGCGCAAAAGTTACAAGAATATGCTACAAACCAGGGATATGATTTAGTGATCATTGAACCCATCTCAGGCGATTATCAAAACTTAGATAGTGCAAGACTGCTATCATCCTATGGTAAAAACAAATATACAAGCTTGCATCTGAAAAATCCTGAAATCTCATTCTACCATGACAGAATGGATGGAGATAATTTGTATGCCTCGGATGAATCACGTCAACGAACTCGTTTTATGCTTAAANAATTAGCCAACCTATCTGATACAGGGCTTTACCTATTTATTCTTGATAATGATTATTTTATTCCTCCTGCAGAAAGAAAGGAATTTATAGAAAAAAACATTATCTATCATGCTACAGATGCATGGAAGAGTGTTCCTTACATATTTCCTGAGGGGGATCTTATGGATAAAGGCCTTGTCTTCCATATTGCCTCTGACATATAGGAGCACCCTTCCAATTGTACTTTTTAAACACGTGTAGGCTGGCTAGTTGAATCTGTATTTTTNAAAGCAATCCTAATTCTTTCAACACCTTTGTTAGCTCGATCTCTTTTNAGAACAATATCTCCTACTTCTCCTGTGGAGCGCACATGAGTTCCACCACAAGGGACCATGGCTACATTTGGCAACCTCCAATAACGAACCTCTTCAACTTGATTACAAAAGCCTTTTTCAATAGGCAAGTCTGCAGCAATAATTTTCTCATATTCATACATGATTTCAGGAAAATAGACAGAGATATTGTGAGCACATTCAAAATCTACCCGGGCTCCAGTTTCAGCCATGTGTGCCCCCTTTTTTATCACTGTATCGATTTCCTCAGGTTTGAGCTCAACTCCTGCTGGAGTTTGATTAAACAAACGATTGATTAGGACCAGGACAAGCTCACAGGTAAAATGCAGCCGCATGAGCCTATTCCTACGAAGCCAATCAATCTCCATAGTTACTTTATCCCCTACTGATAACCCATGTCCTTCGGGTAATGTGTAATAAATAAGAAAAGGCGCCTTTCTATCCATCCTTGATGAAAGAACTGAAATGCCATTAATCGTGACTTTATCACTTTCCTGACCGCCAGATTCTGAATAAGCAATTGTTTCTTCAAAAACAATTTCATTCTCTTGTACGTTTTTAATTGTTGTCTCAAGCTTAGTCAAATAAGGATCGACCCAAAAATTTTTTTCATAGATATTTTTAGTTTAAAACACAGATTAAAGATATATTAGAAATGATGTTATAAAAAAACATTTCTTTTTCAAAATTGATCTATTGCTCTATTCTAAAAAATAAAAGCAATATTTTCAAAAGAATGCCTATTTAAATATATGGATAAGGAAATTGCCCAGGATAGGACTCGAACCTACACACCTTACGGCACCAGAACCTAAATCTGGCGTGTCTACCAATTTCACCACCTGGGCATGAGACAGAAAAATAGATGCCTCTTAAATTAGTCGATTTCCTTCTTATTGTCAATAATATTTACCGTTACTTGTTTGACTTAAAAACAAATGAAACAATGGCTACAAAAGACAAAAATTCTTTAAAATATCTTAACATTAGTTTGCTATGCTGACCTAATATTGATTAATTTTTTCCCATGAAAACTGTGATAAATTTTTATAGAATCTTTCTCCTTTTTTGCATGCTTGCTTTCCAACTTCATGCCGACGAATCCTCTACCCCTCTTGCATCGATAAAGAACTTTGAATCGATTCAAATGACAGAACTCAAGCTAAAAAATGGAATGAGATTTATTCTAAAATCAACCGATGATGAAGGTGAAATTTGTGTGCGATTCGCTGCACTAGGTGGATCGTCCTCCCTACATCCTTCTGATCGTGCTTCAGGTGAACTTGCTGCCCCGCTTGTGATTGAATCAGGCTTAGGAGATTTGTGTGCGGATAAACTTTCGGCTTTCTTGTATTCCCATTCTATTGAACTCAATTTAAAGATAGAACCTTACACGCGAAGCATTGAAGCTTCCCTGCCGGAAGAAAGTCTGGATNGCTTTTTTAAGCTGGTGCATCTCACATTTACAGATCCTCAATTTTCTCAAGAAGCTTTTCAAACACTTCTTGCCAAACAGAAACTTGCGGCTGCAACAAAAACTATCGATCAAAATTTAAATGAAATCCTAAATCTTTCGGCCCTCAAAGAANAAAAGTCCTTTTATCCCCTAACAATGGAAGATTTAAATAAAACTGATTTTCAAACGACTAAAGAATTTNTTCTTGAAGCATTTTCTGACCCAAATGACTTTATTTGCGTTATTGCCGGGAATTTTAACTTAGAAAAGGCAAAAGACTTAATCATTCATAATTTTTCTCTTCTCCCGCCAAAAGCAACCTCCCTTTCCCCTCTTNTTCCTTTGCAAATTGAAGCACCCAAGTATCTGATCTCTAAAGTTCAAAGTTTACCCCGAAGCCAGGAAAGTCTGGTAAAGCTAGCGCTACCTCTGCAAATTATTCTGGACAGTGATAGACTCGAGCAGCTTGAAATAAGCAGTCAAATTATTGAAACCCGTTTAAGAAATGCGATCAAAAATNCCCGACATACAAAAGAACTGGATGTTTGGTATGAAATGCCTNTTTATCCCTCCCTGCAATATCCTTGGCTGACAATTCAGTTTCGAAACAGTAATCCAAATATTCAGAACACCCTTTCGCTTATCCTTGAAGAAGTTAAACAAATGTATCAAAGGGGTTATNCTCAGCAGGAAGTTGAACAAGCTTTGAAAACAAAACAACGAAGTTTAAAACTTTGGGAACATGAAAATGATTATTGGATGGTCTTACTCAGCAACCATTATTTGTGGGGATGGGATNCCTCAAAAATAGCTACAAAATTTAAGGACCCCACTGTTATGAACTCTAAAGCAATTCACTCTACTCTTCAAAAAGCTTTATTGGAAGAGTATAAGTCCAAATAGCAAAACTAATTTTACTAATGTTAACGACGCACCTTCTTACTTAAAACATCCCATGCAGAATCAATCGCTTCTTGAGTTTCGATATCGTAGAGAGTGACCGTCATACGATAATCTTCATAATCGTAAAAACGATCTGAGGTTATTGCTTTAGTCAGTCTAATTTTAGCTAAAAATTGGGGCGCTGTCGCATTTCCTGCCTGAAGACGGCTGCTATTGGCATATTTAGGATCTTTTAAAATTTTTTCCATTAGATAATCTAATTCACATTCGTCTTTTGCATTTCCAACAACAACCGTATAACGTCCATCTTCAATGGCTGCACATTCAATAATATCTCGAATCATATCGCTGGGGATATAATTGTCAGTGCGATTATCAATTTCAGTAATCACAATACGGGGTTTTCCGTTATACAAGTTGTAGCCTGACTTTTCAAGCCATCGATCCATTAGCTGCTTATTCAATTTAGTCGTCTGAATTCTAATATCTTTTGCGCCATATCTCCAATCTAATTTATCACAACTGATGTTTCCTGGCGTAATGTCTTCTGCTATGCGAACACTTCTGCATGCACAGCTAGAGAGCATCATGAGAGCTAATAAAAGGATTACTTTCCTCGTTAGATGTTGGCATGTCATAGCCATACTCCTTATTTATGTTTTTACAATGAAAAGGAATCTGTACCCTGGCACAGCCAGGATGAAGATTAAAGATATTAATCAGACAGAAGGCTCCAGGATGAAGCTTTAACTTAAATTCTTCAATATAAGAAGGAAACACGCCCCATTCGATTTGTATATGGAGGGTATGTTCGCCTGCGGGTATTTCATAGCGTGCAATATCAATAGAGGCAGGCAGGGTTCTCCATGATCTTGTATCTGCTTGTGTACAAGCATTGGCAACCAACATTCCAAAATCTGCCAATGTTCCTAGGCTAGGATCTTTATCATTTAAATAGGCCACAGTTCCGCGCCTTAAAGCTAAGCGTGCCACTCCCCTTGCTACAATCAATGGAATTCTTTGTTCAAGTTGTTCTGCTTCCACGGCCGTTACATTGTACATAGGGACAAGCTCTTTTTCTAATCGGCATATCCTTGTATAGATGGGAACGCGATGAGATAAAATCTGCTGCATCAAAACAGGCACAGGGATTCCTGACAGTGTAGAATAAGCCGGTGGAATTTTGTTGGCACCCAGCATTATTTCTAATGCTAATGCAGAAGCCCTGCTTGCATTTGAAACTGCCGAAATCTTATAAGGAGCATTTCCATTGTGGGCTACAACTATAAGGGTCGCATTATTTTTGTCCTTTTCTTTGCAACGAAGTTTTTCCAAATTATTCCCTATCAGCTGTTCTGTTTGACGGTAGAGAATTTCTGCATTGCTTAAATCTCCCTGATGCTCCAATAAGGCTGCCATTAGATACTTTGCGACTGGATTATCAACAAGCCTATAATCTTGGGTCAGGCAATTCTTTCGATATGATTCGCGTTTTTGCTGTTGTATTTCTTCAGCCTGTCTTAAAATTGCAAAGGCATTATTTTCATCNTCCTTTTGCAAAAGCGCGAGGGCAAAATAAACGCGCNNTAGGATCTGTTCAAAATCTTCTCCGGGATAAGCACTTACCTCATCTTCTAAGAAGACTTGGGCTAAATTTTCGGGTAAATAGTCTTGATTGTAGTAGTCTATTGCTTCAATAGCTGCCTGATAGTCTCTAATGGCACCGTCAGTATCGCCTATAGCAAAACGGATGGTCGCCCGATCCAGAAGTAAAATCACGGCATCTTTTGACAGGGTAAATTGATAATCAGGCATTTCATAGTGAATGACCTGATCCAGTAAATTTGCAGCTTCATGCATTTGCCCTGCTTGATAAATCGAGATATAATTAGGCCGATCTTTCCAGGGGTGGCAACCACAAAGTAAAAAAGGAAACTAAAAGAAAATAAGTAGATTTTCATGATCTAAGAATATTAGACTCTTGATTAAGATTACACCGTTTCTAATCCGTTCAGCTTTGCGTTACAGGGTCATTGTCATAGCGATAAAATTCACACCCTTAGTATTTGATAAAAAACGGACAAATCACTCCAAGTGTGTCTTTGACACTGGAATGATTATATAAAGGGGTTGATTCGTAGTAATCCTGGTAGTAACAATCTTTAGGTGTGATTGGATTTCGCTGAATCCGTTCACAGTGACCACATGGCAGACAGCCAGTCAAGGTGAAAAGAGTTGCAAATAGTAGGCAAAATGAAATAAAATTTATCATTTTATTTTCCCTCGATTAAATCTAGAGAGCTGTTATACAACAATTTGAGATTAAATCGAAGAGAAAAATTTCTTTTTTTGTTACTTGCTGCTTCCAGCTTTGTAATGCTCAAGCTCCGCTAAAACTTCCTCTAATTTTTCTGTTAACATCTTTTCGTTGAAAATTTGATTTTGTACCTGAGATTGCAAAGCCGTTTTTCACTCACCATTTGTTGAAGAGCTTCTTGCAAACGCTCCAATTGAATCGCCATGATTTTTGCATCGCCTTCATTAGCAGCTTGTTCCGCTTGCGCCTTCAGTTGTTGTTTAAGAGAGTCAATCTCTTTTTCATGCTCATCTTTTAGCATAGCTCTCTGTGCCTCGAGAGCTTCTTTTCTCTTTTGTTCTGCAAAGGCTTTTTGTCCCTCTTCAGCCATCTGAAGTTGCAACTGGATTTTTCTTGTTCAACTTTCATTTCCCGCAATCTTTCTTGAAGATCTTCGACTTCTATTTTTGGACAAGCAAACTTTGATCTTTCAAAGCAATTTCATTCTTCAGCCTCTCAAGCTCCTCAGTGATATCTTGCAAGGTTTGATGATTATTTTCAGTGAGAATATTGCGGTTTTCAAGCTCTCTTTCGAACTCAAAATTTTTATACTTTTCTGCTTCTAAAAGGGCCATAAATTCCTGAAGCTGCTGATTAAATTTTTCTTCAGCTTGTTTCATTTCGATCATTAAACTTTGTATCTCTTCTTGTTTTTCGCGCAGTGCGATTTGCTGGGAATCCTTATGGTTCAAAAGTTCTTTAATTGTACCTTCTAATTGACCGCCAATCTGTTTATAATGCTCCAGTTCAATTTGCGATTGAGTCATAAGATCTTCTTGCGCTGCAGCAGCCTGCATTTGCTGAAGCTGCGCAGCCTTTAATCCTTCAATCTCATACTTAAGGCTTTCAGCATTTTTTGTAATTGAGCAATTTCTTCCGTTGTTAAAGGGATGGCCTGAAGTTGATTTACAAGTTGAAGTTTATCCTGGTAAACCTGTTTTAACATTTGTTCTTGATCGGCAATGATTTTTTTATTTTGCTCTAATTCTTGAAAGGTTTGCTTTAAAGATTTTCTTGCAAAGCAAGTGCTTCAAGGTGGCTTACAGAAGTGTTTTTAATTTTGTTTGTGTCATTCTTTTCTTTTTCAAATGTTCTCAGAGTCTCTATTTCTGATTTTGAGGCAGTTAAGCGCGCTTGCAACTCTTGAGTCAACTCCTGCTCGTTTTTAAGTTCCCTGGCTAAATTTTCCATCCTGGCTTCGAGGCTGTCTAATTCAACAAGATGATTCATCTTACTTTCATCAAGGTCTTTCTGAACAGTTTCAAGTTGTTTTTGAGCAAATTTATGATCGCTATAAATTTCATTGTACAATTTGACAGTTTGATCATAAATTTGTTGCAGTTCATCCAGATTTTTGTGAGCTATTTCAGTTTTTGTGCGCTCTTCGTTCAAACGTTTGATCAACTGCTGCACATTTTCTTCAGTTTCCAGCTTCGCGTTTCCAAGCACATAGGCATGTTGTAAATTGGACACTTCTAGAGCATCTGCAAGATGACTGTAAGCATTCGTATCTTCGTGGACTGCATCCTTCTTTTCAACATCCAAATGTTTTTGAATTTCTGCAAGTTGATGATTCAAAGCATTTAATGCTTGTTCCTTCTCTTGTTCTTTTAATTGAATGATTTGTTGGATTTTTGCTCATACTCATTGTGAAGGTTATCTAGGGCTTCTTGCGCTGTTAATAAGTCGGTGCTTTCCAAAGTTGAATTCTGCCGGCTCTTTTCAGTGAACATTCTTAAAAGCTGTTCATTTTCAAAGGCAAAATAAAGCATTTCCCAATTAACTGATTCCTCGGGCATTTTTTACTTGCCCTTTCATTTTCTGCTAAAAACTCTTCATAGAGTTTTAAAAGTTTTGCTCATTTTTAAAAGAATATGCTCTGTTTGCCAAGCGTCAAATAAGTCCCTGATAGGACCATCTGTTACAGTTGCCATCTTTTCGACCAGGGTCGCAACATCCATTTCCTGATCATCGATAATTTTTTCTGATTAATCAGCTCCTCTTCGAATTGAGCAAGTGTATGATGATAATTTTTAAGCTCGTTTTCTAATTCAGTAATCTGATGCAGATAAGAAGCGTTTTCTTTTTTAACTGCTGATATTCCTGTTGTTCAAAGCTAATAGCGGGCGACTGAATGTTTTGAATGGGTTCTTGCTTATAAGCGATGGCTAATGTTTGAAGTTCCAATGCTGTCATTAATTGAGCAAGTTGGTTTTCGGATTCTTCTCGTTTACGCTTTTCAAGATTGTTCTTGCGCTTTAATTGAAAAATAATTTCTTCAAATTCAGCTTGCTTCCCTCTATTTTGCGCCAATTCCATTTCCAGCGTAGCTAAAAGCTCAGGATAGTTTTCCCGATTCTCTAAAGTCTTTGCAGCCAGTTCTTTTTGATATTGTTGTTCCTTTTGAGCTAAAACTAAAGTTTCCAACTCCAAAGCGGTTATGAGAGAAATCAGATAAGCTTCAACTTCTTCGCTTTTTGTTTTTCAAGGTGATATTTTTCTTCAATTGTTGATGAATCTTTTGCAATTTAGTTTGCTTTTCCAAAGATTCCTTTTCCAAATTTGCATAAAGTTGTTTATATTGATCTTCGCCTTGCTGATTTTGCTGCTCCAATGCAGCCATTAAAGATTTAATTTGTGCTTGGGCTGCTTGATTTTCTCTTGTTCTGCCTTATTTTTTTCTTTAATTGAACAATGACCTTCTTGAGGCGTTCCTGTTTAGCTTGGGTTTCTGAAGTAGAGACTTGCTAACTCCTGTTGATATTTTTCCTTTAGTTGATCAAGAGCAAAAGCATGGCTCTCCAACGCTGTCATTAAAGAGATGATCTGTGCATCGTCTTCGTTGCTTTTCAGGCTTTTTCTTCATTCTCTTTTTGAGTTGATTGGCTATTTTTTCAAGCTGTTCTTTTGTTTCTTTTATTTGGATTGTCTCTTTTTTAATGCAGAGTAGAGTTGTTTGTAATTGCCATTTTCCTCTGAAAGCAAGGCTAATTGAGCCACATGCAGTTTATTTTTAAAAGCTGTACCTCTTCTCTTAAATTCCGAATTTTTCGGCTTGTTCATTCGCCAAATGTGTTAAAAATTTAACTTTTTGCTGAAGATTTGCACCTTCAGGAACTTGCCCCTGATAACGTCCTTCTAAAATAACCAGAGAGTCTTTTTTGTGCCTCCACGCTACTTGCGGTTAAAAAGCTTGCATTCAAGCAAAGAGAGGGTACAATTCCATAGGCAACAAGTTTATAGGGGAATGACTGAAAAGTTAGTTTAGACATAGGTTTTCCTTAAAGATAATCATTTGACCTAGTGAGTGCTCCTCTTGTCTTAGCAAACCTAAGTGCAAATTAGGAGGTATAATAGGAGATAGATAAAAACTCAACATTAAATTTAAACCAAACTTTCGCCTTATCTAACCATCGTCTGAAAACTCTTTATTTCCCCATCTCTCAAAGTCAAATTTAGACTTTATAGATAATCTCATGATGTAATGCCTATTCGCAAGGAAGTCAGCTTGTTTAAGGCTGATGGCTTAAAAAGCCACATACTTAAGAACTCCGATTAAAACACCTTTTCTCGATTTACAGTGGAAAAACAAATAAATCAAAAAAATTCCTTGATTTGTGAAAGAAATAAGAGTATCTCCTTATTCCAAACTCAGTGAATGATAATTCAGGAATAAGGGATAGCAAATGACAGAAAGGCACCTTTACACAAATCGCTTAATCAAACAAAAATCCCCTTATCTTCTCCAGCATGCGCACAATCCTGTAGATTGGTATCCTTGGGGCGAAGAGGCCTTTAAAGCTGCCATTGAGCTCGACAAACCGATTTTTCTTTCTATTGGCTACGCAACATGCCATTGGTGCCATGTCATGGAGCAAGAATGTTTTGAGAATCTAAATGTCGCGCAATTGATGAATGAAACTTTTATCAATATCAAGGTTGATCGCGAGGAACTGCCTGAAGTGGACGGGCTTTACATGGAATTTGCTCAAAGCATGATGGCGGGATCGGCAGGTTGGCCCTTAAATTTAATCTTAACTCCCCATCTCCAACCCATTTTTGCAGCCACCTACCTCCCTCCTACAAGCAGTCATGGTTTAATGGGATTAACCGAACTTATTATACGTATTCGTGAAGTTTGGGAAGGAGAAGAACGTGAAAACGTGATGGAACAAGCTTCTAAAATTGTTGAAGTCTTCGCTGAAACAATCCACTATAAAGGGGATGATCTTCCTGAAAGAGAACAAGTAGAAGACACGGCCGATGTTCTTNTTAAAATGGCTGATCCTGTCTATGGCGGAATGAAAGGCACACCAAAATTTCCTATTGGTTATCAGGCCAATTTTATGCTTCGCTATTCTGCAACCCAANAAGACAGCCGTGCAGTGTTTCTTGTTGAGAGAACTCTTGATATGATGCATCGCGGGGGAATTTACGACCATTTAGGGNGTGGATTTTCTCGATATAGCGTCGATGAGAAATGGTTAGTGCCGCATTTTGAAAAAATGCTCTATGACAATGCCTTATTAGTCGATAGTTATCTAGAAGCCTGGCAGCTGACANAAAAACCTTTATATCGGGAAATTTGCGAAGACATCATCCGTTATATCTTAAGAGATATGACGCATCCGGATGGTGGCTTTTATTCAGCAGAAGACGCTGATAGCGAAGGACATGAAGGATGGTTTTATACCTGGCCTTTTGAAGAAGTCCAAACGATTTTAGGAAAAAAAGAAAGTGAACTTNTTTGCGAATTTTATAGTGTCACACCAGAGGGGAACTTTGAAGGCCGCAACATCTTAAATACTCCCTTTCGACTTGAAGAATTTGCAGAAAGACATCAAAAGTCCTACCAAGAACTCTATACGCTTTTTCTAGATCAGAAACATAAGCTTTGGAAAGAAAGAGAANAAAGATCCCACCCCTTAAAAGATGATAAAATTTTAACTTCCTGGAACGGGCTTATGATCCATAGTCTTATACAGGCAGGTTGTGCTTTTTCAGAGACTCGTTATCTTGATGCAGCCTTGAAAGCAGCTCAATTTATCAAAAAGAATATGTGGGACGGAAAGTCTCTGCTTAGACGTTGGAGAGAAGGCGAAGGACTGTATAATGCCGGGCTTGATGAATATACATTTTTAATCCGCGCCCTGATCAGTCTTTTTGAAGCAGGCCTTGGAAGCGAGTGGCTCTTGTGGGCAAAACAATTGAGCGACATTGTATTGAATAAATTTAAAGCGCAGGATGATGGTGCTNTTTTCCAGACTGATGGGACAGACACCAATATTATTTTACGTAAGTGTCAATTTGCCGATGGTGCCGAACCTTCAGGAAATGCCATTCATTGCGAAAACTTATTACGGTTCTATCAGCTCACAGCGGACCCTGATTATTTAGATCAAGCTGAAGATATCCTTCGAGCTGCANAAAAATATATAGATAGCTACTCTCCCGGCTATTGCTTTCATATCATGAATTTGAATCGTTTTTATGATCCGCACGCGCCAACCATTGTTATCGCTTTAAGGGATGAGGATCAAGACCAAACTGCAATTCGACAGGCTATATATAGTCATTTTATCCCCAATAAAGCTATTATATGGCGAAAGGATGACGACAAGAATTTATTGGATTTTATCCCCTTTNTGCAAAAACAAGGGCCTATTGACCGCAAGACAACTTTGTATATTTGTCATGAGGGCGTCTGCAAAACACCTATTCAAAATAGGCAAGAAATCCTTGAAGCGATTCATAGACTATAGATGATTAAATATTTAGCGCTCTGTAAACTTAATTTTTGTTTTTAGGATGACAAAGGAACGACTTGAACTCCTATGCGGGTTAAGATTAACCTTATGAGTTTTCAATCAAAAAGTCATTAATGGATCAATTAAGTTTACAGAGCATTAAGTGTTAAAGATTGTAAATTAACCCTTAAAAGCATATGATTATGACTATTAAAAAATGGTTTCTTATGGATCAAAATCCTTCTTTTTCTAAAAGCTTCAAGAAATTCTAGAAAATGAATCCTACGAGATTTTAAATGACTTTATTCAAAGAGATGAATTATCTTCTTTAAAGAGTGAAGAAAAAGTTCTTTTAGGCAAGCTTTTGATCAAAAAAGGAGAAGCAGAACTCAAGAAAGGCGATGTAAATTTTCAAGAAAGTTTTGCTTTAGCGGAGACCTTTGCTCCTTCAAATTCTTTATTATTGTTCCTTAAAGGAAAAGCTTTTGCAGCCCAAACAAACAACGCCCGTTGTTTATCTTCTGCCATCGAAGCTTTAGAACAAGCAATCCAACTTGAGCCAACCTTCTTGGAGGCTTATTTACTTTTGGGAGAGACATTATTACTTTGCGGGGTCTTTCATCAAAACCCTCATTACTTCCAANAAGCCCAACAAAAATTTCAGGAAGCTTTCCCTTATTTGGAGCAACAACCTGAGATTGAATCTCGATTTNTTTGGAAATGGGGCTTAAGTTGGCATCTAATTGGAATGTCTTCCGAAGAACCCTGCGACTTCCACCAGGCTATTCAAAAATATCGACAAGCTCAGCAAACAGGACAAATGGAAGGGGCCTTTTGGCAAGATTTCGCTGAATCGTTAGTGGAACTTAGTGAGCTCATAAAGCAATATGATCTTTGTGCTGAAGCCATTGATTATTATCATATGTCGGTCTGTGATGAGAATGAAAATTATGATCGATGGTTCAAATTGGCATGCTGCCATGAAAAGCTTTATGACGCAAACGGTCATTTGCAACATTTTGAATTAGCCTTAGCAGCCTTTGAAGTTGCAGCCAGATCTACCGAGCCTAACTTCCTGTTGTGGGTACGTTGGGGAAAGCTTTATCTTACTGCAAGCAAGCTGCAAAAACNNAATGATTATGTAACCCAAAGTTTAGAAAAATTCAAAAAAGCAGCTGAAATTGATCCCGACCATCCCATTCTTTTAGGTCTCTGGGCAGAAGCAGAAATGATTNTTGGAATCCATACCGAAAAACTTGAATTATTACGTTCAGCCGAGCAANAAATCATACAGAGCATCAAGCATATTCCAGGCAACCCTCATATTTGGGCTCTTTATGGCTCATGCTTAAATGAATTAGGACGTTATTTTTCAGATGAAAATTATTTTGTAAAAGCGATTGAGAAATTTCAACATGGACTTTCCTTAAATGGACAAGATCCCCTCCTTTGGTATGGCCTTGCCACCTCCTATTTTTCCCTTGGAGAATATTGGNGGGATTCTCAACAAATTGAAAATTCTGTCTGCGCCTATCAAAAGGTTTATGACTTTGGAGGGCAAAATTTCTATCAATTTTGGAATGATTGGGGGCTTTCCCTCATGAAATTGACAGAACTTACCAATAATAAAGCTTACTTAGAAGCGGCCATACAAAAATTTGAACATGTGATTGCCTGGCAGGAAGATGGCTCTCTCTCCAATCATTATGATCCGGAATGGCTTTACAATTACGGCTGCGCACTGGATTTCTTGGGAGATTTTACTGAGGACTCCTCCTACTATGAGAAGGCCGCACAGGTCTTGACAAAAGCGCTTCAAATTAATCCCCAATACTCGCATGCACGTTATAATCTTGCAGCCGCACTCTCCCATCTCGGTGAAGCAACAGCCGATCTGGATACTCTGCAGAATGCTGTCGAACATTTTCAAATCATTCTAAACGAAGATCCTGAAGATGAAATCGCTTGGAACGATTGGGGACTTACACTTCTCAATATCGCAGAACTTGTTCACGAATCTACTCGTCCTGAACGCAGCAAGNGTNTTTTTGATGAAGCCGAGCAAAAGTTTATGCAATCGCTTGCTCTTGGAAGCACTCACGCCTTCTATAACCTCGCCTGCCTTCATTCGCTCGTTCAAAATTATCCTTTGGCTATGCACTTTTTAGAGCGTGCCGAAAGTGCAGGTTCTCTTCCTGCTCTTGAAGATATGCTTCATGACGAATGGCTTGAAAATTTAGTCGAAACACCTTCATTCCGTCACTTTATTTCCCATATTTCCTCTAAACAAAACTTTCTTGAGGAATAACCCGCACTAGTGATTTGGACTCAGGCAAGGCCACTTCACCTTTTTGGTTTCCTTTCTTTACATCCTTTGCCTCAAAGAAAAATTTTACATTTCTCTTTTTTTAATTTTTTTCGTAAAAGAAATTGTTATGAATTTTTTGCGAAGTGCATACTTTTAACCCTAAGGAGGCTATTTTGAATACCTTTTTCTCAAAAAAATTTAAGCTTTATTGTGTTTTGCCTTGCACTACTTGTCAAAGTTGGTGTTTGGGCGGATGTGGGTGGAACCTTAATTCCCTTTTACATCTATCCTAATCCTTCAGAAATTCAACCTTTATTGGATGCTAAACTTGCGCATCCAAATGTTGCAATGCGAGTGATCTTAGATCCGGATAATGGGCCAGGATCAGTACAGGATCCAGTCTATGTAGATGCGATTTCATCCCTAAGGCAAGCCGGAATTGGAATAGTAGGCTATGTCGCTACGGATTATAATGCGAGATCTATTTCTGAAGTCGAAGCGGATATTGCCGCCTGGCAGCAACTCTATAATCCTGATGGAATTTTCTTTGATACAATGGGAACTGATACTAATTACTACACTAGTTTAACCATCTACACTAAATCCCTAGGGATGCAATTTACGATAGGAAACGCCGGTGAAAATGTAGACACCAGTTATGTAAATGTTGTGGATACGGTTGTGATTGCAAATAGCAGCTATCTACCAAATCTAACTGATTACGCGAATTGGCAAAATGCGCATCTTCCAAAGACAGATGTCGCTATGTTGATCGATAGCATTACAGCCTTTCCGACAGGTTTTATTTATGAAGCTAAAAAATTTACCGGCTGGATTTATATCACTGATGCCGGCGGTATGAACCCCTGGGGAGTTCTTCCATCTTATTTTTCAGTTCTCATGAATGCTTTAGACACAGTAAACGTAGGAACCATTTTTCCTTTTTATATCTACCCTACCCCTAGTGCCATTCAACCGCTTATTGATACTGCCAATGCTTATCCTAATGTCCCCATATGGGTGATTTTGGATCCAGCTACAGGGCCAGGGCAAACGATCGATCAAAATTATGTCAACGCAGTGACTCAATTTAGAGCTGCTGGAATCAATATTTTAGGATACGTAAATACCAATTATGGACGTCGTTCCAAAACACAAGTGCAAAATGATATTCGGAAATGGATTAACTTTTATAAGCCTGATGGGATTTTTCTAGATCTCATGTCTGTCAATCATAATTATTATAGCAGCATTACTGCATATGCAAAAATTTAGGAATCCAAATGGTGGTGGGAAATCCCGGAACCAACATTAATCAAAGCGCAGGAAATGATGTGGATATTACAAATATATTTGAAAATAACTACTTGCCCACTCCTCTGACTCAATTTTCAAATTGGTACAATATTTATCCACCTTCAGCCCTCTCGTTGATCTGTTATAACATTTCTTCCTTGCCAACCTCGTTTATCACGCAAGCGGCTCAATACTTCGGATGGATTTTCATTACAGATATCAATGATGCGGATCCATATGATGCATACCCAACGTATTTTAATAGCTTCATTCAGCTCTTAAGTACATTGTAGTTCAAATTAAAATGACTCTAGATAAATTCTAGAGTCATTTTTGTGATTTTTAATTGACAATGCAAAGTTTGTTTCAATCTTTACTTTTAGATTTAAAAAATATGGAAAACACTTTTTAAAACATTTTCCTAAAAAATAAAAGGGGAGGCCAATCTTTTCAAAAATACAGTGAAGGAATTTTCTTTTTTCTTTCTTGAGTATTGTGATCCAATCCACTATCTTTCTGCGTTGTGTTGCTTTCGCTTTTATTTTTGGGATGCATGTTTTGCGATTTTGAATAGAATTCTTCGCTTTCTTTAATAGCTTTTGTAAATCTGTCTCATTGTCCTGCATGAATGGATCCAAAGAAAAATTCTCTTCAGAAAAGTGTGTTGGTGCTACTTTCAGAGCATGTTTTAAATTTGAAGGAGGAAAGCAATCTACCGGCTTTTTCGAAGAGATCCCTATCATTTTTATACTCTTCGACAGGCATCCCAACTTCCTTAGCCTGGTCCTCTATTGATATCGAAGTTTGAGTCTCTTCCCTAATATAGTTTTAACATATTCCTCAACAGACATGCCTAAAATTCAGCTTCTGCTTCTAGTCCTTGAGGAGTATGCGCATCATTTTCGGATCAACAGAAGTCGAAACATCTGGAGCCTTATTTCCAGTGATTTCTTCAGTCGATGGGGTTTCATTTTCTTGGGGAGAAGGAGATTCTGAAACAGTTTGATTCTCAGTATTTTCTTCTTCACTTTTTGGGGGAATATTGTTTTGTGTTGAAGAGTCTGAGGGATTTTGATCAAGATCCTCCATTTGGGGATCTAATAATTTTTTAACCTGCTCTTGAGAGACATCTTTAATTTTATTTTTGTTCTTATCTCAAGATCTATCTCAAAAATCTCTCTTCGACATTGTTTGATTTCGTCTTTTATTTCAGCCAATGCATCTGCTAATTGTTCTATTTCAGCCTGAATATCAGAATTGACTTCCTGTTCAAGAGAAAATAAACCTTTAAGAATTTGTAACTGATTTTTAAGAAGCTTGAAATTAACATTCCACAATACATCCCAATTTTTGGCTTGCAGGGCTTGTAAAACCCGTGAAACGTAATTTTTAGCTAAAAGTTCATCCTCATGAGTAGTTTTAAGATTTGTTATCTCAGTACACCATTGCTGTAGCTTGTTTGTAAAATCATTAGGTTGATCAGAGAAGTAATTTTGTAATTTTTCTGATTGAAGGAAGGTGTTTTTAATTTTATCAATGATCTTTTCTTTCTCATCCTGTAAAGCTTGCATGTCTAATTCAGCAAATTTTCCTTTTGGAATGTCTAGACGATCTTGATCTGAGAGAGATTCAAGACTTTCGTGACCTTGCTTTTGCTTTAAAGATTTTTGGTCATTATCTTTAAAAGTATTATTCATTAATTTATTTAAAAGACGTTCGATACCATCTTGGTTAGCTTTAACCTCTTTAGCTGCCTTTACCCTTAAATAAGCCTTCACATTCTTTAAATTTTCAAGATTTTCGTTTTCACCGATCAAAGAGAGCGCTAACTCCCCGATCAACTCTTTCTGTTCTTTTGAGTTTTTGTTATGAAGATATTTTTCAAGAATCTTTGGTGGGTTAATTTCCAATCTAGCGTTATAGATGGCTTCTCTGCCTAATTCAAGATTAAAGGATCTAGGTTGGACATTAGAGGTCATTTATTTTTCTCCAATTTAAGTGATAGGTCTTCCAACTGAAAAATGGAACTACTATATAATCGAAAATCGTCAATTAGGGAATGTAATTTTGAAATCATGTCTGTAAACACAAGAATTAAAGCAAAAAGACTCGATAAGTGGGAGGGATTTCCTCCCTTAACTTAATTAATTATTTGCGCTTGCGTTCGTTCTCGGTAAGATAGCGTTTACGCATGCGAATTGCATCAGGAGTTACCTCGATAAGTTCATCATCCTGAATATAATCAATCGCTTGTTCCAGAGTAAATCTACGGGGTGGGATGAGGATAATATTTTCATCACTGCCAGCAGCGCGCACGTTCGTGAGCTGTTTGCCTTTAGTGACATTGATCACAAGGTCATTGTCTCGGCTATTTTCCCCGACAATCATCCCTTCGTAGACATCATCTCCAGGAGACACAAACATCGTACCGCGATCCTGAAGGTTAAAGAGAGCATAACCGGTCGCTTTTCCAGGACAAATCGAGATCAATACTCCACGCAGACGACCTGGTATTGCACCGCGCCATGGAGCAAAATTTTCAAAGATGGAGGTCAAAATTCCAAGACCGCGAGTTGCTGTGAGGTACTCATTACGATAGCCCATCAGACCGCGGGTCGGAATCAAAAATTCCATCCGTGTGATTTTATGCTCGTCCGTGTCGAGATGTTGCATCTCCCCTTTTCGTCTGGATAATTCTTCAATGACAGAACCCGCATATTCTTCAGGTACTTCGATGTGCACTCGCTCAATCGGTTCATATTTCTCGCCCTCGATTTCTTTGATAACAACAGTGGGCCTTGAGACGCTGAATTCGAAGCCTTCGCGACGCATAGCTTCGATTAGAACCGCTAAGTGCAACTCCCCTCTTCCGGCAACAGTAATTTTTTCATCGCTTGAATCGATACGTAAGGAAATATTTGCTTTCTTTTCTTTTTCAAGGCGATCTCGTAGTTTATTCATAGTCACATGCTTACCGCTACGACCTACAAAAGGACTATTGTTAACTGTAAAGTCGATAGAGACTGTAGGCTCATCCAGTTTGATTGGAGGAAGCTGAACAATTTTGCTTGGATCGCAAAGCGTATCACCAATCATAATAGAAGGGATGCCGGACAAAATGACAATGTCACCAACATGAGCTTCTTCTAATTCAATCTTTTCCAGGCCTCGATAGCCTTCAATCCGTGTAATTGTAGCGCGTGTTTGTTTTCCAGTTTCATCAATATGAATGACTTGTTGGCCTTTCTTTATTGACCCTTCAAGAATTCTTCCTGAAGCTTGACGCCCAATAAAGTCATCATAGCAGATGGTGGAAACTTGCATGAGGAAAGGATTTTCTAACTCGCCCTTGGGTTCCGGCACGGCAGAGAGAATTAATTCAAAGAGAGGACGCATATCAGTTCTTGGATCGTCGATATGATGCGTAGCAAATCCTGAAAGGCCGGAAGCATAGCAATAGCGGAAGTCCAGCTGTTCATCTGTAGCGCCAAGCTCTGTAAAGAGGTCAAAAGTTAAATCAAGCACTTTGTCTGGATTTGCATGAGGTCTATCAATTTTATTAAGAACAACAATCGGCTTTAAACCCATTTTGAGAGATTTTGAGAGTACAAAACGTGTTTGAGGCATTGGACCTTCTTGTGCATCCACAAGCAATAGAACTGAATTCACCATCCCTAAAATACGTTCTACTTCTCCTGAGAAGTCGGCGTGTCCCGGTGTGTCAATAATGTTAATCTTGAAATCTTCAAACTGGATGGCGGTGTGCTTTGCAAAAATCGTAATCCCNCGCTCTTTNTCCTGGTCATAAGAATCCATGATCCTTTCTGGTATATATTGATTGTCACGGAAAATATTAGATTGCTTCAGCAACGCATCTAATAAGGTTGTTTTTCCATGGTCGATGTGTGCAATGATAGCAATATTACGGATATTCTTTTTGGATTTTGATGACATAGGGATACTAATGATTTGTGGTTTTTAAAAATTTAATATTTATCCATATTAACATTCATCAGTAAAAACTCAATCATTAAAGTTAATTTTTATGGTTTATTTGTATTGTCTAAATTATTCCACAACATTTAAACTCTATTCGACAGCCCACATTTACCTGTATTTCCTGTGTGCTCAACCATCGATCGAAATCCTTTAGGAGGCGTTTTGGAAGCGACGACAGATCTCAACTCTGAAGAGCACGTAATTATTCCAGGAAGCATTCTCGATTCCAAGACAAGCCACCTTGATGATGTGTTGAACGAAAAGCTTGAAGATGCCTTCCATCATACGTCAGATCTCGTCCTCCATGATGTTGCCAAAATTGCCAGTCAGCACGACCCGATCGACTTAGCCCATGCTGTGGCCCGTCTTCCACCCTATGCACGCGTAGTCGTTTATGAAAATCTTCCGGACTTTAACGCAAAGATCATTTTTATGATCAACACAAGCAGTTCGACACGTTATGCAATTTTCAGGCAAATCGATGACAATGAAATCAAAAAATTGATACAANAAATGCCCCCGGATGAAGCTGTCTGGATTCTTGATGACATGTCTGACCGCCGAATGAAAAGAGTTTTTGATTTATTGGACCCTAAANAAGCTCAGAGGATTAAAGAATTACAAAAGCACGACCGTCATAGCGCAGGCCGTTTAATGACAGATGAGTTTNTTGCCTTCCACATGAATGCTACAATTGGTGAAGTGGCTGCCACAATAAGGGATAATCCTGGAATCGAACTGACAAGACGCGTCTTTGTGCTTAGCGATGATGGACAGCTTGCAGGATACGTCCCTGGACGAAATCTCATCGTAAATCCTAATTATCTTCCCTTGCGACAAGTTATGCGCCCAATTCTGCATAAAGTCACAGCGGATGTCTCACGAGATGAAGTTGTGGATGTTGTCGAGCGTTATAAAATTCCAGCCTTGCCGGTTGTCGATGAAAAAGATCACCTTGTCGGGGTGATCACCTATGAAAGTGTTGTAGAAGCAATGGAAGATATCGCAGATGAAACCATTGCTAACATTGCTGGTACAACTGAGGACTATAGTGAATATGAGCCCATTTTAAAAAGATTTATGGGACGCGCCCCTTGGTTGATTGTCACCTTGTGTGCAGGCTTAATTTCAACGGCAGTCATGTCGCATTTCTATGACAGAATCTGGTTCTTATTTTTACCTNTTTTCGTTCCCCTCATCACAGGAATGTCTGGAAATGTCGGTATTCAGTGCAGTACTATTCTTGTGCGCGGTATGTCAACGNGGGATATTTCGGCCGGGTCACGGGGCGAAGCGATCAGCCGCGAGATTGGCATCGGGCTTCTAATTGGATTGGTTTTCGGGATAGTCTGCGGCTATGTTGTTTATCTCCTGAATTATTTTGGCATCCATCATTTAAATGCTGACNCCCTTTCCTTAGGGGTCACGGTAGCCTGCGGGGTATTTGGAGCTTGCTTGACAGCGACTTTGCTTGGGTCCTTCTCTCCTTTTTTCTTTGCACGCTTTGGCATCGACCCTGCTGTAGCCTCAGGACCTATTGTCACAGCCTTTAATGACGTATTGTCTACTTTAATCTTTNTTNTAGTTGCCCGTGTCGTGTATGTATTCTTTATAGGATGAAATATGGAAGTACAAAATCAAAACCTGCCCTCCCAAAAGGTCAATATGGCTAAAGTTGAATGGAAAGATTTTAAGGAATATTTTACATTGCTAGGCATCAATCTTGTGGTGAAAGCAAGAAATTTCATCGAATATATGCGTGTGCTCTATCGCTACTATCGTAAAAAGTCTTTTGCAAAAGCTGATGGGTCGCTTGTTTTGATGTATCTCTTCGATAATCCTTTTTCCATTAGCCGTCGTTATTTTTTGCATCGCTCTAACAGCGAAGAGTTCACTTATGGTGAAACTCCCTTAACTTCACTTGAAAAGATTGCTAAAGAAGCTCGCCTTACCTCTAAGGACACTGTTTATGAGTTGGGCTGTGGACGCGGGCGCACCTGCTTTTGGATGCAAAGTTTCATCGGATGCAAAGTCGTAGGCATCGATCTCGTTCCGGATTTTATCCAACGGGCACAGCGCATTCAACGTAAATTAAAAATTGAGAATATTCAATTTAAAACCGAAGATTTTTTGAAGAGTGATTTANAAAATGCATCTGTGATTTATTTATACGGAACTTGCTTAGAAGATGAGACAATCAAGCACCTCATTTCTCATTTTAAACAGTTAGCACCCGGCACCCGCATCATTACAGTCAGCTATGCGCTTTCTGACTATACTGACCAACCTATTTTTGAAACGATGAAAAGATTCCCTGCTCGTTTCACATGGNGGGAAGGCGATGTCTACATACAAGTAAAAAATAATCTTTATTGAACGTGCAATTCAATCCAAAACTCTCTCAAAATGAGTCTTTAAATCTTTGGAAACATGAAACTTCTTCCAATCAAAATGATGCTTCTTCTGCCTTGTCAAATAAAGATCAAAAATTCAAGGAATCATAAAATCTTCTTACTTAATAATCCCGCAGCCATCTTATCAGAATACGCAAATTTATAAGAGATTGCATCCTACTCCCAATAATTCTTTAGACTTCATTCCCCAAAAAATGGATGAAATTTCCTTAAGATGCATGTTCAGCGTCAATACGGTCCTTCAGACGCTATCAGAGGCATTGATCAAAGATCCCGAGAAAGCAGCTTTATGCTTTCAATACATTTTTTAGATGACCACCTCGTGCAAATTTTTGAAAATGATGAGGCAAAGCCCCCGCTACTAATAATCGAAATTCTTAAAGAAGCCTGTAACACGCAGAATTTTTCCGCTTTGAAGTGTTGTATTGGTTATATTCAGAAAAATGAACCGTCTCGTTTTGGAAATCTATATGATATCTTTAGAAACAATGACTTTCTTCAGGTAATGTTATTGAAAAATTTATCGTTACAAAATTACCGAGAACTTTTTCAATTAGCTAACGCCTTAAGCGATTTTGTTTTAAAAGAAAAATAGTAAACTACTTAACGACTCACTATATTGTGACGTGCTTCGATTCATGCAAAGGCGAATTTTTTCGTCTCAGCCAGACTCAGGAAGAAGAAATAGGGGCTTTCTTGCAAGCCAATGGATCTTTTTAAAAACCTGCATCTCAATCAAGAGCTCTATCCTTGCAAAGAGAATTGTCTAAGCACGCTTGCCAAGTTATTTCCAAACCTTGAGACCCTAATCCTAGGGGCCGGATGGCCTAGACTGAGCTGCTTCGATGTGATGCCGCTCGTAGGACTTGTCAAGCTTCAAAAGCTCGTCATATCAAATGGCGCCACGTTTAGCGGATTATTAATTTTGGGCACGCTTGTGCAGCTTGAAGAATTAAATTTGCAAGACCAGCCATTTAACTTAAATGACCCTGACATCACCAAGTACCTAAATACGATCATTGATTTAGGATTCGTTGAAAATCCTCTCACGCCTGAAAATTTTGCAAGATTTTCTTACCTTCACTTATTTGATAAACTAACTAAATTAAAAAGGCTCCATTTAAAAATGCCAAAGGGGTCTATCTAGTTCTTCCTTCAATAGGCAAACTTCCCTTTCTTGAAGAGCTTAACCTTGAGCAATCTGATTTTTGTGATCATTCCGCTGAAGACATTTCCAATCTTTTCTCTTTAAAAATTAAATCTCTCTTATTGCAAGGAGGCTGCTGGAGATTTTTAGAACAATTTGTTAAACTTCAAAATCTTGAAGAACTTGACATTCGGTATTCCATAAACCGAAAAATATACGCATTGGGGCTTTACTGAAAGATTTGCCCAGAATGGAAAAATTAGCATTGCGAATAACCTTGGAGAAATTAAGGTTGAGCAATTATGGGGCCTTGAACAAATTTCTTCACTAAGAGAGCTTTGGCTTGAGGGCTACAGTCTCTTTATTGACGCTGAATATTTCCTTAAAGAATTAACGCAAATCCATAAACTTGTTTTGTGTTATGAATCTAAAATTATTACAGATAAGCATATAGAATCTATTTCAAAATTCCTTTTCTTCAGCACTTAGTCATTGCGATTGATTCTGGTGTTACAAAAATAAGCCAAAATTTTTTTCACAAATGAAACATTTACAAAGTCTTTCACTCGTATCATCAAGGAATCACCCTTTGGTCGATAATCAGTTTGTCCGATGTTTAACAGAAATCAATTCCTTAATCCATATTAGCTTAAATTTAAGTGGAGCTGGAAATTTAGATAATTCTTGCGCCAAATATTTTGCCGCAAAAGAAATCTTCGAGAGTTAAGCTTAAAAACTGCAACCTAACAAATACTTTTGCAGAAGAGATGCAAGGGCACCCGTTAATTAAACTTAATCTTGCGGGAACACAAGTGAATGCAGAAGCTGCAAACCATCTCGCTCTCCTACCTCAGCTGACTGAATTAATCCTTCCAAGTGGATATGTAACGACCGAAGAAGCGCTGACTCCTTTACAAAATTTAAAAATTAAAATATTTGGAAATCCAAAATCGTGTTTTTGAGCAAAATAAGATGGAAGCAAAGGCATGGGAATCTCTTCTGAAAATTCCTGCCTTAAAGACATTCTCAGTCTCTTGGGCACATATTCATTTTAAGCCTTATTTTGGTGCCCGTGCAGTCGATTCCTATAATTCTCAAGCGATTCATTGGGTCTAATAATCGTTCAAGTTTAAGGACAACCATTCGATCGATCAGTTAGCTGGAAGGATTCATTCATTCGATGATGAATGCCAGTTGCCGAATAGTCACGAGAAAGATATAATTTTAATTAGAGGGTATACCCTTTTAGACCATGACAAGGGAGAAACTATGCGATTTATCTTATCTTTTATATTTTTCGGACTGCTGTTTTATGTCATCTGGCTCTATTTTCCCGAAGCTTTTCAAACACTTGTCTCCTGGGCTGCAAAAGTTTACGATTTCCTCTATCATCTAGTTATGGGTTTGGTAGAANAAATCAATTCTGTGACAACGACGCCCAAAGCCCCTGAACATCCTGTCAGTCCTGAAGCCCCCAAGCAATTGATGCATTGGCTGGGTCTGTAACGTTTCACAAGTCTTTTAAAATAAATAATTTAAAAAGGCTTGTGATTTTTTATTCCCGTTTAAGTTAAAATAAGGTTGTGTACCTTAAGATAAAGAAATCTTCTTTATCCAATCTTTGGAGGTCTGTATGAGTAAGAGCTTTGACCAACGTAAAAATGTGAAAAAAAGCCTACAATGACTCTTAAAGAAAAACGCCAGAAAAAACATGAAAAAACTCGCTAAAGAACAACGCGAGCCTTTGATCATGTAAGGCGTAGGAGGAAGCCGGAGGATTTTATTCTCTGGCTTCTTTAATTGACTGCCACACTTTTTCTTCTTTCCAAAAGTCCCACAATCAAATTATATCCAGTTAAAACAATTAAAAANGGATAGCAAACTTCCAAGACAGGCCCAAGAAATTGTGAGATGCCCTCAAATTCCCAATTAGCTACCATGAAAGTTAAAAGAAGCGTTCCAATCAGAGCTTGATTATAGCTAATTTTATTTTGAAAAATTTGGACTCTGATAAACTCAGCAAAACAGTTGCATAGAGCAATTGCCGTTGTGAGGCAAGCAAGTGCTATAGTGATACAGACCCAAATTCCTGCTGAAGGTCCCATAATTTTTAAAGTAATCGCACCAAGCAACTGGTCAACTCCTTCAATAGACAAACTTTTCCCATGATAAGAAGCAACCAAACTAAAACCTATATAGGTAGCTGATAAAAGCCCCGCACCTATCGCGCTTGCTTTTAAAGCAAGCTTCATCAAGCCAGAATTGGAATCCAATGGATGGGTCTGCTTCAAGGCTGATAATATAATCCCTGAAAAGAAGAAAGCCGCGAGCAGATCCATTGTGTTATAGCCTTCTTTCAATCCATGAAGAAAAACAGTAAAACTATCCATTTCTGAAGCCGTGGAAGGTTCTGAAGTTAAAAGCCCTATCAAAATAATAAAGGCCAAAGAAATTAAAAGAAGAGGTGTCAAAACGTACCCTAGCCAATCCAAAATGCGCTTTTTNTGGTAAGTAAAAACATAGATGAGAAGACAGGCAAGCGCATTGAAAAAATAGGTNGAAATCGGACCCGCAGCCATTTTTATTGTGGAGTAAGACAATGCTATACATCGAGGTGTAGATCCCAGAGGACCTAACAAGGTAATAATAAAAAAAGCGACCAAAAAGCCAGGGATTTTTCCTATCGCACCAAAGAATTTTTTNTGATCTCCATCAAATAAAACCATGGCTAAAAGACCGGAAAAAGGAATCGCTACCGCTGTTAACAGGAGCCCTAAAATCGCATAAATTGTCTTATCCTGGGCATAATGGCCGATCGCTAAAGGAAAAATGACATTTCCTGCTCCAAANAACATGGAGAACATAGCTGAGCCAATGGCTAATGTTTTTAAAGAAGTTTTCATCGTTACTCCGCAATTCCTAGTAAATTTTATTATAAAGAAATTTAGAAAAATTAGATGTGCGTGGAGCGCACGAAAATGGAAATGACAAAGGCAAGATTATGTGCAAGCTGTATATTCATGCAGTTTACTTTAGCAGAGGATCAAAATTTTGTAAATGAGATTAATGTTACACACTTTAAGACCTGCCTATCAATTTTTCTTTCATTTATCTAAAAATGATTTGAGTCTTTTCAAGTGAATCCGCATGAATAAAAACTCATAGACAGTTTTTCTTCAATACTAAATAAAGGATTTTGTTCAAATCAAGATTCTCTAAATCATTGACTAAAATTTCAAGTCTTTAAGCATTCTATGCTTGCTTTATTCTTCTTTTGTTTCAAAAGAAGAAGCCTGCACATTTTCCTTTGGTGGATTTAGCAACTTAAACTTAAGATCATAATTGATAATTCCCATTTGAAAGAGTCTATTCAATTCATTCAAATCAGTAAAAAATGCATAAATGATTTTTCCTCATGAGATACACCAGATAGGTTATTGAGAAAGTCAAAGGGTTTTTCTTTAAAATCAGGATTTTCTAATAATTTTTGGATTGTTTTCAGATAAAAATTTTCATCAAAAATCTTTCCTCGCTTATTAGAGGCAAAAGCTAAGGCTTGGTTTTTAACTGGATTTAATAATTTGTCTTTAATTGTCGCTGAAATAAATCCAGCCTTTCCAAGCTTTTCTAACTCATCTGGATCTGTAAAAATCTATAAATAGCCAGGTGTTCAGAAGAAGCAAAAAGAGAATCATCATATTCTTTTACTTCCTTAAGATAATACAGGGGGTCGTCTATAAATCGTTGATCTTTCAGAGTACTTATAATTTCATTCAAGAATTCTTCATTGAGTCTTGTTTTTCTTTTATTTGTGGCAAAAGCTAAAACTTGCTCTCTAACAAGCTCAAAATCAGGCTCTTTTTAGTTTCTTCTATGGCCTCGGTGCCTTGATTTGCAATCGGTTGAGGCTTGAGTTTTAACAAGTTCTCTTTAACAGAACTAGGAATAATATGCGCTTGCACAAGTTTCTCTAACTCATCTGAATCAGTCAAAAATTCAAAAGCTAACTGCCCTGTAACACTTTCTCCTTTAATTTTTTCCAAATCAATTGAAGGAAGCACACCAAAAGATTTTCTCTAAAAATTCTCTGATCACAAAATGATAAAAGGCTTCTTCATTAAGTCCATCTTTTTGACGTGTTTCAGCAAATCTTTGAACTTGTTCCTCTAATATGACGCGTCTTAAAAGCTTTTCCTTTGCTTCATTTGTAATGATTTTATTTGCGTACATTTTTCTAACTCTTCGGGAGAAGTAAATAATTCATACGCTTTAAGCGCAGAAGGGGTCCCTTCAAACTTCACCTCATCAATACAATAAAGAGGGTTGTCGTTAAACTCCCAGCCTCCGAGTATTTGATATTTAATCAAATTCAGATAAGATGTTTCGTCTATTTGAGTTTCATGATCGGCCCTAGCAAAAGCTAGAGCAATCTCATTCAATGTCGTGTGCTTGTCTTTTACTTTCTCATCCGTTTTTAAATGGGTTATACTTTCTTCTTCCTTAGATTTTTGATCCAGGGGTTCTTGAGAAAGAGATTCTTCTTCGTTAGCTTGTGACGTCGCAGACTCCCTTGAAGTTTCTTGTCTCTTTGCTGAATCATCAGCAACGGCAGAGGTCTCTTGTGTTTTGGGGGCAATTGGCAAAAACAATTCGATAGAATTTTTAAGGTTATCTTTAATGACTATTTCTTCCTGTTGTTGTGGTTGAGTGTCTGCTCGGATCTTATGAGCTTTTAATCGATCCTGCTCCTCTCTTACGGCATCAACCCAAGCTTTTATTTTAGCATCAAGATTTTTCCCTCAGGCAACGACTTTTGCCATCGATTAAAACTATTTTTATTTACCACCCATACTTTTAAAGAACCGCTCATATCATTAGCTTGAAAATTCTGAGCTTTACCAAAGAGTTTAAGGAAAAAACCGATCAATCTATTGTAGCATTTGAAGCTGGCTAGATCGGACTGATTTTTTAAAGTTTCACTTGCTAAACTTAATCTTCCGTTTACTTCTTTAAAATTATAATTTGACTGGATCATACATACTTCATTATTAGATTTTTAAAAAATTAAATATAATGAATTCTATTTTATAAATCAAGTATACTTTGAAATATACTTTCTGTAAAAAATCTTAAGGTTTTAAACCTTAATAAATTTTGTTTTTGCTCTGAAGAATGATTTGAACCTTCTCAAGTTTTTCGAGTTCTTCCGGATTTGTCAAAAAATATAAATCATTTGATTTTCGATCTCTTTATTGACGGCAATATATCGATTAAAATCCTTGGATGATTTTCAAAGTCTATTTTGTCAAAAGAGCATTTTCAAAAAATGAAAAGCTAATCCTTTATAAAAAATTTTTCGTTAAGCAAATGCTAAAACATTTCTTTTAAAATAGCTCTCTTTAACAGTTTTCTCTTTACTGAAGCAGTGATTGATCTTTGAGAGCTTGAGAAGTGTTGTTCTCTTTTAATCCAGATTTTTCTGTACGAGAAATTTGAACATCTTCTCATGGCGGGTTTAACAACTTATTTTTAACTTCGGTTGTGATTAATTTCTGTTGATTTAACTTTTCTACTTCTTCTGGGTCTGTAAAAAATCATAAATCATCTTTTTTCTTTAATATTCAAAATAGTGGAATTATTAAACTCATGAAGAAATAAAAATGGAATTGCTTCAAATAATGGATTTTTCAAAAGCATTTCAATAGTGGTTAGATAGTAATTTTCATCAAAATTTTCATCTCTTCGATTTGCCGCAAAATCCAAGGCTTCCTGATTAAGAATACGACTTCGTTAAACCTCTGATGCTGGTTTATCTTGAGAAACAGGTTCCTCATCTGGGGAGTTTAGCTTTAATAACCTTTCTCTAAGTGAAGATGAAATAATACGAGCTTGGACAAGTGCTTCTAATTCCTCTGGGTTCGTCAAAAATCGAAAGCCAATCTTCCAGCAACCCCTTCACCTTTTATTCTTTCTAAATTGACATTGTCTGGTAGTCCATCAAACATCATATTTCCCAAAACTTGTCTAGTGACAATATCCAAATATTTTTCTTCATCAATCCCATCTTTTCGATGTTTTTCTGCAAACCTCTGTACTTGGTTTTCCAATAAGGCTTTCTTAAAAGAGGGTCTTTAGTGGGTGAAAGAATAAACCCATTTTCATGTAGTTGTTCTAATATCTCAGGAGTGGTGAAAATTGATAGACCATCCTGGCCTCATCACTCTCATTTGATTGTTTGAATTCATCCAGATATTTAATAGGGTTTGTATAAAATTCTTTTGCACTTAATATTCTATGAGTGATTAAATCAAGAAAATTATCGGCATTTATTTGTTCATCATCAACAAATGCTAATGCAATGTCATTCAAAATTTTTTCATCCTGCGGCAGCTCATCGGCTTTTGTTTGATTTACGCTTTCCTTTTCTTCTTTAGATTTTTGCGTTTCCTGAAAGGATTCATCGCTCTCCTGATCTGATTTAAATGTGAAAGATTGTTGAAAACTTTCCTTATTGTCCTGTTGATCGAAATAATCTTTTGGTTGCTCTTTATTGATGGTTGAATCTTCTTCTTTGGATTTTTGATCCATTATTTCAGAAGATTTTTCTTGAGTTTTCTTATTACTTTGTAACCTGCTTTGTTCCTCTTTAACTGAAAGAATGAAGGCTCCAATTTGTGCATCTACATCCTTTCCAGCAGGCAAAGACTTTTGCCAACGCTTAAAACTATTTTTATTTACAATCCATTTCTTCATCTTCCCTTCGACATCTTTAGCTTCAAAGTCTTTAGCTTTGCCAAAGAGTTTAAGGAAAAAACCTACAAATGTATTATAACATTTAAAGCTAACGGGATTAGGTTCAACTTTTAAGTTTTCATTAAGACTGAGTCTGCCATTCATTTCTTTAAAATGGTATTTTGATTGAATCATATTATTCTTACTCTATTATAAAATTTCAAAAATATTATTTTTTATTATAATCTATTTATAACTAACACTTCAAGAAAACAAAAAGTCTTGGTGTGAGTATACAGCGATTCTGAATAAAGTTAAGGCGCTATAAATCAACAGTTTAAAAGATAAACGTCTACAACATACGCATTATTTTATAATATAAAGTATATTGCGTATGAACAGGATCTATTTTAGAATCTTTAAGCACAAAGTATGTACGTATAAAAAAATCTGGTATCACTGTGGCTGCATTCATCGTATTGATAACCAAAAANCTTCCAAGGGTTGAAAAGTATTCCCTATAAAATGCTTTAGCGGAAAATAAATAAACCAACCCCCTTAGAGCATATTCAATTGTATTTGCCATTATGACAATCGTATGAAAAACACATTTTATAAAAATGACAAATGGGGCAAAAACAAGCCCCATAAAAGGATTTTTTNNTATAAAGTTGTTGAAGAAAACATTGATAGAACCATTGATCTTTTCTCCAACTTTTTGAGAAACAAGCTGATCTAATGTGAGCATGCTGCCACACAGTTAAAACCATTCCTCAACCGCTCTGTTGCCAATAAGATATTTTCACGTCGTCCAAATGAAGTAAACCTTATAAAACCTTCTCCAGAGGGACCAAAACCAGATCCAGGTGTACAGACAATATGCAGGTTTTCTAAAATTTCTTGAAATACATCCCAGGATTTACGATTTTTAAAGCGTACCCAGACATAAGGAGCATTTGTCCCTCCATAGACTTCCAGATTTTGTTGCTGGAGAATTTCTTTGATCAGACGAGCGTTCTCTAAATAAAACTTTATCTGTTTTTTGATGGCCTGAGAACCGGTTTCACTTAAAGCTGCCAGTCCCCCTCTTTGAGCGATGTTGGAAGCTCCGTTAAACACTGTACAAACTAAACGATACCAATCAGCATTTACGGACGAACCATCTTTAAATTTTAATTGATTAGAAATGGCAGTCCACCCCAGACGGACACCTGTAAAACCAGCCATTTTGGAAAATGAGCCAATTTCAATGGCCACTTCCTTGGCCCCATCGATTTCAAAAATCGATTTAGGGACTTCCGGATCTTGAATAAAAGCCGCGTAGGCAGAATCAAAAATAATAATTGAATGATTGACCCTAGCAAAATTAATGAGTTTNTTAAGTTGCGACCTTGTTGCAGCTGCACCCGTAGGATTATTGGGAGAACAAAANTAAATGAGGTCTGTTCTTGGGATGTTTTCCAGATCTGGAAANAATTCATTTTCTGGAAGACAAGGCATAAAGACAATTTCGCGAACTCCCTGGATGATGCTTCCGTCTACATAGGCAGGATAGGCAGGATCTTGAATGGCAACTGAAACATTAGGACCNAAAAGCATTTGCAAACGGCCAATATCGCAGCCCGCTCCGTCTGAGACGAAAATTTCAGAAGCATGAAAATTGTTATGATAAATTTTTGCAGCAATTTCCTGACGTAAATCGGGGTAGCCTTCTTCAGGTCCATATCCACTATACCCAGCGGACGTCCCCAGCTTTAAAGCAGCCTCAGATAAGGCATTGGTAATGGGGGCAGGAATAGGTTCAGTTGTATCCCCTACTCCTAAACTAATTAACTTTGCCTGCGGGTTTTCTGCAAGAAAGGATTGTTTTCGCTTTAGAATTTCAGGGAAAAGATAACCTGATTTCAATCTGGCTAAATTGGGATTTCTTTCGATCATAATTTTATTGAATATAACCTAGTTTATAAAGAAGCTCTGCATTCAAAATGCCGCCNCCTGCAGCACCCCGAATGGTATTATGAGATAAAGCTGTAAAACGATAATGAAAAAGCGGGCATTCCCGCAAACGTCCAACAGTGACTGCCATCCCCTTTCCTTCCAGTCTATCCAAGCGAGGCTGAGGACGATCGCTCTCTTGACGATAGACAATTGCGTGTTCTGGAGAGGAAGGGAGTTTTAATTGCTGAGGCAAACTTTTGAAGGACTGCCAAGCATTTAAAATGTCTTCGGCTGAGGGTTTGATCTCAAATTCGACAGATGTGCAGGCCATATGACCATCTAAAACTGGAACTCGATTACAATGAAGTGATAGTTTAATGTCCGGTGCATTTATAATTTTACTTTCTTCAACCCGACCCCAAATTTTAAGCGGCTCGCTTTCCGATTTTTCCTCTTCACCTTGAATGTGGGGNATGACATTATCATGGATATCCATAGAAGAAACTCCAGGATAACCAGCCCCGCTTACAGCCTGCAGAGTCGTAGCTAATATTTTNTTNACTTTAAATTTTTGATGAAGAGCATGAAGGGGGATCATGAAACTTTGAATTGAACAATTCGGTTTCACAACAACAAGCCCCGTCTTCCATTTTCTATTTTTTCGTTGTAGCTCGATGATTTTCAGATGATCCGCGTTTATCTCTGGAATTAAAATAGGCACGTCCTCTGTCGAACGATGATGAGAGGCATTAGAGATGACTGGAAGGCCTGCCGCTGCATAGGATTCTTCAAAAATTTTTGCAGCTTGAGTCGTCAATGCAGAAAACACCAGCTGGCAGTTTTCAACGCAGGTTGTAACATCTTCAATTGAATGCACGAAAAGCTTTCCTACTTGTTCCTGCAGGGGAAATTTNTGATGCCATCGGCCCTTTACAGCTTCGGCGTAAGATTTCCCTGCAGATTGCTCAGAGGAGGCAAGGTGTGAAATCTCAAACCATGGATGTGCTGAAAGCAACTGTAGGTACTGTTGACCCACCATGCCCGTTGCACCTAAAATGCCAACCTTT
Organism: Parachlamydiaceae bacterium; assembly: GCA_013414685.1. Lineage (GTDB taxonomy): Bacteria > Chlamydiota > Chlamydiia > Chlamydiales > Parachlamydiaceae > Neochlamydia. The sequence continues at coordinate 2,579,788 of CP058704.1, read as the reverse complement.
AGTTTTTTCATAAAAATCCTCAAAAATAGGCATTATAAGAAAAGAAGGACTACATTCAAATAAAAATGATTCGCTATATTTTGTATTTGTGGCAATTTTGCTTTTTAATTTTTGTATGTTATTATAGGAGAACGATATTTTTACTTTTTAAATTACTTATAAGGTTTTTATGGATAATAAGGGTATTTCCCTTTTTCTCCATCTTTTCAAATCTTCCCTCTAACGATAATGATGATCAATTCACATCCTCTGACACCAATAAAATTAGACAAGTCAGCAGTCAGATTTTTACACAGATCAACGAATCAAACTTTGACCAAAGGCTAGTGGAAAATTTAAGCCAATTAGATCTTGCTCCAAAAGAGATGGACCAAATTCAATCTGTTGTAAACGATCTTGTGAAAGCGCAGCAGCTTCTTGATCGTTCTATCAGAGAAGAAATTTCTCCTAATGAATTTCTACAAGCGGCTTCGCATTTGAAGGATCGTTATCAGCATTTTTTCTGACATTCCGTCTTTATGCGTTATCACACATCAACTTTTTGACAAAGCTTCCGAAAAATTATTATCCGCAGATCCAAAGGAAGCATTTAAGATACGTCAGCAAGCCGCCGAGCTTCCTTTTGCTCCCACACATCTTCTTTATGATTTAGATTCCTCCATTAGCAATCAGGAAGCCCTGCAGCCAAACTCCCAGTTTGGTGCACATTTTAGCTCCTTTGATACCTGTGTTGTCAAAGACGGCAACCTTCTTTTTTTCAATCGCACTATTGATGGGCAACAAAAACATTGTCTTTACTTTGATATCAATGCCTTTGCTCGTGAGGGATTAAAAGAGACTCTTCAAATCCTGCAAAATCCAAGCTCTCCCCTTCCGAGCGAATTAAAGAGCCTTAAAGTGACGCAGGCAAACTATGTCTTTCTAGGAAAAGACCCAGCCAACAATATTTTTACGAAAGAAAATGGTTTGGAAATAGAGAATTCGAAGGCATTGGAAATTGATTGGCAAGGGGTCGGAAAAGTGAGAATTGGGAATACGCCGGGCTGGTCTATGTATAACACCATTTATCTTGAAATTGATAAAACAGTTGAACCGGGAGAAGGTTTAAAAAATTGCACACCCTCATCAGTATTCTTGGATTAGGACCAGTCTTAAGGCTTAACAGGCAAGAGAATGAGAAGCGTATGCAAATCGCCCAATTATTTAGAGCATATTTTCCACAAGAGGCTTATGAATTGGAACAAACTAAAATTTATTTTGAATATCCAATAAGCGAATTAAAACAAAAAATTGAAGAAACCGTCCCGGAAATGAAAGGGATATTTAAACGTTATCTTGAAGATCATCCTGAACTGATGAAAAAGGAAGAAATCTATCTCGGAAAAACGATTTGGACGATTACTGATCTCAGCAAACAAATGAAAGCTAAAGGCGCTTGGGGATTGATGTCTGGCATAAATAGTTTCAGCGAAGCGTGCAAAATTCTTAAATATGGAGCCCTTTCCACAGAAGATCGCTTTAAAGCAGGAATGATCGTCATGGGAACTTCTTCCTGCGAAGATTTGGGGGTTGGGTGTAAATCAGTTTTCACACGTTTAATCACCCCGAATCTTAAGTCAAAACTCTCAAAAATGGATTTTAAAGGGCGTCTTCAGGTATTATATGACCTGGATGCCGTGAATCGTGTGAGCTATGGATATAAGATGGATAAGTTTGGATCAAAAACCTGCCGCCTTTTCCAAAAGAGATACGCTCGTTCAATTAACCGAAAAAATGAGTAAAATCTCCTCTCAAGATCTTGACGAAACTAACGGGATCAATAATGAAATCGCTGTTAAACATCGTATAGAACCCCATTATATCCGAGGATTCAATACGCCTGATCCAGATGGTTTAATTGCAGCCTTTAGAGAAGCAGGGCTTATTACAACGAATGAGAATGGAGAGGAAATCATTAATGGCAAACCCTTAAAACAATTTATTTTTTCCGACTGGCAATTTCAACCAGAAATGTGGAAATAAAAAGGAGCATCATGCAATTTAATAACGTCTATTACACAAATCATTTTCATATAGCTATTAGACCTCAAATTAGTAAAAATGCCAATTGGCATGTATCCTGGGAAACGACAGGCAGTAAAGGAAGATCTTATCAGAAAATCCAAAGACTCCTGATAGATGATAGAGTGATTAACTCCCTCGAATCTTTTCCTGCAAATCCACCCAAAAATCAGTTTTGTGGTTTTCAACGATGAAGCAAATGAAACTGAAGAGGTGACTTTGATGGAACTTACTCGAGAAGTTTTTGAAAGACATGTTCTTGCTGCAAGCAAAAAATCTTTGCTTTCAAACTGCAAAGATGATGCTGCAATCCGCAGATATTATTTAGAAACAGATTTTTCAATTTAAAGAAAATTATCGCTTCACAAAAATGCGCCAAAGTTTTAGTGTCCTAAATAAAAAAATTTTATTTAGGACGTCTTATGATGATGGCTTCTTCTCAACAATCCGCGCAAACATTCATTGAACAAGAAATCTCCCTCGAAAACATTCCTTGGGTGGAATCCNCTNTTTTTGAAGAATTGCTTGCCAAAAGTCCATACGAGGCAAAAACGAAGGAGCAAATCCGTNTTTTTTCCGAAAATGGCTACCTTGTGATTCATCCCCATGTAGAACATTTTGATTCTATCGCACAAGATATCATCGCCAGCTTAGCTCCTCAGCAAGACAAACATGGTTCCAGGGTCCAGGACGCCTGGCGTTATCAGGCCAATGTAAAAAAATTGGCATGCTATCCTGAAATTTTAGAGTGGCTCAAAATTCTGTATCAACGTGAGCCTATCCCTTTTCAAACTTTAAATTTTTGCAAAGGCACTGAGCAAGCGACCCATAGCGATCTCATTCATTTTAGCTCTGTTCCAGCACGATTTATGGCAGGTGTCTGGTTTGCTCTGGAAGATGTTGATAAAAATAATGGGGCTCTGCATTACTACCCAGGAAGCCATAAACTTCCTGTGTTCGATTTACATGATATCGGCCTTTCGAAATCCACTTTAAAGAACCGTGAAAAGCAATACAAAGTCTATGAAAGCTTTGTGAAAAAGCTTATGGAAAAATCCAATNTTAAAAAGGAAACGATTGAAATCAAAAAAGGATCCTGCCTTATTTGGTCAGCTAATTTATTCCATGGCGGAGATCCAATTGTGGATAAGTCGCGTACACGCCATACGCAAGTGACTCACTACTACTTTGATCAATGCCGCTACTACAATCCGCTTTATTCTGATGTGTATTTAGGAGATATCGCTTGGAAGCAAATTGTGAATATTAAAACTAACCAATTTGTCAAGCATGCCTATAATAAAACACCAGTTTCGCTTCCGTTCAAAATTCGGACGCGCTATTTTTTGNAAAACATTTTACAAAATAATCCCTGGGGACGCCAGATTTTCACTAAAGCGAAAAAATTCTTACAGGCAATAGATAAAACTAATGCGCAAACTGCGACCAATAAGTTTGCATTTTTGGATTTAGCGAAGGTGTTAATTTCTTAAAAGGAACTGGCCAAATATGATGCCTTTCAGTATCCACAAAAGCAATTTTTCCATCTTTTGAAAAGGGAATGTTCTTAATGTAAATGGAATCAGCCAACCCAAACATATTCAACAGGTGAAANAGAGCTTGAAGCCTTTTTCGTCCATCGCTTTCAAATACATTTTTTGTTTTCTCTGAATCTACAATATTCATATCTTCAACAATCAAAATAAAATTCTTTGGGCGCAGATTAGGAAANGCAGAAGGCACATCCGGCAAAGGATAAAGCCATTTTTGCGGTACCTTAAAGTAGTTCTGGTAGCCCAAAATGGGAATGGCTGCACGAAGAGCATTGGCACCGATGATACGATTGATTAAAAGAGCATCATCCATATATAGATGATTATCAAGATAAGCTTTGATCAAGTAGCCTTGTAATGCAGGATGCCTTGCAACAAACACCTTGTCCCATTTCCAAATGTCTAAAGCTTGAAAGCCTGCCATTTTCATGGTCAGTTCATTGGTCGTTGCACGCGTTTGTGAAAANATCTGATCTAACTTATTTCTTATCGGATGATTGGAAGGCAAAAGATAAGGCTGAATGGCAGCCCAGGATGCATCATCAATTGAGCCTTTCTTAGGCCAATTATATTCTTTGCATTTCTCATAGGGAGTTCCTAAAGAAAAACCAAATGGTTGAGACCAGGATGAACAGCTATTATGCAATTCTGTTTTAAAACGAAAGAAATAGATTTCCCCAGGAATAAGTTGATTTTCAACCTCTTTATCAAGCACCACTTCGTTTGTTGAATCTGTCACGTGTTGTAATGAGGGCGAGATCCAATCAAATTCAGCCTGGTTCGAAATTTCCCAGTGAACCTTTTCGACATAGCGTTCTTTAGATTGAAGATGGAAGATCGGTGTTGATTCAAAAACTGAACAATCGTTTGAAATCCAACACGATGGCAGCTTTGAAGCGTTCAACTCTAATGAGGAAAATAAAATGAAACTCAAGCAAATCAAAAATTAAATGCCGTTTGCATATCCACCCAAGCCTAAAAAAATCTTCTTATGTCAAGGGGCTCAAAACGTCAACTATTTTATTTATTTTTAATTCAATAATCTTGATTTTGAATATTTTAAAATTTGTATACTCTTTTGAGTCAAAAGATTCGTTCCACTATTTCGAGGTTGACTTCCTGCTAATTTTTAGATATGAAGAAGGTTGATCAATAGCTTAAAGTATACACATGAGTACCAATCCCCGAATTGCCAGAAAAGATTTTATTCAAGATAATGTTCCAAAAAGCAACCTTCCTTATTGGCTTTGGGGAATTCTTTTTACTTTATTCATTGCACTTCTCTGGGGCATAGGCTCCTGGTACAATCAANAAATTAGCAAAGAAATCGAAGGAAATCCTTTTCTACAAGTAACGAATAGAGAATTATCAGNNTTTTTATGGCAATTTCCCGAACATATGCGTGTTAATTCTAAGACAAAGTCTGGTTACCTTCCCGGCTTTCAATATATCGACAAATTAAGCATAGAACCGAATATGGCTGATCTCTATGCAGTTGCCCCGCCTGAACTTCTTTTTCTTTATCACACCTGGAATCGTCTCTTAAGCCCTGAGTTCATAACCCGACCGATTCAGCTTTCAGAGTTTAAAGAATTTTTGCTGTATGCAGAGGAATGGCAGCCGAAAAATTGGCCAGCCGCGCCAAAAGATTATGTCGACTTTGCGAATGCTCTTTTAGCAAGCCAGACTCTGGAACCAGAGCAATTGCCTAAAGTAACCCCTCCAAAACAGGTGCTTCAAGCTTTTCAGGGATGGAAANATTTTTTTAAGGAAGGCGAAGCTGTCAACAAGACCTCACCCACTTATGGTCAAATGGCTGATNTTTTAAAAGTCAGCCCTCATTATGCACGAAATTTTTGGCGTAATATTGTCGCTGATGAGTATCCAAATTATTTAAAAACTCTTTTCTCAGGAAAATACACTCCGACAGTTAAAGTTTCAAATGATGAACTTGCTCCTTTCTTGAAATTTGCCTTCTATAACTATCAGCAAAGTATCGAAAAATAGCTTTTTCTTAGTTCGGTTTACCTTGGTACTGTACAAAATCCCTCTTCATACACAGGACCTGTTTTACCAATCTTGAGCGTACCNCTGAAAAAATCGCGATATACCCTAAGTCCTTGTTCAGCATTCTGAATGCAGTAAAAACAGTTTGTGATCCATTCAGATCCTTTAATGGTTCCTGTGGCATTATTTAAACGAAAGCGTGAAGTCACTTTTTGGCGCCAATAGTCTGGTTCGCCAAAAAGCAAAATAGGATTTGAAGGCACAGAACCTACTTTGCGACGTACTTCTTCCAGAGAATATTCAAAATCTGTTCCTATTCCNCCTGCAAGGAAAATGGGAAAATCAAGATTAAATTCTGCCTGGCGTTCGACCAGTTTATCTAAGCGATAAGTCATTTTGGCATCTACATAAGGATTTTGGCGTTGCTCGTTGACGACAGACTGCGGGCCCGCTTTAAAATCTACGATATTGGCGCAGGAGAGAATGCCCACTTCTTGTGCGACCCTATTGCCGACTTCCATTGCACCGGGTCCTCCTCCTGTTACTAATGCCAAAGGGGTCCCTTTATGAAGAAGAGGGTGGTTCACTTCATCACGCATCGCTAAAACACCCTTTAAGAGATTTCTTAATTCGTTTTCAAAATTTCCTTCTAATAAATTCGATCCATAAATCCCAAAAACTGTTGAATTCAGAAAAGTCTCAATCTTTCCGAGAGGAACAAACCATCCAGAATCATACCCAGGCTTTTGAACAAATTGCAGAATTTTTTGNGTGGCTTCATCGACCCAAAANACAGGGATTGCAAACTTATCAAGATCATGAAGCAGCGCTCGATCTTCAGAAGAAAAAAATTCAAAATGTGACTGGGATGCATATTGAAAATAAATTCCTTTTAGGCACCTTTGAACCTGATCGCTTAATAACATGCGTTTCATAAATGGAGAAGGAAAGTATCTTGTCAACAGAATGCCCTGACTTGTAATGCGTGTATCGTCGATAGCCTTCAAAAAGGGGTAAGACGGTTGCTGCTCGATAAATCTTTCCACCATCAAGGCCTGCCTTGCTCCATGTCCCCATTTAGGAAATTCCTGAAAGCGCGGTTCACGGGAAATCCAGTCTTCTGGTTTTAAATTCAGCAATTGATCTCCTTTGACTACAAAGACAGCCGCACGATTTTCTAAAGGTTGAGGGGCTGTTTTAAAAGCATCAAANAGAACTTTACTATCTTCTAAACAGGCTTGCAATTGATCGCGGTCGGAAAAGTAAACGTGTTCTCGATAAGGTTCTAAAGTATAAAATTCGAGAGGAATATCTGTTAATTCACGCTTGCTTTTTCCATAGAGTTCATAAATATCTCCGGAAGCCGAAGTATCCGGTTGAAGGATAGAAGCTGTCGTATGGTGAAACCCAGAAGACAATAATTCTTCAGCTACACGGCCAAATACAGTTCGGATATGCAAAGGAAGCGTGCGCACAAGTAAAAGTTCATTTTCCTCGATGTTTCGTGGAAGCATCGGTTTCCACTCTTGATGGAGCTTTAGGATTTCTCTCATGCTAATATTAGATTTCAACGCTTTTGCAAGCGTAGGAAGAAAGCCTGAAATGGTCGGAGCATATTCGACTCTTCCATTCAGCAGGGACAAATAGGCAATCGTTCGACCGTCTACTTTATCGAGAATCAAATCGTCGCTTCCATGCAACCCTCCTAGAGAAAGAAGAGGTTCTCCCCAACGGTCTGACCGGCCAAACATCCTAAANAGATAATCTGGGTCTCTAACACGACGCCTTTCATCAGCTGCAAANAGCCGGCCAATATAAGCCCCGACCTCAATATATTTCAGCATTTCGATCCCAACATTGCCAATAGCTGTGAGCTGCACTTTAACTTCTGCGCACCCTTTTTTNGCATCCAGCACATATTCTTTCCCTACTCCATTGACTCCAAGTTGCGCAAGGGTACTTTTTATGTTAAAAAANACCCGCTGAGGCTCGATTTGAAATCCTACAAAGATAGGTGAGATATCATGAATAAAGACTGTAGCATCNAACATTTTTTCATCCAAATGTGTCAAATCAGTAATCACTCCGTCCGGAGTGACTAGATCTAAATGCTTTGAGAGAAAAAATAATTCGCTGTCCATGCTTCTCCTTGAATTCACCACTCTCGTTTTTATAAAGGTCTCAGCAAAAATCCGATCATATGAATCACTTTATAATTAGTCAACGAATAGCCTTATTTGAACTGCGACGCTGGGGTGGCAAATTTTCGACATTTAACTTGAAGGATTATAACCTTAGGGAAAGATAGACTATTAATTTGCTTTTTGATATAATTTTATTTTAAATTATAGGTTTTATTTTTTATGAAAATCAATCCATTTCCGAAAGTAATTGCAGGCGATCTAAATAATAATTTCGTTTCTTCACTCCCTGAAATTGAAAGAAAGGTAATTAAAGAAAAAGAGCGGCAATGGATCGAAATCACCTACCATAAAGAACACTCACCTTTATGGCGTATCGGCATGGGACTTGTGGCTCTTTTTGCTACACTAGGCACTTGTTTTATTGGATTTTTCTTTCTAAAAATATTGAAAATCTTTGGCGCAAAGCAATAGCTGGAAAAGAAGTTTTCATTGTTAGAAAAGAAGACCAGTCCCTTCAGCAGAGGACCGTGAATCAGCTCTTCACGGGGCATATAGCTTCAGCAAGCCAAGAAGTAGAACCCATCCTCACAAATGCTCTTCCCCTACAAAATAAACCGGAAGAAAGCCATTTTCCCAATATTTTTAATTATCAAGCAGAGATAGATGATCCCTTGCATTATTCGGTCTTTCTGCTTTTTCCTGAAGCCCGGCAAAAAAAGCCCAAGGGCTTAGACCTGAAGATTATCTACCAGCTGACATGGATCAATTAAATTTTGAGGCTTGGCTAGAACGATTTGGCCAATTTAAATATTATGCCTGGTTAGGAAAAGATCTGTTGCCTGACCTAAAGCATCTTGGAAGACCCCAAGGTTCCCATTGCGCTCAACGAAGATATGACAGGATGCTAGAATTGAAGAAAAATCCACCCAATTACAAAGTCTTTGAAGACTGCCCCGCGTTTGATAATCTTGTAGAGAATGTTGAGAAAAGATTAGAGCAATATGATCTTCCTCTTGAAATGAAAAAAAGAATGGAAGCACTTGAACCCACTCTTCCTAATTACTTTAAACTCATTACAATGTCAGATTTTGAAGCGTCCTGGAAGAATTCAGCTTTAAGAATTGCTCTTTTAACGCACGAAGAGTTTGAATCCCTCACCTTAGAGCAATTAAAAACCTTAACTCACGCCAAAAGGAATTTGTCGAGCAACGCCTTAAAATCCACGTAATTCCACAAATTGAGGTCAAGGATCAGGCCTGCCTAAACGTGAATGCTCTAACTTTATCTGAATTTCGTAATTTAGATCCGACTCTCATTAATCCTATCTTTCATCTTTTGGATCCAATTTTATTAGATTATTTGCAATCTTCTCAATTAAAGGGTCTTGACCTGAGAAAATTATCCGATGAACAATTTCATAATTTTTCAAAGATCCTAACACTATTGATCCTCATTTTAAAAACCCGAAACTAAGAATGGAAATAGATATAAGGACACGTGAGAAGATTCGCGCCCTAGAGCTTTCCCAAATCAATGCCATCTGGGATAGACTCACGCCTAGATTAATTTCGTTCATCACTCGCGATGTCCTGGAAAGAATTGATAACAAGGAACAACGTTTAGCAGCCGTTCAATTTTTTAGATTTAGCAGTTTTATGACCTAAAACAACTCGCTGAGAGATCAACCCTGACTCCTGAAGACTTTTCAAATATTTGCTCGTTCGCCAGTGGGGTCTAAATAAAATGACGGAAATCATTTCTTAAAGCCGTCCACTTTTAACTTCTTTACATGTACGCTTTTTGTGCGATCATTTTTCTAACCCCCTCATTTTTAAAAGTAATTTCTGGGAGAGTCTGTTAATAAGCTGTCTACAAATTTGCGATTGTGGATTTCCTAATGCGAATTTCCAAGAGAATAAGCTTAGCCCTGTATGCTTAACACAACTTATTGATTAACAAAATCTTAAAAACCAGTAAGCAGAAAGCTTTTTTGAAATGAAGGGGTTGCTTTTTCTTTTTATTTCATTGTTCATAAGTCTAAAATAGACTTGAGAAATGCCTCAGGAGGCAAATAGACAGAAGAATACTTCCAATTAAATCTGCCACGCTTGTTTATCAAGCGTGGCAGACACAAGCTTATGCCTTAGGTTCTTCTTCTTTTGAACAAATAAGTTTCTAATACTTTGAAAAGATGAGTAAAAAATTTGCCGATGGCAATAAAGGGTGTAGCTACCTTCAGTAAAAAGGCCTTAAATCCATTAGGTTTTTCTTTTAGCTCTGAAGCTCCATCAGGACCTTTCTCTTTTTCTTGACTTTGCCAGATTTTAGATCAGAAGAACCAACATCTGAAGGTGTCTGGGGTTTTGATTGAGCGAGTAATGCAGCCTGATATTCAGGACTCATCTCATCGTGAGGGATCCCTTCAAAAGGTTGGTTTCTTTCTCCAGTTTTTAGAGTCTGAAGTTTGCTTGGATGTTGAAGGATTTTCTTTTAAAGCCTTCTCAGCCTCAATCAAAGCCTCTATTTCCAATTGATCTTCGGTCTCTGGTAGAGAAGTTGCTATTGAAAGTGGATCCTGAACATCATGCGCGGATGAGCTTTGAGTTTCTTTAATCTTCTTAAGAGCTTTTTCAAATCGCTGAGTTGAATTTTACTCAATTTTTCTTGATATGTTACTGAAGAACTTTCTTCAGATTCCTGATGATCTTCAACATCATTGGAAAGTTTTTCTTCACTTTCGGGAAGATAAGTCTTAAGCTCATCGATTTTTTCATTTAGTTTTGGGTTAGCTCAACTGTTTTGCTGTCGTTTGCTTGCAATTGATCTTTTATCTTTCTCTCAATATCCTCAGCGAATCCTTTAAGTTCGCAAACTATAACTTCATCTGATAAATTGTTCATTTCTGAACTTTTGAAACGCTCAAATTGAGTATAATAGATAGATTTGAAGGCTTCAGAATTTGTGCTAAGCATGGAAGTCAGGGTGTCAATTAAAAAATCTCTTATTGGCGAATCTGGACAATCTTTAAGTCTTTTAATCCAGTCTTCAAATCTAAAATCAGTATACACAGGGAGGTTAGAGGAGAATAAGTTTCTTTTTCTTCCCTTAATTTCAATTTTTGTTCTTGTAAATCCTGTATCTCTTTTTGTAATTCCTGAATTTTAAAAGAAGGATCTCCAGCTTGTAATTGGCTTTCACCTTTTAAATTTAAATCTTCGGCTTTTGAATCTTGGGGTTCAGGTAACTTTGGCGCCTCAGATTCAGCTTCTTTTTCATGTTTCTTTTTTTCTCTGCTGCGCTAAGAAATGTCCCTTTTTCGGAAAGTTTTTCAAATAATTTTGCCAGCCTGTCTTTTTTGGATCGTTTGGATCGCTTTGCGTTTTATTGAATTTTGCGGTCAAAAAGGATTCAACATAAGGCTTATTGTCGTTATTTCCATTCACAAAGCGCCCTGCTTGACCTAATACTGTGGCTAAAGAATCGATGGATTTATAGGCTCTTTTAAAGGCAGACAATTTGCCATCACTTCCCTCACCACAAATTCTTTCATAGGTTTTATAAACCAAATTTCTTCCTTTTTCACAGGAACTGGAAAAGTTTCGGTTTGCTATTTTGTTAAAGAGTTTTTCAAGTCGATCAGTTTTTGGATTATTTTTATCTTGCTCAGTTTTATTAAATTTTAAAGTTAAAAAGCAGTGACATCAGCACGATTTTCCTGGGTGTCTTTGTTCTCTAGGAGGATAGGCAATGAAGTAGCTAGAATTTCATCAAGAGATTTGGATGAGTCATAACCTTTTTAAGAATTCCTAAATCTTTTCCTTCCGCGCACCAATTTGAATAAGTCTCATAAACAAGATTTCTTCCACTGAAAAAATTGCCTTTAGAATTAGAGTCAATAGACATACAACAACCACCAATTTATTTTAATAAAAGAAATATATTAACTGAATCTTTTAAAGATTTTATAAAGAAACCTAAATGAAAAGGGCCTCAATTTGAGGCCCTTTAAATGAAGGATTAAAACAAACTTAAACTTAAGTTTTGGAGCTTCTGTTGCTTTTGGAGCTTCAGTAGCTTTTGAAGCTTCTGTAGCTTTTGGAGCTTCAGTAGCTTTTGAAGCTTCTGTAGCTTTTGGAGCTTCTGTAGCTTTTGAAGCTTCTGTAGCTTTTGAAGCTTCTGTAGCTTTTGGAGCTTCTGTAGCTTTTGAAGCTTCTGTTGCTTTTGAGCTTCTTTAGCTTTTGAATCATCAGATGATCCAAAGATTCTCTTGAAAAGGTTACTGATCATTTCGCAAAGCTTGCTAAAGAATTTTGCAATAAAGTTTCTTTCATCTTTCTTATTTTCAACTTTATTGTCAGTAGTTTTTGCTGGTTCTTTTGCTGCTGGTTTTGTATTAGCTTTAACTTGTTCTTCGCCAGGTTTCACTTCTTCTTTAGAAGAAGTTTCTTTAGCTGTTTGCTCGTCATTTTTCTTTTTTGTTGCCGCAGCAGCGTCTTCCATTTCTTTTAATTTTGCGGCATCTTCTGAAGTTTCAGTTGGACCTGTTTTAGCTTCTTCACCTTCAGTTGAACCTGGTTTTTGCATCTTCAGTAGTTTCAGTTGAAACTTTTTTTCTACATCTTCAGAAGTTTCAGTTGAACCTGATTTAGCTTCTTCTTCACCTTCAGTTGAAGATGGTTTTTACATCTTCAGTAGTTTCAGCTGAACCTTTATTAACTTCTTCTTCACCTTCAGTTGAACCTGATTTTTAGCTTCTTCTTCAGCTTCAGTAGAACCTGATTTGTCAGATCCATCATTTTTTCAGTTGTATCTGTATTGGTATCTTCAACAGTTTCGTCTTTTTCAATGCCTTTTCTTGTTTTTTTGAATCCATCACTTAGAAGTTTCTGAAAAAGCACCTTCAAATTTTGCCTGGTCAGCATCATTTTTACGTTTTAAGTAAGCAATAACATCGGCTTTTGCTCCTCTACGTTGATAATCGCTGCTACTAAATTTTGAATTTTTTATCTACATCAACTGTTGTAGTATCGTCTTTGTAAGCTTGAACGGCTTTTTTACATCTTCTTTTCTATCTGTATAAGCTTGGTAGAGTGCTTCTCTTCCTGCTGTTGGATTAACCATCATATAACACCTCTTCGTGTGATTGTTTACATTTTTAACTAAATTCTTCATACATTGATATCTTAAAGATTTTATATCAAAGCTTGGAAACTGGCAATAAAAATTTTCTAGCCAAATTAAGCTTCTACAAAACCCCTTATTGTCTTGTGCCACTCACAAAATTCTTTAAATACATCTTCGCCTGACAAGCCATGTATGCACAATCCTGTAGCACAAGAGCGTAACATGGGGCATCGCCGTTCAAAAACTTTTCCATAGACACATGGACCTTGCATGGCCTGATGTAAATCCCCNAAAGGCTTATACTTTTGCGCAGAAGAGGCCCCAAACACACTAAAGGTGGGTGTTCCAGAAGTTCCTGCCAAATGCAAAGGCAATGAATCCATTGCAACTATTAAATCCATTTTGTTCATTAAGCGTTGTAATACCGGAAGGGGAAATTTATCAAGAACAATCGTCTTTTCAGGTATCGTTTCTCGAATTTTNTCAGCCATTTCCTTTTCAGCGGTCGTCCCCCAAGCCAATAATATGACTGCTTTCAAATGCCCATGAACTTTTAACAAAAATTCTTGTAAAGCTTCATATGAAAGCTGTTTATTTTTCCAAGCAGATCCTGGACAGAAGAGAATTTTNTGTCCAGGAATATCTTTNATTTTAGTCCAGGCTAGATCGAACAATTCTTGGTGCTCAGCAGTTAAGTTAAGGGCAATTTTTTCATTCGAAATTGCAGAATAGCGGCGGAAATAATATTGGACAAGATATAAATTTTCATCACGAACATTTAAATATAAAGGAGGATCAAAACGATGATTGGTCACAAATAAATTGGGCCATTCATGAATCGATTTTGAACCAAATCCGATTTTGTTTTTGCTTCGAGATAAAAANGTGGGGACAGCTGATTTTGCATTTCCTTGAAGGTCGATGACTGCATCATATTCTTGCTCTTGCAAGAGACGGCGAAAATTTAAAATGTCACCCCATGTTTTTAAATTTAGCAATTTTTTACGCCATCCTTTTGTATCCATTTCAATAACCTTATTGATCCCAGGGTGAGCTTTCACAATATCTGCAAAATTCTTTTCCACAACCCAATCAATTTTAACTCCAACAAACTCTTGATGCAAAAANCTTACGACTGGAAAAGCATGGATAATATCACCAAGAGAGGAAGTTTTGACCATTAAAATTCTCATGGCATTCCCCCATTAAATGATTCAAAGCTTCTTTAAGGTCATCTGGCAAAGGGGCCTGAAAATGCATTTTNTGACTGGAATGGGGGTGAAGAAAAGAGAGTTCATAAGCATGCAATAGGCAGCGAGGCGCATGATAGCTGCAATGCATAGATCTACCGTATTGCTTATCACCCAAAATTGGATGCCCTATTTCACTCATATGCACACGAATTTGATGGGTCCGCCCTGTCACAGGGTAGCAACGCAAAAGAGCAGCCTGAGATCCNAATTTTTGTATTTCCCAATTTGTCACTGCATGGTGCCCTTCATGGGATGAAACAGCCCCNCATAAAGCTTGACCTTCGTATTGATGAATCTTCCCTAAATAGTTATCTATAGTACCGGAAGAATGAGTTGGTACTCCATCGACAATTGCAAGATAAGTTTTTTTNATTTCATGGGCTTTAAAAGCAGACACCATTTTTTCCCGAAAAGCTCTACCTCTTGTGAACATGAGTAATCCTGAAGTTTCACGGTCCAATCGATGCAAGAGTTCCCAGCCCTGTCCATAACTTTTCAAACCTTGAGCAATCTCTTCACCATCTGAGGCAAAACCAGCCGGTTTATTATAAATTAANAGTTCTGGATCTTCATAAAGAAGATCTTGAGGCGAGAATGCATAGACAATCTTAGGATTTTTTNNTAGGAATTCTGTTTCAAACTGGACCCTGTCGCCTTTTGCTAAAGACGTAGAAGCAAAGTGTTCAAGACGTTGATTCACGCGGCAAAGATTATTTTCAATCCCTTGCTTAATTTGACGTGCTGAATAATTTGGACCCAATTTTTCNTTAAGAAAGGTGACCAATTTTTGACCCGAATCTGAAGGACCTACAGTCCATTGCATAAAAGCCTTATTCTATCTCAAAAACATCAAAAATTTGTAAATTGATCTAAGAAACGCACATCATTTTCAGTAAACATACGGATATCCTTCACGCCGTGCTTTAGAAGAACCATTCTTTCAACTCCCATTCCCCAAGCATAACCGGAATAGATTTCGGGATCGATCCCTCCATTCTTTAAAACTTCTGGATGGACCATCCCTGCACCTGCTACTTCTAACCAACCTGAGTGTTTACAGAGCTGACAACCTTTTCCATTACAGGAAAGACAGTTGATATCTATTTCCATGCCAGGCTCTACGAAAGGAAAATAACTGGGTCGGTAACGGGTTTGTATTTCACGTTGAAATAACTTNTTGAAAAACTCTTTTATAGTCGCTAAAAGATCAACAAAGGTCACGCCTTTTTCGATGTACAAGCCCTCAACTTGGTGAAANAANACATGCGAGCGTGCTGTAATTGTTTCATTTCGATAGGCTTTTCCCGGAGTAATGATCCGAATGGGTGGGCGCTGTCCTTCCATGACCCTGACTTGCACATTGCTTGTGTGAGTACGTAAAAGAACCTGAGGGGTAATATAAAAAGTATCTTGCATATCTCGGGCAGGATGGTCGGCAGCAAAATTGAGAGCCTCAAAGTTATAGTAATCGCTATCAATATCAGGACCGTACTGTACAGAAAACCCCATCCCGACAAGAATCTCTATCATAGCATCTAGAGCTTGGGTAATGACGTGCTTTCGTCCGATAGGACGGTAACGTCCTGGCAATGTGACATCAATCTTCTCGCTAATGAGCTGATGATTCTCTTCCTGCACCTGCAGCTTACTTTCTAAATCCTGAATTTGGCGTGATATCTCTTCTTTGAGATCATTGATTTCTTTGCCGAATGCTGGGCGCTCTTCAGGCGAAATATCTTTAAGCATTTTCATTAAATTCTGTATGGGTCCTTTNTTACCCAGATATTTCACTTTTAAGTTTTCTATATCTGTTGTGGTAGCAACTGGGGCAAGATCAGCATGAAATTCATCATGGATGGATTGAATCGATGTATGCACGTTTCCTCAAAATCCGAAAATTTATTTTTAAAAAAGCAGGTTTTAGCAAAAATTCAGCTAGATCTCAATCGTTTTTGTTTGGATTTCTGTAACTCCAAAAATAAAACAAAAACTTCTAAACATCTATTTTTATCGAAAATTCACTTTAAAAAAGAAGCCAGGAATTGAGAACCAGATTCAGAAAATTTAACTTCTGATTCTGATCCTCAACTCCTGGCTTCTTAGTCCCTTGTTAAGCAAGGGCCTGTTTTGCATGACCTACAACGGCTGCAAAGCCATGAGGGTCACGGATAGCCATATCGGCTAACATTTTTCTATCTAACTCACATCGTGCTTTTTGCAGACCATGGATAAACTTGCTGTATGACAGTCCATGAATCTTTGCAGCAGCTCCAATACGCATAATCCATAAGCTACGGAATTCGCGTTTNTTCTCTTTACGATGGCGATAATTATAGGCCAACGCTTTGTTAACTGCATCGCTAGTCAAGCGCAAATGGTTTTTACGGTCTCCGAANAACCCTTTTGCTCTCTTAAATAGTCTTTTTNNACGCCGATGTGAAGCAACAGCATTGGTTGCTCTAACCATAGCTAATCTCCACTGTTTATACCCAACATTTTTAGTTGGGCGTTTCATTAATTTTACCGACAAAAAGCCGGTCTATGTGCTTATACGCACATTAAACGTTTGTACGTCTTTAATTGTCCTTCATCCACTAACGCTGGCTTTGAAAGCTGACGTTTTCTCTTGGGTGATTTTTTGTTCAAAATGTGACGTTTACCAGGACGACCTCTTTTAAGTTTTCCCGTGGCGGTCACTTTGAATCTGGCTGCAACAGCCTTTTTNGTTTTCATTTTAGGCACTGTGACACTCTCCTAAATAACCATTTTTGCCTATGCGCTTTCTTCTTCCCTGGCTGGCTGGCCCTCTATTGAGCTGCCAGATTTTGCGCTTTTCTTCTTGCCGCCAGGTGCTAAAATGACAATGAGCATGCGTCCAAANAGCTTGGAGGGAGATTCCACCATCGCGACATCTTCTAAATCTTCGCACACTTTGCGAAGAAGCTTTTCTCCAATCTCAGGATGCGCCATCTCGCGTCCTCTAAACATGCATGTCACCTTGACCTTATTACCTTTGGTAACAAACTCACGTGCATGTCTAATTTTTGTCTCAAGGTCATGCAGATCAATATTAGGTTTAAGTTTGATCTCTTTCACTTTGACCTGATGCTGAGTCTTCTTACTTTCCTTCTCGCGTTTGGTTTGATCATAACGAAATTTTCCATAGTTTATGATCTTACAAACAGGAGGATTCGAACCTGCTGATATTTCCACCAAATCCATCCCTGCTTCTTGAGCCTTGGCTAAAGCCTCGCTCAAAGAAAGGACGCCAATTTGTTCACCGGTTTGGGTAATTACGCGTACGCGCTGGGCGCGTATTTCTTTATTAACTTTCAACCGACCTTATACTCCTCATTTCGGAAGCGCATTACGCACTTCTCTGTTAGTTTTCTAACCTTCATTTCTACCTCGTCATGCAATTGACTTAAGAAATCTTCCAAAGCCATCCCTTCCAGGGCTTCTTTATGCCCATGTCGACGAAGAGAGATTGTCTTACTTTTNTCTTCTTTATCCCCTACGACAACCAGATAGGGAACTTTTTCCGTTTCCGAAGCATGGATTTTGACCCCCAAATTTTCTTTGCGATAGTCAATTCCTAATCGAAATCCGGCTCGCTTTATCTGAGAGTAAACTTGCTTTGCATAATCAGACTGTTTATCCGTGACTGGAATCACTCTGACTTGTTCAGGCATTAACCATACCGGCAGCTCGCCTGCATAATGCTCAATTAAAATCGCTATTAAGCGCTCAAGGGATCCAAACATTGCCCTACCAATCATCACTGGAGGAGCCATCTGACCATTGAGCTCCTGATAATGCAAGGCGTATTTAGACCGATGGTGAAGATCGATATAAACATAAGATCCCTTCCATTTTCGTCCAAATGCATCCGAAAAACGCATTTCCAGGATAGGCCCATAAGAAGCCTTCTCATCTTTCTCAAGCGTGTGACTCAAGCCACATTCAGCTAACGCCTTAAGCAAACTCTCTTGGGAGTCATCCCAATTTCTTGAAACCTTCTTGGAATTNTGAATTTTTCCTATCAAATGCCAATGGGTCTCAAATCCAAATATCTTAAAGGTTCTTTCAATGAATTGCAAGGAAGAAATGAGTTCTTCCAAAACTTGCTCCGGCCGGCAAAANATAAAAGCCGAGTCAGCCCAGTAGGATCGAGCTCTCAAAAGGCCCCATAAATGAACCTCCTTTTCTTGTTCATAAAATACATCTAATTCACAATAGCGAATAGGAAGTTCTCTGTAAGAGTGCAATTTAGACTTAAAGGTTAAAGCATGTCCTGGCGCTTTTGTTGAACTTATTAAATAGGAAGTCCCTTGAGAATCGAAACGCAGGAAGGTCTTTGTGTCTATCTTTGCAGGACGAAACACATTCGAAGTTGAAACTAATTGGTATCCTTGTTTTTGATGTTCAAGGCGCCACCAATCAAATAAGGTTTCACGCAGGATTGTTCCTTTGGGACTCCAAGACCAACATCCAGGACAGGCATCTTCAAATACAGTAAATAACCCCATCGCTTTACCTAGTAAGCGATGATCTCGTTCTTTAGCCCCTTCAGTTAATTTTAAAAATTGCTTGAGGCTGGATGAATCAGGAAAAGCTGTCCCTTGGATACGCGTAAGTGTTAAATTAGGGCGACCTGGCAAAGAAGCTACAAAAGAATGAACTTCCGTTAATTTTATAGCCCCAATCTCCTGAGTTGTTTCCACAAATGGTGGATAGGCTAAATCATAAAATTGTCCAATTTGGCATACATGCACAAGCGTTTCCATATTTTCTTTCAGCAAGGCCACTTTTAAATCCTGACGATGATGTTTAAAAAGCTCAACCGCATTTTTCCGCATCATTTCCATGATTTTAATAGGAAGGCGTTGCCGTATAAAATCACGCATGCGTTCTTCTATAAAGGGAAGTTGTTCTACAGTTATTGTCTCTGGAAAGAAAAAGTCATAATAGAAACCTAAACTTGTCGCCTCTCCACTGACTAACTGAGCCTTAGGAAACAAGCTGCTGACCGAGATGGCAAGCAATTCAGCCGCAGTATGTCTTAAAGTTCTTAATGCATCTGTCATAGTAAAAGTCGGTGTATGGAATGAAATATGGGATATAGCTGACTCGAACAGCTGACCTCCACGATGTCAACGTGGCGCTCTAACCAACTGAGCTAATACCCCATTCATGATTGAACGAATGGGAAATATTAACCGGAGAGCTGAATTTATTCAACTGAAAAATCATCAGGCATACTCTTATTCTTTTCGGGGTGGAATAAAAGCCCTTCTAGATTACATAGCACTCATTGTTTGAATTAGATCGGACGATAAATCAAAAGATGGGCGTGCTTTTCAATTTCATCCAAGACCTTTTGTTCGTTTTTGCAAACAAAGCTGTACTCATTGTCATATTTGATCCATGTTCCGTTTTCTTTTATAAAAGCGTAAGCATGATCTACCTTGTCTGAAACCATCCCACAGGCAATCAACTCATATTTGTGGTTATTACCATAAAAACTGATGTTTGCAGGAACTTCTATGGGAGAATGATCGGTCTCTTTATTCCTCAAAAGACAAATCGGCACAACTTTAGGATGCTGTTGGTTTTCATCTGAACGATGGAAGTCGGGGATTTCAATTCGATAGGGAATTTTTGCACATCAGTGCTCTTTTGCTTTAAAGGAGTCAATCTTCCAATGTCTTTAGAAATTAAGTCAGATAAGGAAAGCCTTTGATCCATATTTTGAATGTCTACCGTTAGGTAAGAGTTGAGTAAGGGGTCTCCTAATTCAGAATTATCTAGATGAGGAGTTGCTAAGAACTTAGGCATTTTCAAAATGTCATGAAAGAATTGGTATGTGCTATTAATATCTGCACCTTGTCTAGGATCTGCTGAAAATTCAGGAACCCTTCCATTTTTTGAGGCGAATTTTGATCTGATTTCGATCACTTCTTCTTCCGAGCACACTCTTTCGTTGCTTTTTGGATCATTTCCAGCAAAGCTTGCCCCTTCACATCCTCCGAAGTATTTGGTAATGAATCGGGAATTGCACTAAGACAGTGAATTGCGCTCATGAGAAAACAACACCTACCTGGGTTATAAAAGCCATATCTTAGAGGTTTCAAGCCCTGTACAGGTTGATTTTTTGAAACAATTTCTTCGTTTTCAAGACTTTCCTGGACAGGTCCTAAATTGTTTGAAAGGACTGTTTTCTGCCCTTCATCGGATTCTGTCCTATCATGCGCCTCCTTATTTTCACCTTTTTCTTCAATGAGCGAATTTTGCAACCTATTCTGCTCAACTTTTACATTTTGTATAAGACTGCCTATACGATCATCAAAACTCTCCCCTTGACTCGGTAAAAAACGTTGCCACTTGTCGAAACTATTTTTATTGATAATCCAACGTTTCGAGTTACCCTCAAGATCCTGAGCTTCAAAATCTTGAGCTTTTCCAAATAACTTAAGGAAAAATCCAATAAATTTATTGTAACATTTGAAGCTTGAAAATTTCCCCTCTAAAAGGGATCAGAGAGACTGAGTCTTCCATTAATTTCTTTAAATTTAAAGTTTGACTGTATCATATAGACTTTTCATTTTATTTTATTCAACTTCATTTATTATACAAAAATAAAAATTAATTAAACACATGCATAAAAAATAATCACGAAATTAAATCTAGATATTAAAATTTTAAAAGTGTTTTTTTATTATTTCAATTTATTTGGAGAGACGCCACCTTTGGAGCAATATAATTCATTAGATGACAAATTTACAATGGATTAACGCAACCAAACCCTATCATTGATTTCGTTTTCATCAGCCGAATGCCAGGGTTTGCCATTACAATTAAAGGCTGTTTCAAAACGCCGCATTATTCGATCATTTTCTTCAACGGGCGATGATTTATAGGTAGAAAATCTATTTTGAAAACGTATTTTCGAAGGTTTATTTTTTTGTATACACTGAACCCATTGTCATAAACACCTTTGTTAACGCAAAAGTCCCCACATACTTTATAATAAAATCCTAAAGTGTCAATGCGAAGTGAATCAGTGAGCGTACGTATACCCCTTCCAGTTCATAAGGCACCCATTTAGGCTGGAATGAGTACATCCTGATCCTTATCAAAAAAACCACAATATGTAAATATTTTTTAAAAAAACTCTAAGTTTTTATAACTTGGGCATTTTGAGGATTCAAAGAGAGACGAAATTTTAGCTTTCTTTTTGGTTCTTTTGCAACAACAACTTAAATGTAACAACCTGTTTATGAGTAGTTTAGTTTTCAATCAGAGGGTTTAGATCCTAAAAATTTTTGGATCGCTTCAATATCTTTTCGTGTCAATCGAGGAATTTGCGCAATCTCCTCTTTTGTGGCCTCACGCAATTTNTTAATACTGCCAAAGTGCCTAAGTAGTAAAGAACGTTTNTTGGGTCCAATTCCAGGAATGTCTTCTAAGGCGCTCTTCACCGTTTTTTTNGTTCTTAGTTTGCGATGGTAAGTAATAGCCGTGCGATGAGCCTCATCTCTGATTTGTTGCAGCAAAAATAGAACAGGGGAATTTTGGCGTAAAAANATTGGATCCTTAGCCCCACGTAAAAANACTTGTTCCTCTGTCATTCCTTTATCATGCCTGCCTTCTTCTTTTGCTAGTCCAATCACGTCGACAGTGGCTATGTCTAATTCCTCTAAAACTTTTATTGCCATATTAAGATGCCCCTTTCCTCCATCTACCACCAATAAATCTGGCAAATCGTTTTCTTCTTTGGCCCTTAAGTAACGACGGGACAAAGCTTCGCGCATCGCCGCATAATCATCGGATTGATCCACTGTGCGAATTTTATATTTTCTATAACGATTAGAGTCCTTCTGTCCTTCTGTGAATGCAACCATGGTCGCCACAATTTCTGTTCCGGCAATACTCGAAATATCAAAACATTCAATTCTTTCAGGGTAACGATTCAAATGAAATTTTTCTTCCATTTCCAGTAGGGTGCGTTCGCGCATAGCTTGTAAATCTTTNTCCTGCTTAAAAAGNGACTCAGCATTTGAAATAGCCATTTCCACCATTGCCAATTTCTCTCCTCGCTGAGGCATGTAAATACGGACTCCCCTTTTGCGATTCATTGATAAAATTTCAGCGATAGCCTCCGGATCGTTCACCGAACTTGATAACAAAATCTCATGCGGCAGCTCAGCATACTCATCATAATTCTGTAAAAGAAAGGACTCCAAAAGCTCATGGTCATCTTGAGCTATACGACTAAAATTATGGCGTCGAGACCCCACGAGCTTGCCTGATCTAAATAATAGCTGGCAAAGAACAGCTTCATCCCCTTGCCGAAAGATTCCAAATGCGTCTGCGTCATCGCCTAAAGGCTTATCTACTTTTTGCGTTTCAATTGTTTTNTCAATGAGACGTATGGTTTCTAATATTTCTGCAGCACGCTCAAATTCCAAGGCTTCAGCCTGACGTTCCATCTCCGCCATTAAATCTTTGAGAACTTCCTTATCTTGTCCTTTGAGAAATTTGATGGCCCCATTTACATATTGGTCATATTCTTGTTTTGTGCAACGATTTACGCAAGGAGCAATGCAGCGTTTCATATCATATAGAATACAAGGTCTTGTTCTTCTCAAAAGTTCTTGATCAGAACACTGGCGAAGAGGAAAAATGCGCTGGATTAAATCCAACGTATGACGCGCTGCAAGAGCACTTGTATAAGGCCCAAAATACAATCCATCCGCTTTTGGCCTTCCTCTGTAACGAATAAGACTCACGATGGGCCAAGGATGACGATTATTGATCTTTAAAGCGATATAAGTTTTGTCGTCCTTAAGAAGAGCATTGTACTTAGGTTTATATTGCTTAATTAGATTGTTTTCTAAAAGGAGCGCCTCTTTTTCTGATGTCACCACAATCGTTTCTATTTCTTCAATTTTAGAAACTAAAAANGGCACCATTACGCGTCCATCCCGACCGGGGACAAAATATTGTTTGACTCTTTGGCGTAGATTATTTGCTTTCCCGACATACAGCATTTCACTCTGATGTCCTTTCATTAAATAAACACCAGGCTTTTGNGGAAATAGAGCAAGTTTTTTAATATCAAAATGCATAAAAGAGAGCTTTATCAATGAAAAGCTTATTTTATAAGAAACAAATTGAATCTTCAAGAATTAAGCTGCAAAACGTTCAATTTCACTGCGTTCAATTTGATGGTTGATGTCTTCTTTTGCTTGTTTTTCAGACTGATCGGTTTTATTTTCTCGATCTTTTTAATTCTCTCTTCAATGTAGGTCAGTTCATCCATTTGATTTTCATGGCGCAATTTTTCACGTACGCAACGGGCAAAAGCTTCATCTAATACTTTTGAATCAATACGTTGAACAATTCTCTTTTTATCGCAAAAGCGACAGGATGATGATGATTTTGCATCTGATTCAGCCCCACGATTTGAACTCTCCAATCTAAAGAATTTGCAGGTTTACTTAAAATTCCTTGTTTTAGAGGGTCCGTCGCTTGAATTTCTTCTGGTTTTTCCTTTTTTCAGAGAGTTCTGAATGAAAGTCTGGATCTGTATTAGGATAATTAAGATCGGTATTCATAAAAAATACCCCATTTACTTCTTTATTATATTAAAGATATATTTTTAATTCAACTCCAATAAAATAAAAATTTGAATTGATTTTTAAATCAAAGAAGTATATAATAATTTAAAATGTTAAATTCAGGTTTATAGAATGATACCAAATGATTATAAGATTTTGGCCCAACTCATTGAAAATAATCAGCAAAAAAATTCTGTAAAGCTGACTTCAGATCATCTAACAAGATTTAAAAACCTTTTTCAATCTTTTTCACAATCAGAACCCTCGTCTCTTGCAGAGAAAATTAATAAAGAGTTTGAAGAACTGATACGTAATTGCGATGTGCATTCCCATTCAAGCAAAAATAGGCTGATTCACTTAAGTCATATCATATTGAATAATTTTTCATCGAAATCTATCTTTTGGATCCTGTGTATTTATAAGAAAGTGATGCAAGAGGATCTTCCTTTAGATCTTTCTTTGCATAAGTTTATTCCGCATCTCTCAAATAGTCATCACGAAAAATGGCAAAACAGTTTACTTGTGTAGATCTTGTTAAAAAGCTCCGCAAGCTGATTCATTAGAAAAGCAGTATGAATATGCGAAGACTTTAGTCAGATTAATTAGTCATAAAATTCATCGATTAAGTTCCCAGAATTAAGTCATGTAAATTGCAAATGACTATTAAAAAGCCGAGACAATTTTGATCCTTCTGTAGAAATCCATCTTTATGAATATTTAATCCAATATTAATCTCAGATTGATTTTGTAGACTGAATACAAAATTTCTCATAAGCTTTTTGGATATTTGTTTCCAACTTACATTCATTAATAATCAATTTACAATAAACAACTTCTCTTATATTATCACATAAAATTATTTTGGTAATTTATGCAAATAAACAACAACAATCCATCTTTAATTATCGCAAATCCAAATAAAATACTATTTGATCCTTCTTCTAGTTGTTTTCAACGATTCAATGTTCAGCCTGGGCAGAAGATGTTAAACACCCAAGGCGAAGAAGGTTTAATTATTGGTTCAGGAAAAATTATCCATAGCCCGATTGGACCCTATGTGTCAGGTACAACTTATTTATGGGTTCAATTTAATCAAGCCCTTGGATACTTTGGCTTTTCTTCTCGAAAAGATTTGGATCAGAATGCATTTAAAATTTTAGCGCCTAGCCAAAAAAGAAACTTCAGAAGAAAACGCTAAAATGCATATCCATGATCGTATTCATCATCTCCTAAGCACCGATTTAGGAAGCGATAAAATCTTGGTAATTGATGGTGAAGAAGTTAAAGTTCATTCTGCTCTTTTAAAAACACAGCAAGTACTTCAAAGCTCTTTGGAATGGAAAATTTAAGGAATCTGCTGAACAAAAAGTTATATTTAATACATGTTCTTATGAAGCTTTTCTGAAAATAAACGAGTATTTTTATACCGGAAAAATTGTACTTGATGTTCCAAACATTTTAGAAATATTTGAAGCGGCCGAACAGTTAGAAATTGATAAACTCTTAATAGAATGCGAAACCTTTTTCAAAGAATGCCTCTCAACAGAGAACTATGTCGAATTTTATCATTTGTTTGAGGCAACAACAAACACACATCCGCTTAAAAAAATTCTTAACGATTTTATTATGACGCATTACTTTTCTTTAGTATCAAATCAAAATTCTTCAAACGTTAATGATTCAGATTTACTGAATGAGGGTCTAAAGAAAACACATGAACGTAAAGAACTGTATAACCGCATCAAAACATCTTTAAAAAATTTCCTTTTATGCCTGGTGATAGAATAGAAGCCATAAATTCTAATAATCAAAAATTCCGGGGAACTGTTTTAGGCATTGATGAAAACAAAAGACTTCTAGTTCATGATGACGCATCTGAACTATCTGTTTCTGTAAAAGATTGGAACATCCTTCTTTCTAAAAATAAGTACTGGATAGAAAGTTACCAAGAACAAAATCCTTCAAAAAAATTTTATTAGCTGAAGCCTTCATAAGAAAACCTCTAAAAAGAATTAAGGGTGCTTTGCATCTTGATCAAACGAAAAGGAAGATCAGTCGCAAAGAAAAATCGTAGCAAGGAGTGGGAAACGATTGATCTGGTTGACACTTGGAAATGTTTTAAACGTTACGGAGTTTGCCCTGGGGATATAATAAGTACTGCATATGGAAACGGGATAGTCGAAGGAATAGACAGTAAAGAACAATTATGGTTTAAAAGTGATGATTTCGGGGTCATTTATTGTTGTGATATTTCCTCCGCGGAGGGATTTCTACAAAAAGGTTATAAAGTTTTATTACATCGGCCTATTCCAGAATTTCCTAAAGAGCAAATGTCTGTAAACCATACAGAATATGCACTAGAAAAGATTACAGAAATAGATCATGAACGTGAAGGATGGGATGTTACTTTTGTTGTAGAAGAGAAAGAAGTTCATGCAGATTCTTGGGTTCTGATAGGCGTTTCTCCTCATTTTAAAGAGCTATTCAGTTCTAATCCCAATAAAAAAATTATCATTGATGATTGCTCTTACGAAGTATTCATAGAACTTAAAAAATATTTGTATAGTGGCAGAATCACTCTTCATTCATCAAATGCCCTTTCTTTGTATAAACTTGCAGTTCGAATGAAGCTGGGTGCATTAAAAAACCATTGTGAACTGTTTTTAAGTCAATCATTAGATATACATCAACTTCCCGAATATTTTTCTTTAATTCAACCTCATTCTTCGGAAAATCCACGTTTTAATGAACTTTTGGATTCCATGAATGATAAAAAGATATTCTTTTGAGTCATTTTATCCAATTTCCTGACAGATTAGCCGCTCTTTCAAAAGACCATTTAACTCGATTCCTTGGGTGTTTTTTGGATAGACCTTTAGAATTATTCAAATTAATTGACGCTTTGATAAAATTACAGGGGAACTCATTTTCTATACACCAAGATTGCATTGCCTTGGTTCCATTTGAAAAATTCCTTTGAAAGATTTATTTGCAGTAGTAGGTAAAGCCCCATACTTTGATGATGAGAGAATATTGAATTTTGCTAGAGCTCATATGAAAGATGTGTATCAACTAGACAAACCATCTAATTTTGAATTTTTGAAAAAGAAATTTCTCTAGTCAATGGATCTAGACAGAAAATAAAAATTTCTTCTTTGTTCACCTATATAACCTGGGAGGTTTTCCAGGTTATAGGCTTAAAACACCTTTTGGCCAGGGAACTGTAATTGGCACAGATGAACTAGGAGATTTATGGGTTCAGATTGATGAAAAACAGCATGCATTACCTTGGAAATCTCCTAAGGACGCTACCTATGGAAAATTATCACGCTGTAATCTTCAAATCATTCAGAAAAAGCTACCTATATCCTGGGATTCTATTTTACAATTTAATCCTAAAATAATGAGTCATAACCATAATTCTGTCATTGATAAAGTTGGAGAAACCTCGGATTACAACTCAAAATTTTCCTGCACAACCTCTACCTGTCCTTCTCTTAATGAGTACCTAACTAAGGGAAAAGTTATCTTAAATGAGGAGAACGTTATCGATTTATATGATTGGGCTAAAACCTTAAAATTAGCTTATCTAAAAGAATCCTGCAGAGTTTATTTTATTGATCAGCTCTCTCAACATAATTTTTCTTTTTCTTTTTGAATTTAACTCCTTTTCTGTTGAGAATGAACTTAAGATAATTTTCCTTAAATTTATTCAAACGAATCGAGAATTTCTTTTTGACTACCTTCTAAGGATTAATATGAGAGATTTACTGGATCTCTATTTGGATGATACATCACGTTTGGTTCTTTATGAACTATTAGAAATATTAGGTCCTTCAACTCAATCTTTTGATGTTAAATTGTTTCTATTTTTAGATAGGTTTATTAGTCAAAATCGAAAACAGTTATCTGATAGTCAAATTAAACATTTATTAGAAAAAGTCAATTTTGAAAATTTTACCCTAGATCAAATTTTTGAGTTTGTAGATCGTAAAGAGTATCTATCTGATCGCGAAGTTTTAACACTCGCAAGAAAACGATCAGATGGCAACTCATAGTTATATCCTCGTTCCAGTTCAAAGGAACCCATTAGGACTGAATTGAAAGTTTTTCCAGCTTGAATTATTTTAAATGGGCTTATATTAATTCGTATTAACCCTTTCAAAATAAGTTTAGCTCGAGACTTTGAAGCAATCCGATTCTTAAGCAACCATGGGAATAGTTTGCTGTTGCATCGCTAATTGCCCGCAAGCAGCAGCTATATCGTCCCCTTTCGTATAACGGCAAGTGTTGACAATTTTGCAACCAAATAGAACGCTTCGAAAATCTTTAATAGCTTTNTTATCTGGTCTTTGCAACTTTACCTGAGGAATAGGATTGTAAGGAATCAAGTTGACGGTACACTGTTTTCCCTTTAAAAGATGAGCTAATTCATGAGCATGGTCTGGATGATCGTTAATGCCAGCAATCAGAGTATATTCATACGTAATATCACGCTTTGTTTTCGTACTATATTCATCCATAGCTTTCATAATATCTTCTAGAGGATATTTTCGTGCATACGGGATAATCTTCATGCGGATGCGTTGATTGGGAGCATGAAGAGAAAGGACTAAATTGACTTTCAAGTCTTCGGTTGTTAATCGTTTAATCCCTTCCACAATTCCAACTGTAGAAATCGTAATTCTTCGTTGCGAAATATTAAATGTATCTTCATGACTAATCATATGAATGGATTTCACGACAGATTCATAATTTTTTAAAGGTTCGCCCATTCCCATGAAAACAATATGAGACACACGTTCTTGTTTTTGTTGCAGCCAATGATTAATTTGCAGGATTTGTTCAACGATTTCACCAGGTCTTAGATTCCTAAANAACCCTTGCTTTCCTGAAGCACAAAAGGCGCATTTTGCAGGACAGCCCACCTGAGAAGAGACACAAACAGTCCGTCTATCACCAGAACAGATAAGCACAGATTCGACTAAATTGCCGTCCATCAACTTCCAGAGAAATTTATACGTTTCTAAATCTGCTGAAGGAACAACTCTTACCAGTTGCAGCGTAGGTAGACGCAGCCCTTTNTTNAGTTTTTCACGCAGCTCTTTACTTAGATTGGACATTAAATTCCAATCCAGAGTCATTTTNTTATAAACCCAATCAAAAAGCTGCCGAGCATGAAATTTTTTNTCTTGATGAGCTTCGAGCCATTCTATAAGTTCATTAAATGTTAAATCACAAAAATTGCTCATTTTTATCCCATCTTATTGATTATAAAAAATAATATCACAAAAAGTGATTATTAACCAGTTCTTTTTTTGTTTTCAAACACTGAAAAATTTTGTTATTTGACATAATTTTTTGAATTAGTATAATTCACGTTTTAAGTACTTAACTTATAGGAGTTACTTATGTTGAAAAAAGCAATTCTTGGCGCATATGCCCTGGCTTCTCTGGTATCATTTGCCTGCTATGCTGATGAAGAAAAATCAGAAGATAACATTCTTTCTTGCAGAGATTGCAATCTCTTAGCCTGCTCTTGTGGGGATCAAGATCCTGAACAAAAAAATTCAGAATCTGAAGAAGAATAAACTCTTTCAATTTCTTCAACGATTGCGTGCTTTGCACTTGTGGCGTTGAGCGCAATCGCATCTCTCTTAATCTAAGTTTTATAAAGAACATAGCTATAAGGAATTCAAAGAATTAAGCCCCAAATTTAGCATCAATGCGAGGGGGCTTTTCATGCCAAAAATGCCATTTGAATCTTTTCCCACCATAATTTAAAAAAACGTGTTCCATCTCTTTGATGGAAGAGCCATTTNACTGTCGTCAAAAATCCATAATGTTGAATAAGTCCTTTAAGCGTCTCCCAAAAATGTTGCAAAATCATCGAGCGAGTCACTGAGCGAAGATCATGGTCGATTAACATTCGATGAATAGAATGAATCTGAAATTCTTGGTGCTTAATAAAACGACATAAAAGTTCGTAGCCGCCACGTAATTGATACCGTTTATCAAAATTTCCTATATGATTAAATACATCTCTTCTAAACCAACAGGATTGCAGGCTTGTGGGCTGATGGCCATTTTTNAATAATTCATCATTCAGCTCTCTATTAAGAATTTTTACTTGAGATTTACCATCCCGCAGCAACGTTCCACAATAAGCTAAATGAGGCCTTTGGTTTTCCATGGCAGATTCCATGACCCATGTTAAAGTGAAAGGTGAAATATAATAATCTCCGGGAAATAGACAATTAATGTATTGGCCGGTAGCGAAGGAAATTCCTTGGTTTAGCAAGGCATAACGTTGATGATCTTTTGTTGTATAAAGATGAATTTTNTCATTCACAAAAGTTTTAACTAGTTCCAGGGTTCGATCTTTAGATCCGCCATCAATCACTAAAATTTCAAAGTTTGGATAGTCTTGTTCCAACAAGCTTTCAAGGGTTAATGCAATTGTTTGAGCGCAATTAAAAGTGGGAATGATGATGCTTACTTTTGGCGGCGCTTCTTGTAACATTTTTTTCTTCTGATTCATTCTGCATGATGTTTTCATATCCAAAAGATTGTCTTTGAAATCGAACGTGTATAGATAAATTACTGAAAATAAGAATTTGCAGCAAATCGTAAAACTTTCAAACGAACAGAAGATGCACATTCTTTTGATATTCCAATTTCAAGAGGAAAAGATTTTGTCTATCCCTTAAATCATTAGAGATGTAAAATGAGAGGAAAAATCAAGTTTTTCGAGAAAATTTATGATCACTTTTCAAGAAATTTTAAGACGGCTCTCATTATTTTGGGAACAGCAAGGTTGCATCATCCATCAAGGCTACGATCTTGAAGTAGGAGCTGGAACTTTTAATCCAGCAACTNTTTTACGTTGTTTTGGACCAGAACCTTACCGTGCTGCCTATATAGAGCCTTCCCGCAGGCCCACAGACGGACGCTATGGAAAAAACCCTAATCGACTTCAGCATTATTTCCAATATCAAGTCGTCCTAAAACCTTCTCCTCCTAATATTCAGGACCTATACTTGCAATCTTTAGAAGCGATCGGCTTCAAGCTTCATGAACATGACATTCGCTTTGTCCATGATGACTGGGAAGCCNCCACGTTAGGTGCATGGGGACTGGGCTGGGAAGTCTGGATGGATGGAATGGAAGTGACTCAATTTACCTATTTCCAATGTGTGGGAGGGCTTAATTTAAAGCCTATAACGGGTGAAATTACTTATGGTATTGAACGTTTGGCGATGTATTTGCAAAAAGTCAATAGTATTTTTGACATCCAATGGAATGAAGAAATCACCTACGGAGATATTTACCATCGTAATGAAGTGGAGTGGAGCCATTACAACTTTGAAAAAGCTTCCACTGAAATGTGGTACCGTCACTTCAATGATTATGAAAAAGAGGCTCAGCGCCTGATGACAGAAGGGCTTCCCNTTCCTGCCTATGATTTTGTCATGAAAGCCTCCCATGCCTTTAACATCCTGGACGCAAGAGGGNCCATTTCTGTGACAGAAAGAACCGGTTATATTTCCCGAATCCGCGATCTAACTAAGCAAATTGCAGAAAGTTATTCAAAAAGCCGTGAAAAGCTTAATCATCCTCTTTTAGGAAAATTCAATGCGACTTCTCAATCTGAAAATGAAACCNTTAAAAATTCGCGGACCCTTGAAGAGGAGTTTAAATCGATTGACNCCAGCAAAAAAGATGTATTTCTTTTGGAAATTGGCTCGGAAGAACTTCCGGCAACTTTTGTTCCAATTGGCTGTCAAAACCTTGAAAAAGCCTTTAAAGCACTTTTGGATAAAGAAAACATTCCTTATGATAGCATCAAGACCTATGGCACGCCTCGCCGGATTGCTATTAGCATTGAAGGCTTTCCTTATGGAAAACTTCCTCAAACAATTGAAAAGAAGGGGCCCCCAATTGAACAAGCCTATGATTCCAATGGTCACCTGAAACCGGGCGGAGAAGGTNTTTTCAAAACTTTAGGGATGCAGCCTCTTTCTCTTGATGAGATGCGACAGGGCAAAAACCTGCAAGTTCGAATCCAACAAATCAAAGGAATAGACTATTTATTTGCTTCTATTCAAACGCCAGGGGTTTCTACCGCAGAAATTCTGGCACAACATCTTCCCAATTTGATTCTCAATCTTGATNTTCCCAAANAAATGCGCTGGGGATCTTTAGATATTAGCTATGCGCGCCCTTTGCAATGGATTGTCTGTCTTTTAGGAAATCATGTGATTCCTTTTACGATTGGCAACATTCAATCCGGCCGTCATTCTTATGGACATCGACAACTGCGCCCCTACGACTTTTCTCTGCTAAAAGCCCAAGATTATATTAAAATTCTAAGAGAACACAAAGTCATGGTAGATATGGCAGAAAGAAAGCAGGCCATCTTGCAGGATCTTGAAAAATTTGAAAAAACATTAAACGCAAAAATCATTTGCCGCGACAAAGTTATTCCTCAGGTCCTTAACCTAGTTGAGTGGCCTCAAGTCACCTATGGAAAATTTGATCCTTCTTATCTGAAAATTCCTCAGGAAGTGCTTATCTCAGAAATGGTTGAGCATCAAAAGTATTTTCCGGTCGCTGATGATCAAGGAAAACTTAAAAATTATTTCATCATCACTGCAGATAATGATCCTTCAGACTTTATCCGAGCAGGAAATGAGCGTGTGCTTTCTGCTCGCTTGTCTGATGGAACATTTCTTTACGAACAAGGTTTGAAGACACCACTGGAGAATTACAACGAGAAACTCAGGCATGTAACCTTTCAAAGCAGTCTAGGAAGTGTTTTTGACAAAGTTGAAAGAATTGTTTCCCATGTTGAGGTTCTACAGAAANAACTAGGGATCGGCAATCTTGAAAAAGCTAAACGAGCCGCTTTGCTCTGCAAAGCAGACCTTGCCTCTGAAATGGTTTACGAATTTCCGGAATTGCAAGGGACGATCGGTAAGTATTATGCCGCAGCTTCAGGAGAGGACCAGGAAGTTGCTCAAGCAATTGATGAACATTGGATGCCTCGCGGTGAAAATGCCNCCCTTCCGGAAACATTGACAGGAGTTTTAGTCAGCCTGGCAGATAAAATCGATAACCTGATCGGTTGCTTCGCTGCGAATCTAAAACCAACCTCTTCAAGTGATCCTTATGCACTTCGCCGTCAAGCACTAGGAATCATTAAAATCTTTATAAAAGGTCATTATCGTTTACCGTTAATGGATACATTACGGNAGTGTTTTGACCATTTCCCAAAAAATTTAACAGCCAATAAAGAACAGATTTTGGAAGAAATCCAGGCCTTTTTANCCAATCGTATTAAAACTGTATTTCAAGAATACGGCTTATCGAAAGATGAGATTGAGGCTTCAATCTCTTTTGGATTTAGCGATATTTATGACGCCTTTTGTAAAGTAAAATCCCTGCATCACTTTAGANGCAACAAGCAAAAATTTCCTTTGCTTTTTGAAGTTTATAAACGAGCTAAAGGGCAACTTGCAAATACCCATAGTGTTGCTTTTTCTACGGATCTTTTAAAAGAGACCGCAGAAAAGAATTTGGATGTTCTTCTTAATCAGAAGCAAGTGCAGTTCAATCAAACCATTAAAGCACATGACTATGATAAGGCCTATGACCTTATTGCAGACATCCAGCCTGGCATAGCAAAACTATTTGATGAAGTCAAAATTTTATCTGATGATCCTAAGCTGCGCGATAACCGTATCGCTCTTTTGCAAAGAGTTTTCGGCATGTTTTCTCAGCTGCTGGACTTCAGCAAAATTTCAGAAAAATAAATGAAGCAGCCGTAGAATGATTCCGGAAAAATTTTCTTCGATTCAGGGATGATTTCGGCTGCTTTTCAATCGTTTAGAAATTTCAAAGATAGTGGCAAACTTAAGCGGTAAATTCCTTCTTTCAACTAAAAGGCATCAATACTAAAATCGGAAAAAGCTTATAAAAAAGAACAAGCTTTTTTTACAGGGATTGATTCATTCTTTGCTCTTTCATGATCCATTTTTTTCTTGTGTTAAATGCAAAAACTCTATTTGTAGATATTCTTTTATAAACTGTTACAGGAAA
Organism: Parachlamydiaceae bacterium; assembly: GCA_013414685.1. Classification (GTDB taxonomy): domain Bacteria; phylum Chlamydiota; class Chlamydiia; order Chlamydiales; family Parachlamydiaceae; genus Neochlamydia. The sequence continues at coordinate 2,545,922 of CP058704.1, read as the reverse complement.
CAAGTATGAAAAAATCTTGGCTACACTTTTTAACATCTGCTTAGGGACCTGCGCATTCTTCTATCCTTTAGAAGAAATCAACGCAGTGATCACTTCTGCAGAAACCTACAACGAAAGACATGTTGCAAATCAATTGAACATTGCACTTACAGAACTTCCTTTATTACCACCAGCATTAGCAGCTGAACTCTTACTGATCAACGCGTTGCCAGCCTCAGCACAACGTGCGGTTTTGAATGATCTTTCTGGTGAACAATACGCAAATCTTGTTCAAGCAAATCAAGTAGACTCGCAACAATTCATGCGCAGAATGTACGACGCAGTACGATTTGATAGCTTGGGGCTATGCTGCGGGCAAAATTGCAATGAATTTGACACTTGGGCCTCTGTAGGCGGGNGTGAAGCTTATTTGAAACACTCTCATGGCGCAAAAGGTTTTAGATTGCAAGACTACAACGTGTCATTCGGTGTTCAAAAGCCATTGAATTTCTGCCTCTTTAATTCCTGGCTCACTGTAGGATTAGCAGGCAATTATGAACATGATCATATCCGCTTTAATCAAGGTGGACATGGAAATGCAAATAACTGGCAGGGAGCCCTCTACTATATGTGGAACAATTGCCACTTCTATTCGTTTTCAGCCACAATTTTAGGCAGCAACCGCATTAAAATCAGACGTTTCGTTGACTCTGATTTTGACAGTTTACGTTTCAGACCTCATAGCACAGCCAGACTTACACAATGGACTTCTTATAGCGAATTGGGACTTAACTGGAACTGGGATTGCATATACATTCAGCCTTTTGTAGGCGTTGAATATGCTTTCTATCGACGTCATGCCTTAAGTGAACACCGTTCTAATCTTTTAGGCCTTCATTTACGTGGCAAAAATGTAAGTGCAACAATCGGCCGTGTAGGTGCGCACTTAACATCAAGTCTTCCATGGTGGGGTCTCTTCTTAAGCGGAGATATTGCCTGGAGAACGCGTCTTAACTTCTTGCAAGAGCGTGCAAGAGTCCGCTTCCAAGAGTTTGGCAATGAATTTAGAATCAAAGGCGTCCACGTAAAATCAAATGGCGTAGAAGGCGCTTTGAACTTAGCAAAATGCTTCTGCGATCGCTGGCAAGCTTATGTTGAAGTGGCAGGTGAAAAGTGGGAACGTTATTCAGCCTGGAATGTTTCGGGCGGTTTAATGGCCACCTGGTAATCCCCTCTTACAAAAGGAACGAGTTTTCAAAGCTCGTTCCTTCTAGTCTCTCGTTTCCTTCCAAAAATAACGCAAAATTTCCGGCCATCTTTTTACAGCTTTGAAAGCCCATCTCGAAAGATTCGGGGACATCATCAACCGATGAATTTTCTGCGTAACTAAAAANCGTTTTCGATAGCGCTTCAACCAGGCGTTTTTAAATTCCTGAGCTGTTGACTGAAAAAGATAATCGCCTGCGATATAGCCAGAAGTGATCGCAATTGCAAGCCCCTCCCCGCTAATGGGAGGAATGCTACCGGCTGCATCTCCGATCCAAAANACTTTTTCCAGGAAGGGATTTTTCCGAATCCCAAATTCAGGTAATTGGCCGATGAGCCAATTAGGAAAAACCATTTCCGCTCTTGATAATCGCTTTTTNAAAGCCTCCATCCTCCTATCTTCAAATAAATTTCCTAAAAAGGAATCTGGCGAATCAAAATTGCTAAATCGATTTTTTTGAATCAAACAGGCCATATTGGTTATTTCAGAATCGACGTTAGACAAACCTAGATAACCGCCGGGAAAGCTGTACATCTCAACAGCACGATTTGGGGTGATATTTTTAAAATGTGCTTTAAAACCGACATACCTTGAAGGGGAATTGGATGCATTTATTGAAGGAATTTTTCCTGTCCCAATGATGAGATTTTGAGCCAGAATGTTTTGTCCAGTAGACAATTGCAATTCAAAATTCTTCGAGGGAAGCAGAACTAAGGATTGAACGGTGGTGCCCGTCATGAAACGAACACCTTTCCTTTTGGCACGTTCTAATAAGAGGGAATCAAAAACAAATCTCGAACAGCTTCCGCAGCTTGGGAGTTGAAAGTCTATCTGTGTTTCATCTCTNAAAAACGCCCTAGATGAATCGAGTAGGGANAGTCTAATATTCCACTGGTCTAAAATAGACAAACATTCGTAAGAAAANAATTCTCCACAGATTTTTTGGGAGGGATATTGTCCTCCTTCAATAACTAAAGGTGGTAACCCTCTATCGGCAAGCCGATTGGATGCACTTAATCCTGCAACTCCCCCAATAATCACACAGTTTTCAATCATTGCATTCACTCTTATTAATTTCAACTAACCATCGAAAAGCAAATTTCCATTTAATCTTATAACAAGAGGGATGAATGCCTGCTTTTTCCAAATAATTGATCCATTCCTGATTCTTAAAACCCCGGCGAACAGACAAAGGCCCGTCATGCTGCACAAGGCGATTTTTAAATAAAATCGGTCCTATCATTTTAAAAAGAAAAAANGCCAGGGGNTGACGATGAAGATCGTTAAGGATCACTTTTTTGNNGGCAATACGAGAAGCTTTTGCAAGAAAATCAATAAGCTCTTTATCTAGCATATGATGACAAACCAAAGTCGAAAGCACAACGTCATATTTAATAAGCTCATTCAACTCTTTNTGTTCAGGACACATGAACGACAGATTGGGCAATTTGGTTTTTGAGAGGGCTTTTTGATGATTTGCAAACTCAATAGCTAAAGGGTTTAGGTCTATTCCAATGAACTTTGCCTGGGGATACCTTTTGGCTAAACGTGCTGTAAAAAGTCCGCCGCCGCAGCCTACATCCAGAACGGATGAAAAATTCAGACGGTCCAAAATTGAAAATGTGGCATAATCTCCTCCTAACCAGCGTCCTATACGGTCTAATTTGATGAGGCAATCTTCGTACTCAGCCACAGAATAATATTCTGGGCCAAGATCCATAATTTCTGGCTCTGCAGCAGGTGAAATTCGTGTTTTCATCATCTAGACTCGCTCCAGTTCAAAGACCCCATTTAGACTGAATTGAAAGTTCTCGTACTTGAACTTATTTTAAAAGGGTTAATAGTGTATTCATATGAGCCCCTTAAAAATAATTCAACCACGATAACTTTTAATTGGAATGAGTATATACTCCTTCCAGTTGAAAGACCCTCATTTGGACTGAATTGAAAGTTCTCGCGATTGAATTATTTTAATAGGGCTAATATTAATTCAATATTAACCCTTTTAAAATAAGTTCAAGCCCGAGACTTTGAATCAGCCCAAATGGGGGCTTTCAACTGGAACGAGTATAGACAGGTTTAGGGAAGATCGTCAAAACAAACTATTGAATCTTCCAAAATTTCTTCCCAAACGCTTCTCACTTGTTCGACCTGATCCATTTTNTTAGTTGTATACCTTAGAGTCATAATTGATCTGGGAGTTTTTATGATTTTAAACCACTCGTGCTGAGCAAAAGGTGAATCTAAAATCCACCACTCAAAAAGTAAAGCCCCCTCTTTTAGGCTAATGACTCTGGATTGAATGGGTCCGATTGACAGTAAACCCTTCATGAAATCAGAATAAATTTGACCCACTGTATTTAAAGAGGCTGGGATCTTCTGCACTGTCACCATTTCTGTCCAGTTTTGCAGACTTTCCTCTTTAAGAATGAACTCTACTAAAGAAGCCTGTGGATTGCTATTTTTAAAAGCTAGTTTCCAAAGATGCAAATCTAAATCAAAGAGAAGATATTCCTCCGCTTGGATAAGGTTCGGGTTTAAAATAACGGAAAGGAAAAATAAGGTGATTATGAGACGCATGTGACAGCACCTATCAATAAAAATTTTACCTATAGAACATGCTGTCTTTGCATGCAAGAACTATAAAAAATATTTACTGATGTATGACGATTTTTTGAGCAATTACCGCATGGAAAACGGACTTAACTAATAATTGATGATGCTCAAGATCTCTTTGATAGTCGCTGTAATTAGAGCAAGGCAGTCTAAGATCCGATCCAAGTACATTAAAAGATTCCTTTACACACATGGGAAGAGTGACGCTACTTTCTAAATATTCATCAAGAATAATTTTAAATTGATTTTCTGAATGCAATGCGTTCCTTAAATCATCTAAGTAGGATTCTTTGTGGTCGATCTTCTGGTAATTCGCTTGATCGCATAAATTCTCAAAAACGTTACATAAACTTTGAGTCCAAAAGGTTGAAAAAAGAATTTTCCTCTTTGTAATGGAGATAAATCGGACAATTTCTCTATAAACGACACTAAACTTTGATCTAAAGACTGTGCTTCCTTGAGGATCAAATCTTTTGAAATTATTTTAATCCCTAAATCATTCCCCTCACAATATGGAAATAAAAAATTGTCCTCTCTTGCAAATTTAGAAATCAAGGGTGTTTGATCAAAAGGCAGATTTGCAAGGATGATTAAATGACCGTTTTCTTTTAAAACACTGCAAGTCTCCTTGACAGCCTTATTCAGCTTTTCTCTCAAGATCGTATCAAATACATTCACAGCAACTATATTCAGTTGGGACCAAGGGCCGATTTGTCCTTGTAAATTTGTGGCGTCAAGATGGAGATAGGAATTTTGGGTTTTTCTTTTTCTGCTTCTACGATTTCTTTGAAGCAATCTGAATAGATTAAATCTGAACGATACTCCTCAGGCAAAAGACTCGCCAAATAACTCTCCCCTTTTTCATTTAAAAGATTTGATCCTAATTCGAGTAGGGGTCCTTTGGGGATATATTGGTTAAACAAGTTTGTGACTAATTGATTTTCTGCAGGTCTTGTAAGCAAAAATAAATCATTGCGTAAACAATTATAACTCCTGGCACGGGCATCATTAGTTTCAGGGGTTTTGTTTATAAATTTTAAAAGTAAAGCCTCCCATGTCTTCAGTTCACTTTTAACTTTGGATCTTAACCAAAAACGTTTACCTAATTTTTTTCCTTCATAAGCCAAGAAATAAATCGAAGTCTTTAATGGATCAGAGAATCTATAAATTAATGCAATTGATAGAAATCCCATCATCTTGAAAGCTATATTAGAAATAGTTTCTGATGTGGTCTCCTCCTGAACCTGAGTTTTAAAAAATGAATTCTCAGATAATCGATAAAAACATTCTAACATAAGACTCCCTAAGGTTGCCTTATAAGATAAGCAGTATTCGAATTGTTTTTCATTAAGTAGTTCATGCAAGCTCCTTCCAGCTGAAACTTGGGATTTTGACCACGTTAGCTTAAAATTGTCCTTGAATTATCTGCATCGCTTGAAGTTATTCAAGTTGTGCTGCTTCGACTGATTCAAATTCAAGTCGCTTCCTTCTCAAATTTTCCAACTTTCAACTGAAAATAATATAGATGGATTTAGACTATAAAAGACTCTACCTATTAATTTTTAGTTGAGCATTTTTTGGATCAAACAAAGAAAAACTAATGTCAATTTGAACAGACCACTTCCATCTTCCGTTAATTTTTGCAGAATTAAACCAAACAGGCCCTGTCAAAATACTAATATCTGGGGTAAAATAGTAATATACTCCNAATCCCCCTCCACCGATGACATTGTTTCCTGAGGCATAATCCCCACATAAAACCCATTGATGGTATTCTTTGTCATGACAATCCTTAACAGGGCAAAAAGCACGTTGGTAGGAGGCCATAAAACCTTGCCGATTTTTTCCCATCGAGCGCCTCCCGGCAAAACCTGCGAGGCAAATTTTGCCACCAATCGGATTAGGCAAGTCTTTTCCAATGATTACATCTACAATATTAAAATTAGTTTTAAAATGGCCTTGATAACGGGTACCAAGGTCAAAAATACCAATTTTAAGAGAAGGTGCATGTGTAAATAATTGACCTTCAGGCAAGGCAATCCCCAGATTAAAAAACAATGGGTTGTCAGTCCCTCCAATATAATCCACGCCAGCTTCAGCGCTTAAATCTTTCCAACTTAAAATNCCAAGCTCAAAGCCAAAATCTGGAGGAAAAGAAGAACCATGCTTTCTTCGATTAAATACTGAGAAGTAATTATCCACGTCGATATGGCCAGTTCCAATTGAATAGACTTCAGTGGTACAGACAGTCCAAAANACACTACTGGGAGTTCCTTCTAAGAGAAATAAATTGATTCCGCATAAAATTAAGATGCAAGCAAACTTAATCATAGATTTTTTTGTAAGGTAGAAAATTTAATTTATCACGCTGAGTTTTAAATTCAAAACAATAAAAATAACATTTTCGTTTTAATCTTTCACTGAGAAGTAAAGTGTTTGAATTTGAATCAGTGCAGCCTAAGCTGTGTTTTTTAAAAACTGCTTAAAAAAGCCTTTTGATGTGCTTATAAATGAATTAAAGAACCAAAATTCCTGATTAGTTGCTCTTTTTCCATTTGGATTCTAGCTTCAATTTGATCAATAGAATCGAGAATTGTTTTGTCCTCCTTATGAACCTTGCGAGCTTTTTCAAGGAGATCTTCGATTGGATAATTATAATGACCAATTAGATTGCCGATATCATATTCATTTCTTAATTTATGTTCTTCTAAACCCCAAATATAGACGCAAAGCAATTTAACGTCTGCTAAGAAAGGATTCATAACAAAGGCAATTTTTTCAAATGTAGGTTCATATTCTTTAATGATTTTATCTACAAAGATCTGAACTTCCTCCATTGAAGATGCTCTAAGATTGTGGACTTTCTCTTGATATTCATTTCTTTGCATTGTTGTGAAAGGATGCACAGAATCTGAAAGAATCTCACAAAGCTCGTTTAAAACTTTTCTTTGTCTTTGGATTTTTCAAAGCTTGTAAACGTTCATGAAAAAATAAAAACTGTTTGCAATTTGCATTGCGCTCCTGACGACCTTGTCTTTGGAGATACGTTTCCTTTGGAATAAAGGATAGAGCTATTTTTCCCGTTGATTTTTGCACCGGGAGAGTCTGAAGTTAAGTTGACTCTAACGTTAATTTCTTCGCCCTCGATCCATTTTTTCCTTCATTTAGAAGACATAGTTCCTCAACACTTAAATGATAGACTTCAGCAATTTTTTGAATAACCTCTTCACGGTTTAGGAAAATTGCTTTTCCGTGATCAAATTTTAAAAAGTCGACTTGTTGTAGCTTATGTGGCTTAAACCATCCCTGAGGAGGAATTTTTGCATCTCATCTTGTCGACTTACAGGACTTTCTTTTCCCTGTGCAATTGCAAACATATCTTCTTTTTGCACTCTGTAGTTTTTTAACGCACTTGGAGAACCGGATTTGATCTCGCAAAATTTATGGTAAGAAGATAAACTTGATTGAACTCTATCCCAAAATTCCTTGTGCTTAGATAAATCAGCCAAATCTTTGGCAATTTTTTTCTTAAAAGCTCATTATCTATAGGCAACTTCTGTTTTAGATAGTAACTTAGAGTATATTCTGGTTGACTCATTATGGTTAAAATACGCTTTTCAAATTCTACATGTTCTGAGGAATGGATGAATTGCCAAATAAATGAATGTTTATTGAAGGACCAATCTTCAAGTCTTGCATCCTCTAAAGTTTTTTTAATCAGCTCGATGGATTTATTGCTACAGGTCCGGTCTTTAAAATGAGACGCTGCCAAGAGAAAGTTACGAATTGCGATAAGGGTACAAGTTTCTTTTGCATCTTTGTTTTCTCTTTTATGCAAATAGCTAATAAAATTGACACTTTCCCCACTTACATTGTCCGCATCAAAAATTTGCAATTCCCATTTGCAATTTAGGATAGATTGTAATTTTCCATGGTTTCCAATTGCATTAATGATCCGCTTTGAGCCGCTTTGATTATCCACCATCATTACAGACGTTTGATCGTTGATTTCTTCACTTGTATAGAGTTGAATCAACTGAAATAAAGTCCATTCTTTTTTGGGTCATGGGGTAAATAAAAAGTTTGATGATTCAGTTGATAAAAATTCTCATCCAAAATAGGACAAACGCCTAAATTGGCAGCATGCAGATCCCGAAATTGATGATAGAGAGTTAAAAGGCTTTATGAAAAGAACGCTCAGTGAGTCTTTCGAAGATATTGCCTAAAGTTAAAGAATCGTTGCCTATTTCACTAAAAGTCCATAAATATTTTAAGTATGGCTTTACGAAGATGTGGTTAAGAGGAAAAAGATTGTTTTGATTTACTTCTAATAATTCTGGAATCACAAAACTTGTTGGTGTCTCCAGGGCTTTTGCAATTGAAAGTGTTTTTCCTCGCCAATCTGAACGACTTGTTTCGTTGTTCTTACTAAGGTTGAGGCAGAAATTTTCTTTTCAACCCATAATGCATAAAGTTTTTGGAAAGAAACTTTTTCCCATAATCCATCCTGATTTTGATACTTCCAGTCCTGGCTTTCGCATTTTTAATTAAAAGTTCTGTTTCTGGATCGTTAATGTCTAAAGAAAAAAATGATCGTTGGGAAGGATCAAGTTGACGGTAGAATAAGAAGGCATCCAAAAATTTATAAACTTGGTTTTCAGCATTCGAAACTGAAAAATTGAAACAAAATCCTTTGCAGGATAGAAATCCGGATTTTTTCAAAAGCGACGTAAATTCCATTGTAAAGCCTGCGCATCAGCTCTTCAAAAGATACAATTAACTCATCTTTTTCGGTTTTAATCCTAAACGTTTTTGTTTTAAAAAATCATAACTTCTCTTTCTTGGTGCCACGTCGTTTTGGACTGTTTGTTCCCAAAAACACCTTCTTCTTGAATCCAATTTTTCCGCAAAAGCCTTTTGACACTGTAAAGTCATTTCAGTAATAGGGAATTGCCGATCTTTAGGAACAAAATCATCCAATGAAATATCCAATCGGCTCAGACTAACTTTTTAAGAGAATGACTAGGAACTACACTGTCAATCTGGCTAAAGGCAAATTTTTTAAAATAGATCTTTCTTCTAAAGCTGCTTGAGGTAAAAGCACTTTTAAAAAGATTTCTCCAATGTATAAACTTTATTGGTTGTTTTTAAATTCTGAGGGGGTTCGACAGCATATCCACTTGTTACATATCCGATAGTCTCTTCAATAAATTTTTACGGACTTTTCCTATCCGAGCTGTCTCTCCTGCAACTTGGGTATAGGGCAGTGAACGCACACGAGCCATCAAACGGACCATTTTTTTATCGAGCTTTGATAATCTTTTATCAATTTCTAAATTCTTATATTTGAATATCCTCAACTCATTGTTATAAAATATTTTATATGTATTACATGTAAAAGATGTTCGTATGCTTTTTCAACATCAGCACGTGTCCAGGCATCAATCTCGATTTTCTTTAATCTTCGGTAATCTTTAAATCGCGTGTTCAAATCCTGACAGTTCTCAGCTGAAAAATGAGAAATTTTTTCCTTATACCACGTTTCAACTTTTGATTTAAAAACAGTTAATTCATACCGATAGAGAGGATCTGTTTCACGAGGTAAATTTTCGATTAAGACTCTTATTGCCTCTAAACACATGTTCATTTTTTCCATGAATGAGAGCTTTTGATCTTCAGTTACAAACTGGAATTTCCAAAGATCAACTTCTAGGCTCATGAATTTTTAATTAAAACATGAAGTTCCCTAACATCCTGAATCGAAAATATTTTTTCTTTTAAAGTCTGTAAAGTCCTTTGACTAAATTTGAAAAAGGAATGAGAAATTAATTTATCAAAAAATTTTCGTAAGCGATATAATTAACTTTATATATCTTATCTTTATACGATAATAATTTAGATTCATGAGATTCCACTGGATTGGTTTCTACCGCTTCTAAATTTAATTGATCCTGAATTTTGTTATCAGAAGTTACATAGAACGACAAAACATTATCGTTAATATTTTTATAATTAAAATTTAAGTTCATATTTTTACCACAAATAACAAAATTATATAAATTTTAAATTAAAAAATAAAGATAAATTTAATTGTATTAAAAAAGCAAATTAAATTATTAATTACAATGCCAACTTAGTATAACTAAATTTTTAAATAAAATTAATTATTAAACATGAAAATTTTTAATGTTTTTTATTATTTAAAAACTATATATATAAAAAATAATGTTAGAGCAATTATTCATGTAGATTAATTGACAGAACTTTTTAATCATTATTTCAATTGTTTTTTTATTTTTTAATTATAAACATGAAAAATTTGACAACCCACGACTTAAGGCCCTCGAATAAAACGGTAAGAAGTCATATGAAGTGCAAAAGATTTTACGTCAGAAACACGAATAAATAATTTGACATTTAGAAAAATTCAGTTGAGATAAATTTTTAGATAAGCGTTTATAATTATGAAAAATTTCAATGAACTTAAGGAAAGTGAAATCATCGCTCTCGCTATTTCTTTAGAAGAAGACGATGAACGTTTTTATTCAGACCTAAGCGAAGCAACGCGTCACAATTTTCCTGCATCATCCAAATTGTTTGATGAAATGAAACAAGAAGAATCCCATCATCGTCAACGTTTAATCGAAATGTTCCGCCAAAAATTTGGCGAACATATCCCTTCAATTCGACGTCAGGATGTAAGAGGCTTTCTGGAGCGCAAATCAGTGTGGCTTTATCAGCCGATCAATCTAGAGAAAATTCGCAAACAGATCGGAATCATGGAGCTGGAAACAAAGCGCTTCTATGAAAAAGCTGCTCAGCGATCTCAAGATGCTAGTATACGCCAATTATTAGATAATCTTGCACAGGCTGAAGAAGAACATGTTCAACTCGCTGCAGATTTGGAACGTAAGAATATCACAGAAAATGTTAAAATGCAGGAAACAGAATCACAACGAAGGCTTTTCTTACTGCAAATCGTTCAGCCCGGTCTTGCAGGATTAATGGATGGCTCAGTCTCCACGCTTGCTCCTTTATTTGCTGCTGCTTTTGCTACACATGATACGTGGGCGACTTTTCTGGTTGGCCTGGCTGCCTCTGTAGGAGCGGGTATTAGTATGGGCTTTGCTGAAGCCCTGTCAGATGATGGAGCTCTGACCGGACGCGGCCATCCATGGCTTCGCGGAGGAGTTTGCGGACTCATGACCGCTTTAGGCGGCCTGGGACATACTCTTCCATTTCTTATCCCTCATTTCCCGCTTGCAGTCATTATTTCTTTTGTGGTTGTCGTGATCGAGCTTTTTGCCATTTCCTGGGTACGCCACCGTTATATGGATACGCCTGCCTTTTCGGCAGTCTTGCAAGTGATGCTAGGAGGTATCCTTGTTTTCCTTGCCGGTATTCTGATTGGCAATTCCTGAGGGAATAAAAAATTAATGCTTTCTGAAATCATCTTTTCATTTCTTTAGCTTGAAATGATTGGGATCAGCTGACCCCAATCATAAAAAAATTTTAAGATGTTACATCTTTTGCTTGAGTGGCTTGTACAACTAAGCTTTCACCCTCAGAAACAACTTGTACGTACTTGTTATCTCTATTTGGGCCTGTAAATTCTATATTTTTGCCATCAAATTCGTTTAAGGTCAATTTAGTAAATTTTTCATTTTGGCTTGTCATGAGAGCTTTTCTTTCTCCCCATTTCAAATTAAGTTCCTCTTCTCTTGTCACTTGATTTTGAACTGTTTGAGTTTGTTTGCCTGTAATGACAAAATAAACTCTCCCCATGTGTTGTCCGTCTTTAGCAGAAGCGCCGATTGATGCAACCACACGATCAGGCGTGACATCTAACTTTGGTGAAGGATCGTGGCTTCCATGCCATGGCCCCCTCTGCATGCCAACCAATTGAACTGGGAACGAATTTGCAGTCTGCCTTGGGATAAACTGTCTGCTGCAATGTAACCCAAGAGGCACCATCATATTTATCTGCCCATAATTGTATGACACCTGAATTATAGTCTTCAGATCTTAGAGTCTCGACTTTAGAAGTATATAAGGCAGTAATCTTTCCTGGAGTTGTGGGAAGCGCCCCAAATCTTAGATTAAACACGGCAATTTTTTTATGAGAACGTAAATGAGCACCCAAACGACCATTTTCCCATGGTACTTGAAGAGTCCCAACTGCATAAGAATTAAGCATTGAATTAGCATCAGAAATTATTTCATGAGCTTTTACATAGAATTCGAGAAGTTGGTCCGTATTGGTATTTCCACCCCCAAGTTTATATTCATGATTATTTATCGTTAAGGTTGGCTCATATCCCTTGGTACTTGCATATTTAAAGATGCCAGCAAATTGTATGCATACTTCTTCTTCTGTAGAACCTGCTACAATATATTTAGGTGTTACTTTTTTAAGATAGGTTGTTTTCCTTTAGAGATTCAATTAAAGTATCCACTTCTGAGCTAATTTTGTTTATGGCCTCTTGATTTTTTCCTGAATACCTTGGACCATAGAATTCAGGTCGTTTAAAGTTTTTGCATTGCGTCGTTGACTTTATCAACAGTCTTATTCATTGCATCTTCGTAAGCAACTTTTGTATTTTCGATTGCTATATTCACTTCTCTACTTACATCCTCAATTAAGTTTTCCCCTGCATTTCTCGCTTCTTGTATGGCCCCATCAATACATTTATTAATGCTATCCGTAAGGCCATCTAAAAATGACCAACTGTAAGGCTAGAACCTAGTTCGGATAAACTTTTTTACATTTCCCTCGTCATTTGCTTGTGAAATTTCTTTCTGTGTCTTTTTTTATTTGAACGGCATTAACGACATCTTGCAAAATCTTTTTACCCACGCTGAATCTTGTGCTTTGGAAGCAAGGTCTTTTACATCTGCATATATTTTGGCATCAAATCTATTTAAAAATTTGCAAGGCTCTTGCGATTTATATAGTAAGTCCCATCTTTTCCTGAAATTGCTACAGTCTTATGAAAGATTTTTTCTAGAATCCACCCAATGATATTAGCTAACCGACCATGATAACCTGTGACTCCAGTGACTCTTTTGCCATCTTTTTTAATGCCTTCATCGGAAATATTTTCAATGTCGAATCTATTAAATGAATTTCTTGAAATTTGCATATTTGCCATAAAAACATCCTATTATTTGTTTTAATTCCTCCATATCACGAAATCTTGAAAAGGGTAAAGATTCAAATTTTAAATTTACAAAAAAACTATTTATTAATCGGTTTAATTTTTGAGAAGGCTTACTTTTATGAATCTAAGAAACGGAAACTTAAAACAATATGGATTCAAAATTCTTTCGCAATCATTTTTTTGACCTAAACGAGTATGAATTCACAAATAGGAGAAGTTGAATATTCAATGAAGTGATTAAATCATTCCGTTATTGTCATTATACATATTGAGAAGTTAGTTTAAAAACTCAAAGAAACCCCTGCAAATAAACCCTGAGCCCAAAACTGATTTGATTTTGCATGAAAATGCGGTTCTTTTTTCCTTGAGGCAATTCTGCGCCAGCTGGCATGCCAAAGGAGATTGGTCCCTCAGTTATGCCCACAGTTTCACGAGAAGCATCTGCCAATGCTGTACGTGTGGGATTTATTTTGCGATTTATCTGGCTGCCAGGACGTGCAACATGACTCAGCCAGAGAAAATCATAACCGACAAAAATTTTGATAAATGAATTTAAGTTAATTCCTCCACATACAGATGTTTCAAAAACGCCGGCAAAATGACGACGGCGATATGATCCCTCGTTGCTTTTTTGGGAAAAGACACTTCCATCTAACTTTTGGACAGGTCCATTTACCTCATAAAAAGATTTCCACCTAAGGTATCACTTTTTCCATGACTATGAATCTGCTGCTCAATAAGCCCCATACCACCTTTAAGAATGCCAAAACCAAACCAAGCCTCTTTATGAAATTGACCGCGTAATCCAATCTGTCCGCCGTAAAAATTATTCAAAGTTTTAAAGGAATCTTTGAAGTTATAATGTCCAGCCCCGAAAGAAAAATCTGGTACTGTCTGGGATTTAGCTCTAAAAATAAGCGATTCCTCTAGTTGCAACCATCTAAAACCTCCTAATCCTTCCAACTTAAAATTTTGCTGATTGTTTAAAAGAGCTAGTATTGAATTTAGTTCTGCACCTTGAAATTGACTTGAAAGACTCAAATTAAATTGAGCAGAAAAACCTGGTTCCCCATCAAGTGGACCGGGTAACAAAAAGACAGTTTCGCCAGGAACTCCATTGAGTCCCCAAAACCTGTGATATCAAAAACAGGGACAGCAAAATTTGAGGAGCCAGGTTCTCCAGAGGTCATCAACGACTTTTCTTTGGAAGTCTTAGGAAGAAGAAAATAAGATGCCTCTAAGTTAAATCGTACATTTATGGGAAGGCCAGCTGAAAGTAAAAATCCAGGCTGCCAGTTCATTTTTATATTTTCATTTCCTATAAGCACATGTGTATGAGGTTGCCCAATAGCTCCAGGGATTGTATCTGCATAAGAAGCAGAGGTGACAAAAGGTGCATCAACTGGTTGATCTTTAATTTTCCAATAAAGGTATTCCGCATTAATCCAATAACTTACTGAATTTTCAGGACAGAAAATGACTTTTTCTCATTTATTGCCCATAAACAATTTGAAATAGAAATTAAAATACAAATGATAAATTTAGTGAGCCTTGAATTAGAGAACTTTTAGATATCATGAAACTTCCTACTACATATTTATCAAAAGCATTAGTCCTTCATTCAAATTTATACCAAAGATTTTTCTTTTTAGCACATAGCATAAAATTTATGACATCATTTGTATCATAAAAATTTTGAATGTTTTTATCATTTTTTGCTATATGTGGTCTTTTGATCAAAAAGGCTGGAATTAGCAATAACTTATGAAAAGCAATCAAGTATCTTTGCCTGGCATCATCATTAGACAAATGACAAAAGTGGACGTGCCCTCTGTTGCTGAATTTCAAGCTCGAGCTGCGGCTCCAATGCGCGGATGGGATGCAAAACATCTTGCTATGCATGTTGAAATTTTTCCTGAAGGACAATTGATCGCCGTAGACGAACAGGGAAAAATAGTAGGGTCATCAAGCGCTTTAATCATTGATTGGGACGATTACGCTGAGTCAGCCGATTGGATTTCCATTACAGGAAATGGGACTTTTCAGACCCACAACNCCCTTGGTAAAACTCTCTATGGTGCTGACATCCTGATCGCACCAGAAGCTCGTAAAAAGGGAATCGGCTCTTTGTTTTATGAAAATAGAAAGAAATTAGTGAAGGAAAGAAAATTGAAAAGAATGTTGACTGGGGGCAGGATTCCTGGATATTCGCAACTTTCCAAAGAAATTTCTCCCAGAGAATATGTCCATGAAGTGATTCAAGGAAAGAGGAAAGATCCGACTTTAAACTTTCAACTTAAAAACGGTTTTGTGGTGCTGGATGTAATCTCAGATTATTTACATGATACTGAATCGCAAGGATATGCAACTTTATTAGAATGGCTTAATCCTGAATATTCCATGCACTTAATTTTTGAGGAAAAAAGAAGAGGCTTTGAGCGAAATGCCCAATGTAAAAGTAAAACCCNNTCTTCAAAAATCCGAATTGCAACTCTACAGTATCTTCTCAGACCCATTAACACCTTTGAGGAGTTTTCAACCCAGGTCGAATTTTTTGTTAAAAGCGCAAAAGATTATAAGTGCGATTTTATCATTTTTCCTGAACTTNTTACTACGCAGCTATTGAGTTATTTACGTGAGCCCGCTCCAGCTCGAGCTATACGCCAGCTTGCGCAATTAACTCCAGATTATGAGAAATTGTTTAAACGTCTAGCGGAAGAAAGTCAGCTTTATATTATTGCGGGAACTCACCCTGTTATTGAACATGGGGAATTGTTTAATGCAGCTCATTTATTTACTCCAAAAGGTCGAATATTTCGCCAAAAAAGTCCACTTAACTCCAATGGAAAAAATATTTATCAAATGAGCCGTGGACATGGATTTTATGTATACCACACAGATTATTGTAAAATTGCTATCTTAATTTGTTATGATGTTGAATTTCCTGAAGCTGCTCGAATTTTAGCTGAGGCAGGAGCGGAGATTCTTNTTATTCCCTCTTCTACTGATGAACGTCAGGCATTTTTAAGAGTTCGCTACTGTGCGCAAGCACGAGCAATTGAAAATCAAATATACGTCGTGATGTCCGGCGCTGTTGGAAACTTGCCTAATGTCCCAGGAATGGCAACTAATTATAGCCAAGCCTCCATTCTGACTCCATCAGATTACAATTTTTCAAGAGATGGAATTGCTGCAGAAGGCAATTTCAACCAGGAACAAATCATAATTGCCGATATAGATCTTAATTTGCTTATAGACCAGAGATTAAATGGTACAGTCATCCCGTTGAACGACTTAATCAAGGATGCGTATGATCATGTTTTTCATTATTCCGATTTACAACCTTCTGAAAAACGTTGCCATCTGCACCCATAAGCAATAAAAATGAACAAATAAATCCTCTTGGTCATTTTGGATAAGATCCTTTTAAAAATGAAAACATGCTTGACTCAATGAATTTTTTGAATTAAGTATGAATATCAAGAATCAATTTAGTGAGAGGATAAAAAATGAAAAAGGTTCATAAATTTTCAATTGCTTTTGTTCTTGCAGCGGGTATGCTAACTACTGCCATTCAAGCAAGCGAAGAAAAAAAAAGCTATGAGTCTGTTCAACCTATAGTGACTAAACATNTTTTTGAAGAAGCTAAGAAAAATAAAAATTGGAAAACAGCATTTGCAACCGGAAATCAGGAACAAATTGTTTTCATGAATATTTCCCCTTTANCAAACCCAAATAATGAGATTGGAATGGAAGTTCATCCTTTCGATCAGGTGATTATCATTGTTGAGGGAGAAGCTCAAGCTATTTTAGATAAANAAAGCTCTGCTGTTAAAGAAGGCGATATGCTGTTTATACCAAAAGGAACTTCTCACAATGTGGTTAATTTAGGGAAAGAGAATGAATTGAAAATCATCAGTTTTTATTCACAAACTGATATTCCCAAAGATGCAATTTATAAAACTAAAGCTGATGAAAAGTAACATTGCCTGATTTTGAATTAGAAAGAGGAAGCACTATATACATAAGGTAATTGCGCGCCTTAGGAGTAAAGCGCAATGAAAAATAAAAAAGGCTTACTCCAAATACGGAGTATCGTAAGATCTCCAAAAAATCGAGGTCAAATACCTCAAAAACAAGGAGTAAGCCATGAGCTATTATGTTGGATTAGATGTTTCTTTGAAAACAGTTTTTATATGCATCGTTAATGCTAAGGGAAAAGTTGTAAGAGAAGACGCCGTTGAATCAAAGCCTGAAGAAATAAGTTCATATTTAAAACAAACAGGGTACGAGATAACACAAATCGGCCTTGAAAGTGGAAATTTAACACATTACCTAAAGAAAGGGCTTCAAAAAGCAGGTTATGACGTAGTGGTTATGGAAGCACGAAAAATGGCAGCGATTTTGGCAACGATCATAAATAAGACGGATAAAAATGATGCTCGAGGAATAGCAGAAGCCTTAAGAGTAGGTCATTTTAGAGAGTGTGTACATAGAAGTGATGAGGCAATGGAAATTAGAAGCGTGCTGCATATGAGACAGACACTTGTAGAGGAAAAGACTCATGTAGTGAATAGCCTGAAAGGGCACCTTAAAGTCTATGGAATAAAGCTCACCAAAAGGCAGGTAAAAACTTTAGGCTGCAAGTAGAAGAGGCAGTAAAAGAACTAAGCCCGAAGGTACAAAGAGTTATTAAAAGCCTATTAAACGTAATGGACAGTTTAAATACTGAAATTAAAGCTTTAGATAAAGAAATAGAGGAACTAGCTAAAAACGATGAAGATGTGCAACTCTTGCAAACGATAGACGGGGTAGGACCTATTACGGCTTTATCATTTAAAGCAGAGATAGATGATATAAGACGATTTAAAGATTCAAGAAATGTAGCTGCATATTTAGGATTAACGCCCAGCCAATATTCATCCGGTGAGACTAAAAGCAGGGAGGAATCTCGAAAAAGGATCAAAGCGAACGCGCTACTTACTTGTGGAAGCAGCAACAGTCCTATTAACACGTTGTAAAACATGGAGCAAACTGAAAGCTTGGGGAATGAAACTCATGAAAAAGAAAGGCAAAAGAAAGCGATAGTAGCAGTGGCAAGAAAGTTAGCGGTCATCATGCATAAGATGCTTGAAAGTAAAAAGCCGTTTGAAAGAACAGATGAAAAAGAAAAAATAGCAGCATAAAAATAAAGGCCTTTTAGAAAGAAAAATACAATTCAAACGAATCCGAAGAAGGGTTAAGACGAGAACGAGTTGGCGCTAAGACGCCGTGATATACATTGTCTGACCTTAGCTTCGAACATTATAATGGGGCAGAAGATTCAGAAATAATGAACTTCAATAAAAAGACCCCGAAGAGAACAAGGGAGTGTCGTTTGATTTAGTATTTGGCAAAAAAAGCCAAGAAAAAAAGAGAATTTTTGATTGATTAAAATCGCGCAATTAGAGAACTCGTTTCAGTTAGGTGTATGGCTATTTTTACACGCATCCATTAACAAGGTGCAATTTCAGAATGATTCCAACTTTGAGTTGGAATCATTCTCTACAAATTTGACCTTTTAAGGCTAAAATTATAATAGACCCCCAGAGCCTCTAATGTAAATAATTTTTATAGCGAAATCATAAATATAAGAATCATCTGTCGCATTCCAAGCAATCGACATATCTGTTTAAGGGTTATTTGTTTAAATTAGTGAATCAACGTCACCTTTTTAAGGACAAGCATCCTGACCGCATTCAAGATCTTGGACTTTTACACACTTCTCTCTTGATAAAGCTCAACATTCAAGAAATTCATTATTTCGCATCTTAATCATTTAGTTGTTAAATTAAAACAATAAAATTAAACATTTATTTATTAAATCAATATAAAGTATAATTAAAAATAAACAAGATGAGATTTATGAAAATAAATTTACCGTCTGTTTCCGATACCTCCAATTCTTCTCAGGATAGAGATCTAAAACCTGCCTTAATACTTGGAAAAAATATATTGATGGACGTCATAAAGCCAATTATATTCAAATCTATGATCCAGAAACTCAGAAAGTTAACGAAATAGCCTTAAAAAGCTTTTTTAAGTCTTTTGATNTTAGGCTTTCAAGTGCATACTCTAACACAAAAATTATAAAAATTGATGTTTTTAACGCCCAGTTGAATAAAACTCAAAAATATTATGCACGCGTAAATGACATTTGCAAAGCATGCGGACTTCAAACTGAAAACTCTTTAGAAGACCATGAAATACAAGAAGCCTTATCGAAAAAAGCAGACGAGGGCTTAGAAAATCTTTTATCACGCATTCAGACTTTAGGCGCTCAAAGTTTAAAAGAACGAGTTAAAAGAAAACGTCTTACAGGAGACATCCAAGGGGTAATCAATCTTATCCAGAGAGAGGAAAATCTTTTCAATCAAAGCGTCAAAGTAACCAGAATCGCGCCCCTCTCATTAATTGATGATGATTTGGTCAAACAGTGTCGTTTAAGTGAATCAGAGCTTAGGAGAATCAATCACTTAGCAAATTATGTGCCTATTGATAATTTAGCAAATTTATTAANNAAAGCTTCTAGTGAAAGGGAAGTTGACAAATTAGTAAACACATTTTGCATGGCTTCACGTAAGCTAAAGAATGGGGTTCCAGAAAAATATTTATGAGAAAAAACAAAAGACTCTTTTAGTTTTAGCATTACGACTTCCGGAAATTTGATCATCGCATTTGACAAATTAGCTGCTGGCAGCTTTAAAAAGGTCAATAACGCCATTAATGTCAACAACCTTGAAGCATTAGTCAAGGTTGTCATACGCGGAGAAAGCAATGTCAAGAATTACAAAAAGAAAACCGACTTCNAGAAAACTCTTTACAACTCAAACAATCCATATGTTATGAAACCCAATCATGTGAGTATTTTAACCAGCCGCGGCAACAAACTAAGATTCGGTCGTGAAAATAAATATGTCTTTTTTGAAAAGAAAATGGATGGGGACGGCACAAAAATTTCTTCAAACAACCCTCTTGAAATAGCGCAATTTTGCCATGATCTATCTAAGGGACTCTCCTTTATGCATAAACAAGGATTTGTGCACTGCGATGTCAAACCGGAAAATGCTTTAAGAAAAGGCAAGAGGGCCTTAGTCAGCGATTTTGGTGTCACATCGGAAATAGACACGCAATTTAATGGATGCACTTTACCTTATACANCCCCGGAAAATTTAAAAATCAAGAGGAGCCCTCACACCGTTATTGATATGGCTGATAATGTCGCACATCCTTCATTCGATAGCTACTCGCTAGGGATTACAATTTTAGGCATGATANGATCAAAATTTAAGATGAACCATATAGATAGTTCGAATCATAATTATTTATCACTTTTAAGTGAAAGTCAAAAGAATCAATTATTTTTAGAAATTAGGAATCGTATAAATAACGATCCGATCAAATTGAAGCTAATCGAACTCGCTCAGCAATTGACGGATGCATCCCCGAAGAAAAGACCTTCTTGCGAAGAAGCCTCCAGAATACTTGGGAAAATACAAGGTATCGTCACATCTGATCCAATTTAAATACTTCTGCTTATTAATTACAGTTTTATAGATCAATTTTGCATAGATGGTATGATTTGAGGATATTCGATAATTAAAGCAACTTAAGTCTTTACAGACTTAAGTCCTTTAAAGAAAGAAGGTGACTAAGTCTTGTTCAAGGACTTACCTTCTTGCGGTTTGGCAACTTGCTCGGATCCGGACTCGAACCGGAACAGGATTGCTCCCGAGGGATTTTAAGTCCCTTGTGTCTACCATTTCACCACCCGAGCGAAAGAAAGAAACAAGATAACGATATTTGGCTAAAATAGCAAGCCAAATATCGTTTATTTTCATTATTCTTTATTTTCTTCAGGAGCAAATGGCTCTGATGAAGTTTCTTCTCCTTCAGTTTTNTCTATATAAGGCATGGGAGGAAGACTGGGTTCAGTCATATCATCCCAAAAAGTTGCAAAAGGAGAAGGATTTGTTTCAGCTTCAAAAGAAGGCTGAAGGGCTTCGTTCACCTTTTCTTCCACTTCATCCTTCGCTATTTCCGGTTCGGAAGATTCAGATTCTTCTTTAGCAGCTTCTACTTCTTCTTTTGAATAAAAGGCATTTTTAAATAACCCATTTTCCTTGTATCGGCTAATGGTTTCTGAAATTAATGTTGGTGGTGGAGGCAGAAGGGCGCTCATAAAAGTTGTTGTGCTAACAACTTGTGGACCACCTTCCGCAAGCTTCCCNTCGCCATTACTTTGAGTCACCTCTGTAGAGCCGCCTTCTTGGTCCGATGCTAGAGCTGGAGCTTCTTCCTTAACCGTTTCTTCACGGCCTCTTCGGCGCCTTTGCTGACGGCGGCGGTCTCGTTTCTTCTCTGTTCGGTCGCTCGCAGCTTGTTCCTCAACGGATGAAGGCTCGCTTTCTAAAGTGTCGGCTTTTTCAATTGCAGGCTCTTTAACAGCTTTAGACTCTCGTCCTCCACCTATTTTGATCGAACGATCTAGGCCGACATTTTTAAGGACCATCCGTGCTTCACGCACTTCTAAAATTTCATAGTCACTAGCTGGAACTAAAAACGCTTTGGGTTTTTCAAGAGAACGGAAAAACAAAGCGCTACCAAAAGAAACCACTTCTAGGGCGTCTACAAAATATTCTTCTTGAGCAACATTTTTACTGCTGCGGACAACGATTTTGCACCCTTCTTTAGGGGTGATCACTGTCTCTATAATAGGTTCACGAGTAAAATCCACAATGAATCAATCCTTTTAAATATTCTTTTTATATGCTGGAAGCTTAAACCACTTTAGGTGATTACTCTTTAGAAGCCATATAGGCTAAAAGATCGACGCACCTGCATGCATAGCCCATCTCATTGTCATACCATGCCACAATTTTATAGAAGGTATCGTTGAGGGCTATTCCTGCATCCTTGTCAAAAATCGAAGAGTATCTGCTTCCAATAAAATCACTCGACACAACCGGTTCGTCGCAATACCCTAAAATGCCTTTCATAGATCCTTCTGAAGTTTCTTTCATGGCTTTGCATATTGCTTCATAACTAGTTGGTTTGCTCAGTCTCACAGTCAAGTCTACAATAGAGACATCCACAACAGGGACTCTCAAAGCCATACCTGTGAGTTTTCCTTTCACTAGAGGAAGGCATAAGGCCACAGCCTTTGCAGCGCCAGTCGAAGAAGGGATAATATTCTGACTTGCCGCTCTGCCTCCTCTTAAATCTTTATGAGAAGGACCATCAACTGTCGGTTGTGTGGCAGTCATCGCATGGACAGTTGTCATTAATCCTTCTTCAATACCAAAATGATCCAGTAAAACCTTTGTAATAGGCGCCAAACAATTGGTGGTGCACGAAGCATTGGACACAATTTTGTCAGTAACGGGATTGTATTTNTCTTCGTTCACACCTAAAACAAAAGTGGGTACGCCTTCTCCTTTGGCTGGTGCTGAAATCAACACTCTCTTTGCACCGGCTTCAAGGTGCTTTTCGGCCGCTTCCTTAGAAGTAAATAAACCTGTTGACTCTAGAACATAATCCACTTCCAATTCTTTCCAGGGAAGTTTNTTAGGGTCGCGTTCAGCTAATAATTTTGTTTTTCTTCCATTGACAATCAGCGTGTCGCCTTCCATCTCAATTTTATTTTTAAATTGTCCATGAACGGTGTCATACTTTAAAAGGTAAGCAAGATTATCGGGAGGAACAATATCATTGACAGCAACAACATGCATATCTTTCCTTTCAGAGATCAAACGAAAGACAAGGCGTCCGATGCGGCCAAATCCATTAATAGCTATTTTAAGAGTCATTATTTCACCTCTCTAGATTACAAACCTATCATATCATAGATGAAATATAAAGGGAAAGTAAAGCAAATAATCTTCTCTTTTTATCTTGAAATCGCATTCTTCAAACGATATTTTTTTCAATTGCTAAGTGCACAAAAAAGCTTTTGAATGATTAAAGTTGACCCTTGACGAACGTTTAACTCTTGGCCCTTGCATATCAACAATTAAGTTTAATTAGTCTAGGGGTTCAGAAGTCCAATATCGATCAGCAGCAATTTGACTGCTTCTTTTGTAATGGTTTTATTTTTATACTTATTTTCCTTAAATAAATTAAATTGATATTCATAATTTTGATCGACAATTTTCAAATATTTAGGATCAGAAGCATGACGTAATTCTTCTGATGATAGGGACTGGATTTTATCTTTTATCTGCTCAGGTGATAAAGCTTTTCCATTTTGAGCAACTTCGTAATTTTCTTTCAGCTTTTCTTCCAACTTTCTTCGACTTTGTTCTTCAAGAACAGCACAGTATAGGTTTTCATCAGGTAATAAGGGGGTAATTTGGGCTTCTACTTCATCTTTATTCAGACCAGATTTTAACAAATTTTTCGTAAACGCGATAAAGTAGGAAATAAATTTTTAAGCTCTTCTTCAATTTTTCTGGTTTTAATCCTTCATCACGTAAAATTCTTCGAATTTTCTCTTGATAGCCATTTAGGTTTATTAAGGCTCCTACTTCATTTCTGTCTGTACGTACAGATTCAAAAACTTCTTCTAAAAGATTATTTTCACAAGCTTCTGTAAAACGCACTTGGTTTATTTGGCCATTGTAAAGTTGATCAAGAACATCATTTAAACTGTTAAATCCGAACTCCTCAAGTCCATTTTGATATTTGATCACTTCTTCATCATCTGCGGCGGCCTGAGTATTTAAACCATAGATTTCTCCCCAGACCATTTTGGCAATATTTACCGGATGAACACTATGCTCGAGATCAGACCAAAGTTGGCCCAACACGCGATTTTTAAATTCTTCTACTTTTGCTAAAAGGGTATAACGCACCTGATCTTCCCGTTCCGGGTGAACGAGTTTTGGTAAACGTCTTGGATTTTTGTTAAACGACCAGAAAGACATGTATTTCCCTTACATCCCTCTCCAATTTCAATTAAAGCTTCTCTCTTCTTTTCTTCAGACAATTTTTGATTGTTTATCATTACATGCCTTATCAATCGCAAATAGGTTCGAATTTTATGATTGGCCTGAACTCGTTTAAGTGTATCTCTGAAAACCTCTATATAAGTTTCTTTTTGTGGATGCTTCACCATGATCTCTGCCACTCCAGAAACAATTTCTTTATCAGAAATATCAGGAATTTTATCAGGCACAGGGACGGGAGGATTGCAAAGTGCAAGGTTGGCAATGCTTCCATGAGGCGCGTAGTTAAAAAATGCTTCATCAAAAGGATCCATCTTAGATGCTAACGACTCGCAAAAGTAATTATAAAAAGTGACAACCCCTTCTTTTGCATATTGATTAGGAAGGTTGCGAAGTGATAAATCCCGCTCTAAAAACTCTTCACCCTTCTAAGAGGAAGCTTAAGCAAATAAAATTCTTCTTCGCCTTCCTTTTTTGCTCTCCATTCAAACCAAAGACATGAGACAAATATTCGCCGAATGAAAAAGTTTCCTGAGATCCTATATCGATACGGTTCTTATTCAAATTTTGGGGAATTTTAATTTCCATTTGGTTTGGATTAAAATCCACTTTTACCAAAGGCATGTCATTCTCTGGATTTTCAGAGGGAAGATAATCCTTAAGAGCCGCCCCGGTGTTCACTTCTAGTGAACTTAAAATTCTTTCCAACGTACGCTTTAAATCCAATTGGCCATTCTGATGTTCAGCATAATAAGGCACGGTTTCTAAAATTTCTTTTGATTTCTGCATCAAAAGCTGTGAGTAAGTTATCTTAAGTTCAGGCACAAGATTAAGTTTCAATGTTTGAAAAATGTCTCAATTTCTGCTTCGTAAATGAGGATCTCATTGACATAATGCACATCGTGATTGAATTCTTGCTGTATAGGTATAAGTTCTCTTTTCAAATAACTAGCAAGCAAACGTGAATATTCGGGCGACCAATCGGGTAATTTAATGGAAAGCCAGCCTCTGGGATGAAAGGAAACGTAGGGTCGTATTCCCATTTCGTTGGGAACAAGAGAGGTTAAGGATTCCTTTAAAGTTTCTAAGACATCATTGGTACGTGTTGGCTTGTATGCATGGTAACGACGTGTTTCTATCAAATACTGAAGATAGCTAATATTTTGTTCGCTATAACGTTTGTAAAGATTTTCAGGAGGAATAATATCCATTCCTAATTGCTTGATAACGTTTTCAATTTCATCACGAGGAATATAGAATTCATAATTGTAAGGACGTCCATAGTGCATTTCCTCAATAGGGCACCCCTTGAAACCAAAAATCTGGACAAGTAAATCTTTTAATCTTTCAGTAGATTCAGCAATTTTTATGATCATTCCCTGGTCATCAAATTGAACAATGGGAAGCTCCATGTTAGAATGCGGTTTCGGAGAAGATTTAACCTCCGAAATTAAATCGTGAAGTGCAGGATCAAGCTGAGCCAGGGTTAAACTAATCGTATTTTCAATATTAAGATCGTTTCCCCAAGCATAAGAAGTTGTGCACGGATGAACACGAAGAGCGTCAGGTTGCATTTTGAGCAGTTTTGTAATCGAGGCAAGTCCTTCAATTTTAGCCTGATTTGCTTGCTTATTTTCATTGTCGATTGCTTGTAATAAAGAGAAGCTTCATCCAATGTCAGCAAATATTCTTTTCTATATAAAATACCTGAAGGCGAAACAAAATTGCAATTTTGAGAATTTATTTTCGAGCCTTTAAGGTACTTGCTTAATTCTTCCTGAATCCATTTATCAAAACCATTGTTGATCTGCTCCTTAGGCAAACGTATTTTCATCCCTTGAGGAGTAATTTCAACAAATGGAAGCCTGATCTGTTCGTCTGGTAGTTCAGGAAGCTTAATAAATTGAGAAAAAATCCATAAAATTTTAAACGATTGCTCTTGACCTGATTTTCTAACAATGCTTCGGGATCAGGCGAAGGCGGCGTGTAAGGAGAATAAACAGGCGGATGAAGTTTGTCTGATTCTGCTGGGGGATTTTTGAGGATTGACGTTGTTGTATAGTTTCTAAATGATGGGTAAGATTTTTACTAATGGTATCAATATTGCCAAAGAAAATTCGACTAAAGAGTAAATAGATTCGACCATGTTTCTTTTTGTACTTCGCAACATGATCTTTGATAAGACCAATTAATTTTTCCAATTGTTCTGCTGCTTCTTTATTGACTTCAGCTGCATCGAATTTTTAAATTCTTGATTTAAACGAGAAAGAATTGATTCAATTTTTTATTCGACCCGAAAGGAATTCGCGATTTTTCAACAAATGAAACATTTTTTTAAAATAAATCCAGCGAGCCTTCTGGCCTGTATTCAAATGACGGGGATTGACTAATGAAAAAGATATTGGTTTATGCTAGTGATCATATTGATTTCGAAGTCTCGATATATTGAAATTTAAAGCTCTAAATAATTATAAAAACTTGCCAAAACTAAGCGACTCTTCTACATAATTTTTAATTACAATCTAAACTAATTTAAAACACCAATATCTGTTAAAAGAAGTATAATGGCTTCTTTTGTAATCGTTGTGGTGGTTTCCTTAACTTGCTTAATTTCAGCTTCTAAATCTTTTTCTTTGACTTTACGATCGATTAATAAATAATTCCTCAAGTCACCTTCGTCAGGTAATAAACTATTGATTTCAGCTTCGATTTTAGCTTCAGACCATCCCTCCTGACTTAGCATTTTTCTATAGTCACTAAGATAAGGCATCAAACGGCCCACCTCATTTTCGCTTTCTTCATCTGTTAAACCTTCCTGCTTGAGGATCTGCTTGATCCTTTCTCTGAACTCAGCGAAATTGGCAATTAAACCTGTAGCATCTTTATCAACTCTGACTAAATCATACACTCCATCCACAAGGTTTTTCTACAGGTAAGCTCAAAATAGGTCTTTGGACCACACTGGATTGCTGTTCCATCCTCTTTTACAAATTGACTCGACCATCCATGAAGTTCACTTCGGCCTACATGAATATTTTGATCCCTCATTCCAACTTCGGAATCTAAACCAAACTCATTTCCCCAATCCGCAAGAGCCGCACTGAAAGCATGAGCGCTTTCTGAGACATCTTTTAGCTGTTCAGTAAGCAAGGTATTTTTAAAAAGTTCAACATGATGAAGAAGGATTGCCTTCACTTCTTCTTTATTATCGTTATCTGCTTCATCGTTTTCTGATTTTTTACGTGGACGGACAAGTTTTTTATAGGCCTCTTGAATTTTAGTAAGTCTTCCAGGCAAACATTTCTCACACCCTTGAGCAATATTAATGAGAGTGTCACGTTTGCGGCCATCAGGAATGGTTCCATCATTCAAAACCAAATCTGCAATTATTTTTAAGTAAGAACGAATTGTTAACGAAGTGGTATCATGATATTTGGTCTCGCTCAAAGTTTTTGAAAAGCATGCAGATATGTTTCTTTTTTGGATGACCATTCAAGGTATTCCCAATCACTTCCAGGATCATTTCATCATCCATTTCAGGAATCAGGTTAGGAAGAGGAACGGATTCATTTCGCAATTTTAAATTTATTGAACGAGCAGCTTCTGTTCTATTGAAACCGTTTGCTTTATAAACATAATGATAAAAGCTTGTACGATCCCATTTCTTATAGTCTTGAGGCACACGGAAAAGAGATAGATCATTTTGTAAAAATGTTTAACGTTTTCGAATGGAATTTCGATAACATAGTCTCCCGTACGATGACTGACCCTTCCATTAAAACCAAAAATACGGCAAAGGAAATCACCAAACGGAATGGATGAATCATGATCGATTTGGATGAATTTTTCATTTAATGCTTTTGGTATAGTTAACTCCAGGAACTTCAAGTAAATGCGTGCTCTCACAGTATCGATACCGAGTCCCTGAGAACTGGCAGTCGGTGAGAGTTCTATAATTTTTCTCTAATATCCGGGTGTAAAGTGCTGATTGTTCTTCCAATTGTTTCTTCAATATCCAGCTCTTTTTCTCCGTTTCGAGATAAGGGTTTTTCTGCAAAGCATGTTTGTATAGGTGGTGGTGCATAAGCGCGCAGACTTTCTGAGTAAGCAATTCCCCGGCGACTGATTGAGTTTTAATAACTTTAAAAATTTTTCGATCTCATATTTTTGATGATCGGTTCCACTTTATTTACTCCGCTGTCGTCCTCTTCGCTCTCATCTTTCTCTAAGTCTTTATAGTCGACAGCTTCTTTAGGATCATCGTAAATGATAATTTCATGAGTAAAAGTTTGACCATCAAATTCCTGATGAATTTTTGAAGAGAATGACCTATCAAGCTGGCTATTTTTCTCCATAAGACTGTGATCCGCTTGTAAATTTTATGGAAAGCCATCCTCGAGGATGATAGGAAACATAAGGAACGACTTCATCTTCATTTGGCAGCACGTTTGCTAAAGATTGACTTATTGAATCACAAGCACTCTCGGTTTTAATAGGTCTGTAGGGATGATATAGACCTGTCTGAATTAATTGCTGAAGATAGGTCACTTTTTCTTTTTCATACCGGGCACTGTAAAGTTCTTCTGACGGAATAACATCCATACCTAATTGAACAAAAAGTTTTCAATTTCTTCCCCTTCAATTGAAAATTCTCTGTCGTACAGACGGCCATTAATCTGCTCTTCCTGCTCGAGAATCTTTTCTTCCCAACCAAAAACTTGCTTTAAAACATCCTTTAAAAATGTCAGGGAACTGTTTAACTCTTCAGCTAATTTTCTTTGAGCGTCTAAAAGATCCTCTGAACCCAATTCTTTCCCAACATAAACCTGATTAAAGATATTTTTAAAATTACATCATTTTCTGCGATCTCTTGAGGCATTTTGATTGACATGGTATTTCCATGAAAAGAGACCAAAGGAAGTGGATATTTTGAATGGGGTCTGCAAGCAATTTGATCTCTTCAATAAATTGGCGAAGAGTCGGTGATAAGCTGGCTAATGTTAAACTAAGCGTATTTTCAATGTGAATGTCAATGCCCCACAATTGAGAGATCTGGCACTGATGAATCTTTAGAGGTTCTCCTTGATTTTGAATTAATTTTGTCAGTCCGCCAATTCCAGACATAGCTTGTTCAGGAACATCCAATGACTTAAGCAGCTTTTCAGCGTCCTCCAAATTCAAAACATATTGTTTATAGCAAGGAATCCTTTCTACCGTTCCAATAGGCTTCATGCGCTCTGGTATATTGACAGTGAGATGATATTCATTTTCCCCTTCAATCGCTGCTTCAATTCATTCTCTAACCAAATGTCAAACCCATTTTCTGTTTGTTGTTTCGGTAGGTTTATAAAGACTTTTTCATCAGTAATCTGGATCAAAGGGAGGCGAACAGGATCCGCAGGTGAGATTTGAATTTTGCTAGCAAAAAACTCATAAAACTTCAGGCGGTTAATTTTAACAAAATTTTGTAATGACTGATTTGGAGAAGGAGCAATATAAGGGCCATAAGCGGGGGTTTCAAAAGATCATCAATATTAATTTCACCAGAATTTATCGGGTTTGTATTTAAAGGACGGGAAGACCTTGGATTAACAGTTACAGGCTGAAAAGGCCTTACTTCAGGAGGACGCCTGTCATACCGGCTACGAAGATTATTGAGATGTTCAATTAGATCGCTTTTAATTTTATCAATATTACCAAAAAACAATCGGCTGAAAAACAAATAAACCTTGGAATGTTTGCTTTTATACTGTCTAACCTTATATTCAATAGTCTCACTTAAATCGCCTAACTTTTCCCAGGCCTCTACATTGATTGAATCTGTATCAAATTTTTCAGATCTTTGTTTAGCCGACTTAAAACTTTTTCAATCTTGGCAGTTGAAAAAGGGGGATTTTGGATTTTTCAACATAAGTAAATTGATGGCGGCCACGACAAATCCAACGAGGGCGAACCATCCAAAACTCAGGAAGTAGGTTATCAAGATATGAATTTAAATGAGTGATCACAGTTTAATCTCGATAGTTAAAAGATGAATTTTAACAAAAACAGAACAAAAAATCAATAAATTTATTGCAATTTAATTTTACAGGTTAATTTTCAATTTTGCTTCAAAAAAATGATTATTTCAAGAAAACATTTTTAGAATATTTAAAAATAAAGAAAGGCTTGATACTTCTTTATTTAAAACATCTGCCTTTCTCAATATAAGTTAGGATTTTTAGTTTAGCCAAAGGTGAATTCAACGTTTCTTAGGCTTGTTATTCTTTATATTCTTTTTAACAGATAACTTTACGGGCTTTGTCGCTTTGATCTTTTGCTTAGGTTTCCCCTTTGCCGACTTTGATTCTATCAATTTAATCTTGCCGCTCTTGGGTGCTTTTTCAGGTTGCTTGCTTTTTTGCACCTTTTTATATTCTTTATGGGTTTAGCACTTTGAAGAGAAGATTTTTCACGTTTAATTTTGGAAACCCTTTTGCAGGTTTAGTCTCCTTTGCAGACAGAATTGATTTTACACGTGGCTGCTCATCATCCTCTTCATCAATCTCGAAATGATTATTGTCGACCTCATCCTCAGCCACTAAAATTGAGGGTTCTTTAACAAGTCCTGCCCCTTTAAAAGGGGCGTCTTTTCCTGTTCAAGCCACTTGCTTGAAAGATTCCTTAATGCAGCTAGTTTTTGATTAATACTGTGTAAACTTTGATCGCTAATATCACCCTGAGATAGGCGTCGGCTCGCTAAAAGTTGTTCTTCTGTCTCGAATTTCGATGAAAATGTTACAGTTGATGCGGTCAAATCAGGAGTAAATAGGAAAGGACGCACCACATTCGGGACGGTCGTATAAACGTCAGTAGCTACCTGGGGCTCAATTTCTTGTTTAATCGCCTGCTTAGGAGGACGCCCACGCTTAGGACGAGGATTTAGCGCTTCGTTAGAGTAATAAATTTTGCTTTAGCCGCTAAAACCTTTCTCACTTGCAGGATGTCTTTACCAACCTTTGACTCAAATAGATTGCGTTTCACCTTTTCTAAAAGAGATTTTGGCAAATCTAGATCTTCTTCAAAAACAAAGTGAAATTGATTGTTACGCAACCACTCAATAATACGGATGCGGGAACGTTCTTGATAAAATTGCTGCCATTTTTCTAATTCAGAGTGATGATCATAAATGAATTCAAGGAAATTTTCACGAGCTTCCTTAGACTGGATGATTTCTAGTAATTTTTCTTTTGTATCAATATCATAGACTTTTTCGTTGACAAACCCTTCCATGATTTTCTTTGTTTCATAAAATGTCAACTTAGGGATGAGGAAATAGCGTTCGCTATTTTTGCGGAGTTCGTGTTCTAAAGCTTCGATTTCATCCTGAGGTTTATCAAGATCTACATAAACGATAAACCCTTCTTGCCTATCCAAATAAAAATCTCTTTCATCATCAGATTTGGTAAAGGCTTCAATTAATCTATGGCAACGTAAAATCAAAGGATTTTGAGCTTCTTTTATCTGTTTTGTCCGCATAAGTTCATCCTAATTTTAGAGTACAAATCGCAATGAAATCATCGCAATCCATTAAACTACGTTCTTCTAAAAACTTAGAAGCCAGAAATCCGAAACTTCATAAAGCTTCCAACTTCCGGCTCCAATATTTTCTTCATAATGTCATTGCAAAATAGCTTTTTCTAACAATTTTTGCAACTTATATGATTGTCTAGTTTTCAAGATACTCGATAAAACACATTTGAGCATTGTCACCCACACGTCTTTGTGCTTTCACAATCCGTGTATACCCACCCTGACGATTCATAAAGCGAGGTCCCAAAGTCCCAAACAGCTTTTCGATCACATGTCTATCAGTGTTATGAGAGCTTGTATCCCCCTTACGAGTTGCTCGGGCTTCTTTGTTTGTCAACGTGTTAAAACGAACCATCATTTCGCTAATCGCACGGCGTCTTGAATCAAGCGTATTTTTNTTAGCCAACGTGATCATCTGATCAGCGTAACGACGCAGTTCTTTCGCTTTTTGAACAGTTGTTTCAATACGTTCATTTTCAATTAATGATTTTAGCATATTAGCAAACATGCATCGTCTGTGCGAACTAGTACGACCTAATTTGCATGTATCTTTTTTATGTCTCATAAATAATTCCTAGCTATTCTCTATTCTTCTACTTTTAGTAATTCTTTTTACCTTTTTTTCTTCAAGGTAGTGCTTGATTTTNTCTTTCACATTATCATGAGAAATGCCGTAACGTGAAAGATCCATACCAAGAGATAGGCCCATTTCATGCAACTTGGCTTTGATTTCGTTCAAAGACTTTTTACCAAAGTTTCTAAATTCAAGCATTTTNCTCTCTGGGATAGACACAAGCTCAGCGATTGTATCAATATTTGCTCCGCTTAAGCAATTAGTCGAACGGACTGAAAGCTCGATTTCATCGATGCGCAGGCAAAGTTTTTCCATCATTTCATCAACGTCTCTATCGCCTTCACCTAATCCCTCATCAAAAACAAGCGCAAGAGATTTAATTTTTGTGAAAACCTCAAAATGCTTCATTCCGATTTGAGCAGCAAATGCAACAGCTTCGACCGGAGTCACACGTCCATCAGTAGTGATTTCGAAAATCAGTCTGTCAAAGTCTGTATCTTGACCAACACGTGTATTTTCCACATAGTAATTGACTAAACGTACTGANGAGAAAGCTGCATCAAGCAGAATTTCGTCCGAAGTCTTGTCAAATATCATATGGCGTTCAGACGGAACGTATCCACGACCAAAGGCAACACGCAGATCAATTTGACGTTTCATAGGCTTTGTGACAGTAAACAGAGGAAGATCCGGATTAACAACTTCAAAAATTCCCTCTTTTACGACGTCTCCTAACGTAACTTGGTATTGACCTTTGTTTTTATCTAAGTCTTCCTGAGTCACGTCAAGAATATTTGTTAAAATACGAGTTTCTCTCGAACTTGGAACATCATCAGTCGGCATTTTTCGTAACAGTGCCCCTTTGAAATTCAGGACAATGTTGGTCATATCTTCAATAATGCCTTCAATTGCCATATATTCATGAGGAACGCCTTCGATACGCAAAGCAATGATAGAAGGGGCTTCTAAAGAAGAAAGCATCATACGACGCATTGAATTTCCAATAGTATGACCAAATCCTCGTTCGAAGGGTTCAGCAATCACCCTAGCCACATTTGGATTGACTTTATCTTCTTCGACTAAAATTTTCTCAGGCATTTCGAACTTGCCGTATTTAACTGACATTAAGCGACTCCTAAATGATTTAAAATTTCTGAGTGTTTATTTACACACGTCTACGTTTACGCGCACGGCATCCATTGTGCGGCACAGGCGTCGTGTCACGGATAGCAGTGATGACCAATCCAGTGCTTTGAAGACCGCGTACAGCAGACTCACGGCCCGCTCCCGGTCCCTTTAAATTGACTTCGACTTCCTTCATTCCATATGCCATTGCTGCTTTACCTGCATCTTGAGCTGCTACTGTAGCTGCAAACGCAGAAGATTTTCTAGATCCCGAAAAATTCACTTTTCCTGCTGAAGACCATGTGATGACTCTTCCAGCCGGATCTGTAATTGCAATAATTGTATTATTAAATGTTGCCTTTACAAAAGCTATTCCTGATGGAACATTTTGATGGATCTTTTTCTTGGCTTTTACAGGCTTTTTGCTNGTTGTAGTTGCTTGCTGCTTAGACAAAGTTAGGAACTCCCTCTTAAAAATTATTTTTCTTATTAGCGATCGTTTTACGTTTACCCTTACGTGTACGAGAATTTGTTCTCGTACGCTGACCTCGTACAGGTAATCCTGAACGATGCCTTACTCCGCGATAAGCGTGAATAGAAATCAATCGCTTAATATTATTTTGCACTTGTCGACGTAAATCCCCTTCCACCACATATTCAGACTGCAGCATGGCGTTTAGGCGGGCTATATCATCAGGCGTTAACTTATGAGCACGCATATTACGATCAAATCCAAGTTTTTCTATGATTTGATTTGACAATCTACGACCTACACCATAGATATAAGTCAAAGCTATTTCTAATCGTTTATTATCCGGTATATCGATACCGAGAACCCTAGGCATTGATTTCTCCTAAAAATTTCAAAATGCAATTCAAAACTTTAACATACTTCTATTATTTAAGGCAAAAACTTTGTTAGAATAAAACAAGAACTTTGTTAGGCATTTCAGCCATTGCAAGCAAGCTTTAAGTTTTTCTAAGTTTATTCCCGCCCTCTCACTCTTCCCTTCTTCATAAAGCCTTCATAACGCTTCATCAAGAGGTGCGATTCAATTTGTTTCATTGTATCCAAGACAACCCCTACAAGAATCAACAGGGCTGTACCGCCGAAAAAATAACTAATGGTTTGCGGAACACCCAACAGGCGTCCTATAATAGTCGGCAGAATCGCTATTAATGCTAAAAAAATAGCCCCTATAAGAGTAATGCGATTCATTGTTGATTCCAAATAATCCTGGGTTGGCTTTCCCTGCCTGATTCCTGGAATAAAAGCTCCATTTTTCTTCATGTCAGATGCAATCTGATCAGGTCTAAATTGTGTGGCTGTCCAAAAATATGTAAAAAATATAATCAAGGCCACAAACAAGATCACATAAAGCGTGCTACCAGGCGATAACCAGGAAGCCACCTCACTCAACCAGTTGCCCGTTCCAGCAAAAGTGACAAGGATTGCAGGAAACATCAATAATGAAGAGGCAAAAATTACAGGAATTACGCCTGCATAATTAACTTTCAAGGGAATATACGAATTTCCTCCCTGAACTTCTTTTCTTCCTACTACACGTCTTGCATATTGCAATGGGATTCTTCTGTGTCCCTGAATCACTAAAATTGTACCCAGAGTCACAACGACAAAAATGCCAACGAGGACCAATACCGTTGTAAAATTCATTGCTCCAGGTTCTTGAGAGTCTAAATTCAACTGCTGAAGGATCAGTCCAATCGCGGTTGGAAGCTGTGAAACAATCCCCACAGTGATGATTAGACTCATTCCATTCCCGATTCCCTTCTCTGTAATTTGTTCGCCAATCCACATTAAAAANACCGTTCCAGTTGTCATCGTAAAAATAAACAACATGTAAAANAGAACAGGGACTCCTAATAATTGGATGTCAAGCAATTCACCCGTGATGATCCCGGGACGGCTATAATTCATTTGAATCGCATACTTTGCAAACATTGCCGATTGCAAAACAGACAAAAGAACCGTCAAGCCTCTTGTATATTTATTTACTTTGCGTCGTCCTTGATCAGCATTTTCTTTAATTTCACGCTGCAAGGATGGCCATAAAGCCACAATCAACTGCATAATGATCGAAGCGGAAATATAAGGAACAACTCCCAAAGCAATCACTGTCATTTGGGAGAAAGCCCCTCCGGAAAATATATCAACTAATTGAAAGAGGTTTTGACCTCCTCCTGTCGCATGCCGAAAAAANCTTACGGCAATTTCCCCATTGATACCTGGGACCGGTATAAATCCACCTATGCGAAACACCGCAAGCATAAGGATTGTAAANAGGATTTTCGCTCTCAATTCCGGAATCTGGAAAACTTTTCTCAGCTCTTTGAACATTTTCCTACCTGCGTTTGGTGATCGAATGATTAAACGATTTCAATAGAAATATTGGCTTTNTGTAATTTATCCTGTGCAGTCGATGAGATAGCTGATGCCTCTATCTTAACCTTCTTGCTTAATTCACCATTCCCTAAAATTTTAACGCCATTGACTCTACCACGAAGAAAGCCTTTATCTGTCAATGTTTCCACATTCACAATTTCACCATCTTCATACATGTCGTTGATTTGGCTTAAATTAACGATTTCATAGTCTCGTTGAAAGCGAGCATTACTAAAACCGCGAATAGGCAATTTCATGAACAAACGGAACTGACCGCCTTCATACCCATATCTTCTTTTATAACCTGAACGTGAACCCGCCCCTTTTTCTCCGCGGCCGCAAGTTTTACCTACGCCCGATCCAATTCCACGGCCGACTCTTTTACGTTTTTTCTTNTCACGTGATACGTCTTTAAGTTGATTCAATGAAGTCATGCTTGGCCTCTCATTTGTTTGATCTGTTCACGCTTTTTCAGCTTTGAAAGAGCTTTAAATGTTGCACGAACTTGGTTAATTGGATTATTGGATCCAACGCTCTTTGCCATCACATCTTTAAGCCCTGCAAGTTCTAATACAGCTCTGACCTTTGAACCGGCAATGACTCCAGAGCCCTGTGGCGCTGGCTTTAATAAGATGACAGCTCCATCCCAATGAACTAAAATTTCATGAGGAACAGAGGTTCCTTCCATCGCAAAAGTCTGCATATTTTTACGTGCGGCTTCACCGCCTTTACGGATTGCATCTGTCAATTCATTTGCCTTTGCAAAGCCGTAACCTACACGACCCTTTCCATCGCCAACAAGGATTAATGCAGAAAAGCTGAACTTACGTCCACCCTTGACGACTTTTGCGCAACGATTAATATAAAGAACCTTCTCATTGAGTTCAGAATTAGCTCTTTCTTTTTTNGGATTCTCGCTATTTTTNGCCATTTGGATATCCTAAATAGTTTTAGAATTGAAGGCCAGCACCTCTTGCTGCATCAGCAAGAGCGGCTAAAATTCCGTGATACTTAAATGGTCCTCTATCGAAGACAATTTCTCTAATATTTTTTCTTGTGCAATTTTTGCAATTTTTTCACCTAGTTTAGCAGCAGACGCTTTATTTTTTCTAGCGAATTCAGTATTTTTAAATTCATTTGAAAAGGTTGCTACACTACAAATCGTGTGATGACTAT
The DNA here is from genome assembly GCA_013414685.1 of Parachlamydiaceae bacterium. GTDB lineage: Bacteria > Chlamydiota > Chlamydiia > Chlamydiales > Parachlamydiaceae > Neochlamydia. Next base: position 2,509,063 of record CP058704.1, on the reverse strand, counting down.
CATCATCAATAAGTTGCACTTGAATGTGTTTATTGCTTTTCACAACACAGAGACGTGGTTTTGCGGCTGTTCCGTGGATGTGTTTACGCACTCTTAAAGCACGCTTACAACGTAGTCTGTGTCTATTTTTGTGATATTAATCATATACTCCTCAGTAAATCCTACCTATCATTCCCTTGGGATTATTTCTTAGCTGCAGCAGCTTTACCCGCTTTCTTGCGCACATATTCCCCTTCATATCGGATCCCTTTACCTTGATAAGGTTCAGGCGGTCTGATAGATCTAACCTGTGCAGCAAACTGACCGATTTGTTGCGGATCAGAGCCTGTCACAATAATCATTGTGTTTTTATCGACAGTCACCTGCACACCTTTTGGAATAGGTACTTTTGTAGGATGCGAAAAACCTACCTGTAAATCCAATAATTGACCTTGTACAGCTGCTCTATAACCGACGCCGATCATTTCAAGTTTNTTNGTAAATCCTTGGCTGGCACCAATAACCATATTATTAATAAGCGAACGATACAAGCCATGATAATGATTCTTGTCTTCATGCCCAGCTGCGAGATTAACCAATACCTGATCACCCTCTACAACGACTTCAATTCCGGGAATAATTTCACGCGTTAGAGTCGCTTTCGGACCTTTNACAGTTAATGTTGAACCATTCAGTTTAACTTCTACACCTTTCGCTAAGGGAATAGGTGCTTTTCCTTTACGTGACATTGATAAAACTCCTTAATTCCTTTACCATATTAAACAAAGCAATTCACCACCGATATGCCGCTTGCGTGCTTCGCTTCCTGCCATCACACCTTGCGATGTTGACAGGATGGAAAGGCCCAGGCCACCATAAAAGTTAGGAATATCTTCATATCCAACATATTTACGTAAACCAGGTTTCGACACTCTTTCTAAACCTTGAATAACAGGTTGACGACCTTCTACATATTTGAGAAANAGTCTTATTGTTCCTCTATTATTTTGATCTTTATTGACCAAATAATTTTCGATAAAGCCATTGAGCTTGAGGATTTCTGCAATATTCTCTTTAATTTTGCTCCAGCTTACATCCACATAACGATGTTGTGCTCTTGCAGCATTTCGAATCCTTGTGAGGAAATCGGCTACTGAATCGCTAGGTACTGCCATGATTTCATCTCCTATTCTTAAGCTATTACCGAAACCGGCATGTTTTTAAAGGGTAGTCCAAGCAAACGTAACAGTTCAACACATTCTTCATCTGTTTCGGCGCTAGTGACGAAAGTGATATGCATCCCTTGTGCACGCTTCACCTCGTCAAGGTTAATTTCTGGGAACACCTGCTGATCATCAAGACCTAGCGTATAATTTCCTTGGCCGTCGCACTTAGTAGGAAAACCTCTAAAGTCACGGATACGCGGACTGACGATATTAAATAGGCGATCGATAAAATCATACATTCTTTGACCACGCAATGTGACCTTAATTCCTATCGGCTGGCCTTCACGTAGTTTAAAGTTTGAAATCGCCTTCTTTGCTTTTGTAATAATGGGCTTTTGGCCAGTGAGCATTGTCAATTCTTTGACACATGCTTGGATGGCATTCTTATCTTTAGAAGGCTCAGCGATACCCATGTTGATCACAACCTTNTTAAGGGCAGGTTGTTTCATTGGGTTTGCGTATTCAAACTTTTTGAGTAACGCAGGTTTTACCTTTTCTAGATAATGTTTCTTTAACCTAGACATTTTAAGTTTCAACTCTTTTTAGTTTTTGTTTTTTAACAGCACGATGAACAACATGTTGGTCATCTTGTTTGTAAATCAATTCTTTTTGGCCTTTTTCACTTCGGCGTGCTTTCAATTTCACAGGCTTTTCTTGCGCATTTAGCACTTTTAAATTGGAAACATGAATACCTTTTCCAGTTCAATCACACCGCCTTGAGGGTTGGCCTGACTTTTTTAACGTGTTTTTTACGTACATTAAGTCCTTGAACCACGATTTTTTCACCAATGCGACGCAAAACCTCGCCTGATTGGCCTTTGTAATTTCCAGCAATGGCAATGACTTTATCGCCTTTGCGGATCGATTTATGGGTTTTCACTTTAGTCATTTCTTAATCCTCATTTTTAAATCACTTCTGGAGCCAAAGACGCGATTTTGAGGAATTCTTTATCGCGCACCTCACGGGCAACAGGTCCAAATATACGCGTGCCTCGCGGGTTGTTTTTATCGTCGATTAAAACACATGCATTGGTATCGAACTTCAAAATTGTCCCATCTTGTCTTCTGATGGGAGCTGAAGTCCTTACAATTACAGCTTTAACTACATCACCCTTTTTAACTCCGCCTTCAGGATCGGCTTCTTGCACAGAGCAAACGATAATGTCACCGACACCTGCATATCTACGCTTCGAGCCGCCAAGGACTTTAAAACATTTGACACGCTTGGCACCAGAGTTGTCGGCTACTTTGAGCTCCGTTTCTTGTTGAATCATACGTTGCTAACTCCAAATATTATACAATTTGCTAGGCGACAACACGCCATCTCTTTAGTTTTGATATTGGTCTAGTTTCTACTACTGTGACTTCTTCGCCAATCTCAAACGGACGAATCTCATTGTGAGCATAAACTTTNTTATTTCTTGTAATGATCTTGCCGTATCTGGGATCCCGCATTCTTCTTTGAATTTTTACGACGACAGTTTTCTCCATTTTATTGGAAATGACTACGCCTTTTTTACTNTTGCGGTTTCCTCGTTCTTCAATCACTTTGTCTTCCATGCCTTAACCTTTATTTATAAATTGGCCTCTTATTCGGATGGACCAATCCCCTTATTTTTCTTTTTTCATTGATTACAGTGAGCATAAGGGCAATTTCATGCTTTTATGTCGCACCAAGTGCGGCTTTTCAACTTTTTGGATTGCTTCATCTCTCCTATAAGGTTGAAGAGCTCTCTGCGGGCATCCCTGCAATTGGCTTCCAATTCTTCTAATGATTGATCTCTATAATCTTGAGCTTTCTTCATACTACACCTTATACTTGTTCAACACGCTCTACAAAACGTGTCTTTAANTCCAATTTTGCCGCCGCACGTCTAAGTGCATGTTGGGCTTCTTCACGTGTGACATTCCCAACTTCAAANAGAATTCTTCCTGGTCTAATCACAGCGACCCAGTGATCNGAGGCCCCTTTACCTTTACCCATACGTACTTCCTGTGGTTTNTTNGTCACAGGCTTATCAGGAAATATGCGAATCCACACTTTTCCTTTACGTTGAAAATATCTGTTGATAGCTACACGGCAAGCTTCAATCTGCTGATTTGTAATCCATCCACGTTCTAGAGCTTGTATTCCAAACTCACCAAAGTGAACGAATGTTGCTCCTTTGCTTAAACCTGAACAGGAGCCTTTCATCATTTTTCGATGTTTTGTCTTTTTTGGCATTAAAGGCATTGTTACTGGCCCTCCTTCACAAGGTTATCTTCTCCACGGTAAATCCAAACCTTTACGCCAATGCTACCATAAGTAGTCTCAGCTCTTCCCATTGCATAATCAATGTCAGCACGTAAAGTGTGCAATGGTGTACTACCCTCTTTATACCATTCAGTACGTGCAATTTCAGCTCCACCTATACGACCAGAGCATTGCACTTTAATTCCAAGAGCACCTGCTTCGATGCTAGATTGCATTGCTTTNTTCATCGCACGTCTAAAAGGAATACGTCTTTCTAGTTGCTTCGCAATACCATCTGCAACGATTTTTGCGTCAAGATCAGGACGCTTAATTTCCTCGACCTCTATCCAAACCTCTTTTCCAGTTAATTTATAAAGCTCATCACGCAATACATCGATCTCTGAACCTTTNTTACCAATGACCATTCCTGGACGCGCTGTACAGATAGTCACTTCGATTTTTTCGCTCATACGACGAATTTTAATAAGCGCAGTTCCTTGACACTGAGGCTTTTTAAGCAAATAGTCGCGAATAACTTTATCTTCTACAAGCAGATTTCCAAAATCTTGCTTATTGGCGTACCATTTTGATCGCCATTTTTTATTGCGAACGAGGCGAAATCCTATCGGATTAGTTTTTGTCCCATTCAATTACTCCTTTCCCGAACTGACTACAACAGTGAAGTGACTAGTTCTTTTTAAAATTGCATGGCGTCCACCTTTATTTTTAGGCTTCGCACGCTTTAATCTTGGACCTTCGTCAACACGAACTTCTAAAACTTTTAAATCTTCACGACGCATGTCTAACTGAGTCTCTGCGTTAGCAACTGCGCTATCAAGNGTTTTCTTCAATAAACGTCCAGCTTTGAGATTGCTGTATGTTAATTGGAGAGTCGCCTGATGGACAGGAAGACCGCGAATAAGCCCAGCTGCAAGACGTGCTTTTCGTGGACTAATTCTTATATATTTTGTGACTGCTTTTGCACTATTAATCATTTTGCTGGTGCCTCTGCTTTCTTAATTGGATGCCCTTTGAAAACACGTGTAGGTGAAAATTCGCCCAAACGATGACCTACCATATTCTCAGAGACGAATACAGAAATGAANTTTTTACCGTTATGCACATCAAATGTGTGCCCTATCATTTCTGGAATAATCATGGATCTTCTTGACCATGTTTTAATNTGGCGTTTTAGATCCTTTTTATTCATCTCTTCCACTTTCTTCAGAAGATGATGATCAACGAAAGGTCCTTTCTTCAGTGATCTTGCCATATTTATTTCTTCCTTCGATCTTTAACTATAAACTTTCTTGACTTCTTCTGAGATCTTGTTCGGAGTCCGCGTGTATAAATGGCCCAAGGAGTTTGAGGAATATTACCTTTATTCTTACCTTCACCGCCTCCGTGTGGGTGGTCAACAGGGTTCATCGCAGTTCCACGAACTGTTGGACGAATTCCCTTCCAGCGCATACGGCCGGCTTTTCCTTCGACGCGCAAATTATGCTCAGAGTTGGATACCATCCCAAAAGTGGCACGGCAATCTTCACTTACCATTCTAATTTCACCGGAAGGCATTCTTATCGTTGCATAACCACCGCTTCGTGCCATCAACTGTGCGGAAAGTCCTGCTGAGCGGACAAGTTTTGCACCTCTACCAGGGATCATCTCGATGGCGTGCACTGTTGAACCGACAGGCATATGTTTTAGCTTCATGCAGCAGCCGACGTTAAAAGGCGACTCATCACTTGTTTGAACCACATCCCCTTCTTTCAAACCATGTGCAGCTAAAATATAGCGCTTTTCACCATCTGCATAGTTTAACAACGCAATATAGGCTGATCGATTTGGATCGTATTCAATAGAGGCGACTCGAGCTGGTATATTTTCTTTATCTCTTTTAAAATCCACGATTCTGTAATGACGCTTATGTCCTCCACCTTTATGTCGGCAAGTGATGTGACCGTTATTGTTACGACCACTTGTACGTTTTTTNGGTAGGAGCAAAGACTTTGTCGGCTTTACAGTGGCACGTGCGCCAGCTTTAGCTCTCGTCAACGTCTCGTTAATAGGAAGAATTAACTGACGCGTTCCTGGTGTATTTGGACGGTATTTTCTTAACATTTGCTCTTCTTAGCCTCTTAATTTATACGTTATCAAGACTGTCGCCTTTTTCTAGGGTCACCACAGCTTTTTAAAGCCAGGTTTCATCCCCGGACGGCCGCGCACACGTCTTGCTTTAGGCTTAACGTTAATGGTATTAACAGCTACGACTTTGATATTTTTATCGCTGTAAATTTCTTCGATAGCCTTTGCAATGTCAGTTTTATTTGCTTTGCGATCAACCACAAACACATACTTTGGTGATTCGCAGCGCTTTAACGATGGATTGCTGTTTGCATTTTTAGTCCCTGCAACACCGAAGATTTTTCTGTCACATGCTGGTGTTTTACTATCTGGTAAGGATCTTTTTTGACATTACTTTATTCCTTATTCCTTTCTATCTTTTATGGTTAGCACAACCATTCAACTAATTCATTTAAAGCAGTCTCAGTTACAAATATATCTTTTGCAACTAACACGTCATACCCATTGATATTTGTCGCTAGAGCGAATGAAACCTTTGGTATATTGCGCAAGCTTTTCGCAAAATTTTCATGTTTGTCATGCTTTACAGTCACACGCTTGGATTCACCCTCTGTTTTTACTTCCGCATAGTGCGCTTCACCTAAAAACATCACCCTGCTTCCAGCGAGGCCTACTGCTTCCAGGAAATTTGCGACCGTTTTAGTTTTGGGTTCTTTGAGATGAGGTTCGGAGATAATGTGAAGACGATTTTCTGCAATTTTTTCAGCTAAAAGACAACGAATGGCTGCTTTTCTTTCTTTTTTATTGATGCGCACATGCTGATCAAACTTAGGTCTTGGGCCAAAAACGCGTCCTCCACCTTTATATTGGGGAGCAGACAACATCCCTTGGCGAGCACGACCTCCACCTTTNTGAGGGTGAGGTTTTTTNGTGGAATGGTTGACTTCAGAACGAGTTTTGGTATTCGCAGACCATTGCCGTGCGTTAGCTCTAAGTGCAACAATATAATCTTTAATCATTTGTCCATGCGCTTCAGCATTAACCAATCTTTCGTCAACTGTTACCTGGCCAGTTTCCTGACCTTTTAAATTGTATTTTTTCAATGTAGCCACAGGTTCACTCCAAGAAATTTTTACTTACGAGCTTTTTTAGAGCTAGATTTTTTTACAGAAGGTGCAATGTAAACCAAACCATTTGTTGGGCCAGGAATAGCTCCTTTAACAACAATCACTTGTTCTTCTGGTTTCACCATCACAACTTCAAGATTTTGTACTGTAATAGTCTCTAGACCCATATGGCTAGGACGTGGTCCGCCAGGAAGGCAGCGACCTGGAGTTGAACGCATCCCTGTTGATCCGGCATGTCTATGAAAGCCAGAACCGTGTGATGCAGGTCCACCCGCAAAATTATATTTNTTNATAACGCCCTGATATCCCTTTCCTTTGGAAATAGCAGTTGCATCAAGAAATTCAATATCCGAATAGAGATCTAAGCCTAATTCTTGTCCGACTTGATATGCGTTAATATCCTCTACTTCAGTTTCACAAAGATGACGGCAAGGCTCTAATCCCGCTTTTGCATAATGCCCGCGTAAAGGCTTGGAAAGACGCTTCGAAACAGTTCTTTTGTCTTTCACTTCAATTTTGTCAAAGCCGATTTGTACAGCATCGTAACCATCAGTTTCTTTCTTNTTGATTTGAACAATAACGTTAGGCTGCAATTCAATAACTGTCCCAACAACGCTATTTCCTTTNTTATCAAAAAGCTGAACCATTCCGCGCTTTTTGCCCATCAGTTTAGGCGCCATAATTAATCCTTAACTCAATGTTTGATTGCGTTTATTACAAACTTGTTTTTCTTAAACTCACAAGAAATGAATATCTTGATTCCATGTGCCAAGGTACATGTGATGCACGTTCTTAGCAGAGTTTTCAAGATGAAAACATTTTCAGCAAATTATGAAATTGCTTTCAATAAATTTGCTTAAGTGAAGAGATTAACAAACTGCTGTATTTTTCTCAACAGTTTTCTGAAAAATTACTCAGCAGTGGTTAATTTCCCTTTTCACTTACATGACAGCATGATTTATCAAATAAAACCTTTACAATTTCGCCATCTTTCAGCTTTTTTTCTTTNCTCAATTTATTTAGATCGGCTTGCGGCTTAAATTTTGCATGTTTCAGTACCTCTTCTATTGTAGCACCCTTGGGAAGCAATAACGGACCAGGTTTTTCAACAGCGCCCTCTAGGTAAATAGTGATCCACTCCAATGGAGGCACTCTTAAAGTTTGTCCATCCTGAATCTTTTTCGCAAACGCTACTTTTTTNAAATCCGCAGTTTTTTTAGGCTTGGCTAAACTTAAGACATCTTCTATTCTNGTCCCCTTTTTCATGGTGTAAAATCCAGGGTGTTCAACTNNTCCCTCGACTTTCACACAAATGCTGCTATTGTAGACAACATGAGAATCTGAATATTGTCTTGGTGTATCTGTAAACCAATGTTTATGGGTTGCAAATGTAAGTGTCGCCAGAAGCCCCAGAAGACTTAATACAACGATCCACTCATCTTTATTTAAACGGGTTTCACTATTTTGCATAAGCTCTTCAGCGTGTCTTATACCTTACTCAGTTCAAATTTCTTGAAAGCGTGCAATTGTTGTGTATGCATTTCTTTCCAGAAAAATTTGAAAATACCGAAAGCATACGTTAAAATGGCAAACGTAATATAACCTGCCAGAATCAATGTTGTACCTATTCCTGAAAAGAAAAGGAAAATTGAAGCGGCTGCTAAAACCACTTTGGCAGCACGATAGATTAGAGACAGAATGCGTTGAATTTTGACTTGTTTGAACATTTCAATGGAGTTTTTNTTCCTTTGGAGTTCAAGTGCAAATTGTTGGTTTATTTCATCAAGAAGGCTCAATTCCCCTTCTTCTAGGGCATTTAGGATTTTTTCCCATTTCATAACTTTACTTTGCCATTTATCTTTTCGTTCACCTGGCATTGTTCGACTTTCGGCAAAATAACTATTTGCTTTGGCAATATTTTCGCAGCAAAAGGCTTTTAATTTTCCAATTTGTTCGTTGAATAAAACTGTTTGTTGATCTACTTTGGATTGTAATTGCTTGATTTCCTCAGGGACTTCAGCTTCTACGCTGTTAACGGGTTGTTCTTTTGAAACAGAAAGCATTGAATTCGCTGCNAAAACCGACGGTACAGTAGATGATAATTGAGCTTGTGTCCTGGTACTATCAATTAAGTCAATGGAAGAGGGCTTTTGCGATGCAGCGGATTCAGTCTCTAAACTTTCAGAAACTGCTATTAACTGAGCAGGTGCTGACATTTTTTCCATTTCCGCTGTTTCCTTGAATTCCTTTGGTAAGACTTCTCCAGCATTCAATATAACTTTGTCAGGTATATTGGGCTCGATCTCAAAAAGATTCATCCTATCATTGACCGAGGATAGATTTTTGACATTGACTTCGCCTGTGGATGTCTTAGTGAGTTCTTTGACAATGTCATTAGCAAGTTCGTGAACGTGATCACGAGAATTTAAATGATTTTTAAAATTTTCGATCTCTTTAGAAGATTTCTGTTGTTTTTTCATGGTCAAAATGTCCCATTTTTTCATGGTCAAAACGATCGTAGAGTTTTTCAGGGATTGATCATACTGCAAANNTCTACGACATGGCCCACTGTGACTGTGCTTAATTTGGGTTGAATGTGAGGTCTTTTTTGCAATCTGCTCTAGTTCGTTCTCTACAAATGCTGGATGCACTGGGTTTGCGGCAAGTTCGATTGCTGGTAATTGAATTTCAGCAGTTAACTCGGCAGCACTTTCCATTTTGGATGCTGGAAGAAGGGGTATTTTTTCAATCGTAAAGGTCTGCGACAGAAAAGGATCTGTTTGGCTGGGCTGATTGATTAAAGAATGCTTTCTGCTTTGAATAAGTTTATCGCGGATATTGGCGGATTCCTTTGTGAGACGAATCAGCTCTTCAATTTCCTTAGTTTGCTTTTCCCATTCTAAGTGTTTGTTTTCAGTTTTNTTAATGTTATTTCCAAGAGCAAAAATACTTTGACCATCTTCTATAACGCCCAACACGTTTACGACAAATTGTAAAACGTCAATTACGATCCCTAAAGGCATTTTTGTTATAATACCAAAAACAGGAATTTTACCTATTGCGCTTGCAAACTTTCCTAATTGAATCAACCCTAAAGATCCACAATATTTAATGGTTTTTAAAACGCTGCTAACAAACGAAGTGACTTTATGGGCTACCTGTAACGAGGAGGTTTTAGAATTTACATTGATGAGCCCATAACTTTTGTCGGCAAGTTTTAGCGTTCCTGTTACATTTTTTACTGTTTTTAGAGGGGTTTTAACGGGAAGCAAANNAGAGACATTCTCTTCTCCGAGGATCAGTGTAGCAAATTTGATGATTTTTAAAGTCAGATTGCTAAGTTTACTCATATTAGAGAGTTTATTAACAGAATGACTGATATAAGAAACTGTATGTTGAAAAGTTTTCTTTAATTTCGAAAAGGTTTCTTTAGAATGCTTTTTAATTGCAATTGGTGCAGATACAGCTATTTTCAATTTGATAACCATTAATAAAAAATCAATGGAAAATTTTAACAAAAATTTTAAAATTGTGTAAATAAAAAACCAGAACTCATTGACTGAGATCTGGTTTTTTGACACTTTTGGGAATGTCTAACTAGGCTTTCACATGTCTGTGTTTGAAGCCATAGTAAAGACGAGCCATCCCGATAGAGCTGGTCACAAACCACGCTGCACCAAGAATGAGTAANAAGGCTGCGGCTCCGTACAGAGAAGCAAAGACACCCACTAAACCAATAATAATTGCAGCGACTTTGAAGGCCTGGAAAGCGATGGCTAACCAATCTTTNATTCTGTAAAACCTTTTATTGGAAAGGTTTTTTGCCTTGTCAGCAACTTTCTCAGAACATTTTTTCTCGAGGGCTGCTAAATCGCCATTTTGATAATTAGTCTTTACTTCAGTCCATTTCGCTTCCGGAAGCGCCCTATTTGACTCTACACCTAATTTTTGCAAGCCATTGCGAGCATTTACATAAGCGATTTCAAGTTTTTTATAGTAGCTTTCTTCCTGTTCATTNTTCAGCTACATTTTCCCTTTCAAAGCTTTAGCTAGGATTGCTTTCCTATCAGCTTCGTTAGCGGCTGTATATTTCAGAAGACTTTGCTTAGCTTCCCATTTTCTTAATCTTAGATCTGCTTTGTCAATATCCGGCTGTTTTCTGTGAACACCAATACTGTGATCGACAATTGCTAATGAAGCACTGACCATCGCAATCGAATCCTTCACGACGCGTAAAGGTGAGAATTGCATAATGACTCTAAAGAAAGGAATGGTATTTAAATAGGCTGAAAAACGGGCAAGCTTAATGATCCCTACATCGAGTAAGAATTTAAATGCACCTAAACCTTTTGAAGCTGTTCCAAAAGCCTTGCTAAGAATTTTCCACTTAGTGACTCCCTCATGNATTAAAGAACATTTTTTCTGGCCATCTTTAGGATCTTCCTTAGGCACAAACCAGTCTTTAATATCTACGATAAAATCAGCTACGTCAATCGCGCTGTCTACCACTTCCAGTTCATTTTTCAAATTATTAAAACCTTCCGATTCTGCTTTGAACGCGTATTTAAAGAAGGAGATCGTAGATTTTCCAAACTTACAAAGAGATTGAATATTGTCGTGAGTCGCAACGGCATGGGCAAGAAATTCGATTGCATGCCTAATAGCGCTTACAAATTCCTTTATCGCTTTTTCAAAGCAGTTTTTAATCTTCAGATGAAGAGGTTCTTTTTTCACAATTTTCTGCGCCACTGTTAACAACTTCAGTGTTGTTTACAAAAATGCGACTTTGAATGGCCAAACTACTCATAAAACCTACTTGTTAAAAATCCTTATATTAAAACTAAACTTAGGCTGCCTGTGCGGCAACTCTATTTGATTGTTCCTCAGCTCTTTCTTCTTGATATTCGCGCACTGCTTTCATAATAAAGGATGCAAGTCCAAATCCAGCGGCGACACATCCGACAGCAACAAGCCCAGGGATGCACGTACAACTTACGATTGCTAGAGCTTTTAAAGCTACTTCTGCTGCATATGAAATTAAATTGAGCGAACAATTGGCAGCTTCTTTCCAGTTTCTTTCTTTAATTGCCGTATAGATTTTTCGGCATTCGTTTGCAGCAAGAGCTATAAAGGCAAATCCCACCACACTTCTAATGACATTCAATAAAGTTACCTTAGCAGCTACTTTTGCCACAAAAGGCAGAGTTTTTACCACCCCATTGATGGCCCTATTAAAGGTGGGTCCAAGTGCAGAAGCGAGCTTGCTGAATCCTTTTCCTATAGCTGCACTAGCCTTGGAAAGAGAAATAAATGTTAAATCATTCAACCAAAGTACTATCCCACCTACGTCTGCAATTAAAAGCGCAATTCTTGCAGCAAATTCCCACCTATTAGCCACCTTTCCATGCTTATCATTAAAGCGAGCATGTATAAAGTGGTCTGTATCTTCAACAAAATCCAGGCAGTCATTAAAGTTATCCACAATTCCTAAGGCTTTTAGCAGACCCGCACCACGGAAATTTGAACCGACCGCATGTCCGATACCTGTTAAAACATTAATAGAAAGTTTATAAACTTTTCCTAAAGGAGAACGTTCATTAAAGACTTTTGCTAAAGCACGGAAAGCATCGACAATAAAAGTCTGCACTTTCTCTCGAATGACTTTAAAATGATGGCCAAAACCTTTCCCTTCTTTTTGGATAATTTCAGGAGGATTGTTCTGTTCATTCACCTTAATCGGACTGTCTTCAATCTTGGCCATAATCTCATTCCATATTTAAAAACTTTTTTGAGAAACTCAATTATAGCCGATTTCAAGCTTTTCATAAAGAAAAATTAATAAAAATAAAATGTTTATAAATTTTATTTTAAATTTATGTAAATGTTTTTTTGAATTTAATACGCATTGCGAAACTGCAGGAAATCATATAAAATTTTTAATCCTCCAATGAAGACCGCTATGCATCCGAAGAGAAGAGCTAAGGTAGCAAGGGAGCCGATCATTAGCAACGCGGCGCCAATAATGTAATTCAGGTTGCTTAAAATTCCCATCATCGAAGAGGTTTTTAACTTGTTTGCCGCTTCTTTCTCATGCAGCGGGGCTGATTCGCACACCTTGCTGGCGGCACGATAGATTTTTATATTCTGAATTAAAGCAATGAGGCTTGCAATTCCAAAAAGGCCATTGCCTGCTATCTCCAAGGAAAATGCAACCTGGCTGCCGAGATTCAACCATCCTAAATGATGCGCTGCGGCCAAACTGCCTGATACCCCAGAAGCCATATAAAGACTTCCGTGGGCATGGTGAAATTTTATGGCTCCTGCCAGAGGAGCTTTTTAAAAAGTTTTGTTTAAAAATAGATCCACCCGGTTCGCTTTGGTNGACTAGAATTTTCTTTTAGTCTTTTGAAGATCAGTGACTCGATCGAATAAAATTTCCTTTGCCCCATATAGTGTGACAAACCCCCATTGAATAAAGTTAAATGCATGCTTGACCAAAGGGCGTAATTTTTGAATTGCCTCGGTACTAAAGGCTGATATTAAAGGAATTGCAGGTTTAAATGCAGTCGAGAAAGCATGGATGATGTTTGCCATATGACCTAATCAATTCAAGAAAAACTGATCTTGATAGCAAAACCATTTAATTAAGCGCAAGACTATAATCGTTCCAAATTGATTTAAAATTGAAATTCAATTATAATTTAAAATAAATTTCATCAAAAGTGATTTCCATGGGCTTTCTTTATACTATTTCTGCTAAAAACGAACTATTCCACAAAAAATTTATTCTACATTCAGAGCAGCGGCTGACAAACTCAGAGCTGACGAACCTANAAGAAAATCCAGAAGCCTACGCCTTTCTTCTTCAAAAACTTGACACTGAAGAAACGATCATCAATTTAAACTGGAAAGACTTAAACTTAGAAATTCTTGCCCCTGAAAAACTTCCCCAGACCTCAAATTTCAATGTCAATGAAATTGCTATTGGTAATATCCAANAGTTTAAAGCCCCCGCTGTTGTAACAAGATTAGAGGAACTTTTATCGGCATGGCCGGCTCGTGTTCCCCTTATCAATTTAATTTGGAAACTTCTTTTAAGTCCTTTGATTTTTATGGGACATTTTATTGATAAAAATCGCAGCAAAGCTTTGCAACGTCTTGAAGATTTGGACGAATCGTTTGAATATAAAAATGCGCAAAGCTATTTGCGAGACTATAAAAATCACCTCCAAATCCTGATTCATCAACTGGAAACTTGTCAGGAATCCAAAAGTGAGGAAGTAAAAGATTATTTACAGGCGATGAAAAAACAGGCTTCGCTTTTGGAAAATGGATTAAAAACCCNNAAAAATTCCCTGTATGAGCTAAGCAGAAACTTATCCGAAAAAGCCAGTGAAAGATTAAAAGATCCCAAAATTGATGGTGAAACCGCCCTCATGTCGCTTCCTGTGGGTTTTTATCAAAAAAATGGAAAATATCAACCCATGCTAGCCACTTTTTATCTTGATGCAGATAAAAAACTCCGTTTAGACTTAAATTGTCTTGGCAGCCCGTCATTTGAAAATCTCCAGCAATCCTATCGTTTTGACAACCCCACTCCTGAACTTTTAACGGATCTGACCCATCAACTTTGCGTCCTCTCTTACCCTCAAAATAAGGTAAAATCCTTTCAACTTGGTTATAGAGAACAAATCCGCATTAAAGTCATGCATCAATTTACTAAAGACGAAAATCAAACCCCGGCTACAGTGCATGAAATCTTAGAAAAACAATTTGATGCTGCGAAATGGTTAAATGAAAGCCTCTGCCAAAATGGGGGAATTCCGCTTAAAATCCCCGAAGAAGACTATTTGGATAAAAGTTTAAAAGGAATAGTTGGACAAGACCTTNCTGCATTTTTTCCTGAAGCACCGACTCAAGATAAGGTAGCCTTCCTCATTCAACTGATTGAAGAGCATTATGAAAGATATTTTGCTGCACAGCCTTACCTGACTGAAAAGCAGCAGGCAAGGCAACTGGAACTCTTAAAGTTTAAAGTCAAAAAGTTTGAAGATCACTTGATCAAACGCATGGATGCTAGCGAATTTGAACAGCTAAAAACAATCAGTAAAACCTTTGNNATGTTTTTTCAAAAAATCCAACAACTGGAAGCGGCAAGCNCTCGATATTCAAAAACACGACGCAGGAATAAAGCATTGGAAATAGATAAGGGAATGATTAAAAGTTCTTCTACCTATAGACTTAAAGCCAATGTAAATATTACAAAACCTTCTGAAGAAATAGTTAAAAAGCCCCAGCAAGTTGACGTGTTAGCTCCTTATGAAGTGGATCTAAATGAACTAAGAGCTGCAGTCAAAACTCAAGATGAGTCAGCAATTGCACGCCACCTGGAAAGCCTCCAGGTAAAAGCTGATAAGCTCATCGAGCAAAAAGAGTATGTTGCCGCTAAACAATTAAGTGTCCAAACTTTGAAATGCCTCCCTCTTCCAGAAGGTGAAGCTGCAAATNTTTGGGAGAAATTGAGCCATTCGTCTTCCATTCATTTGAACATCGTTAAATTCAATAAACATATTTGGGAATGTTCTTTGAGGCTGCAAGAGGAAGCGCCTGAANAAGATCAAATTCTTCAGATGATTAAATCTCAACTCATTATAGCGTTCTGTAGAGATATAGATACTGACTATAGAGAGATATCGGATATTCTTACTCTTCATCCGCATTTTCGTTTTGGTTGGCTTCCTATTCAAATGGGTGAAGTCAATCAAATTCTTTCTTTAATAAAAGAGAAGCAAAATTCTTCCATTCGATGCGATCTTCGCGCTTCTACTAAAAAGCTCAAAGAGTTTGGAGCTTATGATGCTATGGGGATTTTGCAATGCACGCTATCTTGTGTCATGAAACCAGACAACACGCTCTATCCTTTCTTTCCTAAAGGAAGAGTCAGCGAAGCTTTAGGTGTCAATTATCTCGATAGTTTAGTCAAACGTGCGGTTGAGAAGGGCGCTTCAACTGCTAAAGAAAAAGGGATTTTGATTAAAGCTTTAAAACATGAGGATAATCAGGAACGTTTAAAGTCGATGGGAAGGCTTGAACTTGAACCCGAGCAATACGTCACTCACAAATATTGTGTAAAAATCACTGACCGCCTTTCATTGCTTAAAGGTGGTCTTGCCTATTTACCTAATGGAATTTGGGATCTTGGACAGGAAAATTTTAGCGATAAATATACTTTTCCTAACAAAGAAACTAATAGCGAGGCTCTTGTGGGGGCAGCAAGAGGGGTGGCAACCTATCTCACTCAAAAGGATGATGATAATGTACAAAATAAACGTGGTATTTTTGGAACAAGTCTCGATGTCGGGACTGTTTCGCCTCAANAAGGAGCAACAGAGCCGACGCTCCTTCAAAGAAACCTGGCAAAAGATCCTCAAGGTCAAATTAACCAGGCCAACAATTACATCTTGGAAAGTTTGCAAATCGGATTAGATCACAAAATTTCCTTTAGTAGTATTTTCGAGACTCTCAATTTGCTCCGGACGCATCCTTATTTATTAGGCGAGCCCGAATTTCAAAAAACCATTTNNTTAAATCTGACCCGCCCCGAGTCTCTTTCTCAAGCAATCAAAGCAAATCCTCTTTATTTTGAAATTCTTGCAAAAGATATCCGTGAACTTCTTCAAGAGAAATTTTCTGACAGAAATGCCGCCCCCTTCTTGCTGCTTTTGTCTGATACAATCAAAGAACATATTTCTTACACCCAAAATTCTGACATAGCTGATCTATGGCTGGGTTTTGATCAGGCAATTTCGATTGGGGAGAGTTCAAAAACGGGTTATGAGTGGCTTCATGAATGGATGATCGATTATGAAAAGATCGTGNCTTCCACTGCATTGACTTATATGTACGCCTCGTACAAAAACCCATTAGATCCGCAAATAGCATCAAGTGATCTTGCGCTTTTATTGCATGCTGCCTCGATTTTTAGGAATACCGCAGATAGCATTGGAATTCCTATTTTCAATAAAGAAATAAACCAATGGATCCAAACGCAGTTGCTTCCATTTGTCAGGGATTATTGTGAANAAAATCAGACCTCTTCAATTGCTCTTTTAAATGATTGGGTACGTTTGAGCACAAACAATCCAGGTTACTCAAATTCAAACTGGAATCAAACCAGAAGTCATCTATTTATCAATCAGGATTTTAAAATCGATTTAAATACTTTGCAGATTGAATCTAAAAATCCTCAATATAAGTTTGAAGGTNTTTTGGTTGATTTGCCTACCTTTGTTGCTAAATCCATTACGCAAATTTTTGGTTTAAACCCTATTCGCGCCACACTAAGGAGAGGAGCTTCGCTATCTGAAAATCATTATGATTTTGAATATAATGGCAATAGCTTTTCTATTTACTATAATCAAATCACCTCTGAAATACGTATCTACCAGAAGCTTCCGGTTAATGCTAATAAACCGGAAGGANAAAAAGAATGGTTTCAATTTGTTCCACAAGATGCGATTGAAAATGAAAATTTATCCAGCATTGAGCGCCTTATANAAAAGAATGGCCTTTGGATTAATACGAAGGAAACACAACAATCTTATCTCTTTACGCATCCGCTTTATGAAAACNAAAAAGAGCCTCCTTACCTGGTTTCTTTAACCTCTAAGGGGAAGATTGAAGAGGTAAAAGACACTATTGCTAATCTCTATGTAGTCTTAGATAAAGATCAGAGGCATTGCCAATCTGTTCCTTTTGCAAATAATCAGGACACAATCTTTTTGGCTTCTCCTACAAGCCATCTCATTCAAGAGATTCGCTTTTTGCAAGATGGAAACGCTTTAAAACGTCATGGAAGAGGAAATTGGACTTACAAAAATGAAAGACTTGGAGAAGGTTTTCGTTGGCTAACCGATCTCTCTGACGATCAGCTGATTTTAAGAGAACGTAGCAGTGCCAAAGCTTTCCTCAATTCATTGGGCGAATTGCATGAANAATTTGTTTTACCGCTTACGAATGGTAAATCCCATGTTTTTATGATTCATCCTTATGAGATCAAAACCCAAAAAGGGGTAACAAAAATAGAATTTGATCAAACAGCAAGCGTGATAAAAAACCTCCCTCCACTTTTGGTGACTTTTGATGAAAACGGTAAACAGGAAGGAAGCCCCGCTGCATTTCTATATTTAGCCTACTATTTCAGCCATATCAAAAATTATCGTCTGGCCGAACATTATTTGGAGAAAGCANAAAAAGCTGCAGGTTCAAGTGAAACGGATAAAGAAGCTTTAGCATGCATGGAAACTCTTNTTGAAAAGATTCCTTCAAAATCTGCTAGGAGTATTGCTTTCCAACTTAAAGCACAATTAGCGCTGAAGTCTATTAAAACACATCAAATCAGCTCAACCCTGTTTGAGCCGGAATCAGCCGGAGAATACCTTCACAATTTGCAGCACATCGCTAAATTACATAAGTTGTATTTGAATCAAAAAGACAAGCTAAAAGAAGGCGCTTTGTCTGAGGTCGAACTTGAAGAGATCAATCGATATGTCAAAATGTCCATGCACAATTATGTGGAAAAATATCAAGAGCAGGAAATGGAGACTGCTCAAACCATGGATATCAACTTTAGTCAATTCGAATACTTCAATCATGAACTGTCATGGGACGTCAATGTTTTATCTCTATTACTCATATCTGATCTGGATGAAAAGCCTTCTGTCGATAAACTGGTAGAAAGAGTCCATCCAGATACCGATTATATTTTGCGAAACTTTTTAATTTTATCATTGCCGGCCTCCACTATAAAAATACAGACGGCTTATCCGAAGAAGAGCAGCGAATTCATGAAAAGGAACTAAAAACTTCAATTATTTCTCTCTGCTCCCAAGAGTTGGGAATTGAAGCCTGCCAAAAATCCAGAAGAATTGCGACATGTTCAAATGGTTAAATTTGCCTGTGATTACCTACAGATTTTTTAAAAGCCCTACCCTCATTTCAAACGAGGATTTTTCCCCAGCAGCTGTGTATCAANNCGACTGAAAAGCTTAAAGTCACGTTTACCCTATTTTGATCGCAGTCTTGGAATTCTTACAACTGTCTATGACATTCAAAAGAACACCTTATCCCATGTGGAATCGGCAAGCAGCGCGCTTAAGCAAATCCTCCGTGACGCGATCTTGATTCGAAAAAAAGAAGATACGAAGGGTTCTTATGATGCACGAAAAGAGGGCCAGCATATCACTTCTTTGAATGCTGTTTTAAAAACCTTAGAAGATGAAGAGGCGACCTCTNTTTTAAGCCCGCTTGAAGCATCTATGATCCCTCATCTTATTAATGACGGTAATTATGACTTAGACCAGCCGCGCGAGCTCTTAACTTTATTGAGAGATTCCGAAGCCAGAAATTTTTCTGTCTTAGAAATGCGCAATGATTCCGAAACATTAAGATTGATTAATCAACTTGAACAAAAAATTAAAGATCGAAACCTTGATGAAAAACAAGAAATGCTCTCTTACGATCTTACAAATGTTCAGGAAGACTTTAATAAAATCCGCGAGATGCTCCCTTCACTAAAGGCGTCGGGTTCTGATGTCGATACAGCCAAACGTCAGCTAAGTCAAAAAGCAGTTGAGGTAAAAATATTTNTCAATCCAACCCTGAAGCGAAAAACGCAGGTTGAAGAGAATTACCAGTTACAAGTGGGATTGGAATTAGCAGAGAAAAAGCTGCTCTCTGAGATCGAACAANAAACAACGTTCTCAAAAGAGGAAATCAGGGAACTTCAAAAGGTCGTTGATAAANGGATTAAATCACCTAAAAAAGTTGATTTCAATGAAAGACAGACTCTTCTGGATCAAATTAAACAGCTAGAAATAAAGGATCCTAAGCTCAATGAAGCGCTTATGCATCCTGAAATCTATACCGAATACGATCTCTTTAATGAAATCCTAAGGGCTTATAAAGATCCCATACGCTCAAAAGATTTGGGAGATTTACAATCCATAATCACGTCTTATTTGTTTAGACATGCTGCTTATTTGCAATTTAAANAAGCTAAGGACCTATTAAAAGGACAACCCACTGAAGACCTAGCGGCTCGGGCATTGCAAATCATGCATGCTGCTCTTAATGAAAAGCGATTTCAAGAAGCCAAAGTCAATGATCAAGTCATGCGTATATGTCTTGTGGGTGAATTTAAAGAAGGGATCATTTACCGTCCGGCACAACTTGAAACTCTTCAAATGATTCAAGAAAATCCCAACCAGTGGTTTTCACTGATTATGGGGATTGGCAAGACCTCCTATATCATGCCAACAGCTGCCGAAATTTTAGCTAAACAAGGAAAGCTTGCGGTATTGACTGTTCCAGAAATTTTGCTTAGCACGAATAGACAATCTTTTGATCGCTCAACCCGTTCCTTATCCGATCTCGGTGGATGGGAATTTTCACTGCCCTTGTCTGAAAATTTATCATTTAGCCTTCTTGCTGAGAAATATGCACAACTTCTGCAAGTGATGGATGAANAAAACTATGTGATTACTTCCGTCGAACAACTGTGTTCCTTGCATAACTTAATGATCCAATTAGAAGAAGAAAAATGCAAATTATTGAAGGCAGAACCCGATGAAAATAATGAGGGCCCAGATGAAAAAATGGTGATGCAAATTTTTAATATTGAGAAANAACTTCATTACTTAAGAAAAATTAGTCAGCTCCTGCATGATGAAGCTCAAGATCTTAACGTTGAAAGGCATTTGCTAGGCGACGAAGTTGATTCTACAAATGACATTACTCATGAAGTCAACCTTGCTGTGGGACAAGTTGTTTCTCCCGATAAAATCGTCAGAGAAACAGTTCGCAACATTTTCGAAATTATTTTAACAAGCAAGAAAAACTCGTCTCTTTATCCTTTAAAAACAGCTCTTTTAGCAGACGCGCAATCTGTTCCTAAAGATGAAGAATTGGAAAGTTTCATGTATGAGTGTGCTAAAGGTCTTCAANAAGATCCCAATTTTACTAAACTTTTAGGTTCTGAATTAACACAAATAGTGTCCAACATCGATGCTGATGAATGGGCTTCTTATGTGACAGGAAAGTCCAGTCAGTGCCCTTCTACATTGGAGTGGGAAGATGGGAGTTCCAAATATATAGCGACTGCCAAACAAATTCTTTCCAGCACTNTTAAAAACCTCCTAAAAATGAAATCCGGAAATGAATTTGGATTTTCTGATTCCCAAGGGTTTTTGGCTGTGCCAAAAATCACCAAAAATGAAACCCCAGGCATGAGGTACGGCGATGAATTTGAAATGATCACGGCGCAATATCTTGCTTATTTAGAATTTCTTCCTTGCCAGAGCTTAAACGGGTCTTCAGAGAATTTTATAAAAGAAGCCCTTAAAACCTATCAAAACAAATATCCTGCAAAATATGAACGTTTGGTTGCAGACTTCGTCAATTTTCAAACTAAAAAGGAAATCAGGAGANTTTCTTTACTTGACTATCTGAAAACGCCAAGAGCCTGGAAACATCGCTTTAATCTTTTGGATGAAATCGTTTTTGAAGGAGGATATATTACGCGTTTTAATCAACAGATTTCTACAAATGTTCAAGAAATGTATCATGGAAATATGGGAGGAATGACGGGAACATTAGATCCCTATACTCTTCCATTTATCTCGCATGAAGTGCAATTTTTTAAAGATAAGGAANAAAAGATTTCAACACGTGCGGTGGAAGCTGAGACACTTCTCAGATTAACAATGAATCTTTCAGACGGGTTGGATACCCATGTTCAAGTCTATGAAACTCAAAACGCTTTAGATCATGTACAAAATCGAATTTTAAAATCACCCGAAACAAAAGCGTTTGTCAATAATATTGGAGATACAAGTGAAGGATTAGATACTCTCGCGTGGATTGAANAAATCCGTCAAACTCCGGAAGGAAAAAACNGCTCTTATTTATTCCCTCACCCTACATTCAGAGTTCCTTATCTTTGGACAAAAGAGGCAAAAGAACCTCTTCCTTATAAAAATCAACAACTCCCCTCAGACTGCATTTGCATGTATGCGCCAAGCGATACACGTGGAATAGACTTGCCTATTGGAAAAGGCGATGTGCATGTGTTTGTAGGTGCAACGACATCTACGCAAGAGCTGATGCAAACACTTTATCGTGCGCGCCAAATCGGGNACGGCTCAAAAATTGTACTGCATATTTCCCAGGCTTGGGCAAAACAAATTGAACCTTTAGATTCTGCTAATGGCATTACCTATGGGGATATTGTTGCTTATATCGTGTCAAGAACTGCGGATAATAAAGAGAGCCTCAACGAATCTGCTCAGATTCAANAAATAAAAGGAAAACTTAAAGCTCTTGTTTCTAAATACTTGCGTCAAAGCAACCCAAAGTTTAATGAAGTCGATTTTTGGGCAGAAAATAACATTTTGAATCTTGCTCAGTACGTCTCAAAAGAAGCAGAAATATTTGAGAAAATCCGCGATCTTTACATAAAACTGAAAGAAATTCATTTTGAATCTCATTTTGAACCCGTTGAAATGATCTCTGGAATACAAAAACTTAATAATACCTATGAAGAATTGGAAGATTCCATCAATGAACTGCTATTGCAATTGCCAGAGGAGGTTGAACTGGAAGGAAAAAGCAACTTACGCGAAGAGCTTGAACAACTGATCCTAGATATGCGTGAAGAAAAAGCAACCCTGGAAAATTGGTACAGAGAACATGAACGCTTTCTTCCTGAAAAAACCGCAAAAGCTTCTACAGGCTCGCGGAATGTCAAAGAAACTGTTAAAGAATTACAACTTCAAAAAGTCGTTGCAACGCAAAAAGAAGAACAACCTGAANAAAATCTCATTCTCTGAAGAAAAAGACGCAAATATTCCCCCTTAGATTTTGATAAGCTCTTTTCATCCCCTCAATCCCCTTTGCCTAAATTACAACCTGTTCCTTCATTTGATGAGCTTCTTTCAGATTTTGAAGATCCAATTGCACCGAATCAAACTTCGGATGCGCCTATACCACTAAACTCTCCATTTAATGAATTATTTATCTCCCCTGAAGCGCAAGCCGTTCTGGAAAAATATGATACGCGACGAGGGGATCCTTTGTTGTATTTGATTATGACTAAGGATCAAAATAACTTATCCAGGATGACACTTGTGTCTAAGATGGATTATCATAGTGTGATCTTTCCTGCCTTAAGAACCACAAAATTAGAGGATAAGGAACTTTTTGTTTTTTCTTTAAATATGCACGGCTGCAGCCAGATAGACGGAACAAGCAAATATGAAGAAGGGCATTCGGATGCTTTTATAGCCGCAAAATGTTTTCTGGGATTTAAAGAGTATGATAAACAGGAANAAGAACAGTTAATGAATTGGATTCGTTCCTTAAATGAGGATAAAAAATCTCATTTATTGGGGTATTTAAAGGAACATTCAACGCATTCATTTTATACTTTTATTGATGATCTTCTTCAATTAAAAATTAGGTGTTATGGGTTCTGTACGTTTACCGCCGAAAAAGACTTAGATTCAGCTTATGTTGTTGTAGCTAATCATATTTCCCACGAATTTGGCCCTCAATCTGTTCACGTGGAACAAGTAAGGACAATTACACACGCAGCCCTCAAACATTTAAAGCAGCAGGGAGATCATTCAATTGAAAGATGGAAACGCGGCCGCGTTCCTGATAAAGAGCAAAAGAAAAGCTTATTGCCGCGGTTCAAGCCATACTAATCAGCGCAAAAACTCCATGGAACCCAACTTTTGATTTGGAATCTAACATTCAGAAACTTTTTCTCGATGTGATGCGGGGACGCCCTCCTTCAACAAGAAAGTTGCTCAAAGAACATTTTCTTTTAAAAGCTGTGGTTTGGAAAAGAAACCCAGAAGTTTTAAAGGAAGGCCGTGTTCTTTTAAACAAGATCTTTGAAAATATGTTCGAAGAACTTCAGCAAAAGAATTTATCTCAGAATGAATCTTTTCATCTTGAAATGATCATCGGAGACCTTCTCTCGCTCTATCCATTCCTAGGTCCTGAAGAGAAAGAAATTTTAAGTGTTCCTCTTCAATTAGATGGAAAATGGCAACTGATTCCTTATCAGATCAATCCTATTCATTTGACACCCCCATGGATGGGATCTCCTTTGGAAGCATTCGGATTAGCGCCTCAGAATCCAAAAGCCCCTCCCCTGCTTTTATTTAAAGGAACGACCTATCCAACAGATAAAGGTTTTAGTTTAAGCTTAATCACCGATTTCAACCCGGCTGCCTCTGTCGGTTCTTATGCTNTTTCGATCGGGCAGAAAAAAATTCAGAAGTGGCTCGAAGCTCACACGGCGAATAAAAGAGCAATTCTTTACGGAAAAAGCCTGGGCGGCGCGCAGGCATGGCGAACAGCTCTTTACTTTCCTGAGCAGA
This sequence comes from Parachlamydiaceae bacterium, assembly GCA_013414685.1. Taxonomy (GTDB): domain Bacteria; phylum Chlamydiota; class Chlamydiia; order Chlamydiales; family Parachlamydiaceae; genus Neochlamydia. Next base: position 2,484,966 of record CP058704.1, on the reverse strand, counting down.
TTGATAAAGTCCTGGCCTATGGGGCCCCAGGGCTGTCATCGAGAGATGTAAAAAAATGGAACCGTNATACAAAAAATGCCACCCATCTACCTGAGATACAGGTATTCTGTCAANAAGGAGATCCTGTGCCTTATTTTGAAAGACATGCCAAAGGGTTTAAATATTATCAAGTCCTTGGGGAAAAACCTCGTAAGGGAGTTCTTGCGCATGCCGAAATGTTTTCGACGCATGAACGCTCCATCATTTTGCAAATGGACGCGTCTAAAATCGCACAAAAATGGAGACGTCTTGGCCTGACTGCCTTTCGCGCCCTCTTATCGATTTTTATTTTCCCTCTATTTATTTTGGGACACGCCGCGCAAACTTCGGTANAAAAGTTTGCAAACTTGATTGGCAGAATAATTAAGAAAAATGAGCTGATCTTTTGTCATTCCGCGCATGAGTTCATCAGCTGACATGGCTTTNTTCCCNTCAAGCTGAAGTTCAAGAATCTGCAAGGCTCCTTCTGCGCAAGCAAGGACGAACCCCTCTTTTCCAAAAGATAGAATCGTTCCCGGCTGGCCTGAACGATTGTGAAGGACTCTAGTAGTAAATATTTTCAACCGCTTGGGTTGACCTTTGACCTGTAGACGACACCAAGCACCCGGAAAAGGATTCACACCTCTGACTAGATTGTGGATTACTTGAGCAGGCTGATCCCAGTGGATCTCGCAATCTTCAAGTTCGATTTTAGGTGCAAGAGTGGCTTTGGAGTGATCTTGTTCCTGACGGGAGACGACTCCTTGTTCCAACTGTTGAATGACCTCAAGCAAAGCTTTAGATCCTATTTCACAAAGAGCTTTTTCTAATTCACCATATGTCATATTGGAACTGATAGGAACTTTAACCATTTTAATAATGTCGCCGGCATCCATCTTTTTGACCATATACATGATCGTTACACCCGTTTCCGTCTCACCGTCAATAATGCTGCGCTGGATGGGTGCGGCTCCGCGATACTTAGGTAGTAAACTTGCGTGAACATTGATACACCCCTTAACAGGCATATCCAAAATATGTTGTTTGATAATTTCTCCATAGGCCACGACAACAAATAAGTCTGCTTGATAAGCACGTAATGTTTCAGCAAATTCTGGTGCAGAAACTAATTCTGGCTGATAGACGGGTAAAGGAGGATTTTGAGCTAATGCGACTAGTTTTACAGGTGTTGGAACAGGATCGCCAGACCTGCCTTTGGGGCGGTCGGGCTTTGTAATCACGGCAGAAATCTTAATCTGATGATCTATTAAATACTGTAGCACATTCGCTGCAAATTGGGGAGTTCCAAAAAAACGATCCGCATGTGATCCTGGATCCTACTTGATTAATGCTTCTGCTTCTGCTTCTTTTTCTGCACGTGTGATTTCATCGTCTGTTGCTGTCAAGCCCTCTAAACCTAAAAGGCCCCGTTTAGATGCACGGCAAAATGAAACGAAGTGCAGAATTTCAGGTATTGGCTCCAGCTCTTTCTCAATCTGATCCAAAGCTTCTTCAAGACGATACTTGGAGCGATAAACAAGTTTAAAAGCCTTGCTCAATTGCTGACGTGTTTTTAAAGGAAAATTATGGCGTTTTAAACCAACGATATTGATGCCGCCAAACTTGTAAGGAATCCCAGCTCCTATCGTATAAGGAGGCACGTCATGCGTGATACGGCTCATGCCGCCAACCATCGCATATTTGCCGATTCTGGAAAATTGATGGACCGGGACAAACCCGCTGATAATTGCGCAATCTTCCACAATAACATGTCCGGCTAAAGTCGCGTTGTTGCTCATGATCACACGGTTTCCTACAGTGCAATTATGGGCGATGTGGCAGTAGGCCATAATGAGGCAATTGTCACCCACTTCCACCACTGTATCTTCGCCGCAGGAAGAATTGATTGTTACAAATTCGCGAATTTCACAATTCTTACCGATTTTTACAAAGGTTCTTTCCCCTCTATATTTCAGGTCCTGGGTCTTTGTCCCTATGCTTGCAAAAGGATAGATCGTTGTTCCAGAATCAATTGTTGTATGACCGTCTATGTAGGCATGGGATTTGATCACTACCCGATCTTTAAGGACCACATTTGCCTTTATTATGGCATAGGCTTCTACTGTAACATGATCGCCAATGATTGCTCCCTCTTCGATGACTGCTAGAGGATGTATATTCGCATTTTTCATATGAACTTATCTCAAAATATGTGTTTGATTATATCTGACTTTTATCTACTAATGCAAAACCAATCTCTGCTTCTACTGCGACTTTATCATTCACCCTGGCAGAAGCTTGCATCCTTCCACCTTTAGAGCTTATATGAATGCCTTCCACATTGAGAAGCAGAACATCTCCTGGTTTCACAGGATTACGAAACTTAGCATTATTCACAGTCAAAAGAACTGCAATTTTATCCTGGTAGCCTTTCATATGGATGAGGATTCCCCCACTTGAGCTAAGGCTTCAATCATTAAAACCCCAGGCATAATCGGTGCATCAGGAAAATGGCCCTGAAAAAAGACTCGTTGAAAGTCAAATTTTTCTGACCCAGAATGGTCCCCTTTTCAAGGTCGACATCTAAAATACGATCCACCAGCAAAAGGGATACCGATGAGGTAGAATTTTTACGATCTGTTTAATATCAAGTGTTTTAGGATAACCGTTTGGTTGAGTTTGCATCAATAATTCTCCGTTATTGATTTTAATACTTCTTTAGCAAAGGCACAGTTAGAGGCATGCCCAGCTCTTAAAGCAATGACGTGGGCTTCAAAATCAAAGCCAACAAGCGATAGATCACCGATCATATCTAAAATTTTATGACGGACCATTTCATCTGGAAAAAATAAGCCTCCCTTGCTAAAGGCCACTTCATCGTGAATGATAACTGCATTATCAAGACTGGCTCCTTTAATAAGGCCGCGATCTAAAAGATAAGAAATTTCTTTATAGAGAGCAAAAGTCCGACAAGGGGCAATTTCGGATTTGAAGCTATGGCTATTGACCTCTAACGAATGAAACTGTCCTTTTAAGAGTTTAGAATGAGGATAGTTAAGCGTATAGCTAATGCGATAGCCATCATAGGGTAAAGCTGTGATAATAATATCGCCTTGGGCCCAATGAAGGGGTTCTTGAATTTTCACAATCGGTTTTTGCGCTGTTTGTTCTAAAATCCCAGCCTCTTCAATCATTTCGACAAAAACATCAGAACTTCCATTCCCTACAGGAGGCTCAATCCCTCGAATTTCAATTAAAAGGTTATCGATATTGTAAGCTCTGACTGCAGCAAGAACATGTTCAATGGTATGGATTGCTCCTTCCTTCACACCAATAGTTGTGCTTCTATTTGTATCGCAAACAAAATTCACATGGGCTGGAATGACTGGATGGCTGGAAAGATCGGTTCTACAAAAAGAAACTCCGGCATTCTCCTTAGCTGGGTGAAAAGTCAAATTGACTTCTCTTCCCGTATGAATTCCAATCCCCGAGAAGGAAACAGGCTTTTTAAGAGTTCGTTGCGGGCGATACTTTGATATCAAATTTTGTTTTAAACGAACCACAAATCAGCTCTCTTACACAATGAAAATGAATGAATTAAGGAAGTAAAAAATCGTAACCGAAAAACCTTTTTTAGCAAGGAAAAGCTAAGAACAAATGCAAGCTGATGGGGTCAAAATTCCAAGTTTCAGTTGGAAGCGCTATATACCAGCCATTTGACGAAAACGACTTTTATCCTCTTCGCTTGACCAATTGAATTCGTTAAGAAGGGGGATCACATCGTCTTTAATGTGTTTTTAGCTTCATCTTTCGCTAAGGAAGCTCCCTTAGAAACCATGGATTTAATAAGCTCTTCTGCTTCAACAGGGCTTTCCTTTTTCAATGATAGAATTGCGAGCATCAAGGGAGAAAAATCATATTCTTTTAAATTTAAATTTAGAAGCGCTCCATTCTGTACCAGATATAAAGCTGCAGAATAATCAACTTCCTCTGAATCTAAAAGTTTATAAAGCGGGGTTCCATTATCAGTTTTATGATCATCCACATTGACTCCATTCTCGACTAAAACTTTTAGCAGTTCCCACTGTTCCTTTTCTATAGTCTCAGAAATAACCGGCCCTAGAGAAGCTGTTTTAAGCATGGAATGTTTTTGAATAGGATTTCTACTTCTTCATGTTTGCCAGTGTCAATTAACTGCTTTAATTGAATAGATAAATTTTCAACTTTATGTTTCTCAATAAATTTATATGCGTGAACACCATAGACACCTAATGAAAAAGAGAAAACGTCGCGATTGCGAGTGCTGAAATAATTTTATCGATTGGCTTCGCATGTTTAGAGACAATTTTTCTAGCGGAGCATTAAAGAAATTTTTACGACTCTCGAAATTTCCATGGAACCTCCAATTTATTTCACAAGGCTTTTGAGAAATGCTTGCCTTTCTCCCTCATGAATATTTCTTACAAGTTTTAAAAAATCGATAAGACTATCCAGAGAATCAACTGAGAGCTTTTCGTTTAGGTAGTCTAAATCGTCTTTTTCCAGACGTCCGCCATTCATAAGGATCATAGAAATCACTTTTTTGCTTCCTCTGGATTTTCATTCCATAATTTCATTGCAAGTGCAAGCGGTGAAGGCGGGCTAATCGAACTAACTTTTAATTTAGCCCCATTTTCAATTAAGAATAGTGCAATTTCATATCTTATCGGTTTTCCCTTTAAACCCGGATAACTTCCCTCTAAAACCTTATAAAGAGGTGTTACTCCGGCAATATGATCGTCAACATGGAAATTATTTTTGATTAATAATTTCAGCATATCTAAATTTGTGCTTTGAATAGCCAAAGAGATCGCATTTCTTAGATTCCCTTTAAGGGCGGGATGTTTTTTAAAAGGGAGTCAACTTGTTGAATATTATTTTCTAGAATTAGATTTTGAAGTGAGTCCTGTAAATTTTCTACCTTTCGCTTTGCAAAATACTTGTGTATGTAAATGGCGTAGGTTCCTAAAGACAAGACTGTCATGAGTCCTATTATGATTCCTGATATTGTTTTTCAAGAGGTTTTGTTTCTTTGGAAACTATATTTTGAAGAGGTGTATCTAGACATCTTCTTAATCCTCTCGGAATTTCCATGTTTTTCTCCTTATGAATATCAATATTATATAAAAATTTTTAAAAATGTCAAAAATGCTATCTTTTATGCAAAAGCTGGCAAAAATAGATAAGCAGCAAACTAAAAGNATAAAATAGTCGCCTAAACGTGAGTAGAGAGTTGGATAAGAGAATAAAGGCACTTGAAGGTACAAAGCACCAGGCTGCCCTATTTTCTCCTTGGCATTTGAACCCAATACTTCAATTTCGCGTCCCAGACTATCAAAGCCGCATGTAATTCCTGTATTGCAAGAGCGGATTAAAGGAATGCCATTTTCGACTGTTCTTAGACGTGCATGGTCGCAATGCTGCTGGGCTAAAGTCGGATACCAGGCATCGCTTGTTAAATTGACGAGAAGCTCAGCTCCTTTCTGACGATTTTCACGCATTAAATGGCCGAATGTCTCTTCAAAACAAATGCAGGCACCAAAAGGAATGTGTCCAGAAAATATTTTTGCCTCCTGGCCAGGTGTAAAAGAACCTGTAATGCCATACGAAGCGGCTAATTTGCGACAAAAAGAAAAAGGGATATATTCTCCCATGGGAACTAAAACGCGTTTNTCGTACCTTTGAAAAGGCTGCCATTTNTCTTGATCAACAGGTTCTGTATATTGCGCTGAGCTGTAGTACTCGAGACGGCCATCTTCAAAAGCCTCTGCATCTTCCATTCCGGCAATAATCGGGGTTTTAAANAGATTAGATAAACTCTGCAACCAATAGCCGTTGCTGACCATCCAAATCTCTCCATGGGGTGTTTTAATAGAGGCAGCCAAAGGTTCTTGAGGCATAGGCAGACTATTTTTAACTTCCTGGCCAAAAATTTCAACGAAAGTATTTTCAACGTCAGTATATTTATAAATCGGACTATAGGTAGTAAAAGGAACAATAAATTCAGGTAAGGCCATCAGATGAATGTCTTTGCCAAGATGCGGTTTGGCAAGGAATAAAATTTGCTTCCATTCCTCTTCAACGAATTTGATGAAAGAAGCTGTGTCACGAAATTTTAAGCTCTCTTCGATAGGAAAGACAGGTTGGATAAGGACAGCGTTCAATGTTTGAGGTGCCGAGACTGGCTGATGAAATTTTATTTGAATAAGACCGAATGCAAACGGTAAAAGAGCACAAAGGGACCAGGTGCAAAAAGAGGAAAAGCGAGGCCATTCCAACCAGGCTTTCAAAGCTAGCAAATTGCACCCTAACACCCAAAATGATAATCCGAAAGCCCCTCCAAGGGAAGCCATCTGTAGAGTATACAGATTCGCACTCAGACTCATCCCTATAGGATTAAAAGCGAAACCAGAAAANAGAAAAAGACGCGTCATTTCCAACAAGGGCCAAATACCTGTCAAAAGCAAGATCCGATGCCAGCTTGTCATTTTTTAGGATCCNGCTAAATACCCAATCACACCAAATTGCAATCCAAAGAGAAATGCGACTAAAATATGAACGATAATGATATACCAAAAGGGNTGGGACAAAAACCATGCAAGTTGAATGAATTGAACGCTGGCAAACCAGGCTGTTGCCAACCAAAAACGATGTTTTGAATTGGAAAAAGAAAGTAAGGCACGAAANAATAAAGCAAACCCTATTGTAGAGGCTAAAAATGAGACGAATGCGCTCCATTGCGGTTGGCCAAAAGAAACGATTAAAAAAGATAAAAGAAATAGAATAGAATTTTGTAATCTAGCCGATTGCATATATTTAAGAATTATATCCCCCTTCCAGTTGATAATTGGAACATTCGACAAGGAAACACTGAATTTGAATCTAAATCGCGCAAAACAGGTTTTTCGAAATAATCATAATTCCAAATTTAATTGGAATAATTATATTCTACACTCTTACAACCCGCAAGACTAATCCTCTACTCTTTCATAAAAAGAGCGATCATTTGATTTTTGATTGAATCATCAATACGTGAAGAGGCTGACACATCAGAATCATTAAAAATCACCCATTCGGGTCTTTTCCCATGATTGCGAAGATGAGCAATATAATGACCAGGAGGACTTTGCAGCAAGCTGATAAGCTTATATTTAGCTTGCACTCCCTCATGATTTTTAAAATGATTTGTTCACTTGGTTCTAATTGGTAGGACAATTTTTTCCTTCAGACAGGCCAGGCGCATCCACAAATAGAGTTAAAAGGGTGAAAAAGAAACAAGCTCAACGGGTGAATCCATTGACGATAAACTCTTAAGTGAGTCTTCTATAGCATCCTCAATGCTTAAAGAAGCTTTATTTTTATGGTTAGTAATTGTCAACTTAGCATCTTGATAATAATCGGAAAAATTTTCCTCTACTCGACTACTTTTCCATCCATAGGTTACCCCGGAAATTTCAAGAATTTCAAAAATAGCTAAAATGACACTGGAAGCACCTGCAAACCCCTGTAAGGGAATTTGTTTATCATAAGCGTTTAAAAGTTTTCGGAATTCCAGCATTTCGTCTTTAGAGATGGGCTTGCCCTGATTTGATTTCTCTAGAAGGTTTTTAGATGAGTACGAATTTCTTTTCGCAAGCTAAAGTGTTGATCTACTCATTTTCACCTTTTTCAAGGGATCATCTGCATCCAAATATTTCCAAAGGCTATTCATATTTTTAGGCACTGAAGAGAAGCTGCTATAAAACAAGTACAGCCGGCATTTGGAAAACCTTTAGTTTCCACAAGCGGAAGTCTTTTGATGAGATCATTTGTAAGCGGACTTTGGTTATCCTCATTACAACGTTGCATCATAGACGTTCCTTGCCTAAAATTTTGCTCTTGAATCTGTTGAATTTTATCAATTTCAACTGGGCGAGGACTGATACTTTGAATTTGTTTCCACTTATAATGAACAGACAATAAGCGTGCAGCTATGTAACCGCCAATCCCAAGCGTAAAAATCCCTACTGCAATCGCAGTAATGACAATACGCTTCTTGTATTGACTAATATTATTAGCAGATCGTCATGCTTATAATGATAAAGATCAACATTGTTATTAGAAAAAATAACTGACAGTAATTGTGTATAGAATTCATAAAGAAAAATTATAACACACTATTTAATTAAAATCAAATCGGTATGACCTGGTCGATTTAAAAGATAGAGCGCTCTTTTTCCTGCTTGCCTTCACATTTCAAGACCGCCTGATACCCCCTCTTTCACCTGGCATGATCCAATATATGGGTTGATTCAGTACTTTCGACAGGGCATAGGCATCAGCAAAATTCCCATGCAAGAAATTATCGTTTGGATCATCATTTAACTTATCTTCTAAATAAGCAAAAACACCTTTTCCATAAGAATCATACTGTTGAAATAAGATCAAGGCCCATGGTTCAGTTAAGGTGTCTTCTTTTCCAATCAAAGGCAGATATAATAGAGCGAGCTGCAGAGAAGCGCAAGCACGCAAATAAAGAATCATTTGCGTGTCAAAATCTTTATCAATACAGGCTCTTAAGACATTTTTTAAAGGACTAGAATGAGTTTGTTGTACAATCTGCTCCAATCGCACAAGTAGAGCCAAAGAGGTCTTTTCAAATTGCCACAGTATTTTTGAAAACGCATGTCTTTCGTCTCTTTTGCAGCGTCTAATAGCGTATGATGAACAGCTTGAAGATCTGATTTTAGACTCTCTATTCCTTGATCACGCAGGGCTTCTATGATTAAACCCACCCCTATTGATCTCATCGTGCAATCCCCATTTCCACGCACTCCAATCATTTGAGCGCCATCCAAGGGCAGCTTTTCCACCTCAATAAGGTTTTCGATATTTTTCTGATCATGCTGTCTGGCTGGTATTCATGTGCAAGCCAACTAAAAAAATTTTCATTTTTATTTAATAGCGGAATTTCACCCAGTTGTTCATGCCAGATTTCTTCTAAAGTTTGGGTAATCTCCTTTAATTCTGCTTTTGAATCTCTTTTAGGCTTTGGATTAGGATGGATGTGTTCAGGAAGAGGCTTTGCTTTCGAATTTTCAATCAGTTGGATTTTCCTAGATTTGTAAAAGGATGAGATCGCATAAAAGGCAATAAAACCCCTACTAAAGCCGTACCCAATCCAATAAGAATGGAAAAAACGATGGTTTTAATTTTTCTTCTCGGGTTAATTCAATAGCCTGCATTTGCCCATGAATGGGAAACTGGCCGGAAAATGGAGACCTCAAATGTTGTGCTAAAGAAATTTTCATTTTAAACCTTTATAACTATTATACTCTTTCACGTTTATAGTTGGAAAATTTGATCCATGTACCCTGTTCAAACAAGCTATGGATGACACGGCTTTGATTCATTTAAAAGACTCTCCGTTGTCAAATTTTGCAATTTATTGTTATCCCGTACCAAGTGCATTTTCATATACATTGTTTTGAAAAAGCCATTCTTTTTGCTGATAAAAATAAGAATTAAAAGAACGTCCATTCAGCATATATAATGTTCCCAAATCCAAAAATAGNGCAATGAATAAGCGAATTTTATTAATGGTATTTTGGCCGATGCTTAAATGGTGGTTAACCGCTTTTTCTTCACTCAATTCAATCCAATTAAAATCTGAAAGAGTCGTTTGACGGCAATGATTAGACCCTAATGATTTTATAATCATTTGCGCTAAAGATAACCAATCGATCTCATCCGAGTAAATGCCAACAGATTCTTGACCTGGTTGAATATAAAANACTCGAGCATCACACAAACTTCGATCAGCGCCTTCTCCTAAATGCACGTCACCAAGGGCTGGAACATAGTCTATTTCTTCTTTAGATCTGCCTCCATTACGAATGACTTCAATGACAAAAGGCTTTGCCCGTTTACTTAAAATCTCTTCTTTAAATAATTCATTAATCTCCTGACTGACCCCAATTGAGCCTACAGTGATTAATTTTTCAACAGTGACTGGTAAAAGCCCTTCAATGAGGACCGCAAGTTCTTGCGCATGAGCCCCGCCAAGGCTTTTGCCTAAAACCTCAATTCTTTTTATTTGATGCTCTATTAAATATTTTGAAAGACCAGGCCACACACTTTTAGCTCCCCAGCTGCCCATTTCAATAAGAATATCATTGGCACCTGTTTTCCACCAATCTGTTGCATTGCGTCTTAAAGCCGTTCCTCTGCATACAAGTTTATGCGGTTTTTTATCTTCAAGATCACGTAAAAGGGACGCGTAGGCGCCTCCNCCAATAAACGTTTCCTCTACAACAAAGAACCCATCGCTTAAATGCAGAACACTTCCTTTTTGAAGCTCTCGATCAGAAAAACGTGATGTCAATGCTTCTGCGTCCCGAATTTCAGCGGCCTTATGAGTTGTTTCTTCCAACACTTTAAAATGATGATGAATTGCTAGAAATATACGTTGAAGCAAGCCTTTCCATCCCTTCCCGGATGTCTCGGCTTTATCTATGAGAAAATGATTGAGCGATATCCTCGTTTTCGTAAAGATTTTTTCAAATTCATTAAAATATTTAATAATAATGAGATTTGAAAATTTGCTGCCTAAAGACTGATGATCCTTTATTGAGAGATCTTCTTCCTTAATATCAAACATTCCAAAAATNATTTTTTCAATCATTTCCTGGGTAAAAGCCTGTGACTGTTTTTCAATTTTAATCAAATCTAAATTGATCTCAGGACGTTGGCAGATACGAACAAATTTCTCTTCACCGAGGATCTTTTTTAAACATCGCACGGTAAGTTCAATCTCTTGGGGAGTGGAGTTGGGCGAAGTTGTAACTACATATTGTTCATTCTCAAAGGTTAATTTTAAATGTTCGTTATTTAAAGGGATGCTACCCATAAAAGGTACAATATTCATTATTCCTCATATTAAGATTATTAATGATGACCTGCAATAAATCAAAAATTTTGCATTTATCGATTCAGATTCAAAACATTAAAATCTATGATACAGAGGTATTGTTAATATTTGTTAAAGGATTAACAAGAAACCTGGCCCTCTTGAATGGAAGCCAGGTTTTGGAATATTATAGGTTTTCTTTTTCTTTTTAGAGCAGCAATAGTCGCAACCCAGGCATCCTGACCCGATAGCCGCTACATAGAGCAATCCGCCCATAATGGTTAAATTTTTGAAAAAGTGATACATATTATTTTGACTTTGCATAGAATCCTGCATCATCCAAAANTCATGCATAGTTAAAGTGACAGGGATGAGATAGAGAATTAAAAGCACGGCCAGAGCACGAACCTTATAGCCTAATATTAAAGACAGGCCTCCCACTAATTCGATCACGATCGAAAGTCCCAAAAGCAATTGAACCATAGGTAATCCTTTTGAGGCCATATAAGCAGCTGTTGCGTCAAAATTTGCCACTTTAGAATAGGCAGACAATAAAAANATAGGGGCCATTAATAAGCGTCCGATCAACATNAAAAAAGAAGCGGTCCAAGTCATTCGATGTCCTCCATTAGATTTAAAAATATACTTTTACAGAGTTTTATATCTTGATTAGGATTTTATAGAAAGATTTTTTTATCCCGCTCATTAAAACTTGATGCACCAAACATGCAAAGTGCTAAAATTAGCTTTGATAAAATTCTTGCTTAATTTATTCTCAATGGCTTCAAAAACAACTTTTTATGGCATGAAAAACCTTTCCGCGAGCATCATCTTCTTCAACTTCTTGAATCGTATGAGAAACAGGCGCATCCTTTAGATCTTCATATCAGCAATTATTTTCGAGCCAATAAAGCCCTTGGTTCCAAAGATCGAGCTTTTATTGCAGAAACCGTCTATTTTCTGATTCGTTGGTTAGGGCTCATCGATTATCACCTTGAGAGTCCTCCAACATGGGAGAAACGTCTTTCTTTTCTCCCTCATTTTGATTGGAAAAATNATCAGGACTGCCCGGAAATTCCTGCGAATATCCGCGTCAGCNTTCCTAAGGCATTATATGATCTTTTAGAGGCAAGTTTTGGAGTTGAACGAGCAGCAGAGCTTTGTATAATCAGCAATCACCCTGCACCTACTACAGTTCGTATCAACGCCCTTAAAACGTCGCGAGAAAAAATGCTTGAGAATTGGAAGGAGCAATATGAGATTCTTCCTTGCCAATGGGCAACTCATGGGATCACATTCCTANAANAGCTAAACTTCTTTACCCTTCCAGAGTTTCAAGAGGGACTGTTTGAAGTGCAGGATGAAGGAAGCCAGCTTCTCGCTGATTTAGTTCAATGCCAGCCCGGACAGTTAGTGATGGATTTTTGTGCTGGATCTGGAGGAAAAACCCTAGCCTTTGCACCTTCAATGAAAAATACAGGCCAAATCTTTCTTCATGATGTAAGGGCTTTCGCTTTGCAAGAAGCANAANAACGTCTTCGCCGTGCCGGCATTCAAAATGCACAAATTATTCAGGCCGAAGATATTAAATTAAAGAAATTAAAAAAGCNNATGGACTGGGTCCTGGTGGATGCCCCTTGTTCTGGCACAGGAACACTTCGCCGCAACCCCGATATGAAATGGAAGTTTACCCCGGAAATGGTTCAACGGCTTATAGGACAACAACGCAAAATTTTTGAAAAGGCTCTAAGTTTTATGAAACCAGAAGGGAGGATTGTCTATGGAACATGCAGCATGCTCCCTCAGGAAAATGAGCAACAAGTAGCTCATTTTATCAAAACCTATCAATTGAAGTTGGAGNGGGCTTTATTTCAGACCTTTCCTTCANATGGGGGAATGGATGGCTTTNTTGGGGTTGTTTTGAAGTTTTGAATCTATTACAATCGTGGCTTTCCAGTTTAGGATTGGAAAAGATAATAAAAGGGCTTCCTGAATTTGAATCAAACAAACAAACTGTCAACCGTAATTAAATCCTTGCGATAAGGAAAGACAGATAGACAAACCGGTGTAGGGAAACTTCTAACTATAAAAATTTACACATTAAGTTCGATATTCTATAAAAAAATAAAAATTATGAAATCAAAAATTTTATTCCTCTCTATTTTATTATGCAGTGCAGTTTCAGTATTACAAGCTGCGAATGAAACTCTTCTTNTTGGCCAGGATGAGATGAGGCTTGTGGTCAATAACCGCATCCTCGCCAAAGTCAATGATAAAGCCATTTCTGTCGTCGATGTAATGAAGAAGATGGATGTGTTATTTTATCGAGAATTTCCTCAGTATACATCCTCTGTTCAAGCCCGTTATCAATTTTATAAAGTCAATTGGAAACATGTTTTAGGTGAATTGATCAGCAAAGAGCTGGTCCTTGCTGATGCAGAAGAAAATAAACTTCCTGTCAGTAACGGCGACGTCAGGCAGGAAATGGAATCTTTGTTTGGACCTAATATCATCAGTAATCTTGATAAAATCAATCTCTCTTACGATGAGGCCCAAAAAATAGTTCAGGGTGATATTACCATTCGCCGCATGATCTACGCTCGCGTCAATGCTAAAGCTGCAAAGCAAGTGACGCCTCAGGTTATTCGTTCAACCTACGAAGAATTTATTCAGAACCCTGAAAATATCAAACCAGATATTTGGAAGTACAATGTGATTTCGATCCGCAATAAAGATACAGCTATTGCTTCTGAAGCAGCTGCATTGGCTCACCAATTGCTAAATGAGCAGGTGCCTCTGGATCAAATCACTGTAAGGATTAAAGAAAATCCACTCTTTGAANAAACACTCATTAGTGTATCTGAAGAATATAATCTCGAAGAAAAGGATATCTCAGCTTCTTACAAAGAAATTTTAAGCAAAATGCAGCCTCATACCCATAGCGAGCCGATCGCCCAAAATAGCCGCGCAGATACTTCTACAAGTCTTTTTAGAATTTTCGTTCTTAAAGATATACAAAGAGGTGGAGCCCCTTCTTTTAATGACATGGCAAATCAGATCAATGATAGGCTTTTGGAACAAGCTGTAGCTAAGGAAACAGATGCTTATTTANAAAGGCTCCGTAAACATTTCCATGTACAGGAAGATTTTTTAACACAAGCAGGCGGCGAGGCTTTTGAACCTTTTTCTCTTAAGTAAATAGATATCAAATGCCCATTTACCGTCCGAGTGAACTTCATCAATTTCTAAACGAGCTGGGGATCAGTCCTAAANAGGGACTTTCTCAAAACTTTCTTATCGATGGAAATATCATTCGAAAGATTATCGCATGCGGTGAAATTCATTCTTCAGATCTTGTCCTTGAAATTGGCCCTGGTCCAGGATGTCTTTCTGAAGAGATTCTGAATCAAAATGCACATCTAGTGGCTGTTGAANAAGATCCAATTCTTGCAAAAGCCCTTCAGAGACTGCAAAAAGAAGAAACAGGTTTCGAAATATTTTGCGACGACATTATGGATTTTCCTATTGAAGAAAAGTTAAAGGAACGTCTGGGACCTGATCAAAAAGCGGTGATTTTGGGAAATCTTCCCTATCATTTAACGACGCCCATTTTAGTCAAACTGGTATCTTTATATCCACTGGTTTCTAAAATCGTAGTGATGGTCCAGGAAGAGGTGGCGCGACGTTTTACCGCTATGCCGGGAAACAGTGATTATGGGTCTTTTACAGTTTTTTTAAATTTTTATTCCACACCTCGTTATGCGTTCATGGTTAAANAAACTTGTTTTTACCCTATCCCTAAAGTCGATTCTGCTGTCGTGGTTCTGGATCTCCATGAACCCTTGCAAGTTTCTCATCAAGAAGCTNTTNTTGAAATGACGCGTACAGCTTTCGGTCAGCGCCGTAAAATGCTGCGCTCCGCTTTAAGAAACTTGTATTCCAGTGAAGCTGTGATGGAAGGGCTTGTGAAAATTGGACGAGATCCCACATCTCGTCCAGAACAATTATCTATTCAGGAATGGATCCTGCTCTTTGAAATATTGAGAGCTTAAATAAGCTGAGGCTTTTTATGAAAAGCCAATCCTGGATGAATCAATCCCAGTATGTAGCGTATACGAGAAACC
Organism: Parachlamydiaceae bacterium; assembly: GCA_013414685.1. Classification (GTDB taxonomy): domain Bacteria; phylum Chlamydiota; class Chlamydiia; order Chlamydiales; family Parachlamydiaceae; genus Neochlamydia. The sequence continues at coordinate 2,469,897 of CP058704.1, read as the reverse complement.
GTAATGTTAATTGGTGATAGGACTAGAGAGCCTATACGATCTAGAACCCGAATAGAACTATAACCCAGTCGAGAAAAGTATCCTTGTAGATTATCATTAACTTTTACATGAAACACTTCTGCCAATAATTGAAAAACAGCAGTAACAAGACGAAATATTTTTCGAGCTAATTTCATGGGAATGCTCACGGGAGAAAGAATCAATTTCAACAAACAGATACTTCTACCATCACAGGATTTAAATTTTGTGATGTCTTTGCCCGACTCATGTTCGACAATTGCATGTCCGAATTCCCTTGTGAAAGGATTAAGGGTATGGTAAGTAGATGGAAAAGTATTTTTGAAGCTCATAAATTTCTCCTAATAGGTTTAAGGGTACTTATAGATAAATTTCCAGGAATATGCAAGGGATTTTTAATGAGTAGCAGAATTAAAAATAACTTTTAAGCCACTGAAACCAGGATTCCTGAACATCTTCTTCTGCATAAAGTGGNAGCTTTTTAATAATTTCACCCTGTGCTGATTTTAATTGCAACTCAGCCACTTGCTGGTCTTTCAGGATGGGCAATTTAAGCGGTTGCCATTGCAAATAACATTTTACAACAGGTTCTTCAGCCGGATAGTAGTCTAAAAATAAATCTTCTTTAAGATAGGTTTTTAGAGGCAGCTCTGAACCGGCCCCTGTATATGTAAATTTNTGAGCCCCCGCTTTCAATACAATTTTCCTTACCTTAGACTGATTGAAAGCGGCGTCGAATAATTTGGCCGCATCACGAAACGTTTGACCGCTTTCATCGCATTTCATTAAAACAGCGATAAGCTCCCGATCTCCTTGTTTTGCTGCAGCTACCAATGTATGCCGTGCAATGGAGGTATAGCCAATTTTAACTCCAATAGCTTGCGGGTAATAATATTTTCCTGTCCTTAGAAGCAAATTTTTTTGCAAAATGACTGTGGGTTCTTGCTTATTTGTTTTGGGACGAATAAATTTTACAGATGCGACCATTTCTCTAAAGAAGGGATGTTTCATCGCTTCCCTTGTAATCATGGCCATGTCATAGGGCGTCGTCTGATGCTTCGGATGATGTAGGCCATGGGGATTCATGAAAAGGGTATTTTTACAACCAAGATTCCTTACAAAATTATTCAACCCAGTCATAAAATCTGCCATTGTTCCGCTTGTATATAGAGCCACAACATTTGAAGCATCATTTGCCGAAGCAATCATGACCCCTCTAAGCAAATCCCTTAAAGTAAATTCTTCACCTTTTTTNATCCCCATGTGTGTGCTGCCTTTTTCCACCCAATGAGAAGGCATCGTATAATTTGATCTTTTNTTAGCTTCAGTGGAAATGGAGGCAATCGCTTCCTGATCTGCTGCGATGAGATCTTCCAGGGAGTTGCCTTTTTCTTTTAATACATAAAGAGTGGTGGCAATTTTAGTGATGCTGGCAGGAAATTCAGAACTATGGGCATTCTTTTCATAAAGAATCGCACCGCTTTCTGCATTTATGAGAATGGCAGCCTCTGACTCCACATTTACAGATAATTTTTCAGCGCTTAAGGTTCCTATTCCTAAGACACAAAGACAAGATATCAATTTTTTCATTCACATAAAATCCTAAAAATACAAATTTGCAGATTTTTAATAAAAATTCAACTTAAAAAAGCAATTATAACGTGACCTGGCGCGTAAATTGCTTAAGTATTTATAAAACGAAAAATTGAATACTTTTAATTGATAAAATAAATTTAAAAAAGATAAAATTATTAATATAAGTATCTGATTTGGAGAGCTTTGTTATGTATAATATCGCCCTACTTGATGAAAGTTTTCGCAAATTTTATAAAAGTATAAAAATGNCTCCTCAAGAATCTATTTTCCCAGTTAATTTAGCTCTTCTCCATCAAATTGGTCTTTTACGCTATCATACGCCTNGACCCACATCCCCCCAATTCACACGTTATTTTCAAGTTTTGGAAACCTCTGAAAAAATTACATTAGTAAATGATCAATTTATCATTTGGATTGTCCCTGAGAAGGAAAATGAAATCGCCTATACCTATACTTTAATAGCCTTGAATCATATTGAGGGTCCCCAGCTTGAATTGACTTTTATAACATCAGGGGTGTACAACACTTCAAAGCTTGTTTTGCGTGTATTAGAAAAATTTTTATATGACATACAAGAAAATGAGAGCTATCTTAATAAAATAAAGCAAGCTTGAAAATTATTAACATAAATTAGAAATCGGTCTATTTCAATTTAAAATATTTTATTTTTAGGACTTTGAAGACTGAGCTTCTTTATATTTAATTAGCGTGAGAGTGTTTTTGCCCTCTCTGTACTCATATTTGATTTCATCCATTATCTTGAGAATAAAAAANATTCCCCACCCTCCCATTGATTGCTTTTCAATTTTTGCCGAAATATCAAACAATTTTCCGGAATTAAGCAGATTGAATGGCTTTCCTTTATCTCTAAGCACCACAGAAAATTGAAACTTTTCATTGGGTTGACGCTCGATTTCAATCATGCCTTGTTTTTGTGGAAAGGCATATAGAATAATATTCACAATAGCTTCTTCAACAGCAAGTTCAATTTGATACATATGAGAGTCTTGAAAACTTGCATGACGGCCTGAGCCGCAAACAAAATTCAGCATTTCATGAAGATGGTCTAAAGAGGCAGGAAACTCTCGAATCATGATCTATCCTAAAGATAACCAGATAGCCTCATTATAAAAATAAAATTTTAAATACTCAAGACGAAGTCTGCAATTTTATAGGAAAGCACGCGATAAAGGGGTTGAAGAGCTGCATCATAAGCTTCGTCATAATCCGTCAACTGTCCCAAAGAAAANACATTGACCCCATTACGGGTTCTTTCATAGTCATGATCAAAGTCTACGTAAGCAGTGATCTTGGCCGGTCCGGCAAGAGATTTACCAGAAGCGGTTTCAATCAGCGAAACCAATGCGACAACAAAGAGACGCGTTTCGGTTGGAATAATGGAGTGCCTCAACTGACCGTCATTTTTTCGATCATAACGAAAACCAATATTCTCATTTTCGTATTCAAGTATCTCGACCATTAAGCTAAGGTCGCCTCCAGCTTTTTCATACTGGAGACCGGTCTCAGCGGAAATGACTTTAACTAAAGCTGCCGTCATCCTGCCATCCAGGTCGTTTTTTACATAAGGGATAGTAATGCTCGTATAGGGTGCTAAAGCAACTCCTGTCCCATATTGATAGCCGCAAGCGCTTAATAGAAGGGAAGATAAAATAAAATAAATAAAGCGATAGTAACTCAAAACGCTTGCCTACGATAAGTCTTTTGATCTTTTACCAGAATCTTCAAGCGCATCCTTTTGCCTTAAATCTTCTTCGCGAAAGTTAGGATCTAAAGCCGTTAGCCTCTCTTTGCAACGTTGAGCTATATTCGTGTCAGGAAACTGACTGATGGCATTATAATAATAGATGATTGATGCACGGGGCTGGTTGACTTTTTCATAAAATTTGCCTGTTTCAAANAGTGCACTCGCATAGAGTTCTTTAATTTTNTGTACATTATTATCTGCCTCTTGCAAACGTTCTTCTTTAGGGAATTCCTGTCTGAATTTCCGTGCGTTAAGTTCGGCAAAAGCTAAAATATCAGGGTTTTGCGGTTCACTTTTGCATAAATCTAGGTAAACGCAGCTTATAATGACAAAACAATCTGGAGTCATTTCGCTTTTGGGAAATCTCTTACAAAGAAGTTGAAAAGCTTCTATACTATCACGATATTCACGTTGTTCCCACAACAAACATCCCTTTGAGTATAAAGCTTTAATAGCCATCTCATGACTTGGCATCGCCGCAATGACTTCATCATAAACTTTTAAAGCCATCGTTCTTCCTGTGGCCCATTTGGGAAGTTGCTTGGTCCCCAAAAAGCGTCTTCTTGCGCCAGCTCGAAAACGTTCAGCAATGTAATATTTATATTCTATGGCGCTTAAAAANTGCTGAGGGTTGTTCTGACTCTTTAAATATTGGGAAAAGGCGTCATTGGCAAAATCATATTCTTCCAGATTAAATTCAGAAATACCCAAATAGTAAAGTGCTTCCTGGCCTAAAGAGCTGTTAGGAAAATTTAAGGATACAATAGTAAATTGATTAGATGCTTCACGCCAGTTCTTATTATTAAGCGCTTTCATCCCTAAATTGAAATGTTGATCTACTGGCAAAGTAGCTACAGTATCTGCATTGACAACCCGCCCATCCTGTATTGTATAAGCTGCTTCAATCGTATTNAAAAGATTGCAGCTTAATAAGACTAAACCTATCCATAAACTCTTATGCTTCATAGACCCTCTCTAGATGAAAACATGAAAGGATATCGGATAGACAATAAAAGGTAAAGCCCTTCTCTAAAGAGCTTAATTGGGATATGACAAAAAGAATAGATTTTTATTTAATTCTGTTCTTGAAGTTGCTTAAAAATAGCTATTCATTTTTCTCTATTACTAAACAAACATTTTTTGTAGATTGCAATTTATGAAGGAGCAAGATCCAACTTAAAATTGGAATTTTGCTATCCGCACAATTACTGAGGATTTTGAAAATGCTTCATGATGAGGATGGCTATGAATTTAACTCGGTTTATGAATTGGTCTGCCAAGACAGCAGGCAAACCCATTACTTTTGTTATTGCCTGGGGAATTATATTTATATGGGTCATTATTGGACTTTTCTGGGGTTTCACAAGTGGTTGGCTCCTTGTGATCGACACTTTGGCGACTTTAAACGCCTCACTCATGGTTTTTATTATTCAAAATACCCAAAACCGGGAGAGCAGGGCTCTTCACATCAAGATTGACGAGCTTATAAGAGCCACTGAGAAGGCAGAAAATACCTTCATGGCGCTTGAAGAGAAAGAAGAATCGGAAATTGAAAGCATTAGGCATTTATTGCATCAAAAGTTAAAAAGGCCAAAAGAATGAAAAAGCTTCAATTTTGACTCCAATTGAGGGTTTAAATCCACTCCCCATCGGCTGTCGACATGTACAACAGCATAAATTGCATTTTGACTGTGGAATTCAATTTGAACCGGTGTGGTACCACGGTGTTCAGCAAAAACTTCCTTTAATTTTAAAATATGGCTGAAACGAATTTGATCCATATCAAATTTCAATGAAAGATTTTTGGGGACGGTAGCCTCAGGTTTATCCATCTTGACTTCCTTGGGTTTATCCGCTTTTTTATTTTTAGCTTCCGCGGCAGACCTTGCAAAACGTGCAGCCATCATTTTCGCTTTATCAAAAGCACGATCGCATTCTTCGATCATCCTTTCATCGGCTTTAGTAAGATCATCCAACCACTTGCAGGAAAGGCGTGGAAGTTCTTCCTTNTTATCTACTTGAATCACAGCATATAACAACTGATTCTCACGTAGAAGCAAGCTTTTCTCTTCAAACAAATCAGGCCAAACCGGAAGTTCATATCGATCAATTCCATCGCCCACCATTAGAATAGCAAATTTCTTCTGGGTTTTAGCTGACGTCCTCACATCTGCGGATTCAATCAGCAAAGCAGCCCGAAAAACGGCGTCATGGTCTAAATTCTCCACATGACTTAAAGGCACGCACGATAATCGCCTGATGATATCACGATATCCATCCATGGGATGCCCGGTCAAAAAGAATCCGAGAAGTTCTTTTTCTCTTAAAAGCATATCCATTCTGGTTGTTTTCTTTTTAACTTCCGGNGGTTTATCAAAGCGAGATTCTGATGTCTCGCCCATTAAAGAAAACAAAGAGAGAACTCCTGCCGCTGATTCCTGCTTCTCTTTAGAGACGGTTTCATAAATAGGATCGATGCTTTGACGCAAAGCATCTCTTGACCACCCTGTAAAATCAAAACAGCCTGCATCCACTAAGCTCTCGATGACTTTNTTNCCGACCTTTGCATGATCAATCCGCTTGATGAACTGATACAAATTGGCATAGGGGCCGCCCTTTGCCCTTTCCTTGACAATTGCTTCTACAACTCCTTCGCCGACTCCTTTAATTCCTGACATCGCAAATCGAATCCCCTGGGGNGTCGCAAAGAAGGTAGACTGCGCCTCATTGACATCAGGCGGAAGCATAGCTATCCCCATCTCCTGACACTCGCCAATAAATTTGGTGACCTTAGTTAAGTCTGCGCTGGCGCATGTCATTAAAGCTGCCATCCATTCTTTGGGATAATTTGCCTTAAGATAGGCGGTCACATAGGATAGATAGCCATAAGCTGCAGCATGGGATTTATTGAAACCATAGGCAGCAAATTTTTCCATCTTATCAAAGACCTGCATGGAGATCTTTTCATCAATCCCATTTTCTAAAGCACCTAAACGGAATTTTTCCCTTTGTTGAGCCATTTGTTCCATGTCTTTTTTCCCNATGGCTCGACGCAACACATCGCCTTCTCCTAAAGAAAAGCGAGCCAGCTTGCTGGCAATCTGCATCACCTGCTCTTGATAAACCATGATCCCGTAAGTTTCAGCCAAAATATCTTTCATCCAGGGATGATCATATTCAATGGGCTCACGGCCATGTTTACGGTTGATAAAAGAAGGAATCATGTCCATTGGACCGGGACGATAAAGCGCACCTACCGCGATAATTTCTTCAAATTTGTCTAAATGGAGCTGGCGTGCCAGATCTTGCATCCCTCCGGATTCTAACTGGAAGATGCCTAATGTTTGTCCCTGGTTCAACAAGTTAAATGTCGATTGATCGTCTAGAGGAAGGTTGATCCAATCGATCACTTTTCCGGTTGTCTTTTTAATAGAATCGACACAAATCTGAATAGCAGTCAACGTGGTCAGCCCTAAAAANTCGACCTTTAACATTCCCACTTGTTCTACGGGTTTCATCGAATATTGCGTGACAGGCATATCCGAATCTTTTGACACACAAATAGGAATATAGTTCGTTAAGGGTTCACCGCTGATAATAATGCCTGCCGCGTGAATTCCTGTGTTGCGAATAGATCCTTCAAGCGTCTTACCAATGTCGATGATACGGCGAGCATCTTCATCCTGTTCATACATAGCTCGAAGATCGTGATCTTTTTCTAAAGCTTTCTCTAAAGTGATATTGAGGTCGTCTGGGACTAATTTTGCAATCGCATTCACTTTGGCCAGTGGCACGCTTAGCACACGGCCAACGTCTTTGATCGTCATCTTGGCTTTCATTGTGCCAAAAGTGATAATCTGCGCGATGTTATCTTTCCCATACTTCTGGAGCGTATAATTAATGACTTCTCCGCGCCGATCCATGCAGATATCCACGTCGATATCAGGATAAGAAATACGCTCGGGATTGATAAAACGTTCAAANAACAGATGAAAACGAAGGGGTTCGATATCGGTGACCCCGATCAAATAAAGCACAATGGAGCCAGCCCCAGATCCTCTTCCAGGACCCATTGGAATGCCATTTCTCTTAGCCCAATTAATAAAATCCCAAACAATCAGCAGATAATCGCTCATTCCTTTTGGGACAATGACATTCATTTCATAAGCTAGGCGCTCACGCACCACGGTTAAGGGGTCTTTATCAGGGAATAATTCCTGAACCTTTTTCAGTCGCTCTGGTGTATAACGCTTAGGAATCCCCTCTTCGCAAAGCTTCCAAAGAAATTCCTCAACAGCTTTTGTCTGCTCTTCTTTNGTATAAGACGACCTTCCTTCCAAAGCAGGCGGAATATAGACAGGATAATGTTTCGTTTTAAAATCAATGGCAACATTACATTTCTCTGCAATTTCCAGTGTATTAGAAATTGCCTCCGGAACATCTTTGAAGAGTTCTATCATTTGAGCAGGCGATTTAAAATAGCACTCGTGCGAAGGATAGGTCCGCCGTTTGGGGTTCGGGACGCGAAATTTTGGATTTCCCTGGGAATCTTTNTCCCAAATTTCTGTGGGCTCGCCAGATTGAATATTCAAAAGGATCTCATGGGCTTTCCAGTCCGAGCGTTCGATATAGTGGCTGTCATTAGTCGCCACAACTTTTATATGGCTTTCTTTCGCGACCTCTAAAAGGGTTTCATTGATCTTGTCTTGCTTCTTAATGTAGTCCTGGTAATACTGCTGAAGCCATGTTTCCTGATACAATCCATCGCTGCGCATATGGTCTTCCGACATGCGATGACGCTGCAACTCAAGATAATAATCTTCTCCGAAAAGATCCTGATACCATCGAATTCTATCCCTCAAGCTTTGGGGCGTCCCTTGCAAAGCCTCATAAGATGTCAAGCTGCTGGCACAACCCGACAAGCAAATTAATCCTTCCGAATATTGTTTAAGAACTTCATGGTCGATGCGCGGATGGTAATAAAACCCTTCTATATATCCTATAGAGGTCAGCTTGCATAGGTTATGATAACCCGTCTCATTTTTGGCTAAGACAGTTAAGTGAAAATTTGTGCGAGAACCATATTCTTTCTTTTTATCAAACCTTGACTCAGGNGCCACATAAAATTCGCATCCTAAAATGGGCTTGACTTTTGCCTCTTTGCATGCTTTGTAAAAATCTACAGCACCAAACATATTGCCATGATCAGTCAGGGCTACAGCGGGCATGCCGAAAGCTGCGGCTTTCTTCGCAATATCAGGGATATCGGCAGCTGCATCCAAAATTGAATACTGAGAGTGAACGTGTAATGGAACCCACATAAGAATGCTAAACTAAAGCTTGAATGAGATAACTATATTACAACAAGGACATAAGCGGAAGACTTATTTTGCGTTTGAAAACAGGACGATCAAACATCTGCAGACACACGAAAAATGTGTACTTTATCTTTGGACAAGACAATGAATTGATTACTGAACAACTTTACTTTTCGCGCATCCTTTTTCTTAATTATAGACTTGCATTCAATCCCCTTCGGACCTACCAAACAAAATTTGATACAGGAAGCACTTTGCGTGATGAGAAGATTTTCATTGTATAGGAATTTTTCTATTTTTTGCTCATCGCGAATTCTTCTTAAACTCTTCCCGTCCTCGAGATTAAATAAAGTCAGGACTCCTGATCTTGATAAAGCTGCAATTTTATTCTGAGCGATCTTCAATCTTTGGATTCTTTCTGAAGTTGAAATCCAAATTTCTGCACTTGTTTTTATATCTTTTATTTCGATTTTATTTCCGCTCGCTGCCACTAACTTATAAGCTGCGAAATCCCAAAATCGATACTTGTATTGCTAAAATTTAGCTGCGTGATGCGATGATTGTTTGGAACAGTATAGACAAGAATTTCACCATCCAACTGATGTCGGTTAAAACCATCTATTTCTAATGCTAGATAGGGATATTCCAGTTTTATTTTTTACAGCTTTCTTATCTGAAAGACGTATGACTTGGGCTATATTAGATTTCAGATCCCAAATTTCTCGATCCTGATTTACTGATATACAGAGCAATTGGCTTTGATGGAGTTTCATGTGAATTACTTTCCCAATCGAAGATTGGTAAGAAGAGATCAATTCTTGATTCTCGATGTTCCATCTTTCAAGTGTGCTATTAACATCAAACTCATTTTTAGAATTGTTATTCAAACCTTCTTGAGGTTGAAGAAAATTTTCATTATTTTCGGTTATTTTTAAATAACTTAAGATTAGCTGACTTTCTTTTATAAGAACTTTTAAGATTCTTCGTTCATTAAAAGTGAGTAAAACTTCCCCAGTTTTTAAATTCCAGACTCGACACACTTTGTCAATGGTCACTAAAAATCTTTCACTTGCGACCGACAAATCATTGCACGGGATAGGAAACTCTTTCTCAAGGCTTGTGGAGTGTTGGCATGAAAGCTCAATGGCATTTGCAAATTGATCCCATGTATTTAAGCCCGAGGTATAGAACTCGCTAGGTACATTTGCCATTTTTGTCCTTTCAAAAGAAAGAAATTTAAGTTGTCGGCTCAGCTTCTTGAATGAGAGGCATCTTCTTCTTTGCCAGCTTTTTGTTTTCGGTCACAGACCAAAGGGGTAAAAGCAGTAAAGTAGAAATGACACAGGAAAGACCAAGGGCCCAAAAGAAGCCATCCCATCCCATATCTTGGGTAATTTTACCCAGCGGATAACCCGCTACTGCAGCTCCTAGATAAGCAAAAGTTCCAGCAAAGCCGTTCGATGATGCGGCGGCTTTNTTGTGAGTAAGCTCAGCGCAGGCCACTCCAATTAGCAACTGGGGTCCAAAGACAGCAAATCCAATTGTAAAAAGTGCAATAGAGTCTACAATTGGATAACCTTGCGGGATAAACCAGAATAGAGCAATAGAGATAAACATCAAGACCGCGAAAAGGACGTTGACAGGACCTCGTTTAGCGCCAAAGAAGTAATCGGAAGCCCATCCTGCCGCCAGGGCACCAAANAATCCGCCCACCTCAAAAAGCGAGACGCACCCGTTTGCACTGAGTTGATTATAGCCTTTATTTTCAATAAGGTACAGGGCTGTCCAATCATTGATTCCTGTCCGGACAATATAAACAAAGAAATAAGAAATAGCTAACAGCCAGACATATTTGTTTTTNAGAACGTATTCCATTAAGATTTCGCCCGAGGACAACTTATTATCCTCAGAGGAATTGGACATGCCTGAGTAGTCATTACGAAATTTTTCTATTGATGGGAGCCCTAGGGACTCGGGNGTATCACGTAAACGATTGATAAGGAAAAAACTTCCTAGAATGCAAAGGACTCCAGGGACATACATCGCAGAACGCCAGTCGCCAAAANNATAGATCGAAAAGCCTACTATCCAAGGGATAAGAAATGCGCCTACATTGTGAGAAACGCTGCAGGAAGACCACCAGGAACCTCTTTCACTATGCGAATACCATTGAGTCAAGAAACGGACACAAGGAGGCCAGCCAAACCCTTGAAACCACCCATTCAAACCCCAAAACAGTGAAAATAAAATGAGACTGGAGGTAAGGCCAAATAAAATATTAAAGATTCCTGTGACCAAGAGACCGAAAGCCATAAAATAACGAGCATTGGACCGATCAGAGATTATGCCGCTTGTAAACTTGCTGATCCCATAGGAAATGGAAAAAATACTTGCTAAGATGCCCAGCTGACTCTTGTCAAAGCCCAACTCAGCTATAATGCCGGGCATTGCAAATGTAAAACTTTTTCGTGTGAAATAATAGAATGCATACCCAATAAACATAGAATAAAGGATGCGAATACGCCAATAGTGATAGAGNTTTTTAACCTCTTCCTGATCCTGAATTTCAGGCAGGGCAGGTGCCGGCTCAAGGATTTTACGCAACCAACTCACGCGATGCTCCTAATTTTGGGAGTTTCTCTTCAAAAGTAAAATTTTATCATATTTTTAAAATCAGTTCAATTTTAAAAAATGGATGGATGGATAAATTACAACTTTTGCTTATTTATATTTCTAAGACACCCTTTTGGATGTCAAATTCAAAAGCATGCGAGCTAAGGTCAGAACTAAGTCTCAACAAAGCTCGTTCTGTTATAAGTTCTCACCGATAGTCTTTAATTCCCCGGTTTGTTCGATTTTAAGGTCCTAACCATTGATCATGAAAATTTAAAAAAATTTATCACACTGTCTCTTCGTTGCAACTTTTTAGCTGTAATGTGTATTAGTTTTAAATTCTCTAAAGATTTAAGAGACTGACCTCGAACAGGATTAATACCATCGAATGAAGGATTAGAAATTTAAATGCAACAGATTTTTAGCATATTAAGTATGAAGCCCCCTTTTTTAATTGCCTTTTGCAGAATGCATTGAATTCTCTTTTCGCTTCAAAATTGGAATTTTAACCACGGCAGTTTGCCACTGCCTTTGATCTGTCTGCATCCCTTGAGCCAATTCAAGTTGTGCTGCATCAACTCATTCAAATTTAGAGCGCTCCTTGTTAAATTTTTCCAACTTGTGAAAAAATAAAGAGGAAATTTTTAAAAGCGCTTTTAAGTTGACCCTATGGATTCATATATGATACAACCAACGACCAATTAATCCAGTCTTTTCCCTGACCTTTGTAGGAACAGTCATGTTAAAAATTATTTTAAATCCTCATTCGAATCCGAATGTCATGACATTTGACCAAAAGGTTATTTTAATTGGATCTGGAAAAGGACAAACAGACGTCCATCTTCCGGATCCAGACTTAGAACCTGTCCATATTAAACTTATAAATGAAAATCAGAGATTTTACGCCATTAACGAGGCAAATGACCCTTTTGCTTCCTTAAATGGACTGCCTTTTGGANAAAAAAGTTTAAAAAGCAATGATCTTTTACAAATTGGCGAATCTCTAATCCGAATTGAACTGGAAGAATCTGATAAAAAACTAAAATCGAAAAAGCTTAACAGAAAAATTCATTACTCCTCCTACCTATCCGACGATCCCTGCCCAACCATTTNNCCTCAATTAAATGAAGAAAAATATGAGATTACAAATGAGCCTATCTCAGAGGAAAAGACTTTGGATGAACCTCAGCTTCTTTTAAGTGGAGAAGCTCCTTATCTTCCGGAAAATAAGGCCTCCTCCTTTAATGAGCTCCAGGAAGAAAATAAAGAAACAGTCCTGCTGCCCCAAAATGCGATCACGAGTAGGATCCATCCTGAGTACCTTGGGGATTTCGATGACGAAAGTGAAAATTGGACAGTTGAANAAGATGAAAAAATAGAAATTGAAAATAAAACAGAAGAACTGCCCTGGTCCATCAATTGGAAAATTGTTGGATTTGTTTTGTTTTCTACTGTGTTTACATTTTGCCTTGCTGCGGGAGCACTTTATTATCATGTAAGCGCANAAAATGCCGATGAAGAGATTTTTGCTGCTGAAAGCTTGGCGGATATTGCAATGGCCTTAAAGTATGCTCAAATTCATCATATCAAGCCTGCTAAANAANATTGGTCGGATCCAGAATTCATCAATAAAACCCTGGCACAGGTAATCCCCCACGACTATCCCTCTTTGGTCAAAATTGATCCTCAAGGACATCTTAATGAAACATCCTATTCTTTAAGAATTTACACAAGCACAGATTTTTCCCAATTTTTAGTGATTGCTCAACCTGCGCCTNCAATTTTTCAATGGTTAATTCCCAAAACGGCTATCGTTATCGACTCAAAGCTCATGCAATTAAGAAAAGTGGTCGACATGAAAACCTTGAATCGTCTTTTGGTCAATTCAAATAACCTAGATAATTCGAATGCTATTGAAGTCACAAATTTGGTGAAAAGGGGTGAATTGATTGAATTGCATACGTTGGCANAAAAAAGGAAAAGTCAGGATTTTTCTCCTCCTAAAGCCCTAGCGCTCCTTAGACCTGGAGCACAGGATTATATTTATAACGCTCCGCGGTATTATCAGCTAGGCGCAACTATCATGAGGCGTGCCATAGATTTAATGGAAATGCCTGGGAGTGTTTATGAAATGTCGCGTTTAAAGCAGGATATGAGTCTTCTTTCTAAGATGCAGGATATGGTCCTCTATTCCCCAGACGGCATTCAGCTTACTCTAGACGCACAAAAAGCTATTGCGGCATTTGTGTCAAATTCACGTTTTTTAACAGCCTACCTAAAGTTTGATTCCTCAGGTATGATCATTCACAGCCATTTAATTATCGATGATGAAAGTTCTCGTCGCATTCCTGAAGAAAAAAATGAAATAAAGCCTGTACCTGTTGAAGATAAAAGAATTGCGGAGGTTTCAGATTCTGCACTAGACAAAACAGAACCTGTTCTCAAACATCCTTTATTGATGCAGCTTATAACTATATGCAAAACACGGGAGGAGGCTTTAAATCCCTTGAAAAATCAAATATTCACTTTGCTCAATACAGATATAAGCAGTCCAATAGAGGGATTTGAATTGCAGCTGGCCTCTTTGATCGATGACTATTTTGAATTGGATTTGACGCAAAGACAGGAAATGGCAAGAAAAATTCAGGCTCTTTCAGATGAATATCGGTTAATTTCAGTGGAAGAATTTATGAGTTATTTAAATCAAGCTGGCCTTGAGGACAACTGCCGGGCCATATTAAAATATGCAGATGCCCAGGATGACCAGCTAACTCAGCTTAAACATTCCGTTGAAGAAATAAAACTTACCGGGAACTTCACTGATTTGGAANAAATATTAATAGATCTCAATCGTCGGTTGGTAATAAAAAATTTTACTGATTTAAATCAGTTGCGGATGGCACAAAAACTTATCAAGGTTGAAGCGATCTCCAGATTAAACAAATTATTATTTTCTTTTTCTGCAACCCCGCTCACCTTAGAATTTAATGAAGAACAACGTAGAGCTCTTAAACATACCCTTCAACTTCTTTTAGAGCAGGAAGAAGCGCAGAATTATTATTTAGAAGAATTTGAACGACTTGTGCCTAAAGATTAAAAAAACACTAATAAGGAATGACTATGAAAAAATCCTGTGCCTAATTTTTGTTTATCTCCTGAGTTTTAATTGTTTAAGTTATTCTCAAGAGTCTAAATTACAAATCAAAACAAATTACGATGCCCCTTTTCATAAACTCACATTGGATTCCTCTTGGGAACTTGATGATCAAGATAAAAATTTTATCTGTTTTAATCAGAAAAAGATGACGAAATTCTATTAGCCATCCGTGAAGGTAAAGCTCTTAAAAAGAAGTCAGTATCGAAAAACTGTATAAGCAAATCACAAAAGCCAAAGGTCAGGTTAAAGACATTTCTCTTTTGACTTCAAGCTTTTAGAATTTCATGTGGCAATTGAAATCCTAGGTGAAGAAATCGAATTAGAAGATTACTCTTATGTTTCAATCCATGGACTGAAAGGCATTAAAGCTTATCGTAAAGAAAGTTTCCCTATAGCTGAAGCCACTCAGGGAAATTCTGCCTTAGATCTAGAAATTCCAAGTTGGTCTCTGTGCTATTTCTTTGAATTGAATAATCGGCTTTATTTTATCATATTTGAAGCGCCTTCAACAAGATTTCTAGAATACGAAAGCTTTTTGAACAAACTTTAATTGATCTGTTTTAATTTTCATAAAAGTCAGATTCGGTGAATCTGACTTTGTTCTCTCTTTACCCTTTATCTCAGTTTTTCTATAATTATTCATAAACTTAGGAGTCTCCATGACAATTCCTTCTGCCCCAGGCGTTTTTGACATTCTACCTCAAGTTAATGAAGAGCAATGGCGCAGTTCATACCTGTGGAACTATATTGAAAGGGTCATCCGTGAAACAGCTACAAATTTTGGATACAAAGAAATTCGAACTCCTGCTTTTGAAAGAACAGAGCTATTTGTACGCGGCGTTGGCGAATCAAGCGATATCGTCACCAAGGAAATGTACACGTTCAATGATAAAGGAGAACGTTCTTTAACGCTAAGACCCGAAGGAACAGCGCCTGTCATCCGTGCATTTATTGAACATAAGATGTACACCCAATCCCCGATCCATAAATTATTTTACATCGGTCCCATGTTTCGTTATGAGCGCGCTCAAGCTGGACGGTACCGTCAACACCATCAATTTGGAGCTGAAGCAATTGGCATTGCATCGCCGGAGCAAGATGTGGAGCTCATCGACTTAGTTTACACAGTGTATCAAAAACTTGGTTTGAAAAATTTACAGGTCTATGTCAACTCAATTGGAAATCCTGAGAATAGATCCGCTTTTCGTACTGCCCTTCAGGATTATTTGAAAATTTACTATGAAAAACTTTCAAGCGACAGTCAAAGACGTTTTTCAACGAATCCTTTGCGTATTCTAGACTCAAAGGACCCGCAAGATCAGGCCATCGTTAAAAATGCTCCTAATATATTAGACTTCTTGGATGAGGAAAGTGCTCTTCATTTTGCAGCTGTAAAACGCCTTCTCAATAAGTTAAAAATTCCCTACACCATAAACCCTTTGCTTGTTCGCGGTCTAGATTATTATAATAAAACTGTATTTGAAATCACTTCAGGCGACCTTGGAGCACAAAACAGCGTCGGTGGCGGAGGCCGCTATGATGGATTGATGAAAACTTTAGGCGGACCAGATCTTCCTACCATAGGTTTTGGAACAGGTTTAGAAAGAATTCTTCATACGATGCTCAAACAAGACGTTCCCCTTCCGGCTATTCCTGCCCCAGAAGTCTACTTCATTCCTCTTGGGGATGAAGCTAAAGAAGCCTGCTTTTCGCTTTTACACACTTTGCGTTTAGAAGGAATCCCAAGCGATATGGATCTTAGTGGGAGAAAACTTGGGAAGGTTATGCAATATGCGAACCAGATTCAGGCCAAATACGTCGTCGTAATTGGAGAGGAAGAGTTGAAAAACNAGGAAGTTCAGCTAAAAGAAATGAGCTCAGGGCATGCCTTAAAAGTTCCTTTGAATGACCTGTCAAAAATCTTGCGGCTTGATTTAAAGAATGAAGTTTTCTTGCAAATGCTGACCGAAATCACTCAGCCGCTANAAAATGCCAGTGAAGTAGAGTTCTACATTCAAAAACTTGAGGATAAATTAGAANAAACTCAATCTATGATTGACGATCTTAAAAAATATAGACACCCTTCAACAATAAAAATCATATATGACAAGTTTTCGCCGCTCATTGAATTGTGGTCAATTACGTAAAAATCATCTGGGTCAACAGGTAAATCTTGCAGGTTGGGTGCATCGGCGTCGGGATCACGGCGGACTCATATTTATTGATTTGCGCGATCGGTATGGTTTAACACAGCTTGTCTTCGATCCTGAANAAAATCCAATGGTGCATGCTGCAGGAGAAAAACTTCGTTCAGAATATGTGATTGCCATTCGCGGTCTTGTGACTGCCCGGCAAGAAGGGATGTCAAATCCCAAACTTGAAACAGGGNAAATTGAAGTTCGCGTAGAGGAAATGGAGATTCTTTCAAAATCCAAAACCNCTCCTTTTTCAATTTGCGATGAAAAAATTGAAGTGAATGAAGAACTGCGCTTAAAATATCGCTACCTAGACATTCGCCGTGGAGACATTGCGGAAAAACTTGTGAAGCGCCATAAGGCCATGCTCAGCGCCCGTCAATTTTTAGATTCCAATGGCTTTTTAGAAATTGCGACTCCTATTTTAGGCAAATCAACACCTGAAGGTGCGCGAGACTATCTTGTTCCTTCACGTACCCATCCTGGAACTNTTTTCGCTCTCCCACAATCCCCGCAAATTTTCAAGCAGCTTTTAATGGTCTCCGGGATGGATCGTTATTTTCAAATCGCCCAGTGTTTTAGAGATGAAGACTTACGAGCAGACAGACAGCCTGAATTTACACAAATCGATATTGAAATGAGTTTTGGGACCCCTGAAGACCTTATGCCGATTATCGAAGGGCTTTTGNCAAAAATCTTTAATGACTGCAAAGAAGTAAAAATTCCCGTCCCCTTTCGCCGCGTTCCGCATAAAGAATGCATGGAACGTTATGGAACAGATCGTCCGGATATGCGGTTTGGAATGGAGTTGATAGATATCAGCGACCTAGCAAGACGATCAACTTTCGCCATTTTTAATGATCAGCTTGCCGCTGGAGGTATTGTCAAAGGACTTTGCGTAAAAAATGGAAGCGACATTTCACGTAAAGGAATTGAAGAATACACGGAATTTGTGGGACGACTAGGAGTCAAAGGATTAGCCTGGATGAAAAGGCAGGAGNGGGTTTTATCCTCAAGTATTGTCAAGTTCTTCTCAAATGAGCTTCAAAACGAGTTGATCGATAAAATGAAAATCGAAGAGGGGGATCTAATTTTTATGGTCGCCGATAGGCCTTCTCGCACAAATCAAGCCTTGGACCATTTGAGAAGGCGTCTTGCACGAGATAGAAATTTAATTGATCCGGAAAAATTGGAGTTTTTATGGGTCACAGATTTCCCCTTATTTGCATGGGATGAAGAAACACAAAGACTCGCCAGCGAGCATCATCCCTTTACGTCGCCAAATCCAGAGGATCTTCCGCTTTTAAAAACCGACCCTCTAAAAGTGCGCTCATCTGGATATGATATTGTTTTAAATGGATATGAAATTGGAGGAGGATCTCAGCGCATTCACAACAGCGATCTCCAGAAAGAAATATTTGAACTTTTAAAACTCACCCCTGAAGAATTAGAAACCAAATTTGGATTTNTTATCGATGCGCTAAGTTATGGAACCCCTCCTCACCTAGGAATCGCTTTGGGCTTAGATCGACTGGTCATGATCCTTACACAAACTGAAAATATTCGTGATGTGATTGCGTTCCCCAAAACGCAAAAAGCAAGCGATTTAATGCTTGAGTGCCCATCAAAAGTGGCGCCCGAACAGTTAAAGGAACTAAAATTGTTTGTCGAGGAATTTTCGTAGACATAATTTAGAAGATTACCTATCGTGTAGATACTTGCTCCGTTTCAAAGACACCCATCGGGAATGTATTTGAAAGATTTTGCGACCGAATTATTTTTAAAAGGTCCAAATTTAGTTAATTAGGGTCCTTTTTAAAAATTCAAGACAGAAGCTTTTAAGTCTCACCTGAATTGATGTCTTTGAAACGGAGAGAGTATTACATCAAAGATCGGAGGAATAAATCCATATGTTAAATAAGACTAAAATCCTGGCCTTAACAGGCACAATGGCCATTTTTACTTTAGCTACATTAATTGCACAAGACAGCTCCACTGCTATANAAAATCCTGCAAGTGCGAATACACAAGCTTCTTCTGAAATCGATATGAAANAAGTCTCTGAAGCTTTTGGCCATTTTATTGGCAGAAATTTAAAAAGTCCCGGTGTCTCCTTCGACTTAGACAGCATTATCAAAGGAATGCGCGAAGGAGCTGAAGGCAAGCCGGCTCCCATGTCAGATCAAGAATACGAAGCCATGATGATAAAAGTTCAAGAAATGGCATTTAATCGTTTAGCTGAAGACAATTTGAAAGCCGCAGAAGCTTTCTTAGCANAAAATGCACAAGATCCTAATGTAAAGTCAATTGTTCCAGGTAAGCTTCAGTACATAGTTCTTCAAGAAGGAACAGGCGCTGCAGTTCCGGAACATGGCAGTCCAAGTATTAAGTATACGGCCAAATACATTGATGGAACCGTTTTTGATAGCTCTGAAGCAGCTGGCGGATCTGTTACGATCCCTATGGATCAGACCATTCCTGGTTTTAGCAAAGGAATTGTCGGCATGAAAGAAGGTGAAAAACGAAGACTTTTCGTTCACCCCGATTTAGCTTATGGAAAAACCGGTCAACTGCCTCCAAACTCTGCATTGATCTTTGATGTGGAAATTTTAAAAGCTGTTGGCGATACAAAAAAGCTAATGACGAAGATTCAGATGATGAAGACGACCTTCTTATCGAAGAAGGTGATGACGAGCCAAACCAAAAAAATAATTTACATCAAAAGAGCGTTGAATAACTCATTCAACGCTCTCTCTATTAATACACCGTGAAAATTATTCTTTATCAACCTTGCATTCCGCAAAACACAGGCAATATTGTTCGCACCTGTTCTGTGACAGGAAATGACTTAATCCTTATTCCACCCTTAGGATTCAGCATCACCGATCGTTGGTTAAAAGATCCGGTCTCGACTATTGGGAAGGAATAGATGTCCAAATTGTAGAGGATTTGGAAGCATTTCTTGAAAAATCACAGAATGCATTTTTTTCTTTTCTAGCAAAGCAACGACCTTATTTACCGAGGTTTCCTATCCTCCGGACTGCTACCTTATCTTTGGATCCGAAACCTCAGGCCTACCGGAAAAATTTTTCTGCGCTGGCCAGAAAAATTTGTCAAAATTCCGATGGTACCAGGAGTGCGCTGCTTAAATTTAGCGACCTCAGCTGGAATAGCGATTTACGAAGCTTGGAGGCAGAACAAGTTTGTAGAAAGAAAGCTTCGTCCCTGAAAGTCTTTCAAGTTCGAAGCTTTTGTTATTTAGAGAGCAGAATTAATAGCATTTTTAAGATCTTCTTTCGACCTTACGCCAACGAAGCGTTTCACTTCATTACCATCTTTAAAAACGATAATTGTGGGAATAGAAGTGACGCCATACTTTCCTGTCACACCCTGAGCATTCTCAATATCCAACTTTGCAACAGTAGCTTTACCATTCATTTCCCGACCCAGATCTTCAATAATGGGCGCAATCATTTTGCATGGACCACACCAGTCAGCAAAAAAATCTACCAAAGTGACACCCTTGTCAATGGTACTTTGAAAATTCTCATCATCTAAATGCTTCACATTTTCAGCCATATATAATCTCCTCTGTAAGGCCCTTGATTTTCTCTAATGCAAGATTTGAATAAGGATTGAAGTTGGACTTTGTCGGTCTATACTCGTTCCAGTTCAAAGGCACCTATTAGGACTGAATTGAAAGTTCTCGCGATTGAATTATTTTTAAAAGGGCTAATATTAATTCAATATTAACCCTTTTAAAATAAGTTCAAGCCCGAGACTTTGAATCAATCCTAATAGGTGTCTTTGAACTGGAACTAGTATATACTCGCTTCAGTTCAAAAACACCCATTTGAAATAGAAGGATTATATTTACTGAAAGTTTTTTCGAAAACTCTCCAGAATAAACAGCATCCCCTTTAAATCTTCTGGGCTTCTTCTTCAAAATTTTGCGTTAACTAAAGCCATTTGGGGCTACTGATATTTTACCTTATTGAGAATTTTTGGGTTACAAAAAATGATTTTTGTAAAAATACTATTTTTTCAGGTAACCTATGCAAAATATCCACAATGAAGGCTTTTTATGCTTAGAATTATTCTTTCCCTCATCCTAGCGGCTCTTATCCTCAGTGTCATTTATCTGTTCTATCCTGTTTTTGTTGTGACAGGTAATCCTCTTTTGATCGTTAACATGTGGGATTCAGAGGAATTGCCAAAAAAATTCCGGATGAGCACCGACTTATTCACAAAAACAGAGGGCTCCTCAGCCCCTTCATCTATTGGATTAAAAGAGCTCCTAGCATCAGGAAGTGCACAATTTTCAGAANAAAGCTTAGGAGCCATTCTANAAAAAATCCCCAGTCAGCATATTACGATCGTGGATCTGCGGCAAGAATCTCATGGCTTTGTAAATGGCACGGCGGTAAGCTGGTTTGTTGAAAGAGATTGGGCTAATAAAGGAAAAACATTACCTGAAGTCCTCGATGACGAAAATAGACGTTTAAAGGAAATCACTGAGTGGCCAATAGCAACCCTCTACGCAAGCCGTAAATTCCCGGTCCCTGTCTGGGTANAAAGTTCTTTTTCAGAAGCTGAACTTGCTGCCACAAAAAATTTAGGATATCTGCGCATCCCTGTCACAGATCATATGAGACCCACAGATGCCGACGTGGATGTCTTTATTAATTTTGTGAAAAGCCTTCCCAAAGACACTGTGTGGCTTCATTTCCATTGTGCAGCCGGAGAAGGGAGAACCACCACATTTTTGGCCATGTATGATATGATGCGAAATGCGACTAAAGTCAAACTACACGATATATTCTTACGTCAGCATTTGATTGGAGGAATCAATTTTCTTAGCGAATCAGCAAGTGATTGGCGAAAAAGTTATTTCGAAGATCGTAAACAATTTNTGCGTCAGTTCTATGTCTATTGCCAGCAAAATCCCTTGTTCCAANAAACCTGGAGCACATGGTCTTCAGAGCAAAAACTGGACAAGCAAAAACAACCTAATTCAAATCATCAAACTTTAAATTTTGAATCTGCAATGCCCCCTTCGGTTCCTGTCTCTTGCTCTGATAAAGAAGCCTTCTTCAACGAGAAGGTGATTTGAGATTGAAAACCTTCAATTTAAAAGTTGATGCGGACTAAATTTGTAACGATAACATTTATACAATCTTTATAATCTTCGTGTATTTTAATAAAAAATAATCTTTATTTAAATATATATAAAATGATTTTCATGCGTTTAATCCTTATATTATGTACACTTGGTCTTCTATTCACACTTCTTTACGACCAAACTGAAATCCCCATGGATAAAGAACTTATTTTGATTTCGAATATGAAGAATGAGAAACTTTTACCGCGCAACTTTCGACTCGCGGAAAATCTCTCTATCTATGAAGATCTGACTGAAAATTCTTTCCCCTCCCTGAAAGGTCTTTCCCAATTAAAAGCTTCTGCCAGCGGTCAATTTTCAGAGCAAAGTTTAGCTAAAATTTTAGAAATAATCCCAGCAAAAAAGATCCTCATTGTAGATTTACGCGAGGAAGCGCATGGGTTTGTAAATGGGACGGCCGTCAGTTGGTATACTGAANAAAATTGGAGCAATAAAGATAAAACGTCCGAAGAAATTATTAAGATCGAAAAAACTTCTTGAAAATTTAGCGAATAAGAAAATTGTCACTCTTTTACAAAAAATTTAGAACCCTCAGATCCCTCCGAGATTTCCGTTCAGGAAGTTTGCTCGGAAGAAGAGCTTACCCAAAAGATGGGAGCTGCCTATAAACGCATCCCTGTCACAGACCACTTAAGACCCTCAGATAAAAGTGTGGGGATGTTTNTAGAATTGGTGAAAGAAAATGTAAATGCCTCTTACTGGTTGCATTTTCACTGTTCTGCCGGACGCGGGCGTTCCACAACTTTTATGGCTATGTACGATATGATANAAAATGCCAGACAGCTTTCTTTTGAAGATATACTTGCCCGCCAGGCCTTTATTGGAGGANAAAACCTAGCCGAGCCCTTTGCTCCGTCAGATTGGCGCTATGAATATCATTTTGAGCGGCTCGATTTTCTAACCCACTTTTATAAATATTGCAAAGAAAACCCAAATTTAGAACAATCTTGGTCTTCCTGGATTAAAAATCATCAAAATTTATGAATACAAAACCCTATCTCGTACTTGCCTATTACCACT
Source organism: Parachlamydiaceae bacterium (assembly GCA_013414685.1). Taxonomy (GTDB): domain Bacteria; phylum Chlamydiota; class Chlamydiia; order Chlamydiales; family Parachlamydiaceae; genus Neochlamydia. The sequence continues at coordinate 2,447,033 of CP058704.1, read as the reverse complement.
TTTTGAAAATTTCCGATCCTCATGAAGAAGTTGAACTACACAAAAATTTCTTTAAAGACAGAGATGTCACCTCGCGCATTTACATTTCTGAAAACGGAATCAATGGTCAAATGTCTGCTGCGAGAGCCGATGCTCAAGCTTATATGGAATGGATGCATTCCAGACCTGAATTCAAAGATGTCCATTTTAAACTTCATGAACATGAAGAACAAGCCTTTCCACGTTGCACCGTCAAGTATCGCAAACAACTTGTTGCCGTCGATGAAGTTGTTGACTTGGAAAAACGCGGCGAACATGTCTCCNCTGAAAAATGGAAAGAAATGATGGATGAAAAAACAAGTNATGTTCTTCTCGACGTAAGAAATGATTATGAATGGAAAGTCGGACATTTTGAAGGAGCGGAGTTGCCTCCTTGCGAAACTTTCAGAGAGTTTAAACAATATGCTGCTGATTTAAAAAGCAAAGTGGACCCTGAAAAAACACCTGTAATGATGTATTGCACAGGCGGAATTAGATGCGAACTCTATTCTTCCATTTTGATGGAGCAAGGATTTGATAAAGTCTATCAACTTCAGGGAGGCGTGATCAATTACGGATTAAAGCAAGGAAGCCAGCATTGGCTTGGAAAACTATTTGTCTTTGATGATAGGCTAACTGTGCCTATAAGCTCTGAAGAAACANAAATTGTTGGCACGTGCCATCATTGCCAAAAGGCTAGCGACACGTATGTCAATTGCGCCAACATGGATTGTAATGCGCTATTTATCTGCTGTGCAGATTGTTTANAAAAACATGTCGGTTGTTGCAAAGAGNAGTGTGAAAGTTCAGAAAGGCTGCGTCCTTTCCATGAGAACACAGCACACAAACCTTTTAGAAAAAACATCACTACACATGTGCTGCTAATGACAAAGCAGAAAGCTCATGAATGAAGCGCGCGGACTTTTAGAAGTTCCATCATGCGCTTTTGTGTCTCACCNAAAACAACCGTTAAGCCCGGCTTAATTCCCTTTTCGGATAATTCAAAGGCTTTCATGGTGTTGCAAATCCGCCCATCCAAACGAACTCCAATTCCTTTAATGTCCACCATGTTCCCAAAATCGCCAAACATTTCTAGTGTCATTTCGCAAGCGGTAATCAAAAANATGACTTTCTTATTAGGATGTTGATGGACCAGATCAAAAATTTTTCCGCCTATATAGTGAACGGTGGGGATAAATAAAGGGATGACCCCTGAATCTAAAGAAGCGTGCACGGCCTTACCTATAAAACATTGTTGACATGCCAGATTTTCCTGATCATGGATACAGGCATCTGTAAATCTGCCTGAAGGACACTCAAAAGGCTTATGACAGTAGGAAAACCCTAAAACTAATAGGGTCTTTGGGTCTTTTAAAAGTTGTTTAAATTCTTTTTCCGTTTTAACTCCATAATAAAAGAAATCTCCCTCTCTAAGGTAGGGTTTCTTCTTAAAAATCGATTTTAAAAACGCCCACCCATATTTTAAAGGATGTTTAAAAAANCCTTTGTGTATTTCCCCTTTCTGATCTTGAGTGATCATCCATTTTAAGCTTTTCCATTTTAGATGTTTTGCCGTTTCTTCAGTGATACCCTGCATGGAAGGCATTTGCTTTAACATTTTAATTGGCGAGACTTGAGCTGCTGCTTGAGCTCTTTTATCCCANATTTTTTCCATTTCTTCCCACTTTGAAGCGGGCTTCCATAAAATTAATTTACTCATAAAACTTATTTAAATATTTTGATTAAAAAGCTTTGAATCTTTGCTACGTTAATTTGAACCTTGCATTGACAATTGCTCAGGATTAATTATATAATTAAATCAAAAAATTAGGCTTTTTATGCAAATTTCAAAAAATGATTCAAATTCGCATCGTTTTGACATTAATCATATTAAAGATATAGGGTATCCCAATAATAAGGGACAGGTCAAGGGAATAAAGGGCTATCATGGGAAATGGGAAAATATCATTGGATGGGTTTTAGAAAATATATTTCATAAAGCTGTTTCTGTTCGTGACGAAAAAGGAAACAAATATTACCTAAACTGTAAAAGTTTGATGAATTGGGTCGAACGAATCAAAAAAATGGTTATGAAATCGATTCTAAAATCGCCAATCCCTCTATTCTTTCTTCTAATATTCATAATTCCGAATTTGTTCAAAAGGCTCTTAATAGCATTTCAATAAAGAAAAGACCTGAAAGAGAACAAGCAGAAGAAAAATTTGAGGAAGAGTCACAAGAGCATTTTCAAGATTCTACTTCCTCCGGTCAAAAAGAAGAAGAATTTAAAGATCTCAGTGAAGTTTCGCAAAGCAGACCAGAAGAATCTTTTCAAGAGCCACCAAAAGAAGTCTCAAAAAGATTTCAAATTGATGCCTATGAAGTTAGAGATACGAGCTTAGCGGAAAATGCTCAAGAAATCTTGGAAAGCATTGTGACCTTAAATTTCACACCCAAAACCTACGACACAAAAAGATTCGTAGAAGAAGTCTCAAAGGAATTTGAAGCCCTGACAAAAAAATTCCTTGACCGCTTAGAGATAAAAATCGTGACGGGAAATCCACGAGGTTCTCAAGGCTATGCTGATTGTATTGAAAAGGGCTTTCATTTTTTTATTGATCGTTATAGCACTGGATGGGGCCCAAAAAAGAAAATATTTTGGGTTTTAGCCAAAAATTCTTGCAAGATTGGCCCAAGAAAACACCGGCACAAAAAATGAAATCCTTCAGGACGTTTTCGTTGAAATGTGCACCGCCGTTGAAAATCTTAACAGGGACACTTATAAGCAAGCATACAATCCAAGCAGGCCAGAAACCAATTCTTCCAGAACAGAAGAAAAATACCCGAAGAACCTAAAGGAAACTTTAGATAACCGAGTTAAAGAAAAGCAAAGACCCTTATTCCCATGGGAAACATATAATCCCTCTTTTAAAAGTGAAACACCCCAATATTCATCAGAGACACCGGATCCTTTTAAATCTCCCGTGGATTCCCCTGATCTAAACGTTGAAACTTTATTTAAACCTTTATTATCAAAATCTTCACAGACTCCTAATAAAGAGGAGTCCTTTTCTCTCAAGAAACCTTTAGACGAGGAAATTACTGTTCCTCAAGAAAAGATTTTCGAAAGTTCTAATCGTCCATCAAAACTGGAAGAAAAACAAACAAATAAAAATATTAAAGCCTCCGATTTAAAGCTTGAGGACTTAACGGACGATAATATTAAAGATTTCGACTTTTCAACCATTCCACTCTCTGAGGAAATTATTAACCGTCTATTCAGAACGAGAGGCTTTGCTTCCGATGCTTCGAAAAGACTTCCTACGATTTCTAAGGAAAATTTAGTTTTAATTGCACCTTATTTTTCAGATGATCACTGGAGATACCTTAGTGATCTACAGGTTAATGAATTTGATTTTTCAACCCTTCAAGGAAATGAGAAACAAAAACAAAACATTGTAGATACTCTTTTTATAGAGGCAATTCTAAGGCTAAAGATCGAATTCCTCTTCTTTCAATAGAAAACCTTTATGTATTAGCTCCCTTTTTAATAAAGAAAATTTATGGCTTTTTGTCTCTAGTGATCAAGTGAAGGATTTTGATTTTTCAAAACTTCAAGGTGATGAAAGGCAAAAACAAAACATTGTAGATACTCTTTTTATAGAGACAATTCTAAGGCGAAAGATCGAATTCCTCTTCTTTCAGTAGAAAACCTTTATGTATTAGCGCGCTTTTTTAACAAAGAAAATTTATGGCTTTATGTCTCTAGTGATCAAGTGAAGGATTTTGATTTTTCAAAACTTCAAGGCAATGAAAGGCAAAAACAAAACATTGTAGATACACTTTTTATAGAAACAATTCTAAAGCGAAAGATCGAATTCCTCTTCTTTCAGTAGAAAACCTTTATGTATTAGCGCCCTTTTTTAACAAAGAAAATTTATGGCTTTATGTCTCTAGTGATCAAGTGAAGGATTTTGATTTTACAAAACTTCAAGGCAATGAAAGGCAAAAACAAGACATCGTAGATACTCTTTTTATAGAGACAATTCTAAGGCTAAAGATCGTATTCCACTCCTTTCTGCAGAAAACCTCTGTGTACTTGCACCTTTTCTTAATAAAGGGAATTTATGGATGTATGTGCAAGATAGCCAAGTAAAAGATTTGAATTTTCACAGCTTAATTTAAGTGTGAATGAAATGAAGGAAGTCATCAAAACACTTTTTCTATAACAATCAATCTTGGTGAATCAAAAGCAAGAAAAAGAATTCCGCTTCTTTCATCCGAAAATCTCTACGAGCTTACACCTTTTTAAATAGCGAAAATCTTTGGCCCTATATTGAAGCTGCTCAGGTGAAGACTCTAGATTTTTCGAAGTTTAAATTTGATACCGATGCAGACAGACGTTCTATGGTCCACGGTATTTTTAATCAAATTTATGGAATGAGCGGTACTGATGCAGAAAACAAAATTCCTAGCCTTTCTACAGATAATATTTATTTCCTAGCTCCTAACTTTCATAACGCCTTTTAGGTCAGGCTATCTTATGGAATTTTCTCACTGACGAGCAAGTTCGTAAATTAGATTTTCCAACCTTAAAGCACAAACTTGACAAAGCTCAGTATTCACAAATGCTTTCAGCTCTTTTCAATTATATTGCTTTCGGTGAATCTAAGGCACAAAGACGACTTCCTATGCTGGAAATTGAACAAATGAAATTCATAGAGCCGGATTTAGATCCTAATGCAAAACGCTTTATTCCAAAATAATCAATCCGAGGGTCATCATAAAATAATTTTAAGAGTTCAATGCTCTTTACTGAACATCACGTCATATTTAAAACTGTATAAGAGTTATCAGTCATATAGTAAAATCAGCGAAACTATCTTAGGTTGAGTACATTAAACTGTTGCCCGATCCAGGACAATATAGTTAAATTTTCATATTGGAAAAGAATATAAAAAATTAATACGAAATAGAATGCTTTATATAACTCTATGTTTGAATCATAAAATGAATTCCTTCCTTCACTATCAAATCTTTATGACTTAAATAAAATTTATTTAAATTAGGCCTGTTTTATTGACATATACTTTAAAAAAGATATAATATTGAAAAAATTAAGAAATTTTTATGGATATTTCAAAAACACCACATACTCCCAACGTTATGATATTAACCATATTATTGATGTAGGTTTTCAAAATACTATTGATGTAGGCTGCTTTAAGAATCATCAACAAGTGACGGGAGTTAGAGGCTATCATGGTCGTTTTGAAAATATTATTGGTTGGATTTTAGAGAATATCTTGCACAAGGCAGTTTCTGTCAAAGATCAAAAAGGAAATAAATATTATCTGAATTGTAATAGTCTGATTAAATGGGCAGATCGTGTAAAAAAACAAGGCTATGTAATTGATCCAAATTTTTCCTCTTTTGTAAGAGATTCCAAATTAGTCCAAACTGCATTAGAGAGCATAAAGGAACCCACTCAAAAGAAAAAAACTTTTGATAACCAAGAACATCCTGAAAAAGATCATTTAAAAATTCTGCACAATCGGTTCAAAATAAACCCTTAGAGAATCTTCAACGCGAAAGTCCTAAAATTCCCCTGAGACACTTCAAGAATTGCCAAAACATCAATCGCAAGAAGAAAGGCAGGAAATTCATCAAAATCCTCCTTTAAGGAATGAAGAAGACCTCCCAAGAGAATCCTCGGATAATTCCTCAATTGAATCACTTCAAGAAGACAAAGAGGCCAATCTAAAAGCAGCAGCTTCAAATCTTGATCATATAACGGAAGAGAATCTTAGTGATTTTGATTTTTCAACTATGATTTTATCGAAAGACTCTGTCAACACATTACTCGAAAGAATTGGAATTATTCATTTTCAAACTATATCTAAGGAAAATCTAGCTTTATTGATCCCTTATTTTTCCGAGACTCATTTGAAATGGCTGTCTAATAAACAGGTGAATGAATTTGATTTTTCAAAAGTAAATCTTGAAAAAGACAGAATGCAAGCGATGATTGATATACTTTTCAATCCAATTAAGGATGATGCAGAAAAATCTTCCAAAGCCGCTCAACGCATCCCACAACTCTCAGAAGAGCAACTTTATACTTTGGCACCTTTCTTTGCTTCCAAGAATTTGTGGTCATTTGTTAACGATGATCAAGTTAAAATGTTGGATTTTGTAGCTTTGAAAAATAAGCTTCAACCTGACCAGTATAAAATAATGCTATTCTCTCTTTTTGATATGAAGAAGCGTTCTGATGATAACGACCGCATTTTATCTTTAGATCAAGGTCTAGCAAAATTCATAATGGATGAAATCCTAGCAATCATCCGACAAAAATATACAGCATAGCCCATCTCTTAAGAGAAACCAGAGGAATTAAATCTCTTTGTTATTAAGTTGACACAGGCTCAATCAAGGATTTTTCACTAGAATTTTTCATTTCAACGGCTCTAGTTTTGACTGCTCGACGCAGTTCAAATAAAGAAGCCTTGTCAATATAGCCTCATTCAATCTAGAACTGGCTCTCTATCTCTTTGAATCACTTAAACTTTCAAGTTTTGCTGCTCAACTGATTCAAATTCAGGTCTCTTCTTTGTCAAATTCTAGCTTAAAGCCGGAACGGTTATATTTCTAATTCACAACAACTTAAATTAAATATTCTTATAATAGGTTGTTTCGTTGACAGTTGCTATTAAAAAAGATATAATAAATTAAAAATTCAAGAGATTTTTATGGATATTTCAAAAACGCTACAAATTCCCATCGTTTTGATATTAATCATATTGAAGATGTGGGTTATCCTAAGAATCAACAACAGGTAAAGGGTGTCAAAGGCTATCATGGTCGTTTTGAAAATATCATTGGTTGGATTTAGAGAATATCCTGCACAAGGCAGTTTCTGTCAAAGATCAAAAGGAAATAAATATTATCTGAATTGTAATAGCCTGGTTAAATGGGCAGAACGTGTAAAAAAACAAGGTTACGAAATCGATTCAAATCTTTCTTCTTTTGTACAAAATTCTAAGTTAGTCCAAAATGCCTTAGAGAGCATCAAGGAACAAACTCAAAAGAAAAAAACTGATCCTCAAGGACATCCAAAAAAGATCTTTTAAAAGATGCTGTTCCATCCGGTCAAAATAAACCCTTAGAGAATGTTCAACCTGAAAGACCTGGAAATCCTCCTGAAACCTCTCAAGGATTGCCAAAACCTCAATCTAAGGAAGAAGGGCATGAAATTCCACAAAATCCTCCTTCAAGAAAGGAAGAAAACATCCTGAGAGAATCCTCGGATAGTTCCTCATCACAAGCTCATCAAGAAGTCGAAGAGGCCAATAGATTACCTGCAGCAGCTTCAAATCTTGATCATATAACAGAAGAGAGTGTTAGGGATTTTGATTTTTCGACTGTGATTTTATCAAAAGACTCTGTCAATAAACTATTTGAAAGAATTGGGGTTTTCCAATTGCAAAACATATCTAAAGCAAATCTGGCTTTATTAGCCCCTTATTTTTCCGAGACTCATTGGGGATGGATGTCTGACAAGCAAGTGAAAGAGTTTGATTTTTCAAAAGTTCCCCTATCTAAGGAAATAATCAACAAAGTATTTAGTTTCGAAGGTCTTCCAACAAAAGCATCACTAAGAATACCTTCCATTTCTAGGGAAAGTTTGGCCGCAATAAGTCCCTATTTTTCTTATCAGCATTGGGGGCTTTTATCCGACCAACAAATCGGTAATTTTGATTTCTCAAGACTTCAAGGAACTGATAAAGAGAAACAAAATATTCTTGAAAATCTTTTTCTACTGCTGGAGGAGCATCTTCCAATGCTAACCAACGCATTCAACTTCTTTCCAAGGAAAATCTTTCTATCTTAGCTTCCTTTTTAGTGAGAAAAATTTATGGGGCTACATCGATGATTTTCAAATTCAACAAATGGATTTTTCAAAAGTAAATCTTGAAAAAGACAAAAAGCAAGCAATGGTTGATGTGCTTTTCAATCCAAATATGGATTACACGGGAGAAAACTCTAAGGCCGCTCAGCGCATCCCGCAACTCTCAGAAGATCAACTTTATGCGTTAGCACCTTTCTTTAGCTCGAACAATTTGTGGTCGTTTGTCAACGATGATCAAGTCAAAATGTTGGATTTTGCTATTTTAAAAATAGCCTTCAACCTGACACGTATCGAGAAATGCTATCTACTCTTTTGATTATAAGAATGCAGGAAATAAAGCGTTCGCACGCTATTCATCTTTAGATAAAGAACAGGCTCAGTTTATTCAGAAAGATATCAGTTCAATCATCATAGATACATAGAATTCCACACTAAATAAAATGAACGAAATAGCCTACCTCGTAGACAAAGATGAATCAGAGAAATTAAATCTTTTAGTGATTAAGTTGACACTAGCTCAGCGTAAGNGATTTTCGCTAAAATTTGCATCTCAAACTCCAACTCTTTCTCAATGGCAAAAATTAGCAACTGCAAAAGATAAAGACCCGTTAAAAATTTTACAACTAAAAGACGTAAAATACGATCAATCCTCTCTTAAAATTCCCTATAGTCAATCCATTCAAGCTCTAAAATTGCTAGCCGCTTCAGGCAAACTATTCTTCCAGAAAAAACAGCTGGTTTGCGATTTTTATACCCCGGTAGAATTCTATTATTTAGTTAAAGACAACAGTGTCACGGGTATGTTGAAGTTTTCCGACCAGGAGTACGATCTTACGACCTGTGATTTTATATGCGGCGGATCTGCCCCATGGTTCATTAAAGGGAACATGCTTAAGCTCATCAAAACCGATGTTTCCTGGAAAGATCTGAAACAACTTCATAAAGATAAAAGTTATTTTTCTCTTGGAGATCTAGAAGCCATTGAAGATGTACGTATTGTTCATGCAGATCAAAGCCTTGAATCATTGAAACAAAGTCAGCAGCCATTTCCCCTGCTTTTATTAAAAGATCGTTCGGGTGCCTTTGCTGATCTTTGGATGGATTATGGCAAGGGTAAATTGCTTGCTTACCACGATCCAATCGTAGGTCAAAGAGACGTCCTTGCAGAAAAGAATTGGGAANAAGATCTTCTTGAGACAGGTTTTATAAAAAAACAGGTCGGTGAATCCCACTATTATTGTCCTTTAGATCAGGTAGCCAAATCCCTATCTTTTCTTTTGGAGATTGGATGGACGATTCAAGATCATCAAAGGAAAAAAGTAACCCTTTTAAAGGATGTAAAACTTGAGGCCTATGCACAAAGCCAGGACATTATTGTCCGTGGAAAATTGAAATTTGATCACTATGAAGCTGACCTCGCACAGGTGGCCGGTGCCTTTAATAAACGTGAACGTTTTGTTCAGATGGGTTCAGAAACGGTTGGCCTACTACCTGACAAATGGGAGAAAGAAGATTTTTCTTCCTTATTTGAAGAGNGGGAGATTTTTACTGAGGGACTTAAGTTTAAGAAACATCACATTGGCTCGATAGAACATTTATTTAAAGATGTTGAAAAATTCAGCCTTGATCAATCTTTGAGCCGCTTTAAAACCGAACTTCAAAATCTTTCCGAAATTCCGGCCGTTTTGCCAAATTCTTCCTTTAAAGGGACTTTAAGGCCTTACCAACAACAGNGGGTGAATTGGCTCAATTTTCTTTACCAATTTGGTTTTCATGGAATTTTATCTGATGACATGGGGCTTGGAAAAACTGTACAAGTTTTAGCTTTTCTTTCTCTTTTGAACTCTAACCAGCCCAGTCTTATCGTTCTTCCAACTTCACTCTTATTTAATTGGAAAAAGGAAATTGAACGTNTTTTACCAAGCAAANAAGTCCTTCTTCATCATGGACCTTCACGCATTCAATCTTCCGAGGATCTTAAAAATGAATGCCTTATTCTAACCACTTATGCTACTTTGCGCTTAGATCTTCCTTTTTTGNCAAAAGTTGAATTTGCTGCAGCAATTCTTGATGAAGCTCAAGCCATTAAAAATGCTTCAACTCAGGCTGCCCAAGCTGTGTTTAAGTTAAACGCTAAATTTCGCCTACTGCTTACAGGAACCCCCATAGAAAATCATTTAGGTGAGATTTGGTCGCATTTTCATTTTCTCATGCCAGACCTGCTAGGAGAAGAANAAAGCTTCCAAGCAGACTTGCAAGCAGCTCAGTCAGATAGCCGTTATTTACAAAAAATTAAANAGAAAATCCGCCCCTTCATTTTGAGGCGCAAANAAACAGAAGTAGCTAAGGATCTGCCGGAATGCATTGAACAAACTGTTTGGGTGGAAATGTCTCCCGTTCAAAGACAAATTTATGAAGGATACTTGTCAGGCATTAAAAATAATCTTNTTATTAAAGTAACTGCAGAAGGTCTTTCCAAACATCGCCTAGAAATTTTCGAAGCCATTCTTAGACTCAGGCAAATTTGCTGCCATCCCCTGCTGATTTCTTCTCAATTACCTGCTGATACTTTTTATGAGAGTGCCAAACTAGAAGCCCTTTTACAAGATTTAGAGACAGCTTTTGAAGAGAATAGCAAAGTCTTGATCTATAGCCAATTCACCTCCATGCTACAATTGATTGCCAAAGAGGTACAAAAACGCAAATGGAATTATGTCTACCTTGATGGAAGCACCAAAGACCGAGAAAGAGTCGTTAACCAGTTTCAGGATGATCCTGAAACGTCTTTCTTTNTAATTAGCTTAAAGGCAGGAGGAACAGGCTTGAATTTAACGGCTGCCGATCACGTGCTTATATTTGATCCCTGGTGGAATGAAGCTGCAGAAAAACAGGCCATTAACCGTGCCCATCGCATCGGTCGGACATCAACAGTTTTTGCCAAACGTTACGCCATGGTGGAAACGATAGAAGAANAAATGATGAAATTAAAAGAANAAAAGCGCTTTATGATCGAAAGCGTTTTAGAGGATGAAGAAGCTTTTACTCAAATGACCCTTGACGATTTTATTTATTTACTTTCCTAATCGTACTGGCTTCCAAAGGATAGCCTACTAAGGCTTGTCTAGTTATCTAATGGATGATATAATCAAAAAGTCATTCATTCACAGAAGGTTTCCTTGCGGATGTTTTATACAGATATAATTTTCCATGAAACGATCACCTTTAAAGCTATTTCGTTGCATGGAGAACCGATCTTTGATGTACCCACCTTGAATAAAGGGGGATATAGGCCTTTATAGGCACCCTGACAGGGGTTTTACGCATTTTGGTGGAATAATCCACACGATTATGCATTTAGCTGCTGCTATCTTTGATTGTAAGAATCGAAGGCCTCATTTGCAAGAAGCTGGTGCCGGAGCACTTCAAATTGTGAGAGGTTGTATCGAAGTCATTCCGGTCATAGGAAGTTTGACTGTACTGGCGCTTGATACTCTTCAAATTAAAAAGAAGTTGAAAGATGAATTTGTTAAATCTTTTCCGGATTGTGCGAATAAGTGGCAAAATATAAACATTGCCATCGCTTTATTCAAAGGTTATGATGTCACAAATGGAGCCCTTGCAAAGAGTTTGCAAGGCCCCAATTAGAGTTCAATTTAAGCTGCTTCTTCATCGTTTTCTTCGTGCTCGCTTCGATAAATTTCCTGAGCTGTAAGTTTCACTGTTTCTAACCCGCCTTCAAAACCTACTAAACGCATTAACCTATCTATATCAACAAGCTCTGAGTACAATTGATCATTCACGGACTCTAACATAGCAATCTTTTTAATAAGTTCTGCTTTAGTCATAAGTTCCTCCTTTGAAGAAGTCACTGCCTTAAAAGATGCAAATGCCATGCCAGCCGAATAAAATAGCTCTAAATCACTAAAATTTAGAGCTAAACAACAACAACTTAAACTTTAAAAATTGAGACTATTCGGGAAAATTATTTACATTGTAACCCTTTTTNATAATTTCATGAGCTGTCGCTTTTATCGTATCCAAGCCAGCCGAAAAGCCGATCAGCTTCATTAAAGTATCAATATAGGTCATTTCAGTACGTAATTGATCATTGATCGACTCTAAATTAGCCACTTTTTCTCTAGTTCTTTTAATTCGTTATCTTCCATATTCCCCCGTAAGTAAGATCATTTTTCTCTTCATTAAACGATCGATTGGAAATATCCTTTTTCAATCATGATTTCAGCTGTGTTTTTCAAAGTATCAAGTCCATTTGAAAACCCGACTATTTTCATCAGATCATTTAATCGATCTCTTTCGGTCTCCAATAAGTCCTGAATCGATTCCTCATAGGCTAGTTTTTTAGCAACTCTTCCCTTTTCATTTTACCCTCCTGAGTTTAAAAAGACACATCTAATAAACCCGGCGGATATTAAAATTGCTTAAAGAAAAATCAAAATTCCATAAATTTTAGCTCAATCCAAATTTTGATCCTGAATAAAATCTCTAGCGATTGCTTTGACTGAAAGGACTCCCTGTGGAAATCCAACTTTCTTTAAAAGATGATCTGTATAAATCAGCTCTGTACTCAATTGATCCTGAACGAATTCAAGGTAGGCAATCCTTTTAAGAAGATTCTTTGTCTGGCTCTTTTTCATAGAACTTCCTCGCTTTATATTTTTGATGCAAAATGCGTGCCAATTTTACACAGAAATATTTAACAAATTGAATTTGAGACGGCGATTTTTTCCTAGGTCTCAAAGGCCAATTTTTGACATACTTGATTAGTGAAGGCAAAGCTGTGAGCCATAGGAATAAACGCTTTTAGATGACTGTTTAATTAGAGCGGAAATTTGTTTAAACCTTATTATGCTGCTTACCAAGGATATAAGTGACAAAAATATCGGGATTACTTTTGGCGTGAAGGCATTCCTTACGGAATCGACGCCATCGATGACAAAACTAGCTTACCTGAAAGCTATAAGATTGTGATGGATCCATACAGGAAACGTATTTCAATTGAGAAATATGCTTTTGATCAATTTTTGAATACCCTTTATGACTCTGCTCTTTTGAATTTTCGCTATTTAAATCAAATTGAGCAGCAAAGCTGGCAAAAAGTCCCTATAAAAGAGTCTGAAGAAACAATCGAATGCCTTATTCGAGATCAAGATGACCGCGTGATTTTCTTAGAAACTTATATTTTTCAAAATCAGATTTGCNAAAAATGCATTGCAAGATCCCCTCAAGGGATTATCCTTTCTTATCAAGAAATGCGCTATAAACACTTGGGCGACCCTGATAACGAAGTGATCTTATATGATTCTAATAAACATCCTGTCATGAAAAAAATCTATGAAACAGATCCTCATACGTTTGAATTTACGAATTTGATATTCGAGCTTCGTGATATGCAAGGAATGCCAACAGCCTTTTGAATCAAAATTGGCGATAGCCTAGCTCACGTATTAACAGGAATTTTATGAAAATTAAATTCATTAAAGAAAAGAAAGAAGCCACTGTAACTTCAGGGTGTGAAATTCTCGAGATCTTTCGTAAACATCCAGATCTTCCTTTAAAATTTGGCTGCAAACGTGGGGAATGCGGTACTTGTGCAATTAAAATCTTAAATGGCATGCAAAATCTGACTAAACTTTCAACGCAGGAAGAGGCGACACTCCGTAAAAAGGATNGCGATAAATCGTATCGATTAGCTTGTCAATGCGCTGTAAATGGATCTGTGGAAATAGAATAAAGCCAGGATTTCTCCTGGCTTTAGTGAAAATTTTAACTATCGCTTGTATTGTTCCAAATAGTCTTTTTAGGTCCTTGACCGCCCATCAACAAATCATAGGCAGCTTTGCTGACTGGTTTTCCTTGCCAGTACCATTCAATCTTATTTGTACTTCCAATATAAGTGACACATGGCCCTTGTTTTACGCCATTCACCCAGGAAATTTCCTGCACGACTGTTTTCCCATCACGATAACGATGCTCCACGCCTTGTTTTTTCCTTCTGCATAAGAGCAGTCTAGTACTTTTTCTCCATTAAGAAATTCTGAAGATATTCCTGTTTGAAGGCCGTGTTGCCAGCTTTCCACTTTGCAGNGGTTCGCCGCCAGGAAAAAANGATTTTACAAGACCATGAGGAACGCCATTGGCAAAAGGAGTGATTTCTTTTGGAGCGCCATTTGGATGGTATGTCGTGCGCAGTGTCATTAATCCCTTCGAGATTGTGTCGATGGAAACCATTTGGCCATAGTCGTCGCGTGCTGTGCGTGTTCCATCGTAATCTACGATCTGGGAATCTAACTGATTATTTTGACCATAATAGGCGGCCTGAAAAAGCAAATTTCCATGAAATTGCTCTTTACTTTTCAAAGCTCCTGATTCATACCATGAGGAGACGCTTCGATTTTGAGGTGTATTATAAATGACCTCCTGCTTTGGGGCTCCAGAAATATAATAGGCCATTTCTTTNTGCAAAATGCCATTCATGTAAGTTTCTACTTTTTCTATTGAAGAGCTATGCGGGTAGGAATAAGTTGTATCGCCATCTAAAATTCCCGACTCGTAGCTTTTTGTGACAACAACGCCATTTGCTAAAGTTGTGACAATCTGTCCATGATTGCCGCCTGCATTCCACTCGGCAGCACTGACTGGAACTCCGTAACGATGTACATAAGTTTCCTCAACTACGTCAGGATAGGAATAATAGTTTTCCCCTTGCTGACAGCTTGATAGAAAAAGGCCCAAAGTTGCAAGGCCCAAAAANGGAAGCACTAATTTACGCATAAATCCACCTAAAGATAAGATTATTTCTCTAATTTNTTCATAGTTTCTTGCATGATGCGAGCATGTTCTTTGTCCACAGCTTCTTGTGAAATTGTCTTCTGATCATCACGATAGACAAAACGAAGGGTGACATTTTTCAAATCTGCTCCTAACTTCTCACTTCGATAAATATCCAGCAAGCGAATATTTTTNAATAGATTCGAAGGGATAGCTTCAAGGCTATCAAAAAATTGCTGGATGGATAAAGATTCCGGCACAGTCACTGTCCAGTCTCTTGTTGAATCTGGATAAATTGGAATTTCTTTCATGACATAATCTGTTTGTCGTTTTTGAATCATATCATGAAGGTTGAGCTCGGCAAAATAAATTCTTTGAGGGACATCGAGGCGTCTTGTGACCGAAGGATGGACTTCTCCGAATGCCCCAATTTCTAAAGAATCGACAAAAATACCGGCTTGCCGACCTGAATGAAAAATATCTAAATGGGTAGGTTTAAAGGAAACATTAAATATGCGTAATTCCCTTAAAACATTTTCTATCATTCCTTTTAGATCATAAAAATCATAGTCACGAGGTTTAGCATCCCATGTGTGCGGTTGTGCCTTTCCGGTTAAAATAATTCCTGCGACAGTTTGTTCCTTAAACTGTTCTCCAACCTTGAAATGAATACGGCCGATTTCAAATCCGTTTATTGTGTGGTTTTGATGAGCAACATTGTATTTTACAAGTTGCAACAAACCAGGCAATAGAGATGTTCTTAAAAGAGATTGCTCGATAGAAATGGGGTTCATGACTTTGATCATCTCTAATCCATCCGAGCCTTTTCCTATCACATTTAAAATGGAAGGTCCAATTAAGTCGCAAGTTAGAAATTCCTGCAATCCTTCTGCAATTAAACGTTCCCTTAAAACTTTTTCAAAAAGATAAAGAGGGGCATGCGGAAGGTTTGAAGCCGTATAACGGGGTGGGTTTAATGGAATGTTTTCATAGCCATAAATGCGCGCCACTTCTTCAATTAAATCGATTTCAGCTAGCACATCGCCCCTATAGGTTGGAACCGTGACAGTGAATTTATCGTTGCCATCCCATCCGTAAGTGAATTCTAAACGTTTAAAGATTGCTTCCACTTCACTGACACCTAGATGAATGCCCAAAAGAGCATTGATGCGGCTTAAACGGCAATCTATTTTCTTTTCAGGAAAAGCCTGCTTTTTAATATCCAAAGGTGTTTGAGCCACTTTGCCGCCCGCTAATTGCTGGATTAACATAGCTGCGCGATCTAACGCCCACAGAACGGCATTGGGGTCTGCTCCTCTTTCAAATCGTTTGGAAGAATCGGTTTGAAGGCCTAATCGCTTGCTTGTTTTTCGAATCGATTGCGGGGAAAAGTAGGCCGCCTCTAACAAAATATTTTGTGTTTGCGAGCTTACTTCAGAATTTTTNCCTCCCATTACACCTGCTATCGCAATTCCCTTGTCAGCATCGCAAATTAAAAGGTCCTCGGAAGTCAATATTCTGGATTTATCATCGAGGGTTACAAAAGTTTCACCTTCGCGAGCCGTTCGAACAACAATTTTNTGACCTTCGATCTTATCATAATCAAACGCATGAAGCGGCTGGCCAATTTCTAGAAACACAAAATTTGTTATATCAACTACATTGTTTATTGGTCGAATGCCGCTTGCTTCTAAATAGTGCTTCAACCAATCGGGAGAAGGGCCGACTTTAACATCTTTAACAACCCTGCAAGCATAGCGGGGNCATTTTTCTTCATTCTGTATTTCGATTCTTATAAGGCCAGGCGTATGCAAAGTTTGATCTTCCTGAATATTGATTGCAGGTAAAACCGCGGGATTATTTGTTAAGGCTGAAAGTTCTCTTGCGATTCCCACCACACTGTTGCAGTGGCCTAAATTAGGAGTCAGTCCAATCTCCAGAACTGTATCAGAGAACATTGCGGCGACATCATCGCCAACGTTGAGGTTAGGATCAAACTCGATAATTCCCTCTTGTTCTTCTTCTGCAAGACCGATTTCATCAGCTGCGCAAAGCATTCCAAAAGACTCTACGCCGCGAAGTTTGCTTTTNTTGATCTTGAATTTTTGGCCATCAGGAGCTGTCAAACTGGCACCGACTTTGGCCAAGGCTGTTTTAAGCCCTGGACGGCAATTTTTNGCTCCACAAACAACTTGAAAAGTTTCTTTACCATCAGTTACTTGCGCAACACATAGTTGATCTGCATCCGGATGCTTCTCGACTTTTAAAACCTCGCCAATGACAACACCCTCAAACCCTTTGCCAAGAGTGTCAATTTTNTCTACTTCTAAGCCCGCAGAGGTTAAAATCTTTGCAATTTCTGAGGGAGATAACTCGAGTTGAATGTATTCCCCTAGCCATTTTATCGATAATTTCATAATTGTTTATATGATAGAATTCTGATAGCTATAAGAATACAGAATTTTGAATAGAAAACAAGAGAGAAAGCAATGACTGCCTTTAATAAAATAGTTTGATTTGCAACCGAATTTCCTAATTTTTTACAAAATATTTTGAACGCATGAAAAATCAAATCCTTAAAGTTCTAAAAATTCTGCCTGGAAATGAGCTGAGAAATCCTTTTAATTAGGGTCAGAAGCTTACATTAAAACTAACTTGCAGAAGAATGAAGGATGGAAAGCTGAACCTCTGCAGTCTTACCCAAATCAAATAAAGTAGGCAAGGAGGGATTTGTATCCATATAGAGTGCCAAAGTACGGGCCATACGATTTCTTTCCCCATCGGGTAATTCACTGAGGGTATTGACAATAAGCATGGAAAGTACGGTTGCATCAGGATTATTTAAGACATCCGGCTTGCCTAAAAGATGAATGAATTCTTCAGAAGTAATCCAATTAAATTGAATTTTATACAAGGAAGCCAAACTTGAAGCCAGGAGCATAATTTGAATCTGATTCGATAAAATCGCTTTTTGATTTTCGCTTAAATAGCTTGCGGTCGGAAGCTTATCTACAATCGTCATTAAATATCCTTTTAGAACTCCAGATAGCGCCCATGCATTCAATTGGGTTGCAAAACGCTGAGCAATCGCTTTTTCACTTGCAGGTCCTTCAACTTTTAGCCCTTCGGCAATATTTGTGCCAAAAATAGCTCTTATAAAAATAGTTGCCACAGATAAGATGATCGCACTAGCCAGATGAACTTCTCTCCAAATAGGGTTTAATTCAGCTTTGCGATCTGCCTCTTTTNNTTCTTCGGCAATTTGCGCTAAACTTTTGGACCACTCATCCAGAATACTTAGGCAGATTTTGTCCATGGCCAGTTGACCGATAGCCACAATCATATTGGGATCGGGCGGAATTAAAATAGGATTAGACATAGGAGGAAGGTAAAGAGAAGCAATTTCAGCACTTACTTTTTCGATGGAATCTTTTGTAGGTTGACCTGATACTTTAGACGTTTTATCTGCTCCTTGAACCGGAGACAAAGCGTCCGGACTAAAAATCCCCTGTTGAGGGCCGGTTCCTGTAGGAAGGTTGGAAAAATCTGGATTCATAGACCCATCCTTCTTAATGACTTAAAATTTATTATAACAGAAAAAGGATATTATGCCAGTGCTCTTCAGAAGACGCAAATTCCCGAATTGTTAGATTTGGTTTAAACGCGAAATTTTAATTTATTCAGAGTTAACCAATCTCTGGTTCATTTGTTGAATTAAATCTTTTGTCACCTCTGGAAAAATCTTTTGTGCTTTTTCACTTCTAATAAATTGGAGTTCATTTTTTGTAATTGAAGATCCATACTGCTCTCTCGTAAAATCCATTAGCATAGGACCCGAAATGACATAATAAATGGCGTCCTCTTTGGTCACACCTTGCTCATTTTGGGTAAAATCAATCTGATTAAATTGTTCCTTGACGCGCTCCGTTTCTTTCTTAATCTGCAGATTTTTGGAAAGTGGAGATTTTTGCAATATTCTTTCCGCAAGCATCTCATATGAATAGTAACGCGTGACAGGTCCTACTATAGTTATATAAAGCTGAGTAAAATGCCAATGCGGCTTTTCTTTATTGGCCATTTGAAGTTCCATGGCCTTCAAGGTCTGGATGACCACCTCTTCAACTTTTTGGTTTCTTTACCATGGGAGATCCAGTCTTTAATGCGAAAGATTAAACGTCCAATCAAGGGCCACCAAACAGGTCCCACAGTTTGTAAAGTATCACCTTTTGCCATTAGAGCATTTTTGGGATACTTCCAAAGTGTTAGAGCATTGCTGTGAATTGTTTTATTTTCCATATACTAAGGATAACATTAAGACTTGATTAGATTCAATAACCTCAAAACTCCATGAAAGGAACATTGCAAAAGTTTCTGAAAACCATTAGAATCACACAAAAGTAAGAGAGGGAATTCCCCAATGTCAAATCATCCACATTTCACAGACAAACCGCCGATTGGCCATGTAGCTGAAAAACTCGCTGAAGGAAAACTTTCAGCCATTGAAGTGCATGGGTTGGAACCTCCGGGCCATCTCTTTGCTGGCACAGATGCTGCGCGTGAAACAGCTGTTATTCTACTATTAATTAGCACAATTNTTTTCTCTTTGCAACTACCCTTTAACCAATTGATCTTAGTGATGGCCATTTTATCTTTAGGTTGGGTCATTTGGAAATTTGGACGTAGTGCCCGCTTAGGATGGTCCCGTTTGGAAAGACTGCATCGAGTTGTGAAACAGGAAAAATGGGAAATCGACCATAACCGGGAACAGGAAAAATTAGAACTTAAAGAATTATACGCTGCCAAAGGTTTTGAAGGTAAACTTTTGGATCATGTCGTGGAAGTCCTCATGGCAGATGGCGATCGTCTCTTAAAAGTCATGGTGGAAGAAGAGCTGGGATTAAAACTTGAATCCTACGAACACCCATTAAAGCAAGCTTTGGGTGCAGGATTGGGCGCTTTTCTTGCAGCTGCAACAATTCTTGTTTGCTGCTTGTTTTTTCCTTATTTATATAGTGTAATCCTCAGTTCTTTAGGTGTGATTGCGGTAGCTTCTGCCCTTTCAGCTTTTTATGAGCAAAATGATCTGATCCCTGCGATTGTGTGGAATCTAGGAATTGCTATTTTAGCGTACGCTTGGGTTTATTTTATCTACGCATTTTTCTTTAAAATCTAACCTCAAAAGGCAAGAGAAATCAATCATGACCGTCTCCTCCTCTGGCCCTTCCAGCCTCCTTAACGATTTTTCGACATGGATTCCNCGGAAATTTCCAGTCCCTTTATTAAATCCTCAAGCCGTCACTGGGGACTCAATTTAACTCTCAAAGCAGCTCTAATTTCGGCACTCTTACTTGTTCTCGCCTTTGCTCTTTCCTGGCATGAACAGACACTTGCGCTTTCAAATTTTATTCTTGTTGTAATCTATTTTTTAGCCGGCGCGCCTGCATTGATCGAATCGATCGAGGACTTGGCCAATTTCGATGTAAACATTGATATTTTAATGACTTTGGCTGCTTTCTCCTCTGTTTTAATTGGAAGTGAAATGGAAGGTGCTTTACTTCTAGTTTTGTTTGCGCTTTCGGGTGCCATGGAAGATGCAGTCACTCAGCGGGCAAAGAGCACCCTTAGCAGTTTGCACAAGCTTTCCCCTACACGGGCGAGCGTCCTTCAGGAAGATGGAAGCCTTTTAGAACGTTCTTTGAGTGAAATTTCTGTCGGAGAANAAATCCTTGTAAAATCCGGACAAGTGGTTCCTTTAGATGGAACCGTTCTTGAGGGAGCATCTTCCGTTAATCTCGTCCATCTCACTGGCGAAAATTTACCAGTCACAAAAAGAGTTGGAGATGAAGTCGCGGCCGGGGCCTTAAATCTGGAAGGTGCCTTAGTATTAAACGTTTTAAGGACAAGTTCAGATTCGACACTTGCAAAAATTATTCAGCTTGTCACTCAAGCGCAGGATGCACGTCCGAAACTGCAAAGATGGTTTGATCGATTTAGTCGAACCTATGCCATTACAATTATTTGTCTTTCTGCCTTTNTTGCTTTGACTTTTCCTTTTGCCCTTTCCATTCCTATTCTGGGACCAGAAGGTTCCATTTATCGAGCCTTGGCTNTTTTAATTGCAGCCTCTCCATGCGCTTTAATTATTGCGATGCCAATTGCCTACCTAAGCGCTATCAGCTCCTGCGCGCGCAAAGGAATTTTATTAAAAGGCGGCATTATTCTGGATGCACTTTCCCATTGTAAAGCTATAGCCTTTGATAAAACAGGGACGCTTACGACTGGCGAACTTATATGCGCATCTATAGAACCCCTAAATGAAAGAGTTAACATTGAACAAGCCTTAAGTATTGCCTACGCATTGGAANAAAATGCGGTCCATCCGATAGCAAAAGCGCTCTTAGAATTTATCCAAGAAAAGCAAATTTTGCCGGCTCAGCTGTCCTCATTCAAAGCCATTCCCGGAAGCGGACTTGAAGGAATCGCCAAGCTAAGTTTTGGCGAAGTCCCGGTCTTTATAGGCCACCCAGAATTTATAGCCGAAAAATTGTCTTCAAAACAGGCTGAAGTCCTTCTGAAAAAATGCNAAAAATACCAAAACGAGGGCGAACTGGTTTCTCCCTTACTGATTGGACAAGAAGTAGTTTTGTTTCGTTTTCATGATAACGTGAGACCTTTCGTAAAAACANCCTTATCAAATCTCNAAAAAATGGGGTTAAAATTAGTCATGCTCACGGGCGATCATGCCTTCAGCGCCGAACGTATTGCCCATGAAATGGGCATCCCTATTNTCTTTGCAAATCTTAAACCAGAGGACAAACTCGCTCACGTTTCCCGCCTGGCTGAAAAAGAAGGTTTAGCGATGGTAGGCGATGGAATTAATGATGCGCCAGCCCTTGCGCGGGCCTCTGTTGGGATTTGCATGGGCAAAGTAGGCTCGACAACAGCCGTTGAAGCTGCAGACATTGTCCTTNTGCAAGACAACATCGAACGCCTGGACTGGCTTTTTCAGAAAGCCAGAAAAACGCAGACTATTGTGAAAGAAAATTTGACTTTGGCAATAGCTGCTATTTTTATCGCCACCCTTCCCTCTCTTGCAGGCTTTATCCCCCTTTGGCTGGCCGTCCTTCTTCATGAAGGGGGAACTGTCATCGTCGGTCTCAATGGCTTGCGTCTTCTTAAAAATGAGTCTTCCAAATTTATTTTTAAGTCATTGCTTCTTTAAGGATTTTTCTTTATCTCTCAAATAAGCAAGTTCTTTATTCAAAACTTGCGTTGATATAGTAGGAGAAAAAATTTTCATCTCTCGCATAACAAACTGGTTTTTAGGAGTTTATTTGAATAATGGAATCAAATACTTCCAAAATAGAAGCGGATTTAACAGCCGCACTTGAAAATGAATCAAAGAAATTCCAGGAAAATTATCTTTGGTTGGAAAAAGCGATGCCCTCCAATTTTTTTGAAGAGGTGGGGCAAGACAATATTCTTCTGATCACCCATAGTTTGATCGGTTTTCATTTACAAGATNTTTTCTCGACCATACATTTTAAAGGCGCGGCAATTGTCATGTGTTTGGACAGTGACGACGCTGATTTGCGCATCCTTAAAAACTATGCCATGTATGGCATCAAAAACTACGAAACCTTTGTTTCTACGCTTCCCTTGCCAAATATAAAAAATCACCTAAGGATCGCGACTCTTTATTTTACTGAAAGTGAAGAAGCCTTTGAAAAACCTTTTCCGATAGAGACTAGGGAAAAACTGCATGAAATGGCAAAAGAACGAAGCCCTTCGTTTACAGAGCAAGAATTTGACAAGCTGATAAGCGGAATCAACACGCGCTTTTTGCGATCTCTTCCTGCGGATGGTTTAATGCTGGCTTTAGATATGTTTNTTCGCGCAAAAACACGCGATCATTGCCAATATGAAGTTCATCAAAACCAGCATTGGAAAAAAGATGGAACCGCCTCTTTAAAAATTATGCTAGCCTGGCGAAATGTTCCTAAATACAACTTTCTTTATCGTTTAGCACGTATTGTGCACCGGCATGGTTTGATCATGAAAAGGGTGAATGCCACCTACATCGATCCCTTTAGCCGGCACTCCATTTTGATCATGGCATTGGAACTTAATGGACATTCGAATAAAGCTGCATGGGAAGTGGCTGATATCCCCGATTTTTTACGCGAACTTGTCACGAGCAAATATTTTGCAAGCTTTGATGCGATCGATGACAATTTGGTCAGTAAAGAAGTGGTTTCTGGCAACATGGGCAATCTCTTGCGTGCGATGGTCTATTTTATTCATCAAGCGTTAGTGCATATCGACGTCAATTTGTATACGCTTGAAAACATCGAAGAGGCCTTATGCCGACATCCTGAATTGACCTCGCACATCTGTGAAGCATTTAAAGCCAAGTTCGATCCCGCGCATCATAACTTTAAANAATACTTAGAAATACGTTCCAAATTTTTGGAAGATATAGGAAAACTTGACACGGGACAAATAGAATATGATGTCCGGCGCAAAAATGTTCTTTCTCAAGCCATGAACATGGTCCATCACACTCTCAAAACAAATTTTTATCGAAATAATTTTACAGCAATCAGCTTTAGGCTCGATCCTCAATACCTTGAACATATCCCCTTCAATCGCGAANAAAAATTTCCCTTTCTTCCTTATGGCATTTTTTTTATCAAAGGCATGCATNTTTTTGGTTTTCATATTCGTTTTAAGGATCTTTCAAGAGGCGGGCTACGTACTGTCTTTCCTGAGCATCCAGAATCAGAAAATGTAGAACGCAACAATGTTTTTACTGAATGCTACAATCTTGCCTATACGCAGCATATGAAAAATAAGGACATCCCTGAAGGAGGATCTAAAGGAATTATTNTTTTAAGACCCTTTGAACGTGTCGAATCAGAAACTGTTATCCTCGAAAAAGAACTTGAGACTTCCCGTTTTGAAATTCTGGATATTCAAAAAGAAATCGAATCCTACAAATCTGAACAANAAAGCGAGCATCTTTATCAGGCACAGCGTTCTTTTATCGAAAGTTTAATTACCATTGTGAATTGCAATCCAGACGGAACGATTCGGGCTAAAAATGTCATCGATTATTGGAAAAGGCCAGAGTATCTTTATTTGGGACCTGATGAAAATATGCATGACTCTATGATTAAATGGATCGCAAACTATAGTGCTCGTTATAACTACAAGCCCGGCACCTCTTTTATGTCCAGCAAACCCCGTGTGGGCATCAACCATAAGGAGTATGGGGTCACTTCGCTAGGAATCAATGTCTATATGGAAGAAGTTCTCAAATATCTTGGAATGGATCCGCAAACAGATTCTTTTAGTGTAAAAATGTCCGGAGGCCCCGATGGAGATGTGGCAGGCAATCAAATTTACAATCTTTACCGTTATTACCCAAAAACAGCTAAGCTCCTGGCCTTAACAGATATAACCGGAACCATCAATGACCCCGAAGGCTTAGATCTTGCCATGTTGGCCGAGCTTTTTAAAAAGGGCAAGNCCATCAAAAATTATCCCNCGGAAAAATTACACCCGGGCGGATTTCTTTTGGATAAAACTTCCAAAAGAAGTCCCTCGGCATTTGTACAGCAAACCCTTTGCTGGCGCAACAAAGACGGGCACCTGCAACAAGAATGGGTTTCAGGCAGCGACATGAATCATCTTTTGCGCAATAATGTCCATCAAACTCCCACCGACATTTTTATTCCTTCTGGTGGACGCCCGCGCACGCTAAATGAAAATAACTTTGAAGAATTTTTGGACGAAAGAGGACGGCCGACGGCCAAAGCCATTATTGAAGGTGCAAATCTTTACCTGACGCCTGGAGCAAGACGCGCTTTGGAAGATCTAGGCGTGCTAATCATAAAAGATAGCTCTGCCAATAAAGGAGGAGTCATCTGTTCCTCTTTTGAAGTCCTGAGCGGATTAACGCTTGGCGATGAATTATTTNTTGATCACAAANAAGAAATTGTAGAAGAAATTCTTGTCAGAATTAAGCAATGTGCGTTGCATGAAGCTCGTCTTTTATTAAGGACGCACAAAGAGACAGGGCAGTATTTAACCGCAATTTCAGATCAAATCTCAGATCATATCAACCAATTTACTTATCATCTTTTGGATTATTTAGATAAAATGACTTTATCTCAGAATCCCTCCGACCCATCCATTAAATGTTTTCTTGACTATTGCCTGCCCATTTTAAGAACTCATTTCCAAGATCTTNTGCTTAGAGAAATCCCGGAGCATCATAAANAAGCAATTATATCGCGCCATATTGCGGCTAATTTAGTTTATAAANAAGGACTTTCGTGGTCGCCAACAGTCGTCGACATTTTTCCAGTTTTGATTGCTCAGTACGACTAAAATAAAAATTCTAATTCAGCAATAAATTTATAGGTTATAAAACAAACAGAATTAATTATTGTATTAAATTATTAACATCTATTAAATTAATATCCAACACAAATAATCCTAACAATAGGAAGAGGTTATGAGTTTAGAAATTTTTAATGATGCACAAAAGCATTAAATTTAGGACTTGAGCAACAAAAAGAAACTATAAATCCAAAAATCGAAAGCAACTGGAACGGCCATAAAGTTGCGACCGTTGCAACTTTAGTTGTCGGTTCTGTTTTAGCAGCTACAGCCGCCGCAGTGTCAGCCATCTTTTTCTCATATATCGTTGCAGCTGCTTTTGCCGCAGCTTTCCTGACGTTTGTAATCGCCTCCATTCTGGCAGGCAGAGTTAAAATTTCTAATGATGTTCTTGAAGTCATCAAAAAACAAACCGCCAAAATCAATGAGTTTTATAATCAACTCCAAGCTAAAGAACCACTTCCCCCAACTGCAGACATCACTAAACATCAACAAGAAATTGAACAGTTAAATAAAAAGATTGAAGACCTGACAAAAGAAAACGCACAATTAAAAGCGGCAAGTAAAGAAACTAAAGAAGAAATAGTCGCTAATAAAGAAATTCCGCAGGTTGAAAACAAACAGAAAACAGAACCATCTTCAACAGAAGACTCTGCTGAAACTGAAGATTCCAAAAAAGTAGAACCAGAAGAACCTAAGCCAATCGAAAAGAAATCTGAAGAAACTACCTCTAAAGAGGAAGTCAAACCTTCTGAAACAAAGAAAGATGAATCTTCAGATGACGATTTGAAAATTAAAGAGAAAGTTGAGGATAAACCGACTGATTCTACAGATTCATCAAAAGAAACAGAAGAAACTGAAAAAGGCAATGCAGGCCAACCCACTGGTACATCCGATAAAACAGAAGCTAGCGACACAGAGACAACTGAAAAGAAAAATGATGGCACTTCCACTCCACCTTCAGAGGAAGAAGCTGACACATCCAAACAGCCTCAAAATTCAACACCTAAGAAATTGTGGGGAAGTATTAAAAATCTATTGGGAGCTAAAACACAGGATAAGCCCCAATCTTAGCTTATTAGACCTTTGGTTGGTCTTAAAACTTCCTAAACCTCAATGGCGATCGCCATTGAGGTTTTTATTTAAAACTTGTAAATAAATTTTATCATTTTATATCTCATTGATTAGATAGTAGAGGATAAAATGATAGACTCTGTAAATATGTCCAATATTCACACTTCCTCCCTGCCCCCTTCTTCCAACAAAACATCAGGCTTTTGGAATGGACATAAAATAGCACAGATCATTGCTTTAGGCATGACTTCGGCTTTAGTTGCAACAGCCGCTCTCGTCGCTGCTATTTTTCGCTTTATCTTTTGATGATTCTTTGCGGAGCGGCGCTTTTGACACTTACCTGTTCAACAATCCTTTCTTTGAACATTCAAACACTCCCATCCTCCACCTCAGCGAATCAAGGAGAAGGCACTCAAACACATCCTAAAACGCAATTCATGACTTTAGTCCAAAAATGTGAAAATCAAACACCGCAAGGCCCCTCCACTGCTTCAGTACAGGCAGAAATTGAAGAGTTAAACAATGAGATTACCCTCCAACAAGGAAAAAACACAAATATTCCTCTTAGCTTTTCTTTACAAACCACAGAACAAGTCTATGAGTTATTGCTAGCCACGTGTCAGCAAAGAGACCAGCTGCAACAAGAAGTAGATACTTTAAAGTTGAATTTATAACATTGAGAAGCTTTAACTTCATTGATCACACTTAATAAAGTTATCACATATTATAAATTATATGTTATCATAATCCTCATTTGAAAATATAAGGAACAAAAATGACAAATCATTTAGTTTTCAACTTGGATGTTGTAACAGATGCACAAAAACATTAGCATTAGCCAACAAAACAAATGAGAAAAATCATCCAAAAATCGCTAACAATTGGAACGGGCATAAAATTGCTTTAGTTGTGATCCTCGGCACTTCTTCTCTTATGGCCGCAACAGCAGCTGTGGTAGCCTCTATTTTTGCTTTATATTTAATTGCGGTTCTTTGCACCACGGTTTTTGTCACACTCTCTCTATCTACAATTTTAGCCGGACGAATCACGCTCTCAAACAAATTGCTTCAGTTAATTAATGACCTCAATAAGAAAGTTTCAGAACTCTATCACAACCAGAATAAACTAGAAGTGCCCTCTCTTCCCACTGCACTACCAACACAAAATAAAGAGATTTATGATGAAATGTTTGAAATCAGTGATCAGTATCAGCAAATTGAAGAAAAAGAAAGAGAATTTTAAAAAACGCCCAGGAATGCATCAAAGAATCCCCTATGCCAGAAACTCCACCAGAAGAAATGGAAGAACTAAAAAACAAAAAGAAGATTTAAAACAGCAATTAAATTCAGCTAAAAACTCTTCGAACGATCCATTGTTAGAGAACTCTGATGCTCAAATCCCTGAAATTTCTGAAAAACATAAAATTCATTCACTAAAAATAAAAGCAGAAAAATTCAAAAATTAGTGTCAAACTTTGAGCAACAAAAAAATCACGTTAAAACTTTGAAAGAGAAAAGAGATAGTTTTCTGACTCAAAAAGACCCAACAGGTATTTCTCAGGAACAAGGATTAGAGGAGAAGGAAATTACTCACTTAGAAAATGCTCTTAAAGATAGAGAAGAACAGCTGGAACAGCTTCAAGAGAAATTTTCTAATATAAAACAAATGAATCAGGATTTGCTGGCAAAAATTCAAGACTTAGAAAATTCTGTAAGGCAAATCAGAGAAACAAAACAATTTCTTAACAATCAGAATTACGAATTAATCCAAACTCTCAATGGTATATTGGAGCAGTTAGATATAGTTCCCTTTTCCGATTCTCAAATTTTTCTAATAGAAATTTGACAAATGAAAATTAAAAAACTTCATTTGAACGATTAAACGTTCTGTCAAAAACCTAATTTCAGAATTATTATACTTTATGTTTATGTTTTAGAGGATCATTACTTTAGATTAATATTTTAAATTATATTTCTTGTAAAAAGCTTTTTATTCTATATAAACTTAAGCTAACCTTATCATTTTATCTTGGAGATTAAGATGGCAACAAACGTTTCAAATGCAAATGAAGTAATCAGTCAGGCACAACAAGCTTATGCGTTAACTTCCGGACAGGCGAACAAAGACAGCCCGAAAATTGCAAACAACTGGAATGGCTATAAAGTCGCTACAGTCGTTCTTCTAAGCGCAGGCACTGTCGCAGCCGCGGCGGCTTCAGTTGCAGCTGCCATTTTTGCCTCCTATATTGTTGCAGCCGGATGTGCAGTGGCAGCAATTACGCTTGCTGTTTCTACTATTGTCGCAAGCAAAATGACGCTTTCGGAAGCCCTGCTTAAACTCATTGAAAACATCACTCAACAGGTAAAGAACTTATTCCAGAAAAATCAAGATTTAGAAACACTTAATCATGATCTTCACCAAAGTATTAAAACTCTCCAAGAAGATTTAAAACAACTTTCGGAATTAAATGAAAAGCAAAAATCTATTCAAGAAAAATTGATGAGAAAAAGCTGAGGTTGAAAATCAAGATAGCGATGATGAATCTGACGAAATAATCGATGATCTTGAGCAAAAATTACAAGATCAAGAACAAAGTCTAGCCATTTTGACACAGGAGCTCTCAACCACGCGACAAGAACTTTCTTCAGCACAAAGTAAGCTAAAAGAAAGCGAAACTGCTAATAGCGAAAATAGTTCAAAAGACGTTGAGGATCTCAAGAAAAACTGGAAGAAACAGAAAAAAAGCCAATGAACAAGCTCAAGAATTATCAAGATTAAGACAAACTAGCGCAAGAAAATCTCAGCATCCTTCACAAAACAAGGGTGGATCCATACGTGAAAAACGTGAAGAAGTTTTAGCACTTCAGAGAGAATATGAGAGCATATCTCAAGAAAAACAACGACTTCAACAAAAAGTAGAGGAACAAAGCGAAGAGTTAACAAAAAACAACAAGAAATTGAAGAACTAGCAAAAAATCAAAAAACTAATCCTCCAGCAAGACCTGCACGAGACAAACACCCAGTTCCTGATATGAATGCTTTGAATGAGCAAATCAGGGAACTTCAAGCTCAAGTTGAATTACATACGTCAGAATTGCAAGCCAAAGAATTACGTTTTCAAAATCATCTTCAGGAGAAGTTACAAGAAAAGATCAACAAATTGAACTTAAAAAACAGGAAATCCTCCATCTACAAGAAAAACTTATAAGGCAACAAGAAGAAAATAAAAAAGAGAATGATAAACAAGATAAGATTTGGATGAATAATGAAATTG
Organism: Parachlamydiaceae bacterium; assembly: GCA_013414685.1. Taxonomy (GTDB): domain Bacteria; phylum Chlamydiota; class Chlamydiia; order Chlamydiales; family Parachlamydiaceae; genus Neochlamydia. The sequence continues at coordinate 2,417,559 of CP058704.1, read as the reverse complement.
AGCTCAAGAAATACAGTAATTGGCTTATAGGAGAGCTTAACAAGTTTTATAAACAAAAAATATTCCTGAGATTGAGCTTTATGAAATTGAAGAGGATAACTTTAATGTAGATCAAAGCAATATTGAGGAAGAAAGTTTTAGAGATAATGCAGAAATCCTGAATGTAGATCAAAGCTCAATTCAGGAGGAAAACATTAAAGATAATACAAGTATTGCTATTACAAAAAAGAAGAACAAATAATTTTAGATAAAAAATCTGGCGGGGTTCTCTTTATTAATGGAAAAAAATTTTAGAAGCGATGCTAAAGTGCATTAATGAAAACTTTGAAGCAAATTTGCAAAAAGTGCGATTGCCCAAAATTTACTTAAAAAATTGACGATTTGATGCAACAAATTAAAACTATTGAAGATGACGCGAAACAATTTACCCAACTCAGTCATCTGCTTGACCATTTATCAAAACTCATAATAAATGAGTTTAAAACATCAAAATCAAAAAACAAAAAGTTGAGTCAATGGAATCTTTAAGAAAAAAATTGAGCTTTCCATTCAAGATCAAATAAACGCCTTAAACAAAACCTGTACCACAATTTGGTTTAATGCCTAAATTGATAAGGCGATGATTTTTATATCATCGCCTATCACTTCTAATTAATGACTCTTTGACATACCCGAGATAAACATGACTTCTCATATAGTTTTAAATCCTAAACAGAATATAAACAATCATAGTAAATTTAATGATTTAAACCATGAAAGCCAATGGAATGGACGCAAAATTTCATTGGTAGTTATTTTAGGCGTTTCTTCCGCATTAGCTGCTACAGCAGCTGTCGTTGCTGGTTTATTCGCTATCTATATCACGGCAATTTCTTGTGGAGCTGCGGCTCTTGTCCTTCTGTTATCCGCAATTCTAGCAAGCCGAATCAAAATCTCCCCTCAAGTCATCGGAATTCAAAAAATCCCTCAAAAGCTTGAGAAGAATCCAGAGAAAAATCTGAGCCGCTTCAAGAACAAAATCCTTTGAATGCTGAAAATGAAAAGATTTTACAAAATGACACAAAAGATCCTTCTTCTGAGCTCTACGCCCAAACTTTAAGAGACAAAGAACTTATAGAGTCACTAGATCAAAAAATTCTAGAGCAGCAAAAAATTATTGAAGAAATTAAATCCAAAATCCCTGCCGAGATATCTGCAGAGGACGACGCCTCGGTGGTGGATCACGAAGTCACGCAACAACAGCTTGAGGAACTCACGCTTGTTTTAGATGAGCTCATTGCTGAACGAGATCAGGCAAAAGAACTCCAAAAGTCGATTATTCAGCTCAATGAAGAAATTCTTCGACATAAAGAAGAGCATAATAAAAAGCAGGAAGAAATTGAGGCCTTAAAGAAAAAAGCTGAGGAAGTTCCACAAAACAGAAGTCAAGAACAGCAACTTGAATATGAGCATGCGCTCAAGCAAATCGAAGAACTGCAAGCCTCAAAAGATCAAGGATTGCAAATCATCTCTGAATTACAAGAAAATTTGAAATCGATGCAAGTTCAAACCCAGGAAATAAAATCTTTGAAAGAGGCGCTTGAAAGGAACACGTCAGAGAAGAACTCTATTGAACAAAGATTAAGGGAAAAGGAAGAAGAAGCTAAAAGTTCGCAACACATCAATGAGGAAGAAAAAACAGTTAAAAGAAAATATCGATGAGCTTAAGCATCAATTGGAAGCGGTGACTGTGAAAGGCAAAAGACTTTCAAGACGTATGCAATCTCTCCCTTCTTCTGAAAATTTAGCTGCTTTAGAGTCAAGAAAATCGCTCAACGAGTCCTTAGGAGAAGAAGAAATCCTTTCCATTCAGGATAACAAAAAAACATTTGCCAATAAAAAACAAATCAAACGGAAGAATTAGAACATCTTAGACAAGAACTCTCGGAAGCAAAAGCAACTATCGGAGAAAATAACCGGGAAATAAGAACCAAGGCAGATCGAATCAAAGAACAGGCAAAAGAAATTTCAGAGCTTAGAAAAAAATAGAAGAACTTCAAGCCGAAATAGTTGATTTAAACGTGGACGCACTCCAAAACAAATTGCACAGCAAAAGGACATAATAAAAAAGCAAGTAAAGATAAAGAAGCAATTAAAAATGAACTAAGGTCGCTCAAAGAATATTTGCAGTCTTTTATTGAAAATAATGAAGAGAAATTTTCATTTGATGAAGATGAGGATGAAACACCCGAAGAAAAATTCATAACCTCCAAGCAACTCTAGAAGGTTTCAAATTAACTTTACAATCCATATTAGCAAATAATTAAGGGAAATTTGATCTATTAAATGCAAATTTTCCAAATAAATTATCAATGAAAAAATTGATGGAAAAGGGTTATTATCCTTGAAAAAATGTTCATAACAGGTATGAAAAGAGCTGAAGAAACTAACTTTCATTTTACATGGAGATCACAAAATGACTAAAGAAGTCATCTTACATAACGCCAAAGAATCCTTAAAACTAGACTTTCATCTTCATAACCATGCTCCAAAAAATGATAAAGAAAAAGTTTCAACTATTAATGGCCGAAAAATTGCGACAATCGTTGTTTTGGGTGCAGTGACTATTGTTGCAGCGACTGCAGCTGTGGTCGCGGCAATTTTTGCAAAATATATCCTTGCAGCTGTCCTAGCAGCAACAGTCCTTGCGGCTTTAGGGACTGCCATTATTGCCTCTAAAATTGACATTTCCTCTGAGCTTCTTAATCTAATTAGCAAAATGACTGATAAAATATGGTTTCTCCAAAATGCCAATAAAGCCTTTGAAAATGAAAAAGAGCTGTAAAAGATCAGATTGTTCTCAATCCGCGTGTGGAAAAATTAACGGTTGAAAATCTTCAGAAAGAAGCCGAAGCCTTAAACCAACAATTAGAAAAAGGAAATGAAGAGGACGCGAAAAAGCAAAAGAAAACGAAGAGAAGCTCGCAGAAACACAAAATCAACTTGCTAATAACGAACAAGCACTAGAAGCAACTAAAAGCATTTTAGAGCAAAAAGAGAGGGAGCGCGCGGAAACTGCTGCAAAAGCCGAAGCTGCAAATGAGCAAATTGAACAGCTAAAAAAGATCTGGAAAATAACAAGCTCTCAGTAGAAGAAAAGAAGAAATTAGAAGAAGCAAAAAAACAACAGGAAGAGGAGCTTGCAAACCTCAAATTCCAACAAGAACAACAGGAAAAGAGTCTTGAGGAAAGTAAGCAAAAGCAGCTTGATTTAGAGCAAAAAAATACTGAGCTGGCTCAGCAGTTGAAAGATTATGAAGAGAATAAAAAGCTCTGGAAGAACAGCAAGAACAGAATAAAAAATTAAAAGATGAAATCAACAGCCTTAAAGCAAAAGCATCCGAAGAGCTAACTGCCTCACAAATCGAACATGACAAATTAGCTCAAACACTGAAAGAATTAGAAGTTAAAAGTGAGGAGAGGTTAAAGAGCGTCACGACAGAAAAAGAAGAGTTAAAGAGCCAAATTGAGATTCTAAAAAAGCAACTATTGAACAAGTCAACGCTCAACAACAACAAAAAAGACGGCTGGATTAGAAACCGAAATCAACACTCTCAAGCAAAAATTACAAGAAAAAGAAGCTGCTTTAACAGCAAAAGAGGAAAAATCACAAGAAATCTCAGCTGAATTAGAACAAATGAAACAAAAATTAGCTGAACTAGATACAAAGCAGGCAACTTCCAAAGCTCTCCCTCAAGTCCCTGTCAAAAATGAGACTTTAGAAGCTGCTTTAGAAAGAATTTCTCAACTTGAACAATCATTAGAAGAGTCTGAAGGAAATAGCAAAAAATTCTTCGTGGTATTATTAAAAAACTTGAGAATTACATAAAAGCTTTTGATGGAAAAGAAATTACAATTAAGGACGCACAATCTTTAATATCTTTGATCGGCATAGACAAAGATAAATACGAACAAGCATTAAACACTTAGAATCAATAATTCAATAATTTTCATTTAAATTTCAAGACTGGTTCTATTAAAAATTAGGACCGGTCCTCTCTTTTATTATTCATTAACATCATAAATTTTATTTAATCAGGAGAATTATGCACATAAACGCATTACATTCAATTTTAAATACATCCAATATAAATTATCAATACATATTAAAAAGCTTATCTAATTCAAAAATATATAACTTTACCTTCTTTTCCAATTACAGGTTTTGTTGCACTAAGTTTTGCAGCTACAATGATTGACTCTTCGCTTATTAGGTGGAGTGTACGCATTTTATCACCAATGCTTGGAATTATTATTTATAAACAAATGACTGCCCCAGATACACAAGACCAGAAAAAGATACAAACATCGAAATTTCAAATGAGCAAGAAGAATTGGGAATTGGACAGAAAGAGCCTGAATATAAATCTCAAAGTTTATCGTCTCGTGTAACAATTACTACCTTGGCAGACTTTGGACTTGTCTCCCTATAAAACCCAAAGAAAATCAATTCATCCCTCCTTCTCCTACAGGTCAGGATGGACAAGTAAATCCTATCAAAAAATTTCTTCAAGTGATATCATAATCAAACTTAGGTCTCTAGGCCTTGCCTCTCCAGAAGATCAAGAGGATTCCACCAGCCACCAAGAAAAAGTCTCTCATTCTGAAGGAAGTCAAACGCCAACCCCAAAAAACAAAAAATTTTCCTCCAAAAAGCCTTGGAATTTTTAGACTCTTAATCTTGCCCTCCTTTTTAGCACTCAATCATATTGAGTGCTAAAATTACTTGCCAAAAATAGCCCTTTAGCCTATTATCGTCTTAAAGGGAGAACAACTTTGAAAGACTTTAAGCCTGTGACCATTAAAAAGTCAGCAAAGCAGAACCGAGAGCGCCAGGTTTTAATCGGCCTGGTAGAACTCTATTTGAAGAGCGGGAAGCCCATTGGTTCCAACACCCTTAAAGATTTTGGTTTTGAAGCCTTGAGTTCAGCAACAATTCGCAACTACTTTGCTCACTTAGAGGAAGAAGGATTTCTTGCGCAACAACATACTTCGGGGGCGGATTCCAACGCCAAAGGCATTCCGTTTCTATGCACAGGAATACGTGGATGAAAAAGCCCGGAAGTCCAACCACGAGAATTCAAAGAGCTGCGAGGCCAGGAAACACATGAATTAGCCGTTTACCTTGAAAAAGCCGCCGAAATACTCAGTCAACTGACGCAGTGCGCTGTCTTTTTATCTGCTCCACGCTTCGACCATGACTATATTAACGAGATCAAGCTGGTTGGAATTGATGCGACGCGTGCTTTATGCGTCCTTGTCACTAATTTTGGCCTGATTCAAACGGAAGTGTTGCACTTGGATAAAAATTAAGCTCTTTCTCGCTTAAAAGAATAGAAGCCTATTTTCAGTGGCGTTTACAGCGCATGCAGGCTGCAGATATCAGCGAAGAAAAAACCTGAAAACCTCTCAGAGGAAGAAGAACGTCTCGCCCAGCAGCTATATAATGAAATCATGATGCGCTATATTGTGAGCTATTCAAACTTCTCAGATGAAGATATCTACAGTACCGGGTTTTCGCGACTCCTTACCCATCATGATTTGCAAGATACGAATGTTTTGACACACTGTTTATCTCTTTTTGAGAATGTGTCCGCTTTACGTTTGCTTTTAAAGGAGTGCAGTAAAAAGAAAGCTTAAGATATTGGATTGGTGACGACTTACACCCTTTTTCGAAAGGACCTTACGAATCAACTGTCGTTGCCATTCCCTATTACATTAACAAACAATGTGTAGGTGCTGTGGGTCTCCTTGGACCTGTGCGCTTGCCTTACAGACAGCTTTTTAGCCTGCTAAGAAATTTTTCGGAAAGCATCAGCGAGGCTCTTACTCGAAGTATTTATAAATTTAAAATTACTTATCGACAGCCTCAAGCCCAGCCGGAAGTTCCAAATATTCAATTTGAGAGTCAGCGACACTTAGGACATTCTCGAACCATACTAATTGAACATAAATAGAAAAATCAGGAGTAAAACCTCATGGCCAATCAGGGCACACCAGATAACGATCAAGTTCCGCCTGCAGCGGAGCAAAAATCGAACGAACAGCCTCCTACACGAGAGCCGAAACCGCTCACGATTTCTGATCTTGAATACGAGCAATTGAAAAAGATGCAGCAGAATTCAAGGATAAGTATTTGCGCTCTATCGCAGAGGCAGAGAATTTAAGAAAGCGCCTGCATAAAGAACGTCATGAAATGACGCAGTTGTCGATACAGAGCATCTTGATCGATTTTCTTAATCCGATAGACCATATGGAAAATGCACTTGCCCACACAAACAATGCGTCCGATGAAGTAAAAAACTGGGCGATTGGATTTAAAATGATCTTAAATCAATTCAAAGAGGTCCTTGCCTCTAATGATGTTCACCCTTTCAAGTCAGTGGGCACGCATTTTGATCCACACAATCATGAAGCGGTAGAAGTCGTAGAAACGAAAGATTATCCAGACGGGACAGTCATCGAAGAAAGCCTTAGAGGGTATAAAATGGGAAGTAAAACAATCCGGGCAGCGAGAGTGAAAGTCTCCAAATACCCCTCTAGAGCTTCCAAAGAAGATGAAGAAAAAGAAACTGAAAACAATGAATAAAAAAATTTAAGGAGTCTAAACTATGAATCAGAATCCAAAAAATCAAAAATCATAGGGATAGATTTAGGAACCACCAACTCCTGCGTTGCAGTGATGGAAGGGNGCTCGCCTAAAGTGATTCCCAACGCTGAAGGGTCTCGCACGACACCCTCAGTTGTGGCCTACAAAGGAAATGAGCGTATTGTGGGAATTCCTGCAAAACGTCAAGCCATTACAAACCCTGAAAACACGATTTCGTCTTCTAAACGCTTTATAGGACGTAAGTATGATGAAGTGGTTTCAGAGATCAAGACCGTGCCTTACAAAGTGACGAAAAATGCCAACGGGGATGCTGTCTTTGAAGTGCTTGGTGGAAAAATTGTAACGCCTGAAGAAGTGGGCGCTCAGATCCTGATAAAAATGAAAGAGACTGCCGAAGCCTATCTTGGCGAAAAAGTCACTGAGGCGGTTATTACTGTTCCCGCTTACTTTAACGATTCTCAACGTCAATCGACAAAGGATGCCGGACGGATTGCTGGCCTGGATGTCAAACGTATCATCCCAGAGCCTACTGCTGCTGCATTGGCTTATGGACTCGACAAAGAANAAACGGACAAANAAATTGCTGTGTTCGATTTAGGCGGCGGTACATTCGATATTTCCATGCTGGAAATCGGCGATGGCGTCTTCGAAGTTTTGGCCACCAACGGAGATACCCACTTAGGCGGAGACGATTTCGATAATGAGATCCTCAAATGGATCCTGGATACATTTAAGCAGGAAACCGGCATTGATCTGCACAACGATAAGATGGCTCTCCAGCGTTTGCGTGATGCGGCAGAAAAAGCAAAGATTGAATTATCTGGAACGCAATCTACTGAAATCAATCAACCTTTCATCACGATGGATGCTTCAGGTCCTAAGCATTTGTCCCTCACTCTAACTCGTTCAAAATTGGAAAGCTTGACTGCTAACCTCATTGAACGTACGAAGGAACCTTGCTTAAAGGCGATGAAAGATGCCGGCTTAAGCAAAGAAGACATCAATGAAGTCATCCTTGTAGGTGGAATGACCCGTATGCCTGCTGTCCAAGAAATGGTTAAAACAATCTTTGGAAAAGAAGGCCACAAAGGTGTTAACCCTGATGAAGTTGTGGCCGTTGGTGCTGCAATTCAAGGTGGTGTATTGAGCGGTGAAGTCAAGGATGTCCTTCTTTTGGATGTCACGCCTTTGACATTAGGAATTGAGACGATGGGAGGTGTTTTGACACCTTTAGTTGAGCGCAATACAACCATTCCAACACAAAAGAAACAGATCTTTTCAACGGCAGCCGACAATCAGCCAGCCGTCACGATTCGTGTTCTTCAAGGGGAACGTAAAATGGCCAACGACAACCGTGAAATTGGTCGTTTCGACCTCACTGATATTCCCNCAGCGCCAAGAGGAATGCCGCAAATCGAAGTGGCTTTTGATATTGACGCAGATGGGATTTTGCACGTTTCAGCAAAAGATCTATCAAGCGGAAAAGAGCAANAAATCCGCATTGAAGCGCAATCCGGGTTGCGTGAAGATGATATCAAACGCATGTTGAAAGATGCTGAATTGCATGCTGAAGAGGATAAANAACGCAAGGAAGAAGTGGAAACACGCAATGAAGCCGATTCCCTTGCTTTCCGCGCTACAAAAGCTCTCAGCGAGTACAAAGATAAGTTGCCTAAAGATGTGGTCGATGATGTTCAAAGCAAAATCGATCAGGTGAAAAAGGCCCTTGAAGGAACAGATCTGGCACGCATAAAAACTGCTAAGCAAGAGCTTGAATCCCATATGCAACATATTGGGGAAGCAATGGCTAAAGCTGGCGCACAGCCAGGAGCAGGCGGACAAGCAGGCCCAGGAGCTGGCCCAGGAGCTGGCTTTGGAGGTTCGCAAGAGCAGCCTCAGCAACAGCAACAGCAACAGCATCAGCAACAGCAACATGGCGGAGGCGATGACAACATCGAAGAAGCGGATGTTGAGATTATTGATGACAACAAAAAGTAGAAATTCTGTCTTATTAGCGTGTCCAGTAAAGGACACGCTAATTTCTAAAACTTACGATCTCTTTTCAATTAAATGATCATTTGCTATTGGGGACACTTGGCTGCTTAACTACAAAATGACAACTTCATTTAATCTTAATTTTGAAATAAAGTTGAGAAGATATTATTTTATCCTAAAAGAGTTGCTGATTTTAGATCATCAAAAATAGTAAACCTTTGAGGAAAAATTACATAGAGCTTCAACTATTGCTAAATCTAATTGTCGACAAACATAGATGAAAGAAAAGATATAGCCAAAATTTAAAGCTCATGCATTGGCTCATAAAAAACTTCTTTGAGTAAAAATCTTTCCCCGGGTGAAAGCCTTATAGATAACGCGATCATTGTAAATTTCATTGCGTTTATTGCGAATAACGAGGTAAAATAAAATTAGCATAATCAAAATAAGGAGGTAGCCTAATGTCCGCTCTCTTGAAAGAAAACTCTCCTTTGATCCCCAAAGCCCATGATATAGCTTTAGCTGAGCAATCAAGCAAAGAACTTGCAGCCTTATTTCCAAAGCGTGAAAAAGACTTCCAAATGATAATCAAAGTCGATAAGCGAGAAGCTAAAATTACATTTCCATTTTCAGCCATCAAATTATTACTTGAAATTTTAACTCAAATGGCAGAAGGAAATGCAATTACGCTTATTCCGATTCATGCAGAACTCACGACTCAGGAAGCTGCTAACTTATTAAATGTTTCCCGCCCCTTTCTTATTAATCTTTTAGAACAAGGTAAAATCCCCTTTCATAAGGTTGGGACTCATAGACGGATCCGTTTTATTGATCTTCTCTATTTTAAGAACCAAGCTGACAAGATTAGTCAAAAAGCTTTAGAGGAACTGGTTGAGCAAGCCCAAGAATTGGATATGGGATATTGAGGAGAATGGAAACCACATTTACTGTCCTATTTGACGCATGTGTTTTATACCCTGCTCCTTTAAGGGATTTGCTAATTGAATTAGCTACTCGAGGTATGTTTCGTGGAAGATGGACAAATCGTATTCATGATGAGTGGATTGAAAATTTACTANAAAATCGACCGGATTTGACAAGAGGTCAGTTGGAACGTACTCGTCAATTAATGAATGAACGTGTTTTGGATTGTTTAATTACAGATTATGAAGATTTAATAAAAACACTATCCNTCCCCGATCAAAATGATGGACATATTTTAGCTGCAGCCATAAAAGCCCAAGCACAGATTATAGTGACCTACAATGTCAAAGACTTCCCTGCGNAAATTTTGAAAAGATTTGAAATTGAAGCACAACATCCCGATACTTTTCTCCGCCATCAGCTTGATCTTAAACTTCCTATTTTTCTTTCCTCGGTCAAAAATATACGAGAAAGATTANAAAACNCACCTTTGTCTGCTGATCAATATTTAGCTATATTGTTTTCGCATTTACCCCAAACCGTTTCCATTTTAAAACAATATGAAAAGCTCTTTTAGTTTTAGCCTATTAAGTTTTAAACCCCTCAATCAAACCCTCGTTTGCAAAGCATGAGTCTCCTACCTCAAACAAGCCATTTTTCCTTCTATCGGCATTTGAGACCTAAAAACTCACAATTTTTGCTGTTTGTTCGTTAAAAGAGTTTGGGGATTCGAATATTGAATCCTTCCATTTTATACTCAGTAAGACTTAAATTTTTGCACCTGATTAAATTCAGGTCGCTTCCTTGTCAAAATTCCAACTTTCAACTGGAAGTTATGAAAGGGTGAAAACACATTCTAAAAGTCTAGTGATTTAAGAGATGGATGGATTGTGCCCAATCCATCCGTAAAACTCTTCTACCAAGGTAAGAAGTTGTGGAAAATACGACTTAAATCATTAAAAGTTAAATAGAGAAACAATCCAATAAGCAGTACAGCAAAAGCAAGAACCAGTTTTTCTAAAACTTTGGGACTGATTTTTCTTCCAGTGATCATTTCAATGAAAGACATTAGGATAGTGCCTCCATCAAGTACGGGTATTGGAAGCAGGTTCAAGACGCCAAGGTTCAAACTAATAGCTCCAATCCAAAAGAGTGCATCTCTCAAACTTACCATCCAACTATCATGGACCACTTGGACAATTCCAATAGGCCCACTGATCCACTTCGGATTCAAAGAACCTGTTACCAGGGCTGAAAGCGTATGCCAAATTTCATCAAAGACGGTTGCAAACATGGTCGTCGGGATAGGATTGTAATCGATTTTACGGTCCTGAACACCCGGAAGTCCTAGCATGAGCTCTTTCTCTTTAGCAACTAAAAGATTCATCGCACGATTTCTTGTTTCCGGATCTTCTATCGATTCNAACTTCTTTTTCTCACTCAGAATTTCAGCATTCAGCCAGGCCTGCTTTTCAGGAGAGAGGAAAATCTGACTGCGTGTTTTCGGGATAATAGGATTTAATAAAATTAAATCTCCTGCCTGATGTACAGGATTGGATGTTCCTATACTATCTACAATTGTTTGAAGATCTTTCCAGTTGATCTGTTGATCAAAGGAGCGGTCTGCCTCTTCCCAAGAGATATTTTTGACCGATTGAGGACTTCTCTGTACGATCACCGTAACAATATTTTTTTGAAGCTGGGAAAATAATTCAGGGGCGCTGCTAATAGGAATATTGTGGACGGCAATAATTCTATCCCCTTTNTGCAAGGGAGTTTCAAGCTCAGAAAATGCCGTTTTTGGGAAAGCTTCTTGTTCTTTCTCAGTGTCAATAAAACGCACCGGACTTTCCACCACAGCTGCGTTATTTAAGTTATAAGGAAGGGTATAAAGATTTTGCAATTTAGCCCCATTCAAATTAGCAGCATACTGCCAATCTGTGAGCTCTTCGCGAATTTCCTTATCCAGCCTTAGCTCTTGAACTTGAACCCTGGGAGCTCTGGCAAGAAAACGTTTCCCTCCNCTTTCAATTGTTAGCAGGACACGATTATCATTAAGGAGATGGCTAAGCTGCATGGAGGAGAATATAGGTTCTCCATCTACCCAAAANATACGATCCCCATACTGAATGCCGCTTTCATGCAATGGCGAGCCTTCGGGCAAAGGATTTTCTTTTCCATTGGGCAACTTGTCGTATAAAACATAGTTCGCCGGCTGCAGGACNCCTGAGGTAAGGATATCTTTNTCCATGGCAGCAGGGTGTGAATAGACTTTGACAGTATAATCAAAAGGTGTTTTTTCCTGCTTGCTGTAATCGACTTTTTCTCCCTTTACATCAAGTGTGCCGCTGCTCATCATTGCTGCATAGAGATGGTCTTTAGAACTTTGAAAAGCTTGATGATCATAAGAGGTGATCTCATCGCCAGGACGGATCCCGTGAGCATAAAGTTCGGATTTAGGATCGACCCAGCCAATTTTTGAAGTGTATTCGCTAAAATTTTTCTGCCGACCGCCATCTACCCATAGTAAACTGAAAACTAGAAGAGCAAAAACTAAATTTACTAAGGGGCCCATCACGGCAACTTTAATACGATCAATAGGCCGCTTACTAAAGAAGCTATCAGGAACTGAATAAGGATCTGCTTCTTTGTCTAATTCTTGCCCTGCAATTTTGACGTATCCTCCGAACAAAATCCAGCCTATCTGCCATTTGACTCCATCACGCACCCATGAAAAAATAGGCTTACCAAAGCCAATAGCGAAAGTTTCTACCTTCATCCCAACCCTGCGCGCCATAAAATAGTGGCCGAGTTCATGAATGAAAATCAGGAAGCTTAAGGCAAGAATGGCAAGGATAATATATAGGATACTGAAAATCATACTTGGACACCTTTATTTTAGCTAAGAATTACAAGTATGCCATAAGACAAGTAAACTGACCACAGAAAAATTTAGAAAAAAATCTATTGAGATACTAAGCAATAAAATTCAAAAAAGCAAATGAGATTTTGCAAAATATTAATTTATGAATATAATCATTCCAAAAACCTAACATCGAGTACTACTATGCCATTAATTAATTCCTTAAGAGAATCTTTAGGCTATATTCAACAGACAGATGCTGAAAAAACAGCATTCAATTTGAAAATGGTGAATTTAAGCGGACTGAAAAAAGATCCTTGTTGAGTAATTTTTGGAGCTGGTTTATTCATCTGATTAGCTGTACACGCATTCCCCGAAATAAAAACTAGATGAGATGACGCAGGAGATCTTAAGACAGGTCAATGAAACTCAGGAATTGACTGATGAAGATCGGGATCTCATTCACAAATCCTTTACTAAATTAGCCCTCATTATCAATAAAAATGGCGGAACAGGTCTCCAACAGATAAAAAATAAAGCTGCAGAGATGGTACAGACGGCCAACAAAACGGCAAGCGTAGCTGAAGCATTGATTGCAAATACAAACTCTTCTTCAAAACCTTCCCCATCCTCGGACGCCAAAGAAGAAAATTCTGTGAAAGACGAAGACGCAAACAACTCTTCCGAGGAAAATCCGGCGGATGTAAAAGATGGCACCAAAGAGCAGCAAGACTCACAAAATACACAAACTGATGGGTTAATCGATTTAACATTTAACGAAACTCCAAAAGATCTTTCTAAACCTAAAGACACCCCAAAAACATCCGACATTTTCGATCTTCTTCCTCTGAGTCAAACTTCTCTTTTGCCAGTTTCGCCTTCCACTAATTTGAAAAGCAACAGTGAAAGTAAACAAAGCGATTCCATTGAAGATTTGACCAATCAGGCTATACTTCTTCTTATAGATAACGATAAAAAACGTCAGGAAGAAGGTGCCAGGAGTATTGTTGATCGAATGAGTAAGTATTCCGACCAGGAAATCTTTAAAAATCTATCAATCAATAAAAATGCTTCAACATTGCTCTTTCCCCATTTTGAAGAAGACACGAAGTGTAAAATTCTTGCCAGACAATTATGGGAAGTGTTACGCAACCATGGAAACTACGATGATTTTTTTGCCCAGGCTCAGAAAGAATCTGAAGAAGTATGGAAAGAAGCCGGTGTTATTTTGGCCGGCCTGCAAAAAAATCCGAGATAAAGTTTGAAGAGTTTAAACTATATGCTCTTTTCCTAATCTCCCTCGTTTTATTACAGCCATGTTTGAGGGATTTTCAACACGAAAAAGCGCAACAAATTATGGTCAGCAACTGTTTAATTTCTATTTTTAGAATCTGGTGAGGATATTCAAAAAGAATTTCTTGAAAATGTGGGCCCCGAGTTCTTCAAAAATACATCAACCCAATTCCTTCAAATAATGAGGAACAAAAATTTGGCTTCAATTCATCAGAGCTTTAGAAAACTGTGATGAATCAGACAACATTAAAGATATTCTTGATTATGTGGTGAGTCTTTGTGAACATAATAAAAAGAAGAACTACTCAAGAATTTACCGATCAAAGTTCTTCAATTATTACCCTCAGAAGTTTACATTAAGCATTACCCAGACTTAGGGTTTAAGAAAATTTTAGAAACTAATACCTTATACGAATCAGAAACAGAAGAAGCTCTAAAAGAGCTTTGGAAAAATATTAAATCCAGCGAAAACCCAGAAGAATTAATAAACAATATCATTGAAATTCTTCAAGATATTTCAGAAGATGACGTCAAACATATCTTAAATGTGTTATTACAAAATGTTGAAACCAATGATGCCCCCTTTCTTGCTAGTTTGGCAAAAATTTTTAAAGTTGAAGGCAAGGGTTCTCTCGTCAATTATTTGACATCCTCAATTTTGGACGAAAGTATCCCTGAAGACGTGCAGGTAGCCTGTATCTCAAAATTCCCTTGTTCAATTCTTACCCAACATGTGCTTCCAACATTAGAGCTGACGGAAGAATTCAACCCAATTCATATTAAAATTTTAGCAAAGCTGCACGTGGAAGAGGGTACAGCAACATCCTCCCCGATCCATCTGAATTGGAGCAAAATTTCAAAATGGTATCAACCTGATAGCACTTCAATCGTCCCTATTGAAGATTTGCTTCCCTATCTCATTAGTTATCAAAAAATCACCGAATTTTGCTTCCCGTTATTGATTGCTAAATATCATCATGACAAGGCAAAAAGTGAGCAAGAAAAAAGGGCCTTAGAGTCTGCTGTTAACGATGCAAAGTCAAAGGGAAGAATAAAATTAAAACCTTCCAACACTGATGAAGATGAAACCAATGAAGCTTATTATCAGGCTTTATTTACGCACCTAGAAAAAGAACCATGGAAAGCGTTAATGTTAATCAATTCAGACATTCCTGAATTAAGTGCTCAGCCAAACAAAGAACAACTCGTTAAGGATTTCTACAGAAGCATCACAATCTGGTTAGAAAAACAAAAAGACGGGGAAGGAAGTCCCCTATTTCCTGCTTGTTTAGAAATCTTTCAAAAAGTGGGTCCTCTTGAGAAACAGACTAAGTTAACCGCTAGGACTCAAGTGTTTGAAGGACCCAAAAAACTGATTCTTCTAAAACTCAGGATAAGATTTTGGCCGATGTAACCCCTATCAATTCAGCATACACGAAATTAACGACATTTTTAAACAAGAACCTTTAAATATTTCAAAAAAATTACCGCCTTTAATGATTTAAACTCTACAGTAAAAGCTTGTTTGTTGCATCACCAACGACACGCCTCTCCAGATATCTTAAAACAAGATTTAATCCATATCCACCCTTATCAATTACTTATTGGACTAAAAGAAGTTGAATCCCGAAATAACATCCTTGAGGCCCTAAAAATTGGCATTCAGGATCCCTCTCAAAAAGACAGGGTGCATCAATTCAAGGAGATTATGATTTCCAATAATCTTCTCAATGGAACTTTTATTTCAAAAGAGATCGTAGAACAACTCAAAGCTCATGATGACCTATTTAAGACTTTGAACGATCAGTATGCAGGTCCGGATGAAATTATGAAGGCTTTAAACCTTAAAGATGATCCATTTGAAGCAGTTGCGATGAAAGTAATTGTCTATGCTGCTTTATTTTCAAATAATGAGAACCTTAAAATGGAAGGGTTAGGCATTCTCGATTCTTTCCAAGATATATAATGATCTTTTGACATCCAACCTGCTAAAGGAAAGACTTCTTTTTAGCAGGTTGAGCTCAAAACCCTTAAAATCAAAAGTCCCCTTCAATCTTCTGAAATCTTTCTTTTCAAAAAGACCTATTTCCTTATACTTTCTCCCATGGCCCTCTCTTTGTCTTCTTTAATCGACTGGATTTGAAGTCTTTTATCAGAATGACGATAGAGGGCAGGCTTCTCAAGTTAACTTGAGAAGGGGCACTTAATCATTAATTAATTGAAGGAGAAAAAGAACCTCATGCCCACAATGAACCAACTCGTACGGAAACCACGTACGCCTAAANAAAGACGCAGCAAATCTCCTGCTCTGCAGAAATGCCCACAAAGACGCGGCGTTTGCTTGCAAGTAAAAACAAAAACGCCANAAAAACCTAACTCGGCTCTCCGTAAAGTCGCTTGGGTGCGTTTATCGACCGGTCAGGAAGTGATTGCCTATATCGGCGGCGAAGGCCATAACCTCCAGGAACACAGCATCGTGCTCGTGCGCGGCGGCCGTGTGAAGGACCTGCCTGGCGTGCGTTACCACATCGTTCGCGGAACATTAGACTGTGCGGCAGTCCAAAACCGTAAAAAGTCAAGATCTAAGTATGGCGCAAAGCGCCCCAAGTAACGCTAAAATACCCCTGAATGAGTATTTTGGCCCGTGATTTTCGCTCTCATGTGAGAACGTAAATCCCGCGCAAGGCTTTTAGAAGTTCTCTAAAGCCAGGTGAAGCATTCAGATCTTCGACAGCAGCTGGCAACAATGCCGGCCGCATATTTAAAAGAATGCATTAATGAAGAGGAAACAATGTCAAGAAGACGTAAAGCAGAANAAAGACACATCGATCCAGAGCCACTTTATGGCAGCACGCTGCTTGCTAAATTTATCAATAAAGTGATGATCGGTGGANAAAAGTCTGTCGCTCGTAATATCGTATATCGGGCTTTAGAAAAATTTGCCAAGCGCATCAAAGCGGAAAATCCATTAGAAGCTTTTGAGCAAGCATTGGAAAATGCCAAACCAGCCCTTGAGGTAAAATCTCGTCGTATCGGGGGCGCAACCTACCAAGTTCCTATTGAGATTCCAGCGAATCGCCGTATCTCTATGGCCATGGGATGGATCATTACCCATTCACGAGCAAAAGCTGGCCGTTCAATGGAAGAAGGCTTAGCTTCTGAATTAGCCGATTGCTTCAACAATCAGGGAACCACAATTAAGAAANAAGACGACACCCACAGAATGGCTGAAGCCAATAAAGCTTTTGCCCACTATAAGTGGTAAGGAAGGACATAAACTATGGCTAGACCGGAAAAAGAAAAACTTAAAAATGTCCGTAATATCGGGATCATGGCCCACATTGATGCCGGTAAGACAACCACCACAGAAAGGATTCTCTACTACACAGGCCGTCTTCACCGTATGGGTGAAGTGCACGAAGGTGCTGCAACGATGGACTGGATGGAACAAGAACAAGAGCGCGGCATTACAATCACTTCAGCTGCTACAACTGTTTTCTGGAAAGATTGCAAAATCAATATCATCGACACTCCGGGACACGTCGACTTCACAATCGAAGTGGAACGCTCCCTACGCGTTCTCGACGGCTCTGTAGCTGTTTTCTGTTCCGTATCAGGAGTAGAGCCTCAGTCAGAAACAGTATGGCGTCAAGCTGACAAATACGGCGTACCTCGTATCGCTTTCGTCAACAAAATGGACCGAATCGGTGCCGACTTCTTCGATGCCGTTAAAACAATGCGTGAAAAACTCCACGCCAATGCAATTCCAGTTCACTGCCCGATCGGAGCAGAGTCCGAATTCAAGGGCATGGTCGACTTAGTCCGCATGAGAGCTCTCTACTTCCACGACGAAACCTTGGGTGCCGACTGGGAAGAAACAGACGTTCCGGCCGAACTGCTTGAACAATGCAAANAATTGCGTTCTGAGTTGTTGGATGAGTTGGCTACCATCGACGAAAACAATGAAGAATTCATGACAAAAGTCTTGGAAAATCCAGACTCCCTGACTGTCGATGAAATTAACGCTGTCATCCGTAAGGGTGTTTGCGGCAATAAG
The DNA here is from genome assembly GCA_013414685.1 of Parachlamydiaceae bacterium. Lineage (GTDB taxonomy): Bacteria > Chlamydiota > Chlamydiia > Chlamydiales > Parachlamydiaceae > Neochlamydia. The sequence goes on along the minus strand of CP058704.1, from coordinate 2,399,778 downwards.
TTTACTCCGGTGCTTTGCGGCTCTGCCTTCAAAAATAAAGGCGTTCAGCAACTTCTGGATGCTGTTGTCAATTGGATGCCTTCTCCCTTAGATCGTGGACAGATTAAAGCTCATGATTTAAAGACAGACCAAGACATCTACTTACAGCCTGATGACAATGCGCCTTTTGCTGCGTTGGCATTTAAAATTATGACAGACCCTTATGTTGGACGTTTAACATATATCCGTATTTACAGCGGTACGTTAACGAAGGGAATGAACCTGATCAACAGCACGAAAGATTCCAAAGAAAGAATTTCGCGCTTGTTGGAAATGCATGCTAACCAGCGTAAAGAAAAAGATGAATTCTATACAGGAGACATCGCAGCTTGCATCGGTTTGAAAAAGGCAAGCACAGGGGACACAATTTGTTCTCCAGACCAACCTATTTTACTTGAAAGAATGGAATTTCCAGAGCCTGTGATTTCGATGGCTATTGAGCCAAAGTCTAAGGGCGACAGGGAAAAGCTTGCTCAAGCATTATCTTCGCTTTCAGAAGAAGATCCTACCTTCCGCGTTTATACTAACGAGGAAACCGGTCAAACAATTATCGCGGGGATGGGTGAACTTCACCTGGAAATCCTGCATGATCGTATGAAGCGCGAATTCAATGTGGAAGCCAACGTGGGTAAACCGCAAGTATCCTACAAAGAAACCATTACGATTCCAGCTTCAAGCCAAACAAAATTCGTCAAGCAGTCAGGTGGACGTGGTCAATACGCTCACGTTGAACTGGAAATTGAGCCAAACGAAAAAGGCAAGGGCAACGAGGTTGTTAGCAAAATTGTGGGCGGTGTGATTCCAAAAGAATATATTGCTCCTACAATCAAAGGGATCGAAGAAGGCTTGGCCACTGGCGTTCTCGCAGGATATAACCTTGTCGACGTTAAGGTTTCTATCGTTTATGGTTCTTACCATGACGTAGACTCTAACGAGATGGCATTTAAGATCTGCGGTTCCATGGCTGTGAAAGATGCCGCTAAANAGGGTAAGCCTATCTTGCTCGAACCCATTATGAAAGTTGACGTGACAACACCCGAACAATATGTAGGGGATGTCATCGGAGACTTAAACCGCCGTCGCGGCCAGATTTTAGGCCAAGAAAGTCATAAAGGTGCAGTCATCATTCACGCAGAGGTTCCCCTCAGCGAGATGTTCGGATATTCGACACTCTTACGTTCCTTGTCATCCGGACGTGCAACTTATGTGATGGAGCCAAGCCACTTCGAAAAAGTGCCGGCGAAAATACAAGAAGAAATTACTAAGAAATAAGGTTGATCAATATATGGCAAAACAACAAGAAAAACAGGCAAAACAAGAAAAGACGATGCCTAAGGCCGCACGGCAANAAATCCGTATCCGGCTTAAAGCATACGATCAACGTATCCTGGATCGTTCCGCGGAAGATATCGTGGAAACAGCAAAGCGTACAGGTGCTGCAGTTGCGGGTCCTATTCCCCTCCCTACACGCATTGTAAAGTTTACAGTCTTGCGTTCTCCTAACATTGATCGCAAATCTCGTGAACAATTCGAAATGCGTACGCATAAACGTCTAATTGACATCTTGAATCCAACTGGTAAAACGATCGACGCCCTAAAAACGTTGACGCTGCCGGCTGGTGTGGATATCAAAATTAAGGCTTAAAAAGCGCAAGAAGCCGCGGGTCTCTAAACTGTAATTTTGGAACCTGCGGCTTTTTTCTCTCTACGACAAAGCTAATCTTGCTGCACACTCTAAATTTAGTCACCTTATTGTTTTCGACATGTGCTTCGATGTGATCAACATTCACTTGACGGATGTTTTCAATTGTTTTCGAGGCTTCTATAACAGCTGATTTAATAGCCTCATCAATGGATTGACCTTCGCTTATAACTTCAATAACTTTTGCAATCGACATGAGTATACTCCCTAAGAATTGAACCTCTCTTTTGGTTAAACTTTTCCTAAAAAATTTGTCAATTTAATTTTAATAAAAATAGTCTTCATAAAAAAATGTTACGCCATACATCGAGTCAATTTTCTTTATATAAGTAAATAATATTTAAAACTTTAAAAAATATTAGAACTTGAGCGACATTTTTTTCATAAAATGTCGTATAAAATGTCGTATAAAATGTCGTTATATGTCGTTTAATCCTTGAACAAATACTCTTTATACGACAAAATAAGGATAAAAATGTCGCATAAATATGTCGTTTAAACCAAAATTCACTATTTCTGTTTCAATAGCAGCATCAATTACGGCTATTGAAAGAACAAGAGGTTTTTTAGAGGCTGCTAATCTTTCAAAAGATTGGGTTTCTAAAATGCAAGAGAGAGCACTTGTTCTTGAGGCTCATCATACGACTCACATTGAAGGTACTCATTTGAGTTTAGATCAATCTGAAAAATTAATTGCGGGTGAAACAATTTCTAATGTGAATGAAGATGACGTTCAAGAACTGCTTAATTATAAANAAGCTTTTGATTTTGTGGCTGAATATGTGTTTTCTAAAGGAAATATTACCGAGGGTTTAATTCGAGAAATTCATCGACGCCTAGTCAACAATGTACGAGGCAATAGCGCGCAACCAGGACAATATAGAACGATTCAAAACTATGTAGCCAATTCTAAAACAAAAGAAATTATCTATACTCCTCCATCAGCATTCGAAGTACCGATTCTCATGGCAGAATTAGTAGATTGGATTCAAAACGAACAAATGCTTCCATCCGTTCTCATGGCTGGAATCGCACAATTCCAACTCGTGAATATTCATCCATTTTTAGATGGAAATGGCAGAACAGCTCGTCTTTTATCCACTTTATGTTTATATAGATCTGGTTATGATTTTAAANAACTATTTACTATAAGCGAATATTATGACAGGAATCGACAGGATTATTACAATGCAATCCAATCTGTAAGAAACAATAAGATGGACATGACTCATTGGCTCGAATATTTTTGTAAAGCATTAGAAACTCAAATGCATGAAATTCAACAAAAAGGCACTCAGGCCATTCACTTAGACGTTTTAACAATAGAACACCAATTAACTAAAAGACAAAAAAAGTGTTGGATTATTTATTGAAAGAGGGGAGAATTTTCAATTCATGACTTCGAATCTTTGTACCCTGAAATAAATAGACGCACCTTACAAAGAGACTTATTTAATCTTACAAGTAAGGGATTGATTATCCAAAGTGGTACAAAAAAATCGACTCGCTACCGATTAAATATAGGGGGTTAACTCTTAAACGACATTTTTACGACATTTAAACGACATTTTTACGACACCCATGCACATAAAATTAAGATCAAAAAACAAGACTAAATTCTGATTCTACTAAAAGAAGCACACTCAATTTTTAATAGTATTTAGCGTAAATTGAGATTTACAGTGCTTGATTCATTGCGAATAGACTTTGTGATGACTTTTCCTTTGCATACATATAAGATGTAGGTCACTTGATCTACCACGCCAGGTGAAATAGGGTTTCTTTGAATATAGATATACTCTTCAAAGCCATTTGGCATTTTCTCGACTTCGTATGGAGGCCCAAATTCTGCTTCAACAGTAGAAATATCAGTCCCCGGCTGAATGTTTTCAAACCCTTGCGGGGTCATTACAGGAGAATTACACGCAGACAGGAAAAACATGAAGCTGAAGGCAATGAAATTGAATTTTTTAAGTAGATTTTTTCCATATCCTTCCATCTACAATTGTTCGGTATTGATCGGGAGAAAAATATTCAGCATGAAGCATATAGTCGCCATTTTCCTGTAATTCATAGACCTCAAATCCTTCAAAATCTGTCCCTGCATGATACTCCCATGCGATCGTTTTNTCATCAATCACCCCTTGGCCTACGACTTTTCCAATCATTTCGTTTTCTAAAGTAACTGTAAAAGAGGTGGGCGTTACATTAGTAAAAGTCAGTTTATTGAAAACACTATCCTCAATCCCCTGCATTTCTACTTGCTGCTCACAAATGTGCTCTTTGCCCTCTTCTTTCTGCACGATCCATTTGGTGTAGAAATGAATGATTTCAGGCGAGGTACTGAAGGCTAGCTTGCCTTCTCCGATCCAAATTCCGGATTTGAAAATAAAGCCATGCATGCTTTTTTGGCCATTAGAACATGAACCTCCGACTATAAATACTTTGCAAAATTCCCAGCGCCATCATCGTCGATAAGCTTGAAGATCCACCGTATGTCACCAAGACAAGCGGCACACCTGTAATGGGAAGAAACCCTGTCATCATGCCAATATTCACTAAAATGTGCATGGCAAGGTAAACCGTGATGCCCGCGGACAGTAATCTTCCAAAATGATCTTTTGCTGCTACGCTTACTTGAAAACTAAAATATAATAAAGCATAAAANAGCACTAGCATAAGAACAAGGCCTACAAAGCCAAATTCTTCTCCGAAAGCCGGAAAAACTGAATCTGTATAGGCAGCCGGCAGCCATCCTCCTCCCGAATATTCGCTTTTTCTCCAACCTGTTCCTGTCAGTCCCCCAATACCGATCGCAATCACTGCGCTTTTTTGATGATGCGTATGCGGATCCAGGCGATCAAACTGGTAGTCTTTCATAAATTTTGTCGCATAAGGACGTAATTCCTCGTGCGGAAGAATGCCTAAAAANATCAAAGCGACAAGAATTAATGCACAGGTTGCCAGAATTGTCATGCCTCTAATGATCAAAGGATGAATATCTCCAAAGTAAAACATCACTAAAGTAATAGGAAAGAGAACCAAAGCAGTCCCAAGATCTGGCTGCTTCAGGATGAGAATAAAAGGAATTCCTACGATGATCATACTAAANAANGCCGTACTGAATGAACGAGAATCGGCCTTAGTTCTTTCAAGAAACCAGCTTAAAGAAATCACCACAATTAACTTTGCATACTCTGAAGGCTGAAAACTCATGTTTACAAAAGGCAAGCGGTACCAGCGGTTGACCCTAGCAATCGAATCAGTAAAAAATAACCCGATTAATGACACAAGCATAAGGGCGTAAAGGATCCATGCCATCTCACGTAGTTTATTGTAATCAAAGGCCGCAAAGAAAAANAAGACCCCGATCCCTATTATAAACCATTTGATCTGCTGCAAGACCATAGGCGTCATAAATCTTTCATCACTTAAATCTCCTGGTCCTTCAACAGAATAAGAGGAGATCACAAGCAAGCTGATGGTCATTAATCCAAAAATAACAGGAAGAATTCTAAAATCGATGCGTGACAGGTATTGATAATTCAACATAAAGGCATCTTAGTTTCTAATGATAAATATTGCAAAAGGATCCTTATTTGAAGTAGCAATCCTTTGAAGTCTGCCAGATTCAATCATNGTTTTTAATCTTGATCGTGCAGCTCTATCAGAAATTTTCCAAAGTTCTGCAGCTGCTTTTGTTGTTATAGATTGTTTTTCTACTAAATATTCGATAAGTATTTCTTCCCAGGCCAATAGTTTACGAGGACGAGAACGTTTTCCGTATAAAGTTAGTCTAAATTGGTTGTTATGTTCTTCAATTAAAGGTGAATCCAAGCCTTCTTGTGCGCAAACTGCAATAATTCGTTGCAATCCAGATCCCCACTGTTCAATTAAATTTAATTCTTTAAATACTCTGCCTATCACTCGATTGCGCAATTTAGAAAAACCTTGAAGAGCTTTTTGAATCGTTTGTCCAAAAGGAAGCCCACCTGGATTTGTGAATTCAATGCGATCATCAAAGATTGCAATTTGTATATGGCATCCTTTTATAGAATAATCAGAATGCAAAATTGCATTTATGACTGCTTCTCGTAATGTAAAAGGAGGATATTCTGGAATATCTTTACGATGAATTCTTTCAATGACACTTATGATTTGGGTGTTTTTNTCAATAAATGCTATAACTTCTTCAATTGCAAGCGGTAAGGAAGATGTAATCTCTAGACTATCGATTATTTTTTCCTTAGTAAATCCTTTAAATCTTGCACATCTAATTAATGCATCCGGATAAAGAATTGAACGATTCAGGCCAAATAGCAGGGCTCCTCCATTAGTAGTAATAGATTTACCTAGATGCTCAGTTAATATATTGAGTGCTTCTAAGTGTTTTCTTGTGGGATATTTTTTGACAATAGCGAACGATTTTTCTATAGCCTTTTCATCAAGAATCCCTTTTGGAGAAGGCAATTCATCATAAGAACGATTTTCTGAAAANAGTTTAAGAGAACTTAGCATTTCATCATCTGCAATACGATTAGTAGAACCAAATCGAATATAGACTCCTTGTTTCGGGCCTTCTGATTTGAGGTAAAAAGGTCCTGCAGCATGAGGAACTCGTATAACAATTAATTCTCGTTCACGATAAGAATGAATTTCGATATCAGGAATAATTAAAGGAGCAATGCTCTCACTAACTGCATTGGCAATCCTCCCTTCTTCCTGAAGGGAATCGGACAGACCCACAATTTCTTTTGTTTTATTCCGTACCCCAATTAGCAATATTCCGCCAGAAGTATTGGCAAAAGCAATAACGGTTTTGATTATTCCAGAAAGAGACCTTGCATTCTCTTTGAATTATAATGTTTTAGATTCGTTTTGAGAGAGATATTCTTCAATCATTACGACATCCTAATCAAAAAAGTTTAACTAGGAAAATAACACGGAAGAACACGGAAGTCAAGAAATTCCGTGTTAATTTTTTAATTTTTGAAGCGAAATTCTTTTCCGAATTAAAAAGAATCTAAAGTCAACATGTGACAGGTATTGATCATTCAACATAAAAGCATTAATCGTTATAATGCTTTTGTACCTATGAGGAATTTTCTATGGAAATCAATTGTCTGCATTTTGATACTTTAAACTCAACAAGCACATGGTCCAAAGAAAATTATAAAAATNTTGATCTAAATAAAATCACTTTAGTGACTGCGGACGAGCAAACTGCAGGCCATGGACGTTACAATCGCAAGTGGCACTCCCCTGCTAAANAAAACATTTATGCAACTTTTATTTTTTGTTTAGAAAAATATNTTTCTTCAATCGGAAATATCACACAAATTGCCGCCCTTTCTATTGTCAAAACTCTTCAAGAAAAAGGATTTCATCCCCTTTTAAAATGGCCCAATGATGTTTTGATTGATAAANAANAACTGGCTGGCATTCTTTGTGAGACAATAGAGGAAAATAACCACCTCGTGGTTATTTTAGGCATAGGCATTAATATCAACATGCCTCAGGAGTTTTTGCAACAAATTAACCAACCTGCCACGTCCTTGCTTGTTGAAAGCGGGTATGAGTTCGATAAACAGGAAATCCTGTCTCTATTAACAAAGCATTTCCTTCAGGACTTAGAGTGCTATCTCAAGATAGGGTTTTTTCCTNTTTTAGAAACCTATAAAAATTTTCTTATGCATCAAAAAGGGACTCAAATAACAATCAATAGTCAAACCGGAACTTTTGAAAGGATTGACCAGGATGGAACGCTTATTTTAACAATCAATGGACAANGAAAAAAATTTCTAGCAGGAGAAATTGAGTTTTCATAGGCAACGATTTGAACAGCGCACAGGATTTCATGATTTGGAATTCAAATGCTCAACCTATTTTTAAAATACAAGCTAGCTTATCTATTAAAGTCGCTCATTTCGGGAATCACCGTAATATCTGGATGCACTTTTGCTCGCATGATCTGCTGAATGTAGGATAATGTTGTGCCTACCGATGAGTAGCATGAGGTACAAGATCCCTGATAAGCAATCACCAACTCTTTGTCATCAATGAGGTTGAGAACTACAACACCGCCGGCATCCAAAGCAATATAAGGACGGATATCCTGATCTAACACTTCTTCAATCACAGCAAGTTTNTTCTTGATTGGCAGATCTTTCCAGCCCGGATACCCTCCAGGAACTACATCACTCATATCAAGCGGAACAGGCGTTGAAAGATAAGTATCGGCAACAGGCAAGCCCTTGCATTGTTCAGCGCATATTTCAATTGCTCCCAAAACCAAATTTAAATGAGGATAAGTTTCACGTGGAAAAGAAGGATCATCATTCCTGTCGCGAACCTGTTTATCAATCAGGTCTGCACTAATGCGCTGAGCCTGTAAATAGTTTTTNCCGATAATAAGTTCACAAGCAATTTCTGCGGCACCTATCAACGCAGATTGTCCAAAGACTTGAAATTTTGCATCAACAATGATGCCATCCTCTTTATCAACAAGCCAATAAAGACTCACAATATTTCCATCATCGATGCTGCCTTCCGCCCCTTCTGCATAAAACATCGCTCTTTCTTCAGCGTCCTGGCGTNNAAAAACACCGGCACAACGAGGGTGATCGATTTTATGAACCAGTTTTTTACTATAGCTTGTCCAGGTAAAAGGATGAATAAATTGCTCAATTCCCATCATTCATACCTCTGGGAAAAATTGAGAGGAGAGTTTACGAAGCTTAGCCACACATTCTTTGAGAATGCCGACGGCACGTACGACTTCATCTTCAGTAGTCTCACGCGAAAAGCTAAAACTCAAAGAAGAATGGGCAAGGGTTTCATGGACCCCTGAGGCCATTAAGACAAGACCGATTTGTTGATAATTCCCTCCCCCGATACTTGCATAAACGCCTTTTCTATTTAATGCATACAAAAGGGCCTCATTAGCGATTCCAGGAAAGGCGATCGCGCTAATATGTGGAACGCGCTCTTGATCTTTAAAAAACACCTGGGTTCCTTTAATTTGGGAGAGCACTTCTTCTTCAAANAGATCCCTTAAGCGTGCCACTTCAGTGCAGAGTAAATCACGCGCCTCTAAAACTTCTTTTGCTGCATGGCCAAGGCCTATAAGTGCAGGTACATTCAGAGTGCCTGCACGTTTTCCGCCTTGATCCATCCCNCCNATGATGAAGCTGCTGCATTTCAAGCCGCCTTTTATATAAAGACCGCCTGTCCCTTTAGGGGCATGCAAATGATCCCCATTAAATGTCAGGAAACTAGGCTTGATCTCATCCAGTTGATAGAACAATTTACCCAGAACATGGGTGGCATCCACATGAAAAAGAATCTCCTTTGACTGGCAAAGTTTGGCGATTTCAGCCACAGGGTTGACCACACCAGTTAGACCGTTTGCCCAAGAAAGCGAAACCAAGGCAGTGCGCGGATTAATCAATTCTTGTAGAGCTTCAGCAGTCACTTTTCCGTAGACATCAGCTTTGACCATTTTTCCTACACAAGTCAACTCCTCTAAACGACCAATGGCCATCATCGCTGGAGCTTCATCAATATTAGAAGTAACGAATTGATTTTTGCCTGTCAATCGTGTCACATCATGATATACAGCATAGATGACATGGTTGACAGCTTCTGCTCCAGAAGATGTAAACACAAAACCTTCAGCTTCATTAGCATCGATCAAGGTATAGATCGATTGCAAGCTTTCTTTAATATCAGGCAACAATTCTTGTCCCATTAAATGGGGTGAAGAAGGATTTCCNCATCTCTCATGAAAATAGGGCAGCATTTTACTGATTGTTTTNTCTGAAGGTCGAGTTGTCGTGCTATTATCTAAGTAAATTTTTGCGGACATATCGCCTATTGCTTGAAGAATTGGTGGTCAATGTAGTCATATAGGATCGGTTCACCTGTTGCTAGCTCAAGCCTTACTACTTCTTCTTTGGAAAGATTATCCAGGAACATGATGATTGATCTAAGAGAATTTCCATGAGCAGAAATAAAGACATTCAATCCATTTTTTAAGGCGGGGAGAATTTGGTCTTTAAAGTAGGGTATGGATCTTGCCGCTGTCATTTCCAGGCTTTCCCCGCCAGGAGGAGCCACATCATAGCTTCGGCGCCAAATTTGAACCTGCTCTTTTCCAAATTTTTCCATCGTCTCGGCTTTGTTTAACCCCTGCAGCTCACCATACATTCTTTCGTTTATTTCCCATGCACAATAAACAGGAATGGTTTCTTTTAGAGCCGCCTCGCTGTAGATTAATCCCCAGTCTTCTAATTTCCCTTGCCCTGGATGTTGAATGACGGGCGTTTTTCTGGAGCTATGTTGGAGCATCGCAAGCATCGCAGTTTGCTGGGCGCGCATTAAAGATGAGGTAAAAATTACGTCAATGGGAATATCTTTGATTTTTTCNCCGCCCTCCAAAGCTTCTTCTATGCCTTTTAAGGATAAGGGTACGTCGACCCAACCGGTAAATAGATTTAACTCGTTCCAGCGTGATTGCCCATGGCGCATCATGATCAGCTTGCTCATTCAGAATCTCCTTAACATTGAGAATATGATAGCGACAAAGAAAGGAAGAGGCAAGAGTTTTCGTCGTGATTTTCGTTCTAAAAAGGTAAGAGATAACCTCACCCCAACTATTCTTATGAATTCAATAAAAAGAACAAAAAATAAAAATTTCACTGATTCAATTTGAACCGTTGTCTTGGAATACGCAATTAAAAGACCTACGGGCTCCTCCAGTTGATCACATCTACTCTTCAATTCTATTGAGCTTTTAATAAAATTTGTTTATAATCAAGACCTTAAATAATTTTTAGGACGAAAAATGGAAAAAACTAAAAACAGGTTGAGTAAAATTTTAGCCTCAGCAGGAGTTGCATCCCGAAGAGCTTGCGAAGAAATGATTTTTGCAGGGCGTGTAACGGTCAATGGCGAGATCTGCAAAGTCCCGCAAACAAGGGTGGGCTTTAAAGACAAAATTCTAGTCGATGATGAACCGATTCAGCAAGCCGAAGAAAAAGTCTATTTTCTGCTTAACAAACCCNCTGGTTACGTCTGCACAAATGCAAAACATCGGGATACAAAAATCGTGCTCGATTTATTCGAAGATGTGAAGGAAAGGTTGTTTACCATCGGGCGTTTAGATAAAGATACAGCAGGCCTGCTTTTAGTCACAAATGATGGACATTTTGCCAATGAAGTGATTCATCCTTCTAAAAATATCGAAAAAGAATACCTGGTTAAAACTGACCAGGAAGTGACAGACCCACACCTTAAAGCTATTTCAGGAGGCACTTTGGTCGAAGGGACTTTTGTCAAACCTGTTCGGGTTTCCAAGGTAAGAAAGAACACGCTAAAAATTGTAATCACGGAAGGAAAAAAACGTGAAGTTCGTTTTCTCATGGAGGCTGCCGGATTAAAAGTGTATGAATTGACGCGCATCCGTTTAGGTGGATTGATCCTGGGACGTTTGCCACTGGGAAGCTGGCGCCCCTTGACCGAACGGGAANAAAAATTAATTTTTGAGTGAACATGATGAAAAATAAGAAAATGCCGGAACACTGTTTGGACGAACTTATCCCCATACTCATGGGGGCCTGGAGGCGTCTGCATAAGGAACCAGGCCCTGCAGATAAGTTGCAAACGCGTGAATTTCGACGAGTTGTCGAAGCTGTAAAAACTCTGCAAGAGGGCTTAGAAACAGGCAATAAACTTGCAGGAAAAGACTATTTTAGCGACAAAGAATTGCTCGGAGCCTACCTTCTTTATCAATGGGTTGTCCATTATCAACAAGGGCTGTCGATATTAGGTGAACTTCCGGTAGAACCAAGACGTGTTTTAGATATTTGCAGCGGTCCTGGAGCTTTTGCTCTAGCAGCATTAAAGCACGGAGCTTCCGAAGTGATTGCTGCCGATCGAAATGCTGCGGCCCTAAAATTAGGTGCAGAGGTTTCAGGTCGGGCAGGGCATGCGTTGAACATTAGAGAATGGGATTGCAGGAAGCATTCATTTCCTTTTGAAGGAAAATTTGATCTAATTATTTTAGGCCATTGCCTCAGCGAACTTTTCCCAACCTCAGAAAGCCATTGGCAGAATAAGCAAATGGAATTTCTTTCATCCTTATTGGAAAAGCTAACGCCAGAGNGGTTTTTAGTTGTGGTCGACAGTTCAATTTTAGATACCAACCGAAGGATTTTGCAAGTCAGGGATCGTTTAGTTGAAAAAGGAATCCCCGTTCAAGCTCCTTGTGTTTGGAAAGGCCAATGTCCAGCATTGCAAACTCAAAATAGCCCTTGTTATGCTCAACGAGAATTTTATAAACCCTACTTAATTAAGGAAATCCAACGTGCAGCCGAGATTAAATTAGGCTCGTTGAAGATGTCCTATTTGATTTTCCGCAGCCCGCAAGCAAAATGGCCTCTTCTTGATAACAAGAGTTATTACCGCATTATCAGTCCTCCTGTAGAATCCATGCATGGAACTCGTTACTACTTATGCGGTGTCGAGGGTAAAAAGAATTTGGGTTCGCGTTTAGATGTCATACCAAAAGAAGCACGCGCCTTTGAATATTTGAAACGCGGCGAACTTATTTCTATTGCACATGCCCATGAGCATCAAAATTCCTTGGATATTATTGAGGGAACAGAGCTTAAAATTGCCGCGGCCTGTAATAAGCCTCTACCTGTTTTTGAAAATCTTTCAGAGAAAAATTCTAATGCAGCTGATTCTCCGGTGGTGTAAGCCCATTCTGAATCCTGCGTCTTTCAATTTCTTCCTGAAGCGTTTCAATACTAGAGTTTGAATGGGTTCCTTCGCTTTCAGAGGAGCTTGAGTCCTCGTCTGCAAATGGATTGCTGAAGCGCTCGACTTCTCCACCATCAGGCGTGTTTATTTCCTCATTATCAGATGGGTAGGGGGAGAGTGGAGGCGTTTGCCTGATATTAGGATCCTCCTCAGTGTAAGGATAGGGTTGGGGCGGCTTCTCTGAAATCTCAAACTCATCTTTTCCAGGATTTTCTTTTTTAGCAGTGGGCTTCATAAAATCTACCACGGACATAATTGCCTGATAGTGCATTTGTACCATTGCATCTCCCACATCGATACTATCCAACTTGCGTTTATTTTCTCCTTCTCCAGTGGTGATGTGTGCACCGAAAGGGCTCCAAAACCAGCGATGATAACATACAGGACCATCGTCGCTGGAAGCAGAGAGAAAAGCACAGCAACACCGACAACTCCTCCTCCAATTTTAGCTACTATTTTAGCCACATCAAAAGCTTTACTTGAGGTGATACGGTCCAAGACGCCTTTTTTAGATGGCATATCTTGAGCTGGATCAGTCTTTTGAGTCACTGTAATCGAAGCATCCTCTGGGCTTTGAATAGGTTGATTTGGATTGAGAGGACTAACCATAAATTTCCTTTACTTTTTCGAAATTTCATTTGCTAAGCCTTCTACAGCATTCTTCCATTGATTTTGCTCTTTTGAAGAATGAAGAAGCTTGCGTAACTTTTCTATCTCTTCTATAGCTAGAGGTTTNTTATTTAAGCCAAGATAGCAACGCGCAAGATAGAAATGCGTATCTAAAAGATCTGGATCTGCTTCTTCAGCAATTAAATAATAACGCAGAGCCTGCTCGTAATCCTCTTCTGCCTGGAAACAAAAGCCTAAAGCATTCCAGTAATCCGGAACCGTAGGGGCAAAAATCAATAAAATTTGTAAAAGATCTTTAGCGTTTGCGATTTCCTGATTGTTATAGCAAGCCAAAACGATGTCATAAATCATCATCAAGGTCTGATTAGAGACCCCATAGAGAGAAGACCAAATAGGCCCTTTTAAATTCCATTGGTTGATATCCTCAGACTCATTTTCAATCCGTTTACGTAAAAGCTCTCTGACAACTTTAAAGGCATGTTCGATTTCTTCTCGTACTTTTTGAGTCTGTTTTTCATCATTCAACTCATTTAAATGTTCATTAATGAGTCTAATGGCATTTAAAAANCCTTTGGAGATATTTGTAAAACTTTGTTGTTTAAGTAATTTTTGACGAAGTTCATCTTTCAGCTGTTTTTCGGTTTTAAGAGGTGTTTCTAGGGTGTGCAAATCCTGCTTTTCGACATATTCGTCAATCAAGACACGCATTTTTGTGTCGATTGGATTTTTATCTGATGGCATAAAAACCTTCTTGGTTTATTATCATCATATATAATTATTTTATACTAATTTAATTAAATTCTAAATTATTTTTTTATTAAAAATTTATTAAGACTCATCTAACTAATTACTAATTAGATGAAATAAAAAAAGCTATAAAGATTGATTTGAAAAAGTCAGGTTCAAGGATGCAATGATAATGATGATCTTTTTCCCCTGTAAATTCATCGACAATGATCCGGTCAGGCGGAGTTTCTGCACAAATAGGTTGTGCATAGGGACAGCGTGTGCGAAAAGGACACCCGCTTGGAGGATTTATCACGGAAGGGATCTCNCCTTTCAAAATAATCCTTTCTTTTTTCTCATGAGGANNTTTTTTTGGAGTCGCTGAAAGAAGTGCGCGAGTATAGGGATGTTTCGGATTCTTAAAAAGTTCTTCAACAGACGCTGATTCCATGACTTTTCCAAGATATAATACAACAATCTTGTCGCATAAATAACGGATCGTAGAAAGATCGTGCGAAATAAAAAGATAACTTAAGCCAAATTCTTTTAAGNNATCATTCAAAAGATTAAGAATCTGGGCCTGAACGGAAACATCTAATGCTGAAACGGCTTCATCGCATACAATCAATTTAGGATTCATCGCAATAGCCCGCCCAATGCAAATACGCTGCTGCCCNCCGCCTGAAAATTGATGAGGATAACGAAACATCGCATCGGGAGCTAAGCCAATGCGTTCTAAAATTGAAGCGACCCGATCACGCTGTTCTTGCTTTGTCTTGACTAAACCGTGATAAAAGAGGCCTTCCCCGATGCTTTCACCAATTGTTTTTCTTGGGTTTAAAGAGGCGTAGGGATCCTGAAAGACAATTTGAGCCTGTCTACGAAAATCCAATAACTGATCGGGAGTCTTTGTTAAAATATTTTCGCCTTCAAAATCAATCTCTCCTGCTGTGGGCTCAATGAGTCGGATGCAGGCTCGGCCTATTGTACTTTTTCCGCACCCTGATTCTCCCACAAGCCCTAAAACTTCTTCTTTATTGACGGAGAAATTTACCCCTCGGACAGCCTGGATGCTAGCCACCTGATGTCTAAAAATTCCTGAGTAGACAGGAAAATGTTTGACTAAATTTCTAACTTTTAGAATTTCTGTCATCTAATAAATGAACCTAAAAAATTTATGGAAACCTATTCAAAATTTTTGTCCGCTAAGTTGACCAAGCCTGTCACCATTCTCCCTGATTTACGTGAACGATGCAAACAGGTTCAAATGCAGAGGTTTTAGACAAAAGCAAGCTCTTAAAGTCTTCACTATAACCCCTTATTGTGCCTGATTGAATTAAAAATTGCTATCATGAAAAAAACTCCTTTTTTTCAAAAAAGGCTTAAATCATAAAAATAAGCATGATATACTATGCTTATTATTCCATTATAAGGTAAGTAAAGTCTATGAAGATTCCTAAAGACGAGTTGATCTCTATTTTAAGCCCTTTTAATCCTTGGTGGAAAAAATCACCTATTTCAGATCTTCCCACATGGAAAAGATCGGCCTACTATGAATTGATCAAATGGGTCATTTCACCTCCAACGCATCGCGCAATTATGTTATCAGGTCCTCGCCAAGTGGGGAAAACAACCTTACTTATGCAAACGATTAATGATCTTTTAGAAAAGGGTGTCNCCCCATCCAATATTCTCTACGCAACTTTTGATCACCCTGTTTTCAAACTCGCAGGATTGGAAGCCGTTTTAGAAGCCTGGAGAGAATTGGAACCTAAGGGAGAAGGTCCTGAGTATCTTNTTTTAGATGAAGCACAATTTATAAAAGACTTTGGAACATGGACAAAGCACCAAGTAGATTTTTTTAAACATAGAAGAATTGTTTTTACTGGTTCAGCTATGCCTCTTATCAATTCCGGAGAGGAATCCGGCGTAGGCAGATGGCATACTTTGCAAATTTCGACTCTTTCATTTTATGAATATTTGCAGATTAAGAAAATTGATCTGCCCAATGTGCCAAAAATCTCTCAACTAGCAAGTTTATGGGAAGCCTCTAACAAAGAAATTCATTCAATTTCAGAAGCTGCTCAAGTTTTGATTGGGCATTTTCATGAATATCTTATTCGTGGGGGATTTCCGCAAACGGCTTTGATAGAAAGCATTCCTCAGGCTCAACGCCTATTAAGAGAGGATATAATAGATAAGGTTTTAAAGCGAGATATGACTGCGCATTTCGGAGTACGCAAAGTTCTGGAGTTAGAGCAGACTTTTATTTATTTATGTATGCATGATGGAGGTATTCAGGACCTTCAAACCCTTAGCAGTAACTTAGGAATACCTAAACAGACAGTTCAAAACTTTATCAATCATCTTGAACAGACTCATCTTCTATACAAACTCGCTCCTTTCGGTTACGGAAAAGAAATTTTAAGAGCGCGCTATAAATTATATTTAGCAGATCCAGCGATTGCTCCTGCCCTTCTAATGAAAGGTAAAACGATCCTCGAAGATTCAAAAGCACTAGGGATGTCAGTAGAAACAGCGGTTNTTTCTCATCTAAAGGCCCATAATGCAACAAATCATACTCGATTTTCTTACTGGCGCGATNCCAAAAATAAAGAATTGGATCTTATCCTTGAAATTTCAGAACACCTCATTCCTATAGAAGTCAAGTATGAATCACAAGCCATTACTGTCAAAGATATTCAAGGTTTAATTAATTTTTGCCGTCAAAAAGAGAAATTGNAAGTAGGTTATGTTTTAACAAAAACAGCAAAAGATTTTGGCCCCTTAGATCTAAAAGAAAATGCATCAACTGCAAAAATCATGCGCATTCCAGCTTGCATTTTTTGTTACTGGATCGGAGAATCAGAACTTCAAGGCAAAAGTATTTTTAAATTGGGTGATTAATTTGTAAATCTACTTCTTGCTTACGATCGGCGCTCTCTTTTGAACCATCATATAACCAACATAATGTTGTGTGATGTTCTTCTATTTTAAAATCAGGAACATGGCCCTGTCTGCATTTTTCCATCACATAGGGACAACGGGGATGAAAACGACATCCTGGTGGATAATTCGTCAAGGAAGGCACAGATCCTTTTATAGAAATTAAACGCTCATGGCGGGGTTGCATAGAAGTTCGGGAATTGAACAGTCCTTGAGTATAGGGATGGGCCATATGATCAAAAATTTGATTGACTGCCCCTTTTTCTACTCCTTGAGAGGCATACATGACTATCACCTCATCTGCAATCTCAGCGACAACGCCCATATCATGGGTAATAATCATCACCGCCATCCCTTTCTTTTTNTGGAGGTTTTTAATGAGATCTAAAACCTGCGCTTGGATGGTTACATCTAATGCTGTCGTCGGTTCATCTGCGATTAAAATATCAGGCTCGCAAATGAGCGCCATCGCGATCATGACACGCTGTTTCAACCCTCCTGAAAGTTGATGGGGGTAATCGTGAAGCCTCTCTTGCNNAGAGGGAATGCCCGCCTCTTGCAAGGCTTTAATGATGCATTCAATCGCCTCCTCGCCATAGAGTTTTAAATGCAGTTCTACAACTTCAAGGAGTTGATCCCCAATCGTATAGACTGGATTTAATGCACTGTTAGGATCTTGAAAGATCATGGCGATTTTAGAGCCGCGTATTTTTCGCATTTCGTGTTCTGTAATGGAAAGAAGGTTGCGACCTTTATAAATTACTTCACCGGTTGAAGGCAAAGCAGGCGGCTGGGGAAGAATCCTCATAATGGATAGGGCTGTTAAAGATTTTCCACAACCTGTTTCCCCCACAACAGCAAGCGTTTTTCCAAAATAGAGATTGAAATTTAGATTTTCAACAACAGGAAAGCTTTTCTGACCAATTTTTAAAGAAGTTGTCAAATTTCTCACAGTTAAGACAGGTACCTGCATTGGCTATCCTTTTTCTTACATTTTTGTGAATTTCAGCTATTTTATCTTTTAGTTTTCGATATTATTTAGGAACTTTCATGCTAAAAACAATTTTAGGCATTTTCGGCCGTTCGCCTTTTGCTCCCTTGCAGTCTCATATGGAAATTGTTGACCACTGCATCAAAATGCTGCCAGGTCTTTTCGAAGCCATGAAANATAAAGATTATTCCATGTTAGAAAATATTGCTGAANAAATTTCTGAGCAAGAGCATCATGCCGACCTCACTAAAAATAACATACGCAATCATTTGCCCAAAAGTATTTATCTTCCTATTGAAAGACAACACTTGCTCGATATCCTATCCTTGCAGGATGATATTGCCGATAAGGCTCAGGATGTGGGTGTGCTGGCCAACCTAAAACACCTAGAAATTCTGACTGTATTTCAGGAAGAATTCGACCAATTCCTTGCTAAAAATATTGAATCCTATGAAGGGGCAAGGCAAATCATTAATGAAATGCATGAGCTTTTAGAAACATCTTTTGGCGGGTTAGAAGCCGAAAAAGTGCGTAGCATGGTGGATCATGTAGCCTACAAAGAACACGAAGTGGATTTAATTCAAAGAAAGCTTTTANAANAACTCTATCTAGCTGAGGGTCAAATGACTTACAGCAGCTTTTACTTATGGCAGAAAATTTTTGAAGCCGTCGCAGCGATTTCTAATTTATCAGAAAAGTTAGCCAATCGCGTGCGGTTAACTTTGGAATTAAAATAAAAAGGAGAAGGAATGCTGCCCGAGCACATGCTGATGCCAGAAAATTTGCTTTTGCTGGTGCTGCTTTTATTAGCAGGCTTTNACATGGCTTGGAGCATTGGAGCAAATGATGTTGCCAATGCAATGGGAACTTCTGTCGGTTCGGGTGCTCTTTCTCTTAAAACTGCAGTTCTTATTGCTGCCATTTTTGAATTCTCTGGAGCTTTCTTCTTTGGCTCGCATGTTTCTGAAACAATTCAAACCGGAATCATTGATCCAGCCGGTTTCACCTATGAACCACGTGTTGTCGTCTACGGAATGCTAGCTTCCTTGCTAGCTTCAGGGGTTTGGCTGCAAATTGCCTCTTATTTTGGCTGGCCTGTCTCGACCACCCACTGTATCGTTGGAGCTATTGTAGGGTTCGGTTTTATGATCGGCGGCTGGCAAGCCATCCAGTGGGATAACGTCCTTNTTATTGTGACGAGCTGGGTTATTTCACCAGTTTTAGGCGGAGTTATTTCTTATCTTATCTTTACCCTGTTAAGANAAAAAATCTTTTACACCCACAATCCAATTGAAGCCGCTAAGAGACTAACCNCCTTGATTGTCTTTGTCACAGTAACTGTTTTAGGTTTGATCCTGGTTTTTAAAGGGTTGCAAAATCTTGAACTTGGTTTTACATTTTTGGCGCTCTTTNTGTTTTCTGCATTGGCAGGCTCTATAGGGGCACTGATTAGTTATTTTTGCATGCGCAATATCTCCTCACCAGAACGTCGTTACAAAATTCAGCCAGCCTATAGTGCAGAAACTGCCGCCTCTCTTGAAAAGGCANAANAACACCTTCTTCGCGCGCGCGACACAATTGCCGGAAGCGAGATGCAATACCATGTCGCTATTTTGCTGAATGAATTAGATAACGTTTCTGCAACTGTAAAACAAGCCGCAGACGGAGAAGTTCACAAATCAGAATATGCTACTGTAGAGAAAATCTTTGGCTACTTGCAAATCATGAGTGCCTGTTTAATGGCTTTTGCACATGGCGCCAATGACGTGGCCAATGCAATCGGGCCTCTTTCTGAAGGTATACAGGTGTTAATGACCAATACAATCGTCACGTCTACTACTCCGCCTGTTTGGGCCCTGGCGTTAGGAGGAATCGGTATTGTAGTGGGCTTGGCTACGTGGGGATGGCGTGTGATAGAAACGATCGGCAAANAAATTACGGAGTTGACACCCACACGTGGTTTTGCTGCAGAATTTGGCGCTGCTGCGACCGTCGTCTTTGCTTCGCGTCTTGGCCTGCCTATTTCCACCACTCATACCCTTGTCGGTTCAGTCGTAGGAGTAGGTCTCGCGCGCGGTTTAGAAGCCTTGGATTTGAGCATGACGCGTGATATCATTATCTCTTGGGTTGTGACAGTCCCTGCGGGTGCTTTTATTGCTGTGGTATTCTTTAATCTAATTGACTATTTTTTTAGACAAGAGTGTTTTATGAAAAAAATTGTAATTTTTGTTATGTTGTTAGCGCTTTTGCAGTCCGCAAGCTTTCTTTCTGCAATTGAATATAAGGCGGTTTTACAAGCCAAAATCCATGCAATTTCTGATAGGTCTCACGAGTTAAAAACAACAAAAATACAGCCCGGATCCACGATTAAATTCGAGGCAGAAATTAAAAATGTTGGAAATCTACCAAGCGCTGCCGGAAATGCTTTCATCCGCTTCGCCATGACAGAACCTCTAGAAGATCTTTTAGAAAGCCGCATTTTTCAAACTGAACCTTTACCCTTGCCATCAATTATGCCAGGACAAGTGGTGGTTTTGAAATTTACGAAAGAGCACCAATGGCCGACGCTTCATGACTTTATCAGGCAAAACTGGAATATGCGTCATTACCAGGCCATTGTCCAGGTTGGCCAAGAGAAACAAGAAAAGGTTATTGGCTATCTTCCGATCTTTNTTTCTGCGTACTACTACGAGGGTCCCCAGCAAGTGGCTCCTGCAGAAGTCCCTTCCAAGCGCGGTTAAATCTTGTTTTAAAAACAATTTAAAAAAATTATAAATAATTTATAATATTTATTAATTTTTTAACTAAAATAGTTTTATAAAAACGAGTTTTTTTTATGTCTAAAACCTTATTACCTACAGTCANATGAAAATGACCCTTTTGCAGGACTTTGGCAAGTCAAACATACAAAGACAAAACAAATCAATGGGGTAAATTACAAANAAATCTCCTATAAGAAAGATCATGGACTTTTATGGAGGATAGGCCACTTAGTCCTAGGTATCCTTGCTAGTATTTCTATCATTCCATTGCTTATTGATCACAAATCTATCATGAAACTCTTTAAACGGGTCAAAACAGGTGAAGAAATCAAAGTCATCTTGAAGCCAGAAGAGGACATTAAACAAGAACAAAATTCAAAGAGTCCTGTTGATCAGGATGCAAAGAATAATAAACACNGTTCATTTTAATGAAGTTAGGGGTCGATTATTCGACAAAAATGAGAACCCCCAATCTGTTGCAGAAGCCCATTCAATGCAAATGAAAGATCTGAAAAAGAGAATTCTCAACCACTGTCATTGTCACCAGAGGCAATTAAAGAAAAATTATTGCAAGAACAGTGGAAAAATTTATCTATGCCGAATANNTCCCTCCTCCACCCACCCCCACACAGCTGCCTGCACCACAAACACGAAGAATCCCCCTTGAGCTTCGTCGACACTTTTCGCTTTGATGAGGGAATAAAAGCAAGTGTTCATGGAAAAGGAGAGCTCTTTGAGGATAATGAAATTCTTGAAAAGGAAGAAGTGGTCCGCTCCAATNTTTTGGAAAACGTTGAAATTTTTTATACTAAATACAATAAGCCGATCCTTCAACAGCAAGCCACACGAGGATGTACAGCAGCAGCAACCGGAATGTTAATCTTAGATAATAACGGAAAAGTAAACGTTAGCGAACTACGGAGTACAAATCTTGGCGATAACTTTACGAAGGAATTATCCATCAGAAGAGCAGGATTCAGTCCTATCCTCACTCATCATCTAGGAGACAATTACTTAGAGGGACTGNAAAAGCTGATCGACAAAAATGGTTCTGCCATTGTGTCTATTGGCGGTGATATAGGGAGCCATGTTGTCGTTGTCGACTCTATTTCCCCTTTTCTTGATAGAGTCCGTTTGCGCGATCCTTATCATGGCTGGGAGATTACTGTCAGCGGCAGCGCCTTTATGAATAGAAACCCAAAAGAATGCATGCAGATTTCAAAAACGTTAACATCAAAGAAGCCTTTTCATTTAAATGAAAAGGCTTCTTTTATTTAAAAAGACTGCGATTGAAGCCACTCTTTAGTCACCTTATAGATTACAGAAAATCCTCCAACAGCAAAAGCTTTAATGAGAACTCCTTGTTTTAACTGTGACAATTTTTCAATTTTTCGCCCCTTTTGCCAAAGCGTCAAGGCCGTATCGGCAGGATGTCCAATGATGCTTCCTATAAATCCCGTGGCAAAGGCAGAACTATATTCAATAGCTTTATTATCTCCACAATAACTCTTCATCGCATCGCTTGCAGGATCGCTGATGCGCAAAGAAAANAGAAAGCTTGTTTCTCGTGTGACAATCGCAACGACCTGTTTCGTTGTAAGCGATTTCAAAGAGTCTGCAACACTACGTCCCATGGTTTGAGCATTAAATACTGCTAAAGCTGGAGCAGAAAATCCTCCAACTAAAAGAGAACTGGCTATCATTAATTTAAAGCTAGGTTGCTCATTTTTAGTATTTTTCATGAAGGCGTTTTCGGCAACACTTTGCACGATCATTTGAGTGCCTACAATAATGCCAATAGTTGGAGCCGCCTTTCCCCCTTCTTGAAGTACTTCTTTAACTGTCATTTTAGGCAGCGGCTGTCCAAGTTGCATGGCACTTTTAGCCACAAAACCATAAAAAACTGGAACAATTCCAGCACCTGCCGCAATAGGAGGTGACGCATAGGGAACAATATAGTTCGACCAGACGCTTGTCTGGGTCTGATTCGATAGACTTGAAGACATAAAATATCCTTATAAAATAAGTTAACGATTATCTTTTTATAAATTGAAAATGAAATGTAAAAAATGAAAATGTGTCCTCCGCCTTAGCGGAGAATAAGAATTGACAAAGTAAGTGTGTAGGAAGAAACAAAGTCAGCTGAGAAGGCTGATTTATAAGTACAGCAAAATGGAGTTATTAAAGCTTGTTTTGTGTTCATGAGGCTAGTGTAAAAGTTCAGTCAAAAAAGCAAGCATAATTTTTGAATTCAAGTTATTTAAGCACGATGCAGTTTAGGGTCGATCGAATCGCGCAGAGCATCCCCNACTAAAGCAATAGCCACCAGAAGAATAGTGAGAAGGATCGCAGGCGGCCAAAGAAGATAGCTTTCGGCTGGAAAAGCAGTGCGCCCTTCATCCATTAAAACTCCCCAGGAACAAGAGCCCTCTTCGCCTAATCCTAANAAGGAAAGTCCTGCCTCGCTGGTAATGGCCCCCATAATCGAAAAAGGAAGTAATGTTAAAATGGGAGGAATGGCATTCGGTAGGATATGGGAAAACATAATGTAGAGATGATTAAAGCCTTGTGCCTTGCAAGCCTCTACGTACGGCAAATGGCGTTGCTTGAAAAATTCACCTCGAATAAAACGTGTAAATGTGGTCCAGCCAAATAACCCAATCACAGTGATCACAACAAANATAGACTTACTTTGCATCATCGCGACGACAATCAAAAGCATAAAAAANGTAGGCATCGACTCCCAGATTTCCAATAAACGAGAGGTGATGATATCAAAATTGCCTCCATAGTAACCTGCAAATGCCCCTATGGGAATTCCAATAAAAAGAGCAATTCCTACAGCAATAATTCCTACACTTAAAGAAATGCGTATTCCAAAAATTAGAGCGGCCAAAAGATCTTTTCTATTGATACGCGTCAGGTCCCACCAAGAGACGACCTGATTGAGAGCTTGGCTTCCTCCAGCATCATCCTCCCAATGAAAATGGCTCAATAATGGCAGCGCCATCCATTTCACTTTCGATGCCTGTTCATTCAACCATTGGCGTTTTTCCTCGATGTAGAGAATCTTAGCTTCTGCTGTTTGGTATTCAGTCGACTGAGGCTGAGAACTCTTCAAAATTTGATGCTGGATCTCAAGCTCGCGCTGTTCGTTTGCCTGCTCTAGATTCCATAAAGTCGGCATAGGCTGATGATTGGCTTTTTCAAAGGCTGCTTTATACCGTTGAAATGCGTCATTCTGCCTCTTTCTCAACACCTCGCGGAGAACCAAATTGAGCCGAGCATAAGGATTCATATAGGAAAGATCAAACTTCCAGGAAGGGATAAAATTCCTATCCAGGGCAACTTCTTTTAATNNGGCTTGCTGGCGAGCCTCGATGAGTTTAACATCAGCTGCAGGATCGGTCGGTTGAGTATATCCATAACAGATAAAGGCGATGATTTGAAAGGCCGCAAGACCCAAAAGGGCGATTTTTCTAACTCTTCGGCGATACTCAAAACCTTTCCAAAGAATAAAAACAGGCAGTGTAAACATAAAGAGATTGAAAAANATATCTAAACGCTTTGTAAANAACTCGGAGTAAAANAGGTAGCGAAATAAGGGAAAATACCAACTCCCCTCATACTGGACAAANAAGGGTTTGCTGG
Source organism: Parachlamydiaceae bacterium (assembly GCA_013414685.1). Lineage (GTDB taxonomy): Bacteria > Chlamydiota > Chlamydiia > Chlamydiales > Parachlamydiaceae > Neochlamydia. The sequence continues at coordinate 2,375,507 of CP058704.1, read as the reverse complement.
AGGCAAAAAATGGAGCGTAAATTCCCACAAAAACGAAAAGGAAAAANACATAGAGGGCGGCGTTTCCCAATGGATGTTTGCGCAGTTGAATCCATACGCCTTTCCAGTAACTGTCTTGCACTTTTTCCATGCTCAATCCAAGGTAATGCGCGGGTCTAGCATTGTATAAGCGATGTCTGCCACAAGATAGCCCAGCAAAGTTAAAAANGAACCAGCTAACGCTGAAAACATAATCACATTGTAGTCTCGATTGACAACTGCATCATANAANAACTTTCCAAACCCATTAATCTCAAATAGGGTTTCCACAATCAAAGAGCCTCCTAAAACAATTCCCAAAGAGCCTGCAATTGAAGTAACGATAGTAATAGAGGCATTTCGTCCCACATGGCGCGTCATCACCGTCCAAAGAGAGGCACCTTTTGCCCAGGCAGTCCGAACGTAATCCTGTCTTAGGACTTCTAAAACTGCAGTTCTTGCTAAGCGTGCCTGCGAAGCAAGCGTTCCGTACATAATCGCAATCAAAGGAAGAAAAAGATGGGTCATCACATCAAACAGTCTTTGGTAGGAGACTTGTTGATCATAGATTTTATCGGGACTTGTAAATCCACTAATAGGGATCGGCACATGCGTGAACGGAAAATAATGATTGAGGCCTACTTTCTCAATCAAAAAGGGNGCCACAACAAATATAGGAATCGCATAAAGCACTAANAAGGTCACATTCAAGGTATAGTCTGGCCAATGGTTTTGCTTCAGCGCCATGATGAAGCCAAACAAAAGGCATAAGACAAACGTGATCAGCATAGGAATGATTGAAAGTGTTAAAGAATATTTAAAACGTTTGACAACTTCGCTGATCACCGTTTTATTTGGATCGCTGCGCAGCGTTCCAAAATCTAAAGTGATCACACGGCTCATATAACGAAAGAAACGCGTCTGAAAGAAGAAGGCAGAGATTTTNTGCGACTTTGAAGGCTCTGAGTTATAAAAAGCCTTATGTGCCTCATACCAGTCCTGCAACCTTAAGGCAAGTTCATCCATCCCTTTTTCATTATCAGGAAGCGTATTTAAAATGGCGTTCAGGGAATTATAATTTTCGGCCAAAGTGCGGTTGAATTCCATCTCCGTTTCTGTGAGTCCAGCCCCTATGTAGGCGTTTCTATAAGTTCCCCTCTGAAAATACCTTGCAGCAAAATGACGAACTTTTAAAGGTTCTTTTGAATCCTTGACCACGTTTAAAAGGAGGGGCAAAATATAACGCGACTGATCCCCAAATAGAATTCTCAGTTTCTCAAATTCACTAAATTCGATCTCTTCTTGCGTCTGAGGATTTTTACGAAAGACCAGTTTCCATAATGTTTCATTGACTTCTTGCTGAGAAATCCAGGGCCAGGTGTTGAACAAAATCGGCAGCGTCAGTCCGTAAAATTCTCTAAAGACTAAATAGCGATCATCGCTGCCATAAGCCACAGCCCGTCCTTGTTGCTGCGCCCCNGTTTCTTTGCTAATATCGGTGACGGTGACTGGATCTCCTGGCGCTAAATTAATGATCAAAAAATTTACAAGTACGATGAAAAATAGGGTCACAGGTAAAAGCAAAAGGCGGCGTAAAATATAATTGATCATAAATTTTTAAAATAAAAAGCGCTTGGCTCAGGAACTGCCACATCGGCTCCCGGTATTAAATCTTGCCGATCCGCCGGAATAAATACATTTTCCAAACCTTCCCGATAGAGCAAGGCGACTTTAGGACAGCTGATGAAAAGATAGGGGGCTTCTTCATGAATAATTCGATGAAAGCGGTGGTAGAGAGCGATTCTTTTNTCCGGATTTGCTTCATAATCCAGATCATCAATGATCCGATCCACTTCTGGATTGCTGAAACTGATATAATTGGAGGAACCTTTGGTTTCTCCTTTATCTGTATACCAAATTTGGCGTGGGTCGTCGGGAGGAGATCCCAAGGACCAGGCAAGCATAATAGCATCAAAATTTTTATCGTTAAGTTTTGCCGTCATATCAGGGTAATCCAATCCGTTTGTGCGGCAATCAATGCCCAATTCTTTTAAGGAAGTGGCTATAAATTCTGCAATGTTACGTCCGATCGGCGAACGTGTGATAAATGACAGTGTAAAACGAAATGGCACTTCCTGACCGTCGATGACTTTTTCAATGATCCCGTCTCCATTACGGTCGTACCAGCCTTCCTCTTCTAAAAGCCTTTTGGCTCTTTGGACATCATAAGGCCAAGGTTGAATTGAGCGATCATAGGCACGGTCAAATGGATATAACGGCCCGGTGATTTCCATAGCCAAACCATTTAAAAATTGCTTAATGATTCTTTGCCGGTCGATAGCCATGGTCAGGGCTTGCCTTACTTTTTCGCTGGCGAAAAAGGCTTTCTCATTCCAGCCCACATAAGAAAAAGCGCGTGCAAAATAATCTAAGCGATGGATTTTGGCTTTNTGTTTTTCTTGGGATAAATACTGAGGGGTTTTTAAAAAGTTGTTTAATTCCAGCATCTGGTCCGGTTGAATTGCAAACGTTGTAAGCTTATTGCCTTTAAAATCCTGCCATGCATTGTCAGGACTTTCTTTAAATTGCACTTCCCGACGTTCAAAAAGGGCTAAGAGAGGCAAATAAAACTCCCTATTTCGTTTAAAATTAATTTGGCGGTCTGTCCGTCCATCAAATATCCAACCTCCGCAGCTCACAATAATATTTCGCGCCCAATGCTGGATGAGCCCTTGAGCCCATATCGCGTTTGTCCGATAGGTTTGCGGGTCAGCATCCTCCTCAATAATTTTNTTACCGTTGGGATAATATTTATAAACAAAAGAAGCCAATGGCCTGAGTCCGCCGGTCAACAACTTGGCCACATACTTAGTTTTGTAAACCTCTTTTCCATCGGGTTCAACAAATTTTCTTTCCCTCCAGCGAACCACAAATGTCAGCTTATCAATGACACGGAATTCCACAATATCCTGAAAATAGGGGCGCATGGCAACAGCTCCTGCGGCGCTGATGTAAGGGTTCATGATCGCATCAAAGTAGAACTTAAAATCGTCAGCGGTAACCTGATGTTTTTTCAGGAAGTGATCAGACAATTCAAAGCCGCTAGGAAANAATTCCTTTTTCAAGGGCTGCCAATACACATGATCGCGTAAATGAATCCAATATTCGGGCTGCCCTGTCTCTGAACGTCGTTCTTCCATTTTAATGGCCATATCAGGCGTTAAGCTCTCATACTTGCCGAACTGTTGTCCAGCCACAGACACATTGCATAAATCATTCCAATTGGAGACCTCCAGCCATTCGGCGAAAGGCAATAAATTATCATATTTTCCGATAGACGCGGCGTCAAATATTCCATGAGGTTTAAAAGCAGGGCCTAAAATCCTGGGCAAAACATGATCATAGAAAGGATCATTTTGCAGTAAATTGGGAAGAGACTCATCGATGTGGGGTCGATTTTTACCAGGAGCCGCTTCCAGACTAAGAGAGGGATTTTGCCTCAGTAAAGACGGGTTTTCAGAAAATTTNTTAAAGTCATCCTGTAGATTATTGATGTCAGCTTTCATACTTCCAACTTCTGCTCTTAAGGATTGTAAATCTTCCTCAACCAAAGCTGAAGACCAATACAGCATAATTAAGAAAACTAAAATTCCCAAAGTTGCAATCAATCGCAGAAAATATAATGCAACAGGTTCTCTATTCATAAGCAATCCTAAAAAATAACCAAGTGGTACAGGCTTTCTGAAGCAAAGTTTAAAGTTAAATGCGGAATAGCCTCCATATCAGCCAATCCGCGGCAAATCGCTAATATTCCTACGATTGCGCCGAAAACACCGATCATAACGTTATAATGATTTTTNAGGCTAAAGAAAAGGCGATGAGCATGCATCGCGAAAAANAGAGAAGGAGTGGTTAAAAGCCCAAAAGCAAATCCATTTACCAAACCAATCCACGCTTCCCCGGACAAAGCACAAGCTGAAAAAACAATCAGGCTTTGACCGCAAGGTAAAGCCACCGTAAAAAANCCAAATAAGAAGGTTGGCCAGGCCTGGTCTTTAAGAATTAAAAGCGAAAGGGAATGCTGGATTCCAGCTAAACTTCGATTGAATAAGGTATAACCAGGATAACGCCATCCAAAGAGCGTAGAAAAAGAGACAAGCAAAATCAAGCTTCCAAAAGACAGGCTAAGAAGGCTTGATAGACGATATTGGTTCAAAATAACTTGTAAGACAGCGCCCATCTCCCCGGCCAGCAATCCAGTAAAAGAAAAAGAAAGGAGACGACCAGCAAAATAAAAATTGCGAAAGCGATGTTTGCCAATCATCATCACCAGAGGACCGCACATCCCTAAACAATGAAGATTTCCAAAAAATAAANNAGGCAGCATGCTTAAAAGAAGCGTCATGGCTTTTGAGCAATCTCAATTTTTTAGCTTTTTCCTGCTGCATTAGATGAATCTTCATCATGTCCATGCCGGTGGAACCAGATTTTTTACATGGGCTACAACTGTTACCATGACCATCATTCCCATAAAAAAATGAAAATAGCTGTGGCTGCTTTTTGAAACAAGCGCATGCGAGAAAAAATTGACATAATCTCAGTTCCTGTTTTTTCTAATTTTAAGTAAACGTCTTCTCCCAGGATAATTAAAAAAGAATCTTCTCAAATCCCTGTGTTCTTCAACTCTGATCTTTAGAACTTTATATAGCAAAATATTCAGGATAATTTGTATTCGGTACTGTGTAGCGTTTATACGCATCATACTCTGATAGAGTTCCAAAAACCTATTTTCAATTGATAAGTGTTCGAAGTCTTCTTTTTTTAATCCGCATTCAATTAAATGCAGCAGCTTTAATTGGCAATTCTCTACTAATTTCTCAATGCCGGGCTTTGTTAAATGCGAAGCATTAAAGACGATCAAATGCTGCAAAAGGTGGCATTTATGGGCTATTGCTAATAGAACATCGCTATTCAGCGCGGTACAGTGTATGTTCATTTTTTTAATTTTGGACAAACACTAAATAAGACTTCTAAATCTTCAAGAGAAAAGATGTCTTCCGCAACGAAAAGATCTAATTCTTCGAGTTGAGAACAGTTTTTTATGAGATCGATCACTTCGTTTGCGCTCATGTCTGATTGAGTTAATAAATTTAAATATTTTAGATCCTTGCAATTTTTTAAGGCGTAGAGAAGAGATTGATCCAGAGGCAAAAACATCTGAGGGTTTATTTGTTGCAAATTAGGACATGCCATTAAAAAGTCAACAAAAGCATGGTTTGAAATGTTTTTGTTTGAAGAAAAATTTCTTTTAGTTTGCTGCCTAAATGACTGGCGAGTGCTAATATCTCATCCCCTTCAAAATTATCAGTGTATGCATTTCTATTTGACATCTTTACTGTATAAATGTGCAACACTTCGATACAAGGAAAATCTCTTATCATAGAAGCGAGAAATTGCTCTGAGTTTAACCTCGAGATTACACAACTTTTCACAGCTGATTCGGCCCCGGAAATTCTAAACAATGTCCCCCAATCAAATGTTTCATACAAAGAGGTTTCGTGGTTAATGTATAATTCTATCGAAAATCCGCTTGTTGCGAAAAAGGATAAACTGGCTTGTAAATCAGTTTGAATTGAATCAGCCTGAGCTAGAGCTTCCAACTCCACCGTAATCATGCCTGGCTCTAGGTAGCTAAATGTCATTTTTCCTTCAAAGGAAATTTCATTTAACATTTCTTCTATGGAAGTCTTATGTTCATGCTCAAAAGCCAATTCTAGAGCTAATCTAGGATCCCTTCTTTTAAGTTCGGAAAAAATCGTTTTAGTCAAATCCGTAAGATCCCATTCGCAAATGCTACGTGCATAAAAATCTGCCAGATCTGGCAAAGAATATTGCTTTTCGTTTGATAGGTCGCTTTCAATTTCCTTTAAAGTATTCCAAATCTGTTGTGTTTCCCCTCTTAAAAATTGAACAATAAATTGCATAAATTTCTTAGTATGCTTCTCTACTGAGACTATTTGACAAGAAGATTCCTTCATTCCCGATTGCAGCATGCGACGATAATAGGGAAGCGTTTCTAAAAGAAGAGAATTTACTTTTATAGTCTCAGTTGAATGCTCCTTATAATCAATAAGTACTTCTTGATTTAATGAGTGATTCGGAAAATATTTTTAGCCAATTCACAAATCTGACGCACAGAGGCTAAAGGAAGTTGACCTTCGTGAGCGATTTTCTCAATTTTTTCAACAACCCGATCCATAAGGACCGGTTTGGTTGCCCGCCAATTTTCATTTTCACAGGCTAATTGGAAAAATCCAACCCAATCATTCGGATCTTTAAGTTCATTCATTAAAGTGTTCGCATCATCGATCTTAATAAGTTCATCCCAATTTAAACTATTTTTGAAACATTTGGAATAGTGTTATTATTAGTCATATAAATCCTAATTAAAAATCTAAATCGCATCATATGCACAGACAACTTATAACTAAAGAATTTTTGTCACACGCATTTTTGATGGGTTAAAGAAAAAGCAATCAAGATGATTCTCAAAAAATAATTCGCTATGTATAAGGCATAATGAACGCAAGGAGAGCCTTATGACACCGCTGGCAACTGATGATATCATTGACAAACTGGTTAACAGAACGAAACATTACCTCATTACCACGCTCGGAAGAGTCGCAGAAGATGCACACACCGACGAAATTTATAATGCTCTCTCTTATGCACTTCGGGAAGAGGTCATGATCCATTGGCTTGCCTGCATAAGAACGCAGACTCAACAGGACGTACGCAAACTCTACTATCTTTCGATGGAATATCTCCCTGGAAGAATCTTGAGTAATAGCATCACCAATGTGAAAGCCTATGAAATTGTGCAAGCTGTTTTGNCAAAAATGAACCGCTCATACAATGAAATCATTTACCATGAAGCTGATCCAGGATTAGGAAATGGCGGTTTAGGGCGTTTAGCCTCTTGCTTTNTAGATTCCCTGGCTACAATGCATTATCCCGCCCAGGCTTATGGATTAAGATATCAATATGGAATTTTTGAACAGCAAATCTGGAATGGTGTTCAGGTTGAAGCTCCCGACTGCTGGCTCATTAGTGAAAATCCATGGGGATTTCGACGTGATACACGCCGTGTCCATATAAAGTATTGTGGAAATACAACACCGACCCACAACATTCATGGAGATGAAATTTACCAGCTTAAAGATTTTGAAGAAGTTCAGGCTCTTCCCTACGACTATCCCATTGTCGGATATTCTAAAGATAATAAATATTCTATCGTCACTTTACGCTTATGGACCACCAAAGAATCGCCTAGAAACTTCCAATTGCAACGCTACAATGCTGGTCGTCTGGACCAAGCTGCAGAAAACTCTGCTCTGACCGATGTTCTTTATCCAAGCGACCATCATGAGACGGGAAAAAGGATCCGTTTAAAGCAAGAATTTCTGCTTGTCTCCGCTTCTTTGCAAGATATTATTCGCCATTACCTGGCAAAACATACGAATTTCCGTGCATTTGCAGATAAAGTGCGTATACAAATTAACGATACGCATCCTGCCTTAGTCATTCCCGAATTGATCCGCATCTTAATTCAAAAGCAAGACCTGCCCTGGAGAACGGCAGTCGAAATGACACAAGAGTGCACAGGCTATACCAATCACACCGTCTTAAGTGAAGCTTTAGAGGTTTGGGACAAGGAATTGTTCAACTATTTGCTGCCTCGACAATTGCGCATCATCGAAAGATTAAATTATGAATTTTGCAACACTGTCAGAGATCGTTTTCCGAAAGATGAGGCGCGTATCCGACGGATGTCCATCATCGAAAATGGCAGCGTGCGGATGGCAAACCTCTCTATTGTGGGTTCGCACTCTGTCAATGGGGTCGCTGAAATTCATAGCGAGATCCTGAAAAACAAAGTTTTTAAAGATTTCTATGAAATGTTTCCGAATAAATTTACAAATATCACCAATGGAGTGACTCAAAGGCGTTGGCTGCTCGAATGCAACCCGGAATTGGCAAAATTTATCACCAAACGGATCGGGGATATCTGGATCACTGATTTTTCCCGAATCAGTGAACTGGCAAAATTTGCGAGTGATCTTTCCAGCCAGGAAGAGTTTTTGGCGATCAAANAAAGAAATAAGCTTCAGCTCTCTGAATTTTTAACAGAGCATAATATCCAACGCAATGAGAAAGGCGACCTTGTTGTTCTTTCACCATTAATTGATGTAAATTCTCTTNTTGACGTGCAAATCAAGCGTATTCATGAATATAAAAGACAGCTTTTAAATGTCCTGAACATCATTATGATCTACCAGGAAATTTTGAAAAACCCAAGACATACCAGGATAAAGAGAACGTGCATTTTTGCCGGCAAAGCAGCAGCTTCCTATGAAACGGCCAAGGACATAATTCGCCTTATTTGCGCCGTGGGGAGGAAAATCAATAAAGATCCTGCGATTGCGGGATTTTTAAAAGTTGTGTTTATCGAAAATTATAACGTTTCCAGAGCAGAAATTATCATCCCTGCTGCTGAGCTTTCGGAGCAAATTTCCACTGCCGGAATGGAAGCTTCCGGGACCGGCAATATGAAACTTACCATGAATGGTGCATTGACCATAGGCACGAATGATGGGGCGAATATTGAAATGCGGGAGGCCATCACAGACGCATGGTGGCCCTTTGCTTTTGGCGCATCAGCAGAAGAAATTGAANAAATGAACACGGAACGCTCCTATAATCCTAAAGAAATCTATAATAAAAACTCACAAATTCGCGATGCCCTAAACACCCTAAGAGACCATACTTTTGCAGCAGATGAGACGGAACATACTTTATTCAGCAATCTGTACCAAAAGCTGATTGAGGGATCGTATGGAAGTCCTGCGGACCATTACTACGTTTTAAAAGATTTGGAAAGTTATTATGAGACGCAAAAGAAAGTAGAAGCGCTTTATGAAGAGCCTCTCAAGTGGGCAGAATATGCCATCCATAATATTGCTGGAATGGGAAAATTTTCTACCGACCGTTCAATTAAAGAATATAGCGAAAAAGTCTGGGGAATCAAACCCTGCCCTACGGACGAGGAAATTCTAGCCACCGTTGAGCATGAATATCGGCTTTATGAGCGCTATTAATTCTTATTGAATTGCATAGAGGTCCCATTTGTGGATTAACTTTAAATACTGTCCACTGGCTTTGATTCTCTCTAACCCGTCATTGAAGCTTTTTATAAAATCTTCAAGATCTGCTTCTCTGCGAGTAGCCAAACGGAGTCCCTGGCGTGTGAAAGGTGAAGTGGCAATTTTCAGCTTATTGGTATAAAAACCATGCGTATTGACTTGCGCACTCCAGCTATCCATGATGACTCCGTCAATCTTATTGTTTGCCAGGTCATTCAAAGCAGCGTTCATATTTTCATAGGTCATGATAATAATTGAAGGATAGTGCTGGACATCGTAGATAGCTGTTGAACCAGCGCTAATCCCCACAATTTTTCCTTCCATTTCTTCTAAAGAATGGACATTCTCATCCTCGCCTACGACCAGCACAGAACCTAACAGATAAAGCGGATCAGAAAAANNGAAGGTTTCTTCATTGATGCTATTAGGAGTCATAAATGTAAAAACAGCGTCGTACATTTCTGCTTCTAAGTCATCTAAAAGCGTATTGGGATTGGCTGTAACAAATTGAACGCGTAGATTTGCCTCTTTGCTTGCAGCTAAAACAAGTTCTTCACTAAAAGCTTGCACATTACGTTCTTTTCCTGAAAACTGGAAATCATTCCAATTCATGTTTCTTGCAATCATGTAATGTGTTCGTTTGACATTTGAGCTGCTTGAACAGGCCCGCATAATTCCCAAAAGCCCCAGAACAGCAATCAGAATCATGACTAAAGCGCTGGCCCAAGTTTTATTGATTGTCAGACGCCCTAAGTTCATTCTAAGACGTTCCTTTGATTTAAGAATTGATTCCATGCATTATAAGTTCAAGGAATAGATACTATCACACTTTGAAGCTATGAGACAATTTTTTTATTCGACTATCCAGTTTCGCTTCTTAACTTTTACAAAAAAATCCATCTTCCTGTTTTTCAAACAGATAGTAAAAAAATCCTTTCTATTGATGGAATATACTCTTTTTTAAAGTGCAAAAAAATCCCCAAGAGGCTTGTATATGACACTGACCCAATCAGAACAGCTTTTTGAAAAACTCCGACAAAAATCCTCTTCTCATCAACAATGCGACATGAACTGCGTGGCCTCTATTGTCTTAGGCGGAGGCCAAGGTTCACGCCTCTATCCTCTCACACGTTCAAATTGCAAACCGGCCATGAATTTCGGTGGAAAATACCGCCTCATCGATGTACCTATGTCGAATGCGATACACTCAGGTTGCAATAAAATTTTTATCGTCACCCAATTTCTTTCAAAATCCTTGCACGATCATATTTTTAAAACTTACAGACCTGAGCCCTTTAATCGCGGATTCATTGAAATTTTAACGGTAGAAGAAAAGCCCAATTCGAAGAATTGGTTTCAAGGTACCGCCGACGCTGTAAGGCAAAATTTAGACTATTTGACTGACCTGCCTGTCGACTATTTTTTAATTTTGTCAGGCGATCAGCTTTATCAGATGAATTACCAANAAATGATGCACGTGGCTTTGCAAACTCATGCCGATGTCATCATTGCTGCTTTACCAGTGGAAGAACATCAAACCCAACGTTTAGGTATTTTGAAAACCAATCAGGAAGGATGGATTACAGACTTTATTGAAAAACCAAAAGAAAAATGCTTATTGGAAAAATATCGATTGCCTGAAGGTTCTTATTTAGGTTCCATGGGTATTTATCTGTTTAAGAAANAAGCCCTTCTTCAGTTGCTTAGAAATGACTTGCGAGAAGATTTTGGAAAGCATCTTCTGCCGACCCTGATTGAGAAGGGACGAGCTGCAGCTTACATTCATCAAGGTTATTGGGAAGACATTGGAACCATTGAATCTTATTATCATGCCAACATTGGACTTACCAAAGATTCCCCTTCTTTTAATTGGAACGATGAACAATCTCCCCTCATGACTCATAGTTTGAATCTACCAGCTCCTAAAATTTTTCATACTGAAATCCATCAATCGATCATTTGCGAAGGCTCTATTGTAGAGGCCAAGGAAATTTCTCATAGTATTCTGGGTCCTTGCACAAGAATCNAAAAAGGCTCGGTCATTCGAGAAAGTTATGTCATTGGAAATGATTTTTACGCTTCCTCGAAGCACAATGAAAAAACGGCTGAACCCATGCAAATCGGTGAGAATTGTTTTATCGAACGTGCAATCATCGATAAACAAGTCTATATCGGCAACAATGTGACGCTCGTCAATCAAAACAAGATCGATCATTACAACAGCGACGACGTTTTTATAAGGGACGGCATTATTGTTGTTCCAAGAGGCGCTTGCCTTCCCGATGGTTTTACTTTGTAAATATTACAGTTTTCGTTCTATAATGCCATCTTATGGCAGTATGGGCATTAGCAGATCTACATTTAGCCTTTGGTGTTCCTGACAAANAANTGGATGCCTTTGGCGAACCCTGGATCGATTATACAGATAAAATAAAAAAGCAATGGTTGAATTCCATTCATCCGGATGATCTTGTGCTCATCCCGGGCGACATCTCATGGGCAATGCGCATCGAAGATGCGGCTATTGATTTAAACTGGATTCATCAGCTTCCTGGCACCAAAGTCATCATCCGCGGAAACCATGACTATTGGTGGTCTTCGCTCAGTAAGATTGAGAAAATCCTTCCTTCCTCTATCCATCTTATCCAAAATAATGTGTTTAACTGGAAAGAATACTCAATTGGCGGCGCCCGTCTATGGGATACCGCAGCTTACAATTTTCATGACTTTATTGAGTTTAAAGAAAATCCGCGAGCAAAAAAATTAACTGAAGAAGAGGCCGATCCCGCTGAAGCCGAACGTATTTTTCAACGAGAGCTAGGCCGACTTGAATTAAGTTTGAAAGGACTGAATCCAGAGGCAAAAATTCGCATTGCAATGACACATTACCCTCCTATTAGCGCAGATCTCAAGGATTCGCAAGCCTCGCAAATCCTCGAAAAATTTCATGTGAGTGCCTGTGTGTTTGGTCATCTTCATAATGTCAAAAATTCCCCTTCTTTATTTGGCGAAAAAAATGGGGTAAAATATTTTCTTACCTCTTGTGATTATCTTGATTTTATTCCTAAATTAATTTATAATTAATTTTTTATTAATATTTTTATAGGTTTGTATGTTCTATTGGAATAAAATATTCATACTAATTCATTGCTTTGCCTTTGTTATTTCTGCCCCTCTATTTTCAAGCGGCGCTGAATCCCTCATTCTCGGCGAAGAGATAGTCACTACTTTACAAGCCAATACAGAAAATCAAACCCCGGAAATGCCGGAACCTACTTCACTTAAACTGAATTGGTGGGATTATTTTGATGTCAAAGACCCTCAGGAATTTTCGCAGCGCATTGGCGTAGTAAGCCAGCACCTTTACTCTCTACTTCCAAGAATACAAGGGCAAGAACATGAAACTGCGTCAGCCCTTGTCAACAACATAGTCATGCATTTTAACTCTCTTTTGGCTGCTAAACAACAAGCGGCTCCCGAAGCTCCTGTTCCCCAACCCTTTTTACAGTCCTATACAATTGAGCAACAACTCGATATCAATCACAAAATAAAAATTGCCACCCTTGAAAAGAAAAGCGAAGAAGAAGATCTAGAGAATATGAAAGAACGCATAAATAAGATGCAAAAACGTTTAGATCAGCTTTTGGTCCCCTATTTAGCCCAAAACAAACCTTCTGCAGAAAAAACACTTTCCGGCCTCGAGATCATGGCCAATAAAACAGCTTTAGCTTCTGCACAGGAGCAGCTGAAACAAGCCTTTAAAAGATTAGAAATTCAANAACACTCGCATCTCTTTGCTGCAAAAAGAATTAGAGGCTTCGCAAGAACTTCTGAACTTTAAACAATTTGATCTAAGGAAACTTGAAGCAGATATAAAAACAGCCGAAAATGAATTGGATAAAAAGCAAGCAGAGCTTTTGAAATTGNNGAAAACAATGCCTATGATATGTCCTTACAAAACTCCAATGACAAAAATACACGCCATCTTTTTAACCAAAAACTTGTGCGCGCAGCTGCCAATCGTTCTTTAGCATGGACACGGCTGGCTTTTCAAAACTTAAAGTATAATCTCTATATGCATCTTAACCAGCGCTTTAGTACGAGCCATCAAGAGATGTACGAGAAGTTAAACGATTGGAAAGAACATTTAGAGAAAATCTCGCATCAGGCCAAAGAATGGAAAAAAGCCACCTTGCGCGAACAGGATCTTTTGAGGCAGGATTATGCGGCCCTTGTTGCGCAGCACGAACCCTCTGACAGCAAATTATCCAAGCTTAACCAAGCTCGGCGCCAGGAATCTCTGGATACTCTATCTGCCTTGCAATTGTTAGAATATGAGATTGCCAATTCTTATTGGGTCATTGATCGACTTGACCACTATATCAAGACAGATAGCTCCTATTTTGAAATTGGATGGATCAACTTAACCACAGCCTTTACCAAAACGCTAGACTTTATCCAATCCTGTTTTAATTATACACTTTTCAAAATCGGCGAACTGCCTATTACACCTTTATCAATCTTTCGTATTGCCATCATTTTAATTCTTTCTTATTTAGCTTCTAAGGTTTTACGAACAGCCTTAATGTCTTTTGCCAAAAATCGCGGCAATGTGACCGGCTCTACGCTCTACACTCTTGGGCGCTTGGTGCATTATTTTGCTTTGATTATCGGCCTCATTTTAGCGCTTATCTCGATTGGTTTTGATTTTAGCAATCTTGTTCTGGTAGCCAGCGCCTTGACGCTGGGGATTGGATTTGGATTACAATCATTTGCTAATAACTTTATCTGCGGACTTTGCATCCTCTTCGAACGCAATCTTAAAGTTGGCGATTATATTGAGCTGCAATCCGGGACTTACGGAAAAGTTACTGAAATCCACGTTCAGAATACAGTCATTTGTACTTCTGACGGAATTGAAATTGTAATTCCAAACTCTGAGCTCACCAATCATACGTTGATTAATTATACGATGAACAATGAATATCGCAGGCTGAATATCACCTTTTCGGTTGCAAGTGACGCGGATAAAAATCTTGTAAGAAAAGTTGTGTCCGAAGCCGCAAAACGCGTCCCCTGCACAGCTCCCGTTTCCGAATACGGCACAGCTCAGGTCTGGTTGAAAAAGTTTGATAAATATTCTTTAGAATTCTGTTTGGCCGTTTGGGTGAACTATAAGCAAAAATCCTACACAGATTCCAAAGAAGCCGATTACTTATGGGAAATTGAAACAGCGTTAAGAGAGCATGATATTCCACTTACCTCTTCCTCGCCTACGATTTTACTTTCCTATACCAATCAGCGCGGTGAAGTGCCTATGCCAGCTCAGTTAGAAAGTCCGTCTTAAAGGATCAACTGACTGGAAAACTCAAAATCCCAAATTTCTTTCACTCAAAAATAAAAGACTCTCATCAGATCCTGATGAGAGTCTTTAAATTTCTAAATCGTCTGTCTTAACGAACGGGGCAGGCTCCGCCGGCGCAAGCTGCTTCCAGCTCCATATCACGCATTTCAATGCCTGAGTAATCAATTTCTTTTAATTTTGAAACATAGCTATCAAAGGCTTCTTTTGTCACAACTTCCTGAGGAAGATAAGCGTAACCTAAATCTTCTGCATTCTTGGTTGGGTCATTACGGAAAAGGAACGAAACCCCTACGTAGGTATCCCAATTTTCGAGCAGCCAATCGATGATGGCTGGAACTTCGGAAGGATCATAAGAAATTGTATTAGACACGTTCTGCTCGCACCAGGTTTCCTGTAAAACCTTATACCATTCAAGTTGAGAAACAGCGGAATCTGTATTGACCTCCACTTCTTCAACTTTTCCATTCTTTCTTGTGACCATTGTACGTGTAAAAGCCACGTTTTCATATTTTACAGGAAATTTCACTAAAACGGATTCAGGTTCATAAGGTTTNTCCACTACGGTATAGCCTGCAGCACGGAAACGCGCTACCAAGGGATCATGCTTAGAATAGGTAATGTTATTAAAAATATATTTACCCAAGGGTAAGTGGACGCCTTCAGGCACTTCACCCCATTCCTCTGTTCCCATAATTTTGCTCAAAGTTCCGCTTGGTTTGACGCATGTTACGTTCTTTGGCAAAGGAGAATTCAGTTCGTTAGCCATGCTATATGCAGCGCTTACAGTGATGTTGCGCATGCGCTTAAAATCATAGGCCGTCAGATCGTTTCTTGCGCGAATACCGGTTAAGCCAACACCGCAAAGGTGTAAAAAGTCATTATTTAAATGCCATGCTTCCTGGAGGATTTCATCCCGAAGGTTAACCATCGTTTGGCGATAATTCATTCTTCCTGCCAAATAAAGAGCTCGTTCCAGGCCGATTTTGTCGCCTTTAAATGCCAGGACATTCACCTCGGTTAAATTGCAGAAGCTTTTATTCCCTAAAAGGATTTCCACACAAGGATTGCAGCCTTTAAACCAGGGAGCTCTTCTTTCAGCTTCCATTGCATTAATAAAGCCTGGCTCAGACCCNCCTGAATCCATCATGATTTGGAAGATATTTTCCAATTCAGCTCTGCTTGGTTTTTGACGGAAAAGCAAGCTATTATTGGACTGTTGACGATGCGCGTTGCCCTTTAACCACCACTCTTTNTTGGCTACAGCAAACTCTTCCCACTCAGGCTGGCCATATTCAAAAAGAGCAATCTGTGCAGAACGACGGCTCGAAAGAATTGTACCGAGCCAGTTTACGATATCTAAAATATCGATACGCGTTAAAAGCTGGTCTGCTCGATCCGATAAAATTTTAGCAATCGCTTTAAAAGCTTTTGCAATCTGTTCATCGCCGGATGAAATCCAGCCATATCCCTTTAAACGTGTTCCAGCAGGACGGATCTCTGAAAAATCCAACACCAGCGTTTTTGCAGGATATTTACCGGCCACTAATTTGCCCACAGCTTTTGCCCATGCGATCGCAGAGTCTCCAACCTTAATCGTCCATGTTTTTGTTTCAGGATTGTAAGTTTCGACGTTATTTTGAACGCCTCCCTTGCCTGTTCGGTTTGAGCGAATCACACGAATCTCCTGGAGAGGACGGCGAAAACCATTCAAAGTCCCCGTAATCGGTCTAAAACCCACTCCACAACCTTGCAAAAGAAGCCACAGCACATCCACTACATCATAAACAGTTTCCACATGAGTGTAAGAGCAGTTAAACATACTGGATTCACGTGTTCGGCTAAGCTCTGTTCCNCCTAGCCATAAAGTTCTTCCAGCAGGCGCCACATAACGGCCAAGGATAAGCTTGCGTAATTCTTCTAATTCATCATCTTCTCTATCGTTAAGGGTACGACCTAAGGCTCTTTCCCATAACCAACGTTGGTGGCAAATCACCCTTTCCACAACTTGCTCCCAGCTTTCCAGTAAAGTCTCCCCCTCCTGGATAGGGCGATGATAGGTTCTAAGAGCTGTAGCCATGGCGCGTGCTGTGGGTTTTGTCATACTTCAATCCTTGAAATTAAATTTTTATAATAATTGCTTCCTTGAAAACCACAAGATGTTGTGTTTATCGGCAAAAAAACCACTACAGCTTGTGTTTTTAGAAAGACCATGGTATCTCTTTTTTTCCTTAAAAGTCAATATGGAGTTTGATTTTGAAATCCATTATTCGCGCCTCGGAAAACATTTTTAGAAAACAACCTAATTCGCTGAAGATAAATCTGATGCAGCACTAAAAAGATTTTTTTAACACTTTGTATAAGTTTGAATATCAGATAATTAGAATCGAAAAAAATTCAGAATGTTCACTTGATGATCTTTAAAAATTCCTTCACTTTGTCATCTTTGGGTTGCAGAAGGCTCTCCAAATTATTCTGGGGGCGGTTTTTTAATATTTGCTGAATAAGCTGCTCCTCTTGGTCCTGGTCTAGAAAATGATAATAATCTGCGCAAATCGCCAAGAGTTCTTGAAAATCTTCCTCTGTTTCAAGCATAGAAACCACTTGTTTTGCAAGGGTTCTAAATAAATCCGGATCCCCTCCATTTGCTAAAAATGAGAGCAACTCCAAGCCTAAATCCAAATCCTGTTGTTTCTTAATATCCTGGATGACCTTTTTGACTAATTCATTTGAACTTTCAGGATCGGCATGTGATAAAAGCCGGCAGCGTAAAAANTTAAACCAGGAGGCATCTTTTACAAACATTCCAAAGCTTTCTAAAAGATCAGCCGCATAAGAGTAATTATGATGATCAATCTGTTCTGCGATAAAGTCATATAAAAACGTTTCCAAATCATTGGCACAGCACTGGGAAACCATCTCAAACACTTCAATCGGATCGGCCCCTTCATCGGTATTTTCGTCTAAAACAACTTCTAAATTGGCAATGGCATCCTGAATATCCTCAATATGTTTAATCTGGCCATGATCGTAGGCAGAGATTTGATAATCGAGTTCATCGCAAAAGATAGATAAGCAAGGTTTTTCATTTACAAAACGACGCCAAAGCTCAAAGATTAAGAGGTAGATTTGATCCTGATCTACAGGGCTGAAATTAAAATCAGCCAAGAGATGCTCGCATAATTCTTCAGGAGAATCGACATTTTCAGCCAAGGCAGTAAAGGAAGTCCGATCTAAAATTAACTCTTTTTTNTCCAAACGGCTAAAAAGCTCTTCTTGTGAAAGAGCACGGTAATCTTCCACTTGCCAGGGTTGAACACGCGTGGACGGATCAGCCAGCCAATTGTAGCGTAAAGAATTAAATAAAGCGCGACGTTGTATATCCATGTTAAATACTCTATTTTTCTAGCATAATCATATCAAATTAATAATAAATAATCTATATCCCTTCCACCTGAAACTTGGAATTTTGACCTCATCAGCTTGCACCGTCTTTGAATCTGTCGAGCAGCAGCGATGCAGACAGATTCAATCTAGGCAGGTCCTGAATCAAATATTCCACTTTAGAGTTGGAAGCAGTTCAAAGGCCAAATAAAAAAATATTTGATTTATGAAACATGATCCTATTTTACCTGGTCTAGCTGGATGTCGAGGGCTTTAATACGTTGTTGTAAATCGTCAAATAAAGCTTCTAAGGTGCGGCATTTTCTATCAAATTCTAAGGTAGTTTTTAGATCATGTAAGTAAGGGTTGCTGACAATTTGAAAAGGAGGAGCAATTTGAGATTGTTTTTCTTTAATATCGTTCATATGGAGCGAAAAACGAAAAATCCTCTTTATTGTCGCTTAATTTCAAATTATCAAAGTATGCATAATATAAGCAACTTAATTTTCCTAGAAGAGGTTTAATGCTTTCTCTATTCTGTTCCACTTTGAGACTAACTCATAAGTTACGGTCTAACAAATAATATCCTGCTCGATGGACAAATAAAGTTCAGATAACTTTATGGGGATTTTTCATAAAAATGAATATACTTAATATATAGAGGTTCCATTTGAAAAGCACCAATAAAATATTAGTTAGTATATGATTGTCTTATGATTTTTTAACCACACAGCAAAGAAACAATCTAGAAGCGAAGTTGAAGAAGACTAAAGATCTGTCAGAATGGAAGCGCATTATCGTAATTCTTGGTTATGAAGATGGAAAACTGTCGAGGATTTAGCTGATACGCTTCGGATTAGCCCTATACCGTAGAGGAATATCTTAAAGAATACCGCTCTTAAAATAAAACTAAAAATGATCCTCGAGGTGGTGCAAACTCAAAGCTAGACGATAAACAATCTACAGAACTGAAAGAACACCTTTCAAGAATTACGTATCTCAAAGTCAAGAACATTATTGACTATGTAACCAAACAATATAATGTGAAGTATTCTAGAAGTGGAATGAATGCCTGGTTAACCGAACATGGATTTGTATATAAACGCCCTCAAAAATACCAGGGAAATTAAATCCTGAAGAACAGCAACGCTTTATAGAAAAATATGAACAGTTGAAGGATTCTTTGAAGGAGAGTGAGGAAATCTATTTTATTGATGCAGTACATCCTGAACATCAATCCCAAGCAGTTTGTAGGTGGATTAGAAAAGGTGAACAGAAAACGCTACAAACATCAGGCAAACAGCTAAGGTTGCATTTTGCAGGTGCATTATCCCTAAATGGAATGAAAATTCTTACAAAAGAATATGAAACAGTTGATGCAACTGCAATGATTGATTTTTCAAAGGACTAGAGAAAGCTTCTAAAGCTCAAACAATCCATGTAATTATGGATAATGCTAGAGCTAATAAAAATAAATCGCTAGAAGAGTATTTGAAGAACTCAAGAATCAAACCGCATTATTTACCTCCCTACTCGCCCAATTTAAATCCTATAGAACGATTGCGGAAAGTAATGAGGGAACTTAAATGTATAACCGATATTACGCCTCATGCAAAGATTTTTGGAGTGATAAGAAGCTTTTTCAGATGAAATTTCTAAAATAAAAAGCATTTTGGAATCGAGAATTAATGATCAATTTCAAGTAGTTAAGCTAAATCCAGTTAATTTAGTTTAAATATTTTTTATTAGTACCTTTGAGGTGGAACCTCTATATATCCATCATTTTGTCTAGCTCTCTTCCTACTCGAATTCCACTTAATGATGTGTCTACAATTATCCCTAGGCAAATCCTTGTAAAATCGTCTACTACTGTGAGCATTCGAATCCGTTTTCCATTTGCAAGAGCATCGCTAACAAAATCTAATGACCACCTGCTATTTACTCCTTTGCCTCGATCCTTTATTACTCTTATTCCGAGAGCTCGTTTTCTTCCTCCTCTTTTCTTAACTTTTAAACCTAATTGCTGGTAAATACGAAAAACCTTTTTATGGTTAATCTTCTTACCCTCTCTTTTTAACATCATGTGAATTCGGCGATAACAAAATCTCCTTTTTCAAAGGCAATTTTTTTAATCTGTTGGACAAGGTCCTCTTCACTCGCTCTTTTAGTCTTGTATCGAATTGTTGCTCGATTTGCCCCTACAAGTTTACATGCTTTCTTTAACTTATACCATGCTCCATTATCGCGAGAGAACAAGCCTTTTTAGCCTGAGAGGCTACCACTTTTTGTAAGCACGTCCTTCAAAGCCACGATATCTAGGGCGTATTCTGCAACCAATCTCTTTAACTTGCTATTCTCTTCTTCTAAAGCCCTTAATCGTTGCGCCTCTGAAACCGTCATCCCACCAAATTTTGTTTTCCAGCTGTAGTAAGTTGGCTTAGCTATCCCATGTTTTCGGCAGAGTTCATCTATGTTGATGCCTGATTTTCCTTCTTCAAGGATTTTAATAATTTGTTCTTCAGTAATCTTGATTTTTCATTGTTCGTGTTCCTTTTATTAAGGTTGATATTTTGCACGAACTTCTATTTTTGTTTGGATTAATTTATGGGGATCAGGTCAAATTCTATAGACAACATATTAACGTATAGTTTAAAATATATTCTGTTTTTATTTTTAAACTGGAATTATTATGAATAAAATTAACTTTATCGACTTACCTGATGTTGTATTAGAAAAATTGCTCTTTACACGCGTCCTAAGGTCCCCGCAGCAAGTAATTTATCTCAAACATGTAAAAATTTAATGAAATTATTTCAAGGCTGGCTTCTGATATATTAAAATTAAATGATACTTTTAATAAAGCAAACGAAGAAATTTGTGCAATTATACCAGCTTTAAAAAATATCGTAACGCAGAAAAATCAACAACAAATTCCTCCAACACCTCAAAAGCTATTTATGATTCTTTACAATCATTTATGGACGGCTGATTGCAGTTTTCCTGGCGGTTTGAAAATAAAATTTTCTGGGGAAACCTTCGAAAAAGAAATATCAGGAGCTCTAAAAGATACAGAGCATATGCGCATAAATTGAACGAATCTTTTAAAAATGAAGATAAGGTCTTTCAAGCCGTTCAAAATAATGGGTTAGTGCTCCAATATGCCACTGATTGGCAAAATAACAAAAAATTGTTCTAGCTGCCGTCCAAGAAAATCATCTTGCAAGAAACTTTGCAAGTGATGAGCTGCAAATTGATAAAGAGATCATCGCAGCCTTTGAAAAACGACAAGCTGAAGGGCCAAGGAAAAAGAAAAGTCAGGTGTCACACGAACAACCACTCAATTAATAGACATGACGGAAGAAATGTGGGAAAATCTTAATCGTGGTCTCATTAACCCTGATGATTTATTGTATCTTGAAGATGGTCGAATTTGTTTAGCTGTCGAAGTTGTAGAAGAAGTTCAAAACTGTGTCATCCAATAAATTCAATGCAAAGGCTCAATGAAATCCATCTACATTTGGGTCTTTGCAATATGAAATCATGATCTTGGTTTTCTTTTTAATTTTATTCTAAAAATGCGCATGTCCCTTCTTCAGCTTCTTTATGTTTAAACATTTCTCGTTGTGAATTAAAACCAAGCTCCAAGCTCTTCTTAAAGTCTACAGGCTCTAATTGCTGCATTAAATGCTTTTGCTGATCGAGTCGTCCGAGGCCCTCTAAGAGAAAGTGAATCTACAAATTTCAAGGTGAGGAGACTTCTGGAAAGTATTTCTCTAATCCTTGCCTCCATTGATAGCAAGTTACATGATTATATTGCTTCGTAAAGCGATCTTGACTAAAGACTACAGCCTCACAATCGTGTATATCTTTAGTAAGACGAATAAAAGAGCTAATGTCTTTTTCATTCACAGTATCGGAACTTTTGATTTCAACGCAAAGAAGCGGTTTTCCAGGTCTCTCCACAATTAAATCTACTTCTACATCACCCGAAGTCCTTGTGAATGAAAAACGATAATCTGGTTGAAAATAGCTTCCCAGGCGCATAAATTCAAGTATCACAAAATGCTCAAAAGCCTCCCCATAAGCTGCCGTCTTAGGTAACAAAGGAATTGAAAGCCTTCTGGATAAACTCCGTACAATACCAGGATCAAAAAANTAAAATTTAGGTTTCTCAACTAAGCGCTTTCGGAAAGAATTGTGAAAAGGCTCTAAGAAAAATCCTATCAAGGTATCTTCAAGAACAAAAAAATATTCTTTTATGGTTTTNTCATCTACACCAACATCCCTCGAAATATTGGCATAATTAATAATTTTCCCATTTGATTGCGCAGCTACCTCCAGAAATCGGCGAAAAGGCAGTAATTTTCTTATCACTTGTTCATTCCAAATTTCTTCTTTTAGATAAGTATCAGAATAGGCACGCAAAAATTTTTCTTTTTCAATATCATCAGCTAAGCTAAAAATTTTNGGCAACGTCCCCCAATGCAAGGCATTTTCTAAATTAAACTGCTCTTTCAGTTCAAAGCAAGAGAGAGGAAATAAATGATGCACAAATGCCCGCCCTGCCAACAGATTGGCTCCTCCATGTTTTAATTTGCGTGCACTTGAACCTGTTAAAACAAATATTTTATCGGTCTCTTCAATTAGACGATGGATTTCATCCAATAATTTTGGAACTTTTTGTATTTCATCGATGATCACATAAATAATTTCCTTTGGAAGAGCTTTCACCATTGCATAAAGTTCGCTTGGGTTGCGATACAATTGATCTTCAATTTTTGAATCTAGTAAATCCAACCAAAAACATTTTCCTGGGTCAAATCTTTGATGTAGCAAGGTACTTTTACCTGTACCTCGTGCCCCTAAAAGAAAAAAACTATGTTTGTGAGATAATTTTATTAAACGAGAAAACATCCTTACTCCGGATTTGCTTGATATTTCCGGAGTATACTCCGCATCCGTCATTTAAAGCAATAGATTTTTGACATTTCGGAGTATTTTCCATTTTTGCTTAACAAATCCGGAATAGAAATTGATTTTTATTTTATTTCTTTAGAAATCCAAAATATCAAATAATTTACCAATGGCGCGGGATAATTTTTCTTTATTCACCCCAGAAGAGTAAAGTATTTTTTGAAGGAAAGTTTCATAATCAAACTTAGAGTCGATTGTTAGTTGTTCATTTACAAAATTTAAAGCCTTAGTTGTAATTTTGAAAAATTTATTGTTTAAATTTTTCTAAACATTCAACTCGATTTTCTAAAGTCATTTCCTCAAGTTTGAGATTTTTAACATCAAGTTTACCTATTGAAGCCAAAACCCCTTCAAATTTTTCTAAAGTGGCGCTTTGTTTCTGTTTTTTTTTTTGCTGGGGGAGGGGAATAAAAATTACATTATTATTATTGTTGCTGCTGATATAAGGTCCAATTGAAGATGACATTTTTTACCTCTCATTTTTGAAAAAGCGGCAATAATAAATTTTTTTAATTAAAAAACAACTGTTAATAATTAATTCTATGTTGAGTGACCTTGCCCCCTCACTCATACCAATCTTAAATAGAAGTTCCGGTTAATTTTAAAACTTCTCCCATCTTCAGCATTTCATTTGGCGTCTTGCCATTAAGGCTGCTATGTGGCCTTTGTTCATTGTATTCACAACGCTACATTTCTATTATTCTTTCCGCATCTTTTAAACTTAAAAACAAATGTTCATTCAGGCATTCGTCTCTTAGTTTTCCATTAAAACTTTCTATTGTTCCATTTTAATAAGGTTTTCCAGGCTGGATATAATCCCAATTTACTTGTTTTTCCAGAGACCATTTCAAAATCGCATGGCTTGTAAATTCTGTGCCATTATCACTCATAATGCATTCCGGCTTTCCATATATACTCGTTCCAGTTCAAAGCCCCCATTTGCTATCGGGTGAACAGGTTTTGTCTGGAAGTGAAAAGCCGTTAAGATATTGAAATCATCGAGGTGACCTTGAAAAAACGTGACGAATTGCCCCAAAAACAATTGTGGGTTTGGAGTTTTTTCCGTTGAATTTTGGGTTATACTGTTATTAACTTAAAAGCCTTATGGAGCTGCTTGGAAGGTATCCTACTGTTCCTTCTTCCGTTCTAATTTTCACCCATTCCCCCTCTTTCAAAACGTTTAAAACTTCGAGTTTGATGCCTTCTTGCACAGGTTTTTCCGTTATAAAAGGAGGTTCTTTGCGCACGTTTCGATAAAGCATCGAGGATTTAATGACCACTCCTTCCATAGGCTCAAAATATTTGGTGTAGGCCACGCTGATAAAAAACGATAAACTAAGGCATAAAATCAGAGCAATCAACCCCTTTAAAAATGCATTTCGCGCNCAAAGATAAAGAGAGCCTAAAACCAAGGCAATGAAAATGCAGAGGCTTAAAATCTGAAGACGTTCAGGCAATGAAAGCTGATAGTGAAAGAAAAAGACTTTTCGAAATATGGAGTCCTGAGAAGACAGCTTTAGATTTAAATGATCTAGTGTTTTTGCAAACTCTCTTTGNATATTTGGATCCCTCGGCCTTAATCTTTGTGCTTGATAGTCATAAAAGCTGCCCAAGAATATTGCTCGAGATCGAAAAAGCTGCGCGATATTATGATACAACTTTCCATTCCCATCGCGTGGCTGGTACTGTTCCTCCAGGTTTAAATAGATATCCAAGGCCTGATTTAAGTCTCTATTGCGCTGAATCAAATAAGACTCTCCTCCTGCAGCATGATAACGCTGTTGAGCCTGCCATAAGGATCCAGAAGCCGATTGGGATAAATGCAAAACCAATAGATCGAAACGGCAACCATCAATCCGAAAAAAGAAACAGGATTTTAGGAATTTTTGTATCATAAATCCTTATAAAGTTCTTTTCCCTTTTCCAAAGCCTCTTTGTAGAGATCTTTTTCATTAAAAGGTCCCGAATAACGAACCTTGTCTATATGTAAAAGAAAGTCTCGAACTTTACCAGCCTGGCCTTCAGTAGAAAGTGTTTCAATGCCCGTAGAAGGTGAAAAGATTTGGCCTTTTTCAAATAGACGCAAAAGCAAGNNCTTTTTCAATAGCTGAAAGAAAAGAGGTGAAGTTGCCGGCGCTTGAAGCATGTTTTTATAGACTTCTTCACTGGTCTCCATCTTTCTTCGGTATGTTTGTTCTTCTAAATATTTTTTAAATTTAAGTTGCAGAGGAATCAAGGCGATGCTTAAAGGAATCAGCCATAAAACCCACCAGGACCCNAAAAGTTTATTCTTTAAGTCTGATGGCTCCAGATAAAACATATTTTTCATGTTCAATTCAGGCATCTGCTTATAAATCTTTAACCAATCCAGAATTTTTTCCTGAGAGGCAAAGTTTTCTTGCTTTTGCTGTGCATTTTGACCCACTTGAGAGATTTCCTGCACAGGTGAAACAGAAATGGCAAGAGGCTGGCTATACAGAGTCTTATATTTTCCAGTTTCTGGTTCAAAGAATGAAAATTGAATGGCTGGAATACTTTTAATCGCTGGAGAAAGAGCATTGAGCTCTATGCTAAAATGCTTCTTTCCGGCTTCCATTTTTCCTGCAGGGGGAAGATCGCCTAGTTTGAAGAATCCTCCAAAACCTGGCTGACAACAAAGCTCGGGTAATTTTACGCTGTCCCAATTGGATGTTTGCCCGGAAATGACCCCAGCCAAAGTTATTGGATCTCCAACGCTGACTTTGGCAGGACTCGTTAAGGTAACCTGAAAGTCCAGCTGTCCAAAAGCTCCATTAAAAGAGGCCGGCTTTCCCTCCAAAGGAAAGGGTTTAACTGTGAGGGTTACAGGAGGTGCTTCCGATGAGAGTTTCTGCGTGGTGAATTGTTTATTTCCCAGAGCATCCTCCTCATAAACAACACCTTCAACAACTGAAGGCCCCCAGGAAAATTCCCCNGGATCTTCAGCCTGAACTTTNTGCGATATCTCAAAAATACTTGCATTGCCCTGGGTATAATTGTTCATCTCGCTGCGGCCGATCTTTTGCAGGCCTTTTGCCTCTAACATAGGTAAGGTTTCTTTAGAAAGTGCAATATTTCCTTCATAAGTGTAGCGATAAACAAGCGTCGTCAACTGCCCGGGATAAAGCTCTTTCGGCCCTTCAACAAAAGCCTCTAACTTCAATAGGCTTTTTGAGGGACTNCCGCCAGAAACTTGAGGAAGCGCCACAGGTCCTTGTACCTCATAAGGAATAGAAAATGTTTGATATGTTTTCTCCCCAACTTTTACCGACAAGGCTGGTAGAGTGTAGGCCCCTTTATTTTGNGAAGGAACCGTGAATTGATAAATACTGACAGTCAAGGGACTGGGNGGTGCAATACGCACATTTCTTAGCAAATTCACTTTCAAGTCCTTCCCGTCCATTTGGACGCTGTTTTCATCCACTTTTTGACTCTCATCATGCGTGATTTCAAGCGTTCCTTTGATCGGCCAGCCCTGGTTCAAAGTGGAAGAATCTAAAGAGGCATTGACTGAAACATCAGACAACGCCAAAAGAGCAAAAGGAGAATAAAAACCAGAAACACCCAACAAACATATTTTTTATTACCATGGCTTTAATCCTTCCTTAACTGGTTGGGAAGGAGCGGCCTGCTGCTGATCATCATTATTCATATGTTGGATCAAGCGTGCCAGATCTTCAAAAGATTGAGCAGGCGCCTTTCCTTCCTGGGCTTGAACAGATAAGGGGTTGGCATGACAACTTTCTGTTCTTTTAGGCGCTCTTAATTGCTCTAAAGCCTTCCTCCATGCATTCAAAACATTTTCTTGCGTATGCTTGATTAAATTTAAATCCAAGGAGGGCGCTTTTAGCATCTTGACTGTTTTTACCACACCATTGACTCCTTCCTGAAATAAAGGAAAGACATCATTCCAAGGGTAAAACTGGCAACGACGATCTTCTTCTCCTTGAGGCACCTCTGCAGTAAATTCCTGCACTTGGCGAACATAAGCTGCATCATAGAAGAGCTGAGAAAACAAAATTAAATATTCCTGGGAATTAAGTGCAAAGCTTTTGGCAGTTTCGGGGATTGAATCGCCTGCTGAAAAGCGGGAAAGAAGACGGGTTTGCGTTAAAGCATGCTGCTGCTCATCGATGGCAGCCTGTAAAATTACCTCAGGATTTTCTTTAAGATGACTCACAAGTAAAAGAAGCAGCCGACTTAACTGCCTCCAGGCTTCATTAAAATACATTTTCGCCAAAATATCTTGATGCCTTTCTGTAGCCGCAAGACTATGGTCCAAATTATCTCTAACGGCATCCAGGCCTAATTTAAAGCTTTCGTAAGCTTTTGGTATAGAAATCTCATAAAATCTTTGCTGTAAATACAGCAAGGTATTTGCTTCTAAAGGATCCTGCAAAGCCGCAAGAGATAAATCACTGTCTATTGAAGAAAGAAGTTCATGAAAAGAATCGGCAGCAAANATTTGATGCATGAAGCGAGAAAGTTCTTCCGCTGAAGAATTTAAATGCTTTTTNGCAAGTTTGAAATCTCCCTCATTTGTCGCCTTAAGCATTTCCATAAAAGACACAGAAGCTTTCTCATAATGAGATTTTTCTACACTTTGATCTTTCAATTTTTCCTGAAGGGATTTCCAAAGCGCATTCCATGACATNAAATTGCTGAGAGAAAATTGCGTGTAGCTAGCTTGCAGAGAAGAAGGGATCTCATTTTCAAGCATAAAGTCGATGTCTTTATCAATTAAGTTTAAGCCTGTTGCCAGCCAGGGAAGGCCTTGCTGCAATGTAGCCTGATGGACAAGGGAATCCCGAGCCTTGCTGCTGATTTCTGCAATCCCAAATTTAGAAAGAGCTCCCATCTCCAGCAAATTAGCATCTTGAGGACAAGAGCTTCCTAAAATTTGGTAAAGACGGCATTTGGCTTGCTCAGCAAGAGATATCCTGTTTAAAGCCTGCTTAAAAAANTAGATCGATTTAAAATAGAGATCTTGTGAATCAGGAATTTTAAGGTCGATAGCTTCTTTTATTTTTTCTGCCTCCCGAAAATTTACAGTGACTAGATTGTTGCGCACTCTTGAAGTTAATAATGGAGAGGTATTTGCATCGATGGGAATTTTTGAAAAACTTCGGAANGCTTTTTCGTTTTCCCCTTGGGCCGCAAGCGCCGCTCCCAGGTTATACGTGACAACGCTTCTTTCCCATCCGTTTAGCTCAGAATTTGAAAGAGCCTCATAAATTTGAATGGCTTCCGGATAATCCTCCGCTTCATAGTAGTCAGCTGCAAGCCGCAGCTGTTCTTCTGGGGTGGCAGCTCCTAGCCAACCAGGCAGAATAAGAAGAAAGATCAAAAATCCCTTAGAAGAATTCAAAATTTTNTGTTTTAAAATCGATGTTTCAGGCCAAAAGAGAGAATAAGCTAAAGCTAAAAGGGCTAAACCCAAGGGAAACTGATAATAAAGGGTGTAAACAAGATCCTCAGCTGCTAACTGATGAGTCATACTCTCTGGTGCAAAAACGTCCGCCTTGCTGATTTGTTCGTTCAAATTGGCTGCGATATCCCCNGCTGCATAGGTATTGCCTGAATAGTAAAATCCATTTCCTTTTTCACTTAGCGCCTGCAACAATTCCTCATTGAGTTGCGAAGGCACGCTTTTTCCTTCGAAGTTAAGGTTTGGGATGGTTCCCCCTTTTTTNGACCCGACTCCGATCGTATAAACCTGCAATTTTTCATTTTTGGGATCGCCTAATAAACTGACAACCTCTTCAATATAATTTTCTCGCGCTTTTCCCTGTAATTGCTCTAAACGATTATCTCCCCCATCGGAAATGATGATAAGCGTTTTAATCAAAGGCAAAGAAGGATTTAAATAATTATCATGGATAAATTGCAAGGCTGACTTGATATCTGTCCCGCTGACATCTCCTTCGTTTATATTTATATTGCGCAGCATCAAACGCATAAACAGATAATCCATTGAAGGAGGCGATAATTTCGAAACTTCTGAGGTAAAGGCATATAAAGACCCTGATTGCCCCTGCAATTTGCTAATGACCTGATCCGCAATTTCTTTGGCATTTTCTAAGCGTGACTGCTCAAGCCGTCCATCTGTCACCGACATAGAGGCAGAAGCATCGATTAAAAAAATCACTTCATGAGGCTGCAGGCGTAAAACATTGGCATTTTGCTCTTTTGGGGTTAATTCTTCGGGATAACGAGGGTTGCCTTTTGGTTGCATTAAAGCTAAACAAAGGCCGATCCAGGCTATACACAAAGCAAAGGCCCTGATCCAATCATAGCCTCTTCTTCGAGGGATTAAAAGCTCATTTAACTTTTGTTTCGCGGCATAGCCAGAGAGCACTTTAAGACGATATTGGTAGAAGAGCCAGAATAAAACTAAAAATAGCGGAATAAGAAAGAGCAAATAAGCGGCGGAAGGAAAATCATACACAATGTCTACAACGTTCATGGCACTTTCCTAAAAACAGTTGTATTTAATAAAAGTGCAGCAAAAAGAGAATCATTCCAGCCCCAATTAAATAAGGATAAAAAGAAATGCGACGATAAAGATGGGGCTGTTTCTCTTTAGAAAGTCCCTCTTGAGGAAGCACGCTTTTTCCAGACGATCGATGTCACGATAGATGTGAGCCAGGTCTCCAGGGTCATTCACAATAAATAGCTGACCTCCGGTCAACTTAGTGATCCGCTCCATTTGGTGTCTTTGGGGGCTAATTCATCGGAATAGGTATTGGGGTCGATATTAATCAAATAAAGCCGAACTCCATTTTCTTTGGCATAATTGGCTGCCTCCTCAAGACCTATATTTCTTAAGCGGCTATTTTTATCTAAAATGCTGGGATCTTGAAGACCATCTGTCACTAATATAATAATTGTACTTTTAATGTTATAAGAAGGATTGCCCTTTTGTGCTAATTCTGTCGCATAATGTTTTGTAGCCGCAATCAAACTCACCGTCTTATAAATGGCATACCCCATAGCTGTGCCATCTTCATCTTGCTTTTGGACGACCCGAAGCTTCTGAATATCATCTAAAATAGCCTTATGGTCTAAAGTGAGAGGCGATAAGACATGAGGTACCCTTGCAAAAGCCACCAAACCAATCAAATCGTTTGGTCTTCCATCCAACTCTTCTGTAGGATTTCCCTCAACAAATTCACTTGTTACCTGTTTTAATAGATCTTCCTTGCGGATATTGACCCGATTTCCATTAATGGTAGCACTTACTTCCTGAGCCATGGAACCCGACTGGTCAAGTAAAAGATAAATGCCAATTCCCTCCGTTGGCAGCTGATTTTGATTTGTTTGTGTAATGGGCTTTTTAGGACTAAATCCATGAGGATCGATAAAGGCGATTAAAAATAGCCCTAGTGCGCCCAGATTTAAATAATAAGGAAGTTTTGCAAAGCGCGTTTTCCAGGTTGTTGACACTTTTGAAATATTAGAAAAAGAAGCGTTGCATGAGCATATTTTTGTTTCCTTGGGGATAAAAGGTAGGCAAACAAGATACTTATGAAAACTACGCTTAAAGATAAATAATCTATTTCAAGGGAAAAATTTTTCATGCTATACCTTTAAATCTGATATAGCAAAATGGGCATAAAAATGATAATTTAAAAAGGACGGGGGATTCCCCGTCCAAGAAAAGACTTTATTTAATAGGATGATCTTTATAAAATTTAATAGATTCACGAATAGTTTCTGCATCTTTTGAAATTTCTCTAAATCCACTTCTTCACTTTCACTCATTTCTCTAATCATACCTTTTAAAGTGTCGATAAGAGTTTTGATTTCTTTGGGTGGTACTTCTCCTTTCGATGCATATTCTTCCATGAGAATTCTTTGTTCATCTATTAGTTTATCTTTTAGTGTTTCGGCATCTTCTGGTAACGGAGTCGCTTTTGCCGCTTCAAGATGTTTTTCTCTTAATGCTTCGTCTCTATGAGTACCAAAGCGAGGTTTCGCTTTTGATTCTTCTGGTTTTTGCACCTACAACTTCTTGTTTTTTTGCTACTCCTTTTTCCCATTTTGGTTCAGGTTTTACAGTTCTACTACGCGCCATCACAAGTAAGTTTTGTATTTCACCTTCTAAAGTTTTAACTTTTTCTGAATCCACTTTATCAGGTTTTTTCAAGCAAGATACAAATATTTTCATGATGGAAAGCTGATCACCTAATTTTTATTAAAATCACCAAAAAGGGAGAATCATAGGCTTTTCCTACAGCTGTATCTTTAGTAAATTCCCTCATATCTTTAGCGATTTCTTTTATTTGCTTAGATATTTCATTATAAACTCTTTCCTGTCTGGACTCCCACTTTAAGGTTTTAAAAAATGCTCAAGTTTTTCAAGGCCTGCAACAATTTTATTGACTACACGGCCTTTAAATTCACCTTTAACCTCTACAGGTTCCAGTTTAGCCTGCATTATTTGTAATTCTTTTGAAAGTTTACTTACGTCAACCATATATTCCTCCCTTCTTATTAAAGGAAACTAAGAAACCATATATTTATTATAACATTTATTATAAAAACTTCAAAAATTAAATAAAAATCACATAATTTTTATAAATATCTTAAAAATAAGAATTTATATTATTGTTTTTTAACAAAAACAATTAAAAACTTATTTTTATAGGAATAATTATTTTTGAATCTTAATTGAGGAAGGACCGAAGTAGTTTTAAGATCTTTTAAAATATAAGATGCTTCAATTCTTAATTGAGAAAAGGCTTCGTCTTTATTTTCTAACCGAGCAATGATGTTCTCTAAGTTATTTAATTTTTCTCTATTTTTGAGGTATTTTTACGTTTATCTCTAAAATGTTTTAACACATCCAACCTTTCTTTTATTAAGCTATCTCTTAGATGAATTCTTTCTGGGGGCAATTGATAAGTTGGTTTTTCCTTTTCTAATTGAGAGGACTTGCCCATTTCTTCTATTTTATTTCCTGTTGGAAAAATTCTTTCCACAAGCTCTGTGATTGATTCTAATGTATTAGGCGGGATTGCTTTATCTAATGCATAATAAACCGATTTAATAAGATTAGTTGTTTGGAGTAAGAGTACTCTATTATTCCAAACCTCATCTTTTGAATGTATTTTTCGAGCGCTCTAAAATCTTCATATATATTTTTAAAAGAAGGTGAATTTTGTGTAATCTTGTTTCTTCGACATGCACTGGCAAATGAGGTAAACGGCTTTCCTGGCCTTGAATTTCCCTCGAAATTCTATTTAATATCACGTCAAAAGTCTTTTCAAGATCTTCAATTGCCTCTTGGCGATCTTCTTCCTGTATTTTTGTTAAAGTTTCATGATTTTTTGAATTTCAGAAGAAGGTTTTTCAGCATTTACAACTGTTTTCGAGGTGTTAGGCTCAGACTCCGTATTTTTGGAATCTCTAGGTTTAGTGGATTCATTTTTATTTCTTCTTTCTGACAATCTTGGATTAATTCTTTTATTTTTTCTCGAGACTTATAATGTCGCTTTGGCTCAATTTTTCTCATGAACTTTTTTTGAATGTGACCGCAAATTGTTTGCATGAGGCTTAAATTTTTATTATCTTAGCTTTGGATCTGTCCAGCTCTTTTGGGGAATTGAGTTTTTGATAATAAGCGTTAAGCGAGTCAAAATTTTTCTGAAGTTTTTAATTCGAATTCTTGCCTGGATATCCATTTGCGTTGAGTGAATAGATGAATAAACTTATCCCATCCAGCATCGATTTGACGTATCACACGACCTATATAATCCCCTTTTTCAAGGGGTTTTAATTTATTTTCACTTTTTTGAAGGTTTTGTTCTAATTGTTTTAATGTTATTTTAGTCATAAAAGAACTTTTTTCTAATTATAACACAACTCAATAAATTAAATGTAAAATATTTTAAATTTAAATAAGACGATTATCTTTAAAACACTAAAGATATAATGAATGTAATATTGATTTATTCAAGCGCCAGTCAAATAAGAATCCCCCACTATTGATTGTGGGGGATTCAAAGTTGCAAGAATTATAGATTTAAAGCTCTATCTATTCTCTCAATAAACTCTTTTGGAACTTCCCTGTCTGCTTGCGCGTAAGCAAATTTCAAAGTATTTTTGCTAACTTCGGCATAATCATCAGGCGTTAAATCTGGATGATCATTAAGTAAATTTTGTAAATTTACACGATCTAAGGACTTATCTTCCTCAATTTCTTTATATATATTAGTAACTGCCTGTTTTAGCATCTCATAAGCTTTTTCCTGCTTGGCAACATCAGACAATTGAGCTTTTTCTTTTGCTTTTGCTTGCTCTAATCTCTCTGTTGCTGCTGATAAATCTATTGGTTTTTTTGCATACCTTTTTGGGTGATTCTGTCTTCGTAGGCGTGGGTGTTTTCTTTGGTGTTGAAGTTTCCGATGTTTTAAAAGCTTCTTTTAAACCTTCTGATAAATCATGAAATTCTTCTGGTGTGTCTGATGGTTCTTTGGTTTTAGCTTCCTCTTTATCCTTATATTCTTTAAGTTTGCTTGCTACTTTTGATAAATCAGTTTCTTTCACCGATGTTGGGGTTCCTTCTGACGATTTTGGTGTCATAGGGGGATTTATTTTCAGGTAATTCTTCTTCCTCTTCCTCAAGTTTAACAAAGTCTTCGCCTCTCCATTTTTCTTCTAATTCTGCTTTATCTTCAGATTCTATATCTTTTTAAAATCTGATATTTTTTGATAAGGAGATTCTTCTTTTTCTTCACTTCTTCAGATTCTGATTCTTCTCCTTCTATGTCTGATGATTCTTCGCCTTCTATTTTTGATTCTTCTCCTTCTGTCGCTTCCTTTTTGCCAGGCTTTTCAGATTTCATCATCGCTGAAACTTCCTTACCTTCGGATTCACATTTGCTTTTTAATGATTCAATCTGATCTTTTACCTTTTTGACATCTTCTTCTCTGACCTTACCCTTTTGAACTTTTGACCCTATAAAATCACAAACCCTTAGCATTGTATCTAACTGTTTGACTAATGCCTCATTCAAATCTAAAAATCTTGAAGTTTACCTTCATGAGCTGCTTTTTCAATTTTTGAAGAAAGAGCTTCATAGTCATTCTTTACACTACTAATCTTATTTTCAAGCCGTGTCAATTCATGTTGTTGACGCGAAATCCATTTATGTTCTTTAAATACCCTTACTAATCGCTCCCATCCAGCTTCAATTTTTCTTGCTGCATGCCCCAAAAATTTTCCCTCGGGAATTGGACCTAGCTTCCCTTCCATTTTGTGCAAATCGCCACTAAGATCTTGTAAGTATTTTTTGCTTATTTCTACCATAACAACCTCACTTTGGTTATTAATTATTAAAAAACAAAAACCTTAAAAATTTAACTATATTTATAATTATACAAAAATTTAAAAATAAAAACAAATAAGTTGTTGTTTTTTTACAAAAACCAAAAAAACACCTTTAATTTTATAAATTTAGATTTATTTGAAAGAATTGAAGATCAAATACAAATATTTTGAGAGGGTTTAGGTCAGTAATATTCAATTTAGCTGGTCATTTCAAAAGCTAGAAAAATCAAATTGTAAACTAAACTAATCATTTTGAAGACCTAAGACATTTAAAAGACGATCTAAATCATCATAATTGAAATAATCAATCGAAATTCGGCCTTTNTTACCTTTTCCCTGAATAGAGACTTTTGTCCCCAGCTTATATTGAAGTTTTTCTGCCAGTTGCTCCAGATGAAAGTCACGTGTTTTATAAACTAGGNNGCTTTTTTTGGCTTTTTGATTGAGTCTTTGAGCAGCTTCTTCTGCCTGGCGAACACTTAGGGTATCACGCAAGATCAGGTCATGAAGACAGAGTTGTTTGTCTGTTTCATCGAGAGACAAGATAGCCTTTGCATGTCCCATCGTTAAAAGCTCTTGAGTAAGGCTGTCTTGAATGAGATTAGGGAGAGACAAAAGGCGCAAATAATTGGCTATCGTGGAGCGTTTNTTACCAACCCGGAGAGCAACCTCATCCTGATTGAGATTGAATTCTTCCATCAAGTTTCGCAGCGCCTTAGCAATTTCAAGAGGATTTAAATCCACTCTTTGTATATTTTCAATCAAAGCCATTTGCGCTGAAAGCGAAGAGCTTGAAGTGCGAATAACAACTGGAATTTCAATGAGGCCTGCCAATTTTGAGGCGCGAAAACGTCTTTCTCCCGAGACAATTTCAAACAATTGCGGATGTTCTGTCGGACGCACGACTGGCGGATGAATCAGCCCGACTGATTTGATGGACTCTGCCAAATCCTCTAGTTCAGCTTGCGAAAAATGCCGGCGCGGCTGATGCGGATTGACGCGTATGCAATCGAGCCTGACATGACGTAATTCTTCAGTTTGAAAAAGATCCGTTTCAGTAGGCATAAATATAACTTTTAACTTTACAATAAATGATTTTGCCCTATTATATTTGTTCTATGTCAGACAAAAATCAAGAAAAAAGACGCAAGATATGAAAAAGACGAATAAGCTTGAAGTGCTCCCCAATCAGCCTAGCTCCTGGTCCGATTCTTTAGAAGAGCATCCTTTTATTCAATGGACTGTGGCAAATGGAAAGCTTTTAACCTATACACTGATTGGACTTGTGGCAGCAATCCTCTTGATCTTCCGCTTCGCTTCAATGAGTGAATCTTCCTCTGAAGCTCGTTTTATTCAAGCTGAAAAAGAATACCTTCTCTTTGCAGCCCCTCTAAAAGAAGGCCATGATGAAAACGCACAAAAAAATGCGTTCAATCGTCTAAACAGCATTTTAGATGCTCATCCTGAACTCCATGCAAAATATGATGGTTTAATTGCAGAAATTTTGCTGATCCGCGGCGATGTATCGCAAGCCAAGGGTTATGCAAGTTCAGCTATTCAACGCACGGAGAAAGAAAATGCTCCCTTTTATTCAAACTATGCGCAAACCACATTCATGATTGCAAATGGACAATATGAGCAAGCTCTAAAAGAAGCGCAGGCGCTGAAAGATCAAATGATTCAACAGGGTCAACAGCTTGAAAATACACCGGAGAAAATGCAGTTCAGCACGCTTCTTTACGGATTTAATTTGTTGAGAATTGGGATGTTACAGCAGCAACTTGGGTTGACAGAAGAACTTCAAACATGGCAAGAATGGAAAGATTTAACACGTAAAAGCCAGGAAGGANGTTTGCCTAATTATTTAGATGCACAGCTCTTCTTATCGTTTAATCATTTGCTATCGGAGGGCAACATCCCTTTTGCCAATTATATTGAAGCGAGAGAAAAAGTTTTGAAAAATTGTAACTCAAACTCTTGCAAAGATTTTTTTGAAATGTTATAGAATAAAATTCATCCAATAAGAGTGGATCAAAGGAGCAAAAAGGAGGTGGCATTAGTCTAGTGAGCTCGAAACCACGATCTTTGGAACTTAAATTTGCCTGTTTTTTTATTTATAAAGTAGAAATTAAACCCGTACTTTAAGGATGTCGGGATTAAAAATAATTATTGGGAACACCACCCGTTGATCATACATGTGAACTCATAGTCAGGATTTTTAGCAGGGGTTGTCTAGATAGCAATATGTAGGCAAAGGCTGCCAAGGAATGTGGCTAAACAAGGCTTGTAAACCTCAACTTCAAGGAGTTTGAGACTAAAAAAATCAATAGAAAGTGTTCTCATCTAAGCTGCCTCTAAGAGGCAGATGGAGAGTCAACGTGAGTCCTAAAAATAGCTCACTCGCTTTTGACGATCTAAAAGAACAAACCTTCGAAGAATGTTTTGTTCCTACACTGAATGTGATCGTTAATGCGCGACATAGTGCCTCTTTATTATCGACAGAGCTTGAATTAGCTGCTGTAGAAGTAAAAGGAATATTTACTGTTTCTTTCTAAAGAAAGAATAACGCATCTAAGACGGTTATGACAAATAACCGTCTTTTTTATCACCTTTTTCTTTACTCCCTATGTCCTTAAAGGATCTTTACGCAAATCTGCAACATTTCCTGGAAAGAAAAACTATTCCAGCATTGTCATTCTCTCAGATGCTAACGTTTTTCCTTCCTATGGCGATTCTTTAGTAGAATGTTTAANNAAACTGAATATCAAAACGCTTACTTGCATCGTCCTGGATCCCGGTGAACTCTCTAAAAATTTAGAAGCAGCAAAAACTTGCTGGGAGGAAATGCATCGAGCCGGCGTGGATCGCTATGGTCTTCTCATCGGTCTAGGGNGAGGTGTCGTGACAGATTTGGCAGGCTTTGTGGCTTCTTGCTACATGCGCGGCCTAGAAACTCTTTATATTCCTACGACTTTGATGGGGATGGTGGATGCTGCCTTTGGCGGGAAAACAGGCATTAACCTAGCTGNNGGGAAAAACCTCGTTGGAACCTTTCACATGCCGCAAGCCGTTCTTTGTTCCACTGATTACTTAAAGACACTACCTGATCGTGAATATAAAGCTGGTTTAGCTGAGATCGTAAAATATGGAATCATTGAAGGGCCTGATTTGTTTGAANAAATAGAANAAAATACAATCGAACTTTTATCAAAAGAGCCTGCCCTCCTGAATGAAATCATAAAAACCTGCCAAAACACTAAACTCAGGATTGTCCAAAAAGATGAAAAAGAAAAGAATTTAAGAGCTACTTTAAACTTAGGGCATACTTTTGCCCATGCGCTTGAGGCCGCCACAAACTATTCAATTTATTTGCATGGCGAAGCTGTGGCAATTGGCCTGATGTGCGCATTTTATACAAGCTATGCTTTAGGAATGATCGAAGAAAATCTTGTTACGCGCCTAAATCTATTACTCACTTCTCTCAATTTACCTACGCGCCTTCCCGATNCTTCCCCACTAGAGGAATTCATTCATTTAATGAAGGGCGATAAANAAAATTTTCAGGGATCTCTTAATTTAATTCTTGTGGAAGGGATTGGCAAGGTGAGGCAGGTCTTAGATGTGGATCCTCAATTTATTAGAGAGGGATTCAAAAGGGCCTTATTAGAGAATTCTATCCCAATTTCATGAAAGGATAGGCTTGCTCTTTAACCTTTTATTCCTGACCCAAATTTGGCATGGGAGTAAAAAAACTTGAATGAGTTAGAAGAGCTTGCTATTCTTTCGCAACGGCTTGCTGGAATTTTATCCTTAAGCTAATGAGAAATGAGGTCATTTAGGGCTTATTTAAAAGAGCCAATATTACAATATTTAATACAATTTTCGAATTAATATCTCTTCGTTATAATTAAATTAATTGTAATGATCACATTTAAAAACCAATTTTCGTCTATTTTTAAATAAAGTATGCTAAAATAGGGCTTTAAAAACTCACCAGGTGTCAAAAAGCACTCAGTGTGAAGAATGCTATAAATTAAGTTGTCTGAGGAAGAATGGCAAAAAAATCTTTAATCATTGTCGAATCACCCGCTAAAATAAAAACTCTANAAAAGTTTTTGNGGGCTAACTATATTTTCGAGTCCTCTCTCGGCCACGTTCGCGATCTCCCAGAGAAAGAGTTTGGGATTGATATCGACCATGATTTTGAGCCTAAATACACCATTATGCCGGAGAAAGACGAAGTCATCAAANAACTTAAAAAAGCTGCTAAGGAATGCGAGGTTGTCTACCTGTCTCCCGACCCTGATCGTGAAGGAGAAGCCATTGCCTGGCATATTAGTCAAATTCTTCCTGAAAAAACAAATATTAAGCGTGTCTCTTTTAATTCCATTACTAAAGATGCCGTCACAAAGGCCTTAAGTCAGCCAGGTGAAATTAATGTAGCCCTGGTCAATGCACAACAAGCACGCCGACTTTTAGATCGCATTGTAGGCTATAAAATTTCCNCCATTCTCAATCGACGCATCCAAAGAGGTCGTAATAGTTTTGTTTCTGCAGGGCGTGTGCAATCAGTGGCGCTCAAACTTGTCGTCGATCGTGAAAAGGAAATTGCCGCCTTTGTGCCTGTAGAATTTTGGAACATTGGAGCGATTTTAAAAACAGAACTGGAAGAACGTCAGTTTAAAGCAGTTTTATATTCCATCGATGGGNAAAAAATTGAGAAAGAACCTGTCGAAGGCAAAGATTTTGCCATTATCAACACAAAAGAAATTGCAGATTCAGTCCTCCGCAGAATGGAAAATAAACCGTACCAGGTTGCAAATGTTGAAAGAAAGGAANAACGGCGCAACCCTGTGCCGCCATTTATCACTTCTACATTACAGCAAGAGGCAAGCCGACACTACGGATTTTCTTCTGCTAAAACGATGAACATCGCCCAGGGCCTTTATGAAGGGATCGACCTTGGAAATGAAGGCGCCGAGGGTCTCATCACCTATATGCGTACAGACTCGGTTCGCACTGCTGATGAAGCTTTAAAAGAAGCGAGGGCCTATATCTTGGAAAAATTCGGTAAGGAATATCTCCCAGCCGAGGCCAAACAATATTCTACTCAANAAAGTGCCCAGGATGCCCACGAAGCTATCCGCCCCACCAATTTGATACATGAACCAGAAAAGATCCAGGCTTATTTGACCCGTGAGCAATTTATGCTTTATCAGTTGATTTGGAGACGCTTTATCTCTTCGCAAATGATGCCGGCGGTTTACGATACCGTATCAGCTGATATTGCCGTAGGAAATGACATTATTTTGCGAGCGACCGGATCAGTAATCAAGTTTTCCGGCTTCCTGGCTATTTATGAANGAAAAAGTGATGATGATAATAAAGATGATGAAAGCCGCCAGCTCCCCAATTTAGAGGAAGGCCAGCCTTTGCAATTAATTCAACTGACTTCAGAGCAAGCCTTTACAAGGCCGCCTCCACGTTATACCGAAGCCTCTTTAGTGAAAGAATTAGAAAGGTCAGGTATCGGACGTCCATCGACTTATGCTGCTATTATGAACAAAATTCAAAGCAGGGACTACACCGTCAAGGAAAGCGGCCGCTTAAAACCAACAGAATTAGGGTTTGTGATTGCCCAAATGCTGGAAACCAGTTTCCAAAAAATCATGAATGTGGGCTTTACCGCTCAAATGGAAGACGATCTGGAACTTATTGCTGAAAATCGTAAAGATTGGAAGAGCCTGATCCGCGACTTTTGGAGCGAGTTTATTCCAACGCTTGAAACAGCAGAANAAGAAGCTTTTGTGCCTAAAGTTCAAACGGACATCGACTGCCCAAAGTGCGGGGCCAAGCTTCAANAAATTTGGTTTAAATCCAAATATTTCTATGGTTGTTCACGCTACCCCGACTGCGATTTTACTGCTCAGGCTGAAGAAATGACTTTCAATAAAGAAGATTATGCCGCTGATTTCAATTGGGATCAGCCCTGCCCTCAATGCGGAAGCCCCATGAAAGTCCGTCATGGACGTTTTGGAGCTTTTCTGGGCTGTACGAATTATCCAGAATGCAAGGGTATTGTAAATATTCCTAAANAAGGCGAAGCGGTCATTGCGCAGGAAAATATGCCTGCATGCCCAGCCATTGATTGCCCAGGCCAAATGGTAGCTAGAAAATCGCGATTCGGTAAAACTTTTTACAGTTGTTCGACTTTCCCTGATTGCGACGTCATTGTGAATGACCTCAGCCAATTAGAAGAAAAATATCCTGATCATCCGCGTACCGCGTATGTCAAAAAGGCTAAAAGAGGTCGTAAAGGGGCTGAAGAAAAGGAACCTGTCAAAACAAAAACGACAAAAAAGCCACTGCAAAAAAATCAGAGTCTAANNAAGAAAACAACTCGCACCCAGCCAGCCGTAAAATTGAAGGGTCCCCTCTCTGATTTGATTGGGGCTACTGAACTTCCACGAGGTGAAATTATAAAAAAACTCTGGGACTATATCAAATCGAATAACTTGCAAGATCCAAACAATAAACGTTTAATTGTTCCAGATGCTGCTTTAGCCAAAGTTTTTGGAGGTAAAGAAGCCATCGATATGATGAAGTTAGCCGGACTTGTCAATAAGCAGATTGAAAAATAAACTCTTATAAAACCACGCCCTTATAAACGAGGGCTTTTTCTGGGTCCAATGTGACGAGCTGGCCTTCTTTAAGGACACGACTTGCTTCATCAGCTCGCACGATAACTGGCTTNCCTAATGTTTTGGCAATATTTAAGATATACTTTTCTGACTCAGTATCGTCTATATGATTTTGTAAAATCACGCCGAGGGATTCCTTAATCAAAGAGATGAAAGATTCATCGCATTTTGTCATGACCAGGAGCTGTCCCCGAACTGCATACGGCTTTTTAGAGTCTGTGGAAAGGACGAGAGCCACATTTCCATGCACGCGCTTGCCTACCCCAATATGACCGCGAACAAGCACGTCCCCAATGCTTTCCACCATCATCATATTCGTCGTTCCCGCGACTCCAAAGGGAGATCCTGCAGTCAACACAACTAAATCTCCACTGCTAACATAACCTTCTCTTGAGGCAAATTCGCTAATAACAGCAAAGGATTCGATCAAAGATTTCGAATCATCATGCAAAAANGGAATGACTCCCCAATTCAGCGCCATTTGATGATAGCTTTTNTCTGTCGGTGTCATGGCGATGATGGGCATTTCAGGACGCAAGCGTGAAATTAAACGTGCCGTCGATCCTCCGCTTGTAAAGGCA
Source organism: Parachlamydiaceae bacterium (assembly GCA_013414685.1). Lineage (GTDB taxonomy): Bacteria > Chlamydiota > Chlamydiia > Chlamydiales > Parachlamydiaceae > Neochlamydia. Next base: position 2,333,931 of record CP058704.1, on the reverse strand, counting down.
AAAATGGCTTTTGCTCCAGAACTATAGGAGGTTTTAACGGTTGCTAAAGTGACTGCAGAAGGCACGTCATGATAAATTAGATCGGTGTGAAAATCAAAAAAATTGCGATAATTAAAATCTGCCTCAGCATCGCGCACAATGCTTCGCATCACATTGACCGTTTCTAAAGGATATTTACCCACTGCGGTTTCCCCAGAGAGCATCACCGAAGAAGTGCTGTCATAAACGGCATTGGCCACATCGGAGGCTTCCGCACGCGTAGGGCGAGGATTATTGATCATCGATTCAAGCATTTGTGTCGCCGTGACGACTGGCTTTCCTGCTAAATAACTTTTTCGGATCATCATTTTCTGAAGCGTAGGCACCTGGCTTAAAGGAACTTCAACNCCTAAATCTCCTCTTGCAACCATAATCCCATCCGCGACTTGCACAATGCTATCAAAGTTTTGCACCCCTTCGCTATTTTCGATTTTGGCATAAACTAAAATATCCGATTTATTTTCCTCTGCCAAAAGACGTTTAATCGCAAGCACATGATCTGCTGAACGTACAAAGGAGGCCGCAATTACATCGACATCTTGCCTGCAGCCAAAACGTATGTCTTGGATATCTGTCTCTGTCACAGCGGGAAGGCTTAAAGTGGCATTAGGGATGTTGACCCCNTTGCCCGAACGAATGGTTCCCCCATTTTCTATTTCTACAACAGCTCCTTCCGAAGTCAGTTCGACCACATGAGAGCTTATATAACCGTCGTCAAAGAGAACGCGTGTTCCAATAGATAAATCCTTAAGTATGTAGGGNGGATTAATAAAAACACCTTCCCTCCCNCCTTCGATTGGAGATTTACTAAGGGCCCACCGATGTCCGGCTGTCAACGTGACCTGGCCCCCNGCAATTTTTCCCAGTCTAATTTCAGGTCCCTTGGTGTCCAAAATAAGAGCCAAAGGGACTTTTCTTAGGGATCGTGCAGCCTTAAGATTTTTAAGNGCAATTTCATGTTCATCATGAGTACCATGGCTAAAATTTAGTCGGGCACCATTCATTCCTGCATCGATGAGCTGAATCATTTTNTCGACTGTATTCACTGAGGGTCCGATTGTGCAGATGATCTTGGTTCGTGTAACTTGCATAAAAATGTCCGTAAATGATCCAAAAATTAAAAATAAAGATGCCAACATTATTATAACTACGCAATAGAAATTGACAAACAAAACTTTGATTTGAAAAATAAGCAGAAACAAGGAAATTATATGAACTTCTCAGCCAAAATTTTGTCTATGACTTTCTTTTTTTATTTAGCCTAAAGCTATTGCATGCAGAAATTGAATTAGTCACGATCAAATGGACTGCAGGTCTTTGCCAAGCTTCATGCATTCGGGGTTTAGAACAGCAATTTCGTCGAATTCAGGGTGTCACTAATGTAAAAATCAATGGCGATCAGGCCCAGGCTGATTTGGCATGGAGTCCAAATGCACCGTTCTCTTTTCGTGCTATAGAAGGCGCGATGGCCTTTATTGGATTGTCCATGAATGACTTGCGTGTCACTGTTCGAGGAACCGTCAGGCATGATGAACGGTCTGTCATTTTGACTTCTACAGGCGATCTTTCTCAGTTTGTGCTGATGAGTCCGCCCCCGATGTCTTTTAATATGTATGTGGAGGTGAATAGTCCTTTAAATCGCGAACTGACTCCTCAGGTCCGATCTATTCTTTTAGCAGCAGAGCAAAATCAGCAGACTGTCGTTATTTCAGGGCCTCTTTTTCATCCTGAAACTTCCCCACCTTTATTTTTAACCGTTGAATCGGTCAACGTGGTGCAAAATGCGTCGACTGAAAACCCCAGAAGCAGAAAAAGCGATAGATTTTAATAAAGGCGTTAACTGAGCATCCCTGATTCTTGCGTAATGTCCTGCAATTCTTCACGGATCTTAAATATTTTTCCGCTTAGCTGTTGAGCGGATAAAGGTGAAGAGCCTATCAGCATACTTTTAAAAATGGCTAATTTGCCTAAAAACTCTTGTGTTTTTGTTGAAGTGAAAATAAGGTGCTCATGCCAATGAGGAACCGTTTGGCCAGCTCTATGACCACTTTTGTTAAATATATGTGCTCTAAAACCCTTTTCTTTATAGAAACTAACAAGGCGTTGTGCAAACTGCATTGTTTCTAAATATTCATGAAGAGTGAGATCAGAAAATTTCTCACGATGTTTTTGGGCATGATTAAAAATGCAGCTTCTCCCTGCCGACGGGAGCATAATTATAAAGAACATTGACCTCCTTGCCTTCAAAAATCAATTGCTTTTCTATTATTTTTGATCGCAAAAAGCATCGGTTCCTTTTTGATCTAGTATATCTGGGGTTTTAAATCTGTCGTCTGCATCAGCTCAGAAAGGTCATTAGCAATTTTTTCACTTTCTTTTTTGACTGCATGGGACTTCCAAAAGTAAGTCTCCAAAGAACCTTAAACTGCTGCCAAAAACTCCATGTGTTTTTGGAATAAGGAACAATCTCCCAGTTATACTTAGATTGATCTATTTTCTGAGAGTAAATAAGATAATCATCAATTCCTTTTTGGCCCATATTTGCGCAATTTTATGTACTAAGTAAAAAACTTCTTCTTTGTGATGAGCAAGGTGGTCAAGTTGGACTTTTAAAATCACTTTTACTGAGCCTGAGGCTAGGGGATTTTCAGGCACAATGACTTTTGCATATTGGCCTTCATAGACAATTGTTTCTTCTAAACGATTAGATTCTCTAAGCAAAGGCAAGGATGTTGAATGAGTCAGAGAAATTGGGTTGAGATTCATATTTTATAGCGCTTTTTTTAATTGTTATTTTCAAATTACATCAAATTATGAAGCATATCAACTCTTAACATAATTCACATAATGCGCGTATATTCATATTGATTCATATTACATTTTTATTTATAATATAGTAAATTTTTAAGAGATCTTCATGCGGCTCACACTAAATACCTTTTTTCTTATCTTATCTTTCATCCATTAAAATCTGATACTAAAAAGGAAAAAATCGTCGCTTTAGTCGCCTCTATTGCATGCGGGATTTTCTCCATTGGAACCTGTTATCTCGTTTGCGCGATTCGTAATTGTTTTCATTCTAAACAGTCCCACGAACATTCAAAACAGGATCAAAAAGTTTCCAGAGTCGGCCATGATATTTTAAAAACAAGCTCTCCCATTGATTCAGCATCTTCAGAAACGATTCAAACCGATTCAAAGTTTTGGGAGGGTGTTACTCCATCCACAATTGATAAAATTCTAGATGTACACTTTTGGGCTTGGTGCAGAAATATCAAAAAAATTTTTTAGCCCTCACAAAAATCCACACAGTCCTGATAAGGCCATTTACAATTGTTCTTTCCAACCAAACGTTGATACCGATTGGAGTCGGGATCCGAACCCTGTCAGTTGGACATCTGCATTCATTAGTGTCGAAAATAATCAATTTAAAATTTCGAAAAGCATGGACGAAGATTGCTATTTTGATAATTTCGATCAAGTCCTTAGATATCTATTTAAGGGAGATTTTTCCCAGGGTGAACTTTTTAGAGCCGATTATTATATCTTTCGCAGGGCAGATGGGGCCGAGATCAGATATGATAATCCTTTTAGATCATGATCTCTTAAGAAAGCTCTAAAGAGATTCCCCAACTTCTCTTAAAATCACTTGCTTCTAAAATTATTTGATGAGAGAAGCTGGTGTTGTTAGAAAAGAAATTCTTCCTTATAGCTAAAACTTCATTACAAACTTGCTTGCTGCGTAGGATAAAGACTTCTAGCGGGAAGGGACACTATGAGAAAATTTAATATTTTTGGTTTTAGGAGCAATTTCTCCATCGTCTTCAGTTTTCTTGAGTTTATCCCTGGATAAAACAAAATCTTCTTCAGCTACATGACTGGAAGTGGAATTTCCTCCCCAATCACTAAATGTTAAATCTTCAGAAATCTTGATGACATCGCCCGGGGTCAAAGTGATTTTTTAGAATCCTCAAAGGCGATCGCATTAGGAATATTAAAAGTTTCTTGCTGGAACAAAGAAGGAGATTCGGCAAATGTTTTCTTTACATTTACAAATTCATCGGCATGGATTTTTCGATGGTGGCATCACTGATTTCAAAGGTCTCGTTGGCAAAAAGTGTTGCTGAGAGTAAAAATATACTTACTAATTTCAATGGATGAATCATATAGTAGCCTCTTTCTTTATCTAAATTGGAACATAACAAAACAATCATTAACTTGAAAGAGACTTTAAAGATGCATTCGTTGCCTAGAGAAGGGATTCAAAAAAATTTCAAGCTTGGCTCTTTCCTGACAAATCAGGGTTAATCGCTAGCGAGTGCTAAATTGAAAATTGGAACGAGTCATTATAATTAAAAAGACATAGGCTATCGATGTAGTAAAAGATCCTCCTAAATAGAATAAAACCTCTCTTCAAGCTGCGGAATTTTATCTTTATAACCCCTTGCTGTATAATACCTTTAAGGTTATCATTTTTGGATTATTATTTAGGTCATCCGTGGATCAAAAACAAATCATTTTANAAAAAGTTAAGGTACATAACCTTAAGTCGGTCGACCTTGCTTTAGATACGCATGAGTTAATCGTTTTCACCGGGGTTTCAGGCTCAGGCAAGTCTTCCCTTGCTTTTGACACCATTTACATGGAGGGCCAAAGGCGCTACGTAGAATCTCTCTCGACTTTTGCGCGACGTCAACTTGGCGAAATGTCCAAGCCTGACCTTGAACATGCCTCAGGCATCTCGCCTACAATTTCCATCGAACAAAAAACGGCCGGTCGCAATCCCCGCTCAACTGTCGGTACGATGACAGAAATTTATGACTACTTAAGAGTTTTATATGCGCGTATTGGAATCCCGCATTGCCCGGTGAGCGGCGAGCCTGTCACTCCCCAAAGCCGAGAAAGAATTATCAAATCCGTGCAAAATCTTCCAAAAGGGACCCGCCTAATTGTTTTGTCTCCCTATGCTAAAGCCAAANAAGCAGAATTCAAAGAGGACTTTCAGGATCTATTGCGCAAGGGTTTCACAAGAGCGCGCGTAGACGGAAAAATGATCAATTTGCAAGAAGAGGCGGAATTAGACGGAAATGTCGCCCATGATGTGGATGTGGTTATTGATCGAATTGTCATCCAATCGGACAATAATTCCCGAATTGCCGAAGCGGTGACAGCAGCATTAAATTTAGGAAATGGTGTTTGCAGCGTCTTAGATGTACAAACTGACGAAGAAAAGCTATTTTCTACGCATGCCTATTCCCCAAAATCAGGTCTTTCTTATTCCTCCTTAGAACCGCATGATTTTTCTTTCAATAGTCCTTCTGGCATGTGCCCTGCCTGTAGTGGATTAGGGATTGTCAATGAATTTGACCTGGAGAAGATCATCGATCCAAACCTAAGCATCGCTCAGGACTGCTGCTCAATTGCAAGTTCATATCAGACGGTCCGCTATGGAAATATCTACGACAATCTTGCAGAACTCTATGGATTCAGCGTTAAAACCCCATGGAAAAAACTCTCCGAGAAAGCCAAAAGTGTTCCTCTANCGGGACAGAAAAAATGGACACGTATGCACTTTGTGCATCCGATAACAGGCGCCAGGTGGGTAGATAATATAAATTGGCGGGGTGTCTTGCATGAGGCCCACAGTCGTTTTTCTGAAGCCAAAAGCGATGCTTACCGTGGCAAACTGCAAAAGCTGATGCACTCTCAAACTTGTCCTGAATGTCATGGAGAAAGGCTTAAACCCTATCCTGCCGCTACATTGATCAATGGAAAAAGAATTAGCCAACTCGCTGCCATGACCATTGCGGAATGTCAAAAATTCTTTCATGATCTAAACCTTTCTGCGCAAGATGAGCTGATTGCAGAAGAACTGTTAAAGGAAATACGCCAACGCCTCCAGTTTTTGATGGAAGTCGGCTTGCATTATTTAAATCTGGACCGTACAGCCCCTACTCTCTCAGGTGGAGAAGCTCAGCGGGTTCGTTTGGCTTCTCAAATAGGATGCGGACTGGTCGGAATTACTTACGTCCTGGATGAACCTTCCATCGGCTTACACCCTCGCGATAATAAANAACTTATCAGCACGCTGAAGCATCTGCGGGACATGGGCAACACCGTGATCGTCGTAGAACATGATGAAGAAACCATTTGGGAAGGCGACCGCATTGTCGACTTTGGACCGGGTCCTGGAGTTAGAGGAGGAGAGATCATCCATAATGGCGACATTAAGGGACTTTTAGAAAATAAANAATCTCTCACCGGGCAATATCTTTCAGGCAAGCTGTCTATTCCGATCCCGAAANAAAGACGCAAAGGTCAAAAAGAATTTATTCAGGTTAAGGGTGCTACACATCATAACTTAAAGAATATAAATGCACAAATCCCTTTAGGAATGTTTATTGCCGTCACCGGAGTGTCAGGTTCGGGTAAATCTTCTTTAATCACCGATATCCTTTATCCGGCCCTTTCCAATCAGCTGCATGACAGTGAGTACCCTGTTGGAAAGCATAAAGAAATTGCAGGCATTGAACTGATAGATAAAGTGATCGCCATTGATCAGTCCCCTATCGGACGCAATCCACGCTCCAATCCTGCCACTTATATTAAACTTTTTGATGATATTAGGGATCTTTTCACGCAACTTCCTGAGAGCCAAGCACGAGGTTACAAACCTGGACGATTCAGTTTCAATGTGAAAGAGGGATCTTGTCCGCAATGCAGCGGGATGGGAATGATCAAAATCGACATGGATTTTATGGAAGATGCCTGGGTCGATTGTCCGCTTTGCAAAACCAAGCGTTTCGATCCTGAAACTCTTTCCGTGATGTACAAAGGCAAAAACATTTATGACGTCTTAGAAATGGATGTTTTGGAAGCCCTGGACTTTNTTGCCAACATTCCCTCTATCCATCATAAGCTTTTGACACTTCAANAAGTAGGAATGGAATACATCAAGCTTGGACAATCCTCAACCACTCTTTCAGGGNGAGAAGCCCAACGTATCAAACTGGCCAAAGAACTGGTTCGTCCTGCGACCGGAAAAACCTTGTATATTTTCGATGAACCGACAACAGGATTGCATTTTCACGACATTAAACATCTTCTCGAAGTTCTCCAAGAATTAGTAGAAAGAGGAAACACAGTTCTTGTGATCGAACACAACATGGACATTGTAAAAACCGCTGATTGGATCATCGACATTGGGCCAGAAGGAGGACAGCAGGGCGGCGAAGTTGTTGCTACAGGAACTCCGGAACAAATCGCCCTTCTTGATACTCCGACAGGACGTGCCGTGCATGAAGCATTAGCCCATCATATTCCTGGACGCATCGCCCAGGCTCTTCAAACCGCAAAGCATAATCGCAGCAAGCGAAAGGACCGCGAAAAACATTTAATTAAAGAAATTGCTGTCGAAGATGCAGAGCAAAATAATTTAAAATGCGTTTCTGTCAATATCCCTAGAGAAAAGATTATCGTTTGCACGGGGCCCTCAGGCTCCGGANAAACGTCTTTAGCTTTTGAAACTGTTTATGCCGAGGGACAGCGCCGCTATATCGAATCCCTTTCACCTTATGCAAGGCAATTTGTCAAGCAGATGCCGAAACCTAAAGTCGGACATGTTGAAGGACTTTCCCCTGCTATTGCCATTGAGCAAAAAGCGCATGCTGGAAACCCTAGAAGTACGATTGGGACAATGACCGAAATCTATGACTATTTGCGCATTCTTTATGCCAGAATAGGAATTCCTCATGATCCAGAAACAGGCGAAGTCATCAAGGCTATTAGCAAAGACCATGTTGTTGACCGCATCCTGTCTTATCCAGAAGGGGAANAAATTCAAATCCTTGCCCCGATAGAAGTACGCAAAAATGAACGTTTTGAAGAGGTCATTTCTCGCCTTCAAAGACAAGGCTTTTTAAGAATCCGTCTCAATGGCGAGTTTTTTGATTTAGATCAAGGTCCTGAACATTTAACTTTTGATCGCAAACGCAAAAATGAGCTTTTACTTGTTATCGACCGTCTCAAGGTTAATGCCACGATTAAAAACAGGCTTTTTGAAGCTGTAGAAAATGCGGCGCATTTAAGCAATGGCAAAATCATTGTTTTGCGAGAAAACCAACAGGATGTCTTGTTTAACTTAGCTTTTTCTGTGGAAAGCACGGGGAAATCGTATCCTGAAATTACTCCGCACACATTTGCCTTTAATAATGCAGAAGGAATGTGCCCCGATTGCTTAGGCTTGGGCTATCTTTATGGAGCAAATCTTGTCCAAAAATCAGAAATCATGGAGCAATCTATTGCAGGCCTTATGCAGTTTCTTTGGCAGGATCTTTATAACACTGTCGCTTATGCGTACGTAGAAGCATTTTTGGACGCAGAAGAGATCGATGCCTTCTCTCCCNTTCATAAACTCCCGACCAAANAACTTCAAATCCTCTTAAATGGATCTTCTGAAGACAAATGGTATTCTACCGGTACAGGATTAAAATTTCGTTGGATCGGTGTCAATCATGTGCTTGCAAAAGCAGGACGGAGCGCGCATTCCCATATTCGAGATGCCATCACCCCTTTGCTTGAGGAACATGAATGCATTTCTTGCAAAGGTTCGCGCCTAAACCCTCTTGCACGAAATGTGACCATTGAGAAGGTCTCCATCAGCAATCTTTGCAAACTGCCGGTTGAACGTTCTCTGGATTTTATTGAAAAATTGCAGATCAGCAAACAAGACAATAAAATCTTAGAAGAGGTGCATACGCAACTATTGAATAGATTGAGATTTTTATCAGCCGTAGGCTTAGGGTACATTAGCCTAGATCGCCGCGCCCCTTCATTAAGCGGAGGAGAGGCGCAACGTATTCGACTTGCACGTCAATTGGGCAGCGGTCTCACAGGTGTCTTATATGTTCTCGATGAACCGACCATCGGCCTCCATCCTCGCGATAACGATCGTTTAAATTTAGCTTTAGAGCAATTAAAAAGATTGGGAAATACCCTACTGATGGTTGAACATGATCCTTTAACAATTGCAACAGCCGATTATATTTTAGACTTTGGCCCCCATGCAGGAACTCATGGAGGACATATAACGGCGCAAGGTACCCTAAAACAGATTTTAAAGAATCCCGAATCACTTACCGGAAAGTATCTCTCAGGTAAACTTTCCATTCCTGTTTTAGAAAAACGCCGCTCCCTANAAAATGGCAAGCTTCAAGTGAAGAATGCCACTGCAAACAATTTAAAATCTATCCAGGTCGATATTCCCATCGGCACCCTTACCATTCTTACAGGTGTCTCAGGCTCAGGCAAATCAACTTTGATGCATCAGGTCATTCAACCTGCCTTGCAAAAGGGCCTGATGAATTCCAATGAAATTACTTTACAATCCGGAAAAGTCAAAGGAATTGAACATTTTGATAAAGTCATCTCCATCGACCAAAATCCTATTGGACATACAGTGCGCTCTGATGTGGGCACCTATGTGGACGTCCTGTCTCGTTTTAGAGAGTTTNTTGCTTCCCTGCCTATGGCCAAAGCCAAAGGCTTGCAAGGCAAGCACTTTAGCTATAATCATCGGCGCGGCATGTGCACCAACTGCTGGGGCTTGGGCTATAAACGCATTGAGATGCACTTTNTACCGCCTGTTAAAGTCGTTTGCGACGAATGCCAGGGCTTGCGTCTAAATCCTGTCAGTTTGGAAATCACCTATCATGGCAAAAATTTCGGGCAATATTTAGATATGACAGTTGACGAAGCTCGCCATGTCTTTGAAAATCATCCGCGCATCACGCGCATTCTGGATACTTTGATCGCAGTAGGGTTAGGGTATTTAAAATTAGGCCAGGAGACAGCAAGCTTATCCGGCGGAGAAGCCCAGCGCATCAAGCTAAGCCGGGAGCTGGCCAAACGTTCCACAGGAAAAACCCTCTATTTGCTTGATGAACCGACAACCGGACTCCATAGCGATGACATCAAANAACTCTTGCAAGTCCTGCATAAATTAGTCGATAAGGGAAATACAATGATTGTGATCGAGCATAATTTGGATATGATCAAAAATGGCGATTATGTCATTGATCTAGGCCCCGAAGCCGGCGAAAAAGGTGGAGAAGTGATTGCGACTGGAACTCCGGAAGAAATCAGTAAAAACCCTCAATCAATTACCGGAAAATATCTTGGAGCGACGATTTTAGAAAAGGAATAATGATGCGCCTTTGTTTTCTGATAGCTCTTTCTGCCTCCCTGCAATTCCTTCAATCTGAAGAGATTCCCATTGAAATTGAAATTGCCAAAACGCATGCCCAACGCACTTGGGGACTCATGAATCGAACTTCTATGCCCGAGAATCAAGGTATGCTTNTTTATTATCCCGCAGGCACGCTTTGGATGTTTAACACTAAGATGGACCTTTCTGCGGCGTTTTTGGATGAAGATGGGCGCATCATAGAAATTACGGAGCTTAAAGCCTATCCTGAAATGATGGATCCCAAGCGCCCTGTCAACAATTTAAATGATTTTCGGAAATATCCTATGGATGACAAAATTTTGGAGTTTTTCGCGNAGAAAGGTTATCCCATTCCGTTAAAATCAAAATATCTCTTAGAAATGAATAAAGATTGGTTTAAGAGGCATGAGGTAAATGTGGGGGATGTGGTTATCTGGAACGAAAGTTCTACAAAAGCTTATATTAAAAGATAGACGTCAGAGGGCCTGACATCTATCTAATTGAATTAATTAGCTATTCTTAGCACGAATGACGGCACGTTCAAAGTGCTGACCTTTCGCATTAAAATAAACCACAACTTCTTCCCCTGGTGTTCGAGAAAATACTGGGCCGTCCTCTAATTCGGTAACTTCTTTCGGATCAGTATCAGATTGCTTAAACAAGCGGAGGCTCTTATTCAAACAGGTAGCTAAAATACCCAATTCTTCTATAGCTAAATAAGTGTTGGGATTGCTTAAACTTGCAAGATAAGCTTTAAAGACCTGCTTATCACTTGCAAAATCTTCTGCTGTCTTATTTGCTTTTTTAAATTTATCTAGCAAATCGATCTCTTTGCCATTTTCTGTAATCTTAAGGGCCTCTCTGAATTGAGCACCCATCATATCTGGTTTTCTAAAACTATCCTCTAGGAGAAGCTGTATTCCCAATGGAACATTATTCTCATCAAAACATTTTTGTAAATGCTCGCATAATTTTTTACGTGTCTCTAATGGGTTAGCTGCACGGTAGTATCCATTCTTAACTTCACCCACAAGGGCATGGTCTCCGCAAGCTCCGTCTCCTAAGGTTTTATAAGTCAAAAGTTCCTCGTTTTTTCCAGAAATTTTAGCAGGGAATTTTACGGGATCTTTTCTTTGTTTTAAAACGATGATAATTTGATCGTCTATGATTGTATCTTGCATGATATTCAGGTCTAGTTCCTGGCCATTGTCTCTTTTAATTCGTTTATAGACATCTCTAACACTCTCTGATTTTACATTATCGTATCGATGCTCAGAGTCAACTGTAGGATCAGCTTTCTCCTCGATAATTTGATCAATAATATCTATATCACACCAAAATGTATCTATAAGCGCTTGGCTTGACATCCCTTTATTAGGATTAAAATTCTCTTCGATTTTTTAGCCGTTTCCGCAGCTTTAGAACCTTCCTCTAACTTGCGTAAGCGCCCGATCAGATGCGGGACCAGGAGCCATGCTCCAATTCCCAATGTGAATATGGAAAGAAAAATGGAAACGATAACAACAAGCGCCTTGTGGCCTTTATTGAGATCCTTGAAATTATACTCTACGGGCTGATTATGTTGGACTTGTGTGGGTTGTATACTTGACATTTGAAAACCTACTTAAAAGTTTTAGTTTAAAAGTAAAATCATATCATAAAAGATGATTTATTAAAAGGTTTTTTATTATTATTATTGACTATCAATCAATTTAATAATTTCTACGAGTCTAAAAAAACAATTGCTAGAAAATTTCTCTCCTCCTAGAGTGTATAGTTCTTCAAGTGTCGAAGACACCCATTTGGGACAGATAGGATCTCAAAAATGAATTTTGGGTGAGACTATGGATACTTTGAAAATCTACTTGTCTGTTTCTATCCATAAGGGCCAAAATAGAACAAAAACTATCGGGAGAATTTATGGCTAAACCTNTTTTAACCAAAAGAAAAGCAGATGGTATTTCTAATGGGGCCTTTNTAATCGGCCTTGGCGTTCTATTATTTACACAAGCCTGGTGGCCAGGGATTTTACTGGTTTTATGGATCTGCCTCNTTTTAAGACAGTATCTTACAGGACGATGGTATGACGCTNTTTTGTCTACTGTCATTCTTGTCGGCCTATTCTTTGTTTCCTTCATCAAGGTCAATTGGTCTGTGATCATCCCCGTTCTTTTTGTCATCGGCGGAATCTATTTAATTTTCCGCGAATACTTCTATGCTGAAGAGACCATAGAAGAAGAAACTTTAGATGAGACAGAAGATGATGCGGGCAGAAACAAATAAAACCGAAAAAGAGCATAAGTTAGGTAAGTTGATTCATCTTGCACAGGTCGTTTTACCCAAAAAGGGCCCTTGCCTGCTGTTATTACGAAAAGAAGATCCAGTTCGCTATGCCTGGTATGAAGATCATTCAGGGCAAGAAAAATCANCACCTATTTTTGCCTCGACTGCTGAAGAAGCCATCAAGCAAGCCTATCTCAACTGGAAGGAACAACTCTTTAGAACGATAAATTGCGGATTTCGCTATTCTCTTCCTGAGCGAGACGAACATGGCAATAATGCTCTTNTTCATCAAATGGTTGCCTCTTATAGTTCTATGAATGGGATTTATTTTGACGAAGATTTGGGGTATAATTGTTTTGTGAATTTTGCCTCCGATGAAGCAAAAAAACTCTGGAAAGAGCTGCAATCTCAAAAAGGCTTTAACCTGTGGAAATTACCTGTCCCATTTGCCATCATAGCTTCTGCGTAAAAGGAAAAGAGAAACCTAAATGCTGTCCTTTTTGCATGACCCCGCTTAAAAAGGTCAAAAAAACCTCTCAGGTCACTGATCTTACCCAAGTCGGTGCTGAGACGCATTTGACAGAACCTGCGATCACCTTTATTTCAGGACATACGCCTGAGGAAAAGCAAGTTCAATTTTCACTAGGAAATTACCGCATCCTGGAGAGCATCGGTAAAGGTGGGATGGGTGAAGTCTTTCTCGCCTATGACACCTCGTGCGGAAGGCGCATCGCTCTCAAACGGATTAGAGAAGACTTGCTAGAGCATAAGCAAATCCATCACCGTTTTCTTAAAGAAGCGCATATCACAAGCCAACTCACTCATCCAGCTATCATTCCCATCTATTCAATCCATGCAGAGCAAAATCTTGCCTACTATATTATGCCTTTTGTGGAGGGGCAAACGTTAAAGCAAATTTTAAAAGATGCACGAAAAGAGNAGAAATTAGGCTCAAAAGTCAGCCAGATCGGATCCATTCCTCCTCTAATGCGCATTTTTCTTAGCATTTGCCAGGCCGTAGGTTATGCACATTCTAAAGGTGTCTTGCATCGTGATTTAAAATTAGAAAATATCTTAGTGGGAAAATATGGAGAAGTGGTTATTTTAGATTGGGGTCTAGCCAAGCTAGTTAAAGGGGTCTTAGCAGAAGACACTTATCTGGAACCTATACCTGAACATGAACCTCACCCTCTACATCATATTACCAGACTTGGAAAGGTTGTAGGAACAATTGCATATATGGCGCCCGAAAGAGCACAAGGGCAGCCAGCGACGTTTCAAACAGATATTTACTCCCTGGGCGTTATCCTTTATCAGATGCTTACCCTGCGCCATCCCTTTCGGCGCGGCACCCTCAAAGAATTCCGTCAAAAGGTGGCAGAAGAAAAACTTATCGATCCTATAGAAATTGCTCCCTACCGCGATGTGCCAAAAATCCTCTCTCAAATCTCATTAAAATGCCTGGCCGTTTCATTAGACCAACGCTACAAAACCGTTGATGAACTGATCCATGATATCGAAACTTATCTGGAAGGACGCTCTGAATGGTTTCAAATTGCAGAGCTGGCTACTCACAATAAAGAGGATTGGGAGTTTCAAGAAAATGTTCTGATTGCAGAACATACGGCTGTCACAAGAAGTATCGATATTTCCGATTGGGTCAGCTTAATGATTTCTAAAGCTTCCTTTACCGAAAATACAAAAATTGAGGCCGATATCAAACTTGGCGAAAAATGCGAGGGTGTTGGCTTTCTCTTAAGTATCCCGGAATATGCCGAACGCGCCCACTTAAATGATGGATACTGTCTATGGTTAGGCTCAGACTCTCATCGTTCAACAAAACTCCTAAGATCGACTGTTGAGGTCATGCATCACAATGATATTTATTTGCAAAGGCACGAGTGGTATCAGATCCGCATAGAACGCATTGATCAAAACATTTATTTTTATTTGAATAATGTTTTACAGTTTTCTTATATTAGTCATTTGCCTCTTGCCGGTACCCACATCGGGCTTCTCTCCCGCGATGCAGATTATGAAATTTCTCCCATACGTGTCTCTGTGGGAAGCTTAAATATCAAAGTTAACTGTCTGGCTGTTCCGGACGCTNTTTTGGCCCACAAAGATTATGCAACAGCATTAAGTGAATATCGACGCATCGGCTATTCTTTTCCCGGAACAGCAGAAGGACGGGAAGCCATGTTTCGTGCAGGGGTCACTTTACTGGAAGAAGCCCGTAATGAAGGCAATTTTGAANAANAACAGGAACTTTATGAATTAGCTCTGGATGAATTTTGGAAACTGCATTCAACACCAGGAGCCCCTTTAGAATACTTAGGAAAGGCCCTCGTGTATCAGGCCCTGGATGATGCAGACGAGGAGATTAAATGCTTTGAGTTAGCCTATCGCCGCTATCCCCACCATCCCTTGCTGCCTGTATTGGAAGAGCAGATCCTTTATCGAATGCTTGAGAGCTCCAGGCAAAATCGCAAAGCCACTTATCAATTCATCCTTTTTGCGATTCGACACATCCCCTCGATCAGCACTCAAAATAACGTANAAAAACTTTTCTCCAGCCTTCAAAAACACTGGGAACCGTTGCCTTTCCTGATCAATGAAGCAGAAGCTTTGTTGAATGAAAAACTTAAAAACATAGATTTTGCCACACATCTGGCCTTTTGGACAGCCAAACCCTATGTTTTAAGCGAGATGATCGACGATCTTTCAAAAATGACGCCCCTTCCCCTCACGCTTTCCTGCAACGCTATCTTTTCCCTGATTGAACTAGGAAGTTATGCTCTTGCTAAAGTCAAGCTCAATGAACTGATTAAAAAGCATCCGGAGCATTCCGCAGAGTTTAAGCACGAAACTGAACTATTAAATATCGCCATCAGAACCTATCAGCTCCCTCTTCAAAGATGCTTTGAAGACTGGCGAAGAGTTTTGCATAAGCCAATAATTGAANAAAGTGAACTACGGATTCTTCTTCATNTTTTCAAATTTGCATTTAAANAACGGAATTATTTATTTATCCATGAGGCAGCACAATTCCTCAATGAATTTTCTCTTGATGAATCCACCTCCTCGATTATTAAATGTCATGTAATCGCTGCCTATTTAGGTGAAAGAAAATTAGCGGAAGCAAAAAGATTATTTGACGAATTCTCTCCGGAAATTTTGCTTCAGGAATCGCACCCCTTGCATTTTCTTTATGGAATTTGGCTTTATTTAGTAGAGGGTAAAGATATTGCTCAAGCCCATTTTTCAGGAATTTTAGAGACTTCGTTTCCTCATTCATGGAATCTCTTCGGCCATTTATTAAATTCTCAAATCGACGCGAATCCAGCCTGGCTTGACAAAGCCTTTATGTGGGAANAAAGACAACTCTATTTATATGCCACTTTTTATTATCACTGCATCGGCGATGAAAATAAGAGTTCCTATTATGCTGATTTGGAAGCTCAGCATTATATCTATGCCAAAGCCTGATCTAAAGCGATAAGCCACTTGCGGCAAATATTAGTTTCAATCGCACAGATCTTTTCTGCATGCACAAAGCTTGAAGGGATTTTTTTNAATTCTTCCTCCATCTCCATTAAATGCCCTTTTTCCTCCAATAAGATAGACTTGACTGTCACTTTAGAGCCCTGTTTCCGTAAAATTTCTTCATACAAAGGATAAAGCTCTGAGGCTCTAAGCTCGATCGCATATGTCACAAGAAGATAGGCCAGTTCTTGAATTTTTCTNTTCGAATAAGACAGATTAAAAAGATAACGCGAAGTTTGAAAATCCAGACTGTCCAAATAGTGCTTTGACATCCTGCCGCCCAAAAGATGATTTAAAGAATAGTCGATTAAATGTTGGTCCGTCACTCTCCCGATTTGGCGTTTCAAATAATGCGCATGACGGAATTCTTCTGCCGCGTGCTTAAGCATTTCTTCTTTCACCAAAAGGGGATGTTCACAGGCTGCAATCTTTCTTGCCCCCACATTTTCTAAAAANGAAAGGGTATTTAACCATTTTGCATGGGAGCTAGGACAAAGCACAATTGACTGAATCAAAGCTTGAAATTGCTCCTTAAATGAAACAAAAGAATTCATACAGCCTCCTCTAAAGTTTGAATAATAACCGAGTAAATCCATTGAAGTTCATCCTCAAGAATGCAATAAGGAGGCATGAGATAGATAACATTTCCTAAAGGCCTCAGCAAAATACCTCGATCCAGAAAAAANTAATACAGACGGTCGCGAATGGATTGGAAATATGAAGCGGTTTTTAGATCTCCTTTATATTCTAAAATTAGAATCGTCCCTAAACTGACACATCGATTTAATTTAGGGTGGCTTTGCCATTTTTGACAAAAAATCTCATGCTGTCTTGCAATCATTTGCCTTTGATCTTCCGAAGATTTTTCCAACAACAGGTCTAGACTTGCCAGCGCTGAACAGCAAGCTAACGTATTACCCGTGTATGAGTGGCCATGCAGCAATGCATGATGCTTATCATCCGAAAGGAATGCATCATAAATTTTTGTNGTACAAGCCGTCGCACCTAAAGGCAAAAACCCGCCCGTCAAACCTTTAGAAAGACAAATTATATCAGGCGTCTCTGTTAAATATTCCGAAGCAAANAGCGATGTTGTTCTTCCAAAGCCAGTCATGACCTCATCCGCTATCGTAATGACTTCGTAGGCTTTGCATAATCTAAGAAATGTTTCCAGCACATTTGCAGAATAAACATGCATTCCGCCTACACCTAAAATGAGGGGTTCGTAAATAAAGCAGGCGGCCTCTCCCTGATGTAAAATCTGCTTCAATTGCATGATGCTTTCTTCTTCNTCTTCCTTTTTTGGAAAATCAATCGTCTCCACATGAAATAAATACTTCCAAAAGGGTTGATTGAAGACATTCTGTCCCGCAACGGCCATCGCTCCAAACGTATCTCCATGATAGCTGCCTTTTATACAAATAACTTTGCTTTTTTCTGTCCGGGGATTTTGATTAGACCAATATTGAAGAGCCATTTTAAGGGCGATTTCTACAGAAGTAGAGCCATTATCGGAATAATAAATTTTCGATAGGCTTCCAGGAAGAATGGAAAGCAGCCTCGAAGCTAATTCAATTGCCCATGGATGCGTAAAATCTGCAAAAGTGACATGCTCAAGAACTTCTAACTGTTCCTGTAATTTGCTTACAATATAAGGATGGGCATGGCCATGCAAATTAACGCACCAGGAAGAGGTTCCATCAACGAAGCTTTTTCCATTCTCATCATATAAATAGATTCCTTTTCCACGTACAATTGGAAGAAAGTTCCTTGCTGTTTTCATTTGTGTGTAGGGATGCCAAAGGCACTCCCGATCCTTTTCAATTAAACCTGAAGTTTTGGATAGAAAGCTGTTTTCCATTCTTTTACATACCCTTGAATAATGTTTTGATTGATTTGTTTTTCAGGACGCAGACGCCCTAAAAACGCTGTTGTGAAATTTTCAAAATGGCGTTTTCTGTATCAGGGTTGGATTCTCCATTAAAAATCACCCCTAAAACAGGGATCTTATGGATTTTCAAAACCTCTAACGTTAAAAGAGTATGATTAATGCTGCCCAAATAGTGTTTAGAAACAACAATACATTCACAATTTAAACTTTTAATAAGATCCAAGTTAGTAAAAGCAGGATTTAAAGGAACAAAAACACCTCCAGCAGTTTCGATGACTAAAGTCCTTTCCGTTTCTGGCGGTCGTAAAGAGCAGGATCTATAAATTTACCCTCCAAACGAGCTGCATGATGAGGAGACAGAGGAAACTTAAACGAGTAAGCGGAAGGATAAATACGATGCCTGGAAGCATCAAGAAGATACGACATCCGAACAGAATCCAATTCCAACTCCCCGCTTTCCACAGGCTTCCAATAATCCCCTTCCAGCATCTGAGTGATAATAGCGGATACAAGTGTTTTACCAACCTCTGTTCCAATACCTGTAACCATGACTCTCATCATCTAAATTTCCACCCCTGATTTTTTAAGATGTTTATGAAATCTTCTATTTGATGTTTCGTATTAAAAGCATGCATGCAAAGTCTTAATATTTCGTGTCCTTGTCGTACAGTCGGACTCATCAAAGCCCGAATATCAAATCCGTGCGAAGCCAATTTTTCAGAGATTTGCTTGACTGCAAAATTACCTTTAACTTTTATGGCCTGGATATGTGTGGAGGAAGCCTCCTGATAGAATGCACTATAAAATTTGATTAATTTTTTAATTTCCTGACGTTCTTTTTCCATGGTTGGGAAAAATCATAGCTGCATTTAATCGCAGCCAACACAGGAAAAGAAGGCGTAGTCGAGTAAATAAAAGGACGCGCAAAATTGATGAGCAATTTTTTAATAACGCATCTCCTAAGACAATCGCTCCTTGTGCACCAAGCGCTTTTCCAAATGTAATAATACGGGCAAGGACCTGGCTTTCTAATTGATTGTCCTCAATAAGGCCTCTTCCCCCAGGCCCCCAGACCCCCGTGGCGTGTGCTTCATCCACAATTAAAAAGCATTGTACAAGCGGCAAAGTTGGCAAATCTCATACAGAGGAGCTTTAGATCCATCTATTGAGTAGATGGATTCCACGCAGACATAGGTGTTTTTCCTCTTCGTGTCTTTAATTTTGCTTCAAGAGAATTGAGATCATTGTGTCGAAATGCAAAGGCCTGGGCACGACTTAATCGCATCCCATCATGCATTGAGGCATGAACATCAATATCATAAAGAATGTGGTCCTCAGGATTAAATAGCGCTGTCATCAACCCCAAATTCGCCATATAACCGCAATTAAAAAGAGTTCCTGATTGACTTTTATGGAAGTTTGCAATTTTTCTTCCAGGTTTTGAATATACAGGGAGTTTCCTGTTAAAAGCCTTGAGCCTGTCGAACCAACTTGAGAACAATTCAAGCATTCCTGGATCACTGCGGATTTAAAAGATGCTAATTGGGCAAGCCCCAAAGAATCATTAGAAGCAAAGTCTATCAAAAGTTGCGAGGATTTTAACTCTCTTAAGTTTCCCTGCAATTGACGATTTTTCAATTTACTTTGAAGCTTCTGCATGGTGCTCTTTAAAAATGCAGATTGTTTTTTNAGGCCAAGCAATTGAAAAAGCTCTTCATCCTTATCAACTGATTGATTTGGAACAGTCAGAAGTTTTTCGCCAAAATGAATTGAGTTTGCTCCAGCNAAAAAGCAAAGAGCCTGTTCTGCCTGTGATAAAGCCTGCCTGCCGCCAGAAAGCCGAATGATCGTTTTTGGCATCAAAATTCTGGCTATCGCAATGATCCTTATAAGTTCCCACGCTGAAACTTTAGGATGATTTGCAAAAGGTGTACCTGGAACTGTCTCTAAACGATTGATGGGCACTGAATCGGGATGAGGATTTCTATTTGCCAAAGTCCGGAGTAGCTCAAGCCTATCGTGAGGTTTTTCGCCCAAGCCTAAAATTCCTCCGCAACAAATGCTCACATTTGCATTCTGAAGAATTTCTAATGTTTTTAACCGGTCTTCATAGTTGCGCGTCGTGACCACATTTTTATAATAACTTTCAGAAGAATCCAGATTATGATTGTAAGCATAAAGACCCGCTTCTTTAAGTTTTGCAATTTGATGTTCTTTTAACATTCCTAAGGTGCAGCACACTTCAACACCTAGGGCATGTATCTCTTTGACCATTTTTAGGATTTCTTCGAAGGGTTTATTATCCCGCACCTCCCGCCAGGCTGCTCCAAGACAAACACGCGTCGCTCCACGCTCTTTAGCTTTTTTNGCCTCTGCTAGCACTTCGCCTAAGTTCATCATGGGCACGGCTTTAACCTCTGTTTGGTAGCGGGAAGATTGTGCACAGTACTTGCAATCTTCTGAACAACCACCGGTTTTTACAGAAATAATTGTACAAACCTGAATCATACCAACTGGATGACATTCACGATGTACTTGATGCGCTGTCGATATCAATTCAAACAAAGGTTGTGCATAGAACTCCTCTAATTCGCTCAAATCCCAATTGTTTTTCATTTTTCCCATATTTTTCTTAAATTTTTGTTTTTTTGTAAAAACGCTGAGAATATTGATTTTTTTACACTCCTCAAGCTTTAAAAAAATATTTTGCTTCATTAAAAACCATAAAGTGGTTTATAAAATGCACAAAATAAATGAATATAACCTCATCAACTACCACTTCAAAAACCAAAGATTAGTCTAAAAACACAAAAAGAGTTTAATTTTTTATGATGGAAGCTCTCTGCGGGAACAAAAATATCCAANAAATTCTGCTTTTCTTATTTGTCAATGGACGCTGTTACGGCACACAATTGCATCGTTTTCTATGCACGCCCCTCACTCCCTTGCAAAAAGCCCTCCTGAGGTTAGAAAAAGGAGGCATTATCCTGAGTTATTACGAAGGAAAAACAAGACTTTATCAGTTTAATCCTGCCTATCCTCTTTTGCCAGAATTAGAACAGCTGCTGAAGAAAGCGTATACGCTTCTTCCTCCTCAAGAAAAAAGANACTATTATGTTTCGAAAGAAGAAAAAGCCAATTTCAATCACCAAGAAAATAAAATTCACATTTTATTTGATTTTTGGAAACGTCTGAACACCATAACTCAGTTGACCTTTCATGCGAAAAGCAAATCAAAAGAGGAACAAGGATGGCATGGTAAAGGGAAAGGAGAAGTCACTCTCACAAAAGAAGGCGACAATATTCTCATATTTCATGAAAAAGGTTACTGGCAAGGCAAGCAAGGACAAGAAATGAATTTTACAAATATTTTTCGTTGGACTTTAGATCGTTATGCAGGAATTATTTCCTTAGAACATCTAAGGCGCGGATTTGAAAATCCTGTTTTACTTCTTCATCTTGCACCCGCAAACAAACATCTTCTCTCATCGATTGATTCTCACCTCTGTGAAGGAGATACGTACTTTGGCCAAATCCATTTCGATCCACATAGCATTCGTTTAAACTGGAGGGTCATCGGCNCCAAGAAAAATGAGGAAATGGATTATTTTTACTCTTAAGCAATATGAAATTTTTAATCTCAATTTTATCTGTTTATCTTGCTTCTAACATGCTTTCATTGATCGTGAATCATGAGGAGAAAAACGCATTTTTATCACGACTCCTGAGGATTTTAACAATCTTCCAACAATTACCACTGATGCCTATCCCTACTTAAAAAATGTTCCTGTCAAAGTCGGAGTAGGCAAGATTTGTTTTTGTACGCCAGGGCGAATCTACAGCTAACAAAGACAAGTTTATCGCAGGAAGAGTGGATGTGGCTTTAACTCAAAGGGGGTTCGATGTTGACTACCGATCATTTTCCTTAGGAAATTCTGGGATTGTAGTCGTAGAACTAAAAAGCAGCAACGTACATGTAAAAGCCACAAGCGGCTTAAGATTTTTACCGGAAAATCAACCTTCTTTTAAATAAGAGAAAGCCGTGATAACCATATCACGACCTAATAGTTAATGCTTACAACATTGTTGAGAATGAGAATCTTCAAGGGTCGATTCATCTGCAATACGTGTGGCAATGGACCAAAAATATCCAAACGGATCTTCTAATTGGCCATATCTATCTCCCCAAAACATGTTTTCGACCGGCATCTTGACTTTTGCCCCTGCATGAAGTGCCTGATTAAANAGGGCGTCGACATCCTCTACATAAATATGTAATACAATCGTTGTCCCTTTCATAGACTGAGGAGAGAGGGTTCCGCATCCAAACTCAGGAAATTCGTCACACAGCATCACCATAGAATTTCCAATTTGAATGCTTGCATTCAAGATTCTTCCGTCTTCGGCATGGTGGATCTCAATTTCTTTTGCCCCGAAGGCGTCTTTATAAAATTGAATGGCTTTTGCTGCATTTTTTAATGTTAAATAGGGCGTAACAGTATGAAATCCCTCTGGGATAGATTTAACTTTTTCATGATAATTGCTCTTTGTTAACTATGGTTAATCTTTTCCTTTCATCAACTTGCAATTTCTCAATTTTCAACTTGAATGAAAAAAAGTTTTGTTAATTTCAACTGTTCCAGTTTATTTTAAATCTCATTAATTGATCCAGCAAAACTGAAGTCAAGAGGCTCCTCTGTCTGAGCTTTCTGGATTTTTGCATGCATCAGAAGCATTTGCATATACCAATTAAAGTCCGCATTTCTTATCCACTCAAGAGCTTTAAGAGACTTTTTAATATTTCATTCTTTTGACACACTTCTTCAAGCTTTTCATTCAATTGCCCATTAAATGCTTGAAGCTCCTGAACTTTTGCTCTAACATCCTGTTTTTATCTAGCAGTTGTGTATTAGGATTTTCACTTGTCAGATCGATATGTTGTTTTTTAAGACGATTCGAACTCTTATTTTTCACACTTTCTATTTTAGATTGAGTCGATTTTTTTCTGTTATTCCTTTTTAATTTTCTTCTTTGAATTTGAATCCCTTTCATCAAAAGAACTTTCTATGGGAGATGATACTTGAGAAATAGCTCTTTTTCCCACCACATTTGTTTTTCCTCCGAGGGAAGATTCTCTTCATAAAATGAAATGGGAATTTGCTTAGGAAGTGATTCCTCCTGTAAAGGAAACTGATCTAGAGGAAAAATCGTGAATGGATTGGCTAAATTAAATTGCATAGGGTTCCCTTATTGATTGGATGAATTTCTTGTAAGATCAATCGTTTGAAGACGAGCCTTTAAATTTTTATTTTCCATTTCAAGCTGCTGGGCCATAAAATACCATTTATCATTTGCATTCTGATAAACCTTTATAGCTTCCTCGCTTCTATTTTTGTATTCCTCTAACTCTAAATTTTTATTTTCGCTGTCTAAACGCAGTTGTTTTACTAATTGTTTCAAGAGTTCGTTTTCCTGCGAAAGGCTCTGGATATTCGTTTGATATTTTTGCTCATTAAAATGCATTTTCTTTACAGAGTCACTATGAATCTGAAGAAATACTGAATTTTGCTTTTTCAATACTTCATTTTCTTGTAAAAGTTTTTGATTATTCTCTTTGTCTGATTGTTCTTTTTCGCATTTTAAAACAAATTCTTTGACCAGTGAATCAAATTTCATTTCTAATTCTGCAATTTTGTTTTCATAATCAATAGTTTGTTGTTTTAAATGTTCATTTTCTTCCAAATGGCCTATACCTGTCCCCTGATTTGTGTTTTCTTCCGGTAGGCTTCTCGAATCTAAAACCAGACTAATAAAATCTAAATATCTTTTTGGAAATCATAATTTAAGAGCCTTAATTTCTTATTTTCTTGAGCAAGGGATACCATGAATTCTTTATGTGAAACACCCGGAGCTTTACACCTTTTCAAGCGATCATTCAGAATTCTATTTTTTAACACTAGGGACTTTATTTTTGTATTCCAGAAGAAGGGTTCTTTAAAAATCCAACCTTTGGAGAAAGAATTTTTCTGACTGCTATGCTTTTTGTTTTAAATTGTGTCGTGTCACCATTAGAATTTTTACATGTTACCATTACACTTTTTTAGAAAATTTATAATAAGGATGCCAATGTTTAATTTGCTTGCGAGAAATTTTACTTATTTTCGATTGTTCAAAACTTAAGTCTGGTGAGGGGTGTTGTTCATTTTCATCTTTTGACCACCAATCCGACTCAAATGGGTGAACAAAATAATTTAATTTTTCAAAATTTTCAAAAGGATCCACAGAAAAGAAAGCATCATGATAAATCGGGTATAGCGTCATAAAATTCCTATAAAAACGTACATGCAGTTACTGATTCCAAATTTTTGAATATTGACTATACTCGTTCTAGTTGAAAGTTGGAAAATTTGACAAGGAAGCGCCCTGAATTTGAATCTGTTGAAATAGCACAACTTGAATAAGCTCAAGCGATGCAGGCAGATTCAAAGACAGAGGCAAGCTAACAAGGTCAAAATTCCAATTTTCAACGGGAATAAGTCTATTTTTTTATCATTGTCAAATTCATATCAAATAAAAAATACAACTTATTGGTATATATTTTTTAAATCGAAAAATATTACTTATTTGTTAGATTAACAGCAACAAAATATTTTATATATTAACTAAAATTTAAAATCCCACATTATCTCAACGTATTGCAGGAAATTTTCAAACACCGATAGATTTTATTTTTGCTATCACCAAAACATTGAAATCTTTTTCGGAGAATGATACAGATGAAGGCTAATTAGTATCAGGAGAACTCATGAGCCAGCCTAAAAATCCTTTTAATTCATTAAGAACTCTAGGAAGTGGAAAATACCACTATTATTCCTTGGCTGCCTTAGAAGAAGGAGGGCTAGGTAAAATCAAAAAGCTTCCAATCAGCATCAGAATTATGCTTGAGTCTCTCTTAAGAAACTATGACGATCGTATCATCAAAGAGGAAGATATTTTGCGCTTGGCCAAATGGACTCCCCAGCAAAACGCTTCCTCTGATGATATTCCCTTTGTTGTATCCAGAGTCATTCTTCAGGACTTTACCGGTGTTCCTCTTCTGGTAGATCTTGCTTCTATGCGCAATGCCATGTCAGAAAGGAACCGTGATCCTTCTTTAGTAGAACCTCAGGTTCCAGTGGATTTAGTCGTGGATCATTCTGTGCAGGTGGATCGGGCCAGAACGCCTGATTCCTTTNTATTTAATTTAGAAATTGAATTTGCCCGTAATTATGAAAGATATGCCTTCTTAAAATGGGGGCAGCAGGCATTTAAAACACTTGGAATCGTTCCTCCTGGAATCGGAATTGTCCATCAAGTAAATTTAGAATACCTAGCCACTGTCGTTGTTCAAGAAAAAAAGGAGNGGAAGACTTTTCTTTATCCGGATACTTTAGTAGGCACTGACTCGCATACAACCATGATCAACGGCCTTGGGGTTTTGGGCTGGGGTGTTGGAGGAATTGAGGCTGAAGCTGCGATGCTTGGTCAGCCTGTTTTCCTGCAAGCTCCTGAAATCATTGGATTTCATCTATCAGGACATCTTCAAGAAGGAGTGACCGCAACAGATCTCACTTTGCGCATCACTGAAATCTTAAGAAAAGAAAATGTCGTAGGCAAATTTGTAGAATTTNTTGGCGAAGGTGCCGCTAGCTTGACTGTGGCTGATCGCGCTACGATAGGTAATATGGCTCCTGAATATGGGGCTACTGTCGGTTTTTTTGCTGTCGATGAAAAAACCTTAGAATATTTAAAAATGACCGGCCGATCTGAGGAAAATCTTTCCCTGATCTCAGAATATTTAAAAGCCCAGCAATTATTTGGAATTCCTCGTAAAGGTGAAATTGATTATACAAAAACTCTCGAGCTTGATCTGAAAACCGTTTCTCCTTGTGTTTCAGGACCTAAACGTCCTCAGGATCGTATTGATTTACTTCATTTGAAAGAGCAGTTCCATCAGTTGATGAAATCCCCTATTGCTTCAGGAGGCTATGGCAAGAAGGAAGAAGAAGTAGACTCAGCAATTTGTATTCATGCAGGCAAATCTTATGCTCTGGAATCTTCTCTTCCTGAAGGTGGAAAACCCTCCTTAGGAAACGGAAAATCTGTGACCTGGAGCGAATCTGAAATGGTCACTAACCGCCCTCTCACTCAATCGGTGGCGAATCCGGGATATCTGGAAAATTCTCATTGCGATGCAATTTTAAGGCATGGTTCTGTCGTCATTGCTGCAATCACAAGCTGTACAAACACAAGCAATCCAAGTGTAATGATAGGAGCCGGCTTGCTTGCTAAANAAGCTGTGGAAAGAGGTTTAAAAGTCAATCCGATGGTCAAAACAAGCCTAGCTCCTGGATCCCGTGTTGTTACAGATTATCTTGAAAAGACCGACCTTCAAAAATACTTGGATGCTCTTGGATTTCAGCTTGTGGCTTACGGATGCACAACCTGCATAGGCAATAGCGGCCCTCTGGACGAACATATTGAACATGCAATTAAAGAGCATGATCTGATTGCAGCAAGCGTTTTAAGCGGAAACCGCAATTTCGAGGCACGCATCCATAGCGCAGTTAAAGCAAATTTTTTAATGTCTCCTCCCTTAGTGGTCGCTTTTGCGATTGCCGGAAGGGTAAATATTGATATGGACAAAGAACCTTTAGGGTATGACCAAGAAGGAAAACCAGTTNTTNTGAAAGAGATTTGGCCTTCTTCCCAAGAAATCCATGAAACAATTTTAAAAGGAATTCAGCCTTCAATGTTCCAANAACGCTACTCCCATGTTCTGGATGACAATCGGATTTGGAAAGAGATTTCTGTGGAAAAAGCCTCCTTGTATGCTTGGGATCCCAAAAGCACCTATATTCAAAATCCCNCCTATTTTGATGGAGTCGATGAANAAGTACTTTCACATCATGAATTGAAAAACATGACGGCTTTGGCTTTGTTTGGAGATTCCGTGACGACAGATCACATTTCTCCTGCTGGTGCTTTTAAAGCAGATTCTCCTGCAGGAAAATATCTTTTATCCCTCGGTGTCAAAGAACGCGATTTCAATAGTTATGGAAGCCGTCGGGGCAACCATCATGTGATGGTGAGAGGAACCTTTGCAAATGTTCGTTTGCGCAACAAAATGGCCGATGGAAAAGAAGGAGGCTTTACAAAACTGCAGCCGGAANAAAAGATCATGCCCATCTTTGATGCCTGTGAAGAATACAGTAAACGAAAAACCCCTCTTATCATTTTTGCAGGCAAAGATTACGGGATGGGAAGCTCGCGCGATTGGGCGGCANAAGGTACAGCACTTTTAGGTGTAAAAGCAGTTGTCGCCAGAAGCTTTGAACGCATTCATAGAAGCAATCTCATTGGCATGGGAGTTCTTCCTCTTGAATTTCAGGAAGATGAAAGTTATGAAAGCATAGGGATTACAGGGGACGAAAGTTTTACGATTATTTTCGACAGCGAACTTAAACCGAAACAAGAGTTAACCCTTGAGATCAATCAAAATAATCAANAAAAGCATGTGAAGCTCATTTCGCGTTTAGATACTTTAAGTGAAATTGAGTATTTCAAGCACGGTGGGATCCTACCTTTTATTTTACGGCAGTATCTTAAAAATAAATTCAAAATCGAAATTAGGCTAAATAACATCCAAAATTAATCATGAATCGCTTGATTCACAATTATTTGAGCTTCATTTAAAATTTTNTGTAAATGTTCTTTACCCAAAAANCTCTCGGCATAGATCTTATAAATATCTTCTGTACCTGAGGGACGAGCGGCAAACCAACCATTTTCAGCTACGACTTTGAGTCCCCCAATAGGTTGGTCATTTCCCGGAGCTTTTGTCAATATAGCTTGAATTTTTTCTCCTGCAAGATCCTGGGAATTTACTTGTTGAGGTGACAGATTTTTTAATTGTTTTTTNTGTTTTGCATTTGCAGGTGCTTCCACACGGTCATAAACTGGATTGCCTAAAGTCTGCGTTATTTCCTCATAAATTTGACCAGGGTCCTTTCCAAGCTTTGCCGTCATTTCTGCAGCAAGCAAGGACATGATAATGCCGTCTTTATCAGTTGCCCACACTGAACCATCCAAACGAACAAAAGAGGCTCCTGCACTTTCTTCACCTCCAAAGCCTAAAGAGCCATCAAACAATCCTTCTGCAAACCACTTGAACCCTACAGGTACTTCATAAAGTGTGCGTCCTATTTTTGCAGTAACCCTGTCAATCATCTGACTGCTGACAACTGTTTTGCCAACTTTTGACCTTTTGTTCCATTTTGGACGATGCTGAAAAAGATAATAAATTGCAGCAGAAAGAAAATGATTGGATGGAAGCAGGCCAGCACTACGGGTTACAATTCCATGCCGATCATAGTCCGTATCGCAGGCAAAAGCTATATCAAATCGATCTTTAAGCCCGATGAGCTTTTGCATTGCATAGGAAGAAGAAGGATCCATGCGGATCTGTCCATCCCAATCTAAAGTCATAAAGCGAAATGTGGGATCGATCGTTTCATTTACAACAGTTAAATTTAAACCGTAGCGTTCTGCAATCGGCCTCCAATAGTGAATTCCTGCACCCCCTAAAGGATCCACCCCAAGTTTTATTTTAGAATCTTTAATCACTTGCAGGTCGATGACATTTTCCAAATCGCTTACATAAGCATCAATATAATTGTATCTATGGGTGTTGGTGGATTGAAGAGCCTTTTCTAAAGGCATGCGCTGAATATTTTTAATCCCTTTTCCAAATATTCATTTGCTTTTTTGAATCCAGTCCGTGATATCTTGTTCTGCAGGCCCTCCATTAGGNGGATTATATTTAAAGCCACCTTCGGCTGGTGGATTATGAGAGGGAGTAATCACAATCCCATCTGCCCATCCACTTTTCCGTCCCCGATTGTATTGAAGAATCGCATGAGAGATCACAGGAGTTGGTGTATACTCGTCTTTTTCTGCTAACATCAATTTCACACCGTTTGCAGCCAAAACTTCTATTGCGCTAATTAAAGCTGGTTTAGATAAGGCATGCGTGTCTATTCCCAGAAATAGAGGTCCATCAATTCCTTTACTTGCCCTGTAATCACAGATGGCTTGGCTGATGGCTAAAATATGGTGTTCGTTGAAACTTTTNTTAAAAGATGAGCCGCGATGACCCGAAGTGCCAAAAGATACCCGCTGCTCAAGAATCGCCGGATCTGGAATTTCTTTATAATAAGCTGAAAGAAGCGAAGGAATATCAACAAGCATTGCTTGGGTAGGAGAAGTTCCTGCAAGAGGGTGATTTTTCATATGACCTTATAAGAATTAAAAAATATGTCGTTTAGTCGCCGAATTTCAATGCGTAAAACATCCAAAACTCAATGCAGCAAAAAGAATCAGTCCAACGACGTTTGCCCAATAGGGAATTGGGATTGAGCCGATGAGGATTGAAAAATGAAAATAAAGACGAGATAAGTGAATTAAAGCAATGAGAGCAAAGAGAAGGCCTGCAACAAAAAGAGCGTGTTCTTTCATAACTACTTCCTATCTTCTCAGATTAAAAATTTCACCTTATACGAAAGTTGGGAAATTAGACAAAGAAGCGTTCAATTTTGATCAGGCATAACCTTTGAAGGAGCACTCCACTGGACGTGCAGGCAGATTCAAACTCGAGAAGCTGTCTTGTCAAATTTTCCAACTTTTAACCTGAAGGAGTATATAATTCAAGAAATTCTTTTTTGCAGATTCGAAATAAAAATCTGCTTCTTCAGATTCTGCCGTCAAAATGAAAGGCAAGCGTGATTGGATTTTTCATATCTTTCTTGAGAGATAGCTGGTAGTTGAATTAATTTTTCTGCATTGCTGAAAGGAAATGGGGTGTTTTTACATGTTTCTCTGGATTCATTTGACTTAAGAAAGACAGTAAATTTTTATATAAATGTTTCTTTTCCCATACAAAATCTTCATCGAGCAAGCGATCATAAATTTCTTGCAATAGCGGATGATTCGGGTCGATACTGAAAATCTTATAATAATGTGTTAAAAAACTTTGAATGTTTTGCTCTGAAAAATTCTTTATTACTCCATTTAAAAACTATTTACAAACTGCTCGGTCTTCTTTTTAGGCATTTGTTGCAAATGATGTGTTTCAAACAAACCTAACGTCCATGGATAATCTTCAAGAATATTTTCGTGAAACTCTTCAGGAAGTTCTACGCTGATTTGTAAGAAATCTACCATTTTTTGCAGATGATTGGCGATTGCTGAAAAATCACTTTCAACATTTTGTAAACTTACATCCCATTGAAAATGCACCGTTCCTGAAGCTGAAGGGGCATGTTTGTAATCTTTTGGCGCAGTCATAGGAGTTATAGGCGTATAGTAAGAATTCATGACATATCGCTGCAGATCCTGTTCTCTTCCAACTCTCCCAATACCATCAGGTGTAAAAAGTCTCCTTCAAACACAAGATTCTTTAATTCTCCATCTGGATTAATTTGTGCAATGATCATTAATTTAGCACTATGAAAATTCATCGGACAATTATAAATAACTTTGATTGTCGGATAGTCATAAACGACACTTTGAATTGTTGATTTTTTCATTATTCAGATTCAAATTCTCGAGTTTTTCACAGCATAATCTAAGCGCGATGGGAAAATGATTTTTAATGCCTGCACGTGTACTCACGCTTTGCCCTGCAGTAATCATCGTTTGATGAAGCATTGAGAAAAATCCTCCAAAGACCCAGGCATGGCTCGCGCCGGTTGGGCCATGTTGCTGCCCAAAGAAGCCATAGAAGCGGAAAAATTTTCCGAAGGCAAAAGAGCTTTCTCGGGATCTTCAGACATTTTTGTCTTCAACCGTACAAGTCTTGCTGGGAGAAAGTTTATTAAACGCTCAGCTTGCCGTTGAAGAGCAGAATCTTGCTCTAACATTTTTGGATCTATTGCAAGAAGTGCAATTTCTAAATAATGCTCAAGCAGTTGGGCAAAACGTTCAGCTTTTAATTTAGAATCATTTTGATAATTAGAGCTGGTCGTAAGACCTTTAATACAATTGTCAAATGAACCAATAAGTTCTTGGAATGCGTTTGATAAAAGAGTGACATCCATCCCCTGTGCATTCTTTAAAACTTCAGCACACGCAATTGTTGTTGATAGGAGTTCGAATTCCAATTGATTGATTAAATCATCAAATTTTTCCGGATCTGCAAAATCGCCGGCCAAGCTGCTAAATTTTTAGCCACCTCCGTAGAGAGCTTTGAGAGCTTGAGGGCTTTTTAATTTGTCCTTCTTGAATTTCTTCAATCAATGCATTCAAGCAGTGTCTAGGGTTTTGAGCAGATTTCAGCCATGCGGCAGGAAAAGATGCGTTGATCCATGTTTCGACTACATTGGGGCCAAGCAGAGAAAAATGGAAGCCAATTTAGGTAATTCATCTGTATGAAGACCGTCAATAAATGCTTTCCAGTTTTCTCGAATTTCAGTGGTGAGAATAAATTTTTGGCAGCGAATAAAAATATCAAGGTAAGCATTTTTTTCTTGCATAGCTTTCAATTTGGGAGATATCTCTAGAAGCTCTCTCTCTTTAACTTCATCTAAAACTGTGTATAAAGAGTCCCCATCGACCACTCCTTCTAAGGGTCTTTGCATTAAAGCTGCACGAAGCCAATTCATCGCAAATTTTTGTTTAAATCGTGCATTGATGAATCGTTGCTGACTTCCCAAACGTGCTTGGCTGCATGAAGGATTTTATTCCAAACCGCTTCACGATGTTCTAAAGGAACAGTATGGAGAAGGGTCTTTTTAACAGTAGTCAATAGACCGTTTAAGAAAAAGCTCTTTCTCCTTGAGATTTAGCTTTCTCATAGGCATTTAATGCACGATCTAATACGTTCCATCCATAGATTTTTGTTGCGTTGCCTTTAATTTCATCCAAATCAAAATTTTTCGCAGTTTCGTTAAGGAGTCGTTCAAACGAGGAATGGTCTTCTAAAGGTGGGGAACTTTCCATTTTGGGAGCCAAATGACGGCGTAATCCTTTTTAATAAAATTTTCTGTTTTTTCCTTAGAGGGTACGAATCCCATCACCCCTCTTGGGTATCAATTAGTAGATTGCATTCTTTTAACTTGTCGTATAGTTCTGAAAAACTTTTTGAGGTAAATAGATCAAAGGGATCCCTCTTTCACGAAAAATCCAGCTTCATGAGAATTTGGTGCCGAAGGTTTTCCGATTAAAATAGCTTCAGGAATTTTTGTGGATTTTTAGAAAGAGTTTCAAAGCCTCTGGAGCAGAATCTGCGAAGATCGAATTATTTTTTTAACCTCACATACCTTTCCTTGTGCAGCAGTGATAATCACCACTTGCTGTAACTCTTTCAACTCTTTTATTTTTCAGGGGTTATATGAGTTGAGGTTTTAGATTCCTGCGGTCGAATAGGCCTTGCCTGAAAGATGAAAAACTTATCTAGTTCGGGATCATAACTCCATTCAACATCCATTGGATAACCATAAGCTTGTTCTATGCGTTTTCCTATTTCGGCTAATCGAATCAGCTGCTCTTTGGATAAACAAGGAGATCTTTTCAACTCCTTAGGATTTTTTTAGTAGACAAAGTTCCATTATTTTTCGGTACTTTTCGAGAAGTTTTTTCCTGAACGATTCCATGCACATAATCGTTGTGAATATAAAACACATCTGAGGCTTGGCTTCCTGTCACTACACCTTCTGCATGGCCGTAACTCGCACTGATTTGAACAACGCCAGGAGTGCTTAAATCCCTTTCAGTAGTATCCATGACGCCTGAAACTGGAATTTTTCCCTGAGGTTTTTCACCCACCATGACTTGAAGAAGAACCGGCATAAAGGGTCTTTGGGTAATATCGTCGCCAGAAAGTTGTCTTTGGGTTAAAGATTTCGTTGAAAAATAAGCCGCTACAACACGTCCCATCATTTCTGTAATAAATTTGCGGTCCGGCAGCACGTTAGCAAATGATTCATTTCCTCCTGGTTTGCTACTTTAAGAGTATCTTCTTTACCTGTGCTTCTGATCATAAGGGGCAAACCCAGTTGACTGAAAAATTCTATCGTTTCTTTATCTGGAAAGTCCACGGCTTGAGAAAATGCATGTTTTATACCTTCTTGTATTTCATTAAGAATAGACGCTGTCGATTCAACGTTGTTTTCAGTTTGCGACAATTTTAATCTAAAGGCCTCCCAAAGTTCATCGAATTTAGAAAAGTTTGTTTTAAGAAAAGTAGCAATTTGTTTATTTGAAATTGCTTTAGAAGCCGGAACAACCTCTTCTCCTAGAATTTGTCGCAGCCTCTCTAAGTTGGCGGCCTTATTTCCTACATCATGGGCTAAAACTGTCGTTGCAACTAATTGTTCTAAGGCTTTTTAGCACGATCGATTTCATCCTCGATTTTATTTATATTTTTTTCTTTAATTAATCGCGCCTTAGCAAGATGGATTAACAGATGGACTTCTTCAAAAGGAGCCCCTGATCCATAGCTGTTATTGCAAGATCTTCTAATTCAGTGATCCTAAGTTGCACGGGAGTTTGAGATACTCCTAAGTTCTGATTGTAATCCCAAACTTCTTGTAATTGGGAAATCTCATTCCAAATTGGATTGATCTTTTCTTTTCCGTAAGCAGTCTCTAGAATTTTACAGATTTCCTGCATTTTCGAAAGATTTTTGCTAATTACTATTTGATTCTCATCTTCAATTATTTTTCTTCATCATTTGCTGTTTTAATATAAGCCGAAAGGTGAATTATGTTTTTTCTAGCTTATTTTTTACAGTCGAATTATTGATCCACTTTAAATGAGTGAGTGCGTAAAGGATGCGATTAATTTTTACTTGAATAATGCGCTGAAATACTTTGCCCTTCGAAGAAGTCTCTTTAGTCAATGAAGGACTAATGAATTTTCGAGTTTATAGAAATTAGAAATTTTTATATCTACCATAACTAATCCTACAGGAATTAATTATAACAGATATAAAATTTATTTAGAGATTATTTTTTATTAAAATTTAAATATAATTAAACTATTCATTTGATTGCTTTTTCCTTTTATTTTGAAAGAGTATTTCATTGAAAATCGATAATATCTCATCATTTTCATAATCTTCTTTCAATAAAAATAGATTTTTCAGATAAAGCATTGAAAAATTTCGTATCATGCGTGGCATGATCGCTTTTTCCTTCATATGCGTCATCTCATGGGTTAAACAACCTAAATAAACTGCTAATATGCGAAGATTTTCATCTGTAAGCAGATCCTGTTCATCTTCGAAAAGTGCCACAAATTCCGGCCATTCTTTTTTGTTTTGATTAATTTCAATCACATGTGACCCTGGTCGGGTACGCGCAAAAACATTATTATTTTTAGCAAAAATTCAACTTCTATCGTTTCTTTAAAAAACCGTTGGGCTATTTCTTTAAAAAATTGGCATGCTTTATTCATGCCGGGAGAATTAGAGATTTGAAGAGCTGAATCTTGTTCAGTTTTAATTGCCTTTATCTGACCCAAGATCTTTTCCTTGAAAAAACCAAAAATGCTTTCACCATTTATTTCGTTAACCCCTTGCTTCACTTCGTCGATTAAATTGTTAAGCGTTCGAGAAAGCTCATTGATATCTTTACTATGAATGAACTTCTCATCAAATTCTCCTGTCTGAGTTAAGAATTGTTTCGCCCATAATTTTAGACGCACTTCATGGCGAATCTTTTGTAAAGTATCTGCATGGCTATTCAAAGGATAGTGAAGAAGCTCAGTGGCGAAAGAACGTTCGTCCAAATCTGGAATTTGCAAGCTCACTAAATCAGATAGCTTTTGTTTTGATGCAGGTTCGAAAAGTTCTTCTAATGTCGCACTGTCAGGATAATTGAATCGAACAGTATAGTTTGCTAATTCTTTCTTTAAACTGCTCAAAACTGCATTTTTGCTGCTACAAAAGATCCTCAGAAGGACTATGATTAGCATCTTTAATAGGCTTCTTCTCAAAGGGCATCAAACGAAAGTCGCACCATATGTCATTAGAGAGGATATCCAGCTCCTCACCTTCTAAAAGGTGCTTATGATAAATTTTTAAACAACTTTCCAAAATCCCATGGTAGACCGCAAAATCAAGAGAGTCATCCCTCAGGAGACCTGAGCGGTTCATGGTTTCTCGGACCCTGGGTAGATAAAGTGAAAAGGAGTAAGAATGCTTTTTCAAAATTCTCTGACTTTTTCCGGGAGAAAGTTAAAATATTGGCTCTGCAAAGTTTCGGTGCGTAGATCTCAATATAAAGCGAATGTTCCCCACCTTTGTTCAGTGCCGCTTTGACGACTCCTGTTTTTAATCCTTTTCAATGAGCGGTTTTTCAACAGTTATCTGACCTTGGTCGAGCTTTTTCTCCTCATTAAGAAGCTCACCTTCAAAGAAAATTTTTAGCTTTTTAAACTGAGACAAACGGCCAATGATCTCAGCTCGCAATGCGGCATAATCTTCAATTGGATCATTTGAAAACGGGTTGATCAAAAGAATGGTCGTGCCTTTTTCATAGACACCTTCAAGTGGAAGTGTATAGCTTATGATATTTTCCTCTTTTGTTGAAAGACCGTCAAATAGCCCTCACCGCCTTTGGAGGTGATAACTTCCACACGTAAATAGGCCCCTAAGGCCTGATAAAATCCCCAACCATGATTTCTTTCTCCGTCCTGATCTTTAGAAGATTCACCGATAGATTTTAATTTTTGAAGTCCCTGCCGATCCATTCCCCATCCATTGTCTTTAAATTGGAGAATCAATTGATTGCTTTCTTGATGCTGAAAAACATTGATATGCACTTCTGTGGCTTCAGCCTCATCGCTGTTTTTGACAAGTTCATTGAAGCAGGCGCCTTTTTCACCATTTTGTCTTCGCGCGTTCAGGATCAACTTTTGCGCATCGGAAGATGAAATTTTCCCCCTTGTAAAACATCAGGGTCTTCGTGCAAGAACATAAATTTTTCATTATTCAAAAATCTTAAAGGTCCAGGAAAAGCTTCCAAGTCTATGCTTTCCCCTAGAAAAGAGTGATAAAAAGTTTACGCAGAGAGGGATCAAAGCATTGCTGTTTCTCAAAATACTTCAAATAGATATGATTGGCTTTCAATTGTAGTTCTTCATTTTTTCCTTGTCCATCGTGCAAATGCTGTAAAGCCAAAAGATAAGGAAAATAAATTGCGCGCTCATCTTCTTCCATTTTTTTGACAGGTGGAGACCCTTGAGGATCGTCTTCTTCATATGTAGCACGGGAAAGCGCGCGTTTAGCCTCCCACATCTTATCATAA
Organism: Parachlamydiaceae bacterium; assembly: GCA_013414685.1. Lineage (GTDB taxonomy): Bacteria > Chlamydiota > Chlamydiia > Chlamydiales > Parachlamydiaceae > Neochlamydia. The sequence continues at coordinate 2,297,600 of CP058704.1, read as the reverse complement.
GTTGCATTACAACGAATGAGAAAGCTTTCTTCATCTTGTAGCAGAGACTCAGGAAGAATTTTATGGAATTTACTGCAAACAGCTTTAACATTCAATGCATATCCCTTATCCAAGCCTCTCCAAACAAGGTACATGGGACCTTCAAATTTCTTATAAAAATAAAAGCCAACACCCTAATTCTATCAGTCGGCAAGGAATCAATTGCGTCTGCGAAAAAAGATAATCTTTTTCTGAAAACTTGGGATAATATCCGATTTCAATCTTAAATTCCCTGCAAAGTTGGGCTGCTTTGATAAGGGTGTAAGCACATCTTTTTTAACCTCTAAAGGTAAACTCAATAAAACTAAAGGATCTTGGAAATAACTTTGATTGCAAGAGGCAAAATTGTCAGGAAAGCTAAGAGATTGATCAGAAGTCATGACATCCGCAAATAAATCGATCAAAGCTTTGTATGTATCGGAAATTCCATCCTCATCCATGAAAGATCTAAGGAGTGATACTATATGATGATGGTCTAGTTTTTGTTTAAAAACAGGCATGGCTTTGCTCACACATTCAAAAAGGTTGCAAAAAGCAGACCAATCCAACCAACCCCATTTATGGGTATCCTCTTTAATTTTTAAATAAATATTCTCGATAAAAACATGCAGTATAGTGCAAAAACATGGGTGTCATATTGAGAAATTTTATCAATCATAGTTTTTAGTTTAGGGGTCTCTTTTTCGAAATTGCAAAGCAGCCAGAGAAAATAGAAAATATCCATTTTTATGGTTGAAATCATCCGATTGAACCATTTTCCCTGATCAATTTTCGCCAATTCAAAAAAATGATCTAAAAGCTCTTGTTTAGGCGTTCTGGGACTCGAAACTTTTTGCAAAGATTTAAAACGTTGAATCAAAACAGGAAGAATGGGGGCCAGGCAGTTTTCTGAAGAAAGTTTACCTAATAAGTCTTCAATCGCATTAGATTGGTTGTCCGTAAGTCTCTCCCAAATAGGAGGGATCTTGATTCCGCTTTTAAACTTTAAAGGAAGGTTTAACAAATTATATTTCAAGAAGTCGATATCCTGAATCGGTTGTTCTCTATTATAGGCTTCTAACAGTCTGCAAAGTAAATGAAAACCCAACAGGATATGTTCAGAGGCTCCTTCGTTTAGTAATTCACGATTATAAAAGAGAATAGAACGATAACTGCTTGTCCCTAAAAGAAAAGGGAAAGGCATTTTTTTCACATAACTCAAGGTCACCGATTTTATGAGTGTTCCACATATCGGGAACATAAGCTCTGTCAAGCAAAAGGGTCTCTGAATTCTCTAAAGGTTCTAATCCCTGTAGATCGGGTAGAATTTCCAGATTTTTGTTTACATTATTATTGTTATCATAGCTGGATACAAACCTAAGTTTTGTTTCAAGAAAAGCATCCTCAAACCATTTTTAAGGCTGAATTTTTCAATTAAGGGAGCCAGGCTATTTAAGTAAAAAGCTTTTTGTGAAAAGGACAAGTTTTGATCTTCCCAAATGCATCGAAAAGCGTTTTGAAGGAAGTAAATAAACTCTTGGTCGCTCGAACTGATTGTTCCACGATCTTGCGTAATTTTTAAAGAGTTATAATGCAAGGCAAAGTGCCGGAAAACTCGCGAGCCGGATAGTGAAAAGCTTAACACAACTCTTCCTCGAGAACAAATCGATAATGTACCTGTTCTTTGTACTACAGGGTCATAAATGATTCTTCCTTCAGGGATCAAATAATGTTGATAATGATGGATTTGATTGACCCTTTCTCCATTCACCACTGCATTCACATTTTCCAAAAAAGCGAAAGTTCTTTTAGTTTTGCAATTGCAGCTTGAGGTTTTTTAATGCGGATGAAAAAACTTGCACTGAGGTACCTTGAGAAAGTTGCATGGTTGGAATAATCTTTGCGCATGGAGCCCCCTCTTCTTCAAAAAACGCAGTTGAAATGCCTCGCAACCTAATCGACGTGTGTTGACAATTATCTCTTTGTGCATTTCTTTGATTTTTATTTCTGTCCGAGGTTTTTATTTTCCCAAAAACTTTAGCCGTAACACGGTGGCTGCGCCCATTTAAAAGAGCCCAGAACTTTAAACTCATGCCGTTTTCGATAGGCTCAAAAACAGGTTTTAGATTGGGGTAATAGTCATGGATGAGATGATAAAAAACAGAAAAAAGCCCAATCCAAAACAGCCAATATTTTGGGAAAGATCCTCCTTCGGATTAAATCTTGCCTCTTTACTGGAACGGCCAAAACCCAGCAAGGTACAGAGGTCACTTGGAGCCATTCCAATCCCTTCTTCTGTAAATAAAGCTTTAAACTTCTCTATGTGTGCCCATATCGTAGGTTCCTTTGAAGAGCCAGCTACAGCATCGTACGCATTGGAATACAGCTCTTCTAAAGACGTATTTACCGGATCCATAAATTGCCGTGTCGCTAATTCCTTCACTTTTTTGAATATTCTTTTCATAAACTGGGTCAATTTCTTTCGATAAGTAGAATTCGATTTGTTGCTTTAAATCCGAAAAAGACTTGATTTGCTCTTTATCCAGCGTCATGAGGGCAGCTACCAGTCGATATACATTCACCTTTAAACCTTCTGATGCTTGGGAGTTTCCGTAAACAAACTGATTCGTTGCAGTCTTGAAATTGACGCTGTTCATATTCACCTCAGAAAATTAAATAAATAACAAATAATTTTGTGTTATTTATAAATTAATTCTATTTATTAGACAAATAATAAAATATTATGTTAAATTCATAATTTAAAAAAATTAATAGTGAATATTATGATCAGATTCGTATGGATATTTTTGGGAGCCTTTTTTCTTTGAGTTCGCTTTATTCGCATGAACAGTTGACGATCAATGAATTTTGCAATCAGCCAAAGCCTCCTATCAGCAAGCTTCTCAAAATTCGGAAGTCATTCATTTCGTCATGGGAAATGAATCAGCCGATTTGGATTCATTTGTTTCTTCAATCGCTTATGCCTACTTGTTAAAAAATGAACGCCCCCAATTAACTTTTATCCCCTTAATCAATCTTTATAGAGAAGAAATGACCCTTCGTAAGGATATTCTTCTACTACTCAAAACATTGAATATTTCTACAGATCATCTTCTTTTCTTAGATGACGGGGTTCCTTTAGACTCTNTTTCACAATGAAAAAGACTGCGATTTAATCTTGTGGATCATAATCTTTTGCGCCCCAGACAAGAGCATCTGGCAGAGGCTGTTGAAAGCATCATCGATCACCATGCGGATGAAGACAAAAATNATCCTCTTCTTGAATCTAAGTTAATTGCTGTCGTTGGCTCTGCCACCACCTTAGTCACGGAAAAGATTCTTTCAGCTCATCAAATCACAATGACGCCTGAATTAGCGACCTTTCTTTTAGCGCCCATTTTAATGGATACGGCCAATCTACAATCTGCTGAAAAAACAACTGTAAGAGATATTTTGGCTGCAGAAACCCTTAAACTGGCAGCCCTGGATACAATTCCCCATAACTTTTATGACATGCTTCTATCAGCAAAAAATAATGTTTCGGGACTTTCGCCTGAGATGCTTCTTAGTAAAGATTTTAAGGAATATCTGGATGGAAAAATTTTATATGGCATCGCTTCTCTCCCTCCAGCGATTTGCTGGGGAGCTGAAGACATTTCTTCCCTCAAGGTGTNNTTTAAAAGATATGCATCAGAGCGTCAGTTAGCTTTTCTTATCGTCCTGATGGCACACGAAGAACCACGGGGCCCTAAGCGTAGAATCATTATTTACAGCCCTTCTGGACAGCTTTTAAGTGCCTGCGCTCACTACATTCAGACAGATGAAACCCTTAGAGGTATTTTAATCCCCTGGAGCGAAGCATGCAATCCTTTCGCAAATTTTTACTTTACAGAACAATTTATCTCCAGAAAACAGCTACAGCCGATGTTTCATTTTTCTGAGAATCAAGATATCAGAAGTTTTCTTGAAGAAAACTAGATGATCTTTGAAAAATCCCTCATAGGCCAAATAAAGGCCTATGAGTGCAATCCCTCCTAGAACAATCCAATAAGCATTCCCCTGCATTAAACTCTTCACGAATCTTTGGTCTTCTTTTGGGAAAGCCAAACGTACAACACCTTTAATAAGGCTTAAGCAGCCTAAAAGAGTAATAAAACCTCTCCAATTGAGCTCCCAAATAGGATGAGCGATGACAATAGCCAAGCCAAAAAGAAGATTAAAAACACCCAAAAGATATAACAAGGCCCTCAAAGAAATCATCTCTTTTAATGTATTTTCAAATGCGTCTTTACGCAGCAGCATAATTGCCGCGATAATGAGCATATACATAAGGTAATTGCGCGCCTTAGGAGTAAAGCGCAATGAAAAATAAAAAAGGCTTACTCCAAATACGGAGTATCGTAAGATCTCAAAAAAATCGAGGTCAAATACCTCAAAAAACAAGGAGTAAGCCATGAGCTATTATGTTGGATTAGATGTTTCTTTGAAAACAGTTTTTATATGCATCGTTAATGCTAAGGGAAAAGTTGTAAGAGAAGACGCCGTTGAATCAAAGCCTGAAGAAATAAGTTCATATTTAAAACAAACAGGGTACGAGATAACACAAATCGGCCTTGAAAGTGGAAATTTAACACATTACTTAAAGAAAGGGCTTCAAAAAGCAGGTTATGACGTAGTGGTTATGGAAGCACGAAAAATGGCAGCGATTTTGGCAACGATCATAAATAAGACGGATAAAAATGAGGCTCGAGGAATAGCAGAAGCCTTAAGAGTAGGTCATTTTAGAGAGTGTGTACATAGAAGTGATGAGGCAATGGAAATTAGAAGCGTGCTGCATATGAGACAGACACTTGTAGAGGAAAAGACTCATGTAGTGAATAGCCTGAAAGGGCACCTTAAAGTCTATGGAATAAAGCTCACCAAAAAGGCAGGTAAAAACTTTAGGCTGCAAGTAGAAGAGGCAGTAAAAGAACTAAGCCCGAAGGTACAAAGAGTTATTAAAAGTCTATTAAACGTAATGGACAGTTTAAATACTGAAATTAAAGCTTTAGATAAAGAAATAGAGGAACTAGCTAAAAACGATGAAGATGTGCAACTCTTGCAAACGATAGACGGGGTAGGACCTATTACGGCTTTATCATTTAAAGCAGAGATAGATGATATAAGACGATTTAAAGATTCAAGAAATGTAGCTGCATATTTAGGATTAACGCCCAGCCAATATTCATCCGGTGAGACTAAAAAGCAGGGAGGAATCTCGAAANAAGGATCAAAGCGAACGCGCTACTTACTTGTGGAAGCAGCAACAGTCCTATTAACACGTTGTAAAACATGGAGCAAACTGAAAGCTTGGGGAATGAAACTCATGAAAAAGAAAGGCAAAAGANAAGCGATAGTAGCAGTGGCAAGAAAGTTAGCGGTTATCATGCATAAGATGCTTGAAAGTAAAAAGCCGTTTGAAAGAACAGATAAAAAAGAAAAAATAGCAGCATAAAAATAAAGGCCTTTTAGAAAGAAAAATACAATTCAAACGAATCCGAAGAAGGGTTAAGACGAGAACGAGTTGGCGCTAAGACGCCGTGATATACATTGTCTGACCTTAGCTTCGAACATTATAATGGGGCAGAAGATTCAGAAATAATGAACTTCAATAAAAAGACCCCGAAGAGAACAAGGGAGTGTCGTTTGATTTAGTATTTGGCAAAAAAAGCCAAGAAAAAAAGAGAATTTTTGATTGATTAAAATCGCGCAATTAGAGAACTCGTTCCAGTTGAAAGACCCTCATTTGGACTGAATTGAAAGTTCTCGCGATTGAATTATTTTAATAGGGCTAATATTAATTCAATATTAACCCTTTTAAAATAAGTTCAAGCCCGAGACTTTGAATCAGCCCAAATGGGGGCTTTCAACTGGAACATATACCCCTTCCAGCTGAAACTTGGATTTTGACTGCGTCAGCTGCCACTGCCTTTGTATCTGTCTACATCGCACAACTTATTCAAGTTGTGCTGCTTCGACAGATTCAAATTCAGGGCGCTTTCTGGTCAACTTTTCCAACTTTCAGCTGGAAGGGGTATATAACTTCCTAAGAATTTAGCAAGAAAGAAGGAAAGCCCCACAATTGTTCCTCCTACATGATTCGCAATAATTAACGAAACAACATAAAATCTATCAATATTTTTTGACATTTACAATTTTAAATAAAATGTCTAGCATCATTATTTATTTTTAATAAAAGGAGTAAACTATGGCCTCAATCACTTCTCAAACCCCATCGATTGGAACTAATTTTGTAAGCCAGATGGAGTACTTTACTTATGACCAATATTTTAAAGATATTGCAACAGTTGAGAAAGCATGTAGAAAAAGCAGACAGCCAGAATAAGCTATAATGGCCAGCAATTTGTTAAAAGACATGCCAACGAAGCAAGAAGCTTTAATACTCTTCCACCAAATGAGACAAATCAGCTTAAAGCAGAGATTAAAACAATAAACCTCATTCATGGAAAACTAAAAGATGGTTTGGTTGACAGAACGCCCGATGACCAGGCACCTTTAGCTGCTCATATTTATAATACAAATATGAAGATAATAGAAAATTGGAATCGGATCTTTGAAAACCAGTTAGAATTACAAATTATCACTTTGAACGAAAAACTTCAGCCTCAATTTGCAATCAAATCTATTGAACAACAAGAAGATGAAAAAGCCCTTAAGGAATATTTTAATGATCTTGAAAAATATCCAAAGCTGAAGCATCAAAATTCTGCTCAAACAGGCCATTACGAAATTCTTTATAAGCCCGAGGACATTCAAAGAGTCAGACAAAAAGTCTATGAAAATAGATTGAAATATTATAGAACACTCAATTTTTCTAATGCAGAAATACATAGATTGGCCATGAGGGATAGTCGTATAGGAAAGGTATGGGAAGATGCATATTGGACGATTTATCGCGATGCAGTTAGAAACGACAAAGGCGTTGAATTTACTTATAATCGAATGGTATGGAATTGCGACAAAGATAAAGTCGGGGGAACGGCCATTCTTCCAATCATTCACACGTCTGAAGGAAAAAAATTGTGATTCAGGTGGCAGGGCGTCATGCGACAGGTTCGCTTGAAATTGAGATTGCACGAGGGGCTTCTAAATCTGGCGAGAACAATCCTGAGGATACTGCCAGAAGAGAATTAGCAGAAGAAACAGGTTTTAAAGCCGGTAAAATTAAACAGTTAGGTAATATAGCCGTCGATACAGGGTTAACCGCTTCCATTGTCCCTATTTTTTTGGGGAAGTTAATGAGGAAATTGGTGCCCAGCATGATAAGAGAGAAGCCATTCAAGGACGTTATGAACTAACTTTTGAAGCAATCAAAAAGGTTTTCAACAGGGGTATCTGGAGTTAAATGTAAAGGTCAAATGCAAAAAGTTCCCTTGCGGGATCCATTTTTAGCTGAGGGATTACTTTTGGCTATTTTTGATCATCAATTCGATGAGGAGATGAATGTTTTTTTAACAAATAGGAACGAAGATGGACTTTTATTTTAAAGAGATAGCTTCTCCTATCGGAAAATTAAAACTGATTGCCAACGATCTTGTCCTAGTGGCCATTCTCATGGAAACGGAAGCTCCTGATCGCATCAAACTAAATCTAAGGAAAGAGGATTCCCAACATCCTCTGCTTATAAAGGCTGAAAAACAACTTAAAGAATATTTTGATCGGGAAAGAGAGGCTTTTGATCTTTCTCTTGAACCCATTGGAACATCTTTTCAAAAAGAAGTCTGGGATGCACTCAAAACAATTCCTTATGGAAAAACCTTAAGCTATTCTCAAATAGCTGAGAAAATCAAACGCCCCAAAGCTATACGAGCGGTAGGAACAGCCATAGGAAAAAATCCTTTATCAATCGTTGTTCCTTGTCATCGGGTGATCGGAGCCAATGGTCAGCTAAGAGGTTTTGCAGGAGGATTAGACATTAAAGCCAAACTCTTAAATCTTGAAAAACCGGTTTGAACTGAGATGAAGGATATCAACAAAAAAATGCTCTTCGTTTTATTATTCTTTTAGGTTTTGTTAGCCTCTTTGCCGATGTCACCTACGAAGGTGCAAAGAGTATTACAGGACAGTATTTGGCCATTTTGGGAGCTTCAGGAGCTATTATTGGGTTTGTTTCAGGTTTTGGGNAACTCATCGGCTATTCGATTCGTGTCGTGTCAGGATGGTTAAGCGACAAAACCGGGAAATACTGGCTGATTACCCTGACTGGATACACAATAAACTTAGTTGCAGTCCCCGCATTATCTCTAGCAGGTAATTGGCCATTAGCTGCAAGTTTAATTGTTTTAGAACGGTTTGGGAAAGCCATACGTTCACCGGCTAAAGATGCGCTTCTTTCTTATGCTACTCAAAAAGTCGGTCGAGGATGGGGATTTGGTTTACATGAAGCTATGGATCAGACAGGCGCAATTTTAGGCCCGCTTTTTATGAGTGTCATACTTTGGTCTCAAGGCACGTACCAAAAGGGTTTTGCTTTGCTGCTTCTTCCCGCTCTATGTGCCTTATCAGTGCTTGCCTGTGCACGCCTCCTCTATCCCTCACCCCAACACCTGGAGGAAAAAAAGAAGAAACTGCCTCTCNGCGTTCTGAATAAAACATACTGGATTTATGTTCTGGCAATTTCATTGGTTGGAGCAGGATTCGTGGATTTTCCTTTAATAGCTTACCATNTTAAAAAAGAAAATCTGTTTCACGATCCCTGGATTCCGGTTGTGTTTTCAATTGCTATGGCGTCAAGCGGGATTTCTTCTCTTATCCTTGGAAAACTCTATGACCGAAAAGGTCTTCTTGTTCTGATTGGAGCTGTCGGTGTTTCTGCTNTTTTTGCTCCTTTAGTTTTTTTGAACATCCCTAGCTTAGCAGTATTCGGCATGGTGTTATGGGGAATGGGCCTTGGGGCACAAGAGTCGATTGCAAGGGCCGTGATAGCAAGTCTTGTTTCCATTCATAAACGTGGCACGGCCTATGGAAATTTCAATTTAGTTTTTGGAGTTNTTTGGTTTTTGGGCAGCGCATTCATGGGATATCTTTATGATGTATCCATTNCCTTTTTGATACTTTTTTCTGTCATTATTCAACTTCTTTCCATTCCTTTTCTAGTAAAGATAAGGGCTTAACCCAAAAGGGTTTATTGATTTTCTTTAGCAATATAAAGAAGAATATCGCCTACTTGCAAAATTGTGGAGGGAGAAGGATTTAAAATATGCTGGCCTTTGCGATCCAAACCTACAATCAAACCGTGTACATATTCTTTCATTTTTGCATCAGAAATTGGGTGATTGATAAGCACGTGTCCGGCCTGGATTTTTAATGATTGGATCTGGAGTTCTGGGGTNTCTGCAGGCTGCTCTTCATCTTTTATTGTACGGACAAAATTACGAAAACGGTCAATTTCATCTTTCTCACCTAAAATGACCAACTCATCTTCAGGCAGGAGCCGTTCTTTTGCACTTGGGAGCCAAAGGGTCGTTAAGGCTCGTTTAATCGCTACTATATTAATTCCAAANGAGGGCCGCAAACGACTTTCTTCTAAGCTTTGTCCAATGAAGGGAAATTGACTCGAAACCTTGACACGCACAAGTTCGTGCTCCCAGGGAGCCAACCGTTGCAATGTCTCCGGATCGATTTCATATTTACGACTGAGATTGTAAATTAAGTTATTTTCCAGCCAAAAATAGCTTATTTTGATGGGATGAAANAACAACTTAAAAATCCATAGNAGTATAAGTCCAATAGGAATCATTAATATTGGCTTTGTTAAAAANATAAACCCCAATCCAAAGAGTTCCAAAACNGTCAACAGCCAGGTCAAAAATTTGATGGCCCTGCCTGAACTTTTTTGAGGGTCCGCANNGCTAAAAAGCATTGCCCAAATAAAGGGCGAAATCAACAAGCAAATCACAAGCCAAAAAAGAAACTGAAATGGCCATTCATGATTTACAGCAGGAAATAAATGTGGAATAAAGACCTGAGCGCTCACGATTGCAAGAATGGCAACAATCATGCCATTGGTGAGAAAGCGAATGAGATATTTTCCATGCCATTTTTTGGTTGATCCTTCTTCGGGGAACATCCATCTGCGATATCTTTTTAAAAANGCTTGCCATGAGTGAGGCAAACACTCTTCTGCGCGATCGCTAATTTTCAGGCCAAATTTAATCAGATAAGGAGTGGCAAAAGTTGTGATGGCCGCGATGGCCACAACAACTGGATATAAATAACGATCTGTTGTTTTGAGTGAACTTCCAAGGCCAATGATAATAAAAGAAAATTCTCCAATCTGCGCCATGCTAAAGCCAATTTTTACTGAGTCGCTAACACTTTGTCCCGCAAGCAAGGCCCCTATCCCGCAAGTGACAACTTTTCCAATAATAGTAATGATAGAAAGGACTAAAATCCAAAACCAATAATCTACAAGGACTTTGGGATCAATTAACATGCCGACTGAAACGAAAAANACTGCCGCAAAAATATCCCGAATCGGCAGGGTTAAATTCTCAATTTTATGTACGAGAGGTGTTTCTGCCAAAATAGCCCCCATAATAAAGGCTCCCAAAGCAGCCGAATAGTCAAAATAGATTGCAATGGAGCTTAAGAAAAGGCAAAGGCCGATTGAAATAATCGTAAGGGTTTCATGATTGATATAATGCTGGATTTTTCGCATGAGGTAAGGGACAGTAAAATACCCGATCAAAAACCAACTTCCAATGACTAGCAAAAGCTGAAATGAGGTNAAAAGAATTTGGTTGGAAAAGCCGCTTCCCAAAGTTCCTGTCGTCGAGACATAGACCAATAATAAAATGGCCATCAAATCTTCGACTAGCAGAATACCTACCATTAACTCTGCAAAAGAAAATCGTTTAAGATCTAGTTCTTCTAAAGCTTTTACAATGATAGTCGTAGAAGAAATAGCTAAAGCTGCTCCTAATAAAAANCACTCATAAGGCGGCCAAGCCAAAAGTTTTCCGGCAAANAATCCAATAATGACCATCGTCACCACTTCAAATGCTCCAATGATGAGAGCCGGAAGTCCAAGTCGTGTCAGTTTATTGAAAGTAAATTCCATGCCTAAGGAAAACATTAAAAANATGACGCCTAATTCAGCCAATAGTCGAATTTCATTTTCATCATCTATAAGGGAAAAAGGGGGAGTATAGGGGCCAATAATAATCCCTGCAAGCAGGTAGCCCAGGACTGCAGGCTGCCTAATTTTTTGAAAGAGAATAGCGACAAATCCGGCAATGCATAATACAACCGCAAGATCTTCAATCAGAACCGTATGATACACGAATCAACTCCATCAATAGAAGTAGTTAAATTCGGATATAGCAATTTAGGCTTTAAGAAGCTAGGGAATGCAATGACTTTATGAGCCAAATAAATCTTTAATTAAAGATTTAGCATCATTTGGATTAAAAGAAGGATCATTTGGATCAGAATAATCCAAAGTTGATACATAATTAATGATTCTCTCTTGATTTAATGGAGGAAATTGATTAAATATTTTTAAATGATCAAATTTTTCGATAATTAATCTAGTTTTTCGCAAATGTCATTGTACCTCTTTAAAGGATGTCGATTTTGGATACGTTCCGCTAATTTTTTATAGGTTGGACCTGAAACTGGACAACCCTTATAGAAAGCGAAGCGTACATCCCCATTAAAATGCCATCTTGGATTTTCTTTATCCATCTGATTTTCAATAGCATTTAAGGTTTTTAAGGTTAAATCATGAACTTTTTTGTTTCAGCTCCTCCTTTAAACAAATCAACTATCCAAAAATAAATCTTCCTAGAAAGGGAAGGCAAAAGGTTTAATTTCAATAAAACAATCCCCTCCGCCCAATATGAATTAGGTGCATTAAAATACAAGGCTTGAGCATTTTTATCTATTGTATTGTTATCCATAAAAATATTATATAATAATTTTAATTAAACCGCTACTTTTTAATAAGTTTTTAAAAAGTAGCGGTTTTTCACAAATTAGACTTCGTTTTTCAACATCACGCGGCTGTATAGGAGGCCAGCGATGAGTCCACCGATAATGGGGCCAATCCAATAAACGAGTTGATGTGTCCACTCACCTGCAATAACTGCGGGTCCAAAGGCTCGGGCAGGGTTCATCGCCGCTCCTGTTACTCCNCCTCCCATCAAAATATCAAATAAAATTACAGAGCCTATCGCAAAGCCTCCAGCTGCCTTAAAGGCTCCACGAGGATCCACAGCAGCACCGTAAACAGTGAAGACAAGCAGGAAAGTTAAAATCGCTTCTGTAAAAATACCAGCAGAGACAGTGATATCCGACCCTAACGCTGGCGTGCCTGCCTTGACAGCTTCAAAAACTGATGCAGGAAAAATCCATTTTAAGAAGAGAGCTCCTACAATCCCTCCAGCCAACTGAGCGACGATTTCAGAAAGCGTAGGCAAAATTCCCTGTTTCCCTCCGACCCATATTCCTAAACTGATAGCTGGGTTAAATTTTGCGCCGGAAATTTGTGCTAACGCGGTCACCATGACTCCGATTGCCAAACCATGTGCCGCCGCTATTCCTAGTAAGCCCACGCCCCCATGCATCATCTCATTGAGACAAATCGAACCTGCGCCGATAAAAATTAAAGTAAATGTTCCAATAAATTCTGCAATTAACCAAGCTAAATTCATAAGCCTCCTTAATAATTAGATAAGTGTTATTTCCTGTGAAAATGGACAAAGTCGAGATAAAGTAATACACAATTGAAATAAAATTCTCAAGCAGACAAAATGACCCTAAACACCTTATTCGTCAAAGTAAGGCCACTACGAAGGGAATTTATGACAAAACATCCTCGGGAAACTAAAGATTCTCTCAAAGTCATTGGGATTCAAATGAAAACCACCAATGAANAAGGACAAGCAAGCAAGGACATTTCCAGGCTTTGGGAAAAGTTTCGCAATGAGCATATTNTTAGAAAAATACCCAACAAANAAAGCGGGGATATTTTGGCCTTATATTCAAATTATGAAGGAGACTATACCCAGCCTTATAACTATATGATCTGCTGCGAAGTCACAAGTATTGAAGATGTCCCTGCTGGAATGACCTCGATTATTATTCCGACAGCTGATTATACCATTCTAAAATCTCAGGGCAAATTTCCCGATTGCTTAATTAAAACCTGGCAGGATATTTGGCAGTCTGATCTTAAACGTTCTTATCGCTATGATTTTGAAGTTTATAAGGCATTTGACCCAAATCATGCCGACATTGAAGTTTATATTGGTGTTAAATAGAATCTAAAAACGAATGATCAGACCAGCAAGCTTTTTTGGCATTGCTTATTAAAAAACATGTGTCCCATTCCAGGAATAAGCTTTAAAATTGCTTGAGGAAGTTTTTGGGCTAATGCGATCCCTCCGCGCCTCGGCACTAATAAATAGTCTTCCTTTCCTTGGATAATTAAAACGGGCTGCCGAATTTTTCAAAAATATGCCCTNCTTTGAGGCATGGTCTCTAATCCTTCACGGATGGCGCGAAGATGAGGGTGTTGTTTATTTGTTGCTATCTCATGGCGAGTTCGCGTAAATATTTCTTTAGTAAATTCAATGGCCAAATCCTCATCTACAGGAAGAGTGCCATTCCAGCGTTCCCACATGCGCATAAAACCAGGAAGGCTTTCTTCAAAACTTTTTGTAGGACGATTGGCTGCATTAATCTCTCGTGTCTTATCGACAAGCATTTGTTCTTCTTCAGTCAATGGGAGGTCTCTTAAAGATGTCCCNCCTGCAGGCCCGGTGCAAAGACAGATTAAACTTAAAACTCTTTCAGGATAAAAACTTGCTAAAAGTTGCACGATGATTCCTCCCATGGAATGGCCCGCTAAGTGGGCTTTGTGAATTCCATAGCCATTGAGAATTTCCAATGCGTCCTGCACGAGATCTTCAACCTTATACGTTTCCTCTACCCGTGAAGAGAGTCCCACGTCTCGATGATCATAACGGATTAAAAAATAGCCTTGTTCGACGATTAAATGACAAAATAGATCTGTCCAAAAATGAGCATGAGCTCCTGCTCCACTGATCAATAAAACCGCAGGATTTTTGTTATCTCCTAAGGCTTCGGTCCAAATCTCATTCCCGGAAATATTTAAAATGCGTTGTTCTTTTTTGAGTGCCATAAATAAGTGCCTTGCATACAATGATTTCACAAAATCACATTTATGAATATTTATGAATAAAAAAATTTGCTGCAACGCTGCCGTTGGGTTCCAGACGGCAATCTTCTCTACCAGGAATATCATGACAATGAGTGGGGAGTTCCTGTTCACGACGATCGTAAACATTTTGAGTTCCTTATCTTGGAAGGAGCTCAAGCTGGTTTGAGTTGGGAGACTATCTTAAAAAGAAGAAAAGAGTATGCTAAAGCGTTTGCCAATTTCGACTGGNAAAAAGTGGCCCAATATGATCAGGCAAAAGTTGAAGATTTGTTGAAAAATTCAGGGATTATACGAAATCGTTTAAAGATCGAAGCTGCCGTTAATAATGCCAAAAGATTTATCGAGGTGATTGAAGAATTTGGGACATTTGATGCCTATATTTGGAAGTTTGTCGGAGGAAAGCCGATTCATAATAAACGTAAAACTCATCAAGACATCCCTGCTGAGACAGAAGAATCTCGCGCTTTAAGCAAAGACCTTCGCAAGCGGGGATTTAAATTTGTCGGGCCCACGATTATGTATGCCCATATGCAAGCTATCGGAATGGTAAATGATCACACTGAAGATTGTTTTTGCTATAAAAAATGATAGGTCAAAAATAGTTAGACCATCTGCGGTCCTAAAGGACTCACCTACCTTCTAATTAAATGGAATAAATAATTGGCTAGAGACTGAAATAATGAGAGGTTGGAAGAACCGTTGGGTTTTAAATTATTTAATCTTTTAACAGGCTTTCCATTTAGTCAACAGAAGATCGGGATCATAAGCTTTTNNAGCCTGGCGTAGGGCAGGGATGCCTAAATCTTGTTCTAAGTTAATCCACTTCACAGTTTTAGGCAAATGCGTTGCAAAGTCCTTGTATAAATAGGGNGTCGCCCCTTTGATTTCATGCAATGATTTGGCAAAATGCAGAAGTGCAGTTGTGGGAGTCAGCAGTTCCCCGATGGTAAATCCAATCGCTTTTCCGTTTGCATAAGCAATTCTTCCAAANAGCTCAAGCCTTTCTAAATGTTCTAAGGCTTCCTTACAGGCAAAATAATCTGTTTTATCCTGAGTCTGTGCAGATTGTTCCTGCCAGATTTCTAATAACTGATAGGCCTCTTGCTTGTCATCTTTAAGTTCCTTTGAGTTCAAATCGAATTGACGTTCAAGCTGATGTAAAAGATTGCGGCGGCTGCTTAATTCCCGTCCTGCCAAAGTTTGCATCTTAGAAATATGAAANAGATAGTCAGTATCGGCACGACATGCGGTGACCGCCATTCCTTTGCTTGTAAACGTTTCAAGCCAATTTTCTGATAAAGGAAAAAAACAATATGAAGGACCCATCTTGCAATGCGGCAATTTCAGTTTGATTTCGGCTGGGGAAACAGAAGGGATGATATAATAATTTCCTGTCTTAAATGTTCCTCGTATGCAAGGAGTTTCACATTTCACAAACTGATAATCATGTTTNTTNCTAAATAAATAAGCATTCGCAAAGCTATATTCTGAAAAATGGAGATCTTCGTGAAGACACAAGCGTTTCCATAAAGGCGCGATAATAGATTGATGTTTCAGGTCAACTGATTCGCTGTCCATATAGATCTCTTTCAAAATTTCTAAGGGTCTGCATTCAAGAAAGTTTTAGCTCGAATCCGGGCCGTTATCAATTTCGAAAGAGAGTCCATGCTTAATTTGACTGGAATTGAAACATTCTTAGAGAAAGAATTTTCCATTTATCATCTACTTTCCCCAAAAGGTAGGAGGCATGCCAGATTTGAGAGTCTTTTTATTTTTATCCAAAATTCCGGACAGTCTTGCGGTCGTGTCCACAAAGACTAAATCTTTTGACAGAAAACGCTTAGCATCAATGGATTGAAGAATAGTCCCCACGCCTTCTTCAGAAAAATGACTGTCAATTTGATTTTGCCCCACGATCCAATTCCCCTTTGGCGTCATCCAGTCTCCATCCGAAATCCAAAAGAAGATAGAATTTTAGAATTATGGGTATTCCAGGCCATATCGAAAGAATCAATAAAATTTTTAAGCTCCGCCCCTTCATTTTGGGTTTGTGCATGCACAAATGTCATTGCACTTAGGAAGCTTAATATGCTAAAGAAAAACGAATCACTGCACTCTCCTTTGCTTCATTTCCTGTTATAATTAGAGAATTGAAGCTGGGTGTTTACTTATCCTGCAATGTATTCTTTTAAGGAGTTATTCACAATCATGTTATTCGATTCTTACAAATTTATTGACCTTACACACCTGATGACTCCAAATATTCCGACATGGGAAAATAGTTGCGGTTTTAAAATTGAGAATATGACCGACTATGATAAAGGAATGAGAACCCAANAAATGTTTCTCTACGGAGGAATTGGAACGCATCTTGACGCGCCTGATTTACTTGTGCGTGGAGGTTCAAGCGTTGACGATATTGCTCTTGAAAAATTGATTGTCCAAGCTTGTGTTTTGGATGTATCTAGCCAAACAGACGCCAATTATCAGATTACAGCAAAAGATATTCAAGAGTATGAAANNAAATATGGGCAGATCCCTGAAAATAGTTGTTTTATAGGTTATACAGGCTGGAGTCGTTTTTGGCCAGATCATGAGCGCTATCGCAACCCTGATAGTCAGGGGCAAATGCATTNNTTCCCTTTTTCAATCGAAGCTGCTCAGCTTCTTTTAGAAAGAGAAGTTGCAGGAATAGGTATTGACACCCTCTCTCCTGATTGCGATCCAATTTTTCCCGTCCATAAACTCTTGCTCAGTAAAGGAAAATACATCGTCGAGAACATGGCAAATTGCCATCTGATGCCTCCAACGGGTGCTCACGTTCTGCTTTTACCCTTAAACATGGACAGTACCGAATGTGCAATTCGAGCTGTGGGGTGATCCCTAAAAATCGGCAGGGCAACGAAGATAAAACATAAACCAAGGCGTTACAACACTTTTGAGGTGAAAGGATTAAACATGTCAGCCAAAAAGCTCATCACAGAATTATTGAATTATGCAGATATTGAGATTAATGGAAAACGTCCATGGGATATTCAAGTCCATGACGAGAGGCTTTACAACCGCGTTATATCCGACCAAAGTTTAGGATTAGGAGAATCGTATGTCGAAGGTTGGTGGGACTGTGCGCATATTGATGAAATGATTGCAAAGCTCATGAATGCCAAAATCCATCAAAAAATCCAGTTCAATTTTTCCCTATCCTTGCAATTTATGATGCATAGAATTCTGAATCAGCAAAATAAACATCGCTCAAAGGCAGCTGTAAAGCATCATTACGATTTAGGGAATGACTTATTCCAAATCATGTTGGACAAATCGATGAATTATAGTTGTGCGTTTTGGGAACAGGCATCGACGTTAGAAGAGGCCCAATACGACAAGATGGAACTGATTTGCCAAAAATTAAAACTCTCTCCAGGGATGCGCCTCTTGGATATTGGGTGTGGATGGGGCGGCCTAGCCAAGCATGCAGCGCAAAATTATGGTGTTGAGGTCATAGGCATTACACTTTCTGAACAGCAANAAAAATGGGCAGAGGAAAATTGCCGGGGTCTTCCTATTACCATTAAATTACAAGACTACCGAGATCTTTCAGGAAGCTTCGACAGAATTGTATCGGTTGGAATGTTTGAGCATGTGGGCCATAAAAATTATGCTATATTTATGCAACAGGCTTTTGGTCATCTANAAAATGACGGTTTATTTCTGCTTCACACAATTGGAAGCAATTCCACTTCTTTCACCGGAGATCCCTGGATTAATAAATATATCTTTCCTCATGGGATGCTTCCTTCTATTAGTCAGATCGGAACGGCCATCGAACCTTATTTTGTCATGGAAGATTGGCATAATTTCGGAGCCTACTATGACAAAACTTTGATGGCCTGGCATCACAATTTCAATCAACATTGGAATCAAATTCAAAACGTTTATGGTCCTGCATTCCAACGTATGTGGAATTATTACCTTCTTTCCTGCGCTGGACTTNTTAGAGCGCGTCAAATCCAGCTCTGGCAAATTGTTCTTACTAAAAACGGCGTTAAAGGCGGATATCAATTTCGTTTCCAGCCAGAAAAAGTTCTAATTTGAAGCATGAGTTTTGCATTCAAATATAAACCGTGAAAGTTGGAAAATTTTTAAGAGTCTATTGTCATAAAATAAGGGCATGCAGATAATGCTCTTAAAAAATTATTAAACGATGTTCCGCAAATATTTAGCGCTTTTGATATTTTTACCTGGTGTCATTTTAGCCTATATAGATGAACCCTATCATGAAACTGCTTTTATCGGTCCTCCCCTCACCTTTTATGGGCTCAGTTATTTTTCCTTGTATAAAACGGATCATNTTTGGAACAAAAATGGTAAANAACACCCCACCTTCAATAAATTCAGACGCTCCTCTTATCGCCTGGATTTAGAATATGATCTTAACTGCCAGCATGCGATTTTCCTTGAGAGCGGTTACACGATGGTGGATGAGTCATTAAACGGAAGAAGCCGCGGAGTTGAAGATCCTGAAGCAAGCTGGCAATATCTTNTTTATCGGAACTCCAACACTGCATTTGCAGTCAAAACAACCCTTATTATTCCGGCAGGACATAAAAAGTCTTGCGTGCGTTATGGTGTTTGGGGCGGAGAGCTAAAACTTCTTTACTCGAAGCTTNTTGGTCTTTTACAGACCGATTGTTGGTATGATCTGGGGCTGGGTTATCGCATGTATAGCGGATTTCCCTCAGATCAACTGAGGANNAATTTTTCTTTAGGGTGTCAACCTTTCCCCTGTCTTTGGCTCATCAGCACGACGCACATTGACTACGGCCTTNTTAACGGCAATGAAAAGTCAAATCCCAATAACGTTTGCTTCAACCCGAATTACCGTCTTCTGACCACGCAAATGGAAGGCATCTTAAAAATTTATCAGTCTATTTTTCTCGATGCGGGAGGTTATTTTCATCTTTGGGGAGAAAATACAGGAGCAGGAGGAGGATTTTATAGTGGGGCATGGCTTGTTTTTTAAAAGATTTTTCACCCTCATCCTTGTAAGCTTTACTTTGATTGGCTTTATGAATGCAGCTGAAGCGATCCCACCTGCTTATTTATTGCCGGATGCGCATCCCATTAAACCTNTTTTAGATGCCCTTNTTTCCTCCTCAAGGGTCACTTTAAATTTAAAAACTCTTCAAGAGGCAGGTTTTAACTTTTCCAAACCTCGTAAATTTACCAATCTTATTATCGCTTCGCACCCTCTATTACCCGATTATATTTTTAAACTTTATTTGGATGCTCAACGTTATCATAAAGATAAATCAGAAGCGCATTTTTGGATGCTAAGGATCGATGGAGCGCATAAAGTTCGGCAAGAGATAGAATCAAACGGCCTGGAAGATCTCATAAAAGTTCCTCAAAAGTGGATTTATCGATTGCCAAAAGATCCCGCGCCATCTGTTGGCTACATGACCAAACATACGATTTTGGTAGAAGAAAACATGCAGCTTCTCTCTGCAGAGGAAAATGAGGCCATCTGGAAAAGTTCCTTGATAACTCCTCGGCATCTTCTAGCTGTTTATTTGATCCTGACAAAAGTTGGCTTGGCCGACTGTGCCAAACCAGACAATATGCCTTTTTCAATAGATGGGCGTATCGCCTTTATCGATACTCAAACTCATGGAAGAAAAGTACCCTTAAATCGATTGAGTTCTTGGTTATCCCGTGAAAATCAGGTCATTTGGGAACATTTAACCCAAGAATAGCGTTTTTATGAATTTCCTATAAGAAAAGTCCCATCGGTATTCATGGCCATTCCCTTAGCCTGAAACTCTTGTCTAACTTTATCCTCACCTAAAACTTTGCGTAAAACAGGATACATTTTCACACAATCAAATTGATTGGAAGTTGATCTTAAAATATCCAAGAAAAAGGGCTGATCTCTTTTCAAATCTTCATCGAAATGCATGTAACAGGAGGGGTTTTTAATAAATCCAAGTTTTGCTAATTCTTTATTTTTCTTTAAATCCTCAGGCATATGAGCAAAAGCTTCCAAGGGGCTATAGTCTATGCAGGCTTGTGCAAAAGCGATTTTCTTTTTTTGTGTAGGACCTAGATAAGCATAGGAGCCGGGTGAAATACTCATGAATTTTTCAGCCACCTCATCATCGTCTTTTAAACTTGAAGAGAGATACTCAATAATGAATACATTATCTCTTCTGGGTTCAAGCAGTTCAAGCACAAATTCTTTTTTGTCTTTAAGGCGTTGAGATGCAAATTGAAACTCATGAGGATTTCCTAAGACCGCTTTTCGAACCACATCTTCATCATCGTTAAAGTCAGGAAAGTCTGTTAATGATAATTTCTCTTTTGCCAACACCTTTTCTTTGTTAAGTTTATGATGAATCAAAGACTCTGAATGAACTGAAACTTGAGAGTCTTGTTGAACCTGGGTATTAAACGATTTTTGAATACGCTCTATGACTTCCTGGTGTCAGGTGTTATCGCTATATAAATCGGTTTGATTTCGCGGTGAATTGAAGAACGTATTGTTTGAAGGTTTTGCCTTACGGATTCAAAACAAAGAGCCAGTCCAAAAGAAAAATAATTTTTAAATATGTTTTTATTTTTAAATCTTGATACGCCTCGTCTGTTAAAGTGCCTTGGATTTCACCAATATATTGCCATTGATGACCATACATCATAGGCTGAACAGCCCCTTTAAAAGAGCAATCTTTGTAGTGACTTTTGATTTCTTTTAATTTTTCCTCAAAACTTGAGTCATAAGTGTAGAGTTTCATTCCAACCTTCTGGTTATCCTATCAAAATTCTCATAGCTTTTAATCATAATTATATAAAAAAACAATTTTTTGTATTCAAAATGTTCTTTCTGGTTCTCTACGCATGAGATCTAAAATTTCTTGAGTGAGAGCAAAACTTGCATTTGTAATTTCATGATCATATAAAACTAAGCGAATTCTCCTTAAAGCCTCATGAAACATTCTTGGTTCAATATCTCTTGGCGGATTTTTAAAATTTTCAAATAGAGCTTTAAGAATGGAATTTTTGTCATTTTGAGAGCAGTAAATAAAAAGAAACGGAAGATAATAATAACTAATTTTTATCATCCATTGAATTTTATCCTGCAATGAATCCTGGTTTATTTTCAATGCCAAAGCCATGCGGAAAAGACCTAATTGATTCTCTAAATCATGCGAAAAATCTGAAAAAAATCGTTTGAAAGATTTGCCAGGTACTCTGCTATCGCCTCCTCCTGACCGCTAAATTCATTTTTAACAAGATCGAGAATTTGGAAAGAATACTCAAGTTCTTCTCTGACTTCAAGATGAGATAAATCGCGATGAGGCAGTCTGATTTTTCTCAATAGCTAAGACAACCCCATGAAAAGCATAAGGAAAAATTTGGGAGTTGCAGATAGGGCTTGAATGCAAGCTAAAAACTTCATCCACCAGGCATTTTCTTCATTCAGCTTATTTTGAAGGGCGAATTTAAAAATCCTAAAGAAAAATCGACGTAGAAAGATTGATTTAGGTTGGTATCTATACGGATAGAAGGTTCAGATTTCGTTGCAAAGTGATTTAAACAAGCTTTCAATTCTTCGGTTGTCAGTCCTTCCAATAGCTCTAAGGATAATCGTCCGGAATTTTCACTTAAGAGAACCGGATATAGTTGATTATTGGCTGATAACTCGCGAATAAATTGGTTTTTAAGAAGCGTCATTTCTTGAGTATTCCAAAGACAATTTCTTTCCAAGCTCTTTAAACATTGCTTTAGCTCTTCAACTGAAGGCATCAATTTTATAAGGTTGCCTGCATCTTTTTAATGGCACCCACTAAAACTGTATTCCAAAGGTAGGCATTTTCCTGAAGTTCAGGATCTTTAAGAAAAAAACAGTCTGTTCAATTGTGGCTTCTTCAGAAATTTTAGACCATGCCTCATGTATATCTTGCTTTTCTGAACGGCTGTTTAATTCATCTAGCAAAAGCTGCAGCCTTTTTTGGCAATTTTCCTCGCTCATTGCTTGAGATCCTTGTAGAACGCTTCTACAAATATCCGGAAATTCATTCTCTCCGGCCAGACTTATGCTATTCGTGAGATCATTATCTTCCTCAATGGCTAAAAACAAATCAACGAGCTTCATAACGCGTTGAGAAGTATCCTGAATGCTTCCAAAATGTTTCAAGAGGCATGTAAATTCATTGGAATATTTTTTCCATTCTTTAACTAGATCGCAAATTTTTTGCCTTTCAAGAGTTTCCAAATTGGGAAAAGTTTGTTCCAATTTGTCTAAGCATAAAATTAATAAACGTAAGCTTTCGGATGTATATTGATTAAGGTTTGCATTCAGGCAATTTTGAAGAAATTTTTCATCAAATTTTCTTGATCTTCTGAAATTAACCTTATTTATCAGAAGACTGCAAAATGTTTTAAAAATTCTTCGCTAATTTTAACAAAAGTCATTTCATCATCTAAGAATTCAGGAAGAATGATGTCTTCAAACTCCTGGATTACCTTTGGATGTATAGCCAGATGCAAACGATCGAGTGCTAGAAGCTCATTTCTATTCAAAGAAGGAATAAAGTTTTCTTCGCCATCTAAACCTATTTTTATTTTTTGTCGTATTTTTCATGAAAGTCTTGAGGAAAATAAATTTCAGGAAGAGAAATAAGAGTTAGAAGAGATCGCCAAGGTAACGCTTGCTCCGAATCAATCAAATGTTTCACTTGTTCAAATGAAAATTGGGAAAAAATTGAACTAATTTTTCTTTTCCTTGACTTCGTCTTTGAAATTGTGAAATGCAGCGTTCAAGATTTTCCACACTCATGGTAATTTCGTTTAAAGTTTGATTTGGACTCTTTTCAACTTCCAGACGTTTTTGAACATACAGGCTGACCTTTATTCCTTCTTGCTTAAATTCTTTCCAGGCACGGTCGCGCAAGCTGCTGCAATTTTTAGAACAGCAAACAAAAAAGTAAGCCAATCGCTTTCAGAAATCTTCCAATCCTCCAAAATAAGTCTTGTTTAATTACCGTTGTACCCAATTTATAATGGGGTATTTCGTCAAAAAGAAGCTCTTTTGGACTGGCTGCAGCTTTATAATTCGGATATTTTTTACTGACCTCTATTTCTGTGTCAAAACGAAGGATTTTCATCATCGGTTCTCCGTGTCATTCATTAGATTTTCAATCTGCGGTTCTATATGTAATTCTTCAAGTTCATCATTCTCTAAAATGAGGTAAATGCCTTTTAAAGATTCTTTCATGCGTTGGGGGTTTATTTCATTTTCATAATTTTCAAAGAGTTGATCAATAAGGGTTTGACGATCATTTTGCGAGAGATAAAGAAATATGGGGGCAAATATCTGGAATCCATTTGAGCAAGCCAAACAATTTTCTCACTGGTCAGGTTTTGATGTTGAGAGATGAGCAGCACAGCTCTAAACAGGAACTCTTCTTCTAATGTGGGCAACTCTTGATTGAAGAATTCCCTTGCCTGGTCTAAGTATTGGTTTAGTGTGCTTCGAACAGATTGTCTGCGGTCAATTCTTTCAATGAGTCTAAAAATTGGTCTAACTGCCACCTAATTTCCTTAAATGAAGGATTTTTATCCATCAGAAGCTTGAATTTGATATCCATTGCCAAAATGATTCCATGAATCACATTGAGTATTTTATTAGGATAATTTTGAGCAATTTCATCGAAACATGCATATCCTTTTGAAACAATATCGTCTTCAGAACATAAAAAATCTTTCAATTCAAGATCGAAAAAATTGTGAAAAACAAGCTTGCAAAAACCTGAAGCATTTTCATTCAGGCAAATTTCCTTTTGGTCTGCCTCGTTTTGAAGTCGAACTAATGTTTTTAACTGTTCAACGGTCAGCAATTCAACCATTTTTATAGACTTCACTTCAAAGTCTGCTTGTGATAAAACAGGAATTAATTTTTCTTGTGCGGCTAACTCCTCAATAAAATCTTCTATTAGACCGTCTTGTTCATCGGAAAAAAATTGCAAAAGGTTTAAACATCGGGTTAGATTCCTTTCATTTCTTATAAGATGGATCAATTGCGCCACATCTTTTTGAATTGATCTTTTCAAAAATTCAAAATTCATTCTATCAAAATGGTTTATGTAAGAACCTTGAGTATCAGAATACAATAGAAAGATAAGCTGTTCCAGGGTCGCGTGTTCAAGCGCTTCCAACCAAACGAGCCGCATTTCGCCCGTGTATTGTCTACGGTAGAGAGTGAGTCTCTGCTTAGCTTTTTCATCCAATCTGCGAGAACCGGTCATGATATTTCGACAGGAATGAACAAACTGCGTCTGTTCAACAGGCTCCATATAACACCTTAGTTCACTTTGATTAAGATGGCGAAAAACAAGATCGAGCTTTTCCGCACGAATTTCTACGCTTGGGATAAACCCACAAAGATTGATTAAATAGGGAGAGTTTCCTCTCTCCTTCCATTTTTGCACCAAATGAACGAGCTTATCATCAGCCAGCCCCTCAAAGTCAAGGCTGTAGACAGCTAATTTTTCAGTTAGAGAAGTCAATAAATAAAGGGTTTCAAGTGGAAGTAAATTAACATTTATACTACGAAAAAGAGCTTCAGAAACCGCCATGAATCTTCTAATAAATCCTTATGATTGGAAAGTATTTTTAAAATTCCATTCAAAGTTTCTTCAGGAATCTCACTCAGGGGATGAGCGAAAATCATTTCCAGGATGATTTTTCTTTGCGATGATTGAGATATACTAAGAGAAACGGATGGAATTGGAGCTGCAAACGCCTCAAACTTTTAATTCATCATGAGAAAGTTGGATGCAGCTATTAACCTTGTCAGAAGCTAAATCCAGTAACATCAATTCATCCAAGCCTTCTTTAATTTTTTGTTTGAGTTTTTCTAAACATTCGTCCGGTAAATTATCTTGATAAATAGAAAAACATAAGAGCCAATCCTGCCAGGATAAAAACTGTTGTGAATCGATTAACTCTAAAAATATTCATTTTTTATTTTAGATAAAATCTGGATCAGATCGCTGGGACATTGTTCGCCTTTTATCCAGTTCAGGACTGTTTCTTTAACCTGATCCATGTCCTTGATTAGAGGAAGATCTTGCCTTAAATCAATACAATTTTCTAAAGGTTCCTTTTCATTCTCATTGTGTCCGTTTTGAGAAGTCTTTAGGACTAGATAAGAAAAAGAAGTGATTTTCTTTACATAGAGTTTATGCTTTTCACCTCCTCTTTTACATTCTTTCCACGCCTGGCGTAAAAGCTGTCTATTCTGCTTATGGCAGATCGCTCCAAAAAGCAATCCTACAGTTTTGAAAAAGCATCCAATTCTCCAAGCTAAATCTTTTTTATGGTCACAGATGCTAATTTATAATATTTCTCATCATTATGGGGTTGGAGCTTCTTCGATTTGGATGGAATGAGAGGTAAATCAGAAAAATATTCTATCGCTTCCCTGTCTGATCCAAAATAATGTATTTTCATAGTCGTATCGAAGGATTTAAATTTTTGAGGAAATTTACGTGAACGAGCGTTAGGCTCTTACACTTACTTGATTGCCTGATTCGTATCGTTTAAGACCTAAATGAAAAATGCAAAACGCCAAAATCCATAAACCTAAAGCGCCGCCAATGACACCGCCTAATTTAGCCCATGAAAATTCCCTTACTAATTCGACGGGAAGATAGCTAATTAATCCTGCTGGAAGAACCGTAAACATCATAAAACGAAGAATATCGCTGTAGATGTTACTTGGGTATAAAGCAAATAAAAANAGGGAATCGCAATACTTTTGTGCCAACGTTTCTATTGGGCCTAACCAAAANGCCAGGCTATGGGCAATAATTGACATAGCGGCAAAAACAATGCAACCGCAAATGATCCCGATCAAAATCATCAATAACGTGTAGGCATCTGTCAATTGAGCTAAAAAAATGAGCATTAAAGAAGTGCAAAGATGTCCCCACCCTTTTGACATCGAACGTGAGCCAATGATATGGACTAATAGGTTTTTAGGTTGTGTCATGAAAGGATCTAACCCACCGGAGACAATTTTTTTNGCCAATGACTTAACCCCTCCAAAGCATATTTGTCGAAGTCCATAAGCCCCGGTCCCAATGGTCATAAGCACGGCCATATCGCGAAGCTGCCAGCCTGAAATATCATTAAATTGCATAAAGAAAATCCACCACATGGAAAANAANATTAGATTATTAAAGAGCATAAGCATCATTTCAAACAAAAANTTCCAACGTAGGCTGATGGCCGCTTTCATGCTTGTAAATAACAAATAAAAGTAAAATTTTGTGGTGTTATAGATACGCAACTTATCCCCCTCTATATTCAAGATTTTTAAACCTCTTCTATACAGCAAGAATAATGCTAATAAACCAATTGCAGTCCAGATTAACAATGAAACTAAGACCCACGTCATTTGCGAAAATTTAAAATCAAAGATTAGCCCGCTTCTTGCTCCAAGGATTGCTGGAAATGGAGTCCAATAGGCTAGTGTTTGCATCCATTGCGGGTAGACGGTCAAAGGGAGCATAAGTCCTCCTAAAACAAAGAGAAATTTTTCCCAGACCCAACGCCAAGGTTCAACTTCATCTACAAAAATGCCGAGACGCCGACCAACATTGTGAATACTAAACTTAACAAGCCTCCTAAAGATCCTAAGAAGATAAAAATAAAAAAATCAAAAGAAGAATAAGGCCAACCACCTGTCCAAAAATAGGTAAAAGCAAAGCCTGTCGCCCCTAAGACTAGCATGTTCAGCAAAAGCGCTCCCAAGCCTTCAACGAATTTTGAGCCTAAATAAGAAATAGGCCGTGGAAGAAAATAGGCAAGTTGACCTGTTTTGAGCTCATATTCGATATCCATTTGAATATCCGGTACAGCAATTAAAATCCATTCATTCAAAGCAATGTACCAAAGCAGCAAGTTTGCATCGAGATGCAAAGCGTCCACGCGAGCTGCTGCTACTTTCCAAATATGTGAAAAATCAATAAACAAGTCAGCTCAAAAATACAGAGTCCGATCAAAAGTTTATAATTTTTAAGCGTATGCAAAACCGACATTTTAAAAGGGTCGCATATTTTTGCCAACTAACGGGCAAGTCCATAAATTTCCCTAATAATTTCTTCCATAGAGGGGTCTTCAATGGTGACGTCTTTTAAATTCGCCTGTTTGAGTGTTTCTTGAATGACTTTTTCGATGCCGATTTTTTCAAGATCGATTTCACAAGCAAAATGATAATTTTCTGCATCTTTTACTTTTACACCTGGAAGTGACAAGTGTAATTTTTCCACGTCAGTAATCAACGTTAGCACTTTACGGCGGACGTATTTCCTTTTNAATTCTTTAATAGAACTATCCATGACAATTGAACCTTTGTCTAAGATCAGCACACGATCTGTCACTTGTTCAATATCGGCCATGTCGTGCGATGTTAAAAATAAAGTCGTTCCTTCTTCATCCGAAAGTTTATTTAGAAGGTTTCTGATAACCAGCTTTGCATTAATATCCAAGCCAATAGTGGGTTCATCCAGAAACAGAATTTTTGGTTTATGAAGAAGGCTTGCCACAATTTCACAACGCATGCGTTCGCCCAAAGAAAGTTGTCTGACGGGCTGCTCGATAAAAGGAGCGATCTCAAAAATTTGAATTAATTCATTCAGTCGTTTTTGGTAAAAAATTGAATCCAGTTCATAAATTTTTGCCAATAGACGATAGGTATCAGAAGCTGGAAGGTGATACCATAATTGCGACCTCTGTCCAAACACCGTGCCGATCGAATAGCCTAGCTTGTGCCGATTTTTCCATGGAATACAGCCCAATACGTGAATGCCTCCTGAAGAAGGATACAAAATTCCTGTTAGCATCTTGATCGTTGTTGATTTTCCAGCGCCGTTCGGACCGATAAATGCCACACGCTCTCCCATTTTCACTTCAAAATTAAGGTTTTGAATGGCAGAGATCTCTTGAGTTTTTGGAAAANNAAGATTTTTGAGAGCGCCCTTTAATCCTGCTTGCAAGGCTGGAACACTAAATCGCTTACAAAGATCTTCAACGCGAATCGCATAGGACATAGCAATCCATTAATCATTGATAGGGTTAGTAGGCCGATTTAGATTGCGCAAAACAGTCGTCAACCAGTTTGCAAGATCTTGTTTAAGTTTGACAAGCGAAGCTTGCTGAAGATACATCATATGACCGGAATCATAATAATATAAATTGACCTGATCCTGTAAATTTTTCGGTAGCCGCATATGAGCATATGTATAATCAGTGGCAAAAAACGGCGTTCTCAAATCAAAATAACCATTTGCTACAAAGACTTTTAAATTTTTATTTTTGATCATGACATCATGTAGTTTGGATGCCATATTTAAAAATTGATTGGTTGCTTTGCTATAGTTCCAGTTAGCACTTGCTGACTCTTCAATGATTTTATACTCCTGGTCGTTTTTTACTTTTAAATCTTGTCGGACGTATTGATTAAAAGCGGCCGTAAAGAGGCCTGCAACAGCGTCAAAGCTTGGATCATACCCAGGGTAATCGCAAGAAGTGTCTAATGAATCGCCAACAACTGTGCTGTCAAAACGACCGAGTGTTAGATTTTTATCACGTAAGAGCTCCATAGCAAAGCGATATGGACTGACTCTTAAATTAGATTTTTCAATAAATCCCGGAGATAAGCCAGTAAAAGAGCCAACTTTTTACAATTTGCCTTTTTCTTCCTCCCCAAGGTTGTCTCCCTGCATGAGAGCAAGGGTATAATCTGTCAAAGCAAAATGTTTTGTTTCTTCCAGGGTCTTCTGAAGATCTCTTTGCAAATCAGGGTTCAATTTTTTATGATACCAAGCTGTGGCTGCATAGGTTGGCAAAACAAGTGGATAAGGGAGGTCATTGCCTTTATCAAAATCATGCAGTGTTTGGAAATTCAAAGCTGAAGAAATCATCATGATTCCATTCAGATAAATATTGAGCTTTGTATGGAGATATTCTGCTAAGCCGGCAGCACGTGTTGTCCCATAGCTTTCACCCGCCAAAAATTTGGGTGAATCCCAGCGCTCATAAAGGGTGATAAATTGTCTGATGAAATCTGCCACAGCTTTAATATCTTCATCTACGCCAAAATATTGCTTTGTGCTCTCGCCTGGAGCGATGCAACTGTATCCAGTGCAAACTGGATCAATAAAAACCAGATCGGCAAGATCTAAAAGGGAATATTCATTTTCAATCATTTCATAAGGAGGCACACTTTTAGTTTTGGCGTCAAAAACAATACGCCGAGGTCCAAAGGCTCCGATATGCAGCCAAACAGAAGAAGAACCGGGTCCGCCATTAAAGCAAAANATGAGGGGGCGCTCAGAAGGATGAGTGACATCTTCTTTGAAATAGGCGACGTAAAAAATGCTCGCTTTTGGGTCTTGCATTTCATTTTTTAAAAGGAGGTTGCCGGCAATGGCTTTGTAATGAAGCTCTTTTCCATTGATCGTCACACTATGAAGAGTATCTGTGGACGCTTCCTTTAACAATTTAGAAGAATTTTCTTTCGGCTGAGCCTCCTGAGTAAAAAGCGCCTGACCCAACAAACAGAAATAAAAAGTCCATAAAACAAAGGTCGTATTTTTCATCTTTTAGGAACTCCTTTTTCATAAAACATCTTAAAAAAACATACTTGAAATGTGGTTTTTAGAATAGATAAACCTGGTCATCTGTAAACTTAATTTTTGTTATGAATGAGTATGTCAAATCACGTTAGGATACCTACAAAAAGCAAAAAACTTTTACTGAGAATTAACGTCTTTTCCTGACAAAAAAACATAAAAATCCATCTTAGATTTTTATGTTTTTGACTTGAAAACCTATTAAGTCAAATCTGCAGTTTCAATAGGTTGTGAAGCCTTGTTTGGTTCAATGGAAATGCTCGCGGGTTCGGCTGGCTCCTCTTTTGTTTTTGATTCGCTCTCGATTTTTGACGCGTCAATCTCTTGAGGATTTTTTTGTTGTCAGCGCTCATCTTGTCATTTTTGATGATAAATTCCTTTGATCAACATTTGTCTTTATGAGTTCATCGAGTTTTGGTTTTAAAGAACCATAAGACTCCCACAATGCATTTTCTTCAAATTGCTTTCTAAGCTTTTCTCTATTATCCGGGAATCTGTATTCAAAAGTTTGTATACCATTAAAGATATCCTTTTCATAATCTCGATAGATTCGAGCAATGATTTCTGCCCGTTGTTTTTTCATTTTAATTTGAGTTTCAATTTCTTTAATAGTTAAGCTATGTGTTGTATTTTCACCTATTGCAAAGGTGCCGTCCGGCAGTCTAATACGAGACTGATGCTCAAAAGTGACTTTTGTAGGAAGATCGAACGTTTTTGGATTAGGTCTATACTTCGTTGGAGTTAATTCAATGTCAATCTTTGCCCACTCTTTATTTAGAAGAATGGTCTTTTTATCAATCGGCTTGTTTTCCTCGTTCTCTTTACGGCAAGCCTGCATTTCAATATTATTACGATAGGAAAGCTTCATTTCATGTGGAACCACTTGCTGATCTTTTTATCTTTTATAAAAACTGATCAAAAAATGCCTTGCTCGCTGCTTCACGTTTTTCTCAAGATTAGCAAATCCATCCTTCGATGTCGTGCTAATAAGCTCTTTGCCTTCTGTCATTTCACTAATAGAGGTGACCATAGTTTCTAAAATCAGTTGTTCATAAAGACGAGGTCTTTCAATCTCATTTAGATGTTTGATAAGTTGTTGTTCCTGACGTGCAAAACTTTCTTCATTGGCAATTGTTGATTCGTATCTATCCTTCCAATCCGCATGCATCTGATCTAATTTTGCCTGCACTTGTCTCATGACTGACTGATTTACATTCACATTCATTTTTAAATCATAGGGAGTCCGATCAAAGGTCGAGTGAAGGAAATCGCGTTTAAATTGCCTCATCACAATATTTTTAAATCGTAATAATGGGCAGCTGGCATCAAAGGTTGACGATTTTTATAGGCAGCTGTGAGTTCGTTGATTCTTTGTTCTGACGTCTCCATAGCTGTCATCCCGAAGGTTTGCAAATTGGCAAGTTCTTCAGCGGTAAAATCTATTTGAAACTGTTGAACAATTGCGTCGATTTCCTCTGCAGTCAATTCGCGGGGCAAGGCCTTCTTGGAACGGTTTTCAATTTCCTCTTGGATTTTAGCATTATGAAGCTCTGCAATGACTTGATTGACTTCTTCGCGCGTAAGGTTACGACTGAGTTTTTAGATTTTTCAAGAAGCATATTTTCAATATCTAAAAGGATTGGATTCGTTCATTTACAGCATCAATCTCCAAAGCTGTCAACTCTCTATTCAATTCTTCTTCTTTAGCCATTAGGGCATTTGTTAAGCGTTGATCGAATTCCCGGCATTCCCGTTCAATTTCAATCATTTCGCGTTTGTTTTTCCTATTTGCACGAGTTATTTTCTTTGTGGCTTCTTTATAGGCATCAGATTGTTTTTTAGCAGATTCGTCAACTTTTTGCACTTCCTCTGCAACTTTGTCCACCTCTTCTTCTGTTGTCAAATTCCACTCTTCAAATTCTTTCATGTAAATTTTAAAATGTTTCTGAGACTTGAATGGGAGGCATCTAGGCCCTTCTTCATTTTTCGCCTCTTCCCAATTAAAATATTCGGATAAGAATTCCTTATAATGAGGCGCCAAATCATCATTGATCTCAAAGAGAAAGGATCGGAAAGATTTTTCCAATATTTTGCTTTAATTTGTTCCAATTCTGCAGCAGTTAGCTCTCGACCTAACTTTTCTTCCTTCGCTTTTTGGCTCTTTCACGTTTTTCTTCTGTAGCTTTATCTAAGGCAACGCGTAAAGAGCAATGATCATCCAATACAATTTCTTTTCTAAGAACATCTTCCCCTCTAAAACTCCATGGATAGCTTTCATACTGATTATGGCCAAGAATCTTTTGACGCATGCTCTTCTTAGCTTCTTTGACAACGGATTCAGAGAAGCGCCTTAGATTTCCCTTAGCTAAGGAGAAACCTTCCCTATTTTGAACGGCGTTCAAAATCTGATTTTGCGATCGTCTTTTACAAGGTTTGGATTGCAAATTAAACCCAACTTATGATGAACCCAAAGATTGGCTTCTACTGAGATAAAGCCAATAGTCAAAGAGGCAAAAAGCTAGGGCATATTTGAAGATGTTTAAAATGGTACGGCTAAGATCTGACAGGGAGGGCACATGTTTTTTAATGGCAGGCATAAGATGCATGATTTTCCGTCTGGAAACTGCTTTCTCAGTATCTAACTTGGTGAGTCCAACAATCTTCTCAACTGCTGTGAGTCCGCCGCGAAAAAGATAGGCACCTGGCTGCGCTAAAGCAAGTGCTGGGGCTGTAACTGTGTTGAAAAAAAGCCTCCAAGGTCTAAGCCTAAAACGCGAAAATTAGCTTTACGGGCCTTGCCATCCTGACCTGTACGATCCCACTGATGCATCTCCCCATCAAGTTATTGAGGTGGTCTTCGCGATAAAAGTTTATCAATTTTGATGTCAAACTTTTTCTGAATCTAATCCCTGCGCCATAAATTTTGCTCCGTGCTAAACAGCAGATAAAGTCGTTCTTTATAAAAGGGCCATTATAAAGTACAGTTTTAAAAAATCAAACAATAAGCCAAAGTGCTGTCTCTTAAAAGATTTTATTTTAAAATGCCGTTGCTAAGTTTTACTCGTTCCTGCGGAAAGTTGGAACCAGGATAGATCGGAGTATAGCGCAGCTTGGCTAGCGCGCTTCGTTCGGGACGAAGAGGTCGTGGGTTCGAATCCCACTACTCCGAGATAATTTCATGTGAATAAGCAATATTTGCACCGGCTTGAAGCATTTCTTGCAAGGCCTTCTCTTCATCCTCAGGAGATAAATTTACAGGCTTGCAGGCATCTAGGATAATAGAAACCTGATATCCCAATTCCAAGGCATCCAGGGCAGAAAATTTGACACAATAATCAGTTGCCAGACCAACAACATAAATCTCTTTAACTCCACGACTTTGCAAATACTCATGTAAACCTGTCGATTTACGATGACCATTGTCAAAAAAGCACTGTAGCTGTCTATCGTTTTATCAGTTCCTTTTTGAATCAGTTTTTTATTTTTCTTAAGTCCAACTTGTCGGACAACTCCGCCCCCTTCGTTCCCTGCAGACAATGCGTAGGCCATAAAATCTGCTGAAGCCCTTCTAAGTTGATGACTTGTCCCGCTTTTTTGATGGGTCTCTGCAAAACTTCCGTGATCACGAGGATGCCAGTCTTGAGTGGCAACAATTTCATCAAAAGGCAAAGTGATAAGACGATTGATGACCGGAAGAATCAAATCCCCATTTTTAACGCCAAGTGCTCCTCCAGGAAGAAAATCATTTTGAACATCTACAATAAGCAAGGCTGTCATAAGCTTTCTTCCATGATAATATAGTCGTGCGCAGAGCGGCTTCGGATGTTTTTAATCAGTTCGATTTTCAAATCATAAAGAGACTTTTCCATTCCAACTACATATTGATGCGGGTTCATCGAACGTTTGATGCCAGCAGGAAACCTTGCCAATTCATCCAAGGTTTTATCGCGAATTTTNTCTAATTCAGGCAAGTCATAAACCAGTTTGCCATTGCGAAAAACCGGCACCAATAAATCTTCACCACGCAAATCTTTTTTAAGNATTTTNTGTTTTGTCGGATCGAACGGGTCCACTAAGCAGGTTTCATGGTTCAAAGACGTATTGATATCGTAAATCATATCAGCTACATAAATATTTTTACTTTGAAACCGACGCACCTGTAAAATCCCGGGATTTGAAACTTTAACCATTTGCTCAGATAATTTCAGCTTGTACTTCCATGGACCGCCAGGATCGCGTAAAGCCGAAAGTTTATAAACACCGTCCAGAGCAGGCTGGTCCTTGGCAGTAACTAAATTCGTCCCCACCCCNCAGACATTCACTTTAGCTCCCTGTCGTTTCAAATCACTAATTAACGTTTCATCCAATTCGTTACTAGCCACTATCACAGCATCTTGAAAACCTGCTTCATCCAGCATTTGGCGGCTCTTAATACTTAAAAANGCCAGATCCCCGGAATCCAGTCGAATCCCTTTTAAAGTTTTACCCTGGCTTCTCAGCCATTTCCCGACCTCGATCGCTTTNTTNACACCTTCGAGGGTGTCATAAGTATCGACTAAAAACAAAGCATTTGAAGGCATATTCTCGGCGATTGCTTTAAAGGATTCCTGCTCATCATCAAATACCATGACCCAACTATGAGAGTGCGTTCCCCTGACAGGAATTCCGAACAATTTTCCCGCAAGAACATTCGATGTGGCATTACAGCCTCCCAGGTAAGCCGCACGGCTGGCCGTCACAATTCCATCCACTCCCTGAGCCCTCCTCAACCCAAATTCAAGGATTGGATCATCTTTAGCAGCAATGCGCACACGCGCAGCTTTCGTAGCGATCAATGTGGGAAAATTCATTAAATTCAATAGGGGGCTTTCTAAAATTTGAGCCTGTATTAAAGGCCCTTGTACACGTAGGAGGGGTTCATAAGCAAAAGCTGGTGTGCCTTCGGGCATCGCATCAATATCGCAAGAAAATTGCATTTGGGACAAATAGTCCAAAAAGTCATCGGGAAACAACCTCCCTCCGTCACTATTTTCTAAGCTAGCAAGATATTTCAAATCACTTTCATCAAAATGAAAACTGTTTAGATAATCGACAACAGCTTCTAATCCTGCAGCAATAGTAAAACCGCCATGAAAAGGAAGGCGCCGGAAGAAAAGATGAAACACGGCTTCCTTTTGACTTAATCCCGTCTTCCAATATCCATAAGACATCGTTAATTGATATAAGTCCGTCATTAAAGCTAGAGAATCTTTGTGAATAGATCTCCTACTTTTATTTTTTTCATCTAAACCACACATTAAATAAATTAATAATCTTTCAAATTAGCATACAGATCTTGGAAGGCTCTGTCTATTAATTTGAGTAAAAAATCTTCACTTTAAATCTTCAATTTTACCTTCTTTTGCCTCGTAACATGAATCTCCTATCGCGCTCAATTAAAGCTCCATGATGCCTATTTAACAATATTAAAACTTTCAATTCGAACCAGAATGAAGTTCTACCTTTAAAAAGGATTCCCTATAAAATACATGAAAGTGCAAGTTTTGGATAGACACCTATGAGTAAAATTTTTCTTTAATTTTAATTTTCGTTTTCTGTTCTTTTTTTNCTTTAACTGCAGAGGATATGTATTTACGTGAAAACTTAAAACTTGCTCGAAATGGAGATTACATTGTCACGTCTCAAAATAAAACCTACAATATTCTATTAATTGATCNNACCTCACTGAACAAGAAATTACGATTGAAGAAATTACAGTCCCTTTAAATGCGATTCCTCTTAAAGGGTTTTCCTGGAAAANATTGGATCATGCAAAACGCCCCCGGCCATACTTCATGGGTCCGCTATGTGGTTACTCTCAATTCAGGACAAATAAAAGAGTATTTTTCCTATACAAAAAACGGTTGGTATACGATCCCTGAAGGAGATAACTTTCTCAGCACTCTTCTGAATCTAAAACTTCATAAAGTTTCAATGGCAGAAAGAAAGAAAGTGGGACCCNCGCCCCCTCCACGAGCTCCTGATAATCGCCCTTATTGGCAGCCAAAGCTTACTTTTGAGGGACAAGTGGTTCCAGGAGTCACATTTGATGCCTGGCGCACTTTTTGGCCTAAAGATGGCAGCGAACTTTCCGGAAAAATTATTGAAATTTATGTCCCCCAAAATCCTGGAATGTATCCAGCCTATTTTCCTTACTGGCTCCAGGTCAGCGGAATTGTGGGAAAGGCTAAAGTCCATATTATTGATAGCGGCCGTGGAGTCAAAGGCAAAAACAGTCAGGAAAAAGCAGTATGAAAATTTATTCAATTAGCAAATCCCGTTCCATCCTCAAATCTGCCTATCAACAGTACAAAAGAAGGCATTCTACTTTTACACCGCTCCAANAAAGCCAACTTGACACCCTTCTAGAAAATTTTGATCGCGCCATTTTACATAGCAAACGTAAGGAAGCCAGCGATCTTGCTCATGAGGTTGAAGATCAGNCCCCTCTTAAAAAATCGCTCTTCGACCATATTCGTGAATTAGCTGTCGTGATCGTGGTTGCCGTTTTTATTGCCACCCTCTTGCGCCAAATGGTCTTTGAGGCTTATGAAATTCCTACAGGTTCGATGCGACCCACTTTTCGCGAGCAAGATAATGTCCTTGTCAGCAAAACAACTTTTGGTATTAATACCCCTTTCGCGACAGGTCATTTGTACTTTGATCCGGATCTAGTCCAAAGAACTAGCATTGTGATTNTTTCCGGCGATAACGTGGATCTGCCGGATACTGACTCGAGCTACCTTTGGATCTTCCCTTATAAGAAACGTTATGTCAAACGCTGTATGGGCAAACCTGAAGATACTCTTTACTTCTACGGGNGAAAAATCTATGGGGTGGATAAAGAAGGCCGTGAGATTTCAGAACTTGTAAACAGTCCCTGGCTTGAGCATTTAACTTATATTCCTTACTACTATATGGACGGTCAAGTATCGCGTCCCAAANAANATGAGTTTTTATTCAGCCAAATGCATGAAGCCATTGGCAGGATGACCTTGCTCCCCACTAATCAAGTCCTAGGCGAAGTTTTTAATGGCAAAGAATGGGTCAAGGACGATCCGCTTGCAGCCCTTTCAAAACATGATAGCATTAAGACCTATAGTGATNTTTGGGGATTCCGTAATTTTGCAATGGCACGTTTATTGAACAAACAGCAACTTGCAGAACAANAAGATTTAGATAAANAAGATTTAGGGGAAGGCCTGCTTTATCTAGAATTGCGGCATACCNCTCATTTGAGCAACCCTGATACACTTTTTCAGCAAAGCATTTATGGTTTAAGGCCTATAGTTGGGGCATATACAACCCTTCTACCTCTATCACAACAGCACCTAGATGCTTTAATGGATCACATGTATACAGCCCGGTTTGTCGTTAAAGACGGAAGAGCAGCCAGATATAGCTATGAGTCTACGCGTTTTGGCCCCGAAAGTCCTCATATGCCAGGAGTCCCTAATGGAACCTATGAATTCTATAATGGTGTTGCGCATCAGATCGGGTTTGCAAGTCTTTCGTGGGAGCTCCCTAAAGATCACCCAATTTATAGTCATGATCCTGCCCATGTCCAACTCCTTTACAATCTTGGTATAGAGTTTAACACGGTCTTTGAACCTAAAGCCAATAACATTTTTGCCTATCCTCTGCGCTATGCCTATTTCAGGGAGGGAGATTTATTTCTATTAGGCGCTCCTGTCTTTAAAAAAGACGATCCCATCCTCATAAAATTCAATCAAAGAGAAAAAACAAAACAAGAGCAAGCGTCTGAAAATGCGCCCTATGTGGCTTTTAAAGATTACGGTCCCCCACTCACAAAAGAGGGTTCAATCGATAAAGAATTCTTGGCAGCTTTTGGACTCAAAATTCCCCCTAAAGGATATTTAACCCTGGGAGATAACCATGCCATGAGTGCTGACAGCCGTTTTTTCGGATTTGTCCCTGAAGACAATTTGCAAGGGGCTCCGGATCTAATCGTATGGCCGCCCGGCGATCGCTGGGGATGTCCTCCACAAAAACCTTATCCTTGGTTCAATATTCCACGAACAATTGTATGGAGTATTCTTGCTAGCATCGCACTCATTTGGCTTGCGATTCATCGCTACAGGATAAAACAGCCTATTTTTAAAAAATTGTAAAAAAATTAAATCAAATTATTATGGATTTTTCACCTTATTTTACAATGTCAACATAAACTGTTAAACAATCTTGATTAGGATTTAATATCGCATGGCAACTCCGGTTTTTTTCATGAGCATCGTTCTTATATCGTCAATCGATCTGTATCAATTCCTTCTATTGAATTTGTAAAACATTGTTCCTTAACTGAAATTGAGCAACATTTAACTTCATTAACAAAAAATGAAATTTCTGAATGGGTCAATTCTAAGGACGATAAAGGAAAAACAGCTTTAGCAATTGCCATTGAAGCTCATTCACCCGCAAATAATAGATTAGAAATCATTAAATTTTTAGTTCTCAAATGTAGTGCAGATCCCAATCTAAGTGATAATGATCTTTGGACCCCTTTGTATAGAGCTTCCAATGGCACATGTTTTGATGTATTGGAATTTCTTCTCAAGCAGGGAGCGATCCCTGATGCTGCTAATAACGATGGTTCAACACCTTTACATCGTTGTGCAGATCGAGGAGCAGATAAAGAACTTGAAACCCTTCTTAAATCCGGCGCGAATAAAGACGCCATTAATTGCTTTGGCACACCTTTAGCTTATGCAGCAAAGAATGGCAATTGTCATATTGCAGGCCTTATATTAAAAGAGGGTGCTGATCCAAATTTAGTCGATGACCCATTAGCATTTACCCCACTTAAACTTGCAGTAAATAACCAANAAGATGAAATGCAAAAACTATTAGAATCGTGGGGTGCCAAAATCGAAGCTCCTCAAGATTCCAAAGTTCATACTCACTTATCCCGTTTGATCTTTTCAGAAAATGAAAATGCTATTATGGAAAGCTTTAATAGGAATGAAAAGGATAGCTATGAAAGGACGATGGCGCATTATTGTGCCCATCACGGACTGAAACTTCTTCAAGATATGAAGCCAGTCGATAAAATAGATATCAAGGATATAAAAGGTCGAACCCCTCTTCATTATGCAATTATTCAAGGCCATCAAGACCTTATTGATTATTTAATAAATGAAGGATGCGATTTAGAAACTCAAGATCATCAAGGTTATACTTCTTTGATGTTAGCTTGCCAATATAACAGAGTTCCCGCAGCTTTAGCTTTACNNTTAAAAGCTAAAGAACAAGGAAAAACAAACTCCCTCTTGAATAAACAGGATAAATTTGGCTGGAAGCCGATTCATAAAGCAGCTCAAGTTGGTAATGTAGATCTTGTTCAGCTATTTATTGAAGTTTACCATGTGAATTTTCTTGAACCGACCATTAATGGCAGGTTACCTGAAGATCTAGCCAGAACAACAAGCGCCACTAAAGTCTTAGACTATTTTGCTAAATTAAGATCCTCTTTACTCGACAATTTCAATAAGGTTTAACTAGAAATCCTCAATGATCTGATTCTCATATTTATCTTTTTCATAGGCGATGAAAACAAATTTCTACACATCGCTTCCTTCAAATTCCACAAGATCCTCATGGTTATACAGGCGTTCATCTAATTCGCCTTCTTTTTGGGCCACATAAACAGCACAGACGGCATCCCCTAAGATATTAAGAACTGTAGAAACCATTTCCCGCAGGCGATCAATTCCAGCTAAAAGCGCGAGTCCTTCAATAGGAAGACCCACAGAGGCAAATACAACCGATAGCATGATAAAACCTGTTCCAGGGACTCCGGCAGCACCCACAGCAGATAATGTCCCCGTTACGACAATAGTTAAAAGACTTTTAAGATCTAATTGGATTCCATAAGCTTGAGCAACAAAAACCACGCTCATCCCTTGAAACAATGCAGCTCCGTTCATATTAATCGTAGAACCTAAAGGCAAAACAAAGCTTGTGATATTTTTGGAAACGCCCAGATTTTTTTGTACACAGTGCATAGAGACGGGCAATGTCGCTGCACTGCTGCAAGTTGAAAAAGCAACCATGATTGCATCACTCATGCCCCTAAAAAANGGCAGGATATGCAAACCCGCAAGCCATAGGAGGCCNGCAAAAATGAATCCCACATGCACAAAGCTGGCGAAATAGTAAGTGAGTAAAAATTTAAGCAAGGGAAAGAGGACTGTCAGTCCAAAGGAACCTGCCACCCAGGCCATAATTGCAAAAACGCCATAGGGAGAAAACTCCATGACGATGGATGTCAATCGATACATCACATCTGCTAACGACTCCAAAAATTCTAATAAAGGCCTGCCTTTTTCGCCGGCAAAATTAATAGCCATTCCCAGGAAGATCGCAAACACGATAATTTGAAGAACATTTCCCTCAGCAAGGGAAGCGACAGGATTGCGAGGAATCACTGAAAGAAAAATTTCCCCCAAAGTTTGAACTTTAGTGGTTGAGGAATGAACGATTGCTGCAGAGCTTTGCAACCCCATTCCGGAGCCGAGATTAAAAACTTTCGCAAAAAGNATGCCAAAGACAATGGCAATGACAGTCGTAAATAAGTAAAGCAAAAGGGTTTTAACCCCTACACGACCTAATTTTTGNGGATCATGAATACTGGTGATGCCTATCGTCATTGAAGACAAAACCAATAAAACAATAATCATATTGATCAGGCTTAAGAAAATATCGCCGATAGGTTTAAGGTATTCAGCGCGAGGGCCTAATAAGCCTCCAAAAATAACCCCAAGGACTAAAGCAATTAATATTTTCACCCACAGCTTCATTCAAAAGTTACAACCTACGCTTGATATCTTGTTTAGTCTTCTCAGTAAAATCTTTCCAGTGTGCTTCTCCTTCAACGATGACTAAGCGCATCTTTACCCATGCGATTGGCAAGTCCTCCAGGGAGGATTTATGCAATTTTACAAAATCTTTCTCGGTGCATATAATCCAATCGGCTCCTTTTGACTGGCAGCGTGCCCAAAATTTTTCNAATTCTTCTTTTGAAAATGCTAAATGGTCTTGCCTATATTCATGGTCCACAGCTTGCAAACCTAATTTTTCAAGGGTCTTGCAAAAATATTCAGGATGAGCAATGGCGCAAAANACACCGACTTTTTTTCCACTCATATTTGTTTGGGAAACGTTTTTCAAATTTAAGATATCCACTGGTTCTATTTTGGTACCAATTAAAGGTGCCTGGGAAAATTTTTGAATTTCCTGTTTTATCGATTCGAATTGAGTCTTTTC
Organism: Parachlamydiaceae bacterium; assembly: GCA_013414685.1. GTDB lineage: Bacteria > Chlamydiota > Chlamydiia > Chlamydiales > Parachlamydiaceae > Neochlamydia. The sequence goes on along the minus strand of CP058704.1, from coordinate 2,256,317 downwards.
ATTGACGTGGTTCAGAATAATCAAGTCAGCGCGCGAAAGCGAAGACACACTTTCACGCAGAAAACCGCGTGGTAAGAAATATCCCTGGCCAAAAGGATCGAGCGCATTCATAACAACAACTTCATAATCACGTGCCAAATGACGATGCTGCATGCCATCATCTAACAAAATGAGTTGTGCGCCTGCTTTTGCGGCCAGGTTTGAAGAATGATGTCGATTTTTGCCTACAAAAACATGAGCTTTTGGAAGATTTTGCGCAAGAAGGTAAGGTTCATCGCCGCAAAAGGACGCAGGGTGAAGGGGTCCGTTGCCCTGACTTAAAGTGATTGGAAGAGGCAAATGCTCGACTTGGGACCGATAGCCGCGGGATAAAATCGCAATGATAAAATCTTGATAAAATTCCTGCGCCAACATTAACGTCACAGGGGTTTTTCCTGTTCCTCCCACCACAATGTTGCCAATGCTGATGACGACAGGAACCGGTGCATAGTATTGTCTAAAACACCCATGATCAAAAGCCCAATTTCGAAAGGAGATCGCCAGTTGATAAATCCAGCTTAATAGCCATAGAAGAATTTTGAGGAGATGTGCNAAAAAACCCTTTTTNTTCCCTTGAATAAGATCAACGAAATAGGCTTCTATTTTTTTTTCATGGGTATTTAAGGAGAGTTTTTACAAACTAGCAGAAATTTTCTCGCCAATCGAAGAAAAATTAGGAGCTTGTGACTTAAATAATTTTTCTTCAATCATTTCAATGATGATATGCATGGCCGCCATATGGGCTTCCTGAATCCTGTCTGACGTTTCAAAGCCATCAATGATCATCTCTAAATCTGCAAATCCTTTCAAAGGCCCGCCCGTTTTTCCTAANAAGGCTACTGTTTTTAATTGCTGGCGTTTAGCTGCTTCAAAAGCTTGGATAATATTGGGNGATTTTCCGCTTGTTGTCAGCCCGATAAACAGATCTCCAGGTTTGCCAAAAGCTTCTACTCCACGTGCAAATACATGGTCAAAACCTAAATCATTAGCCGCACAGGTCAGATGTCCTGGATCGGAAAAAACAAGGGCGGGTAAGGCAGGCCGTTTTTGACGAAAGAAACCAGTTAATTCTTCAGCAAAGTGGGCTGCATCGCACAAGCTGCCTCCATTTCCTGCAATCAGAAGCTTATTTCCATTTAAAAANCATTCGGCCATCATTTCTGCCGCCTGCTCAATAAATTGCAGATTTTGGGGTAATAAAAGTTTTTCTACGGCTTGAATGCTTTGACGAACAGAAGCTAAAACTTTGGGATTGATCATAATTTAGGTTATTTAAAGAGAATCACTTTTGCCAATTATGATAACAGCTTAGGTCCATTTCCATCTACATAATTTCAAATTAGACTCATTCCCAGAAATCTGTAAATTTAAAATTTGCCATTTATTCATCTTTCAAAAACATGAAAGGACAGATCATAAATCGATCAATAAAACTTACACTAAATAACTTACGACTTACTCATCCCGCGGCTTGCGCATCGCCATCATTCACAAAAGTTTAGGATTGTTAGCGCGCGCTCGCACAAAAAAATAATTTTATGTTAAGGTGTTTATAAAAACAAAAGAGTCTACAACATGGGCACCCTGATTTCTTTAATCCTTGCAGTTTTTTTATTCTTCCATCCTCTTGCAAAATCTGCATTGGACAATGCAAATATTCTTAGCATCCTCTTTATTGTAGCAGGGACAGTTGCACTCATCCTTTTTTGTTTTACAATTGTTTGGACTTTTCCTCCTCTGCAAAAGACAGAACAAAACTCCACACCAAGATTATTTGGCCTTTTAAAAAGAGATAAGCATATTTTATTGAGTTATGGCTGGATTGTCTTTNTTGTTTTACTCAGCTATTTTTTTGCTGTGGATGCTTCTCTTCTCAACATTCTTCAAAAAAATCATATTTTTGCCATTTGGATTTTAGGCTTGGGCATCACAACCGATATCTACTATAGATTATTGAAAAGAATGATGGCCTACCTGAACCCCTTCGACAATGTCTTGCTTTTTACCCAAATGGCTCAAGAAAGCATTCAAAATGATAAAGAACTTGATCTTTGCGAAGCCATCGATTCTTTGACTGAAATCGCTGTCAAGTCGATTCATAAAATGGGGCCTTCTCTATGCAATCATGCACTTCAGGAAATGCAGGTCATCATTAAAAATTTTCTTTCATCGTCTAAAAGCATCGGTCATGTAGAAGCAGACATTCAAAGCAAAGCTTTAGGCATAAGGGATAGGATCAGCTATACTTTGTTTTATATCTTCGACCGCATCACTTTAATTAACGACGAAGCGCTTCATAAGCGGCTTGAACAAGTCGCTACTACCGTGGTCACGGTGTTAGGTAAAATTGCGATTCATTGCGCAAAGTTTGATTTAACATTGGTAAGCTATCCTGTGCATTTTCTAGGCCGCAGCGCAAAAACGNCTATTAATAAGGAAATGCCTGAAATTGGCGTCAAAGCCAGCCTGACATTACTTGAGGTCAGTAAAAGCATCATAGAAGAAGTCGATTATACATACGCTGATTTAAAAGACCCTTTCTTTAGCATCATAAACGGGCTTGAAGAAATTGCACGGGATACTNTTTTACATGATAAAAGTATCAATCTTAAAATTCTAACTCAACCCTTTCGGGATCTAAAAGAATTATTTAAAAATCCTAAGGTTGCTAATCACCAGGATACACCCTCCATTCTTCAAAACATCGATAGAGTTTTAGGCGAATATGATTCGCTAGAGCTTGTGATGAAAACCATTCCCNCCATCCCAAAAATCCCTGAAGAACCTCAAGATATTAAACCATAAGTTTCATCATGACTTCCGGCAAGGGACTTTGAATATCGATGAGGGTGCCTTGAGTGGGGTGCGGAAACTGTAAAGCGGAATGATGCAAGGCAATGCTATCGAGCAAATAAACTTCGCTGCTTTTATATTTAATATCACCGACGATTGGATACCCAGCTGCAGAAAACTGTGCACGGATCTGATGATAGCGTCCTGTTTCAAGGTTAATTTCTAGAAGCGTGTGCTTGTGGCTTCTTTTAAGTACACGATAGTGCAATCGACAGAGTTTTGCCTGAGAAATATCTTTTTGNACCACAAGACTTTGATAATCGTCATGCTTAAGATAGTGCTCCAGGATTCCTGAATCCTGTGGAATAAGACCTTCTACAACCGCACAGTAGATTTTGCGAAATCCGCGCTCACGCATCGAAGCATTTAAACGGCTTAAAGCTTTGCTCGTGCGCGCAAAGACAACAATACCACTTACAGGTTTATCCAAACGATGAACAGCTTCTAAAAANACAGCCCCGGGTTTTTGATAAGTTTGTTTAATCCAGGCTTTGGAGAGATCTTCGAGGTTTTCCTGTTGGGTTCCACTTGGCTGTGTCAAAAGACCTGAGGGCTTATTAACGACCAGAAGATGATTATCTTCATACAGAATTTCAAGCGGCATTTTACCCTCTACGCTGCCTTAAGGCCTCATATAAAAGCAAGGTGGTGGCCATTGCGACATTTAAAGAGTCCGCTATTCCTAGCATGGGGATTTTCACTTGTAGGTCGGCCTGTTTCATCCATCTATCAGAGAGTCCCAGCTGCTCTGTTCCTACGGCGATGGCAATCGGTTTTGTCAAATCCACTTTTGTGTACTCCAACTCAGCACTGGGAGTGGCCGCAACAATGGAAATTTGACGCTCTTTTAACCAGCGGATTGTCTCCTCCCCTTGACTTTCAACGACTGGCACGGTAAATAAAGTTCCCACGCTTGCTCTAACGACATTTGGATTATAAAGATCAGTGCACTTATCACACACAATCAATGCATCTAATTGGACAGCATCGGAAGAACGTAAAATGGTCCCTAAATTTCCTGGTTTTTCAATAGCTTCTGCCACAATCAAGAATGGAGGATGTTTTTTTCTTTTNAAAAGTGCATCTAAATCTCTAAGATTATGCCGATCTTGCGCAGCTGTTGCGATTAACCCATCCGGACGATCCCGATAAGACATTTTACGAAAAACTTTTTCACTGCAGACGAAAAGTTGGGCTCCCTGGGAAGCAATGCGTTTGATCAAGGCCTTTTCATTTTCACCAAGAAAAAGTTCCGGGCAAAANAATAGGGCGTCCATTTTCTGACCGCCTTCTGCTGCTCTTAAGATTTCGCGATATCCTTCAATGATAAATTGGCCAGATTGATCGCGCGTACGACGTTCTCGTAAATCAATGACATGCTTCACTCGTGGATTTTGCAGACTAGAAAGCTGCATAGGCTCATGCGCCATATTGCCACCTTGCAAAAGTGCCGCTAGGAACAGGAAAGACTCCTTTTCCACCTTCTAAAACCATTTCTCCTGTATCGATTTTCCCCGACATACCATGAAGAGCTTGTTTTAACAAGTGATCCATTACAATGGGAGTAAAACCAGGCGTATGGCAAGAAAATAAAACGAAGGCAGGCTTGTCTGTCAGCAAATCTCTGCAACTTTTGAGCAAAGGAATAATTTCTTCTTCGATTTTAAAAACTTCACCGTGTGACCCTCTTCCAAAACTAGGNGGNTCAAGAATAATGGCATCATAGCGGGAACCCCGGCGGAGCTCTCTTGCCAAAAATTTCGACACATCATCGACGATCCAGCGTATGGGAGCTTGTTCAAGTTGGCTTAAAGCCGCATTTTCACGCGCCCAGGCCACCATTCCTTTTGAAGCATCTAAATGACAGACTTCTGCTCCACCTCTTGCAGCCGCAAGAGTTGCGCCTCCTGAATAGGCAAAGAGATTTAGAACACGTTTTCCCTTTGACACATTTTTCTGTATCCAGTTCCAAAATTCCTTTTGCTCAGGAAAGATGCCTAAATGTCCAAAATCAGTTGGCGAAATTTTAAAAGTGACGTTCGCGACTTGAATTTTCCAAACTTCAGGCAGGCGTTCTTTTTGGAATGTCCATTTATTTTGACCTTCACGGGAAAANAAGGCATGGGCCTGATTCCAAGTTTCTTGAGAGAGCTGAGGTTCCCAAACAGCTTGTGAACAGGGACGGGAAATCACATAGGGTCCAAATTGCTCCAATTTGTACCCTTTTCCGCTATCAAGTAAAGTATAAGTATCATTTTGATTTTTCATCCCAACAGTTTAGCACATTTAATGCCTGTTTTCCATCTAAATATTCTGATTTCCTATTTAAGCATTGCAAGTTTTATAAAATAATACTTCACTTTTTTCTGTCTTGAAACATTGATTCAGACTATGGATGAGGAACAATTGCCACAATTGTTATTTGACTTTTCGGGGCCGTAATGCCAAATACGCGGTAAGCCCCTGGTGTATGATTTTGTGCGTAAGATTCAAAAAATTTTCCCCATAAGCCCCCTCTAAAACACCATACTCATAAGTCTTTAAAGAAGGATGCCTTAAAAGGTAATTTTCGGGTTTTCTTTAGACAATTTTCGAGTTCAAATTGCTGTCGCATCAGCCTTCGTACGCGACCCCAGCAATTTGAATGGAAAGGCGACCCAATCAACGATAAATTTCAAAAAGTTGGCTAAAATAGGCTTTCAAGGAATAAAAAAATAAGTCTATTTCAGAAGACACTTTTATGAACACAAGCTCACTTTATAACGATTCATTTTCTTCTGGGTGTCGTCTTAAATTTTCTTTGCTATGCCAAATTCCATAGCTAAAATAAATGATTATTCCAACACCCATCCATAGGATCAAACGAAGCCAGTTATCCACTCCTAAGGATAGCATCATAGAAAAGCAAATAAGTATTCCTAATAAAGGCGTCCAGGGAACAAACGGGGTTCTAAAACTGCGTAGAATCTCTGGATGACGATAACGCAAGACAAGCACGCACGCACATACAATGACAAATGCCAGAAGTGTTCCGATGCTGGTCATATGTCCTAAAACGTCGATAGGAGCTAACGCACCAAATATTCCAACCATTCCCATTAAAACAAGATTGCAATACCAGGGCGTGCGAAATTTAGGATGCAGCTTGGAGAAAAGAGGAGGAAGCAAACCATCTTTTGACATCACATAAAAAATGCGTGATTGTCCGAGCAAAAGAACTAAAATAACAGAGGTCAATCCACAAATAATTGCTAAGTCCACTAAAGTGTGAAGCCAGGGATAGGGNGTTTTATTAATTGCGACTGAAACAGGCGCGGAAACATTTAAATCTGTGTACTTCACCAAACCAGTCATTACTAAAGAAAANAGAATGTAAAGTACGGTACAGATTGATAAAGATCCGATAATCCCAATAGGAATGGATTTTTGTGGATTTTTGGTCTCCTGCACGGCTGTTGAAATTGAATCAAACCCCACATAAGCNAAAAACAAAACTCCTGCGGCACGCAAGATTCCGCTAAACCCAAATTGTCCGAACTCGCCGGTATTAATGGGTATAAAAGGATGATAATTTTTAGGATCAATATAAAAAAANCCGACACTGATAAAAATCAAAACGGCCGAAACTTTTATAACCACCATCAACGTATTCACCAGGGCTGATTCGCGGATGCCCTTAATTAATAAGAGAGAGATAGCGATTACAATGAGAACAGCAGGAAGATTAAACCACCCATAGACCATTGTCCCATCATAAAGACGTACCGGCTGCCAAGGNGAAGCTGCGAGCTTTGGGAAAATTGCAATGTTGTAATTTTGTAGTAAAGAAATGAGATAACCAGACCAACTAATGGAAACTGTTGCAGCTCCTATTGCATATTCTAACACCAAACTCCAGCCAATCGTCCATGCCACGAATTCCCCCATCGTCGCATAAGCATAAGTATACACACTACCCGAGACAGGAATCATTGTGGCCATCTCGCAATAGCAAAGACCTGCAAATGCGCAACCCAGAGCTGCGATGATAAATGACAAGACAATAGCTGGCCCCGCGTGTTGAGCGGCTGCAATTCCCGTAATGGTAAATAGCCCTGCCCCTACTACAACGCCAATCCCGAGAAGAATTAAATCCCAACTTGTCAGGGAACGTCTTAAATGCAAAGGCTCGATTTCTCCTGAATCTTCAGCAAGGATTGATTTCTTGGACCAGATTCCCATAAAACCTTTTGATATATAGAAATTTTTAATGCCAAAAAGTGATTTTGACGATACAAAAGATGGTAATCCGCTAAAATGATAGATGCGTTTTTATACAAATACTTATGATGTTTTTAACCTGGCCAAATTTTATATCGTTTTTACGCATTCCCCTCGCCTTCTTGTTTTTACAAGAACAGTCTGCCTGGAGATGCTTTGCAATTATCGTGGCGCTGTTAAGCGATGGATTAGATGGGTATCTGGCTCGTCGTCAAAAAGTTTCCAACAAAATCGGCGTTCTCCTTGATCCCTTTGCCGATAAATTTTTTGTCATCTTTGCAATCACAATTTTGATTGGTGAAGGCAAGCTCCAAATTTGGCAAGCTGTTGCCTTGGCATGCCGAGATCTCTCTGTTTTACTTTTGGAACTTACTTAGCAATCAACCAACGTCTTGGAAAATATCAGTTTCGTGCGATCTGGTGCGGAAAAATCACCACAATTCTTCAGTTGCTAGTCTTATTCTGTTTAACTGTTCAAATTTCTATTCCAGCCCCTCTCTATATTATGTTTGTTTTGTTGGGTCTTCTTTCTTTAGTCGAGCTTGCTCTCCCAAAAGCCAGAGCTGAAGGATTTTAAAATAAATCTGCATATCAACTACTTAAAGATAAAAAATTTGATAAGAAAACTTTCTGAATTTGAATGAGCAGAAGCAGGCAATTTGAATCAGTTCCAGTGATTCAGACAGGCACATCACGGCTAGCTGCTGACGGTTAAAAAAATAATTCAAATGCTATGAATAATTGAGCGCATGTTATTAAACACTAGCTCACTGTAGGCGCAGGAGAAGGTTGAGCAGAAGCAACCTGGGTCACCAATACGTTGCTTGGCTGAGGCTGTTGTGCATGTGGGTCGGTTAATGCGTTAAATTGATGGCCGAGTGAACGACAGGCTGCAAACCAGAAAACGATGACAACCAATAGAAAAGCAGCTACATAAGGAGCGCTGACAGCCAGGCTGCCTAAGAACATTAAAAGACCTTGATGAATTAAAGAGCCTCCCGATTTTCCAAGACGGGATCCTACGCCATCGATGGCTGCTTTTCCTTTTAATTTACATTCATGTCCTAACGGAATAAATGCCATCTCTTTTGTTGTATCAAAGAAAGAATACTTCGCTGCTTTGCTTAAACAATTTTGGGCAGATCCAAANAATACAGCAATGGCCAAAGGAGAAATTCCAGTTAAAACAACGCTTGGATTATCTTTGAAGAATAAGAACCCAAAAAAGCCGGCAGAGGTCACTAGCATCGTGATCGGTGTGACCAGGGCTGTTTTTGTCCATCCGAAGCGCCCAATGAAATTTGCCATAAATAGAGCCGAGATAGTAGAAACTACCCCCTGAATGGAGGTCAGGTTATTAATATATGTATTGTAGTCACCTGGGGATGGATAGAGAAGCCTCAATTGGTCTTTCCACACAACTTCGACAAGATTAATCACTAAATTATAAGCAACAACCAGGATAGCAATGCATATCAAATACTTTGAATTTGACAAGTACGAAAAACTTTCACGCAAGGATAGGCGCCCTTTCCTCTTCATTTCACGTTTTGTCTTATGAAGATCGTCAAAGCTCGGATCAGTTAACACATTGCGATTGATCCATCTGAAGACTGCCATTGTTCCGAGCCCTGAAACGATCACAACAAATGTTAGCATCATCACTGAATGCTCCCAGGTACTTCCTTCGGCTGAAAGTTCGCTTGGCTGAGAGAAATAAATCCCCAGTTGCCCTGCTGCTATAGCTGCAAAATTAGAAGCAATGCCAAATGTCCCGTAAAAACGTCGAGCTTCATTCAGGCGTGTCACTTCATTGGCAAATCCCCAGAAAAGAACACTCATAATTGCTGTGCTCCATAGTTCTGAGACGACATAAAAAGCTGCTAGCAGCCAATGCCGATACATGGCGATCATTCCTTTAAAACCGATTGGTAGTAAACTTTCTAAATAGGAAGCACTAGCCTGGGGTTCAAAAATATCGCGCAAGGGGTAAAGGAAAAANGCAAAGAGAGCATAAAATGCCAAGAAGGCAGAAATCATGATATAGAAGACTTTTTCCTGGCTGAAAACATTGGATAGCTTAGCAAAAATAAGGGTCACCACAACAGCCATCGGCAGCAATGCCCAAACCTTAATGAAGGGAATGATTTCAGCCCCNGCTGCCGTGATGACAACAGAGTCTTTCATATTGCGCAGGACTGTGTAATTAAAACAGATTAAGAATAGCATTAAGAGCATCGGCAGCATTTTNTTAAGTTCATGCCGATAGATTGGCCAAATAATAGAGCGAATAGGGCCAAACTCTGGATTAGCTAATTGAGTCATTTACAACCCTTTGTAAAGTAACATTTTAGCAGATTATCTTTATATTTTCAATAAAATAAAAAAATAAGACTTTTCAATCTCGAAAAGTCTTTGTCTGTCATTCCAAAATGTTTGAAAGATTAACCTTATAGCATAAAAGTCGATTTCCGGAATAGCTTTTAATGCGATTTCGCTTATAAGCTGCTAAACAGCTTGGGGTTCTTGTCTACCCGTAGAAGAGTTAATAAGAGGAACACTGCTCGTAGTCTCATCAACAAGAGGAGGTGTCTTAGACGTCATTTCACTGAATTTACGCCCTAGGATTCTTGTCCCACCTATCCAGACAGCGATAGCCGCAAAAAGAACAAGGGCGACATAAGGAGCGCTGGCTGAAAACGTTGAGAAAATTAATAAGAGGGTTTGATGGACCACAGATCCGCTGGATTTGCCCAGTCTGGAGCACACCCCATCGATCGCTGCCTTTCCCTTTAGCTTCCACTCGGCAGACAAGGGGATGAAAGCCATCTCTTTGGTAGCATCGTAAACAGAATATTTAGCTGCGCGGCTGAGGATATTTTGTGCTGAGCCGAAGAAAACGACCATGGCCAATGGAGTTGTACCCGTTAACATCATCACAATGTCAGCAAAATGTCCTTTCATAAAGAAGAAGAAAAAGAATCCGATGCTTGTAAACAAAAGAATTAAGGGAGTTAACATAGCTGTAAATGTCCATCCCAGCAGGCGAATGCTATTTCCTGAAACAAACATGGCGCATAAGGTCGCTATCACTCCAATGATCGTAGAGATTTGATTGGTGTAGAGGCTATAGTCGCTTGGATTGGGATAAAGTTCGCGAACCTCATGCTTCCAAATCACTTCTGTTAAATTGATGACTAAATTATAAGAGAGGACGATGACAGCAATATAAATCAGATACTTCGAGCGAGAAAGGTAGGAAAAAGTTTCCCTTAGTGAAAGTTTTTTNCCTTGAATACTTTTATCTTCGATAGCAGCTTCAGGATCGTAATGAAGAGGATCCGTCAGAACGGCTTGATTAAACCAGCGAAATAAAATAATGGATGTGACCCCTGCAATTAAAACAAGGCCTACCAGCATAAATAAAGATTGATCCCAGGCATCTACCCCATAAGGAATGGCGTCGTTGTAGGTGTGTCGACTGATAGAAACCGAAACTTGTCCTGCCACAATCCCTGAAAAATTGGCTCCAATCCCAAANAGGCCATAGAATCGCTTCGCTTCATTAACACGTGTGACCTGATTGGCAAAACCCCAGAAAAGGACAGTTAAAATGGCACTACTCCAGAGTTCGGACATGACATAAAANACTGTAAATGTCCAATTTCGAAACATGGCTATTAATCCCTTGCATCCAAGCGGAAGAATCGTTTGTAGTTCATCTGCCAAAGCATGGGGATGAAGATGTTCACGTGCAGGGTGAAGAACAAAGATAAAGAGAGCAAAATAGGATAAAAANCTGCCCATCATGATATAGAATACATTTTCACGAGAAAAATAATTCGAAAGACGAGTAAAGAGAATGGTCATCAGAATGGCGCTTGGGAACATCACCCAAACTTTAATAAAAGGAATGACTTCTGCACCTGAAGCCTTGGCAGTCACAACGACTGTATCCTTCAATGTTCTAAGAATGTTGTAGTCAAAAGAAATCAAAAAGAAAATCAAAAGCATCGGAACAAGCTTTTTCAGCTCGTAGTTGTGAACGGGCCATAAATAGCTCCGCCACTTACTAAACTCTACGTCACCGGCTGTATTTGATCTTGACATGCAAAGCCTTTATGTTGAATCTTTTACAAAGCTCGTTTAAATACACCACTCCCGCAATCAAAGGATCAAGGAATGAGTTGTAAGAGATAAATTGTGCAACGAAATTTAAAAGGAAAGAACGACCCAAAAGCGAATTTTTGAGAAAATCCGGGCGAAGATGTTGAGGTGAGATGCTGATCATACGCCTCAAGTTAAGTGATTTGTTTATAGAATCTTTCCCATGAAAGATTCATTAATCTTCTAAAATAAACAAATTTTTAAATTATTATATGCAATTTTCACTTATTATTCAATACTTATTTACTCCTAGCGTTAAGTTTATTGAGAACTTGCATCCGTCAAGGTTTCGATTCCAGGAAGAGTCCCATACTCTATAAACTCTAAAGAGGCTCCTCCACCGGTCGAGACATGGTTAATTTTATCTATAACTCCGGCATTTTGCAGAGCAGCAATAGAGTCCCCNCCGCCCACAATTGTTGTGGCAGGCAAGTTGGCTAAAATCTCAGCCATGGCCGTAGTCCCTGTGGCAAATTTGGCTACTTCAAAAACACCCATGGGACCATTCCAAAAGACTGTTGCAGCTTTCTTTAAAGGTGTAAANAACTCCTCAATTGTTTTAGGGCCAATATCGACACCCCTATACCCTTCTGGGATTCCGGCCGAATTATCGACAATACGTGTAGAGGCTGTTTCTTCTAAACTTTCAGCGATCACATGATCAACAGGCAATAAAAGTTTGGCGCGGCTTTTTGANCTTTCCTTTAAAATCTCTCGAGCCTCGTCCACAAATTCTTCTTCACAAAGCGAGCTGCCAATAGATACGCCTTGAGCCTTCATAAAAGTATAGGCCATTGCACCGCCAATTAAAAGCGTATCCACTTTCTGAAGCAGGGCTTTTAAAACTCCTATTTTAGTGGAAATTTTTGCTCCNCCGATCACTGCNACAAAAGGTCTTTTTGGCTGGAGAAGCAAATTGCCCAAAAACTCGATCTCTTTTTCCATGAGGAATCCTGCAGCGGCTTTATCCTTAAATAGCTTTGGAACATTATAGGTCGAGGCATGAGCACGATGTGCAGTTGCAAAAGCATCATTGACATAAGCCTCTCCCAATTTTGCTAACTGGTTGGCAAACTCAGGTTCTTGCTCAGGAGATTCTTCACCTTTATGAAAACGCAGATTTTCCAGGAGCAACACGTCCCCAGGATGCAATCTTTTCACTAACGATTCTACCTGCGGACCCACACAGTCTGAAGCCATCTCGACTGGACGATTTAAAAGTTCTGATAAGCGTTTAGCACACGGTGCCAGCGAAAATTCCGCCGCTTTTTTTCCCTTTGGCCGCCCTAAATGACTCATTAAAATAAGACTTCCACCCTGATCTAGCACATATTCAATGGAAGGCAGCGAGGCTTGGATGCGGGTATCATCTGAAATCAAACCTCTTTTGTCTAAGGGAACATTAAAGTCTACTCGCATTAAAATTTTCTTATTTTTGACATCTAAATCTTTTAAAGACAGCTTACGCATAGGACTCCTCCAAAGAGCGAAGGAAATTAAGGAATTTTAATTATTAAGCACAAATTTTTGAAAAAGTCGCTTATATGAATGTTTTAATATGACACAAAACCTGAGAATGTCAAGTGGAAAGTCAAGAGAAGAAAGTCTTTATTCAATTGATCCATACTGATGTTCACAAGATAAGCACATTGGTTCCAACTGAAATTTTTCCACTTTAAATTCAATAATTTGCAAAGTCAAGTGTAATGGGGTTTAAAATTCCTTACCTTGACTGGCAGTATTTACGATTGAGGCAAAGTATTTATGGACTGCAGTACAATGCGTTAACTCAGGGTGAAAAGTCGCTCCTAAATGAAAACCTTGTTTGATTAAAACAGGTTCTCCCTCTAAAGAAGCCAAAACTTCAATGGTGGGTCCGCAATGGCGGATTCGTGGCGCTCGAATAAAAACAGCTGGAACTAATTCAGATTTTGCTGTTCCCAGCTTTACAGAAAGATTGGTGCTAAAGGATTCATACTGGCGCCCAAAAGCGTTACGTTCGACGGATATATCTAGAATGCCAAAAGGTTCCATAGAATCTGCAATAATCGCTTGGGACATGATGATTAAGCCTGCGCAGGTCCCAAAAGAGGCTTTTTCCTGGCAAAATCCTTTAACGGCTCAGACATTTGTATAAATTCAATTTGACGCATCATCGTTGTAGATTCGCCGCCAGGAATAATTAATCCTTGGCATAGAGACAGTTCTTCAGGTTTGCGCACTTCAATGGCACGCACACCAAGAGACTCAAGCATCAAGATATGCTTTGCAAATGCTCCTTGCAAAGCAAGGACGCCGACGATTGTCATTACCAGCCTCTTTGAGCCAAAAGATCTTCTCTTCTAATTTGTTGAATATCTGTTCCTTTCATTGCACTTAAAAGGCCCATCGAAATTTTAGCAAGCATTTCTGGGTCTTTATAATAAGTGGCAGCACCCACTATAGCACGAGCACGTTGAGCAGGATCTTCTGATTTAAAAATTCCAGAGCCCACAAAAACACTTTCTGCACCAAGTTGCATCATCAAAGCTGCATCTGCTGGGGTTGCAATTCCTCCTGCAGCGAAATTGGGAACGGGCAATTTACCTTTCTCAGCTACCTGCTTGACAAGGTGATAAGGGGCGCCTAAACGCTTTGCTTCCGCCATTAGTTCGCTTGGATCTAAAGCAGCAAGCAAACGTATTTCACGATTGAGCGTTCTCATGTGTCTGACAGCTTCCACAATATTACCTGTCCCTGCCTCACCTTTTGTCCGTATCATTGCAGCACCCTCTGCAATACGGCGAAGTGCTTCTCCCAAATCTCTGCACCCGCATACAAAGGGAATACGGAAAGAATTTTTATCGATGTGATTTTCTTCGTCGGCAGGGGTCAACACTTCACTCTCATCAATAAAGTCTACGAAAAGGGCTTCTAAGATTTGTGCTTCGACAAAATGGCCAATTCGGCACTTAGCCATCACAGGAATAGAAACTGCTTCCTGGATTTTATGAATAAGTTCAGGGCCAGACATACGTGCTACACCGCCTTGAGCGCGTATATCAGCAGGAATTCGTTCTAGAGCCATGACAGCAACAGCACCGGCATCTTCGGCGATTTTTGCCTGTTCAGGAGTCGTCACATCCATAATCACGCCCCCTTTTAGCATTTCTGCCAATCCAACCTTCACCTCAAATGATCCTTTTTCAGGATGGACATCGCTTTTTTGACATAGAAGCTCCATTCTAATTCTAATCGATTTTTAATGGGAAATTTTACTACTCACGCTCATTTAAGCAAATAACTGTTTTTACTCAAAAGACTTAAAAAGACTGAAGGTTATAGCGCATTAAAAGGATTGCCAGATTGTTCGAATGTGTTGCCTTTTTTNCTGCGCTTGATCTCAGAACGTATCGAAAANAGCAAATCCTGATCAAAATCTTTATTTGCAGCCCATAAAAGGAACTGAAGAGGCACCTCATTGATCGGACGGCCTTTATGTTTTCCAAGAGGCATGATTTTCATTGCTGCCGGTCTTGCCAGAACATCAAAAATTTGCTCAACAGTTTTGTAAGGTTTGACCAGAAATTTGAAGACATCCCGATTTACCATCGCATCATTCATCGCACGATGCGCGCCTTCCTCTTCGATATTAAAATGCTTGCGCAGCTGCTCCAAGGAGTTAATAGGACTTTCTCCGTAGTGGCGTGCTAATCGCAAAGTATCGATGTATTGATTATACTGAATTTTGCAGGGAATATTTGCGCGAGCGGCAGAAGCAGCCACTATATCCATGTCAAATTTAATTCCATGTCCAACCAAAATATGGTTTCCAACAAACTCAAGGAGTTCAGGAAGATATTCATGGATCTTAGGTTTCCCCTGTATCATTTCGGGTGTAATATGATGAATATCGATCGAAGTTTGAGGAATCACGCATTCAGGATCAATTAAAGACTCACAGGATGCCAGGGTTTCATTAACGGTGAAACGAATCGCCGCAACTTCAATAATGCGATCGGCATTTGCGTCAAGACCTGTGGTCTCGCAGTCCATGCATACAAAAGTCTGTGTGTGTAAAGGCTTCATTTTAATTCATCCTCTATTGCATCTATTAACATATTTTGAAGTTCCTTGCGTCCCACATTTTTTGTTGCTGAGTAAAANACTGAATGAATATTTTCTGCACCTAAGGCATGCAAAATTTTATCTGCATTGGCTTTNTTCTCATTAGCAGACACTTTGTCTATCTTCGTAAAAACTAAAATCATTGCTTTCTGATAATGAATGACCCACTCTAAAAATCTGCGATCATCTTCATTAGGAAGGCGTCTGATATCAAAGAGAAAAAGAATGAGCTTTAAAGGCTCTCTTTCTTTAAGATAACTTTCCACCATGGGACCCCATTGCTTTCGCGTTCCTTGGGGAACTTGGGCATATCCATAACCAGGAAGATCCACAAAGATNAACCGATCATCCACCACAAAAAAATTGATAGCTTGAGTTTTTCCAGGAACGGATGAGGTTTTTACAAGCCCTTTGCTTTGAAATAAATGATTTAAAAGGCTTGACTTTCCGACATTAGAGCGACCTGCGACTGCAATTTCTGGAAGCTGAAATCCCCGATCATCTTTTAAAGTAGGGTAATCTTTGGGCCAAATGGCAGTTTTAATAAAACGGGCCTTGTTAAATGCGTATCCGCTCATCCATCAATCCTTATTGAACGTCTGTCTTCCCCTTCATGCTTCAAAGTAATTTTNTTACAGCTCATAGGAAGAAGAGATGGAATCCTTTCAGACCACTCTATGCAGCAAATTCCATCTGAAAANAGCATCTCGTCAAATCCCATGCTCAAAAATTCGTCTGCATTTTTNAATCGATAGAGGTCAAAGTGATAAATTGTTCTGCGGCCTTGATAGATATTGAGATACACAAAGGTTGGACTATTAATTTGTTCGATATTGATGTCAGCTGCACCTGCAGCAAGACCTTTAACAAAGGTCGTTTTCCCTGCTCCCAGATCGCCAAACAAGCAAACAATGCTGCCATTTTCTAATTTTTGGCCAACTTGGAAGCCCACGTCAATCGTTTGCTGCGCAGAAAAACAGGTGTGGAAATCCATCTCCTTATTTAGACCTTTGCTATTCCAGCCAGTGTGTCACATAAGGCGTAAATTCATCAAATTCAGATAAGGCTTCCACAAAAGAAGCAATTTTATCTTCAACAAGCTGCTTTTGAATAAAGTCTAAAAAGTGTTGTTCAATTTGAAAGCGGTTCTGGTTCTGCACTTCCACTAAAGTCAAACGTTTAAGATAATTTTGTTTGAAGTCCTGGATAACAGCCTCTTTACTATTGAACAATTTGCCGCTTAATACGGAGGAATAAACCACCTTAGTAATCGGTTCTTTAGGCTTTGTTTTGGCTGCGTAGCTTTTGATGACCTCGGGATCTTCGGAAATGAAAAANCGCTTTACACGTAAACCATTAACCCTTTCGGTGTTTTCAGGGCACTTAGAAACCCAGTCATAGATAGCGTCTTGAGGATTAGGATGTGTGTTATCACCGAATACTTTGCCTGTAAATGGACAAATGTAAATTTTCTTTGTTTGATCATTCACACTAAGATTGCTGAAGCCGATTTTAATTTCCGTTTCATGCCATAATTGCTGTTGCTGTTCAACGTACTTGACTGCATCTTCGGTACTCTGGTAGATTATCTTGTCTTTTGGAAATAAAACCGGATGTAAATTGAACTTCCTTTCAACAAANAANAGATATGTGGTGACTAGTTCGGCTGAGGCATTTTCTTTAAGAAATTGTTCAAGTTCGGTTTTTAAATCTTTTGTTATGACAGTTTGCGTCATCGGAAACCTCTATTAGGGGAAAATTATAAGAGAGGGCTTTGCAGCTCTCTAAAATGTTTTTAGTTATTGCTGGATTTAGGATAGCCAAAAGAATATTATTAATCAAGAGGCAGTTGCAAAACCTGGTCATTTGGAAAACATCTACGTGCTCCCAGTTCATGTGGTGTCTTCCAACTAAAACGAGTGAATTAGCGTCTTTAACAAAATTTGGGGATAAAATTAATGCTTAATATTAAAGAAATGGAAGTGGAAGGTTTCAAANAAGTCATTGAAGCCAAAGATCCTGAAGCAAACTTGCATTGCATCATTGCAATTCATAGTACCTCCCTTGGACCCTCTCTCGGCGGAACGCGCATTTATCCATATAATTCTACCCAGGAAGCTCTCCAGGATGTTTTAAAGCTGGCGCGAGCTATGACTTATAAATCGGCTGTCGCAGAACTGGGCATAGGCGGGNGAAAAAGTGTGATCATTGCCGATCCCTATAAGCAANAAAATGAAAAACTCCTGCTTTCCTTCGCTGAAGTTGTCGACTCTTTGAAAGGCGATTACATCGCCGCAGAAGATTTTGGATCAGATCCAAAAGATATGGCCATTATTCGCCAGAAAACCCCTTATGTTGCCGCATTGCCCACCCAAAGCAGCAGCGGAGATCCAAGTCGATTTACTGCCTGGGGTGTCCTTAGAGGAATCCAGGCTGTAGCCACCAAACTTTGGGGGAGTCCATCTGTANGAAGGAAAAAAATTCTTGTTCAGGGCCTCGGACACGTTGGAAGCAAACTTGCCCATCTTCTTTTCTGGGAAGGAGCCGATCTCATCCTTTGCGAATCAAATTTGCAGGTTTTGCATGAACATGCCTCTCAATTGGGTGGAAAGATCATCGGTCTTAAAGACTATGCCTCTACGGAATGCGACATTTTCGCTCCCTGTGCATTAGGTGGCATTATTAACGAAAACACAGTTTCTCTTTTCAAATGCAAAGCGATAGCAGGAGGAGCCAATAATCAATTAAGCTCTCCTCTGATTGAGNAAAAATTGATGGAGCGAAATATTTTATATGCTCCCGATTTTGTCATTAATGCAGGTGGGTTGATTAATGCCACCGCAGAATTTGCAAACGGAGGTTATAATGCAGTGACCTCTCGTCAAAAAGTAAGCTCGATCTATGATATTCTCTTAAAACTTTTTGCTCAGGCTGAGAGAGAACAAAAAACAGTCGGCGAGGTCGCCAATGAACTAGCTGAGTATAATTTAAAACATCTAGTCGGACAAAGAAAAAAACCGATCTTTTTCACTTAAAGAGGAAGAATCAATGAGCCAAACTATCTTAGAATCGTTAACTGAACGTTTCAAAATTGCAACCTTGCAAGCCTTTCCTCTTTTATCTGAACAAAGGGATCTTCCCATAGAAATCACACAAAGCACTCAGGAAAAATTTGGTCAGTATCAGTTTAACTCGGCCATGAAACTTTGTAAAATCCTTCAANAAAATCCTCGCGAGGTAGCCCAAGGAATTTTACAAAACTTGCAAAATCCCGCCTCTGAAAGCCTTTCCATGATTCAAAACTTAGAAATCGCCGGACCGGGATTTATCAATATTTTTATAAACCCCGCTTATCTATCCAATAAAGTCGAAAAAATTTTGGATGATCCTATGCTGGGCGTTCCTCGTCCGAATAAACAAAGGATTGTGATTGATTTTTCCAGTCCGAACACAGCCAAAGAAATGCACGTAGGACATCTTCGTTCTACCATTATAGGAGATTGCCTGGCAAGAGTCCTGGAATTTTTAGGCCATGAAGTGATTCGCCTTAATCACATTGGCGATTGGGGAACTGCATTTGGAATGTTGATAGCCTATATANAAAAAACTGCGCCGCAAGTCTTAAATGGCGAGCAATCCACGGATCTGACCCATCTTGTCAATTGGTATAAGGAATCCAAACAANTTTTTGATAAGGATCCTGATTTTAAANAAACTGCACAACTTGAAGTCGTGGCCTTACAAAATGGAAATCCAGCATCAAGGAAAGCCTGGGAAATCATTTGTTCCATCTCTGAAAAAGCCTATCAGGAAATTTATGATCTTCTTGATGTCAAAATTCATACGCGTGGAGAATCCTTTTATAATGACTTGCTTCCGGGCATTGTCAAAGAGCTTGAAGAAAAAGGACTTGTAGAAGTATCTGAAGGGGCGAAATGCATTTTTATCGATGACTTCCGCAATCGGGAAGGCGATGCCATGCCCTTAATGATTCAAAAATCTGACGGGGGATACAATTATGATACCACCGATATGGCTGCGATAAAGCAACGTATTCAGGAAGAAAAAGCCGATCGCATTATCATTGTAACAGACGCAGGCCAGTCTTTGCATTTTCAAATGATCTTTAAAGCTGCTGAAAAAGCCGGTNTTTTAAAAGAAAGGAAAGTGGAATTGAACCACGTTCCTTTCGGACTCGTCCTTGGTAGCGATGGANAAAAATTTCGTACGCGTTCAGGAGACACGGAAAAGCTGATTGATTTATTAAATGCAGGCATTGAATACGCCANNAAAATCCTTCGGGAACGCGATCCTCAGATTGACACCCAGGAATGTCTTGAAGTGTCAAAAGTCCTGGGTATCGGTGCCATTAAATATGCCGATTTAGCCTGCCACCGCTCAAGCGATTATACCTTTAGCTATGAAAGAATGTTGAAATTCGAAGGAAATACAGCAGCCTATCTGATGTATTCCTATGTACGCGTCGCCGGAATCAAACGGAAAATTCAAGCAGACATAGAAACGATCAGAAAAATGACAAGCATTCGTCTAACTCATCCTTCTGAGCTAGCCTTGGCAATGCATATCTGTCAATTCGGAGAGGCGGTTCAACTTGTCGCCCGTGATCTTCTTCCTAATCGTTTGACCGATTATCTTTATGGATTGGCTGAAAAATTCAATGCTTTCTTCCGCGATTGCCGCGTAGAAGGAACCGCTGAGCAGAATTCACGCCTTCTTTTATGCGAGGCTACAGCACGCATCATGCAANAAGGATTAAACTTGCTGGGTTTGAAGACGATTGAAAAAATGTAAGAAGCGGTCCAGCCGCTCCCTTTTAATTTTTAAATGATCGATATCCGAAGGCTGTGGTAGACGATTTTGATTAATATCTTTTATAGGTTCTCCCCCTTAAACCCAGAGAGACGATTCAATAAAAGTACATCTTTGCTTTCCAGAAAAATAATTCCATTTCCATTCGGGCTCCAAGCTCGCTTGTGGCTTCTTGACTTTGCAAATCAAAACATAATTGATAGGCATCTACCCAATAATTTAAACAAAGTTGGACAGAGACTAGTATTTGTTCGGGCGTGTCCTTATGGCTTTCAAGGATATTTCGCACATCTTTGTCTGTATATTTTCGAGGGAGTTCACGATCTTTCCAACGAACAAACGGTCCTATTACATCCTGCGGCCAAATCCCTTTTTGATACCATGCTTCATCCATTTTTCCAAATGCCTGGTCTACATTCAAGCCTATTTGTCGCGCCCATTTTTCATGGTCAAGCGTTAAAGCTTCTACATAGCAATAATACTTTTGAAAAGCAGTTACGCTTGCATCGGTAAGTTCGATATTCTCACAGTCTTTGATGAAGTGTTTTAGCCCCATGGCTTTTATAGAATTCTTGCCCCATTCCAAATGAGTTTTTTCAATAGACTCCTCCAAACCTTTTACAATTTTTTCAATTTTTGGGGAGATTTTTCTATTCTTTGCTGAACTGTTTGTTCAAATTCTTGGGCCTGTGCTGGTCTAATGAGTGTTTGAGCCATTTTAAAAACATTATTTTGCTTAACAAGCGACAAGGTTTGATCTCGAAATTTTTCGAGCAAGGCCTGACGGCGATCTTTAACACTCACATTTTCCATGCCTTCAAGTTTTTGAAGGAGGAGTAAAGGTTTGCTGTTGGATGACTTGCTGCCATTGATCAGCTAAACGCCTTTTTGATAGAGAAGGCTGGGAAGGAGCTTGCGCCTTAAAAGTTTTTGACTGGAAAAATGGCTAACCATTTGCCCTAGCTGTTGAAGGCGTCCTTCCATTGACTCGCAACCTTGTCTATTTTGCAGGTCAGTCCAAATCGATTCAAACTCCTGTAAATCAACTTTTGAAGCTTTAAGATTGCTATCTATCAGCAGACAAGCAGCTACAATGCCCTTTAATTTTTCTTCAGAGGAAGCTTTTCCTCCATAGGTCTCTGCATATTCAGTAAGAATTTTTTACCCCATTCAAGCGCATTTTGGATAAAATCAGGTGTAGAGACATATTCATCAACCAAAGCTTCCGTGACTTTGCACATCTCTTTCCAGTCCTCTACGTTGGATTGAACAAGAGCCTGATATTTATCATAAGTTCCAACATTCATATTTTCCTCTTATTTTATTAAGTAATATAAACAAAAAAATTAATTTAATTTATTATATTTAAAACTACTGTTATAGAACCATTAGTGATGTAGTTTTTAGCTTTTTGCTGTAGGTTTGGCCATGTCTTATGTAGGTTTAAATTCCGGAGTAAAAATTCCATCTATGAAGACTTATTCTATCCTGGTTTTGCTCATTCGCCCGGGTATTTCGCTCACATATTTAGGAATTGCATAGCCTGCAAGAGACTGAGTCATTTCACGTATAAGTTGTCGTCCATGATCTTCATCTACTTCAAAATGAGCGGCCCCCTGCACTCTATCTAACTGATGTAAATAATAAGGCAAGATTCCATGATCGACTAACAGCTCGCACAACCTATGTTGAGTCATTGAATCATCATTGATCCCTTTGAGGAGAACGCTTTGATTAAGGAGCGGAATTCCTAAGCAATGTAGATTCTTAAGAGCCATAAATATTTCTTGATCCAGTTCATTGGGATGATTGATATGCAGAACAAACCAAAACTGCACACGCCGNATTTTTAAAATAGACAGAAAATGATCATCCAGACGTTCTGGGATTCCAATCGGAAAACGAGTATGAAAACGAATACGTTTGATGTGTGGAATGTTTTCGAGTGAATCAATTAAATCTTTTAAAACTCGATCATCTAAAGATAAAGGATCTCCGCCGCTCAATATAATTTCATGCAGGCTGGTATCCTGTCGAATAAGTTCAATTTCCTGAGCAAAACTTTTTTTGTTGNNATCGTATGTAAAATTTTGACGAAAACAATAGCGACAATGCATAGCACACGCACTCGTACAGATAAGCAAGGCACGCCCGGCATACTTCTGCAATAGCTTTGTCTCTTTTCGGAAACTCATGTCATTCACAGGATCGTTTTGAAATCCAGGTGTGATGATAGCTTCTTCATTTAACGGCACAAATTGTTTAAGAATTGGATCATTCAATGTNTGTTTTTGGATTTTNTGGGCTAATCTAATCGGGAGATTCAAACCAAAATGCCGATGACTCAAAAGTTGCTTTTGTTGCTCTTTAGTCAATTCTAAAAAATGAGAAAGCTCTTCTAATCGAGTAAAATTCTTTCTAAAGATTTGTCGCCACAATGAAGGTTTATTTAGCATTTTTATCTTATTAAAATTTACAACAAAACAAAATTACAAATTAGTTTATAAATTTCATGATAATTATAAAACTTCCGTTAATCATAAAGGCAAAAGGAAATAAAAAAAGAATTTTCCGTTCTAAAATTAAAAAATATTTTAAATGAATCGTTTAATCCTGTATTCAGAAGGTAACGGCAATTTAGTTTCAAGGAGAGATTATGGCTACAAAATATGGTGAAGGTGCAAAAAAAGCAGTGAAAAGCGCCATGCATAAAAAGAAAAGCGGAACGCTTAAATCAGGGAAAAGCAAAAACCTGTGAAAAGCAGAAAACAGGCGATTGCTATCGGATTGTCTGAAGCACGAAAAAAGGGGCTAAAGCTCCCAAAAAACAACATCATCGTCTTCCAAAAAGAAAAGCCCAACTGCAAGAAAGAAAACGTCAACTTCAAAAAGAAATCATCTAAATGAAATATAAAATTGCAATCTCGGGCTCATATGGAGGGTTTAACCTAGGTGACGAAGCCATATTGGAAGGAATTATCAAAGAACTCCAGGCTTCTTTAGACGTAGATATTGTCATTNTTTCTTTAAATGCCAAAGATACTGAAAAAAGGCATGGGGTTCGCGCTTTTCCTACTCGAGAAATTCATAAGGATGAAGTCTTAGAAGAATTANAAAAATTAGATCTTNTTATTCTAGGCGGGNGTGGGATTCTGTTTGACGGGGCTGCCGAGNCCTTTTTACGCGAGGTGGCATGGGCCCAGGAGTTGAACATTCCGGTGATGGTGTATGCTATCAGTGTAGGCNCCCTTAAAAATCCCGAATCAAAACAGCTTGTTACCCAAATTCTAAATAAAGCAACGATTATCACCGTTAGAGAAAATGAATCTAAAAGAATGCTGAATGATCTAGGAATTACAAAGTCTATAGAAGTCACTGCGGATCCGGCTNTTTTATTAAAATCTCAATCATTTACAAAAGAGATGCTGAAAAAGGAAGGGCTAGATGCAGAAACTCCTTTGATAGGTTTTTCGGTGCGGGAGCCGGGGCCTGCAGCTCCTGACCTAAACATCGATCATTATCACATTATTCTGGCTAACGCAGCAGATTTCATGATTGAACGGTACAATGCCAAAATCCTTTTTATTCCAATGGAATTAGGCGAAAATCGAGACCTTCAACATTCGCACGCTGTGATTTCTAAAATGTTAAATCCTCAGCATGCTAGTGTTTTGAAAGGAGGATACTCTTCCTCACAAATTTTAGGGTTAGTAGAACATATGGCATTTGCAGTAGGGATGAGGCTTCACTTTCTAATTTTTGCTTCGATANAAAAAATTCCTTTTCTCTCCCTTCCTTATGCCTCCAAAATTAAAGGTTTGCTTGAGGATTTGGACATGCCTTATACACCTATGGAGAACTGGAATACCGGCAAATTATGCGCTGTTTTAGACCGTGCCTGGGACAACAAAAAACATTTAATTAAAAAGTTGGAAGAAAAGTCCNCCATTCTACAANAAAAAGCGACCCAATCCAATAAAATCCTTTGCGAACTTCTTAAATCCGTTAAACCAAAAAGTTAAAGTATGCCTGTTTTAAGACGACCTACATCTAGTGCAAGAATTGATTTACCGCCGCGCTCTGCAGAATTAGCAGGGGAAACAGATGTTTTAGTCATCGGCGGAGGGCCGGCAGGCATCGGGGCCGCTATGGGTGCTGCAGCCTGTGGAGTCGATGTGATATTAGCGGAAAGATATGGATTTTTAGGCGGTAATGCAACCGCCGCCCTGGTGATGCCATTAATGTCTTTTTACACCTNNAAGCAACGAAAAGCAAAGAAGGAGGATATCACACTTCTTCCTGATGATCAAGGCCCTGGAGCAGAAGCTGTCATTGCGGGCGTTTTAAAAACTNTTTTAGAACGTTTGATTAAAGCGGGCGGCGCCATGAACCCAACAATGAAAACAGGCTACACAATCCCTTTTGATCCTGAAATTTTTAAACAAGTTGCCTTAGAGATGCTGGATGAAGCCGGTGTAAATTTTCTCTTTCATGCCTTGGCAAGTGATGTGATCGTTAAAGACAATTTAATTAAGGAAGTGATTNTTGAAACCAAATCTGGACCGATCGTCATACGGGCAAGAAATGTTGTCGATTGCACAGGAGATGGTGATATTGCTGCATTTTGCCATGTCCCTTTTGAAGTCGGCAGAGAAGATGATCGCTTAGTCCAACCGATGACTTTAATGTTTCGAATTTCAGAATTTAATAAAGCTAGTTTTGAAAGCTACGTAAAAGAAAATCCTGATCAATGGAAAGGGGTTCACGGTCTTTGGAATTTGATTAATAAAGCTACAGGGGAAGGAAACCTAAAGCTTTCAAGAGAGGATATATTGTTTTTTGCAACGCCTCATGAAAAAGAAATCAGTGTGAATAGCACTCGCATTACACGCGTTTTAGGAACAGATGTATGGGACCTCTCTTATGCAGAATATCATAGCCGCCTTCAGATGAAGCAAATCATGGCATTTTTTAAANAATATGTTCCAGGCTTTGAGAATGCTTATGCAGTTCAAAGCGGTGTGAACATAGGTGTGAGGGAGACACGCAGAATAAAGGGAGAATATCAATTGACAGAAGAAGATATTTTAAGTGCTAAANAATTTTCTGATACAATTGCAAGAAGTACCTACCCTGTTGACATTCATAATCCAGAAGGCACAGGAACAGTATTGAAAAGACTTCCTGATGGAGAATTTTATGACATTCCCCTTAGATGCTTGATCCCACAANAAATTGATAACTTATTAGTCGCAGGAAGATGCATTTCGGGAACCCATGTGGCACACTCTTCTTATAGAGTGATGCCGGTTTCTATGGCAACAGGACAAGCGGCAGGAGTCTGTGCCGGTTTATCTGCANAGAAATAAAAAATAGCGCGATCAATGCCTTTTCAAGAAGTCCAGAAAGAGCTTATTCGACAAGGAGCCGACATCAGTCCAAAACAAGAAATTTAGCCTTTTGAGATCTTTATTGTGCCTTGATCGTTCCAAAGCTCGCCTAAATTTTGTGGATCCCTTGAAGGCAAGCCTGATAGAGTAATTTTGCCTGTCACATGACAGTCTCCGGTAATTTTATTGTTTACATCTTTCCAATTTGCAAAATAACTCAACTCATCTTTTAACATTTCTGAATAAAAGCAGCCTTTTTGATTTTCACTTAAGATATTACCAAGAATCTCAATGCTTTTTGCATTTTGACTATACACAGAAATTCCATAAAAACCATTGCCTTGTACAATATTGTTACTGATTAGGATATCTTTTGGAGGATTTGAAAAATAGGTTTCTAGCGCAATTCCATCTTTAGAATTACCAACTATCATATTAGAATTAATAATTACCCTACGGGAGCCCCGGATTAAAATGCCCCATTGTTTGTTTTCCCTAATGACATTGTTAGAGACAATATGATGTAAAAATTTACCCTCCGCAGATTTTTGAGATTCCAAAAGAATTCCTGCTAAACCGCAGCTTCGCACATGGTTGCCTGTAATGATTAAAGGTTCTTCAGAATCATCACCCGTACCAATCCCAATGCCTGCACTGCCTGTAGAAGCTGTAGATTCGCCGCAATTCTCTATGATATTGTTTCTTATAGTGGAATTAATTAAAAAATCTGTGCCAATGCCAGTCGCTGCTGTGTTATAAATATGCAAATTTTCAAACTGAGCATTTTTAAGTGAGTGACAAAAATTCCCTTTTGTTGACATTGCCATCTTTTTCATGGAAGTCCCATCAAGAGACATATTTCGAATGATAAGACCTTTCCTCGGAAAATCTTGTGAAGCGGATTGATCTTGAAAAATAGCACCACGGAAATCTTTCGATACGCGAATCTTTGTTCGATTGATTCCTTGACCCACAATCTCGAGATTGTTCAGATTCGGGATCACAGAACTATCAATGATATATTCCCCTTCCAATAAAAGAAGCCTGCCGCCATCTGGCGATAAAGATTGAATCGCTAAATTTATGCTTTCTTGATCCTGTTTTCCAGAACAAACGAAGTCAGCCTTTTCTTTTTCAGTTCTTTTGTTCCCTATAACAATTGTACTTTTTCTACCAGCCATTTTGCCTCAATTCTAGACTCCACCTCTTCCAACTGAAACTTTGGAATTTTGACCACGTCAGCTTGCCACGGCCTTTGAATCTATCTGCATCGCTTGAACTTATTCAATTTGTGCTGCTTCGACTGATTCAAATTCGGGTCGCTTTCTTGTCAAATTCTTCAACTTTCAACCGAAAGGGGTATATGTTCTTTGCCTACTGCATATAGCATGTGAGGAATTTTAAAATATTGTTTTTAAATAAACTAAGACGTTTGATTTAAAAGAGGATTTGAATCGAATTTTTCAATTTTTCCCTAACCAATTCTAATTCTTGATCAAAAGCTAATTTATAGAATTTTAAAGCCTCTTGGCGATCCGCGTTTACCCAAATACCCTCCGCATAGGCTCTACACAAAAAAATAAGAAGGCATAATTTTGATAAGCACTTTGCCTAATATAATTGAAAATCTTCTGATGAGGTGTAGCTTTCCCTTTACCATAAATAGATGGCTGCTAAGAATCGAGCCTCTGGAATTATTTCGATTAGAAGTCGGATAGTAATTTTTGTAAGTAAAAATTAGTTCTTACATGAAAAGCAGTCGGAAAAACATTACAAAATACTTATAGCTTTAAAAAGCCATATGCAGAACATCAATGACCCCTCAATCAGCCGTTGAGAGATGGGTTCTCGCGTCATTATGCAGATAACTTGGCAATAGCAAAACATCCAGAGGCAATCAAAGCTATTGTCACCACGACCTCCGAAATAAATCGTTTCATGGAAAAATCTGAATCGTGGGCAAACTACGCAGAAGCTAAACTTTTCGTCTAGTTTCTATAACTGAAAGACTATCTGAATTGCGACACGATTCCCAATTGTTGCGAGACATGTATCTTACTGAACCTTTAATTTGATGATATGCTGAACATTTTTTCCGATGTAGAGCATTGTATCAATCTAACACCTTTGCTTTCTTTTTAGGAACAGTATTAACCACAAACAGAATAAACAGATCTAAAAACATGCCTGATAAAAAGGGAAGTTTAGAAAAAGACACTCTTGGGATTATCTAGGTAGGGAACAGCAATAAGCAAACCCCGCAGCAAAAGCTCTTTTTAAGGTGAGATTGAAGGAAACATTCAAGCAATCAAGCTGAAAATTGCAACATTGCCAAAGAAGCGTCCTGAACCTGCATAAGCTCAGGCAATGTAAACAAGAGACAGCGGTCCTTAGTCAAAATTCAAACGTCAATTGAAACGAGTCTGGCAAATATTTTTAAAACAACAAAAGGCCTCATTTAAGGACTACTTGAATTTCTCCAATTCTTGTTTAGCCAATTCTGAACCTTGAGCTTCTGCTAATTTATAATATTTTAAAGCCTCTTGGCGATCAGATTTTGCTTCATAAAATTTGCCTAAAAAGTACAGAGAAGAAACATAATTTTGATTAGCACTCTGCTTAAAATAAGTTAAAATTTTCTGTAAAACTTCTGAAGAAGGTTTAGCGTTCTCTTGTTGCCATAAAAGATGGCTGCCAAGCATTGAGCCTCTGAATTATTTTGAGCAGCAGACAGTTCGTAATATTTAAAAGCTTCTTGGGGATTTTTCTTTACGCCTGTCCCTGCAGCTAACATTTTTCCAAATGTTACTTGAGCTATTGCATGACCTTGATCGGCAGCTAATTTGATATATTTAATCCCACGTTTCAAGTCTTTTTTAAACCAAATCCATTTAAAAACTTATGCCTAATAGAAATTGTCCAACAACATCTCTTTTCTTCGCCGCTTTTTGAAGATATTTCACCGCTTCTTCTGCATGTGTATTCTCCATTATATAAAGCATTGCAAGTTGACGTTTAGCTAGTTCATTTTCCTGATTGGCGGCAGATTTCAGCCATCTTTCGGCTTCTTCCAAATCTTGTTGGATCCCCTCTCCGGCCATTAAACATGTACCCAATAGCATTTGCGCCTCTGCTGACCCCTCATGAGCGGCAAGACGGAAAAATTAATAGCTTCTTCTAAATTTTTTCAACGCCCTCTCCCTGATAATAGAAGAGACCTAGAGACAATTGCGCACGTGAATAATTTTTTCTGCACTGGATCTACAAAGTTTTATGGCTTCTTCTATATTTCGTTCTATTCCTTGTCCATTCATTAAACATAAGCTAAGACCAAATTGTGCTGATGCATCGTTTTGATCTGCAGCCTCTTGGAAATATTGCACAGCTTTGGCAAAATTTTTCTACGCCTTCACCGTTGTAATAACAGTGGCCTAGCCTACTTTGAGCTGTACTCACGCCTTTTTCAGATAATTCTTCAAGTTCATTAATGGTCATTTTCTCCAGGCGATCGAGGATCTGTTTCTTATTGAAATCGGCGTGAAAAGATGTAAAAAGGAGATTCCCCAAAATCTGCTTAATTCGAGTCAGTAAATTTAAAAATACACTGGTTTTGGCAAAAACAAGATGGGTATTTAATTTTTTATTTTAGTAAGAATTGCTATCGTTTTATCGAGATCGGACGGGCTTTTACCTGAATTTTTTAAGCATTTTTCAAATTGATGCACAATTTGATTCATTGAATAAGTTTGCTGTTCATATTTGAAATATCTTCCCCTGCTCTTCCAGCCTTGGGTTGAATCTTTTCTATGAACGATTCAAATGTATCAATACGACTGATATCGGTAATTCTCATTGCAAGATCCATTTTTTAAAAAGATATTAACACGTAAATAGATTTATTGCAATTTTATTTATTTAAACTGAATTATCAATTTAATACAATTATCTAAAGACTGCAGATCATGTAAAATTAAAAAGCCGTAAAGCTTTCCTTCCAGAATGGCCAGAACTGGAATCGAACCAGCGACAGAAGGATTTTCAGACCCATTCGGCGTAAACTCTGAACAACAAATAAAACCAGAACTCGATTTCCTCACACGCCTTTAAGATTTATTCTGCTGGTTCTAAAATATTTGCTTGTTTTCTGGTGAGTCGCGTAAAAAATGCGTAAAATCGCAAAGGTTTTGCCCAATACCCCAATTGTGCAGACATTGCTTACACAAATAAGAAGGATATCCCAGCTTATATGTAAGACTATGGCAAAAATTTAGAAAAATGGCAAACTTCCCGCTATCCTTTACAGACTACCGAAAGAGAAAATCGAATGACAAATAATTTATGCCTAATCGTTTGTTTGTTCATATCTTCGCTATTTGCATTGATTCAACCCATTGAAGGAACTTCTAAAATGCCGCATTATTTATATGATCTTGTTCAGGTTCGATATGAGCTTTATCAAACAAACGAAGGAAAGAATTACAACTGGTTGTTTNTTCCGGGTGGCCCAGGCGGAGACTCTTGTTATCTTCGTAGCCTTATTGACGAGTTACAATTACCAGGAAATGTATGGCTCATTGATCTTCCAGGTAACGGAAGTAATACCAACAGCTCTTATTCTGATAACTATGACTTTTGGTTTGAGCTATTCCCTTGTATTGTAAAACAATTCGATAATCCGATAGTCGTCGGTCATTCATTTGGCGGCATGTTACCTATGCTCTATCCTGAGCTTGAAGATATTCTAAAAGGATGCGTAATTCTCAACTCTTCTCCCTCCTTGTGGTTGGAAGAAGCTGTTGCTTACTCAAAGCAATTTGACTTACCAGATCTTACGGAAGACATGCAAGCATTTATTCAAAACCCCAATCAAGAAACGTTTGATGCAGCTCTATGTGCCTGTATGCCTTACTATTTTCCAAAAGAAACATTAGAAAAAGGAAGACAATTGCTTTCCCAAGTTCCCTTTCAATATNCAGCAGTTTGGGGTCAAGTTAAAGCTTTAGAAGGAAAGCTTTTAGCAAAATGGATTCCTCAACAGGTACCTACTTTGATTATTGGGGCAAAGTATGACTGTATTTGTCCCTTTACTTTATTCAAGAATGATCAAAGATTCCATCGCCAGAACATAAAACTGTTATTTATTGAAAATGCAGGTCATTGCCCTTGGGTAGAAAATCCTGCAGCTATAAGAGAAGCTTTTCAAGAGTTCTCTTCACAACTTTCAGGAAAAATTCAATAGATAACTAAAAAGTAAAGAAGTCCATAGTATCTACAGCTTCACAATTAAGATTCCATCGGATGACTCAAATTTTCTTAATGGCTTGAAGTCTAGTTCAGTTGTAGGTAAAGCCGCTTGCTTCAGTTAATATAAAATTAACTTCTGTTTACTGAGATATTTGGGTAGAACCTTTTGAAAAAACTAGAGAAGAAGGCTGGATCAAAAGTACTTGAATGTCTGACGACTGACGTAGCTGATGCTTTAAGGAGTAAACGGATTTTCAAAAAGAAATGAGGAATTGATGCGACAATTTGCTGAAAGCTATCCCGATAATATTTACGAAACAGCTTCGCAAATTTTTGGGACACAATAGCGTTCTTATACAATGCTTTGAGCAGCATAGAGACTGTCTTTGGTACACTCAGCAAATAACTAGCAAGCATGAAACTTAAAAAGCATGAGGAAGCTCCATTTATTGACTATTTATTGAATTTCTCCAATTCTTGCTTTGCCAATTCTAATCCTTGATCAGCAGCTAATTTATAAAATTTTAAAGCCTCTTGGCGATCCGCGTTTACCCATATTCCCTCCGCATAGGCTCTACCCAAAAATACTGAGAAGGGGCATAATTTTGATCAGCACTTTTCCTAAGATAATTGAAAATCTTCTGAAAATTTTCTTCATTCGGTTCGTCTTTTATTAGATGCAGGGCTGCCAACCATTGGGCTTCAGGATCATTTTGAGCTGCAGCGAGTTCGTAATATTCAAAGGATTTTTGGCGATTTATCTTTATGCCTTCCCCTCTTGCTAAAAGTTTTCCAAGCGTTAGTTGAGCTAGGGCTAATCCCTGATCAGCGGCCAATTTGATATATTTAACGCCTTGACCCAATTCTTTTTTAAACCAAATCCCTCTAAAAACTTTTACCTAATAGAAATTGACTAGGAGCATCACCTTGATTGGCCGCTCGTTTTAGATATTTCACCGCTTCAATAGGTTTTTTGTTCTTAAGTATATACATGAGCGCAAGTTGACGTTGAGCAATTATGTCTCCCTGACTTGCGGCTGATTTGAGCCATCTTTCAGCTTCATGCAAATCTTTTTTATTCCTTTTCCGAACATTAAACATTGACCAAGTACAGATTGAGCTTCAGCCAAACCATTATCAGCAGCAAGACAGAAATATTTAACAGCTTCTTCTAAATTTTCTTCTATCCCATTTCCTTGTTGAAGGAAAAGTCCGAGAGAATACTGTGCAGGTGCAAAATTTTTCTCTGCACTTAATTTAAAAACTTGATTGCTTCTTCCTTATTTTGTTCTATTCCTTGGCCATACATTAAACAAATGCCAAGATTTGACTGCGCTCGAGCATCGTTTTGATCAGCAGCTTGTTTAAAATATTGCACAGCTTTTTCATAATCTTGATTTACCCCTTCTCCGCGATAATAGCATAAGCCCAACCTACTTTGAGCTTGGACATCTCCTTTTTCTGACATTTCTTCAAGTACACCAATTGTCATTTTCTCCAGGTTTTCAAGTTTACGTTTTTATCAAAATTAGCATGAGTAGATTTAAATAATAGATTTCCTAAAGTTTGTTTGATTCGTGTAAGTAAATTTAAAAATACATTAGTTTCCAAAAAACAAGATTCTTATTTAATTTCTTTATTTTAACAAGAATTGCTAATGTTTTATCTAAGTCGGTCGCATGATTATCTGAATTTTTTACGCATTTTTCAAATTGATTCACAATTTGATTCATTGAATAAGATTGCTTTCCTATTGCAAAATACCTTCCCCCAGCTTTGCCAGGGCTGTGTTGAAAAATTAATCTAAACATTAATGTTTTACATCTTTTGATTTTTTGTTTATACCATCGCTCTCATTTTATTAATCAGAAGGCACCTTACTCTATTTTCAACTTGTTGACGTTCAAATGTTTTCGAAAACAATCTTTCTCCAAATAATCGTTTCAGGCATGAAAAAGCTGTTTCAACATGCGTTCGTCTGCTGTAACCAGTTAATTTTCCCCAAAACGTACGCGCTTCTTTGTCCCCACCAAGCCCTAAAATTTCCAGAATTGCTTTATCTCGTTCACTTTCATCGTTCCTGTATCTTGCATTTTTCGGAGGTGGTATTAAGGGTTCTGCTTTCCTTTCTCTTATTGCTTCTCGCGCTTGTTTGCGGTCATAAGCTCCATCTGCTAGAACTTTTTGGACTAATNNTGGAATCTGATCTAACAACAAGCCTGTTAACTTACTATCCCCTACGCTGGAAACAGTTGTAATCTCTGCCACAATTTCCTGTGTATCTGCATCTATCGCTAGATGAATTTTTATCCACTTTCTTCGACTACTACGACCATGGACCTTCACCTTCCATTCTCCTTCACCACAGATTTTCATGCCTGAGGCATCTAAAATGACTGTCGTGCTAGATCCTCTAGCAAGCGAGGGTAGCGTTTTGCCTAATTCTATAACTCTTTTACACACAAGAGTATAATTTGGGACTTTTTCATTAGGCATGAGCTTGAACAAAAANGACTCGGCAAAACCTTGAAGGCTGCGGTACGTTAATTTAAAATGAACTTTCACCGTTAATAGAAGCTCTATGACGGATTGACTGTATTGAATAGGCCTTCCTCGACCTTTAGATTTTGGCGGTTTACTGAGAGCCTTAAACATTTTTGGATTGATAAGAAAAGTTAGACTTCCTCTTTGAATCAATTGTTTGTTATACTGTTGCCAATTGCGTTCGCGCATCTGAAACTCCTTTGTTTTCTCTTGGTCGAGAGACAAGGAGTTTCTTTTTAAAGATATTTTTTCAATAACTCTCGAGAGAATTTTTCAACACAGCCCTTTGCCAGTCTTAGGTTCAATCTCACTTATAAATGATTGAAATTTTTCTAGATTATTTACATCTTTAATTTTCATTTTTAAACCAAAGTTTTTTTGCATTATAACGCATAAATAAATTATTTATCAAATGAGTAAACATCGAATAATACATCTTAAACTCTTGTTCTTTCACGAGACTCTTTTTCACGAGCAATCTTTTAACAGGATTTTCTGATATCCATTCCAATTGCTTAGGGCAAAGACTCATAAGATGGCTTAAAGTGGCTAAGAATCAATTATAAGTGCTGCCTTTGCGAATAATATCTTTTCATTTGGCTCACTTAAAAGCTGCTTCTTTTCAATAATGATTGATGGCGAATATCGTGTAAGTACGAATATCGTGTAAGTAAAGGTTACCTAATTTTTTTGCGACCAAAAAGGTCCTCTTTTACAACTGAAGTAGATTGTTCTTTAAAATAGCGATCAACAGCTTCTTTAAAAGTACGCTTTTACCTGGTAAATAAGTTTGCTGTCTTCGACAGCGGATGCCTACCTCTTCTTTTTGGACCCAATTTTTGGCATCTGTTTTTCGATCGAAAACAGCTATACCTGCTGAGTGACCTTTAAGACGGATTTCGGCTTGATAACGAACGCCACCATCTTTGAGTTTTCTTTCTCGAATATATCTCATTTTTATTCCCAATAAGCTACAACCGGATTCATCGTCTTGGGACTAACATCCTAATTGTTGACTTTCAGTTATTAAAAGGGAGCGTTTATTTTGATGCCGTAAATTCAAGGGAATCGACACACCAAGACGAATTTCAAATAAAAATATGAAACACTAATTTTGGGTAATAAGGAAATCTCGTAATACGGCAATTAGGTCGGCTTTTACAAGCTAGAAAAAGTAGGAGCACTTAACGTGCTCCTACTAAAGTGGCCAGAACTGGAATCGAACCAGCGACACAAGGATTTTCAGTCCTGAAAAGTGCTTCTCTGCCTTATCGTGGACTACCTTCAATTACCAAAATTTACCATAGTCTACAGGGAAAACCTCTAATTTTTCCACTAAATTCGAGTCATCCAGATTTATCTTTTTCCACCTTTGGTAACCCACAACTACGGCTATATTACGGCATTTTCCGATGTTCGTAATGAGAAAAACTTATAGCTTCCTAGAGTAATCTAAAAGATTGGTTATTGACATACTATCCTACTATGTAGTATAGTTAAGACATGAAGCGACACCTGATACAGACTAGAGATTTCGAAGATGCTGTTGAAAATCTCATAGACAAAAGAAAACTCAAAAGACAAGATTTTGAGGATTTTAAGAAAGCCTTAGCTGAAAATCCAGAACAAGGAGACGTTATTCCTGGTACTGGAGGTATAAGAAAAACTCGCTTGAAATCAGCAACCAAAGGCAAAAGCGGCGGTTTTCGAGTTTGTTATTTGAATATTGAGGATCGACTAATACTATTCCTTTTGTTCATTTATGCANAAAATGAACAGGAAAATCTTTCTTCATCAGAGAAAGTAGAACTTAAGCAATTAGCTGAAGCCATCAAAAAGAAGGTTAGAAATGAGTAAATTATTTAAAGGACTTAAAAAGGGCTGGAAGAAGCTTTAGCGCATTCCGAAGGAAAAATCACACTTAAATCCGAAATAATTGAGATTCCTGAACCACCAATCGACTACAATGCGAATGATATTAAAAGAATCAGAGAAAAAGGCCACTATTCTCAAGGGATTTTTGCAAAAGTGTTAAATGTAAGTGTAAAAACTGTTCAATCCTGGGAAGCAGGAACTAGAGTCCCAAGTCATGCAGCGTTAAGACTTTTGGAAATTGTGGATAAAGGATTTTATCGACCTCAGATTGCTAAATCTACCTAAGATTTCTTCTTGATCCTAAACACAAAAAATCATTTATAGAGATTCACCTTGAAAACGCCTTCTGGTTTTGTTGAGCATACTTTTCTAGAAAATGAGTACCTACCATTAATTCCTGGTCACGGAATAGACTTATTGAACCAGGTAAAAAGTTATTCTTCTCAATTTCCTAAAACTGTTGAAGTTTTCGGAATATTCTAGAGACATATCTAAAAAGACATCCTTTATTGGAGGATTGGTTACTCATTCCTCATTTTCAATTCTTTTGGGATAAACACGAAGCTGCCTTGAAATGGTTTGAGGATCTATTTACAGAGGTGCTTGAATTATTAGATATGAGTCATTGGGTTAGCTGGCTCGAAGAAGTTATTAAACAAACTGATTGCCTAACCACTCATACAATCTGCGATAGACTTTATGACTATCAGCTGCAGTTAAGTGGAGGGTTATATTTAGCACGCAATCAGTGGACTAGAATTTTCCCTTAAAGCAATAAAGAAAAAGTCCCGATCTAAAGGGGATAAAAAATGAACAAAAGTGTGTCTTAGAATCTAAATTTATACATACCTATGAAAAGTACGAAACTTTTGGCCTTTAAGAGAATTTTCTGACATCCATTCCCATTGCTTAGGGAAAGACTCATAAGATGGCTTAAAGTGGCTAAGAATCTATTATAAGTGCTGCCTTTGCGAATAATATCTTTTTCATTTGGCTCACTTAAAAGCTGCTTCTTTTCAATAATGATTGATNNGGCGAATATCGTGTAAGTACGAATATCGTGTAAGTAAAGGTTACCTAATTTTTTTGCGACCAAAAAGGTCCTCTTTNNTACAACTGAAGTAGATTGTTCTTTAAAATAGCGATCAACAGCTTCTTTAAAAGTACGCTTTTTACCTGGTAAATAAGTTTGCTGTCTTCGACAGCGGATGCCTACCTCTTCTTTTTGGACCCAATTTTTGGCATCTGTTTTTCGATCGAAAACAGCTATACCTGCTGAGTGACCTTTAAGACGGATTTCGGCTTGATAACGAACGCCACCATCTTTGAGTTTTCTTTCTCGAATATATCTCATTTTTATTCCCAATAAGCTACAACCGGATTCATCGTCTTGGGACTAACATCCTAATTGTTGACTTTCAGTTATTAAAAGGGAGCGTTTATTTTGATGCCGTAAATTCAAGGGAATCGACACACCAAGACGAATTTCAAATAAAAATATGAAACACTAATTTTGGGTAATAAGGAAATCTCGTAATACGGCAATTAGGTCGGCTTTTACAAGCTAGAAAAAGTAGGAGCACTTAACGTGCTCCTACTAAAGTGGCCAGAACTGGAATCGAACCAGCGACACAAGGATTTTCAGTCCTCTGCTCTACCGACTGAGCTATCTGGCCAAGAAAGTAAGCAAGATAGACTAAACAATCCTTTTGTGCAATCATTTTATTTTGCGCCTGCTGACTGCAATTGATTTTTAAAATTATTTGTTAACTGCTCGTGACGGTTTTTATTATGAAGATAAATCATATCTTTAATGATGTTGACCGCCTCTTGCATCTGCAAATCCTCTTGCCCGTAATTTTGCTCTTTCTCGTTTTCTTGTTCTTCTTTTGGATGTTTGAAGAGAGCCAAATCAATCTCACCTTCATCCAATTCCTTCATAAAGGTTTGGTAGTTTTTGTTATGCTGCAAGCGATAAAGACTGTTNTTNTTCAATAGTGGCAACATGTCTCGCCAGGCAGCAATTTTTTGCTGTAATGTGGGNGAATAATATTTGATGTACCAAGATCTTAAACCTGGGTCAATATCCTGAAGGGAATCGTTATACTTTGCAGAAATTGTGTCTGGTTTCAAGGGGTTGTCTAAATATTCCTCACCGATATGCTCTCGATTTAAAGGCCCAGGAACCACAATATCTGCTTGTACACCGCGAAGCTGAGGAGTCTTGCCGGAAACTGTGTAATATTTACCTACGGTCACTTTAAAGAAAGAGGTCGCACCTCCATCCTGACCCGTTATCGTCTGACTTTGAATGGTTCCTTTACCATATGTGCGAGGATCGCCAACAATTAATGCAACGCCGTAATCTTGCAAGGCTTGAGCCACGATCTCGGCAGCAGAAGCTGTTGCCTTAGATGTCAGTATGACCAAGGGGCCTTTATAAGCCATTTTACTGTCCATATCGCGATAAATACGCTCTTCACCATTGGAATATTTTGAAACGACAACAACACCGTTTGAAATAAAGAGTCCTGCTACCTTAACCGCCTGGCTTAAGAACCCTCCGCTGTTTTCACGCAAATCGAGGATGAGCCCTCTTAAATTGCCCTTTTTATCCAAATCTTCGATGGCTTTACGGACATCCTCATCACTTCCACCCTCTTCTCCCTGATAAAAGGAATGAAGGGTAATCATTCCTATGATGCCATTACCAAACTGTTCAAACTTTACATCTACGCGCTCCCCTTTAACTGCAATTGGGGCTCGTTTGAGCTCTACCTGGACTTCTTTTTCAATTTGCTTGTCACCCTGGGCAATTGAACGTGCCAATTCAAGTTTCACAGTGGATCCTTTCGTTCCGCGCATCAGATCCATCACATTTGGCAGAGTTTCTCCTGCAATAGAATGACCATCAACCTTGACAATTCGATCATTTGCAAATACAAGACCGCTTTGCGAAGCAGGTCCGCCTTCAATCAAGGAGGAAATGATGATCCCTTCGGGAGTTTGTTTTAACACCACCCCAATGCCTTCAAATTCCTTCTCAAGGCGAACTTTCATATCATAAGCTTCTGAGTGACTATAAAATGCCGTATGAGCGTCTAAAGAACTTGCTAAAGATTTAAGCACATGAAGAACAAAAGCATTTTCTTTNTGAGCTTCGCTATATGGGGTACCGTTACTCGTTTGATAAAGATAATTATCCTCAATATTGCTCAGTGCATTGTCAAAGAGTACAAGAATTTTAGACTTATAGCGTAAAACCTGATCCTTACCGTACCTTTTTTGTTCTGCCTGTATAAAGTCAGCCATTTGTTCTTTGATACGCTCTTTTAACTGTTTATCATCGGAGGCAAATAAACGATTTAAATCCGGATCGAGCCATTCATTATTTGTACCTGATAACTTTTCTGCTGCGTGAAAGATCAGATCAGGATTTTTCAATAATTCTTTACGATACTCTCGTGCACGTAAAATGGATTTTTGAATGACAGTGTTTAGCTGTTCAAAAGAGGAAAGATTGCCGGCTTTATATTGTGCGATCAATGTTTCTAATTGAGAAGGAGAAATTTGTACGAAGGGCTTCACTTCATTTTGTAATAAATAAGTGCGATCAGGATCGAATTGATCGATATAGATTTTTAATGAATGTTTAAGGATCTCTTCATTGATTTGCTTTTCTCCTAAATGCTCGGAAAATATTTGTTCCATAATCTTATTGACATCCTGACGTTTGAGCTGCTCCGCATCTTGAGCGGCAAGAAAGCCATGGAAAGATAAACAGAAAACGAAAAATATTTCAAAAATACCGCAGTCTCATTTGCACCTATCCAATTAATATTTAACATTTTAAATTAAATCCTTATAAGTATTATAATCTTATAGAAAAATTCTCACAATCCCAATTCTTAAAATTTAAAAATATAAGGCATTAAATGACATCTACTTATATATCTTTTTCTGAAAACATCTTATAAAGTCTTCGTTGGGTCTTAAATTCTGGTTAAAAGGATTGGGTATTGAAAATCAAGGGATTTTTATGATTTCCCTTGTGAAGCTTGCAAAAACATCTATAACTCAATGAATATTAATAATATACATGAATTTAATTAAAAGGCTTTCGGATTGCCAAAAATCTAATTTTGCAGTATTTTTATTGACTTTGAATAAAGATTGCTAGGTATGAAAAACTTATATAGTGAAGATGTTTTTGCTTTAGAAAATTTTGAGGGTCCCCTCGATTTTTTACTGCATCTGATTCAAAAGCATGAAATTGATCTCACTGAAGTCTCTCTTAAAAAAATTACAGAGCAATACATCAAAAAATTAGAAGAAATGAAAACGCTTAGTGTAGATGCGNGGGCAGAATTTATAGCGTCCACCTCGTTCCTTCTCTGGTTAAAAAGTCGAATGCTTCTTCCCAAGCATGAAAGCCCTCTTTCCCCGGAAGAAGAAGAGTATGATCCACGCTTTGATATTATTCATCAGCTTTTGGATTATTGCAAATTTAAAGATGCCGCTAAAGAGTTAACTCAACTCGAAATGTCGCAAAGCTCTCTTTACATGCGGGCTCAGGATCCTCATCTTGAAATCCATAAAACATTAGGCATTGAGCATTTAACTATTGACGATCTGGCCTCGCTATTTAAGCAGGCTTTGGCCAAAGCTTCTGTCGAAACTCGAATCATTAAAGAAGAAGAGTGGAAAGTCGCTGATAAGATTAAAATGATCCGATCCCGACTAAAAGAGAGCGGACACATTGAAATAGCGCATCTATTTTCCTCAGGCAGAAGCAAGCCGGAACTTATTGTGACCTTTTTAGCTATCCTAGAGATTATGAAAATTGGTGAAGGACAGCTTATCAAAGATCTTTCCTCTCATAAAATCTTATTAACTTTAACCGAAAAACGCATGGCTAAAGAACTTAACCTTNTTGAGCAAGAAATGGAAATTGTAAGTAGCGAGGCGCCTATTAGGAGCGAGCAAGCATTGTCAGCAGAAGAAGCTGCTCCGCCACCAAAACCTGCGGNNCAAAAAAACTACGTGCAGGCTGCCCTTCCCGGGATTGATCTTAAAACTCTTATCCCTGAACAACCTCAACCAGAAAAAGCCTCTCGCACGCGTTTGAAAAGAATCATCGAAGCCCTTTTATTTGTCAGCCATGAACCTATCAGTTTTAACAAACTACGCGAAGTCTTAGATTCTGTTGAGCCGCTTAAACCTCGTCAGCTTCAAGATCTTCTTCAAGAGCTTGCAGAAGAATATATTTTACAGCAAAGAGCTTTTCGCCTAGAAGAGATAGCTCAGGGTTATATCCTTCGCACATGCAGGGAATATGGGCCTTATATCGACCTTCTCTTTCGCAATAAACGCACAGAGAAGCTTTCTCCCGCTGCAGCCGAAGTACTTGCCATTATTGCCTACCGTCAGCCAATCACCCGCCCCCAAATAGAAGCTATTCGAGGAGTAGATAGTTCCGGCGTCATTCAAAGCCTTCTAGAACGCCAACTGATAGAGCCTGTCGGTCGGATGGAGGCGGCTGGACGTCCAACTCTTTATGGAATCACCACTTATTTCCTTAAACATTTTGGATTAAGAGATTTAAAGGAGCTGCCCGGCTGGCAGCCGCCAACATAATTCTTAATGAAATTTTAATCATTTTCTGTTATAGTATTTTTTCTTTTGAAGTTAAGGATTTTATGACGGTAAGACCTGTAAAATATACCATAGACATTCCAGGTATAAACGAAGCTGACTTTCAACCCACTCGGCCGAATTCTAAATGGGGAATTCTCACTTGCCATTGGCCAAAGATCATCGGTCATGATGAGGTAGCCACGTTTAAAAAAGAGGAATTCCTGTTAAAGAGGTGCATGATCCTCAAGATGTGACCTTAGTCGCTGATTGNNCACGGTAAATTTCATTTTTAATCAGGCCACGAAAAAATCTATTGCGACGATGATAAGAGTGTAATTGCATCCAAGTTCGCAGTTCTTACCCCTGGATCATTACTCTTAGGCTTGGCAAAAACAATCTATCATATTNTTTTTCCTTTAGCAATTGCTTACGAAATAGATCAATTAAGGGAAAAAGCAAAAGAGGAAGAAAAAAATTCCTGTGGGTGAATTTGCTAAAAAGTGACCCTAATTATCGCTAAAAATTTTGCAGATATCGTTCTAACACCGCTTTATAGTGTTGCCCTAACTATTGTAGCTCTAGCCTCTCTCCTTTTGTCGCCAATTAACTCTGACTTTCTCTATGAAGGAAGAGCGCTCTATGGCGAACTTGTCCTATCCTGGCATTGGGGTCAAAAAACTCTGATTATTACTCCCTGTATGCTACCTATGAGTGATTTAAGTGATAAAGGCCAANAAGGAAAAAAACGTGATTACGAAATGAAAGACACTTTTTATCAAAACCAACCTAAAGGGACTGCAATCCGGGGATTGACTAATTTAGCCAGAAGATACATTAAGGAATTCAAAGTAAAGGATGAAAATCATCCAACTTACAATATCGTATAGTGAAGATCACGAAACCTTTCGCAATCTTTGTGTTGCTGCTGAAAACAAAAATAGAACTACGATCACGCAAACAACTATCCCTGAAGTCGACAAGGGAATACCATACACAGATAAAAGATGACGGGCTAATGCAACCCCTGTGATCGAGGCCAAACATCCTAGTGCAGCTGCAACTAAAATAAGTCTTTTTAACTGATGCGTTATTAAGCGTGCAGCTAAAACAGGTCCCGTAATAAAAGCAAGGACCATTAAAACGCCGACAGCTCGGAAGGCCCCAATAATTGTGGCCGAGGCTTGCACCATCAATAAATAATTAAANAANAGGGTTGAAATCCCTAGGGCTTTAGAAAGAGCAGGATCAAATGTGGTGATCTTATATTCTTTAAAAAANAGCAGGCTAAATAAAATATTCAACGCCAAGATAATCAAAACCAATTTGCAATCGTCTAAATGTAAAGAATCCACATTTCCCATGACTACTTCAGTCCCTACATGAGCGCTTCGCGTCAAAAGAGTCACCAAGATGATCCCTAATGCAAATAAACTTGTGAATACGATTCCTGTACTCGCATCTTCCTGAAGCCTGGCTGTCTTTGTTAAAAATTCTGTTAAAAAGGCTGTGAGCACGCCCACAACTAAAGAAGCAAAAAGCATGAGTTGAATATTAATAGGATGGTAATGCTCACTGCTTTCCAAAAGAGTGCTTTGAGAAAANACAAAAGCGACCACAATTCCTAACAAGATGGTATGTGAAAGGGCGTTTGCTAACATCGTCATTTTGCGCAAAACCAAAAAAGAGCCCACCAGAGCAGAAGAAATGGCTACGCTTGATAAGACAATGATTTGAATTTCATCCGAGACAAGTGCACCCGTTGGGAGTTGTCCTGACAANAAGGCAAAGAATCGAAAAAAGCTCTTGAAAAATCCCCAAAAAGAAAGCCCGGAATAAGGATTGGTGTAAGGACTATTCATAGAATATTTCCCTGGGGGATAGGTTGATGATGAGGATCCTTTTTAGGGTTTTTNAGCAAGAGCACCAGCTCTTTTTCCAATTCAGGGGTAATAATATGTTCCATTTCTTCAGCGCTTACATGAACTTTTTCCGATCCCATTCCCAGATAATCCACTAAATAAACTTCCCAGAGACGATGTAAACGGACAATTTTAGCTGCCCATACTTCCCCATCTTTTGTCAGCTCGTAAGCNTCCTTTTTCAC
The DNA here is from genome assembly GCA_013414685.1 of Parachlamydiaceae bacterium. GTDB lineage: Bacteria > Chlamydiota > Chlamydiia > Chlamydiales > Parachlamydiaceae > Neochlamydia. The sequence goes on along the minus strand of CP058704.1, from coordinate 2,213,267 downwards.
TTTTTTCACCCAGCCATTTTGAACTAACCGCTGCAAAATCAGCTTCAGATAGATTCTAGATGCACTTTGGGTTTTGGAAATTTGATCAAAATGCACAGGGGTATGAATTCCAAAACGCCATAGTGCTTTAAGTAAGTTTTCGCACATGCAACGATAACGAAAGCTGGCCGCGCGAATCATGCGTACCAACATTCCTCTTTCGGGAGCCAAAAGAAGCGACAGCAAGCAAAGACATGAGGCGACGATGACGATCATAGGGCCTGTTGGCAAAGCCAACCTTGATGAGAGGGAATGAAGGACAAAATGCTGTGTCGCAAGAATAGAAAGATAATTTCCAAAATAACCGCTAGCGAGGCCAAAAATCCCCGCTATTACAAACATGGTAGAAAGCTTATTGGTAAATTGTCTAGCAGCAGCTGCAGGGCTGATTAACATAGCCGACATCAAAACAACACCTACAGAGCGAATGCCAATGACCACTGCAAGGACAATAAGAACAAAAACAATTCCATCTATGAGTTTAACATTGATCCCTATACTTCTTGCATACTCTCTATTAAAGGTTATGGTTTGAAGTTCTTTATAGAACAAAAGGATGACTAGCATGATGGCTACGGCAAGCGATCCATAAATCCAAATGTGGATATCTGTCATGGTAGCTGCTTGTCCATATAAATAAACCTGAGCCTGGCGATAAAGATTTGAAAATGAAAATTGAACCTGGCTTGCTAAAGTTAAACCTATTCCAAAAAANGCTGAAAGCACGAAGCAAAGTGCAGAGTCGCTCCGCACATTCAAGTTGTGTTCAAGAAATTGGATGCAACCTAATCCTAATAGGGCTGTAAAAGCAGCGCCTGACATAATTAATAAAGATAAGTAAATTTCTTGCTGATCATTAAGACTAAAAAGTCCGGCCAATATCACCCCTATAATTACGCCTGGGTAAGCAGCATGCGAAAGAGACTCTCCAAGCAAAGATTGTTTACGCAGCAAAACAAGGACTCCAACCAAAGAGGCCCCCAGGCACATAAGCATCGAGCCGATTGTGGGTGCCCTTAAAACCGCATCAGTGAAAAATTCAAAGAACATCATCTTAGACCTTTCGAAAAAGCTAAGGAGCCGGATTCGAGATTTTTTATAATCAAGCTCCTTTCGTTTTATTTTGTGAAAGCTTGATCGCCTCATCAAATAACGAAAAACTTTTGCCATATGTGGCATGCAAATTTTCAGAATTCAGAACTTCTTTGACAGGACCTGCAGCAACGAGTCGCATGTTGAGCAGGATGGCCCAATCAAAATAACTTTCTACAGTATTTAAATCATGATGCACTACAAATACTGTTTTTCCTTCGGATCTTAATTTAGATAAGATATGGATAATTAATTTCTCCGTTGCTAAATCAATGCCCGCAAAGGGTTCGTCCATCAAATAGATATCTGCTTCTTGCAAGAGCGCACGCGCAATAAATACGCGCTGTTGCTGACCGCCCGATAATTGGCTAATTTGACGATTTGCATAGGGTTCCATGCCTACCATCTCTAAGTAGCGATCTGCTGCCACCCAATCTGCTTTACGAGGCCATTGCATAATCCCCAATCTTCCGTATCTTCCCATGAGAACAAGATCGCGGACTGTTATTGGAAAATCCCAATCGACGCTTTGTCTTTGAGGAACATAAGCAATTCGCCCNCGCACATCTTTGAGAGGAAGATCAAAAAATTCAATCTTTCCTGAAATGGGTTTGATAAGGCCAAGAGAAGCTTTAATAAGCGTACTTTTTCCTGCACCGTTGGGCCCAACAATGCCCACAAGATGACCTTGGGGGATCTGAAAAGAAATATCCCATAAAACAGGCGTTTTNCCATAATTGACTGTCAATTGATGAGCTTCTAAGGCAACGTGATGTTTGTGTTGCTTTTCCATCAATTAACCTTTAAATATTTTACAATCCATTCAGCGTTATGTTGGATCATTTTTTGATAAGTATCACCATCTGAGCCCGGTTCTCCCATTGCATCTGAATAGAGGCAGCAAGGGGCAATGGTAATATCAAGTCCCTTTTCTTTCCCTGAAGAGACTATCTTNTTAATAGAATCTTTGCTTACGTTTGATTCTGGAAAGATGACATGAACTTGATACCGTGCAAGATAGTCAATGATCTGCTGTATGTTTGCCGCACTGAGTTGGCTTTCTGGAGCTAAGCCTTCAGGGGCTGCAAAACGCACCTTCCAGGTTCCCTCTTGTCTTTCCTGATCTGTCGCAAGATAGGCCCTGGTAAAATAGTTAAAAGCATCATGACTTGTCACCAAATACCGTTTTTGAGGAGGAAATTGATTCAGCTTTTTNTGGATTTCGTGATGGATTTCCTGCAGTTCCTGCATTAACTTTTCACCATTTAATCGATATTTGTCTGCATGAGAAGGATCCTTTGCGCTTAAAGCTTCAACGATAAATGGAATGGTTTTCATCCAAAGCGACACGTCCATCCAGATATGAGGATCGAGTTGACCTTCTACCCGAAGAATTAATTCAGGGTGTTCTTCCATCACCAAGTTACCTACCCCAACGGCTTTNTTATTTGTTTCCAAATAATGCTGCAAACTAGGTCCGTGCTCCAGTCCCAATCCATTATAGAAAATAATATCGGCATAAGCCAATTTTTCATCGTCGCCTTTTACAAGTTGATAGGAATGAGGATCTAAATCGCCTCGTACCAAGGTCAGGCTATCGACTTGATCTCCACCGATTTGACGTACTAAATCTCCAATCATGGCAATCGTAGACAAAACTTTAATTTTACCATTATTTGCGCGAAAACGCTCCATTTCAGCCTGGCGCGTTTTACATCGTTTGTGCAGGCTGTTAAATGAATGAGGCATAATAAACTCAGAAGCAATCGTATGATCATGACGCCATTTCCTCGGCAAATTGACGTAAAAAGTCAAAACTGTAAATGCCCTTGCTGCATCCAGAATTAAATTGAATGCGCAATGCATACTGCCCTACCGCTTCAATAGATGTTGCACCTAAATCGTCAGGGATTTTATTTTCGTCAATTAAAGACTTCCCGGTAGCTTCATCGTGGCATCCTGCACATGGACATCTTCGCTGCAAACGACTCAAGCGAAAGTCAAAATGCAATCCATCATTCCATTCTACAGTAAAGGTATGCTTATCCTTCTGTTTGATTTTNTCCACCTCAATCAAGCGACGACTCTTCATGATTTTTAAATGGGCAACAACTACCTTCGCGAGGTCTAAAAANATGGATGCAATTTTCTCCGCTTCAGGAGTCTTTTGTGCAAAAATTGAACTTCCTTCATCACCGGACCTGGAAATTTCAAAATGTATAGGGATTTCTCCCAACAATGAAAAACCCGATTCTTCAGCAAGGCGTCTTCCTCCTCCCTGACCAAAAGGATANAGATCTCTCGGTGCCCCGGGTAATTGATAGTAACTCATATTTTCAACGACCCCAATGATCGGAACTTTGACCTGGTAAAAAAGATGCATTGCCTTTCGTACGTCCATTAAAGCAACTTCTTGAGGAGTCGTCACCATAATAGCCCCGGACAATTTGGCGTTTTGTGCAAGTGTTAATTGCACATCGCCTGTACCAGGAGGAAAGTCGATCAACAAATAATCAAGTTCCCCNCAATCTACATTTTTAATAAATTGTTGAATAATTCCATTGGCAATCGGAGCGCGAACAACAGCGGCCTCATTTTCTTTTCTGAAATAGGCCATCGAAATTAACTTTATTCCCCGGCTAATCGCAGGTTTAATCCGATCTTGATTCTGTTCAGGCATTTGATCTTCTGGCAACATTCTTCGGATCGAGGGTCCATAAATATCTGTATCCATGACCCCAACTTTAAAACCCAGCTCGCTTAGGGCCAATGCCAGGTTAACAGTGAGACAAGATTTCCCCACACCGCCTTTGCCGGCAGCTATTCCAATAATAGATTTAACATTAGAAGAAGGGACAGAATCTTTGGATTTCAACATTGGAAGCGGCATAAGGCATTCTCACAAAAACTTTTTACAGTCCTCTAAAAGAAGACGGGAAACTGTCTTGAGTCCCCAATCTTAATGAAAAATAATTCTACAATATAGAGGATTACATTGCAAATCAGATAAGCACGAAATGACGTTAAAGAATTCTAGTTTTTATTCATCTTTTCTGTTCAAAGATTAAACTTTGAAATCATGGTATTTGTCCATGCGGTTGAATCTTTCTTCAGTAAAGGCACTTAATCGAATTGCACTGTCAGGGCAGATTCGCGGCCTTCCTTGTCAATTGATCAGGTTTTTTTGAATTTTTCATAAAGAAAAATTTAGAACCCTTCCACCCCCTCAACCCAATCTCTAATTTTTTTATGTGTTTGCAGTGCATTCAAAAACAGAAATCAGAACTAATTCAAATCACCGATACACTCATAACAAAGTTTGCTTTAGTAGTAATTGAATGAATTAACAGTTACGAATAAATTTTATGTTGCGAAAAAATCATATAGATCTATAATTTTCATTAGTAAATTAAGAAATCATATAATTTCCTCTATGGAACGATTTCCTAAAAAGAAAAATGGTTTCAGTCAGACGCTATTAAATTGAGCGTGACTAATTAAAATTCTTACGAAAAACAAACATTAAGGTAGGTAATAGAATGAGTATAACCAAAACGGACACAAAGCAACTCGAAAGTCTAATTCAATCAGCTGTAAAAAAACTGGGAGCGAAAAAAGAAAATGATATCTGCAGATACATTCCTTCCTCAGCAGGCGGATATATTCATCATTTTACAATGCGTAAAATGAAAACTGAACAGCCAGAGCAACTTGCTCAAATGATTTCAAAATTTATTATTAATACCGACAAGCCTTCTTCCGTGAAACCAAAACCTCGTGCTGCGAGAGGTTCCCGTAAGCGTCGTGATCAATTCCTTNTTTCAAAGCACGACATCGAACGTATGTTGAATATGGCGCGTTTAGCTGGCGATAAAGAAATGATTCGCAAGCTTACTAAAAAAGATCTGCGTTCTATTAAACGAGAACTTATTGCTTCTATCCGCCATGGAAAAGTCGAACAAGACCTCTGGACCTCTTATGTCGAAGCAATTGGTCTTCAAAATAGTCTTTCTTCTGCTCCGTCAGCTTCCCACAACTAATTTTTAAGAAGCTTCGAAAAAAATTTATTTTTATCGAAGCTTCTATTTTTTTATGCTATTTGCCCTTCTTATTGAACTTCCGAACAATGTTAAAAAGGATTTGGAGCGTCTTTGCAACGGACTGCCCTGCGTTGAATGGACTTCTCCTGAAAATTTTTCATTCAATTACACGTTTTTGAAAAATTGAATGATTCTGAACGCTGGGATCTTATGGATTGTTTAGGCGAAATAGAGATTCAGCCTTTTCATTAAAAATTCAGGGGCTGAGATTTCAAGCTAAGAGGGGCAATTCTGGAAATTTATGGGCCATTTTAGAGCCCTCTGGAGAATTTGATCTATTGAAGAAAACGATCCATCAATCTATACGATCTTTCAACCCTCGCATGCATGAAAATGATTCCTTCAATTTGCCTGGCATTCGTCTAGGAATTGCATTAAGAGAATCACCAGAAAGATTGGCTTCCTACTTTGAAGCGCATGGAGATTTTACTAGCGATTCTTTTATGGTAACAGAATATGTTTGGGCTCAGCTGCATCAAACACCTAAAAACAGTTTTTACACAGTCGAAAAGCGTTTCTTTATAGCTTAAAGTTTAAATAAGCTCCCTGTTTGAAGGTTCATTGCCTGCAGGATGAACTGATACTAATCAAAAGTTAACATCGGGCAAGAAGACCTCTTCTTTTAAATCAGGCAATGCCTATCCAAAAGCTGCATAACTTAAATAAGTTGCTTGATAAAGCAGATTCAAAAGCATGAGCAAGATCTTGAGCCAAATGAATGTCTTTAAACTGGAATGTGTCTCTATTAACAGCTTTAATATCATTTAATTTCATGGATTTGAAAATGTCAGAAAAAGTAAAATCAGGTTGCATCCCCACGGCTTCTCTCTATTTTTCCTTCTTGCATTTTAATTAAAAATTCTGTAAAATATAATTTCTCTTTTAAAAAGAGTTAATTTTTATTGAATCTATAAGTGCTATATACGCTTGTCATTCAAGATGATATGGTACTTATTTTAAATCTAGAGGTTTTAAATATATGGCACAAAACGCTGTACCTGAGTTTGGTAAGTTGCGGTCATTCTTTTGGCCGGTACATAATTATGAGCTTAAAAAGCTCCTACCTATGTTTCTAATGTTTTTCTTTATCTCGTTTAACTACACAATCCTTCGCGACACAAAAGACACCTTAGTGGTTACAGCTTCTGGCGCAGAAACCATTCCTNTTTTAAAGGTTTGGNGGGTTGTTCCTGGCGCGATTATCTTTATGTTAATCTACGCGAAATTAAGTAACATCCTGAGTAAAGAAGCTTTATTTTATGCAGCTATTACTCCTTTCTTAGTATTTTTTGCCCTGTTTGCTTTTGTGCTCTATCCAAATAGAGAGTTGCTGCACCCAACGACATCCGCAGACTATCTTCAATCTTTCTTACCCGCTGGTCTTAGCGGATTAGTCGCCTGCTATAGAGATTGGACATTCTCCGTATTTTATATTCTTGCTGAACTGTGGGGAAGCGCTGTTCTCTCCTTGATGTTCTGGGGCTTTGCCAATGATATTATGCGTGTTACTGAAGCTAAACGTTTCTATACCCTTTTAGGATTAGGTGCAAACGTAGCGCTTCTTTGCTCTGGCCCAACAATTGTATATTTCTCCGACATTCAAAGCCGTCTTCCTCCTGGAGTCGATCCATGGCAAGTCTCCTTAAATTACCTGATGTCTTTTGTTGTGATCGCAGGATTAGGCGTCGTGGGAATCTACTTCTGGATGAACAGAAAAGTGTTAACAGATACACGTTTCTACAATCCTGATGAAGAGAAGAAAATGAAANAATCCAAGCCAAAAATGAGCATTATGGAAAGCTTTGCATACTTAGCAAAATCTAAGTACATTCTTTGCATTGCCATCTTGGTTATTTCTTATGGTATTTGCATTAACTTGGTTGAAGTAACCTGGAAAGGCCAGCTTAAGTTGCAATACAAAAATCCTAACGATTACAACGCTTTCATGGGCTTGTTCTCCACTATTACAGGCGCTGTCACAATCGCCATGATGTTCGTGGGCGGATGGATCAGCCGTAAGAAAGGCTGGGGTTTTGCAGCTATGATGACACCTGTTGTTCTTTTGGTCACTGGCGCAGCCTTCTTCTCATTCGTAATCTTTAGAGATAACTTAAGCGGATTCATCAGCTACTTTGGCACAACGCCTCTTATGTTAGCTGTGATTTTCGGGATGATGCAAAACATCATGAGTAAGTCTACAAAGTATTCCTTATTCGACCCAACTAAAGAAATGGCTTACATTCCTCTTGACCAAGAGTCAAAAGTTAAAGGTAAAGCTGCTATCGACGTTGTAGGTGCACGCTTAGGGAAATCCGGCGGTTCTTTCATCCAGCAAGGCCTCCTCGTAGCCTTTGGATCATTAGCCGCAATTACACCTTATGTAGCTGCTGCTATGACAGTCTTTATCGTCGGTTGGATGATAGCTGTTAGATCGCTGAACCGTCAGTTTATCACTTTGACAAACGAGAAGGTTGGCGGAGCTGCTCCTACCCCTGCTAAAGCTGAAACTGCAAAAGCTGCAGGTTAAGCTAATTTAGCTACTAAACGAAAAGCCTCCTGGTGAACTCATTCGCCAGGAGGCTTTTTGTTAAAGAATTTGTATCTCTAAAGTTGGATAAATTGACAAGGAAGCGACCTGAATTTGAATCAGTCGAAGCAGCAGAACTTAAATAAGGTCAAGGATTCAGATAGATTCAAGGGTAGCGGCAAGCAGAAGTGGCCAAATTCTGAAATTTCATCTAGAACTTTAACCTCTCACTTCGATAGTTTTATATTATCAAACTAAAGGGTTTTTGGCAAATTCACACAAAAAAATGAATCTATTAGTAGATTTTTTCAACTTTATCGCATTAATCGCCATTCATAGAGTCTTGAAGTAATGTGAGAGAAAATTGCAGAAATGAATCCAAAGTTGTATCCGTATTGGTTAAAACGGTCTGACGCTTCGATAACATTCCTGGATTGCTTTTAAAAGAAAGCCCATTAACTGCTTCATCTTATTGATTTTTGTTTTTTCAGGAATTTCAGGCGGAAGGAAGCTGCGATAGGCATGGATATACAGGACTAGATCTTCTGATGAAAATGGAAAACTTATCCCAGCAAAATGACTACGAATTTGGTGAAAAATAAAAGGATTTATGACGCTTCCCCTTCCGACCATTAAAGCATCACACTTAGTATGCTCTAACATTCTAAGAGCATCTGCGACGTTCAAAATATCTCCATTGCCAACAACAGGAATTTTCAAAAGTTGCTTGGCCTGAGCGATAAGATCCCAATTTGCGGGAGGGCCATAACCTTCCACCTTAGTTCTTGGATGAAGGGTAAGAAAACTAATTCCACTTTCTTGAGCAGCTAAAAGATTCTCCTCAAAAAGGGAGGTATCTTCAAATCCAGATCGCATTTTCACTGTCACAGGTATGGACACACTTTTGACGACAGCTTTGGCGACCTGATGTAAAAAGGAAGGTTCTTTAAGTAAACTGGAACCTGCGCCACGTCCTGTCACAGTATTCGATGGGCATCCACAATTAATGTCGATGCGCGGTGCGCCTTTTTTCAATTTCTTCNNCGCCATTGCAGCCATAAGATCTAGATCTGACCCCATAATTTGCGCAGCCAGTCGAATAGGCGCTATTTCATCGACTTGATACTGGCATGCTAAACTTTTCACATGGGCATTAGAGGGAACACGTAAAAAATCAGTCACTGCTTCGTCAAAACCGCCAACAGAGGCCATAGCCTTTCGAAAGGTGCGGTCACCCACGCCTTCCATAGGTGCTAAAATAAGGTAAGGACAATCATTTTGGTCTTTTGGAAGTAAAGTCACAACTCCATCACTTTTTTAAAAAGGGGTAGCCAGAATATTTTTGACACCTCTAATTTTTCGAACTCTCATGGCGATCCAACTCTAAAGTTTGAAAAGACGGAAAGACAGAAGCGGAACCTAAACAGAACTTATAATCTAAATCGTCATCTTTAACGTGTGTATTTGTTAACAAATGCTTAAGCTAAGTTTAATTAAGTTTTTGCCATGCAGTCAACATTCTAGGTTCTAATGAAATCCGTATGCCTACCCTCAAATTAAAAAACTCAAAACCTTGTTCAGAAATTTTATTCCAGATTTCCATAAAAGCAAGTCATTTAATTCCTGCGATTTTTAAAAACCTCAGCTTCAATTTTTATTTTTAAAAACCTTGTTTTTAAATCTTCAAGCTCGGCTTCAGTCATAAAATGATCTTTTAGATAAAGTTCTTTGAGATGCCCTAAAGTGGCGAGAGAGCTCAAACTTCGCATCGCCAAGTTATTTGAAGTGCTTAAATCAAGACATTCAAGACGGCTCCATTTTTGAAAAATTTTAAGACTTTCAAGAGTTATTTCTTTATTACATTTTAGGGTAAATGCACGGAAATTATGCGCGGTATGCTCAAACTCCTGAAGTCCAACATCGGTGATCTTCTCATTTTCGTTTAAATTAAGAACCTCTAAAGCAGGGCAATTGTGTGCGATCGCCTTGATTCCTGCATCAGTAATGTGGGTGCCATTAAATTCCAGCCATTTGAGTTTCGGCCAGGCTTGGGCAAGCTCCTCTAAATCTTCATCTCTCAATCTTGTTTTAGATCCAGCCCAAACATACAAAATTAAAGTCTCAAGCTCTTTGCATTGCTTAGCTAAGGTCTTAAGGCCAAAAGTTGTATAGGTATCGCAACCGTAAAGATTAAGAAATTTAAGTTTTTGCATTTGGAGAGTGTCTCTAATCCACGGTCTGTTAAACGAGCACGAGCCCTTATGGAAAGATGTTCCAAATTAGGACAGGAAGCGACCAAAAAGTCAAGATCTTCATCAGTGACTTCACTTTCATTAAAAGTTAAAGAAGTAATCAGATGTCCTAATTCAGGATATTTTTTAAATCTTTCAATTCTTTAGCATCAACCTGTGAGAAGTTAAGCGCTACAGAATTTAATTTCGGGCAAATTCTTTTGCAAACTTGAACAAAAGTATTAGTTTTTTCTAATTCGCGTTCAAATTGATCCGGCCATCCTAGATTAAAAACTGTGGAAGTCTTATAGACTGCAACTGAGGGCATTGTTCAAAAAGTCAAGCAATTGATGCATTTTAAAATTTTTGGGAGAATAGGGATCCGATTCTTTATTTGACGAAATAGGCGAAAGAAAAATTGACTCTTGGCTTTGAGTTAAATCTACTTCCGTTACACAATCTGTATACTTTACATCAGATTTAGAAAACCCCCACTCACCCTTTTCATAGATATCACCCGATATTTTAAACCGTTTGATAACAGGAAACCTTGGGTCTGTCTTATGAAGGTCCACCAAGAAACTACAGAACTCATCAAGCAAGCCCTGATTATAATAGTAGTCGTTGACTATTTTAATTTGATCAAAATCTTCAACATGAATTTTAGAATCTTTCCCAAATTTAAATTGCACGCATTTTTCAAAAAGCTTAATGGATTTTGTCTCTAAAGCGTAATCAAAAAAGGCGTTAAAGTTTGACGTATCTACAGTCAGGCACTTTACAAAATCTTTTGATAAAGCTAATTGCACAGCATAAGATTGAAGACTGGGAATTTCCCATTTTTGTGCAAACTCCATTAATTCATTGATGTGACCTGGAGAAATAAGTTGATGTGAGGTCTCTTGAATGGCTCCCTTCTCGAGAAATTCCTTTATAAAATGAGGCGTCTCCTTCAATTTTCCAAATTTAGCCAATGACTCCGCAGGATAAAATCTCTTTCTAAAAACAGGACTTGCGGTCTCAAGTAGAAGTTTATTGATCCAGACCAACGAATCCCTACTCTGACTCATATTTCTCATAGGGATCAGATGAACCTGAGCAAATTTTTCAAGTCGGGTAAATAATTCAAATCAGGTTTGTTATTATTGCATGCCTCATCTTCATTTTCTATCGAATAGCTCATTGGATTTTCAAAAGATTTTAATAAAAGAGGGCTTGTAAGACTTGAAATTTTCCTTGCAGCTTCCAGACTTAATTTACCAGACTTTGCTTTAAAAGTGAGTTGTTCAAAGTTTGTATAAAATTCATTTACATTTATAGAATTTAGATTTTTTATAATTTCTTCGATTCTCTTCGTCAAAAAATCCGAAAAAACATAGGGTGAAGAATGAACCAACTTCTCATTCAGGCTGTAATAATCTTTTTTAAACGATCCGGAGAAAATACTAAATTAGCCATAAAACCTTTATTATATTATTAGAAATAGAGTCTGAAATTTTATAAAAACCTTTTTGGGTCAAACTGCAAATCCAGTATTTAAGACTTGAAATCATTTAGATTAATTTTATAACATTGAAAGAGCATTCATAAAATTTTCGAATGCGCCTATAAATAATTCTACCCAAATTGTTTGGGTTATCATAAAAATCCAAGGTTATTGGATTAATTTTAGACCCCTATTGCTAAGGCTTGTTTTCATGGACCATTATAATCGCAAGAACATCCGTAATTTTTCTATTATTGCTCATATTGACCATGGCAAATCCACCATTGCGGATCGCCTTTTAGAGCTGACTCATACTGTTTCGAAAAGAGAGATGCAAGATCAGTTGCTTGATGATATGGACCTTGAGCGCGAACGCGGCATTACAATCAAAGCACATCCCGTGACCATGCAATACAAAGCAAAGAATGGAGAAACTTACCAGATCAATCTGATTGATACACCCGGCCACGTAGACTTTACATATGAAGTTTCCCGTTCGCTTTCCGCTTGCGAGGGAGCGCTTCTGGTCGTGGATGCAGTTCAAGGTGTGCAAGCGCAAACTTTAGCAAACGTGCATTTAGCGATTGAACGAGACCTTGAAATCGTCCCTGTAATCAATAAAATCGATTTGCCCAGCGCAGATGTTGAAGGCGTCAAACGTCAAATCGAAGATGTGATTGGTTTAGACGCCTCTGATGCTGTTTGCTGTTCGGCTAAGTCTGGAATCGGCATTGACGAAATCCTTGAGCGCATTATTACTCAGGTTCCCCCACCTAAAGAACCCCAGGACGATCTCCTAAGAGCTTTAGTGTTCGACTCCCATTATGACACCTATCGCGGCGTGATGGTCTATATTCGTGTCGTCAGCGGGGAAATCCGCAAAGGCTCACAAATCCGCATGATGGCCACGCATAAGTTATTTGAAGTCTTAGAAGTGGGCAAATTCACCCCTTCTGAAAAACCTGTGGATATTCTCCGTCCTGGTGAAGTCGGCTATATGATCGCGAACATCAAAAAAACTTCTGATGTGAAAATCGGCGATACCCTTACGCTGCAAAAATATCCTGCTCCTGAAGCATTGCCAGGCTTTAGAAACATCACCCCCGTCGTCTTTGCTGGAATTTATCCCATCGATTCTACCGACTTCGAAGCTTTGAGGGATGCTCTAGAAAAATTACAATTGAATGATGCCTCTTTGCATATTGAGCAAGAAAGCAGTATGGCCTTAGGTTTTGGCTTCCGTTGCGGATTTTTAGGCCTGCTCCATTTGGAAATTATCTTTGAACGCATTCAACGCGAGTTTGACTTAGATGTCATCTCCACAGCGCCTAGCGTCATCTATAAATTCCACTTAAATGATGGGACTGTTAAGGAAATCGATAACCCGGCCCACTATCCTGATCCGACTTACATTGATTTTGTTGAAGAGCCTTGGGTGAAATGCCATATTATGATCCCCTCAGAGTATTTAGGCGCGATCATGAATCTGGGGATGGAAAAACGAGGTGTGTGCGTTAAGACAGAGACGATGGATTCACGCAGGCTGCTCCTTACTTATCGTTTCCCTTTAAATGAGATTATCACAGATTTCAACGATAAGCTAAAATCTATTACCAAAGGCTATGGGTCTTTTGACTATGAATTTGACGGATATGAANAAAGCGATATCATTAAACTTGAAATTCGCGTCAATGAAGAACCGGTAGATGCATTTTCGTGCCTTGTTCACCGCACCAAGGCTGAATCAAAGGGCCGTGCCATCTGCGCAAAGCTTTTAGAAGTAATTCCTATGCAGCTCTTCAAAGTCCCTATTCAGGCTGCTATCGGTGGAAAAATCGTTGCGCGCGAAACGATTCGCGCAATTACTAAAAATGTCACTGCCAAATGTTATGGCGGAGATATTACGCGTAAACGTAAACTCTGGGAAAAACAGAAAAAAGGGAAGAAGCGCATGAAAGAAATTGGGAAAGTTAACATCCCTCAAAGCGCTTTCATGGAAGTTTTAAAAGCTGGCGATTAACCTATAATTGAGGGAACTTATGGCACAAGTCATTTTGGTCGGTGCACAGTGGGGTGATGAGGGCAAGGGAAAAATCATTGATATTTTGACAGCCCAAGCCAAGCATGTGGTCCGCTCTCAGGGAGGAAACAATGCAGGGCATACAGTCCTGATTGGACAAGCAGAATATAAATTACATTTGATTCCTTCAGGCATTCTTCATCCACACACTCATTGCTACATAGGTGCAGGGACAGTCATCGATCCGGCCGTGTTGATTCAGGAAATCGAAGGATTGGAAAGTCGCGGACTCCATATTAAAGGAAGGCTTTGGATTTCTCCTTCTGCCCATGTGATCTTTCCTTATCACCGCACTTTAGATTTGCTGCATGAACAAANNAAAGGCGAACGTTCGATTGGAACTACGGGCCGCGGCATTGGCCCATGCTACGCTGATAAATCAAGCCGCCTCGGAATCCGCATGNGGGAGTTGGTTCGTCCAGAGATTTTCGGGAAGGTTCTTAAATGTGTTCTTCAACTCAAGAATGAAGAACTTACCAAACTCTTTGGCGCAGAAAAGCTGAATTACGAGGAAATTCTTAAAGAATATAGTCATTATGCAGAAGCTTTAAAACCTTTTGTGGCCAATGTTGAGGAATTAGTCAATCAAGCCATTGATCACAAAGAAAATGTTCTCTTTGAAGGCGCTCAAGGAACTTTTCTGGATATCTCTTTAGGAACTTATCCCTACGTCACCTCTTCAAATACAATTGCAGGGNGGATTTGCGCTGGTGCAGGCGTGGGACCTACACGCATTGACCATACTATTGGCGTCCTTAAAGCTTACACTACTCGAGTTGGAAATGGACCTCTGCCTACTGAGGTCGAGGAGCATGAAAACTTTTTAGATCATCATGAAGCTCGAGAGTATGGGACAACCACCGGTCGCAAACGCCGTATTGGTTGGTTTGATGCTGTTTTGGCAAGAACTGCTGTCCGCCTGAACGGGATTGATTCGATTGCCTTAACCAAGCTCGATGTCTTGGATAATCTGGATCAAATTAAAATTTGTGTCGGTTATCAAATTCATGGATTACGCTTAGACCATATGCCTTGTTTAACAGAAGACTTAGAANAAATTGTCCCGATTTATGAAACAGTTCCCGGATGGAAAACATCTACAAGCCAAATTGACAATTTCCAAGATTTGCCAGAAAATGCTAAANAATATTTAGCAAAAGTGGTAAATCTTTGCGGAGCGCCTATCAGTATGATTTCTTTAGGACCGCAAAGGGAAAAAACCATCATTTTAAAAGATATTTTTACCTCAAAGGATAAAGCCGGCAATCATTTTATGAGCTGCTGTTTATAATATGGAATCTCTTATCACCAAAAACGTTACTACAATCCGGAACAATTGCAGCTTGTTGATTTTACACGCATCCCTCGCCATGTGGCATTTATTCCTGATGGAAATCGTCGCTGGGCAAAACAGCAGAAGATGCAGATTTCAGAAGGACATCGAGAAGGCTCAGACAATCTCATTGAAATTGTAAAAGCAGGAAAAGAATTAGGAATAAAAGTTTTCACGTTCTATTTGTTTTCGACGGAAAACTGGATGCGTCCTCAAGAAGAAATCGATGCTTTAATGTGGCTTTTGCATACATATTTGATTGAACAGCGTCCGGTGTTTTTAGAAGAAGGAACACGCTTGTGTACAATCGGGGATCTTAGCGCTCTGCCCGATTTTGTAAAAGAAACCATTCGTGAAACTAAGCAAATCACGGAACATTGCCATGAAGTCGATCTGATCTTTGCGCTAAATTATGGCGGGAGAGATGAAATCAAGCGAGCTATTCAGTCTCTCACAAAGGACGTTCTAGAANAAAAACTTGCGCCTGATCAAATCAACGAAGAATGCATCTCAAACTATTTGGATACAGCAGCATGGCAAGATCCAGAGTTGCTCATCCGTACGAGTGGAGAACTGCGTATAAGCAATTACCTGCTCTGGCAAATCTCTTATTCAGAAATTTTTTCATCGCCTGTTNTTTGGCCTGATTTTACTTCTCATCATCTTCTTGAAGCAATCCTTAGCTTTCAAAAAAGGGATCGCCGATTAGGAGGATCATGAGCAATCTTCAACAACGCTTGATTTTAGGGACTTTATCCACTGTTTTTGCCTTATTGCTTGTTTGGCTTTCGCCCTATTTTTTTCCGTCCGTTTTTTGCTCTAGCTATCGCAACACTTGTCACTCTTGCTGCTTCTGAGCTCTATAGTATAGCCAGAGTTAAAAATTACCAGCCTCTCGTTTTTATTGGACTTCTAAGCTGTTTCCTTTTGTTTTGTCCGTATATATCAGCCTTCATTATTCGCAAAGTGCTGTTTTTTCTTATCTCATTCTTTTTTGAGTTTGCTTGGTTCATTTTTATATTTTTTCAAAACAGGTCAAGAGCCTCTTGTAAATATTTCTCTAACGATTTTTGCTCTAGCCTATATAGCAATTCCTTTAAGCACCTGGTTAAATATCGCCTATTTTTTTCCAGAAGGCTCGGCTCAAGAGGGAAGATGGTGGCTTTTTTATTTACTAGCTGTTACAAAACTCACAGATGTGGGAGCCTATTTTATTGGAAGCAGCTTTGGGCAGAATAAAATGACTCCCTACATTAGTCCAGGTAAAAGTTGGGAAGGAGCCTTAGGCGGACTCATTTTTGGAGTGGTCACAAGTATCATGTTTTATGTATTTTCTTCTCAAATTCCCTTGCACCTGACTTTATTTCAGAGTCTATTACTTGGATTTATTTTAAGCTGTTTAGGACAGATTGGCGATTTGGCTGAGTCCTTAATAAAACGTGATGCAGGTGTTAAAAATAGCAGTCGCATTCCAGGGCTTGGCGGGATTTTAGATATGCTCGATTCTCTGATTTTTACATCACCCATTGTATATATATTTTGAGGAGTTCCACATGATTATCACTATTGACGGTCCTATCGCTACGGGGAAAAGTACAATTGCCAGGGCCTTAGCACGTGAAATCGGATACATTTATTTTGATACTGGAGCCATGTATCGTTGCCTAACTTACGGGATTTTANAAAATCAGGTGAATATCGATAATAGCGATGAACTTAACAAATTTTTAGAAAGTTTTAAGTTTGAAATTAAAATTAAACATGGGGACCGCCACTACTATTTTGGCGAAGAAGATGTCACGGATAAAATTCGTTTGGATGAGGTCACTTCCGCTGTTTCAAAGATTTCCGCCCTTCGTCCTGTGAGAGATAAACTAGTTGCTCTGCAAAGAGAACACGCCGAGGGTGTCAACGCTGTTTTTGAAGGGCGCGATATGGGAACAGTGGTTTTTCCAGATGCTCAGGTTAAAGTCTTTTTGACCGGACGTCCAGAAGTCAGAGCAAAAAGACGTTTCGATGAATTGAAACGCAAGTATCCTGAAGAATCAAAAAATTTAACTATTGAAAAGGCGTTAGAGGATTTGAATCGACGCGACAATTTGGATTCCACACGAGAACTTTCTCCTTTAAAACAAGCTCCTGATGCTCTGGTCATAGACACATCAGATCTTACAGTAGAGGAAATCATTCTCAAAATCCTGGAATTCAAAGACACTATGAAAACAAGAACGAAACCTCCAACTTAGAGAAATTNNATGAAATTTTTCTATGGGATGGTTTATGCAATCTCTAAGTTTNTTTTCATTTCTTCTATCGTCATCAGGTTTTTGGCAAAAAATCTTCCCACAGGTCCTTGTATTTTAGCTCCCAATCATGTGTCTTATTTGGATCCCCCTTTAGTAGCTATTTCATGTAATGAGGAAGTGAATTTTCTTGCACGCGGAAGCCTTTTTAAAAAAGTTTTCTNNTTTAAAAAGCTGCTTTCATCGTTAAACTCTTATCCGATTACAGGAACTGGACAAGACATTGCCTCGATCAAACTCATTATTTATCTACTTGAACATAACAAAAAAATTGTCATTTTCCCTGAGGGTCAAAGAGCTCATGAGGACACTTTACTTCCTATCAAACCTGGCATTGGCATGCTAGCCAGCCGCTGTCATTGTCCCATTATTCCGGTTTATATCCACGGAACTTACAACATTTGGCCAAGGCGAAATTTTTACNCCAAGCTATGGGGAAGAACAGCTTGTGTCTTTGGGTCACCTATTTCATGGGAAGATTACNAAACATTTACACAAAAAGAAGCACAGGAGAGGATCGCAAAGACCCTTGAAGAATCTATCAAAGATCTTAAAGAATGGTATCTTCACGGTCCTGGAGCTCTGCAATCTTAATTTTCCTCATCTTGCGCAGCCAAAAAATAAAATTAAATTTACAAAAAAGGATAGCAAAGCTTCCTAGAAGTTCCATTAAACACATAAATTTCTTTTGAAAATAAATGATATCTTTCGTATAAGCCTGACTTTGTGAACAGACCCTAAATTTTTCAAAGGAGAAATTTCATGACTCTAGTCACACCTTTCACGAGTAATTATCCTATTAAGGTCATCAAATGGACAAATGATGAACTTGAAAAAGACAGAGAATTCATCCAAAAAGTGAAGGCGTAAAAAAATGTTTCCAAGGTCGTTTGTATATGGCGCGTGCAGCCGGCAAACTTGCTTGCGAATTCATTGTGGATTTCTTTACCACCCCTGCTTTTGCAATTGCAGGTCCTTTTGCAAGAGCGCCTAAGGTTCTATGCTCAGGGAAGGAAAAATTTGATAGTTGGATCAAAAACTGAATTTCTTAGCGCATCCAATGTTCTTAAACTAGCCCTTCGTACATTAGCTGTTGCATGTGCTGCATTCATAACATTTATTGTTGGATGCTTTATTTCCGCAAATCTTGCCATTCAACTTCAGGAAAAACTCAAAATTCTTACTAAAAAGAAGGCGAGATTAAAAATCCTGCTCCAGAGCCTTTAAAAGTAAATAAAGACGAAAAAATTTAGAAGTTGATAAAAGCTAAAGATTGAATAAGTTGTTCAATTTCAAGTTTAACCTTGAAATTGAGCGACTTTCAAATAGCTTGAGATTGAAGTTGATATTTAAGTTTTTCAGAAACCGATTTTATGATGATCTTTTGATACTTAATCGCTCTATCTCTTGCCAAATAATTGCGATCTTTTTGACTTTCTGCATCTCTTACTTTATGCCTTTCCAAATTTTCTAAAAGGCTTTCTTTACCTGAGGGATTTTTCTGGTTTTCATTTCAAGATCATTGGGTGCTTGACGTTTAGCAAAGCTTTCTATATCACTTACCGATTGAGTAATCTTCATAAGCTCTGAAGGTAAACGAGAGAATCTATGCCTCCAGAAGTCACCTTGAAACAGGCTGCGCATTTTGCAAAAGCCCTTTTCGCGGCCAACCTGAAAGAGGAGAAATACTCAAAACGATTGCTAAAGACAAAATTCGGGAACTCATTTGATAAAAATTATCAGCTCAAGGAAAGAGATAAGCCATGCAATTTTCATTCAAAACTCATACTAAATGGACTTAAGTATGAGCTTTGGGCTATTTTCACTAGGCATTATATGAGGTTGAACTCACCTTCCCGCCGGTTCCTGTCCAGTTCGTATGGAAGAATTTGCCTCGCGGCTGATCCACACGTTCATACGTATGGGCACCAAAGTAATCACGCTGCGCTTGCAATAGGTTGGCAGGTAGAACAGCACTTCGATAGCCATCATAAAANGAAAGGGCGGTGCTAAAGCACGGAGAAGGAATCCCTAGTTCTGCTGCTTTCGACACGACCTGTCTCCAACCCGATTGAGCTTTAACTAAGGCATTCTTAAAGAAATCATCCAGGAGAAGATTTTTTAATTGGGGATTTTTNTGATAGGCGTCCTTAATGTTATTAAGAAATTTGCTGCGAATAATGCAGCCGCCGCGCCACATCATTGCTACTCCGCCATAATTAATTTTCCAATGATAGTCGGCAGCAGCTTGCTGAATGAGCATAAAGCCTTGAGCATAGCTAATGATCTTGGAGGCATAAAGAGCCTGTCGAATACTTTCCACAAAGGCATGTTTGTCGCCCTGAAAAGTGTTCATTTCTGGACCGCTTAATATTTTGCTTGCAGCAAGGCGTTCCTCTTTAAGGGCAGAAAGACAACGGGCAAAGACTGCTTCGCCGATCAATGTCAGAGGCATCCCTAAGTCCAAGGCATTAATTACAGTCCATTTGCCTGTGCCTTTNTGGCCTGCCACATCTAAAATTTTATCTAAAAGAGGTTTGCCATCCTGATCAAGGTGTTTGAAAATCGAACTTGTAATCTCAATGAGGTAGCTGTCTAATTCAGTTTTGTTCCATTGGGAGAAAGTTTCAGAAAGTTGTTTGTCATTCATTCCCAATGCATTTTTCAGAAAATTATAAGCCTCACTAATTAGTTGCATATCGCCATATTCAATTCCGTTATGGACCATTTTAACAT
This sequence comes from Parachlamydiaceae bacterium, assembly GCA_013414685.1. GTDB lineage: Bacteria > Chlamydiota > Chlamydiia > Chlamydiales > Parachlamydiaceae > Neochlamydia. The sequence goes on along the minus strand of CP058704.1, from coordinate 2,193,340 downwards.
AATGCCCAGCCCCTTCATCTCCGACCCAGTCGCAGCACGGCGTTCCGTCATCCGCTTTTGCGCTAATGGACTGGAAGATGTTTTTAACAAGCGGCCATGCTTCCGGATTTCCTCCAGGCATAATGGAAGGCCCATGCCTTGCTCCTTCTTCGCCTCCTGAAATGCCTGTGCCAATATAGAGCAGTCCTTTTTCTTTAAGAAATTTGTTTCTTCGGTTCGTATCTGTGAAGAGACTGTTGCCTCCATCAATAATTAAATCACCCGGTTCTAAGTAAGGCAGCAGTTGATTGATACAATCATCGACAGGCGCACCAGCTTTAATCATTAGCATGATTTTGCGAGGTCTTTTCAAGTCCTTGCAAAGCTGTTCAATAGTCGGAGCTCCAATGAGCTTGGTTCCCTTTGCGGGCCCATTGAGAAATGTTTCTGTGACTGAATGTGTGCGATTATAAACAGCGACAACAAAACCATGATCATTCATATTAAGAGCCAAATTTTGACCCATTACAGCTAATCCAATAAGTCCAATATCTGCTTGAGGCATAGGGAATTCCTTTTATTTAAATGAATGAGTCGCATTTTAATTTGAGAAGAAATGATTGTAAAGGAGAACTATTTGATTAAAATCGTCCTCGGCGCGATTCGAACGCGCGACCTGTTGCTTAGGAGGCAACCGCTCTATCCCCTGAGCTACGAGAACATAATTGGATAAAGAGTTTAAAGTATACGTCGAAAATGATCAATTATTAAGATAGGTTTTTATCCCTTGGGCAATTCCCCATGCGAGACTTTTTACATAAGCAGGGTCTTTGATTTTTTCCATCTCATCTTCATTCGTTAAAAATCCCCCTCTACGAGTACTGCTGGCATCTTTGTTTCACGTATGACTGCAAAATTGCCATGCTTAACTCCCTAGATTTTGCTTTCGTAAGCTGGGTCACCTGAGCAAGAATGGTAGCCGCCAGTTTGCGCGATGCCGTACTCCTTGATTTATTTTCGTCAGATTTAAAATAAAAGATTTCAATTCCTGAAGCCTTTTTGAAGGGGCTGAATTATAATGAACACTAACGAACAAATCTGCCTCTTTTGCGTTAGCAAACTCGGCTCTTTTTTAAGATCAATAAATTCATCTTTAGAACGGGTCATCACTGTTTGATATCCCATTCCTTTTAAATAATCCGCTAAGATAAGGGCTGTAGTCAGATTCAATGACTTTTCATGATACTTTGGCTTCGAAGGAGAACGTGTCCCAAAATCATCCCCGCCATGTCCGGCATCCACGACAATTAAAGGAGGCTTTATGATGAGTGAAGGCGGTGGCGACTCTTCGTAAATTTCAAAAGGAACTGGTTTAAAAATAAAATTATCTGCTTGAAGCGGATAGGTATATCGCGGCGGGGGACGAGGGACAGAATCCCGGGGATTATAACTACATCCAAAAAGAGCACTGAGAAAAATAAAGCAGTGAATAGAGAAATAAATTTTATCATATAGGTGTTAAGGTGTTTATAATGTCGTTTAGAATCAGATATCCCGAAAAACTTGTATCTTAATTGAAATTTACTTTTACATCATTAGTCTAAGAGACTAAGACGAAATAAATAAACAAGAGAAAACATAGATTTTTCAAAGCTTCATTCTTTATACAAAACTCTCATTATTTAGTTCATTACAAATTTGGGCGGCAATTTTTCGATCATCGAATTCAATTGTCTTGTGAGCAAAAATTTGATAGGTTTCATGACCTTTGCCTGCAATTAAAACAATATCATCAGATGTCGCCATTTGGATCGCTCTTTTAATGGCTTCACGCCGGTCGAGTTCGATAAGCCAATTGNNTTTTTGAAAGCCTACAACGATTTCTTGGCAAATGGTAAGTGGATTTTCAGAACGAGGATTATCAGAAGTGACAATGCAAAAATCTGAATACGATTCAGCGGCTCTAGCCATTTTTGGGCGTTTTGATTGATCTCGGTCTCCACCGCAACCAAATACAGTAATAATACGCCCCTTCTTTAATTCCTGGAGACACTCTAAGACATTGATTAACGCATCATCAGAATGGGCAAAATCTACAAAAATGTTTAAGCCTTTATCATTGAAGACAGGTTCAAGACGTCCAGAGACTTTAGGAAAACTAGACAGAATCGCTGCTAAGTTTTCCAAGGGCTCTTGACGCACTAATCCAACACAAATCGCCGCCAGGCAGTTGTAAACATTATAACGGCCTATCAGGGGACATTGGCACGACACTTCTTTCCCTTTACAGCTTATTTTGAAAAATGTCCCAGATGAAGTGAGCTGTATATCAGAAGCTCTAACCATGGCACTTTCATCAAGGCCATAGGTTAAGATGTTTGCTTTACAGCCTTCCAGCATTTTTTTATGCCATGGGCTGTCGATATTAACCACTGCAGTTTTTGGAAATTTATGATGTGGCTTAACAGAACGAGGATCTAACTCTTGGAACAATTTCTGTTTCGCCAGACAATAATTTTCCATCGTAAGATGGTAGTCTAAGTGATCAAGAGTTAAATTGGTAAAAATGGCAACATCGTATTCAATATTTTGTGCACGGCCCTGATCCAGAGCGTGCGATGTGACTTCCATCACAGCAGATTTACAGCCTTGCAGAACCATTTCTCGTAACATTTTATGGTTGCTTATGACATCCGGCGTCGTCCTGGTTGCCTGATAGCGATTCTTACCTATGATGTATTCAATGGTACCGATTAAACCGCAAGTCGGATTCAATTTGTCCAACAAATGTTTAATTAAAAAGGAGGTGGTGGTTTTTCCATTTGTTCCGGTAATGCCGACCATAAAAAGTTCGCGGCTAGGGAATTGATAATATTGAGCAGCCAAAAGACTTTCTAAAGTTTTGACATCAGGGTGTACCACTTGTGTCACATTTCGAATCGTCGGGTCAAAAAAATCTGTTAAAATTGCGGCGGCGCCGGCTGAAATAGCTTCACGAATATAGTGAGAACCGTCATCCACACGCCCTTTCTTAGCGACAAATAAATTACCCGGCGCGACAACTTTAGAATTGGCGCATAATCCTGTAATTTCTATTTCTTTAGACCCTTTGACATCCTGTACATCTATATCTTTAAGTAGTTTTTTAGTTTCATATTTCAGCTTTATTATTTAAATTATTTTCAATCTTCACTGGATTTATGGTTATTCCATTTTTCATATTTTTCTTTCAACTCTCGAACTTCGGCATACCAATCTGCTTTGTCAGGATCCCTGCGCGGATCCCCTACAGGATACCCATAAGGATCATCTGGGGCAATCCCTAAGTAACTTAAAGAGCGCTTGGCAATTTCGCGAAAAATAGGAGCACAGCACGTTCCGCCATGATGCTTTAAACCAATGCCGGGTGCATAGCCGTATTCAGGTTCGTCGAGAGTAACCATTAATATAAACGCTGGGTCTTTTACAGGGGTAAAGCCCACAAAACTAGGACAATAGACGACTTCAGAATAATTGCCATCAATCAGTTTTTTTGCTGTACTTGTCTTGCCCGCCTCAGTATAGCCCGGGACATCTGCTCGTCGAGAAGTTCCNCCTACTTTGGTCGAAAATTTCATCGCCTTAATCATTTCATCACAATAAACTTGTGGAAGCACATGCTTAAACTGCTGAATTCTTTCAGATCGTGTGTTATCTAAGAGGACGGTTTCGGTCCCGTCTTCATTCACATTGACAACTTTGCGAATTAAAGTTGGATTCACCAAGTAGCCTCCGTTCACAAAGATGGCATAAGCTCTAAGCATTTGAAAGCTAGTAACTTGAATATTGTGGCCAAATCCTAGCGAATAGGGAGTCGAAATCGACCATTCATCTTTTCCGTTTGGATGCTTTTTNCCGGGTGTGGGCACCACACCAGAGCTTTCTGCTGGCAGCTCGATGTGGGTTTTAGAACCGAATCCAAAAGTATCTGTTAAATTCTCACGAATAAAGCCAGGCCCAAGCCGATTTACAATCTTTTCCATTAATCGGGCTGGATAAATATTGGATGATTTTTGAATCGACATGTACATATTTAAATAGTAATGCAAATGCGTGTCGACTAAAGGTTTTTTGCGGCCTTTAAAATGACTGTTAGACGTAGGGACCATCTCAAATGGATCAAAAAGTTCTTTTTCCCCTCTGGATCGAAGTTCTGCATTAGCTTTTAAGGCAATTGTTGTCGAAATGGGCTTAAAAATAGAACCAGGCTCTATCGTATCCGTTAAGGCTTTAACTTTAGTGTCATTCACCTTTTGAGGATCATTAAAATAAGCCTGATAATCTGGAGGATAAAAANNAGGATATTGGGCCATCGCTAAAATTTCCCCGGTGAAGGGATTCATCATTACGGCCCAGCCGCCTTTTGCTTTGGCGTTTTTNACACCTTTTTCCAATTCCTCTTCCACAATAGCTTGTAAACAATGATTAATCGTTAGATAAACATCAGCTCCATTTTGGGGCTTTGAAATCACTTCACCGGTTTCAAATGCATTTCGAGGAGAGCGCATCAAGCGTCTTTTCCCTGTCTTTCCTCTAAGAAAATGATCGCAGCAGAGTTCTAAACCCCCAGTAGGAATGGCTTGCTTTGTAATCTCATCTTTTTGATTCTGTACAGTATGCAGCACCTGCCCTAAAAGTTTTCCAAAGGGATAAGATCGCTGGTAATCACTCACAAAAAACAAAGCGTTGCGAGGGATTTTATGCTTTTTNGCATAGGGAAGCCACCAGTCTAAAATCGCATCTCGCTCTTCTTTATCCAACCACATCGCTAATTTTCGATTGCGGCTCTTATATTCAATCTGTTCTCGAAAAACGTACGATTTNTCTTCCGTTAGATCTAAAAGTTGAGCAAGATGATTTAAAATTTCATCCTGATTAATTTGAGGAATTGAATCAGGGTCTGCGTGCAGATGATATTTAAGGATATCAACTACAAAAGCCTGCTCGATTTCAGGATGCCCTCTTTTTATGCTTGTATTTGAAATAAAACGGCCGCGCATAAAAGGTTCATTAACAATAAAGTAATGCTGCTTATTGGCAATTTTTGTCCAACGTTCGCCTTCAATAATTTGGATCTTATAATATTGGGCAAATAAGAAAGAAAATAAAGTAAGAATAAAAAANGCCAATGCCAAAAGTCTTTTACGGTCTTTTAATTGTGGAGATTTATTTGAAGAATTCAAGGTGTTTCAACCTCCTCTAACAAATCAGAAAAATCTTTTCCTTCCAGNGGTCTTGGTGCAGGCAGAATGACCACATCTTGGGTATAGCCATATTTCAAAGAGCTGAATTCAGGCATTCGTAATAATTCCATTAAATGAATCGGACTTTCAAAATGATCGATCTCATATTTCAAGCGATTGTTTTCCTCCTGGATATTCCTTACCTCTTTCGCCAGGGTGGGGATGGCCATCCGCAGTTCAGTCAACTCATTTTGCTTAAAAATATATCCATACAGGGTAAATCCAGCCATCATGATGCAAATAAAGAGCCTTAAACAAATTCCCTTAATCATTGTGTATTCTGAAGTCATAGTTTTTCAATCACTCTTAATTTTGCACTTCTGCTGCGTGGATTTTCTTTCATTTCATCTTCGGAAGGTCCGATTGGTTTCCTGGTTAAAATTTTTCCTTCAGGGATTTTATCTAAAAANAGCCCTCCAATTCCGGAAGTGTCGTATTTATCGCTTGCAACGAAACGGAAATAATTTTTAACGATACGATCCTCAAGGCTATGAAAGGTAATGATCGCAAGTCTTCCTCTCTTTGTTAATAAAGAAAATGCAATAGGCAAGACTTTCTCCAAAACTTCTAATTCTCTATTTACAGCAATCCTTAAAGCCTGAAAAACCAGGGTTGCAGGGTGGATTCCNTTNTTGGCTTTATATTGTAAAGCGGGGATAAGCACCTGAACCAAATCCTGGGTGGTTTTTAGAGGACTTTGCAAACGGGCTTTTCCTATCGCATGAGCTGCAACCCGCCACTGTTTTTCCTCGCCATAGTCACGAAAAATTTTTCCAAGTTCTTGTTCCGACCAGGTGTTGACAATCTCTTCCGCTGTCAGGGANTTAGCCGGATCCATCCGCATGTCCAAGGGGCCATTTTTAGAAAAACTAAACCCTTTTTCAGGTCGATCCAATTGCATTGACGAAACACCCAGATCCAGAAGTATCCCATCGATGGAATTGAATTTGAGATTGGCAAGCTGTATCTGCATCTCTAAAAANTTAGCCCTGACAAGAGTCGTTTTACTTCTCCAGAGCGTTAAACGCTCTTTNGCAATGCCAAGGGCGACAGGATCTTGATCAAATCCTATCAAATGCTGGATCTCAGGGTGAGAGTTTAAAAGTGCCGCCGAATGCCCACCAGCCCCTAATGTTCCATCTACAAAAGTATTTATAGGCTGGTCTTCAAAATAACTTAACACTTCATTCAATAAAACTGAATAATGAGGACTTGCCATATCTAATTAAACCTTTTGAAGTAGGGGGTAAAATCATCCGTTTTTGCTAAAAAAATCAATCGTGCTAAAATGACCTATAGGGATGAAGGATTATGCTCTTGCAACGTTTTGCTTAGCAAGGGTATTATACAAGAAAGAGTATCCTATGACAACAATAGATAAATTAGACATCAGTGTTTATAACCTGTACGCCCTGCGCACCAGGATGGTTGAACAAATCAACCAGCAATTGCGCTTAGACCAAGCGGCTTCTATCNCTCCTCAAATTCAAGTTTTAGACATTTATCCAAAAATGACAGAACTTGATATTCTATTAGGGATCATTCCGCTTCATACACCTTGGGCTTATNTTNTTCCGCCCCCTCAGTTTCGTTTTATTCGACGCTCCNCTTTTTCTTATCGAGTTGTTCCAAGTTTAGGATCGCTGGATGATCAAACACAGGAAGAGGAAAAATTAAACGACATTCCCTGCCAGTCCAAAGAGGAAGAACAAGAAAAAGAAATCCTGAAAGGCTGTTTCCGCGAGATGGAGAAATTAAACAATTGGCTTAGCTTTATTGTAGGTCGAGTGGGTCAGTTCTTACAAGGATAAGCATGGGCAAAATCAATTGGCGTGAAACGCTGGGCTGGTCAGAAGAAATTCTTGAGGAAATGCGCTACATCGGCTTTGCCTATATACGACAAGGAAAGTATGATATCGCTATTCCTNTTTTTGAAGCCCTCTGTGTATTAGACCCGGAAAGCGTCTATGATGCACAAACCCTTGGCGCTCTTTATCTTCAATTAAATAATCCTGCTAAAGCTTTAAAATGTTTCGACAAGGCACTTAAAATTGATGCAGATCATGCGCCTACCCTCCTCAATTTGACAAAAGCTCTTTTCATGTTAGGANAAAAAGAAGAGGGCTTAAAACTTGCCAATATTTTAAAAAACGACCCCAACCCTTCCGTTTCCAACATGGCCAAAGCCCTTATTTTAGCTCATAGTTAATAGGCCAAGAATTTTATTGGAAGTAATCAAAAAATTGCTTACAAGAAGAGAGACCCTTTTGATATTGCCTTTGGTCTTGCTCTGCGATTTTATTGTTTAGATACTCATGCGGTTATAAGGGGCTTTTAATAAATTCTGACCTCTTTACTAGCTTTTGAATAACAGACTTCCGAGCCAGGCCCTATCAATCTTGAAAGAGGTTAAATTAATTCATTATCTTTTTGGCTATGCTTTCACGATTTTCAAATCAAATAGATAGGTTTCTTAGGTTCTTTACTTTCCGCCAGCGTTTTTTACTTTTTGCAACCACTNTTTTACTCTGCGTCCCTTTCCCTTTGTATTGGGTCATTATTGGACAGAATCTATATATAGAAAGTGCAAGAATCCAAATTGAAAATTTCAACAAACAAAAACACTGGAATTCTATTCTTTACGATATTCTTCGTCATAAATTATTACCTAAAAAGAATAGTCTTGAGGAATTCAATCAAAAAATTTTATTCGATTTAAACAAAATTAAACACAATTCAGACCCTCTAACGTCTCCTAAAAAATTACAAACTTAAAAACTCATTGAATTGTCGTACTCTTCTGAACTTTTTGAGCCTTCTGTCCAATTTGAGCAGGATCAGCGAATGACTGAAATTATTCTTGAAGAATTTGACTTTGGGTTCCAAGGAAAAAAACNNACCCATGTGAATCTCTTACCAACCAATACATTCTTGAATTTTTTACTGTCTAATCTTTACCAAACACAAATATTAGCTTTCTACTTATTTAAATTAGATTCTTTGTTAAAGAATTTCCCTGAGAATAAAACTCAACTTGAAGAGGTCTATCAAAGAAGTTTACATCATTTANAAAACAATTTAGTTTCTTTTCAGGAACAGCTTTTAAGCTACCCACAATTTCAAATTCAATCTGAGGAGATCCAATCAGATCAAGCCTTGGCAGATTTTACACGGCTTTCGAATTATCTGGTCGACCTCAATAGTTGGACGCTGCATGCAGCCAATGGTGAAGAACCTCCTTATAAATCTGGCATTGATCTAATCTATGAAAATTTCCTCCTTACACAAAATTTGATCGATTATGGACTTCATTTTAATCAGCAAAAAAATCTGCACTGGTTTGTCAAACTTTTGACTTTCATCATGGTGGCATTGACTGCTCTTATCATTCTTTTTATGTTTTTTCATGTCCTTACAAGTCATTTTCTTGAACTAGACTCCTATATTAAAGAGCTGGCTAAAGGANAAATTAAAAAATGCTTTTGTTCAAATGCCGGGGATGAATTTGGCCCTGTCGGAAAAGCTTTTGATGNNAAATGGCTCAAACAATTCGTCAAGTTGTTAATGAACTACAGAGATTGGGACGACAGCTTAAAGAATCCATTCATCAAACTTCACAATTGATGTCGGATCAGAATACGATCGTTCTTAGCAATGAAAAAAATTAAACAAGTGGATCAATACACGCAAGCACTGACCAATCGAACTCAAACTTTTGCGCAAACAATGAATGAATTAAGCACAGGTTCTAAACAAAATACTTTGCCAGAGACTGCCCAGCAATCCCTTCAAACAATGAAAATAGCGATTTCCTCTTTATGTGTCCGATCTGCCAATACGCTAGAACATTTAAAAGCCNTTAAAAACAAATTAGAAAAGGGGAAAAATTTGTTTTCCTTCTTAACTAATGTGAGCAATCAGGCTGCGCTTTTATCTTTAAATTCTGCGATCGAAGCTTCTCATGTCATGACCAATANNAAAACTTTTGTCAAAATAACGGATGAGATCCAACGTTTTGCTGACAAAACGGATCGCTCCACTCAAGAGATGCAANAAATGATTCAAGGAATATTTTTAAGTATAGATCGGATTCATAAGGATACCCAANAATTTTTCTTAGATCTTAATGAAATCTCTGGAAAGCTANAAAAAGTAGAACAGCACCTCAACTATATGGCCCTTCAAATAGTTGACCAGACAGAAAAATTTCAAAAAGTCAATGAGATCATGCAAGAACAAGCTCAAATTGCTGACTTAATAAAGAATTTCATAAACGATTTAGTGCAATTAGCCCAGCAAAATAATCATCAGATACATCATTTAGGTTTAACGCTTCATGAATTAAGTGAAACAGCTGAAAAATTACAACGTGTTTTAAACTTATTTTTTAACCACAAAAAAACATCCGGGATCAAAATTTCAAAATGAACAATAGATCTTTTGTACGATCTTATCTTTTACGATTTGATTTTTCTAAANAAGTGATTTTTGTCATCGTCATCTCTATTCTGATCGCTTTATTTCTATTGCTCGCAGTGCTTTTAACTTATTCCGGTTTAACAAGTGTGTTAAATAAACAGCTTACAGGCCTCAATTTTCACCTTCAAATTATGTCTATTTATCAGACAGCTGTGCGCTATCAATCCAATCTTTATGTGTCATCTGCTGAAAATTCAGCAAAATTAGAAGCAAGATTACTGACTACGCAACCTTTGCTTTCATTTATTATAGAAGATTTAAAAATTACATTGAACAAAATCACTTAGATTTTGCCCCCGATTTTAAAACGAATTCAAGAATTAAATAAGCAAATTCAAACCGACATTTTAGCTATTTATCAGAATCGATTGAATGAGCCCTTTGAAGCCGATGAATTAAATGACNTTATTGAGAAAATTAAAAAACATCTTCGACTGCTTTTAAATCTAATCGACATCATTTTTGAGCTTTCTCTTCACATAAACGAGCAAACAGGCGTTCAATTAAATTTTTTGGTTCACGGTTTACCCGCTTACCAAGATGCACTATCGGAGCTTTTATCCATTGATTTCAAACATGTCACACCCGAACTTAAAATAAAAATACAAATGCAACAACAGCTAGCCGATGATTATTTAACCGCTCTTTTGTCATTAAGCGGCTCTCTTTTAGATCATGAANAAAAGAGGAGCCTGTAAATTTTTTTCACCACAGCAACGAATTTTTCAAACACTTTTTCTTCCTGGCTGGATCAAAAAAAGTTAGATGTCCTTTCTAATAATCTTGAAAAATTGGGCATCAAGGCAATTCATAACAGCAGGACATTATATAACCAGGTATTTAAACATTTGAAAAAAACTTAGAAAACGAATTATTAGGTTTTTACATTAGAATGTTTATCAGCACTTTATTATTTTTTAGGAATTTTTATCATTTTGACACCTTATTTGGCGCTTGCTTTTCGAAGGCCCCTTGGAGATTTANAAAACGCTATTGAAAAATTAACAGGAGGAGATTTGTCCGTTCGAATTCCCAATATTTATCCAGATGAAGTTGGGGCTGTTTCTCAATCATTTAATGAAACGGCACAAGTTTTTGAAACAATTATGCAATCCACAGATCATCTGGCCAAAAATCTTGCAAAATACTCATTTGAAATTTTCTCATGCGCCCATAATCTTGCACATAATTTGAACGTTCAGGAANAAACTGTACAAGCTATTAACTATCAATCTAAAAATATTTTGCAAACGGTTCAAGAATTTTCTCAAAATCTTCCTCAAGTCAATTCTACTATACGCCGCACGTCAGAGCAGATCTATTTAAGTCAAAATAGTTTGAAGGAATTAGAAGGAATCATGCAGCAAATGGCTGATTCTTCCACACGTACTGTCTCTGCCCTCTCTTCTATTCAATCAGAAATCAATAAAATCACACTGATTATTCAAACATTGGTGAATATTGCCGATCAAATTAATCTTCTTTCCATAAATACGGCTATACGAGCCAGTAAAGCAGGTTTAAAAACGTTAGGCTATGCTGTCCTTGCAGATAAAATTCGAGACTTAGCTGATCGAACAGCCTATGCAACGCTGGATATGGAAAAAATTGTTCATCAGATCCTCGCATTTGTTCCTGACATCATTCAAGGGATAGATCAATTCAGCCAAGAAATCCAGGGCGCTCTGGATGATTCCATTATTATTAGAGAGCAATTTCAACGTTGGCTCGCTATAACGCAAACACAAATTCTCTCTTTCCAAGAAATTCATAAAGGAATGCAAGAGCAGGTTCATGAAACGACTGAAATCGATAAGGCGATTTATGACCTTACAAGTTCGACGCAAAAAACTAAAAACTCTGTACAAAATTTGTCTGCAGAAATTGAGTACTTGCATCATTCAACAAAAAGTCTATTAGGCATGACGAAACGCTTTTCCCAGCATAAAAATTCGCGCTAAAAGGATTTAAATTCCTAAAGCATTTTTAAGAGATAAAACGACACGCTCTACATCTTGCATGCGAAGATCCGAATAAAGAGGTAACGATAGGGCTTGAGAATAATAGGCTTCCATTTGTGGAAAATGTTCACTAATATCGCCAAACCTCTTTTGAAAATAGGGATGTCTATAGATAGGAATATAATGGTATTGCGTGCCTATATTTTGTTCCCGCAGTTTTTCCATGATAACAGTACGAGAAGTTTTATAAGCCTTAAAATCAATTTGTATGACACATAAGTGATAGGCCGTATAAGGGTCGTATTCTTCTGAAAACATCTTTAGATGAGGTATATCCCTTAGTAATTTTCTATAGGTTTTCATGAGCTCCCGACGTTTTTCAATAAAAGGATCCAAACGGTTCATCTGGCTTAAGCCCAAAGCTGCTTGCATCTCTGTCACATGAAAATTACCTGTCAGTGCTTGAACTTCATAGTACCAAGGTGCAGGACTTGCCAATAAATGGGGTTTTTCTCGTTCAATACCATTATTTCTAAANAGCCTAAGACGATGGAANAAGGCCTCATCTTGTGTTGTTACAATGCCCCCTTCCCCCATTGTCACAGTTTTTGCCGGATGAAAACTAAACATCGTCATATGGCTCCAGGCGCAGGACCCTACTTTTTCTCCGCTTGTATAATTTGAACCTAGCGCATGGGCTGCATCTTCGATAACAATCACATCAGGATTTTTAATAAATCGATCAATTTTTTGCATATCAACAGGAATTCCAGCAAAATGAACGGGTGCCAGACACATTCGTCCACGTGATAGAGGTTGAGAAAGAATATGCTCAATTTGAGTTAAATCTAAGTTTCCAGAAGAACGATCAATATCNAAAAAAACAGGTGTCGCCCCTTGCAAGACAGCTGCGCCCACGGTGGCAATAAAGGTATTGGGCGTCGTCAAAAGCTTATCTTGAGGGCCAAGTTGAGCCGCAAAGTAAGCTGCCATGAGAGCAGAACTGCCACTATTGAAAGCCACTGCATATTTTGCCTCGCAATAATCGGCGACTTTCTTTTCAAAGGCTTCAACAATCGGACCGCGTGTGATGATATCCGTTTCCAAAGCTTTAGCCACTTCACTTATATCAGAAGAATCAATAGACGGTTTCGCATAAGGTAAGAACATGTTTTCAGTCATAAATTTTTTTCTTTTTCAATCCTATCAAGTCAAATTTCCCAGGAGGATGACGGATCTGATTTCTCAAGTCAAGAAATACATAAATAAATCTAAAAATAAGCTATTGGTTGGAAAGGGAATATCAACCTCCCTATTGAAAGTTGTGAAATTTGATAAGGAAAGCGCGCTGAATATTTTTAAGATCTTCAAAACCATGCTCTAAGAAGCGACTTTTTACCGTAACCACATTTTAAAAATTGAATTTTAATGACTTACAAAAACTCACGAATTTTTCTTGAATTTCTGGAATTTTTTTAGCCTTTTGGGTTTTTGATTTTCAGCGATTTAATGCCGAATCTGCCAAAAGTAAAGATTATTTGCTTGCAGGCAAAGAAGGTAAATGCTAGCTTGTTCGAACGAAATAGCCCCAGGCTAAGCTGTGGAAACATTGTTCATAACTTGAACAAAGCTTGTATGAATGTTTGCTTGACTCGACATTTGCGTTTTGACACATAATTTTTTGATTAAGGATCGAAACTATGCCAGTTCTAGAGATGTGCGATACTTGGACTCAGTTTTTAGAATGCGTAAAAACAAAATGCTCAACGACTGCCTTTGGTAATTGGTTATCTCCTATCCGCGTACTCAACGCAACTGAAGAAGAAATCCAACTGGAAATTCCGAATATCTTTGTTAAAGAATACCTCCTAAATAATNTTCAAAAAGAACTTAGCGCTTTTCTTCCCGTGAATGCTTCTGGGGATCCGGCGATCACATTTAAACTTGCTGCACCGACGAAAAACGCAANNTCGCTCCCTCCTACGCCCCCAGTGGCCGCTTCTGCAACAATCGAAGAACAGGCACATCATGAAACGAAACTCAACCCAAATTACCGTTTCGATACATTCATCGAAGGTCCAGCAAATCAATTTGTTAAATCAGCTGCGATGGGAATTGCTATGCGGCCAGGCCAATCTTATAATCCCCTGTTCATACATGGGGGCGTTGGCTTAGGAAAAACTCATATTTTGCACAGTATAGGACATTATATACGGGAACATCACAAANAGCTCCGGGTTCAATGCATTACCACCGAAGCTTTCATTAATGACCTTGTGGATAATCTTCGCAATAAATCGATTGATCGCATGAAAAGATTTTATCGTTCCGATGTAGACGTCCTTCTCGTGGATGATATTCAGTTTTTACAAAATCGTCTCAACTTCGAAGAAGAATTCTGCAATACATTTGAAACTCTGATTAATCAAAATAAACAAATTGTTATTACCAGTGATAAGCCTCCTNCCCAACTTAAACTTTCTGAACGTATGATTGCTCGCATGGAATGGGGATTAGTCGCACACATTGGAGTTCCAGAATTAGAAACACGTGTAGCGATTCTCCAGCATAAAGCTCAGCAANAAGGGCTTAGCCTGCCGAGCACAGTTGCATTTNTTATTGCCGAACACATTTATCATAATGTGCGTCAACTTGAAGGAGCAATCAATCGTTTAAGTGCTCATAGCCGATTAATGGACCTCAAAATCACTGAAGATTTTGTTGAGCAGACTTTGAGGGAAATGATTCAGCATACCNCCCGTCAAAAAATTACGGTAGAGCAAATTCTTAAGGGTGTAGCAGCTATCTTTCAAGTGCGAGTGAGTGATTTAAAAGGCGCTACACGCACAAAAGAAATTGCAATACCGCGGCAAGTCGCCATGTATCTTGCCTGCAAAATGATCAACGAATCATTGCAAACCTTGGGTTCCGCTTTTAATAAGACTCACTCTACGCTTCTCCATGCCTGCAAAAATATTGAANAAAAGCTTACAGCTGATGAAACGCTTCGCCGGCAAATTCAAATGATCGAACGCAGCATTAATGCTTAGATAGAAAGTTCTCTTTCGCTCTATTTGAAAAGACTGAATTTTAAATTGTAAGTCTTCTTTTATGAAACAAACTGAACTTTGACTGCGTTGTAATTTAAATCCGTTCGTGCAATGTGGCCATTTCCAAAAATAATCGCCGGACGATCAGGTCAAATTTCAACTTGATTGAAAGCGTTATGAAACATTCTAATCAAACTTCTAGCTCCAGGGTCACGAGTTAATTTATTTCTTAAAGTTCAATGCATAACTCTGCCCCATAAAAGCGGCGATTTTCTAATTTTGATTCATATTTTTCTCTGAGTATTTAATTTTAAATGGAATTTGATTCCTAAACAAATGAATCTGAAAAACATCAAATTGTTTTTGTAATTCTGGAGGAGGAAACTTATTAAAGGTCATTTTTACAAAATAATACTCATTCCACTTTTGAGGATTTAAAATCTCATCTAAAGGCACCTTAACGATGAATGTTTCTCTGGCTGAATACGCATTGGCCTCGTCTGAACCAATCACTTCGTATCGACTTTTTCCTTTAAAGATGAAATGCCCCTCTTCAAAGAAAAATTGATACTTTTTGGTAGGTTTTTCAGTTTCCTTTATTTTTTTATTCCATTCGTTCACATTTGTTCCCGGGGGATATTGCTTCTTTTGTCCTTGAAACAAGAGAACGGAATAATTGTTTTTCAGTGGTTCTTACTTGTATAGCATTTAAAGTTTTAGGAATGTAAGTGTAGGCGTTATCCTGATGTACAAATTTGATCATCATTAAAAGTTTAGCAAAATCTTCCCTATGCGTATTTTTTTATCTGCTTCAATAAAATAAAAAAGCTGACAAAGATTTTGGAATCCTGAGCAAATGATTTCTAGCGGGTCAAGTCCATTGGATGCTATAGAATTAAGTGGATTTTGCGAAGCCCCACTCATGCAATCAAGAAATTTTTCCCATTTTAAATTGCCTTTACCTACCCCTTTTAATTTTCCCCAATCGCCTCTTGACTGAATGAGTTTTTCTTGCAGCAATTGTAAATGCTGGTCATGCAAACTAATAAAGTGCTCAAATCCTATTGAGATTAAAAATTTTTAAGATCAAAACCTTTTTCTATGGGTTGCTGCAGAATAAAATATTTTTTCAACATTTCGATCCCATCTAAATTCTTTAATTTAAGTTGAGAAGAAAAGACATCGATAATATTGCTAAATGTTTTTGCACGTCTTGCAATTCCTGTGAGCCGCTATTTGCATGCAAAGCACAGGATTTGTTTTTCCCCTGAAAAATTTCTAAAGCAGCTTCTCCAACCGCATAAGACCATTCTGAAGATTTGCCAGCTTGCTTGGATTCATGAATATGTCTGCCAAACACTAAATGCCCCTCCTTGGGCAGGTCTGTTAACATTTTCTGATCACTCACAAGATTTCCATCTTTAATTTTACCCTCTCGAGTTTTTCTTTTCTTTCCTCTAACTGATAAAGTTCAAATTTTTATCTTTACTAAGCATCGCCCCTAAAAGCTTTTCAATATTGGTGATATAAGCTTTATAAATTGAAATGACTTGCTGAATGCGTTCAGAATAGTAAGGAATTTCAATCTCATTTGAATTGGAATTTGGTTCTACAACAAGACTATAAAATTTCTCATTAAACTTAAAAAATTGAGAGATGACTTTAGCTGGGATATTGAGACTCTTCATAAAATCAGGCTGAGCTTGCCGACCACAAAAAGTTTCTTTACAACATCTGAATCTCGTCTAATTTGCTCTTGAACAGCTTCAAATAGTTTGACTAAATCCATCAAAGCTTGCTGATACAGATACAAATTTAAAATAGGCAATTCTGAGATTCGATGTTCATCAACCCATTCCAGAAAAATTTTAGCATTTTTACTTGATGTTTTTGCACACATTTTCCGATCAGGAATCAGCGTATCCTTCAATTCAAGAAGGCTCTTATTAATAAATGAAGATAATTCTGCATGCTCATAAGAAGCATGCGTCCTCTCTTTATACAGACGTTTTTCGACGTCCACAATCGTTAAACCAATGGATCCAGGTCTGTTAAGAGGAGTAAAATCTTCTCTTACATCCCCCTAAGAGTTTTTAAAGCATTTAGGGTGAGGAGGCTTAATTCTTCAAGGGACTTTATCATTTGCTCTTTTTGGCTAACGCTGCCTTTGAAATCTTTGATTAGTGTAAATATTTTTTCCATTTCCGGAAGAAAATCGTCCAGATTTTGATGGACACTTTTCTCCAATTGTTCCACATCTTTTAAGGGTCTAACAGGCCTTTTAAAAGTTTGTACAACATTTGGTATAGGGTTCTGTTTTGAATTGATTCTGGAAGCAGTGAAGGAGTGGCTTCGACCTTTTAAAATAAGATGTTCGCTTTCAGAATGAATGGAGGAAACGCTGCTCTCACTCGTGGCCTTTTGCAATGGACTGGACTGCACTGAATTTGGAAGGGGCTGTAGTTTAGAAGTTGAATTTTGCCCCCTTATTAGCTTCATAATTTGCTGAATTGACGCCTTCTCCCTCGCTTGTGGCTTTTCTAACCACCAAACGTTTTTGAAATTCGTGATCCTTCGTAATCTGACTTGAGTTGAAAACAGGATTAGTTATTCGTTGAACGTCTTTAGTCGTTTGTTCATTTTTGGAGTTTTTTCATCTTTTGGCGATATCGAATTAGAACGTTTTGGTTGATTCAAGGTAATCGGTGTAATATTTACAGGTTCGCTTGATTTTTTGCAGGTGTGGGAATCATAGGCCTCTCCTTTAGGAATTATCAATCACGTAAGAATTTCTGTGGCACATTTATCCTTCTTACCATTTTTAACTTTTTTGACCTAATAAAATAAAGGAAGCAAATTGCAATAAAAGATCTCATTTTGTAAAAGGACATTAAATAAGATAACAAAAATTTTCATTAAGG
The DNA here is from genome assembly GCA_013414685.1 of Parachlamydiaceae bacterium. GTDB lineage: Bacteria > Chlamydiota > Chlamydiia > Chlamydiales > Parachlamydiaceae > Neochlamydia. Next base: position 2,175,668 of record CP058704.1, on the reverse strand, counting down.
TTTCAGAATAAAAATCCATGACTTCTCTTTTTCGACATCGCATANAAAAAATCGGACTTCCTCCGGGAACATTATTTATTGATCCGGCTCTTGCAACGTCTTCTGTTAAGATTTCCGTCATTGATTATGATGCAACAACATTTGTGGAANAAAAAGATGTTTCACCCAATGAATGTCTACAATTCTTAAAAACCCCAGCAAATACCTGGATAGAAATTTGTGGGTCTTCCGATGTGCAAATGATGCAANAAATTGGCAATCATTTTGGTTTACACCCACTTTTGCTAGAAGATATTATCACCCTTGATCAGCGCCCTAAATTAGACGATTACAAAAATACCATCTTTATTGTCATGCGACGGCTCCTCTACGATGAAAAAACAAGGAAAATGACAAGTGAACAAATCAGTCTAGTACTTGGCAAAAATTATGTAATCTCCTTTCAAGAGAGCTTGGATAATTTTTTTGAGCCAATTAAAGAACGCCTTAGAAAAGAAAATAGCAGCATGCGAAAAATGGGACCTGATTATTTGACCTATGCTTTAATGGACATCCTTGTAGACAACTGTTTCATTATTCTGGAAAAAATTGACCAGAATTTTAGCAACCTTGAAGAGGAATTGATTAATTCCCCCAAANAAGAAACCTTGAATAAGATTCAAAAATCCAAACGGGACATCATTTTATTACGAAAATCGGTCTGGCCTTTTCGGGAAGTTGTCAGCCAATTCCGCAGACTTGAATCCCCTTTAATTCAGGACTCAACGAAACTTTACCTGCATGATGTTTATGATCATACAATCCAAGCAATTGATACAATTGAAAGCCTACGAGATCTAGCAGGGAGTATGCTAGAAATTTATTTGTCGAATATTAACCAACGACTCAATGAAATAATCAAATTTCTTACGATCGTCGCCACAATTTTTAGCCCTCTTACATTTATCACAGGGTTTTATGGAATGAATCTGACTAAATTGCCGCTTTTAAATAGCATTTGGGGATTGTGGATGGTGATTGGGATTATGCTGGCTGTGACTTCAGGCATGTTATTTTATTTTTATAAACGCAAATGGATTTAAGATATTATTCCTATCAGAAGAATTAAGCCCTGCAAAGCGTTAAACCGTATACAACTTTAGGAAATCCTTCGTAAACAGCTTCTGCACAGTGGTTCAGGGTTTGACCGGTAACCATAAGATCATCAATGATCAATATGACTTTGTCGCGAATATCCATCCGATTTTTTAATAAAAGGGATTATTTTCAGGGCTTTGAGGATGAATCTCCAGTTTCCGTTTTAAAATGTTTTGAACAGGTCGTTGCAAGATTTTACCCACCTGGTTAGCTAATAGGAGACTTTGATTATATCCTCGTGAAATCTGATGGGCAAGCGTTAAGGGAACTGGCACTAAAGTGTCGGGAAGAGGCCACCCCATGTGCATGAGTTGAAAAGCTAAATAAGCCCCAGCTCCTTTTGCAAGATACGGTTGATTGGCATTCTTCATTTTTAAAACTATTGTAGCAGCCGGCCCCTGGTAATCAAAAACCGCCCCACATTTTTGAAAACCGGCGGTTCCATAAAACATGGATAGCAAAAACGCTGTTCTGGATCATAGTCAGCACTAAAGCAATATGCGCAACGAGCCTTTGGATCAATAATCTCTAATTGTTCAGCACAGGTATTGCAAAAATATCCCTGGCTGAAGCTTACAGGTAAATAGCAATGGGGACATTGGGAAGGATAAATAAAATTTGCAAATGCTTCAAAAAGGTCTTTAAAAGAGTTTCAAACTCTTTCATCTTCAAAAATCAATTGCATCTGTTCATCCATGAAAGCCTTTAAAGTAGGGTAATCCTGAGGGTAATTTGCTTTAAACCAAATATTAAATTTACTGACGATACGCAAAAGATCCGGCTTATAGAACTCTTTAGACTTTATGCGATCGTCTTCAGTTAATTTGCCTACATCAAGATGAATAGGCTTATCGCCTACAAAACCGGTATTATGCATGACACCATGATCGCGATCATAAATTCCTTTACTATACTCTAATAAATAAAGATCGAAAATTTGTTTGATGCGTTTTTGAACCATTGAAATGTCCTGATTATTCATCAATTCAGTCATCACTGTACGTGTCGTTTTGGCTTTTTCCTGAAGGATAAAAGGAACTTCATCCAAATCGATATGTCTTACTAGACCGATTTTATCATGAACGGTCACAACTTTATTCAACTCATGACTTTTATTCAGATGAATATAAATCAGCCCTGTTTCATCCCCATGGATCGCATAAGCTAAACGATACCCATCAAATACACTATTCAGGAGTCTATTCTTACGCTCGACTTGCTTCTCCTTATATATTTTAAAAGCCCCTACGGAAGGAAGAAGATCTACAAAAAANGAAGGTTTCAAATGTTTAAATTTGAAAAATTTCAATATATACTTATCATCTTCACTTTTAAATGCATAGGATTGCGCACCTTTGCCAACATAATAAAATTTTTGATTTAAAATCTCATTGAAATTCTCTCGCTGAGCCTCTGACATTTCAGGCACTTCCCAGGCTTGGCGATAGGGCATTTTGTAGGTAATATTAGACAAACGAAAATCATCTGTTAAACGGAAGTAAAGCCTTGATAACCCAAAAAGGGCTAAAAGAATAGCACAAGCTAGTAAAAATCTACGGAAATATTTTGGCAAAGACTTTTTCATATCTCTTTCTCAAACTTTTTAAATCAGCAAGTATAAAGAATTAAGAATAAGCAATAAAGCAGAAACTACTTTTTTGCTTTTGCAAAGAATAGGTGGGTTTTTGCCAGGTTCCTTCGACTGTAACGGTAAAGAATTCAGCGAACTTAAAAACNAAATTATAATGCTTCATTTTAATTTGAACATGTAAATTACCGTCGAAGTCCATATAGGATGATGGGGTGTTTTCAGCCAAATAAAATTTAGACATTTTACCCTGGCTGTAAGCATCTTTTAATTTTGTAAGCACAATCTTATTTTCTCTAATTTCATAAAAAATTGTTCCAACCACTGGATTTAATATTGAAAGGTCAAGCCCTAGACGGGTAATAATTTCGCCGGGGATAGCAAAAAGAGGGTTCTGAGTATTTTTNTTNGGAGGATTTACAAATTCAGCAAACCCTTGGCCGGTAAAGCTTTCTGTGCTTTCTACTGACCCTTGAACATTTTCTAAATAAAGCTCGCGAAAGATTAAAGGTTTAGCCTGGGCACTCGCTTCCCGATTTTTNCGCAATAAACTAGGAGTAAAGTTTTGGGCTTCTGCTTTTGTGATGTGGATTTTCCACGTATCCTGAGACTTCTTAAATTTCAATTCATCTAGATAAAAACTTCCACATTCGTCCATTACACGGACCTTTTTAAAAGACATTTGAGCTGGATTTATCACCAATTCACCAGATAATTTATCGAATTGATACCCTTTAAATTCAAAATTTTTNCCTTCCAGAAACCCTTTATAATTCATTTTGATAAATTCATTTTCATCCAAAGAAGGAAAGATTTCCCAGCTTCCTTTCAATGCATAGCCAGCCCCCATATTCCAGGCAGTCATTTTTGTTTTCAATTCAGGTGAGATTAGATCCATCAATTTTTTACCGTTGAATTGTACTTCTCCTTTTAGGCAATGCGCTGCGTCATTTGAGGTATTTAAATCATTTGACAAGGCAAAATTTAATCCATGAAAATTCCCAAAGGCTTGATCTACAGTAAATCCCTTTTGATTATCTTTTTTCCATTTTAATATCAGCGCATCTTCTGGTGAGCTTTCAAAATTTTCTGAGATAATCAACTCCCCNTCATTAAAAGAAGAGGACTTGCATTGAATCCAAAATGGAATGGAATAGTTGTGACATTTAGCACCAATTATGAATTCGCAAGGATCGTAATCTAAGGTAAAATTGGCCAAAGTTATGTTTTTGTTGAAGAAACGATACTCACCATCGTTCAATGCTAGCTTTAGAGCATAATGAGGATTTGCATAATCAACATTGACTTTTCCTTCTAAGTTCCTCTCTTGCTTTATAGAAGGAATCAGATCTGCAATCATAGGGGGAAATAAATTTGGAAAACTTTTTGCCAGAGCCTCCCTAACNTCATAAATTTGAGATGGAGGAATTTTAAAATTCAAATCTTGCAATGAAAAAACATCCTGATTTGGATCATATTGCCCCGTTTTTAAATGAAGAAGCACCTTAGAANNTGATTTTTTCGATTTCAAGGAAGTTTCAATGTTATCTATGCGCAGCCCTTTGTCTGTTTTAAAACTCAGCTTTGCATGATGAATATCATCGAATAATAAATCTTTATATCCTCCATTTTTGACAGAGGCTTTTAATGAAACATTAAGATGATTGCCTTTAAGGTCATTTTCATAACAAAACTCGCCAGATGCCTTTAGAAGTCCTTTTAAGGGGTATCTAGATAAAAATTCTTGGAATTTAGAATGTTTGCTTAAGGCTTCGGCATTGACTTCAAGCAAATTAATGCTTCCTTCGGCTTTTTTGCTGNNATCAAAATACTCACCCTGAAGTCCTAAAAGAAGTGCTTCTCCCCATTGAATCCCTAAAAANTTTATTGCCCAGCTGTCTGGTTTTCGCAAAATATCTGCCGCAATACAAATTTGATCCAACAAAAGTTGGTCAATCGTCCAGATATTATCTGTCTTTTTCCTTCTAAAAAGCTGTCTTNNTAATTCATAGGAATCGATAGCAATCTCGTGAGCTGAAACCCGATAATCCAAACGTGAATATTTGCGATCATATTTAAGGCTGATTTTGAAAAAGCCTTCCGCTTGGTGGATGTCATTAAGTTGTTTCAAAGAATGTCTGGAGAGAAACAAAAANCCTGTTCGACTGAATCGTTGAAGATCCTGAAAAGAGTTGCTNAATTTAAAATCAGCAACTAAATTAAACTCCTGCACCTGACTCCAATCTTTAAGAATGAGGTGAAAAGCTTGAGGATATACGTTGCCTACATGTGAAAAGTTTTGATCCAAAACAATTTGTACATAATTTTCATTTGGATAGGAGGGAGAGAGGTAAGTTTTGCCCACAAGGCGTATAACATCCCGCTTCTTATCGCCAATCCACACGTCGAAAGTGGATTCATTTTGTGTATAATCGGAAAANATGAATTTTTCTCCGGCGACGATGTATTCTTCCACATGAGAAGGTTCGCCCACAAGCAAGGTGCCTTGTATTTCTGAAAATTCCAAGATGTTTGTCTGATAATCATATTCAAAATTTAAACTTAAGGATTGCAAAGAAAGGTGATCATGATGGCTTGTCATACAGCCTTCATTGAGAACACCTTTTAGATGAGCTTTCACATCATATCCATGGGGTGAAAAAGCAAATTGAAACCGACCCGCATCCTGATGCATGATCACATCCCCTTCCATAGGGATTTTCAAAAANAACAAAGCCTGTTGAAAATGAGAAAATAAACTCTGAACCTGTGTCAATTTGCCATGCATGGCTTGAGTTCGGATATCTATATCAAAATATCCTAAGTCTAAATGACCCAAATTTAAGTTAAGAGACCCTTCTAAGTAAATTCCCTGACAAAAAGCTTCTATGGAAGAAGCATAGATGTTTTTATCTTCAAAAATGATATCTGTATGGATATCTGTAAATAAAAGACCGCTTTTNTTCTCTAGATAGGTGGCATTTTGCAATGGCAATAAACCAAAATGCAGGCCTGTTTGAAAATCAATGTAGTGAGAAGGCAAAGCCTGGCTAAATGGATCTTTTGTAATCTCCGCGACTTCAATCACAAAAGCATCATTTTCCAAACTTACATGGCTTGCTTCATACGTAAGTTTAATGCCTCGTTCATCAAAGTATCCTTGAAAATTTCCTTCCCCATCAAGTTCTAAAACNGACTCCCCTATAACAAAAGGGGCAAGGTAGACTTTTAAAGGAAGTTCATTTCCCTGAAACCAGCCTTTAGTAATATGAAAACCTTTTTGCTCTGAAGACACGTCTTCNAAAAAAGCTGCCCAAAGATTAGGCGAAGGCAAAACATTTAAAAGTTCCTCGATCTCTGTATGAAGGAAGGAAGGAGAAGGATTTTTAGAAACTTCAAAACCGAATGAAATAGGTTTTTCTATCCCGTTCTGATCTTTTATCTTCGCAACACCTGTCATTTTTTCTGTTTCTTTCAAATGCTTAAGCTCGGCAACGATATTCAGTTCATATTGATCAAAAGTTTTATACAACTTGTCTCGGATAAGAGGATCGGGAATTTGTTTGAGGATCTCTTGAAAACCACCCTTTAAAAATATTTTGATTTGCCCTACTTCTTCAGTCCCAAAAGTTAAATAGCCCTGCAGATCTCCNAAAACACCCTCTGCGTAAGAATTAAATAGGCTTCCTTGTTTGATATTTAAGAAGGATCGAATTTTGCTAGCTACGCCTTGAGGACTTTGAATTCTTCCGTCTAAGGCATTGAATTCGAAATCCGTTTCATCTCGCATCCTATCAACTGCGAAATCAAGCTTTCCATGGCCAAAAATTCTTTCAAAGTCAAAGATCAGCTGATAGGGTTGATGAAAAGCAACTAAATTACTAATACGCAAATCATTGAAAACAACTTTTTCAATTTTATTTTGAGAGATTGATACACTAAGTTCTGCATTAATAATACCATTCTGGAGTTGGAATTCATTAAAAGAGGGAATGAACCCTTGAAATGGCAAAGTTTCTGACAAGTCAAGATCCTGTAAGTTGAGGGTCATTTCATACTCATGAGCTCTTTTNTCCTGAGCTTTTAAATGCCCTTCGGTTTTCAATTTTGAATTTATTAAATTCCAGGTTAAATCCAAGGAAGCTTGTCCATCAGAAGGAATCCAAGCTTCTCCTTCAACAAACAGCCTATGGAAGCGCCCCAAATGCTCATAATCTCCTTCTAAAACTAGGTGCCCATGGGAATTTTCATCCATATAGATCCCGCCCATCAGATTTTTAATNTCAGCTGCAGGCAAATTATTTTTAGATAGAGTCAATCTTTCTTCGCCGCAAAANATGATGCTGCCATAGCTTAAAAACTTTTCTTCATTTTTTTGTAAATGAAAACGGACCTCTTTTAGATGTCCCTTCATTTCACTGGACAAATGTTCAAATTTAAAATCCATTAAAGCGGCCTCACCATATGCCAAAGGCCTTTGATTGGGTTTGAAGATGACNCCTCCGGTTCCGCGAAGGACTCCTCCATGGATTTTCAAATCTTGCAAAGCAGGATGTAAATAACTGGCGACATGCTGTAAATGAAAGCATTCAACTTCTTTACATTGAAAATCGAATTGAGAATATGAAATCGGATCCCAATTGAAATGGATTAAAAGGGATTTTNNTTCTTGCAACGTTTCACTACATTCTACAGAAAATTGACCCTCGCATGTGGGGCCTAAAGAGAATTCGCCATTGACTGCGTAAGATTGGCTGCCTAATTTTAACTGACCTTGCTGGATAGAAATATGTGTCTGAACATTAAACAAACCTGCCCGCTTTTTCAAAGCCGCATGCATGAGAGCGAAGCTGAGGTCGGGCTGAGCTAAATGCATTTCAGGATCTAACAGCGTGATAAAGAGGTCAATTTCTCCATTCCACAAATCAAGGGAATAATTTATTTTTACTTGAGGAGTATGAAAATGAAGATTTTCATGTTCTTCCAGAAGAGATAGATTTTCTAGAATCCAGGAATCTTGACGATGAGAAATCCTTTCGGCAATTAATTTNTTACCTGAATATTTTGTAATAGAATCATAAATAAAAACCTCAATTCCTTTTGAAATTAAAACTTCCCAGGAAAATGCAAACAATAGGGTCAAGACCAGCAAGGTCACGGAAATCCATTTCCATTTCGAAAATTCCTTCATTCAACTGCCTGATCTATTTTTAATGTTCTTTCCTGAAAGTATGGCAAAAATTTGCCTAAAAAGCATGGGAAAAATCAACTGAATCACTTAAAAAATTGCTTTAACTTTTCAAAACATTTTTTATTGTAGTGTAATCAACAACGGATCCTTTTCAATAAGGAACCTATCCTAATAAAATTTTTCGCAAGATTTACTAATACTCGTTCAGTTCAAAGGCACCCATTGTATTGAATAAAAGTGCTCGCGATTGAATTATTTTCAAAGCGCTAATGTTAATTTAATATTAACCCTTTTAAAATAAATTCAAGCCCGAGATTTTGAATCATCCAAATGAGAGCCTTTGAATAGAAGGAGTACATATGTTTTTCATTTAAAAATTTTTCTGATTTTGTTAATCTTTTGCCGATTACTTTAAGGATGACTATGTTTAGAAGATTGCTTGATTCGTTAAATTCTTTGGCTGAACCAGGAAAACCGCTGCATCGATGGCAGCCATTAATCAATGCAAATGATACATTTCTTTATGAAGCTCCCGTAAATACTAGACGTGCGCCTCACATTCGCGATGCAGTCGATGTGAAGCGTTGGATGATTTTGGTCGTCGTTGCTTTGATCCCCTGTATTTTGATGGCTATCTGGAATACAGGTCTTCTCAAGTATGTGTACAGCAGCGGAAACTATCAGCTAATGAGAGAGTATCTCGAAGCAGGACAAAGTTTTAATGATTACATCGCTTTCGCAACAAAAAACAATCGCTATCTCACGATCATTCAAGAGGGTTTAATGATTTTTTTACCTCTAACACTTATCTCTTATGCAGTTGGGGGATTCTGGGAAGCTTTATTTGCAATTATACGGCGACATGAGATCTCCGAAGGATTCTTAGTTACAGGCATCCTTTATGTATTGATCCTGCCTCCCACAATTCCTTATTGGATGGCTGCAGTTGGCGTTTCCGCAGGAGTGATTTTAGGTAAAGAAGTATTTGGTGGCTCTGGAATGAATATTGTCAATCCAGCACTTGCATGCAGAGCATTTCTCTTTNTCACTTTTCCAGGCAAAATGAGCGGAGATGTTTGGGTGGGTTCAAATCCAACTGCAATCCGCGAGAGCCTGATTAAAATGAATCAAGAAGCACAAACAACTGCTTTGGATGGATTTTCTCAAGCGACGAAGCTCGCCGTTTTTAATGTTCCGCAGGAAATCAAACGTGTGCACATTGATGCAATTGCTTCAAACACCCTTGGCAGCAACGTTTCTACGATCGGCGCCATCCAACCTCAATTTGAAAAATGGAATTCTTTGGGACATCATCAAGCCTCTTTAGGACAGCTCACTCAAGATCAGTTAAAAAACTTTGTGACAAGTCCGCTTGCAGAAGGTGGCTTAGGCCTTTCAACAGGCTACTTTGAAGATGCTTATCATTTTTCTGCTTTAAATTATGGAATTGGACATAATCAGGACTGGGGATTTTTCTTCGGAGACAAGTTAGGGTGCATTGGCGAAACTTCCGTTCTTGCCTGTTTATTAGGAGCTTTGTTTTTGATTTGGACCGGAGTTGGATCCTGGAGAACTATGCTTGGAATGCTCTTAGGAGCTTTTGCCACAGCTTTGATTTTCCAATTAGGTTCAAGTTTCCTTTTTCCTGATGGAGGAGCGTGGACAGCAGCTCAATTTGGTTTTCCAGCCTATAAGCATCTCCTTATAGGCGGTCTGGCGTTCGGTCTTGTTTTTATGGCAACCGACCCTGTGTCTTCTCCTTCCATTCCCNTGGCCAAATGGATCTATGGAATTNTTTGCGGGCTGGTTACGATTGTCATTCGCGTCATCAACCCCGCCTATCCAGAAGGAGTCATGCTGGCAATCTTAATGGGAAATGTCTTTGCACCTTTGTTTGATTACTACGCCGTTAAAAACTTTAGAAAAAGGAATTTGATCCGTGTCAGAGTCAATGCCTAAAGAGTCTCCAAGCAATACAAAAACAATTCTTTTTATGGTTCTTTTAAGTTTTGCGTGCGCATTAATACTTTCAGTATTAGCGAGCCTTCTAGAAGAGCCCAAAGAAGTGGCTAAAGAACTGGATCGAAGTAAGCAAATGATGATTGCAGCTAAGATCCTTGATCACAACGGCTACTTTCTTGTTCAAGATCCCCAGGGTAAATATATTCCTGCTATCTATCAGGATGGAACTTTGATACCCGGTCCGCCTGAAACAGCCACANAAACCCAACTCCTTGAGATCTATAACAAACGTATTATTCCTTTTCTTGTCGATAAGCAAGGTCAAGTCAAAACTTTTCAAGAAACCAATATAGATTATAACAGCTATCTTTCAGACTTTCGGAAAAGCGGCTACTACAAAGAATCTTTCATGCTTCTTTATAAGATTCTTCCTAACCATTCAGACGAANAAGACTCAAAACCTGAAGGATACGTCTTTCCCATTAATGGCTTTGGACTTTGGGATGCGATTTATGGCTATCTAGCCATCAAGCCAGATGGAAATACAGTTATTGGTACCTCTTGGTATGATCAAAAGGAGACGCCGGGTTTAGGAGCCAATATTGCAGAAGCTTATTGGCAAAATTTATTTCCTGGAAAGCATATCTTTCAAGAAAGTCCAGATGGAAAAACAGATTTTAAATCCGCTCCCTTAGGCATTCTCGTTGTGAAAGGAAAAGTTTCTGAAGTCCTGGGCAATTCGCCAAAATCTAAAAGTGCTGTGGATGGAATGGCCGGCGCAACTTTAACAGGAAATGGCGTGACAGAAGCGTATCGAGATGTTTTGTCACCTTATCGCNCCTTTTTAATTAAATTACATGAAGAATGGACCAAAGATCAGAAGCAATAATTGGCTTCAACATTCAACTGCTGCTCCTGGCGTTTATGACCAAGCTCTGCTTCATAGGCGATATTAAAAGCAAAGCGTTGATTGATTTTATATGTCAAGCCAGCGCCCAACTCAAGTTGGTTAAAACAATGATCAGTCCCAAGGACCGAAAAATTTCTATCCCAATTCTTAAAGGCTGCGAAATATTTTTTCCTGCTACTAATCGATGACCGACCCAGCCGACAGTCAAACGAGGTTGCAAGTTTCCACCGCATAGAGAATAACATCTTGAAAAATTGATCCCAACCTCTGCCCGCACAATTTGAGATTGGTTTCGTTTTACATGAAGATTCAAACTTTCCGCACCCTGCTCACGAATCCGATTTTGCTGCACTAAATAATAATCGAAATCAAAAAAGGTGTGATCAAAAACTGGCAGTAATCCCAAAGACAGCCAAATCCCAGATGCGGTGAAATCCCATAGCTATAATGGCGATTTTTGCTCTGCGGTCTATTGCAGCAAAATGAAGGTGACGGCGGATACGATTATCGTCCACAAAAGCTAGCAAAGTCGCATCGAGGTAACAATTTTTATAACAGCGTGTAGCATAGGCGCCAAGATAATAACCATTTATATCAGCTTTTCCCATTGAATGGCCCCAATGCAGGTTAGAATGCGTATATCCTGCACCCATCCCTGTTAAAACCGATGAGCCAATCCAATTATCTATACCGATTGAAATTCCTTCATTAGCTGTCGTAAATCGTTGCAAACCTTGCGAGCGGTTTTGACGTATGAAATCTGCCGTTCCAGCAATCCACGCTCCAGTGCCTTGATAAGCGCAAGAACAGTCACAGGCATTTCGCAAATACCTCATACGATCGATAAACGTTCGATTGATCATGCGCGTTGTGTCGCTTGCAGTCAGGGCAAGAGCTTCAAAAAGAGCTGGATCGAGTTGATTTAAAGCACGTTTAAGAGGATCGCAACTTAACGTGTTTAGCTCTTCAAAGACTTCCATAAAATCCGAACTAAACACATCTTCCTGACTAATATATTCAGCAACTTTTAAAGCATTGCCTTTTAAACAAGAGGTATTAATCCCATTTCCCAGCGCTTGTAGAATCAAAGCATTCGGTAAATAGACCATCGCAAGTTTTAATTGATCAGGCTGGATAATTGTAGAAAATTGACCAAAAAGTCCGCCCGCAGCCTGAATGACTGTCCAGGTCATCCCTTTCAAGTAGGTCCCAGGGTAAGTTTGCACCGCCAATTGACCACCTTCAATAACAGCCGGCCCAGCCACCTCCAGCAAAGAGGCTTGCCCTTGATCGTTAATCTGAGTTAAATATGTTCCACTCAATTGATTGACAAAGCTATTTACATGCAAAGTACCAATAGAATTTCCAGGAGACACAACACCTTGATTATTGATCGAATTGATGAAACCGGTACCGGAAAGCAAGCCTCCGTTTAATATCTGAATTAAACCACCTAAAGAACCATTGACATTCAAAACCCCTGATTCGGCAACTGTAAGACCTGTAAATTGTGAACAATCCCCTGTGATTTGTAACTTGCCCTGTCCTCGTTTAATTAAAGTTCCGATCCCCTGGATAGAGCCTTCAAAAGTACCGTTGGTCACTTGGTTAAAAATGAGCGCAGACTGGTTTTGAATGGCTCCTTTTAGACTTGTGGTATTTCCTTCCAAAGTCCCTTCCCTTACAACGGTTCCACCGGTATAGACGTTTTCACCTGTCAAGGTCAGAGTGCCTGCCCCAATTTTTCAAGAAAGCCGCCCCCGCTGAAAGGACTCGAAATTCCAATATTAAAGCTTTGTGAATCGATTAAAACCCCTAAATTCAAACTCAATTGACCCAGCGAAAAACCTGAAAGAAATTCTTGGCTATCATCCATGGCTTGCAAAATTCCGCCATTGAAATTCAAAAGACTATTCCCTGCGTTAGAAATGGAATAAGCACTCAGAACTCCAGGATTTGCTCCGGTTGCATTTAAATTCAAGGTCGCATGGTTCAGTCGAATCTGAGGGCAAAGAATCAGCCCATTTGTGTCTAAATTCACGGTCGTAATCCCTGCTCCACCCAGGGATAATGAATTCGTATTGATCCATTGAGATCCTGCATCTCGTACAAAAATATTGGCTGTACTGCCAGGATTGACGGATGAGCTGGCAGCCGAGCCTTCTGCTACGCTCCCATTAAGAACGGAAAAGGTGGCTGTTCCTGATTGACCTAAAATAAGATTTTCATATCGGTAATTTGCAGCATCAACCAGGATTAAGGCATCCCCGTTTGAGAAGACCCCGCAGTTGTAACTCCTGAAGATTGAGTAAGGGCTCCAGATCTAATCCTAAAAAAGCTGTGCCCTGTTCAGCTACATTTACATTATAAGTGACAAAAGTCGTCCCTGGATCGCTGATATCTACCGTACCTTCACTTGAAGTTTGCTGGGCAATCGAAAGATTACCTGAACTTCCAAAAGCACCTAAGAAAAGGCTCAAATTTCCAATTCCTGCAAGACCGACAAACGTATCAGAAGCATTGATCCACTGAGCGGAAGGCAAACTCACTTGCAGTGTTCCCAGAGATCCTGTTTGAGAAGCTAAAGTCGTATTGACATTTGTTAACACACCATTGGTCACAAATAAAGTATTGTTTATGTTTGGAGTGACTCCAACAAAAACATGATTAGCTTCTCCATGAATGCCCATTCCGATTGCAGACGCGCCCCCATTATCGATTTGAGCATCCTCAGCGGATGTAGGAACTCCCAGGCTCCAATTGCCTGAATCTTGCCAGTTGCCAAATCCAGGATTTACCCAGCTGGTTGTTTGAGAGAAAAGAGGCCCTAAAATTAAAAGACACCCTAAAGTCCATAATTTCAAGGTAACTGTAGCTGCAGAAATTACACGGGATAAAATTTGCATACGATTGATGAGTTTAAAATCTATTTGATAAAAATGACTTTTAAAAGTCTAAACTTTTAAGTCAATCCAAATAGTTTTAAAAGCAACCTCAATTGTAAAATTGCAGGGCGTTTTATTCATCTTGAGCCGCAAAAAACCTTGAGGCACACGTTACATAGATTTGTAAATTTTTATATACATTATTGAAATAATAAATTCTATCAACACTTGAAGTTGGAGCTGTCTTTTCTTTAATTTTATCAGTTAAAGTTAGTAAAAAGGCTAAATAAGGAATCATTGTAGTCGTATGAAATTCTTTCTCATAATCACGATAGGCTTTATATCTATCACTAGGATTAATAATTTTTTCAATTTCCTGCTCATCTGTACAAGCTAAGAAACAGCCTGTACTTAAAAAGTCATGGCGTTTAAAAGATTGTTGAACAAGATTTTTATAAACTCTTTGTAATTCTCTTTTATTTTTGATCCGTTAAATCATCTTGTTTATAAAGGTTATTTCTAAAAGTTAAATTTAAAAGCTTATTAACAGAATCAAAAGCTTGTCCAAGAGAAGTCATCAAAGGATCTTTAAAAAATTCTTCATAGGATTTCATATTTAGCAAATAAGATGCGAAGAAACGAAGTAAAGATTCCGCTAATTCCTTAGCTAATCGTTTCATTTCTTTTTATTATCATTAAGAATGGCCTGCTTTATTTGTTCAATTTTTGTGCATCAATGACCGTCTCTATCTTTGGTAAATCTATTTTTCTTTTTCCTCTTCAAATGGAATTTTAGAATATAACTCTTCGCATGTCTGTTTTTTTGATAAATTTGATCCCAGCCCTCAGCTTTAGTATTTTTATAGCATTAAAGAAAGCTTCGCTAGCAGCTTTAAATTGGTCAGAGTTTATTTCAGCATGATAATAAGGACTTTGAATAAGAGAATTATATAAATGAATTAAATTCTCCTTGATTTGAAGGAGGATGAAGGGATTGGCTATCAGGGCAGCCATATCTTGCACAAGAGAAAGCGGCGACATTTCAAGAAAATATAATCCATCTATCAGTGCCTGGTTTGTCAAGTAAATGAATTTAATTCGATGAGTTTGTTTCTCCTTGGTCGTCCAATTTGGATCTTGAGATTTGACAAGCACGCGTTCAAAAAGTTCTCGATGAATAGGAAAGGTCCTGCAAATTTTGAGAAGTCTCTCTTCCAATTTTAAAGAAACGACTTCCAAAGATTGTTCAAGGACCAGCATTTCTTTCAGTGTTTGCTCTACTATTTCTTCTTCTAACCCAGCGCAGATGCTTTCGATTTTTGCAAATTCCTGATTTAAGCTTTCATTTTTTGTAAAACAAATTGCGATGGACTCTTCTTGACAATGTCAAGGATTTGACGAATCGAAGTATTCTGTCCATTTAATTCGATTTCAATCACACCGCACTCTAAGGCATTTTTAATGCTTTTAAGAACAATTTCTAAAGCCTGATGAGAGGATTTGCTCTTTCCAAAATTCTTATCTTTCGTAAATAGACGACTTTGACCACGCTGGGTGATATTCAGTTCGTTATTTATAACTGTCAGTTTTGAATTGGGATCCAAAGACAATTGTACCACTACTTCGCCGATTTTTTCAATTCGACAAAAGATAAGGAACGTTTTTCTTCAAGAACCTGATCTTTTAATTTTTTTCTATGTAGATTTGATTGAACTTTTGAATTTTTCTAAATTTTCTTTTTCAGGATTCGGTTTACTCTCTTCTATTGAAACCTCTTCAGTCAGCGTTTCGACAGACGTCTCGATATGAGTTTCTTCCTTTTTAAGATCTTCGGAAACTTCATGAGGCTTTACTGTATGAGGATCGTTCTGAGGTTCTACAAGCTTACTTTCCAATGAGGTCTGTTTGAAGTTCTCGCCAGGATTGCATCCCGTATTTTTCATCACCCAATTTTTATAAGCTGCTTTTGCCACTAAGGCCAGGATGGGAAGAATTAAAGCGGAAAGCACATAGGTGGCAATTTTGATGGCCGTTTTCCAAACAGCTCCTTTTGTGTCGATATTTTCCTGTTTTGAGAGACTAAAGTGTTTTTCCAATGTAGGCGTACCGATCTGCAAACTCGCCAATTTTTAGAAAGAATTTCTCATACGATTTCTTTGTAGACAGGATTTCATTATCTAACGAAACGGGGTGTAAAAACAAATTTTATTTGTTACGCTTGCAGACATAATAAACCTTAAATTATTAAATTAGTTGAGATTATAGCAAAGAACTTTCTTAAAAGAAATTAAATTTAACGTTTTTATTCTAAACACTCTCGTATTTTCATGAAGACGAGGATGTAATTTGACTCACAAATCTTGAAACAAATACTCTTAAAAGTTTATAAAGGTTTTCCTCATCAGATCAGGGTCCGGAGAACTTGAATGGCTCAACAAAAAACACCAGCTCTTTCTTATATGACTTCTCAATTATGGGGCGGCAACCAAATTCTTGTCGCTGTCCTTGGGATTTGTTCGGCATTAGGTGTAACGAATCGGCTTTCAGTTTCTTTAACCATGGGCCTTTCTGTGGCATTTGTAACAGCCTTTTCTTCTNTTTTTGTCTCCTTATTGCGACGTGTCACCCCGGATAGTGTCCGAATGATTACCCAGTTAGCCATTATCTCAGTCTTTGTGATCATTATTGATCAATTTCTTCAAGCCTATNTTNTTAGCATTTCTAAGGTTTTAAGCGTATTTGTAGGGTTGATTATTACGAACTGCATTGTGATGGGAAGAACAGAAGGCATGGCTAAAAACGTGGAGCCTATTCCAGCCTTTATGGATGGCCTAGGAGCAGGATTAGGGTATGCCTGGGTTTTATTTATTGTGNGGGGAATACGCGAGCTGTTTGGTTTTGGACAACTTTTTGGCTACCAAGTCGTCCCTCATTCATGGTATGCCACTGCTGCCAACCCCAATGCTTACGATAATTTTGCACTTATGGTCAGTCCTCCCGCCGCTNTTTTTATCCTTGGCGGCATGATCTGGATTTTCAATATCATCAATAAAAACGAAGGCTAAAATATGTGGATGGGAAGCTATGAACCAATCAATTTGTTTGGACTGATTGTCCAAGCCGTTTTCATTGAGAATTTTCTTTTGGCCAACTTTTTGGGGATGTGTACGTACCTGGCCTGCTCAACCAAATTAAAAACCGCAAATGGACTAGGTCTTGCAGTTGTATTCGTTTTAACAGTCTCAGGCATATTAAATTGGTTTGTCCATCGTTTCGTCACAGGTTCCGGCGCCCTGACCTGGCTTTCCACATTTGGCTTAAATGCCTCTTCCATTAATTTAGGTTTCTTGGAATTTCTTCTTTTTATTTCTGTGATAGCTGGCTTTACCCAAATCCTTGAAATTGTAATTGAAAAAACAGCCCCAGCCCTTTATATGTCACTGGGTCTCTATTTGCCCTTGATTGCCGTCAACTGTGCAATTTTAGGCGCTTGTTTATTTGCCGTCACCCGCGATTATCCTTTTTGGCCTAATTTAATCTATGTTTTTGGATCAGGACTGGGATGGTGGGTAGCGATCGCGCTGATCGCTGCGATCCGTGAAAAACTGGCGACTTCTCATGTCATCCCCAGTCTTAAAGGAATGGGAATCACTTTTATCATGACAGGTCTGATGGCGATGGCTTTTCAAGGCTTCACAGGCATTAAGCTTGCCGTCCCCACTGGCGGGCCCGTCAATGCAGCAAATTTAATCGCTCCGCCATCGCAGCTTGAAACTGAATATAGCGAGCCGAAAGGTGAGAGTTAAAAACAATTTTCAAATGTTGTTTGGTCTCCATAGTTAAGGCATTGATTTGGCGACATCGACTTCAACACCAGGAAGATTGTAAAAATTCTATAAGATTCGAATGTTGTGGAAAGTATATGGAAGGGATCTTTTTCATTTCATAAGCTTCTTCATACTGATTTTGGATAAGAATGTTGTTTATCTTTTGTAGATTTATTTTTTTATAAGAATCTTCCGGAAGCTCTTCTTGGGCCTTTTTATCACTTCCTCAATAGATAAGGTTTTATAACTTTTAATGATAAATTTTATAGAACCTTCAAAATCATCATTAAAAGCTAGAACTTTCTGTTTCATCTTTTCAGAAAATTCTTCGCATACAGTTAGATATTCATCATTCAAGTGTCTTTCACGCCATTTCAAAAAGCTTTTGGAACGAGTATAGACAACTTTAGATTGACCTTTCTCAAAGCAGTCTATGCCTTTTGCAAAACCTAATATCTCTAAAATGCGTCCAATGAATGAGACTTTATAATAATTAACCCCAGCTTTACCTGTTTGAGAATCCGTATCATTTCTTGGATTAAATCCATTAAAAAACAACGCCCTTGTTGGAAACTTACATTTATATTAATCATATATTTCTAAATAAACGGGATTTTAAATTCAGAATAATCAATATTGTTAATTAAATTATAATTCAACATCACTTTTATTGATCAATTCAACTCTAAATCTCGCTCTAATAAAATAACATTTTTTATGTGTTTTTAAAAATTTAATATTCTGCTTGATCAATTTAATTAAATAGATAGAATGAAAAAGCACACAACAAGTAGCGATTTCACCGGGAGCGCAAGATGGAACCTAATAAAATTTACTCTTTGACTGAATATCCGCAATTTCAAAAACTCATGAAGAAAAACAACGCTCTAGAACACTTGAAGAGGTTCCTAATTATTTTATCGAGGGGATGCCGCGTGTATTATGCGATGAAAGCCAAAGTACTCAAACGAAACTGATCTCTGATCTCTGTGCACAAATTCTTACGTTGCTTTCTAAAGATTCTGGTATTGATTCAAATTCTAATTCAAATGCTCAGGATCAAATAAAAGCCACCCTCGGGGATTTAAAAATCTTTCCTTTAGACTTTTTAATGAGGCAATCTATCCTTTGGTGCGCAGTAACAACCTAACGCATTTTAAGATCACCAAGGACGAACAAGAGTCAAAATCAGATCGCAAAAAAGCGCCTTTAAGGCGTGAGACATCTCCAAGTGTTATCGACACAACCAAGCGAGAGACGATAAGAGAAAATATAAAAAGACAAACTTCCTTGATTGGCCAATTATGTAACGGCACTCATTTGGACAGCATTTCTTTACCCAAAGTTTTATCTAAAAAGAGATTAGCCAATTAAAAGAGGAATCAAAAAACTCATCCAGGACATCAATCAATTTATTAAAAGTTACGATCATTCCCCTTTAGCGATTAAAGAAGATTCATTTTCTTTAAGGTTCACCAGGCAAAAATCCTTGCCGCTGGAGGATAGCAAATCCTTAGACCCTAAAAGAATTGATAAAATCTGGGATGAACTAAAAGAGGAAATTGAAAACGAACTAAAATCCTATTTAATTATTCCACCCAGTGATTTAGCAAGTGGAATCGAAAAAATAAATTAAAAATTTTTCACGATCTTCAATCGCTAGCGCATGAACTCATGAAATTAAAAAACACAGGGATCTCAAAGGATGAACTTGTTCGCAAAGAAATTGTTCTGATTGAAGTCTACCGCGACGTCCTCAGGGAAATGGCAGAGGCCTTGTTCCATCCTAGTATTTCGAAGCACGATACCTGGATTGGGGATTTAAAGAAAAAAATTCTCAAACTTCAGGGAAAACATCTTTTGATACAGATATGCCAGAATTACTTAGAAAGGTATCAGAAAACATTTTCAGAAGATACATTGAAGAAGAATTGGAGCTCTATCAATTAAAGATCGCAAGAGATTCGCTGGAAAGCTGGAAAGATATTAATGATCGTCCCAATCCCTATCACAAAATAAGTATAATCAATGGGATTCAAGCACGATTAAAATCTTATTTACTTGCAACGAATCCGCTTGATGAGTTGAAAGGCACCCTGGAGTTTACATTGTTTGCAATTGATAATGCCAAAACAAGCCAGTCAAAGGATAGCTCATTGAATGATTCGGAAAGATTTCTTTTGTCACGCCTTTAGCTCCGCAAGCAAAACCTGAAGAGGTCAACAAACATCTTTCAGAATTAGAAAAATTGGCTAGCATGTATATATTTGGGGATTTTACAGGAACGTTCATAGAGTGTTTTCGGCAACAATTAAATTCCTATTTTTGAACGCACATGAGACAACCGTTAAATCTGAAGAGCATATCCTTTCCACATACATCGAATTTTTCAATATGTTCGGTGCAATTGTAGGTAAATCCATTCAACAAGAAAAATCAGCGATTTCAAAGAAAAGCAGCTCAATCAACAACTGATCCAGTTCGGGCAAAAAATGATCAATACGCATCCAGAGATCATGAATAAATATAACATATTTGTGATTTCCGATTTTATTTTCACTATCATGGCAAGTTTGAATCAAACAATCTTGTGGAGTAATATGCTTGTCTTTCAATCCACTTACGCCCGCATTTACTCCCAGGATGATAAGTTTTATTCTTCTTTTAGGCATAGCCCTCATACGGCAGAAATTAGAATCGTATTTAACGGGATTCAGAGAGGGATGACAATTGATTGGACCTATGAAAAAACTCCTAGTGAGTACTCGTGCCAATACACCTCGTCAATAAGGGCCTGTATTCCTCCTCTGCATAATAAAAAAATCGATGTTATCAATCTGGATGCTGCCCTCACAGCCAACTTCCATGCTCCCATAGATTTATCAACAGAACGAAAGAAAGACTTCGAAAAATTTAAGGAAAGAACTCTTTTCCTTTTTAAACTGCAAGGCTTCGAATAAAACTAAGGTTCTTTAACTTTTTGGAACCCCAACCACTCGCTAAATTGTTCTAAATAGAGGTAAATGACAGGGGTAAGGAAAAGCGTCACAAGCTGAGACACAAGCATTCCCGCAATGATGACATACCCTAAAGGACGCCGAGAGTCCGCTCCAGCGCCGACCCCAAGAGCAATAGGCACAGCCCCCATGATGGCTGCCATTGTAGTCATCATAATGGGCCTAAAACGAATCATACAGGCATCAATGATGGATTTTTCCGCACTTTCGCCTTTAATGCGAATATTATCCAAGGCAAAGTCCACAATCATAATCCCGTTTTTCTTTACAATTCCTATGAGCAAAATAATTCCTAANAAGGCATATAAAGACAGCGGTTCGCCTGTTAGGAAAAGAATAAGAAGCCCNCCTACAATAGCAGGTGGAAGGGTGGAAAGAATCGTCAAAGGATGAATAAAACTTTCATAAAGCATACCCAGGATGATGTAAATAGTAAAAATCGTCACGACAAGAAGAACTGCTGCGCTTTGGATCGAAGTTTCAAATTCCTGAGCGGCGCCTTTCACATTCCCTGTGACCTTTGGCGTAAATGTCATACGCGCTAGTTTGTTTAGGTGAGCAATGCCTTCGCTTAGGGGAACACCAGGTGCCAAATTAAAAGTGATATTGACTGCAGGGAACTGTGCAAAATGATTGATGCTCGCAGGCCCCACCCCNTCAGTCCAGTTAGCGACGGCATTAAAAGGCACCATCTGCTGAGAAACGCGAGATCTTAAATAAATGTCATTAAAAGAATTAGGATTCCTTTGCATATCGCGATCTAATTCAACAATCAGGTCATATTGATCCAATGGAGTTTGGATGCGGGAAATACGGTTTCCTGAATAGCCCAGCAATAAGGACTGCTCGAAGCTTAAAGCATCAATTCCCAGTGTTGAAGCTAATTCCCGTTGGATGTCTAAATTAATCTGGGGNGTTTTGATTTCAAGATCTGTCGAAAGCCCCTGAAAAACGGGATCTTCACGCATTTTTTCAAACAAAGCGTCTGCCGCTTTGTAAAGTTCTTTAGAGTCCAGGCTTTGCATTAAATATTGATACGCTCCNCTGACCTGTACCCCGACGTTTAGATCAATAAGAGGCACAGATTTTAAATAGACATTCACACCCGGAATATCAGCCAGAATTTTATTATAGACTTGGCTTAATTTTTTTATCGGTTGCCGTTCGTTTCTTGGAGCAAGTGTGAGAAGAATGATTCCTTGCCTATACTGCGGGGTAGAGGAGATGGATAGAATCGATTTAATTTCAGGCCGCATCCTTAAAGCATCGGTGATTTGTTTATGATAAAGCGCCATTTGATCTGAAGAAGTCCCTTGCGCAGCTTCCGTATAAGCGATAATAAAACCGATATCATCATCAGGAATAAAATCTCTTGGCAAGACTTTGAATAAAAATAAACTCAGCAGAATACTGAAAAGACCGATCGATAAAATGATGAGTCGATGATGCAAAGCCCAGGCAAGGCCTTTNTTATAGTGCTTGAGCATCCAATCATTAAATTGATGCGAGAGGATTTCGATACGTGTCTTATAATTTTGATTTTTAGGAGGTATAAAACGGCTGCATAGCATCGGGGTCAAAGTCAAAGAAATAACACCTGAAGCTAAGGTGACAATCGTCAAAGTGATAGCAAATTCTGAAAANAGTTTCCCTATGATCCCTGCCATAAAGATAATAGGAATAAAAACAGCAATCAAAGAAAGCGTCATAGAGACAATCGTAAAGCCGATTTGCCGAGAACCGGACAAAGCAGCGTGCAAGGGAGTTTCGCCGAGCTCCACACGCCTAACAATATTTTCTAAGACTACAATGGCATCATCGATAATAAAACCAATCGCCAGAGTCAAAGCAAGCAATGATAGATTGTCGATTGTGTAATTAAGCGCATACATAGCAGCAAATGTTACTATAATCGACATGGGCATGACTAATGCTGGAATGATCGTATCCCAAATTTTTCCTAAATAAACAAAGATCACCAAAACGACTAGAATAAACGCAATGACCAGCGTGAATTCAACCTCCTTGACAGATTCGACGATAGATTCTGCGCGGTCAAAAACCACAATGGTATCCATTGAAGCTGGTAAGAGGGGTTTCAATTTTTCAAGAAGTTCATGAATGTCTCTGGCTACATTTACGGCGTTGGCACTAGGTTGCCTCAATACGGCTAAAGTGACCATAGCCTGATCTATATTTTTATCTATAAAACGCCTGACACTTCGGTCATTTTGCAAGCTGTCGACGACCTTGCCGATGTGATGCAAATAGACAGGTGCATTATTTCGATAAGCCACAATTGTATTGTCATATTGATTGGCATTGTAAAGTCCTCCATTATCATAGATAGTGGCTGCATCATAAGTTCCATCCAATTGCCCTAAAGGATTATATTGGTTTTCATTTGCAAGGGCTGTTGCAACATCTTGTTGAGTAATTCCCATGCGTGCAATCATGCCAGGATCCAACTGCGCTCTTACAGCATAGGGCGATCCAAGCACTTGAACCTGAGAGACTCCTTCGATGATCGAAATTCTCTGTCCCATGACTGTATTTGCATAATCATACAATTCTCCTTGAGTCATTGTAGACGAGGTGACTGCAATATAAATAATGGGTGTAGCTGAAGGATTAATCTTNTTAAAAGTGGGTTCTTGAGGCAAATTAGGAGGAAGTTGCGCTCTTGCCGCAACAATGGCAGCGTCCACATCGACCGCGGCTAAATCCACATCAATATTGATATCAAACTGTAACACGATGGTTGTTGAACCCAAGACATTTGAAGAAGTAACATATTTAATGCCCGGGATTGTCATAAACTGCTTTTCGAGAGGAGTTGCTACCGTATTGGCCATAATTTCAGGGTTTGTTCCCGGAAAAGGTACCGTCACAGTAATGACAGGATAATTGACATCGGGCAAATTACTGACAGGTAATTTAAAAAANGCTGCCACCCCTAAAACAAAAATTGCCACCATCAGCAAGGTGGTCATAACCGGTCGGACGATAAAGGGTTCTGATAAATTCATAAACTTTGCATCATTGAATCTGAGTCTTCTATTTGAGAAGATTGGTTATTTTCTACCAGGTAGACTTTTGAATTTTGCCGCAGGTTTACTTGTCCCTTGGTCACCACCTTGTCTCCCAATTTGAGGCCTTTTTCGATGAGAAACATTTTCCCCACTTTTTCCCCTTTTACAACAGGACGATATTCAACCGTGGAAGTTTCGGGCTTGTAAATATAAACAAAACTGCCATCCTGGCCATACTGAACAGCTTCTTCAGGAACTAAAAGGCCATCTTGCTGTACACGCAATTGCAACCGGACTCTCACAAATTCCCCNGGCCAGAAAAATTCATCCTCATTCGGTACTGTTCCCTTGATCAAAATCGTTCCTGTATTTAAATCCAAGTGGTTGTCNAAAAAGTATATTTTTCCTTGGCGGACATTATTTGGCAGCTGCGGCATATAGACTTCAAACTTAAGTTGTCCAGCTTTCATCGCCTGTTGCACTGCAATNATAATCTTTTGGTTTACGTAAAAGCGAATATCAGCAGGGGTGATCGATCTTAAATCAGTCAAAGCATTAGCATCGTTAGCCACTACAAGGTTGCCGGGATCAATGTTATATTGACTAATCTTTCCATCAATGGGCGCGAGAACAGTCGTCCAATCAAGATTGATTTTTGCTAGTTCTAGAGCTGCTTGATCATTCAGAACCTGTCCNTTGAGCAGTTTTGACATTGATTTGATACTGCTCATAATTTAATTTAGAAATAAAATCTTTTTCAGCTAAGGTTTTATAACGTTTTGCTGTGATCTCNNTGCCAATTCTAATGCAGCCATATCTTTAAGAAGCGTCCCTTTAGCTTGTTCGTAAGCTGCCTGGTAAGGCCGAGGATCGATTTTATACAGCTGCTGCCCTTGCTTCACATATTGTCCCTGCTTCACATTGGCTTCCACAATAATCCCACCCACTTGAGGGCGGATCTCTACTGTTTGCAAAGAATAGACATTCCCAATAGATTCGATATAAATAGGAACATCTTGTTCAACTACATCGGCCACAGTAACAGGATATTTTTTTCAGGTTGTTCTTTTTAGAACAGCCTGTTAAGCACAATATCATCAAAAGAAAACCAATCCCAAATCGCATAATTCCTCAGTTTAGGGTTCCGGTCGCATAAGCGAGAGCCGCGATTGATGTGACATATTGCGTACGAGCTTGTATATATGACGTACGTGCATTGGCGAGTGTAACTGTTGCGGTTAATAAATCCAAAAGAGAATTCACTCCCTCTCTATATCCATAAAATGCCACGTCATAAGCTTCCTGCGCATATTGAAGGTATTCCTTACTATATTTGACCGTTTCAATCGCTGTTTTAAAAGAGTAATAGCTGGTCACAACATCTAAAAANGCCTGTTCCTCGGTTGTTTTATAGTTGGCATACGCTGCTGATGCCTGAGCTTTTGCCCCACGTGTTAAATTCAAGGCTAAAAANCCATCAAATAAAGGACCAGTCGCCACAATCCCGGCTGAGGCAATGTAGCCATTATTGGCAGGATCATGGATAAAATTAATGCGCTCATAGTCGCCAAATGCGCTGACAACGGGCAGTCCCGCAGAAAGTTGAACAGTGACTTGCTCTAAAGCATTCAAATAGCTCGAATAGGAGGCGGCAAGATCAGGTCTGTACTCTTTAGCCTCTTCTAATAATGCATGCATATCCTGTTCGATTTTAACTTCGGGCAAAACTTCTGGCATGGGTACCACTTTGAATTTNTTGTCTGCAGGTAAACCGATTGCTGTAGAAAGCTGACCCATGGTGGTATTCAGGTTATTGTACGCTTGCTCAACTAAAAGCTTTCCATTTACATAAGCCGAGCGTGCCAACAAGAAATCAACGAGTCTTGCCACGCCCGCCTCATACATTGTTTTTGCAGATTCAAGATTCTGCGTCACATTTTTNAAATTTTCCAATTCAGCTTCTACAGTGGCTTGTGCTGCGATGTAATTGTAGTAGGATTGTAAAATTGTCAAGATCACTGTTTGCAAGGTACGATTATGATTCCAGTTGGCTACAAACAGCGTCTGTCTTGCTGCTTCAACATTCGCCTCCCTTCCTCCAAAATCAAACATAATGTAGGAAACTGAAAGATCTGTAATTAAAAATTGATTGTAAACAGGCCCTGTTCCCCCTGCACCTAAACCTCCTCCTCCTGCCGCAATAATCCCTGAACCTCCAGGAAAATTGGTTACGCCGTTTGTTGTGTTTGCATTGTTAATAGCGCTAATCCCATTGATCAGATTCCCTACCGCAGTCCCTCTAATTCCTGCGCCACCAGTTCCGGCTCCAAAATTGGATTTGATAAGCTCTATTTCTTCTGTAGCCGTGATCTGCGGATAGAAGGTGCTATAATTGGCATAAAGGATAAAAGCATTGGAACGCGCTGTGTTCCAGGTAAATCTTGTTTGAGGATTATTGCGCAATCCATAGTCGATGAGCTCAGCTACACTTAAAGGTGTGTTTTCGGGGATTTCACCCGGACAGTAATGTTCTTCACGTTTGATTTTGTAAGGAGGAATCCAGGCCTTATCATTACAATAGGCCGCATCGCCTACATCTGCAGGATCTGCAAANAAGAACAACTTTCGCAAGCGATGGCTAAACAAAATAAATATATGAAATAAACAATATGGCGAGTGTCGTGCATGTCGTTAAAAATATTGCATCAAAGCAAAATTCATAACGTAAATTTTAAATACTATAAAGAGAAAATTTTGGAAAAATGGGTATTAAATAAAAAACCCCATCCCGAATTGAGATGGGGTTTAAATGTTATGAAAACTGTAGAGTCTTATGATTTTTTGCTTGTTTAGCATCATATTCTTCTAAAGCCTTTTGCAAATGAATCTTTTCTCTCCGTCTGGCAGAGCAGCAACTTGAGCTCTCAATGCTACCAATTTTTAGGCTCCATAGCAGCCACAGACACTTCACGCTTTGCTTCTACTTCGTCGTCAAGCTCTTTTTGAATTCGGGCTCTTTCCTGTTCATCAGCTTCTGCTTTGATTCTTTGTTCCTCTAAACGGTCATCCATTGATCTAGCAGCTGTCCTTAATGTGACAGTTTTATTGGAAGTAAGCGGTGGAGGTGGTGGGGGCTTTTAACACTTCTCCATTAAATGAAGGAACTACAGGCGGAGAAGGTGGCTCAGTGATTATTTCGGTTTGATTTGTTTTTTGTTCAGGTATTTTTGGCAACGGTCTAGCTGGGGCTTTGCCTGTTTCTGAGGATTCTTCACTATTTTTGGTGTTTGTTTCAACTGGTTGCTCTTGTTTTTCTACTGGCTGTTCGTCGCTTTTAACTTCTTTACCATCGTTTTCAGTATTTGACGCTTCAGTTGTTACGATAGTGTTTTGATCCGGCTTTTGGGTAGCAGCTTGATCAGCGGCGTTCGCATTTTTTCAGAATTGTCTTTAGATTTTGCAGGATCTA
Source organism: Parachlamydiaceae bacterium (assembly GCA_013414685.1). Taxonomy (GTDB): domain Bacteria; phylum Chlamydiota; class Chlamydiia; order Chlamydiales; family Parachlamydiaceae; genus Neochlamydia. The sequence continues at coordinate 2,148,650 of CP058704.1, read as the reverse complement.
CGTTCTTCGAATCTTTATTTTTGAACACGCGGCAAAGGCAGCAGAAGATTTTTTCCAGGAAATCAACGATGCATTTCCAGCAACCTTTTTGGGAATTGCCTTGTTGTCAGCCTCAGTTTTTGTGTTAGGAATGACATTTTTAGCAACTTCACTAATTTTAGGATCAACTGGATTCGTACCAGCGACATTCTGAGAGTTTTCTGCTGGTTGAGCAGCAGCAACTGTGCCTGTATTCATTACTACGGCTGATTTAACAAACATACATTCTCCTTAGAATTATTCTAGTATTGATAATCAAGTACCTAATTTTAGTGTAAAGAACTAATTACGTCAAACTCTTTATATAAAATTAGTGAATAGCTCTGTAAACTTAATTTTTGTATTTTTGTCTGTGAAACTCCAAGATGAAACAAATCGATCTCCGCTTAATCAATCATCCTTTCGCGCTAGGAACAAAAGATCATTTGAAAGAGTTTATTTTATCACAAAAGATCCATTTAGCTTGCATTCACCCAGGTTTTCAAAAACTTCCTTTAAAGATAAACAAAAATCACAATTTCTGCTGTTGGGTCGAGGGCGCAAGTTGGGTTTTAAGGATCGGCTTTCTGGCCGCCTGAACTTCATCTAAACGAGAAACACTCAGGGTGTGGGGGCAGCTTTTACAAGCTCAGGTGTTTTTTACTTCTTCAACAATTTGTTTTACAATTTCTATAAAATGATCAAGAGTAGCTTTCGATTCGCTTTCTGTCGGCTCAATGAGCATGCATTCTTTGACAATCAAAGGAAAATAAATAGTGGGAGCATAGACACCATAGTCCAACATACGTTTCGCAAGATCTAGAGCTCTTATCCCCTTTTCAAGATAATTGTCTGCCTGAACAACAAATTCATGCATACAATATTGAGGATAGGGNGTTGTTAAATAAGGAGCAATTTTAGTTTTAAGGTAATTAGCATTGACTACAGCTGTCTCAGCAATTTTNCGCAATCCATAATGGCCATGCAACTTGATATATAAATAAGCACGCAAGTAAATTCCGAAATTCCCAAANAAGGAAGACATTCTTCCTATGCTTTTAAGATCCTTCCAAATAATTTTGTACTGATTTTCGCTCTTTTCCACGCGCGGGATAGGTAAAAATTCTTTTAACTTTTCACCACATAAGACTGGACCTGATCCGGGTCCTCCTCCGCCGTGAGGAGTTGAAAAAGTCTTATGAAGGTTCATATGCATCACATCAAATCCCATTTCACCCGGACGCACGAGATTCAAAATAGGATTTAAATTCGCTCCATCATAATATAAAAGTCCTCCGCATTGATGAACTAAATGTGTGATCTCCAGGATTTTTGAGCTAAAAAGCCCCAGCGTATTAGGATTTGTCAACATTAGACCGGCTGTCCTCTCCGACGCTTTTTGCTTCAAATCTTCAAGATCCAAGTCGCCTTTNTGATCTGTACGAATGGGAATCGTTTTCATCCCCGCCATCGTTGCCGAAGCAGGATTTGTTCCATGTGCATCATCAGGAATTAGAATTTCTAATCTTTTGTGATCTTTATTTTTTTGATGATAGGCTGCGATCATGCGCAGTCCCGTAAACTCTCCTTGAGCGCCAGCATTTGGAACTAAAGATCCTGCAGACATTCCAGAAATGAAACAAAGCATTTGGAGTAATTCAAAAATTAAAGCAAGGTTTCCNTGAACAGTTTCCGGAGGAGCCAGAGGATGAGCGTTAGTAAATTCTGAGATGTTGGCACAAAACTCATTGATACGAGGATTAAACTTCATTGTGCAGCTTCCTAAGGGATAAAAATTTGTATCTATCCCTCGATTTCGGGAAGCAAGATTACAAAAATGGCGCATCAGATCAATTTCTGAAATTTCCGGTAATGGCAAAGGATCCTGACGCAATAAATTTTCGTCCGGAAGAAATTTTTGAAAAACCTGGCTATTTGTAGGTAGGCTAAAAGCGCGTTGTTCGGATTGACTTTTTCAAAAATTGTTTTCATCATGAGACCTCTATGAAATCCCTTCAGCTAAACTTTTGACTACACGGATATATTGATCCAGCTGTTCTTGGCTTTTTATCTCTGTCACGGCTGTTAATAGGTATCCTTGATACTGGGGATAATAATCTTGTAAGCGAAGACCTGGTTCAATTCCTTGCGTCCGAAAAGCTTCAAATATTTTNTCAAAAGGCAGAGGTATTTTATAGGCAAACTCATTGAAAGTAGGCCGATTCCCCATCATTACTATACTGGGAATTTTCGCCAAATTGGCTTTCAGATAGGAGGCTTTTTGAAAATTCATTAATGCTAATTTAGAGAATCCTTTTTTNCCATACCAAAGGATCGTTATAAGGACAGCTAAAGCCGCTAAGGCCTGATTAGTACAAATATTTGAAGTTGCTTTCTCTCTTCGAATTTGCTGCTCGCGGGCCTGCAAGGTCAGAACAAACCCTCTTCTCCCTTGAGCATCTACAGTTTCACCGACTAAACGTCCAGGAAGCTGCCTCACTAGTTCTTCTTTACAGGCCATATATCCAACATACGGTCCCCCGAATTGCAAAGGGAGTCCTAAGGGCTGGGCATCCCCNACTGCAATATCAGCTCCCAATTCTTTAGCGGAAGCATAAAGTCCGTAAACAAGAGGGTTGGCACAAACGATAGCTAAAGCATTTGTTGATTTTACTATTGTACATGCTTCTTTAAGTGGATCAATTCCGCCAAAAAANTTTGGATATGCCATTAAAACGGCTGCTGTATCATCATCATTTAAACTTTCAAGTTTTCCTAAATCAAGAGAGCCATCTTGTTTAAAAGGAATCCATTCAATTTGGGTATGATGACTTAGAAGATATTGAGTGACGACTTCGCGGTAATGAGGATGTAAATTTTCTGCAACTAACACTTTTTTTCGTTCTTTGTGATAACGCAAGCTCATAAGCATTGCCTCAGCGCAAGCTGACGCTCCATCATACAAAGAGGCATTTGCCACATCCAGTCCAGTCAAAGCGCAGATGGCTGATTGAAATTCAAAAATAGCCTGCAACATCCCTTGTGAAGCTTCTGCTTGATAAGGTGTATAGGCTGTCAAAAATTCCGATTTACTGCATATTGCTCCCACGAGGGCCGGTACATGATGTTCATAGGCACCAGCCCCTAAATAATTTTCAAATTGTGAATAGATGTTTTTGCCCGCAAGNTTTTTCATCATTTCCAGGCCTTCGTATTCAGAAAGACCATCATCTTCAAGAGGAGCAGGGATTTTTAACTTTTGTGGAATATCCTGAAATAATTCATCGATGTTATTAACACCAATGGTTTTTAACATGTCGCGAATTTGCGGGTCTCTGTTGGAAATAAAATCCATGCTGCCTATTCCAATCGTTTCTGAGTTGAGTCCTTAAAAACCATTGTAAGATTCTTTTTTTGTTCGATGAACTCAATTGCTTGATCGAGCGTCTTGCTTTTTCATATTTGGTTAAATACACATTTATACTACCACTTAAACTGATCTGTAATACATCTGTCTGGATTTCTGGTAGAACAAAAGGGGAAAGATAACTAAAAGTGAAATTGTCGATTTTCGGAGGTCTGGAAGGTATCGCAGTGCTTAAGTGAAATTTTCCGAGCTCTATTATTTTTCCAATTTTTCGGACTCAGAATCTGTCTTTAAAATCTCTTTTAAATCTTTCATTCGTTTTTGATCATTTTCAATTCTCTCTTCCAAATTTAAATAAGCTTTTTCAGCTTGATTTGGAACCCCTTTAAAATCTCCAGGGCAACATCTAAAGGAAAATTTTTGTATGTTTGTCTAGTTACCATAGGTAATCTTGAAGACCAATTTTCATAACTGGTGTACCGGACTTCAAATGAAACAGTGGGTCGAGCGTATTTTTCACAATTCATGTGTTCCTCTTTTTAAATGTTTTGAAAGGATGAATGATTTGCAATTTACACTCATCCAAGTCAGTTGAAAAATATCGAAAACCCTCTTAAAAATCATTGATAGTAAGATGAAAATATCGAAGCAAAATCTGAATGAAGATTGATTTTTTAGCATTACTTAGATCGCCGCAATTTATCTCCAAACTTATCTAATCAATTAAACCAAATCAGTTTGAATTGATTTAGTTCTATGTTTTTCTTCGATCATTTTTTTAGCCTCACTTAAAGGCATTCCTTCCATATAATTTTTAAAATCTTCACAATCTGCATTTAAAGGATAGCAAGATACTGTGCGACATTTTAATGTGGGAATAGTCGGCTCAGAATGACTATTAAATTGTATCTCTCTAACCTTAGGGGATATTTTGGGAAGGCTACGGATAAATGCGCTTTCGCCTGTTCAATGATCTTTTTTATTTTTTCTTGCCTATCATCAGTGGCCAAAAACTCTAAATCTGGTTTCTTAAAGTCCTCCCAAATCAACTCATTTGCCAGCTGGAAATCAGAACATTTTGATTTAGAAGCCCTTTTCTTTTGTTCAGCATTAGTACTTTCGGCTGAATTTAAAATCAGTAAAGCTGCTTCTAATGAAAAATTTTCATATTTGATTTTGGTCATGACCCCATTTGCTTTCATGTGATCGCATGGGTTGAAATTCCGATGAGCATCCCAATTGGTCATGTATTGAACGGTAAATGAAACGAATGGACTGGTCGTACAATCTTTCATGTTTTTCCCTTACTGCTGATTATACAAATTTGGCTTGATAGTCTTTATCATTCATAAGTTTATCTAATTCTTGAGGAGACGTTAATTTTATCTTAAATATCCACCCCTCTTTTTCCGGGGATTTATTGACCATTTCAGATGCTGAAGTTAAAGCTGTATTTGTTTCCACAATGGTTCCAGAAACAGGTGAATACACATCGGCAGCAGCTTTCGTCGATTCCAGAACTGCAACCTCATCTCCTGCTTGAATGTTTTTGCCAACCTGAGGCAGTTCGACATAGACAACATCGCCTAACTCTTTTTGTGCATAATTGGAAACGCCTACAGTGCCAATTCCATCTGACACTTCAATCCATTCATGTGTTTCAGTAAATTTCATTTTTATCCTTACAAAAGGTAATTCTACAATTTTGGCTTCCACGAAATTTTGACGAATCTGAACGTTCACCCTCTCATCAAGTTTTAATTTTTCATTCACAAGAACAAGAGCAATCGCTTGATTTAACGAAGGAGAAAACGTTCCTGATGTGACTTGGCCAATTGGTTTATTGTTTTTATATATTGCATATCCCTCACGGGCAATGCCGGGATCCAGCAGCAGCATTCCATATTCATAACGTTTATTTGAAGATTTTTCTACTTCTTGCATCGCTTGCTTGCCTAAAAATNNAGGTTTATCCCATTTGATTGTCCAGGAAGAAACGCTTTCGACTCCTAAAATTTCATCTGAAAGTTCATGCCCGTATAAAGCATATCCTTTTTCTAAACGCAATGTATCTCTTGCTCCCAAGCCAATGGGCATAATATTGTATGGCTGCCCCTGCAATAAAAGTTCATCCCAAAGCCAAGCAATGGCTTCTCCAGGTCCATAAATTTCAAATCCTTCTTCACCCGTATACCCTGTTGCTGAAAGAATGATTGCATGACCTTTGTATTTTAAAGATAAGAAGTGCATATGGGAGAGGGCTTGAGCTTCAGGAAACAGTTTTTGCATTAAAAAGAANGATTTTGGCCCTTGAAGCGCCAGAATGCCATCGGAAAANAGCGGGGTGATTTTTACTTTGCGGGATTTAACTTCACTTTCCAAATGCAATAAATCTTTCTGACGGTTACAGGCATTGACAATGAAAAAANNATGTTCTTTGTTCTTCTTATACACGATCACATCATCGATACAAGTCCCATTGTCTCTGCACCATAGTGTGTATGTCGCTGTAAAATCTTTTTTCCCGGTAATTTTATTCGTACTTAAATAATCAAGAAATGATTCAGCGTCTTCACCCTCCACTATTATGCGGGCCATATGAGAAACATCAAAAATTCCTACATGTTGCCGTACATTTAAATGTTCTTGAAGAATGCTTGAGTATTGCAGGGGCATTTGCCAACCGCAAAAATCCACCATTTTTGCGCCAAGTTTCAAGTGTCTTTCATATAAATATGTTTTCATGGTGACTCATAACAAAACTGTATAGAATGCTTCCAAATGAAAGTAAGAAAATTTGACGCGGAGGCTTATTACCTTTCAATTAAGCAAGCTATTGCGTTGCAATCAGGTTCAAAAGAAAGTTGCAGCCTAAAGTAGTCAAAATTCCGGGTTTCAATTGGAATGACTTATACTATATACTTGCATGCTTTTGTTTCATTTGTCAAGACATCCATTTAGGAATAAGATATTTTAATATGAAATTATTTAAGATAAAAATAACCAGCAAAAAAATCATTCAAAACTTTCACGATTAGTTAACAAAAACTAATATAAAATTAAATAACAACAAAATCGCTATTCAATATCACAAAAAAATCCAATGTTTTTTAGATATATAGTTTAAATTTAAAATGTACTTTTATTATCTATGTTAATAAAATTATATTTTAATTAACTTATGGTTCTGAATGAATAATATAGATTTTAAGTTTCAAGATTTTTCTCCATACTTTTTGCAAGAAGGAGTTTTTGGGGCAACACTTAACAGAGAAAATGAATCGCCAATTTTTCTACGCATGGAATTATTGACTAAAGACAATTTTACAAGCTGGAAAAAATTCAAAGAGATGAATGATTGGGTTGCTAATTGTCACTCTAGAGGTGTTTTAAGCAATTTGATTAGAATGGCAGGGGAATCCCGATATCCCAATTATGAAACAATAAAAGAGGTTACGGGTTTTACGTATCAAGAGTATGAAGCATTCACCGAAAAAGCAGTAAAATTGAAAAGCCAAAACGATAAAATTGCGAATATAATAGCTCATAACTGTGTAGGCAGTAATCATATGGTCACAAGTTTCGAACAAGGCAAGCTTAGATATATTGTTTATGCATCTAAGAACCCTACTTTTTCTATCCAAGACGCATATAAACATATAATAAGTAACCCATGTAATCTTAAAAATTATATTACAGCTTACAGTGATATACTTATAACTATGGGTACTGATTTTTCCGAAAATGATTACTTTCATAATAGAGGAATCTCTAGAAATCCCTATTGGGTATTTGAGGGAAAATATGCTGGTTTATCAATACTTTTACACGGATTTACAGGAGTGGTAGCTAACACCTATTTTCCGGAAAAAATTTATGCAAGTTAAACCGGTGGGTAGTATGCAAAGCATTTTGAAAAATCACCTTCTTCCTAAAGAAGGTTTTACAGAAAGATCAGGTAAAACATTAGATCTGACAACTTTAGAAATTGATGCATCAGATCCTGAAGGGGAAATAACTTATATCCAAACTACTGCACTTAAGCGCATTTTTGAAAGAGAAATAAATAAATCTAAATCTCCAAATATTTAATCATTAATTATGTGCTAATTATAGTCTCCAATAGTTTAACCACTTCCTCTATGGACGGCCTATCATTAGGATGAAAGGCCAAAAGCTTTTTACATAATGAATGGATCTCGCTAGTTTCATCGAACTGTTGATAGACGGCGTGCAGGCTTTGTTTCGTCATTGCTTCATTTTTGAGAATAAATTTTACCTGATCCGGGCCATCCTTCACAGGATTTTGAAAATGAAGAGGATGGTTAAATAAGAACCGATAAAGCACAGTCCCAAAGAATACATATCTCCTTTAGAATGTTTTTCAAAATCAAACTTTTGATCACTTTCTCTTATTCTTTCAGGAGCAATCGAGGATAAAGATCCAATTTCCGTAGGATGATCGGTATTCTTTTCCCAGTCGGTTGCAATACCAAAATCCCCTAAAACCAAAGGAATTTTAGGATTCTCCGTCAAAAAAGATTCTCGAGCTTGATATCATTATGAGTGATTTTGGTACGATGCAGCGCTTGAATGCCTTTGGCTAAACAATAGGCATAATGAACAATCATTTCTTTTGAGAGATTCTTAGAAGGATTCATGAGCGAAGACGCATCACCTAATGAATAGAGTTTTACATAAACCAATTGCCCTTCACGTCCATTTTTTTTAACATAACTTTCAAAGTGATGATAAGTTAAAAGATAATCATTTTGAGGACAGCGCTCATGAACAAGCTTATCACCGGCTAGCCCGTCATGAAAAATATTTAAATTTTTCATAAGCCCAAGAAGTTCTCCCGTCGATAAATTCAATGCAAATTTGATTTTTCTTTCTCCACCCTGCTTAAACACTATTTTAGGGATGTGAATTAAAAAGAGTTTTCTGTCTGAGTGAAGGTATATCCTGTGGGATTTTCAGCCATACCCTTACTCAAGTGTCCTAAAAGGGTATTTGAGATAAAAAGCTCGAATTTCAGGAAGTTTTTCACAGATTTTTTTATATTCAGAATAAGATCTGAATAGGATTTTGCGTTGAGAGCATTTGATGACTTTAAAATTCCTGCTTGTGTAGTAAGACTGTCTACATCCAGAAAAATCTCTGCAAGACTTGGATTAGCTCTGACTCGCTGAGGCATTAGATTCGTAGCTCTAACATTTTCATGAGATCCATTCACAGTTTTAGAAAAACTATGCTTTTCAATTAAATCTTTACAGGTCTTTCTTTGATACTTTTCCGCCATTTGGAAGGCAGTCAGGGGTTCTTTATTATCTCCTCTACCATAATAAGGATTTTCAGCAGGTAGATGAACGCTCCCTCCGTTTTTTAAGAGAAGATTTAAAATTCCGGGTTGATCATTGATCACAGCGATGTGGCAAGGTGTCACTTTTCTTGTCGATGTCAAAGAAAGAAGCGCAAGATTATCCACTTGCGCCCCTCGCTCAATCAGTTCAGCTACTAAACTGCTAGCACCCAATCTTGTAGCCAAATGAATGGCTTGCATATTTAAATTGTTTGCCTGATTAACGTCAGAAGCAGGCAAAAGTTTCCACGCCCAATCCACATAGCCTTTGGATAAACAGGCCACTAAAGCGGAGCTATTCACTAGGTCGGCTTTTCCTCGAACATTACAGTTAGCTGCTAATAGTGCATTGAATATTTTATCGTCCGTTTGATCAGGAAAAATTTCGCCACATGAATGCAGACACCCAAAACCGTTCTATTAAATCTGTCCAATTGATTGACATCTGCACCATTTGCAAGCAGTCCTTGCACCAAATCAGCCAGACGTCCATTGCAAGCTTCAAGCAATGGAGAATTTCCATCAGCTTCTTTGAGATTAATGGAAGATTTAAAGAATGAAAGATACTTAATGGCAAACTCAGGAGATTCCCTAATGACTCTGCATAAAAGAGTTTTTCTCCAGCAGGAGGAATCTTTTCCAGAATAGAGTTTTCTAGGTTATCAATTTGCTTTTTAAAGAATCTATTTCCTCAGAAGTCTTTGAATTTTGAATGTAAAATTCAAAGGTGCGCATAAAACTTCTAATATCTTGTAAGTTCGCATGCTCAAAATAATTTTCTGATGGATCATTTTTTAAAGAATAAAACCTTGAATTACAGTCTATAATATTATTCATCGAAACACGCTTATTTTATATAAATAAAATATTTTAACACACTTAATTAAATAAAAACAACGTTCTAAAATTAAATTACATTACGGATTTGGAGTAGAAGTTAGACAATTTTAAGAGGAAGTCCGTCGCGTTTGAATGAGTTGAAACAGCAGAACTTGAAAGAGAGCAGTAAAACTGATGGATTCCAAATAGTAAGACTCAACTCATTTAACCAACTTCAAACTGCTCCAAAGAGAAGGTTGCTGTTCAACTTGGAAATCATTGGTGACAACCGAGAAATGTTGAGGGTCTCCATGACTACGATTCACACGATAATTAAAACCCAAACGATTGAATTGTTCTGGGTCGTAGCCAACCAGGCATTGGCTAGGAATAAAAATTTTTAAAGAATAATTTCTTGAAGAAATGCGGCTCGTCACTTTTAAGTCGCCCGGATCACAAAGTTCGTGTTTATCTTCAGTTCGAAAACGTGTGAGTTCACCCGCCTGAATGCCTTCTATGGCCTCAGGCAGAAANAANAAGTGATGGCAAAAGCGCGTGTTATAGCCCGAGGTTTTTACATCACGGGTATCAATCATAAGCTCCACACTATCACCACGGGTTACATCTGGATAGGTTGACTGATGAAAGGGTTGAGAAACCTCAATCTGGCACTGAATCCCTTGTTCATTCCATCCTAAAGAAACCTGAGCAAAATGCTCTTCACCGCAAAGCTTGGAGGTGTTGGGAAGAATATATTTTTTNCCAGGCAACTCTTTGGCTGCATAGTAGCAATCGACTTGCAGCTGGAAAAAATTCACTGGTGAGATCGAAAATGGTTCTTCTTCAAACATACTTTCACTTAGGCCAGGAGTTTTGCACCCCTAGCCATTTAACATTATTCTTCATGCGCTTTATTCATATAATCCAGCGTCAAAGCATTTCTATCTTTTAATTGATACAGCAGTTTTTGCATATAGATGCGTTGCGCATCGACAGAGGCCACATGGTAAAGTTCGCCCGCTTTTTCCTGAAGGGCAGTTCCTTGAGGCGCCTCGCGCTTTTCTAAATGAAAGAAATTCAAATCTCCATTTGCTGGTGTATTGACTGTACTCCATGCATCCGGACTCATAGCAAANATCTCCTCAGCATTCAGCTGAGAATTCAAATCGCTTCGAGTTCCCTGATACGGGGTTTGCACAAGCTTCCATTGATCATTTAAATTTTTAGAAGCCAGTTCTTGGCTTGCCTCCTCGTCATCGGATACCCATTTTTTGATATTCGAAGCCTCTTTTTGCAAATCGTCTCTGATTTTGCGTGTATTTGCATAGAGGCGTATAGAGGCTAAAAANTCTCCTAANAAGACTGCAGGTGGTTTTTTAGGGGCAATGGCAGAGATATAATCCTTTTCAACGGCCTTTCTGATTTTTTCAAAATATTGATCAGCCACCAGGTCCTGCACTTCTGTCAATGCCTTCCAGGAACCATCCGGCTTTTGAAATTGAGACGAATCTGTCCCGCGGATTTTCACATAATAAGCTTCAAGTTCTTTATCCAGTAACGCATCTAAAACCCCTTGTTCATTCGCTTCTCCAAAACTGATGATCTCGCGCTCTGGAGCACGTTTAATGACCACAAGGCGATAAAACGTTTCATTGTCTGGGGTATACTGCATAAGTTTTTCAGCCGAACTATTCTGGGTTTCTCCTTTAAGAGACGCATTATCAAGCAATTTAAGCAATTCCTGACGGCCTTCGCCATTTGCAAAAGGAGTTTTACCNCCTTTNTCCAGCAATGAAAGTGTCGTTGTTTTAGAAGGAGCTTTTTCTAAAGCCTCTGCGATCCAATTTGGATGAGCATCGACAATGGCAGATCGTGCAAATGCATCCACCTGATTGCGGGTTTTGTCATCTAAACTCTCCAGGGCTGCATAGCGCTCTTCCCTTGTTTGATCTTTNTTCTTGGCAAGAACAAGAAATTTCTTNTTAAGAGCCAACCAATTTTGATCTTCCACTTCCCAATTCCAGGTTTCTTTAACGCCCACTTTTGTTTGCAAAGCATTTTTATTCACCTGAGAAATTTGAAGCACATAGCGATGTTGAATGAGCTCTGGGAATTTTTTAGCCACTTCATCCACAGATAAGAAAGTGGATGGAAGCATCAAAAGCCCCTTTTCATCTTGACTACGTTTAGAAACCGCATTGAGATACGTTTCCAGTTTCTGCATCGTGCGATAACTGTCCAACCGAAGATCTTTAGGCAATTCATAAACAGTTCCTACCACCCCTTCTTTAGTATAAGCTTGAATTTTNTCAATACTTAAGGGATCAATGACCACAGCATTCCCGATATCATTGAAAAGGCGGCGGAAAAGCAGCACATCACGCCAAATTTTTACGGCCTTATTTTGATCCATGTTCATACGGCGCAGTTGTTCATCAAAATATTGCTGCAGGTTTGCAACACCTAAATTGGGGTTATTGGCATTCTGCTGATAACTTATAGAAGCATGCTGCATTAAATCTGCTAAGGCTTCTTCTTTAGAGACTTTATAGCCTTTNTGCTCTGCAACCTTTGCACTATTTAAAATAAATTGAGCCACTAAACGGACATACCGAGGGCCAAACCAATCCTCTAGCGTATGATAGCCAAAAAGGGAAAGATCATAGTAATCCAAATTTGGATCCGGTTGAAGCCATGAATACTGCTTTTCCTGGTAGCGAAGAACTTGTTTTAGAAGTGGCGCGGGAAACTGCTTTTCCTGTAAAAACAAGGAGATGCGGGCAGCTAGAGCCTCAGCATCTACAGGATTNGACCATGTTTTTAAAGCATCATAATTGTATTTCATATCAGGCATGAAATAGGTCCAGGCAGATTCTACATTGATAAAGCCGGCTTGAGGATTGCTATAGAGAGAAAAACGTTTTTCTTTTTCCGAGCGCGACCTTAAATCCTTCAAAAGGTCCTCGGGATAATTCATAGCCAGGATAATACCCATGCCTGTTTCNAAAAAATCTTTGCGTACGACCCCATCATTTAAAAANTTAGGTCCCCAGATTCCGCCTAAAATTAATTTATCCTGGGAATCAGTGCTAATGAATGTGGCCATTTCGTCCAATTCTTGCCGGGATACATTGGTACCGTCTACAGTTTTAACAACCATTTGTTCGTGGGGATATTCGGTATTGACAGTACTGTAGGTCCCAAAGAAAGAAAACGAAATAATGATGACTACTGTAATGACNGAAAAGAAATAACGCTGATGTTTACGCAGAAACTCTAACATAGGAATCTACTCTATTTGGAGGGGTAACTACCCGAATTTTAAAATTCTTTTCCCAGAAAACGAAAGGATCTGGGCCACATAACCTAATAACCCAGGTCCATTGCTCGTTTCCTGGGTAAAATTCTTGAAGAAATCCTAACAAAAACAAGTCTTTCTCTCAAAGAGATAAATTTTCTCTGAGACTAGATTGCGCATAACTAAAAAGTTGATTTTTTATTAACTAAAACAATTTTAATAAAAAGTATTTACATTAAATAGAATAATTTGTATAATTATTATAAAATTTTTAGGAGTTATAGAATGACGGAACAAATTAAAGTAAAAATTATCTTAAATAACCCTATTGTCTTTCCTCTTGAATCTATCGAACAAAGAAAACCTATCCAGCGCGCCTTAATCGCCTTTGGTGAAATGGCTGATAAATATACCTTTTGGGTAAAAAATATATCAACGCAAAGACCCTCGATGAGATGCCTGTTAAAGGCCATGCCTGGAAAACTGCAATTAAAGTCATTAGCTATGTTCTAACCGCTGGTCTTTCTTTTATATTGGCATCCATTGCTAAAGGCATCTATAAAGATTGGGCTTCCAATCATTTACCCCATGAATTACCTGTTCAATCAAATTCTTCACCCTCTAAGGAACAGCAGGCTGGTGAAGTGCCTCCCCCTGCATCACAAGAGACAAACAAACAGGAAACCAACGATTCAGCAAAAATCTATCCAGAAGCAGCAGTGATTTATCTGCTGAAAGCTTGAATGGACTATCAGTGGACTTGGCAAGAAAAGTTCTAGATGAACTTCCCAATGTAGAAGATGTAACAGAACCTTCTAAAAACGCCATCGGTTGCGACACAATCGGCTCTAGAAGGTCTTTCTTCGGATCACAAAGACTGCCTCATTGTTGGTCACTTAATCGCCTTAAAGACAGAAAAGATGAGTGAAGTAGCTCGAATAAAACATCTTTTCAACCTTAAAGAAATTGCAGATTCGGGTCACCAATCTCAAAATAGCCAAATAGGAAAACTCCTCAAAGAAGTGCTTTATCCTGAACCGCCAAAATTAAACGATCTACTTTCTAAACTTGGAACTGGACAATTTTTCATTGAAAGAAGTCCAAAAGCTGGAATACCTGAAGACTTTTACAATCTTGGTGATTTTGTTGAGCAAATGCTAAAGAAAATTTTAGCACAAGATAAATTGATCGTCGGCCGCATTAGAGATCAATTAACACCCGAGCAGCAACGCTATATCAGTGACCTTCATAATGATGGTGGAATCGAACCCAAGGAAGAACCGGTAAAAGCAAAATCGGGATCAGGAAAATTTTATGTCTTGCGCAATATTACAGGAAAAGGAGTGCGTGATGTTTCAACAAAAGAGGCAAGCACCCCCAATCCATGGAAAGATTCAGCCAAGTGGAAGGAAAATTCTCAAACCGAAACTCGCAGTATGGAAGAGCAAAAAAATTCCTTAAAAATGCAGAAACCCTAGATTTCGGTACAAGCAACTTCGGTACTAGCTAATCACAAAACATTTTCTTCAAAAGAAGCAGTTTGTGAAAGCTGCTTCTTTTCTTTTAATCCAAAGTTTTCACAGCTTCTACAAGCACTTTCACAGCCTCATAGGGCGTATCAGGCTTAATGCCATGGCCCAGGTTGAAAATAAATCCGGGATCTCCATGCATCGCATTGAGGATCTGCCGGGCTTCTTGTTCAATTTTGTGTTTGGGAGCATAGAGAACATCCGGATCCATATTCCCCTGGAGTGCAATATGAAATGGAATAGCTTTACGCATGCCTGCAAGATCGCAGTTCCAATCTAAGCTAATCCCATGCGGAAGCGCTTCTGCTAGCTTGGGTGCAAAGACAGAAGATCCACGGCAATAAAGAATAACAGGGACTTGATATTTTTTGACTCGATCTACAAGTTCTTTTAAATAGTGGTAAGAAAATTCTGCAAACTGTCCCCAACTCAAATAATTGGCCCATGAGTCGAAAATTTGGATCGCATCCACACCGGATTGAACTTGCAAATCGATATAGTTAGCGGTTGCCTCTGCAATCTTAGTCAATAATTTGTGAAAACTTTCAGGATGACTTAACATCCATTGTTTAGTTTTGTTCAAATCGTGGCTTTTCCCNCCNTCTATCATGTAGCTTGCTAAGGTAAAAGGCGCCCCGCAAAATCCTATTAAAGGGACTTCTAGCTGAGTTTGCAGAAGTTTAATCCCTGTCGCCACATAGGAGAGCTTTTCTTCCGCATCAAAAGCAGGCAGTTTATCGACATCTGCTTCATTTTGAAGCGGGCGTGCAATCACAGGTCCTTTCCCTTCATCAAATGAAAGCCCCAGTCCGAATGCTTCAGCGACCACTAAAATATCGGAAAACAAGATGGCAGCATCCATGCCAAAGGCGCGAATCGGGAGCTGGGTCACTTCCATAATAAGCTCAGGCTGATGACACATCTCTAGAAAAGAATGGCGTGCTCGGATGGCACGATATTCAGGCATATAGCGGCCCGCTTGTCGCATCAACCAAATGGGNGGACGTCCTTGATTTTCCCGGTTAAGCGCCCATAAAAACTTATGATTAGTGATTGTCTTGGTCGGTATCGTTAGTTTATTCCCATGCACGAATCAGTTCTCCTATAGAATTTTCTTCATAATAGCATCTACAGTAAAACCAAATTCTTTTGCAAGATCTGCCGCAGGAGCCGAAGCGCCAAAACGATGCATGCTAATAGCAATCCCTTTCCTGCCAATGTATTTATGCCATCCCAACTCAACACCTGCTTCTATGCTGACGCGGATGCCAATGTCGCCGCCAATTACACTTTCCTGATACTCTTCATCCTGTTCATCAAAAAGTTCCCAACAAGGCATTGAAACAACTCGGACATTTTTCCCCATTTTTTCTAATGCAACAGAGACGTCCATTGCAAGATGCAGTTCAGAGCCTGTGGCAAAAAGCGTGTAGTCAGGTTTAGACTTTTCTTTNTTAAGAATGTAGGCCCCTCTTCCGACGCCGTCAGCATAAGAAAAATTCTTAGTTTCTGGAATTTCCGGAAGATTTTGACGTGACAAAACAATAGCGGTCGGCCCTTTAAATTTTAAAGCTGCGATCCATGACATTTTGACTTCATTGGCATCGCCTGGTCGAATCATTTGAAGAAAGGGAATCGCGCGTAAGGCCGCATAATGTTCTATAGGTTGGTGGGTGGGGCCATCCTCTCCCAGGAAAATAGAATCATGCGTGAATTGGTAAATCACATGCGCCTTCTGAAGGGCAGCAAGACGAATCGCATTGCGCATATAATCTGAAAACGTCAGAAAAGTTCCAATAAAAGGCACAAACATTCCTGTCTGAGAAATCCCAGTGGCGGTGGTAGCCATCCCAAATTCGCGAACTCCATACTTAATGTTGCGGCCTTTGAAGTGTCCTGCAGAGATAAGCGGGTAATTCTTCATCATAGTCAGATCAGAACCTGATAGATCTGCAGACCCTCCAACCAATTGTGGTAAAAAAGCAGCAAGGGCATTTAAAACTTCCTGAGAAGCTTTGCGGCCCGAAACGGGAGATTTAATTTCGATCGCCTTTATGCGGCTTTCTATATCTTCAGGAAGAGAATTGTGCGCCATTTCTTCGTACACTTTCAATAGATCAGGGTGATCTTTTGCCCAAATATCAAAAGTGGCGCGCCATTCTTTTCTAATGACTGGTCTTCTGACAATTTTTGCTGAAAAATCCTTCACTTCTTGCGGGATATAAAAGAGAGGTTCTTGCGGAATTCCTAATAACTCCTTGGTCAATTTGACTTCTTCAAGACCTAAAGGAGCTCCGTGAGCCTTGCTCGTGCCTGCTTTATTAGGCGAGCCTTTTCCAATAATTGTATGCGCTATAATGAGCCTTGGGCGCGTTTGATTTTCTCTGGCTTTTGCCATCACACGGTGGATATCTTCAAGATCATTTCCATCCATTTCGAAGACTTCCCAGCCGTAGGCTTCAAAACGCAGCTTTGTGTTTTCAGAGTAGCATTCCTTAGTCGGCCCATCCAAACAGACTTCATTGGAATCATAGATCATAATCAAATTGTCTAATTGAAGATGGCCGGCCAGGCAAGAAGCTTCGGATGCAACCCCTTCCATCATATCCCCATCTCCGCAAAGGCAGACGACTTTACTATCAAAAATGTGATGGTGCTCCGTATTAAACTTCGCCTCTAATAATTTTAAACCCAACGCTTGACCCACAGCATTTCCTACCCCTTGACCTAATGGGCCTGTAGTTGTTTCCACCCCTTCAGTATCTAAAGATTCCGGGTGTCCGGGAGTTTTAGAATGAAGTTGTCTAAAGTTTTTTAGATCTTCTAAAGAAAGAGGATACCCCGATAAATGTAAAGCTGAGTAAAGAAGCATCGAACCATGGCCTGCAGAAAGAATAAAACGATCGCGGTTAGGCCACTTGGGATCCTTAGGGTTATAGCGCAAAAANTACCCCCAAAGATAGGCCCCGATTTCTGCACACCCTAAGGGCAAACCTGGATGTCCGGAGTCGGCTTTTTGCACAGCATCCATTGAAAGTCCGCGAATAGTTTTTGCAATTTGTTCCAGCATCTCTCTATGTTCTCTGCTTAATGGATTTGCTAGATTTTGTTTTCTCTTTTGAACTGTGCTATTGACTTCAACCATGGATTTGCCTATTAAAGATTGTTTGAATTTTTTTAGCCTAACAATAATCGCAATTCGCTAAACAGGCAAGTAAAAATCATGAATCCGATTTCTGCATTTAGGAACATGCAAGAGGAATTAGGGCGCACTTATGCCCTCCCCTTCCCAGTGACTGTTTGCGTTAAAGCCCTATCCGGCGTTCATTGGATCTGGTGGGTTTGCAAAAAAGGAAATGGTTAAACCGGAAAATATTGTTCCCGCTGCCTTAGGATCTTTCCTGGAAGGAGGCCTTAAATTTGCACCTAACCTCGTGGAACAAGCAGTTCGCGGGATTGCCAAGCTCATCCTAATAGCCACACGCATAGATGAAAGCGTTCAGTGCATGCGTTCGCTTGGAAATGCTTTTTTAGAATTACAAAATGCTTTTAAAGGCAGATTTTCTGTAGTATTGGAACCTAACTGGATAAAAACCTAAAGGGTTCCTCATTTCAGCCCATTCAATTAATCAATTGAATGCATTAGCTAAAAGACTCTTTGCTTCTGCTCATAGGATTTATCATTGCGTCATAAACATTTTTGCTAAAATTTTTAAGCTCAGCATGCATCTTTGGGATGTCTACCATGCATTTGTTTTTCTCATGATGCAATCCCAGAATTATTTGTAAATGGCATGCATTGGTTCAGAAAACTTCAAAACAACAAAGATTACATCAACACCAAACTCGAAGAGTACCGTTTTTCATGCAAAATCTTTTGAAGCGACCGGTACTTCCCTTTCAGCAGATCAACTCATTGATCGCACAAAGACTTTTAAATTATACAGTGAAAGGCATTGACGCCGTGGATACAGTGAATGCCTTTGTTGGAAACCAGGTTTTAAATCCCATTAAAAAAGTCATCCATATCGTTAAAAGCAAGCTTTTGGGAAAAGAATTAAAAAACAGCGCGCCCACACTCCATTTGTATTGAAAAAGTTGCCTGAAGTTAACTGGAATAGCCAATCATTCTGTTTTAAAGAATAATTTAGAAAAACTGACGAGTTTCAGTATGGCAGTAAAACCTTTTCTAAGTTATAATTCAGCCTTAAATAAGTATACGCATTCCAAATTTAAACTGGGATCTGTTTATAATTAATTTTAATCAGGAAAAATTTCATGCTTAGTCAAGAGATACGTAATAAATTTCTTCAGTATTTTAAAGAAAAGCAGCATGCTATCATTGCATCTTCCCCTGTTGTTCCTCATGACGACCCCACACTCCTGTTTACAAACGCAGGCATGAATCAATTTAAAGATGTTTTCTTGGGTAGTACGGTTCGTGATTACAAANGAGCGGCAACCTCACAAAAATGCATTCGTGTCGGTGGAAAGCACAACGATCTTGAAAATGTCGGCCACACAGCAAGACACCTCACTNTTTTTGAGATGTTGGGCAATTTTTCCTTTGGAGACTACTTTAAAGCCGAGGCGATCAAATTTGCCTGGGAAGTGTCCACAGAACTTNTTGGTTTCGCACCTGAAAGAATTTGGCCCAGTGTTTTTCGCGAAGATGATGAGGCTTTTGAGTTATGGACAAAATATGTACCTGCTGATCGCATTACCCGTCTTCATGAAAAAGACAACTTTTGGGCCATGGGCGATACCGGCCCCTGCGGACCTTGTTCCGAGCTCTATTACGATCGCGGCCCTAAATATGGAAAAGCGAACAGACTGATTGATGATCCGGATGGGGATCGTTTTCTTGAATTTTGGAATCTTGTCTTTATGCAGTTCAACCGATCCTCTGCGGCAGAAATTACTCCTTTGCCTAAGCCCTCCATTGATACAGGGGCCGGACTTGAAAGAATTATAAGTCTGAAAATGGATGCATCTTCTGTTTTCGAAACAGATATTTTGCGCAGTTTAATTGCCCAAGTGGAGCAAATCTCAGGAGTCCCCTATGATCCAGCTAACGAAAAGCTCGCCCCTGCTTTCCGCGTGATTGTCGACCACTTACGTTGCCTTGCCTTTGCGATCGCTGATGGCACGCAGCCCAGCAACATAGATCGCGGCTATGTATTAAGAAAGGTCTTAAGGCGTGCTGTTCGCTATGGACGCATGTTAGGCCTAGATGAACCCTTTNTAGCAAAAGTCCTTCCTAGACTCGTAGAGACAATGGGCGGTGATTATAAAGAACTGCAAAAGGGGCAAAGTCGCATTGCCGAGCTGTTGACCTCCGAAGAAGAGGCTNTTTTGCGCACTCTTCGACGAGGCGGAAATATTCTCAATCAGGTGATTGAAAAAGCACAAAATAGCAATAAAAAAATCCTTGGAGATGATGCGTTTAAACTGAAAGACACCTATGGCCTGCCCATTGAAGAGATCCTTTTAATCGCTAAAGATTCCAACCTAAGTGTGGATGTAGAACGCTATCAAGCTCTAGAATTAGAAGCAAAAGAACGCTCTAGAAGCTCCCAANAANCGACCCAGCAAATTGCATCGGAAAATCTCTACGCAAATTTTGCTGAAACACATGGTAAAACAGAATTTCTTGGCTATAACATGCATACTGCCGCCACAAAAATTATGGGCCTCATTCGAAATGGGCAATTTGTTGATGAGCTGCTTGAAGGGCAAGAAGGGATTGTGCTTCTTGAATCGACGCCTNTTTATGCAGAGATGGGTGGACAGGTAGGCGATGTAGGAATGATCAAGGGAGAAAATAACCTTTTCCAGGTTGTCGACTGCAAGGCTCCTTATAAAGGTATCATTGCACATATTGGCAAACTAGATAAGNGAGAGCTTAAAATTGGAGATGTTGTGACTGCCTCTATTGACCACGAGCGACGCAGCCGCATAGCCAACAATCACACCGCTACTCACCTTTTGCATTGGGCGTTGCAGCAAGTCCTTGGAGAGCACATTAAACAGGCAGGCTCTGTTGTGGACCCTCAACGCTTGCGCTTTGACTTTAGCCATCATAAAGCTTTGACCCAGGATGAAATCCAACGTATTGAAGATTTGATCAATTCAAAAATCCGCACCAACCAGTCTGTGGCTTGGTATGAAATACCTTATGAAGAGGCGCAAAAGCGCGAGGATATTAAACAATTTTTTGGTGAAAAATACAGCAATATTGTTCGCGTGATCGATATTGATTATTCAAAAGAGCTTTGCGGGGGAACCCATACTTCTGCTCTCGGCAATATCGGCTATTTCCGCATTGCTAAGGAGAGCAGCATTGCGGCCGGCGTTCGTCGCATTGAAGCTGTGACAGGCCTAGAAGCGGAGAATCTAGCGCGCGAAAGTGAAAAACNNCTCACAATGCTGGCTGAGGTCTTGAAAACTCAACCTCCTAAACTCGGGGAAAGAATCGAAAAGTTATTGGAAGAGAACAAACAGTTAAGCTTGCAAATTAAAACGCTGCAAAAAGCTCATCTGGAAAAATTAGTTGGCGAGCTCATTAAGAAAGCGCAGCAAACCCCGAAAGGTCCTTTGATTACAGCCAGAGTAACTCTTTCTTCAGAAGAACTGCGTGTATGTGCGGATGAACTGATGGAACATTTAAAATCAGGTGTTCTTATTCTTGGCGCGATTTTTGAAGACCGTTGCCAGCTTATTATTCGTGTCAGCGATGATTTAGTGAATTCCGGCCTGAAAGCCCCAGATATTGTCAAAGCTATAGCTCCTATCATTGAAGGAAGCGGTGGAGGCAAACCGAACAGTGCTCAGATAGGCGGAAAAGCTCCGCATAAAATGGAAGAGGCCTTTGAAAGAGCCCATGCCATGCTATTATAAATCAATTTCTAAACCATCGTAGCCTATTTCAATTTGAAGGTCCTTTTCTTCCGAAAGGGCCTTTATTTTTTGATGAGACCTTTTTGTATCTTCATAAAACCAAGAACCAAAATGCACAAAAAGAATTTTGCGGGTGTGTTTNTTGAATAATTCAATCAGGTTTGGTATGCCATTATGTCCATAAAGCTGCTGGGTGATTTTGTCTTTTCTAATCATCCCTCCTTTGCGAATAAAACTCCCATCTGTAATCACTAAATCAACTAGGCCAATTCTTTCAAGATACTGCTTATCCATCCAGACCAAGTCTCCTGTATAAAGAAAAGATGTTTTATTCTTGCTTACAAGATAAGCCTGAGATCTTACTAACTTACTATGATGAACAGGAAAAGGAGTGATACGATAGCCTTCGATTTTTGCTCTTTGNTCCAATATATGAGGATTAAAAATTAATTTTTTATTGTTTATTTTTTCCGGAACATAAATCGGGCAATCCGCAGGNGGATTTTCTTCCTTCCCCCATCTTACAAAATAGGCATGATCAGGATGAAGATGAGTAACAATGATTGCTTTAAGATGAGGTTTTAAAAATTCTTTTTCCCCTACGTCGAAAAGAAGACAATCATCTACCAATATGCCGCTATGTTTAGAGTGGTAGGGCAAAGAATTTTCAATCTCTCCCTTACTTCCCAATATTTTTATGTGCATCGTCAACCTCTTTTGAAATTGCGAATGCAGATTTAAGTGCTTTTGCAAAAACGAAAAGAGCCAAACAACTTTATATTGCTCACTTTAAAGAATGCAGCAGGTACAAATTTTGAACAATTAGCAATTTTGAAATAGGTCAATGTCTGCCTGCGTAGAGCAAGTGCTGGAAAAACATGTGAGCAAACTCATCAAATGTTGTTCTTCCACAGTGATCATCAACTAATTCTTGATTGGGTTTAAATTTTCCTTCATTAAATCCCTGATACATTTCTAAAAATAAATCAATGGTTTTGAGATTCACACCTGCTTTTAAGAGTTTATCTCTTTCTTCTTCACTTGAAATTTGCACGTAGGATAACTGGGGCAAATCCAGCACGATGCTTAGGATTTGGGCAGCTTCATTCATCGATACTTCTTGAGGGCCAGCAAAATCAAAAACANNAGTTTTTACAGGATCTGTGCGTTCCAGAAAATCGGCTGCTTTCCATCCGATATCTCGTGTGGCCACCATAGGGATCTTAAGATCTGCTTTTAAAGGCGAATTAATTTCGTTTTGATAAAGAATAGCAGGAATTGAAGAGGAAAAATTCTCCATAAAGTATCCGGCACGTAAATGAATTAAATCTGCGATGCAATCTAATTGATTTAACCTTTCTTCTTGTCGATGCAAACCATTAATAGGCCCCAGGCCATTCGAGTGATCTGCCCCTAGACTGCTTAAATTGACGACACGTTTTACCTGTGTTTTCGCTAAAGCTTCACAAATCGCTTCACCGACGCGATCTTGATAAGCACTTTGATCTTCTTTCAGATTTGGTGGAATCATGCAGAAGACTGCGCAACAATCCTGGAAAGCTTCTTTCAAACCCTCGGCATCATCAAATTCATAGAAAAANATTTCAGCTCCCTTGCTCAATAAATGTCGCAGTTTTNNTTCATTCCGCCCTATTGCGCGTATTGTATGGCCGCGTTTTAGCAGATCTTCTGCTATAATATGCCCTACTTGTCCTGTGGCTCCCATAACCGCAATAATTTTTTATTCATAAAACCTCCAAATTTATCGCGAACGCCTTAAATTTTGAGACTCTATTAGAGACCCCTTCCAGTTCAAAGACCCCTATTTGGATTGTTCAAAGTCTCTTCCTTGTCAAATTTTCCAACTTTCATATATACTCATTCCAGTTCAAAACCCCTATTTGGATTGATTCAAAGTCTCGGGCTTGAACTTATTTTAAAAGGGTTAATATTGTATTAATATTAGCCCTTTTAAAATAATTCAATCGCGAGAACTTTCAATTCAGTCCTTATAGGTGCCTTTGAACTGGAACGAGTATATACCTAAATTCAACAACTTAAAAAATTTTAAAATAGACCCTTAGGAAATGCATCTCCTTAATTTTATGTTACTCCCTATTCCTATTATTTGGTAAACTATTTTCAGAGAGTCTGTTAAAGAGATTCCTCCTCTGAAAACCAAAGTGGAACTTGTGTTTAAAGAAATTATAAATAGTGAAAAAATTCAGGCTTTACAAGCCGCTTTGCGGAATCAAGACTCTATTGTCATCGAAGAGACATGGAATGCGCCGAAAGCGTTTATCGCTTCTTTGGCTCAAAAGGTGACAGGTAAGCATGTATTAATTTTGACAGGGGCCAGCCAAGAGGAAACGCGCCTTTTTCATGATNTTCCCTTTTTTTCTGATGAAAGTGCGATTGAATTTCCTGCCTGGGAAACACTACCTTCAGAAAGTATTGCTCCGAGTCCTGACATTGTTGGTGAACGTTATAAAGTTCTTGAAGAAATCTCGCAAAGTCAACGCCCTCGTATTCTCCTTTCAGGATTACAAGCTTGCTTACAGCGTTTAATCTCGCCGCAAAAATTTCAACATCTTTTCATACGTTTAAAAGTGAAAGAGTCCATTCCTTTCGATTTGTTTATTCAGCGATTGAATGAAATGGGATATCAAAGGCGTCCGATTGCCTCGGATAAAGGAGAATTTGCCGTTCGCGGGNGAATTATTGATGTCTTTCCTGTCTCCTCTCCGGATCCTTTCCGGATTGAATTTTGGGGTGATGATATTGAGTCTATTCGCATTTATGATCCAATCGGACAAAAATCAATTAGTCAAAAAGAATCCATCGAAATCCCTCCTGCAAAAGAATTAGAATTAATCATCCAAGAAAAAAATTTATGCACTCTATTAGATTATCTTGGCCCTGAAACATTGGTTATCTTTGATGATTTGCTAGCCTTGGAAGATCGTTATAGTTCTCTTATAAGCATTTGCGGTGCTGCCACACGCACATTTGGCAGCATTGAGCAGCTAATGGATCTAATCGCCCCTCTTCAAAAAATCTTCCTTAGCCAAAATCCGATTGAAGAGCTTAGCGAAATCCGCCTCTTAGATAAAGGGAGTAAAACTGGGTATTATTCTGCTCACGCGCCGATGCATAAAATGTCTTTTCATATGTTTAACCGTGAATTTCAAGCCCGACGCTGGCAGCATCCTTTTATCCCCATCAGTCATTATTTAGTGCCTGACCGCTCGGAAACAGAAGAAATCACAGGACAAGACATTTTACTCTCCCTTTCTAAGTTAGCGCAAACGAATATTCATCTGCATTTTCTTTGTGCAACAGAGCTGGAAAAAGAAACCCTTCAAAAACGCGTTTACGATGCAGGCATTACGCTTCCTGCACAAACAACTTATCATCTTAACTACCTTTCCAGCGGATTTGTCATGGATGATGATAAGCTCATTGTGCTGCCTATGACTGAGATTACGCATCGTTATAAAATTCGCCGTCAAAAGCAACGCAGCACTTACCATACAACACCGGCAGAAATTTTTAATCTTTCACCTGGGGATCTGGTCGTTCATTTAAACAACGGAATTGGCAAGTTTNTAGGATTGGAAAAGCGTCCCAATCTTCAGGGCACTCTAAGTGAATTTNTTGTCATTGAATATGCTGAAAATGCAAAACTTTTTGTTCCTCTCAATCAAGCCTATTTAATTAGTAAATATATCGGGGCGCATGAAGAAATCCCTAAACTTCACACACTAGGAAGCTCTCGTTGGAAAAAAACGAAAGAACAGACTGAGCATGCCATCATGAGTTATGCAGCCGATTTGTTAGAGCTTTACGCAAAGAGGTCGATANAAGAAGGGTATGCCTATCCAATCGATAGCCCCGACGTCCAAGCCTTTGAAGAAGATTTTCCCTTTGTTGAAACCGAGGATCAGCTGGAAGCCATTGCAGCAATTAAAAATGACATGNAGCGACAAAAATGCATGGATCGTTTGATTTGCGGCGATGTGGGGTATGGAAAAACAGAAGTGGCGATGCGTGCGGCATTTAAAGCTGTTGTTGACGGTAAAAAGCAAGTTGCAGTTTTAGTTCCCACAACTGTTTTAGCCATGCAGCATTATGAAAATTTTCTCGAACGGATGAGTAATTTTCCTATCAATATCTCAGTCCTTTCCCGTTTTCGTTCCGCAAAGCAGATTCGCGAAACTTTAGAGGGAGTTTCCAAAGGATCTATTGACATTGTAATCGGAACACATCGCGTCATTAGCGAGGATGTGATGTTTAAAGACTTGGGATTGATTATTATCGATGAAGAACAACGCTTTGGAGTTAAAGCAAAGGAATATCTCAAAAAATTAAAAGTTTCTGTTGAATGTCTGACTCTTTCTGCAACCCCAATTCCTCGCACGCTTTATATGTCTTTGATTGGGGCAAGAGACATGTCCGTAATCAATACACCTCCCCAGGATAGACTCCCTATTACAACAGTTATCGCAGAACCAACCGATCAAACATTAAAAAACGCCCTGCTGAGGGAACTCTCAAGAGATGGCCAAGCTTATGTCATCCATAATCGCGTAGAATCGATTTATAGCTTTGCCGACCGCATCAAAAAATTGCTGCCCCAGGCCCGTATTGTTGTGGGACATGGACAAATGGGCAGTGATGAATTAGATACTGTTTTTCATGCCTTTAAAAGTGGACAGGCAGACATTCTTGTGGCAACAACAATTGTTGAAAACGGAATTGATATTCCTAATGCCAACACTATTTTAATTGATCGTGCCGATCAATTTGGACTGGCAGATCTTTATCAACTTCGCGGCCGCGTGGGCCGCTGGAATAGAAGAGCCTATGCTTATTTCTTGGTTCCGAAGCTCCATTCCCTTCCTGAAATTTCACGCAAACGCTTAAATGCCCTCATAGAAGCTCAAGGTTATGGCGGAGGAATGAAGATCGCCATGAGAGACCTTGAAATTAGGGGCGCAGGAAATATCTTAGGTTTAGAACAATCCGGACATGTCGAGGCCATAGGTTTCCATTTGTATTGCAAACTTTTAAAGCGAACGCTCCAGACTCTGCAAGGCAAGATTCCTAGCGTCATTTCTGATGTTAAACTTGACTTTCCGCTTATCGATGCAAGACTACCTGAAGACTATATCAACGAAGTGAGCTTGCGTATGGAAATTTATCAACGTTTAGGAGAGGCGCTCAATTTTGAAGATGTAGATCTCATCCTTGAAGAATTAAAAGATCGTTTTGGAAATCCTCCTGAAGCTGTGATTTGGCTTTATCATCTCACACGTATACGTGTACACGCAGCTTTAAACGGCTTTATCTTATTAAAACTAGAAAAAGTCTCCCTTATCCTAGAACAGCGTAAAGGCAAGCAAACTACAACAAAACGAGCTCTTATAGGAAAATTTAAGAACGCTCAGGAATTTGAAAGCAAGATTATAAAAGCTATGAACCTTTAATAAAAAGTTTCATTCAATTTTTCCAATCTTCTTTTAGTTTAATAAAATTTGAAACAATGATATAATTTATTTTTATTACCTAAATATGAGCTAACATGTTTTCAACTGCTGATGGGGTCATTGATCCAGTTTACAATACTACCCAATTAGCACCTCTTTATCCTCTTTCTCTGGATGAGCTCTTTCGAAGAAAGACAAATCAAACTACACGTCATTCAGTGAGTTATGTTAAATTTCATTCTGAAAAAGTTATAAAATCTCTACGAAAGAGAGGGTTCTAAATCTTATTATAGCACTTGCTAAAACCATTCTTTCTTTAGGCTTTGCTTTAGTTTGGGAATCAACCAGGGAAAATTGGAAAATCACTTGTTTAGGAAGAAAGCCAATCACAGTTTTAATCGTAAAAAGTCAGGTTGACGATGATGAGAAAACTGTTTCTTTAAAACAAATTTTCGTCAAAGCAGTGCGAGCAAATGTTCCCCTTAAAGATTTACCTGAAAACCTTCGGGATGATGAAGAAGTTGTTTTAAACGCTTTGATTCATGGCACATCCGATACTTTAAAAGATGCTTCTACACGTTTACGTGGAATGGAGAAAATTGTCTTGGCCGCTGTAGAAAAGCATGGAGCCGCACTTGAACATGCCTCAGAAGAATTACGCCGGAATAAGAAAATTGTTTTAATTGCTGTTCATAATTATGGATATGCAAGAAAATATATCTCTTCAAAAGAATTGCAGGATGATCCTGAAATTCTCATTGCTTCAGAAACTTCCATAAATAATATTGAAGAATTTTCTAACCGAATTTTAAATAAATTGGGCATCTTCTAGACCAATTTAAACGTCTATAAATTCTTTAATGCAGTTGTAATGAGTTCACTTAATTCAACCGATTCCGGTAGATCCTTCAATGTTTTTTTAATCGCTTTNTGTGCCGTCATCTGATTGTAACCCAAATTAATGAGAGCACTCATCGCGTCATTGATTTTTTGTGCGAAAGGATCGGAGCGCGTTTGAATAGCAAGCTCTGCAGGGTCAAGCGTGACGAAAGATGAAATTTTATCACGCATTTCAATAATTAGGCGTTCGGCTGTTTTTTTNCCAATGCCTGGAACTTTACTAATTGTTTTAACATCCTGATTGGTAATTGCAAGATATAATTCCTGGCCAGGCAAATGTCCTATGATCCCCTGTGCCAGCTTTGGGCCAATTCCGGAAACTCCCATTAAGGCCTCAAAAAGATCCCGATCCTGCATTGATAGAAAACCATACAGTGTTTGAGACAGTTCTCGAATGACAAATGAAGTATACAAAATTGTTTGTTCCTGAAGTTGCGGAAGCTTTGAAAATGCGCTAGCAGGAATAAATATTTTATAGCCAATGCCCCCTACTTCAATAATGACATGCATCGGGGTCGCTTGAATAAGTGGGCCTTTGATATACGCGATCACGAGTTCTCCTTAAATTTGAGCGGCCATTAATTCACGATGTTGCGCCGAATGGGCATGGCAAATCGCCAAGGCTAAAGCGTCGGCAGCATCTTCTGGTTCCGGCAATTGCGAAAGACGAAGTAAAACCTGCACCATCCTCTGGACCTGCGCTTTACTTGCATGCCCTCGTCCAACTACAGCTAACTTAGCTTTTGTAGGTGCATATTCGAAAACGGGGATACCNGCGCTTTTTGCGACAATGATAGCGATGCCTCGGACCATCCCTAGCTTGATGGCACTTTGAATGTTTTCTTTGACATACTGCGTCTCAATGACAAGTGCATCAGGTTTGTATTTTTCAATAATTTCTTCTAATGCATTATATATGATGAGATATCGGTCTGTTAAAAGATCTTTCGAAGGCGGTCTAATGCACCCATAATCAAGAGCTTGATATTGATTCCCTGAAACTTTAATGATTCCAAATCCTGTAATTCTTGTACCAGGATCTAATCCAATAATAATCACGTGCTGCTCGATTGCTTAGTCAAATAAGTTTTGGCGAATATTTTTGCGAGGCTTTTGCTCCATCTCAAACAAAGAAGGTTCAGAGGACAAAGTACGTTGCTCCTGAATAACTTCTTCCTTTACTTTAGGAAGTTCCACAAAATGCATCGTTTCTTTAAAAGAAGTTGGAGCTGAAATAGATGTGAGCGTAGATAAATTTGACTTTACTCCCATGACATTTCCTAAGCTGGAGAAAAGAGTTTGGAACTGCTGATGTTTTTCTTCCAAAATCTTTAATTTTTCGTAGGCTTTTAGACATTTATCTTCCCATTTTACGACTTGTCCTTCTGCAAATCTGATGCTCTCGTGCAGCTGTTCTTGATGGTTCTTTTCCTGCTGCATTTTTTGTTCAAAAGAAGCTTGCATCTCTTCCATTTTGGCTTTTAATTGCGTAATTGAGTTTTGAAGCTCTGCATTTTGTGCTTGCTGCAATTCAATTTTTCATTCAATAAAGTTGCTTCTTTCACTTTTTTGCCTAAATGCTGCTGAGCTGCGCGCATATGAGCATCCTGTTCATTTTGATAGCGAGCTACTTCTGCAAGCGCATTTTCAAGTCTTAGTTTTTCTTGGGAAAGCAACAGGATTTGATGCGTCGCTTCTTCTATTTCTCGTTCTTTTTCACGTAAAGTTTCATGATGCTTTTGCAAGCTAATTTCTAACTCATGCGTTCGTTTCTGAGATTCAATAAAATTTTCTTCATGCTTTTCCTTAAGAGCTTGTTCAGACTGAATCCTTTGCTCTTGGGCATGCATTTCCTTTTACTGCCTCTTCTAGTTGGGTCTTCATTCTTTCAATTTCTTGATCTCGAGCATCCAAGAGTTTCTCCAGATCGTTGGATCGTTGACCCAATTCTGCTTTCTCATTGACAATTTCTAAGTACATGCCTTCGATCTCTTTCGCCTCTTTGGTGGCTTTAACAAAAGATTGTTTAAGAGCCGCCAAGTCCTCTTCAATTTGCTTTAAACGTTGATTCTTCAGCTCAAATTTTTCTTCTAAGCTTATTTTTTCCTGAAGCACTTTGTTGCATGCAGCCTGGCTTTCGGAAACTTTTTCTTTAAGTAAAGCAAATTGATTTTGAAGAGCTTCTATTTCAAGGACCAGTTCCTGATTTTCTTGTTGAGCCATATGAAGTTCCTGAGCAGTCTCATGTTGTCGCTTTTGAGAAGCCTGAAGCTGCTCGTTATTTTGCACAACCGCTTCTTGGGATCTTTGAAAATCATCTCTAAGCTGGCTTAATTCTAAGTAGGCTTCTTGCGATCTTTCATGAAGATGTTTAAGAGCTCGGTCCAATTGTTCGGCATGTCTTTGGGAATCATCAAAATTCTTTTTAGGTCTTGATTTTCTCTTTGCAAAGCCTGATTCAATAGACGTTCTTTCTCAAGTTCTGATTTTAAGGAAAGCTCGGGTTCAGAGGGCTTTGAAACTTGCTGTTCAAGAAGAACCTTATTTTCTTCAATGAGTTCTTTAATTTTTAACTGCAATTCTTCTTGCTGATGAGCAAAAGCCGTCTCTTGCTTAATTTTTTGATGTTCGATTTCATAAAGCGCATGGATGGTTTGAGTGCTCTTTTTTGTAAGCTGCAACTAAATTTTTTAATTTTTCAATTTCCTCGATTTCTAAATTTTTTTGAAGAAGTGCAGCCTTATTCTCTTGATTTTCAGCAATGAGAACCCGATGTTCTTGTTCAAGAAGTTGCATTTTTGCTCTAACTCTTTCCCTTTCTTTTTTCTAGAAAGAGATTTTGAATTAGCTGCTTAACTTCTTCTTCAGAGTAAATACTTTTGCTCAAAGCCTACCTACCAAGAAATATTTGGACACGGTCTTATTTTTCATTTATACTCGTTTCAGTATCAAAGGCACTCATTCTGACTGAATTGAAAGTTCTCGCGATTGAATTATTTTAAAAGGGCTAATATTAATTCAATATTAGCCCTTTTAAAATAAGTTCAAGCCCGAGACTTTGAATTCCAACCAAATG
The DNA here is from genome assembly GCA_013414685.1 of Parachlamydiaceae bacterium. GTDB lineage: Bacteria > Chlamydiota > Chlamydiia > Chlamydiales > Parachlamydiaceae > Neochlamydia. Next base: position 2,117,892 of record CP058704.1, on the reverse strand, counting down.
AGTGTCTTTGAACTGGAACGAGTATTTATACTCCCCTTTATACTTAAGGAAAGCCTTATAACACAAGAATCTCGTCATCATATAAGGAGGATGAGTTTAAAAGAAGGCTTTTGTTTAAAGCACAAATCACTTAGAGTCATAAACATGCAATCAAGTAAACACGTTCCGATGAAAGAAAAAGTTGATTTTTCCAGAAATTGGCCTGAGAAAAAGCCAGAAAATATTATCGTACGGCTGCCCAACTGGATCGGCGATGCGGTCATGGCAACGCCCATTTTGGCGGATTTGAGGACTCATTATAAAAATGCAAAGATTACAGCGATGTGCCAGACGCCTATTGGAAGCATTTTACAGGAAGATCCCAACATAGACGCGATTTTTAACTTCAGGCGGCCAAGTGGCTGGATTCACCGTCTTCACCGTCTTGATATTGTTGAATATCTTCGAGAAGGGAAGTATGATCTTGGGATTTTATTAACCAACTCTTTTTCCTCCGCCTGGTGGTTTATGCGAGGGCATGTTCAAAATCGTTTGGGTTTTGGTGGCAGAGGACGTCAGTTTTTGTTAAATAAAGTGGTTCCTTTTCCAAGAAATATAGAATCGCAGCATTTAGTCAAGACTTATAAGAGTCTGCTTGAGCCTTTAGGCATTCATTTATCCAACACTCCTCCANAAATTTATCTGTCACCCTCTGAGGTGAAAGAAGCGCATGAGTTTNTAAAACTTCTTGGAATCGATCCTGATCAAGAAATTGTAATCGGAATCAATCCAGGCGCTGCATATGGCTCAGCAAAGTGCTGGCCGCCTGATCGTTATGAATATGTTACACGGAAATTACTAGAAAATCCAAAGATAAGAGTTCTTTATTTTGGAGATGCGAACGGAGCTTCTTTGATTAACGAGATCTGTAAANGCCTTCCGCCCGATCGAGTCTTCAATTTAGCAGGAAGGACATCGATTCGCGAACTGATTGCCTTAATTAAATGTTGCAAAATTTTCCTTACCAATGACAGCGGTCCTATGCACATTGCAGCTGCACTTGGAGTGAAATTGCTCGCCCTCTTTGGATCTACGAATGAAATTAAAACTGGCCCATATCCAGAAGGAAAAGTCATTCATAAACATGTCGAATGCTCCCCTTGCTATAAACGTGTTTGCCCGATCGATTTTAGATGCATGACACGTATCACAGTTGACGAGGTTTATGAAGAACTTAAAAAAATGTTAGAACAGACTCCTATGTGACCTATGAAACTTCAACTAAAACAAATCATTCTTTGGTTCATCCTTTGTACAGGAGTTTTCATTCCCCTTAAAAATTCGCTGAAGGGCCTTCAGAGATTGACTCCACCAATAAATATCACGAAGAAAAAGTTGTTAAGAAAAAAATAGACGAAGCGGTCAATTCAATTTTGAATCCGGCTCTTTTTACACCATCTCTAGAGCGATTATAGAAAAGGAAAATCCTGCTAAAATTGCTAAATTTCATGTAACAATCCTTATAGACAAGCAGGGAGTTTTAAAACTTCCCAATGTTCAGGCTCTGCCGGAAAAATTCAAACAAGTGTACTTGTTCCATCTCGAACAAGATCTAAATAAAGAAATTTTGACGATTTTAAACGAAATTCCCATTCCCATTGAAAAAGATTTCCTTTGTAGATTTCAGAAAACCCCTGTTGTTTCATCCAAAATCCCCTCACGTTTCTCCAACTGGATTTCTTGCCATTGGCAGCTTTCATATTAGGGATTTTTACTTTATCCAGTGTGGGGTCTTATCAAGAAATTTCTGTCCAATCTTTCAATAGGCTCTAATAAGCCTGCTTTTACAAGACACAACGAAGCATTTACAATCAATGACGTTTTAAACAAAGCCCATCCCTCTGCACTCATGCCATATTTCTTGAATGAGTCCATGCATTCGGTGGTTTTGCTCTTATTTCCTCTAACAGAAAAACGAGTCAGCGAGATTCTACAGGTCTGGCCGCTGGAAAAACAGGTTAGCTTTTTTATCGCGCTGAGTGAGCTCGAAGGAGCGTCAGACAGCTCTTTGATCAAAAAAACTTTTGAGCTTTTAAATATCGAAGGCTATCCGAAACAATTCGATGAATTTGCAGTCGGAATTTTAAATCATCTTCCAGCAAACATTCAAAATGTTTTGCATGAGAAAATTTTAGCAGCCGGTTTAAATACTTCTTTAATCGAATCTCCTAAGGTCTAGTATGAATTTGGAAGATGCCAAAGCAAAATTAAAATCCATCGATCAAATGCATCTTTTAGTCTATTGGAATGAACTTTCAAATGATGAAAAATTTCTCCTTTTAGAGCAAATTCATAAGCTTGATATTGAAACCTTTCATAAACAACAAGTACGATTAAAACATCCCCCTCCTTCTTCCTCTCTTTCCTTCGAACCTTTTTCAGACTTTTCATCCAGCGGCTCTCCTGCCGACGTAATGTTAGGCAAGGAGGCTTTAGGTCAAGGGCTTATGGGCTGTTTAATTGTCGCAGGAGGCCAGGGAACAAGGTTGCATTTAAATGGACCTAAAGGGCTTTTTCCCATCAGCGTTGTCAGANAAAAAAGTTTATTTCAATTGTTCGCTGAAAAAACACTTGCAGCTGGCAAGCAAATCTTTCATCCTCTCCAGCTTGCCATCATGACCTCCNCTCTAAATCATGCTGTCACAAAAACCTATTTTGAAGCTCATGCACTTTTTGGCCTTAAAGATCAGCAAATCGATTTGTTTTCTCAAAACTTGCTTCCATTTTTGGATGATAGCGGCAATTTATTTTTAGAANAAAAATATTTAATCGCTCAAGGACCTGATGGAAATGGCTCTGCTTTATACAATTTCTATCAACAAGGCTTATTCACAAAATGGAAGAATTTAGGAATCGAATATCTGAATTTTATCATGATAGATAATCCTCTAGCTGATCCTTTTGATGCTGAGCTTATAGGCTATCACATTCGCAACAAAAATGACGTGACGGTCAAATGCACAGTCAAACTCCATCCCGAAGAAAAGGTGGGGGTATTAGTGAAGCATCAGGAAAAGGTTCAGGTTATTGAATATATGGAACTGCCTGAGAGGGAACGTCATCAAATCAATAAGGATGGCTCGCTCTCTTACTCATGTGCCAATATCAGCCTTNTTTGCCTAACTCTCTCTTTTGTTGAAAAAATTTTCTCACAAAAAATTNCTCTGCCTTTGCATCCTGCCTATAAAGCAGCGCCAGCGCTTGATGACAAAAACAAAAAAGCCTGGAAGTTCGAATATTTTATTTTTGATATGCTTCCTCTGGCGCAANAAGTTCAAGCTTTGCTATATCCCAGAGAAAGGTGCTTTGCGCCTTTANAAAATTTATCCGGTGAGGCAAGTCCGACGACTGTACATGCAGCCTTGCAAGAGCGGGATCGGCAAATTTATGAAGAACTTTATAACAAANAAGCTCCCTCCGTTCCCTTCGAGCTTGCACAGGATTTTTATTATCCTATGCCGGTGTTTGTAGACATATGGAAAAATAAATCTTTATCTAATGATGGCTATCTAGGAGGCGTATAATGGATGCACAGCAAATGACATTAGGTGATTATCACGTCATTCTCCTTCATTTTCCAATTGTTTGGATTACCACAGCCTTTTCTGCGATCTGATCTTTCTTTTTAGACGCGATTCCGCCCTTGCCAAAACTGCAGATTGGATGGTGATTGCAGCTGCCATTACAATTATCCCGACAGCTTTGACAGGGCTGATCCTTTCAGGATGGGAAGTGGATAGCCAAGCCTTGTTGTTCCACCGAAATTGGGCGTTTGCCACATTGGCTTTTACCCTTATCCATGCTCTTTTTAGAGTCCGTTCTCTTTCAAAAGAAGCCTTTAGCCCAGGTTACCTCATGCTTAGCGCCATCAATCTTGCCTTAATTGGAGTGACATCTGATTTTGGCGGTGTTGTTGCTTTTGGTAAAGGGGTCCTCGTTTAAAGAATTTTTAGATACTTTTTCTGATTAAATATTTTTCTTTAAGAATATGCAATAATTAACCTCTCTCTCTCTTTCTTCCAGCAGTAGGGTTATACTCGTTCCTTCTGAAACTTGGAATTTTGACCTCGTCAGGTTGCTGCCGTCTTTGAATCTGTCTGCATCGCTTGAGCTTATTCAAGTTGTGCTAGACTGATTCAAATTCAGGTCGCTTCCTTTTGAAATTTTCCAACTTTCAACTTGAAGGGGTAGAGATTAAACTTAAAACTAGATAATTCTGTTCTGAATATAAGCTCTTATGTATAATATATTTATCTTTAATTAATCATAAAATAATTTTTAAGGTAAACATGAAAAAGTCGGGTTCTTAGGGGCTGGAAGTTGGGGATTTTGTCTAGCTTCTTTGTTGGCTTCAAAAGGATATCAGCTAGTCTCTTGGACGACACGTCCCGAATTGGCAAAACAATTAAACGAAACCAGAGAACATCCTTATTTACAAGGACATAAGTCAACAGGATCCATGAAATTCACCACACAAATCGAAGAAGCTTTGGAGGATGCAGATATTCTCATCGAGTCTGTAACTTCTGCAGGAATTCGACCTGTTTTTGAAAAAGTTAAATCCATAGGAATTCCAAATTGCCCAATCGTCATTACATCGAAAGGAATCGAACAAAATACCGGTTTAATTCTTCCCGATGTTGTCGTTGAAGTTTTGGNNGGAGGAAACACGTCAAAAGTCGGCTTCTTAAGCGGTCCTAGTTTTGCCCAGGATGTCATACGCGGTCTTCCGACTTCTGTTGTCGGATCAGCCTATGATCATCATGTCATGCATACGATTGCAGAAACATTTAACACTCAGACATTTCGCGTTTATCCTAACAGTGATATTCATGGGGTTGCCTATGGTGGGGCTCTTAAAAATATTATTGCAATTGCATGTGGAATGTCAGAAGGGTTGTCATTGGGGCATAGCGCAAAAGCAGCCTTAATGACGCGAGGTCTGCATGAAATTCGCAAGTTAGCAATAGCCCGCGGTTGCAAAGCAGAAACGCTCAATGGCTTGTCTGGGATGGGAGATCTTTGCCTGACCTGTAATTCGTTGCTCAGTCGGAATTATCGTTTTGGGTATTTGTTAACACAAGGACTGACACCCAAAGAGGCCGAGGCCAAAATCGAAATGGTCGTTGAAGGAGCTTATACTTGTGTTTCCACTTTACAGCTTTCGAGTCAGTTGAATGTGAGCATGCCTATTACAGAAATTGTATATAAAATTATTTATGAAGGACTCGCCCCGCAAGAAGCTGTTAGAGCTCTCATGCAAAGAACGATTAAAGAAGAGCATCTTTAATCATTGAATTCGTTTTTTATTGTTTTTTGAAGCCATTTTTTGACATAGATTAAATTATATGAGCTAGGGAAAAGAAATGGGCCTTCAAAAAATTCAAATCACATCATTATTTTTATACAGTCTAAATCCTTCATCCAAAATTTCGTATAAATTTGAAAAAGTTGGTTGAGTCTATGAAAATATTCAGTGTTCAGCAAGCGCGGGAAATGGAAGAACAGGCCTATCGTGAAGGAGCTTCAGAAGAAACTTTTATGGAGCAAGCAGGAGCTGGAATCGCTTCAGAAGTTAACCAATATCTTCAAAATCATCATTTGAAAAGAAACGTATTTTTACTTTGTGCTAAAGGAAATAATTCTGGAGATGCCTACGTGGCAGGGCGCTACTTGCTGCAAATGGACTGCAAGGTTCAGGCTTTTCAATCTGTCCCTATTGAAACCTGCAGTAAATTATGTAAANAAAACCATCAACGATTTTTAGAATCGGGCGGAAAGATTGTTTCCTCTTTAGATTGTATCCCTAAAGAAGGGCTGATTTTAGATGGCCTGTTCGGAACAGGCTTTAAAGGAAGCTTGCATGAACCTTTTGCAGAAATTGTTCGTATTGCCAATGCCTCTCCCTTGCCAATCCTTGCGATTGATATTCCTTCCGGACTGAATGGGGATACAGGTATTGCGGAGGGAGAAATCATAAATGCCAAAGCAACAATTTTCCTTGGCGTGCCTAAANAGGGTTTCTTCTTGAATGATGGCTGGAATTATGTAGGTGAATTAAAATTTGTAGATTTTGGTCTGCCANAAAAAATCATAGAAAATAGTTTCTCTGAAATGGAGATGATCACGAGCGAATTTGTAAACTCTTTAATGCCGCCTGTGAAACGTAACTGGCATAAGTACGAAAGAGGCTATGTGACCGGGCTTGCAGGCTCACCGGATATGCCTGGAGCAGCAATACTTGCTTCATGGGCTGCGTTAACTTCAGGAGCAGGGATTGTCCGCCTTATCCATCAAGAAGGGATGAATGCTGAGCTATCAGCTGCTCCTTTGGAACTCGTGCGCCAAACTTATTCACCCCAAGATTTAGAACCTGTTATAGAAGTCATGAATAAATCTTCCGCGTCCTTTATAGGTCCAGGAATGGGACGAACACCTGATGCATTTTTGGTCTTAAAGACTTTATTCAAATATCTTTCTAAACCATGCGTGATTGACGCAGATGCCCTTACGATGCTTTCAGAAAAAGAGGTCCCCTTGCCTCCATCCGCTGTCATGACCCCTCACCATGGCGAGATGCTAAGACTTCTAGGAAAAGACAAANAATACTTTTCAACAGAGCAGCTCTTGCAACTGGCTAAGAATTTTGCCNCACGAAAAAAAATCACGCTAGTCTTAAAAGGTGCGCCTACATTTATTTTACAAAAAGGCCATCCCATTTATGTAAATCCAAGGGGCTCGCCGGGAATGGCAACTGCAGGAAGCGGAGATGTTTTGACGGGTATGATCGCTGCTTTTANNGCACAGCATCTTCAACCTATCCAGGCCGCTATCGTAGCTGTTTATTTGCATGCAGTGGCAGGAGAATATGCAGCTTTANCAAAAACAGAGCATTGTTTAATTGCTTCGGACATTATCCAAAACTTTCCTAAAGCCTTTAGAGAAATTAAGGCTTGATTTGACGACCGATTTCAATGATTTGTTCCAGAATTGCATTGAAAGTCATTTCTCCACTTGAAAGCTTTTCTAATGTGCTTCCGAAAAGTTCCGTAGTCAACATGATCATTCCAACGATTGAAGCAAAAAGNTTTTTGTTGAATTTTTCTTCACCATATAAAAGCACATAACGATAAAANAGCTGCAAATCAATTTCATTCATTTCAAATCCAGGCAGTTCGATCAAGCGATTTAAATAGCAAACAAGGCTGCTGACTTGAGTGCTAGATTCTGGAAGCATGGAAAANGGAAAACCTACCTGAAACTGGACCCGAAAAAGCTGGCTCTTTTTCGCCAGATAATCCAGCNNTCCTGGAATTAATTCCTGTTTTAAAGCAGTGATCTCCAAAATTTTNTCCCTATCTTTNTCATCTAATCCAAGAAAAACCAACAATCGATCGTAGGGATTTTCTTCAGTTCTCTCGATTAGAACACAATCATACTCTTCTGTTTTTAACATCTCCTGGAAATTTTTNAAAAACTGCAGTTCATCCATGAATTAACCTTAAAGCGAGGTCCTGTTTTAAAATTTCTTATCTTGTGCTCTTCTGAGCCTTTCCTTCATAAAAACTAAAAGTTGTGAATCATCCATTTTAAAAAANTCTTTCAATTGATCAAGAATTTTTCTTTTNTCCTCTTTTCCCAGGGAAGTTGAAATCTCAGCCACATGAATCCCCATCTTATCTTTTAAAATTTTTAATGTTTCTTTATCAAAAGAATAGTCAAATTCAGGGTTGATAATTTTTTCAACGATGACTGAAGGAATATTTATTTTTACCNNGTCCGCAGTTTCTACCAGATGATTTGCAATAGCAAAGTCTTTATTGCCTGCCTCTTGTAATTGATTTTGCAATTTTGTAATGACGCCATTTTTNCCGGTCCAATACTCTAATTTTTTGTTTAGCTCTTTTTCTTTGAATTTAGCGGCTTCCACTTTTGGGCATTTTTCTTTTTTTCTCTAACAGGATCTCTTGAATTTTTTCATTTGCTCCTCGGCACTTAGATCCTCATATCCCTTCACTTTNTTCGATGTTTCTTGCTCTAGCTTTTGAAGGATCTTATCTACGCCTTTTGAAAATGGGATTTGATGCAATGTCTTTTCTTGCTTTAACAAACCTTCCAGTTGCTGGTATTTGACGCCTTTAATCTCCATCAATTTTATTTGTTTCTCTTTTCTTATCAATTGCAAGCTGCGAATTTTTTCCGGAACGTGGAAAAAGCTAAGNCGCAAGTTGACTCCTTGCATTAAACATTTAAATAGACTGGGCTTATGCTTATAAAANAAGTACAGTCCCACGGCACTTAGGACAAGTCCCAAGGCAAAGAACCCTAAACCAGGCAATGCCATGGAGGTCGCAGAAAGGGCAATGATTCCTGCGATAGCCAAAGCTTCTAATGAAATGGATAAAGAAAAGGAAAGGCAAGCAAGAGTCAGTGTGGTTTTTGACATGTTTAACTTAAAGTCAAAAAATTTCTTCTCGTTTTCTATTTTTACCTTAGAGAGAGCCTCTATTGCATTCCGAGTCATCACTTCAAGAGTTTCTTCTTTTAAATCCTCCGGATTTAAAAATTTCCACACCAGCTCTTCTCTAAAATGGCGATCCGAAAGTTGAACTTTAAAAGCCTCGAATGTAGCTATCTGTTTTTGGTTTAAATCAATCCCCTGTTCTTCTAAGGCAGCCTTCAAAACTTCAAAAGACTGTTTATTTAAGGGTTCTGCCTTGCGTAAAATCATTCTTTCCTGGCGTTTAAAAAGTAATTGTTCAGCTTGTGTTAAAGTCCTTTTATCTTCAGCAATGTGTTGAGTCCATGCTTCATGAGTGGACTTTGCTTTNTGAGCACGCCAATAAGTAATTGCTTCCGTGATCACGTCCAAAACTGAAAGCGCCCACCCTATAGGACTGCTAATGAAAGAAATCAAAGCCCCTTCTGCTGATCTTGCTATAAAACGGGTGGTGCGTAAACTTACACTGGCAAATGAAGTGGAAAAACTAATCACTTTTTCTTTGAGGATTTCTACTTGAATTGTCAAATAATTGCGTAATTTTTGNACGTAGCTTTGAAGAGATTTATTTGTTGGATTGGCTTGAAGTTCACTCTCTCGTTTATCTAACTCCATTTGCGCTGCGCGAACCATAGCTGCACGATTCATCACATCAACGCCTAATCCTGCCAATTTAACCCCTTGAAAGATTGTGCGTGTCATTTCAATGGGCTGTATTACATTCTCTATGATTTCTTGAGCATGGGGCGGAACTTTTACAAAGGGTTCAACGGCATTTTTATAGGGGACTATAAGATTCTCATGCACTAAATCCAGAGGCAGTTTAAAGCCATGCAAGATAGGATCAAAATGCGTATGAATAAATTGGCTTCCTTCAGCTTGTAAATGATCCATCTCTACATTCACTCTTTCTTCCGCGTACTCTTCCAAGGATTTCGTGGGTGAATCCAGATTTTCCTGGACCGAATGAAGAGCTTCATCTATAGCTAAAACTTCTCCCTCAGGAAAAGGTAGGGTTTGATTTGGATCTTTAACATTGAATGACTGTTGATTGGAAGGAAGACCTATTTTTGGCTATTTGCTGAAGAGATATTAGGATTTCTTAAATGTGTTTTTACGTTAAGATCTTCGGAATTCACTGTAGACGTTGAAATGATTTCAGATTTAATAGGAGGCTTTTCAGAGGGACCGATTTTTGAAGGATTCATCGCATAACCTATGCATAATAAATTTTCTTCTGTTTTGATAGATTTTCCTCTTCACGAGGAACTTGCGGAAGGTGCTCTACTGATTCTAATTTAGTTATCCAATAAAANAGATACTGAGCGAATTCATTGAAACGCTGCATGAAAAGCCCATAATCCAATGAACTTTCATGAAAATATTCGAATAAAACAAGTGTACGGCTTTGCTCCTCATACCCAATGTTTGCATGTCCAGTTTCCTTTCCGAAAAGATTTGCTTCAAGTGCCATTAAGCTGATCGAAAGTTCTCGGTCCGGAGGAAGACTTCCGATGCTTGCATAGAGGTAAAAACCTTCTTTATCCAAAGTTTTTTCAAAAGAGATGAGGTTATCATTGATAAGTATTGTGCAGACACCTGATGAATCTAGCTGAAGTTTTCCTAAATTCATAGATTTTCCGTATTCGATGAGTATGTCTTCTAAATCCATACATCTCCAATACAAACATATAATATAATTTTAGCATTTTTATTTAGAAATGTCAATTTTTCGTATTTTTATTAAAAAATTTAATATATAAAAATCTGTAATATAAAAATCTTAAATACTTCTCGTCTTGATATGACTGTGCTTGAATTACTTCGCAACTCGAAAACCTGTATAGGCATCACAGTATTCAGGAGATAAGGCTAGCCTCTTAGAAACACGAAGCTCTTCAGCTAAGCTATCGTAACATCCGCCTTTTGCAACTTTTTTTCTTNNGCCTGAGGAGGGACCTTTAGGATTATTAAGAATATCTTGGTTGGATTGCCTCAGTCCATACCAATCTGCGACCCATTGAAACACATTTCCACTCATATCATAGGCTCCCACAGGACTTTTTGCATCCTGTGTACGCGCTTGACTTTTNTCATTACGGCTCAAGGGGAGGAGATTTAATCCATTATAAAAACCGACTTCGGTGGTTAAGACTTGAAAGTTCACGATAGGATTTGTGGTATATTTGTAATTAGCCCAAGTTTTATCGATCGAATCCTGGCTGAAACCATAACGAAATTTTTTNAAAGGCTCTCCTTCTTTTTCTAAAGCCATGGAGGCAGCTTTTTCCCACTCGGCTTCTGTAGGCAGTCGGCACTGGTTAGCTATGCAATAAGCTTGAGCCCCATACCAAGTCACATCAATGACAGGAAAATTATCTTTACCAGGAATCGGGCGAAAAACAATCCCTTGCTCACTATCCTGCGATGCAGCAATTTGACTGTAAGGGTCATTGCTGATCGTTTTAAAGATTAGGTGTCCTTCAAGATCAATGACTTGCCCTTTNTTCTCAAAATCAGAAAGATAGATCAACTTCCCTTCTCTTACTGCTTTTGTCAACCAGGCTGCAAAGAGAGTATTGGTCACATCATAAGTCCCAATGAAAAATTGACTTATAAAAGCTGTTTGCACAGGTTTNTCATCTGCCGCGCCTTCATTAAACGTATCTCCTAAAAGGACTTTTCCAGCTGGAACAAGAATTAATTTTTGAAGCGGAGTATATTCTACACGTATAATTCGGTGCTCTCCGGGCTGCAATTCAATTATGAGAGGCTGGGGAGCTGTATAATTATCCAAAGGATCAAATAGCAATTCATAAGGTACTTTAGCTGTCAGTGATACAGACACATATTTGCCTTGATATTTGCCTACAGGTTTCTGAATTTCATCTTCTTTCTTAAAAATCTTAAATTTTGCATCCATTAAATTGCTAATGATGACAAGCTGAGCCTGCTCTTTGCGCATTTCATTTGTATTTGTTTCTTTAAAATTAGCTTGGACTGTTTGGGTCTCAAACTCTTTTAAGGACAGATTTTGGCTTGTTTGATTTCGATTTACCCCCTGTTGTTCAACGATAATTTGATACTCTCCAGGTTCTAATTGATAAACTTTCTTCCCTCCCACAATTTCATCCCTAACTGTCGGATTAGAGCTGCTTTTTGAAATAATCGTCACATAGGCCCGGTCAGCATTAGTTTCAATTTTAACTTTTCCAGTTATCTTGTAAGAGACTTGAACTGTTTCTGATTTATCTTCAATGGTCAGTCTTTTCTCTTCGGGAGGAACTAGAAAATCAGGATTGCTGCTTGTAAAACTCAAAATGTATTGTCCAGGAGGAATTCCTTTGAAAGTATATTGAGTACCTGACCCTTGCCAGTTCTTATCAGATTTTTGCTGTTTTAAAATGTAAATTGCTTCTGCAGTGTTGGATACAAGAGTCAACCCTTGCTCGCTTTTAAAGTTCGGTGAAACTTCAACCTGTTCATTCTCTTGTATCTCTATATTGATAGGACTCAAAATGACTCCGCTTGAAAGCGGCTTAAATGTCATTACATAGGTCCCTACAGGGATCAGCCCGCTGCTCCATTCAAATTTACCATTTTGCGGGCCTAAATCTACATGTATAGGGGATTGCAGACCCGGAGAATTTAAATCAAAACTTAAAAGTTCTTCTTGGGGGATCTCAGCAGTAAACCTTATGGACCCATAGGTACGTTCATAGGCAATTCTGGCCACAAAACTTTGTCTGCGCCCTATTGCAAAGCGACTAGAAGGATAAACTTTAGCAGTGAAACCAGGAAGTTGCTTTACACGAATTAAGTAATTTGCTCCTGCGGGCACAACTAAATTTGAAATCGAGCCGATCCCATGATAGGTAACCCGATCGCCATTGTATAAAACCCAATCCGCATCTTCTCTGTTAGATTCGACATTTAATGCCCCTCCCATGATTCCCATTTCAGGTTCTCTACGTAAAAACATACGTTGCGCCACATCTTTGGAAGTAGAATGAGATAAAAAGGCTAACCATTCCATCCAATCATGCAATTGGAAAGTTTCAAAGTAAGAGACTTCTAATTTTTTAAAAAGAAAGTCTACTTTTGTCACCTCATTTGGCTGAATCGTCAATTCCCTTTCTTCGGGATGTTCAAAATAGGCGTCTTTATTAGGGATTAAAAAGTGNAGTAGATAGTTGCCAGGGGATAAATCATCGATCACAACAGTCCGAGTTAAAGTTTTTGAATCTTCAACGAAGGAATTACCCTTAGGATAAAGCTGCTGGAAATGACTCCTTTCATCTCTAAGCCAAAAACGTACTCGATCCAAACGCTCCCCTTCCGGACCCGTTTGGTAAACCACAATTAATGTACCATTTTTTGCAGGCTCCTGACCGGCAAAGATAATATCAAAAATGCCAAACAAAAAAATGAGGGATAGATGTAAGAGTCTTTTGCGCATTTAAAAACCATCGCTTACTTAGAAGCAGCAAATATATCAATTTGGACGATTTTCAACATCTTATTCTATTGACAGACTTCGTCAATGAGAATGCCTTCGGGGCTATAAGCGCGAAAGGTACGACGTATTCCTTGAAGGGTAACAACCATAAAGTACTGATTTTGAGAAGATTTGGCAATATACCACGCATTCTTCGGCGTTTTTGGCTTACGAACATTTTCTACCGACCAGGCTCCGTCGCCTAAATAAAGCACTCCGTTAGTCTGTGGTCTTCCNCTAAGAATTAAATGGGTGCGTTTGTAAGCATGATCATTATTTTCAAAAGCAGCATGCAATCCGAATTGTTCAAATAGAGGCACCCAATTTTGACGAATGGCACGGCTGTCGGTCGCATTGTAATTCCTATAAGACGGATAGGCAGGAATATGATAGACTGCAAACTTATGAGGGACGTTGACACGCTGTGACAATACTTCTTTGAGCCATTCTGTTTGTGTGCCCGATATTGAATTTGTTTGACCTGAATCAAGGATGATCAAGCTCATATAATTGGCAAAATCCAGTACATTATAGCCGCGAATTCCAGGCATAGGGAAAAGAGCATAAAAACATTCTGCATCTTTAGGCTGACGGTTGGTGCCTCCGCATACTTCATGATTGCCGATTGCGGGAACGAAAGGGATTAGAAACCCCTCAGGAGTCACCATTGTTTCCTTCCACACTTTTAACCAATCCAGCCATCGCTCTGTGTTTTCTGATTTCCAAGGAAGCTTCTGCGCGCTATAAGCAATATCTCCGCCAATAAGAACAAANAGAGGGCTCGTAGCAGCTGCTGCGAGGTTTGTCTTTTTNAGCATTTCTATTGTCCCATTATACATATCCCCGCCTACCACAAAGCGGATAGGCTCACGAAGATCAATGGGCATTGTGCGGAACTTATAAATTTTCCCTTCGGTGCCTATACGAAAAAANTAAGTGGAAGCAGGCCTTAACCCCGTTAATTCAACGCTATGAATTAAAAANGGCTGTTGAAAAGGCATCGAACGATGCTCGCCGCTTCCATGATGCCATCTACTGTCTCCTTCCATTTGATATTCAATAATATCTGCATCATCTTCAGGAGATGACAGCCATTGGATGCTTATCGAAGATTGCGGTTTCTGCTTCCAAGTTAAATAGAGGCTGAAGGGTTCGACAGAAAGAGCGCTAAAATTTAAAAGTAAAGCAAAGAAAAATAAAACTTTGCTAGCATATCTTTTCATTAACAAACCCTAAACTCTGCAGAATTAATCTTTTGCCGCTTCCTGAGCTAACTTTTCCAATACATGGACCGTTCTGGTAATGAAGTCGCCTAAAGCGCTTGGATCCATCTCACGCTGCGAAAGCAATGCAATCTCGTACGCTTCTTTTACAAGTGCAGAGGCAAGTTCTGGTTTTTTACTTTCTAATTGATGAATGGCATGGATAAGCGGATTGTTGGTATTCACAACAAAAGTNTTNTTCCCTAGATGAGCAAAGTGAGCCGCACCTTCTTTGGGGTTGACTGCCAACATATAATCGCGCATCCTACGCTGATTTTCATCCTGAAGAATAAAGCCCGGCAAATCATCGCTTGCTAAACTCTTAGCCTCAACTTCAATTTTTTCATCATTTAATTTTGCACGAATGAAATCAGCCAATCTTGCCGCCTCGCTTTTCCCGCTGGCGTCTAAAATGGTCTTTTCTCTGTCTTTATCAATCAGATGATCAGCGATTGCCGAATCGACACGCTGGAAGGATGCCGGGGACAAAACTCTTTCTAAATGCTGCATCACATACATATCAATGGGATGGTTTGCACATAAAATTCCGATCCCTTGTTTTTTATACATCTCATGGATGGAAGCCATGTGCTTATCGTCTTTCGTATAGTAGATTTTGTCCTGTGTTTTTTCACGGTAGCGATCTAAATATTCTTGCGCGGTCAACCATTCATTCTCGACACTTTTCCAAATTAAAAAGTCTTTTACGCGTTCATACAATTTATCATCTTCTAAAATCCCAAGCTTGATCACTGTAGAAATGTCATTCCAACTTTTGATAAACCGTTCTCTTTCATTGCGGTACAAGACAGCAAGACTATCCGAGACTTTCTTCGCAATATGCCCAGACAACTGTCGGACGGTACGATCCATTTGCAAATAGCTTCTGGAAACATTTAAGGGAATGTCAGGACTGTCGATGACACCTCTCAAAGCCATGAGATAATTGGGGATCACATCCTTGCAATTGTCTGAAACAAAGACACGATTGCAATAAAGTTTCACTGTGTTTTTNTCGATATCAAAATCATTGCGCAGCTTAGGAAAATAAAGAATCCCTTTTAAATGAAAAGGATAATCCACATTTAAATGCACCCAGAAAAGAGGGTCTTCATCTACAGGGTAAAGGTGGTGATAAAAATCCAAATAATCTTTTTCACTACAGTCAGCAGGATTTTTGATCCAAAGGGGTTCCTGGGTATTGATCAGCGTGCTGCCAAGATAAACAGGGTAAGGCAAAAATGCGCAATAATGGTTGAGAATTTGCTTAAGACGGTACTCTTCAAGATATTCTTCATTTTCTTTATCGATAAAAAGGGTGATTTCAGTCCCGCGTGTTGTCCTCGTGCCTTTNTCAAGAGTGTATTCGGCCGATCCATCGCAAGACCAGAAAACAGGTTCAGCCCCTTCTTTGTACGATAGGGTATTGATCTCCACCTTATTAGCTACCATATAGGCAGAATAAAACCCTAAACCGAAATGTCCGATAAACTGGTCTTTTTCTTCATTGGATTTATATTTGTTCACAAAATCTTCTGCGCCTGAAAAGGCAATCTGGGCAATATATTTTTGCACTTCTTCAGCATCCATTCCGATGCCGTTATCTATAAATTTTAATTGTTTGTTTTCTTTATCGATGAGGATTTCAATTTTAAATTCATCATCCCTGGCTTGAGTTTGCCCCTGGTCGCGTAAAATTTTGACTTTTCGAATCGCATCGCAGGCGTTCGAAACAAGCTCCCTTGCGAAAATGTCTTTATCTGAATACAGCCATTTTTTGATGATCGGTAAAATGTTTTCACTATGAATTTCAAGGTTTTTTTGCTCATACCCTAATCCCTCTAATATGAATGATTTGATTCACAAGATTATAAGGGATCCACCAATTATCTCGGTATTCAAATATGAATCAAATTTTTGTTGCTAATAAAAATTGACGCAAAGACTCCATGATTTTGAATTAAAGAATGAACTACTGAAGCGGAACAATTTTGCTTTAAACAGTCAAAGAGTTTCTTAAACAGTTGAAAGCCCCTTCTTCGAGTTAATTCGAAAATCAGAACAAAAGACGCCAAAAATAAATTCAAACTTTATTAGGATAGTTAGATTATATAATAAAAAATAATTAAACACCTGTCCACACAAACTTTATTACAAAATCATAAGATATGAAGACCCCTTTAAAAAAACGTTCGTATTGATAGTAAAATCGAATGCGGGTATAAGATGGCTGTTTTAGTTTACACCAATTTTGGCCTAGCGAAACCATGCTCAAATTTTGATTTTTTCTAGGCCTCAAAGGCTAATTTTTGACATACTCGATGGCAGTAAGTAAAGTTGTTCTTTGATAGATGGAAAACAAGCTCTTTCTAGATGATGTTTGAAGGGCGCAAATGGAGTTTTAAGATTACGAGTAGTCATGGATGAATCATTCCCCTTAGTGATAGCAGCGATTTTCGGAGTTGATATTCTTTTAGTTCTTTATGCCATTGTCGCTTTTGTTGTGATAGGCGTGGGACTTGCAAGCTTGATCCTTTTTACACGCGCAAAGTTTATCAGTAGTGAAGCGTGTACCATTAAAATTAATGAAGATCCTGAGCTGACCAAAACGGTTGCTGGGNGCAGCACACTCCTTCTTGCCTTAACCTCCAATGGCATTCCGATTCCTTCTCCTTGCGGAGGAAAGGCCACCTGTAAACAATGCCGTGTGCAAATTTTAGAAGGCGCCAACGAACCCTTAGAGACCGATAAGGGCACCTTCACCAAAAAACAACTTCAGGAAGGATGGCGTTTATCTTGCCAGGCCAAAGTTAAAAATGACATGCATATTCATGTCGATCCCCACTCCTTAGGAGTCAAAGAATGGACCGCAAAAGTTCTAAGCAACGAAAATGTGGCGACTTTTATCAAAGAACTTATTGTTGAAATTCCAGAAGGAGAAGAGGTTCCCTATCGATCCGGAGGGTATTTACAATTCCACGTTCCTCCTTTTCAGACAAACACAAGCGACTGGAAGTCCACGATGGATCCAAAGTTTCATGGGGATTGGGAAAAGTTTGGAGTATTTGGCCATGAATTGAATTTCAGTCATTTACCCATTGGTTCAAATGAAATCATTCGAGCTTACTCCATGGCTTCTTATCCAGCTGAAGGAAGAATTTTACGCTTTAATATTCGCATTGCGACACCTCCCTTCATTGCAGGCAAACTAGCTAAAGAGATCCCCTGGGGCATATGCTCCTCTTACACCTTTTCCTTGAGGCCAGGAGATACAGTCCGCCTCTCAGGCCCATATGGTGAATCTTTTATGATCAACGACCAGAGGGAATTGATATTCCTCATCGGAGGAGCAGGTTCTTCGTTTGGCCGCAGCCATATCATGCATCTTNTTAAAACAGAAAAAACCAAACGCAAGGTTACACTTTGGTATGGAGCTCGTTCTCTTAAAGAAAATATCTATCAACAAGAATATGAAGACCTGGCTAAAGAATTTTCGAATTTTAATTATCGTTTAGTCTTATCTGAACCTTTACCGGACGATATCTCTGCTGGATGGCCTGCTAAGGATCCTTTAAAAACCAACTACCTCTTCAAAGCTTTTGAGCTTGGACAGCTTAAGCAGATGGAAGCGCCGGAAGAGTGTTTATTTTACGTGTGCGGTCCTCCAATGCATAATAAAAGCGTGCTTAAACTCCTGGATGATTTTGGGGTTCCTAGAGAAAGTATCATCCTGGATGATTTTGGAAGTTAGATGAAGATTCTGATTGCTCAATTGAATCCAACGATAGGCGCATTGAATCACAATACGCAANAAATCATCTCCGCAATCGAAAAAGGGAAAAAACGGGCGNCCGACCTGGTCCTATTTTCTGAGTTGACACTCACAGGTTATCCTCCCCAGGACCTGCTCTTATTACCTCATTTTATTAAATCGACAGAAATTCAATTAGACAAGATTATCCAGTCCACCCAAGGAATCGCAGCGGTTGTAGGTCTGCCGCGTCGTAATCCAGATCATCAAGAAAAGCCCCTTTTCAATAGCGCTGCCATCATTCAAAATCAAAAACTTTTAGGCTTTCAGGATAAATCCCTTCTCCCCACTTATGATGTCTTTACAGAAAGGCGTTATTTTGAACCTGCTCGAGGTATAAAAACCTGGAATTTAAATGGAAAAAATGTGGGCATTACCATTTGCGAGGATCTTTGGCAACATTCAGCTCTTCTTAAAGAAAGTTCCTATCGANAAAATCCTGTTGAAGAACTTTTAAAATTTAAACCTGATTTAGTGCTAAATCTTTCAGCTTCTCCTTTTAGCGATGCCAAACTTCCAAGCCGCTTGCAAGTCTGTGCAAGAGCAGTCCAAACATTGAAGTGCGATCTGCTTTATTGCAATCAGGTCGGCGGAAACGATAGTTTAATTTTTGACGGCTACAGTTTCGCTATGAATCAGGCCGGCCAGCCGATAGAACTTGCAAAAGGTTTCGAAGAAGATNTTTTGATCATAGACCTCANNAAAAAATATTCTCCACTCAATATCCATTTGCACACTGAAGAAGAACTGTTTAAAGCTCTCGTCCTAGGAGTAAAGGATTATTTTCAAAAATCAGGTTTTACCAAAGCTTGCTTAGGCTTATCAGGGNGGATCGATTCTGCTGTAGCTGCCTGCATCGCCGTTTCTGCACTAGGACCCCAAAATGTGTTGGGTATTAGCATGCCCTCACGCTACTCTTCTCCCGGAAGTAAAAAAGATGCAAAAAGTTTAGCGGAAAACCTTGGAATTGAATACCGCGAAATCCCTATAGAAAAACCTTTTCAAAGTTATTTAGAATTGCTTTCTCCAACTTTTGATAATCGTACTTGGGATGCTACAGAGGAAAACCTTCAAGCTCGTGTACGCGGAATGATTCTTATGGCTGTGTCCAATAAGCTAGGTCATATTATTCTCAGCACTGGAAATAAAAGTGAATTAGCCATGGGCTATTCGACCCTTTATGGCGATATGTGCGGAGGGCTTGCAGTTTTAAGCGATTTAACTAAAATGCAAATCTATGCCTTAGCACGTTGGATAAATAGTAAAGCTCCGCTGATTCCGCAAGATACGATCGATAAACCTCCTTCTGCTGAGTTAAAAGAAAATCAGACCGATCAGGATACACTCCCTCCCTATCCTATTATTGATACAGTCCTAAAAGCTTACGTTGAGGAGCATCAANCCCCTGAAGTCATTGCCGAAAGAAATCATTATCCATTAGAGCTCGTGAATGATCTAATCAGAAAAATCCATCGCAATGAATACAAGCGACGCCAGGCACCACCTGGATTGCGCGTGTCTGAACGGGCCTTCTCAGCAGGGCGCCGTTTTCCGATTGTAGAAAGATGGATTGAATCTTAAAAATTCTAATGAGAATCCTTCAAAGATTTTTTTATGGTGAAGATAATTTAACCAGGCCTAAGCCGCTATTTAGCGGCTTGCCTTTCAGCCTTGCGTTGTTCTTGCCCCATACGGCCAAGATCATATCCTTCATAATCCACATATTTAAAGAAGCGTTCAAAAGCAGGGAATTTTTCGCTCACCTGACGGGCCATGCTTTGAGCCACAAAACGATAAGTCGGGTGACCTGCGGCTGAGGAACGAAGTTCGCAAAGCCATTGGAGGGCGCGAAGATTGACCTGAAAATACCAACGGATATTATAAGCCATGGGTACCACATATTGGGCCTCTTCAGGCAACTCTGCTGCAATTGTATTATAGACTTCTTTAGCTTTTTCCATCGCTGACACATAACTATCTTCAAAAGGAGTGCCGACCAACTCCGGCGCTATAGAATAGCCATAATCACAGCAAAGCAGCTGACGCTCTTGAGACAACATACGATGTCGATGAAGATCGCGATAAGCGCCAAAATCTGTAACAAGCTCAAATGTAAAGTTGGCATGCTCAAGAGCACGTGGCGACTTATGACGTCTGTTTTCGCGTGCATTGCAGCCTGCATCTAAAATTCTCATGAGGTCTTCTTCAATCAGGCCCCTGCAAAGATTCCACAAATCGGTTAAGCTTTTATTGCTATGAGGGAATAACAAGGCTGCTGCGACTTTAACTACAGCATCTTGATCGTAACCAATAAGACGAATCCCCGGCTCTGTGGTTCTTTCGGGATAGCTTTCATATAATTTGGATACGATTTGTAAGTCAGTTTGCATGGCTTCAAAGAAGCGAGCAAAATTTTGATGCGTTTTATGGCCAGGCTCAGAACGTCGCACAAAGGATGGAATAACTTTTGAAAGCTCTTCATACATTCGTTTACCAATATCTTGGATTTCAGCAAGATTATTGCAATGCAGTTTGTGCATCATCTGTTCAAAAAAGCGGCCATTCCCAAAAATCCCCATATTGGTCAAAGCTCCTGCGGGCAAGAGCCCTCGAAGACAATCTAAAACTTTCGCTCGTAAAGACGCAGTATACGCTGTTTTAGAAGTATTAGGATCGTATGGGTACTTTTCTTCGAAAAGCTGTGTAAGCGGAGGAATTAGCTTGGAGTAAGTGTCGAACAGCATGTTGCAGGTATTCACATAAATATCGCGGTACGCTGAAGTCATGAGGATGGGCTCGCGATANAAGAGATAGTCTCCTTTGACTTTTTGGTCAAAGCAGATGTAACGTGTGGATTTTTCTAATGGGGAACCGCCGATTCTGCAATCTTCGATGAAACGCGTCGCTAGCATCGAAACATTTTCAATAGCCAGGTGGGCTCCGCCTAATTCGCCGATGGAATCATCTCCATATCCATCTAAAATGCGATCGTAAAAATTTTGCGCTTTTTTAATGGCTAAAGACTGATTATTTTTTTGTTCCGCACTCTCTACACTATTTTCTCCGACAATACTCAAAAATGCAGATTCATCATTATTAGAAATAAACTCCTTTAGCAAAAGCGAGCGAAGCCCCAAATTCGATCGCGAATAACGGGAAAATAAAGCTCCTTTAATGACTTCAGGCAAATTTCTCAAAACAAAAATATGACCGTTCGTATTTGTCACATAACGTTCTAAAATTTTTCGCTGATCTTCCGTGAAATCTTCGTAATCATCTAATAGCATGCTCTAACCATGAAATCTTGGGGTTTAAAGCCTATAAGTTAATGCATTTGTAGAAGAAATGCAAGAGTGAAAAAACTCGAGTTGTTTTCTAATTTTAACTTAGAAACGGCTCGGCGTGAATTTTTGTTCTTTAAGAAAATAATTGCGGCTTTCTTGAATAACCTCGGAAGAAAGGCCCATAATGCCAATTAAATTGACAATAAGCATCATTGAAATACAAATGTCTGCCAGAATCCAGACTAAGTCCACTTGAATAAGAGCGCCAAAAGGAATTAAAACAATATAAAGATAATTAAAACGATGGGCAAGACTTTCCCCNCAAAGATAAGCGATGGCTTTTTCAGCGCAATAGGCCCACGCCAGAATAGTTGTGAATCCAAACATAACTAAGGAAAAAATGACCACATATTCGCCAATTTGATGGCCAAGTCCTTCAGTAAACGCAAAGGTAACCATGTTTGTACTCTGCATTTCTGTTTGCCAGGCCCCTGTTGTAATTAAAACAAGGCCAGTCATTGTGCAAACGACCATGACCATGAAAGGCGCGACTAAAGAAACCAACCCATCTATGACAGGATGTTCGGTCCTTGCACTGGATTGAAGGATAGGCACAATGCCTGTACCAGCATCTGTAGCAAAGATTCCCCTGTTAAATCCAGTTGTCATCGCTTTTAACGTCCCAGCGCCTAAAAATCCTCCCAAAGCTGCTGAAGAATCTATTGCTGAAGCAAACATCAGTTTAAAAGCCGGTAGAATATGCGAATAATTGAAGCCGAGGATGATGAGAGCAAAGGCTAAATACAAAAAGGCCTTTAAGGGGACAATAATCGAAGCAAAGCGAGCAATTCTTTGAATCCCTCCAATCAAGACAAGACCTATCAGGATTGACAAAATCAACCCGCANGAAAAAGGATGAAGCCCCATTTTTTGCAAAGGCAAAGCCATGGAGTTTACCTGAGCAAAGTTTCCGACGGTAATGGCAGCAAACAGGGTGAGGATGCAAAACATTTTCGACAATCTTTTNAAACCTAATCCATGTTTAAGGTAATACATAGGCCCNCCAATGTATTCACCCTCCTCGTTCTTTTGGCGGTATTTCACGCCTAAGACGCAACTGGCATATTGAATGGCAGAGGCNAAAAAAGTAATGACCCACATCCAGACTAACGCGCCTGGCCCTCCTGTCGAAATGGCGACAGCCATCCCGGAGATATTTCCTGTACCAAAATTTCCTGCTAAAACTGTTGAAATGGCTTCAAAATGACTGATATTACCTTGCTCATTTTTCTGTTTTTTCAAGAGATTAGAAAAACTTAACTTTAATTTTGAAATCTGAAAACCGCGCAATTTAATAGTAAAATAAAGACCAAGAATAAAGATAAAAGGAAAAACAAAATAAAAAGTGAGAGATTGATTTATCATCTCTAATGTTTTTGAATTTCTAAACTCACTTGGATCTCTCTTTATTTTAGGGTAATATTAGAAAAAACACTCGGCTAAAGCTTCTTAAAAACCGAATGAAAAGAGGAAGGTAGAAACGAAAAAGATTCCTATACATAGGCTAAACTATATCAAAATAGGACAAAAGCAACAAGAAAATTAAATAACTGACTCTCCTAATTGCTAAAACAAAAGTTGAATCTATTCAAAGATATTCATTTTGGAATAAAAAGCAAAGCGGCGCAAAAGCGCCGCAAAAAAGAATTTAGGGATTTCGAACTATTAATTTTGATTTGCTTTTTTCAAAATAGGTATTAGAAAAGTAATAGGAGCGATCAAACTCAAAACCCAATTTGTGAAGCTTTTCAAACTGTGTTTCGGTAATGCCTCCCTTTCCATTTGAAGTTTCTTGTTTTCTGAATTTACGTCTTTGCTCGGCAACCCAGTTGCCCAATTTCTCATATCCTTCGGTCGAACGCGTAACATTTGTATGTCCGAATTGTTCTTTAAACGCTTTCAGTGCGTTATAGTTATTTTTCCAAGCAGCGGGAAATTTGCCATTTTTAGGTTTATTTTTTAAAATTTTAAATGTGATAGGTTTAAGCTTTGTAGGCTCCCTCTCATCCCTTCTGAACCATTTTCCTTCAGCATCCTTTATAAAGGAAGACTCCTTGGCTTCTTGAAGAAGATTTTTTTAAAATATTTTTAATGTTTACTAATTCATTGAGGGTTTCAAATCCATCATTTTCAGATTCTTCAATCTTATATTCAAAATTTTTATATATTTTTCTATTTCAACTAATAAATCAGACTCATGAAAACTTAAACTGTAACTATTGTTACCAACAGATAGAATACTCATATTAATCTCCTTAAAAATTACATTAGTTGTATAAATGTACAACATTTTATATTTTAAAACAAGCTAAAATCAATTAATAATACTTTAAAACAAATAAAAGGTTAAAATATTCAAAAGAAATTAGTTACTTGTAACTATCATTGAAATTGATCTCTTAACTTGCCATTGCGTTGAATCTGTCGGTATCGCACCCCTTATTCAAGTTGTGTGCTTCGATTGATTCAAATTCAAGGCGCTCCTTGCCAAATATTTCAACTTTAAACTGGAAAGATTTATTCTATCAGTGCTTCAATTCTCAGACATTGCGTTAAAATTTATCTTTAGTCTATTATTATCCAATAATTTACAACTATATTTTATGGATTTCATTCATCATCCTTATATTCCTGGCGAAACGATTGCTGCCATTGCGACCCCTCCCGGAGAAGGCGGGNTTGCCATTGTCCGCATTTCAGGCAAGGAAGCCTTTCCTATTGCGGCAAAAATTNTTTCCGGACCAATCCATACGTATAAAAGCCATACAGCTCACTACGGCCAGGTTAAAGATGCTCAAGGCAAACATGTAGATGATGTCTTGGTTTTGGTCATGCGGGGTCCTCGCTCCTACACGGGAGAAGATACTGTCGAGATTCATTGCCATGGGGGAAGTTTAATCACCCGCAAAGTGTTAGAAGTAACTTTAGAGGCTGGGGCTCGCGCGGCAAGACCTGGAGAATTTACTTTTAAAGCCTTCATAAATGGTAAATTGGATCTTGCACAAGCTGAAGCGGTTCAATCTTTAATCAGTGCAAAGAATGAATATGCTTTAAATGCAGCAGAGGGACAGTTAAAAGGTTCTATTTCTACAAAAATTCTTGAATTTCAAAAGCAATTTACAATGATTGCCGCAATCCTGGAAGCCTGGGTGGATTTTCCCGAGGAAGGATTGGAATTTACAACAATGGAAGAACTTTGCAGGGATTTAGAAGCAGTCCTTCTCTCTTTGAGCTCTCTACTTAAAACATTTCACGATGGAAAAATTTTACAGGACGGGATTTCTCTTTGCCTGATTGGCAGTCCGAACGTAGGCAAATCTTCCTTAATGAATGCTTTACTAGATAAGGATCGTGCTATTGTTTCACATGTGCCAGGTACGACACGCGACATTCTTGAAGATCAGATGCGTTTGAATGGGCTTAATTTGCGTTTATTGGATACCGCTGGAATTCGCACCACTGATGAGTCTATCGAGCAAGAGGGAATCCGGCGCTCCAAGGAAGCCATGGCCGAAGCCGATTTAATTTTATTTGTCTTGGATGCTTCAAAGGGTTATGACGAAGAAGATCAAAGGCTTCTTTCAAATGCTCCAAAAGGCAAAGCTATTATTGTCTGGAATAAAATTGACCTGCCTCACTCATCTCTACCCTCAATCGATCATTATCCTTATTCTGTCTCCTTATCAGCAAAACATCGCATTGGAATGGATCAACTTCGGGCAATGATCGATAAGGTGATTTGGGAAAATGGCNCCCCCTCCAAAGAAGAAATTTTAATTACAAATGTACGTCATAAAGAAGCGCTTCAGGAAGCCATCCATGCAGGTCATAAAGTTTTATATGGGTTGCAAGCTGGTGTTTCACCCGAATTCCTATCAATAGACATGCGAACCTGTCTAAGCGAGTTAGGAAAGATCATAGGAACAAATGTGGGTGAAGATATTTTATCAGCTATTTTCTCTACTNTTTGCATAGGAAAGTAAAGCGTGAACAAAAAGAGAAGGCTGCAAAAATTGCCAAAGTTCTAAATAAGCTTTTTCCAGATCCTCCCATCCCTCTTTTGCATAAAGATCCCTATACGCTTTTAGTGGCAGTTTTACTCTCGGCTCAATGTACAGACAAATGTGTCAATCGCGTCACACCGCGCCTTTTTGCAAAAGCGGATACCCCGCAANAAATGTCCGCACTTAGCGTAGAGGAAATAAAAAGTCTCATCCAACCCTGCGGGCTTTCACNNAAAAAAGCCCAGGCTATTCATCGTCTTTCTGAAATTTTGATTGAAAAGCACAAAAGCCAGGTGCCTGCAAGTTTCAAAGACTTAGAAGCTTTGCCTGGAATTGGGCATAAATCGGCCTCCGTGGTCATCTGCCAGGCCTTTGGAAAGCCAGCGTTCCCAGTAGACACCCATATCCAACGCTGTGCCAACCGATGGGGATTAAGCCGGGGAAAAACACCTGCAGGCGTCGAAAAAGACCTTAAACTTTTATTTCCAAAATCAAGCTGGNAAAAAGTGCATCTTCAAATCATTTATTTTGCACGCAAGTATTGTCCGGCAAGAAATCATAAACCTGAAAATTGCCCCATTTGCAGCAGCATAAAGTCTTAATTATTCGCTTTCTAAGCACGTCTTTCATTAATCAAATAAATACTATTACATTCCTTCTATTTTCTGCAGCTTGACAAATTCCCTAAAGCCGAATAAGATTCGACCCTTTATAAATCCTAATTCACTCATGAATTGCCCGGATTTTAACTCCTTATGAATTTTAAAAGGAACTCACATGAAAGGTATTATTTTAGCAGGCGGCAGCGGAACACGTTTACACNCCCTGACTATAGGTGTGTCTAAACAACTTCTTCCTGTCTATAACAAGCCGATGATCTACTATCCGCTTTCAGTGCTTATGCTTGCTCATATTCAAGATATTCTTATTATCACGACACCAGAAGAACAATTTTTATTTAAGAGATTGCTTGGCGATGGGTCTCAATATGGCGTGCGCTTTACTTATGCCGTGCAGGAAAAGCCCAATGGATTGGCAGAAGCATTTATTATCGGTGAAGATTTTATTGGCAAGGATTCTGTGTGCTTGATTTTGGGAGACAATATATTTTATGGAAATCACTTAGGACCTTTGCTGGAAAAAGCGATCCNNACAAAAGTAGGAGCCACTCTCTTTGGCTATGAAGTCAAATCTCCAGAGCGTTACGGAGTGGCTGAAGTGTCTGCTGACGGTCAGGTGATCTCTTTGGAAGAAAAACCTAAACACCCGAAGTCAAATGTGGCCGTAACGGGCCTTTATTTTTACGATAATCAAGTGGTGAACATCGCCAAANATTTAAAACCCTCTGCCAGAGGAGAGTTAGAAATCACCGATGTCAATCGCATCTATATGGAAAAAGGACAAGTTTCAATTAATATTATGGGACGTGGCTTTGCATGGTTGGATGCCGGAACTTATGAAAGCTTAATGCAGGCAAGCCATTTTGTTCAGGTGATTGAAGAGCGCCAAGGTCACTGCATTGCAGCTCTTGAAGAAATCGCTTTTCGCCAAAAATTTATTACAAAAGCGCAATTAAGACACTTGGGTGAAAAATTAGGAAAAAGCGGATACGGCCAATACCTTATTGAAATTGCAGACAAAGAAAAAGGGGCGTCATGAATACTCTAAGAAAAGTACATAATATTCTTGTGACAGGCGGAGCAGGTTTTATCGGTTCTGCTTTTATCCGTTATCTTCTANAAAAAGTGCCAGATTACAAAGGCACCTGCATAAATTTCGACCTGCTCACCTATGCAGGCAATCTTCAAAATTTGCAAGAAATTGAATCAGATCCCCGTTATCGCTTTTATCAAGGCGATATTAAAAACGAAGCTTTTGTAGAGCATCTTTGCCGGGAAAATGAAATTGATACGATCATTCATTTTGCAGCTGAAAGCCATGTCGACCGCAGTATTTTGGGGCCGCAGGCATTCATTGAAACAAATGTGATGGGAACCTTTCATCTTCTAGAAGTTGTACGTAGACTTCCTCATATCCATTTTCATCATGTTTCAACCGATGAAGTCTACGGCTGCTTAGGTGCTGAAGGTNTTTTTACTGAGACGACAGCTTACTCGCCAAATTCACCATACTCTGCCTCGAAAGCTGCTTCCGATCATCTAGTTAGAGCGTATGCAAAAACCTATCATTTATCGACCTGCATCTCAAACTGCAGCAATAATTACGGGCCTTATCAATTTCCGGAANAACTTATCCCTCTTATGATCATGAACTGCNTTAGGTGGAAAACCCTCCCTGTATATGGTGAGGGAACTAATGTGCGTGATTGGCTCTATGTGGATGATCATGCAAAAGCTTTGTGGATGCTGCTGCAAAAAGGCCGTAAGGGAGAGACTTATAATATCGGCGGCGAAGAGGAATGGCGAAATATCGACCTGATCCATAAAATCGTTGATATTTTATCTGAAATTACAGGCACTCCTAAAGAACAGTATTTAAAATTAATTACCTATGTTAAAGACC
Source organism: Parachlamydiaceae bacterium (assembly GCA_013414685.1). GTDB lineage: Bacteria > Chlamydiota > Chlamydiia > Chlamydiales > Parachlamydiaceae > Neochlamydia. Next base: position 2,089,911 of record CP058704.1, on the reverse strand, counting down.
GTCCTGGTCATGATTTCCGCTATGCCATCGACTGTTCAAAAATTAAAAACGAACTGCAGTGGCATCCGGATCATAATTTTTCTCAAGGCATACAGGAAACCATTCAGTGGTACCTCAATCATGTGGATTGGATTGAAAATATCAAAACTGGCGCCTATCAAAAATGGATGGAAACTAACTATGCAAACCGTAGTTAATGCATAAATAAAATTTCATAGAAACTCGCTGCTTTTGAAACTTCTGAGATAAATTTGTCTTTTTCGATGCAGGAAGATTCACATCCATAGCGCTTTTCTGTCAAATTTTCCAACGTGCAACAGAATCGGGCATATTTTTTGTTCTGAGTTTTTTTAAGAACCCTTCCTTAAATAAATCCTCAAATGAAATAAAAATTTATTGTTTATTTTCAACTTCTTGCTTAAAAATTTTTCTTGTATTTGGATCATTCGATTGCTAAATTCATTTTGAAATAACCAATTCAATTTATGACCTCCAAAGTAAAAACAATTCCTCAACCTTTCGTTTGGCGACGCCTTCATTCTTTAATGGGACTCTGGCTCGTAATCTTTCTGATGGAGCATCTGTTTGTCAATTCTCAAGCCGCTTTATTCATCGGCGATGATGGCAAAGGTTTTATTTCATCAGCCAACACTCTAGAAAATTTGCCTTATTTACAGGCGGTCGAAGTTCTTNTACTTGGATTGCCAATTTTGATTCATACCTTTTGGGGTATTAAATATATTTTTACCGCAAAATACAATTCTTTTGGTCATGATGGCCACCAACCTTATTTGCCGGAATATTCACGCAATCACGCCTATACTTGGCAACGCATCACCTCATGGGTGTTAGTCATCGGCATCATTGCCCATGTGATCCATATGCGTTTTATTGAACGACCTATTTCAGCTGAACAAGGGTCTCAAAATTATTACATGGTGAAAGTCAATCTCGACTCTGGGATTTATACACTGGCAGATCGACTGAATGTTGGACTTTATGATGCTAAACGCATACAAGAGGCAGAANAAAATCTTCCTAAACCGCCCGATCTTCGAAACAACACACCTGACAATCTTATTCAGTTGCAAAAATTTCATCAAAGGCAAGAAGGCATTGAAGCATTGAAACTAAAGCCCCTGGGTCCTCATCAAGCCATAGCCGTTGCACAGGATTTTGGAACAGCCGAATTGTTAATGTTGCGAGAAACATTTAAAATGCCAGTGATGATGGTGCTTTATACATTATTTGTTTTTGCAGCTTGTTACCATGCCTTCAATGGCCTTTGGACATTTTTGATCAAATGGGGCGTTACGCTGAGTCAAAAATCGCAACATTTTATGCTGAAAGTTTCCACAGGACTTATGATCCTGATTGGGCTTTTGGGTCTTTCTGCAATCTGGCTGACCTATTGGATTAACCTAAAACAATAACTGACTTATGACTGAATCTAACAAAAACAGGCAATTGTAGTGGGAGGAGGCCTAGCCGGCCTCTCCGCAGCTATGAAGCTGGCAGAACTGGACTGCCACGTAAAAATTGTTTCAGTTACCAAAGTGAAGCGATCCCATTCTGTCTGCGCCCAAGGGGGAATTAATGCTGCCATGAATACGATGGGAGAAGACGACTCTCCAATTATTCATGCTTACGACACTTTGAAAGGCGGCGATTTTCTAGCCAATCAACCCNCTGTTTTAGAAATGTGCCTGGCAGGTCCAAGCATTATCTACATGCTGGATCGTTTTGGCTGTCCTTTTAATCGCACTCCTGAAGGAAATTTGGATTTTAGACGCTTCGGCGGAACTTTATATAATCGTACTGCTTTCTGCGGGGCCTCTACGGGTCAACAGTTGCTTTATGCTTTAGACGAACAGGTACGCCGCTATGAAGTCAAAGGCTTAGTTGAAAAATTTGAAAACCATGAATTTATGCGGCTTGTCATCGATGAGCAAGGANAAACACGCGGTATTGTGATCATGGACCTTCACTCATTAAAGTTAGAGGTCTTAAAAGCAGACGCTGTTTTAATTGCTACGGGAGGCCCCGGGCTTATTTTTAAANAATCCACCAATTCCACCTTTTGCACGGGTGCGGCCAACGGACGTGCCTTTATGCAAGGGGCCAACTATGCGAATGGTGAATTCATTCAAATCCACCCTACAGCCATTCCAGGAGAAGACAAATTACGTTTAATGTCGGAGTCGGCAAGAGGGGAAGGGGGACGTATCTGGGTCTATGGGGATGCAAGCAAAACGATTACTACTCCCAAGGGCGGAACAATACCCTGCGGAAAAACAGGTGAGCCCTGGTATTTTCTCGAAGAGCTTTATCCAGCTTTTGGCAACCTTGTTCCCAGAGATATCGGGTGCCGGGAAATTTTACGCGTTTGTGAAATGGGTTTAGGAGTTGATGGGGAAATGCAGGTTTATCTAGATGTTTCCCATCTGCCAGCAGAANAAGCTAAAAAAATAGAATCTATCTTAGACACCTATACTAAATTTACAGGCGATGACCCTCATAAAGTTCCCATGAAAATTTTTCCTGCGGTTCACTACTCTATGGGCGGACTTTGGGTCGATTGGCCTGCTGCCGATGATAAAGACCGATATGATCGCTTTAGGCAAATGACAAATGTTGAAGGCTGTTTTTGTGCCGGGGAAGCAGAGTATCAATACCATGGAGCCAATCGATTAGGCGCCAATTCCCTTCTTTCCTGTATTTTTGGAGGCCTTGTAGCTGGAGTTGAAATGCCTCGTTATATCCAAAAACTATCAACGGGGGATGATAATAGCTCTCAATCAGTTTTCGAAGAAGCTCTACAAGCTGAAGAAGCATTTAAGAAAAATTTATTTTCAAGATCAGGTCCAGAAAACGTTTATAAACTTCACGACGAGCTATCTGATGCAATGGTTAGACACACAACCGTCAAGCGCAACGATAAAGATTTAGCCTGGACATTGAATAAGATAAAAGAGATACGCGAGAGATATGAAAAGATCTCATTAGCGGACCATTCGACAGTTGCTAATCAAACTTACATTTTCGCCAATCAGTTCAAATATATGCTTGAACTAGCTTTAATTATTACANAAGGGGCTTTGCTGCGCAACGAATTCAGAGGAGCGCACTTTAAAGAAGGTTATGAAAAGCGGGACGATGAGAATTGGTTAAAAACGACAATTGCGGCCTATAATAAGAATGAACCGAAAATCTCTTATGAACAAGTCGATTTACGCCATTTTAACCCTAGCGAACGCGATTATTCTCACGCGAAACGCATTAAACCTGAAATTAAAAACATGCCTACAAATATTCAACTACCTATATAGGTAAAAAATTATGGAGAATAAAACATTTACATTGCGCATTTATCGAGGCCTTCCGGGTAAGCAATACTGGGAAGAATTTGAACTTCCTCTCACAACGAATGCAAATATCATTTCCTCTCTTATGCACATTCAACGTTACCCGGTAAATAAGCAAGGACAGCAAGTTGAACCTGTCAGTTTTGAGTCGGGATGTTTAGAAGAAGTGTGCGGCTCCTGCTCCGTACTTATTAACGGCCGCCCTCGGCAAGCGTGCACAGCATTAATTGCGCCAATCTTAAAAGAGACGCAAAGCGATACGATCCTTTTGGCTCCTTTTACAAAATTTCCTCTTATTAGAGACCTGATCATCGATAGAACGGTGATGTTTGAAAATTTAAAGAAAGTACATGCGTGGATTGATGCAGATGGAGCACTTGACCGTGGACCAGGTCCAAAAATGAGCCAGGATATTCAGGAAGTGCGTTATTCTTTATCGACCTGTATGACTTGTGGATGTTGTGTGGAAGCTTGCCCTCAATCCAACAACCACTCCAAATTTGTTGGCCCGCAAATTTTTGCACAGGTTCGCCTTTTTAATCTTCATCCCACTGGCAAAATGAAANAAGCTGAACGCCTTCGACCCCTAATGAAAGAAGGCGGCATTAGTGATTGCGGGAATGCGCAAAATTGTGAAAAAGTTTGCCCAAAACATGTTCCTTTATTAGATTCAATTGCTGCTATGGGAAGAGATGTTCCCGGACAGGCGCTAAAGGATTTCTTTAGCCTGCCCGACCGGGAGTAATTCATGGATTGCATGGCTCAAATGTTTTAAATCATGAGTCTTGACTCAATTTTTTAACTTTTGAAGAAAGATTGGGCTTTAATGCTGCCATTGACCTTTATGAATAAGTTTCACTTTTTCGCCTGTATAGGTTGTAGCAACTACATCTGTATGTTCATCCGAAATCATCATATCAACATGTATGGTGCTTACATTGCATCCAGTGTTTGCCAATTCTTCAGACGACATGCTCGGCCCTCCTTCTAAACAGAAACTATAAGCAAAGCCCATGGCGATATGGCAAGCTGCATTTTCATCATATAGAATTTCTTCAAAAACACGCCCGCTTTGAAAAATGGGAGAATCAATTCCTACAAGAGCTACTTCACCAAGATAACGGGCATTGGGATCGTTATCCACATACTTTTCAAAATTTTCCTTTCCTTCTTGAGCGTCAAAATGAACCAATTTGCCTTCCTTAAACTCCAACTGAAGTCCTTTCACCAATTTTCCATTCACCAAGACTGGACGTGTGACCTTGGCTTTTCCGGTAGTCAAACGATAATCTGGTGTCGTAAAACATTCCTCTGTTGGAATATTGGGTTCATAGTCTCCCAAAGGCCCCTTGCTGGTTCCACTGACAAAAATTGACCGGGGGCTTAAGTAAACTTTCAAATCTGTTCCTGGTCCATTAAAATGAAGTTCGTGAATTTTTAATTCCGTGAGCCATTTACCGCGTTCTTGAAGAATCTGGTTATGCTTTTTCCATAACTCGAGACAATCGGGTTGATCAGCGCGGCAAATTTTAAAAATCTGTTCCCACAAAGCTTCAAAAGCTTTTTGTTCATTTAATTCAGGGAAAACTTTCATGGCCCATTTAGGTGTTGCGGCAGCAGCTACGGTCCATTGAACCTTAGATTTGCCCACTCCCTCTGTGTAGTAATTTTTTAGTGCCTTGAAATTACTGCTTGTCAACATATTGATTTTCTTAGGTTCCAAATCCGAAAGAATATCAGGCTGTTCGCTCCCGATAAGCCTTAAAATTGCCGCTCCTTCTTGAACAAATTCATCATATTTTTGTGTTACATATTTTGGAACATAGGTTAGAAAGTCTTCTGTTTTTGTTTCTAAAATACGATAACGCGCTAAGAAAGGATCTATGAAATCAACATTCACATGCTTAGCACCGCGTTGATAAGCAGCCTTGCAAAGAAGTTCTATAAGATCTCTATGAGCAATTTCTCCGGTGATATTTACAATTTGTCCAGGACGAACATTCATGCCATGTTCAATTAGCAATTGAGCATAAATTTCTAGTTTTTTTAAAGTCCATTTTTGAATTCCTAGTGAATATTTTTCTCGCTTTTGCTATATTACCTCTTTAATAAATAACCTTAAAAGGAGGAAATGAAAAAATGGCAAAAGAACAAACCCTTTCCATTATTAAACCTGATGCTGTTGGTAAAAACCATATCGGCGAAATTATCACACGCTTTGAAAAAAATGGTTTAACAGTCATAGCATCAAAAATGAAACATTTAAGCAAAGCCGATGCAGAAGGCTTTTATGCTGTTCATAAAGAGCGTCCTNTTTTCAAAGATTTAGTAAGCTTTATGACTACAGGTCCAGTCCTCATTATGGTTTTAGAAGGCGACAACGCGATTGTGAAAAACCGAGATATTATGGGGCTACGGATCCTAAAAGCTGCTCCTGGCACAATTCGTGCAGACTTTGCTAAAACTATAGATGAAAACTGCGTGCACGGCTCTGACTCACCAGAAAATGCAAAAATTGAAATTGATTACTTTTTCAAAAATGGCGATATTTGCCCAAGAACACGCTAAACGTATAGAGGTTTAAATGTTAAGAATTGCACTTTTTCTTGTATTAGCTTTTACAGCTCCTGTTGTTTTATTTGCAGAACAGCAACAAACTTTATCCATCATAAAGCCAGATGGCGTAGCAAATAAACATATTGGAGACATTATTTCGAAATTTGAANAAAATGGTCTTCAAATAGCTGCCATTAAGATGATTCACATGACACCTGAACAAGCTGCTCAATTTTATGCAGTGCACAAAGACCGTCCTNTTTTTAAAGACCTGGTCAATATGATGAGTTCAGGTCCCGTTGTTCTTTTGGTTTTAGATGGCGACGACGCAGTGGCCAAAAATCGCCAGCTGATGGGAGCCACAGACCCAGCGCAAGCTCAACAAGGCACAATTCGTGCCGAATTTGCAAGATCAAAAACTGAAAATACAGTTCATGGATCTGATTCTGTAGAAAACGCCCAAATTGAAATCGCATTCTTCTTTCAACCAGAAGAAATTGTTAATTCTTCAAAATGATTAGATTATTAGAGGACAAACCTGTCCTCTAATAAAAAACAAATATTAAATCAAAATAACACCATATTATTATTTAATAATTTACACTCATTGAATTAAAATCATTTATTTGATAATCAATTAATTATCTACTATGATTTTTGCTTAATAAAGAATTTATTATGGATATTCCTGAACACTTAAATGGGTGTAGAACTCTTCACGACTTTCATACTTACCTAACTGAACTAAAACCTCAGACTGGAAAATTAGGCGGTCGGTATTTTATTAGGAATCGCTGTTACTACTCGATGAACGAGATTGTGCACGACTTGGCACAATGCCAGCAACGTTTCAACCAACGTGATGATGATCAAAAGGTTCTTGATATACTTGATCGAATTAAAAAATTAAATCACGACCCCATTTTCGCAAGAGCAAATTTCTTTCAAAGATTTCTTTTAAAAATTAAAAGCATTGTAGGTCATTTATTTTTAGACTCCATCATAAGGAATTCAATCGTAAACACGTAATCATATTCTTAGAGAATGCAGCTCACTTCAGCCTTGGTTGTCGCTATACTTACGGTCTAGGTATTACTAGGGATCCTCTTAAAGCCGCTGAACATTACAAACATTCCCATCAGATGGGAGGATTTCCTCAAAAATACCGTATGACCACGCTAATTGACATCCCTGATCATATAACAGAGGCCGTCAAGCATTTTGAATGTTTATCAATTGAAGATGATGATCTCGGAGAGGCAAATTATCAATTAGGGGTTTGCTATGAATTAGGTGAAGGTTTAGAACAAGATTATTCAAAAGCAATTGAACGCTATCAACAAGCTGCGTCACAAGATCACCATGGAGCACATTTCAGACTTGGGGTTCTTTACGAAAATGGAAGGGGCGTCCCTGCGAATGTAAATAAAGCAATCAGTTGCTACCAAAAATCTGCAACTTTAAAAAATCCCAAAGCACTCTATCTTTTAGGTCATTATTTTGAACATGGGATTCACGTAGAAATCAATGAAGCTACCGCTTTTAAATATTATCACGAGGCTGCCAAGTTGGGTTCTTTACATGCTCAAGTTCATCTTGGTTATTGCTATGAATTTGGCAAAGGGGTACAAAAAGATTTAGAAAAAGCTGTTTCATTCTATCAAACTGCCTCAGATCAAAATGACAATTATTCCCAATACCGCTTAGGACTCTGTTACTATGAGGGCAAAGGTGTTACACAAAATTTAGAAGAAGCTGCTCGACTTTTTCAAAGTGCTGCTGATCAGGGGAATTTTGAAGCCCAATTTAGATTTGGATATATCTGCATAACTCATAAAGGGGCTCTGCAGAATCTGGAGAAGGGTATAAAATATCTTCAATTAGCCGCCGCAAAAACCATATTGCCGCGCAGGTCATCTTGGGCTTGTGTTTTGAAAATGGAAACGGTGTAGAAAAAATTTAGAAAAAGCCATGGAATACTACCTGCTTTCAGCTAATCAAGGGGACTCCGGGGCTCAATTTTATCTAGGGTCTCTATATGAGCGTGGAGAAGGAGTCTCTCAAGATTTAAATAAAGCCATAGAGTATTACAAACTTTCAGCAGCTCTAGGCTATGAAGAGGCTCAAGAACGGCTTAAAAATTTAAATTTTTCAATTTAAAATTCAATCAGTCAATTTATTTTTTACACTTCAAAATAAATTGACTCAAATACTTTCATCTACTTAATATCTTTTTACAATTAAAATTATTACGAAATTTATTTTATGCCTGATTTTCCCTCCATTGACATGAATATCCACGAATTTAAAAATTTGCCGAAAGCTTATCTCCAATCACTGGATGCTTGGGTGGAAGATCTTTTAAGTATCAAAAACACAATTATTCAATGAATCAAATTGTATTAAACTTCGAAAAATGCGTTCAACATTCAGCCCAGTCTTCTCAAATTGTATTAGAAATAGTTGAGCGTATCAAAAAGTTAGATGGAGATCCGCTATTTCAAAAATCCAGGGGTTAGAAAAATCCTCACTCGCATCAAGCAAATCTTTGGAAATTTATTTTTAAATTCCAGCATCCCAAGTTCAATAGGGAGCAAATCTTATTTCGAATAAAGCAAAAGCACTCCTTGAGACTGATGAAAAAAATCTACAAAAATAATTTGCAGCCAACCTCATGTTCAAGGCAATCAAATTGCTCGGCCTGAAACCCTTCATTCACAAGAAAATAAACTTCCTGCAGAACTCTCACACCCTTCTAAAATTCCCGCGGAAGAATTTTCTGAATTAGAACTTTCTATAAGAGATAAGTTTGGACTGGATGATCATGAATCTGCAATCTTGCATTTCAATCTTGGCGTCTGCTATGCAACTGGAACTGAATTGACACAAGATTGGAAAAAGCTGCAGAACACTACCTTAAAGCTTCAGAACAAGGTCTTGCATTGGCGCACCACAATCTTGCTGCATGTTATGAAAATGGAACCGGAGTTGAGCAAAACTGGGAAAAAGCATTCGAATGTTATTTAAGAGCAGAAAGACAAGGACATTTTAAAAGTCTATACCAATTGGCCCTATGTTATGCGAATGGGACAGGGGTCGATCAAAATTGGATAAAAGCTGCTGAATATTTTCAAAAATCTGCTGATAAAGGTTATGTTTTATCACAATACCAACTTGCCTTGTGTTACGAAAAGGGAGAAGGTGTTGATCAGAGTTGGCCAAAGGCCATCGAATACTATCAAAAAGCTGCCAAACAAGGCAACGTTATGGCTAAAAACAATCTTGCATTATGTTATGCTGAAGGCAAAGGAGTAGAGCAAGATTTGGGAAAAGCTGCCGAGTATTTTAAGGAAGCAGCAGATCAAGGTTTTTCTGAAGCTCAGCATAATATTGCAATCTTGTATGCAAGTGGTAAAGGGGTTGAGCAAAGTTGGGAAAAAGCACTTGAATATTACCAAAAAGCTGCCGATCAGGGAGTTGCAAATGCCCAATATAATCTTGCTATTTGCTATGCACGAGGAATTGAAGTCTCTCAAGATTCCAACAAAGCCAGGGAATACTTAGAAAAAGCCGCAGCTCAAGGTTTTAAAGAAGCGACAGCTCTTCTGGAGGATGTGAGAATAAGAGGCGGATTTTAAAGCCTTGTATTTAATGGGATCTTTATTAGGCAAATTGAGTCTTTACATAAACTGAATTAAAGTCACTTAGTCATCTCAATCAGACCGATCGCTTTTGAAACTAATAAAGTGATATTGCAGGGTTTTGTCACATAATCGATGGCACCTAGTCCAATGCCTTTAATCAGATCTGATTCTGTAGATAAAGAGGAAAGGATGATAACAGGAGTTTTTATGAAANNTTTATCGAGAAACTGTTTCAAAACTTCTAAACCATCCATATCGGGAAGAATACGGTCCAATATAATTAAAGAAAATGAATCCAGATTTTTTTCTCTAATNAAAAAGTCCAAAGCTTCTTTTCCGGTTGTCATCCCCTGTACTTCGATTCCTCTAGCTTTGAATGCTGACATGAGTAGCATTAACATATCGCGATCATCATCGATAATAATTACTTTATGATTGGCCATAGATTTAACTACTCTTAATTCCAAAACGCATATGAAAATTTATTGGTATTCATACTGATTCCAATGAAACTTGGATTTTGACCACGTCAGCGTGCCACCGGCTTTAAATCTGTCTGTATCGACTTATATAATTGTGCTGCTTCGACTGATTCAAATTCAGGCGCTTCCATGTCAAATTTTCTAACTTTCAACTAAAACGAGTGTATACTCCTTTCTCTCTTTTCATAAAACTGATTTAAAGGTATTCATTTAAAATGTTTATCTTTTTACTTTTAAGCTCAGAGTTAAGAACTTCCAATTGAGAGAAATTTTGACTTCATCAGCTTGTCAAATTCGACCCTCCTTCTCAAAGTTGCCAACATTAAACAGGAAAAATCAAATGATTAAGGCTTTAAATATATTTTATAGACAGCTATATACCTTTATAACAAAGTAAGAATTTTGAATAGATACGCCTGATCTTCCTTTAGAATTTACCCAGGCAATTTCAATTTCAAAGTGCTTTCTTTCAAGATTTCCAACCTTGACAAGATGAATCGATAGGAAAATGGAGTTTTCCAAAAATTGATTTACATAAACGTTCTCTCAGTTTTGACCACAATCTTAATCCTTGCTTACCCAGCAACAGTCCAGCCTGCTGAGAGAATTCTTCAATCAAATTCAAGCAATAAGTCCTTTGAAAAGAAACCGAAAGCCGCAAAAGCCACAAAAACGATCGTTCCGGAAAACGATCAGGTAAGCCGCTTTGAAGTTCTTTGGACGCTGGCAAGAATTTATTCGCACAACGAAGAAAGTCAAGGGAAGGCTTTAAAACTTTATGACAAATTGATTAGAGAAGCTCCAGAAAAATTGACCTCTACATCGAATTGGCATACCTTTACGCAAATTTAAAAAGTTCCGGAAGCTCTCACTTTACTTTACCCAATTTTAGAAAATCATCCTCATCATCTAAAATTGATTGTGGCTGTTGCACAAATTGAGGCCCTGGCAGGCCACGCACATAAAGCTCGCTGCCTTTTTTGAAAGCGTTATCTCTTTCTGACGGAAAGAAGGACATCCTTATTGACTATGCCGATGCAATGATGATGTGGGGGATTTTTATAAAGCGGAAGCCATTTATCGAAGCTTTTTAAAAATACACCCTCACTCTAAAGAGCTGCTTCTTAAACTTGCGCATGCTCTTGAAGGGGCTCAGCGTTATGAAGAAGCAGAAGAAATTTATAGGAATATTTTATCAGTACGATCAAATGAACCTAAAATTCTTGAAGCGCTGATTGACCTAAAAATTCAAGAGAAAGACTTTGAGCAAGCTCATGAGTTAGCGGAACTTCTTGTTTGTGAAGAAAGGAAGAATCCCATAGCACTTATGTTGTTGGCTGATATTCTTTATAAAAAGCAATTATATCAAGAATCTATCCCTCTCTACAAAAAATTAATAAAAGATAAAAATATGGGGCTTTCGCCTTTGTTGGTTTAGGAAAAGCCTACCAAAAAATTGGAGACGAAGAAGCATCTCAGAATGCCTTTTTAGAAGCTTTTAATCGGCAACCTAAAAATATTAGGGTGCAATACTACCTTGCGTCCAATGAGATTTATTGTGATGAGCGTGTTCAGGAGATTATTTCTCATTCCAATAATGCTCTTGAACTCATTGAATGGGCAGACATTTATCTGGAAAATGGTTTTCCGAAAAAGCCCTTCATCTTTATTCCGCTGCATTAAACATTGATCCTGATAACTATCCTGCTAAAATTGGAAAAGCAGAAGCTTTAAGCATCTTATTTTATTATTCATGCGCGCTTAAAATTTATGAGGAGCTTTTAGAACAATTCCCTGATAACATTAAGCTTAAAATTGCCATCGCCCGCCTTTATGCATGGTCAAAAAAATATAAAACTTCTTTGTCCCTGTATGATCAAATTATAGCCATGAATCCCAGAAATCCTGTCCCCTATTTTGAAAGAGCAAGAACAGCTTTATGGGGTAAATATTTTCAGCTTGGCATGGAAACTTATAATGCCCTCCTTGAATGTCCTCCGGAAAGCCTATCCGATCTTCTTATTCAAAAATCTGCAAGACTTGAAAAACGTGCCAAAAAATTAAACTGGAATAACAGGTATATTTGCGCCGTCACTGCCTATCAGAATCTTATCGCTTTTAATCCAGGAAATGAAGAAGCCTTATTTGATTATGCACAAGTGTATTGCAGCATGGGTTTGTGTGATTATTCAAGACCTATTTACAAACAAATTTTGAATATCGACCCTAATCACAATTTAGTTAAAAGGCTTTATACAGAAATAAACTGAGAGATCATGTAGGATTTCAAAGCAATCTTCTGTACTGGAGAGAGATTGGAACAGGAACATTTTCCGCCTCACAAATTGCAAGATATGAATTGGACCAAGTGCTTGAAATTCCTTTATCATGCCGAGCTCATTTAAGGTTTCTGCAACAAGAATATGTCGAAAATCCCTTTCTAAATTTCAAATTTTATCCCGCTGAGGGGCAGTCTGTTGAAAGCGATTACATCATTAATGAGCATTTTACTGCACAGGTTAGTGCAACCTATAAAAATTATTTTCATAAATTTAAATCTGTTATCACAAGCCGTAATAACTTGCTGTATACACCTAATGACTATTTACAATTTCTTTTCTCCTTGAACAAAGAAAATGAAATTTACAACTATTTTCTTTAAAACAAGCTATTCAATCTATAGTAAGTTTAGTCACCATATCGGCCAAAATAAACCATTATTTTAATCTCTCTGGAACTTGCCAGCATTACCGATACAATGACAATAACAGCCAAATTCACTATAACCTGATGACAGAAATCTTGCTTTATGACTCTCCTGATGCACTCAAGCTCATCTTTCAGGGTGATTATAGAAACACGGCACACCAATCCATTTCTATTATTATCGATAACCAGTTAGTAGATATGATTCATCCTTATTGGACGCCGGATAAATATTTTGACGGAATGATCACACTGGAATGGAATCATGATTATAGGAGATTTGAATACTGTGAAGCTCCCGAACGCTATTTCGATGTAAAAATTACGGGAGGCACAGACAGTGTGAACAACCCTTCGATAGAAGGTGTGCTTGCCTGGAAACATGAATTTGATTGCAATTGGGGTTTGGAACTTAAAGGACTGATCCACCGCTCTTCTCAATGGAATGCGGAAGGAGCTTGGGCAACAATGTACTATCGCTTTTAAGGGAAAAGATGCAAAAGATCAGGCTAATGAAAAAGATGCGAGAGACCTTCTTAANNATTTCCTTTTTGGGATCTTTTGAAGATGGCGAACCCTTTCAATACTTATTCATATCGATGATCGATAACGATGCTGAAATTGCTCTTTTGCCATGGTTTTTAAATCGTGTGCAATTACGTTTGAATGACAAAATTTATCTTCATCTTCCTTCCCTACTTTCATTAACTGAGACATCTGAAAGCGATCTTTTAGGCACAGTTGTCTCTGAAAAATTGATCATGAAACCGGGGGAAAATTGTTCGAGTNTTTTTCAAAATAAACTTAAATTCTCTCCTGGTATAATTTCATCTGAAACTCCCTATGAAAAATATCTATCTTCATTAAGCCCAGCTGAATTGTTGATCCATTTCCTTGAAGATTGCGGGCTTTTAAAATCGGGAGTAAAAATCTATTTAAAGCATCTCATTCCTTATTTTTCTAGAATTTCTGATTTTTCAAAAAAGGAATATGCGTCGATTGAGACATATTTTCTTCGCGATGTGGAAATACACGTCATCAATAATGAATATAAATTAGGTAAAATTTATCAAGAAGCTAAANGAAAAATTAAACATCTTCATGAAATTCCTGCATATATAGATTTAGAAGTTCTGCGCGAAGCAATCGAATCAGAAATTTCTTCTGCAGTTTTTAATATTATTTTTCAAATGCAGAAAATANTTCACAATTGGTCTTTGATAAATCCCCAATATGGCATTTACATGTATATTCATGCTATTAAAACTCTTGAANAAAGATTATACACTAACTATAACAACATCGTTCAACTGTATTTGCAGGCTTTGTCTTCTACCTGATTTTCATTTTTGTCAGCATTAGGGTTTAAGAGTTCCATTTTTTGCACTTTTTGCTCTCTTTAAAAGCCAATCTTGAAAAAACGAGGAGAGTTTTGAAATAGTGAGATGTATGAATAGTCTTGATTTTGATTGATCCGCCAATCCTCTTCTTTATTGATTTGGAACCAAATGATGCCCTTAATTCCCCAATTTTTCGCAACCTGAAGGGCATTTTCAATCCAAAGACTTTTACTTGGATCTCCTGGGCGGTTAACTGAAGCTGTCTCAAAAACTATTATAGGTTTATCGGCATTTATAGACTTCAATTCACTATACAGGGGATAAAAAATTTGTTCAAATGACCTCCAGNNGGAATTGGCTGTATTGTTTTTTTCTGCAGCTAATTTTGCATCCCTATTCCAGTTATATCCATCCATGCCGAAGATATCTACATAAGAGTCCCCAGGGTAATATTTTGAGGCGGCATTCCATGGTTCATTCGGAATCGAATCCACATTGGGACAAAATGCCCAAAACACATTTTCAACGTGATGGAAGCGAAAAAANTCGACTACGTATCGGTACATTTTAATGTATAAATCCGGAGAGTTAGGTCCAAAATCATCCAAGCTTGTTCCCCAATGATATCTAGAGATATTCATCTCATGCGCAAAACGAATCACTAAAGGCTTTGACCACGCCTTAATTTCTTGAGCCATCCGGTTAAGATATGCATCATACTTTCCATTCAAAATATCTCTAGCATAAATAAAATGTTCTTTCTGATCGATTACGTACATGGGCTCCCAAGTCAAACATGGCACCGCTCCTTCCTCCCAAATAGTCTCTAGGCTTGAACTAACAGGATGCTGTTCAGCACCTAAATTCGCAGGCCATTGCAAATAAAATACAATCATCTCAGGCTGCAACTTGGTTTGACTTAGTTCATTCAAGATTTGTTTGGAAACAGGAAATCCTTCGACTGCAAATCCCCAAAAACAGATTTATAATCCCAATCTTCTTGTTTCTGGCAACCAAAAACAAAAACGAGCATTAATGTTAAGCAGGTAATTTTTTCATATCTTTAAATGTTCTTCGGAATGATTAAAGTAAAGAAATGAGGAAATCAAAAGAAAATTATAAAATGTCCAAACGACATTGATCAGCAATCCGTAAAACGGTTCTCTTTCATAGTACAGGCGTAAAACTCCCCACATAATTGCGGCAGCACAAAGCAATCCGGTGATGATTTGCGGCAGTAATGACCAAAGCGATAGCATATTGCTNTCCGCTTTTGGTGTGACGCCAAATGTAGATTTCATCCCAAATAGTGCAGAGATAGAGGCTTTAATAAAAACAGGAAAAGAAACAGCATTGAAAATGAAAACTGAAAGAATATTTGAGGTTTTATAATTTCTTTTNTTAAGAGACCATATAAACATCAGCATCGTAAGAAAGATGTAGGGAAGAAATGCAGATGCATAGATCATCGGATCGGCCAAATAGCTTGGTATATTAAAAAAGATAAATGATAGGCATGCTGACCATCGTTAAAAAACTAATCCGATAAAATAATGTGTGCTAGATAGAAAATACTCCCACCACTGATTCAAAGTATACTTGTGGTAATTTAAAATGAATTCTTTTGGTAAGTCTCTGAAAACACCAATCGTGCCACGGGCCCAGCGGAACTGCTGCTTAAAAAAGGCCCCTAAGTCTTCAGGGCCCATTCCAAAGGCAGAAATTCTATTTAAATAGGATGATTTCCANGCCTTTTTATGCAATTTTAACGAAGTTGCAAAATCCTCAGTAACCGAAGTCTCATCAAACCCTTCTACACTATCCAGAGCTTCTCTGCGATAGATGACATTTGTTCCACAGCAGAACATTGCTTCCTGAAGGCTTTTACCCTCGCAAATAAATTCATAAAAAATGGCCTGCTGCAAACCAGAAGCTCGTGCAACACGATTAAATTCAAAATTTGTGTAGTATTGAGGGGTTTGAACAAAGGCAATTTTTGGATCTTGTTCCATTTTATCAACTAAATATTCAACAAAATCGGGCAAGGGGTTCATGTCGGCATCAAAAACAATTAAGTACTTTGGGACTTCATCGTTTTTAATTTCNGAAAAGGAAAAATACTCAAAATCTTCTCTTGCACCTCCTCCAAGAAAATAAACAAAATCATTGAGCATCCCTGCTTTTGCTCCGTGCCACTTTGCTCTGAATAGGTTCACGTTTAAGGTTTGGCAGAGTTCCTCTATGGATTTTCTATACTTTTCCTTATCCTCTGAAGTCCCCCAATTTAGATCATATCTCGTATCATCCAATAAATAGAGGTATTTATTGGGGTAAGTTAAATTACGAAAGCATATAAGAGTGTTTTTAATNACATCCAAGGGTTCTTTATAGGAAGCAACTGCTATAGCGACCGGAGGATAAGAAATAAGTGTTGGCTCTTTNGATAAAGGGGTAAAGCTTGAAGAGTGTTTAATCACTCGAAACACATTTAAAAANTATCCAAACGAATGAACGAGGATAAATCCTTCAGCTGCTAATAAAAGAACAGTCAGCATCACTTCAGGGAAAGAGATTTTTGAGATGAAGATCAGAAAAATTCGAACAAAAAAATAGGTAACAATTGCGATAAATGTAAGGAAAAGAAGGCTAAGAAAAAAATTTGCTGACGAATGCCTAAATTTGTGTTCATTTTGAATTCTTTTTGTCATGAAACTATCTATTCTTTATCCGATAAAGTTTTTCAAGCTCTTGGGCTGCAGCTTCCTCTTCACCCATCCAAAAAGGACCATCGCGTATTTGCGTCTGATTTGTATATCCTCAGGGCGAGAGGCTAATATTTCTCGATAAAGTTGAATCGATTCTTCATAGCGTTTTTCCCATGAAAGCAGTTCTGCTAATTTAAATTTGGTCAGATCATCAGTCGGTTCATTTTCTAATTGCTTTCTGTACAAGGATTCTGCAATCGGATATTTTTTAAGTGCAAGGTTGATATCGGCCATGAGAAGTTTGGTTTTATTATCTACATCCTTAGCTGGGAGTTTTTCTAAAATCTGCAAAGCCTCTATATTCTTTCCTTCATAATAGTAGATTTTGGCAACTTCAATTAAAACTAACGAAGAGTCTGGCTTTTCTTTAAGGAGCTTATTTAATTGAGTCAGGGCTTCCTCATAACGATGCAAATTACTAAGGAGTCTCGCATATTCCAAACGAGCTTCCCAGTCTGTCATTTCTTTTCCTAATTTTTCATTCTGATCGTTATTTTCCTTTTCCAGGGAATTTAAGCTAAAGATCAACAAAAATTGGAGTAGCATGACAGACAGAAATTTATTTTTTCATGATTTTTTGCCCTTTTTCCAACACTTTCTCATATTCTATTTCTGCCTCTTGAAATTTGCCGATGTAAGACAAAGCCCGAGCTAATTCAAGACGGGCTTTTATATCATTGGGATTTTCAATCAGGTAAGCTTTATAAAGTTCAATAGCCTTATCGAAATGCCCTGTCGCCACGTAGGAATTGGCCAAATTAACTATAATTCTTTTTTGGCCCCCGGCAGCCAGGCTTTGATCATAGAGGTCAGCTGCTTCTTCAAATTTTTTTCGTTGTATTTTTCTTCAGCTTTACGAAATATCACCCAGCTTTTTTGTTTCCAGGTAAAAACACAAAGTGGCAATCATGGTTGCAATAGCCAAAGAACAGTAGAGGATGTTTTGCTTGATTGCAGATGAGAGGGCCATTATCCACTCTTCTCTAACGATTCAAAATTCTTTTTCATGGTGAGAATATTTTTNCCATCTTTAACATCGAAAGACACTTCATCCATGATATTATAAATAATAAACAACCCCCTGCCTGATTCTTTCAATTCATCAAGATCGGTCCCAGGATTCAAGTCTTTTTACCATTGGATGAAATCACTTTGTCGCCCNGTATCAAAGATTTGAAAAAGGACATGTTTGTCATCAATTGTGACTGCAACTTCTACAAAATTTCCAGGTTTTCGATGATAAGCATGATTTATGACATTTGCAACAGCTTCAACTAGGCAAAGTTCAAGATTATAAAGTGAAATTTCATCGTTTAAAACTGTTGCACAAATCGCTCGAATAGCTTTTGACAANAGAGCGATGCTGTCGATTTTGCTCTCAATAATCAGTTTTATAAATCTCTCATACATCATACGTTTTTCTTTTTGTTTACGAGATATTCCACCCCTTCTTTTTCGTTAGGAAATATTCTAAACACATTATTCATTCGAGTTAAATTCAGCAAATTTTGAACAGGGGTTTTAATNTCACAAAGAGCAATATCTCCATTATTGATATTCAATGTTTTAAGAATAGAAATTAGGGCTCCAAGCCCACTGCTATCAATAAAATCAACATGAGAAAGATTTAAAAGAAAGAAATGATTCCCCTGAGTAATTAAATCGACCACTCTTCCTTTAAATTCTGTGCTGACAGTAACATCTAAATTTTGACTAAGAGGCATCAAAAACACAATCTTGCTTTTTTGTTTCCAAATCCATTTTATGACTCCTTTATCCTAAAAATCATAAATAAACTTTTTTGGGTTAAAAACTACTTTTAAGTTCCTAATTTTTCTTAAATTCGAGGCACATGATGCTTACATCATCTTTTGATGGAGCGCTATCTGAGAACGTTTGCAAAGAGTCCTGAATTTTTGCGACAATTTTATCGCAAGGCTCATGTTTGATTTTATCGAGCAATAAGCAAAGTCTTTCCAATCCAAAAAGTTCATTTTCTTTATTTTTAGTCTCAGTCACCCCATCCGTATATAAAAGAATTTTATCGCCCGGACAGATAGTCTCGATTCCTTCCTCATAGGGAAGGTTTTGATTTAACCCTATGATAGTTCCTCCTCGATCCAATAATTTAAGAGTTTTGTTTTTTGGCAGTAGAATAGCCGGCGGATGGCCAGAGCAAGAATAGGATACCTTTTCTGCCTGGATATCTAAGACTAAATAAAAAATTGTGAAATAACGGTTAAACCTTTCCATAGGATATTCGGTATCAAGATCTATCATCATTTGCTGCGGCGTAAGAATGGAATGGCGATTTGAATTTTTCTGATGAAGGAATTGGGAAATAGAAATAGTGACCAATGCTGAGGGTACATCATGACCGCTAACATCTGCCATATAAATCACCAATTTATCTTGAGCGCATGAAATGATGTTAAAAATATCTCCACCAAGTGGATTTGCAGGTTGCCAAAGAGAAGCAAATTCCAAACCTTTTATTTTGAAGTTAGGCTGCGGCAAAAACTTCTTNTGAATTAGAGCTGCCGCCATCAAGTCCGCATCTAGCTCACTTTGTTTTTTTATTAACTGCTCATTGAGCTCATTGAGCTTTCTATTTTTTGACTCTAATTCTTCATTCAGATGATTAAGCGTTCGATAAGCTTTCTCCAACTCCAAATTTTTTTGCACTGCACTTGAATAAATGGATAATAAAAGGTTAGTGATTTGTACCCGATTAACGGTAAATGTATGAACCTTGCCACTAAAGAAAAAGATAACTCTTCGTTAGGGATCAAATTTTTAGACTTATATTTTTNNTATCGTATTTCGAATCGTTGAAAACAGAAGATGTGTTTCAAAAGGTTTTGTTAAAAAACCATCAGCTCCGCAATCCATTCCTTGAATGACATCTAAAGGATCTGTCAAATTGGTTAAAAGAATGATAGGGAGATTCTTATATTGATCATCCAACTTGACCTTCTTACAAAAACCGTAGCCATTGAGGCGTGGCATTTCGATATCGCTAATGACTAAATCCGGAACCTCCTTGGCTAATTTTTCTAGGCCTTCTATTCCATCTTTNGCGGTAGCCACNTGCCATGTGATTTTTTCTAAGGTTTCCTTAAGCAATAAAAGCTGTGTAGGACTATCATCGATGATCAAAATTTTTTTATCTTTAAATCCTTCTAATAGAGAGTCGTTATTTCCCATTTGGCCCCTTTTGCAAATGAGTTCTGGATGTTAAATCGATTAAGGCCTGCGCAATTCTGTCCAGGGGAAGAATTTTTGCGCTNGCCCCAAGCTGAATAGCCTCCTTCGGCATGCCAAACATCAGGCAACTTTCCTGATCCTGAGCGATAGTATACGCCCCTTTTTGCTTCATTAGAAGCATCTCTTCAGCCCCGTCTCCCCCNATTCCAGTCAAAATGATTCCGATGCAATGCGGACCATATGTTTCAGCAAGAGACCTAAANAGGCGACCCACCGAGGGACGAATTCCGAGGCTTTGGGAATAATCAAGGGTAATACACCCGCCGTGTTTGATTTCCATATGGCAGGACTCTACTGCCACATAGACACATCCAGCCTGGGCAATAGTTCCATTTTTGGCTGAGAAAATGCGGAGTTTGGAACGTTCCTGAAGCCATCGTATAAAATCTTCAGTGAAACCTTCAGAAATATGCTGAACAATAAAAATTGGAACAGGTAGGTTTGCAGGNAGATTCTCCAATATTTTTGCAATAGCTAAAGGACCCCCTAAAGAAGCGCCGATCCCTACAGCTTTAATTTCAACTTTGGAAGCTAACTTTAGAGGCATACTTATAAAGGATTGCGCTTTGTGATGAGCAATGACCTTCATGTCGGCAATCATTTTTATAGTGTCTATAATTTCTTTACATTGCTTGGGATAATTGATATCTGTCGGAGCATGGGGTTTTTCCAGGATTGCCAAAGCTCCAACTTCTAAAGCTTTAAATGCCAAAGAACTATCATTCGGAGTATAGCCTGCGCTAATGATTACTGTAGGCAAAGGCCTAGTTTCCATAATTTTCTTCGTGACTTCAAATCCATTCAAACCAGGCATTTTGATGTCCATGGTCACAACATCGCAGGTTCCCGTTTCCAACCATTTCAATGCATCTTCTCCATTTTCTGCCCACCCAACGACCTTTAATTGAGGATCTTTTTCAATAATATGAATCAATAATTCACGCGCTACTTTGGAGTCTTCGACGACAAAAACGTTGATGATTTTAGTTTTCATGCATTTCTCATGAGCAGCATTTAGATTTCTTTAAACTTGATTTAAATCAATTTTTTGCGATTTCAAATTGAACTGATCAAGCATGCTTTTAAGATTTTCACTGATCCCATTAAGCGAATTAATGGCAGTTTCGCTTTCCTTCATATGATCGACAAGTTTGGCAGTCGTATCGCTGATACTGCTCATGGCTGTCGTCACTTGGTTGATCCCTATAAGTTGCTGCTGGCAAGAAATAGCAATTTGATTGGCCGCCTCTGCCACGTTCTCCATACTGGAAAAAGCAGTTTCATGGATTCGCTGGTTTTTGCTGATTGACCCACGCCTTTTTCGGCCGCTTTCGACCCTTGCTCAGTGGCTAATACTGCAGCTGTGGTTGAGTTCTGTATTTCATCCAAAATTGACCGTATTTGAAAGTTTGCTGATTTAGACTGTTCGGCTAGGGTCCTAATTTCATGCGCTACAACAGCAAACCCTTTTCCATTCTCACCTGCTTTTGCGGCTTCTATAGCAGCATTCACAGCTAACAAATTGGATCTTTCTGTGAATTCATTTACGGTATCTACTATTTCTCCTATGCTTTGACCAAACTTGCTTAACTTAACAATACTATCAGATATGTATTTCATTTTTCTCCGATCTGGATCATATCGCTAATTGTCGTTTGCAATGACTTCTCGCTTTCATTCACAATTTTGAGGGTTGTCTCAGAGCTTTTAGCCACTTCGATGGCTTTTTCTTCATTGACTTGGGCCGTTTGTTTCAGCTCTTCTGTTGAAGTGGTAGTTTCAGCTATAGCTGCTGCGGTCTCTGCAGACGAAGAAGCAATTTGCGAGACAGAGTCAACCATTTCTTTAGAGAAATTTGTAAGATTTGTTGCCTCTTTTTGAATGTTAGACGTAATACTTCTTAAATTTTCAACCATATGGACCAATGCAAGCCCGAGCAAATCTTTATCGGATTGTGCAGTGACTCTGACATCTAAATTACCATTGGAGATCGATGTCAAGGCATCACTTACCTCTTTTAAAGAATCTACCATTCGATTAAAGTTTTTACCTAATTGCCCGATTTCATCCTCTGATTTCACCTTTACTTTTTCACCAAGATCGCCCTCAGCAATTTTTTTACTGATATTTTTTAATTTTAGCAGAGGAATGGAAATCTGATAGGCAATGACCAGGCTTGCAATGACAGAAAATAATATGATAAGCCCGACGATTGTTAAAAAAGCCATTTGGACTGATCGCCCATCTCACTGGCTTCCCGATTCATTTCTTCTAGTTTTTTTGTCTCTATTGAAAGGGCAATTTTTATAAATTCTTCTAAATCGATGTGAGCTTTATGCAATTCTTTATGCTGATTGGCAATTTCCTGAGCTGAGGCTTTAGAGGCAATCAAATTAAAGAATTTTTGGGCGGACTCCATCACATTTTTATCGAGTTTTTAACTCTTCAATATTTAAATCATCCCGCTGATAGCTTTCTGTAAAAATCACCTCATTTTCTAATTGATTGATTTGATTTACGATGTCAATCAAATTGAGATTCTCGGGTGACTGCTCTTTTTCCCATTCTTTATTATAAAGATCAAACGCAGCTGTGTGGATTTTAAGAGTACTTTTTCAATTTCGTTTAAGCTTTGAATTCTGGGCAGCAGGACATTTTGAACAATGCTTTCGATATCTTTAGTGTTATTTATTGTTTGCATGAATAACATCCCTAAAGGCAATAGAAGAAAAGGGGCAATCAAAAAACCTGCTAAAAGCTTAACCAGAATTAAATGTTTATAGCTTGTCAATAGAAGAGTTATAATAATAATTAATGAAGCGATGAATGCGATCACAAAGAGAGTTTTTCCGGGGACAGCAAATAAAAATTGGATTTTGTTTGAACTGTCGGTACAATCACGGCAGCTTCCAACCCCACGTAGTGCATCCCGCAAATAGCTGCGCCCATAATAAGAGCTGCGAAAAATTTAAATACCCGCTGCTGTACGTCAGACTCTTTTTGAATGCAATCATAAAATACAATGCTACAATGGAGGCCACCATTGCAATTAGAATAGAGAGAAAAACAGTCCCGGCCAATAGGTAATTTGCACATCTGTCATTGCACTCATGCCTGTGTAATGCATACTGACAATTGCTAATCCAAAAACGACCCCACCAATTAAAATTTGAAGATATTGCGTCTCATTTTCTTTTTTTCTGATCAAAAAAAGGCTAATCCAGAAGCCAAAACTGCAATGACCAGAGAGAGCAAAGTCAAACCGAAACTATAATACATGGGCATGGGCATTTGATAAGCGAGCATTCCTACAAAATGCATCGTAAAAATTCCTGTCCCCATAGCTGCAGCGCCGCCAATCAGCAATCCAAAAATGGATCCTCTTTCGGTTCGGATAATGCCTGCGATTTCTAAAGCAACATAAGAAGCTAAAACGGCAATTACATACGATAAAAACTAAATGCCAATCATAAAATCCATTCATGGCATTTGTTGGAATGGGTCCGAAGTGAAACAAATCCAAATTTGACCTCTCACGATTTTTACATTCAAAGATTTACCGTTTACCGGCATCCCATGAAGTGATACTTTATTTTTTAGATTCTCTATTACAGGATTTTAAAATAATTCAACCAAATAATATAATCCTTCCGAATGAAAGTTGAGGTTTTGATTCGCCGCAAGCTGCCTGACTCTATCCCACAACTTGAACAAAGCTCTTCGACTCAGGCACATTCAAATTAATTTTTTTATAACATCTAGAAATAGTTGAACATTAAAGTTTTTNTTATCGATGTAAGCATTTGCACCTAGCTTTATCCCTTTTTCTCGATCTGAGCTTGATCCTCTAGAAGTACATATAATCACCGGCAACTCTTTCCTCTGAGACTGATTTCTAATCGTTTCAAGTAATGTAAAACCATCCATTCGAGGCATTTCAATATCAATGACCATTAAGTCGAAATTCCGATCCTTAAGAATCTCAAGCGCTTCGACTCCATCGACAGCTGTTTTAACCTCATAATTTGCTGAAGTTAAAATATTTCTAAAAAGCAAGCGCGTCGTCATGGAGTCTTCTACAAGCAAAATTGATTTTTTAAAGGANAGTCCTCGAGATAGCTTTTCAGAAATGGCAGTCTTCTCTAAGGTTGAATTTTTGATCAAATCAGCAGGATTCAATATGGGAATGACTTGACCCGATTCAGAAATTGTTGCAGCCATCGTATTTTTAACTTTTACCATTTGTTTACCCAAACTTTTCACAAGAATTTCCTGTTCGCCATAAACATAATCAGCTCCAAACATGATGGTTTGTTCAGCTGATCTTATCATCAAGGCAAATATGTATTCATTTTGTTGAGTTGCCGTTCTATGGATTTTGAGTAAGTCGGCCAAATGAACGAAGGAAAATGTGCGATTTCCATATACGAGCGTTTCAAGATTTTCAATACGTTTAATATCTTTTGCTTGAATGCGTATAACCCTCTCTACATTATGGGAGGGCAAAATAAACTCCTGGTCAACAACTAAAATGCGCACCCCTCTAAATGTTGCAAGTGTGAGCGGAAGTGTCATGGAAAATGTCGTGCCTTCATGCAGCTTGGACTCAACGTTTAATTGACCTCCTAGCTGATCGACTTTTTCAGCAACTACATTGAGTCCAACTCCTCTGCCAGAAAGTTCTGTGACAATCGGACTTGTAGATACCCCAACATGAAAAGCTAGTTTGATAGCTTCTTCATCCGATAAAGTTTCCAGTTCCTGTTGTGAAAGCATTCCCTTTTCTTTGGCCACCTGCTTAATTTTAGCTACATCCATTCCACGGCCATCATCTGAAATGGAGAGTTTAAGATTTTTGGCTTCATTTTCAACAGCCACAATACGAATCGTTCCGTAAGGNGGTTTATTCAACATTTTTCTTTGGTCAGGCGTTTCTATTCCATGATCGATCGCATTTCGAATGATGTGGATCACCGGGTCTTTTATATCCTCGAGGATTCTTCGATCAACCTCAATATCTTCACCTTCAAATTCGAGGTGAATTTCTTTAGAAAGGTCTTTTGCGATATCTCGAACCATACGTGGCAAGACTTCGAATAATATTGAGATGGGTTGCATAAGGATTTTNTTCAAATCCTCTAATAAGATATCTACATAGGAGCTGACAAGATGAGAACTCAAATCTGCTTTTTTGACTAATTTTGATAATTCCTTACTATTAGATTTTGCTAATAAAATTTGCTTTTCAATTAATTTAAAAACGTTCTTNACCCCTTCAAGCTCTTTGGTAGAGGAGGAACTTTCTAGAAAACTTTGCCGTAAGATTTGAAATTCTAGAAGTAGATGTTCTAAATGTTTTTCTTGTGAATATAAATTCATTTGGAGCTGTTTAAGATGGTTCAATTGATCTGCAAAGAGCATTTTTATTGTAAGGGTTTCCTCTGCGTCCTGAAAAAANCGATTCATTTTATCCAATGCGATTCGAATAGTTTTTTCATGGCTTTTTTGCTCAATAACTTCTGGCTCGGAATTTTTCGGTGGGAGTGCACTTTGACCTTTATCCTCGATAATTGGGGCTTTATCTTCAGAAATCAAGGAACCATTATTTTTTAAAACATCTAATCTTTCTAGAATTTGATGAAACAAGTTAGGATCAAGGCTTCCTGATAAAAGTTTGTCAATTGCATTGATGGCTGCATATAATTGATCGAACGCCTCGGCTGTCATGAAATTCTTATTTTGCTTCCATAAAGCAAAGATGCTTTCCATTGCCTGGCATATTTCAAGGATTTTATGTTGATTGACTGAGCGCGCTGCGCCTTTTAAGCTATGAGCCTCACGAAAGACTTTTTCAATGAGCTGCTCCTGCAATGCAGGCGATTTATTTTGCTCAATCTGCAAAAGACCAGAAGAAAGCTCTTTAACGTGTTCAGAAGCTTCTTCACGAAAAGTGGCCATTAATTTTTCNAAAAATTCACTTTCCTTTGGATCCATAAGCGTTTTTAAGTGATATTTGAGTCTATGCTGAGATATGGACTACTTAATAATTTTTCCCATCCAAAATTACTGTTCCATCCAGAATAACACCTTTTAAAAGGTTTAATTTTAAACCTGTAAATGTAGGCAATTGAGTTTGAAGTTCTTCGTTCGTAATGTATTGAATGCCGCTGAAGGCGTCGATTAAAATGGCAATTTCTGCGTGTTCATCTTCTATGATTAATAACTCATGGCTTAATTTTTTTCAGATGTTAAAGAAAGCAAAATTTTTAAATCTATGATTGGAATCACTCTTCTGCGCACATTGGCAAGTCCAAATAAAAAGAAGGCGCGCTTGGAAGAGTTGTATAATCTTTCAAGGGATAAAATTCTTTTACATATTCGATCTCTATCCCATATATTTCTTCTCCTAACTTAAAAGTAATAATTTCAAATGTTTGATTCTTAATTGTTTTGTCTTCTAAAGGGCGGGCAAGAATTTTGGCTCTTTTTTAAGATGCTACGTTTGTGATTAGAGGAATTACTTGATTCTAAAGGGTTCATGTTCGTTGCCTTGAAGAATATTTACGTTATTCAGGATGATCTCCCTAAGACTTTCGTCTGTAAATTCTTTTGCATTTAAGATCATGTCATCTGGAAAATGGCTATTTATTAAATCGTAGGCAATTTTAAAATTTTTNAAAGCAGCTTGCTTATGACCTAGTTCTTTTTCCAGGATTCCTAGCAACAAATACCCCAGCAGAAAGTTTGTGTCGAGGAATAACGATTTTTTAAAANNATCAATCGCTTCATGAATTTGTCCTTGGTCATACAACAAGGATGCATGCAAGTAATGAATTCTAGGATCCAGGCTATTCGCCTCAAGAGCTTTTTAGACCAATCGAATGCTTTAAAAATCTCTCTGATTCGCATAAGTTCTTATCAGTAAAAGCATTTCATTAAAATATTGAGCCCCGTGTGCTTCATGATCCTGTTGTGCTAAAAAGGCNTCAAGCAAATGAATGACTTTTTGATACTCTTTNTTCTCAAACAGACTCATACATGTATAATAAAAATCCTTGCTGTCTTTTTTTCATCCCATTGAATTCACTCTCTTTTAGTAGATTGCTATCTGCTTTATTCGATGAATTTTCTTCTTTGCAAATTTCATTTCTTGGCATTTTTGCAACTTCTTTCTTNNGAAGAAAACCGCATTTTGAAATTTGTAAGGAACAAGGGTTTCTTCTTGAACAAAAGGCATTTCTACAGGTGTGACACTCAGCCATCCATTCAGACAAAGAGATTCGGCAAACTTATGAAGCATACTCTTTCTTTGTTGCTCTGAAAAATAAATTAAAACATTGTGGCAAAAGATAAGGTCCATTTCATAGATCCCCTTAAGAATATTTGGGTAGTTATCCTCAACCAAATTGAGATGTTGAAACCTCACCATTTTTTGGATTTCTGGAAGAAGTGTGTAAGTTTCATCCTCATTTTTTGTAAAATATTTTTCTAATATTTCTGCGGGCATTGTGCGGAAAGACCAGGCTTTATATTTAGCCAGGCGTGCTTTATCTAAAAATTCTTTATTAATGTCTGAACCTAAGATTAAAATTTTCCAATTTTTTATTTCAGGAATTAAACGCATTAAGATGATGGCAATAGAATAAGGTTCCTCGCCTGAACAGCAGCCGGCTGACCATATTCGAATCGATTGATCTTTGCTATTTCTTTGGATGATACTTGGAAGAATTTCTTTNTCAAGTACGGAAAAATTCGCTTCATTTCTAAAAAANTAGGTCTCTCCAATTGTTAAATGATAAGTTAATATGTCCATTTTCTCTTTGTTCATTGGATGATCAAGCAACCACTTGACGCAAGCGTTGATATCTTCAAAGCCCAGGGAGTTTTTGATTTTATAAATTTTTCTCTCTAAATCTCCTAAACGCTTCTCTGGATAATAGAGGCCCAACTGTTTTTCTAAAAAGCACTTAATTTTTCTAACAACATCTTATTGAGCATATTCAAGAAGCCTGTTCATAAATTTTAAACTTAGAATCCGCTTGGAAGCGCGACATGGCTCAAAACCCTCTCTAAGTCATACATTAAAATCATCTTATCTTTCTCTTTAACCATAAAAGAAAGTCCCGATCGGTTTGAAAAATCTTTTCCAGAGAGATGAGTTCTTTTGCGTCTAAATGCCTAATATCCTTTACATCATCCACCCAAAGAGCCATCAAATTTTGACGAATTGTGCAAAGTATAAATTGATCTGTGATATCCAATTCTTTTGCGGGCATGCCAAACAAGTGTCGCAAATTGAGGACCAAAATAAGCTCACCATGGACATTAATAGCACCCAGAAAACAATGAGGAACATTGGGTAGTTCAGTGACTTCTACAGAGGAAATGACAGATTGCACTTTGCCTATTTCTACTCCGAATAACTTCTCATCGATTGAGTATATAAGAATATCCATGGCCAGATCCTGTTCTGTCAATCTGACATCTAGACTAAATAGACATTTAAATCAATTTATACCCGTTCCAGTTCAAAGGAGCCCATTTAGATTGATTCAAAGTCTCGAGCTTGAAATTATTTTAAAAGGTCTAATATTGAATTAATATTAACCCTTATAAATCAATCGTGAGAACTTCCAATTCAGTCCTAGTGCGTGCCTTTGATATGAACCCAAGTTGGAGCAGCGACACAAGACTTTACTAAAAAAACAGAAATTTATAAAAAAAACACAAGTCAGTCAAAACTTGTGTTTTTTATTAAACAAATATTAAAAGTAAAACAATTAATTAATAATTAACGTCGGGTTGTATAATATAATCCCATTGCTACGAGAATTGGATAAACAACTGATAAGCCTGCATAAATATATGCGCCAACATCATCTGAATAATTCACTCCACAAGGAAGGTTCCAACCTTGAGGATCATTTTTACACTTATGAGCGCCATATAACAAAACACCCTCGGGCGTAAATGCTAGTAACATCCCAAGTGTTTTTGCTGTTGTTAGCATAAAATTAGATCTGCAATCAGCTACAGCTTCGTTTATTTGGCCATGGATAGATCTTCCTATTTGAGTGAGGTCTCTCACCCTTCTTCCATTAGAAATAGACTGCCCCTGCTCAACAGGTGCTGCATTCAGGTTTTGTCCTCCAACATGAGCTAGTATTTGACTTTCTAAAGAACTTGGACTCATACACTTATTCCTTTAAATTAAAATTACTAATTTTTAATTAACTAATTATTTTATAATAAGTTATATTAAAAAGCAATTTTTATTATCATCACTTGAAAATAAACATATTTTTTAATTAAAAAATATGTTTCATTCAAAACGTAATTTCAACAAAAAGCTTCGGATTTATAATCAGATTTGTGAAGGCTAGTATTTAATTAAGCCATATTTAGATTATGAAGAATTACAAAGGAGTATTTAAAAAATACTCTTTATGGTTGAAAGTTGAAAATTGACAAAGATGTGCCGTGAATTTGAAAGGCATTTTTCCTGAATATACCCCTTCCAGCTGAAACTTGGAATTTTGACTACGTCAGCTTGCCATTGCCTTTGTATCTGTCTGCATTGAACTTATTCAAGTTGTGCTGCTTCGAAAGATTCAAATTCAGGGCGCTTCCTTGTCAAATTTTCCAACTTTCAACTAGAAGGTATATACTCGTTCCAGTTGAAGGACCCTCATTTGGACAGAATTGAAAGTTCTCGCGATTGAATTATTTTAATAGGGCTAATATTAATTCAATATTAACCCTTTTAAAATAAGTTCAAGCCCGAGACTTTGAATCAGCCCAAATGGGGGCTTTCAACTGGAACGAGTATATAATCAGAACTTGACGTCTTGCAATGTTATTCACTCATCCAGGAAGCGTATGGGTCGATGGCTGTCTTTTTGAGAATTTACATATAACAATCGCTAAACAGATTAGAATTGGATAAGCAATTGCTAACCCGATGTAAATTTTCTTACCCGTCTCAGGAGTGTAGGCTTTGTTTAAGGTACAATATCGCCAATGCTTATTGGCACCGCAGCGATAAATCCCTGACTAAACCAAATTTCTGGAGTAAGTATTAGAATTGTTGCAAAAATAGCAGCCGCCCTTAAAAGGTGTCCTTCAGGAGCACATTGAACATAAACGGAATATTTTCTTCCCCTTGAAGTACATGTGGATACTATGTTTTGATATAAACGAGAAGAGATTGCATTAGAATCTGAAGTTGAATTCTTTTCAAGATCTTTGACAGGATGCATATATTTCCTTTTGTTATGCAACAAATTAAAACAGTGGAAAAGTCTAACAAAAAACATTAATGTGACGAGTCATCTTTGTTTTTCTTGCTTTTTATAGAAGATAGTTAAAGCAAAAAGCTGATTCTATAATTTTTAGACGGTCGAATTAAATTCAATGTGTTACATCTTAAAATCTTGTCCAAGATAAGCTCTACGCACATTTTCATCATTGACTAAGGTGTCAACAGTTCCAGACAGCATCACTTTGCCTTCAATGACAAGGTAACTGCGGTTGACGATCGAAAANATCTCGCGGGCATTATGATCCGTGATCAGGATGCTGATATTTTTCTTAGCGAGATGGGAAATCATCTGTTTGACTTCCTGCACGGAAATAGGGTCAATATTAGCAAAGGGTTCATCCAACATCAAAAGAGTCGGATCAGTGACTAAAGCCCGCGTAATTTCTAAGCGGCGTCTTTCCCCTCCAGATAAGGCAATGGCTTTCTTTTTGGCTAAGTGCTCTAAGTGCAACTCTTGCAANAGTTTNTCTAAACGTATTTTTCGTTCTGCCTTGCTAATGGGCAAGCACTCCAAAATACACAGAATATTTTCTTCCACTGTAAGATAACGAAAAACAGAAGGTTCTTGAGCTAGATATCCCATTCCCATTCTTGCTCGCACATGCATCGCTGATCGGGTCACGTCCTGACCATTAAAAAGCACATGCCCTGCATCGGGACGGATGAGTCCAACCGTCATATAAAATGCGGTCGTTTTCCCTGCGCCGTTGGGCCCTAAAAGACCTACGATCTCTCCCTGCTTGACCTCAAACGAAAGGCCGTTGACCACATTTCGCCCTCCGTACCCTTTGATAAGATTGCTGACTTCCAAACACCTATCATCTGGTTTATGACCCATACCCCATCCCTTCAAAACGTTTCTTCATCAATTCAAATTCTTTTTCAATAAAGCTAAAACGCACATCTCCCATCCCTTGAATAGAATCTTTTTGTGTATGAGCATCACGCTTTGCTTTCACCGAAGGCGCACTAATTTGCAAATTATTGCTTTTATCAAAAAAGAGCACACGTTTATTAAAATCTGCCATGCAGATTAATTCTTTNGCGGCTATATCATACTCTGCACGGTCTGCGATCGCAAACTGTAAAATTTTTCCAGGGTCTTCTTTATCAACTGAAGTGCGTCCTAACAGCCATACGTTTCCCTTTAATATAAGTTTGACCGGCTCCATTTTTCGATCGACTTCTGCGTAATTTACAAACATTTCATCTGCATATATTTCTCCCATCGGGTCGGAGAAATGAACCTGAGAATTTTCTATCATCTGATGATTCGAATCATAAGGACTGTCTAAATGAGCCTGCATGCGTTGATGGTCTAACGTCAGCCTATTAAAAGTTGTTAATGTGTGGGATTCANNTGCTTTTTCATCTTGATAACTTAATGTTGTTTTCCCTATGCAGTCAATCAAGCTCAACTGTTTGCGTCCATTTAAAAGTTTTCTATGCAGCTGGACCTCATGAGGATTGCTTAAAGTCCCTACCCCTTTGTAATTGACTACGACCTGATCTCGCAAAATCAGGATATCCTGAAATTCGTTCCACGCCATAGAACCGCAAGAAAAATCAATTTCTTCTTTATTTTCCGATTGATTTACAAATATGGACCCTTTGGGACAAACAAATTCTAATTCATGCGCAGAGGTATCAAGACTAATTTTTTGAGCGTGGACCCAATCGCCATTTCCATTGCTGATCTGACAAATTCCTGTGCCATCATGAGCTTGCAAAGACAAACAGCCTATTTTATTTTTATTGCCTTTGATCTCTTCTGCGGGCTCTTTGCGTTCAAAAACTCCATGGTCGGCTTTTGCCAAAAAATCTTTATAACTAATAGACACCTGATCATCAGCTGTAATTTGATCAATCATTAATTGAGAAGACTGCTGATTGCCTGTTTGCAGATGAACGTCCATGACTTTGCTTTGAATGTTCAAAGGTGTGGAAGAGATCGCATGCGTTTTAGGATGGGTAGATTGAAGAGACTCTGTATACACCACATAGTCTTGCCCTCCGGAAAACTTGCCTGTGAGTTTTTCATAATCAAGTTCAGCATCTGAACAGATAAGCTCTCCGCCATCCTGTAAAGCAATTTTAACATCCTTATTCATTGTAAGGTAAGAAAAGCGCAATTTCTTTTCCCCNGTACCAGGATGAAGAGTGATTGTTTGCGCTTCGACTCTTCCAAGCTCATGATCGACTACAGCATGCCCTTCTAAAGAGATTATTTTGCCGTTATAGTTGACCTGCTCAGAATCAATGTAAAGAGGACTGGGTTCTTCCGCATAAAGAGTTGATAGGCTGATTAAAAGGCAAACCGCAGATTTTAAACATCTCATATCTTCATTTTACCTGTATCGTAAAAAGCAGCTTTTAAATGGTGTGCTTTAAAGTTCAAATCCTTCTCTTTGCTTTTTAAAGAAAATTCCACCTTATCGGCGGTGCCTTTCATCCAGGTGCGAGATTGTTCCGAAATTTCCTGCAACTCATGTCCAGGGATTGAATAACGGGTCAATTTCACTGTCTGCGCCACAAAACGATCATCTTTATAATGGTATTCAGCTGCATCTGCTTCGATATACCGGATCGATGACATGGGGTTAATCCCNTCAGTTTCTTTTGATATCCAGGCATTCGGATCTTTNTCATCTGCCGCACGCAAAAGCAGGCGACCATCTGGTTGAGGAACGGCCTCTTTTCCGTCGGGCAGGACATAATAGAGTTCTTCCTGCATGTAGCACTTCACTTTTTGCATTTGCTCGACAACATAAGTATGAGCGTCTTGATGATCTAAAACAAGCTGGGCTTCTGCTGCAGTTAAATGAATCTTCAAACGATGGCTGCCCTTTTGAAAAAANAGATCTTTTGANATTCCTTTGCGCTCCTGACGCGCTGTATAAGAGGCCCCTTGGGAAGGGTCATGGGAAGACTCAGCATCTGCCAACAATTTAAAATATTGGGCGGCCTCATTTTCCGTGACGTAAGCGATTTTCCAAAANATTCCCACCATGCAAAAGGCAATAAAAAGGACCGCTAAGGCAATCCGGAATGAAAATAAAGAAATGCGACGGTAGTGATCTTCTGAGGGGAAATTTTTAGATGCCATCGATCAATTACTTTGTATTAAGCCATACAATTTATCCAGTACACTCAATAAAGGAGGAAGATCCTTCAAATCCAAAACAGATGCAGCGTCGCTTTTAGCTTGAGAAGGATTGGGATGGGCCTCCATAAAAAGACAATTGGCACCGGCGGCAAGGGCCGCTTTCGCAAGGACTGGAATGTACTCACGTTGTCCTCCGGATGCATTTCCTAACCCTCCCGGAAGCTGGACTGCATGAGTGGCATCAAAACATACAGGCACATCAAAGCCCTGCATAATAGGAATGGAGCGCATATCACAAACTAAATTGTTATATCCAAAAGTTGTTCCACGATCTGTGAGAATAATATTTTGATTTCCTGCTGAACGGATTTTNTCGACTACATTTCCCATGTCCCAAGGAGCCATAAATTGTCCTTTTTTNACAGTCACAGGGATCCCTGTTTTTGCAGCCGCAGTAATCAAATCTGTCTGCCGGCAAAGGAACGCCGGAATTTGAATTAGATCGCAAACTTGTCCTGCAGCAAAGGCTTCTTCAGGGGAGTGCACATCTGTCACAACAGGAATATCTAATTCCTTTTTCACTTTTTCTAATATACGAAGTCCTTCCTGTAAACCGGGTCCTCGAAAAGAAGAGTAGGCCGACCGATTAGCTTTGTCATAGCTGGCTTTAAAAATGAGATGAATGGGAAATTTAGAAAANATACGTTTGAGCGCCTCTGCAGTCATCAGGCAATGATCCTCGCTTTCAATCACACAGGGACCTGAGAGAATAGCTAAAGGCTCGCCCTTGCCAATTGAGAATTTNTTAAATCGTACGTTTTGCATAACTTCCTCAATATTTCTGAAATTGGATAAACAGTTTCCTGGTGGATATTAGGGAACTGTTGAAGATATTTTTGTAGATCCACTCGTGTTTTTCGCCAGGATGATTTCCATTGGGCACCCACAAGCAGGAGGTTAAATCCGCTAAAGGTGCAATCACGAAAAGTCTTTCCGACCAACGAGGATGGGGATTTGCAAGTCTGCTTCATCGTGCACTTCCAGACCAAAGAATAAAATGTCCAAGTCAATAATTCTGGGAGCTTCTTTAAGCTTTTCTTTTTGCCTAAAGCCTTTTCAATAGCCTGTAACTGGTGCAAAACTTCTTTCGCAGTAAAGTTGGTCTTAAAACGGCAGACTGCATTGATATAGGGGTCTTGAGGAATCGAGCTCACAGGCGTCGTGCAGTAAAAACGAGAAACGGCTAAATCGCTCACTCCAGGCAGTTCTGCAATTTCCTGTATAGCCTTGAGCAGGATCGCACAACTATCCCCTATATTCCCGCCTAATCCTACATAGACATCTGGCAAATACATTTATTTCAGCCTTAATGACTTTTGACTTTTTCAATTCCTACAATTATAGGCGCGGCTTCAATAAAATTCCAGAACTAATCCGTTTCTTTTTATCAAATATTTACGAAAGTCAAAAGAAATGGCTTAAAAGATTGAAAATAAGCAGCGAATTTAGCTAATATTTGCTTTTTCTCTGGACTGATAGCTCAGTGGATAGAGCACCCGCCTTCTAAGCGGGTGGTCGTAGGTTCGAATCCTACTCAGTCCGATTTTCTCAAATTCTCAATCAAAATAACATTTTTTGAAAAAAAGACATGATCATGAGTAAATATATTTGATCTGTGTAAAGCTGTCTTTAAGGAGAAAAGAGAAGGAGGTCGATTGGCGATGAGCGCGTCCGTGTTGATTAACAGAGAAGGGGCGTAGGTAATATTTCTTTATCTCTTTCTTCTTAGATTATCCTTCGTGTCTTACTGGTGAACCATCTTCAAGAATTTCCAGATTCACACGAATCCCATTCCTGCTAGCTACTGACATAAGCAGCGTGCGAATGGCATTAATGGTCTTTCCCTTCTTGCCAATGATTTTACCAATGTCAGACTTTTCCACTGATAACTCGATTATTAATGTTTGAGTTCCNCCAATTTCATTAATTTTCACTTTATCTGGATGGTCGACTAGATTTTTGACTATGTATGCAACAAATTCTTTCATAGTTCGATCCTTATTCAAATGTAATTGTTAGACAAAAACTCCAAAGCGAACCCGCATGGCTATAGCTTTGCCCTACAATTTAATCGTATACTAAATTATTTTTATTAAGCTACAGAAAAATTTAATGTAAAAAATTTTAGAATACCCAGTACTTTTTACAAAATTTTAACGAAATTTTGGGTTGGAAAACTCTCAAGGATTAAGAACTATCAATCGTAAGGGTTACAGGCCCATCATTTATTAAATAAACTTGCATGTTGGCACCAAACTGCCCTGTTTGAACACGNGCCTAAATCTTTTCCACTTCAGCAATAAATTTTTGATAAATCGATTCAGCTAAAGCAGGAGAAGCTGCAGAAAAAAANTCTGGCCGTCTTCCACGCGTACAATTAGCATACAAAGTAAATTGGCTAATGACAAGCGCCTCTCCTTTAATCTCTAGAAGACTCTTGTTCATTTTCTTTTTTTCATCTTCAAANATCCTTAAATTCAATATCTTAGAAACAAACGCCTGAGTATGTGACGGCTGATCTTTTGGNTGGATTCCTAACAAAATTAACAGGCCAGTTCCAATTTCTCCTAAAATTTTGCCTTCCACTTCCACGTGTGCTTTNTTAACTCTTTGAATGACGACGCGCATAGAAGTTCTTCTTTAATTGAAATGTCGATGAATTATTTTTCGATAGCCGATCTTTTCAGCCCATAATTGCATATCTTCAGGCCATTCTGCTTCAAAATCTAACATTTGATCTGTGATTGGATGTTTAAAACGGAGTTTAAAGGCATGCAAAAGCTGTCGATGAACTCCGCATTTTTTATTCACCGCAACATTTCCATAAACCGGATCCCCCAAAACGGGCGTCTGCAGATGCTGCATATGGACACGAATTTGATGGGTACGTCCAGTCAGCAAAACAATTTTTACAAGGCTTAACTTGAGCTGTAAATGGTAGGCAAGCGTCTCACAGATGCTTATTGCTTCACGCCCNCCTTCATCTAATACCTTCATTTTTTGACGATGAATTGGATGTCGTCCGATCCATGTTTTAATTTCCTGATGGCCAGGGTTTCCGACACAAATGGCTAAATATTCTTTATAAATTTCACGACTTGAAAACATCTCTATCAAGCGCTTATGAGCCAGACTTGTTTTTGCAGCAATCAGCAAGCCTGAAGTTTCCTTATCAAGGCGATGCACAATTCCCGGTCGCGGGAAGGTAGTCGATCCCGCCTCTTCAGGCAACTGCTGGCAGTGATGTAAAAGTGCATGCACAAATGTTCCAGAAAAATGACCCGGGGCTGGGTGCACAACCATTCCAGCAGGCTTATTCACAACTAAAAGATCAGTATCTTCAAAAATAATATCTAAGGGAATTGCTTCGGGTTTGAGTCCAATTTCTGGGGTAAGAATATAATAAATCTGAATTTCATCCCCGACATGAGGCAAGTAGCGTTTTTTAACCACTTCACCATTTACAATGACTTTTCCTTGCTCAATTAAATATTGGAAATACGTTCTTGAATGCTGGCCTGGATAGCGGGCAGCTAAAATTTTATCTAAGCGCTGTCCAGCTTCCTCTTCTGAAATGACAATGAAGTCGCACTCTTCAGATTCTGTATTCATGTTGAAATCGAGCTCGTTTGGCACGGTAGAGCAATGAGGACTAATTTTGTTTGGGAAAAGTCATAATCTGACACAAGTTTTTAAGAAGACTGAAGATATGAGTTTGTAGAAGTTCTAATTGCGTTAAAGGTTCTACATGGTTTACACGTTTACCAATATATCGAGTTTCTTGAAAATAAATCTCTTCAAGATAAGCTTCGTCGGAATTTATAAATAAGGCGACATACTCTGGCGGCTGTTTTTCCAGGGCATTAGAAAATCTAGCATCAACCGGGAAACCTAAAAAAGTGTACTTTCAATGGAACTCATCAGAAGTTGCTTCGAGCTTTTCGCATAATTTCTTTAAGACGTCTTTGATGCCGGCGCATTTCATCGCAGACATTCATTGCAATTCCTTGCAGCATGGCCCGATAGACTTCCGGGGCTTTTTCCTTTAAATCACCCATTGTGCTTACAGAATCCATTTTACCTTCATCTGCTTGACCGGAAACCTGTGGAGATTGATTCGTTTGGTTTACCTCTCCAGCCTCATACGCACTTGGTAGAATTAGCTCTGCTTTATCAACGCCCATACCCAGACCTTTAATCATTTAAGGTAGAATTTTAGCAAACACAATCATTCTTGACAAAACAATTATTTTAAACTTTAAAATCATAAATAAATTATTATTTTCTAATCTAACTGATTCATTATAAAAAATTAATCCTAATAACTCCCTTAAAATCATCGTGATTCCAATTGTTTTTGTCTATACCCCTTCTAGTTGAAAGTTGGAAAATTTGACAAGGAAGCGCCCTGAATTTGAATCTGTCGAAGCAGCACAACTTGAATAAGTTGTGCGATGCAGACAGATACAAAGGCAATGGCAAGCTGACGTAGTCAAAATTCCAAGTTTCAGCTGGAAGGGTATCTACCCTTCTAGTTGAAAGTTGGAAAATTTGACAAGGAAGCGCCCTGAATTTGAATCTGTCGAAGCAGCACAACTTGAATAAGTTCAAGCGATACAGACAAATTCAAAGACAGTGGCAAGCTAACGAGGTCAAAATTCCAAGTTTCAGCTAGAAGGAGTAACTATTCGTTCCAGTTTGAAAGTTGGAAAATTTGACCCATAAATAAAAGGCTTTCCTGCAGGAATAGATCAAGAAAGTACCCAAAGTACTCATTCATCAAATCTATTGAAGAGGATGATAGGGAATTGGGTCTGGGGTTGCAAAAAGTCCTCTATGCGACTACAGTTAATATATAGGATATTTAACTACGAGAGTGCTATGTTTGACAAATTTACGAATCGCGCAAAACAGGTGATTAAGCTGGCTAAANAAGAAGCTCAGCGTTTGAATCACAACTATTTAGGTACAGAACATGTCCTTTTGGGCTTGCTTAAACTTGGCCAAGGGGTGGCAGTTAATGTCTTGCGAAATCTCAATATCGATTTCGAAACTGTTCGTAATGAAGTCGAAAAGTTAGTCGGATATGGCCCGGAAATTCAAGTTTACGGAGATCCCGCACTCACAGGAAAAGTTAAANAAGTTTTTGAATACGCCAATGAAGAAGCCGCCAATCTCAACCATAACTATGTTGGCACTGAGCATCTTCTCTTGGGCCTTTTAAGACAAACTGATGGAGTAGCAGCTCAAGTCCTAGAAAATTTGAATGTTAACCTTAAAGAAGTTCGCAAAGAGGTTTTGAAAGAACTTGAAACTTTCAATCTTCAACTTCCTCCTATCGGAGCTGGAGCTCCTCCACCTGNNGAGCTGGAAGCCCCGGCGGGCAAGCTGGCTCTCAAGGGANAACCCTACGAAAAGACAAACGCAGGTACTGGACTGGAANAAATGCCGGCACTGAAGGCATATGGACATGATCTTACTGAAATGGTCCGAGAAAATAAAATGGACCCGGTCATTGGCCGCAAGCAAGAAGTGGAACGTTTGATTTTAATTCTTTGCCGACGACGTAAAAACAACCCTGTTCTTGTGGGCGAAGCAGGTGTCGGTAAAACAGCGATTGTGGAAGGATTGGCTCAGGCAATCGTTAAAGGCGAAGTTCCAGACAATTTGCGCAAANAACGTCTCATTGCACTTGATTTAGCTTTGATGATTGCCGGAACTAAATACCGGGGGCAGTTTGAAGAGCGCATCAAAGCTGTCATGGACGAGATCAAAAAGAACGGCAATATTTTGCTGTTCATTGACGAGCTGCATACGATTGTCGGAGCAGGAGCTGCAGAAGGAGCCATCGATGCTTCAAATATTTTAAAGCCGGCGCTTTCTCGCGGTGAAATCCAATGTATTGGAGCCACTACAATAGATGAATATCGCAAACATATTGAAAAAGATGCGGCACTTGAACGTCGTTTCCAANAAATTATGGTCGCTCCTCCTTCTGTCGAAGATACTGTTGAAATTCTTGCCGGCTTAAAAGACAAGTATGAAGATCACCACAAATGCATCTACACCCCTCAAGCGCTAAGAGCTGCTGCGGTTTTATCTGACCGCTATATCTACGGTCGCTTCCTACCTGATAAGGCTATCGATCTTTTAGATGAGGCAGGCGCCAAAATGCGCATCTCGATGATGAATCAACCGCAGGATATAAGCAAATACGAAACGGAAATTGAAGATACAAGGTTGGCAAAAGAAGAAGCGATCAGCAAACAAGAATATGAAAAAGCGGCTAAACTTCGCGACAAGGAAAAAACCTTAAGGGAACAACTACAGCAATTACGCGCCCAGTGGGAAGTCAACAAAGAAGAGCACGAAGTCATTGTTGAAGATGAAGATGTTGCTCAAGTTGTTGCTAAGCAGACAGGAATTCCAATTAGCCGCCTGACCGAAGGCGAAACGCAGAAAGTCCTTAAAATGGAAGAAATTCTTCGTACGAGCATCGTCGGGCAAGACGAAGCTTTAAAAACGATTTGCCGTGCAATTCGCCGTAGCCGTGCAGACATTAAAGATCCTAATCGTCCAATTGGAGCCTTTCTCTTTTTAGGCCCTACAGGGGTCGGGAAAACGCTGCTTGCTCGTCTGTTAGCCATCCACATGTTTGGCGGCGAAGAAGCCTTGATCCAGGTCGATATGTCTGAGTACATGGAGAAGTTTGCTGTCAGCCGTATGACAGGATCTCCTCCTGGTTATGTTGGACATGAAGAAGGAGGACAGCTAACAGAACAGGTGCGCCAACGGCCTTACTCAGTGGTTCTTTTCGATGAAATCGAAAAAGCTCACCCTGATGTGATGGATCTTCTTTTGCAGATCCTTGAAGAGGGACGCTTAACGGACTCGTTTGGCCGAAAAATTGACTTCCGTAACACCATCATTATCATGACCTCTAACTTAGGGGCTGATTTAATCAAAAAATCTACAGAGATAGGATTTGGTGCGCAAGAAGGCTCATTAGATTATAACCATATTAAGGACAAAATCGAAGGGGCGGTTAAAAAGCAGTTCAAACCTGAATTTCTTAATAGATTGAACGATTTCATTATTTTCCATCCGTTGAATAGGGAAGCTTTGATGCAAGTCATAGAAATTGAAATTAAGAAAATTCAAAACC
This sequence comes from Parachlamydiaceae bacterium, assembly GCA_013414685.1. Taxonomy (GTDB): domain Bacteria; phylum Chlamydiota; class Chlamydiia; order Chlamydiales; family Parachlamydiaceae; genus Neochlamydia. The sequence continues at coordinate 2,049,134 of CP058704.1, read as the reverse complement.
GTCTTCAAAAACGTGAAGTGTATATCACGCTCGACGACAAAGCCAAAAATTTCCTCGTGGAANAAGGCTTTCAGCCTGAAATGGGCGCACGTCCTCTACGACGCACCATCGAGCAATATCTGGAAGATCCGCTGGCAGAAAAACTCCTCATGCACCCTGATGAAGGCTGCCGTTGCTCTGTTACAGCTGATACAGATCATCTTGTCATCACAGAAGAAGAACTTATCCACTTGCATCGCAAACCGGATAAAAAGACAGCGAGCTCATCGGCCAGTTAATTTATAAAAAAGCCCCATCTTATGACAGATTTTCAAATCGCTCTGAAAAAGCTACAGTTGTCTGTAGCTTTTCTCTTTATGTTCCGACTTTTATGCTGGCAGGGTTTCCTGCGACTGAAAAATCCCGCATGATTGCTGATCTGGATATCATTAAAAATGAAATCGAAATCAATTATGCACCTTCCAGGTGGAAAATGGATCATTTGGGTTGGGATTTGGAAAGAGAAATTCAATTAGCGAAAGAAAAATTTTTGCAGCAGNACACTCTTTCTTCCAGGCAATATCAACAGATCATTCGTGATCTTTTTAATTCTTTTCAGGATTTACATACAGGCGTCTCTTTTTACTCTACAGAGTATGCTATTTTGCCCTTCTTAATTCAGGGGGCTGAAGGCCGTTATTTCGTCGTCTGGGTCGATCATCTTTGGGCAGATTCTAATGAGATTCCTTTGCAAGTCGGGGATGAAATCCTGGCCTTTGATGATCAGCCTCTAGAGACCCTAGTCCAAGACATTCAACTTTCTGCCTATGGGTCTATTAATGAAAAGACCTATCAAAGACTGAGCGAGCTTCAACTCACTATCCGTGAGGGAAATTCTCTACAAAATGTTCCTCGGGGGACCNTAAAAATTACTTATAAAAAAACANATCAAAAACAGGTGAATACTTTTGTGACAGAATGGGAGTACATCCCTGAAGAAATTGACAACGAATTTTCTCCTAAAACAATCCTTCCGCTTTCTCAAAAAAATCTTGTTTGGCATAAACCTAGAGCGCTACCTCTCTATACACGTTTAAGAAATTATTCTCCTGCCTACCGCAGCCATTTTCTGGGAGGCAAANAAAGCCCCTTCCCTGTTCTTGGCACCGTCTCCTGGAAATCAAACTCAAAAATCTTTGATGCCTATATCTTTTCTTTGAAGAACAAAAAAATTGGCTACATTAGAATTCCAGATTTTTATGCCGACACAGAGGAAGCAGAAGAATTCCGCAAGATCATTGCCATAATGGAGGGAAGAACACAAGCCTTGGTCATCGATGTAATGAATAATCCTGGCGGAGTCGCTTTTTATGCTTATGCCCTTCTCTCGATACTCATCGATAAGCCCCTTAAAAATTTGACCGAGCAAATTACGATCACCCAAGAAGACGTTTACTTGGCTGTTGAAAACTTTGAGTGGCTAAGGTCCATAGAAACCGATTCTGAAGCCATCGATACTTTTGGTCAGGATCTTTGTGGATATCCTGTCAATAAACAGCTGATTCAGTCTATTCTTGCTTTTTCTGAATTTGTCAAAGAACAGTACCGAGAAAATAAATTTATGACAGATCCCTACCCTCTGGAGGGTTTGGATTCTATTCTTCCCCACCGTAAAACACGCTACACCAAGCCTCTCCTTGTTTTAACAAACAGCATGAGTATTTCCTGCGGGGATCTTTTACCAGCTCTTTTGCAAGATAATCAGCGCGCAAAAATTTTAGGCTGCCGCACAGCAGGCGCAGGCGGATATGTGCTCAAAAGAAAATATTCCAATCGTTTTGGCGTCGCCGATTTCACTTTAACCGGTTCTTTGATGTATCGTTTCAATGGAAGCCCTTTAGAAAATCTCGGGGTCACCNCCGATTATCCTTATGAATTTACTGCAAAGGATTATACTACAGGTTACGCAGACTTTATTAAATACGTGAATGAAACCCTCGTTCAAATGTTAAATTTAAAATAAGCTTTCTGGATTCGCAAGCTATTTTTTCAAGCTTAGGTCTTTAATAATTAGCTTTTTTAAAGACAAATTTCAATTTTTCTATTGCATATATATCTTTAAGTGTGCAAGTTGTAATTTATAACAAACACTCTAAAAACGTCTCTTGCCAAGGTAACCTTATGGCCAAAGCAAAAAAATTAAATTTTGAAAGAAAGGGACTCGAAAAAGTCCCCACTGGCATTAAAGGGTTTGATCAGATTACCTTCGGAGGAGTCCCCAAGGGGCGTCCTACTCTGATTTGCGGAAATGCAGGCTGCGGCAAAACGCTGATGGCTTTGGAATTTATTATACATGGAGCAATTGAGTACAAGGAGCCGGGCGTATTTTTAACCTTTGAAGAACGAAAAGAAGATATTATANAAAATTCCGCCTGCATGGGATTTGATCTTGAAGAGTTAGAGAGANAAAAATTAATCACGATTGAATATGTTTATGTTGACACGAGAGGTTATACCGAAACAGGGNAATACGACCTGGAAGGTCTTTTTATCCGTATCGAAAGTGCTGTCNAAAAAGTAAAAGCCAAACGGCTGGCGATAGATACCATTGAAGTGCTTNTTTCCGGGTTTATGAATGAGGCTCTTTTGCGTTCAGAATTGAGGAGACTTTTTGGCTGGTTAAAAGATAAAAACCTCACTACAATAGTAACGGGTGAAGAGGGGCATGGGAGCACACTGACCCGCTACGGAATAGAAGAATATGTGGCTGATTGCGTCGTCTCCCTAAGCAACCATGTTGCTGATGATCTTTATACAAGACGTCTACAAATCATTAAGTATCGCGGCTCTTATCACGAAACCAATCGCTTTCCCTTTATCATCCGACGCGATGGAATTTTACTTCTTCCTATCACTGCATTGGACATGCAATTCGAAGCTCCAACTCACCAGATAAGCACCGGCATTCCGAAACTCGATCTTTGTCTCCAAGGAAGAGGATATTATGAAGGCAGTACCATTTTACTCTCCGGTTCAGCAGGTTCTGGCAAAACAACTTTTGCAGGTACTTTTGCANAAAGTATTTGTGAAATGCAAAAAAGTGTCTTTTGCAGCTATGAAGAATCTGAATCTGAAATCATTCGTAATTTAATGTCGGTGGGGATAGATTTTCGTCCTTATATAAAAAAGGGCCTTCTCAAAATTGTGAGTACCCGCCCTACTCAATATGGCTTGGAACGGCATTTGGGAAATTTTATTCATGAAGTAGAGAAATTTGAACCTCATGCTGTGGTGATTGATCCTCTTAGTACATTTCGTCATTGTGGATCAGAAATTCAAGTCTTTTCTGCGTTAACAAGAATGATTGATTACTTAAAAAAGCAAAAAACGACATTTCTTATGACGCTGTTATCCTTGAGCAACGATGATCAAGAATTTTCCTATGGCCTCTCCTCGATCATCGATACCTTCATTATCATTAGAAATGAAGAAACAAACGGTGAATTAAATCGCAATCTTTTGATCCTCAAATCCAGAGGAATGGCGCACTCAAATCAGGTACGCGAATTTTCAATTTCGTCTGAAGGAATTACAATAAGGGATCCTTACTTTGGTGAAGCGGGGGTCTTAACAGGCTCTGCTCGTGTTGTCCAGGAAAACAAAGATGCCATTGTAAAAGCAGCGGAACAGCATGAATTAGATAAACTACAGCGCGAAATCGAGCTGAAANAAGGTCTTGCAAAAATTCAACTCCAAAACCTAAATGCCGAACTAGATTTTAAAGCACGAGCAGCTGATGAAGAAGAAAAATTTATTAAGTTAAAAGAAGAACTTTCAAATGCAACCAAAGAAGCTCTTAAAGAACATCGTCTTCCAAGTCAAAAAAACAAATTTATGAAGGCAGATCATGGCAAAAAAGGAAAAAACTGAGTGGAGTTTAAGGCTCTATATTGCAGGAATGACGCCTAGAAGTGCAAAGGCTCTGGAGAACCTCAAAAAAATCTGCGAAGAAAAAGTACCTGGAAAATACTCGATTGAAGTGATCGATCTATTAAAAAACCCACAACTCGCGGAAGGAGATCAAATTCTTGCTGTGCCCACTCTTGTCCGCAAATTACCTGAGCCGGTGCGCAAAATTATTGGAGATCTCTCCAACAAAGAAAAGGTCCTTGTGGGTCTGAATATGGTGCCCTGGAGAGTCATAAATGAAACATCCTCATAAAAAGCCTTTTTATGTATTCACACTCTATATTTCAGGGATGAATTCGCATTCTTTAGCCGCCATAAAAAACTTAAAAAAATTTGCGACGAATATTTACCCGGTCAGAACGAAATTAAAGTAATAGATATCATGACAAATCCGGAAAAAGCTTCCGTCCACCAAATTATTGCGATTCCTACACTTGTTAAAGAGCTACCCTCTCCGGTCCGTAAATTGATTGGGGATCTTTCAGACATCGATCAGGTATTGGTTAATCTAGAGATCAAGCAGGAAAGCTGATGGCGGATGAAAAAAACTGAATTTATCTCATGAAGAGCTTATCAAACGTCTTTATGAAGCAGAGGAAACTTTACAAGCTATCCGCAGCGGTCAAGTCGATGCTTTGATCGTTAAAGACATCAAGGGAGAGCAGGTTTACTCACTCATCAGTCCTGACCATCCCTATCAGGTTTTCTTTGAGAATATGGATGAGTCTGCAATTATTTTATCTCAAGAACAAATCATTCTTTATGGAAATAGGAGTNTTNTCGAACTTATTGGAGCTTCTTCTGAGAATGCGATAGGAACTTCGATTCTGGACATTATCCCTGAAGACAATCGAATTTATTTTACGAACTCATTGNCAAAAGAAAAAAAGAAAAAGTCTGAACTTATTATTAGGACTAAAAGAGGCGAGATTCGGACAGTGTTGGTCTCTTNNTTTAACGGGATTTGGAATGAAGCAGAGCAGCTTTGCCTTTTATTTCGAGACATCACAGAACTTAAAAGAGCCCAACAATACATTCGTATCTCTGAATCTATCTCAAAAATTTTGAGCGAAGCCCCTCAACTGTCTCAAGCGTGCAAATCCATCATTCAGATTCTTCATGAAAGCCTTGGATGGGAAGTCATGATCACCTGGCTATGGAATAAAGAAAAACAGAATTTTCAGTGCGTCGACTTTGTTCATATTGAGGGGCTCGAAATCGCTAAATTCNGAAAAAAAACCAGGGAGTCAGAAGCGAAATCAAAATTGCTATTTAGCTATGCATCCGCCTCTAATCGACCTGCTTGGGAANAAGATATCACCGAAGATTCCACTTTTATAAGGAGAAATGAAGCCATCGAAACAGGCTTAAGAGGGGCTTTGGCTTTTTCTTTTAACCAAAATTCGGAGTTAGCGGGATTTATAGAGTTATTCCGCCGGACACCCTTTACAGAACACATCGATAATCTTCTGTTGGATTTAATTTCTTCGTTTGGAATCAGTGCAGGTCTATACATTAATAGACTATACAGTAATCAGGCAAAATTTCAATTTTCTAAAGCCCTGGAAATGTCATTGAACAGTATCTATAGCGTAAGTGCTAATGGTCTCATTATAAGTTGGTTACCCGGTGCAGAGAAAACCTATGGCTGGACAGCAGAAGAAATGGTCGGAAATAGTATTAAAAGACTTTATCCCAATGATAGCAAAAATGAATTTGATCAAATGAGCCAAGCGGTCATTTCAGGAAAATCGGTCGAAAATTTTGAATCTAGAAGATTGAGAAGCGATGGCCAGCAGATCTGCGTGACGAGCTCTTACGATGCGATCCGCGATNTTTTTGGAAAAATCTCCGAAATTATCGTTGTTGAGCAGGATATTACCAATCAAAAAATTCTACAGAACTTTNTGCTCGAGAGCAACAAAAGATTTGATTCCTTTATCGAAATCACAGAAGACTGGATATGGGAGCTTGATAAAAACGGAACTTTTATTNTTTCTAATCTGGCGATTTACCCGATTCTGGGATATCAAGTAGACGAAATTTTAGAAAAAAACCTCCTTTATTTTGTCCCTCAGGAAGACAGGAATAGAATAGAATATGAGCTAAAAGACCACGCTGCCAAAAAAGAAGGCTGGAGACATTTGACCCTTTCACTCCTTCATAAAAATGGCAGCCTTCGCTGGATAGAAACCAATGCTAAAGTCCTTTTGNGATCCAAAAATGAGTTGCTGGGATTTCGAGGGTCAAGCAGGAATATCACCGAATCAAAAAACCTTGAANAAATCAAAAACGAATTTATTTCGATCATGAGCCATGAGTTAAGAACACCATTGACATCCATCTACGGTGGACTGACTTTGCTTCTTTCGAAAGATTTACCCTTTCAGGAAAGGCAAGAGCTTCTTACCAATGCTCATAGAAATTGCATACGTTTAACCAATCTCATAAATGATACAATGGATTTCGAAAAGTTACAGCTTGGCAAGCTGAAATTTGATTTTAAANAAATCCACCTTGAGGATGTGATCTTAGAATCTATAAAATCTTCCGAAATCATCGCACATAAATTTAATGTTAAAATTGTCACGGAAGGAGTTTTGAAGCCTGTTGTTGTCAATGGAGACTTCTCAAGGCTTGTGCAAGTGATGGTCAATCTTCTCTCCAATGCAATCAAATTTTCCCCTCATGATGGAACTGTGAGGGTTTTAATGGAAATTAAAGACGATAAAGCACGAGTTTCTGTTATTGATAAAGGTCCTGGCATTCCGAAAGAATTTCAACCTAAATTATTTGATAGTTTTGCCCAGGCAGATTCTAGTGATCATCGTGTTGCTGGAGGAACAGGGCTAGGCCTTTATATTTCTAAATCTATTATCGACGCGCATGGCGGAGAAATCCAATACAAAACAAAACTCGGAGAAGGAACCACTNTTTTCTTTGATATCCCTCTATTAACTAAAGACGAATAATGGATAAGCAACTTAAAAACTTCTCTTTGTCGATGACGATCAAGATATTCATTTGATCGTTAAAATATGTCTTCGAGACATTCCCGATATAGAATTTCGTTCTGCTTTTTCAGGAGAGGAAGGAATAAAAATAGCCATGGACTTTCAACCTGATTTAATCCTTTTAGATGTCATGATGCCCGGTATGGACGGGATCGCGACTCTCAAGACTCTTAGATTGCTTCCTAGCCTTGCTAAAACACCTGTGATTTTTCTCACAGCTAAAGCGCAAAAGAATGAGGTTGAGGAGTATTTTAAATGCGGAATTGTCGATGTGATCGTCAAGCCTTTTGATCCCAATACTTTAGCAAAAAATGTTCAAGAAATCTGGGAAAAGTACATTTCAAACATTCAAGGGGTTTAAGCAGATTAAAACTAGGTCTAAATAAGAGAATAAATTCAGATCGCTGAGTGAAAACTATGGATAAACCGACTGCTAAGATAGCAATCGGTTTTTAAGTCTAATTTGAATTCATGGCAGATTCAAACGTTTTAATATAGTTTAAGAGTTCATTTTTGTTGGGCTTGCTTTGTAAGAAATCCAAAGTAGAGGCTTGACTCACAAGATGCGCAATTTTAGCCAACAAGTGTAAATGCCTTTTATCATCACACGCAAAAAGGAAAAATAAGGTATGTACAGGTTTCCCATCCAGGGCGCCATAAGGGATCGGTTTNTCAGGATAAGCAACTGTCACCACATCATAATGTGCATTAAGCAAGAAATCACGTGTATGAGGAATCCCAATTCCATGATTCAAGGCAGTGGACTGAAGCTTTTCTCTGTCCAANAGAAGATCGGTGATTACTTCAGCATCCAAATTTAAAGGCTCGGCCATCCGCTGCATGGTATGCCGTATCACTTCTTCTTTGGTTTGGCCTGGAATATTTGCGAGCACATCTCCTTTATGAAGGGCGCGAAAGAGGCTAAATTGCCTAACCCCGCTTTTGATAGGATTGTTATCTAAAACGGTTGTTGTCGCGCGTTCCGGAGAAGCGTCCAAGATTTTNTGACGCATGACCCAATTTTCAATTTCATTACGATTGAACCAGATTTGCTGGTTGATTTGGTAAAANGGAAGCTCACCTTCCTTTAACCAACGATGGATAGTCTTTTCAGACACATTCAATAAATCGGCTACATCTTTGACTTTTAAATCCATTGTTTTCCTCGCGGCTAAAATCCTTTGAACAACGCCAATATAGCTTCTGCGGAATTCAATGTTAACATTTTNCTTCGCTTAGTTTCATCTTTTATAGCTGTTGTCAACCCTGAAAGTATCTGAAGATACTCAGTCTGTTTATCATCCGGTCCGCCAATCATAAAAATGATACGGACAGGGCTGCCATCAAAAGAATTCCAATCAACGCCCTTCTGAAGAATCCCGATTCCAATAAAAAANTCATTATAGATCCCAAGCTTTGCGTGNGGAATTGCCACTCCCATTCCGATTCCTGTGGATACCACTTTTTCACGTTCTAAGATCGCATGATAAAAAATATTTTTGTCTTCTACGATGCCTTGTTCATAAAGATTATTCACAATAGCATTCAAAGCTTCATCACGATTTTCTGCAGAAATGAAAGAAACTAACTTTGGATCCAAATATTTGGATATTTTCATCATAGATTAATGAATTCCGGTATGGCCAAACCCACCCGCTCCACGAACTGTTTCTGAAAGTTCTTGAGTCGGAATAAAATTTCCTAAAATCACTGGGGCAATGACAAGTTGTGCAATGCGCATGCCAGGAGTCACAATAAAATCTTGCTTCCCATGATTGATCAGGATAACTCCCACTTCTCCTCGATAATCTGAATCAATTGTTCCGGGGTATTAAGAACTGTCACCTGATTTTTAAGTGCAAGTCCACTTCGAGGCCTTACCTGAATTTCATAACCATGAGGAATCGCAAGGCGCAAACCTGTAGGAATTAAACATGACGAGCCTGGAGCGATTACTAAAGGGTCTTTAAGACATGCTTTTACATCAGCACCGGCAGCTCCACGAGAGGCATAAGTGGGCAGATAGCCCTCTTCTGAAAGGACAGGGATTTCGATCTGTGGTTCATTTTCCATTCGTTACCTATGTTGTTTATCGGTCTTGAAAGTTCCCCTACTAGACTCTTCTTGCCCCTGAATTTCATTAGAGGTCATAAAGAAGAGAAGTTCAGAAATTTTNTGCTTCAAATCCTTACGGCTTACAATGCAGTCTATCATGCCATGTTTTAAAAGAAACTCAGATTTNTGGGCGCCAGGAGGAAGCTGTTTTCCTATCCACTGTTCAATGACTCGAGGGCCGGCAAAGCAGATCAAAGCGTCAGGCTCTGCAATAATAATATCACCAAGAGAGGCAAANGAAGCCGTGACTCCNCCTGTCGTAGGATTGGTAAGCACAGAAATATAGGGNATTTTGGCTTCATGAAGTTTTGCCAATGCGGCAGAAGTTTTGGCCATCTGCATTAAAGAGNNAATAGATTCCTGCATACGGGCTCCNCCGGAAGTCGAAATGATAATTAANGGAAGCTTGAACTCAATGGCATGCTCGATCAATAGGGCAATTTTTTCGCCGACGACAGATCCCATGGATCCGGCCATAAAATTAAAGTCCATAATTCCCAGAGCCACTTTGATTCCATTAATGGAACAGGTCCCCACAGTGATGGCTTCGTTTAAGCCTGACTTTTCTTTGGCATTTTCAAGACGTTTAGGATAGGGCTCAAGATCAATAAAATTGAGAGAATCTACAGGTAAAAGATTCGTGAACATTTCCTGAAATGACTGCTGATCGGCTAAATTTTTGATTCTTTCATCTGCAGTCAGACGATAGTGATATTCACATTTTGGGCAGCAGTTCATATTCTGCTGCAATTCATTGACATGAATCAGTTCGTTACAATGGGTACATTTAAGCCAGCCGCTATACCCATCTTTTTTNGTTGTTTGAATTTTTATTTTAGGTTTATTCCGCGAGAATAATCCCATTATACACTCTCTTATTAAAAATATAGTCTAAGTATTACACTCTTTCCAGGGTCAAAGATACCCATTTGAACTGGAACAAGTACATACTCGTTCCAGCTGAAACTTGGAATTTTGACCTCGTCAGCTTGCTACTGCCTTTGCATCTATCTGCATCGCACAACTTATTCAAGTTGTGCTGCTTAGACTGATTCAAATTCAGGGCGCTTCCTTGTCAAATTTTCCAACTTTGAGCTGCAACAAGTATATACTGATTTGGCTTGTACTTCAACTAAAATTTTTGAATAAGCGAGCTTTTTATCCAAGCTTCAAAAACAAGTATTATATTTTTAAAATACTTATTTTCAAAAGCTTGGAATAAATTATTTGGAGGCTGCTGCGACTTGGCTTGAGGCTTGATGATAGCGTTCCTCTACGTTTTTCCAGTTCACGATATTCCAAATATTTTTCACGTAGTCGGCTCTTACGTTTTTATATTGGAGGTAGTATGCATGCTCCCAAACATCAATTCCTAATAAAGGGACCAAACCTTTCGTAATCAACGGGTCCTGGTTTTCACAAGTCACGATCTGTAAATTATGATGCTGTTTGCAATATCCCAGCCATCCCCAACCGGACCCTTGGATAGCAATTGTTTTTGCATTCATCTGCTCGATAAATTTTTCGAGCGAACCGAAATCTTTTTTNAGGGCATTCAACAAGTCTCCACTGTTAGGAGGCGTTCCGCCGCCTTTGTCTTGAGGGGCAAGATTTGTCCAAAANATGCTGTGGTTGACATGGCCGCCTCCATTGAATTTTATTGCAGACTGAAGAGCAATTAAATCAGCGGGGCTATTGTTTTGTTCAGCTTTAGGTTGTGCCTCAGCATACTGCTCAATGGCTTTATTGAGATTATCCACATAAGTTTGATGGTGCTTGGTATAATGCAATTTCATGATTTCTGCGCTTATCACCGGCTCTAGATCGCCAAAATCATAAGGCAATTTTGGAAGCTGGTATTTAGTTGCCATAAAAACTCCTTGGTTAATCGTTTTTTATTCTGAACAAAGCATCGAATTTTGACAAGTTTTAAACTGACTATTCAAAAACGGCCAATAAAATATGTTGAATTTTTTGGGGTCGCTATGAAGATCAGTTCAGATATAAAATCAGTCCTTCTTAAGTATCTATTGCATGTAGAAAAAAACGCCCCTATTTTTATCATCTTGGTAGTTTGGAATTTTTGAAAACTGCTGTTAAAATAAAAAGCCAGGAGCCTATTGTAACAAGTCTCAATGGTGGGAAAGGAGAAATTCAATCCTACCCCCACCTGCCAAAACGCCATTATCTTGTCGCCTGTATAGGTGAAGGAAATCCAAATGTTTTTGCCATCTATTCCTTGGAACAAATAAATCGCATGCAAGCCATGCTTTCTGCAGGTCAAATTCATCATCTCAATTGGATGATCATAGAAATCCCGGAAGAACTGGAAGCTTCTTTATCAGATCCTATAAAGTCTAAGCTGTAAAAAGCGATTCTGTGATTCCAGTTAAAAGGGTGGAAAAAATAACGAGAAAGAGACCTGAATTTGAATCCGTCGAAGCGATACAAATGAAATAAGCTCTTACAATACGATTGATTCAAAAAATTTTCAGATGAGTGGTCTTTTTTAGATTCATTCTCAATCAAATCAAAATTGATTAAAAATCAAAGCTTTGAAAGAACAGCCTGGATTTTTGTTCTGTAATGGGACCGATGGCTTTTAACACCTTGTTCTTAGGAAGTTGTCCGAAAAGATCTATAAAGGCATCTACAGTAGAAGGGCTTGTAAAATGAATTTCATCAATAGACGTTAAATCTAAAGGAGCCAATGAACGATTCACAACAGTGTCATAAATAACGCATTCTTTATAGCGTAGGCCAGTTTTATGAAAAAATTCTCTTAACACGGATCTTGAAAGAGCAGAATGAGGCCAGAAAAAATAAGCCTCTTTTAAAGAGGAGCTTTGTAAAAGCTCGATCATTCCTTCTGCTGTTTCCTGAACGGGAAACTCAGTATGATGGATTCCATAAGCCTTTAATGTTTTTGCTGTTTGCTGACCTACGCAAATCATTTTTTGGTATAAGTGATGGGGTTTAAAACCGAAATGCGAAAANATGACGAAAAAGCANTGGACGACGTTTTTACTGCTAAACAAAACATGCGTATAAACGTCTATGTCTTTAAAACCATTAGAAATATCTGATTGCTCGGAGGGACGAAAATCGATCCTGATTACAGGATAATGGATCACACGGTGGTTTTGCATCTTGTCGGGAACATCCAAACCTACATGCAGTATGGTTGGANNTTTTTTTCGATCATCCAAACAGCGGAATATTTCTAAGATCTCTTTGTCCTCAAGACGGCAGACAAGCGCAAGTTGTCCCTGGTATGGAACATTTCCTCCAGGAAGACGGATTCGATTTAAATGAGTCAGCCCCAAACGAATTAAAGCTGCCTCAGCAATGACAACGCCATCGACTTGATTTTTATCTAGTAGAGCAAGCCTCTCTCCAATCGTCCCACGAACATCGCAAAAACTTAAATTTGGCTTGAGCATCCTGACTTGCTCTTCCCTTCTCTTGGAAGAAGTTGCAATGATTGACGTAAAGGATAATTGATCAAGAGTGACTCCTGGACGTAAAACCAATACATCGCTTGGGTCTACTCCTTTTGTGATCGCTGCAATTGTCAGCCCTTGAGGAAGCGGTTCAGGCAGATCTTTTGCCGAATGGATCGCCAAACGGCACTGTCCAGTTAAGAGCAGATGATCAATTTCTTTTGTAAANAANTCGGTCTTATCGAGTTGACGAAGAGAAGTTTCCCGATCCTTATCCCCAGTTGTTTCAATAAAAATATGTTCAAATTCCAAATGGGGATGGGATTGAAGAATTTCCTGATAGACCTCATTGACCTGTACTTTCGAAAGGGGNGAAGATCGGGCGCCAACAGTAATGACGAACTTATCCATACTTAATTCCCTATGTTTACATAATCGCTGACCCTGCGATGAGGAATATGTAGAATTGTCTCTATTTCTGCAAGATCTGTCTTTTTACCTTAAATTGCATATTGAGGGAACTAAAAACTGTTCAAGAAACCGCTCAGAGCTATCAAAAAATCCTTTAATGTGCATAAAAATCTTTATGCGTCCGTTCTTTACGATAGTGAGGCATCTTAGGAGGTATCTTTAAACAGTTCATTTTTTCGACGCGATAATCCCATAAAAAGAGGTATGATGCAGCCAGCGCCCTTTAGCCATATACTGCGCATTTCCGCCGAATTTTTTGTTACCGATCACATAATCATTTTCACGCAGACTAAATTCTAGTTCGCCAAAAATAGGCCTATAAAAGCGTTCGCTCCAATGAAAAACATGTTGTGGAAAGCAGGGGATCTGCATCTCGCTTTGATTGCAAATAAAAGTGGCCATCAGACTATTTTCATCAATGTAGACGGTCCCACCACCCGTAAACCGTCGAATCACGGGAACTTTTTTTGCTGTATAATGTCTAAATCGAGCACCTGTTCAGGACGTGTTGAAATCCCCATCACAATCGCATCGAGAGGGTTTTGATGGATGATGCACCAATTCTGTGAATTGGTCCTTAAGAGCGCTTCTTCCAGATGAAGCTGCTCCAAGACGGTGGAATTTTTAAGCAGATGAGATGAATTTCAGGGATTTTCTTCTCTTCCATAATCAACTGCAGGAACAAGGAGATGATAAATCGTCGATCTCCTCTACAGATGCTTTTGAAGCATTTCGCCTTGTAAGAGCAATCATCAAAACTGAAATATCTGCTGGCGAGACGCCCGAAATCCGGGATGCCTGTCCTAAGTTTACAGGGTTGGCATGACTTAATTTTTGTCTGGCCTCATTACGCAGACCGATGACAGAAGAGTAATCAAATTCCTTAGGGATTTTAATTTTNTCGATATGCTCGAGTTTCGCCACATCGCTAGTTTGACGCTCAATATAGCCTGCATATTTAAGGCTGAGTTCAATTTGAAAGTTAATTTCTTCCCCATGATCACGCATCCCATCTGGATATTCGCTTAAAAGAGAAGCATAGGTATTTTCAGGCCGGCAAAGCAATTGTGCCAGGCTATACCCTTTTCCGCCTAATTGGCGAAAAATTTTNTCTAGGCGTTGACTTTCTTCTTCGATCATCTTCTCTTTGTGCTGCAACCTCGCATAACGCTTAGCATCGACCAATCCTAATTCATATCCATAGCGGCGCAAACGCAAATCCGCATTGTCCTGGCGGAGTAAAAGCCGATGTTCAGCACGGCTTGTAAACATACGATAGGGCTCATCCAATCCTTTGGTGACCAGATCATCGATCATGACCCCAATATAGGCTTCTGATCTTTTCAGAATTAAAGGAGGGGTTCCACGTACTCGATTGACAGCATTGATTCCCGCAATAATTCCCTGCCCGGCAGCTTCTTCATATCCTGAGGTTCCATTAATTTGACCCGCTAAGAAAAGGCCTTCAATAGTCTTGCATTCCAAAGAATTGTCAATTTGGCCACTGACGACGTAATCATATTCAATCGCATAAGCAGGACGCATAATTTCTGCATTGCGCAAGGCAGGAATGCTTTTGATAAATTCCATCTGAACATCAAAAGGCAAAGAAGAAGAGACGCCATTGACATAGACCTCTTCTGTTTTGAGACCCTCAGGTTCTAGAAAAATCTGATGACGCTCTTTATCAGAAAAACGGACGACTTTATCTTCGATGGAGGGACAATAACGCGGACCAATTCCTGTGATTTTTCCGGAATACATAGGAGAGCGATGGATATTTGCCAAAATGATCTTCTTGGTCTCTTCTGTGGTATAGGTGATATGGCAAGAGACCTGTGGTAAGCGTGGAATATTTTCTTCATCAAAGGAGAATTTTACATGGGGATCGCCAGGCTGTTCTTCTGTATGACTATAATCAATGGTGCGTTTATTCACGCGAGGAGGAGTTCCGGTTTTCAACCGTCCCAGTTTTAAACCCAATTTCATGAGATTAGCAGAGAGCCCGACAGCAGGTTGATCGCCTGCGCGCCCTCCGGAATAATTTGTTTCTCCGATATGTAATAAACCACGTAAAAAGGTCCCTGATGAAATGACCAGGGCAGAACATGCGTAAATAATGCCTTCTTTAGTAACGACCCCCGTCATGCGATCGTTTTCAACGATTAATTCTTCAATCGTTCCCTGTTTGATCTCTAAATTAGGGGTTCTTTCGAGACGATGTTTGATCTCTAGTTGATAAGCAGCTTTGTCTGCCTGAGCTCTTGGAGCCCAAACTGCGGGGCCTTTTGTCGCATTCAGCATGCGGAATTGGATTCCTGTACAATCGATGACTTTGCCCATCTCGCCGCCAAGGGCATCGATCTCACGCACAATATGGCCTTTAGCAACACCTCCCACAGCGGGATTGCAACTCATCTTGCCGATCGTATCCAAATTCATGGTCAAAAGAAGGGTGGAAGCCCCCATGCGAGCAGAAGCGAATGCAGCTTCACAGCCTGCATGTCCAGCCCCCATGATGATCACATCATATTTTTTNGGATATTTCCACATAAATTTCCTGACCCCAAAGACAACAAAAGAGAACGCAGTAGGTTCTCTTTTGAATTCATCAACTTTTATTTAAAGCCGATTAGGTTTTGTGACGATCGCGTCTGCTACGTTTTTGCGCTTATGCTTCGCAATTTTGTATCTGCGCTTCTTTTTTACAGATGACATATGTTCTCCGGAACAATTTTAATAATCAAACACATAATAAAATATAGGATGATGCCTTAATTTGCAAGGAGATCCTTTGTTATTGAGGAGGCCTTTCAAGTTTGCTCCTCTCAAAGACTGCTAAATCCTCAGCTTTTACAAATATTTCATATTTTTCGGATTTTCGTTATTTTCGCTATAATGATAAATATAGCCGCGAGCCTTTAATTCCCTTAAAATAACGTTACGCGTTCTTATGTTTGCAGGGTCATACTTCCATTTCAGGATCCCGTGTCCTGTTCTGCTATTCATTTTTCTACAAGTCGATATAAATGTTCAAACCCTTCAATAAAAGCAATTTCATGTTTAATGGCAGCAAGGTCATGCTCAGCAAGCGTGACTTGATTTGCTTTTTGAAAAAGATGAATTTCCTCCTGATTTTCCTCGCTTTGATATTTCTCATACGCCTCTAAATCTTTTTGAGTCGCAAAGATTTCATATTTTTGAGGATTCCCAAGAGAACTGCAGAAATCGTAAATATACCCTCTTTCTTTAAGCTCTCTCACTAAGCGTGTACGAATCCCTACCTGATTTGGATCGTATTTCCATCTCACAACCCCATATCCAACCCTACGATTTATTTTTTCTATCAATTGATCCAATGATTGAAAAGCTAAAGGGATAGCAATTTCATCTTTTATTGCCGTGTAATCCTCCGGGCGAATTGTTATTTTTTCAATCACTTCGACGGCTTTCTGCTGCAAGTTTTCAGAATTTTTTTCTTTAGCTGTATAATAGATGTTGGATCGAGGATCTCAAACTTTCTATCTCCTAATAGATCTTTAAAATAGTTAAGGCCAAAGAATTGATAAAAAGCGCAAAGAATTCTTTTAAAAATATTTAGAGCAATTACAGTCACCTTTTCATCTTCAGTTTTAAGAAGGAGCGTCCGTTCCCAGCTATACCATCTTCCTTCTTCACTTTTTTTAATCCATTTTTCTTCAATTAAAGAACGATGATCGTATCTTAACTCTATTCTCGCATCCATAAAACCCCAAATTTAATTAACAATCACAAATAAAAAATAATTATTTAAACAAATAAAATTAACTAAAATGGGAAAACTCGGCAGCCATCTCTGAAGAAGCATCTTTTTCATATTTTACAGGTGCATAGTTGGCAAACTGAACGATTTCTTTGCGGTAAGTTAAATTGATACTTCCTACGCTCCCATGGCGGTTTTTGGCAATGATAAGCTCTGCCATGCCCGGTTTGTCCATCGGATCATAATATTCACGTCGCAGCAGAAANAAGATAATATCGGAGTCTTGTTCGATACTGCCGCTCTCGCGAAGGTCGCTCATCATAGGCCTATGTCCTTGGCGTTCCTCAACCTTACGAGAAAGCTGGGAAAGGCAAAGAATAGGAATGTTGAGCTCACGTGCCAGATTTTTCAACATACGTGAAATTTCAGAAATTTCATTTTGTCTGTTTTCCTGTCCTCGAAAAGATCCTGAGCCGGTGATTAATTGCAGATAGTCAATGACTAAAAATTCAATGCCATACGTTTCTTTCATACGGCGAGCTCGAGCCCTTAGATCCGTGATTTTCAGTCCCGGCTGATCATCTATAACCATGATATGGTCTTGCATCATGTTAACCGCAGAAACGATGCGCTGGAATTCAATACCATTCAATGAACCGGTTCTAATTTTGTCAGATTCAACTTCAGCTTGTGAACAAATGATCCTATGCACTAACTGCTCAGCACTCATTTCAAGAGAAAANACACCCACTGGAAGGTTATTTTTGAAGCAGATATTTTCTGCAATGTTCATAGCCAAATTGGTTTTTCCCATAGCAGGACGTGCAGCCAGGATCATCAAGTTGGAATTATTGAATCCATTGAGCATTTTATCCAGATCACTGAAATGCGTCACAATGCCTGTCACGCCGTTTTCTTCTGGGCCACGTTCTTGATAACGGGCTTGCCGCTCCTCAAGTTCTTTCAGAAAAGGAACTGCTTTTTCGGCTTTTACTCCGGAAAGAATTTGACTGATCAATTTTCCTGATTGAGGATGGGCCGACTGGCTGATTTGAAANAAGAGCTGTTGAGCCTCATCGAGCGATGCCTGTACATCTGGAGGATCATCAAGGGCTTTTCTTTCCACAATTTGAGAAGCATGGACCATGCGCCTTAAAATGGCTTTATTGCGCACAATTTCTGTATATTCCTCTATATAGGCAGAGGTTCCTGCATACTGGGCGAGTGTGGTTACATAGGCTGCTCCACCGACAGCCTTCAATTTGTCTAAACGCTTTAACTCCTCGCAAACAAGATGGATATCTGCCGGCTTATCATTTTTATAAGCGGTCTTCAGCACATCAAAAATAATTTTATGCTCTGTATAGTAAAAATCTGACTCATCAAGAGCATCGGCAGCGATGTTTAGGCCATTGACACTGGTCAACATACAACCTAAAACCATCATTTCTGATTCTTTTGAATTCGGGGCGACCCTGACTTTATTCTCAGACATAATTTCATCTCATTAAATTTCGATGAAACTATATAAGAAAGAGTCTTTATGCACAAAGCATTGGTTTATTCATTGCTGAAAGCAGCAATGGCATCTTCCATCTGGTCATGAATATCAAAAATTTTATTCATAGCCACTAATTCAAACATTGTTTTGATCGAGCGATGAACACGCGCAAGCTTGAGTTCTCCGCCTTGCGCATGCAAAAGCCTTAAGATAGAAAGAAAAGTCCCCAATCCTGAACTATCGATAAATTGTACCTGGCTTAAGTCTAAAACGACATGATTGCATTCATTTTCTTTGATAAGCTGGATCGCCTGTTCCTTAAATTCAGCTGCATGTTTTGCATCTAAATTGGGGGTGTTAGGGGTGATAATTAAAACATCATTTGTCAGCGTATGATTCATCTGCATGTTTTTCCCTAATTATTTGTGATTATCTAATTTTCAAGATATAAAATAAAATTTTTATTGTCAATTCAAACTCAAATTGCTATGGAGATTAGCTTAGAAGACCCAACAAAAAACTAGGATAAAATGCCCTATCCAATCTCTTTAGAACAGCAAGTCAAACAAGCTGCGAACTTGAAGCAAACGCAACGCTTGATTATGTCTCCCCAAATGCAACAAGCGATTCGCTTATTGCAAATGCCTGTGTTAGAGCTATCTGCGATGATTGAAGAGGAATTGCAATTGAATCCTGTGATAGAATGCAATGCAGATCAGGATGAAGAGGTCAAAAGTTTAGAAGACGATCAGGCTGAAATTTCAGATAATAAAGACCAACCTCCCGAAAAAGAACTTTCTTTTGATGAGAGCGATTTCGAAATTATGAAANAACTCGATGAAGAGTTTCGCGATCATTTTCAAGAAAGCGGTTCTTTCCTTTATCATCGCTCAGCCGATGAAGAAAAGCTAAAGGCTTTTCAAGAACAATCTNTTTGTGCGGAAACCTCTCTTNTTGAATTTCTAATGAAACAAGCCCGCGAAACTTTTTGTTCCCCTGAAGAATTAGAGATGGCAGAAGCCCTGATTGGAAATTTTGACGAAAATGGTNTTTTAAAAACTCCTCTTCAAGAAGTTGCAATTTTGAATCATTTCTCCATTCAAAAACTTACTGATCTTCTCAAACAAATCCAAACCTTTGAACCCTCAGGAGTAGGTGCATTAAATTTACAAGAATCCCTTCTTTTACAGCTGCAAGCCCAAAACAAACAGAACACACTAGCCTATAAGATCTTAGAATCACATTACGACGATTTTATTCATAATCGAATTCCGGTTCTGGTAAGAAAATTAAAATGTTCTGCTGATGAAATCNACCCAAGCGTTAAAAAAGATATTACGCATTTGGATTTGCACCCAGGTTTTGGCCATTTTAAGCATTTTGTCCAATATATTACACCAGATGCTACAATCGACAGCTTTGATGGAACTTTAACAGTTCAAATCAATGAAGATTTCTTGCCGCCCTTACGAATCAACAAACTTTATCTTCGCATGTTGAAGGAGGATTCTCTTCCTTCAGAAACTAGAGCGTTTATTCTTCAAAAGTTAGCTGCGGCAAAATGGCTGTTGCATAATGTCCATCAAAGAAATGAAACACTTCTAAGAATTGTAGAGTTATTGGCCAAAGTTCAAAAAGAATATNTTTTGCAGCCTAACGGAACACTTATTCCCATGACCATGAAAAACGTAGCAGAACAATTAAGTCTGCATGAGTCTACAATTGCTCGTGCCGTTGCTAATAAGTATCTTCACTCTCCTCGAGGGATTTTACCCTTGCGATCTTTCTTTACCCATGCTTTAACATCTCAATCAGGAGATATTTCATCTAATACAATCAAGAGAGTTTTACTTGAGCTTATACAAAGTGAAAATAAGCAAGCGCCTCTTTCTGATTCGATTCTTTCTAAATTATTAAATGAGAGAGGAATTCACTGTGCCCGCCGCACGATTGCTAAATATCGTGCTGAATTAAATCTGGGGAATGCTCAACAAAGAAAGAAGTATTCTTCTTAAAATTCAACTGCGCAGTATTCAAACCATTATCTTAAAAGGTTTTCTTCTCCCTTTGATTGGCTTTTTTGCCTATTTGAACTAACCAAATCACTATTATATTAATTGACAAATGCAATTTTTTTTGTTAAAATATTTCTTAAAATTATTTAGGTTTTTATGAAAATTGAAATTCATAATAATAATATTGAATTAACTCCTCAGGATATCAAAAAATTAAAGCCTAAATTTGGGCTGAATGGGCGCCGTTTTGACCTTCAAATCGATGCTGAGAAATGGATTAAAAACATTTCCTTAAACAACTTAATTTCAGCAGTAAAAAAGCGCAAAAAAACCCGATAGCGACATTTCTGAAGTACAAAAATTTCTTAAATCTTTTCACCTTTTAAAGAATAGAGGCTACAAAGATCCATTTCCATTAATTAAAAAGAAAATTTCTTAATCGAATTAATCACCAGGATTAAGCATTTTTGCTGAAATTAAAAGGAATACAATCCTAAAGGAATTAAATCAGATCATTCAGAATGCCGGGCATCCTGTTCAGGAACTTTTCTCAGAGATCGATATTTTTGAGGATGACGAAATTGATGAATTAGAGGAATTAGGAAATTTTTCGCTCGCACCTTTGAATTTTGAATCTTTTCCTGAACTGATTCAGCTAGAGGTTTTACGTAAATTAGATGGGAAGACTTTTTGGCTTTTTATCAGGCGAATAAAAGATCTAAGCAGTTAATCGATACGCATTTACCCAAAGAGTTAAAGAAAGCGCAATTAGAACACCAAGCTTTTTTAAATTGGGAAATTTTTTTAAAAATCGAATTTATCAATGGGAAAATAGTCGATTTGATCAAACTTATGAACTGGAAGATTTTGAAAGTCTAATCGATAGATTTGCTCTTTGCTATGGCAAAGAAATGATCAAAACACTTCACAGGCTTTTGATCTTCACAAACGATAAACAGATTGGTGGATATCGATTTAAAACCCTTATGAAAGTAGCAAAAGCAGCTTCTAACTCCCATCCTAGAGCAGTGGTCGAGGTCCTAAAAAAGCAGTCCACACTAGGCTTAAAAATGGGGAGAGAATTCGGGCTGGTAAAGACTGTGAAGTTCTTGAATGTCTCAAGCTTATGAGCACACTCGATCTTCCTGCCGCGAGAGAGTATGTTAATTTATTGCGATCTCAGATGAGTGCTATTCGCACTGAGCCTCAAAAGATACTAGGTTACATGGAAGTATTGGGGAGGATTGCTCCGGAAAGTCTTAAGGAATGTGGAAATTTACTGCATTTTAATAGAAGAGACAGTCAACCGTTTCAATTAAGAAAAATTGAAATCCTGCGTAATATGGCCTGGTCAGCCACAGCTTTTAATATAGAACAAATTTTTGACACTCTCTCTTCCATTCAAGATGAATATTTGAAAGCAGAGGGATTGTGCATATTAATGGGAGGCGCTCGTGAAAGCAACAAGATTGAAATCCTTCCTTTCATTCCAAAATAATCGATTTAAGCCAAAATTTGACGGATGAGAGAAATCATGTCTTATGTTCAGCTGTAGAAACCTATATTAGGTTTGGCAAACTTGAAGAAGCCATGGCAACCATCGATTTGATAAGCAATTCCAGCTGGAAGAATTTCGCTTTGATTGATTTAGCTAAAGCTTATGTGAATATAGATTCAAATAAAGCAATTCAAATCTTAGGTAGGGTGAATCGCAATGATGATTTGTATAAAGAGCTTAAGATCAAAGTTTATGCTTTATTTGACCTTGAAAAAGCTCAAGAAATTTGCAATCAAATCAGGGCTCCTGATTACAAAATCAAAGCATTGTTCACAATCAGTAAAGTTTTGAAAAAGACAGATCTTCAGGCAGCCACTCAAATGTGGGAAACCATTCTGACTTTGACAGTGCATTTGAACAACGTTTACCAACCTTATTTGAACATCCTAAAAATCACTCGAGAAATGGCAGAATTAAATCCAAGCCAGGCAAAGGCCTTTCTAGAGAATAAATTAGCCCCTTTGACAAGGAGACAGTTATTTGAAGGTGTGCTGCAAGATCAAAGAAGAGCGAGTCGTTTTAGCATTTCTCACTTAAAATATTTAATCGCTGCCTATTCGCGAATTGATCCCGTGGAAACCGAAACTTGGTTGAAAGAATGCAACGGCCGTATCGCCTCTGGACATCATTCAAGAGCCTTAATGGAGTTAAAAGACTCTCTCTAGTCTGAAACTTTATCAAAAAGCTGATCATAATTTCGAAGGAGAAGTTCAAGATTCGGAAATAGAGCATTTGGGTTAGCATCTCTACGACTGATAAGACCTACAGATGTAATCAGACCTGCTAATGAAGCTCCCTCGAGTTGCCAGCTATATTTATAGGAATTCACTAAAAGCCCAATAAATCTTTACAAAATTCTTTTTCAACCGAGCCTAATTCATTGAACGCTTGAGCTGCTTCTTCAATAGTTCCAGCTTTATCTAAAGCTGACTTTAAAATTCTTGAATTTGCAGGAGCGGATAAATCCCTTAGCAAAATTTTTAATCCCGAAGCAATGTCTGCATCTGAATAATTTTGAAAATCCATCTCTGGATTGGTTTTAAATGTTGCAATTAGCTCTTGTGTCTTCGGACCGCCAGGCAATCTTAAAAACCCCTTCTCATGTTTTCCCTCTTCTAAATACGTCTCAAGTCGTGCATTGGCTTTTTTAAATATCTACTAATGTGTTTAATTTCTTTCAGCGGTTGAATTTTTGAATCAATATCTTTAATTTCCGCATCTAAAGTTTTCATTTTAAAACTTTTAAACACAATAGATAAGAGTCTGACATACCATTTTTCATTATATTTATGAGCGGCTTGATTTAATTGAATTAAATCCTTTTGAAAATCCAAAATAGGGTTTAGAAACGTTTCGCACTCTTGCTCTGTGAGATTTTTAAATACATGCGCTTCAATGCGCGCCATTGACTGGATGGTGCTTTTTAATTGAAGCTTATCTTTAAGCTCGCTCCATTGACGTCCGTGACTTTTCGATAAGCCTTCGAAAGTTCTTTGGGAATAAGGATCCGATATTTTCAAGCTTTCCGAATGAGTGATTTTAGCCATACGCACCTCTCTTAACATTATACCAAAGGATATAGAGTGCTTCCAGCTAAAACTTGAAAAAATCGCAAGTTGTCATGGTAAAAATTTCAGGTTTCAGCAGGAAGGAGTATAAAAGAGTCTAAGGAGCTTTATAATGATCGGTTAATTCACGGTCCCTAAATTACCATAACGATGATAGGCAATCGTTAAGCTTTGCTCTCTTAGATAATTCAAAAGTTCAATCCGTCCATTTGCTAGTATAGGAGCAACTTTTATATAACATCCCATTGAGGTTAAAGATTTAAGCATTTCAGATTTCGGCTTGGAAAANAAGCGTACTCTTCTAGCCGATTGCGCTTTTAAACGCAGCAAGAATCGATCCTCTGATTCAATGGCTAAATGAGGAAGTTTAAAAGGTAAGCTTTTTGAACTTGAAATTGTTAAATCACAACCGCATGTATAAATGGCAGCAAGAACACGCAGCACATCGATTAATTTATCTTCATTGTTTAGCCTTAGATTCACATTTCTACGCGGAAGATAACGCAAAAANTTATCTTCGCCTAACACCTGGCTCGGATCATGTTGAAGACTGAAATAATGTTTCCAATAGAACTCATAACTCTCTGCGCTGGCTTGCCAAAGCATTTGATCTTCATGCGTAAGATCTTTTATCAATGGTTTTAAAATTCTNACATTTGGAGAAAGAGGTTCTCTCTCTTGAGGAAGTCTGATTTGCTTGGCATGCATAAGCTGCATCACATAGTTGGGTCCTCCCGCTTTTGCCCCTGGGCTGTAACAACTTTCTTTCCATCCGCCAAAGGGCTGTCTTTGGACAATGGCACCCGTGATTCCACGATTGATATAGCAATTTCCTGCTTCAATACGGTTAGACCAAATGAATTGCTCCCTCACATCAAGGGAATGCAGTCCTGCGGTCAGTCCATAGTTAGTCTGATTGGCTAATTGAATTGCATGTTCAAAACTATTGGCCTTCATAATTCCAAGCAGAGGGCCGAATAATTCAGTTTGCTGTGTAAAGCTGTTGGGTTTCACGCCAAGTTTAATTCCTGGAGTCCACATACATGGATTATTAGGATCTTGCTGCGGTTCTAGCAACCATTCTTCTCCCTCTTCAAGACGGGTTAATCCTCTTTTCAAATCCTCGCCAGGAGGTCTAATCAGCGGGTTTAAACGTACCCTAGGATCCCAAGGGATTCCAACCACTAAGCTGGAAGCAGCATCTTTTAATTGCTTGAGAAAATGAAGATCATTGTAGACTTCCGCATGACAAATGACCAAGCTGCAAGCGCTGCATTTTTGACCTGCATGGCCAAAGGCCGATTGTATGATATCTTTGACGGCCAAATCGCGATCGGCCAAATTGGATACAATGATTGCATTTTTTCCACCAGTTTCTGCAATTAAATCCAGGTCCGGTCTCATTTGTAATAAATGTTTAGCTGTTGATGTGGCGCCGGTAAGAATCAAGGCAGCTAGGCGAGGGTCTTGAACGAGGGTGGATCCATCAGGTTCGTCCTCGCAATTCAGAAATTGTAAAACTTCTTTGGAAACGCCCGCTTTCCAAAACATCTGCACTAAAACCCAACCGACCCAAACTGCTTCGGGAGCTGGCTTAAAAATCACGCAATTGCCTGCTGCTAATGCAGCGCTGATTCCACCTACAGGTATGGAACAGGGAAAATTCCAGGGAGGCGCGACCAAAGTAGGTCCTTTAGGAGTCCAACTGATATCCTGAAACTGGCTTACTTCTTCGACATTCCTTAAATAATATTCAACAAAATCTATAGCTTCGGATATTTCTACATCTGCTTCTGCGATGACCTTGCCGGTATCTGCTGCCATAGCCCCAATTAAATCTGCTCTTCCATACCGCAGCTGCTTTGCGACCTCGATTAAAATCTCTGCTCGTTCCCTAGGCGTTGTATCCCCNCANTTTTTTTGCGCCTCCGTGGCAGTAATTAAAGCTTGCTCGATCTCTGATTTTCCGGCTTTTGCATAGGAATAGAGGCTTTTNTCAGGATTTGAGGGATTAAATCCTTGTCTGACTTCTAGCCCCTCTGCTGCAGGATATGTTTTTCCACCGATCACAAGAGGAATAATTTCTTTTTCTTTCAAAGACCATTTCGTAAGAATTTGCTTCGCCCATTCTCTATTTTGCGAAAGAGCCCAATCTGTGTCTTGTTCATTTTCAAATTGACAGCAAAGGGCATGCCTTTTTGCGACAAATCTATTTTGCGTTCTTCTTGATGAGCTTGACAATTCGTGACTTGCTAACATACAAGATTCAGTGAAAAGCTCTGCTTGTTTTTCCCAAATGTCTGTCCCCGTGCTTAAATTAAAAGCCTGTCTCAAAAAATTATCCTGACTCGTGTTTTCATCCAGCCGTCGGATCAGATAAGCAACTGCATTCTGAAATTCTTTTTTNGTGGCAGCGGGGCAATAAAGCACCATACCGCCTGCCACCATTTGAACAATTTTNCTCTGCGCATCCGCCATACCTTCAAGCATCTCAAAAGAAACTTCTTTTTCAACTTCATTTTCTGACCTTAGAAGCAATCCATAAGCTATATCGAATAAATTATGACTCCCTATTCCTATATGGGCAGCTTCTGCATGTTTTTTTGACATNCCGTAATGCAACATGCGTTTAAAATTTGCGTCGACATGAATTTTGTCTGGGTATGGAGCTTGAGGCCACCCATGCAACGAAGCTTCGACCTTCTCCATGGCCAAATTTGCTCCTTTTACAAGGCGAATTTTTATGGGTGCGCCGCCTGCTGAAATTCGTTTCAAAGCCCATTCGGTTAACTCCTGTTGGACTTTATATGCCTCAGGTAAATAGCTCTGCAATACAATCCCAGCGCAATGTTTTAAATACTCTGGCTGGCTGAGGGTTCTTTTAAANAGTTCGACCGTCAATTCAAGATCGCGATATTCTTCCATATCTAAATTCACAAACTTGGGAACAGATGTTCCATCAGCTCGGACAAAGCGATTTTCATAGGCAGCTTTTAATAATTTTTCTAGTCTTTGGGTTAATAAAGAAAGTGTTTCATCCCAGGCTATTAAATTCAGCTGGCTGCAAATCGTAGAAACTTTTACGGAGATATATTCGATTTCAGGTTTACTTAAATCTTCCAGATATATTTGAAGACGTCGTTCTGCTTCTTTTTCTCCCAAAATAGCCTCGCCAAGATGATTTAAGTTGATCCTTAAGCTTCTTTGTTGAAGTCTGCTAATTGCTTTAGTTAAAGATTCCTCTTCGCCAGGAAGAATGAACCGGCTGCATTCTTTGTGTACGACTAATCTAAACAAGGGAACGAGGAAAGGGGCAAAAAGTTTCCCAAAGTGTTTAAATATCCAAAGTTGGCTTCTTTTGAAAAACGACAAATATTGAGGAATTCCGAGACGTTCAATTAGAAATTGGATCTGATCTGCAATGCGCCTCACATTTTTTGAGCGAAAACATTGATCCGTTAAACTCATTGTAAATACTTTTCCTACAGGATCTGACATCATACGCCCTAACTCGGCTTTATGATATTTCTCTTTGCGAGTTTCTTGAGCTTGCGACTCATTGAGCATCAAACCAGCTAATTCAATGGCCTTTAAGCAGCGCTGTTCAATAGAAAGTCTTTGTCCTTTGATGGATTGAATCATTTTTTTNGCTTGGTCGAGATGCGAAGATTGTGCCATAAGTATTGCTCTACATTTGATTAACTGAAAAATACCCCTTCTTCAAAATCAGTGCAATTTTTATTTATAGAGAAAAATATCATGCTTCAAAAATTATTCCTGATCTTGTTTTGCTTTCCTATAGCTTTATTTTCTACAGTTTACATTCAAAAGCCCTGTCATTTTGATGCCAAGGTCGAAATTGTCGACTGTNTTTTAAATTATCAAGACAAGATTTTGATTCTTCATCGGCAGGAAAATAAGTCTCAAGGAAATCTATGGGGAATACCTGGTGGANAAAAAGAGAAAGATGAATCCCTGGAACAAGCTATTATTCGAGAAGTTTTTGAAGAGACAGGCTTTGACATCTCCCAACAACCCATCTATTTTATTGGAAAAGTTTATATTAAGTATCCAAATAACTTTGACTATATTTATCATATGTTTAAGTGCACACCGACGGAAAAACCCGAAACAGTTAAAATACAATTTGATGAACATAAAGGTTTTAGTTGGGTGACTCCAAATGATGCTTTGAAAATGGATTTAATGTTAGATGAAGAGACTTGCTTCAGACTGGTTTATGAGACTTCTTGCGGACAGTAGATTTTAATAGCTGACTCCAGCGCAAACTAGGCAATTCTATCCACTGGTAAAACAAATGCGCCGTTATGAAAGCAATCAAAAGGCTGACCCCNAATAATAAAAGACTGAAATAGAGATCTATTTGCTCGGAATATCGTCGCGCCATTGCATCCAAAAACTTCCCTGCGAAAAGCCAATGCGTTAAATACAAACTATAAGAAATTTTCCCCATGTACTGAAAGAATTTAGATCCTAGCAAATGGGCCAATCCTCCGCAAAGACCGACTAAATAAATAAAAAGTGAAATGCAAAGAGCTTCAATGACTTGTTTTTGAGCTCCTACAAAGATAAATAGAAGCATAAGTGCACAGCTTAGCCAATAGTAACGGGGGCTTAAAATTTTNTCATGGATCCAGCAAAGTTGGCAACCAATAAAAAAATTAAACCAATAAGGAGTGAACAGCCCCGTAAAACTAGTAGAAGCATTCTCTAAGTTTTGAGAAAGGGAATAGATAAATAAAGCAGTCAATGGAATCGCAAAAATTTTTGAATCAAATGCCTTTTCTTGATGNGTGATTTTTTTTTGAAACCAAAAAAGACACCCGGTAAACGCCACAAAAAACAGATAAAGTTGAATCTCCAAACAGAGCGTCCAAGAAACATGAATAATTCGTTCCATTTTCAAAATATCCTGGAGGTAAAATAAATTTACTAAAACCTCTTTAAATGCTGGCATCGACTCCTTAGGCTTAGTAAAAAANATCACTGAAAACATTCCAACGGCTAATGTTAAAAAAATAGCCATCCAATAAGGGGGATCCAAACGGATGGAACGTCGCACNAAAAATTGCCCGAAAAATTTAAGTGTGATGGGCTGTCCTCTAATGCTGTAGGCAATCACAAAACCGCTAAGCACAAAAGATTTGAACGCCCAAGGGACCTTCTAACAAAAGGCATCTACCCAAGAAGTAAAAGAAAAAGCCGTTTTATCTTTGAGGATGGAATACAGATGAAAAAGGGTGACATAGAGGGCTGCGATCCCCCTGAGCGCATCTAAAAATAAAAATCGTTGAGCAATTTTAACCATAAGAATTAAAAATATCAAACTTGTGAAAAATGAGAAGATCGTTATAAAATTAACTTCACGACATAATTTAAAATACTTTTGCTTTAAAGCAGGAAAACGCTTTTATGCTGCCCATTCTCTCTACTCGTCGTTTANAAAAAATTTATCCCGGCAAAATTCCTTTTACAGCGATTGATGAAATCTCTTTTGATCTGCATGAAGGGGAAATATTAGGATTTCTAGGTCCCAATGGATCCGGAAAAACCACAACAATCCAAATGCTCTTAGGCACTTTATCCTATACTTCAGGACAAATTTTATATTTCGGTAAAGACTTTTCTCTATACCGTTCGGAGATTTTACAAAACGTATCTTTTGCCAGCACCTACACCAGTCTGCCCTGGCTTTTAACGATTAGGGAAAATTTAGAGGTTTTTGGCTGTTTATACGGATTGACAAGGAAAGAGAGTGCANAAAAGTTTGATCCCTTGCTTGAACGTTTTGGTATTTTAGAAAAGAAANATCATCGAGTTGCTTCACTATCAGCAGGTCAAGTGACCAGGCTGACCTTGGTAAAAGCCTTCTTTATTGATCCANAAATTGTACTTTTAGACGAACCTACAGCCTCTTTAGATCCAGAAATTGCCAATGAGATCTGTTCTTTCCTACTCGAGCAAAGAAACCAAAAAGGGACTTCTATCCTCTTTTGTTCTCATAAAATGGATGAGGTGATGGAGTTATGCGATCGGACAATTTTCCTANAAAACGGAAAAATTATTGCAGATGATCTTCCTGAAAATCTTGCCAAAAGTGTCTCTTCATTCAAAATTAGACTTGTGATTGCTGACGGGTTAAAACGGACGATAACGATTGCAGGCCAGCAGGGTTTTGATTTCTCAGTAGAACATCGCTCTATTGAAATTTTAATGGATGAAGACAAAATCCCTGCCTTCTTACATGCATTAAGCCTGGCAGGCGTCAGTTACGCTAACATCAAAATAGAAGAACCTTCCTTAGAAGATTTTTTCCTTCAAATCGCAAAGAGCAAGCTATGAGTTTTAGTCGAATTAAAGGTGTATTTCTTCGTTATTATTACAATATTCTCAAAGGCGTCAATCAGTTGTCAGACCTGTTTTACTGGCCGTTTGTAGATATTTTGTTATGGGGCTTAACTTCTATCTGGATCAGAAATCAAAATAATGTCCCCAATCTTCCTCTTATTCTTCTTACCGGCCTCATTTTCTGGCAGATTGCATGGAGAGGATCTGTAGACATCTCTGTGAATCTTTTACAGGAATTTTGGCATCGCAATTTAGTGAATCTATTTTCAACCCCTTTAAAAATTTCAGAATGGATCGCTGGAACTCTTCTGCTATGTTTATGCAAACTTATTGTAACAGTGGCATTTGGAAGCTTAATGGTGTATTTACTCTACTCTTTGAATGTATTTACCCTTGGATGGGCTTTCCTCCCTTTTGCCGCTTTGCTGCTCATGTTTGGATGGTGCTTAGGGTTTCTTGCATCAAGTGTAATCATATATTGGGGTCATCAAGTGGAGATGTTTGCCTGGATGATTGCTTTTCTATTTGCTCCATTTAGCGCTGTATTTTATCCGGTAGATGTTTTGCCTGATTGGGCGCAANAAATCTCATGGTCTTTGCCTACGACCTATATTTTTGAAGGAATGCGGCAAATTTTGGGAGGAGGATCCTTTCCTTATGCCTATTTTGGATACAGTTTTATTTTAACAGCCATCTATCTGACCCTTTCGATCNACCTTTTTAAATGGATGTTTGAANAAAGCAGAGCAAAAGGGCTCGCACGTTTGGAATAATAGATTTCATTGAAGGAGTTTTGCTATTTCTACTAAAAAACTTTAAATTTTGATCGTTAGTTTGATAATGGAAGAGTCCGCCTTCAAAGTTGAATATCCAGCGGTGGATATTTTTCCCAGCCAATGAAATCAAAATGCCACCACTCGGTTTCCATTCCCCTAAAATTATGTTTCTCCATTAACCCCCTTAGCAGTTTTCTATTCTGAATGGCTTCCAGAGGCGCCCCCATATAATTGCAATGGGCTTTTTCACTAAAATCGTCAAATACAGAAGGCATCAATAATTCTTTTCCGTTTCGGTCAATCAAGGTCAAATCGACGGCAGTCCCTCGCGTATGCAATCCTCCTTTTCTTGGATCACTTACATAACGCTCATCGGGCACTAACTCCCAAAATTTCCATTGAGCTGCTGGCGGACGATATCCATCCCAAACTTTTAGTCCTAAACCTAAGTTTTCACAGTCTTCTTGAACTCTACTTAAATGAAGTGCAACTTCTTCTATGAGAAGGCAACAACCGAAATGATAGACAATTTGACCTGTGAAATTATCTGAAGTGGCATATTTAAGATCAATTTGAATATTAGGATTGATCTTTTGAATGTCTACGAGCTGATACGGCATAATTTTATTCATATTGATCATACTTGAATTTTCTAATTTTTAGATAAAACTTATGTTCACTTTTATTCTTTTTCTGCATTTTATTCGAGGGATTTTTAGCTTATTTTTCTCAAGAATGATGATGTGAAATTTTCATCTAAAAGTTAGAAATTTGATAGTGCGCCCTGAATTTAAATCAGTCGAAACGGCTAATTTTTAAAGCAGACAGACTCAAAAATACTGGCATGTTTGATCTGTTCAATATTTCAACTTTCAGATGCGACCTGATGAAGAATCTAGTCCCTTCAAACAGGGACAATCACCAAAGGCCCAGAAGGTTTNTTAAATTGATCGAAGTAATTGGGTGATACATTAAAGATTGAACTCAACATTTCGTTAGAATAGGATCCGATGACCTCTCCAATTCCAATAAAATCAGGATTTGAATCACTAAAGAATGCGATCACTTCCACATCATCACTGCCTACATTTTCAATATTATGGAAATGAGAAGCGGGAGCAAATGCACCTTGTCCGCCTTTTACATCCAAGATTTCAGGATGCCCATCGGGTCCTAAAACCGTAATGCGCGTGTGCCCTTTAATAATATAAATAAGTTCGCCGGCATTTGTATGCCAATGCGGCTCCACCACTCCTTTTGGGTTAAGCCCAAAGCCCAAAATGCTTAATCCTTCCAGAACAGGAAGGTTATCATGCAAAGCAGATTGAACGTATCCACCCTTAGTTTGAATAATTTTGGTGCTGCTTTCGATGGCAAATTTATATCGGCTTGCAATAAAGTTTGCAGACTTGGAGCTTGAAGGAAGAGTTTTGATCAGTTCTGGCTTTTTATTTTTNTTCAAACCCTCTAAAAATTCCGCCGGAGTATTGAAAGTCGCTGTAAAAACAGAATCAGACAAAGAATATAAAGCTTTGGAAAGGCTCATTTCCTGAGGTCTTGAATCATTAAGAGCAAAGGCGATGACATTTTCTAAATCTGAATTATTTGTAATCGTATGCACATATCCACTCGGAATAAAAAACACGTCCCCTTCATTCACAGTAAAGACATCAACTCCGCCGGGACTTCTAATAGTTACAATCGCATTTCCTTGAATGCAATAGCCCATNTTATGTGCATTTGGATGCCAAATGGGCTCCTGAAAAGCACCTTTATTAAGTCTTAAAAATGAGAAGGCAATGTTAACCAAACCAGGCATTTCCTCGGCAGTCACAAGCGTACTATTTCCGCCGCCAAAGCTTTTTTGTNNCTTCAAAGAATCAAGATTAAAGAAATATTTGCTTCCGCCCATGCTGCCGTCCTTCATAAAATTTTTGGCTTTTTCAGATAAATCTTGAATGATTTTCATAAATTCACTCGTTTTAATTTTTTTAAAATCAAACCTCATCAATCTCTTTTGGCTCTTTCCAGCTGTCAAACTTGAATAAGTCGGTTTGGCATAAAATAAAGAGACTGGAAAAACAACCCCTCAAAAATTCCTACTTCCAACTGGATTGTGTGTAAAAATTTATTTAAAACTTCCCAAATATTTGCGCAACAATTTTTATTTTAAAGGAGTATTAGGATTCCGCGCTAAATTCTCTTTAGCAAAAAGATATTTTTTGAAAAATAGAACTTAATGGCTTTTAATCGAGATCCTAATGAAAAAATTGTGATTGATAAAGCAGGGAATTACGAGCGGCTGAAAATTCAAGAATTCCCTGATCCAAAACCAGGCAAAGGGNAAGTTTTAATTGAAGTCTATGCCTGCGGCGTGAATTTCGCTGATTGTGTTGTCCGCATGGGACTTTATCAATCTGCCAAGGAATTTGTGGGTTGGCCGATAACTCCGGGCTTTGAAGTTGCCGGAATTATTGTAGACGTAGGTGAAGATGCTACGCGATTTGAAGTAGGCCAAAAAGTCATAGCAATGACTTTATTTGGAGGATATACAACACATCTTATCACTGCAGAAGATCAAGTGTTTGCCTTGCCTGAAAAGCTAAGCTTTGCAGAGGGAGCTGCCATTCCGGCCGTTTTTCTTACAGCCTATTATGCCCTTTTCGAATTAGCTCATCCTAATGAAAAGGATACGCTTCTTATCCATTCAGCTGCAGGTGGAGTCGGAGGAGCTTTGGTTCAATTGGGAAAAGTGGCCGGATGCCGGATCATTGGTGTCGTCGGAGCACCCCATAAAACAGATTATGTGAAAAGTTTAGGGGCCGATGAAGTGATTGATAAAACCTCGCAGGATTTGTGGAGTGAAGCCAAANAATTAGCGCCCGAAGGTTTTGACGTAATCCTGGATGCTAACGGAGCAGAAACTTTACTCAAAGATTATCAACACCTAGCTTCGGGCGGCAAGCTTGTCGTCTACGGTTTTCATACCATGTTTACTAAGGGCAAAGGCAAGCCCAATTGGATTAAAATGTTTTGGGATTATTGGCGTACCNCTAAATTCAATCCTTTTTACATGACAGCTGACAACCATAGCATCCTGGCTTTTAATTTAAGCTACCTGATGCACNAAAAAGAACTCCTCACAAGAGCCATGAATGTCTTATTGATATTAATTAGCGAAAAGCAAATTTTGCTTCCATCAATCAAATGTTATCAGTTTGAAGATGTTGCTAAAGCACATTATGATTTAGAGACCGGTCAAACCATCGGCAAGTTGGTTTTAACTACGGGTGCAAATAAATGAAGAATTTAAAAAGCTTTTTATTTGTATTATAACTTTTTCTTATGTTCCGACGCCTATAGCCAAGACATCAATATAAAAAGTTTTGAAGGAAAAGAGATTTTGCCCTACGTAAAAGAGATCACCGAGTTATGTCTCATCATCTACAAAGAATATCCTTTTCTTTATGAAGGAACAGAGGCAGAATATCTTCCATTTATCGAATATTACGCACAATCTGATCAGAGTATAGCCTGCATAGTTTTTGATCACGCCAGACCTGTTGGTGTTGCAATTGGAATGCCGTTGCATCTTATGCGAGAAAAATATCAGACCCCATTTTCAAATTTATGTCCGAATGAAATTTTAAGCGAATTTTTTTATTTAGGAGAATTTCTTCTTCTCCATGAATATAGAGGACAAAATCTAGGCAAGCAAATGTATTTGGAATTCGAAAGATTGATTCAAAATAAAGATCAAAAAAATATTTGCTTTTGTAGTATTGATGAAACGCTAACATTTACTCCTCCCCCATTAAATTATCATCCTTTGGAAGAATTTTGGTGTCATTTAGGCTATCAAAAATGCAAAGAGATGACTTTTTCAATAGATTGGAGAAATATTTCTGAATCTCAAGATTCTTCTCACCCCATGATTTATTGGATCAAAAAAATAAGATAAAATAGGGACTTTATGAAGCAAGCATTCCATTTAGGCACGGTATTATTGAATCTATTAATAGTTTTAACAAGTTGCCAGCCATCACAAGACGAAATTGCTATCAAACATTTACTCCAAGCCTATGTGGAGGCTTATAATGCTCACGATGCACAAAAATTAATTTCTCTTTGGGCAGAAAATGGCATTTTCATCNGACCTGAATACAATGGAAAAGGTCCAGGGCCGAATCGCCTAGAACACTTTTATAAAGACCAATTTGAAAAAATTAAAACCCTCCATTTATTAAGTTACAACACTTATTTCAATAATCAAATGGCTTTTACCGAAGGAAGAATTCAATTACAGGATAAAAAACAAGCTGAAAGCCTCTTTAAAATCACCTATTCAAAAAATAAAGACACCTGGCAAATTCAATCTTTCATTCAATTAGTGGACAAGCCTTCTCATTCAAACAGTGAAAATTTAAAAGAACTTGATTGGATGGTTGGTAATNGGGTAAGCCACGATCCTCTAACACAAAGGTCCACGAATGTTTCATTCAAATGGGACAGCCATAAAAATTTTCTTTTACAANGATGCTCATATGAAACTTTTGGGGAAAACGACTTGGACATTCACCAGATTATTGGGTGGGATCCGNGAAAAAATCAAATTCGCTCTTGGACTTTTGACTCTGATGGATCGTTTGCTCAAGGTGTTTGGTCAAGAAAAGGAAACACCTGGTATGTAAAAACAGATTTTACGATAAATAGTGGAGAAAAAGGATCCTCTATCGATACCTATACAAAAGAAAATAATGAGACCTATTATTTTTCATCAATAGAGAGGGTGATTGAGAATAATAAACATTCTGACATAGGTCCTTTTAAATTCATCCGTGATTAAAAATAATCAAAACTTGACTGTTTCCATAAAAAGTTGAAAAATCAACGAAGGAATCAGTCGAAACTGCGCTAAATCTGACGAGGCAATCCATTGATCGAATTTAGCTTTAATTTTTAAAAAATAATATGCATGAAATATTTCCACATTTTTATTTTAAGTTTACTTTTAGGAAGTAAAATGTTGCTTGCTGATTCATCTTCAATAAAATCCCTCGATACAATCGATCAAACAATTCAAGATGCTCTTGAAATTTTTCATGTTCCCGGTGCTGCAGTGGGACTGATTGTTAATGATCAAATCATTCTTTCTAAGGGATATGGGTATCGGGATCTAGATCAAAAACTTAATGTGAGTGAAAATACTTTATTCTCGATTGGTTCATGTACAAAGGCATTTACAAGTTTTCTTATAGGTCAATTAGTAGACGAGGGAAAAATTTCCTGGGACGATCCTGTCTTCAAGCATCTCGCAGAGTTTCGCCTTTTANATGCAGATTTGACTTCTCAAGTAACTATTAGAGATTTGCTTGCACATCGAACCGGAATTCCAAGAAATGACGCTTTGTGGTTTTTCGTAGAATTAACACGACCAGACATCTTAAATCTCTTACAACACTTCGAACCAACATTCGGGCTGCGAGAAAGTTATTTATACAATAATTTGATGTATACTGTAGCCGGTCTCCTTTGTGAAAAGTTGACAGGCCTTTCTTGGGAAGAAGCCATTTCGNAAAAACTATTTCTTCCCTTAGGAATGAACCATTCTATTCTTACCATAAAAGATCAGCCTGAAGACTTTTCTCTTCCCTATGCAGAGATTGACGGCACCATCCGAGAAATTCCTTTTCATGAAGCACCCTGCATTTGGCCAGGGGGTGGAATTTATTCAAATGTGAAGGATATGGTTAAATGGCTTCGGATCCAACTTTCTAAAGAAAACTCGCTGATTCAAGCTGAGACCTTGCAGGAAATGCACACCACACAAATTTCATTTCCTTCCAGTTTCTCTCTACCAGCTGGAACAGGCCCTGAAATATCCTTAAAAGGCTATGGTTTTGGATGGATGATAGGCTCTTACAAAAACCATCATTTTCTAACCCACAATGGAACTTTGGATGGATTTTTCTCGGAAGTTTCTCTACTGCCAAATGACAAGATTGGTTTAGTGATTTTGACCAATAGCAGCAGTGACGGCGTTCACTTGGTTTCATATCTAAGAAATCTGATTTTCGATAAACTTTTAGAAATAAATGCATCCAATTGGAAAGAACAAATCTTAGAAAACAGGATTCAATCAAAACAAGCCTTATCAAAAAATGAGACTCAAATCGCAGACAAACTTTTGCGTCCTTTAAAGGAGTATGCAGGAATTTATTCTCATCCTGCTTATGGGAATATCTATATCCGTATTGAAAATAATCAACTCTTATTTTCTTACCAACATCTAATCTTTCCTCTTTCTTTCATATCAAACGAAACTTTTGAGGGTGTGCGCTTTAACCAACTGCTTTATTTTGGAATCAATCCTTTTGTAGATGTATCTTTTAAAATCAATTCTCAAATGCAAGTCTGTGAATTGCACCTTCCTNTTGAGGGTTTTCGAAATGCAAAACCGATCATTTTTAAAAAACTAATCTCTTGCCATTTTAGGGATTTAAGATTAATTTTTTTGAAGGCTAGATTTGCCGCACACGCTTAATCATCATCTTCAATGGAAAAATATGACCACATCCCAATCATTTTTGTCACTTTTTGCACAGAAGGAAAAACAAAGATTTAAGCTCAAAGCTGGAGTCTTATTGTTTCTTATTCAAGAAGAAAACATTTTGCTTTTAAGAAGATATCAAACCGGGATTGATGATGGACTTNTTGTTGTGCCAATGNGGGGACACGATGGAAATGAACCTCTTACAATGTCTCTGGTACGAGAGGCTCAAGAAGAAACGAATATTAAAATTCGACCGGATGATCTGGAAGTTTGTCACGTCATGCATCGACGTCATCCGATGCCGGATGGATTAACATTTGAACAAATAGATGTGTTTNTTAAAGCTCATACTTACGAAGGCATCATTCAAAATATGGAACCTCACAAATGCGATCAGTTAAAATTCTTTCCACTGAATGATTTACCTCAAAATACCGCTCCTTTTATTCGACATGCTATCCAATGTATGTCAAACAAAAAGTTTTATTCTGAATTCGGATGGAATAATTAGAATTAATCATACTCACTAAAATCAAAAATGAATTAGTAGTTGGAATATACTCATTCCAGTTCAAAGACCCCATTTGGACGGGAATGAGTAAATACTAAGAGATTGCATGATGGATCAGGAAATATTTTATTGGTCGGCAGTGGAAATGCTCAATGCACTTCGACAAAAAAATNTGTCAGCTGTTGAACTTATGGAAATTCAATTAAAAAGATTAGAACAATTAAATCCAGTTTTAAATGGGCTTATACAANAAATTTCAAGCGAAGAGTGTCTAAAACAAGCTAATCAAGCTGATCAGCATATAGTAAAAGGGAAAATTAGAAAATTAACGGGTTTGCCAGTCACCGTTAAAGATAAGCACCTTGTTAAAGGCTTGATTTCCTGTGTTGGAAGTGTTGGATTGAAAAATAAAATCTCTCAAGAAGATTCCACAATAGTGACTCGCTTGAAAGAAGAAGGTGCGATTATCATAGGAATCACAAATGTTCCTGAATTTCTTTCTGCTTATGAAACAGACAATTCAGTCTATGGCCGAACAAATAATCCTTATGATTTGAGTAGGACACCAGGTGGAAGCAGCGGTGGATGCGCTGCGCTCATTGCTTCAGGCTGTATTCCCTTGAGTATTGGTTCAGATGCCGCTGGAAGCATACGTTGGCCGGCGCATTGCACAGGCATTACTGCGCACAAACCGACTATAGGTTTGATTCCTCGTACAGGCTCTCCTTTAGGAAATGCCTTGGGGCTTTTCTCACAATTTGCCACCTCAGGTCCTATGGCCCGATCTGTAATGGATTTAATACTAACTCTGCCAATTCTTGCGGGTCCTGATGGGATTGATCCCTATATTCCCCCTGTAAGCATAAAAAACCATCAATCAGTAGAAATTCGTCAACTGCGTGTGGGGTACATTATAGAGGATATGACCTCAAATCTAGACGAAGATATTCAAAAATCCTTCCAGCAAACCATAGAACATCTCAAATCTTATGTGGAAAGCGTTGAGCCCATTCAAATTGAATGTTTAAAAGACACCCATCGTTTACTTTGGGAGTCTTTTTATCTCGGGNGTGATCAAGGACAAGGTNGTAAAAACACGCTTAAAATGTTAGCTATAGAGTCTCCTTCACCTTTACTGCAAACATTCCTAAAAGAAGCAGAAAAAAGTCTTCTTTCGACCACACAGTTTAAATCTCTTTTANGAGAAATAGATACCTATAAAATCAAAATAGCCGAAGCCTTAGCCAATTTTGATATTCTTTTGTCACCAGTAGCAGCTACCCCTGCTAAAAAGCATGGAACAACGCTTAAAGAATGCAAAGATATCACCCATTGCATGATGCATTCTCTTACTGGGTGGCCTGTCACCGTGGTACGCTGCGGAACCTCCCAAGAGGGCTTGCCGATCGGTCTTCAAATTGCAGCTAAACCCTGGAATGATTCCATTTCATTAGCTTTAGGCTCCTTCATTGAATCAATAACAGGCGGCTGGAAACCCCTTTCATATGATCGTTGTTTTTTAACCCAATTCAAAGGTTGTAACCCCATAAACACAATTTAAATTTTGTGAAGGNGGTTTTCCTCGATACATTCTTGCAGTTGTAAAGACCGACCTCCACTGNATTTTTCTAGCAAGAGACAAAGCTTTCGAATTCAATTCGGGAATGTCCCAGAAAATTGGTGTGTCTGCTTTTACACTTGCACATAAACCTTGATAAATTGTTTCAGCTGCCTCTAAATGATCTGCAAATAAAGGGCCGATTTTATATCCATTCCTGCATGGCCTGATGAAACCATAGCCTCTTAATTCTCCCTGTTCAAGAAACCCAAAGCCAAATGTCTGAGGCATGGCTAACCATAGATTTAANAATTTTTCTCGATTTAGCCCAAAAACTGAAGAATCGTAATTCAAAATTTGCTCATTGGGCAAATCATTAAGAGGGATCAGTTTTTGAGAGCGTGCTCCGCCTCCTCGCCCTTCGAAGCGAGTGTTTTGATAATAGAGCTTGAAACCGCTTTTNTTATAGTTCTCTTGTTGCTCCACCACTCCATCTAAACCAATGGAACGTTGTTGTGCGTAAGCAATTGCATGATTCCAAAGTTTGATGCCTAATCCCATTCCACGATATTTTGGTTTCACAATATAAAAACCTAAAAATCCAAATAATTCATTATAAGCAACTAAAGAAATACAGCCGATTTTCTCACCTTTCACTTCGCCTATAAANAAGCCTTTTGGATCGGTCAAATAAAAGACTTTTCCATCTGATAGACCTGGATTCCAGCCTTCTTTGGCTGCCAGATCAAGAATAAAATCCATCTCTTCAAGTTTTGCATTTCGAATTAGGAGATTGTCATTTAAATCAAACATAGTTTTATACATACTCATATCAGTTTTTTGGAGATCAAAAGATGCCTGTTTTTCAATCTTATCAATCCCCTTATTTCTTAGATAAAGACAGGCTTGCAAAATTGCAAAAGGTTTTTCCAATAATAGATGAGATGTATGAGGGCTTTGCANAAAAGCACCTTTTTCCTGGATACGCTTTCGGAATTTTACTTGATGGCAAACTTGTCCATTCGGGAAGCAATGGCTTTATTGATCTGGATCAAAAAATTCCAGTTTCAATTCAATCTATATTTCGCATTGCTTCGATGACTAAAAGTTTGACGGCGATGGCAATTTTAAAATTACGCGATCACGGTAAATTAAGATTGGATGATCCATTGCATCTTTACATTCCTGAAATGAAAAACCAGCAATTTACCTCAGATACATCTGAAATAACGATTCGAGACTTATTAACACATACATCAGGTTTACCAGCCGATGATCCGTGGGGAGATCGAAAATTAGATGAAACGGATGATGAACTGCTATTCCTCTTGAAAAAGGGATTTTCTNTTTCCAATGCTGCTGGGATAACCTATGAATATAGCAATCTTGGTT
Source organism: Parachlamydiaceae bacterium (assembly GCA_013414685.1). GTDB lineage: Bacteria > Chlamydiota > Chlamydiia > Chlamydiales > Parachlamydiaceae > Neochlamydia. The sequence goes on along the minus strand of CP058704.1, from coordinate 2,008,600 downwards.
ATACCTTGCTTGGTTATATCATAAAGGTAATCACTGGAATCTCTTATAACGAATTTATTGACATCAATATTTGCCAGCAAATTGGAATGAAAGACGCATACTGGGAATATGATAAAGTTTCATCAAACAAACTTGCTAAAGGATATAGATGGTTCCAAGAATATTGGAAAGAAGAGCCTCTTCTTCATCATGGGACCTTTGGAGCGATGGGAGGATTCATGACTTCTATAGAATCTTTTAGCCGTTATGTTGCCTTACATCAAATGGCATGGCCAGCCAGAGAAGAAAAAGAACTCGGCCCAATCAAAAGAAGTTCCATTCGTGAAATGCATCAACCGCATCGGTTTAGCGAATTAATTGATAAATTTAAATACGAAGATGGTTGTGAATGTGCACAGACAATCGCTTATGGATATGGTTTAAAATGCAAGTATGATAGCCAAAGAAGAACTTATGTAGGTCATAGCGGCGGTTTACCTGGATTTGGCAGCAATTGGACGATTTTGCCTGATTATGGTTTGGGAGTGATCTTATTTGTAAATGCCACCTATGCCCCTGCCTACAAAATCAATGATGAAGTCATTCATAGACTTNTACATTTAGCCCAATTACAACCTCGTCAAAATTTCTGTTCAAATGCACTTAAAAATGCTCAATCGACTCTTCTCAAATATCTTCCAGATTGGGAAAATGCAATCGACAATGAAATTNTTTCGACCAATTTCTTTTTAGATTCTTCTCTTGAATCATTAAAAAAGAAGCTGCAGCATNGGTTTGAAAAAGCAGGCACCGTTTCTAAGGTGAATGATATTATTCCTTATAATCAGCTAAGTGGATATTTTGTGATTGAAGCAGCAAAAATGAATTTAAGGATAGATTTAGATCTTACGCCTGAAAATCCACCGCGCATACAAAAATACCAGCTAAAACCTGATTCAAGACTTTAAGGGAAGCGAAAGACAGAAGCTAATTGCATTGAATCCTGGATTATCGCAACTAAGATGGGCATTCGAAAGATGGTAAATTTGAACGCCAAGGCGTACCTGATTCTCCATTTCATAAGCGAGCTCCAGGCAAGATCGGAATTCAATTGGACAACCTAGATCTTTACCCTTACCCCTCCAGTATACTCCAGGGACGAAGCTTGGAATAAGCAAAATGTTTCTTGTTACATAAAATTCTAATCCAATTCCAGCTCCAATAAAACCCGAGCCATGTTGTGAAATTAAAAAGTCGATTTGAGGCCTAATGTAGCGCCAAAAATACTTTCCGAATCGATACTCAGCCTGAAAAATAGATCCTGTGCATTTTCTGGAATCTAAATACCCTCCCCCAATCACAAAATGGGGGCTGCCTGTTCCATGCAGTATAAGGGAACTGCTTTGCCTACGAGAAAAATCGAAAAATCGTGATGAGTAATAGGTGAGGTTTAAACGTAATGCGTCCTATGTCTAAGGTTAATAATTTTTTATATTTCATAAGTTAAAATTTACGGCAAGGTTTATTAGATTTTTTTACAAAAAGAATTAAAGAAAGATAGAACGAAATTTTTGACAACAAGCTGCTGATCTTATATGACAAAATCAACCAAAGGAAATTGCATGCCACGTATTGTCCGTTTTCATGAAATCGGCGGCCCCGAAGTCTTAAAACTTGAAACTATCGAAGTGCCCGCGCCTGGGCCAAACGAAGTACGCATTCTTGTGAAAGCGATCGGATTGAATAGAGCAGAAGCCCTGTTTCGAGCAGGTAAATATCTTGAGCGGCCAAATCACCTCCCTTCGCGTATAGGCTATGAGGCGTCAGGAATAATAGAAGCAGTTGGCTTAAACGTTCAAGGTTTTTTACCTGGGGATATTGTCAGCGTGATCCCTATACCCAGCATGGAAAAATATGGAGTTTATGGAGAGGTCGCAACAGTCCCGGCCGATTATGTGGTTAAACACCCGCAATTTTTAAATTTCGAAGAGGCAGCCTCCCTCTGGATGCAATATTTAACAGCTTACGGCGCGCTAATCGGTATTGCAAAAATCNAAAAAAATGATTTTGTTATCATTCCAGCGGCCTCGAGCAGTGTGGGAATTGCAGCGATTCAGCTTGTTTTAATGCAGGGAGCAATCCCTATTGCAACAACTCGCACCTCTCAANAAAGAAAGGCTCTGGAAAAATCGNGTGCCCAGTATGTCATTGCTACACAGGAAGAATCGATCGTTGAACAAATTAACGACATAACTAAAGGAAAAGGAGCCAGGGTCGTCTTTGATCCTGTAGGTGGTAAAACCGTTCTGGAGCTTGCGAAAATCATGGCACCAGAGGGTATTATGATTGAATATGGAGCGCTTAGTTCAGAACACACTCCTTTTCCTTTAATCACAGCCTTACAANAAGGGCTTACAATGCGCGGTTATACACTTNTTGAGCTATTAAAAGATNCCCAATACAAAAACGACGCCGTAAAACATCTCTTAGAAGCATTGGAANTTAAAAAAATCCATCCAATTCTCGATAAAATTTTTACTTTGGATAAAATCGTTGAAGCTCATCGCTATCTGGAGTCAAATCAACAATTTGGAAAAATCATCGTGAAAGTATAAAAAATGAGATGAAAACTTGAACCCTCTATATACTCTAGTTTTCTTGATGTTTGTGGCGGTCCTCCTTGTAGGGGCTGCACAAAAATTGAAGATTTCTTATCCTATTGCACTTGTTCTGGGCGGCACTCTTTTAGGGTTTATTCCAGGTTTATCTTCAATTGATTTTGATCCACGGATACTCCTTGTCATCGTCCTTCCGCCTATTTTGTTTTATGCCAGTTACAGCATTTCCTTCAAAGAATTTACCAAGTATTTCTCCGATATCTTTCTTTTAGCGATCGTTTTAGTGATCATCACAACACTTGTTGTGGCCCTTTTATTCAAATGGCTATTTCCCGATTTGTCCTGGGGGCTTGCGTTTGCATTTGGCGCTATCGTTTCACCTCCAGATGCTGTATCCGCTACTTCTGTTTTAAAACGTTTCAATATCAGCTCCAGGCTAAGAACAATTTTAGAGGGAGAAAGCCTGATCAATGATGCCACAGCTCTTGTGATTTATAAATTTTCAGTCCTGGCAATTGTAACAGGAAGTTTTTCTTGGAAATCAGCTACTGTAGAAATTTTTTATGCAATCTCTGTGGGAATTTTAATAGGTATAATCTTAGGCTACATTTTGAACAAAATATCCATTTATTTAAATCCTGTTTTGTCAGTTGTTTATTCTTTTATCATCCCTTACATCAGTTTTTGCTTCATGGATTTTGTAGGAGCATCAGGTGTGCTTGCAGTTGTTACCAGTGGTTTACTTGGGGCTTATATGTTAATTACCCAATTTAATCCTTTAACAAGGGTGCTTGGGTGGGCATTTTGGGATATTATCATTATTCTTCTAAATTGCTTTATTTTTATCTTAATTGGCCTGGAATTTAGGATCCTTGTAGAAAAAATTCCTTATAAGCAACTTTGGATTTATTCTGCCTATGGATGTTTGATTACTTTTGCTGTCATTATGACACGATTTGTTGTGATTTTTAGCCGTAGAATTCTTTGGCACTTATTAAATCGCAAAGATTCAAAATTGGCACGTCTAAGCAAAATATATTTCTTGCATGCTATTATCTCCAGCTGGGCGGGAATGCGCGGTATTGTCTCTCTTACTGCAGCCTTAGCGTTGCCATTAGGATTGTTGAGCGGCGTGCCTTTGCCAGGCCGAGAAATTGTTATTTTTAAGCTTCNNATTGTGATTTTTGNNACTCTTATTATACCAGGCCTTACGCTCNCCTTATTAATTGAATGGCTTAAAATCCATCCTATTCAAACACAAGAAGATCTCACATTCGCACGANAAAAATTAGCAGATATTGCGAAACAAGAAATTCATAAAATGCACGCCACAAAAAAATTAAAGGATGATGAAAAGGAACTTTTATGCATGTATTTTCATTCACGTCATAAAATCACCGAAATTNTTTCCTCTTCAGAAGAACACATCATAGAACAGGTCCGCCATCATGTGATTCAAAAACAAAGAGAATATCTTGTAGAAATGTGGATTAAAAATGAAGTCGATGATTCTGTAATTGGCCATCTTGAAAGAGAACTGGATATCGAAGAAACTCATATTCTTCGAGGTGATATTACTTAATTAACTTGGAGAAAAATTAATGAAAATTCTCATAGCAGGAGCAACAGGTGCGATTGGACAACCTTTGATGCAAATTCTCGAACAGCATTCCCATCAAATTTATGGTATTACACAATCTAAAGAGCATTTTCCTCTCATACAAAATAAAGGAGGCAAGCCTGTTATCCTGGATGTCCTAGATCGTGAAGCAGTCCTTTCAGCACTTGAAGCCATTCAACCAGACATTGTGATAGATATGCTGACTCGTTTACCAAAAGAGTACACGCCCCAAGCAATGCGTGATGCTGCTGCTATGGATGCCCGCATACGCACTGAGGGAGGAGCAAATTTACAGGAAGCAGCAGAAAAAAATGGTGTCAGGCGTTACATTCTTCAGTCTAGCGGATTTTGGTACGCGCCTGGCACAGGACTTGCGGATGAAAATACACCTTTTGCCTTTCAGGCAACACCAGGTATAGCATCAGGGACGAAGGTTTATGCAGCGCTTGAAAACCGCGTAATGCAAACAAAGCAAATCGAGGGCGTGGCTTTGCGATTCGGCTTTTACGGTCCTGGCACCTGGTTTTATCCAAGCGGAAATATGGGCCATCAAGTCAAAATGCAGCAATTTCCAATCATAGGATCGGGTGAAGGGGTTTGGAACTTTGTGCATATTGAAGATGCAGCGCAAGCAATTGTTTCAGCTTTAGATTGCAAACCTGGCATTTATAACATTATCAATGATCAACCTTCAAAAATGAATGATTGGCTGCCTGCCTTTGCGAACTCTATTCAAGCTCCTAAGCCACCTATTATTTCTGAGGATGAAGGTTTAAAGCTTCGAGGCCCAGACTCTGTGTATTACGCAACCAAATTAAGAGCAGCTTCGAATGCCAAAGCTAAGCGAGAGTTGAATTTCAAGCCTCGATCGTTTGAATGGTTGATGTCTGGACTAGTTTGAAATGATCAACCATTCGCAAAATTTNTTCAACTTATCACGAAGGAGCGCAGATTTTTCTGCATAGAGTTGCTGCTCCTTCTGGTATTCACGACGTCCTTCTTCTGTTTCTATACAAATTGGCTCGTATCCTTCCGCATTTAAATCATAGGGGCTTGCACGCATATCAAGTTCTCTTCCTTGTAATGCCAACATGAAGGCTTCTCCTATAAAATCTGAGCCTATCCATGGCCATAGTTTCGAAGACCATTTGTATAGATCCATGTTGGCGTGTACACAGCCTCCTTGCTCCATTTGCAATTTATTTTCAAGACCTGGTTTTAACATATTTAGCGGACGCGCCTCTTGTGTGAAGAAACGATAAGCATCATAATGAGAACAGCAAATGCTTTGACTTTCAACAAAACTAGAAAGCTCAGATGGAGATAAGCGTAAGCGATATCCGGAATGCCTGATGAGCTCAGGGGGCAATTTATAAACCATGGCCCACTCATGCAGGCCATAGCAGCCATAACGAGGAGCCCGATTTGAAATATTGCTGCAAAGCTCCACAATGTAACTGGCAAGATCNTTGAACTTTTTATGAAAACGTTCTTTATTTAAGGATAATCTATCCCTTTCTACCTTAAACCAATAGTCATTGAACCAGGGATATTGTTCTTGCATGGATTCCTTAATAATTAAGGTTTCTTTTAATGAAGGAACCCATTGCTTTAATTTTTGCGGCGAAAAGCTGTAATAGGTAAAAAGAAAATCATGCACGGGATGTTTTAGACGCAGATCTCGACGTTTTAAAAAAGCATCCGCTACAGGACCTACTAAAGAAAGATGTTTTTCTATGCGTGAGGTCCATGCTTCAATAGAAAGCTCTATCTCATCAAGTTCTTTCATAAATCATTGATTGTTAATTGAAATCGAAATTATATTTATAAGATATTTAGGATGTAAAGAGAAAAAGCTTTCAATACTTTTACGCTCCTTCTATCGACTTTATTCCTGTTAAACCTTGCAAATTGCCTTATTGAAGTTGCTTTATTAAAAATGTGCAGCTAGGCTGATACATTCTATAAAATTGCCATATTCAATTATCAAAAACAATAAAAATCATAAATAGTTTATAATTATTTATATATAAGTAACCCGAATTGCGGGTAACTGAAGGATTAATAACTTAATTGATTAGTAAAAGCTTCCCATCCTTATTTGTATCAAGATGACATATTCAAAATTTCAAGGAATAAAGAATTTAATTGGTGAGATTATGGATCCTGAAAGGGGTTTTATTTTGGGACTTGGAATGCAGGTTCTCAAACTGCAGATTACACCCAACTAATCCGAGATAAAGCGGATTCTACAGCAGCAAGTCCGAACTTAAATGAACTTTTGGAATCTCCTCTCATGAATTCAATCAATCAGGTTCGCGATAAGCTCTTAAAAGAAAATGCCATTGAATTATCTCATGCAGCCGATGTCCTTGCATTGCAAGAGGTAAGCGGTAATGAAAGAGCCGACATTCAAGAATTCATGCGCGCAGGTTTTCAAATTATCAGGCCTCCTAAAAAAGCAGAATTTGCAACAGAGACAGATACAGCGATTGCTATCAACCCGCAAAAATTTGATGAGATTGAAGATCGATCATTTGTCGATTCAACAGGCCATGACTTTGCAATAGCGGTAGCCGTTGAAAGGGAATCTAAAAAGAAAATAGCTTTTATTTCAGGTCATATAGCAGGTTTTAACTTAGAAGAAACGGATGTCAATGCACTTAAAGCTGATGCCGCCAGTGGTGATCAGGCCATTGAGAATTTAATTGAAACCATTAAAGAAAAATGCAAAGACTGCGAGACTGTTCTTATTGGGACAGATGTGAATGCGATACCTGAAAAATATCAGGATCGTTTTAATTTATTCACGGAAGCGGGTTTTCAGCTTTATCGAACAAATACAGCTACAAGCAATATGTCCCGTACTTTTTCCGGTCACACTGCTTCTCTTCAGGAAAGAGAATTGGATTATATATTTTTGAAAAAACCCACGAATNCGTTTATTAAGTTTTTAAAGAAATTATTTGGGAATGAAAAAGTTCATGTCGCAAAAATTATTACAGATCGGACAAATTTTTCTTTAGATCCTATTTCCATCTCTTCTGATCATCTTCCCATCATGGTTAAAGTAGACTCCGTTGTACAGCGAGGAGTCTTCAGTCGATTTTTTCTTCTATAGGGTCACTAGCAGGTAGATTAAAAATCTAATTAAATGATTTTTTTAGTATTCTGAAAAATGACTTTCAGGCAGCGTCTGCCCACCATCTATGATAATACTTTGGCCTGTAATGTAATCAGCTTCCTTGGAAGCAAGAAAAAGAATCGCATGGGCGACATCATCAGGAGTACCTAAGCGGCCTAAAGGGACAGCCCGAACCATATTTTCAATATGTTCTAAACCAAGTTCTTCAAGGCTTTCTGTCATAATGTTTCCAGGTTCCACAGCATTTACGTTAATTTGATATTTTGCTAATTCAACAGCCGCAGTGCGTATAAAACCAGCTATGCCTCCTTTTGAAGCAGTATAATGTGAAAAACCAGGAAGTGCTGTTTGAGGTCCTGAAATAGAAGAAGTAATAACAATTTTACCATAGCCTTGGGATTTCATCGCTGGGATAACAGATCTGACGGCTAGAAAAGTGCCAGTAAGATTGACATCAATCACCTTTTGCCATTCTTCTAAAGTCATATTCTCTAATCTTGTCTGGGGATAAATTCCCGCGTTATGGCAAAGCACGTCGATTTTCCCGTAAATACGGAGAGTTTCATCGATGACTCTTTTCATATCATTTGGTTGACTTACATCTGCCTTAATAGAGATGGCTTTTCCTTCATTTTCCTGTATAGAAGTTTGAACGATCTTTAATTGTGCTTCATCCCTTCCCACCAAAACAACATGAGCGCCCTCAGATGCAAAAAGCTTTGCAATGCCTTTTCCAATCCCTCGTGAGGCCCCTGTAATGATGACAACTTGATGGTTAAATTTNTTACATTTATGTTCATGTAGGGTAGAAGATAAGTTTTCTTGAGAGTAGGCTGAGATTGAGCTCAATATATTAATGCCTAACAAAATAGTTAAAATTATTCTCATCATTAAATCACCATTTTTTAATAAAAGATTATTATAAACAATTCTATATTAATTTACATTAATTATTAAAACCTCCAATTAAGCACGAACAATGGGATTGATTTTTTGGTCTTTCAGACAAGACTAGCCTTTGAGTAGGGATTAGCACTGGTTTAATAAAGCGAATTTGGTTTTAATAAGGATTTTTAATCATTTTTTCATTCACCCAAAGAACAGACTGTTTTGCAATTTCTTTCACATCTATCTGTTCAATGGATGCATTCTTTAGCAAACTTTCTTTTTTATAAAATAAAGGGTAACGATTCCATCCTTATCGATATGATGGACTGTCAGACTCCATCCCAAACATCTCGAAAATAAACCCAGGAATTGATTGTAGCATTGAACATTGTTTAATTTTTTTCTGGCTTAGAATTTCTACTTCAAGATCGACAGTGCCGTTTAGTTCCTGTCTGTAATTTTGTTCTAATCTCACAATTTTCATTGGAACTACCCATACAATTTTAAATCTGGTTCAGATGAAAGATAGTTTAATCGATAGCAAGATAATGAAAAATAAAAATTGGCAAAACATGGACCTTCGAAAGCTAGGAATAAGAAAAAGCTTAGTAGGACACTGATTGGATTTTTAGATGGAAAATTTTTGCATTTAAGAATTCGATCTAAAAACTTTTAGAAGAATTTTTTATAGAAATAAAAAAATATTCAAATCCTCTTAACGATTTGAAAAACAAACTATTCCTCCCTTTTTTGGAAGATTTCCACACTTTTAGATACCAAAGAATTTGGAAAAGCTTCTACAGCTTTAACAGAAGTATAGTCGGGATCTCCCTCGAACTTGATTCCATTCTGTTTAAGAAGTTCAATAAGTTCTTCGCGCTTCTCTGGCAAAACCCAAATTTCTTTAAGATTTATTAAATCAACAGAATGGTAAAAAACAACTTCATTTTCTCTTAGCAGCGAGGAGCCTTTGTGTTTATTTAACCTACTTAATTCGTTAGCACTGACAGATTGTTTATCAATTTTTTTCCGAAAGGGGTACCCAAACTGTAGTGATAATCGTCTCGATTAGCCAAAACTTTATTTGAAAAGATCAATGCGATGCGTTCAGGATTGTACATTAAATCAAAATGTTGTTTATATTTTACATCATTATCTTTTACACCTTCATATTCTTCTAAGGTTAGTTTTGGCAATGCAGACAGAAAGACAAATTTATTTCCATGACTGCCTGTTCCCGTAAAAACTGATTGGGTTCGTGGAACAATAGCTGATGCAGCTGGCACTAATTTTTGCATTTTTAAAATAGAAATTAAGTTCATCGGCGAAGTCTGATGGCAAAGATATTTTATCTTACATGCCTTTATAGATGAGTAGAAAATAGGTTTTTCGTTAAAAAGAATAGTCTTTTTGCTTTTAAATGGATGGGCTCTATGTTTCCTTCCATGTCGGTCTTTATAAAAGTCTTTAAAATTTCTAAGACTTCTTTATTTTCGATGCCAACTGATGGTAAGGGAACCGTATTTAATCGATTTACAAGTTCTTGTCCTCTTGGATGATCTGATTTAAATTTTCTCAAAACAATCAGGCTTGTTAAGACATAGGAATGAAGAAAGTCTTCCTCCAATTGTACTGGAACCCATCCCTTAGGGAAGCGGCAATCAAATTGTCGATTAACTTGGATAAATCTACTCCATAAAAACTCATGATCAATTGGGTTAGACATTTTGGCATTAGCCTATAAAAATGTCCTCCTTGTAAAGGTTTTTTAACGACGTTAAAATTGGAAGTAAGCCAAACAGTGTCAAGAAGAGAATAATCGTTTAAAAACTTTCCATAAAAATCTCTAATTGGCAACAAATTGTTTTGTTCGTGAGAAAGAAAACTTTCATTTAAATTATTCATTAATAATCCAAAAATTAAATTTCACCATAAATAATAAACAAAACATTATTTTTTTAAAATAAATTTATTTTTTATATTATTAAATAAAGAATGAAATGGATAGTTACAAACCAATCATCGGATGAATCTACCCTAAAAAAATTTTAATCAATTTTCGGGTTCTCTTAAATCGAAAGACAGCCACAATATCCCAAAAAATCGACGAAAAATTTTGGTTCAAAATGCCAACTTTCACTGAAAACTAGAACATCCTTAGTATAAAACCTATGATTAGTGAAGTTTTTTTCCATTGGGCACTGCTTGGTCTGGTGCAACTAAAACAATTTCATCCATAGCATTAGACAATCCTAAAACCAAAACTTCAGACAANAAGGGTCCCACTTGCTTCGGTGGAAAATTAACAACAGCTAAGACTTGTTTCCCGACTAAGTTTTCTTTGGAATAGAGATCTGTAATTTGGGCAGAAGTCTTTTATTCCGATCTCNNTGATCCAAAATCAATAAAAAGCTTTAGAGCGGGCTTTCTAGCTGTAGGGAAGTCTTCAACCTTTATTACCCTGCCTACGCGAATGTCCACCTTTAAAAAATCTTCGTAAGAAATCATTTTACTACTCGCATTAAAAAACCTTGATGTACAACTATATTTTTGAAGCAGTTGTTTGAAATCAACCAAAAAGAGTACATTAAGCTGGTATCAAAAATCTCTTATAAGGTTATTTTGAGTGAAACTATCTATTCTATGGACTGTAAACTTCATTTTCATTTTGAGTTTGATCCATAGTCATGCTTATGGAGTGCTAGCAGGAGGTCGTCCAAATGCCATTTCAGGGNGTCAGAATGCATTTGCAGGGGTGGTAAATCCAGCCAATGCCGTATGGATTAAGGATCGATTTGATATTGGATTATTTATGGTCTACCAAAATGCCTCTTTGACCAACCAAAACAATAATCCTCTTTTTCCACCAGGAAAGACCAATTTAACCTATAAAACGCATTATTTGTGCATGGCTGATGCTGCAATTCATAAACGATTAAAGTTTCATAAATATGAATGTTCGCTTAGCCTCGCAACCTACACGACCCCAGGTTTCGTAAAGCAACACACAAAGAATGCCATTCCAATTTCTGGCACCACACCTATATTTTTAGAAGACAAAACACAGGTGATTTCTTCCATTNTTTCACTAAAAATGAGTGAAACACAGTCGATAGGCCTGTCAGTAGACTATTTCTTCTTGTCGCATCGCCGAAATGGTTTTCAGAAAGCTGATAATCCTTTAAGATCTGTATCCCCTGGTCATGTCACAAACAAAGGAAAAGATTATTCAGGCGGCCTGGGATTAAGTCTGGGATGGAGATGGAATATCACAAAATTCCTCGAATTTGGTTTTGCTTATATTAAAAGAAGCTACGTGGGCCGATACAAAAAATACAGAGGATATGAACCCCATCATGGCAAAAATTTCATACCTACTACAATAGGAGCAGGCTTCACTTATCACTTCACTCAANAAATTGCGGGTCGCATCGAGTATCTTTGGACCGGTTATGGCAGCTTGCCTAATTCAAACAACACCATCACATCAGATGGAAAATTGAATAGAAATAAGCGGGGTTCCAATAAATCGCCTGGAACAGGTTTGCAAGATTCTAATTTTATTAACTTAGGAATCGGTTATAAAATCAACTCCATGTTCTCAATTGGTACCGGACTCTCTCATAGAATCAAACGCTCTAGAAATTCGCCTTATATTAATTCTCATAGCTACATGCGCCAAACAATTTATAATCTTTTAAATTTTGGCTTAAACTTCAATTACAAACGTCATGATGCTTATTTAACCTTTTCTCATGGATTAACCAACCGCGAGTTTGGGTCTTTGCCAAAAGAACTTGGCGGAGGAAAATTCAAGTCGAATAAAGATTATGATTCTTTATCCATTGCCTGGGGTTATCTATACTGATTCGAGTTTAAAAACTGCCTTCTGCTAGTAACAATGAAAAGCTAATAGCCTCTTTTCGACATGAAATCTTAAATTCATCCTGTTATAAATGACTCATTACAACTTAAATAAAAACCTACTATTATGAACAATAAAAATATCTTGATCTCTGGAGCTGGTGTAGCAGGACTCACGTTAGCCTATTGGCTTAAACGTTTTGGCTTTTCACCTATCTTAGTTGAACGAAGTAAAAATCTGCGGCTTGGCGGCTACAAGGTCGATATAAGAGGTGTAGCTCTTGAAGTCGTAAAACGTATGGGCATCCATCACCTCATTCATGAAAAGCAGACTCATATGAAGGGAGCCTCCATTGTAGACAACGAAGGCCGAATCGTTGCAGAAGTAGATGGCGAGGCTTTCAATCTACGCTCCGCTGGCGATTTAGAAATCTTTAGAGGCGATCTTTGTCAAATTTTAAAAGAACAAATTCCTGATGTGAATTGTATCTTTGGAGATTCCATCCGTGCTATTTCCAAGGTTTCGAACGGAGTAAGAGTAGATTTTGAGAAAAGCGAATCGCAAATTNTTGATCTGATTATTGGAGCGGACGGCTTACATTCACATGTAAGAAAGCTGGTGTTTGGCGAAGAAACAAATTTTGCAAAAGGACTCGGCATGTGCATCTCCATTTATTCTGTTCCAAATTTTCTCAGCCTGGATGGCTGGGAAATGGAATGCTCCGAAAATGGCAGGCTTGTTAATCTTTATAGTGCCAAAAAACNNACCGACGCTAAGGCAGCCTTCCTATTTACCACCNCCTATTCACCCCGAAATTTAGCTGAACAACAGGGGCTACTTGAAAATACTTATGCTGAAATGGGTTGGGAAGTTCCCAGATTACTTTCATCTATGAAAAAGACCCCTGACTTTTACTTTGATTCTGTTTCACAAATCCACATGGACCTTTGGCACAGGGATCGCATTGCTCTAGTTGGAGATGCAGGATACTGCGCTTCCNCTGTTTCGGGTCAAGGGACTAGCTTAGCGTTAGTGGGCGCTTATATTTTAGCCGGAGAACTGGCTTTTTCAGAAGGTGATTATTCAAAAGCATTTGTTCACTACGAAAGACTCATGAGACTTTTTGTTCAANAAAATCAAAAGCTAGGTCAAGTATTTGCCAAAAACATGACCCATCCTAAAAGAAAAATAGTCAGTTGGTTGCACGATCAATTGATGCTTATCCTTCCAAACCAATGGATCAATTGCTTAACAAATCGATCGGTCAAACGAGTCAATTTTGCTGCAAACGCTATAACGTTAAAGGATTATTTATCCTGATCTATAAATTACTTTTTTGACTCTCAAACCATTTTTAAAGTTGATTACGCCTAGGTGAGAATTTTTNTGAGGGACAAGGGTGTTCTCGGATAATTTGATTCCAAAATAGTTCGCATTGGAATCTGATACAACTGGACGAGAATCTTTTTTGCTCTTAAGNTATTGTTCTATTATATCTGAGAAACGAAAACGTTCTGGACCCGCAGTTTCGGTCACCCCATTCAAAGGCTGATTTAAAACAATTCGACAAAGTTCATTAGCCACATCTTCAGCAGCAATAGGTTGAATAAAAGCATTCGGAAGATGAACTGTTTGACCAATTGTACCTGATTGCGCAATACTGTCCAAAAATTCAAAAAATTGGGTTGCTCGGACAATGGTGAAAGGAATTCCTGATGCTTTGATGAGATCTTCCTGCACCAATTTAGCTTTGAAATATCCGCTTTCTGCTAGTAAATCAGTTCCAACCACAGATAATGCGATGTGATATTTTGTACCTAAATTTTTNTCTGCTTTTAAAATGTTTTTAGTGGAGGTGTTGAAAAATTCTAAAACGGCCTTGTCTTCAAAAGAAGGAGAATTTGAAACATCTACGACAACATCCGTTCCTTTAAGAACCTTTTCTAGTCCCTCACCTGTCAGCGTATTGACACCTGTTGAAGGAGAAGCAGGCACAGCCTCCTGCCCTTGGTCTTTAAGTTTTTGAATCAGTTTNTTACCTATTAATCCGGTTCCGCCGATCACTACAATTTTCATATCTCCCCTTTTACTTCAGAATAACTATAGAATTTTTGTGTCAACTAAACCAAGGCAAGAGTCTCATAAAGAATGCTAGTTTTAATGATTGGATTGGGATGAAAGAAAGCTCTCCATAGTTGCAACAAAGGCAATTGGTGTTTCGATCATAGGATAATGTCCAGACGCCTTACACCATTCTAACTTAGCATTGGGATACCACTCCATAAAGGTATTTCGCATAAAGGCTTCGCTTCCTTCAAAATCATATTCACCGATTAAAACTAAAATAGGTGTATGTAATCCTTTCACAGATTCAGAAAAGTCTGTATGGAAAAACATTTTCATGTAGCCAAGGCGCGCCTCGCTTGTAGAGCTTTGACGGTTATCCAAGACCATCTTTTTAGAAAATGCTTTTGTGTAACGATGGCTTGTCAATGTATTAACGCATTCCATCGCTGCTTCGTCATTATTTAAAGCTGCGCTTTCAAAGAAGTCCATCATTTCTTCAGGACCGGGTGATCCACAAGCGGGTACGGGAGTGATTGCTATCATACTTTTAACTCTGGCAGGGTGATCAACGGCTATTTTNTGAACAATCATCCCTGACATCGAATGCCCTACCAAATGAAACTTGTCCCAACCTAAAAAATTAATCAATCTAATCGCATCAGCACTCGCTTCGTCTACCGAATACTGACCTTTCATCTCTTTTGAACGACCATATCCGCGCAAATCTACGAACACATAAGTGTATGCTTCAGTATTAAGATAAGGAAGGGTTGAATCATAACTCGTCGAATCCCCNATCCAATGATGCATGACAAGGACTTTTTCTTTTCCTGAGCCAATTTGTTTGTGAGCGATAAATTCCATATTTAAATCCTTCTGAATACTTTGAGCAGTTAGCGACGGCAGACCAGCTAAAAAAAGTTGCAATAAGATTGAGTAATTTTAAAAATAATGATTGCTGCATATGAATCCCATCTCTCTTGATTTTAGATATAGATTATACTCATACCCTTGGAAAGTGAGAAGCGTTATCTCTCATGGATTGTTTATCCAGATGAATAGATTCAGATAGGCAGCATAAGTGACCCACCCGAGATACGGAAAGAGAAGATAACTGCTCATTCTTGAATACTGCCAAAAAGTCATAATAGTTCCAAATATGCATAGCCAAAGCAATCCAAGATCTACCAAAGCAAGGCCTGGACTTCTCATCCCAAAGAACAGCCAAGACCAACTGAAATTAAAAATCAACTGCAAGGCAAAAAACACGAGCGGAATTTTTTTATTTTGTTCCGAAGAAGATAAAATTAATGCCAATGAAATTGCCATCAATGTGTATAAAATTGTCCAGACAATTGGAAAAACAAAATTAGGAGGTGTGCCTGGGGGATGGATCAGATGATCATACCAATCACGAATTCCTTGTTGTGTGACCAAACCTGTTAACCATCCCCCGCCTACACATAAGAGCAGAGAAAAAATAAGTTCTTATAAAATTGCATGTTTGATAAACCCTCGTCATTTTTCTTTTGAATTTCTCAATTTTATGTTAGATATAAGCAATTACTTAAAATTTATAATGTATGTATAAATTGCATTTTTCACAAAAACTTCCTATCGATTTGCAAAAAGCGTGGGATTTTTTCATCTCCTGCAAATCTTGGAAAAATAACCCCTGAAAGTCTAGCTCTAAAAATTGAGCATTTCCATGGGGGAAAAAAATGTACACGGGACAAATTCTATCTTATTCGGTTTGTCCGCTTTGGAATATTAAAGTAGAATGGGTCACTGAAATTACTGCGGTAGACGAACCTACATATTTCATCGATGAGCAAATATTCGGACCTTATAGTTTTTGGCATCATGAACATTGGTTCACCTCTGTTTCTGATGGCGTCCTGATGGAAGATATCATTTATTATAAAGTGCCCTTCAGCGTCTTTGGCAAATTGCTGCATCATTTTAAAATACGAAAAGATCTTGAACAGATTTTTCTTATAGAAAAAGATTTTAGAAAATCTGTTTGGACCTTATCCTGACAAGCAAAATAAGCATGACTGAAATCACTCTTATTTTTCCAGATCAGTTATTTAAAAATCACCCTGCTATTCAATCAGGAAGAGAGATTGTTCTAGCAGAAGAATTTCTCTTTNATAAATTCCAACCTTTTCACAAGCAAAAACTTGTCCTGCTTCGTGCGTCCATGCGGGCATATGCAGAAAAACTTCGACAATCTGGCAAAAAAGTGATTTATATTCCATCCAGAGAACTCAATCAACGGGGAGATCTTNTTGCTCTGCTAAGGAAGAAACAAATANAAAAAATTCATCTTGCTGAATTTGCCGATGAATGGCTGTACCAAGATTTAATCACAGCTGCTCAAAAGAATCATTGGACCCTCTCTTTTTACCCCTCACCGAGTTTTATTTGTTCACACCAAGAGGTGAGGGAGTTTTGGNAGAAAAAACGCTACTCAATGGCTCAGTTTTATGCTGCTCAAAGANAAAAGCTCGACATTTTGATGGAGGATGGAACTCCACTAGGGGGCAAATATAGCTTTGATGTTGAAAATCGAAAGAAAATACCTAAAGGTCTTGAAATCCCACCTGCTTTTATTNCCCCAGCCCCCTCCGATATTGACTGCCTGATTGAGGAAGTTGAAAATGAATTCCCTAATGCAATCGGACAACCGCGTCCTTTTATCTACTCAACGACGCATGAACAGGCCCGCAAGGNNCTCTCAAACTTTTTGATGAATAAATTAACAAGTTTTGGCGCTTATCAAGATGCCATAGAGAGCACAGATTCTTTTCTTTTTCATAGCGTCCTATCTCCGCTGCTGAATATAGGGCTTTTGACACCCCTTGAAGTGGTGAAAACAACCCTTGATCACGCANAAAACTATTCTACTCCAATCAATTCTCTTGAGGGATTTTTACGGCAAATTATTGGGTGGAGGGAGTATGTTCGTGCGACGTATCTCTTAGGCGGCAGCAGGCAGCGTTCCNTCAAATTTTTTCACCATTTCCAAAAAATTCCACAAAGCTTTTGGAAAGGTTCGGTTGGTATTCTCCCCATCGATACGATCATTAAACGTGTTTTACAAACAGGATACTGCAACCATATCGAACGGCTTATGGTGTTAGGAAATNTTTTGCTTCTAACAGAAAGCTCCCCTCATGAAGTTTATCAGTGGTTTATGGGATATTTTGTGGATGCGTATGACTGGGTGATGGTTCCAAACGTTTATGGGATGAGCCAATATTCTGATGGTGGAAAGATCGTCACAAAACCTTATGTATCGGCTTCGAATTATCTTTTAAAAATGAGTAACTACCCCAAAGGCGATTGGACTGAAATTTGGGATGGTCTCTTTTGGCGTTTTCTACATATTCACANNAAAGTATTCGCTTCCAACCCGCGCACGCTCACTTTAATTCGACTTTTAGAAAAAATGCAGACGANNCTTTTTAAGAAAATTCGCAAAGCGGAAGTCTGGCTTCAAGATTATAGAAGTAAGGGTTGAAACAATTAATAAAATTATCAGCGCCCATCTACGAGTCTGCACGAATTAAGCCAGCCGTTGTCCAAGTCGAAGCCCATCCTTATCTGACAGAAGCGGAGCTTCTGGAATTCTGCTTTATAAACATATTTTTAATTCGTATTGACAGTATCATTTTAAATGAGCATATACAAAATAAAGCTAGATAAAGGCAAAATTATCCTATTTATTTTAAAAAAATTCAGGTAAGGTTGAAAACCAATGAAAACATCACAAAATTTAGGATTGATGAATTATCCCCAGACGTTTTATCACACTATGCCCATAGATGGAATAGACATTTTCTATCGAGAAGCCGGTGAGAAAGATAAACCAACGATTGTTTTGCTTCATGGTTTTCCCTCTTCTTCTCACATGTTTCGCAACCTTATTCCCGAATTAGGAAAAAATTATCATGTAATTGCCCCCGATTATCCCGGTTTTGGCCATAGTGGAAATCCTGATCATAAGCAGTATGCTTATACGTTTGATAAATTTGCTGAACTTATTGATAAACTACTGATTGCTCTAAAGATAGATAAATACGCCATTTATGTATTTGATTACGGAGCCCCTGTGGGCTTTAGGCTCTTCATGAAACATCCCAATAAGATTACAGCTATCATTTCGCAAAATGGCAATGCCTATGAGGAAGGTCTAGGCAAATTTTGGGACCCAATTAAAGCTTATTGGAAAACGTCTGCAAACAAAGAACGCGAAGCAATTCGCTGGTTAACAACAATTAAAGCTACAAAGTGGCAGTATGAAAATGGAGTATCACCTCAAGATCAGTCAAAGATCAGCCCTGATGGCTGGCAGCATGACCAAAGTTTGATGGATCGGCCTGGCAACAGTGATATCCAACTGGATATATTTTATGATTACAAAAATAATTTGCCATTATATCCAAAATGGCAAGAAGCGTTCCGCAAATACAAGCCAGCGCTCTTAGCTGTATGGGGTAAAAACGATGAAATCTTTGTTGAACCAGGTGCAAAAGCTTACCTTCGAGATTTGCCAGATGCCGAAATTCATATGTTAAATACAGGACATTTTGCCATCGAAACACACGGACAAGAAATTGCATTACTCATCACCGATTTTCTAAAGCGTAAAGTAAAATCTTAGCAGATTGCAGTTCTTTTATCACAGCACAGCTCGGTGTTGGATCGATGTTAATGTCTGAGTCTTTAAAAACGATATGTACAACATGAAGTTGTTGTTATCTCGAATTTATTTTCAGCTAATGAAGTGGTTATGATTACTCTAAACCTATTGATATTTGCGCAAGCTTTAGCTTATAAAAACTACTGAGACGCATTGCAATACCTGCATCATCAAAACACGTAAGCCAAAAATCGTGTAGATTCTCCCATTTTTTTCTTATTTAATTGGTGAAGTTCATCAAGCGAAGGCGCAAAACAAGGATAACTGGTTTTGGTGACCGATCTACAATTTGAAACTGAGCATGATCATCTAGAAGTTTAGGTTGCCTCTTAGTTAGTAATAAACGAAATAAGCCAACAAAATATTTTGAAGCAGTTTCATAATAAGGGGGTATGCAACTATCTTGACCACTCAAAACTTGCTCTATACTTTTCAACACCTTTGCAATTTTGCGATTTTTTGCAAATTTTGTGAAAAATAATGATCGATATGATGGCAAAAATTGATGAGGCTTTCTTTCAGAAAAAGCTTAAAGAATATAAAGACCCTGAATTTGCTATCATTCAAGAAATGGATAGCCATGCCAAAGCGGACGAAAGTTTTCATGTCACGGTGAATATGGCCTTGAGTTTAGCTCGTCGTTCAAGGGAAATCTTTTAGAGTTCTGAAGTAGAAGAAAAACGACAACTCTTGAATTTAGTATTTCAAAACTTGGAACTGAAAGATAAAAAGCTCTTCGAACACTACGTGAACCCTTTAAAATAATAAAGGACGCTTCTTTATTAGAGAAGTGACAGGGATGTGCCGACGACTGGACAATTATCGAACCATCTTGTCGAGGAATGCGCAAGATCTATGAGCTTGAGCCTTTTATAAAAATGGAATCTTCGCTTGCTGATGAACGGAGCAAAGGTTCGAAAAGTTATAAAAGAGCTGTTAGCAGGGATAAGAGCTGATTTTGAGTCTTTTCTCTACCTCCTTAACATCAATAGAACAACAAACAAACAAACAACAACAGAGGGGGTTCTAGGGGAGAGAAATATTTTTAACTAATCTTTTGAATTGTTGTGACCCCCTTCATCTAACAATCGCATGTTGCGCTTATATCAAACTATGAAAAGCTTGTTTGGTATTTTTCAATTGCGCCAGCTCATCAATGATTACAATCTTTTCGAAGCTGCTTTGACTTATCAAAGGTCTAAGTTTATGAGCAACAGTGCTTAATCTATATTCCGTTACCTCTGGATCAGTTCCAAATCCTCCAAAGACTGGATCAACAATTCCGATAAGTAAGATTCCCTTCGAAGAAAAATTATTTTCTTTGTGAGGGTAGGACTTTGAAGTTTTCCGAGCAACTTGTTCAATCTCTTCAATAGTATTAACAGAGTACGATCTTAATTCAGATTTTCCTTGTGCTGGTATGCTATTAACATCGATTTCTAACTTATAATCTTCTATTAACTTCTGAATATCAATATGATACAACTGTTTGTGGATATACTTTGCTTCTTCATCATTTTGAAAAAGGCTTGTATATTCACCCCAACTGACACCATCATCAAAATCACACCAATGTTGAGATCATCCCAGGACGTCGCGGAATTCATAAGAGTTATTTGTAATTTTTGAGTAAAGGTCGACAGCTTTTTCGCTCTAAAGAATTGGATAACTCTTTGGAACGTTATTTTTTCAATGTATTCATAACCCTCCTGATAATGGCGACCCATTTCTTTTATTATGTACTTCCACAACCAACAGATGTTAGGGATAAAACACCTGATAATCAATAAAATCTATAGACATTTTGCGGAAAATATGCAAAAATAAAGGGAATTTAATAAATATATAGGAGAAAATACCTTGTTATTGCAATTTTCCGTCAAAAACTTCCGGTCTTTCGAGAAAGAAGAGGTCTTGAATCTATTAGCAGGAAAAGGATCAGAGCTGCGTGATTCAAATACATTTGAATTTTCTCAAAGCCAACGTCTTGTACGTTCTGCTGTGATTTATGGCCCTAATGCAGGCGGAAAAAGCAATATGATCCGAGCGATTNTTTTCCTACAACAGTTTGTTCTCGCCTCTTCAACGGCTTATCAAGAAAAACAANAAATCCCCCTGCAGACTTTTCGACTCAATGCAAAATCTCAATATGAACCGAGTGAGTTTTCTATCGATTTCGTTTGTAATGATGTACGTTTCACTTATCATGTAGCACTCACAGAAGATCAAATCATAAGCGAAGAACTTTACGCATATCCTAAAAATTATCGTCAAACATGGTTTACCCGAAAATGGAATCCATCTTCAAAAACGTATGATTGGTATCAAGGGCCAAGCTTTAAGGGAGAACATAAAGTGTGGGAACAGATGACGCGGGCAAACGCGCTCTATCTTTCCACAGCGGTTCAATTCAATAGCGAGCAGCTAAAACCTATCTTTCTTTGGTTTAGAGATCAGCTTGTCATCTTGCTTAAAAATGGTCCTGCACAAGAAATTTATTTTAACCCTGATCTTACCTTTCTATTTCTAAAAGACCCCAAAACAGCACCTTGGATTCACAAATTCATGGAATGTGCAGACATTGGAATTGAAAACTTTCACTTAATTGAGGAAGAAGCACCTCCGATAAAAAGAATAGCTGTTAGAACACAGCACAAAATGCTTGACTCTGATCAANAAGTGTTTTTTGACTTATTTTTAGATGAATCAGATGGAACTCAGAGGCTTNTTTCTCAAGCAGGAGGGTGGTTAAAGGCTTTGCGTGAAGGTCTGGTGCTTTTCGTTGATGAGCTTGATCTTCATCTTCATCCTAATATCGTTAGATATTTGATAGAGTTATTTCATAGTCCAAAAATCAACCAGAAGAATGCCCAGCTTATTTTTACCACTCATGATACTTCTTTACTGGACAGTGATTTATTTAGAAGGGATCAAGTTTGGTTTATACAGAAAGATGATAACCAAGGATCCCGTCTCTATTCCCTTTTAGATTTTAAGCCGCGCAAAGGTGAAGCCATTGGCAAAGGCTATCTACAAGGTCGTTATGGAGCTCTTCCGTTTATAGGAAAATTTCGTTTCTCATGACCAGACAAATCTCCATCCGTTCATATAGAAAAGCCAATCCATTGTATTCTCCTATTGATTTAGTCGTATGTGAAGGAGAAACTGAAGTTGATTATTTTTGCGAGTTAGCAAGAAGTTGGCGCATCCACGTTCACATCATTAAAGGTGAAGGAACCGATCCAAAAGCATTATTAATACAGCTAAGGCAAGATCAAAAGAATTGAAATACGACAGGATTTATTGTGTTTTCGACCGAGATAACGATCTTTCAGCTTTTTAAGTGGTATTGAACTTTGCAAACACAAAAATTTTATTCCAATTGTCTGCAATCCTTGTTTCGAGCTATGGCCATATCTTCATTTTCAATTACGTGACTCAGGATTTGGCAGCCCTCAACAAATGCTGAAAGCTTTAAAAAAGTTGCCAGGCTTTTCTAGTTATGACAAGGACGGTGTTCAGATTTTTAATTCTACACACGATCTTGTAAATACTGCTTGCAAAAACGCTTATAAGCTTGCTTCACAAAAATTTAATGACCCAAAAGAAGATCCGTTTACAAATATACATCTACTGATATCTCGATTTATGGATCTAAAGAAAGAGCAGAATTTTTTGGAAAAATAAAGCCAAAATGTAATAACAGAGATGGTTTATATCATAAAATCATCAATTGTTATCAAGCGGCCAGTAAATTTTTGCGAGAGGAATAAGCGTCTTACTGCTCATACGCATATTTTCGTAATTTTCGATAAAAGCCATTACCAGATCATCTAANGTCCAATAAGTTAGCGGGATTGAGGCTTTNTCAGCTTCATATCGGGCTTGAGTCGTAAAGCCGCCGGTGCTGACATAAAGTCCTTTATCATCTTTGTGACGACCACCGAGAAAACTGCGAATTTCAGGTGCCCCCATAGTTTCTTTGCGATGCTTAACCTCTACGACAATACGAGGCTGTTCAAAACCAAATCCATCGGGTGAAGCAATGATATCCTTTGCTCTATCAGAGCCTTGAGGCGAAATGCGTGTTTTATAGCCCATAGCAGATTCCTCTTTTGAGCAATTTGAGTGGCTTTTACATGAACGCTTCGATTGAGATTAAACAAAAGCTGCTTGGTTCGATATTCCCTGCAAAATTGCATTTTCGGGAAAATAGTTATCGAACCACCCCATTGAACCCGACGCTTGCATTTATCTTACAGAAAAACAAGGAATTAGAAAATGAAAAAACCGGACAAATCCTCTTTTAAGAGAGTTTGTCCGGTGAATTGCCGATGACCGGACTCGAACCAGCACTTAGTTGCCTAAAGTAGATTTTGAGTCTACCGCGTCTACCAATTCCGCCACATCGGCATAGAAAGAATACAAGAGTATAGACATTCCATTCTAAAGCCGCAAGTGAAAAATATTTCTCTTCATCTGAAGAAGTTATAGGCAAACAAAAGATATGCGCTTTCCAGTTAAAACACCCATTGGACTGGAACGAGGATATTAGGCTTTTCAGAAAAGATGGTAAGACATTGCATTAAAGCCGCGAAATTCACAAGGTCAAGTTTATACAAATGGCTATGATAAGAAGGGTGAGATTTCGAATTTAATACGTTTCATCGGCAAGAGATTTGATTTTCCAAAATTATCTTAGGGTATTTTGTGTAAATGCGCTAAGCAGCTGCCGCGTTCGGCTGAAAATACTTGGCTGCTAATTTTTCTGTAATTAACTTACGCCAGGACCATCTTAGCGGACCAAAAAGGGACACATACGGCTTGGAAGTATGGATGCCGAAAAGCAGCCTTCCTAGGAATAATAAGGCCATGCAAACGATGAAAGGGATGATAGAAATGGCTCTTTGCTGCCAAACTTTTAAACTNCTTTTAGGGTGAGTTTTGCAAAGCAAGGCAACTTTTCGGCCAAACACTTGTTTNTTATGAATGCCTCGCTGNATTTTTTTATCCGGCATCTTTTCTAAAATCATTTGGTAATTTGTTCCTACATAACTTTGTCCAAATGTGGGAACTTTGTCATCCATATGATTGAAATTGTAGATNATGGACTTTTTAATGGGGTCGTTTTCAAGTTGTTTCCATTTNTTCCCATATTGTGTTGAAATACCCGGCGCACTAAAGGTGTAAGCCCCTTGTACTAATTCAGGGTGGTCAATAGCTGTGTAATGAGAAATTGCTGCCCCTAGACTGTGCCCGGTAATTAAAGCTTTGCCGTTTGCCTTATTTAACCAGTTTGTGATGTCTTTCTTACCATTTGAATAAGCAATATATCCTACGCCTCGAGGATCAAAATCCGCAGTTACAGTTGCTAGAGAACCACGTGAAGAAGGAGAAAGGCGCGTGCCGGAAAATGCTAGAATAGGNGGCGCTGTTTCATTTTTATCTACGGGTTTAAATCCATAAGCAAAAGTGCCCATCCAGAGATGAATTTCTTCAGCCTGGTATTCAACCATGCGTCCTTCATGCGGAATTAGAAATTTTTCACCGTTTTGCGGATTATAATAGGCGATATGCTTGGAAATTAATTCTAACGTAAGAATTTTATTTGGGTTAAGGTTGGAATCTGTTTCAAAAAGAGGTTTAACAACTTGATTAATTTTATGAATTTGATGAAACAAATCCTGAATGTTTGCCTTGTATTTAGGATCTAAATATTTCTCCACAACACTTGCTGAAAAAATTGAAAGACGAGCGAGCCCCTTTGGTACCTGAGGCTTCGGAGATTTTACAAATTCACTGTCAGAATTCAACTCAGCCTGCAAATTTGAAAGCGCTTCATCAAAGTGATGAAATATTTGATTAGCTACTGCATGAGTTAAAACTGCTGTATTCTTGTAATCTTGATCGGCTTTATGAAAAGCGTATCTTTTAAAGTTTTTTGGCAGTCGGACTTAATTCTAGATCGGGTTTTGACTCAAGATAAATGCCCATTGCTTTAGTCATTTGCTTTCTTTCAATGAAGCGAGAATTTTTACATCAGGTAGATGATTTTTAGAAAACTCTAGCCATTCTTGTCTTTGTATTTGCGGCATTGAAGGCATTCTTTAAGTCTCTTGTTTTGCTTTTTTAAATTTAATTATATATATAAAATGTAAATAATTCATTAATAGAATGTTAAGACAATGTTAATTTTTTTGTTCTTCATTCGTGAGAAGAGTTTCAATTTTGGAGATATATGTAAAAGTTTNTTAAAGTTCAAATAGCTTTGAAGAAGTTTGTTTTTATTAGGAGTTCCATGAGCTTGTTTTACTGCTCTTATTAAAAGATTTTTNGGTGTATGTTCCAAATCGATAAATTCCATAATTTGGGCTTTATATCCCTTAATTTCCAAAAANTGAGCTCGAGCAGCGTCTGTCACTAATGCTGCAAAACGTTCTTTTAAGATTCCATGCGATAAAAGAGGGCTTAATTCTTCACATTTGATCTGTTTAAANAGCTCATGCTGACAACAAGGGACAGCTAAAATTACCTTTGTGTTCCAGCAAACGGCTTTTTCTAAGGCTAAATCTGTTGCAACATCACATGCATGCAGGCAGACCATTAGATCAATCGAATCTTGCGTCGAATAAGTTTGGATATCGCCTTTTAGAAATGAGAGACTTTTAAATTGGAGCTTTTCGGCTGTCTTTTGACAAAAATCTACAACATCTGCCTTCAAATCAAGTCCTGAAATCTCAACGTCGTAATGTTTAACAAGGTGAAGATAATGATAAAGGGCAAATGTTAAATAGGCCTTTCCGCATCCAAAATCAACAATTTTGAGCTTTTGATGCTTGGGGAGAAAGGGAAGTATATCTTCGATCATTTCTAANAAGCGGTTAATTTGACGAAACTTATCGCGTTTGTCTGCATAGACTTTTCCGTGCGGGGACATCACCCCCAGTTCAATAAGAAAGGGGACGGGAACGTCCTCTCTTAAAATGTAATTTTTAGGTCGATTATGCTCCAGAAGAGAGGGATTTTTGGAAGATTTTTCTCTAAAANNTAGTGGGTTCGCCTTTTTATTAAAAAGAAGGTGAAAATCGCCCTGCTCAGTTTGTAGGAATACCTGTTTATAATGAGAAAAGAGTCTAAGAAGATAGTTTTCACATTCGTCAGGAGAAATATTCTCATGGAGTACTTTTTGAGAATAGTGGTAACTCAATTGATAGTTGAATTTACCTTTAATCATTAACGCCCTGACAATAATTTTTNNTTGCTAAACTTTTTCCCTGGGTGAACTCAATGTGGCAAGCTTCAAAGATTTTTGCTCCAACAAACGTTCAATTAAAGATTTAAGTTTACTCATCAGGCCACCCACTTACTGTTTTGTAATTGAATAGGATAGAGCTTTTTAAGCTTCTCATCAACTTTATTCAGACACAAAATGTGCCTTATGCTAAAATATTTGCATCAATCCTTAAGTTTATTTAATCCGAGGTNNTTCCCCATGCAACAAGAATTTTTAAAGTCCATAGACGAACGAATCGAAGCTAAACACTTATTAAAGCATGATTTTTATCAGGCCTGGAATCGCGGCGAACTCTCTCAGGAATGTTTAAAGGAATATGGGAAAGAGTACTACCACCACGTGAAAGCTTTCCCAGGGTATTTATCAGCTGTCCACTCGCAAATGGATGATCAAGAGGATCGTTTAGAAATTTTANAAAATCTGATCGAAGAGGAAGCTGGGGATCCAAACCATCCTGCATTGTGGAGAAGTTTTGTAAAAAGTCTTGGCGCAACTGATGAAGAAATTGATACTCACCAGCCATCCTTAGCAATTAAGAATGTCATTCATACATTCAGAAACATTTGTCAAAATTCCGGCACAGCGGAAGGAATCGCTGCACTTTATGCCTATGAAAGCCAAATTCCGCCGATTTGCATTTCAAAGATTAAAGGGCTTAAAGAACATTACGGAATGAAAAATCCAGAGGATTGGAAATATTTTTCGGTACATATTGCAGCTGATGAAGAACATGCAGCGTCAGAACGAAAGCTTTTAAGCAAATATGTTGGAGAAGAAAATCAAAAAGCAGTCATAGAATCAGTCCAAAGAGCCCTGGATGCTCTTTGGGATNTTTTATCCAGTTTATGCGACCGCTATAATTTATGTTCAGCTCAAATGTAATGTAATTGAAATTGAGGAAACCAATGAAAGATTCTATTTTTTATTCAGCCTTGCGAGCATTTNTTGTTACCTTGCTTGCTGTTCTAGGCTTTTGCTGTGCTTTTATTCTTGTAGCAATTGGGTTAAGTTTGCTCAACACTAGCACCCAAACTGAGCCTACTAACAACTTTACCGTAGAAGTATTGGCAGACGCGGATGGTAAAAGAAAGTCTCTTTCTTCGGAACCTGTGATTTTAAGAATCAATCTTAACGGTGTGATCGGCTTAGATGGATTGGAACAAGAACATATTCGAAACCTGCTCATTGAATCCCGTGAAGGACTTCTTGAGAATGATCTGGTTAAAGGCGTACTCCTCTATATGCAAACGCCAGGTGGGACGGTCATGGATGCTGATGGAATTTACCGTGCCATTAAAGCCTATAAAGCCCAATACAAAGTCCCTGTGTATGCTTATGTTGATGGAATGTGCGCCTCGGGCGGAATGTATATTTCAGCTGCTGCCGACAAGGTCTTAGCAAGCGATGTCAGCATGATTGGCAGCATCGGTGTAATCGCTCCTTCAATTTTGAACGTTTCCCAGCTGTTAGAAAAAATCGGTGTGCAGGCCTTAACGCTCTATGCTGGAAAAGGCAAAGATGACCTAAATCCTCTGCGTCCTTGGAAACCCGGTGAAGATGCAAACTTTAAAGATCTTATAGAAACTTACTACAATGATTTTGTGAATATTATCATAGAAAGACGTCCTCACCTTGACAGAGCAAAGCTAATCAAAGAATACGGCGCAAAAGTATTTTTAGCTGAGGAAGCAAAATTTTTGGGTCTTATAGACGAAAGCGGCGTAAGTTTAAATGATGCAATACGTCAACTTGCCCAANAAATGGGTGTCGAAGACGAACATTATAGAGTTGTGCAGCTGACCAAACAAACATGGTATAGCGAACTTTTTAAGAGCAAATTGAATTTCTTCAATGGAACTGTGCATCATCAATTAAAGCTTCCGCCTGAATATGACCCCAAGCTGATAAGCCAGTTTCAATATATGTATAGGCCTTAGATGAAAGATATTTATATTATCGATGCCTCAGGTTATATCTATCGTTCCTATTTTGCGATCCGTAACATCACGAACGCCAAAGGTGAATCCACGAACGCACTCTTTGGCTTTATCCGTTCGGTTTCAAAGTTAATCGCTGACTTCAAACCTGAGCATCTGGTAGCTGTTTTTGATGGCCCCCAAAGCATTAAGGCGCGCGAGGAGATCTATGCAGAATATAAATCTCATCGGCCTGGTATGCCAGATGATCTGCTTTATCAAATTCAATGGGCTCGTGATTATTGCAATTTAAGAGGAATTCCTATTCTAAATGTTTCCGGTGTCGAGGCAGATGACACGATGGGAACAGTGGCTGTTTGGGCGGCTAGGCAACAAGCTAAAGCTTATCTTTGCACAAGTGATAAGGATATGTTCCAGCTTGTCAATGATCAAATCCTCATCCTTAATACTTTTAAGGATAATTTAATTATGGGAGCCAAAGAAGTCGAAGAAGCTTTTGGAGTTCCACCTGTTAAAATGATAGATNTTTTAGCCATCACAGGGGATACCTCCGACAACATTCCGGGCTTACCAGGATTTGGTCCGAAGACAGCCGCAGCACTTTTACAACAATTTGGTTCATTGGATTATATTTTAGCACATCCGGAAGTTGTACCCGGCAAGAAAAAACAAGACACAATCATACAAGAAGCAGAAAAAGCCCTTCTTAGCCGACGCTTGGTCACAGTCATCACAGATGTTGATATTCCAAAAGATGAAAATTTTTATCGTTTGGGAAATTTTGACAAAGAGCTTTTAAAAGAGTTTTACGCAAGCAAGAATTTCAATTCGCTTATTAAAGAATTGGAAAAAGAGATTGTCATTGAAGGAACAGTAGCCAAGCCAAGAGATATTAGTGTGGACTATCTTCTGGTTGATGACGACTTAAGCCTCGAATTGATTGTGAAAGAATTATCCCAACAAAAAGAAATCTGTATCAACACAGAAGCAAGCGCCATTCATCCTATGAAATCGGAGCTTGTTGGAATGGGTCTTGGCTATAAACCCGGACTTGCTTGGTATGTGCCAATGAATGGCAAGCTCGGCCTTGAGAAGGCTCTTAAAATTCTAAAACCACTTTTAGAAAACTCTAAAATTGGTTTTTATGGACACAATATTAAACACGATTTGCATCTTCTCCATCGCTATGGCATTCGCATATCAAACATTTCCTTCGATACTATATTAGCCTCTTATCTTTTGAATTCTCATAGCCGTCAGCATTCCTTAGACGCTTTAACCCTGGAATATTTTGGAAAAGTCAAAATTGCAATTAGTGAGTTGGTTGGCAAAGGAAAAAAATCANTTTCAATGCAAGACGTCCCCATCGAACAGGTTTGCACCTATTGCTGTGAGGATATAGATTTTACATGCAGTCTTAAAGAGATCCTTGAAAAACAGTTAAAAGAGCGCAATCTGTTTCATCTTCTAATCAACATAGAAATTCCTTTGCTAAAAGTCCTTGCAGAAATGGAAAGAAAGGGAATCTATCTGGATAAGGCATTTCTTGCAGAATTTGCCCTCCTTGTAAACGCACAACTCCAAACTCTTCAAAAAGAAATTCATGTATTGGCCGGTGAAGAATTCAATCTTAATTCTCCCAAACAACTTAGCGACATCCTATTTAAAAAATTAGGAATACAGCCCCCAAAAAAGACAGCCACAGGTCATTCTACAAGTGCTGATGTGTTGGAATTTCTCCAGCATCAGCATCCGATCGCTAAGAAAATGATGGACTATAGAGTCCTTGAAAAGCTGCGTTCCACCTATGTAGAAACTCTCCCAGGCGAAGTGCACCCCGAAACAAACCGCATTCATTGCACGTTTAACCAATCCGTAGCAGCAACAGGAAGGCTTTCATGCCAGGATCCCAACCTGCAAAATATTCCTGTGCGCGGTGAATGGGGCATTCAAATTCGTCAAGCTTTTCGTCCGGAAAAAGAAGGATGGTCTTTCTTAGCTGCAGACTATTCGCAAATTGAATTGCGTTTGCTGGCACATTTAAGCGAAGATCCAACTCTTGTCGCCGCTTTTAAAAACAATGAAGATATTCATGCAAGAACTGCTGCAGCTATTTTCAATGTCCCTCTTGAAAAAGTGACTAAAGAAATGCGCTATCAAGCCAAGGCTGTTAATTTTGGGGTCGTCTATGGTCAAGGCCCCTTTGGGCTTTCGCAGGCTTTGGGAATCGAACTCAAGGATGCCAAGCTATTCATCGATATGTACTTTAAGCAATATGGAAAAGTAAAAGAGTATGTCGAAGCCTCCAAAGAGGCCGCTCGTAAAACAGGCAGGGCCGTGACTTTGACGGGAAGAGAACGTCTGATACCTGAGATTCACAACAAAAATATGCAAATACGCGCTGCTGCTGAACGTCTGGCTATGAATACGCCTTTGCAAGGAACTGCTGCCGACCTTATTAAATTGGCAATGATCCAAATTCATGAAAAACTTCACAAAGAAAGAAAATTAGGATACATGATATTACAGATTCATGATGAACTGATTTTTGAAATTCCTGACTTTGAAATCCTCTCAGTAGAACCTATGATTCGCGAGATCATGCAAAATATTTTTAAATTAAAAGTTCCTCTGATCGTAGATATCAGTATTGGCAAAAATTGGAAAGAATGTTAAAATTAAGGAAAGTTGCCGTAACGGGTGGTCTATCTTGTGGCAAATCTTCAGTCTGTCGTTTTTTAAGAAATTCGGAGCCGTAGTAGTTAGCGCAGACGATATTGTTCATCGATTGCTTTCACCCGAAACAGATCTTGGTCGAAAAGTCATCCAACTAATTGGCAGCGATATAGTCTTTAATAATCAAATCGATCGTTCTAAAATTGCAGAAAAGGTATTTAATCAACCCTCATTACTTCGATCTCTAGAAAAATAATTCATCCAGCAGTCAATGAAGAAATTAAAAAACAATATATACAAGCCAACCAACAAGAGATAGGAAAATTATTCGTGGCAGAGATCCCATTACTTTTTGAAGCAGGCATGGAAAACTTTTTGATACA
The DNA here is from genome assembly GCA_013414685.1 of Parachlamydiaceae bacterium. GTDB lineage: Bacteria > Chlamydiota > Chlamydiia > Chlamydiales > Parachlamydiaceae > Neochlamydia. The sequence goes on along the minus strand of CP058704.1, from coordinate 1,977,419 downwards.
ATTATTACAGTCCTTTCCGATCCATTGATAAGTCAAAGACGTTTTCAAGAGGCCACTGGAAAAAGTGAAGAGGAATATGTAAGACGCTCCGTTCAGCAAATGCATATTCAAGAAAAGGCCCGCAGATCTGATTATGTGATTGTTAACAATGGCAGCTTAGAAGAATTAGAAAATGAAACACATAAACTCATGGAAATTTTATCCTAGGGCATTCATAAACTGCAGATGCCCTTTTGAAAGTATTTTCAACCCAGGAAGTTGTGCAAGCTCTTGGGCAAAATTTAATTAATGGCAATATTAAATTAATGCAGCCCAGAAGCTTGCACAACTTCCTGGGTAAACAGAATTCAAATCTGGGTGATTCCAACTTTGTGAACACCCTCTAAAAAGAATTCGATGAATTATCTCGAACACTCTTTTTAGATTTAACCAATAAAATGTAGGAGTCTCATTCTTAAATGGATCCAGAAAACACAAATTCAGAAACAAATTCAACCTATGATGAGGGTGAAGAAAACCAACACGAACGCAGAGCCAACGTCAATACAGCAGCTATAGTTCCGCCCGGTGAAACCATTAAAATTGCTGAAATTCAGCGTATGAATATTGACCAGCTCAATGCCTTCAGCAAAAAAATTGGACTTAAGCATCTAGGTTCTTTAACAAAATCACAGATGGTTTTTGAAATTGTCAAGGCGCTTTCTGAAAATCCTGCGGAAATTTTGTATGGAGAGGGCGTTTTAGAAATTCTCCCGGACGGGTTTGGTTTCTTGCGTTCCCCAAACTATAACTATTTGCCTTCTGCAGAAGATATCTATGTTTCTCCAGCTCAAATTCGACGTTTTGATTTGAAANAAGGAGATACTCTTTCAGGGACCATTCGACCACCTAAGGATAAAGAGAAATACTTTGCCCTCTTAAAAGTGGACAAAATTAACGGGAAGTCCCCAGAAAAAGCCAGGGAAAGAATTCTTTTTGAAAACTTGACTGCTCTCTATCCAAATCAGCGCATTGTCATGGAAACTACTAAAGATAAACTTTCTACACGTGTTTTAGATCTTGCTGCTCCGATCGGTAAAGGCCAGCGCGGCTTAATCGTTGCGCCTCCTCGTACAGGAAAGACCATCATCTTGCAAAATATTGCTAACGCAATAGCAGCAAACAATCCTGAAATTATTGTCATCGTTCTGATGATCGGCGAGCGTCCTGAAGAGGTCACCGACATGCAACGCATCGTAAAAGGCGAAGTGGTTTCCTCTACTTTTGACGAACCGCCAGAAAGACACGTTCAAGTTGCTGAAATGGTGATTGAAAAAGCGCGCCGCTTAGTTGAGCATGGCAGCGACGTCGTAATCCTTCTTGACTCCATCACTCGTTTAGCTCGTGCATACAATACCATTGAACCCCACTCAGGTAAAATTCTAACTGGTGGTGTTGATGCTAATGCTTTGCATAAGCCCAAGAGATTCTTTGGAGCTGCGCGGAATATAGAGCAAGGCGGTTCTTTAACGATTATTGCGACTGCGCTCATTGATACAGGTTCGCGTATGGATGAGGTGATCTTTGAAGAATTCAAAGGAACCGGCAACATGGAATTGGTTCTGGATCGACGTTTAGCCGACAGACGTATTTACCCAGCCATTGATCTTATTAAGAGCGGCACCCGTAAAGAAGAACTCCTATATCATCCAAATGAATTGGAAAAAATCTACCTTCTTAGACAAGCTGTGGCTGATTTGGCACCTAATGATGCAATGAACTTAGTCTTAGGTCGTCTCAAGAAAACCAATAGCAACGTTGAATTTCTTCTTTCGATGAAAGAGTAAAAAAATAGATGAGGCCAAAGAGATTGGCCTCATCTAAACTCAAATCTTCGGCGAGCTCCCCTAAAAACACCTTTTGCCTGATGTTTAAAAGCTTCATCTAGTTCGTGAATAATCATTGTGCCTTTCTGAATATGACCCTCNATATATTCCAGATAGACACGCTCTGAACTTTTTNNAGTTTTAATTCCCCCTTTACCTAGTGGAAGATCGGAGATGAGCAATAAAGCCCCTAGAGGCAGCTTATGATAGTAGCTAGCCATAAAAAGCGTGGCGCACTCCATCTCAATAGCTTGTGGACGTGTCACTTCAAGTCTTTGTCGGAAGTTTTTATTGAACTCCCAAAAACGTTTATTTGTAGTGTGTGTAATCCCAATATGGTAAGTGACTTTTTCTTTTTCTAAGACATTGGTCACGCATTTTTGCACGACGAAGTTAGCCATAGCAGGAACTTCTTCAGGAAAATAAAAGTCCGATGTTCCCTCGCCTCTTATACCCGCAACAGGGACAAAATAATCTCCAATTTTATAGTGCTTTCTTAATCCNCCGCACATGCCAAGAAGAAGAGCTGCGCGAATGGGGAGAAATGCGCACAAATCGATCACTAAAGCTGCCGCTGGCGAACCAATTCTAAAGTCTAAAATACTGATCTTTTCATCAGGTGAATGCACAACGGAAAAAGCAGATCCCTGGCTGACAGATAAGTTTCGTTCCTCCGCAAACTGTTGCACGTAACGCGGGAAGTTTGTGAGCAGCAAATAGGGTTGAAAATCTTTAGCATCAGATCCTGAGTAACGTTCAATTGTATCGATTGCAATTTTTTCTTCTGCAGCATTTAAGGTATCCTGAGCATATTCTTCATACATGTCGATTTGTCTCCCAATCAAATTCAGCAGGTTGAGGGTCTCCTGTAAAAGGTCCGAATGTAGGTTTTGAATCTTTAGAAATTGTAAAGCGCTGATGACAGCGTGAGCAGCTTAATTCTTTCACATATTTGCCAAAGCGGTTTTCAAAATCATCTCTGCTTTCAATAATGAAGCCGCATTTTGGACATCTGTGATATCGCAAGTAAAGCTTCCAGGTATGAGACCCTTTTTGTTCCATTTATTTTCCAAAAATTGTGTTTAACATTGTGCGAAAAAACTTTTCTTTTTTTCTTTATAGGATTATGAAGGGAATTTCCCCATCCATTTAAATCATGCATTTCGCATCCGATAATCCCCTTACCGGTTTCCACAGGATATTTAACAAGGGGTTCATCAGCTTTATAATCACGGTAAGCTTTAGGCCACATAAATTAAAACCTTTTGTTAGAAATTCTGTGAAATTTTAGAAGCAAAATTAACCAATTTTTTTCGCCATACGCTTATCTTTATGGCAAATTGAAACATTTGAAACAAATTATTTATAATTTTTATCAGCTTGAATGAAAAATTATATTTTTATAAAATTATCAACAACAAAAAGGGTCTAAATATGACAAAGACAGTGTTTTGTGATAACTTTGTACAAGCTGATAAATATTATAAAATCAAACAAAATGACTCAGAAAAGCGGATGATGATTCCATCCTCAGTTGATCACAATCATAAGAAATATACTTATTATGGAAAATCTAATATTCCAAACTCAGCAAGTCATAGATGTCTTCTCATCTTCAGGTTAATCATTGAGGGCCTGTTTATTCCTTTAACTCTGGGGCTTATGCTTTTTTAGAACCCTACAGAAGCTCTCTGAAAGGAAAAATTAATAAAATTAAAAGCAGTCAGATTCCCATCCAAGTTTATATCTTGAATCATCACTTCACGGAAGCAGAATTCAACATTTTGAAAGCAGATTCCGCACGATTCTTTCAAAAGCTTCCACAAAAATTTCATGCAGGTCAACGGGGCTTGGATCTGTTTGTAGAAATGCCTGCTATTTTTAAAGCACTTCAATCTCCAAATGAAGAAATTAGAAACTGGGCCCATGCAGTTCTTGAATTTCTACAAAAGTCAGGAATTTCTTTTGATTCCATTCTCCACCATTCTCTTCCTTTCGGGGACGATTTTGAACTCAAAGAAATTGTTCTCAAAAATGCAAATTCGAGTCACACTAGTCTCAAAAATATGCTTTTTGCCTTCTTGAGTTTGCAAAAGGATATCGAAGCAGCGAAAACTATTGTTAGCATTGCATCTCAAATGCTTCATGATTCTGATGAAAAATTCAATCAGAAGGCTTACGTTATTTTACCTTGCTTTTAAGATCAAGACCAATCTTATCAGAAACAGACCTCCTTAGAGCAATTGAGATTGCTGAAAAGTTACATATAAGCACAATAAATTCTAATGGTGACGAAATCGATTTTGATTTGTCTTTTTCTGGCCAAATCTTTTTAGAGAACTAATTAAGAATGGTACAAAAGAAGATATTCTTAAAATCAGACAGGCTCTTAAAAAGGCTTGTGCATCCGAAACTAAATGTCAATATGGATATGAGTTATGTAATCTTTTATCTGTTACATATCCTCAAGAAGAAGAGTTACTTTCAATTTGTTTTCAATTGATTAAAACGGGTGTTGTATCAGTTGGCCATAGAGTAAGAAGCCATGCCTTATCGTCGCTACTAACTTTACTTCAAGTTGCTCCTAGGTATATTCTATTAAGCGAATCTGAGAATAGCAATTCTTCCGACTTACTTATTTCAAGACTTCAACAGGTATCAGAAAATAGGCTGACAGATTTATCTAACAAAAATTTTGCTAACTTTAAAGAATATGCCAGTCTATTATTACCAACCTTGAATTCATTTTCCATAGGTCAATCAGCGGAAATAAAGGAAGAAGCTGAAAAAATTATCAACTGGCTAAATGAACGAATCATTATTTGAATAAATTATTAAATGGTTTATGATTTTTCCATCTATAAGTCATAAAATCCCTTGTATCTGTCGAAACAATATCACCATGCCCAATCTCTTCAGCTAGAAGGACAAGTGATCCATCAGCAAAATCTATAGGAAGACTTTTATATTTTTCTAAAATTTTTAAAAGTTTAGAAACATGATATTGAGAAATGCCAAAGATTTCATATCCACCATTCTCATATATTTTAAATATATTTGGGATTAAATAGGGTGCATTTCTTTTCGCTAAAAGATGACAAACTTCAGTTATAACTGGCCAAGTAGTGATCCATTTTCTGTCATTTACAATCTCACGAAGTGAAAGAGCTTTTATGAAATTGGTCATTTTTTGACCACAAAGCAATAAAAAACCTGTATCTATAATGAGTTCTTTTTGCGGCATTTAGGTTGTTTTCTATGTTTTTGTTTTAAAGATTCCGAAAGCTCTTTTTGTAATTTTTGAAAGAGATTTTCCCCATCAAAAGAGCCAATCAAATTCAATTCTTCCATAAGTTCGAAAGGTGTTTTTTTGTTTTTCTTGCTTAACACTTTTATATAAATTTGATATAGCTTCCGTTAGAATATGAGTTGTGCTTTCCTCATGAAAATGACGTTTCAGAAACTCTATTTGTGAGGCAACCTGAGCGGTAATCCTTGCGGTAATAATTTTTTTATTCATTTTTATTCTCCATATTACACAGTGTATTACACACAACTTAATTTGTCGATAAAAAGAGACCTTGATAGTTACAACTTTATTGCTTTTTAATTGAATCAATCAAGAATTCTTTGAATTCATCTTAGATAGCCTTTTAGAGAATCTAATCTTGATTGAACTAGTCAGTCACAAGTCGAAATAGCACAACTTGAATAAGTTGTGCGATGCAGACAGATTCAAATTCAGGGCGCTTCCTTGTCAAATTTTCCAACGTTCAACTGGAAGGGGTATAGATTGAACCGAGAAAATTACAGCGTGAATTAATGAATAGCGTCCTATATTGGAACTCAAAAATTTATCAACTTCTACCTTTTTCAAAACTATTTGAAGGAACAAAAGAAGCTTCTTCAAGAGCATATTTTTGCTGCTATAAAGAGCAAAAAATGCGCCTAGGCAGCAAGAAAATCCTCCGATCATCAAGGGCAAATAGGAATTTGTAATTGCGCCAAGATAACCGCCAAGAAAGGGTCCCACGCATCCCCTTAATCCAACTAAGACAACATTCACTCCAGTGAACGCAGAACTATTTTCTTTCCGTGCGAATCTAGGGCCAGATAAATTCCAGCAGAGCTCGCTGCCTGCTTGCATAATACCGTAAACAAGATAAGCCACATACACCCACATCCAATGCATACTTGCAGTCATCAAAAATACAGGAAATAAGGCAGCTAAAAAACACATGAGAAAAGTCAGAAAATAAATATTCATTTTATTGAAAAAGAANGCCCAAAGCCTTGTGGTAAGCGCAAAACCTATACCTTTACAGATAGAAATAGCGATCACAAGTTCAGTATAGGATAATTGCAAGACTTCCACAGTAAAAACAGGTAGAACAGGTTGCAGAATCATCAGCCCCAATCCTCCAAACATAAAGATCAATTGAAAGTGGGCGAAATCTGGACGAGATTTTAGAAGTGTAACAAAGTTTTTCCACGGTTTGATCAAAGTGTCATTAAAGTTAAGGCGAGGGTATGTATTCGGAGAGTCTTCTTTTGCGATAGGGATACGCAGCAAAAGAAAATGNTTCAAAAANCTAAAAGCTGCTGTCATAAAAAATACCCAACGCCATATTCCAGCACTGCTGTCCATCCAGTAGGAAACCAATAAAGGAAAGAAAAGGCTTGTTAAGTAATTGATAGAAGAGCCTGTGGAAAANATTTGGCTTCTAGCCTCGTCCTGGATTTTCATTTTTAAAATCTCCATCCAGGAAGGAATGATGGCGCGGCTTGCCATCATATAGAGAGCAAAAGCAAAAATAAAAAACCAGTTGTTATTTATAAATGGAAAGAAAAANCAAGGAACCAAGCCTAAAATTGAAGCACAAATAATGCTTGGCTTTATCCAATCGCGGCGCTTATCCACAAAAGAGCTCCAATAGAAAGAAGCTATTGCCACAACAGGCTTAGAACTGATCAACAAAGTAATTTGCAGAGGTGTCCCATGCAGATCTTTATAGAAAATAAAGACTAGCAAACTGTACATAGCCCATAGAGGAGCATTCAGGATGCTGCTCCAAATGAAGGCGGAACGTGTTTTCTGACAAATATCCATGTCTAGTAATTGTATAAATTATTTTCTGTAAATACAACAAAAACTTGTTGTATTACAATTTACTACTAAAAGTGTTTTTAAAATAACTTTTAGTAGTAAAGTAATGGAAAAATGATAAAATATCCTTTATCTTATCTATAGAGGACTTTGTGATTATTTCCGACAACAAAAATGTAATGTTAGATGAAATCCAANAAAGGCGAACTTTTGCCATTATCAGCCACCCTGACGCCGGTAAGACCACACTGACTGAAAAATTACTTCTTTATTCTGGAATGATTCATACAGCAGGAATGGTGCGGGGAAGAAAAGGCAGAAAGGCAGCAGCCTCTGATTGGATGGCAATGGAACAAGAACGCGGCATTTCCATTACCTCATCCGCAATGCAGTTTCCCTATAAGGACACATTAATTAATATTTTAGATACCCCAGGCCACGAAGACTTTTCTGAGGACACTTATCGTACGTTGACAGCAGCAGACTGCGCCATCATGGTGATCGATGCCGCAAAAGGGGTCGAAAGACAAACACGTAAATTGTTTGAGGTTTGCCGACTTCGCAAAATTCCAGTTTTAACTTTCGTCAATAAGATGGATATGCCCGGCAGGGATCCTTTAGATCTGATGCAGGAAGTAGAAAATGTTTTAGGAATCCATTCTTCGGCAATTAATTGGCCAGTAGGATCAGGATCCAATTTCAAGGGTGTCTATGACCGTCCTAGTAAAGAAGTTCTCCTCTTTTCTAAAACTTCTGTCGGGGGCGCACAGAAGGCAGAGATCACTCGCTACCCCATTTACGGTTCGGAAATAAAAACTATTCTGGGCGATGAAGCTTATCATCAATTGGTTCAAGAAATTGAATTATTAGAAATGGCAGGAAATCCTTTTGACCATGCTGAATTTTTAAGCGGAAATGTCACTCCTGTCTTTNTTGCTTCTGCATTGACAAATTTTGGTATAGAACCCTTTNTTGATGCTTTCATTCATCTTGCTCCACCCNCTCAACCCCGTATTGTGAATTTGAGCAATGGAGAAGAAAAAACAATCCAGCCTTTAGAGACAAATTTTAGTGCTTATGTCTTCAAAATTCAGGCAAATATGGACAAAAGGCATCGGGATAGCATGGCTNTTTTACGTATTTGTTCAGGTAAATTCGAAAGGGATATGAGTGTCAAACATCATCGTACAAATAAAGAAGTGCGCTTATCGCGACCTCACGGAATGTTAGCAGGTGAACGAACCATTTTGGATACAGGATACGCAGGAGATATTGTCGGCGTCATCAACCCAGGTGTTNTTGCCGTGGGCGATACAATTTCTGCTAAGGGCGGTTTCAATTTTAAACCTATCCCACAATTCCAACCTGAAATTTTTGCTCATGTAACGCCAAAAGATGTGGGCAAAAGAAAATCTTTTGATAAAGGCGTTTATCAGCTCACGGAAGAAGGCGCCATTCAATTATTGAAACCCTATGAATATGGCGCAGAGCTTATCTTTGCCGCCGTGGGTCAGCTTCAATTTGAAGTCATGCAATATCGTCTCAAAGATGAATATAATGTGGAAACAATCTTCTCATCTCTCCCTTATAAATGCAGCGCTTGGCTTATAGGAGATATGAAAACATTTCAAAAACCTAGTAATAGCCTTATTGTGCAGGATCGTTTTGATAGACCTATCGCTTTATTTACAGAGCAATGGGAGAAACAGTATGCTGCCAAGCAAAACCCGAATCATCAATTAGTTGATATTTTATGATTCTTCAGTAAGAACGAGGGTCTTGACAGTTTGCTTTTTCTGCTGCAAAGGATTTTTTTGGGAAACCGTCGTTTAGTGGGTTTATATTGATGAGAATATTTCTTTTCTGAATCCCCTTCATTGGCTTTGTTGCCTAAGAGTAAATTGTTAGTCATATTCTGCTTTTCCATTTTTTCCATGAGGGCTAAAACTTGATCTCTTAAGGTCAAAATCTCGACATCCTCCTCTCCACTATACAGAGCAAGATTTATTAAATCTTCTTTTTCATTCTCTTCTTCAGAACATTCAATTTGTGAAAGAGACTTTAGAGATTCAATTTCTTGGGTCATGACTTTCTGATTCTCATGCATGAGGGAAATGAGCGAATTTCTGGTATTCATAATCTGTTGAAAAACTGCAGCTTCTTGAGAAAGAATCGCATGTTGTTCCTCTTCCATATTGGCGAGCAATTCACGCAACACTTTTACTAGAGAGGTCATGGCAATTTTTAATGTGGTCTCACTCATCTTTACCTCATTTGGCCTAAACCTTATAATACCAGATTATGCCCTTGATGAAACGTTTTATTTTAACAAAAATATGTATAAAATTAATTTTAAAAGACTTAAAAGTTGGTTCCTGAATGAAAAAGAGACCNTTCCTTGGCGCAATCAGCCCTCCCCTTATGCAGTTTGGATTTCTGAGGTAATGCTTCAGCAAACTCAAGTTTCAGTCGTTATCCCCTATTTCGAACGCTGGATGATTCGATTCCCCACCATTCATGCTTTAGCGGAAGCAAAACTGGATGAAGTCATTAAAGTATGGGAGGGATTAGGTTATTATTCACGCGCACGATGTCTGCATGAGGGGGCTAAGTTTGTGGTGGAGCATTATCAAGGGCAACTGCCTTCTGATGAAGAATCTCTCAAANAANTAAAGGGGTTAGGTCCTTATACTGTAGCTGCTATTTTAAGTTTTGCCTTCCGTCTTCCGGCAGCCCCAGTGGATGGAAATGTGATACGAGTCCTATCCCGTTACTTTTCCATAGAGGATGACTTTTCCAAANATACCAGCCTTAACAATTTAAGAAAGATAGCCTTGGAGATTTTACCAGACAACGAATCCTGGATACAAAACGAAGCTTTGATCGAATTAGGAGCAACGATTTGTAAANAANAGCCTAATTGCCACCAATGTCCTTTAAGGCCTGACTGCCAATCTTATATTAAGGGCAATCCAGAAAGCTTTCCCTTTAAATCATTAAAAATCAAAACAGAATATTTATACCGATCTGTACCTGTATTGATGTATGATGACCATTATTTGGTAAAGCGTGGACAANAAGGGCAAATTATGTCCGATCTGCATGAATTTCCTNTTTTTGAAACGACACAAAAAGGTTGGACGATCAAACAACTCTCTAAANAACTTATAGAGCAATGGGGTTTAGAAGCAGAGTATGTAGAATCACTTCCTTCAGTACAACACTCTTTCACGAAGTATCAGGTTCAGCTCAATCCGACTTTGTTTAAATGCAAAACAAGGTCGTTAATTGATGGGTATATATGGTTGTCAAAAAAGAACNTAAATAATTTAGCTTTTTCTTCAGGTCATAGGCGCATTTTTTAAGTCTAAGAAACTAAATAAACTGCATTAAATAATAAAAATATCGCAAGATAATTATTTAAATCTTAAAAAACAAATCATTAAATTAATTTTTATATATAAAAATGTATTCTTTCATGTTTTATCTAAAAAAATTAAATAAAACAATGTTTTACACAAAAAAGAAAACTAATTTTAATATAAATTTAAGCACATAATCTATTATACTAACTTTTTAATCAAGAAGAGGTTGTATGAATTTTACAATTAATATTTATAATTATTATTTAATTAACCAAAATAACAACAATAATAATACTGTAAACTTTTACCCAACACATCAGCAAACAGAAGAGAATGTTTTCCGATCTACCGAAAGTGATCAAACTTCAACCAAATACAAAATATACGATACAAAAGAACTTTTTGCTGAATTAAAAAAACTGAAGATGCTTTTAATGAATACTACGAAAGATTGTGTGCCTCTATAACAAATCCAACTCCTATAGCAAATTCTAATAAGCCTTCTACAGTTTGTTGCCCCATTGGATATCAATCCAGATATCCAGCGCATTGATCCTCATGTGAGACAAAAGAAGAAAATTTTTTTCAACTTCATTAGATGAAGTGCAAGAAATTGAAAGCATCAGTAAAAAGTACAATAAAGAGGAAGAAGACAACAACTCCTCTTGGGATTCGCAAAGTATTAATTCTTCAAGCACAGATGAGGACAGCAGCAGTTCCGATAGCGATGGTGAATACATTCATCCTTTAAGCGTCAATCTAGAAACCAGTAGTTCTGAGTTGGATGTGCAGAATATTACCCCTGAAAGCATTAGAGAAAAAGAACGCCAAAAAATTATTCAAAACAAAAATATCTTTAATACAAAAAGAAAATTTCAAGTACAAGCAGATGGACGCCTTCCCTTGATGAAATGTTAAAAATGCTGTTAAAAAATATGGATCTAAAATGTCCAAAGTCTCTTTGGAAGTTCCAGGTAAGAGCTCTAAGCAATGTTATGATAGATGGATCAATCATGTGGATCCAAGTCTAGACAAGTCCCCTTGGACAAATAAAGAAATATCAATCATTAAACAACATGGAAAAGATGGAAAATGGGTCCAGCTTTCAAAGACCCTACAAGAACAATTTCCAAATAAAACCACCCATCGTGCTCCAAATGACCTAAAAAATTATTGGTATTCTAACTTTGAGAAAGTTTCTTAACTATGACTAAAATCAATTGAGTATGGGTTTGTGTATGTACTTATTCTAGTTCAAAGACACCCAGTTGGATTGGAATAGGTACAGTTCATCAGCAGATTTATGGATGGTTTGTTTGCTTTATGCATCAACCTGCATCCCATATTCAAATTAAAAAAATCTCTATAGAATTTTATTAAAGACTTGTTCTTGTTGAAACATGAAACTTTGACTTTGTTCTACTCCTTTAAATTTTCCTACTTTAATTAGAACGAATCTATGTAAGTTACAAATTTGCAACTTATATTTTATAGAACTTTTTGTTACTTTAAGAAACTAGTTGATCAAGATCGTTGCAATTTTTAACCCTCTCGATTTTTTGATCGTACATTTCAGGCTTTTCTTTTTAATCTTTTTCATGAATGCACTATCCAACAATTTTTTAAGTTGTATCTCTTTTACCTGGTCAATCAGTCTTTGATCATTGTATTCTTCTTTCCTAACTCCAGAGATAAAATCACTAAAAATTTCACTAAAAATCTCCTTTTGTTCTTTTGAGACTGTAGGTGAAAAATCGGAATATTTAGATTTAAAAAGTTTATCAAATCGATTGCCAGCACATTGTCCACAATGAACAAGGTCATAATCATAGAATTTTTTTCATTTCCTCATCGGTAAATCTCTGAACATTACATGCCACGCAATTTTGATAAATGCGCGAAATACTGATACGTTGTCCATTTTTGGAAGCACTTAAAACTTTTGAATGGTTCTCAGGACCTAAGTATTTAAAATGGGGATTTAAATCTTGGTAAACTTCTATTCTTGGATCCATACATCTCCTTAATATTAAAAATGGTTTTTAAAAAATTAAAAACAACTGAGAACTATAACAAGATATTAATTAAAAACAAAAGATTTATTATAAATTAATCTCACGATTTCTAGAATTGGCTTCATAAAGTTTAAGATACTTATAAAAAGCTGTATGGGCATTGTAAGCAGAAATCACAAAGCCTTCATAGCCCCCTAAAATTCCTCTTTTTATAAAATAACTTTTTATAAAAGCGAATATGCCATGCAAAACAGCTTTAAGGGGTGAAGAAGATTTTTTNCCGCGATTTTGTTCAGAGAATAAATTTGAATAAGACTGCATTTTAGCAAGAAATTCTGCAATAGAATCATATGAATAGTGAATCATTGCACTTTTAAGGGGAATATGTTGCATATGCGTCACAATAATAGACTCATGCACCTTTGCTTCCGTAAATTTTGTACGTTTGCGATTGTATAAACGATATTGACGATCAGGGTACCAGCCACACCAACGAATGAATTTTCCGTTAAAAAANTTATGCCGTTGGAAAGAATAGACAGCGCCCTCTTGAAGCACAGTGTCTCCAATTTCCCGAGTCATCTCCGGAGTCACAACCTCATCGCTATCAATCGAAAGGATCCAATCAAAGGTTGCGTTGTCTGAAGCTTTATTATGCGTGATCCCAAACCCTTCAAACGAACCAATCACAATTTTTACGTTTGAATACGTTTTGGCAATCTCTAAAGTTTTGTCTGTAGACCCATTATCATAAATGAGGACTTCCTTAAAATCATGCAGGCTATCAAGTACCTGAGTGAGATATTTTTGACTATTTTTAGTCAGAATTGTGACTGAAATGGGGATCATAGTCCTGAAATCTCATGTACAGCTTGTAAAACTCTTTCAACATGTCCTTCAACATTCACTGGTCGTTCGATCCAGGTGATGATTCCACGTGCATCGACCACAAATGTGGTTCGTTCGATGCGGGGCCTTCCGTCTACTTCTCGAATAACATCAAATTTACGGCAAACATCTAGGGTAGGATCAGCTAACAGAGTAAAATTCAATTGGTGATTTTCTATAAAACTTTCGTGAGTTTTGGAATCATCAGGGCTGATGCCTAAAAGGATCACATCCTGATCTTCAAATTGTTCAATATTGTCACGAAAAGAACAAGCTTCTTTTGTACAACTGGGAGTTTCGTCTTTAGGATAAAAATAGATCACCACCGGTCCCCCATGACCTCTTCTGAGGAAAAGACATGGCCAAAGGAATCTTTAGCTTTAAACACTGGCATTCTATCTCCAACATTCAGCTTATGAAGCATTTTTCGCCTTTTTTAAATGGATTCTATAATTGTACCTGTTCAAAAGACTCCCTTTTAGACTAGAACGATTATATCTATCTGAATCGCATGCGTCAAAGTAATTTTATATTGCAGTCAGTAAAGAGGTGATCTATACTGATTCCAATTGAAAATTGGAAAATTTGACAAGGAAGCAGCCTGAATTTGAATCAGGCCTTGCCGTTGCTGAAGCAGCGCAACTTGAAAAAGTTGTGCGATGCAGGCAGATTCAAAGACAGAGCAAGCTGACGGGGTCAAAATTCTAACTTTGAATTGGAATCAGTATCTACTGATTCCAATTAGAAATTGGAAAATTTGACAAGGAAGCAGCCTGAATTTGAATCAGGCCTTGCCGTTGCTACTTGAATAAGTTCAAGCAATGCAGGCAGATTCAATGATAGGCAAGCCGACGGGGCCAAAATTCCAAGTTTCAGTTGGACCCAAAGAGATCTATATTCATTTCAAGAGGTTGCGATCATGAGCACATTGCATAAAGATGCCTTCCAGACCCCTTATTCTTTTGATCTCCCTATTCGTCCGCGAAGAAATCGAAAAAGTCAGGCAATACGATCGCTTGTTCAAGAAACTCTTTTACATCCTCAAAATTTTGTTGCTCCTCTTTTTATCCTTGAAGGATTGGATAAAAGGAGATCANTCCATAGTATGCCCGGTGTTGAACGTCTATCAATTGATCTGGCTGTTAAAGAAGCAAAACACCTATTCCAGCTAGGGATTCGCGCCGTAGACCTTTTTCCTGTCATCTCCTGTGACAAAAAAGATCCTATGGGTAAAGAAGCCTTAAACCCTAATAACCTGGTCAACCAAGCAATTAAAGCCTTAAAAGATGCCATACCTGAACTCTGTGTAATGGTCGATATTGCTTTAGATCCTTATACCAGTCATGGACATGATGGTGTAGTGAATGAACAAGGCCAAATTCTCAATGATCCAACCCTCTGCATCCTGGGAGAAATGTCTGTTCTTTCTGCACAAGCCGGAGCAGACATCGTGGCCCCAAGCGATATGATGGACGGACGTGTCGGCTACATTCGTCAAATGCTTGATCAGGAAGGCTTCTCACAAATCAACATCCTATCTTATGCAGCCAAATATGCCTCCTCATTCTATGGACCTTTTAGAGAGGCTCTGCATTCTGCTCCTAAATTCGGCGACAAAAAAACGTACCAAATGGATCCCGCCAACAGCCGTGAAGCCCTTCTCGAGTCGATTTTAGATGAAATTGAAGGAGCAGATATGCTGCTTGTTAAACCTGCCCTGCCCTATTTGGATATTTTATCCAAAGTTCGAGAANAAACCCTGCTGCCTCTTGGAGCTTATCATGTCAGTGGTGAATACTCCATGGTGATGGCCGCAGCTGAAAAAGGCTGGATAGATGCAGATAAAGTATTTATGGAGAGTCTGTTATCTATTAAACGAGCAGGTGCTGATTTTATTTTAACCTATGCAGCCAAGAGAGTCTCTCGTCTTCTAAATTAGCCCACTTCTTCTACATAGTCTTTGAATTAAATAAATAATTATATATAGAAAGACTATTTGGACAGGAGGAAGTCATGACTCATTTATTGGATACCCCTCAAAAAACAGGGCCGCTGACAGAAGACGAACTTCGTAAAATGAATGCGTACTGGAGGGCCGCCAATTATCTTTCTGTTGGCCAAATCTACCTCCTCAATAATCCTTTACTTAAACGTCCTTTAACAATTGAAGATGTGAAACCCCGGCTTTTAGGCCACTGGGGAACAACGCCTGGCCTGAATTTTATTTACGTCCATCTCAATCGCATCATTAAAGCTTATGATCTTGATATGATCTATCTGACAGGACCGGGCCATGGGGGTCCGGGTCTGGTAGCCAATGTCTATCTTGAAGGTACGTACAGCGAATACTATCCAAATATTTCGCAAGATGAAGAGGGAATGCAAAAACTTTTTAAACAGTTTTCCTTTCCTGGTGGAATTCCAAGCCACGTAGCGCCTGAAACTCCCGGTTCAATCCATGAAGGTGGAGAGCTAGGCTATGTTCTTTCACATGCTTATGGAGCTGTCTTTGATAATCCTGACTTAATTGCAGCTTGTGTGATAGGCGACGGGNAAGCCGAGACTGGACCGCTGGCAGCTTCATGGCATTCCAATAAATTTTTAAATCCTGTGACTGACGGGGCTGTTCTCCCCATCTTGCATCTGAATGGATACAAGATCGCTAACCCCACAATTTTTGCAAGAATTCCTCATGAAGAACTGCGTGATTTATTTATCGGTTATGGTTACAAACCCTATTTCGTTGAAGGATCCGATCCTTTCGAGATGCACCAACTGATGGCTCAAACACTGGATACGGTCATTAAAGAAATTAAAGACATTCAAAAAAATGCTCGTGAAAAGCAGGTGACAAAACGTCCTCAATGGCCATTAATTATTTTAAAATCTCCGAAAGGCTGGACAGGTCCTAAAGAAGTGGATGGAAAAATAACAGAAAATTTTTGGCGCTCGCATCAAGTCCCCTTATCCGAAATGGCCTCTAAGCCCGAGCATGTCAAAGAACTTGAAAGTTGGATGAAAAGCTATGGTCCAGAAGAACTTTTCGATGAGCATGGCACCTTGATTCCCGAATTAAAAGCCCTTGCTCCAAAAGGGAAAAAACGAATGGGCGACAATCCGCATGCAAACGGGGGCTTGCTGCGTAAAGAGCTAAAAATGCCTGATTATCGCAACTATGCGGTAAAAATTGAGGCTCCGGGACAGACTGTAGCAGAATCAACAAAAATCATGGGCCAATTCTTACGCGATGTGGTCAAAAATAACATGACCAATTTTCGCGTCATGGGCCCTGATGAAACGGCTTCAAATAGACTGAATGCGATCTATGAGGTATCANAAAAAGTTTGGCATGCAGAATACCTGCCTGAAGATAAAAATGGCAGCGAATTATCTTTAGATGGCCGAGTCATGGAAATCTTAAGCGAACATACCTGCATGGGATGGCTCGAAGGATATATTTTAACAGGACGGCATGGCTTCTTTTCTACCTATGAAGCTTTTGCACACATCATTGACTCTATGTTTAATCAGCATGCAAAATGGCTGCATACAACGATTTCTTCTATTCATTGGAGAATGCCCATTTCATCGCTAAATATTCTTTTGAGCTCGCACGTTTGGCGTCAGGACCACAATGGTTTTTCTCACCAAGACCCTGGATTTATCGATCATGTCGTCAACAAAAAGGCAGAGGTGGTCCGCGTATATCTTCCTCCAGATGCTAACACCTTATTATCCATCACAGACCATTGCCTTCGCAGTCGCAACTACGTCAATGTCATTGTGGCAGGAAAACAGCCTGCTTTGCAGTATCTTGACATGGACGCTGCCATCAAACATTGCGCTGCAGGCATTGGGATTTGGGAATGGGCCAGCAACGACCGTGGGACAACTCCGGATGTAATCATGGCCTGCGCAGGCGATATTCCGACACTTGAAACACTTGCAGCAGTAGATATTTTGCGAAAACAAATCCCTGATCTTAAAATTCGCGTTATCAATGTCGTCAACCTTATGAAACTTCAGNCCCCCTCAGAGCATCCTCATGGACTTTCTGACAAAGATTTCGACGAGCTATTTACTACGGATAAACCTGTCATTTTCGCTTACCATGGCTATCCCTGGTTGATCCATCGTTTGACTTATCGACGCACAAACCATGATAATATCCATGTCCGTGGATATAAAGAAGAGNGAACGACTACAACACCTTTTGACATGTGTGTACGCAATCAAATCGATCGTTTCAGTCTTGTAGGAGACGTCATCGATCGAGTTCCCAAGCTTGGATACCTTGCCGCCTATACAAAACAAGATGTCCATAATAAGCTTATTGAACATCAAGAGTATATTACCAAATATGGCGATGACATGCCTTGTGTCCGCGATTGGAAATGGGACAGCAAACCTGCAAAACATGAAGCCAAACACCAAAAACCTTCAGATAATGCCCGAGACTATCCAGAGTAGGGCCGCTGCGTAACCTTTGACAAATAATTAACGAGAAGCGAGGCGTGATTTAATAAATTGAGTTTGCAATTTATTAAATCCTTTATGATGTTTTGCTTAAATCCAATGCAAAGCAGTGCAGAGGGTCTTCAGCCTTGTCCAGAGCGCGTAGCTCTTGGTGGGGATTAGGGTTTACAGCTTTGACAGTCATTCACTTGTGGATGCCAACGTTCTTCCTGAATTAAATAGTAAAGTTCGCGACCTGTGTAGGCGGTAGCGCCTACGTCGCGCAGCCAGGCTGAAAGGCCATAATTCCAGTAATCTCTGTCGTAACATGTATAAAANATATCAAGCGGCATCGTGAAAGCAATACCTTTGTCATTGTAAACCGAGCCATTGATTATATCGTGCCCGTTGGTCATGGTGTACCATATCGTAATGCAGAGGCCGCTCTCAAATTTACGGCTAAGTTCAAAACGTGCCCCNCAATCATTTGCAAGGAATTTACCGCCCATGACTTTGAAACGCACATTAGCCCATTCCCAGTAGTAGTGGAAATTGAGGAAGAATTGCGAGCCAAGAAACTTCCTGTGTGTCAGAATATAGGCGCCATTAGGAAGAAATTTTAATTTACGCACTTTATTGGTAAAGCCCAAGCCATTCAAAGTTCTTTTGGGGAGTACTGCGCCTTGTATGCCGAAGGCAAAAGGTTTATCAACTGGGCAATAGAGAAATTCTGTACTCAGACCGCCATACTCCTCCTCAAAGTAGCCCAAAGCTGTACGATTGTACCAACCATGGCCTATATTCCAAATTTTTTGAAGGTAAGCCTCATCAACGGTGACGCACTCTTGCTGATAGTAGCGAATGATATCTGTTCGTACGTTAATGAGATGGGAAGGGTTCAGACGATCGATGGAAGACACATGATGCAAGTTGGAGATAAAGTTATAGCCAAAGAGGACATTATAATAAATTTCTTTAGGTAAAAAGCCATTAAAGCCGGCATTGATACCTAACGAGTATTTAAACTTACCGCGTGAACTTCCGAAAAACGAGTGCGTTTTTGGAAGGACCTCGATGTTGAAACAATCCCGTGCATTAGAATAGAGTTCATAATCGCACCACTGATTGGGATATGTGACCTCTTTCCGAGCTGTTAGAAGGTTAAGCTCATGAGCTCCCATTTCTCCATTGCCAAATTCCCGCACATACATCATGTTGTAGCGATATTCCTGCACAGGAAAACCCAAGTCGGATTCTATGACAACACGAACTTTTTCAATATCACAAGGAATCAGGCCTGCCAAAAGAAAGTCAAGTTGTTCGCGGACATCATACTCTGAACGGAAAACATTGTTGACCATGCGGATCCAAAGTGTTTTTTGATCGCAGTCGCATTCATCATCCTTTGAAAGCCAGATTTGTGTAATTTCAAAACCTTGTTGGCGAAAAGCAAAGACAAGCTCATGGGAAAGAATGAATGTTGGCCGCAGCTCTCCGATCGGCTCAATGTTAATTGGGGCTGTATAGGGTTGTGGAGTATCAATCTTAGGAAGAAAGCCTTTGGTCGTTCCAAAATTATAGAAAGTGGACACAGAATAGGCTAATGTATGTCCTCTGATGTAGCTGACAGAAAAGTCAAATTGATCCCAAAGCCGATATTTTAAGCCAAAGTTAATGGGGGATTTTTTGATGCGTCCGCGTGGATGTTTTTCAATTTCCGGATCTTTGTAGGGAGTGGCATCATACTCAGCAGCAAAGGCTATATCCTTCAGGTAAATGTTGCAATGCTTTCTGAAAGGCATCCAATGAAGGCCTCCAAAGAAACCTTTAATGCGATTGGTCCCATACCCTAAACTGACTTCCAGATTATGGTTGATAAATACCTGGGTTAAGACAATGTATTTAGCTAAAAAGTTCTTTGTTCCTAAAAAGTCCTGAAGGCCGATCGCAAGTCCGGGCAATTTATAGTCGCTTTCCTCTGGAATCAATAAGGCAAGTTTTAAGTTGGCACCTTTATCAGAAAGATCGCCGAATCCCAGTGGAGTTAGGACGGGGTCGTCCACGCCTTTGAATACACGATAGCTACCGGAAACTTCCAGGCGTTTAAACAGTTGAGCTCTTAAACTATAATTACGGTAAGGGTGAACATGGGAATAACTAAAGCCTATCTCTCCTGGATCTCCCATACGGGCCGAAGGCATGATAAAATAACCACCTTGCTGATAAAAATCATACATGACAGGCATTCTCATGCACAGTTTGCGGTTGATATACTCGACGACTAAAAGATCATTAAACAGCTGGTCCGATTCATCTGCATAAAGGGAAAACAATGCGCTCATCGCATAAACGAACAAAATCGACTTGTAAAACGCTAGTTTTTATCATTGCAAGTAATTTTGAGAGAGAGAAAAGGAAGCAGAATAATGCTTCCCTCATGAAAATGCAAGGGAGAAAGCTTAGATATAGTTTGATGTTGAATTTTATAAGAGGGAAAGTGATTCAATCATTTGCAGATGAAGCAACCGAGGATTTTTACAATGGTATCAACTCAAAAGGAGCAAGAAAAAAATTAAATCCTTCTTTGTATTCCCTTGCATGCAGAAAATTGGATATTCTAGATGCTGCTTTACATTTAGATGACTTAAAGGCACCTCCAGCTAATAGATTAGAAGTTCTAAAGGGAAGTCCTAAAGGTAAGCACAGTATTTGTATTAATGATCAATACCGTATTGTTTTCTTTTGGGGAATACATGGACCTGAGCAAGTTGAAATTATAGATTATCCTTAGATATATAGGAGAAATTATGTTACCAAAAAATAGACCCCCAACACATCCAGGAGAAGTTTTACTGGAAGAATTTCTTAAACTACTCAAACTTTCTCAGGAACAATTTTCTAATTATCTTAGTGGGTCTTGGACTCAACCAAAAATTAGTAAAATTATAAATAAANAAAGAAGAATAACTGAAGTCATTGCCTTGGATTTTGCAGATGCATTAGGTACCTCTCCA
This sequence comes from Parachlamydiaceae bacterium, assembly GCA_013414685.1. GTDB lineage: Bacteria > Chlamydiota > Chlamydiia > Chlamydiales > Parachlamydiaceae > Neochlamydia. Next base: position 1,956,710 of record CP058704.1, on the reverse strand, counting down.
GAATTTTGGCTTAATCTCCAAAATCGCTATGGTCTTTGGTATGCAAAACAAAGGCATAAGGTTATCCCACGTATTCCACAAAATAAAGTAATGGGTTTTTAAGTAAGCCTCTTTAAAAATTAATAGTGAAAAATTTGATTCTTATCTTAATTCGAGGAGGTTTACATAAAGAAGCTTTAAAATCTCAATATTCAAAGAGAATCTTAATGAACAAACAAGATACGTTTATACCATAATTCTTTGAATTTGAAACATCTAAAATATTTATTCAGTAATAGCTAAAATTTCTTTCCATTTCTGAATAGCGTTGTCGGAAAGGGCCATCCATCCACCTTTATTGAAAAATACGGTGGTTTTATGCCATAATCCAAGATTTCCTGAAGATTTTCTGGCTCACGATCTAATTCTTTCGCAGCTTCTTTTCTAAGACGGTTAAAGCATTTTTGCAACTCTGGATCTTCCTGATTTCGAAGAGCTTCAATTTTTTCAATCATCTCATCTACGGACTGATTGTTTTTCTTAGCAGCTTGATATTCTTTTAAATGCGGCCCTAATTCCGGATGGTAAAGAGGAGATTTTTTTATAATGTCTTCACTATATTCATTGAGATCATAGTAAAATCCATTCTCAACAATTTCCTGAATACTTACTGGATCCGTTTTTAAAGATTTTTCGCAACCTTTGTTAAGTTTTTAAGCTGGTTTTGAATTAACATATCATCTTTTGTTTCAAAATAAGAAGAAATTGAGGACAACAGATCTTCGTAAGGTTCATTATTTTTTTGGCGGTAAGATAAGATTCAATCATTTCAGAAATTTTTCCTCTAAGAAGAGTATACTCACGGGGATTTAAATACCGGTAACCGCAATTAAAATGAAAGAGATCGGAATTATAAGCTGCGTTTAATTGTACGCGGCCTCCACATCCTTCCTGAAAACTCTTTTGTATTGCAAATTCATGCAATGCACTCCCTACTCCACGATATTCTCTTGTGTCTTTATAGAAGCTTTGCATGGCGTTGATTGTGATATAATTCTTAGAATAAGGCTTCAAAGAAATATCCCCTAAAACTTTTCCCTCATCGGTCCTTAACTGGTAAAGGGGGTAAAATTCACGTTTTTATGCATATCATAAATAGAGACATGAATAGGGTTGCCATGGGCATCCGTTACCTTTGTATGTAATTCTACCGGCAAACGAGAGGGATCTGGAATTTTAAATTCGTTTTCAGTAACGATGGCCATCGAGTCTCTTTGACCTTCGGTCAGAACTTCAAGAAGTTGTTCATATTTATTTTGGGCAATAAAAGCATTTTTCAATGCGAAATAGAGGATGGGTTTAGGTGTTAAATAATGTTTCACAAGCGACAAACTGGCTTTTTGCACATATTCTTCTATCCAACCCTTCTCATATATAACTCCAAGAGGACATTCTAAATAGATTTTCCCACTATTGTATTGCATCATAGGAATCATTTGTTCTACCGAGGAACAAGCATTAAAAATCGCGGTATATATTTCTTCAATTTGCTTGTAATCCCAAATATCAATTGTTTTTTTAGCTATGAGGTCATCCATCATTGCCCTTAATTTTCTTTCAGCTGTTGGGTCGAGAGGATCCTGATATTTAGAAACTAATGCTCTGCAAACGGTAATATACTTTTCAATGCTGTACTGATGGAAACATCCGGAAATATCTTCCTTTTCAAGGATTTGACTCAAGGCTTCTTCTTCACTTATTTCTGTTTTAAGATTCAATGAGGAGTTTAGAGCTACCTTTTCACTTTTTTCCTGGCCAGGACTTAATGAGGAACTGCGAGATAGACCTACATTAAACTCTTTCCATTCGAATTTGGGGAAGGGATTTAATTCAGGCTCTGGTGTTGTAGATGAAGAATGTTCAGTGGAAAAGTCTGAATTTAACTGATCGCCAGGAGTCCTTAAGCTTGGATTAGGAAGCCTTTCTTCTTTTGACGTGAAGTAGAATCATTTGAAGTTTGCTTTTGAAGTTCTTTCAAAACATAAATTTTCACCTTGTCTGTAGGATTGGATAAAAGTGTCACTTTATGATTAAACTGCTCTTTGAAGGATTTGACTTTTAAAATTAAACAAAACGTGAGAGGGACAAGAAGAGCAGAAGCAATAATTTTAAAGATAAGTTGAATTTTATATATCATTCCCTTATCCACTATCGCCTTTCCATGATATTGATATTCTTTATCATGATAAAAGCATGTTTTATTCTTTTCAGGTTTTATGATTTGATTGTTTGAGTATTGATTTTTAACTTCACTTAACGAATCATAAAATTTATAAATGGATTCAGACATAGTAATTACCTAAAATAAAACAGAAATATTTATTATATCACAAAAATTAATTTTATGAAAGAACTTCGCTGGAATAACGTTTGAGCCCTTGAGAGATAATTTCAATCATCTCTTTNTTGGAAGGATCGACAAATGAAGGGAGCGCAAAATCTTCCCCTACAACCTCTAAGAGCCCAAGGGATTCGGCAAGTTCATAGTCTTCTGCCATCACGGCTTTGACAAGAAGCATGGTGGGGACGGCAAGAGGTTGCACTTCATCGTAAAGTGTTGAATCAATAAAAGCCCGTTCTTCCCCATGCTGATTGGTGGTAAAATAGTATTCGCGATGGGCATTATTAAGATGTCCAGACAAATACGTTTTACTGAAGGAGTACTTCTCTAATCCTAAACGGAAAAAATGTAAAAACTCGCGGGAATAATTTTCCGGTATGACGCAAAAGACAAGATCTTCAAATCCTAAAAAGTCTTCTTCTTCAACTTTATGACCAGTTAAAGGATCTCCGGAAATAAAACGCTGCGGCCCTTTATGGATTCTGCCAGCTAGCAGAGGACTGATTGGAAATCCATCCCGGGACTTAAAATACCCGGTTCGCCCCGGTAAAATTCCTGGGCCGGCAAGACTGATTACACGTTCGACGTGATGGCGGCCGTGTTCAAGTAAATATCCTAAAGCAACCACATGTCGTGCATGAATTGTCCAGACAATATCATCAGGTTTNTTGATCGGATCTAGGGCCTGAATATGCACAGAGGAATTGCCGATGGGATGAGGGCCTTCTGCCTGATGATGATCAACGGATTGAGCTTCTGTAAAAGCTTTAAACTGCGAGCCGTTGCGATAGACAAGATGCACCGGGCCATCGGTTAGCTTAGAGAGGGCAAGCAGACCTGTTTGGAATTCTTTTTCGTGACCTTTGACTTGCATTTCGGCAGGCGGGACATAAGGAGCCGACTCAATAGCTTTTACGAAAATCGAACGTGGAGGTTTATGCGGGTTAGCCAATCGATTAAAGGGTCTTACAAAAATGTGTGCAAACAGCCCCGCTTCTTTCATTCTTTCGATGAGAGCCTCGCGCGTAGTATTCTCTGGAGGCATTCGAGAGTATTCATGCTGTTCTTCTGAAGTACTGACTGAGACGATAATATCCAGCAAGCTGCGTTTATATCCGCGTCTTATTTCTTTGATAAAGCCAGCAGCAGGAGAAACAAACATCCGACCTGGGGTGGATTTATCCTCAACAAGCGGCTGTCCTAGCTTGACGACTTCATCGGGTTTAACTAAAAGTTTAAACTTAAGATCCTGGAATGATTTTAAATTAAGTGAAAGACATTCAGGGGTCAAAAGAGGNGAAACTTCTCCGCCCGGAACTAAAGCTTTTACATGGCCTTCTGGTTTTCCTTCTAATGGAATATCTAATCCTTTATTGATTTTTATTAAAACCATGTTTCCCCAGAAAAATTTCACAAGAGGAAAACTTACTGAAAAAAACAGTTTTTGTAAAGACAGACGAAAACTCTGCAGATTCCTGCCTATTAAAAATCTACAGGCTATTGATTCAAATTGTCTATGAGTCAGAAAGCACTAAAAACGCTCGGAGCTAAACAGATATTTAACAATGACAGCTAAAATAGCACCAATAAAAATTCCCGGAGCCGAGATAAATAGGGCGATGATTGTAACACCTAATACAATTCCACGTACAATTCCCTGAGCCTCAATGAATTCATTGAAGTTTCGAAAAAGNTATTGAATTTCATTTGCATAATAAAGGCCAAAAATCACACCAATTAGTAATTCACCAGAAAAACGTTCAAAAAANAGTAAAATAATACCCAAAATCAGGATGATGTATGCTATCGCATCTTTTGTATTGGTTCTTGCAAAATCAAATAAGCCTCTAAATTTTTCTTCATTTTTTTCAGGAGTGTCAAGTTTTTCGTTTTTTCGATCCTTATTGTCTGGAGCGGAAGTCATATTACCTCCCTAATTTAATATCAATATCCTTATAGGTTGTATTATAAATCAAATTTTAGGCCTATTCAAGTAAATACTTTACACACAAAATCTCCTGTAAATCTCAACTTTATCTAAATTAAAGCTTTATGCTTTAAAAGGCTGTTTTTATTTCTCTATCCTTCCTCTAAGAATTCTCTTCAACAATTTCAAAATCAATGATATGATTTATGCTTTATAATAGTAATCACTTATCCTTATATGCAAAAAGATGGCTAACAGTCGCAAATATTGTCATCAGCCTTGGACTCATTCTGTTTCTGATTTTGGCTGTTAGCTATATAATTGCACGTCCATCAGAAATTACCATCAACACGGCTGCGATCATAAAACGTACCTTGCCAAAAAGATCTTTTGTCCAATCAAAGGACGCCTACAGCGCGATTGGAAATTCAGGTTTAAATTTAAAATATGCTCCAATCACGATGCAGTTGCCCGACTTAAGAAAGTATTTAATCTATTTTGGGAAAAATGATCGGCCTGATGCTCAAGACTCTCAACCCTCCCTCCATTTTTCTTTTGTTGGGAATAAAGGTCTCACCTCTGTCTCTCCGGGTGAAAGGATGTACATTCTTTACGACCGATCAGCAGCGCCTCCTCAATATGTGTTCAGTCCAGGAAATTCTCCAACTTCTTTGTGGCTTGAGGCAAGCGCTGCCAATAAGGAAGCCACCATTAGGGTTGGCATGCAAAATGACGAGGGACAGCTGATACAGGAGCCTTGGTCTCACGCACAATTTACCCTACCTCAANAAGAGTCTATCCGTTCTGCTACGCCTTGGGATCTGGGGAAATGGCGTGTTGATGGCAGTCTCTTGGCAAGGCAAAAAGCGCGTTGGTACGGCGTGGATCGTTTTCTTGAAAATCATGGGNGGNAAGAATACCTTCATGTTGTAGGTAAACAAAGGATCGACTTCGGCGAGGGAGCTGACATTTATTCTGTCTTTCTTAGTTTAGATAATTGCCTTATTTGGGAGAATGATCGTTGGAAGGCGGTAAAACCAGGTCCCGATTCATCTAAATACCCCATTCTTGTGATTAAAAAAATTGAAGATCGCTTAATGCAGTTAGAGTTGTGGGATGTGGACGGCCAATCAAAAATCACCCTGAATCTTTTAAAATCAACCGAACCCTGGATGCCTCAAAGCATTTTACAAAACTTCAAATTTTTAGGGTCCAGGACCCGCTCGCAATTTGTTTTCGAAGTGAACAAAGAACGGATGTTATTAAGTCCTCAGGATTGGCTTGTCCTAACCCCCACAGGATGGAAAAAACTAAACACGCCTGAAGAAATTGATGATTTTGTGAATCGTAAACTTACAGGCATTCTTTTTGTTTTTAAGGGGATTGAACGAAAAGAGGATCAGCAGTATCTTATGGGAACGCTTTATAATTCTTCGCGTTCAGAATCTAAATCGGTTGAAATCCCAATGACACCTGCGCCAATAGGAAGAAGAAAAGCAGAAGATAAAGAAAAAGAAGAAGGGGTGCCGCAAATTCCCAGAAACGAGGCAGTGCTAACTCCGCCTGATGTCAATTATCAACCCCGTCGCCTCAAATGAACCCAGTCTTGCCCAAAAATTTGAACAAGGTTTCCAACAATATTGATATGAAAACGCATAGACTTCAATTTCTCTTTTTCTTATGGCCTTAGCCGCCACTCCTTTGCTGGCCCAAACAATTGCTGAANAAAAAGCAAGCTTTGGAAAGACAAGCAATGATTTAAATCAGGATATGCAAAAGTATTTAAGAGATGTGAATCAGGAGTTAAAAGACCTTCAAAATCAACTTTACGCTCTATACAACGAAGTGGAGGAGCTTTTTGATAATTGTGCACCAGATGAAGCTTATGAAGACCTTCTAGAAGAAATTAACGAAACCCGGCAAAATATTGAAGACCTTCAAACAGGTTGGCAGCAACTATCAGCTGACACATCCCCCACAGAACCCTATTCTCTTTGGCATCAACCTGACACCACCATTGGTCAGCTTATCATTGACTATGGCTCTCAAAATTATGTGTATCTCCTGACCCCTGAAATCGCAGCCATGAAGCTTAGCGTGGATTCTAATCTACCTATTCCTAAAGCCTCCTGGGATGAAATGCTGGAACTTATATTAGTTCAAAACGGGATAGGCATCAAACAGCTGAATCCTTTCCTAAGGCAGCTTTTTCTTCTAAAACAAGATAGATCCAATATCAGAATGATCACCAATCAACCTGAAGATTTAGAAATTTTACCGCCAGAAGCCCGAGTTCTTTTTATGCTATCTCCAGAGCCTTCTGAGATTAAACGTGTTTGGTATTTTCTTGAAAAATTCATCAATCCCAATACGACTGTCCTGCAAATGATTGGGCGTGATATTTTAATTGTCGCCCCTGTTTCTGATGTAAAAGAGCTTTTGAAGCTCTATGATTTTATTTCCTGCAACCGCGGCGATAGGGACTATAGAATTGTTCCCCTTAAACGTATCGACCCTGAAGAAATGGCAAAAATTCTTTCAGCTGTTTTTGATCAGATGTCGGAGACTCCTGTTACAGTGGAAAAAGCTCCAGAAAAAAATGAANAAATTTCATCTCGCCTTGATCGATTGGCAGCCCTTGCCCGTNCCTCCTCTTCCCCCTCCCCTGGAACAGATAATAAGCCTATTGAAGCGAATGGGATGCGTATCATTCCCATCAACAATATAAACCCTGCCCTTTTTCTTTTTGGCACCCGTGAAGAATTAAGAAAGGCGGAAAATGTGATCTCTGAAGTGGAAAATCACATGGGAGGAGCAAGAGAANAAGTCATCTATTGGTATACAACCAAACATTCCGATCCCCTTGAGTTGGCAGATATCCTCGTCAAAATTTATGCACTTATGGTCACGGAACATCCAAGAGTCAATGGGGAAGGCGAAACGGCTCCCGCAGTCCCTCCTTCGCCAGAGCTTCCTGCGCTTTCAAATGAACAAAAAGAAATCGGCATAACAGGACAGCCTTTTCCGCAGTTTAATGCCTTTGAAGGGAGTTTTTATCTGGACGATCGTTACATCGTCAACCCAGACCCTCGAGAAGAAATAGATCGCACAGCAGATCCAAACCGAGGAAGAACAAACTTCATTGTCGACCCTAAAACAGGCGCAATTGTGATGGTGGTCGAAGCCGAATATTTGCCTAAACTCAAAGAATTGATCAAAAAATTGGATGTCCCAGTAAAAATGGTTCAAATCGAAGTCCTGCTTTTTGAAAAACGTATTCACGACCAGGACAATATTGGATTGAACTTATTAAAAATCGGATCTGACGCGCTCAATGTGAATTTGACAGGTTTGGATTACAACGTGAATNTTTTTGCACCATTTGCGCAGAAGCTTATCCCTGATAATAGCGGTATCACCACTNTTTTCATCAGCCGCAAANAAAATAGCGTTCTCCCTGCCTACGATGCTGTTTATCAATTTTTAATTTCTCAAGACGATATTACCATCAATGCCAGCCCTTCCGTGCTGACTTTGAATCAGACTGAAGCCCACATTGCAATTGAAGACGAGATTTCTGTTAACACGGGTGTGATCATCACTCCTGTAACGAATACCACAGCTCTTAACAACACATTTGCCCGTGCACGTTACGGAATTAAAATCGATATTACTCCGATTATCCATATGCGCGACACAGAGGATTTTTTAAACGGACTGGATTGCCCGGAGGGAAAAGGCGATGATTTTGATTACATCACGCTTCAAACCGACTTGGTTNTTGAAACAATTAACGGCGGTCTTAACCCCTCTCAGCCTGACGTCACGCGCCGTGTCATCAATAACGTTGTAAGGATTCCAGACGGCCAATCTGTGATCTTAGGAGGTCTTAGAAGAAAAATCGTAGATGATACAAAAGACGCCATTCCATTTGTAGGAGAAGTTCCTTTCTTAGGAAAACTATTCAGTACAGTCACCATGTCCGATAATAGTGTGGAAATGTTTATTTTTCTGACCNCCAAAATTATTGTGGATCCTAAGGAAGAATTAGAGCGTTATAGGACCATCGAATTAACAAGACGGCCAGGTGACATTCCCTACTTTTTGTGCTCTTTGGAAGCCGCAAGAAATGCTGAAAGGGATCGTGTACTCAGAGGAACGATGCAGCTCTTATTTGGACGCCCACCTGAGCGCTGCGGCCCCATCATTCTAGAGGAATATGATGGCAGATAATCAACTCTCTTCAGAAAAACCCTCAGATTCCTTACAGCCTAATTTATCCAGCCAGGATGTAAATCGTAACCTGGCTATTCAATTCGGATTGCCCGTTTATAACGATCTCTCTTCTTTTCGCTTTCCAAAGGAATTAATTAAAAGATTCCCTATGCCTTCGCAAAAAAATATCATTTTACCTGTTCAAGAAGAGAAAGGCACTGTTTGGGTAGTCGTTGCTGACCCTTTGCATTTAGAGGCTCTTGAAGAATTACGTTTGATGTTGGATAAGCAGATTAAAGCAGCCTACTGCCCCAAAGAGGTGATTTTAACAGCCATCAACGATTGTTATAATTTAGAACATGGTGAAGCATCTCAAATGCTTGCACACCTCACACGTGGAGATGAACGCGGCGATGGTGAAGTAGAAGTTTACGATCTTTTGGACAGCTCTCAGCATCAAGCTCCAATTATTAAAGTGATTAATTTGATCCTCTCCGAGGCCATTCAGCAAGGAGCCTCTGATATTCATTTCGAGCCTTCTGAAAATGGCCTTAGGGTACGCTATCGTATTGATGGCGTTCTCCAAAACCGTCATAGCCCTCCGCCCGATTTGCAAGCGCAGCTTCTCACACGTATAAAGGTGATGGCCAAGCTAGATATTGCCGAGCATAGATTGCCGCAAGACGGGCGGATCAAATTAAAAATGGGGCGGAGGGAAATTGATTTTCGTGTTAGCACGGTTCCCGTCGCGGGTGGAGAACGGATTGTCATGCGTATCTTAGACAAGGGAAATGTGATCCTTGGATTAGATAAGATTGGCATGTTGCCCACATGTTATGAAGAGTTCAAACGTTTGATTTCCATACCTGAAGGAATTATCCTTGTTACAGGTCCAACAGGAAGCGGAAAAACGACAACGCTTTATAGCGCAATCTGCGAAATGTACAATGATGAAACAAACATCATGACGATCGAAGATCCTGTAGAGTATAATCTAAAAGGTATTGCACAAATAGGGGTCCACCCAAAGATCAAACTTGACTTCGCAACTGGCTTGCGGCATATCCTGCGTCAGGATCCCGACATTATTATGATCGGCGAGATTCGAGATAAAGAAACTGCTGAAATCGCCATTCAAGCGTCTTTAACAGGTCATTTGGTTTTGAGCACTTTGCACACAAACGATGCGCCTTCTGCCATCACACGCCTTGTCGATATGGGCATTGAACCTTATCTTTTATCTTCCTGCATTATTGGCGTCCTTGCGCAACGGCTCGTCAGACGCATCTGTCCGGAATGCAAAATTTCCTATACGCCCACTGATCGAGAAATAGCAAGCCTTGGACTCNAAAAAGAAGATTTGCCCAGCCAGCATTTATTCCATGGGACGGGATGCCAATTTTGCTTCGGCTCAGGTTATAAAGGTAGGCATGGAATTTATGAACTCATGCTTGTCAATCATGCCATTCAAAAGCAAATTGTTAAAAGCCCAGATGCAGTCGAGCTGCGAAGAATCGCGCTTGACACAGGGATGGTAAGCCTGCTTACTCATGGGAGTGTTCTTGTCAAACAAGGAATCACAACTGTCGCTGAAGTTTTGCGTGCCACAAGAGGATTTGAGGAGGGATAATGCCGCTTTATAATTATGAAGCAATTGATTCTTCAGGAACAAAACGTTCAGGACTTATCGATGCGCAAAATGAGAAGGAAGCCAAAGACAAATTGCGCAGCCAAGGTGCGATGGTCAAAAAACTGACTGTTCGTACAAGTCTATCAGGAAGACAAAATCTTAAAGGAGATACGCTTCTTGCCTTTACTTTGCAACTCTCACAACTTCTAAATGCAGGCGTACCTCTTTATGAAAGTTTAATAGCCTTAGAGGAGCAATATCGCGGCGAAGTCTGTCATCGAGTGATTTTAAGTCTTTGCGAACAGATCAAAGCGGGACAATCCTTATCTCAAGCCATGGCAATTTTTCCGGAAAGTTTTGATAAGCTTTACCGTGCAATGGTTTCCGCAGGGGAATCTGTAGGGGCTTTGGATATCGTTTTAGATAAATTAAGCCAGCTATTGCAAAAGCAGAACAAATTGAAAAAGCAAATTGTGACAGCGATGATTTATCCTGCCATATTAGCTTCATTCTCTCTTTTAATTATTATCATGCTTTTAGGGTTTGTGGTTCCCTCTATAGAAGGAATTTTTGCAGACCGCCAACTCAATGGATTCACGGAATTTGTTTTGAACTTCAGCCGAGGGTTTCGCAGGTACTGGTGGATCATTCTACCCCTTATTATAGGATTGATAAGCTACGCAGTTTACTTCTTAAAAAGCCCCGTAGGCAAACTTTGGATGCAACGCTATTTTCTTAAAATTCCTTTTGTAAAAACACTGATCATTCAAACGTGCGTGGCCCGTTTTTGCCGTACAATGGGAACCCTGCAACAGGGCGGACTTCCTATGATCGATTCCTTGCGCATTTCCAGGGAAGTGATGCACAATGTCGTTCTTGAAGAAGAAGTTAAAAGAGCTGAAGGANAAATTATTGAGGGAAGTTCCCTTAGCACAGAATTAAGCCGGTCCAGGTATATTCCTGCTTTAGTACCGCGCATGCTTGCTGTCGGTGAAGAATCCGGAAATGCGACTGTGATGTTCAATAAAGTAGCAGATATGTATGAAGGGGAAATCGAAAAATCTTTAGATCGGGTGATGGCGCTTGCACAACCAGTTATTTTAATTGTCATGGGAACCATTATCGGAGTTGTCATGCTGGCGATTTTGCTGCCATTAACAGATGTTAGTTCATTTACAATGTAAGGAGATATATGAAACTCTATCAAACAAAAAAACGAAGAATAACGCTTATTGAAATTATGATTGTCATGTTTTTAATCGCACTGATTGCAGGCGTCATTACTTATAACTATCGCGGAAGCTTGGATGAAGGAAAAGCATTTAAAACAAAAGCTGCCATAGACAAAGTGGAAACTATTTTGAATTTGAGTGTTGCAGAAGATCCTAGTCTATTGGACCACTTAAGCTCCGAGTGGACGAAAGTCATCCAAGAATCGCCTCTGGTCAAAAACCCAGACGATCTTATTAAAGATGGATGGGGGTTCCTTTGCAAGTTACAACAGAAGGCAATGTGATTCATGTAAGATCGGCAAAATTTGATGAATACAAACAGCAAAATGCAACCCTCTTTAAAAAGTAAGCGTTTTTTCACGCTTATAGAACTCCTGATCGTCCTCATGGTTCTCGCTTTAGCCTCTGGTGTCATTGGTTTCAGTGTACATCGGGCTTTGCGAGAACAACGTTTTAAAACAGAAGTCGAGCTGGTCGCCGACTCCTTAAGGCTTGCACAAAATTTAATGCTTATCATGAATGCTGATGTCCACGTGACCTTCAAAGCCGATGAAAAGATTCCTTCATTCGCATGAAATTTAAAGTCGATGGAGACCTTCCTGATCATCTCCTAAAAATTGCGACTGAAAAGGAACACAAGCTTCAAACAATCCAATTCCTCGAATTCTACGACCTTTATAAAACACACAATGAGCCAGGATTAGTGGACGTTAAATTTATTTCTAAAGGTTCTGTCATGAGCAAGGGGGTCATGAGAATGTCAACAAATGAAAGCGGGGAGACAGAAGGCGCTATCGAAAGATTTATCTGTTTGCCCGGCTTTCCAAAACCGATTAAGACTACAGATAAATCAAATGCTCCTGAATGCGATGAGAAAAAGCAAACAGATTTTGAGCTTCGATTAGCCGCATTGACCCAGCAAGAAATCTCAGATAAACAAGTTCAAAACAAAGAAGTTCAATAGCAAAATATGTCAGCTCTCTCAAATAATGAATTTAGATGCATCGAGCCTGTTTTTTCACATCCATATAACTTAACAAAAGTGAATTACCATCAAAAGAAATTTTGATTGAAACGCTTCTCAAAAGCCTCTCTATTACAAAGGAATTAAAGTTTCACGTAAACCCTAAAAAATGCCCAATGAGGATTTTTATCTTAAACATCTTCCAAATGCCTTTGCAAATTTTGCATCTGCTCCAAGCCATGTTCACCTTTGCTATGTTTCTCGGGCATTCCTGGAAGAATTCAAAATGAAAGCAGACTCGCAAATTCCGAATCTTTTTGGGGAAGAAAAGTCCTAGTGATCCATGCAATCTCAGGTGAAATAATAGGAGAAACGGAAGATCGCCTGGAATCGCCTCAAGCGCCCTTATATCCAATAGAATATAAGTTAAAATATATTTTTGCGAAGGAAACCAAAATTTCTACTAAATGTTAAAGATAAAACATCGATCCATTTTACTTTTAGAAGTTCTCATCGCCTTTGCGATTATTGTCATGTGCATTTTCCACTCATCTACCCGCATGTAGCGTTAGTAAAGGCGCAAAAAGAATTTATCCAAAAATTGAAATCGATCATGCAGTCACACTGCTTTTTGGACAGATTTATCAAGACTTGCATACAAATCAGATTGCCTGGAAAGACATAGAGGCCAAAAAACGCTTTGAATTATCTGAGCAAGACTTTAAAAAGTTTAACGCAGGTAAAGCGCTGCCTTTCAAAGGATATTATTATTTTGAACCCCTTATTTATAAACCCAAAAACCAGCCGAAAGAGGAAACATCCGCCCATCTTATGAATCTCATCATTAAACTTTATCCTCAAAGTTCAATCAGGTCGCGAAAAGCCCAAAAGCGCTCGAATATAAATACAAAGTATTTATTTTACGCAATCCTAAATCAACTCAACAAGAACCCGATAAACAATCCGATGAAAAGTCATCCTAAGTTTTATAAGTTAAAAGCAAAGCGCTTTATTACCCTTCTTGAACTTCTCATTGCGATGGCGCTCACCTCACTCATTCTTACAGTCTTGTTTTATTTTTATCGAGATATCAGCTGGTTGAATCAGGAGATGGAAAAATCTCAAGAGGCTGCTTTCAAACGATCCTATCTGCAAAATAGACTCGCAGATGTTCTTCCAAGTGCAGTCTCTCCACGAACCGCTGAAGATGATTTTTACTTTTTTANNAGCCATGAGCATGGGGGAATCCTAAAAGCAGGAAATCCAAGTTTGGTCTTTACTTATAATTTTGGTGCAAACCGCGACCCGCAGTTTGCAAATCATGTTTTGGGAAGGCTTTATTTAGACGTCAACAACAACCTGGCTCTTGCCACTCTTCCTTCTCCTGCGCGTTGGTCTCCTGTCATTCCGCTTAAGATAAAAAATGAAATTCTTTTAGAGGATGTGGAATCTTTGTCGTTTTCATTCTATGTCCCGCCGGAAAAAGAACGTTCTCAAATTGGTGGAAAAGCTCCAAAAGGAGGATTGAGAAAGGGGAAATCAGCGATGATAGATCTTCAACCCAAAGATGCATGGCATCAGGACTGGAAATTTGAATACCATCAACTTCCTGCCATGGTAAAAATTGTTCTTAAGGTTAAAAATAAAGAAGAGCCGCTGACATTTGTATTTCCATTGCCTCTTTCCGAGTTTATAATTGTGTATGATAGGGGTCATTCATGAATGTTTTAATGTTTGTGATGAGCTTATTGATGATCCTGGCTTTGCTCACTTATGGCCAACTAGACATGTATCGAAATTTTGTTGTGACACAAGGAGAATTCGAAAAGTATATGTCTAAGAGTGAACGTCAGGCGATTAATCAAGGCGCCCAACAATGGTACGATTGGACAACTTTGGCCGTCAAAAATAGTGAAAGCAAGAAGAAGCCTGCACCCAAAGATGCCAGTCCCAAGTTAAGTGTCGGATGGCTTTTCAAACCCGAAGAAGATCCGGGAGCTTTTCAAATTCAGAAAGAAATCCTTAAAAATCTTATCCTCAAGGTATTTGGATCCCAAACCGTGTTTAAAAAGGCTTTAGAGAACAAACCCGATCTTGTAGATGAACTCATTCATGCGATGGAGAAGGCAAGCAGAAAATTGACTGCAGAAAAATCCNCGGTTAAAACCGTTGAAGGTCTTGAAAATTTGGATTTAGAGAATTCAAACCTCCAGGACATCTACTATTTTATGCTAAAAGGATATCCTATAACTAAAAGGCCTATTTCGCAGCAGACAGATCAGCAAGAAAGTTTTGAGGAATCCGGCGACGTGCAACAAGCAGATTACCTTCATAAAGAAGGGACAGTTTCGTTCCTGGATTTTCTTACTTTAAATCCTAATAAAACTAAAATACGTGTTNTTTTAGCGCCTAAAGCACTTTTGATGGCAATTTTTCTAGATCCTCAGACTGTAGACGAAATACTTCATGATCGTTTAGAATTTTACCATCAAGTTAACAATGAAGGGGATGCTTCTATTCTCAGCGAACAATTTAAACGCAAATTTGCCTCGAGATCCCCCTACGTGCCTGAAAATTTTCTTGATTTTACTGTAACAGGGACAGATCCACGCAATTATGAGGTCCAATGAGCCTGCCAATCCCTTTAAAATTAGCGATAGAGAAAGAGACACGCACGATGAATTCGGGTGCTTTGACTTCAGCTTCTCAACAAGTCAGTCATCGCTATCGGCAACAACGCAAAGAAATTTTAGACAGGAAACAACACTTTCTGATTAATGACGCCCAGCGCATGGCCTATATTGCAGCCCGCATGCCTGCTACATTTGGAGCGGTGCAGGCGGTTTTGAAGCAAATTAAAGCTCGCTATGCTGGCCGCTATCATCATATCGTAGATATTGGGGCAGGTCCTGGAACAGCTTTATGGGCAGCTTCAGAAGTATTTCCAGAAATTAGCCATTCCACTTTACTGGAACGGGACAGCTCCCTTATTACTCTTGGAAAGAAGCTTGCCCAATATAGTGACACTGCCTTAATCAAGCAGGCTAAATGGCTCCAAGGAGATGCCACGCAGATAGAGGAATTTCCTGAAAATGATTTAACCATTCTTTCTTATACGCTAGGAGAATGGCCTGTTGATTCCCAGGCAAAAATCCTCCAANAATTATGGACAGCCGCAAAACAGTGCTTGGTGATTATTGAACCTGGGACCATGGAAGGATTTGGAGTCATCAGGCGCATTAGACAACAACTCATTGATTGGGGAGCTTTTATGATCGCCCCATGTCCCCATACACTCCCCTGTCCAATGCCTGCGAATGATTGGTGCCATTTCAGTGTAAGAGTTGAGAGATCGCGCTTGCATAAGCAAGCTAAAGAAGGTTCTTTAGGATATGAAGATGAAAAGTTTTCTTATGTAGCTGTCGGTAAATCAAGTGTTGATTTACCCGAAGCACGAATTTTGCGGCACNCCCAAAAACGTTCCGGTCACGTCTCTTTTACGCTATGCACTAAGCAGCAAGGTTTAATAAATAAAATCTTTTCCCGGCGTGAAGGCGAACTTTATAAANAAGCTCGTGATCTGGAATGGGGGATGCAATCGACTCTTGAAGGGAAATTTCATTGGTGATAAGTAAACTTTAACCCTACTTGCCGCCTTTGAATGGAAGCTTCGATTTTTCTGCAGGAAATCAACGATCAATAGCTGAAATAGATGTACCTTTCACACAGCAAGTTGGGTTTAAATCCACCTTATGCGATTAGGACTCTGCTATGACAATCGAAAAATTCTTATTGTTGACGATGAACCCTTGATACGCAATCTTTTAGCTGAGATTTTTCAGAAANAAAACCTCAGTGCTTTAACGGCCAAAAATGGCCAGGAAGCTCTTGCCTTAATGAAAGAACAACCCTTTGATCTAATCATTACTGACATGAAAATGCCAGATTTGACCGGCATCGATCTTTTGCATAAAATCAAGGAACTTTCCCCTACTTCCTTAGTCATCGTCATTACAGCCTATGGGAGTGTGGAAAATGCTGTGGAAGCGATGCGCCTTGGTGCTTTCCATTATTTAATTAAACCATTTTCGCCCGACACCCTTGAAGCAGTTTTAGAAAAAGCTCAAGAACATGCAGCTCTGATTCATGAAAATCAATATCTTAGACAACAAGTTTCCGAAGCTCAAGGCATGCCTGTCGTGGTAGCCGAAAGTTCCGCAATGAAANAAATTATGGATGAAATTCTTCGGGTCGCGCCCAGTCATGCCAGTGTTTTTATAAGCGGTGAATCAGGCACAGGTAAAGAAGTAATTGCTCAAGCCATTCATTATCATTCACAAAGAAATTCCAAACCTTTTATTAAAGTCAATTGTGCCGCTGTTCCTGAAACTTTGATCGAATCCGAATTTTTCGGTCACGAAAAAGGCGCCTTTACAGGGGCCAATGCCAAACGTTTAGGAAGATTTGAACTAGCCCATCAAGGAACGCTTCTATTAGATGAAATCACTGAGATCCCTCTCCTTCTTCAAGCTAAACTTTTACGTGCTATCCAAGAGCAAGAATTTGAACGCATTGGCGGTACCAAACCTGTGAAAGTGGATGTTCGACTTGTCTCGACTTCCAATCGCAATATTCAAGAAGCCATAGTACAAAAAACTTTACGAGAAGATCTGTATTATCGTTTAAATGTGATCCCTATTCACATTCCTCCTCTTAGAGAGAGGAAAGAAGATATTCTTCCGTTGGCCGATTCCTTCCTGNAAAAATTTAGTCTTCAAAACAAAAAAGAACCTAAACAACTGAGTGCCAGCGCAGAANAAAAGCTCCTAGCCTATGACTGGCCTGGAAATGTCAGAGAGCTGGCTAACATCATTGAACGTGCCGTTGTCATGGATGACAGTAAANAAATCTCTGCCGAACATCTTNTTATTGAATCTAACCACCTAGCCCTGAATACAACCAGCTTTCCTGCAGGGCTGACTTTACAAGAACTTGAAAAGCGTTACATCATTGAAACGCTTCATCAACAACAAAACAATCGAACCAAAACAGCTGAACTCTTAGGAATTAGTGCACGAACCCTACGCAATAAATTACAGGATTATAATGGCAAGGAATAATCAAGCTTAAAAGATATTGCTGTTTTAAAAAAATTATTATACACAAACAAGAAAATGCAAAGTGAAGGTAAGTAAGGCGGTAAAAATGATTTAAAAATATGAGTCCATCGGTCATATTAATTATGCGTTTAAAAGATTGTTTTTAATAAGGAGGGGTGAGATGGGTACATATAGTGTTTATAATTCATATACAAAGCCAATAGACCCGCAAGACAGCTTTGTGGTGCTGGATTCTATCCAACAATCCTCTAATCAGAATCCATCCTTGACAAGTTCGCGGAAATTAGAAGGGCTCTCTCACGTCATTCATCAGTCGCAAGAAGAAATGGTTGCAAAACTTGAAGAGCAAGCAAAAAATAAAATTGTTAGAACAAGAGCTTGAGGAAAGAACTTCTATGACGGCCCAGGTCATCGTGCAAAAATTTCCCTCGAACAACAAATTAAACAAATTGCTCAATCAAAATTCAATCACGATCCAAATAACGAAAATTCCCACCAAACCTCTGACGATCAACTTTATTTAGAACTTAAAAAACAATACGATGAACTGCGTGAATTGTATAACGCCCAGGACTATTTTATTCTTGAACTCATAAATGGAAAAAGAGGATTCGAAGAGGAACGAAATAATTTATTGAGCCATTCGCAACTGTTGCTGGAAAAAATCAAAAGAAAACACGTAAAAAGAAGAGTTAAGAGAGCGAGTCCGACAACTTGAATCACGGCTTGAAGATGTGCAAGCTGAAAAATTAGGTTTAAAAGAGACAAATTCCAAGCTGATACGCCATGTAAACAAAATTCATACGACTTTGGAAGAAGCGGGTCTTTTAACTCTCAATCCTGAAACAGGCAAAGCCGCAGATGAGGCAGTGGAAATTGCAATTTTTAATCTTATCCATGATCGTAAAAAGCTTGAAGAGATAGCTCACTCTCTTGCTAAATTAGGTTTTATAGAGGAGAAGGCTAATTATCATGCGATTGAGACAAAAATGCCTTTAATCGTTTCTTAAAAGAATATCATAGTTGCTTAAAAGCGATGAAGAAACTACGCCTTCTTCTGGATCTTCCCGAAAACGCTTCTCATGAAGCAATAGAGGAAAAATTCAGGCCTCTGTTGAAAGCATACAATTCTTAACACGGGAAAAAGAAAGAATGGAAAGGCAAATCACTCAATTGAAAGAAATCACTGCTGCTCAAAGAAAAGTCTTTTTGATGTGAATGAAATCGCCAATCAAAAAATTGATCAGGTCGCTGATTTACAACAGCAGATGAAAAATCTTAGGGATTCAAAAAATAACGTGACCCGTTCGCTAAACCGCCTGATTGAGGCGGTGAAGTTGCATCGTGGGACTCAATGGATTAAATCCTTGGATCCTATTTTAAAGGACTGTTTAAAAGAAGGATAAAGAACGCAATGCCTAATTATGTAGATCCTAGACATAAAGGACTTCAGCTTCTTCAATCGACATTCAATCCATCAAGTGAAATGGAAGCGCGTGATTCTCAGGCAATAGATTGTCTGTATGATAAGGTCATGCGTTTCCAATTGCAAACAGAGTCTCTATTCAAAGTAAACGAACAATCTCTTCTTTCCCTAGAGTCTCGCTTTAAAAAATCGGAAAAAATCTATCAGATGCCCGTTAAAATTGGAGAATTAGAGGCTTTTTTGAAACGAATGAATCTTTTAAAAACCAGGTCAAACAGATCGAAGAAAATGCAAAAGCCACTCAACGGGCTGAAGAGGCAGAGATCGAAGAAAACAAAAAGATTCATGAAATTTTAGAAACATGCGCCAAAATTGCTGCCGAGATTGAAGAAATTAAAAATCATGGTTGCTTAATTTTGAAAAACAGCAATCTGAAAAAACAGCCTCCCTCTAATGCCTATCATGAATTTATCAAAAACTCAATGAGGAAGAGAGCAACAAACAATTCAATCGTTATGTAAGAATGTTCGAGGGTTTGGAAAAATTCGATCAGGAGACAGGAATTCGAACAAAGGCTTCAGAAGCTAAATCTGCGAGAAATGCTACCCCCTCTGCCCTTTCACAAAAACCCTTAGAATTTAAGGCCCAAGTCATCGCCAAGCCTTTTCAAAATAAACCTGAACCCATGATTGTTCCCACTCAATCATCAAAAACACAATGCAGTCTTTCCTCTAAGTCTTCTCCGTCTTCTTGTAGCCATCAAGAATCCCTTTCAATCCCACCTGCACTAGAGGAAAAAAACAAGAAGTCTCGGTTATTGAAAAATCACCAGCGTTTCTTCAGGGAGCGACAAAAGTAGAAACTAAAACCCAGAACTTATGGAAAAAAATTTGGAAGGTGTTTATCACCGTCCTGTCTCAAATATTTATTAAATGGCCTTCAGAACTCTTTCATTATGCTTGGAAAAAAATAGAAAGAAGCCAACCAAAAATTCTCTATTTAACACCTTGACTCCTCTCTAATTTTAGTTCACCACTCGGGTGGTAGAGCTTGGCATTCTTAAATTTTCCAAATTCATATTCCAAAAATGTTTTAGGTTTACCATTGGGATAATAAAACTCCTGCTTTCCATGCCAAAGGCCTTCGTGGAACTGCTGAATGCTGTAATGTTTGCCATTTGGATAAAAATATTCCGCTTGTTGAACCTGAAGCCCATTTTCAAATTTAGCTTTAGATAGAATGCAGCTTTGTGAATAGTAAATAGAATCCCCCTCCAAACGACCTAGCTTTTTGTCTTGATCAAATCGAATTTTACCAGGTTTCTCGATTGGAAACGCGCTTTGAGGCACATAGGTTTGAAGAGCCATTTGGATGAGCTCCCTATTCATGAGTGCTACATTCCGCAAGAAAGCAAAACGTTTAATTAAAATATCCTGTTTTCCTAGTGTTAAATCTACTTCCGATAGATTTTCTAAGGTGTGAAGGGCTTGTAATTCCCTATTTAAAACGTGGGTGTACGCTTCATTAAAAATGTGCAGGACATATCTGTACCCAGCTTCTTCCGATAAATCGCTTTCATACAAGGATGCTTTTCCTGTTTGCAGGGGAAATGGCACGCGATTTTCCGCTTTAATTCGTGTTTTAATCTCTTCCGTTTCTTCAATTAGAATATTTAAATCTTCTACACATCTTTGTAGGCTGTCATTGAGATCGTAGATGATATTTAACACCTTTTCATTTTTTATATGCGGCATGGCAGCATTTAAAACTGCACTATGAATCATTGCTTTAAGATCATAGTCTTCTTTCAAATATTTTTTNGCCACATCCTCCAAAGACAGGTTAGAAACTCCTGGAAATCCTAACCCNCCTTCTGTTGCATTGATCAACTTCACATGAGGATTTTCTTTAGCAAAATCTCCTATCCACTCAGCCTCTGAAATCCATTTCCAAAGAGTGTAGATGGGTTGTCCAAAAATATCTTTTTTNAAAAGGGCGCTTTGATCCACATGATCAGGGCGTGTAATAAGTTCTTTTTCAACATGGCTATCTTCGACTACACCTGGCGCATAAGCTTTCATTCCAGTATAAGCCAAATCCATTCCAACAAAAATAATTGGATTGCACCCTAATTGATGAGCGATCTCAAGGCAAAAATTTACGACATTGTGGCCTTCTTCAATCGAAGCGCCTTCTATCCCTAAATTTTCTTCAAATAAATGTGAAATGTCATATCCACCGCTTCCTGTGACATACAGGCGCGGCCCATGAATCGTTTTAAAGGCTTGATGGAAAAGGCGATTTCGATAGAAAAAGGGAACTTCAAAAGTTGTATTGGTACTCAATCTGTCGTACTGCGGTGCATTTGGATCGATGCCTGCTCCAAAATGAGCTTGTATATCTGATGAATTAATTGCATTTAAAGCAGACCCGCCTGCAAATAGAAGGGCCTTATTAGATAATTTTCTCAAAAAAGCAAGATTTTTTTCCAAAGACGGCCCAGCTCCGCAAATGATAGCAGGCACATCTTTGAATTTACCAAAAAGGTCATTGCCAAGAAAAGCACCTTCAAGTGATAAAATGTTAGGATAAAAATTTTTAAANAAGCCCACGCCAAATTCAAGGTACTCAATGAGCAATCCATTTTTAAGTGCGGCATCATACTGAAGCTTATGCTGCAACTCCGCAAAAAGATCTTTNTTAAGTTCAAGGTAAAGCTTCAGTCCAGTAATTTCCATGGTAGTAAGAAAAAAATTCCAATATAAAATATTAAAGAGTTCCTTGCTTTGTTCCATACCTTCAAAAAANTGAAGTTGAACCTGAGGATCATGAAGGAGTTCATAACCCATCTGTGTTTCAAAAAGTTGATGGATCACAGCAAGATTGTCTTCAATGAATACGATTCGATGGGAAGGATCCTGGTGAAGCCACTGTTTGGCCGCTTGATAATAATACCCTAAACCTACGCCATAAACATAAATTAAAGGAATGCCTTTCAAATCCAGTCCGTGAAACCATTCTTTAGCTTCTTCAAGCGCACCTTTGTTCGAATGTAAAAAGTATTGCTTGTCTGGAGTTTTCAATCTTAAGTTAGGTTCATCGTGTTCTGTTTTACAAAACTTTAAGTCTTCGGTGTTAACGTAAGGTAGTAAAACAGCTTTTNNAGGGTCAGTTTGAGACCATTTCTCACAATTTTTTTCGAAATATTGAATCTTTGAGTCTGTTTGTTTCATGAAGAAGGTTTCTGTTTATTATCATTTTCCGTAGGAGGTGAATTTAACTTTTCCATTTTTTGAAATAAAATTTGGAGATTTTCTTGAGTCGCACTAGCAATTTTTGTTAACTCCTGACTATATTTATCCAGCTGCGCCCTCAACATTTTNTCGGTTTCAGGCGTTTTCCAAACGGCTTCCTTAATATTTTTTCCTTGATATCCGCCAATGGTTAAAATCTGCTGATTATACTTATTTAACTTTTCCATTTCATTTTTCAATGCAATTAAATCATCTTCTACCGAAGTTTCCAACGTATTTTTTTGTNNTTCGGGCAAATTTGGCGCGATATTCACAAGTGTTTGATAGATGTTTTGCAAGGAAACGTTTAAGGACTTTGAGTAATTGCTAACCAAATCAAAGTAGTTTTTTCCAGGCATATTCTCCCAAGCCAATGGAGTGCCGTCTTCTTTCCATTGTTTGATATCATAATTCTCTGAATTTGCCTCATAGCTGATTTCTTTAGCCAGAACGCCGTTAGAATACCATTCTTTAGCCATTCCGATGGGTTGATCATTTCTGTAGTGTGCTTCAAGGATGAGCATTCCTTCTTCATTCCACATCCTCTCAGGGCCATTCCTTTTTCCATTTTTAAAAACCATTTCACGTTTCACTTTTCCATTTTCATAAAATAAGACAAATTCACCATCAATGTGTCCGCTTTTGAAGTTTAAAGCAGATTTCAATAGACCATTCCGATAAAAAAATTCCTGGCGGCCATTCAAGAGGTTTTTTGTGTCGTTTAAGTGCATATAGTTCGCCTGAAGGATAATAAAACCAACTTTTACCTTCNNTAGTTGGCCATTGATAAACCAGTTAAGAGAAAGAATTTGCCCATTTTCGGCGTAAAANGCAGAAGGCCCATGAAACTTTCCTTTATAAAGCGTGTGCTTAGACTTAAGAGCCCCTTCCGGGTAGTANAGTCTTTTTACTTCGCATTTGCAGGCTTGTACGTAATTCAAACTAAGTTCTGGATCAATGATTTTTAATTCCTCATTTTCAAAGGAATANAGTTTCTTTTTTTCATTTTTTTGACGCTCGTGGATCAATTTTTCTCTAAGAGTTAAATTTTTCTTTGAGGGCGGATTGGCAGGCAATTTTCCCTGATTGGCAAAATCCGTAAATATTTGCCCTAAGAGGGTAATATTATGTCTCGCCACCTTTGCCAAAAANGCATAGAGCCCAATATCGAATGCAATACGCTTCATTCGTATTTCTTTGGGNGTATTAAAGGCAGGATCGGATTCCAAGTAATGATGCTTAGGATAGAATAATTCCAGATATCGTTCTTTGTAATCTTGCAAAAGAAATTTATACCCATCTTCGCCTTCAAGTTTGGCAAGATATTCTTCAAGGATAGGAGTATGATAAATTTCTGCTATTTCCTCCTTTTCCTTCATTTCTTCTGAAAGTTTTCCAAATTCGAAGGCTACAGTCGCACTATAGCTTTCACTATGCAGCAAACTTTTCGTGAGATCTTCCATAGTTTTTATCACTTTATGAAGCGTCAGACTTTCCGGCGGATTGCTATTTTGTATCTCTCCATGTAGAAGTGAAGAAAAATCATAGGTTTTAGTTAAAAATTGTTTGGCAGCTTCGGATAATTTCACATTGGGAACATGCGGAAAACCAATACCTCCCTCCGTACAATTTAAAAGGGTCACATCTGGATTTTTACTGGCAAATTGCGCATACCATAACGACTCATTCACCCACTTCCATAGAGTGTTTACAGGCACGCCATTAATATCATTTTTAATTAACAGTTCTTCATGCGAATATTTAGTTAGAAACGCCTCTTTAGGATCCTGAATTGCATGCCTTACAAGTCCTGGAGCATAAGAAAGATTATCCGAATAGGCTAAATCAACTCCGACAACTAAAATGGGGTTGCACCCCAAATCCTTAGCAATAGAAAGATTAAAGTTCACAATATTGTGCCCCTCTTCGAGGTCAGGAACTTTTGGAATTTCCAATCTTTCTTCAAACCATGAGGGAAGTCTGTAGCCGCCAGCCCCAGTCACAAAAATCCGTTCGCCATGAATCATCTTTAACGCCGGAGAAAACATTCTCTGCCTATAAAANAAGGGGGTCTCGAAAGCAGTATTTGAAATTAAACGGCTATAATGCGAAGGGTTGGGATCAATCCCTAAGCCAAAATGCGGCATAATACCTGCGCCATTTAAAACATTCATGGCTGTGCCCCCAGCCATAATCAAAGCTTTATCCTGAAGAGTCTTCAGAATGTGAATGTTTTTGCCTAATGAAGGTCCTGCCCCGCAAATTATGGCTGGAATATTTTTAAAATGGCCTGCCAATTTAAGTTCCAATTTTGATCGCGGAAGCTCTAGCAGATTTTTGTAATAATTAGCCATAAAACCATAGGGACTTAANGCCAAAAATTCTGAAGCAGTCCCGGAGCGTAATTCATGGAAGAAATCTAGACGCACGCGAAATTCTCTCATATGCGCCGCTTGATTTTCTTCATAAAATTTCAAAGCAGTGACTTTATAGGGCAAAAGAGAAAANAGTGAAGTCACAAATTGAAAAGAAAAAAAGGAGGTGTCCCAATTGAAATGGAAAAGCCGAACTTGCTTGTTATTCAAAAGATCGCTTGCTCGTTCTGTCTCAAGAAAAAGTTTAAGGACCTCAAGATTGTCCTCAAGAAAAATAACATGGCGTCTTGGATTTTCTTTCAACCAACTTTGAACAACATCATAATAGTAGCCTAAACCGATTCCATAAACGTAAACAGTCTCTATATTTTTCAAATCTAAAGACAAGAACCAGAGTTGAGCTTCTCTAAATGCAGATGATTCAGAATGGAGGTAGTGAGTTTTTGANTCAAAAATAAGTTTTAAATTTAACTCTCCATTTTGATTCCGGCACAAANNAACTTCCTTGCATTGAAGAGTTTTAAGCCTTTCTGCAGACTCATGATTAAAAGGCGCCCATTTTTCTAGATTTTTTCAAATCTTTCGTTAGCCATCTTTTTAACCTCTGACTCCGTTGATTAAGCCTATTGAATCTTAAAAATTAGGCACTTAGTTTTCTAAACTTAATTGCAACTTAGGACTGATGAAGACTCTAAGATAGAACGATCTTAAGAAAGGTCAAATGAGTCCATCCTTCAATTCGAAGACTTTGACACAGTCTAGAGGAATATAGATAGAGCACTCATAAAAAAGAATTTGAATGAGGAACTATAAAAAGCTTAAGATCGTATTTGATCGATCTAAATCTTTAAATGAAAACCTCTTTCAATTTATTGAAAATGAATGATTTACAAAGGAATCCATCCATTTTTAGCTCCAATATTCTTAAATTTGTCTTTTCTTTTTTGCNNTGCCCCGTGCTTCCCTCGTTTTTCCTCTTTTTGTTTTTTTATTATGTCTTTTAGGGTATTTTTACAACCCTCAAGCTGACTTTTAAGATATTGAGCTCGTTCCAAAAGATTTTGTATGTCGGGAGGAAGCTCGTTTTTTGGACCCAGAACGGTCTGTCTAATAAAATTTTGAGACAACCCTCTTCGGGCTGCCTCTTCTTCAGTGATTTGAGAAATGGCTCTTATATCTCTTGCCAGCCTATGGATTTCCTGGACCATTTCCTGTGAAATGAGGAGTTTTTTATTTTGATTCGATAAAATTTGATTATACAATTGAGTGAGTTGATCCAGCATCTGCTCAAGAGGTATAATTTCTCTCATAAAAGCCTAAAATTAGAATTTTTACTTCTAATTTTATTATACCAATTAAAATTTTAAGTTTACAGAGGTTTATTCGACTTTTATATGAACTTCCTGAAGCTCTGGGGATGGTCTCTTCGCATTAAGGTTTGTTTGCACGTGTCTTCTCATAAGATCTGCTTCAGGAGGTTTTGGGGCAATTGCAGCAGATGGAGATAAAACCCCTAAAGTCAATTGGAACAAATAACTTATATTCGTTGGGACTTTCACACATGCCACTGTCAAATCATACCACACGTCTTCGCGCATTTGAGTTTTCAGCTCTCCGTCTTCTAAGCCAGAACTTACAATAAAATTCCAACCAGCTTTTGCTAAAAGCGTGCTTTCCTCTATAACAAATCTACCTGCTACGAAAACAATATTTGCTAGACAGACGATCCGTCCTTCAATCGATCCAAATTTGACCCGTTCTGGCCGCTTGGTATAAAGAACGGGTTCGTTTAGCATTTTATGCCACTCGCTATATGGATCTTTAGATTGCAATTTTTTATCTTCAATTCCCATAATTCCTCCATTTTTCCAAGAGTATTTCTTTAAAAGATAAAAAAATAAAGTTAGAGATCGGAATATAGTGAAGCAATTTAATTCTGGCAAGAAAAAAACTTAAGAGAGACTTTAACAATTACCATCTGAAAAGTTATAATATAATAGGAGGTTGTTATGCGTAGTTATTATGCTCATCTTGAAAATGCTATCCTGCAGCCCCATGTAAAAATCCCGCCAAGACCTGTTTTTCGATCTTCGGCGATTTTTCCTATGATTGCTTTTCCTGGCATCTCTGCAAGAATTTTATTTATGGGTTATTGGATCTTAAAACGCCATATCCATGAAATAGCTGCTCAAATCAATCTTCGTTCTAAAGATGGCGTTCTTCTTAATCGCACATCTTTATTAATCCAGGAGCCAAAAACTTACCGCATTGAACTTTCCGACCAATTAAAAGCCGCTGGTCTTTGTGCTGAAGAGCCTTTTGTTGGAAGTCTGGAAGTCGAATTTNTTTCCACTGCAAACTTGGTTTTTCCTTATCCTGCCGTCGTCATTAACTATTATGGTCCGGCTTTCAGTTCCGTTGTGCATACAGCTCAACGTATTTATAATGATTTTGAAGATATGCGCAATAATTCTCAAACCCATGTTCCTGAGTCGGGGTTTAATCTCTATGCAGATAGTGATCATGAGCCCTTTNTTAGTATTATCAACGGTGCGGAAGAAGTGAAAAATGCTCTTGTGACCATGGAGTTTTATAATAAAGACAATGAAAAACTTACTCATGAAATTGCCTATCCTTATTTAAAACCCTATGAGACATGTCTGATCTACCCTAGCAGAGAGATTAATCTGCATTCTNTTNTAAAGGGACAACCTGGAACTGCAAAAATTAAATTTGATGTCAGCTGGATTTTTCCTCGCTTGCTCGTTGGAAATATTCAACACTCCCTTCCTGCCATCACAATCACGCATACATACTATGATTGTTCTGGAGCAATGACCGAAAGCGATTACTGGCGCCCCGCAGAAGAGGGGTGGTATCCCGCTTCCTTAATGATTCCTGTTTCTATCCGAGAAAATCATTTTACCAAGGCTTATTTTTATCCTATTTACTCCCCTTCGCAATTAGTGATTGATGTGGAGATTTATAGTCAGGAGGGGGTTCTTTTAGGCAAANAAGAACGTTATCTTTGTTTGGAAAAAGGAGGAAAATATCAGGAGATTCCGTTCAAAGAAATCTGCAAGGAATTAAATATTCAAAACAATCAGGATCTTGCCGCCAGATTGATAGCACGTACAGAAGATAAGAGTCGTATTCCTGCACGAATTAAATTAGGTTTAGACCTGGGAATGGAGAGGATCCAAATGCCATGTAATATTTGTACCAACCTTCAACCTTTCAATCCTCTTCTTGAAAACAAACCAACCTCTTTCCGTTGGGCTCCTATTTTAGCCGATCGTGAACATTCTATCGTCTGGATTATGAATTCTTCTCCGCATATTGAATATACCCGTCAAGCTGAGATTGATCTAACTNTTTTTAGGGAAAAAGATACAAATACCCTTCAACGAAAAATTCTCATTCCGCCACATGGATTTTACAAGATTTGTACGGAACAAGATCCTGAATTAAACGCATTCTTTGAACGAACAATTGGATGGTTTACCGCTGTGACGAGCAACCCCTATACAACCACTTACTACTTTTCTGAAGATCCATCCGGAGTCGTTGGGGGTGATCACGGTTTTTAAGATATGTAAGTTGGGAAATCAATCTAAATAGATGTCTTTGAACTGGAATGAGTAGACGTAAACCCAACTTGCGTGCTCTCAAAACGTTCTTAAACTAAAATTTTTCTAATTCTTCTTTAGGTACTCTCGTTTGATAAGAGATTCCTCCCCGATGAATCCCATTCAAGAGCTCCTTTTTATTTGCTGATTTAGATGAGATTTATAAATGGCATGCGCTTTGTCTGCTGTATCGACATTTTCTAGGACTAAAGGAAAGGCCCCATGAGGGGGTTGTGAAATATGTTTTTGATTCACAAAAACATTTAAATGTTTTCTTTATCTGCTTCAAGCGATTGGAATTTAAAGTTTCGATTAGATAAGCAACAACGCCTTTTGCCGGCAAGGACTTTAAAAGGATTTCTATTTCTTCTTCGGATCTTTCTGATTGAGCAAGCCTTGAGGCAAAAAAAACATAATCAGGACTGCCTCCAAGCTGCTTGATAAAGTCTAAACTATTTTTGCAAGCCTCTATTTTCAAAGACAAGCTCATTTTAGAAGCTAAAAGGGTATTCATATGAAGCAAATTAAATAATTTTAAAATATCCATCCACCCTTCACTGGGGGATAAAGAGCCACTCTCTCCTTGGTGAAATCAGGAAATGCTTTAATGAGTTTTTCTAAGATAGATTTTTGATAAGACCAGGATTCGTTAGTGCATATTTTTGACTTTTCCAAAAGCGAGTAAAATTCCCTAATCAAATAATCCTCTCTATTTAATGTGGCATCGCAAGGCAACTCAAATTGTTGTTTGATTGATTCAAGTTGCTCATGGGTCAAATTTTCCAAAAACAATTTGGCCAATAAAGGACTGGTCTTGCAACTATTTATATAGGCACCCAATTGTTCTGTTTGATTTTGATGAAAAATAAAACCCGATAGCTTCTCAAATAGATCATCATGCATGGGGCCTTTCGCTAAAGACAAGGCAAACAAAAGGTTTTTTGATAAAGCTGGAGAATCCTCAAGGGTTTCAAAATTCACAGCCTGCGCCCAACAGGTGACAACTTTGAGAAAAAAATTAGTAAGATCTTGATGGAAAGGAGCTTCATGCAATGCTGCAACACAAGAATTAAAAACAAAATCGGCAAATTTTTGACTTTTGGTCACATAAATTTCTATTGCCGCTTCAATTTCCTCATTAAAATTGATAGATAAATTTTCCTGATCATCTTTCAAGATCAGTTTAATGTAGGGATGGTTTTTAAGAAAATCTGCCACCCATATATATTCCTTTAGGAGCGAATTGCGACGGATGTATAAACTTTCGAAAGGAGTTTCTATAAAACGTTGATTAAATTCTTTTTGAGTCAAAGGCTGCGCGAGATTCACTAAATCGAATAAGGAAGATTTTGCAGCCTTTTCCCCATTTGAATCTTTTGCCCCTGCTTCGTTTGATAGCTGCTCCGCGTCGTTGCTCTTTGAAGGGTTGGAATTTTCAGAGACCTCCTTTGAATGAGGGGCTAACAATTTCTCCCTAGCTTCTTCTGCGTGTTTTAGTTTTGTCTCTTTTTCTTCGACAGTTACGACGGTAATTTTTTTGGAAGAAGGACAAAAACTTCTATGCATTTATAAATAACTGCTATAAGAGGTATCACCCCTGTGACATAGAGGGCTATTTTTACTGCATTCTGAAAACAGATGTTTTTTCTTAAATCCTCGCGAACATTCAATTCCCCTGCAGCAGAAGGAAGCTTTGTATATTTTTATTTCCTAAATAAAAAAACCACTTAACAACTCTGTTAGAAAAGGGGTGCTCTTTACAAATTGGATATAACTTATGAATACTCATATGAGTTTCTTTGATAATTTAAATAAATTATCTAATTTATCAAACAATAAAATTAATTTAAAGAATTAATCAATTGAGTATAGGAAGGAATATAGTCAATAAATTTATAATCAGAGAGAGACGGATCATACCATCCTAATCTCCTCTCTTTTTGATTGACGAGTGCTATAAAAGCAGCTTTTATCAAGTAATTATAGCCGATGACCTGAGAGATTTCTTTTTGCGTAAGGGGAATTGCTTTACATTCAACGATTAAAAGAGGACGCAATCCCTTTGACGGCTGTTTTGTATAACAGACAATATCAGCTCTTCTATCTGGAAAAGAAAGTGTTTTGGGTGCATAAGAGAGAGCCGCCAGATCTTTTTCCACAGCAATATAGGAAGAAGGATATCCTAATTGCAACATAAGCTGAAGAATTTCCTGGCGCACATACTCTTCTGGTGTTGCAGCCACCCATATTTTTCGATTGAAACAATAAAGCTGCCGTTCTACCACCGTAAAAATTATCCTTCAGGCATCAAAATTCCATAGTCGCCGTCGCTTCTACGGTAAATCACATTTAATTTTCGATCTTTTTCATTTCGGAACAGCAAAAANTTATCCCCAGAAAGTTCCATTTTCATAATCGCTTCGTCCCAATTCAAAACCTTTAATGATTTTTTCTCCTGTTTCACGATCTGATGAGGTTTATAATTTTCATTCATCCGACGCCAGTTTTCAGCTTCAATGTCATCGTTAATTTCTGCAACTTGACCTTCTTCCATAAATGGTCTTACAACGTTCACAGTCATGTCAATTTCTTCAAGGGGTTTCGCATGATGGTCTTGTATTCTTTGCTTATATTTTTTNAATTGCGTTTGCACTTTATCCACTGCTCTGTCAATGGAAATATACATATTTTCGCTTGTTGCAGAGCTTTTGATTTTAATCTGATTCAGTTTAACTACAATATCGCATTGATGTTGAAACCGTTGGATATCCATTGTCACCACAATATCAATTATCCGCGTGTCATATTTGTCCAGTTTTGCAAGCTTTTCTATTACATAGTTTTTCATTGCGTCCGTTACTTGTACATTTCGGCCATTAATTGTAAGGCTATATTCTTCATCGACGAACTCTGCGGCTTTAGATTTACGGCTCATAGAAACCTCAATTTTGTGGAATTTTGAGATAGGAGCCCTTAAATGTTTAACCCCTATCAACTTTATTATACAAAAAAATCCTGTAATGGGTAAAGAGCTGGTGAAAAATAAATTGGAAATTTTTAGCTATTTGCAACCATTTGACGCCTTAGAGAGAGATTCCCTAGCTGGCCGCATGCCGCCATGATCTCCGTTCCTTTAGTGAGCCTTAAAAGTGTCGAGTATCCATGAGAGCGCAATCTTTGACGAAATGCTTCTATTTGAGTCTCTTCCGAGCGAGCAAAACGATCGCGCGTGAGTGGATTATAGGGAATTAGATTAATTTTAACATTAAGTCCTTTAAGATAAGTAGCTAACGAATCAGCGTGTGCGATTGAATCATTCACGTCTTTCAATAGGACATAAGCCGTTAAAATATCTAACCCAGTCACTTCATTATACTCCTGCATAGCAGAATAAAGTTCCTGCATCGTATGTTTGCGATTAATGGGCATGAGGCGGTTACGTGTGAGATCATCTGGAGCATTGACCGAAACTGCAAGATTTGGCTTTAAGCCGGGCTCATGGGTAAAACGACGAATGCTATCTACAAGACCGCTTGTAGATATAGTCAAATGATTGCGTCCAAACCCAAATCCTTTTGGTTCCATTAAAATGCGCGCTGCCTGCATGACAGATTCATAATTGTCAAAAGGTTCGCCCATCCCCATGAAAACGATATTGCGTATCGTGTATCCAAGATGATGCCTTGCAATAAAAACCTGACTCAAAATTTCTTCAGTTGACAGGTTTCGCAATAACCCCATCCGGCCTGTTTCACAGAAGGCACATCCCATTCTGCAGCCTACCTGTGAAGAGATGCATAAAGTTCCTCCCGCCTGCATAGGAATTAAAACTGACTCCACTTCAAGCTGATCGGAGGTCTTCAAAAGAAATTTNTTAGTGGCACCATCATTTTTNTCTAAATAGACTTTAGGTAACGATAAGTCCAGCCTATCAATCATTTCATTNAAAAGAGTTTTTGCATTATTAAAAGCGGGGTGCTCCCCTTTGATAACACCCTTTCGATAATACTCTTCATAGATCAGTCCAGCATGGACACGCCCNTTGCCCAATTCCTCATGCATGAGGTCGCAAAAGGAAGAAAATGTGTGTGTTAAAAGAGCTATTTTGGATTTCATATAAAAATTCGCACCGAAGAGGGCTCGAACCTCTAACCACCCGGTTCGAAGCCGGGTACTCTATCCGATTGAGCTATCGGTGCATTTAGCTTGCTAGATTATTGAAAAAATCACGAAAATGAAATTCTATCGTAAAAGTGCCATTTCCTTAAATAGGTTTTTAGTCTTCATGCAGATTCTTCAGACAGAAGGTGTCATTTTAAAGGTCCTTGATTTTCGCGATTATGACCAGATTATAACCGTTTTTACTTCTGAAAGAGGAATTGTCAAATGGATCTATAAGAGAAAATCCTCCAGCCAATCTAAACTTTCTCCTTTAGTTCGTGCTGAATTTACCTATTCAGAGTCCAGGGGCGAGATTTGGAAATGCCGCGAAATAAATATTCTGAATCAATATTTAAAACTTCGCGAAAACTTTTCCTGGTTAGAAACTGCCGGACGCTTAATTCAATCGATTTTACTTTCACAAGTTGAGCAGAAACCTGCGCCCAATCTTTATCGACTGTTCCTCACCTATCTCGAAAAGATCCCTTTGAGCACTAATCTAGCCGCCCTAGAAATAAGTTTCATCATTTTGTTACTTAAACATGAAGGGCTTGTCAATTTCGATTTGCATTGTACAATCTGTCAAAGACCCTTGCAGAGCCTTTACATTTATCAAGGAAATCACTTCTGCCCTCATCATGCTCCCGTACGCTCGCTGGAATTCAATCACGAAGAAACTCTCGCCTGGATGCAGATTGCCGCAGCAAAAACATTTAGTGAACTTCAATCTATTTTCGTACCCCAAAATTTACGGGAGAAAGCTGAAAACTTATTTAAAATTTTTATTAAGCAGTAATTTTTTTAATCTTGCCAGTTATCAAACGAATTGTTAGTATTTATAGCTGTCTGATCCTAGGATCATTTCTTACGCGAAAGTGGCGGAATTGGTATACGCGCTACTTTGAGGTGGTAGTGAGAGAAATCTCGTAGGGGTTCAAGTCCCTCTTTCGCATTTTTCAACTTGCATTCTTCATTAAAACTCTTTTATATCCAAAAATTTAAGTAGGCGATTTATGGCTATCTCTTCCGTCTGGCTTTGGATTTATTTTAATTTATTTATTTTGGGACTGATTCTTACAGACTTAAAATTTTTTCATGCTAAAGATAAAATTATCTCGGTGAAAGAAGCCTTGCTTGCGACTGCTNTTTGGATCTCTTTAGCTTTAGCTTTCAACTTAGGCATTTTCTATTTTAAAGGACTTGAACCTGCCCTTAACTTTTTTACCGGCTATTTAATTGAATATTCATTGAGCATTGATAACATCTTCGTCTTCCACCTGATTATTTCTTATTTTCAAGTTCCGTCTAATTTAGTGCATAAAGTTTTATTTTGGGGCATTCTTGGGGCCATTCTTATGAGAGCTGCCTTTATTATCGGAGGAATCCTCCTCATCCAAACATTTTCCTGGTTGATTTATGTATTTGGAGCCTTTCTTGTCATTACAGGAATTAAATTCGGCCTTTCGAAAGAAGAAGAATCTTCCCCGCAGGATAATTTAATCATTCGGCTTTTTAAACGATATATTCCGATTACTGAGCATTATGTAAATGGAAAATTCTTTATTAGAGACAAGGGAAGACTTTTCGCTACTCCTCTTNTTGTTGTCCTCTTATCTATAGAAACAACAGATGTCATTTTTGCCATTGATTCAATTCCAGCAATCATAGGGATTACAACAGACATGTTTATTGTTTATACCTCTAATATCTTTGCTGTACTGGGATTGCGCTCCCTCTATTTCGCCTTGTCAGGAATAATGCGCCTTTTTTATTATCTGCACTATGGTCTGGCGTTAATCCTTGTCTTTATTGGCGTAAAAATGCTTCTTTCTGACTTTATTCACTTACCCGTTTATGTCACTCTTGGAACCCTTGCAACCATAATAAGTGGATCCATCCTTCTATCTTTGTTCAAAAAGGTCCAGAGAAGCCCAGCGAAAAACCCTAAAAGAGCTGCATAAACAATAATGCGCACAAGCTCTTTCATGAAGGATTTTAAAATCACTTTTTCAAAAGAAATATTTTGCGACACCTTGTTTAAAAGCTGTTCTTTCATATCAGGCAACATTTTTAAAATACCTTCCTTAACAATCTCCTTGATTTTCCCTGATAAAGCCGGTGTCAATAACATCTGGCCCATTGGAATCTGCTGCCGCAAATCCTGCATGAAACCTTCAAGCTTTTCCGTCAAAATATTGTGACATGCATCTTTCCACTTCATCTCCTCCAAAAGCCCGCTTATCCGATCAAGAAGTTCTTTTACTCTTCCGAAGCGTGTGCCATAGACAAAAATAAGTTAAGAGGACACTGAAAATTCCTATGAAAGCACCTAAAGAAGGCACTAAATACATCATTTTAGTCAAAATTTACCTATAAATAAATTGATTTTGGAGATATAATGTTCATTTAACAAATATTCTAAAAGGGGTTTGTTATGTTTTCTACAGAAAATATTGAAGAAAAATAAATACCAACGAAAAAAATCCGTGAACTTGATATTCGTCACGAAAAACTAGATATGGATATCTCAAACTTTCTGGAAGAACTAGATGTAACTCCCGAACAACTGAGCGCCTTTATTTCAAACCCAGAAAACTTTACCGAAGAAAATTGGAAAGAACTGCAACGGCGCAAANAGCAACTCGATGAAAAACTCAACGTTGAGCTGAAAAGCATTCGTGATCCGCTCAAATCCAAAAAGGCCTTTGCCTCTCTTAAAATTAACCCCCAATGGCTGTACGTTAAATAAGTCAAAAGGGTTCAAATTCATTCTCTACACTAGGCAATTCATGCCTTAGATCGATTTCCACAAAAATCGTAAGATCCGGGATTAAAAAAGTATAAAGATACTAAAACAATCAAAAACAATTGAATTATTAATTTTAATATTGATATACTTTGTTTTATTTTTTAATTAACCACATACATAAAATATGAATTCAATAAATACATCTCCCCATTTATGTAAACTATACGATGCTACAGAGGCAATGAATAAGTGGATTGAAGAAAATAAGCCAACTCCCTCTCAATCCGAAGAAGTCTACCAAAAGTTTATGGACAAATGGGGATCCAACATCAATGGGAGCGAGGCTTTTATTGACACAACAAAGAAAGTGATTCAAGAAGCTTCTCAATTGGCGACAGGCATTACAATAATGCGTAGACTGCTAAAAGATGGGAAGCCTGACATGAAGATAGTGGAAGGAGAGTCCCGGTTTCATAATGAATTCAATACAGAGGGCTGTTTTATAGCTTTGGATTTCTGCAAGCCTGAGCATTTTCATATCTGTTTAAATGAGAAACGTGAGCGTGCGCTTTATCTATCTTCCAGAATCACGACCTTTATTCATGAATCTTTACATGCTTGGCACCATTTTGTGGGTATCAAGCCTAAAGATGAACCGCTTTTACCCGACATGGATCATTCTCATGAGGAGCTAGTCATAACAGGGAACCTTCACAAAGAAAATGCCGACTATAAAGATTTTTGTTGCGACAATACCACCTTGCTGGAATTAAAAACCATTTCGAATCAATCATAGAGGAATGAGCCAGGATGACTTGACCTTGCATAATTATGTTTTAAATCGCATTTACGAAAAATTAAAGAACAAATTGCAAGCGGTTCAGATCTTCATGAAAAACAACGTGAACTGACCCCTTTAGAGACGGCGATTCACTACTATTTATCAGAAACTGATATCCAAACACAAGAAGAGTGGCTGCGAGTAATCACCACGCTTGTTGAAGCAGGTGGACTCACAGAACAGGCTTTCAGACTTGCTGTTTTACAAAATTCTAAGGAACTCATTCAACTAATGTTGCAATCTGGAGCTCAGGTCACTGAAAAGCTATTGAATGAAGCAAACTTGGAAGTGGATGAAAGAGTTAAACTTTTATGGGCAAAACTTGAAGAGCACAACACAGTGATTTCTGAAAAAAATTGACGAGTTGTGCAACTTAACATGGATCTCGGAGCCAGGCGAGGAAAATTACGTTTTCCGTCAGATGGACATCCGAGCAAAACAACTTAAAGCGGTAAAAGCTAAAGTGATTGATGATGGATCTTTGCCTACCCACACGATCCAAAGATTATTCATTACCAACAAAAACACTCCTTACCAAAATGAGGAAATTTTTCTAAACTGGCTCGAATTTCATTCCATAAGACCCAAGCGTTCCCCTCCTCCTGTTAAGCCTGACGTACAGACGCCTCCATCAAATGAAAATGATCCTGAAGAGATTGTCATGTGTGCTGTCATGCCCCAGGAAGACGACAATAGAGCATTCGAGATCACATCTGATGGGATGTGCCATCCATCTACTCAATTTCGTGGGTACTATCCGCAATGTTCCAAATCTCATTCTTTTGAAATAGGAAAAGACTCTATTCCTGATTCTTACTTTACTTTACAGGAAAAAGAGAGTTTTCTCCATGTTCTAAGAGCTCAGGATTTTGATGCTTTAGCCGGAAGCATGGCAGATCAGGTGATGGAATCAATGAAACTCGGATATGTTATTAAAAGTCAAAATGGAGGGATGCTGGAGGTTGAACGCGATGCTGGATGGTGGCACATTTTAAAAACGAAATTGAAACAACCATTTCAGCAGCCTTCTCTAATCCAAATTCATTATCGAGCGAGATCACATTCTTTGGCCATCATTCTTACTTTGCAGATATTCCTTTGTTTTCAGAAGACGGCAGTGGCCTTTTGCAGAAAAAGAGTGGATATGAGAATGGTAAATATCATGATGGCATTTCGAACCTAAAAGATAAAAACGGTAATCCAGTGCTTTCAGCCATATGTAGGCTTTCTTTGGAAGACCATCTGTATTTGACGACATTTGCAATGAATTTTAGATCTATGATTCTCATTAATGGCGAAAAAGCGAATGAGCTAGTGTATGGATAATTTCTAGATTCCCGTAGCTTTGATCAGTTTCCAGTTATTTAAAAGGAATTGCAACCCAAAGGTTTATGCTGTGCTTGCATTTCTTTTTCAGTAATTTTTCGATC
The DNA here is from genome assembly GCA_013414685.1 of Parachlamydiaceae bacterium. Lineage (GTDB taxonomy): Bacteria > Chlamydiota > Chlamydiia > Chlamydiales > Parachlamydiaceae > Neochlamydia. Next base: position 1,919,338 of record CP058704.1, on the reverse strand, counting down.
ATAGTCAGCAGCCTTATTCAAATCTTTTCCACTCCTTTTCCATCCGTATATGCATTTGAAAGCGCAGCATAGGCTTCTTCCAATCCTTGCTCAGCCGCTTTTTGATAAAATTCGACTGCTTTTCTAAAATCTTGAGGAAGACCTCTACCATACTCAAAGCATATCCCAAGGTAATACTGGGCACGTGAGTTTCCTTTTTCGGCAGCCTTATGGTAATATTCAAATGCTCTATCCAGATTTTGTTCGACCCCTATCGCGTTTTCATAACACACTGCAAGCCGGCAATAAGCTTGTACATTTTCCTGCAATGAGGCATTTTGATACCATTCAAATGCTTTAGTTAAATTCTGCTCCACTCCTTTACCTTCTTCATAGCAAATTCCAAGGCGGCATTGAGCTTCTGCATCACCTTGATTAGCAGCCTTATTGTAATATTCAAAAGCTTTGGTTAAATCCTGATGGACACCTTCGCCATTTTCATAGCAATCACCTACATGAAATTGAGCCTCTACATTTCCCTGATCCGCCGCCTTAAGATACCATTCAAAAGCATTGACTAAATCTTTTTGAATCCCTTTTCCATGTTCATAACAAATTCCTAAATTACATTGCGCTTGTGCATTGCCTTGTTTGGCTGCAATTTGATAGAGATGAATGGCTTTTTCTAAGTTTGTCGTTACCCCTATTCCTTGTTCATAACATCTCCCGAGACAACACTGAGCCTGGGCATGCCCTTGATCAGCTGCATTTTGGTAGCATTCAGCTGCCTTAAATAAATCCTTTTGAACTCCTTCTCCATTATAATAGTAAATTCCAAGCTTAAATTGAGCTTCCGCGCAACCCTGATTAGCAGCTTTTTGGTAATAGGCGAAGGCTTTGGGTAAATCTTTCAAAACTCCATTTCCTTCTTCATAACAAAGACCTAAATCGTAGAAAGAAACCTTATCCATCATCCCATCTAATATCTTAGTTCGATCGAAGTTTGGATGCATGAATTTAAATAAAAAACGCCCAAAAATTTGTTTGATACGGGATATTAACTCTCTTAAGAGATTTTTTTGTTCGTCAAAGATCGGGTGCGTATTGAGTTTTTGGATTTTTCCAGCATCTCAAAAATTAACAGGGGATTTATTTGCTGATGTTTCCTTGCATGTTTTACACATTTTTCGAACTGGAGAACGATCCGATTCATTGAATAAGAAGCTTCATCCAATTTAAAATATCTTCCTCCAAGTAAACCTAAATATGGAGTAAAATTTTCAAGCGATTGTCTAAATAATTGAATATCATAGGTTTTTATCTTCATATTAAAGTTCCATAGCTAAAAGATTGCATTTGATTTTAACTCAAATAATTTTAAATTCGACTATCAAATTTTATTATTTTTTTGTCAGCACATTTTCCACTCTTTTCAAGTGTTCATAGGAAGGATGCATCAAATTGCGCCAGCAATTACCAAAGCTCGATCATGAAGATAAAATCCTAAGCTTAGAAGCATCATTTTCTCCAATATTATGGGGTGCAGAGGGCCTTCGGCCTTCTGCCGGATCCAGGGCGCGTAGACCTGGAGTGGAAATTAAAGAGAAGTACGTATAGAATTGAGCATCAATTTTCAAATTGATGAGAGGGTATGGATTTATTAGCACAGCTTAATGAAGAGCAAAAGGCGGCTGCGAATTCAATAGAAGGACCGATTCTTGTGCTAGCGGGCGCTGGATCTGGTAAAACACGTGTGGTGACCTATCGTATTGCATTGCTTATGGAGATGNGGGTTTCGCCTTCTCAGATTTTAGGGCTGACTTTTACCAACAAAGCTGCTGAAGAAATGCGCGAGCGGATCCATATGCTGGTAGGGAAAAGTGCGCCCTTATTGTGTACTTTTCATAGTTTAGGAGCAAGAATCCTGCGCGAGTCTATTCAAGCTTTGGGGTATGGACGCGATTTTACAATTTATGATGAAGACGATGCAGAAAAAGTTATACAAACCTGCCTAATGGAATTAGAAATCAAAGATAAGAAAATGGATGCCAGGACTTTTAAGGGTTTAATTTCACGAGCCAAAAATGCTTTGAAAAAACCTGAAGATGTTAAAGTCAATTATATGTCATCTCCTGCTGAAGAGTATTTTCCAAAAGTCTATCAACTCTACCAAACCAAATTGAAACATTTCAATGCTCTGGATTTTGATGATTTGCTTTTTCTTGTCGCACGGCTTTTTCAAGAGCATCCCGAAGTGCTTGAGAACTATCAAAATCGTTGGATGTTTTTGTCGATTGATGAATATCAGGATACGAATGAAGCCCAATATCGTATTTTGAAACATTTGGTGTCGAAACATCATAATCTTTTTGTGGTCGGAGATCCTGATCAATCTATTTATTCATGGCGAGGCGCAAATATTTATAACATTTTGGATTTTGAANAAGATTATCCCGGGGCCAAAATCTTTCGACTCCAACAGAATTATCGAAGCAAGGCCAATATTCTAGAAGCGGCTAACGCGGTAATCAGCCATAACGAAAAGCGCTATGACAAACAGTTATGGAGCGATTTGGGACAAGGAGACAAAATCAAATTCTACTCCGGAGACGATGAACGGGACGAAGCTCAATTTGTCGCTGACCGCATTCGCCAGCATCATGATTGGGGAATCCCTTACAGTCAAATGGCAGTTNTTTATCGCACCAACAATCAATCCCGTGCTTTTGAAGATCATTTCCTCTATCGTCAAATTCCCTATGTGATTATTGGCGGTCTCTCCTTTTATCAAAGGCGAGAGATTAAAGATATTTTATCCTTCATGCGTATGATCTACTCGGGAACAGATTATATTTCTTTTGCAAGAAGTATTAACCTGCCTAAAAGAGGGATTGGTGAAGCAACATTAGAANAAATCCGACAAGGAGCCTCTGATCAACAAATGTCTATTCTGACATTTTGTGAAACGCTTGTTCAAAATAATTCTACTGTAAAACTTTCCGCAAAGCAAAAAGAGGGACTAAAGCAGTACCTTCAAGTCATTCACTCCCTTAGAGAAATANGCAAAAACTGTTCATTGCAAGAACTGGTTAGGGCGGTGATTGAAGAATCTCAATACCTGCAATACTTACAAGAAGATTTAGAAACGTTTGAAGATCGAAAGGGCAATTTGGATGCTTTGATTACTAAAGCTATTGAATGGGAACAAACAAGTGCAGATAACTCTTTAAGAGCCTTTTTGGAAGAGTTAACATTAAAATCTAGTTTGGATGAAGCAGATNACAAAAAAGATCGCGTCAATTTGATGACCATCCATAACGGGAAAGGATTAGAATTTGCGATCGTATTTTTAGTTGGTTTAGAAGAAGATTTATTCCCTCATGCAAACTCAAAAGACAAACCTGATGCCTTAGAAGAGGAACGCCGCCTGTTTTATGTAGGAATGACAAGGACCAAAGAACAATTATATATGGCGTTTGCGCAATATCGATATATGTGGGGAATGGCACGGTATCAGCTTCCAAGTCGTTTCATCAAAGAAGTTCCTTCTGATCACATTGAGCGGGTACGTAAATCCTTGATTAAACAAGAAAGCAGGCACTCCCAGGAATCTAAAGAAGAGGAGGAGGACGAAGTCCTCGAAAACGAGCCGATCTATACTTATGATGTAGGGTCTACGATTTTCCATAAAGATTTTGGCGTGGGAATCATTCGCGACAGTCAGCAAGGGTCTTTGGGGTTGACCTACAGAATCTATTTTTCCAAGGACAATCGCGAAAGAAGCATTGTTGCGAAATATGCGAAGCTAAAAAACTTTAAGTGAGAGAACGAATTCGATCGATTAATGCCCCAACATTCACCGACCATTTTTTATGTACGGGATTTGGATCGGTAGGATCCACTTGGCCGACAAAAATATTATAATCCAAATTTAAAGAAGAAAATAATGACGTATGGGCATGAATCCAGTGAGGTTCTGATTCGATATCTATCAGTTTCGTTTGAGGATGACAGAAAACAGCATTAAACATTGCAGAACCTGAGGCACCGACAACCAGCCCGGCCGAGGAAAAGGTCTCGATTTGAGCTCTTAATGACAAAAGTTCGGGGCAAACAATTCTAAAGCCCTCTTTAGATAGAGCTTCAATCAATAAGTGTTCATTTTTCATCACGCGTGTCGATCCGGCTGCTTTGGTATGATTGGAGCGTGAAATGTATATTTTTCTCCCNATGCAAGGAAGACCATAGCGCTCTCTAAGTGTAGCATAAAATTTTTGTGTGGCTTTATCTAGGTAGGCATGTGGATTATGAAGAGCAGGAATAATCGCATGCTCCAAATGATAGATCACATTACGATCATGTTGGGTGATTAAAGAACGATCCACGCCGATCAAGTCAAAATAATTTTGCAAACCTCTATGTTTTCCTTCTACTAGAATGCGATCAAATTGTAATCCAAGCTGAGTTGCGGTATGAAGTTTGGGTAAAATACGAAAAAGCCAGGAACCATAGTTATCAGGCTCAAGCGAACAAATCACTAGGGTTCGTCCTCTTAAGGTTGCTTCCATGCGATGTTGCTGTCGGAAAGAAAATGTATGCGGATGTTCTGTGGGAAAAAANCCTGTCCACTCATTCAAAAAGCATTCTCGTGCTGGGATAGCTTTGATAAATCCTGCTGGAAATCGTCAGGATGATAANCTTTGATCGTTGAACCAATGTTTACTTTGATCTAATACCGTCCTCACACCGACAACTGAAACATTTTTTTGGATGCAATGAAAGGCTGTCGATAGCTGAATTCCAAGTCAATAAATGGTGGAAAANAGTCCGCATTGGTCCGGATCATCAAGATGTCTGGGTGCTTTTCTAATCCAAGTTTCGCAAGGGCTCTCGCCATGCAAAAACACCCCTTCCTTATTCGGATGATCAAGCTCATCTCTTGTTATCTTCTCCATTGAAAGAGGATCTTTATAGGAATAGAGTTGCATGGTGGGCTTTCCTTTAATGGCTTATCTTAAATTAACATCGCTTTTATTGGTATTTTTAAATGGGTATAATTTGTGCTTTTGGCTCTCCTATTGGACATTATTCGTTTAAATTGTTATAATTATCAACAAAAAGGATTTTAAATGAAAGTTAAGGACTACCTTTTAGAGCTATTGATTTTATTCCATTTGCCAGCATTGCAAAAGGAATTTACTATATTCGTATATCCAGAGAAAAAGAACATAAGGTTGAAAAATTTTTCAGGATGTAAATCAACAATTTTTACGCGGGGATCATACCGCTGAAGAGGCGAAAGCTCTTAAAGAATATACAAAAATTCATCAAATGAAGGCGAAGGCCATTCGTGAAAGAGGGATTTTAGTTTGCATTCCAATCTTAGGGAACTTACTTATCGCAATCCATGACATCCGTGGACGATCAATTCCAGGAGGATATCTTGACTCGATGAAAAGTTTGTCTGAATGGAACATGTAAAGCCCAAATGTGGTTTGGGCTTGATATTCTATAAAGAAACACTTTACATGACTTCTTCTATAAACAATTCCTCATTATAATCTAAATTATCAACTAAATGTTCCTCAGATTGGGATAAAAATTCTTCATCTGATTCTGAAATTAAGGAAGACTGTTCAATTTCTACACTTAAAGATTCTGCCTCATGTGAACATCTCAAAGGAGTTGAATCAATTCTTGACTCCTTGCGTTTCAAAATTGTAAAGCCATGATTGTTATAATAGCGCGCATGCAGGCTCCACTCAGGATGATTTTTNAAAAAATCTTCGACTGCAGGCCAAAGACCTCTTTTATTTCGATCGATCTGTGATGGATACTCGGAATAATCCCCTCGATATTCAGAATCATCCAAAGTTCCCCATGGAGCACTCGTGTCATGTAACGCGATATATTTATTTACAAAAGGAGAAAATTTTTCTAGCTCCGTTGAAAGATGGCAATAAGTATGAAGAGAGTCTATAAAGAGTAAATCTACGTTCTCTAAATCAACTGTTAGATCATTGGCATGCCAAAATTGAAAGTGAATACCGATTGTGTTGGCAAGGTTTTCAGCAAGCTTTAATCTCTCAAAAGGAGGATTGATTATATCGATGCCTATATAGCTGCGGTCTTCACTGGGGCTTTCTGATAACCCTTGCAAAAGTGCCCAAGTTGTAAAAACATTGAACACTCCTATTTCTACCACTGAAGAGCAATCCTGGGCCAGCATTTTCAAAGTTGGCATATGTTCATTGATATTATGGGCCACTTGGCAGTGATGATTATAGATCTCATATAAGTCGCTTTTAGCATTTTCAACCAAACCAGCATGACAAAACTGGCTAGCAAACAAATGGATTAAAGACAAGAGCCTACAGAAATATCGCTTCATAAAAACCTCTGATGAAAAATAAAGTCTCAATATAGAAAAACCCTTTTCAACAGTCAATTCATTCTTGAGTTTTACAACAATTATTTTATCTTAAAACCCTTTTATAAAATTTATATAGATCCTTCAATTCTTTATTAATTTATTCAGTTTAAAATGAACTTTCTAAAATTAATTTATCATCTTTTTCTGTGGGAGGCTCAGGACAAAATCATCCCTTAATTCAAATTTTCTTTTTCTCCAAAAAAGCAATCTTGTATAGTGCATTTTCATTTTTAGGTACTTCTTTGAATCAAGTTATAAACTTCTTATCTTTAAAAGCCTCCACTATGGAACTCAAGGAAGAAATTCTTGAGGCAGTTTCGCGCACAATAGAAAGCGGATGGTACTTGCTAGGCAAGGAGTTAGCCAATTTTGAGAAAGAATATGCTGATTTTACCGAAACGAAGCATTGTATAGGAGTGGCAAATGGCCTAGAAGCCCTTGTCTTATGCCTTAAAGCCTTAGACGTAGGTGAAAAGGATGAAGTCATCGTGCCTTCTAATACTTATATTGCTACGTGGCTAGCCGTAAATCAAGTGGGTGCCATTCCTGTTCCTGTGGAACCGGATGCCCAGACTTACAATATAGATCCANAAAAAATTGAGCAGGCCATTACTCCAAAAACAAAAGTTATTCTGCCTGTCCACTTATATGGTCAGCCTGCGGATATGGATTCCATATTGTCTATTGCTGACCGTTACGGAATAAAAGTCCTGGAAGATGCTGCCCAAGCTCACGGAGCGATGTACAAAGGTCGATCTATAGGAGGGATTGGACATCTGACCGGATGGAGCTTTTATCCAGGAAAGAATTTGGGCGCTTTAGGGGATGCCGGAGCTGTGACTACTGATGATGATCAGCTTGCCGAGAAAATCAGGACCCTAAGAAATTATGGCTCAAAAGTCAAATATGTAAATGATATAAAAGGCCACAATAGTCGATTAGACGAAATTCAGGCAGCTGTATTAAGGGTTAAACTGCGCTATTTAAAAGAGTGGAACTCACGTCGAAAAATTTTGGCTAAGCGGTATTTGGAAGAACTTGCCGATCTTCCTTTTGTACTTCCTTATGTACCTGATTGGGCAGATCCAGTGTGGCATCTTNTTGTGATAAGATCAAATGAGAGAGACTCCCTCCAAAATCATCTGAAGAAAGATCAGATTGAAACATTGATTCACTACCCAATCCCGCCGCATATGNCAAAAGCGTATGAGGATCATAACTTTCAACCCAATGACTTTCCTATTGCTCAACAACTTGCAAAGGAAGTTTTAAGTTTTCCAATGGGACCTCAGATTTTGAAACACGAACAAAATTATGTGTTTGATTCATTAAAAAATTTTCTCGAAATCTAATATGCCTAAGTCATTAGATGAATTATCAACACGTGTCGAGCATTTCATCAAAGACAATCGTTTAAATGATGCTCTTGTGGAGATACAAAAATTTGTTGAGCTTATCCTTGAATGTCATTGGTGCACGGGAATTGTATACAGCAGCGAAATCCTGGATTCGCTATGTCAAAAAATCGGTTCTTTAACTTGCCCTCAAGAAATGTCTCCTGAAGTATCAGAAAAAGACACTGTTGTTTACATTGCCACTGAATTGTATATGACAGGGGGCACAGCGCTGTAATCGAAGAATTTATTGAGGGTCAACCCCATTGCCATCATGCGATTTTTAACAAATATCAAGAATACCGCTGAAAAAACTGCCATCCAAAAGCGTTTTGGCAACTCTGCATCAGTCAATTGGGCTCCAGATGGTTCTCTAGAACAAAAACTTATCTGGCTTCAAAATCAATTAAAAAGCATTCAAAGTCAAAAACATTTCTTTTCAATCATCATCAGGATTCTGTCGCCATCGCTGCTGTTCAACCCTCTCTGACAAAAAAACTTCTTTTTATCATCATGGTGACCACCATTTGCAGCTGGGTGTCCATTTAAAACATGCAAAACATATTGATCCGCATTCATTTGGTTTTTATAACTGCCGAAATCATCTAAATGTTTCAAATAACATTCATTTACCTCTTGTGTGCAAGGACCACGGGACCTACAAAAGTCATTTTTAACTAGGGGTACCTAACTACGTGCTCTGCAGGAAGCCAAATTAAATTTGAGTCACCTTATTTATATTCTTATTCAGAAATGCTGCCCAAAATGCTTAAAAGACGTCAGGAATTCACATTCATATTGGCCCGCTCTCAGGTGCTAATCTAAGTAGAATCCATCAAAATTTAAAAGAAGCAGGAATAAAGAAAGAAAATTTCATTCACATAGAATGGGTCGAATGCTTATGGAATGCATTGATAGACCATGATGTGGATTTGTATATTGCGTCATTTCCTTATATCGGTTTGAAATCCTGCATAGAAGCTATGGGAGCTGGAATTCCTTTAATCACTCATCAAAATTATAGCTCGCAGCTTCTTGGAGGAAGTTTTTATTCTTACCCGGAAGCATATAGCTGGAAAACGCCCGAAGAACTTTTTACTTTTCTTGAGAATTTGGATCCCGGTTTTTATCTGTACAATCTCAACTTGCGCGGTCCCATTACCAAAAACATCATCAACCCCAATTGGTTAATGAAATTCTCAATCAACCTTATGCTGAAATGCAAGGAACTCCCCTCCTCCCTTACCAAAATTTAGTTTAGATAATTTTCAGATTTCGCTTGACCTTGCTCATTTTTGCTTGAAAGTGAAGAAAAACATGCTCGAAAAGATCATCAAACGAAGGAGCTCGTCAAAGCCATAGAAAAACTGCGGCTCAATTGAATACGGTTCAAATTCAGCTAGCCAAGGTCTATCAGTCTTTGTCCTGGCGCATCACCTATCCTTTGCGTCTTATCAAAAATCGGACAGATAATTTTTTAAACATTTGATCAATTATTTTAGAGAGGCGCCATGATTCAAAAAGAAATTAACACTTATTTCAAGCATCCACAAGCCCTCGTAGAATCTAATTCCATTGGAGAAGATACAAGAGTTTGGGCCTTTGCTCACATTTTACCTGGCGCAAAAATTGGCAAGGATTGCAACATTTGCGATCATGTATTTATAGAAAACGAGGTTGTGATTGGCGACCGTGTCACGATTAAATGCGGGGTCCAATTATGGGATCGTATAACCGTGGAAGATGATGTGTTTATTGGACCGAATGTCACGTTTTGCAACGACGTTTTTCCGAGAAGTAAACAGTACCCTGAACAATATTTACCTACCCTTATCCGAAGAGGAGCCTCTATTGGTGCTAATGCGACCATTCTGCCTGGAATTACCATCGAAAGCCATGCCATGATTGGAGCCGGAGCCGTTGTGACAAAGAATGTGCCCTGCAATGCAATTGTGGTGGGAAATCCTGCAAAAATTATCGGATATGTAAATGTAAATAAAGAAAAGTCAGAAAAGTTCAATCATGGATATGAAAATCGATTATTAGATCTACCAGGGAATGCAAAAATTATCGATTTGCCTCCTATCGTTGAAGATCTAAGAGGCGTCTTAGCTTTTGTCGAATTTCAAAAAGATTTACCTTTCATCCCACAGCGCTATTTCGCAATTTTTGATGTTCCTAGCCATCAGGTTAGAGGAGAACACGCTCACAAGACACTTCATGAACTATTGATCTGTATAAAGGGCTCCTGTTCGGTTGTACTAGATGATGGAGTCAAGTCTATTGAGATCCAATTAGATTCCCCAACGAAGGGACTCCACATTCCACCTCTGGTTTGGGGGATTCAATATAAATACTCTCAGGATGCCATTTTAATTGTGCTGGCTTCTGACAGCTACAAACCTGAAGACTATATAAGGGACTATGATGAATTTAAGAACCTGGTAAAAAGCATTAAATTTCACTAAAGATCGGGTCATAAGTCGTTTCAAAACTCAGCGATTCGTTGAACTCTTTTTGTGCATTTGCCCCTAGCTTAAAAGCCTCCTCGGGATGATGCACCGCTTTAGTGATCAGGCTCAGGAGTTCTTGATGATTTCTTGGAGTATACAGATAACAGGTTTCTAGATGCCTTAAAGCTTCTTTCCAACCGGCAGCCGTCGCTATAATTGGCAATCCTTTGCTCATCGCGTTCAGCAGAGGAAATGTCAAATCCGCGGCAAGGGATTGATGAATGTATAAATCGGCCTGATCGTAGTAAGTATGCAATTCTTCAAGCGTCGAAAAATTCATAGATCTGATTCGTCGTTTAATTTCATCCTTTTCTAATTTTGCAATCAAATCGTGGGGTAAAAATATTTTTTCCTTCGAAAAAACCGACTAAAGTTAGATTAACATCTTCAGGAATAAGTTTTTTCGATGCACTGAACAAACACATCCAAAAGAATAAAAGCAGCAGAGGATTGAGGGCCTAAACTAACGGATAAAATGTTTTTAATGGATTTTCTTGAAATAATTAAAGATTGCTTGGGGATTCCGCTCCAATATTTCACGACACCCTGAATATCCTCCTTCCAATTTTCCTTTACATAGGAGGAGCCAAACCATGGGTTTAAATTTATTTTATTTTTAATTTTTTAAATAGTTTCAATCCTACACTAGAATTGATTGAACCTGGAGTCTTTAAATCAGAAATATACCAATAGAACTTTCTAAATGGCGAAACTGCTATAAGTGGAAAGAAAATCGGCCAACAGTTCAAATCAAAGCAGATGACTGTTTTTTGGGTCTTAAAAAAACCTGTTGAAGCAACTGGAAGAGTCGTTGAATTTTTTTGGACGGGTTGTCTCTTCAAACCAGTTTTTTGACTTGTAGGAAATAACGCACGTTTTTATACCAAAATTTTCAAACCATTGTTCCAAAGAACCGCCTTCACGGCTTAAGACATTCAGTTTGCATCCACAATTTTTAAGACAAATCGCAAAATCTAACAGGATTTTATTTTCCTCTGAAAAATGCAAAGAATCCGTGATCAATGTGATCTGTTTGCTTTTCCTGGCAGCTTGGTAAGATGAGAGCTTGTCAATCAATTCAATAAAATCCTTTTGATGATCAGGTTTGAGTAAAGTTACATTAGACACTAGGTGCCTAAAATTTTGAAAATTTGTAGGCCAATTCTTTTCACAAGGTGCGTGCCGATTTATGATCTGTTCTGAGGAAGCTTTTTGCAAATAATCTTGATACACAATGTGTTTTTCCTGCAAATCGGTCTGATTTATTTGATTCCCAGCCTGATAAAAATATAACTTTTGATGANNATAAAAGCGGTTCGCCGACGGTAAGAAGTCTTAAGGCATAATCATAATCATACCCTCGGGGATTCTCTTAAATTCTCCCACTTTTTGGTAGATTGACCTGCTAAAAAATAAATTTCCGGCTGTTACAGGTAAAAATCTTCCACAAGAGAAAAACCTATCGTTGGAAAGGACTGCAAAGATAAAAGTTTTTTCATACCAGCAGCGCCAGGCATTGTCCACGTTTACACAGTTTCCATTTGAATCTACACCTTGAATAGCTGTAAAAATCCAATCTGCTTTTTGTTGATTTAAAAANTTAGCTAAAGTTTCAATGCGAGTNTGGGGGTAGAAATCATCCGAAGGTAAGAGGGTTAAATAATCCCCTGAGGACATATGCAACCCTAAATTGATGGCAAGACTCGTTTCTCGGTTCACATGTTGAACAAAAGTAATTTTTCTTTTCAATGGGTTATCAGGGTGCCATTTTTGAATTAATTTTTTTACTATCTCATGACTTTTTTCCTTAGTTGCATCATTAATAATGATCACTTCGAGTAAAGGATAAGTTTGTGTCAAGATAGAATCCAACGCACGATAAACGTTTTTNTCATCATCTGAAATGATGACTATGACTGAAACAAGAGGAATTCGCTCTAACATATGCATGATTTTCATAGAGTAAAAAGTAACTTAATACAGCATGGAATATTTTCTTTCAATCAGTAGGGATTGAACATACACAACTCTATTGAAAATAGAGGGTGTTTTGAGTATATATATACATAAGGTAATTGCGCGCCTTAGGAGTAAAGCGCAATGAAAAATAAAAAAGGCTTACTCCAAATACGGAGTATCGTAAGATCTCCAAAAAAATCGAGGTCAAATACCTCAAAAAACAAGGAGTAAGCCATGAGCTATTATGTTGGATTAGATGTTTCTTTGAAAACAGTTTTTATATGCATCGTTAATGCTAAGGGAAAAGTTGTAAGAGAAGACGCCGTTGAATCAAAGCCTGAAGAAATAAGTTCATATTTAAAACAAACAGGGTACGAGATAACACAAATCGGCCTTGAAAGTGGAAATTTAACACATTACCTAAAGAAAGGGCTTCAAAAGCAGGTTATGACGTAGTGGTTATGGAAGCACGAAAAATGGCAGCGATTTTGGCAACGATCATAAATAAGACGGATAAAAATGATGCTCGAGGAATAGCAGAAGCCTTAAGAGTAGGTCATTTTAGAGAGTGTGTACATAGAAGTGATGAGGCAATGGAAATTAGAAGCGTGCTGCATATGAGACAGACACTTGTAGAGGAAAAGACTCATGTAGTGAATAGCCTGAAAGGGCACCTTAAAGTCTATGGAATAAAGCTCACCAAAAAGGCAGGTAAAAACTTTAGGCTGCAAGTAGAAGAGGCAGTAAAAGAACTAAGCCCGAAGGTACAAAGAGTTATTAAAAGCCTATTAAACGTAATGGACAGTTTAAATACTGAAATTAAAGCTTTAGATAAAGAAATAGAGGAACTAGCTAAAAACGATGAAGATGTGCAACTCTTGCAAACGATAGACGGGGTAGGACCTATTACGGCTTTATCATTTAAAGCAGAGATAGATGATATAAGACGATTTAAAGATTCAAGAAATGTAGCTGCATATTTAGGATTAACGCCCAGCCAATATTCATCCGGTGAGACTAAAAAGCAGGGAGGAATCTCGAAAAAGGATCAAAGCGAACGCGCTACTTACTTGTGGAAGCAGCAACAGTCCTATTAACACGTTGTAAAACATGGAGCAAACTGAAAGCTTGGGGAATGAAACTCATGAAAAAGAAAGGCAAAAGAAAGCGATAGTAGCAGTGGCAAGAAAGTTAGCGGTCATCATGCATAAGATGCTTGAAAGTAAAAAGCCGTTTGAAAGAACAGATGAAAAAGAAAAATAGCAGCATAAAAATAAAGGCCTTTTAGAAAGAAAAATACAATTCAAACGAATCCGAAGAAGGGTTAAGACGAGAACGAGTTGGCGCTAAGACGCCGTGATATACATTGTCTGACCTTAGCTTCGAACATTATAATGGGGCAGAAGATTCAGAAATAATGAACTTCAATAAAAAGACCCCGAAGAGAACAAGGGAGTGTCGTTTGATTTAGTATTTGGCAAAAAAGCCAAGAAAAAAAGAGAATTTTGATTGATTAAAATCGCGCAATTAGAGAACTCGTTCCAGTTCAAAGCACCCGTCTTGGCTGAAACGAATATATATCAAGCCAATTAGACTCTCTATAACAATGAACAAATTTTCCGCTCTTGACACCACCAAAAATTTCAATATTGAATGCATTCCGGTTTATACCTATCAGGATCCTTTTAATTTACCTAAAATTACCTGGGAACAAGTTCAAAATGGTCATGAAGAAGGAATTNTTCTGCGCGGCGACTGTGCCCTTAAAACTTATCAACGCAGGCTCCCTAGTTTCATTGAGGATCCTGATGGATGCAACTATAATTCAGAAATCCCTGAAGCATCGTTAACATATCGACAACCTNTTTTTCTCTCTTTAAAAGAAATCACTGTGATTGGAACCAGAACTCTTTTAAAACAAAACGGCTCCTGGCTAAACGATCAAAGCTACGCGAATGAGTGTGAATTAGATATAAATCTAAAAAACTTGCTAAAACACACANATAGGCACTTAAATGAAGCGACAGGGTTCTATTCAGCGCATGAGCCTAAAACTTTTAATCTGGATCTGCAATATCGCATGGAAGCTACCGTTCGCGGGCGAACTCTTGTCGCCTGTTCTTTAGAACCGGAAGTTTATGGATCATGGATTTTTCGAGTTTTGCCTAAACTCTATTCTGCTCAATGTATGGGATTAAAATTTGATCGGATTCTTATAGAGACAAGACCTCAACTATTAGAATATTTTGATTTGTTAGATCTTGACCGTTCATTGGTTACAAAGCATGACCGGAACGTTATTTATCATCTTGAGCATGCTCTTGTGCCATCCATGCAAAATTCACAACTATTTCTAGACTTTGAAAGTTTAGAATTTTATAAACATCTGCGCGCACGCTTTGGAGCGTCGCGCTCGCAAAAGAAAATTTTTATTTCGCGCTTAAATTATTCGCGCCACGGCCTTTCCTCAAGAGTTTTGCTCAACGAAGAAGAGTTAGTTGACGTCCTAAGACGAGAAGGTTTTCAAATTATTTTCCCTGAAACCCTATCCATCAAAGAGCAAATTGAACTATTTTCCTCTGCCAAACTTGTTATAGGACCTTCAGGGTCAGCCTTGTTTAATGCTGTGTTCTGTCATCCAAATACAAAGCTGATTGATATTGAATCAGAACCTTTTCACATCAGAGACCATATTTCTCTCTTTGGGTCCCTCAACATAGACTATGGGTTATTTATCGGTTGTCCGGATCCTCAGGATGACAAACCCATACATAAACGCTGGAAAGTCAATATTCCAGCTCTCTTAGATTGCATTCAGGAGTTTGAAAAAGCTAGTGCCTGATAAATTTTTCATCAATGTTCAAGGGTCTTTGGGATCAACCAATTTCTTGAAGAATTTTATCCTTAGTGCTTTCTAAAGAAAAACAATCGTTGAATTTTTTCTGTGCATTGGCGCCTAACTGATAGGATTTTTGTGGGTTATTTATAGCTTCTGCTATGGCTTGTGCCAGAGCTTCTTTACTTCGTGAGACGCAAACATAACCCGTTTCATTGTTTTGGATTGCCTCAGAGCACCCATTGACATCTGTTGTAATAATGGGCAAACCCAAGGACATCGCCTGCAAAAGCGCCAAAGGCAAACATTCAACGACTGAGGACTGAATGTATAAATCTGCTTCTTTATAGAAAGATTGCAACTGAGTTCCTTCTACATTTTTGAAAAANTGAATCCGTTCGTTCATTTGATGCTTTCTTATCAAAAGTTCACAAAGGTATGGGTCGCCTGGAATATCTGTAAACCCTACAATAGTCAAATTCACATCTTCAGGAATCAATTTTTTNTCAACGCAATCCATAAATGCATCTAAAAGGATATGCGGGGCTTTGCGAGGGCTGACTGAACCAATGGACAAAATGTTCCTGATAGCATTCTTTTTAATGGCCGTTTGCGTTTGATTAGGAATGCCGCTCCAATATTTTACCCGGCCAGAAATTCCTTCTTCCCATATTTTCCTTGTGCTATCAGAGCCAAACCAAGCTTTAAAATTCAATTTGTTTTTTAGTTTTGAGAGCATTTTTGTCCCAGCGCCAGGTTCTATCATGCATGCAGGAGAAAATGAATCGTGGATATACCAATAAAATTTTCTAAAGGGTGAAACCATCGCTAATGGAAATAATAAAGGCCAGCTCACAGCACAATTGCAGATGACAGTCCTTTGAGTTTTGAAAAACACATTGGCAAGAAGCTGAAGCATTTTGCGAATTTTTGGACTTTCCAGGAAAAGCATACCACATACGTAANNAGATTCCGGTATCGCATGGACTTGAATACCTAGTGCTTCGAATTCTTTGCGTAAAGGTCCGTCAGCGAGGCTAATAACATTCACCTTATGTTGTTCTTTGGTAAGCAAAATAGCCAAATCCAAAACAACCTTAGGTGCTCCAGATAAACAGAGTGAATGGGTAATCAATGTGATTTTTTTGGATTTGTAGGATGGCAAACGACTAGGCAAATCTGGATTGCCAATATTTGAAGTGTCCTGTTTTTTTCTCTTTCTCTGAGGCCAGTGAAAAATNCCTCGATCCAGATAATGATTCATTCTAAATTTCGGGAAAACAACTGGCCAGTACCAATGACAAGGCGCGCTTTTATTTTCAGGAGGCTGTGCAGAAATTTTCAAAAGATAGTCATGATAAATCTTGCTTTTNTCGATCTCTGTTAAATGTGCGACTTGATGGAGGGTATTAGTTCCGTGCAAGCGGTAGTAATAAAGTTTCTCATGAATGTAAATAGGCTCAGAAATTAAGAGCGCCCGGAGAGCAAAATCGTAATCATGGGCAAGTTTTAGATCCTTGAATGATCCGACTTTTTCATAAATAGAGCGGCTGAAAAACAAATTTCCTGTCGAAACAGTGATATTGTCCTGCAAAAGCTGGAATCCCATTGTGAGATTTAAGCAAGAGGAGAACACATTTCTTTCGTACCAAACTTTCCAAATATGGTCCAAAGGCAAGGGATCTCCTTTTTCATCTATTCCATGAACTCCGGTAAAAGCCCATTCCCCTTTTTGTTCTTGCAAATGCCGAACGATTGTCTCAATCCTTTCTTTCGCATAATAGTCATCTGAATTAAGGATTGTAAGATAGTCCCCTTTTGCAAGCGCAAGTCCCTGGTTGATCGTCAAGTGTGCACCTTGATTGGCACGTTGAATAAAATTAAATGTTCTTTTTGGAGATTTTTGCCAGGATGAAAGAAGGTTTTCAATCACTGCGCAACTTCGATCTTTAGAACCATCATCGATAATAATAATTTCTAGATTAGGGTAGGTTTGCTCCCATACCGATGTTAAAGCCTGTTCAACGTATTTNTCATGATTATAAACCGGAATAATCACCGAGACTAGTGGAAAAGACTGTGTCATACAGGAATCCTGGATGTATGTTTAAGATGATGCCACATTTTCTCAATCCCTTCTTTTAGATCAATTTTCGGAGTCCAATTTAGGGCTTGTTTGATACGATCGGGAGAAAGCACACTCCACGTAGGCTTGCATCCGGCATTATTTAAATTTTTGNNTAATTGTTTTCCCGTCACATTTTCAATTAAATCCAAAATGTTTTGGATATTNGTACCCTTGCCTGAGCTAATATTAAAGAGCCGGAAGTCCCCTAAAGCGGGTGGATTTTTAACAATTAATTGAATCGCTTCACTTAAATCCTCTAAATGGAGGTAATCCCGAACGCTTGTCAATGAATCAATAATATTTAAGGATTCATGATTTAAAAGTTTGGCAAAAACAACTCCAATTAAACCATTTGGACGAGAGGATGGCAGGATGACCCCATATGGATTGCTAATTCGCATGACAGTTGCTCTTATTCCATAACGTTTACAAAANAGCTTTAAATAATTTTCGGCTGCCAACTTATTAATGCTGTAGCTTGACCAAGGATGAGGAATATCTTGTTCAGAAGCAGAGACATTCAAATCTGCTTGATACATATTTCCTCCCGTGCTTGCAAACACAATATGGCCCCGAGGATTTTCTTTTGCAAAAGTTTCAAATAGTTGCATGGTAGGGATTAAGTTTTGCTTAATATCGGCTGATATATCCTGGTTAGAGGTCCAAGGGGTGCTGGACCAAGCAAAATGAACAAGTGTGTCAGCGTTTTCCACAAGAGCTTTAATAGATAAGGGATTGCTTAAATCACCCTCAATTTCCAGAGAAGAATGGTTTGATGAATCTGAACGACGAATCAATCTTTTNTGAGGATGAGGAAGAAAAGGAACGATATAGCTGCCAACAAAACCTGTACTTCCTGTGATTGCTAACATCTTTAGCCTAAGTTAAAAAAAAGAAATTTTATCCTATATTATATATAATGCAATAAGTATTTTTAAGACTTCATTTCCTTTAAAATTTCCTGCATTGTAATCTCTAGAGAAAATTTTTCATTGAAACTTGTTTGTGCGACAGCACCCATCTGACGGGTTTTNTCAGGGTTTTTAACGGCTTGTGCAACAGCATCGGCAAGAGCGATACTGCTAAAAGGCCTGCATAGATATCCGTTGACTTCATGTTGGATGGCTTCTTTGCATCCATTGACTTCTGTGGAAATCACTGGAATTCCTTGGGACATAGCTTGCAATAAGGAAAGGGGCAAACATTCTAAAATAGAGGCCTGAATGAATAAATCTGCTGCATGATAATAAGTTCTGATCTCCTCTGCGGAGAGGCAAGAAACAAATTTTATGCGATGTTGAAGCTGATTTGCCAAGACTTTNAAAATCAGATCCGCATTAAAATCATCGATAGGTTCTGGGATTCCTACAATTGTCAGACAGACCTCTTCTTCAACCAGTCGGTTTTGGATACAGAAAATAAAAGCATCAACGAGATAATGCGTCCCTTTACGTGGATGACTTGTTCCTATTGCTAATAGATTTTTAATCGGCAANTGATTGATAAGAAACTTGTTCGACTTTTTTATGCCGCTCCAATACATTACTTTTCCTGTCACTCCTATGGCAGTCTTCCACAAAAGTTTTGTGCTTTCAGAACCAAACCAAAAGGAAAAGGTATTTTTTGAATTCCTTTTTAGCATTTTTTTGACTAAACCAGTGTCAAGATACACCACCGGTGAATAGGACTCATGGATATACCAGGTAATTTTNTTAAAAGGAGAAAATAAGGTAAAAGGCAAGGCGACAGGCCAGCTTGCCGCGCTGTTTATAATCACATGACGGTCTGTCCTGAAGTAGAGGTATAAAAAGGCCTTGAAAAGTGAAAANAGACGCTTTATTTTGCCTTGTTTTTCGTCNCAGTTGAGTAAATTTTGNGGAATAATGAATAGAGGGATTTCTTGCTTTTGAAACTCTTTNTTCAAAGGCCCATCAGCCAATGAAAANACTTTTGGGCAAAACCCTTGAGCTTTAAGATCCTGTGCCAGATCTAAAAGAAGTTTTGGAGCCCCTCCACCGACAACTAAATCCTGAGTCACCAAAGTAATTTTTGATTCGATTTCTGAGAATNNGTGTTTTGGATTTCACATAAAAGGGATTTCGTTATGTGTGATTTGTTGTGATGTTTGCACAAAACTTTTAAGTAACTCATTTAATTTTAGCTGCTTACGAAAGATGTTTAATTGATTGAGTGTGGGCGCGTGTGCATTGAGAGGCTGCTCTTTTGCCACCTGAATAGAGTAGTCTAGACGTAGCTGATTCAATTCGCCCTCATCAATAACCAAGCCTTCTCTTTTAGGGTTGCTTTCGTAGAGCCTAAAATAATAAAGATCTTCATTGAGAAAATTTATCTCAAATTTTTGCATGGCCCTAAAAATATAGTCTAATGTGTAACAAGTTTTTAAATTTTTAAAGGATCCGATTGTTTCTATTAATTTTTTGGAAAANAATAGATTTCCAAGACAAACAGCAATGTTATTCAATAAAAATTTAGACTCTAGTGTTCTGGAGTGAATGATATTAAACATTTCGTTATGGTACCAAAGCATCCACGGATGATCAAAATCTGCTAATTGATGCTTGCTATCGACCCCGACTATACGCGTAAAGGCAAAATCCAAATTTGAAGCCACCATTTTTCGCATAAGCTTTTCAATTCTTTCAGGATGGTATAAATCTTCCGGATTTAGAAAGGTCACATATTCGCCTTTGGCCGCTTGAAGCCCCTGATTAATTGCTACGCTTAGGGTGCCCTTTTCGTGGTAGAGAAANACGAATAAAGCGATTCTCAACTTGTAAACTATATTCACTTTTATATGAGTCTCAATGAGATCCAAATTTTGTTTAGTCATCCCAAAGCAGCTTATTAGAATTTCAAGATGGGGATAAGTCTGGTCACATAGAGATTTTAAGGCTTGAAGAACAAATTGATGATTATCTTTCAGGGGGATGATGACGGATACAAGTTTTGTCATAGATGTTTTTATTTAGCCTTAAAGTAACAAAAGAAGTACTCAAAAAACCATCTTAGGGCTAAGATTGTTATTTATCCATGAATATTTTCAAATGATATGAACGACAATCGTGAATTGTATTTTACCGTAGTGAATACTGAGAAGTTGCAAACGCAGTATTTAAAAGACCTCTACCGGTTTAGGGAGCTTTTATATTTTTTTGCTTGGAGGGATATCCTTGTCCGCTACAAGGAAGCTTTTTTGNGAATCACGTGGGCTTTAATCAGACCTCTTTTAAATATGATCATTTTTGCTGTGGTTTTCGGCAAAATTGCCAACCTGCCCTCTGGAAATCTTTATTATCCTCCGTTTGTTTTAGCTGGACTGCTGCCCTGGCAACTTTGTTCTAATGCGATTGTCGAAGGCTCATTTAGCATCTTAAACAACGCTCATCTGATTAGTAAAATTTATTTTCCCCGCTTGATCATCCCAACAGCTCAAATCGCCGTCCATTTTATTGATTTTATGGTCGGAATGNGGTTTTTGTTTGTTTTTTGTCTATTTGTGCAACCCCTGGATTTTACAACCCTGCTTAGCCTACCGCTCTTTGTAATCCTAGCCGTCCTTNTTTGCATCGGAGGATCCTTATGGTTATCCGCATTAACCGTGCGCTATAAAGATTTTCGCTTTTTAGTCCCATTTGCAGTACAAATCGGCATGTTTATTTCTCCAGTCGGATATGCTAGCAGCCTTATCTCTGACAAATGGATGTGGCTTTATTGTTTAAATCCCATGGTGGGTATCATAGATGGATTTCGTTGGGCTCTTTTTGGACAGACTTATCCGTACTTAGGTTACTCAGTCTCAATCTCTATTCTCAGCACGATCTTTATATTAATTACAGGTTTTTTCTATTTTCGAAAAATGGAAAGATCCTTTGTTGATAGGATGTAAATGGAAAGCATAATTAAAGTTAAAGGTGTATCAAAAATATTATATCTCCCATGAGCATCAAGCAAGCTATACGACGCTAGTTGAAACGCTTTCTTCTCAAGCACGTGAAGTTTTTCACAAATTTAAATCTCGTTTAAATCGATCAAATTCCTATTCGAAACGTTCCATGGAGGAATTTTGGGCCCTGAAGGATGTTTCCTTTGAAATTCNNAAGGGGGATCGCTTAGGAATTTTAGGANAAAACGGTGCAGGAAAATCCACGCTGCTTAAAATCCTCTCAAGAATTATTGAACCAACAAATGGAGAAATTGAAATCCGTGGAAAAATCTCAAGTCTTTTGGAAGTGGGAACGGGTTTTCATCCTGAACTGACAGGAAGAGAAAACATTTTTCTCAATGGGGCGATTCTGGGAATGAGCAAAAATGAAATTATACGAAAGTTCGACGAGATTGTGGCATTTGCAGAAATTGAAAAATTTTTAGATACTCCTGTCAAACGTTTTTCAAGCGGAATGTATACACGCCTGGGTTTTGCAATCGCCGCCCACCTAGATCCGCATGTTCTCATTTTAGATGAAGTATTGGCAGTTGGAGATTCTCAATTCCAAGCAAAATGTTTANAAAAGATGCAAGAGTTGGGCCAGGATGGAAGAACCATTATTTTTGTCAGCCATAGTCCCAATTCCGTCTCTACTTTATGCAATAAAGCGATTTATTTAGAAAATGGCCGCATTAAGCAAATTGGCAATGTAGCCAGTTGCATAGAAGCCTATGAATCCCCTCAACTTGTTACAGCATAGCAAAACGATGGCAAGACTTCTTTTAAAATGCCATGATGTGATTGGAAAAACGATGGCCGGGCCTGCCATTCGTTATTGGGAATTTGCAAAAGCGCTTTCTCATAAACATCAAGTGACCTTGCTTGCACCCAATCAGTCTACCTTGCAATCTGATCAATTCAAAATCCTCTCTTCATCTGACAGCTTGAATTTTAAAGATTATGATGTCTTGATCACCCAGCTGATTGACCCTAAAACGGCTCTATTAGCAAAAAAATNNGGCGTCCGGCTTGTCTATGATGCCTATGATCCAGAGCCCCTGGAACATTTAGAGATTTTTAAATCATCCACAATGAACACCAGATCTTTTTTGAATCAAAAGATCATCCAGACTGTGAATTTTTCTTTGAAAATGGCTGACGGTGTCCTGTGCGCAAATCAAAAACAGCGGGATCTATGGACAGGCTCTTTGCTAAGCCTTCTAAAAATCCACCCTCAGCTCTACGATCGCGACCCTTCCCTAAATCAAATGGTTGCCATTGTTCCTTTCGGAATCTCTTCAAATGCTCCTGCAAAGGAGAAGGAAGGGTTTAGAAAAATGTTTAAATTTAAAGAATCCGACAAGCTTCTCATCTGGGGAGGAGGAATTTGGAATTGGTTTGATCCTCTGACACTTATTTCTGCCATAAAAATATTATCCCTAAAACGAAATGATATTAAACTCGTCTTCATGGGTCTGGTCCATCCGAATGCTGCTACAATCCCGGCAATGAGCATGGCCCATGAAGCACAGAATATGGCAAAAACCTTAGGGTTAATGAATCAATCGGTGTTCTTCAATGAAACCTGGATTCCCTATGAGGAGCGGGGCAATTATCTTCTTGAAGCAGATTTAGGCGTTTCTACCCATTTTGAACATTTGGAAACGCGCTATTCCTTTAGAACAAGACTTTTAGATTATATTTGGGCAAATTTACCTATTGTCGCGACCAACGGTGATACTTTTGGAGAACTGATTGAAAAACATCAGATTGGACGCGCTGTTNCCCCTAACAACGCTAAAGCCCTTGCTGAAGCGATCGAATCAATTGTAGACGATCCTAAANAGATCTTGGCAATGAAGGAAAACCTCCTGCAGTTAAAACAACAGTTTTTTTGGGAGACTGTGATTGAGCCGATTGAAGATATGGTGGGTTTTCTGATTGGTACAGGAAGAGCTAACTTGACTTTGAATGATTTGAAAAATTNNATAACTTGTGCCTGGTGCAAGCTTGGCCCCTATGCTTTATTTCAGAAAATCAAAATTTATTTAAAAGCGACATTCAAAAATGGATCTTAATCCAAAAATAGATATTTTACTCGCCGCTTACGAGGGAGAAAAATTCCTAGCCGGACAAATTGATTCGATTTTAAATCAGACTTATCAAAATTTTAGGCTCTTTATTCGCGACGATGCCTCTTCAGATCAAACCCCTTCAATAGCGGAATCTTACGTTAAGCAACATCCCGGTAAAATTGTTTTCATCCCTGGCAAANAAAGAATGGGTGTTAAATCCAATNTTTCGGAATTAATGGAGATCTCTTCCGCCCCTTATATCATGTTTTCAGACCAAGATGATGTCTGGATGCCTTATAAACTTGAATCCTCTCTTGAAGAGATGCTTCGCCTGGAGAAATTTTATGGAAATCAGCCATATCTAATTCACAGCGATCTTTCTGTAGTGGACGAACAGTTACAACCCATCGATCCCTCTTTTTGGAATTATGCCCATCTCAATCCTGCAACGGGTGAGTCCNTCAACCGCTTACTGAACCAAAATGTTGTTACAGGATGCACGGTCATGGCCAATCGTCTATTAATAGAACTTGCTAAACCAATTCCTTATGAAGCTTTCATGCATGACTGGTGGCTTGCGCTCACGGCGGCATGTTTTGGTAAAATTGGCCGCATTCAAAAGCCTACGCTTTATTATCGTCAACATACAAAAAACACTTTAGGCGCGCAAAAATTTGGCAGTTTTAAAAATCTCATCGCCGGTTTTCGAAAATTAAACAATAATGAGATCAGAAAATTCCAACAGGCGTCTGTCTTCTACCACCGCTATCATGATCTTTTTGACGCCGATGATANNAAAACAATCAAAGCTTTTCTTAATCTTCAACTTTGTTCGTGGGGGCAAAAACGCTATTCCATTTGCAAACATGGATTTTTTAAACAAGGCTTTNTACGAAATTTCGCTGACTTTATATTCGGATGATAAGCTATGACGTTCATGCATGCAAATTTATTCAAGCTCTCGTTCTGGGTCTGGCCTTATTTCGCGATGCTGGTCATCGGCCTCATGCTTCCTTCCGACGGAAACCATGGACTTTTGACCCCAAAAAGCCTCTCTTTTCTTAGCTGTTTTGGAATGCTGATGTTTTACACGCTCTTCCGTTATCGTATTACACGTTATCAGCTCAATTTGATCTGTTTTGCCTTCGTTGCAATCAGTTTTCTGCTGCTTTGGATGTTTGTCGGTCACTGGCAAAAAAATGAGTGGTTAGACAGCGCTTTTGATCAATTCAAAATCTTTGCCATTACGATTGCAACTGTGATGATGACCTTAAATCTTGTCCATGAAAGGTTGACAACGCGGGAAAAAATTTTAAAGATTATCATTTACGCCAATTTTATCTATTCATTATTTAAGGTTTTAATTGTTGTCTTGCATTTTACGGGAATTGTCAACATGTGGAGGGTGCTTGATTTTATTGGGATTCGTTATATGAGCATGGCCATGCTAGCAGGAAATTTATCCCGGCTGCAAACATCTGTCGATATCATCACACCCTTCTTATTATTTTTTGTTCTGCAGTCAAAGCAGTTAAATTTAAAACTTAGCAGACGGTTTACCTATTTCTATTTAATCATTTCGATCCCCGCAATTTTTAAGTTTCTCGAGGTTTTTGTATGGTGTGGCGCTCGTCAGCGCTTTACTTTATTGGTTTACCCTGCATTTTACCGGATTTATTCGGGTCCTCATTTTAACCGTTCTTTGTTGTATTTGCGGAATTGCTTGGGTAGGCGTGGATAAAGTTCAAATTCTTATTCACGAACGTTTTTCAGTTACGACAATAAAATGTCTGACCAGGTCCGCATCGACCAAATCAATGCATTGATGGATGCCCTTGAAGAGGTCCCCATTTTAGGAAAAGGAATGGGGGCTATGTAGAGACATTAATACGGGATGGTGCCATACAATATTCTTATGAAGTTCAATGGGTTGCGTTCTTAATGCAATTTGGCATATTGGGCTTTATGTTTCTGCTACTTCCTGTTTTAATCATCGGTTTTAAACTTTTCCTTCCTCCTTTCACAAGGGTAAAAATAGGATTTTGAGCCTTTTTTAGTTTGGCTGCTCTCGGGATTCACAAATCCTTTTCTTATTTCTTTAACGAGCGGGATTGTCTATTCGATCTTTTTATTAGCTTCTGATATCCTTAATGAACAATGGACTCTAAAAGAATCAAATGAAAGACTTTAAACGATTGCTAGAAATTCTTATTTTTTGGATCTGTATCTCCCTCCAGTATCTATTCTATGGCTTAANNAAACGGCGTTTTCTCCCCTATCTCAAAAATTACATCCGAGAATTTNTTCTTCACATTGAAATGTTTTCCAAGTTTCTGCAGGAATACAAAGATTTTGAAGAGTTGCAATCTTCCAAACAGATACGTTTGAAAGAATCCGCTAATGGATTGCATCAGTTATTGAGCCAAAAAAATNTTTTCTCCTATTCAATTCTAATTTTTATCGACCCAAATTCTTCCCTTTCTCATATANAAAACACCCTAGAATCATCATTGAATTTAACTGCTCCGCATCTGGAAATCCTTCTTGGGCATCAGGATCATCCAGACCCAAAGGTGCTGTCTTATATTGAGACAAAAAAATTGAATTTCCCTTTAGGTNTAAAAAATTTTACTTTTGAAAATTCCCTGACGTCTTCAGCTATCATTAATGCATTGGCAGAGCATTCAAAAGGAGATTATCTCTTCCTGATGCAAGTCGGTGATTGGGCAAGACCGGATCTACTGTATCGCTATGAACAAACCCTTCATTTTTCCCCGCAAGATGCAAATAAAGTGTTGTTTTGCGAAGAATACCTTCTTGACTCAGCCTACGCTCCTATTCCAAGAACACTCACCCATAAACCGCAATCCCCGTGTTTTCCCTATGTTTTTAATGACCAAATTGGCAACACACTCTTAATCCCTAAAAATTTATGGAAANAAATTCAAGGACTCGATGAAGCAGCAGAGGGAGCGCATGCTTTCGATTTGCCTTTGCGATTAGATGAGGCAGGCGCTGTCTTTGAANAAATCCCGGTTGCTCTTTATGCGGTTCTTCAAGAATGCAAAATAAAACGGGATAACTTCTATGAAACTCCAGAAATTTCAAAACTCATCCTTCGAAGATACGAAAGGTATGCANAAAATAAAAAGTTAGATTGGCATTGGGAAAAAGGCTTTTCANAAAAAAGTGTCAGAGCGCTTCCGACTCTTAGTCAAATTCCTAAAGTTCATGCCATCATTCTCTATAAAAACCAGTCCAATTTGACCCTTTCAGCAGTCAGACATTTATGCAAACAAGTGGGTGTCGAAGTCAAGATTACAGCTATAGATAATCAGAGCTCAGATTCTTCAATTGCTGAAAAACTCCGCCAAATGGGCGTCGAAGTGATTCGTATCGAGGAGCCTTTTAATTACTCAAGATTAAATAATCTCGCTGTCTTGCAAAGCCAAATCGGACATCCATGCGATTCGATTCTTTTTCTGAACAATGATGTAGATCTTGAATGCACAGCGCTTTTAGAAATGTGTCGATGGATCGAACAGCCCGGCATTGGCCTTGTTGGATGCCGATTAAATTATCCCAATGGACTCCTGCAGCATGGAGGAGTCATTATAGAATCTTCACGAGCTGCCTTCATAAAATCCTGGCATCATGAAGAAAGAACTGAAAAATTTGCACGTTTGGAAAACACAAACTACTTAAGAATTTGCGCAGCCGTGACAGCAGCCTGTTGCCTAATTAAANAGAAAACATTTTTAGACGTTCAGGGTTTTGATGAAGTTTGGTATCCTGTCGCATTTAGTGACACGGCCTTGGCTGTTAAGATAAGATCCAAGGGGTTGCACTGCTTTTATACACCTTTTGCGGTAGGCATCCATCATGAAAGCATTTCACGANAAAAGGTCAACATTGAAGATTATGAAAGTTTGACCTGGACGCACCGCAAATTTGTACAGAATCTAATGGATGACNAAAAAGTTCATTTTAAGGATCTCATTAACACTGAATACTAAACATGTTATTTAATTCTTACGTTTTTATTTTTGTCTATCTCCCGATCGTGCTGGCCGCTTTCTTTACTTTTTGCTACTTTAAATTACAAAAAGCTGCGCAACTTTGTTTATTTATTTGCTCTTTAGCCTTCTACGCTTACTGGGATATTCGTTTTCTCCCTTTGCTGGCAGGATCAATCTTGTTTAATTTTGTGTTTGGAAATTTAATTTTTCAAGCTCGCCAAAACTTCAAATACTTTTATCTAATCTTTAGCCTATCAATTAACTTAGCTTTGTTATTTTATTTTAAATATTTGAATTTCTTTATTAATAGCGTGAATTATCTAACAGCTTCAGAGTTGCATTTAATGGAAATTGTGCTTCCCTTAGGCATCTCTTTTTTTACTTTTACGCAGATTGCCTATCTTGTAGATGTTTATCAAGCCAAAGCAACGCCAGGCAGTTGGGATTCTTATGGATTGTTTGTCACTGTATTTCCTCATCTTATCGCAGGTCCTGTGTTGCATCATAAAGAGATGATGGTTCAATTTGACAACCCTTTGAACTATCAATGGTCTCCATCTAATTTTTCTCAGGGAACTNTTTTGTTTGTAATAGGTTTAACTAAANAAGTACTGATCGCTGACCAACTCTTTCCTTTCGTTTCTCCTGTTTTTGATAAGGGACAACAAGCCATTCCTTTTCTCCAGGCATGGATTGGAGCGCTTGCTTATTCGGCAGAATTGTATTTTGATTTCTCCGGCTATTCTGATATGGCGATGGGGTTAGGACTCTATTTTAATATAAAGTTGCCATTAAACTTTCAATCTCCATTTCAAGCCTCTTCCATTATAGATTTTTGGCGAAGATGGCATATTTCCTTATCTAATTTTTTAAAAGATTATCTCTATATTCCTTTAGGAGGTAATCAATTTGGAGAAGTCGCTAAACTTCGTAACTTATTGATTACTATGCTTTTAGGCGGAATATGGCATGGCGCCAACTGGACCTTTGTGCTTTGGGGATTTTTGCATGGAGNNTTTTTGACCCTCAATCACCTCTGGAGAAAATTAAAAATCACACTCCCAAACCTTTTCTCACACCTATTAACCCTATTTTGCGTTGTGGTTGCATTTGCTATTTTTCGCTCTCCAAGCTTAGAGACTGCTTTTGAAGTTTTAAAAGGACTTTTTGGATGGAATGGTCTAATCCTGCCGGAAAGTTATGAAAATAGATTGGCATTTTTGAAAAACTATGGGGTCCTATTTAAAACTCTTCCCATGTCAAATGTACGCCTGAATGATTTATTGATGATTTTTTCTGTCTGGATCATTGCATTAGTATTGCCAAATAGCATGATTTGGAAAGAGCGTNTTTTGAAACATCCGATTCTCNTGGGAATCGGGGCTTCTGCAGCTTTTTTAGCATGTGTGATGAATTTAGATGCTGTGACTGAATTTCTTTATTACCAATTTTAAGCCCAGTTGGGTTAGCAATGAAAGAGCGTGCCTATTCTACTTTTCTTTTGATCTTCTGTGGATGCACATTGAGCGGCATTCTTCTTGTAGCAAGCTTTAATTACTTAATGGATCCTTTTGAATTTTTTGAANGCCCCTACTTTTTAGGATTAAACGATCAAAAATTACCCGGAAGCTCCCAAGAGAGATTTGATCGAGCCATTAAAATCATGAGCAAAAAGCCGCAAGCCATTCTCTTAGGCTCTTCCCGGGTCCGTGCGGGTTTTCCTACCTCTCACTTAAGTGAAATTGTGGGTTACCAGGCTTTTAAAGCCGCTTTTGCTGGGGCACGCTTCAATGAAATATTTAGTTATTTTGAACATGCACTGTTGAATCAACCTGATTTAAAAGAGGTTTTTATTGCGATTGACTTCTTTGCCTTCTCANAAAATTTAAGCCCCATTTCAGAATATTCTGAGGAACGTTTGAGAAGGACTACAATTGCTCCAAACGATTTCTTCAAGCTTTTGCTTTCACAGGATACTTTGAAATTTAGTTATGCAACCTATTTGCATAATCAAGATCCTAAAAGATTTGAAATTGTGGACCGTATCCACGTTAAAGTGGATGAAAAGGACTATTTGGATCTGGGAATGCCTATGATTGAGACACCCGAACTCTTTNTGAAAGCAGAAAAACGTCTCATCTTTGACAGTTATGCGATCGATGCTAAGAAAATAGAGATGTTCTCACAAATTGTACAGACCTGTAAAGAAAGAAATATCCGTCTTACTGTCTTATTTTGCCCTGCTCATGCTCATTACTGGGAAACGATCTTTCAGTCAGGATGCTGGGAAAATTTTGAAAACTTGAAAAGAAAACTTTGTTCTATTCATCCTATTTACGATTTTTCAGGCTTTTCCAGTTACAATTGCGAACCTCTTTCAAAAGAATCTGCAGGAACCTATTTTTTTGAAACTTCTCATTTCACTCCCTTTTACGGAAAGATGATGCTTGATAAGGTCTATGGAAGAGAAGACCGTTGCCCTGGAAGCGGGTTCTTATTAACTTCTGAAAGTGTGGAGAAATATTTAGACATCCAAAGGCTCAAACGAGAAGAGTGGGCACAACAATATCCAGAGCAGATCGCATGGCTTAAACAACACCTCAATCCCTGATGAAAGCAGGACTTTTGCTCCATCCCATCCAGCTTTCTAATATCCATTTGCGCGATGGACCTTCAATATATTTCCATATTATAAAAGAACCCAAGAAAAGTAACGACCAATAAAAAACGGCGATGCCAAAACCGGAAAAATTTTCAAACATTGTTGCATTGCAAAGATAAAAGCGATGAACAATCTGGTGGACTAGATAAATTGAAAAACTGATTTCTCCTAAAAANACGCCTAAAGGATGGGACAGAATTTTTGTGAGGGCCCCTTTACCGCTTGCAAATATAAAGAGAATTAGGGCAAAGGATAAACTTGTAAAGATTCCATAGCCGGTCCAAATTTGAAATTCATGGCTTATATATGAAGGAATCAAACGGCTAACCTGAGCTGCAATAGAATGATAAAAATACAAGTTAATGATAAATAGAATTAAAACAGCGATTTCCAATAAAGTACCTTTTAAAGAGTCGATTTCAAGCCATTTTTTATATTTCATCCAAATAAAAGCAGTCGCTATTCCAATTGTAAATTCTGGAATTCTTGCCAATGGATGAATATAGAGGAGTCCCAGATTGCTGAACCCCTTATTTTCATTGGTATAGTCAGGTAAGGAAAAGAAAGCTGAAATATACATAAGGATAAATGGAAGTGTAAAAACGCCTAAAATTTTCCAATGCCAAGTCTTCCACCAATTGCAAATAAGAAAAGGAAACGAGAGATAAAAGAAAAATTCTGTAGAAATACTCCAGGATGGACCATTAAAAGAAAAATAGCTTTTCATGACTGGGACCCAGGCTTGGACCATGAATAGATTTAAAATGGCTGTTTTAAAATTGCCCTCATTGGCTATCCATCCTGAAAAAGCGAGCGCGATGACCAGAAGAAATAGGAAAAAATGCGCCGGCCAAATCCGTGCTATCCTTGCGATATAAAANCTTTTTCTTTCTTCAGGTGATTTTAACTCGGGATAGACGTAGGCTAAAATAAAACCAGAAAGAATGAAAAANAANGCAATACCTTGAGAGAAACCTGCCAAAATTTCCCACGAGGGAATTCCATAATATCCCCGCCCATGGTACAAAACTATGCCCATCGCAGCGAAAAANCGGAGTGTAGTAAGTGCGTTTAGTTTTTGCATCCTGAAAATCTAACTTAGCTTGACAGAATCATATGAATATCCGTTAAAAGATTCAAATTATTATTTCGCACGAGAATATTTACAAAAATCTTTTGTCTGATTACTGTCAAAAAAATTAGTGACAAATCACTCTTGAGAAATTGTATGAAAAAACTTTTGGCCTACTTTTTAGCACGTTCATCATCATTTGTTTGCTAGAAAACCCCTTATGGCGCAAGTGTTTAAACCGCCTGTGGAATTTCAAAAAAGGCAAATATTCAATCTAAAGATATTTACCAAGAAGCAAGCCAAGAGCGTGAAGTTNTTTGGGATCAACAAGCCCATTGTTTAGACTGGTTTCATCCATGGAATAAAGTGCTCGAATGGAATCCTCCTTTTGCGCAATGGTATCTAGGAGGAAAACTCAATGCTTGCTATAACTGCCTGGATCGCCACTTAAATTCTACTCATCGAAATAAAACAGCTTTGATTTGGGAAGGCGAAGAGGGTCAAGAACGTCTCTTAAGTTATGAACAGTTATACCAAGAGGTCAATAAGTTTAGCAATGCGCTAAAATCTTTAGGCATTAAANAGGGGGACACTGTCGCCATCTACCTGCCTATGATTCCGGAAGCAGTGGTTGCCATGCTCAGCTGCGCGCGTATCGGAGCCATCCATACAGTTGTATTCGCTGGATTTTCTGCAGATTCATTAAAAGACCGCATTATCGATGCTGAAGCAAAACTGCTGATTACAGCAGATGGCGGATTAAGAAGAGGAAAAATTATTCCTTTAAAAGAAATAGCTGACCTTGCTCTTCAAAACACCCCAACGATCAAAAATGTCGTGGTGGTCAAACGTACTTCTCAATCCATTGAAATGCAAGCGTCAAGAGATCACTGGTATGATCAACTTCTAAAGACAGCTAATCCTTATTGTCCGCCTGAAGAGATGGATGCAGAAGACAAACTTNTTATCCTTTACACATCAGGAACAACTGGCAAGCCCAAGGGAATCATTCATACAACGGGCGGCTACATGGTAGGGGCCACATTAACCTCCCGCTGGGTTNTTGACCTTAAACCTTCTGATGTTTACTGGTGCACTGCTGATGTGGGTTGGATTACAGGACACAGTTATATCGTTTATGGCCCTCTTTCAAATGGTGTCACGCAGTTGATTTACGAAGGGGCACCTGATTGGCCGGAAAAATNNCGCTTTTGGAAACTCATTGAAAAATATGGAGTCACAATATTGTACACGGCCCCCACTGCGATTAGAACTTTTATGAAATGGNGGGAAGATTGGCCGAAGAGTTGCAACCTCTCCTCGTTACGTCTTTTGGGATCAGTCGGTGAACCGATCAATCCAGAGGCCTGGAGATGGTATCACAAGAACATTGGGCAGGAAAAATGCCCGATTGTCGACACCTGGTGGCAAACAGAAACAGGCAGCATTATGATCGCCCCTTTACCAGGAATCGTTGCGACCAAACCAGGAAGCGCAACTCTTCCCTTACCTGGCATTGAACTTGCCATTATCAATGATGAGGGCGCCCCAGATGCTTCCGGTTATCTGGTGGCAACTTCTCCGTGGCCTTCCATGCTGCGTGGAGTCCATAAAGATCCGCAACGTTATAAAGAAACGTATTGGAAAAAGTGGAATGGAGCTTATTACTTTACCGGCGATGCAGCCAACCAGGATGAAGAGGGCTATTTCTGGCTTATGGGCCGTGTCGATGATGTCATCAATGTTTCAGGACACCGATTAGGTACCATGGAAATTGAAAGCGCGCTTGTTGATTATAAAAGTGTTGCAGAAGCAGCTGTGATTGCAATTCCGCATGAGATTAAGGGCCAGGCCATCGTTGCCTTTGTCACTCTCAAAGATGGAATCATTGAGGATTCTAATTTAGAAGATGAGCTAAAACAGCACGTGGTANAAAAAATTGGCGCCCTTGCAAGGCCAGAAAGGATTATTTTTATTTGCGGGCTGCCAAAGACAAGAAGTGGAAAAATCATGCGCCGGCTCTTGAGAGAAATTGCTGAAGGACGTGTCGTGGGTGATATAACAACGTTGGCAGATCCCACTGTTATCGAAGAGATCAAATTGAAATATCAAGAAGATTAAATTTGGGGTTATTTTGAGACATTACAAATTTGTGACGTGGACTCTTTTATCAATTCTGGTTTTCACACAAAGTTTTTGCCTTGCTACCCCTCTTTTCACATGGATGAAGGCAGTTATGGCAATCCTATCGTGCTTTCATGGGGAGAAGGAACGATCGCAAGAGTAGGTAAATACTCTTCAATTGGACCCGGTACAACACTTATGTTAGGTGGAGAACATCGAACCGATTGGGTCACTACCTATCCTTTTTCTGTATTTTGGCCTGAGGCAGCGGGTTTTGTGGGACATCCAAAATCTAAAGGCAATATATTTATTGGAAATGATGTTTGGATTGGCTATGAAGCTCTTATTTTATCCGGCGTGACCATTGGCAGCGGGGCTGTTGTCGCAGCAAAAGCGGTCGTGACAAAAAATGTTCCTCCTTATGCCATCGTAGGAGGAAACCCGGCCAAAATCATCCGCTACCGTTTCGATCACGAAACCATTTTAAAATTATTAAGCATCCGTTGGTGGGACTGGCCAAGGGACGAGATTTTAAGAGCCATGCCGCTTCTTCTTTCAGACAACATCCAAACATTTATTGATTATTGCGCTGCAACTGGAAAGTTATGAATAGGTTCGAAGTTAAATTGATTGAGTGTTTATTTTAATTCAATTAAAATATTTTTATTCAAAAGTTTATAACTCTCATGATCAGAGATTTTATTTCTCTTTGCTTACCCTGTTCAAGCCAATATCAAGCCTTGCAAGATTTCTCTAAAGCGAAAAATAAAATTTTAATTTGTGCTGTGACTGGGTTGGCTGCCCTTCTTTCTTTACCTATTTTTCGTTATTGGCCGTCTTAACTTTTAGATGCTTAGTGAAAAATTTAGCGCTGCCAGGGAGATACCTGATTCAATCCATGCAGAAAAAATCAAAGATCTTCGTTTAAAACACCTTCCCTCTCCACCAACCCCTTCTTCCTTCGATCAAGCTGCGCATCTTGTAAATCTTCCTTCAGAACAACAAGTCATTCATAATCAAGCTAAAAATTCATCGAACTCACAAAAACACAAAAAGTTATTTTATTAATGCCTGCGAAAAATCCCGAAAATTCATCGATCGAAAAGCAGGAAGAAATAAAAGTTGAAATGAGTGAAAAGGACAGAATCTTTGATCAAGAAGACGTCACTCAAACTCCTATGGCTAACGAACTCCAACAATTTCTCTTAGAAAAACATGCCTCTCCGCTTATCTTTGCTATTGTTAGAAATGATAAAGTTGCTATGCAACAATTGATTCATGAAAAATTTCATAGATCAGGCAGATGATGACGGAAATCTACCCTGGCATTGGGCTGTATGGAAAGGGAATATTGAGGTGCTTGAACTCTTAGCTCCTGTTATCTCTAATTTTACTTTAAGTTGTTTTGGAGGCAGAACAGCTTTAGATGTGGCAACAGAAAAAAATTTTATAGAAATCGTGAGATTTTTAATTGAGAAGCTAAATGTCAATCCGAATGCACCTGATGCCAATGGTGCAGAAGCCTGGTGCTGGGCCATTGCCAAAAGTCATTTCGATCTCATACGCTATTTTTAAGCAAAAGTCTGCATCGCAAAGATTTTATACTTCTTGCTGCAGGAATCGGCAATCTAGAAGTTGTGGAATTTCTCAT
This sequence comes from Parachlamydiaceae bacterium, assembly GCA_013414685.1. Classification (GTDB taxonomy): domain Bacteria; phylum Chlamydiota; class Chlamydiia; order Chlamydiales; family Parachlamydiaceae; genus Neochlamydia. Next base: position 1,884,547 of record CP058704.1, on the reverse strand, counting down.
TGACCAGGGGAATCTCTTTCCGTCGAAGAAAATGGTAATACTCCTCAGCATTTTGCTGCTCAAAATGGTTACTTAGACGTCTTAAAATTTTTAATCTCTAAGCTCTCGCTTAATGAACTGAACCAGCAAAATAATGGAGGGCGTACCCCATTAAGTTTAGCCGCTGAGAAAGGGCACATAGAGGTAGTCCAACTTCTGTTAGAACAAGGAGTCAATGCATTTATCACCGACCATTCTGATTGTTTTCCTCTTTATTATGCAGCTAAAAACAAACACGCAGAGATCATCGAGCTATTGATTAACTTGCAAGATGAGGAAGGAAGAACTGTCTTAAGTCATACAACACATAAAGACATTGCTGCGTGTCTTTTAGATTATGGGGCCGATCCTGATATTCCGGATGCCACTGGTGATACTCCTTTAAACTGGGGCATCATGAACCAATCCCATGATCTTGTTAAATTATATCTTTCTGCCTCTAAAAATCCTTTTAAATATTATCCCTTGCATCTCGCTGCTTCCAGCGGCACAGCCGAAATTGTTGAGCTTCTTATTTCCCATCAGGGAGATCCAAATATTAAGGATCAGGATAAGTTGCTGCCTATGCATTATGCAGCCCTAGCGGGAAAATTAGAAAATTTTAAACTTCTTTGGTCAAAAACTACGGATAAAAAGACTAAGACGCCCCGTGGCGAAACCGTCCTGGATCTTGCACTCCAATTTAACAAGAAAGAAATTGAAGATTTTTACTCTCTGACGACACCATCGTTTACTTGAGATAACCACTTCTCAAACATATCTGGATCCACATTCCCTCCGCTTATGAGCACGACAGTATCTCCTGCCTCAAGATTTTGTGCATGTAAAAGCAATTCCGCAAAAGCAGTTGCCCCAGAAGGTTCTACCGTTATGTTCATTGTTTCTTTCAAATACTTCATCGCACATTTGATCTCAGAATCGGTTACAGTCCGNAGAAAATCAACATATTCTTGCAACAAAGGCCAATCCAAATCGCCTACGCAAGAAGCTCTTAACCCATCGGCAATTGTATCGACATTTTCTAGGGCAATCAGCTTGCCAGCTTGTCTGGAATTGTAATAGTCTGCTGCACCGGCAGGCTCAACACCTACAATCTGCATGTTTTTATTTAATCCTTTAAAAGCTGCTGCACACCCACCCAAAAGCCCNCCACCTCCAATCGGTGCAAAGAAGTTCTTAACACTAGGCAGCTCGTCATAAATCTCTAAAGCGAGCGTTCCTTGCCCGGCAATGACATTTATTTGATTATAGGGATGAAGCATCGTCATTCCTTCAGACTCCACAATGCGTTTAACTACCTCATCTCCATCTTCATTTCTTGGACCGGCAAAAACAATTTCTGGACCAAATTGCTGAGTTAAGTGCAGCTTAATCTTAGGAATGTTATCAGGAACGACAATCTTAGCTTTTATGCCTAATTTTTGCGCTGCATAGGCCACAGCCTGCGCAAAATTACCTGCTGAGCGAGTGACAACCCCGNNCATTTTCTCTTCTTCGCTTAGGCGAAGGATCGCATTAAAAGCTCCACGAACCTTAAATGAATTTGTCCATTGAAAGTTTTCGCACTTAATGTAAATACGGCCTCTAGAATTGAGCTTCTTTTCAAGCTCCGGTACATTTAAAAGGGGGTTTTTTATGTGATCTTTAATCAAATGATAAGCTTTTAGAATCTCTTCTAAATCTATCATTCTTCGACCTCGCTTTCCAGCTGGCAACGAGGAGAAATGACATCATCTCCGCAGTATGTCTCGCCTATGCGCACACCTGAAAATTTATTTTCTATTCTTTTNAAATTTTGAATAAGCTGTTTCGTATCTGAACTAATGACCTTGTTTTGCCAAAGCAATCGAAANAATTTAAAAAAATGAAAATGACAAAAGGCAGTTTTCGCTTCTTTCCAGTTATTTGTTGTCAGAAGATCTCTTTCCTGATGCAATTTCTTTTCAGTTAAATCAAATAAAATTTTCCGAGCATTGGATCGAGGATTTTTCAAAATATCTTCGACAATTTCTCGTTCGGTTTTNTCAGGTAAAACCTTTTGAACAATTTCAGTCACGCGTTTTAACTGTTCTGGACGAAAAATAAAAGCTTGAGCTTTGATTGAGGGGTGAAATTTAGTCATACGACTAAAAAANTGCAATGCTTGCTGCGATGTTTTAAGTTCGTCCTTTAAATTATAATTTTCAAATCTACGTTCCCAGCCAAAATGTTCTAAGAGTTGAGAATTTGCAGTGCCTAAATCTTTAAATAAAGGAAGCGTGCACATCAAAGTCAGATTGATATGATTTAAACCCGACGTGCTTCCGCATGCTAAATAGTTTTCCTGATTATTAAAGTCTTTAAAGGTGAGTTCAGGGTAATGATGATGAGCATTGTTTAAGATTTCAGTTCTTAAGTCACTAAATCTCATAGGAAAGTTCCTTTTATGTCATTATATCCTATAAAAACATAAGCGTCAAAAAACCCCTTAATGACGGAGAAAATTGCGGTTTGCTTTTTCCCAGGTATAAATCACCTTTTCTTGTTTTTCCATATCATAGCGTACTTGAATGCTGATATAAGGATAGGGATGTCGGTTGTCAAAGTTTCGACCTTCATGTTTNTTAAAAAGTTTTATGAAGATCTCCTTGTTCATCCAGGGTTGGGTGGACACATTTGTATTGTCTTTTTCATAACGCTTAAACTCCTGAAAATCTTTCATTCCTTTGTATTTGTCAGTTTCTTGATAATAATTTTGGATCAGTTTGATGGCTTTTTCTGGCTGATCTTCCCAACCTTGAACATAAAAGGAGACTTCTGCGCCAATCATATGCTTTGAAGCGAGATTTTCTTTAGAGGCATCCACATAGGTGTTATGATCCGGACAACGGTGACCGCTCGTGATCACCACCTTNTTACCAGATTTATCCTGGATATAATTAAGTAAATCAATTAGAATAGGATAGATAAACTCTTTTGANTCCCGCAAAGGCAAGCTATGCTTTTCAGAGCCGCCGCAGTCAAAAAAACGCACTGTTTCTCCTTTTTGCTGAAAAATGTGCACTGGATTCAGGCTGCTGCCCTTGCAGCGAAAGTATTCCTTGGTAATTTGATTGGATGAATGATTTTCCCAGGGGTAAAGGGAAGGGGTTGATTTGATGGGTGGTTCCAACTTAAATAGATATTCATTGTGATTACGATAGATGTACTCGCCAATTGCATTCTGCATACGGGCTTTTTCCCGCTCCGCATCCTCCGATGACGAGCATCCGCTCAAAAATACAGCCATTATTAATAGGATTAAATGCATAATTAAACCTGTTTTAGAAGGAATAGCATATGCACTGGATACATGATTATCAACTCTTTCTTNTTGATTTTGACGGTCTTTTAGTCAACACAGAAGAAATTCATNTTTTAGCTTACCAGCGCATGTGCGAAAAATACGGTTTTAAACTCCAATGGAGTTTTGAACGCTATTGCCTTGCCGCCCATTACAGTGCCGAAGGATTAAAAGAACAAATTTACGAAAGCCTGCCAGGCCTTTATCAAGCCGAGCCCTCCTGGGAAACTCTTTATGCCTATAAAAGACAACAAGTGCTTGAACTTTTAGAAAGCGGCGCCACTGGCCTTATGCCTGGCGTCGCAGAGCTCCTCCAGGTTCTCCAACAATTCAACATCAAACGCTGTGTCGTTACTCACTCTCCTCAGGCCTTAGTTGATATCCTTCGCCGCCAACATCCTATTTTAAACACCATTCCTCATTGGATCACCCGCGAACACTACACCCAACCCAAACCTCACCCCGAAGGCTATCTTACCGCCATCCAAAAATACGCCCATCCGCACGATAAAATTATCGCTTTCGAAGATACCCCTCGCGGCATCGAAGCCCTCCTTCAAACTCCCGCAAAACCCATTCTCATTTCCACAACCTCCTACAACAACATTCCCCCTCACATTTCACAATTTTCCCATTTCACAACCCTCACCCTTTAACCAGGGCTACGCGCCCTGGACTGCGGCAGAAGGCCGAAGGCCCTCTGCACTCCCATTGCATAAATAAGATATCTTGCTTTGAAGTATCAGTGGCTGCATCCCTTGTTTTAATCTTATGCTTCATAATTTTTAAAACAGAACATTTTATGAAAATTAAAATAATTATTAATCATTCGCAAAAACTGGATCAAAGACTTTATAGCATCGTGGAATCAATGAATTGGGAGTGCAGAGGGCCATCGGCCTTCTGCCGCGGTCCAGGGCGCGCAGCCCTGGGGGCTAGTAGAGAACTTTGAAAAGGAAGAGGGCGTGAGGAGGGGCAGATTTGCCGGCAAGGCGTCGGTCTTTGGAATGAAGGAGAGAAGGGATAGAGGAAGCAGAGCGATGACCGCTAGCAACTTCGAGGAGTGTGCCTGTGATGTTGCGCACCATTTTGTAAAGAAAGCCATCAGCTTCAAATTCAAGGCGAAGTCCGTCTTCGATGGGAATTAAATCCAGACGCTTGATCGTTCGAATGGGATCGTGAGCGGCGACGCCGGTATGGGCTTCGTTGGCAAAAGCTGTAAAATCATGGGTGCCAAGAAAGTGTTGGGCGCCTTGTTTGAGAAGATCGAGGTCGATTTTTTCGTATACATGAAGGGAGTAGAGTCGATTGAAGGGGTTCAGAATGGGGTTAAGATGTAAATAGTAATGATAGATTTTTCCTAGTGCACTGTAGCGTGCATGGAAGTCGTGGGGAACGCTTTCTATATTTTTAATGCGTATATCGAGAGGGAGAATGCCATTAAGAGAATGGAGAAAGCGGCGTGAATCCAGATGTTGATGAGTTTTAAAATGTGCCACCTGGCCTAAAGCGTGAGTTCCAGCATCGGTTCGTCCTGAACCTGTGACATGGGTGGGTTGGCGAAGGTAGATACTTAATGCTTCTTGAAGCTTTTGCTGAATGGAAATCCCATTGGGCTGGATTTGCCAGCCGCTGTAGTTTGTTCCATCATAGGCGATAGTGATCTTATAATTATATTCGTTCATTGAGAGGACTTGTTAAAAATAAGTTCGCTAAGAATAAGATCATCTGGGGTGGTAATTTTAATATTGGAATAACACGCCTCCACAAGTTTAACGGGACATCCCATCTTTTCGGCGATTGAGACATCATCGGTCACATCCAGGTCATTTTTCAGGATGTAATCAAATCCTTGTTTGAGGATTTGCGTACGGATAATTTGAGGAGTCTGGATTTCCCAGAATTTGGAGCGGTCGGGTGTGTCTTTAACGAAAAGGCTGCCATCATGCTCTTTTAACGTAAACTTTAAGGGCATCCCGGCCGTCGCTGCGCCATATTCGCAAGCGGCGATAAAAACACGTCTGACCATAGACTCACTGATAAAAGGACGCGCAGAGTCATGAACGCAGACAAAATCTGATTTTTTTGTTAAGGCGTTAAATCCATTAAAAACAGAGTCCTGGCGACGCGGTCCTGGAAGGGCAAAATGAATCGGAATGGATTGGGAATTTAAGGAAATAAANTTCCGATAAGAGGGATCGCATACCACTATCATTTCTTCGACTTCAGGCATGTTTTTAAAAACGTCAAAACTATAATGAGCGATGCATTTTTCCTTTAAGTGTAGAAATTGCTTGGGTGTTGCCGATTGCATTCTTGATCCCTGTCCACCGCACAGAAGAATCACGCTCATTTTTTGGTTCATCTATCATTCTCCAAGGTTAAAAGCAGAAGTTCCGGCTTTGAAAACCAACGAAATTGCATCACACTTCCTACTCCTCTATTCACATAGATTTTNTTATGGTTCATTGTGACTAACCCTTTNTTAAGCTGGGGNTTTTCCATCAGTGTGAATTTNTTCCATAGCCAGGGTAAATTCACCTGCCCACCATGGGTATGCCCGCATAAGATGATTTCTCCCGGAAATTGAAGAAGGGAGGGGACAGCATCCGGATTATGAGCCATTACGATCCCTGGATATTTAGGGTTNAAAGTTTAAAAAGCTTTTTGCGGGTCTGAGCGCCCTGTCGAATATTCTTCAAGACCGGTTAGGTTAAGGAATGCCTCTTGGATCGGAATTTGAATGGTTTCATTTTTTAACAGTTTGAACGGGGTATCTTTTAAAAGTACTTCTAAGGCTTCATGATAGCCCACATTCTTGACTTTTTCGGATCTTTGCTTGGATAATTTCGTTTGCGTCCACAAACGCTTAAAAATGCGAGAAAAAGAGGCTGTCGATGAGTTGAGAACGTCATAATCTCCTTTCTCATTCACTGAAATAAATTCTTCATAGTCATGATTCCCCAAAATACAATAACATCCATATGGGGCTTTGAAAGACTTAAANAATCTTTTNAAACGCTTTAGATCACGATTTAGTGAAAAGCAAAGGAAATCTCCTGTAAATAAAATAAGGTCTGGTTCAAAAGAAGCGACAGCATTTTGAATTTTCTGAAGAAAGTGATCAGAAACTTGCGGATGGAGATGCAGATCGGAAAATTGCGCAACTTTTAGACCTGATAGCTTATTGGGAAGGTGAGGAAGGGGTAATGTTAAGTAGGTTTTACTCAATAACCTAGGCTCAATGAAACGCGGCCAAATGCCAACAATAGAAAGACAGCACCAGGCATCCCAGCAAAATTGGGCTAAGCTGAAAGAAGTGGGTTGATTGGTATTTTGTTCCATAGGTTCAATAGTTTAGACTATAGAACAACAAATGGAAAGAAAAAGCTAACCTTTAACTTATTAGATATTAAAGGCTAGCTTCAAATTAATTAACGGCTTGCCATTTCTGGTTCTTTGATATGCTTAGACAACTTGCTTGTCATTTTAAACATGTCAATTGTTTGATTTCCAAGAACTTTGCCCAATTTTGCATCGGGGTTGATATTTCTTTTGTTCTTAGTGTCTTGGAGTTTATGTTTCTTTATATAGTCCCAGAGTTTTTTAATGATCTCTGTACGTGGCATAGGGCCTTTGCCTACGATATCTGCCAATTCTTCACTGACTTGAACCGGCTTCATGAATGCTGAATTTTTTTAGCCATCACTTACTCCTTTACGTTGTTTAGATGATGATGAAAAAGATTTTGCCTTTTCTGAGAAACTGTCAAATTAAATTTAACCTAAAACGATAGATTTTCTCATTTCTTGCTTCATCTTAGGAAAATTACACCCTCCTCGTCCAAAAACACCCATGTGGATCAATTCAAAGTATCAGGCGTAATATTGTAAAAGGATTCATATTAGCCTTATTAAACAATTCAATCGCGAGCACTTTCAATGCAATCCAAATGATTGCCTTTGGAACTGAAAGGGTATAGTATTTTTCAATAGAACTGTTTTATCTTTGTCGTCAATTATAGTCAAAAGAAATTCTTAATAAAAATTATTTCTTAGACCTACAGGAAAATTGAAACTGTTTTGGTATAAATCGCTTTTTTGTATAAACAGCCATAAATCCACCAATGATGAGACTCATGCCGCAAGCCTCTTTATCTTTAAAACTTATCAAACAAAATCTTAAAAGTTTAACCCCCTTATCGATAAATTTCGCAAAACTAAAGGTAAACNACGAACGAATGGCTTTCCTGGACTCTATCCCAGAGGTTAATAATNTTTTTATTAAATATCCTTTTCTACAAAATAGTTTATCAAAACTCTCTCAGAGTCAAAAATTTATCATAAAAAGCTTGGTTGCGATTGGACAAGGAGAAATCATTTTTCAAGGCCTAGATAAATCTATAGATCCAAAAAAATTTAAACNNGAATTACTGGAAAAACTTGAACCCGTGGAAACATTTTACGAAGAGATGGGCGGGGTTGTCGGTTATCATGCCATGATGTTGCAATTGCTCTATGAGAAGGAAAATTCGGAAAATAAAGAAAACAATCTGGAAACATATTTTACCCCTCCAGGGTATGATTTGAGCAACGAAACTGCGTTAGTTCATAACGCAATTAAANGCCTTTTAGAAAAGATAGAATTATTTTCTGAAATATATCCAGTTGGAGGTGCAGGAGATAGACTTAACTTACGTGACGAAAAAACGGGTGAAGATCTTCCTGCAGCAGAACTTCGCTATGGTGGAAAATCGCTTCTCGAAGGCCTTATACGTGACTTACAAGCGCGCGAGTATTTACATTTCAAACTGTTTCATAAACAAGTTGTTGTTCCGATTGTCATGATGACCTCCGATGAAAAAAACAATCATCACCATATTTTGGAAATTTGTGAAAAATTCCTTTGGTTTGGTCGTCCCCGGGAATCTTTTTACTTTTTCAAGCAACCTTCTGTGCCTGTTTTGACCGAAAAAGGGGATTGGGTTGTTCTTGATACGATGAAACTCTTCTTTAAACCTGGAGGACATGGTGTTTTATGGAAACAAGCAATCGATTCTGGGACGGTCGATNCGATTATTGGCAAAGGGCACACCAAGGCATTGGTGCGGCAGATCAATAACCCGATAGCTGGCACGGATTATGGACTTCTTGCTTTTGCGNGATGCGGGATATTAAGTGATCAAAAATTTGGTTTTGCCTCCTGTTCGCGGCTTCTTAACACAGCTGAAGGGATGAATGTTTTAGTAGAAAGGCAAATCGGCGACGAATATGAATATTGCATCTCAAATGTTGAATATCCCGATTTTGTANAAAAAGGAATTAAGGAGGAACCTGAAAGCCCTGGCAGTTCATTTTCCGCTTTTCCCGCTAACACGAATATTTTATTTGCTGACCTAAAAGCTATTAAAGAAGTTATTGAAGTCTGTCCCTTGCCTGGAAAGCTAATCAATATGAAAACGAAAAAATCTGTCNTAACCCGAGAAGGACGCAAAGAAGAAGTTTTTGTCGGTCGTTTAGAGTCCCTGATGCAGAATATTGCTGATGTCATCACGAAAACGTTCTCANAAAAACAANAAGATATTCAAGCCCGCTCACTTCCCACTTTTCTGACTTATAATTCGAGANAAAAAACCATTTCTGTCACAAAAAATTTGCATACGCCAGGCAAACCTATTGTCGAAACTCCCATAGGCTGCCATTATGATGAACTGGATAATCACTATGAATTGTTTACTCATTATTGCAGCATGAAACTGCCTTCAATGCCGTCGCAGGAAGACTACCTTCAAAAGGGCCCTTCTTTTATGACATCTTTTCATCCAGCTTTAGGGCCTTTATACTCTATTATTGCCCAAAAAATTCAAGGGGGACAATTAAGGCAAGGAGCGGAAATGCTTTTAGAAATTGCTGAACTGGATTTAAGAAATGTGGATCTTCATGGAAGCTTATTAATTTATGCAGAAAATATTGAAGGTCATAAAAAACNNGGTCTTATGACTTATAGTGAAAATGTCGGACGATGCACTTTAAAAAATGTGATCATTTCTAATCGAGGAATCAATCGGGATGAAACCAAAGTTTATTGGAATGGGCAAATTAAACGTCATGAATCATTAAAAATTGTTTTAAAAGGCAATTCGGAATTCTTTGCCGAGAATCTAACTTTCACAGGGTCTTTTGATCTCGAAGTCCCTGACGGGCATCGTATGATTGCGCGTCAGCAAAAGAATCAGGTGATTTTTGAATTAGAGACTTTACAATCCCCATGGCGCTGGAAATATTCCTTTGATAAAAGGAAAAATCCAGCTGACCAAAGAGGGATAGAGTTTCAAATGTAGGGGAGAGTACCTATCGGTGTGTTAAAAATAGGGAGAAACTTCCCTCTAAAAATGCATGCAACTGCGCAGGCAATACATAAAAATGCAATTGAAGCAATAATGAGAACGACTTTTATTGCCGTATGTTTTTGGATTCAAACAGACAGCCGTAGTCAATAGTGTCCCACTAATTAGAACGCCAATAAAACCCATCCCATAGCCTGATTTTAGCGATTGAGGAAGGTTTTTAAATACTCTTATAAAGACATTGACGATCTTTTGGGACGTTATTTTAACATGATGCGTCGTTATCGAAAGTGTGCGTCCCAACCAGATTTTAATGGATTCTGCAGGCCCTCTTAACGTTCGATTTAAGCGGAGCGTTTTATTAAAAGAGATCACCGATCCTAATTTTGCATGTTCCATTCTATCACCAAGAAATAAAGCTTTGCAAAAACTATACGTTTTGTTTCACTTTCTTGCAACGTATCATTAAAAAGAATTATGATAGGTCACCAAAAATTATCAAAACAAACTCTTATTGATTATTTAAAAACTTATTATGGGATTAAAGTTGCAGCAATGGAACTTCTTTCCATTGGGGCTGACACAAACGCATCCGTCTATAAAGTTCAAGCACAAGATTCTTCTTGTTATTTTGTAAAATTAAAATATGGCCATTTTGATGCAACTCATGCGAGCCTTCTGGAATTGCTATATCGTTCAGGAATTCAACAAATTATTCCTCCTTTTAAAACAATTCAAGGAGACCTCATGCAGTCTGCAGATCATGTATCTCTTCTAGTTTATCCTTATGTTGAGGGCGAAAGCGGCTTTAATCGCCGCCTTACTAATGATCAATGGTTCACATTAGGAAAAATACTCAGAAGAGTGCATGATTTTAATCTTCCGCTTTCAATGCAAGCAAAACTCAAAACGGAAGCCTATACAGACAAATGGCGCAAAATTGTCCGGTCTTATTACATCAATCCTGCCCTCTCCCCTTATGATGACCTTGCATTAAAATTTACGGAATTTATGAAAAACCATCGATTAACCATTCAACATTTAGTTGAGAAAGCTGAACTTTTGAGCAAAGAAATTCAANAAAAATCCNCTGAATTTGTGTTATGTCATTCAGATATTCATGGGGGAAATGTCTTAATCGATAAAATCGGCCAGCTTTATATTGTGGATTGGGATGAACCTATAAGAGCGCCTAAAGAAAGAGATCTTATGTTTATTGGCGGAGGAGTTGCCAATGTTTGGAATAAACCTGAAGAAGAAANNATTTTTTATGAGGGATATGGAAAAACAGAAATCGACAGGTCTATTTTGGCTTACTACAGATTTGAAAGAATCGTGGAAGATATCGCCATTTATAGCCTGGAAATTATCGACGCAAAAGCCAGTTTGAAAGAAAGAGAAGAGATGTATCAACACTTTTTAAACATGTTTCATCCTAATGGAGTCATAGATATCGCCTTTAAAACGAATTTTTAAACCGGCGCTTTTTTGCGATATATACATAAGGTAATTGCGCGCCTTAGGAGTAAAGCGCAATGAAAAATAAAAAAGGCTTACTCCAAATACGGAGTATCGTAAGATCTCCAAAAAATCGAGGTCAAATACCTCAAAAAACAAGGAGTAAGCCATGAGCTATTATGTTGGATTAGATGTTTCTTTGAAAACAGTTTTTATATGCATCGTTAATGCTAAGGGAAAAGTTGTAAGAGAAGACGCCGTTGAATCAAAGCCTGAAGAAATAAGTTCATATTTAAAACAAACAGGGTACGAGATAACACAAATCGGCCTTGAAAGTGGAAATTTAACACATTACCTAAAGAAAGGGCTTCAAAAAGCAGGTTATGACGTAGTGGTTATGGAAGCACGAAAAATGGCAGCGATTTTGGCAACGATCATAAATAAGACGGATAAAAATGATGCTCGAGGAATAGCAGAAGCCTTAAGAGTAGGTCATTTTAGAGAGTGTGTACATAGAAGTGATGAGGCAATGGAAATTAGAAGCGTGCTGCATATGAGACAGACACTTGTAGAGGAAAAGACTCATGTAGTGAATAGCCTGAAAGGGCACCTTAAAGTCTATGGAATAAAGCTCACCAAAAGGCAGGTAAAAACTNTTAGGCTGCAAGTAGAAGAGGCAGTAAAAGAACTAAGCCCGAAGGTACAAAGAGTTATTAAAAGCCTATTAAACGTAATGGACAGTTTAAATACTGAAATTAAAGCTTTAGATAAAGAAATAGAGGAACTAGCTAAAAACGATGAAGATGTGCAACTCTTGCAAACGATAGACGGGGTAGGACCTATTACGGCTTTATCATTTAAAGCAGAGATAGATGATATAAGACGATTTAAAGATTCAAGAAATGTAGCTGCATATTTAGGATTAACGCCCAGCCAATATTCATCCGGTGAGACTAAAAAGCAGGGAGGAATCTCGAAANAAGGATCAAAGCGAACGCGCTACTTACTTGTGGAAGCAGCAACAGTCCTATTAACACGTTGTAAAACATGGAGCAAACTGAAAGCTTGGGGAATGAAACTCATGAAAAGANAAGGCAAAAAGAAAGCGATAGTAGCAGTGGCAAGAAAGTTAGCGGTCATCATGCATAAGATGCTTGAAAGTAAAAAGCCGTTTGAAAGAACAGATGAAAAAGAAAAAATAGCAGCATAAAAATAAAGGCCTTTTAGAAAGAAAAATACAATTCAAACGAATCCGAAGAAGGGTTAAGACGAGAACGAGTTGGCGCTAAGACGCCGTGATATACATTGTCTGACCTTAGCTTCGAACATTATAATGGGGCAGAAGATTCAGAAATAATGAACTTCAATAAAAAAGACCCCGAAGAGAACAAGGGAGTGTCGTTTGATTTAGTATTTGGCAAAAAAAGCCAAGAAAAAAAGAGAATTTTTGATTGATTAAAATCGCGCAATTAGAGAACTCGTTCCAGTTGAAAGTTGGAAAATTTGACGAGGAAGCTCCTTGAATTTGAATTTGTCGAAGCAGCACAGCTTGAATAAATTGTGCGATGCAGACAGATACAAAGGCAGTGGCAAGCTGACGTAGTCAAAATTCCAAGTTTGAGCTGGATGGGGTATATAAAGATGAAAACTTCCACAACTGAATAAAGTAATTCAACTCATAGGGTGAGGGTTTAACCTAAGTCATCCAATCCAAACCTGAAGTAGTCAGAAAAATGTCAGTTTACAAAGCAGTCTAGTCTTTGTATTTGTCCATATAAGGATTGTCACCCACAGCATCGTGATTAATGCAAAAATCTCTGTAGATTTGAAAAGCGCCTTGCTGGGCTAATGCTTTTGTAAGATCGGTCCTTTGGGCCAATCTCCGAAAAGTTGATGAGAATGCACATGAGCCTTGGTGTTATAGCTTGCCGGTAAGCTCTCATAGAAATTACGGAACGCATCGATTTCTTGGGTGCTATTTTTCTTCAAAATATCTACATAGAGCAAAGGAAGGACTGTGTTGATAATGATTGTTTCCTTTAAATCCTTGCCTAGCAAGGGAAGAGCTTGCTTTTGAACTTCTACTTCGAAAGTATAATGCGCACTCCAATGCGCATCTATATAGGAAGGAAGCCTATCCGCAATCAATTGCCGCATTGGCATCCAGTCGTTTTTAAGACAATAGGAAGGCCAATTCTGATGCCAGCAAAGATTAATTTCAGAGTAAAGAGAAGTCATTAATGGATCCTTTAAAAACTTCACTAAATAGGCAATGCGGCGGATAGGGTGATTTAACGGTCTAATTTGATTCAGGCTTAAAGCAATAGAATGGGGCGCTAAATAAGAAAGCTCTTTATAAAGNGCCAAAAGTTCGGTATAAAAGAANGAATTTTTCCATTTAGATTTGTATTTTTCAGCAAAAAAGCCGCACATTCCTAATGCGATCGCCAAAAGATCTTTTTCTGATCTTTTNTTATGCTTGAGTAACCTTAAAAACAATTCAAAAAATGATTCTGCATTTTGTTTGCTGCCTAGCGACATGGCAATGCCTGCTGGCAAAAGAAGGCGCTGATCATCGATATGACCTTTCAAATAGCGAGCTCTTTGACTTAATTTCCATTCCGCTGCCGATTGAAAGACATCTTGAGAATTATCTGCTTGCATAGAATTGGGCACCGACTTAGAAAATTGAGAATTCCCAAGAAGTTTACGGCAAGGATACTTATCTAAATCAATTAATTGTAAAATACGCGTTTGAGAAATCGTCAGGTTGTGCTCAAAGTAGGCCTGATGGATTTTTGACCCGCGGGAATTGACTAGGGTTTTGTTTGCCCGGGAATTCCAAAGAGAAAGATGCAAGATTACTCTATCATAACGAGCATCCTGATGATACTGATGCTGCGTCCATGATTCATCTTCCAGATGGATTTCTATATCCCCTTTCAGCTCCTGATTACCAATTTTCAAATGAGCTTTGAGAAAATCCGGGCCTGCTTCTGCATTCCAGATGCCCGGAGAAATGACTTCTATAGGAAGATTCTCGCAAGTTTTTAAATTTTTGAAATATTTTTGCTCCCACCACATAGCCTGAAGATGCCTTTCAGTCCAATAAAGATACGGGTACTTAGTCTCTGCTATTTGAAGGTGATTCGGCACGTGGGTCGTATATAGATTGTTTTCTGTCTCTGTATGGGGAACGTACATGTTACATCTCAATCTAATTTTTATTTTGACAACCTAAGTGTTTAAAACATCATTGCGATAATTTCAAGAAAAAAACTTAAAAAAATTTTTTTGATATTTGACGGTTTTCTTATGGGAGGCAATTCAAAAATTTTATCGACTTTGACTTTTATGATTAAATGCGATATCTTCTTTGAGATATTTAATATTTTACAGTCCGTATGAGCAAATATTGCCCATCTAAAAACTTACACGATAAGGATTCTTATGAACGCTGAAATGCAGCAACGTATGAAAAATATGGAAGAGAGAATCATTCATATGTGGAGGTATCTTTGACTTGGCTTCGAAGGAAGCGCGTGTAAAAGAATTAGAGGCTCTGATGGAAGGAGCTTCCTTTTGGGATGACAACGAAAAAGCGCAAAAAGTAATTAGCGAATGCAATGAGTTGCGTGCCTGGACGTTACCTTATCAAAACCTAAAGCAACGTTTTGCAGACCTTAAAGAGCTTTTGCCAGAAGCTTATGAAAGCGGAGACTCTGGTTTGATCGATGATTTGATTCAGGAATTGAATCAAATTGAAAAAGGCCTGGGTGATCTTGAAGTTCGTAAAATGCTTTCTGGCGAACTTGATAATAAGCACTGCTATCTAAGCATCAATGCGGGCGCAGGAGGCACTGAAGCTTGTGATTGGGTTCTCATGTTATCCAGAATGTATCAGCGTTGGGCAAATAAAAGGGGCTGGAAAGTTGAAATTATTGATACAGTTGACGGGGATGTTGCCGGCNTTAAAAGCATCACTTTTAAAATCAGCGGCGAGTTTGCATATGGGTATGCTAAAGCTGAAAAGGGCGTGCATCGGCTTGTAAGAATTTCACCTTTTGATGCGAACGCAAAGCGCCATACAAGCTTTGCATCCGTTGATGTCACCCCTGAGATCACTGATGATATTATCATCCATATAAAACCTGAAGAGATCCGTGTTGATACTTACAGAGCTTCAGGGGCAGGCGGACAGCATGTCAATAAAACCGACTCCGCAGTAAGAATGACGCACATCCCGACAGGAATCGTCGTTTCCAGCCAGACCCAAAGAAGTCAGATACAGAACAGAGAAGCTTGTTATAAAATGTTGAAGTCCAAGCTATATGAANAAGAAGTAATGGAAAGGGAAAATGCTTTAAAAGCAATGTCCGGAGAANAAAAAGAAATTGCCTGGGGAAGCCAGATACGCAATTATGTTTTTCAACCCTATACGTTAGTCAAAGATACAAGGACAAAATGTGAGTCAGGCAACATCCAAGCCGTTATGGATGGAGAACTTGATGATTTTGTGAATGCCTATTTGAAGGAGTTTGGATGAATGAGCAAAAACACCTCCTGAAGGTGTAGAGATACGTTATTCTGATTTAAGTGATGGAAAATATTTAAAACAGTGGCTTCTTGATCCCACTGTTGCACGGTGGTTTCCCATGTACGATGAAGTTGAAATTGATGACGCCGTGGCTCGTTGGATCGGCTTTAGCCGTTATAAATGCAGCCTCACTGCAGTTAAAGATGGTATCCCTTGTGGGATAAGCACTTTGTATTTACAGCCCTACCGTAAATTAGCCCATCAATGTGAATTCGGAATCATTGTCGCTCCTGACATGCGGGGACAAGGAGTAGGTACCTATTTAATTAATCACCTTGTTCAATTAGCTAAGGACAACTTTCGAATTGAACTTCTTCATCTTCAAGTATATGCAGACAATCCAGCTATCCATTTATACCAAAGGATGGGTTTTCGGGAGTTTGGCCGTCAGACACACTGGATCAAAGAANAAGAAGATTTTTATGTCGGTCGTGTATTTATGGAACGTTTTTATAATAGTCTTTAATTTATAGTATTTTTAATTTAAATTTTTAACTTATGTCACTTATTACATTTCAACAACAAGTCGAGGATTTGGCTGGAGTCAAGCTGAAATTAAAAATTAACGATAATCGTTCGACGATGCTAAGTGTGCGGTGGGAACCTGACTGTACAAAAGTCTCCTTGCATCGAATGTTTCTGCAAGCTCCTCAAAATGTCATGCAATCACTAGCCTGCTATATACGTCAGGAGCACAAAATTATTTCTCGTGATATTAAAGCATTTATTGAAGACAGCCTGAAAAAGTTAGACTACTCTCATACGCTCGATAAATCCAAATTGTACAGCCAAGGAAGGATTTATAACCTTAAAGAACTCTATGATGAAATTAATGATGACTACTTTAAATCTAAATTAAAACTCTTCATTACCTGGTTTGGAAAACCGGCGCAGCGCAGTAAAAGTCGTCTAACCTTTGGACTTTATCATGATCAATTAAAATTAATTAAAATCAATCGTCTTTTAGATCGTGATACAGTACCTAAGTATGTGGTCTCTTATGTGATTTTTCATGAAATGTTGCATCATGTCTGTCCTTCTTATATTGATGAAAAGGGCATGAATCGGGTGCATAGTAAAGAATTTAAAGAAAAAGAACTTCACTACAAATATTATGATTTAGCGCAAAAATGGATCAAAGAACAACAAGCAAATTATTTTGCTAATTTTTAAAAGTCAACGCTAAGGAATGCAGTCATGGCTGGACACAGTAAGTGGGCAAATATAAAGCATAAAAAAGAAAAAGCGGATGCCAAANAAGGTAAAATTNTTTCTCGCATAGCCAAGGAGATTATCAGTGCTGTAAAAGTGGGTGGTGGCTCCGATCCANAAAACAATCCGAGGCTTCGATTAGCTTTATTAAAAGCCAGGTCAGCTAATGTCCCCAATGACATCATTGAACGCAACATCAAAAAAGCCAGCAGCGCCGATCAGGCCGATTATTCTGAACTTACCTATGAAATGTATGGCCATGGAGGAGTCGGGATTATCATTGATATCATGACAGATAATAAAAACCGCGTTTCCTCAGATATGCGTATTGCTACCAATAAACGCGGGGGAACCATTGCAAATCCTGGAGCCGTAGCCTTTAATTTTGACCGCAAAGGAATCATTCAAGTGAATAAAAAGGCGGCTAAAGAAGAAGATCTTNTTATAGCTGCAACGGAAGCTGGGGCTGAAGATTTTGAAGCTGAAGAGGATATGTATATTATTACGACAGATCCTTCGGCGCTCTATAGTGTGAAAGATGCGCTTAACCAAGCCGGTTTCGAATGTGAAGAAGTTTCTCTAGAAATGATCCCGAAAAGCTACGTCACTTGCGATGAAGAAAATAAAAAAGCCAATCTTGCCCTGATCGACTGGTTGGAGCAGCTGGACGATGTGGATGAAGTTTATCACAACATGGATTTAGAATAGACTCTAAATAACTCCTTGATAATGAATTGATTACAATAAAAGCCCTTAAACTCTTGTATCAAATATATTTTTTAATATATGTGAAATTTAGAGTACTTAGTAATCTATAATATAAGGAGGGCGACTATGTCAGCCATTGTATTAGACCATGCACGTGAAGCACTTATAGCAGCAGAAAGAGCTCATAATGGAAAACAAAACATCCAGGTTAAAAATGGAAGTTTACAGGGCAGAAAAGTCATACCGATTGAATTTTATCTGCATATAGCAGGCGCCGTTTTAGGAGGAGTGGCGGCGGTAGCTCTTACAGTTGCAGCCATTTCACTTTCTGTGTTCACGTTGTTTGCAGCCGTTGCTGCCTGCGTTGTTCTTTGTTTAACCAATGCGTTAGCTGCCTCTTTCATTTATCAATTAACACCTGGCCAGGAAATCAATTCTGTCATTAGCAGGTTGTATTCGAAAATTCATGACCTTCTTAAAACGAATCAAACTCTTAAACGGGAATCTGAATCAATCAGCTCAACGCTCGATTTCAATGATTTCTTAAAATATAAAGAGGTCCTCTGCGATTACGTTAAAAAACAAGACGCAGAACTTGAAGTTTTGCAAGGTTACTTTGAAAAATTAAACGGTTTTTATAGAAAACAATGAAAATACAGTTTTGTTGGAAAGAATCCAAAAACCTTAATAAATTAAATCCTGACGACTTTGATAACATTGAGGAATTTTTTAAAAATTACCATGAACGCAATCGAGAAATTTATTTTCAGTTTTCAGCAATCCTTCCTACTTTAGAAAAATACACTGATCGTTTTAACGAAGATTTTGCTGTTTTGGATGAACTTCTTAATAACGTGCGCCAAGAAAAAGCTCAAATCGAACAAGAGAAATCAGAGATCGAACAGCAATTAGCGGAGCAAGAGGAAAAACTCAGTGAATTTAATTCCATTTCGACTCTGATGCAATCTAATAGTCTCTAGTCTTTTAAGACTCCAGTGTAAGAAAAGCCCTCTTCTAAGAGGGGCTTTTTATCTTTCTTGTAGGATAAAAACAAACAGGCTAAACTAATCCACTAGAAATCGCTTGATGCGATTTACAAGATTGTTTAAAAGGGAAACCCTCATGTCTCAAACAAAAGAACAAACAGCTATTACACCTACTCGCGAACAGGATTACCCTGAATGGTATCAGCAAGTGATTAAAGCGGCTGATATGGCAGAAAATTCCNCTATTAGAGGTTGCATGGTTATTAAACCTTGGGGCTATGCTATTTGGGAAAACATCCAGCGAGAGCTTGATGAACGTATTAAAAGCAGCGGACATGAAAATGCCTACTTTCCCTTATTTATCCCTTTAAGTTATTTGGAANAAGAAGCTGCGCATGTGGAAGGATTTGCAAAGGAATGCGCTGTCATTACCCATCATCGATTAGAAGAANAAAATGGCCGATTAGTTCCTACTGGCGAATTAGAGGAACCTTTAATTGTCCGTCCAACATCTGAAACTATTATCGGAGAGTCTTTTTCACGCTGGGTTGAGTCTTATCGCGATCTTCCTTTGTTAATTAACCAATGGGCTAACGTTGTTCGTTGGGAAATGCGCCCTAGAATATTTCTGCGCACCACAGAATTTTTGTGGCAGGAAGGTCATACTGTTCATGCGAATGCTGAAGAAGCAATGGCAGAAACACGTCGCGCTCTTGAAATGTATCGCTCTTTCGTTGAAGATGTGCTTGCCCTCCCCGTGATTATTGGCGAAAAATCTCCTGGAGAACGTTTTCCTGGAGCAGTCAGTACATTCACTTTAGAAATGATG
This sequence comes from Parachlamydiaceae bacterium, assembly GCA_013414685.1. Lineage (GTDB taxonomy): Bacteria > Chlamydiota > Chlamydiia > Chlamydiales > Parachlamydiaceae > Neochlamydia. The sequence goes on along the minus strand of CP058704.1, from coordinate 1,865,050 downwards.
ATGCAAGATCGAAAGGCTTTGCAAGGCGGAACCTCCCATTACCTAGGTCAAAATTTTGCAAAAGCTTCAAACATCCGTTTTAGCAATAAAGACGGACAAGTTGAGTATGGTTATACAACTTCCTGGGGTGTGACAACGCGCATGATCGGGGGAATTATTATGTGCCATGGAGATGACGATGGTTTAAGGCTTCCTCCTCGGGTCGCAAGCAAGCAAATCGTGATCATTCCAGTTGTCCCAAAACCAGAACATGAGGAATCGGTCTTAGCCTATGCTGATAAAATTGCAGAGACTTTAAGATCTACACATTATTATGGCAAGCCGCTATCAGTGTTGGTTGACAAGCGTGAAAAACGAGGCGGCGAANAAAATTGGGAATGGATANAAAAAGGCGTTCCCTTGAGAATTGAAATTGGTCCAAGGGATATAGAAGCTCAATCCGTCATGGTCGCTCGCCGTGACAAGCCCCATAAAGAANAAACGACCATTCAAAGCCAAAATATTGCCTCTGAATGTGTGAGCTTATTGAATGAGATTCAAAATAACCTTTACCAGCAAGCGAAANAATTCAGAGATGAAAATATTCGAACTGACATCCAAACTTTCGAACAAATGAAANGATTTTTTACAGCTAAAAATTTAGAANAACCTGAAATCCATGGCGGATTTGTGCTCGCCAAATGGTGCGGCGATCCCGAAACAGAGAAAATGCTGGATGATTTAAAACTCTCTATTCGTTGCCTTCCCCTTGTGCAAAGCGGAACCGAAGGCAAATGCATTTTAACCGGAAAACCTGCAACGATAGATGTCATCATTGCAAAATCTTATTGAAAGATGATACGTAAAGAAGCAAAGAATATTGTCTGGCTAGAATTTGAGCTCCTAACAGATTTCAAAAGCNTGTCTCACGCTGTCCTTCTTCGACATGGAGGATGTAGTACGGGCGCATATGCAAGTTTAAATGTTGGTTTTTCAAAAAACGACCAAACTGAAAATGTGAATGTTAAAGCTAATCGTGAAAAGATCAAANAAGTTTTTAACTTTCCATCTTTAAATGATTGCAATCTTGTCCATGAGGATACGATTGTGGAAATAAATCATGAAAATAAATCGTCCTGTCCAACCTGCGATGCTGTTGCAACAAATCAAACAAACCTTCCTCTGTTAATTACACATGCTGACTGCCAGGCTGCAATTTTTTATGATCCGATCAACCAGGCTATAGCCAATGTTCATTCAGGATGGAGAGGAAACGTTAAAAATATCTATGGCAAGACAGTCCAATTTATGAAAAGTAAATACGGTTCATCTGCCAACAATTTGCACGTATGCATATCTCCTAGCCTTGGGCCCGATGATGCAGAGTTTTTAAATTATCGCACAGAGCTGCCTGAAAGCTTTTGGGATTATCAAGTCAAACCTNTTTATTTCGATTTATGGTCAATTGCTAAAAACCAGCTTTTAAACGCCGGTGTGCTGGAAGATCATATTCAAATTGCAGGTATTAGCACCCTTTCGAATCCACAAGACTATTTTTCCTATCGCCGTGAANAAATTTCAGGACGGCATGGCACTTTTGTCGCGTTAAAATCTTAATTAAATAGCATGTCTTTTTCAACCTCTTCAATGACTTCTTCTAAACCGATATGCCCCCAAAATCTTCCAAGGGTTTTATCTCTTTCGTAGAGATTGAGAAGGCATTTGGACAATTGAAGCAAAATCGTTTCCCTATTTACAGAAGGATAATGCTCGCTGATGACTGCATAACCTTCCTCTTTTATTTGTTTGGCGAAGTTTTGTAAATTCTCGCCTCTTTTAATCAATAGAGGGTCTTTTACACCATGCATTTTTGAAAGGGCTTCTATNGGAATCGGTTCCTTCAAATGCACTTAACAAAGAAGTCTTAAAAAAGGAGTCAGTTTATTTTTACAGAATTTACTTTCAAGTAAAGGTTTGACAAGATGTTGATAAACCGGCAGGTTATTTNNTTGGGCTAATTCATAGGCAACTTCTTCTAAAGCTATATAATCTATGTGTCCTCTAGGGACACAGTCTTTAATGGATTTTAAACGTCCGGCTGAATCAAACCTTAAATGCTCAACTTTCAAATCTTTTGGTGAATTTTTCTCATCCACAAAGAATTGAAAGAGTGCTTGCAATGCATCTGCATAGGGCTTGTCTTCATCCTGAAGTTCACCGAGCAGGTCAGAGTTCCAATCAATAGATCCCATTGAATAAGGAAGTTTTTCGACAATCGCATACTTTCCTTTAGGATGGATGAATTTTATCTCCGGAGTTTCCAATCCCCAGGAAGACTCTTGCCTAATCAAATCGCTATATTCAAGGCATACTTTATTAGGTCCTACAATCATGAGAAAATTCTGGTATTTTTCTTTCGATCCCACTGGTCGAATTTCAAAGACTTTATACCGATCTTCAGGCTTTTCATGTGGTTGGATCATTCCTGCAATCTCAAAGAAAAATTTTTCATAATTTTCATCTAAAAAGTAAAAGGGCTCATTTTCATTCACNAAATGAATCCTCTTTTTGATTTGATCACGCCACTCTATATGCTTCCTATCAAATTCATTTAAAAACNNGCATTCCTCTTTGATGAGTTCCTGCTCTAATTTTTTCAAGTTGTAGAAATTTCCCGTTTGATGATGCTTTAAATGACGTATAATACTCTTGATTGCTGAATGAAATATTTGAATTTGAAACATTCCCTGTTTTTTGGCTTTGCTCATTTTGTTTATAAAAGANTCCAAAAGCCTCTTCTCCCCTTTGCACAGGAAATTCCTCCTCATGAAAATCCAGGCTTTTTCTCTAAAAATTCTTAGAGGAAGTTCACCTCTTGCCATTCCTTCAATGGCAATAATCCTTACATACCCCTTAATATCTTTATAAGACTCTTCGCAGTAAAAGGGCTTTTTATTCTCAGCATAAAGCTCTTTAAAATGAAGGCTCAAAAATTCATTCAGTTTTTGATTTTTTTGGTTGCGTATCAGTTTTGAAAGCGGGTAGACAGCTTGATAAAATTTTTGAATTTGTTCTCTGGCATGATTGATTTCATTCTCAGTAAAACGACAATGCACATGGTCGAATTGTCCTTCCAGGTAGTCTTTGTAGACAGGATCGTGATAGCTGCGCCTAAAATTTTCAAGTTTTAAAAACATTCCNTGGGTAGCTTTTAAAGCATGTATAAATTTATTTTGTGCAAACGTTTTTCCTAAAAAANNCAGAAATGCAGCGATGTAAAAACGTAAAATTCTTCCTTTCCAACCCACGCTTGGGAAATAAAACTGATGACCAAAGATTGAGGGAATCAGCTCAATTTCTTGNTTTTTAGTATCGTGGGCAGCAAGATATAGATTTTGAAAATTATTGGCAACCAACCCTAGAGAGGAATCAGGCAGTTTAGGTAAAGGCATGTTAACTCTCAAAGTTATTTTTTGCCTAAAGGACTACTGAACCAAATTACCAAATTTTGATTTTGGAGGTGGAGGCAAACTATCCTGATAATCCATTTCAGAAATTCTCTCTAAGCGGACAATTTCTCTACTTTTATTATAAGTTTCGATACGGCTATACCAGTAATCAACGTAAATATTTTTAACATCAAAGTCATAGTAGTAAACCATTCCGTCCTGGAGAACCATCCAGCCGATGTACTGTGGATCGCCGTAGAGTCCCCAATAGGATTGAAAATCGACGTAGATTAACAAATTATCCACTGAAAAACCCTCTACTAAATGTCCAGATGTATCAGGGTTTGCGTTTAAAAACTCCATATATTCTTCGACAACATCTACAAGTAAGGCTCGAGCTTGTTGCAACTCTAAAATATTCTGGGTGCGATATTGAAGACGGATTTTATTCACAATTCCAGCCGCATTATAGTAGACCCACGCATCTTCTAAGTACCAACGATGCTTATGAGCCAAACGAGCTGCCTGATGCAAGGTCACATCAGTAAAAGAATCGGAGTCATAGTCGCGTTGAATGATCGGCTCTGGACGCCAAATTTGAGGACCTTCACAAGAAGTTAAGGCAGCTAACAGTATACATAAAATTAAAAATTGTCTCATAAAGATCCCAAAAAACGCATTAAGCTACCATGTTATTTTTTTGATAGATATTTGGAAAGGAAAAAGGTCAATACAAAAACGTAAATGCATGATTGTAAGAACTTATGTTTTCTTATAATAGGTTAGGTACCAATCCACAAACTTCGGAATTCCTTCAGACAGGGAAGTTTTAGGTAAAAACCCTAATTTTTGACGGCTTTTNTCAATTTCTGCATAGGTTTCTATCACATCGCCTGGTTGCATAGGAGCAAAAACTTTATGGGCTTTNTTGCCTAAACATTGCTCGATCAGTTCTACCATTTGCATAAGTTCGACAGGTTGATGATTGCCCAAATTAAAAATTTCATTTTCTGCACCTAAATCTACCGCAGCTGCAATTCCATCTATAATATCATCAATATAGGTAAAATCACGCTTCATTTGACCTTGATTAAAAATTTGGATCGGCGATTCTTCCAGTATTGCTTTAGTAAATTGAAAGTAAGCCATATCAGGCCTTCCCCAGGGACCATAAACTGTAAANAATCTCAACCCAGTGACAGGAATTTGATAAAGATGATGATAAGTGGCTGCTAATAATTCATTGGTTTTTTTNGTCACCCCGTAAAGGCTAGCTTGCTGATCCGTACGATCTTCTGTCGAGAAAGGAATTTTGGTGTTGAGACCATAAACCGAAGAAGAAGAGGCATAAATAAGCTTTATTCTAGGGTGCTGACGGCATATTTCCAAAACATTTACAAAACCCTCTAAATTGGTCTTCATATAAGCCTGAGGATTTGTTAATGAATAGCGTACCCCAGCCTGGGCTGCCAAATGAACAAAATGGGTCAGTTCATGCCTATTAACCAAATTCTGTAATTGATCGCTTTCGCAAATATCTCCTTCAATGACAGGAATCTCTAATTTAGCTAATTCTTGTGCACGGCTTCTTTTTAGTGAAGGATCGTAATAGCCGTTGAAGTTATCAAAACCAATGACCCTGTCTCCGCGATTTTTCAAAAGTTTGGATAAATGAAATCCAATAAAACCCGCAGCTCCGGTCACTAAAATATGTTTCATCAAAACCTCTGGATGTATAATACTCTAAAAGATTTTACATGAGACCGTTTTGTATGGCAAACCATTCCAAACCCGTTGTAGCAGCTTTTGATTTTGATGGAACGTTAACCTATAGAGATTCCCTCTTGCCGTTTTTACATTCCATTGCTGGTACAAAGGTCACACTAATAAATCTTTTTTAGAAATCCCGCATCTTTTGCAATACTTCATAGGATTTAAAGACCGACAGGGCTTAAAAGAAGCTTTTTAACACGCTTTTTAAAAATAAAAACGTGAAGAACNTCGAAAGGCATGCAAAACAATTTGCGCAGCAACAATTGTCAAAAATGATACGCCCTGAAGGCCTTGAACGTCTAGCATGGCATCGAAAAGAAGGTCATCGCTGTATCTTAATCAGCGCAAATCTAGATCTCTATCTTAAACCCTGGGCTGAATTGAACGGATTTGAAACCGCTATCACCTCAAACGTAGAATTTTCTTCTGAAGGCAAGTTGACCGGCCATTTAACAGGTTTTAACTGCAGAGGCCCTGAAAAAGTTCGCCGTCTTGCTGAGCTTTTAGGTCCACGTGAAAGCTACTTTTTGTATGCTTATGGAGATAGCGAAGGAGACCGAGAGCTTTTAGAATTTTCAGACAAACCCTATTATCGAAGATTTTTTGACTCATGAAGCATAGAATAGACCTGCAACTTTTAGAATATAATCGCCAAGGCCTGATTCCTGGCCCTCAGGAAGACGAAGAGGCTTATATCCAAAGAGCAGAGTATTGTTTAAATTTANAAAACGAATTACCGAAAATTCTAAATCATGGGCTTCCTTTCGATCGGACTGATTTGCAATCCAATCAGGAAATTATCCAAGAAGGTTGTGAANAGAGCAAAAATCTTTATGATATATCCCCTAGTTGGGTCCCTCTCTTTNTCAGCAATTATAAACTTCCTTTTTGGCAAGGAGGCTGCGCATGGATTTTTCAACGGACAGAAGCCTCTCCTACTTCAGCGTTTTTCAACTACGTCAACACTTTAGAAANNAACGTAAACTATTTAGGCCTTTATCATCGGAACGAACTAATCTCGCATGAACTTTCGCATGTTGGGCGTATGATGTATGAAGAGCCGAAATTTGAAGAAATTCTGGCCTTTGATTCTTCTACTTCAGTTTTTAGACGTTTCTTTGGACCGATTGTAAAATCTTCCTATGAAAGCTCGATCTTTATCCTCATTTTATTTTTTATTGTTTTATTTGATTTTCTTTCCCTTATTCAGGGTTATACAGAGTGGTCCGTACTGTCGCACTTTGCACGCCTAACTTTAGCTGCAATTGTTGGCTATGCTTTAGTACGTTTATGCATCCGCCAAAAACAATTTCGTGCCTGCAAAAATAAATTGTGCATCACTTTGCAAAATGAAGATCAAGCACGCGGGGTTCTTTATCGTTTAACAGATCAAGAAATCATTCATCTTGGACGTTTAACACCTGATGAAATTAGATCTTATGCTCAAGCGCAAAATTTAAAAAGCATCCGCTGGAAAATTATCCATGAAGCGTATTTCACAAATGTCATCCCTTCAGATCATTATGACGGAGTGCATTTTCATAACACGCCTCCAAGCCCCTCCAGGAATCTCAAAACTGTTTTAAAATGGATGATTTCACGTAAACCCCATCCCTGGCCCNAAAAGGTTCAGATCAAACCCGCAAAGCCCTCCTTTAAACTTAATGAAAAAGAACTTTCTGTCACATTCGTCAACCATTCCACTTTTTTGATTCAATGGGGACACATAAACATTCTAACCGATCCAATCTGGTCGGAACGTTGCAGCCCTATCAGTNTTTGGGGACCTAAAAGAGTTCATGACCCTGGAATTCAATTTGAAGATCTTCCCCCTATTCATTTGGTGTTGGTCAGTCATAATCATTATGACCACATGGATTTACCTACCCTGAAAAGGCTGCAGCAAGTCCATCAACCTACTATTATCACTGGATTGGGAAATCAGGAATATTTAAACCGAAAAGGTTTGAATAAAGTAATAGAACTCGATTGGTGGCAAGAGACAAGACTTTTTGATTCCTTAGAAATAGCGTTTGTGCCTGCCCAACATTTCAGCATGCGCAATATTTTCAACAAGGATAAAACACTTTGGGGCGGTTTCATCTTAAAAAAGGACAATGAAATTCTGTATTTTGCAGGAGATACTGGATTCACACCTCAATTTGAAAATATAAAAACCNGTTATGGCCCTCCTAAAATCTCATTTTTACCTATCGGAGCTTTCGAGCCAAGATGGTTTATGAAAGAGGCGCACATGTCTCCTGAAGAAGCAATCTCAGCACATCTAATCTTAGGATCAAAACAAAGCTTGCCTATACACTTTGGAACATTTCCACTTTCTGATGAATCCATCCATGAACCTGTAGAGCAACTTTTAAAAGGCCTTCAGAAACACCATATTTCTGAAGCAGAATTTCCAATCCTTCAACCCGGTCAAAGCTTAGGAATAAAATGAATCATAAACCAACTGGTGTTTTGCTTATCAATTTAGGAACTCCCGATTCCCCTCAGCCAAAAGATGTCTACCGCTATTTGATAGAATTTCTTACTGATGGAAGAGTCATTGACTTACCCTGGTTGCAACGCCAGTTGCTAGTACGAGCTCTGATTGTACCCAAACGCTATCGACAATCTGCAAAATCCTATCAAGAAATCTGGACCTCAGAAGGATCGCCTCTATTGGTTTACGGANAAAAAGTAAAACACAAACTTCAGGATGAACTGGGAAAGAATNTTTTAGTCGAATTGGCCATGCGTTATCAAAACCCCTCTTTAGAAAGCGGCCTTGAAAAACTCTTAAAACAAGGGATCGAACATTTAGTCATCCTTCCTCTTTTTCCACAATATGCCTCTGCTTCGACGGGAAGTGTGTTTCAAAAAGTGTTTGAGATATTGAAAAATAAACAAACCCTGCCAAAGCTTACATTGATCAATTCTTTTCCTGATCATTCAAAAATGATCGAAGCATTTTGCCATGTTGCACAAAAACACCCTCTTGGAACTTACGACCACTATGTTTTTAGTTTTCATGGTTTGCCACAAAGACAAATTCTTAAAGCAGACTCATCGGATTGCTGCCTTAAAAAACAAAATTGCTGCCAAATCATTGACACAAACAAGAATTGCTACTCTTCCCAATGCCACCAAACCTATCGTGCGCTTGTTTCACGCTTGAATCTTCCTAAAGAANAAACCTCATTGACGTTTCAATCTCGCTTGGGAAAAGAACCCTGGTTAGAACCTTTTACGCCAGCCGTTCTTGAGAAACTCGCTCGAATGCATAAAAAACGAGTTTTAGTTTTCTGTCCTTCATTTGTTTGCGATTGTTTGGAAACAATTTTTGAGATTGGGATAGAGTATGCCGCTGAATTCAAAAAGCATGGAGGAGACCAGCTAGATCTTGTACAAGGTCTGAATGATGAGCCGCTCTGGATTGAGGCTCTTAAAGCCCTTATCCAAGAAAACATCCAATCAGTTGAAAAAAGCCTCAAGAGAAGATATGCTAGTTTTTGAATGCCTAAATAGCTCAGTTGGTAGAGCAGCGCATTCGTAATGCGAAGGTCGCAGGTTCGACTCCTGTTTTAGGCAATCTCTTTCTCAACAATTTACGACTCGAAGGACCTCCTTGTTAAAGCTTCGTGTCAAAATGTCAAGATTATACGAATCGTTATAGTCAAAATCCATAGAAAAATTTAAATCTTCTCGCGAGGGCACACGCAGTTCCTTTTCATTGGTCACTTATCAACCAATCCATTGATGTATTTGGAAAGCTCTAAGATGATATTCTCCAAAGGCACTTGCTGTTTACCCATAGAAGCAAGAAAGTTATTCCATCGTTGCTGTGTCTCTTTGGAACCATAAAATGCTGCTGTAAAAGCGATAGGATGTTGAAGAGAAGTTCTACGATTTGCAAAGACTTCCTCAATGGCAATTTTTAGCTTATCTAAATTTATCTCATGATGACTTAAAAGGGTCCAGAGATCATAAAAGTCCTTCATACGCGTATTAACGAGGGCTAGTTTTACGATAGACTCTAATTTCTCAGCTATTACAGTTTCTAGAGTATAGCCTAGCAAGGCAGGCTCGGCCATTCCTAAAAGAGTTGGATATTGAATCTTTTGGGGTTCCGGAATAATGACATCATTAAATCCAATGTCGATAAGAACCGGCATACTGGTTGTGAATAGTTTTGCAGAAAAACTACTACTTATACCGTTATAGTCCCCTGCCGTTTGCGTATTGCGAAGAATAAGTTTCTGTGTATCGAATGCAATCCCATCTTCTTCATAGGGAATGTCCGCAACTTCAGTGATAATGCGCTGTAAATTATCTATCTGATTAGGGGTTCTAGCGAGTAGATCTATATCCATGGTAGCGCGATGATCCATAGAATTCCAAACTTTCAGCATGAGACCACTTTTGAGAAANAATTTCTTTGCATGTAGGCTAATGCTAAGACGGTATAAAAATCTCTCCATGGCATAATAACGAAGGATTTCATCAAAGGGTCTATTTCTTTTNTCTGACAGATTTTTTAATCGTTGCCGTATCGATTCACCCAAATTCTTTTAAGGTTTGTCAATTGCATTAGCCACTGACGATTGTCTCCATAATCGGTTTTAAAATCTTCTCAACACGAAATAATTTAGCATATTCAAATAGTTTTTCTAGGTTTGTTTTTCTGCTTTTCCAATACATCTTGAGGGCTTCAAGAACGACATCCATTCCAATTTTGTTGCGGAATTTCACACAGTCAACAAGAGTTTTCTCAACATCAAAAATCTTAATGGTGCAGCCATCGATTTTGTGCTCCTCAACTCCAGTTGTCAATAGCTTCTGGCTATACCAAAAATAGCGCATAGGAGGATAAGAAATCGCAGACTTGTGAGCCTGACTGGGTAAAGCAACGTAAACAAAATGAGGAATTTGAGTCGTAATTTCATGGAATGCTAGGGCAGAAATAAGACAGATAACTCCACTGGGGATTTTTAGCTACTGGAATAAAATCAGGCAAAGACGGTGCCGGCATTTCTATAAGTCGATATAAACCTCTACTAACAACTTCCAAATTACCCTTATCGCGAAGGGCATACAGCTCTCGACGATGAACTCCAAGGCTCACGGCCTCTGACATCGTCAAAATCCCTCCTGCCTTTCGAAAAATTGAAGTGGCTAATTCAATCTTTGATTTTTTTTCATGGTACAAAATAGCGGATTATTTTATTTATATCCGTCATATTGTACCAAAACACTAAAGATGTCAAGATGATTGTAGTCAAGATTTCGCGTATTATTGCTAAGATGATTTTCTCGCATTTAAGTTCGTTTTGTTAGAAGAGCTATTACATCATCACTAAGTAAAAGATCTGTAAAATAAATAGCTTTTGCAGATTAGCGCAGAATAGAAGGGGTTAAGGATTCAATCTTTAACTAAGCATATTTTCCCAGCCGTAGGATTTTCTTATGGAGTTGTCTTTCGTCAAACATTCTACCCAGTAAACAATCAGTATGTGAGAATTTTTTCCAAAGTTTAAGAAAGGAACCGGGTACACAAAAAACATTATGACCAGAGAGAAGACAAGAAAATTCTTCATCTGGAGGCCTAAGTTAAAAAACTTTTTCTCTGGAAGTGGAGCGTAAAATAATGCCCTACAAAGAAGGATGTCGCGATACGCTCTAATAGTAGTGCTTTTTATGGCGCGCGTTTCTAAGAACTCAAACAGTGCTGTAATTGGACATTACAAAGCAGCCAAAGACACTATCCATCAACTCAATTACTTTAGAGAAAGATTAGGCAAGTATACACTGATTTTGTTCATACATAAAACCTATCATTTTTGTAGGATTTATGCAGACGACTTTATATCTATAAATATTGTGTATCTGCAAGGTTTTGAATGTATGAAATTTATCCGATTGCAAATTCAAGTTGGGGATTGGATTTGATTGGAATGGGACTGGAAGTTTTGCTATTATCTCCTTCGTATGACATCAAATTAAGATGATCCTAGGAAAGTTAAATGAAAAATTTTGAATTTTCAATCGTTTCTAGTTCAGAAGCTGAAGATTCTTGGGTAGATGCGAAAATCGATGAATTCAATAAAAGGGAGCTGTCTTTTGACGGGAAGCAACTTGAAATCCCAATGAATTTTGTCGCTAAAAAGAAAAATTTGGTCATAGCTGGTATANAAAGCTGTTTTTATCTTGGAGAAGTAGTCTCGATTGGTGTGCTATTTGTTGATGAGAAATATAGAAATAAGGGTCTTGGTGGGCATCTATTGAGTAAAGTAGAAACTGAAGCGAGGATCATGGGTGCAAAGCTTGCACACGTGTACGCATTTGATCAAACAAAGGATTTTTACCTTAAGCAGGGGTACGAAATCTTTGCAGTTTTGGAGAACTGCCCAAAAGCAGGCCATAGATGTTATTACCTTAAGAAGAATCTGATGATTTACGAGAAAGAAATTGAAAAATTAATTTCCCCATTCCTTGCTCCATTAACGGAGAAGAACTTGTAGAAAAACAATGAACATCACGCTTGTCAAAGCAAATAAAGAAGATAAAGACACGATTCAAAACCTCGGCCGATTTTACGTTTATGAAATGTCAAGATATTGCGGATATTTACCAACTTGGGAAACACCAGCAAATGGACTTTTTGAATGCATTGACCTTAGCTCTTATTGCGAAAAATTAGATAGACACGCGTTTTTAATAAAGGTAGACGATGAATTAGCAGGGTTTGCATTAATTAACAAAGTAGGAAGTACACCTGATGTGGATTGGAATGTAGGCGAGTTTTTATCGTCTCTAAATTTCAAGGAAGAGGAGTTGGTAGTTATGCTGCGCAACAAATTTTTAATAGTTTCCCTGGAATATGGGAAACAATGCAAATACCAGAAAATACAGCTGCTATACATTTTTGGGAAAAGGTTGTAAATAAATACACAAATGGAAAATTTGAAAAAACTCGTAAGATAATTCCTGAACCAAAACCGCATCCCATGATCGTCCTAAAATTCATTTCTAAAGCGGAAAAATGATAGTAACGATTCGCCACGCAAAAATAGAAGATGCTCATGTAATTGCAGAAGCGGAACGTGAAATAGCAAAACAGCCAGGTNTTTTCTGCTCTCAACCATCGGAACTGACTGATGAAAACGTGATAAATACAATTTCAAGTTTCAAAAAGAGTAAAACAGGGGTATATCTTGTTGCGGAATATCAGAATAAAATCGTCGGTCATGCTNTTTTGGAACCTTACAAATTGAAGTCTCTAAGCCATATTGCAGACCTGAACATCGCTGTATATTTAGGTTGGCAAAGAAAAGGTGTAGGANAAAAGTTATTAGAGCATCTAATTGAATGGGCAAAATCGTCANGATATTTTAGAAAAATTCAATTGAATGTAAGAGCCTCGAATGGTTCAGCTATCTCTCTTTATCGGAAAATGGGCTTTAGAGAAGAAGGCAAGATAAAGAACAGAGTTAAAATTAAGGATCATTACATCGATGACATAATTATGGGATTGGATCTACGTGATCATCAGGTAAACTTAATAGAACAAGATGTTACCATTCGAGAAATGCAGAAAAAAGATATCCATTGCTTAATTGAGACTTTTTGTTTTCCGTGGAGTTCTGTTGTAACAACTACCATTAAATGGGAACAATACTATAAAGAACAACAAGAGCAAATCAGAACCGTTTNNTTAATTGAAAAACAAGCGCAAATAATTGGGTATGCAAGCCTTCTTAGAAGCTCTAGCTATTCAAATTTCAAGGATAATAGTATTCCCGAAATCAATGATGTCTGGGTTTCAGCTGAATATCGAGGTAAAGGATTCGGCAAGAAATTAGTCATGTACTTAGAANAAATGGCACACCAAGAAAATCATAAACAAATCGGGATTGAGNTGGGCCTTTATAGAGATTATGGGCGTGCTCAGAAATTGTATGCACAGCTTGGATTTGTTCCAGACGGGCAAGGAGTAACATATAAATATCAGCCCATAGTACCTGGAGAGTCTTACCCTATCGACGATGATCTTGTGATGTGGCTTAAANAAGATTTACCATGAATAAGATACATGGGATTGTCCTTGGCGGAGTCAATGAGTTTTCATGTGATGGTTGCATCTAATGCGACAAGCTTGGGTTGATGGGTGAGCTGCGAAAAAGGGCCTTGATAAAAAATTACTGATGAGAGCGGAAGATCGTTCACGTACGGCGATGCACATGCTTTATTTTTGGTTTTAACAGCTAAGCAACTGCCGCGGATGAAGGTGGACCAAATAAAGACAGCAAATAGGAGCAATCCACAGCAAATCACCTTAAAAGACAGACCTAATTATTACAATTTAAATAGAGTCAGATGGAAGAACTTGAAGCAATCAAAAGGCCTTTTTAACATAGTATCGATACACGAACAAACATCTAAAGGATTATTAAATTACGAACTCACTTTTGAAGAACAGGTTATCCTGAAGTTATTAAAACTTTTCCTTCATAAGTAAACAATGGCTGCCTTAGATAGAACGCTCTTTTAGGTGATATTCTTCCACCTGCGGTTCAAAATAAAAAGCGTGCTTTTGAAGCTATCATTTTCTTTTACTTTTACCTTCCTAAAGCAGCAATATGAGTATTTGAATGAGATTCACCAATCCATGTACTACCTCGTTCTGTTGACTTTGCAGGACTAATCATGATGCTGACGTCTTGGCCCAATTCATTAAGAAAACGAATCAGCCGCTCTAGGGAAAAACTTCTTAACCTTCCGCGAATCAAAGCAGAAATCTTGGGTTGATCAATACCTAAAATTTCAGCAGCTTGTTTTTGAGTGAGTTTNTTCTTTTTAATCAGTTTAGCAATTTGACGAGCTAGCTCGGATTTTGCTAAAGCTTCTTCAGCATTTTCAATGCCTAAATCAGCAAATACGTTTCCGGAGCTTTCTTCGTATACGATCTTTTTTTCATAACTACTTTTCTCCTTTTAATTCTTTGTAGAGGGCTTCTGCATCTTGTAATCGGCGCTTAATCAAATCAATTTCTTGTTTTGGCGTTGCGATGCCGCTTTTTGACTTTTTCTGAGAGGCATGCAGCACAAAAATGAAATCTGCTTTTTCAACTGTATAAACCACTCGGTAAGTTCCCGACCTGTCATTTTCTCGAAGCTCAATTACTTTGGCATTTCCCAATCCGCTGAGAGTTTTGGCATGGTTATGTCTATCACCCATTTGTGCAAGATATAAACCATGTCCCATCTCGTCTTGAACTGCACCTGGAAACTGCTTTAGGTCTTGNCGGCTCGACCCAATCCAGAAAAGTCTTTTCATTCGTTAATTCCTGTATTATTCTAATTCAATTATGCCTAAATAAGCATATTTATTCAGGAGTAAAGGGTCAATTCCATGATCAAACTCGGACCAAATGAAGCAAAAGCCAATCGAAATGATATTAAGCGCATAGATAAGAAAAGATGTTATCCTGTATTTATTTTAGCTACTGTGAGATGCAGTGGCTTGATCGGATGGACTGCATTCGTATTTTAATTATCAGGAAAAAGCTGCTCAATAAGTCAAATTTCTTTGCTGTAAAACTTAACTAATTAGAATCTAAGGATCTTGACTCTATAACAACGTAATACTTATAATATCTTGATTTTAAAACACATACAAAAATAAATAATCAAGAAAAGGTAAAGTATGAAATTTATGAGTGTGACTTTGGTCATTACTATCATTTTATCCAGCATAATAGATTTTGGATTTGGAGATAACTTGAAAATGGAAAATCTTCCAACTTATGAAATTATCGACATGGGCGTACTTGGAACCGACGAAAGCGAAGCTATAGCCATTAATGAGCAAGGGCAAGTTTTGGGTAAATTAAAAGATGGCGGAACATGGCAAATATTTCTATGGGATAAAGAAAATGGATTACAAATCTTAGATCTACCTAGCGATAGCAAAGTATGTTTGAATAATTGTGGTCATATAGCGGGTTCTTTTTCGGGTGGAGTATTTCTCTGGTTTCCTGAAACAGGAATTTTTAACCTCGGGCCTTTTAATGGAGAAATAGTTACCCTTAATAAATTAAACGATAATGGTCAAATAATAGTAACATCTCAGTCAAAAGAATTACAATCATTTCATGGTTATAATTTTTATAAATCAACTGTTTATTTATGGAGTCGTGAAAATACAATAAACCTAACAAAAGCTTTTAATGCTCAATTTCCTCATTACAGCCCTGCAATAGTGTTTAATTCAATGAACAACAGGGGAGAAATTGTCGTAACAAGTTACACTCCTTATATTCCGCCTAATAAAAATAAGGTGGAGATATTACTGAAATCATTTTTATGGAAAGACGGTAAATTTCAAGAATTTTTTCCCAGTACATTCCAGATAGATATATAAATGTCACAGATATGGATGATGAAGGAAATATGATTGTTCAAATTTCTAATCACTCATATGAGCAAAGATTTTTTTAGCGCCTCAAATGAAATCATAGAACTTCAAAGAAAATTTTCACATTTTATTTTGAGAAATGGTTCTCCTCAAATTGTCTACTGTTTACCATCAACATTAAAAAAGAAAGCAGATGGTCTTTTTACTTTAGTCCAGGGGCTGAAATAAAAAAATTGATGAATAACACATATCCTTACTGGACAAATGATGCATGGATCTGTGACCAAAATTCTCAGGGTTATGCAGTTGGAAACTCAGACACAATCTATCCAAATCAACGACATGCTTTTTAGCCGTCCCAAAATTCAATGAAAATATTAAATCAGAAGAGTAGGATTTAAAGATGGGGGTTGTTTTTCGGTTTGTCATATTGTTCTTGTGATTAAAAATTATGTATCATGCAATCCAAATACTGTAATCAGAACGGTAGTTGAAAGGAATTTGTTAATTACTTATTTGATTTTAGGATATCAGGGAATCTATCTTGTGATGTT
Source organism: Parachlamydiaceae bacterium (assembly GCA_013414685.1). Lineage (GTDB taxonomy): Bacteria > Chlamydiota > Chlamydiia > Chlamydiales > Parachlamydiaceae > Neochlamydia. The sequence goes on along the minus strand of CP058704.1, from coordinate 1,848,882 downwards.
TTGTAAAAAGTGGAATCGAAACATACAAAAATCATATTAATTTTTAAAACCCTAAAAATACTTAAAAAGATTTAAATTGTCAAAAAAACGAAACAAAATTATTACGGCCTTAGTCTATTTTTAATCGTTACTTAACTAAATCAATTTCCTGTTTTGGGGTTGCACTCAGTTCTTGAACTTTTTCATAAATCCATTTAACACAAAGATGATTTAGACATTTCAAGAGTATAAACAACTCTCATAAAATCTAGGGATGAGACAGATAAAGTATAAGAAGTTATGGTTAAATTTCGGACTTTCATCTGAAAATGATTATATGATCGTTTTTTGATAATAATACATTTATCTTTTTAAAATTTTATTTTGCTAAATTAAGATATGATGTTTGTTGCGCATGCCTTTTTGGATTGCTTTCCATTTTTTGAGAGCTTCAGGTCTTGTTTCCAGGGGAATAATTTTTCTTTTTTGAAGTAATCCTCGCCATAATTTTCACAGATCTGATCTCCTGCTTTTATTTCATCAATTGCACACATCGCGACAAAATTAATTCCTAGCATGGATTCGATTTGCCAGAATTGAACATTGGGAGCGCTATGAAGAGCAGTTGATCCATAAGAGCGGAATTTAAAACCATCAACAAGTATTTTTCGTTTATAGCATAGGCATAGTCCGTGGAACGGCTTTTACTTATTTCATTAGTAAATAAATATTCTCCTGCATATAGCGTAACAATATCATCACAATGAAAATCACGTCTTGCTTTAATTCCAAGCCCCGTTTTAATATGATTAGGAAGTTTTTCATTTCGATCGTTGAATGTTATAGGCGTTAAAAGACTCCATCTTCTTCAGATTCAACAACCTTTTGAGATATTCATCGAGTTGTTTAAGTTTAATTTCATCTCTTGCTATCCTTTCTTTCATAGCGACCCAAAGAGTTTTAAAAACAGCAGGCTCGACTTGTGGAATCAACTTAAAACATTCGGGTAAACAATTAAAATGATGACCATGCTGTTTGATTAATTCTTCAAATGATAAATATTGCTCTTGATTTCCATCCCTATAATAAAGCTTTATAGGCTTTAGGGTGCTTAAAGTCGAAAATTTTGAAGCATTAGGTTGAACATATTTTTCAGCATCCAAGGGGATTCGCAAAAAAATCGGAAACCTTTTTGTATCAATTCCTGATAAATTTTGAAGATTATAGTAACAGCAGTCCTCATCTTCCATTAAAGCTAAATGGTGTAAAGAAGTCCATCCATGCTTGTCCTTTTGCAAGAGAATCTCTTTTAAAAAATCGATATCTAATGAAGCGCTGATCAGTTTTACAGCCTGCGGATTGTTATGATGCGCTGCATAAGCAAGAAGGTTTACTCCCTTATGTATGTCTTGTGCTTTTAGAGCAGCACTCAATTCATCTTTTGGAGAATTGGCTATTATAGTTTTTAATTGATCAATATTTTTTCCCCAATAGCTTCTGCCAATTGGTTTGCCATAGAATTTTCAAAAAGTGGATGAGTGAAACAAAACTTATCTACTTTTTTCGCTTACCTTTTCAGCTGCTTCGATTGAACTTGCATTTACTAAAATGATGAAAAAACAATCATCAATCTTTTAACAAAAACATACCCCCTTTCTTCTCCCCTAGCTATGAACTGGCATCAATCTATCTATTATTTATTCTTATTTATATTAAAAGTTATAGTGTCTCACCCTTAAGACTTGTCAAGATTTATTTTAACAAAAATTCCTTCTATCCTGTAGGATCATGAAAGAAGCCTAAAAATTTTTAGGTTTAATAACAGAAGTAAAAATATAAGGAAGATTTTATATGAAAAACTTTTGCATTTTTTCTATGCTCGCAATATGTGCACTTATGACTTCAAATGCATATTCGGCGGGAGAACCCGAACCAAGTCCACCCAAATCAGATGTAAAATATGGAGGAAAAACACCCTCGCAAGACCCTCAAGATCCTCAAATGCCTCAGGATCCACAAAATCCACAGGAGCCGCAATACCAAACTCATTAACAAACAAGAATTTTTCTCATGAGGAGTTAGCTCACTCCTCTTATTAAGCTCAGGCAAAATATGTGGTGGCATCCATTCATTTTCCTCACTTTTTCGCGACTCTATCAATCTTTGCCTCTGAGATCGATATAGCTGTGATTGGAGCAGGAGTAAATGGAACTTATCTCGGTTGGAAGCTTGCATCTATTCCAAACCAANGAGGGAAGTCATTAAAAGTTGAAATCTTTGAAGCTTCTCCGCGTGTGGGAGGCCGACTCTATTCAGTANTTTTTCCGGGAATGAAACATATCCCGGCAGAACTGGGCGGAATGCGTTTTAAAGAGACTCATCAAAGAGTANAAAACCTTATCAATTCCCTTGGCTTATCCATCACCTCATTTAGTGCAGGCGATGCAAATAACATCTATTATTTGCGAGGGGTTCATTTGCGGAAAAATGAACTGACCGATCCGATGAAGCTTCCGTATAAACTTTCTGAAAATGAAAAAGGTAAAACTCCTTCTGAAATTATAATGAGTGCTATTTTAGTCCTTGTTCCGAATTTTCAATCTCTTAGCGAAAATGATTGGAAATGGAGTCGAGAAAGGATAAGTTACCAAGGAAAACTTCTTAAAGATATCAGCTGGATCAATTTTCTCTCTTCGCACCTCAACCCGGAAGCATTTCAATTTTTGGTTGATACCGGCTATCTCTCTCTGATATCTGATACAAGTGCGNCTATCGCAATTAAATGTATGGAAGACATCTGGAACAAAAATTTTTTTAGAGTGCGAGAGGGCTATCAGGCGATTCCTCTAAAACTGGCAGAGAAATTTCAGNGAACAGGGGGATACATTCATTTAAACCACCGTCTTGTACGTATTTCTCAGGCAGATAAAAGTGAACTCCCAAGAGGTTATGAGTTAACTTTTGAAAACGACAGAGGAGAAGAATCCAAATATATCGCCCAAAAAATTATTTTAACGATCTCTCCGACGGCTCTTCAAAAGCTTCTTCCTGAGACTCCGTTGGCTGAAAATGCAGCATTACAAAAATCTAAGGGGGTCTCTGGGAATAATCTCACTGTGGTCTATTTAGCCTATCCCAAAGCTTGGTGGCGTGAGCTTGATTTAAAAGAAGGACTTTCAGAAACCTCAATGCCTCTGAATAGATGTTACTATTATCCCTCTGAGGAAGATTTTCCTGAGGGGTCAGGAAATAAAAACGCGCTCCTTCTAGCTTCATATCAAGGAGCTTTCACCTCCTATTGGCGTTCACTCAATGCTTCAAAACCCTTTAGAAATCTTGATAAAAGTATTTCATCAGCACTCATTCCAGGGGAAAATCTCGTTATTCAAATTCAACATCAACTTAAACTGTTGCATGGGATANAAAACATTCCTGAACCTTATGCAGCTATATTTCAGGATTGGNGGCAAGCCCCCTATTACGGGNGTATTTACACATGGAACGTCGGGATTGATCCTCAAGAAGTTCAGCAAGCCATAAGTAAGCCTAGTGATGATGAAGAAATTTATATTTTCACCTCAGATTTCAGTGAAAATCCCAGCTGGGTGGAAAGCGCGCTTTCAAATAGCGATTTGCTCCTTAACAAATATTTTGGTTTTCCTCTTAATTAGACCGAAATAAAAATTAAATTGTGTGTAAGGTCAAATTTCTGAAGAGATTTATAACATTCGTATTTCAATCATCGAAACACTTGAGAGTTGATCAGCTAATGTATAATATTCTAAAAATTTGAAACCGGAGTATTTATCTTGATTAAACTAAAAACATTTTACTTTTCGCTATTTGCTTTTACTTTGATTACCCTCCACGCTGACCAAATTTTTGAAGATAAAAATTACAATGAAATTAAAATTTCAATTGCAAAATCAGTCCAAGACATTGATTTGGACAAGGCTCAGGATATTCTAGTCAGAAGTTTTATGAATGCTTACGAAAATGTGCCCTTAGTAGAACTCAGTCCTCAGTTTCAATCTATCGGCGATGTCAGACGTTTTTATGAAAATTACTTCGAAGAAGAAGTAGAACACTTTAAAAAGGGGCACCTGTATTGGGTGCAAGCTNTTTTAAACGGAAAACTTGCAGGGTGGGCGACCTTTGAATTAGAACCTTTAGAAGAAAACGCTGCTTATATGAACCTTCTGATTGTGGCTCCTGAATATCAGAAAATGGGACTAGGTAGACATTTAACGTTTTCAATATGTTCTGAAGAATTATTCCCAAATGTCCAGGCCATAAATTTACTGATTAGAAAAGTGAATTCAGAAGGTTATAAATTCTACTATAGACTTGGATTTTTTGATTATGATTACAAACGTGATAATTTCGTAGACACTTCTCTTTTAACAGGTTTAAGATGGGAAAGAGAGGAGAATATGGCAAGGTGAGAAGTCTTGCTTTCTAGCTTCTCAATTAAAAAATTAATCCAAATTAAATAGACCTGATGATCAAAAGCCATCCNAAAATAATTATGAACGAAACACAGGTCACCGGAATGCCAATCCGAATATATTTTTTCCAACCAATTTTAACACCATATTTTGAGGCCTGATAAATTACAATGATGTTAGCAATGCTTCCTACAATGAACAAATTTCCGGCAAATGTGCTGGATAATGCGAGCACTGAACCGTCAAAACTGGTCTTCACAAATGGTAAAAGCAGCATGACGGCTGGAACATTGGAAAAAATATTGGAAAGCACTAACGAAAGAATGACTATCCATAAAGGGGATTGCATATTTATTGCAGAATTCTTGAAAAATGGATTGAGGGTGTTTNNAGCTCTTGAAAAACCTCTGTTAACAATGAAAAGTCCAATAAATAAAACCAGCAATTGCCAATCAATGAAATTTAACATAGCTTGAGAAGTCATTCTCCTGCTCAACAACAAAAATCCTGCTGCAGCTAAAGAGACCTTATCTCTTGGGAGTTCTGTAAACAAGAAAATAAGGAGAAGAATCAGAATAACAAAAATTCCTTTAAGACTTTGCCAGGAGTTAAAAGGGATGATCTCAGGGTAAATATCCTGATCATTCTGAATGCTTTCCTTAATTTGAAATTTAACAATCCACCAGGTTCCCAGCAGGCTTAACATGCATGGTGGAAGTGAAAACTTAAGATATTGGCTGAAAGGAATATTCATCACTTGTCCTATTAACAAGTTTTGAGGGTTGCCTATAAGAGTTAAGGCAGACCCTATATTTGAAGAACAGGCCAGCGCAATTAAAAATGGTATCGGATCTAACTTTTTATTAATACATGCTTTAATAATTAAGGGTGTGAGTGCTAAACAAACAATATCATTAATAAGAAAAGCTGAAAGTGAAGCTGAAACAAATATTGTAATGAAGAGGAATTGAGAGGAGGTAAGAGGCCAGTTTTTGATTTTTTCAATCAAGCGTGTATAAAATCCGCTATAATAAAATTGAGCAGACAAAATCATAAAACTAAATAAAATCGCAAGCGCAGGAAAATCAATATAAGTCGTCGCCTGAGAAATTGTGATTCCTTGAATTTCGATCAATGCGATAGCACCAAGGAGGGCAATTCCTGTGCGATCTAATGCAAAGCCGGGCCAAGAACCTAAAATCATCCCAGCGTAGACAAGCAAAAAAATCATCCATGTGATTGCTTTTTCCATATTTCTTATTTTACGTCCTTTGTTTCAGGCATTAAAATTCCGTAAAAACAAATTCCACAGATAGCGATTGCAGCTAATGTTATAAAACCTGCATGGAAACCAAGTTTATTTACAATATATCCTGACATGACATTGCTTAAAGAGGCGCCGATTCCTTGCGATAAAGCCATTAAACCCATCGAAAAATTAAACCTTCCTGTTCCTTTCGCTATGTCAGATATTGTGACAACTCCAATAACACCAAANATCCCGGCCCCGATTCCATCCAAGAGTTGAATAGAGAGCAGCAAAAAGGGNTTTTCTGTCAGGGTGTACAAAAATGCACGAAAGGGCAGCACGCCTAAAGCAAATAAAAAGAGAGGTTTTCTTCCCATCGATACCATGAGAAACCCCATACTATAAGCAACACCTATCATCACAAGTTGAGCGAGAATAATACAGGCCCCCATAAAAATTGAACTGATCTCAGGATTNTTGGGGGATAAGAGTTGTCCAATTAAAGGAAGCTGCGCAGCATTCGAAAAATGAAAAAGAAAAACTGAAAAACAGAAAATTAATAAGTCTCCTTTTNNTAAAAAATTATATATGGATAAAGGAGTTTTATTCTTATCATTGTGATCATTAGTGAGTTCACGCGCTGCCAAGTGATTGATTTCATGAGGATTTATAAAACTCATAAANAATATGCTCAAGAAAGCAAATAGAATGACAAGATATAAAATCCACTGCAAACCCAAAAGATATCCCATGAATCCCACAATGGCTGCTGTGAAAACATTGCCAGCATGACTCCAGGTTTCATTGATGCTGACACGTTTAGAAAAGTGTGTTCTTCCGACAAGACCTAATGTGATGGCTGCTATTGAAGGAGGAATAATAGCTGTCGCCACTCCAATTAAGCCTTGAGAAAAANNGAATGATTTGAAAAAAGGAAAGTTGAGAATTAAAAAGCATGAGAGAGAGATTGCCAGGCAGGCAACCAACAAGAGGAAACGTTTTGCCTTTGTTGAATCCACGAGCAACCCGCTAGGAATCTGACAGATAGAGGCAGTTAAATCTGCAATTCCAAGAGCAAGGCCTACTTTATCTGTGCTCCATTGCAAGAATGATTTTAAAAAGATTGATAAAAAGGGGCCCACGCCAGGACGTACATCTGACATAAANAATATCATCCCGCTTAAGCCAAAAAGCGAACGCGATGAAGTCTCTTTTTTTCATTTAATTCATGCATACTTCATTTCACATTAAGTGACATCATTACATTGATATATAGTGCTTCTAACTGAAAGTTTGAAGCACTATATACGACCCTATCAGACTTTTTGATCACTGTCAAATCTTGGAATAGGCTTTAAATAGGTTGTACGATTTAATCAGATAGAAAGAAGTGGTAAAAGTGACGCAGTCAAAATTCCAGTTTTAAGCTGGAAAAGAGATAACAAAAAATGTGTTGTAGACCTAATCTATTTGAATGTTAAATAAACTTTAAGGATTGGAATGCCCGCTAGGGAGAGGCATGATTTCCACTTCATTTTCTCCTGGAACGCCATGAGGACTTAAGGGTGTGTTTTGCGGTTTGGGGGAGCAGGAGACGTTGGAGAACTATTTTCAGGATGGGGATGCGCACTATCAGGAGGTATGATTTCAACTTCATTTTCTCCCGGCACACCATGAGGAGAGAGCGGAGGATTTGTAGGAGAAGGAGTGGGCATTGGAGCATTCGGGGTAGGGTACACGTAAACAGGAGTCGGATGATAATCATTCGGAGAAGTTGTATCCACCGCAGCCAAGCAATCTAAAGAGATAATCAAAAGGCAGACACTCATAATTGTTATTAAGTTGCTCATAAAAATCCTAATGCCTGTTCATTTAAAATACTCTTATATAACTTAAATCTTTTTAGTAAAGTTGAATCTGTAAACATTTTTGGGATCTAGTGAATCTAGCTAATATTTACTGTTTGAAGAAATAAACAAGATACAACCCGCCTAAGATGTTCAAGATTTAGATATCTCCTAATGAGTGTCAATGTGGAAATTACGTTTTTTTGGTTCGGTTTTTAATAAATTCAGCGATATCAGGGTGTTCATTTTCAATGGCTAAATCGGAAGGACGTGTATCATATTTATTTGCTTTATTTAATGCGCCATTGTTTAATAAAAAATCTACAATTTCCTTATTTCCTTTTTAGCAGCATAGTACAAAGGGGTCAGATCGTTTCTGTTTGGTTTATTAACATCCCATTTCAAAATTTCTACAGCATATTTAACAGCATTTAAATTTCCTTCTTCGGCAGCTTTGTCCAAAAGCGTTCTTCCCTGATTATCAATGGTCATAGCTTTGAATGGATCTTTTAAATTTTGAGGATTTCATCGCTTTCGATAGCCGCATCGGTTGGAACATGTAGGGAGGAAGAACTTTGAGATTCATCTAACTCCTCCACTCGTGAACTTTTTCCAACAGAATCACTGGGTTTATTGCTTTTAGGTTTCATTGATTCTTTAGGCTCGAAGGGATCAATAACCTTTGGAATAGTCTTAATTTCTTCAAGTCCTTCAGTGTTGATTACCTCTTCAATTCTGCCGCTTTTGGTCCCCACAGGTTCATCTCGCTGAACTTTTTCCTGAATAGCTTTTTGTTGTAAACCTTCAATTGTTCTTTGAACCCAGTCCGAACTATGTAAATTCTCTCTTGAAAAATCTGTAAAATTTCTTCTTTCTAACCATTTTTCAAGGCTCTTGCAGTTGAAATAATAGATGTTGCCTTTCTGATCTTTAACGTGAACAGTTGTATGAAAAATATTTTCCAAAACCCAACCAACAATATTAGCCAGTTTTCCGTGATACCCAGCAATTCCACTGACGGTTTTTTCATTTTTTTTAAACTGGTCATCAAGATGATTAATATTGAATCGATTAAAATTCCTCTGAATTTCCATAGCATCCTCTAAGTAATATTTTCATTTTGAACTGGGTATAAAGCCCCTTGTTGTTTTAAAAATCTTTCAAATTTCCAATTCCTGCTAAATTTGGCAGGCCATAAATTTGCTCTTCAGCATTCTTAACATATACGCTTGTATGCGGTAAAAATCCCTTCTCTGAAATCCAAAATTGCTGCGATCAGTGGTTCTTTCTTTTTAACCACAACATAATATAAGTTCTCGCGAGGATCTTTTTCATCTCTGCAAAGATAGTAAGTCCCTACAGCTTTTTCATTTAATAGTTTAGAAAATGATCTTGTGGAATTTCTGAAAGAAATCCTGGATCGTTTTCGATCTGCTGTTTCAGATCTTCGGTAGAATAATCTGAATGCAGATCTGTACGTACATGTTCATTTATACTGGATAGAGGTTGGCCCAAATTTAGTTTTTTAAAAATTCAGGTAAAGTGGGATCAAATGAGCTTGAAGAATCTGAATTTGAAAAACCATAATAAAACGAAACCCCTTCATCCGTTAATGCAAAATTTTGAACTTCCAAGATTTTTTGTGATCTTTTTCAACAACCTTGATGAGACGAAACACTTTTTCTTCTGATCCCAATCCTTCCTCAGGAATAATACAATAAGAATTGACTGGCGCTTGCATAAAATTTGCATGCAAAGTTGCGGAGGAAATATTTTTCCACTCAGGTTTGTAACCTGGGTGTTCTTTTATTTGGTTTAGCAACTCATCAACATTCACTAAGTTTTTCTGGGGTCTTTCTGTATGCGTCTGCAGGGTTTCGCTCGCCTGCTTTACTTTCTTTCCTGTCTCTACAATCTTAGAAGGTCCGGATTTTTCTAATTGATTAAATAAATCAACCTTCTTCTTAGCTGTCCATACATAATAGCAAAGGACTCCGCCAATTCCCAAAGTAAACAAGCCCACAATAATTGAAATTTTTCTTATGTGATCTAAATCTTTAGAAGAAATATTAACTTTTGTATTGTTTTTTTCTAAGTAATTCGCGTGATTAAAATGATCTTTAGAAAAAATACTGAAGGCAAGTTAACTGTTTTCATTTTTACTCCAAAGTATTTAAATTTAATTAAATTATATTAGCTTTATTATATAAAAGTAAATGTAACTCTTTTAGGGCAAAATGAATTCAGAAGAAAAACAGGGACAGCTTCAGAATAAAGTCTTATCTTCAAAGGACTTAAATCCTCAATCCGAAGTTTCACAAAACCCGGACGACCCATGAAATGACCTTGTTCTACACCAATCCACTTTTCATTTGGCTGAAGCAATTGCTGATCCATGGCATAGGCAGCCAAGCCTCCCTGCATGGAGCCCGTGAAGGGATCTTCGGGTAATCCTACCAAAGGTGCAAATCCACGAGCATGCAAGTGATTCTCTGGGGTGAAAGTTTCATTGGTTAAAATGCAGATCACAATAATTTGATGCTGGTTGGTAAACTCTGTTGCTTTTTGCAAGTCCAACTTAATTTTACCCAAAGAATCTAAATTTTTNGCGGCAAGATAGAGGTATTGATTNGTTTTTTCCAGCATGACAGGTTTAGATTCATCGATTAACCCGTTTGAAATGCCTAAACCTTGGATGACATCGTCGATTGAATATGCGGCTGGTTCCAGAATAATTTGGGGAGAGTCAAAGATGTACTTGGGNGCTTTACGGTCAGATAAATCAACTTCCGCATTTAAGAGGCCCGCATTTGTTTCAATCGAAAGTGTATTAAGGGGCTTTGTACATCCAAAGAGCCCTTCTCGTGCTATAGTACATAAAGCCCCTAATGTGGCATGGCCGCAAAACTTCATTTCATTTCCTGCGGGTGTAAANAATTTTAATTTAAAATTAGCCTTATCGCTTGAAAGCATGAAGCTCGTTTCAGAAAGGTTCATTTCACGCGCAATTTTTTTCATTTCCACTTCACTTAAAGAATCTGCATTCAATACTGCGACTGTCGGATTTCCACCAAACAGAGTATTTGTAAATGAATCCACATGATGAAATTTAAATGTGCGCATGATTATTCCTCCATTTGTTTAATATAATTATAAATACTTGCTCTGGAAATACGCAGGGATCGTGCTAAGCAAGGAACAGAATTTTTAAAATTAAACACACCTTTATGGTAAAGATATTGAACCAACTCTTGTTTTTGTTTATGATTAAGATGGTTCAACGAGAGTTTTTTATCTTCTAAATAGTTGTGAATAAAATGTGTAATTTGTTCTTCTGAATGGCTTCCAAAAATTTCTATTGGATTTTCAGCCTCAGTTTTTGTTTTTAAAAACATTTTCAACAAATGTTGTGTTTCCTGCGCAAAACTGGCATCCACATTAAAACAGATCAAACCAATTGCTTTGCCTCTCTCATTTCTCACAGTCACCGACGTGCATTTTAAGGGACGCCCGTCCCAATTTTTTTATAGTAGGCGTCAAAATAATCTGGAAAATTGCTTGTATTAACCTTTAATTCAGATAACGGGGAAACCTCTCCAACCTTTCTTTGTGAAATATTATGATAGATGGCTGCTAATTTTCCTTGATTAAGGTCGTGAATGGCAACCTCTAAGAAGGGATATAAAAGATCTACTAAGGCCTTAATTAAAGGCTCATAAGTTTTCCAATACTGTTCAAATTCCTTATTCATAAACTTCCTTTTTTCGTTAGCTTACAATAAATTTGCTTTTTTGTCAAATTTAGACAATTTGTACAAATTATTTTCAACTTGTAAATTAATTCCAATTTAGAATATTATTCTAATTTTAAATCTGTGGAAATAATGGACAATCCTTCTTTATTCATAAAAACCTTGTAAGTTTATTTTATCCTCTCGTCGAAGCTACATGGCTTGATGCTGAAGGCGCTATAAAAGAAATTTCCAACCCCTTTTCTAATCTTAAAGAAGATCAGGAATGCGATCTCGCCTCTTGCTCAATCAATGAAACCTTTTCAGAATTATTANGGACTGGACGCCATGTCAAAAGCGTGCTTCAACCCTTTCATAAAGGAAAACAAAGAATAGGATATCTGAGGATTCGTTATGATTTGACCCATTTCAAAAATCTTCAGGAGCAGCTTCAATTCGTAGTTCAACCGGATATCACCGTGGAAAAAATGGATCCCTGGAAACATTCAATCGACCAAGTAATTAACCAATATCTTTCAGTACAAAAGCTGAACCTGTCCACCTTATCTTCAAAACAAATGAGAGAACTCATCTCACAGCTGCAAAAAAATGGACTTCTGGATTTTAAAGAGTCTTCTGCATACGTGGCCTCTAAACTTCAAGTCTCTAGAGCAACTGTTTATAATTACTTGAAAACATCGGCAANNCTTAAAAAAGTTCGCATCCACCAAGTCGACGCTTTTACAACTGAAAAATTTGGAGGCAATCCAGCAGGAGTTGTTTTAGACGCTGATGAATTAGATGAATTGACCATGCGTAAAATCGCTAGAGAATTGAATTTATCTGAAACAGCTTTTGTCCTGCCAAGTAAANAAGGAACTTTTAAATTGCGCTACTTCACCCCTACAGGACATGAAATTATTTTTTGTGGACATTCTACTGTAGGCGCACTTTACATGATTGCTCATGAAAAACGCTATGGGGTGGAAAAATCGGGTAAGTTTCTTTTTAACGTTGAAACTCCTTGCGGCAATCTTGAAATGGAAGCCCAATTAGATGAGGAAGAGGAGATTAAAGTTGCCTATGAAGCCCCTGCGATTCATTTAAAACCGACAAAAATATCAATTCAGGAGATTGCTGACGCGGCTGGATTTGATTTAACGCTGATTGATTCGTCCTACCCTGTCATGTATGAAGCAACAAACAAAGATCTTTATTTAGTGGCTCGCTCCCTAGAGGATTTANAAAAGATCGAGTGCAATCCTAGGACGCTTTCACACTTTTCAAAGTTGCATGATGTCATCGTCTTGTGCGTCCTTGCACCTGAAGCTNTTTGACAAAAAAATCAATTTCATATGCGATGCTTTGCGCCCTTAGTAGGGATTCCAGAAGACCCTTTTACCGGATCTGTTTTGNGGGGTCTTGCAGCCTATGTTGATACTTTTAAATTATTACCTAAAGGGCTAAGCAGCTTTCAAGTAGAACAAGGACATTTTATTGAACGTCCTGGGGTTGTGAAAGTGGAATTTTCACGTGAAGGTAAATATTATCGAGCGAAAGTATTTGCACAAGCGGTGCATTGCTTTTCAACAGAAATAAATCTTACTTAAAGGATAAAAATATGTTTCAAAATAAACTAGTCGCTGTTGTCAATAAGCAGATTGACACAGGGGTTTTAATGAATGCAGTTGCACATATGTGCTTAGGGTTTGGTGCTCATATGGGACCCAAAGAACTTCATTTGATGGATTATAAAAATGCAGAGGGTTTTATTTATCCCAATATTTCTAAAATGCCTTTCATTATCTTAAGGGAAAAAAATTCCAATAAGATTGCCCAGCTCCTTTTANAAGCTAAGGAAGCAGGAATCCAGTATTCTGTCTTCACCAATACGATGACTGAGGGAACGTGGGAAGACCAGGAANAAAGAACGTTGGCCAGCAAACATGAAGAAATCATCTTCTATGGTCTTGTTTTGTATGGCTCTGAACCTGTAGTGACGGAATTAACANAANAACTTTCTTTATACAGGGGTCCAAGTGAAGAACGTGCTTCAGAATAGCTCCATAAAAATTCAANAATTTTTAATTGATAACAATTTTAATTGTACTGTTCTTGCATTGCCTGAATCCACTCGAACTGCTTTAGAAGCAGCGCGAGCAATTGGATGTGATGCGGGTCAAATTGCAAAATCTTTGGTCTTTATTGATAAAAGCTCCAATGAGCCAATTCTTATCATTGCTTCAGGAATGAACCAGGTCGATATANAAAAAATTGAATCTTCAACAGGGCGATTCTTAGCAAAGGCTGACGGGAAATATGTTAAAGACAAGCTTGGATTTGCGATTGGCGGGNTGCCTCCCGCAGGACACAAAGAANAAATCCTCACATTTTTAGATCCTGATTTAAAACTATATGAATATTTATGGGCTGCTGCAGGCACCNCTTTTGCAGTCTTTCAACTCTCACCTGTAGATTTACAAAAAATGACACATGGTGAATTCATTGATTTAAAAGTAGAAACGGATAAGCTTTAAAAAGCTATTTTACGATGATATCCAATGGATAGATGAAAAATGGGACATTATTCCTAAGCAAACCCACCATTCGCCCGAATGATTTGGCCATTGATCCAGCTTCCATCGGGTCCTGCAAGAAAGGAAACTACATGGGCAATGTCTTCTGGCTCTCCTATTCTTTCTAAAGGAGACATTTTTTCNAACTGATCGATCTGCGCCTGACTTTTGCCTTCCAGGAAAAGATCTGTAGCTACTGGGCCGGGAGCCACAGCATTGACTGTAATGTCGCGTCCGTGCAACTCATTGGCAAGCACTTTCACAAGTCCCTCCACTCCACACTTAGAAGCAATGTAAGCGCCATAGGTAGGTAATGATTTCGCAATGACGCTAGTCGATACAGCAATTATGCGGCCTCCCGTGGGCAAGCATTTAGCTGCCTGGCCTAAAACTATATAAGTTCCACGTAAATTTGTGGAGATCACTTGATCAAATAATTCTAAATTTTTATCTTCTATTTTACTTAGTGACATCACGCCTGCGCAATTGACCACAACATCAATGGCTCCAAATTTATCCAATGTGGTGTTAAATAATGCTTCCATATCCCCTAAATCAGCCACATTTCCTCTATGAGAAACAGCCTGGCCATCAGCAGCTTTCACTCGATTAACCGTTTCCTCTGCCTTTAAAAAATTGCCTGAGTAATTCACCACGATATAAAATCCATCTTTGGCTAAGCGTAGAGCAATTGCCTGGCCAATCCCNCCGGACGCACCCGTCACAATAGCCACTTTAGACTTTTGCATTTTACCTCAACGACTCGATGATGATGTGAATGTATTCAAATTATAAATTCCAAGTTGCTTTTCAATCTCTGCAACTTGATTAAGAACTTTTTCAAAGCCTTCTGGCCCAAATTGATCATGTTCTCTGTCTTCAAATATTTCNCCTAACCGATGGTATTCTGTTTCGGAAATGATTTTNTTAAATTCAGGAAATAGGACTGTATCTTCTCTTGCTTCATGAGGACGAAACATACGTACGTAGAGCTTTAGATAGTTGGAGAGATTCATTTTNTGAATCTCATTTTTTAAAGACTGTTTATTTGAATTGGCTAAAATATAATCTGTCAAATTCCTACCCACATTATGCTGTGCTTCAAGTGTCTTGATAAGTTCAATTTGTCTTCCCGCTATTTTAAATTTTGGAAATATAAATTCTTCTTCGAGCTTTTCATGGTAATTTTCAATAAATGTTCTAACAATTCCGGCAGTATTTGATAAAAGTTCTACATCAAGTTGTTCATAGTTATCGATCCGTCTAGCAAATTCTTGATAGATAAGTAATAGACGATTAAGGACCCCATGTTCTCTCATTAAATCTTCATTTGCAGTCACTTCCTTCACGCCTTGGGGATATAAATTGTAAAACGAAAAGAAGGAAAATATAAGAATTGAGATTGGCAATTTTTCATTAATTCGACTCCCTATATTCAGATTGAGAATCTAACTCATTAATCGCTTTTTTATTCCTTGTTTTGAATCTTCAAANAAGGCAGGACCAGAAAGAAGAGTTATTTTTTTNACCGTTAAGTCTTCGCTTGCCTTATGATTTTTCAAATACTTTTGAGTCTCGTAAGCTTCTATAGCACCTTGAATCACGAGTCTTGCCACTTCAGCGGTAGGAGAAGATATACCTGCATCTTTCAAATCACTTGCATGCGAGTAAGAAGAAACTCCTAGTCTAAGAGCTTCCCGCATCCCGACAACCCCTATCATACGCATTTTTTCAGGTTTAAAATCGTTTCTGTTACCCAATCCAATTAACAGGAGTTTTTCAGCTTCTAAGGTGTTTTTTGGAGGCATTAGCAAAAGTGTTTCCAGGCTTTTTCCCTCAAATTTTTTNGATTGTCTTAATTGGGTAATTAACCCTTTCAATGCCTCATCCACATGCACCATTCCATTTAATTCTTTTGGCAAAGCCGGCGGATTCAACAAATCCCCTTCCTCATATTCAAAAAGGCAAACAATCTGCAAAGGAGTTTTNTCTAAAGATGGGCTCTGAACTTTGATCTCGATTTCAACTTCTTTGACCTTTCCGATGACTTCGTGGGTTCCAATTGGAGGTAATTGATTCGCGGAGATAAAAATGAAAAGCATGGAAAGAAGAGGAAGTGTTTTAAAATTTTTAAAATCATTAGGTTGCGCTCCTTCAGGTTTATTTTATGAGTATCATGATTCATGGATAGCTGCAAATTATTTTCTTATTTTTAAATAAATTATTGACAACATCCAAATTATATTCATAAGGTGAAGTGACGAAGACCTCATCTAATGAGGTTGATTTCGATGAATATTCATTTATAAAATTATGATAAATAAGAAAGATAGTATTCCGGATTTAATTCTTTTTAATGGAAAGATTACTACTTTAGACAAGATTAAACCTGAAGTTTCAGCAATCAGTGTGACTTCAGGATTTATTTCTGCCATAGGTTCTGATGAAGAAGAGATAANNAAACTTGCTGGCCCGCAAACGCAAATCATTAACCTCAACCAAAGAAGGGTCATACCTGGGTTGAATGACTCCCACTTGCATCTTATTCGCGGGNGGCTTAACTATAACATGGAACTGCGTTGGGATGGCGTCCCCTCCTTAGCTTATGCGCTAGAAATGTTAAAACAGCAGGTGTTAAGAACACCTCCGCCGCAATGGGTGCGAGTCATAGGAGGCTGGTCTGAATTCCAGTTCGTCGAANAAAGAATGCCAACGTTAAATGAAATCAATGAAGCTGCTCCGGACACCCCTGTTTTTATTCTTCATCTTTACGATAGGGCTCTATTAAATGCTGCTGCTTTACGCGCAGTAGGTTATACANAAAACACTCCTGATCCCNCAGGGGGTAAAATTGAACGCGATGATAAAGGCAATCCAACTGGTATTCTGATTGCAGAACCCAATGCAATGATTCTATACGCCACTCTAGCAAAAGGACCTAAACTTTCTGTAGAAGATCAAATGAATTCGACTCGTCATTTTATCCGCGAACTAAATAGATTAGGTATAACAAGTTGTATTGACGCAGGCGGGNGATTTCAAAACTATCCTGAGGATTATGCGGTTATTGAAAGTTTACACAAGAATCAGCAGCTTACAATCCGTATCGCATATAATTTATTTACGCAAAAACCAGGAAATGAACTGTCTGATTTCAAGACCTGGTCCAAAATGATTTCTCCTTATTCAGGCGATGGTCTTTATCGTCTGAATGGCGCAGGAGAGATGCTCGTTTTCTCTGCAGCTGACTTTGAAGATNTTTTAAGCCCACGCCCGGATCTTCCTTCCCATATGGAAAAAGATTTANAAAAAGTCATCCATTTTCTTGTTGAACAACGGTGGCCCTTTCGTCTACATGCAACCTATAACGAAACAATTACAAGAGCCTTAAACGTATTTGAAGATGTTAATCGAGAAATTCCCTTCGGCGATCTACGTTGGTTTTTTGATCATGCAGAGACAATCTCTGACCAAAATCTTGAAAGGGTCAAAGCTTTAAATGGCGGAATTTCCATTCAGCATCGAATGGCTTTTCAGGGAGAATATTTTATTGATCGTTACGGAAAAGAAGCTGCATCAAGAAGTCCTCCGATAAGAAAAATGCTCAACCTAGGAATTCCAATTGGAGCCGGAACTGATGCCACCCGTGTGGCAAGTTATAATCCATGGATTTCGTTGTATTGGCTTGTGACTGGCAAGACTGTCGGGNGAACTCGGATTTACAAAAACAGCAATATCCTAGATCGCCTAGAAGCTTTAGAGCTCTATACTCTAGGAAGCGCGAGATTATCTCGTGAAGAGAAAATTAAAGGTTCTATTTCCGTTGGAAAATACGCTGATTTAGCTGTCCTTTCTCAGGATTATCTAACCCTTCCTGAAGAATCAATAAAAGACATGACTTCAGTTTTAACTCTCCTTGCCGGTAGAGTCGTTTATGGTAATGAGGAATTTTTGNGTTTAGATACGAATAAGAATTTGCCTGTTAGCCCCGACTGGTCCCCTGTTAAATACTATGGAGGATATTATCAAAATCGACACACAAATTGCGCGTGTCATGCAAATCAAAAACATTCCCTTGATTTGTTGCTAGGTTGTTCTTCACCTCAAGAATCATTAAATCCCTGGGCATGGGGGTGCGACTGCTTTGCTTATTAAGATTTTTTAATGTTATAATATAATAATTCTATATAGGCTTCTATGGATGTTCGATTTTTCAGGGACGTGTTTTGATTGATCCTTATAGGGAATCTAACGATCTCGACCCTGAGACAAAAAATTTGGAATACGAACGCACAGCAAGATCGTGGGCTTTTTTTAAAATTAATTGGCAAAGCCGATCAAGTTGAAGGATATGACGCAACAAAGCATAAAACTGTCATCTTTTACGTAAATACAAATAGCGCAGTCCGATGGCTTCATCGTCATGGACTTACACGTGTGGATCCTTTTCAGGATCCGGGGCACGCACCAAATATTAAAGGAGCTCTTTCAACTTTTTCTGAAATTCATGAACTCTCAAAAAAATAGAAACAGATCCAACAAACACAGAATCTTTGATCTTATTGGGAAAAATTTTTAAACAGCATCAAAACTGGGATGCGGCAATAGAAAATTTTACTAAGGCTTTGGATTTACCTTTAAATGAAATAAAAAAACAAACTGCTTGTTTTATCGTGCGGATTGCTTCATGTCAAAATTTAAGTTAAAAAATGACGCTGAAGCCTTAGAAAAGGCTACAAAAGACTATGAACTCCTTAAAGAAATCGCACCTACTAAACAATCCCCCGATACAATGCAGACACCTTCTGAGCATCTAGAAGACATTCAGAATTTAAAATCGTCTTGATAATGTCCAATCGTCAACAAGAGTTGTGGTAGAAACTAGAGCTCACTAGTGAAAAAGTGGGTTCGGATCTAATTAAGATCAAAATGAGACTATGCTCTAGCTTGATTTATTTTTATTATCTCCAGATACGTTTAGATTGCATATTTTAAGGCTGTTAACCGTTTTGCTTATTAAATTTTAATTCTCTATAATTAAAATGCATTGTGGAGGTTGTTATGGATGTTCGATTTAATCAGGGACGTGTATTGATTAATCCTTTTAAAGAGACTGATGATCAAGACCCGGACACAAAAAATTTGGAATAAGAACACACAATAAAATTTTGGGTTGTCTTTTGCATTTAATTGGCAAGGCTGACCAGGTCGAAGGATATGATACAAACAAGCACAAAAGGGTTGTTTTTATGTGAATACCAATAGTGCAATCAAATGGTGTCATCGACATGGACTCAAGGAAATAGATCCTTGGCAAGACCCAGGACACATGCCAGATATAAAACAAGCATTGAACACAATTTCAAAAATCAAACAACTTTCAATAGCGATTCAAAAAGACCCATCCTATGCAAAGGCACTTATCGAAAGAGGAGAGCTGTTTCGGTTTCATAAAAATTGGAGTGCGGCCATTCGGGATTTTACAGAAGCATTAAAACTCCCTATCACCGAAAAAGAAAAATTCTTTGCTTATTTTGCCGGGCTGATTGTTTTATGGAAATTAAAACTGCCGAATCGCGTGAAAGTGCATTGGCAGATTACGAACGTCTCAAAGAAATAAATCCTCAGCTCAAAAATCCAGCAGACTGCATCGATTCAAGAGTTCCAGATGATTTTATTATGCTAATCAGGGAATTCGAAAAAGCAGAAAAGCCCGATTAGCTTTTCTGTCACTCAACAGCTTTTAAATGATCTAGCACGACACCTTGAGTCAGGACCTGCGGTAGGATGACAGGTTTNTCATCCCCGTTATAAAGCACGTAGAGNGGCACGCTATTGCGACCCAGCTTGCGCAATTCTTCCGTGATAACCGCATCTTTTTTNGTCCAATCCGCCTTCATACGAACGACGCCTAGCTCATTAAATTTAGAATGCACTTCTGTTCCAGTTAAAACCATATGATTCGCCTGGCAAATGAGGCACCATTTAGCTGTAAAGTCAATAAAGACCGGTATTCCTTTTGATTTTAATTCGGCTACACGTTCAGGTGAAAATTCTTCCCACCCATTTTCTGCTGAAGCCACAAGTTCGGCAGGCTTTTTCTCCACTTTATCTTCTGTAGCAAAGGTAAGAACGTAAAATCCAGCCAGTAATAAAGTTGCGACAATAGATAATGAAATTCTTCGAGTTTTTTCGGANTTCATTGGGTTGCCCCAGCGGCCATAGATCCAACTAGCCATGCTCATCAANAAGAAGGCAGCCAGCAGGATCAAAATTCCCATAGAACTTGTTTGGGCACCAAATACCCATACCAGCCATAAAACTGAGGCTAACATCATAAAACCCATCAGCTGCTTGAAGGTCTCCATCCAAGCCCCTGGCTTAGGAAGGAAGCGCACTAATTCTGGAAAGCCGGATAAGATTAAGTAAGGAAAGGCCATTCCTGCCCCTAATGAGCTGAATACTAATAAGGAAAGGTAATAGGGAAGCGTCATCGCAAATCCCACAGCCGTTCCTAAAAAGGGGCCGGTGCAAGGGGTAGCAATGACTGTCGCTAAAACACCGCTCCAAAAAGAAGCAGCAAATCCTTCATTAGCTTTTTCTTGTTGCATTTGTCCAGCCATAGAACCGACTTTTACGCCCATTTCGAAGACGCCGAACATACTTAAACTAAAGATGAATAGAATGGAGGCTAAAATGGCGACAAAGATAGGTTCCTGGAGTTGAAATCCCCAGCCTAAGGAATGTCCGGAGGCTTGTAAAATTAATAAAGCTCCTGCCAAAGTCCAAAAAGAGATCATGACGCCCAGACTGAACATCCAGCCATGCTGCATCGTTAAGCGGCGGCTTTGCCCTGCCATCTTCACAAATCCTAAAATTTTAAATGACATGACTGGCAAAACACAGGGCATTAAATTCAAAATCATACCGCCAATAAAGGCTAAGATCAAAGCCATTCCTAGCCCACCGCTAAAGCCTTCTTCTTCGCTTGGAAGTTCGATGTTGAACGGCCTTTTAGCCGGATCATTTACGACTAACATCTGCTCTCCGCTCGTGCGATCTAAGATGGGAACATTGACCTCCAAGGCTTCTGTGCTTGTCTGATTATTATGCAGCGTGGTGACGACCAAAACCCCTTTTAGCAAATTAATTTTGGATAAACTTTCGATTTCTTTTAATGCCACAGAGTAGGAATTTGTCCCTTCCACCTCAGAAACAAGAGTTTCCACGTGAAAATCAATACTTTGCCCTTTTTCTGGAAAGAAATTGGCTTTAACGATTTTCCCCTTTAAGGGATTTGAAGGATTGACTTCAAGTTCAATCAGGTCGTTCATTCTTTGAGCCTGCAAATCGCCCATAGATTTAGGGAGAGCCTCTCTTGCCTTAGCAAAAAAGCAGCGTGAGCTNGTATTCAATTGAGGAGTTGACTTAGTGACATTGACATTTGCTTGGATTTCGGCTTCACCTGGCAAGCATGAAGAATCAGAGCAGACAAGATATTTAATAGAGCCCTTGATGGGGTAATTCGTCTGATTTAGCTGTGCAGGNGGAGTGATTTGGGCAAGAAAGGAGACTTCGTTTTCATAGCCGAACCCAATAAAGGACTCTGCATCCATACGTTTAGGATAAGGCCATTCAAATGACTCCGCCTTAAATCCAGCTGGCAATTCCCAATCTACTGTTACAGGCATTCCTGTATCCCCGGGATTTTTCCAGTATACATGCCAATGATCGTCCATTTTAAGATGAATGGCGACCCAAAAGGGTTGACCTGCTTGAATATCAGTAGGTTCTATTAAAATAGAAGCTTTTACTGGATTCATCGAGGAATCCGGAATAGATTCAGTCATTTCAAAGAGATTATTTGAGGAATGAAGTTGATTGACTTGTAGGGGGTCTTCGCTGTATAAAAACGGCGAGAATATTAGAAAAAGACCCAGAATTAAACGTTTGGTGGTATGGAATTTAATCAATATTAACTCCTATCATTAAGAGTTTATTAAAACGAATAATTATTATAAGGGATTTATAAATGAAAGTAAATATANATTTTTTTATTGCATCTAATCCTTTCTATGACGCTTACATTGAATCTGATNTTTTAGGAAAGCTCATTTTCATTGGTTTATTCCTGCTTTCTGTTATTAGTTGGGTTATTTTACTTCATAAAACATGGCAGACTTACCAGGCAAGAAAACAATCGATACAATTTTATCAAATTTTTCAACTTCAGAGGCAAAATCCATTAAGTTTGGACCATGATTCCCTTGCAAATTCTAATTATTCCAATCCCTTTAAAGACCTGTATGGCGTTTTANAAAGACATACGGTCGAAATTTTAAATAAAAACCGANCTTTTTCGCACAGAGGCAACGAGAGTGCTAAAAAACAAGGGATTTCCTACTTATCCCCTTCAGATATCGACTTTGTCCAAGCTCATTTAGCAACCAACATTGCCCATCAAACCAAAAATCTGGAANAAAATCTGTTTATTTTGGCAACAGTCGTCAGTCTTGCCCCTTTTCTGGGTTTATTGGGTACTGTTTGGNGAATTTTGACAACTTTTTCTGAAATGCAAACTCAAACATCAGGAAGCACACATCAAATGGTTTTGGGAGGGCTTTCCTTAGCTTTAGCCACGACTGTTTTGGGATTAGTGGATGCAATTCCAGCACTAGTCGGCTATAACTACCTANAAAACACGATTAGAGACTTTGAAATAGAGATGGAAGGATTTTCGACTGAAATTCTCGCTTGCGTGGAAATGCAGTACAGACAGGTGGACTTATCATGAATGGACGCCTTGGAAAATCTTCCAGCAAACAGATTGAAGAACCTGCGGTTAACCTGACCCCTTTAATTGATGTTGTTTTCGTGATTTTAATTATGTTCATTGTAATAGCCCCTTTGCTTGAACTTGATAAGGTTGAGCTTGCAGATGCAGCCTCTGATTCGCATGAAGGAACCAGCGCTGTGCAAGAAAGCAGCCCTATTTCTATCCATGTGCGCAAAGACAACACAATTTTGTTTAATAAGCAACAGGTCAATCCGGAGCAGCTGACTGCTCTTTTACGTGAAGCCAAGATGCGTTATCCTAAGGCTCAACCCCAGCTCTATCATGATCGTCATGCACATTTTGGAACCTACCAATCTGTCAAGAATGCTGCTGAAACAGCCGGTTTTACTCAATTAGATGTTGTTTTAAAACCTTCATAAGACCTACTAAAATGCTCGAACAAGCTTCTCATAAATCCTTGGCTGAAATTTCACTTTTAGTGATCGCTGCGCACCTTGCTCTCATTTTATGGATAATTTTTGCGCCTTCTTCCTTGCACAAGCCTCAAAAGCCAGCCGAGCGTTTAGTTGTTAAAACGATACAATTGAATCCTGTGCAAGCACAAAAACCCAAAGCTCCTTCACCTATAATCAAACAAGAGCGTACGCCTGTCAAAGTAGAAGATCCCCAAAAATTATAGAAGAAGCACCTATACAACTGGATCCACCTAAAGAAATAAAACCTCTTGTTAAACCCTTAGAACCCCTAAGCCTATCGAGCAAAAGCCTGTGGAAGTCAAAAGGAAACAGCTAAGCCTCAAAAACCAAGTTCTCCAGTAAAGAAAAACACAGAGAAACAGCCTCCCAAAAAGAAGCGCCAAAAAAACAAGAACCCAAAAAGAATCCCCCAAAAAGAATCTTCACCTAAAAACCAATACAAAAAAACCGAGACAGCTGCAAAAACGAAAAACCAAAATGGATGCAGCAAAAGCTAAAGCTCAGCAGGAAGCTGATGAAAAACAACGAAAACTCGTTGCAGCTGCACAAGAAAGTATTGCGAAAATTGATCAGGGTCGTGTTAAGATGAATGCTGTTAAATCGAGCCAAACCTTAGCTGTTGCTGCTCCGGCAGCAATCACAAGTTTGCAAATCGATGCGTTGCCATCAAATAGTGGCTCTCCGCTCACTTCAGGAGAAGCCAATTATCGAGATGAATTGGCAAGTCGTTTGAAACTTATGCTAAAGCTACCTGAACATGGAGATGTTCAATTAAAACTGACCTTGGATCGATCGGGGAAAGTGACAAAAGTAAATATTGTGAAAACAGCGAGCCAAGCCAACCGAAGTTATGTTGAAAAATCCCTACCGGCTTTGAAATTTCCTTCTTTCGGAAATCATTTTGAAAATATGTCTGAATACACCTTTATTATCCAATTGAGTAATGAACTATGAAAAATTTTAAATTTTACCTTCTTTTTGTTTTTCTTTTGTGAGTGCTCTGCAGGCTCAATCTAACGAAGATGAAGAAAAGATCATTGTTAAATTATCGACTGAGAGCAAGTTGATGCCTCTTTACCTGACTCCTTCTTATAAAGAAACTCCAATTGGAGATCCGAACTATATTGCTCAGTTGGAAAAAATTCTGAAGTTTGATCTTAACCACAATGGGATGACTTTTACGGTGAAGCCTAGTAAAGAAGCGGATGCATTGTCAGATGCTTCTCAGACAGCTACTGGCCAGGCCTCTTCTTGGAAAAACCTAAATGTTNTTTACGTCCTTAAAGTCATTTTCAAAAATAATCAAGTTTCTGCTCGTATGCTTTCCGTCAATGGAGGAAGCGAAAAATACGTTGAAGGACTGACTCTTTCAGGAAACATCAATCAGGATAGACGTCTGATGCATCGCTTGGCAGATATGATTCATAAAGCACTTNTTGGAACAGAAGGAGTTGCAAATACACGTCTTATCTATACTCTTAAAACCACAAAAGGCAATTCTTCTACGGCCGAGATCTGGGAAGCAGACTATGATGGAGCAAATGCTCGCCAAATTACCCACGACAACAGCCTTTGTGTCACCCCAGCTTATATTCCACCGAAGCCTGGTTTTAGCAGTGGCAGTATTATGTATGTTTCTTATAAATCAGGTCAGCCGAAAATTTATGTTGCCTCTTTAAAGGAAGGAGTCGGTCGTCGTTTAAGTTTACTTAAAGGTAATCAACTCATGCCCACTATTTCAAGACAACGCGATAAAGTGGCATTCATTTGCGATTATACTGGCAACCCCGATCTATTTTTGCAAGCTTTCGATACTGAAAAAGGTTCAATAGGAAAACCTCAACAAATATTTGCAACGCACCAAGCCACTCAAGGAACCCCTACTTTTAGCCCGGACGGAAAACAAGTCGCTTTTGTTTCCAATAAAGATGGAACACCTCGTATATATGTAATGGACATTCCAGCCCCTGGTGCAAGATTGAAAGATATCCAGGCTACCCTGATCACAAAAAGCAATCGGGAAAACACAGCGCCCGCCTGGTCTCCGGATGGTTCTAAAATAGCCTACTGCGCCTCAAACGGAGGGACACGCCAAATTTGGGTCTATGACTTTGATAAAAGACAAGAAAGACAGATTACTCAAGGAGGCAGCAACAAGGAAAACCCTACATGGGCTCCCAATAGTCTGCATCTCATTTTTAATTCTACCGGAAATAATGAGAGCGAACTTTACTTGATTAACCTTAACCAACCAGAAGCAGTTAAAATAACCAATGGCTCTGGTGAAAAACGCTTTCCTGTGTGGGAACCTAAATAAGCTCTGATAAAGAAACGAGTTTTTAGTTTATTAATAATTATTATATATTATTAATACTTGTTTTTATGAAAGCAGATAAAGCGTTAAATCATTTTGCCCACATTATTCTATATCCTTCTGAAGAACCCTCTCCTTCAGCCAAAGGACTAGCATGGGCAGTGACTATAATATTGGGTATTTTTACGCTTGGGATTACCCAGGGTCTTAGTTACTTATGGTTAAAATTAAAGACTAAAGAACCCACTATTCAAGATCAAAGAATTCAAAACGTATTTGATCGCAACAATCCTGCTTCAAACTCAATCAATTCCTTACAAACAATAATTTCAAAAGATCCAGAAAAAATATAGAATTTCTGAACATAATGAAGTCACATTTTCCATTAGCTCAAAAATTTCACTTTTCCTATCAGGAGATTCTATTCGCCCAACTTTTAATCGCTCGTATTTGCCTATATCGCACACCTGTTTTTACATGTTAGATTTGTCCCTTGAACCCCAAAGAGTAACAACAGAAGAGGGGATTGTATACGATACTAGTACTAAAGAAGGTTTCATCAAAATCCTAACTAATTTAGTTTTAAAAGAAGAAAACATGAATTTTTCAGATTAATAATAAAATTGACTTTTTAAAACGAAATGTATATAATTATATTTTTAATATATTAGGTATAATTCATGTTTAGAACCTTAGATATTCATCCTGCTTTTGGCTTTGAGTCTGTTGATAGATGGAAAGTGGCTTGTCATCAGAGGGATGAATTCATTCGAAAGGAAAAATTACAACTTCTTGGTTATCACCGTCTTTGGGGAGATAGTAGAGCGGCTCTTAACAATTTCTCAAAATTGCTGCTTGTATTCCAGGAGTTAACATTATTGTTGGAATATCAAGAATTATTTTATGTGCAAAAGAAAATCCCAAACTTCCTTTAAAACAAGAAATTAATGCAAGGCACATACGTAGGGGTTTTTAGAAATCTTCTTAGGTCCTTTGCTTCTTGTTATTGATATGATCCAAACAATAAGAGATCGAGCCTTAGTGAAAACTTACCTTGAAAAGTATCCTCATGTAAAAATTATCCCCTAGCTCCTTCATATGGATAAAAGAATCTACTATTTTATTTAAATCCTTCTTTTTATTGATTTTTCAGTTAGGATGAAATGAAAATAAAGATTATGGATCAATACGCCATTGCTCAAATCCTANAGGAAATCTGCTTTGTGATTGAGCTCGTCGATGATAATCCTAAAAGGATGGNNGCCTATCGTAAAGCCGCGAGTTTAGTTGAGACAATGCCTGAATTTAGCCAGCATGTAGAAAATGGAACCTTGGAATCTTTTGCAGGCATTGGCCACACTCTTTCTCGCATCATCACCACCTTATTTAGAGAAGGGCAATTGCCTTATCACTCAGAGCTTCTGAATAAGATTCCTTCTACTTTATTGGAGATGGCCCAAATCCCGGGTCTAAACTCACGCAAAATCCGTCTTCTCTATGAAAAACTCGGCATTAAATCCCTGTCTGAATTTGAACAAGCCATTCATGATGAAACAATTCAATCAACCAAACTATTTGGACCTGCCGCATTAAAAAAATACTCAAGCAAATTGAACTNNTTTAAAAAGGGACATTCTTTGCTTCTTCCTCAAGCTGAAAAAATTGCGAAAGCTTTTGAGGAAATACTAAAAATGAATCTGATGAAANTTGAAATTTCCGGTCAAATTAGAAGAAAATTAGAATTAATTTCCGAATTAGATTTTTGGTTATCGCAAAAATCCCAAACACTGCNNATTTCGAAATTTACTCAACATTATTTAGTAAAAGAAATTTTATCGTTGGATGTAAATCATGCCTGCGTTTTATTAAAGCACGGAATCAAAGCGACTTTGCATTTAACAAACAGAGAAAATTTTTCCATGGTTCTTTTAACTTCCACAGGCAACCAAAAGCATCTTGATCGATTAAAAGAATATGCCTCAGAAANNCTAAAGTTCCTCTTTTTGAAAGAAAAAACCTATCGAAATGAATCTGAGATTTATAAAGCCTTAAAACTTNTCCTATATCCCCCTGAACTGCGCGAAGGTTATGGGGAAATTGAAGTTTCANAAAATCATCAATGGTCTCTGATTGAAGAANAAGATCTTTGTGGAACTTTCCATTGCCATACACTTGATTCTGATGGTCAAAATACTTTAGAAGAAATGGCAACTGAAGGACAAAGAACGGGATGGGAATATATTGGCATTGCTGATCATTCGAAATCAAGTTATCAAGCAAATGGCATGGATGAAGAGCGCCTTCTCAGCCAAATTCTAAGAATCCAGGAACTTAATAAAAAGTTGCCTGCGTCTTTTAAACTGTTTTCAGGCTTAGAATGTGATATTTTGTCGGACGGCGAACTAGACTTTTCTCCTGAAATTCTTTCACAACTCGATTTTGTCATCGTCTCTATTCACCGCTTCTTCAAACAAGAAGAAGACATCATGACCAAAAGGTTAATTAAAGCAATCGAAAATCCTTACACCACAATCATCGGACATCCGACTGGCAGGCTTCTTTTGCACCGTGATCCCTACCAGCTCAACATTCCCAAAATTATCGATGCCTGCATAGCAAATGATAAGATCATCGAACTTAATGCCTATCCAAATCGTCTGGATATGGACTGGAGATACTGGATTCAAGCANAAGAAAAGGGATTAAAATGCAGTATCAATCCCGACGCCCATTCTTTGAGGGATTTGAGAAATTGTCATTATGGAATTCAAATGGCGCGCAAGGGATGGTTAGAAAAACAAGATGTAATCAACACCCTTTCATTGAAAGAAATGAAAAATTTTTAAAAAATCGCCACACTAAAGGGGTTTAGATTTTGCCTTTGTAGTTTTTTTATTTTCTTTTTTTCCTGAATTTCTTCCTGTTCCAATTGATGAATCGCTCCTTGAAAAAGTTTGATTAAACGCTTCCTTTGACCAGTATAACTTGTACTCCAAGACTCTTTTTCTGCCCTCTTGTGGGCTAGTTTATATTTNAAACCCCGCATAGCCGTAGAATAAGTGTTTGCATCTAATTTCCGTACGTTTTGATGAGCAAGAATGTACCAGTGATATTCTGTTCCAACAGGAACACCTGATCCTTCCGGCGCATGACCCTTTCTATGCTTGTTCACATTATAATTAAATTCCCAAAGATCAGGTGTTTGCTTTTTNTCTTTCCATTCCCCTTGATCATAATGCCAGGAATGAGTTCTTCCAATTTTCATCCCGGTATATTTTTTGCCTTTATATTCCTTAAACTCATCGTAGCTATTTTTTATTGCTTTGGTTCTGCCCGTTTGACTTTGATTTTTTCATCATGGCTCCAAATTTAGGTATTTATGATTTCCCCCATTGGGATGCAGGATTTGCCCGGAAAAATAAGAGGATTCATCAGAAGCTAANAANACGTAACAAGGAGCAACTTCAGAAGGTTCGCCTGCTCTTTGCATCGGAACATCTGAACCAAAAGTCTTCACTTTTTTGGANGGAAAAGTTGAAGGAATCAAAGGAGTCCAAATGGGGCCAGGAGCCACACCATTCACTCTAATTCCTTTTTCTATTAATGCCAACGAAAGTGATCTTGTAAACGCCACAATTGCCCCTTTAGTGGACGAATAATCCAGTAACTCTTTACTTCCTCGATAGGCAGTCACAGAAGTCGTATTAATGATTTTTCCTTTAGTCCTTTCAAGGTATTTTAGAGCCGCTTTTGTCATGTAAAAATAGGAGAAAATATTGGTTCTAAAGGTCTTTACTAATTGTTTTTCAGAAATATCTTCGATCGATTTTTGAGGATGCTGTTCTGCAGCATTGTTCACCAAAATATCAATCTTTCCAAAATGAGAAATGGTTTTTTTNATGACTGATTTACAAAATTGTTCCTTTCCTAAATCGCCAGCAATCAAGAGGCATTTACCCCCTTTTTCTTCGACCATTTCTTGAGTTTTTGCATCCGCATGCTCTTTAAGATAAACAATGACCAGGTCCGCTCCTTCTTTGGCAAAATCAACAGCTACAGCCTGACCTATTCCGCTATCCCCTCCCGTAATAATGGCTACTTTTCTATTCAGCTTGCCGCTGCCTCTCAAGGCTTTTTCAATCTGGGGTTGAGGTCGCATTTTCTTNTGATGACCTGGAGGTTTTTGCCTTTGTGCAGGCTTTTGTACTGTTGGCTTGTGAGTTTTCATTTAAAAGCTCCAAGAAGGTTGTTTTGGATTTAATTCACCTATAGAACAGTTTTAAATTATTAATATATGAAATTCGAAGCTATCCTTCTGATTGCACTAACACAAAATGCTTATAGTTAGGAAATTAAGAAACACATTTGAAAGTTGATTCGCAAATAAAGATTTTCAATTTATCTAAACTCAAAAGCATTTTTGGAACTATTCAAAAAAAGCTCTTTTAGAAAATTTATCCTTTTATGCTAAACTGCCGTTTCTATATCATAGCTAACGCCGAGGATTCTTATGAAATTTACCCGTTATTTTATGCTTTTCAATCTGCTTCTTCTCCTTGCTTTTTCAGCAGCAGGTTGCACACGAACAGGGGACGATATTTGGGATGACACAAAAACTGCCGGACGCCACATGGGACGAGGATTAAAATCCTTAGGCGGTAAGCATGGAGACTCCCGAATGGTTTATTCTCCTAATGATTTTTATACTGAAGATGGAAGTTATATCACTTCAAGTGCTCCAATGGGCGGAGATTTTATTCCTTTACAGGATCAACCAAATGGCGATGATCTTGCCATGGCAGATTCAATTAGCCCGCAGCCCAGGGAAAATCCCGGTGATCCAGGCAGCAGTATTCCAGGCATTCAAGCCTTCCATGATCCTAGTACAATTCCTGGACTTTCTAAAGTCTTTCAAAATATTAGATTTGACTACAACAGTAACTT
The DNA here is from genome assembly GCA_013414685.1 of Parachlamydiaceae bacterium. GTDB lineage: Bacteria > Chlamydiota > Chlamydiia > Chlamydiales > Parachlamydiaceae > Neochlamydia. The sequence goes on along the minus strand of CP058704.1, from coordinate 1,818,522 downwards.
AATTAAGGGACAGCAAAATATGGATATTTTGCGAAATGTAGCAGACTATATGCAAAGAAATCCAAACACCTACGTCTTCATTGAGGGACACACGGATGAACGTGGAGCAGAAGCGTATAACCTCGCCTTAGGATCTCGACGTGCAAATGCCGTACGTAATGCGTTGATTGCGGACGGGGTAAGTCCTGACAACCTCTTCACTATTTCATATGGAAAAGAGCGTCCTGCTGTCAGAGAAAGCCACGAAGAAGCATGGTCGCAAAACCGTCGTGCGGAATTTAAAATCTATCAAAGATAATGTCTAAGAAAATTTTTGCTGCAGGTTCATTCAACTTGCAGCTTTTTTACTTTTGTTTGCCTCATCACTTGAGGCTGCTCCAAGACGCACATATGAGGACCCAACCTCGTCTACTGCTCTTCGAGAAATGCGCGCTTTGCTGGATGATTTACGCCATCAGGTTAACAACCATGAGATCGAAATCAAAACTTACGATGAAAAAGTCCAAAATTTGGAAAGCATCATTGATTCATTGCGCCAACAAACTGCTGACAGCGCTCAAGCGCATAAAGATGCCTTAAAAGATTCTTCTGTTTCTTTGGACTCCAAAATCAACAGTCTTGAAATAACGACCAAAGGACTTGTAGCAGATCTAAAAATTCCAAAGCCATGCCAATGAAACAGCCGCAACTCTTGCCCAATACAAACAAAAGCTCAATGAGCTTGAAAAATCCTGGAAATTCAAAATCAAAATCTTGACAGCCTTCAAACAGCTTTAAGATCCCTTACAGATGCTTTGCAAGTTAAAAGCAACCCAGCTTCGCCTTTCAGTAAAACTTACAAAGTCTCTCCTGGAGACAGTTTGGAAAAGATTGCAAGAAAGAATCAAACCACCATTCAAGCAATTAAAGATCTAAATGGGCTTACGAACGACAAAATCGTGGTTGGCCAAACTCTCAAAATGCCATGAAAAATTCTCAGGCTATAGGCGTTTTTGATTCAGGGATCGGCGGGCTGACTGTCATGAAAAAGCTGATGGAAAAACTGCCTCATGAAAAGCTTATTTATTTTGGAGATACAGCAAGACTTCCATATGGCGACAAAAGTCCAGAAACGATATTAAGATACTCCCTTGAAAATGCAATTTTTTTAATGGAACACAAAATTAAATTGCTGGTGATAGCTTGCAATACGGCATCCGCTTATGCAATGAACAAACTCAAAGCCATACTAAACATTCCCATCATTGATGTCATTCAGCCAGGTGCTGATTGCGCCAGCATGACGACTAAAAACCAACGCATTGGAATTTTGGGCACGCGTGCAACCATCTCTTCAAATGCTTATAAAGATGAAATANAAAAACGTTTACCTTCTGCTGATATCTACTCGATGGCCTGCCCTTTACTGGTCCCTCTTATCGAGGAGCATCTTTTTGAACATCCAGCCACCCTTTTGATTCTTCGTGATTATTTGGCCCCTTTANAAAAACAAAATATTGACACATTGCTTTTAGGTTGCACCCATTATCCTCTTCTCACCCCTCTAATCCAATCTGAAATTGGAAAAAGTGTTTCCATCATTGACTCAGCCACAACCTGTGCAGAACATGTTTCAGCCGTTTTGGATAACCAAAATCTTCGTAATCCTCAATCAATAAGTCCTCAACATCTCTATTTTGCATCTGATTATCCTGAAAAATTTCGCTTACATAGTATTAATNTTTTAGGGCAAAAGATTGATAAAGTCGAAATCCCTACACGCATGAAATTTGAATTATAAGTCAACTGGCTCACATCAATTTATCTTGAATGTGCAGAGATTGAAAAGAGGCGTCGGCAAATGTATGCGCCTATCCAAAGGATGCCTCCCATTAAAAACAAAAAAATCACTGAAACATTTTTTTGATTTTCCCTAAATTGAGGGTGAAGTAATCGGTAAGTGGTGTTTTCCTCCATCTGATCGATGCTAAAAACGCCTTCAAATTCAACCCTTTGTCCTCGTGGAACTTTTTCAAAATCACCTATTAAAAATATTTGTTGGTCGCTTTTATCTTGAGAACCTATACAACAAGTTTTTAAATGCGGTTCAGAAGATAAAATTGAAAGATTTGAATCTAAAGGAAATAAAAACCTCTAATCTTAACCTTTTGACCCACGATCTGATGCAAAAAGCTGAGTCTCTAAGCAAGTCAAAGTTTAAAGCAATCGGCTCATCAGCATGAATTGAATTTACTATCATAAAAAAGCCAAAAAATGGCAGAAATTAACTTCATATTTTTCTGTATCATTTATTGCAATGCCTTGCAGTCACTCCCTGCTTCTTATTTCAAGGGACGCGTGATCAGTTATCCAACTTGCAACTGGAATGCATTCATTTTTTGAATTGAACTATACACGAAAGCCGTGATATCTTGCCTAAAAAATAAACCAAGGTCATCAAATGTCACATTATCTTTTCACTTCAGAATCAGTTGGAATTGGACATCCAGACAAAGTCGCAGATCAAATCTCGGACACTATTTTAGACGCTTGTTTAGCACAAGATCCGAATTCGAAAGTAGCTTGTGAAACATTGGTTGCGACAGGTCTTGTTGTGGTTGCAGGAGAAATTACAACAACTGCTCAATTAGATTACCAAACGCTTGTGCGTGAAACGATTAAAGATATTGGATACCATTATCCGGAAATTGGATTTGATTATAAAAGCTGCGGGATTATTACCAGTATTAATAAACAGTCGCCCGATATCGCTCAGGGAGTCAATGAAGGTGAGGGACTATTCAAAGAACAAGGTGCTGGGGACCAAGGTCTTATGTTTGGATATGCCTGTGATGAGACACCTGAGCTCATGCCATTTCCGATTATGCTAGCCCATCAAATTGTGCGAGAATTAAATAATCTGCGAGCCAGCAATAAGCTTACTTACTTACGTCCTGATGCAAAATCGCAAGTGACAATTGAGTATGACGAAAATCACAGGCCTATTCATTTGCATACCGTTGTCATTTCTGTCCAACATTCTGAAGATGTCGATTATGATACAATTGTAAGAGATATGAAATCAATGGTCTCAAAATTGGTGCCGAAAGGTTTTATTGACGAAAACACGCTTTTCTATATAAACCCAACAGGCCGTTTTGTGATTGGAGGCCCTGCAGGCGATTGCGGCCTTACGGGTCGTAAAATTATTGTGGACACGTATGGTGGAATGGGACGCCATGGGGGAGGGGCTTTCTCTGGAAAAGATCCTACAAAGGTAGATCGATCAGCTTGTTACGCAGCCCGATATGTAGCTAAAAACATTGTGGCTGCAAGACTTGCAAAGCGTTGCGAAGTTCAGGTTTCCTATGCGATCGGGGTTCCTCATCCTATTTCGATTAAAATTGATACCTTTGGAACAGGATCTGTGAGCGAAGAAGTGTTGAGCAAAGCAGTTCCTCTTGTATTCAATCTTTCTCCTAAAGGAATTATTGAAATGCTCGATTTAAAACGCCCTATCTATCGAAAAACTGCATTTGGCGGTCATTTCGGACGCTTCGAAAAAGAATTTACTTGGGAAAATACAGATAAAGTTGCAGCTTTGCAAAGAGCTGTTAAAATGGAATCCTATGCACAGGTCTAATTAAACAGGTCTAATTAATCTAAACGCTATGTCTCTCACTTATTCTCAAATGAAGGGGCTTCTACAAGAGATTAAACCCCTCTTGGAAGAAGCTTNNTTTGAGACATGCCTTGCTATCCAGGCACGTAAATTCATTCTGCGTTTTAAAAACAATTACTCACTTCTTATATGTTTTCAGGAACCTNTTTTAAGGTTTCATTTAAGCCAGCACCCTTGGAAAGAACACTCTACTCCTTTCAGCAAGACTCTTGCAAAAGTTTTACATGGCTATCGTTTATCACGATGCGAACTTTTGCAAGAAGACCGTATTTTAATTCTTGTTTTTGAAAAACNNCAGGAGATCAAGAAATTAGTTTGCGAGCTCATTCCTAAACGCGCAAATTGCTTGCTCATCACTTCTTCAGATGAAATCCTTGCTTCTTTGAATCCTGTTGAGAACGAACTCTATAAGCCCNCCGCTTTGCAAGAGCAGAAAATTCAGTCTGAAACGGTTTGCAGTTTACAATTAGAAAAATCTTACTATCATCTAGAAAAAAAGCAGAATTTCTCGACAAAAACTTTACATTGAAAGGCAATTAAAAACAGGCTTAAACAAACAAACAGGGCTCAAATTAAGTTTAAACAGGAATTGGAAGAGGCCATAAAATGGGAACAGTATCATCATGAGGCAACACTTCTTCAAGCTAATTTATATAAACTCAAAAAAGGAATGCCATTTATCAAAGTCAATGATTGGCTAAAGAATGATGAAGAAAAGAGANTCTTTCTTGATCCCGTGCTTTCCCCGTCTGATGAAATTGCTAAACGTTTTCAAAAAAGCAAAAAGCTTAAACGCGCAATAGATCCTCTGAAGAGACAGTTGGAACAAACTTATAAAAACGCTGAANAAATAACAGTCCTGATAAACGAATTAGAAAAGATAGCTTTAGAATCTGAGCTTAAAAGTTTTTGTCAAAAAAACTACTTACCCTTTTCAAAAGAAATCCCTAAAGCAAAAGAATTCATTCCTTCGTTACCCTATAGAGAATTCTTGACAGAGTCCGGACTAAAAATTTGGGTAGGAAAAAGCGCAAAGGAAAATGATAAATTAACTTTTTCATACGCTAACGGTTCTGATTATTGGCTACATGCAAGAGATGTTCCAGGATCCCATGTAGTTCTACATTTAGGGAAACAACACGATGCTGATGAAGAGTCCCTTAAAGATGCTATTCAGGCGGCTTTATTTTATAGCAAGGCCTTAAAGAGCCAGGAAGGCGAGGTTTGTATCACTCGATGCAAGTACGTTTCTCGAATCAGTAAAGATCAGCCAGGAAAAGTCCAAATTTCCCAACATCGGGTTGCTTTTGCAAAAATAGATCAGCAGCGTTTAAAAATCNTAAGAGAAAGAAAATAAGAACATAAAAACTATTCTTCTTCATCTTCAAGAAAACGATATCCAACTCCACGTACCGTTTCAATCCAGTTGAAATTGGGCCCCAGTTTNTTCCTTAGAGAAGCAATATGGACATCAATATTCCGGTCAACCACAAAAGCATCGCTATTTTGAATGTCATCTAAAAGTTGGTTTCGGGTAAGAACTTTGCCTCGGCTCATCACTAGACGTTTTAGAATTCCAAATTCTGACAAAGTCAAGGCGATGGCCTTATCTTTCTTACGTAATTGGTACCGTTCGACTTCCATGGTAAAACTTCCAAAAGTAAGAAGTTTAGGAGCTTTTTCATGAGGTTCCTTTCCGCGGCGAAGCACAGCGCGTACCCTCGAGAACAATACTTTGGGAGAAAAGGGTTTAGTGACATAATCATCTGCACCCAACTCAAGCCCTAACACGACATCCAACTCTTCGCTTTTAGCGGAAATCATAATCACAGGAATATCTCTTAAATCAGGGCTGTTCTTCATTTTTCGGCAAACATCCAGGCCGCTTTGGCCCGGAAGCATGATATCTAAGATCACAAGATCAGGTTTTTCTCTTTCTATAGCTCTTAAACCATTTAAACCATCTACTTCAGCATGAAGTTTATAGCCGGCGATATCTGCTTGTAACTTGATTAGAGCCGCAATATCCTCTTCATCTTCAATAAGGACAATTTTCGGTTTTTGCATAGAAACAAACCATCCATAGATTTTGGGTACCCTAAACTCACTTTATCAGGAGAGGGGGATTTATTTCATCAAAATTTAAAATAAATCTCATTATATAAAAATTCATGAAATTGTAAAAATACGTGCTTAATATTGGTCTTTTAGGTAAAATTAATATTTAATTGATATTATACGGTTTTAGTTGAATGTCCTACTTCAAGATTATTGCTATTTCTGTCTGTTCAAGCCTCTTATTCTTATCCATTTTTGTCATGGTTGCGTTTGATTCANAAAATACTTTGAGTCAAGCCTACGAACACTTTGCANAAAAAGAATATTATGAATCTCGCCAATTGTTATTGCATGAAGATAATTCCATCCCCCTCGCGGATTTTTATTTATATGAAGCCTACCTTGCCCGTGAAGAATTAGGTTTANAAAAATCTCAAAGTTATCTCCAGCAGGCTATTTATGAATTGACCCGCAAANAAAGTAGCGCCGCCTTTGAAATCACTTTGAATATAGCGTTGAACGCCTGCTTGCAAAAAGATGCAGAGGCATTAGAAACAGCGATAGAACAAGGACTTCCTTTTGTGACTCCAGAAGAGCCCTGGATTNCATTTTTTAAAGGATATCTTGCTTATTTAAACAAAGACTATCCTGAAGCTCTTAGATTTTGGGAGAAAGAAGGGACGCGCCACTGGCTTTCTAACTGGATGAAAACAAGTTTTGAAATTCACTTTCCTGAAGAACAAACCGAGCTTGCTCTGTCTCATGCAGAAATTGAACAAGGATTTATTCAAGCCGCAAGANAAAAATTGGAAAAATATTTAAAGACCAGGCCTGAAAAATTCCATGATCAGATTCGTTTTCTCTTAGCCTATAGTTATTTTAAAGAATGCGATAAAATTGCTTTTAACAAGCGCAGCGAGACTTATCAAAAGGCCATAGAAATATTGGCTTTAATTTCTTCCNAAAATAGCCAGCACCAGGAAAAATGTCTCATTTTACAAGCACTGAATAAACAAATTTTTGAGAGCATTGCGCATAACTATTTTGATGACTTACCCCTGTATATTACGACTTTAGAAAAATGGCAGGCTTCAGAAGAGCTAAAAATGCTTTCTCACAATCTTGCTGCCATGTTCAATGAAAATGCATTGACGGGCAATAGAGAGGCTGCAGCTATTCTGATTCGAAATCTTTCCGCTTTAGATGAAGGGATATTTAAGCAGTTTTTANGAGCTCATTTGCTAGATTATATGCAGCATGCTTTGACAAAGGAAAACATTCGTCATCTTGAAGACTATTGGAGTCTCTATAAGAGCTTTCCAGGTATTGACAGTTCTAGTTTTTCCTCTCTTAAAGAAACTGCTGCTNCAAAAATTCTCTCTTTCATAGAAAATGAAAATGAAGAGCTAAAAAACCAAAGTTNNTATCTAGCGCTATGGAAATCTCTTGAAAAGCATCCCTATGATAGATATGTTNTTTCTAAGCAGCTTGTGGACAAAGCCCAACGCATGTGGTCCCTTAAAGGAAATATAAAGAAGGGAATGGCTCTTTTTAAAATCGCAGAATCCCTCCCTTTTTCTACAGAATATAACTTGATCAAAGAAGATATTGAACAAGCCCTGGTAAAATCCTATAAGCAAGCTCTCTCGCAGGAGAGGATAGAGGAGTTCTCCTCAATATTAATAGCGTTAAAAGAGTTTAATTTACCACTTGATGAAATCCTCAATCCCAATGAAATTTCAAATCAATTAGAAGACGCGCAATATCTTTACTCCGTAAAGAATTATTCTAAAGCTTATGAAAAAGCCAACTGGGTGCTTCTTCTTAACCCCAACAATCAGGCTGCAAGAACAATCGCTGTTTTAACAGCCTATGAACAAGGATGCTATCTTGATGCTATCGAACATATAAAACACCTGAAAGCGATTGACTTTTCGATCGGTGAAATTCTTGCAGTCTCTCAAATGTTGACTGGTGATACCATGAATGNNGCAAATTTCTNNTTGGGTCTTTTATCCGCAAATCAACCTTTATCCCAGGATGTGATTCAAAGAATCGGTTATGGCTACTTAGTTTTATACCAGCCTCACGATGCCTTAGAATGGCTCAACAAGGTAGCTATTGAATCCGATGAAATCCTTGTGGGAAAATTTATAGCTTCCTTTCAAAAGCAGGAATGGGAAAAACTTNTAGAGCTTTTTAGTCAGCTTGATGTCAGCCATCAGCAAAATCCCGCACTTCAAGCGCTTGCTATCCAAGCTCATGTTGCTCAAAATCAAATCGATCAATCAAATGAACTTTTTGCAAGATTTTTAGTTTCAAAAGTGACACCATTCATTGAAAGCAACCACTCAAAAGCATTTGCTTTACTTCAAAAAAATTTGCATTATTTCGATCCCAATGATTTTGCAGCACGCTATTACCTATACGTTAAACAGAATGCAGATCAAGCTTTGACAAGTTTTTATGCGATCAATAATCCCTCTCCTGAATTACTATTTGAAAGGGCTCAGTTATCCTTTTCAATGAAACATTATTCTCAAGCGATTCAAGATTTAGAGAAAGCTTTGCCAGATTTAAAAACGCCTTACCTTGAAAATGCTCTTTCCTTAATGGGGAGTGCTTATCTTCAGATAGGTTTTTATCCTGACAGCGTAAAAGCATTTAGTGAACTTTTTATTNCAAATCCACAGCAAGACGCCAACATTCAAAAGCTTNATGCCGATGCACTTGTGGCAATTGGAAGATTTGATTTGGCCGCTCCTCATTTGATTGATTTAGGGCTTTCGCTTCCTTCATCACTAATGGCTCCTCAAGAACTTGCTCTTCCATTTGAAATGAAGTCTTCACCCCATAAAAGATTAAAAGCCCTAGAGTTTTATTTAACTCAACACCCTAAAAATATTTCCCTGCAAATCCTTATTATTAAAGAATTGCTTTCACAATCAGAAAACTCCAAACACCCTTCAGAAGAACTTTTATTAGCATTTGAGAAATTAGAAGAATTAAATGACCAAACCCTCCCTCTTCCTGAAGTTTGTTTTTTGCAAGGGCAGGTTTTAAAAAACNTGCATTTTTACGATTCTGCANAAAAGGCATTCACAAAATCCATTTTATTAAACCCTTACTATGTGGATGCTTACAAGCTTCTTGCTGACGTAAATATCTATGAGCATGATTCAGAAGCTGCCATGTATAACCTAAGGCAAGTTTTAAAAATCGCCCCTCAAGACCTGGGGGCTCTAAAAACTTTAGCAGCTATTTATGAAACAAAAAGCAATNTATTAGAGGCGGTAGAGATTTGGACGCAAATCGTTAAATTACAACCTGCTGATGTCACTTGCTTGATAAAATTAGCTAAACTTAACCTATCCTGTAATAAACCTCAGGAAGCTCTAACTGCAATAGAACAAGCTTGCACCTTGAGTCCTAAAATCAAGATTGCTGGAAAGTGCTTCAACAAGTCTTGCAGCATCCTAGTAATGGGAAAGTGACTTACCATCAATAGGCAATTCATTCAAATTCTTCATCAATATGATTGAATTTTTATTCTTCGTCCTCTAAACTAATTTAAGTTTTTAGGAATTTATTATGCCTTTTGTTTTTCTTTTGTTTGCTCTGTTTGCAAGTGTTTTTACTGTCAGTAAATTTGCCTTGGAATACACACAGCCTTTCTTTTTAATTGGCACACGAATGTTATTAGCCGGAATCATACTTGTAGGTTATGAGCTTTATCGTAAAGGTCCAACTTTTAAAATCGAATGGCAGGGTTGGCGGCGTATTTTGAGATTAGCTATTTTTAATATTTACATTACAAACGTTTTAGAATTCTGGGGTCTTAAATATCTAACATCATTCAAAACGTGTTTCATTTACAGTCTTTCTCCTTTTATTTCTGCTCTTTTCTCTTATTTGATATTCACTGAANAAATGTCTCCGAAANAATGGCTCGGTCTGATTGTTGGATTTTTAGGAATGCTCCCCATTCTTTTGAGCGAAACTACAACAGAACAAGAGACTGGGCATTTATTTATGTTTTCGTGGGCTGAATTAGCAGTTATTGCGGCTGCCACCACAAGCGTCTATGGATGGATCATTTTACGACAAATCGTCAATGAAAATGGTTACTCGCCTATGTTTGCAAATGGAATAAGCATGATCATCGGAGGAGCTATGGCTCTTATCCATTCTAGTTTTGTAGAAGATTGGAATCCCCTTCCCGTTACTGAATTTCTTCCTTTCCTATTCTGTGCTGGCTGGCTTCTTGTTGTTTCAAATCTAATCTGCTATAACCTGTACGGTTGGCTTTTAAAACGTTTTTCGGCTACTTTTATGTCTTTTGCCGGATTTACCACATCCATGTTCTCAGCGTTTTTCGGTTGGGCATTTTTAAGCGAAAGTTTAACCTGGGCACTAGTAACTTCTACGCTGATCATTTTATGCGGACTCACGATTTTCTATCAGGAAGAGTTAAAGCCCTCTCTTGTAAAACTCCAAAACTAAGCTGATAGTTCACTTTGAATTTTTGGGATTCCATGGAGAAGACAGCACCGAAATAAAAAGCTTGTTTAAAATATATCAGGTATCTATAAAATGTGCTTTTAGATTACCGTGCGAGGTTAAAATGACTTCTTCTAGTTTAGAAGGAGAAAGTTATTTTCAAGTAAATAACTTACACTATCCAGAACACATCAATAAAATTGCTGATCCGATCCTGATTCAGTTTGAACGTATGATGAAATCATATGTGATTTTCAACATGAGCTTTCTCATTCTGGGATCGATTGAATTTTTATTAATCGCTTTTCTTTTTACATTTCTTGCTCAATCTGCCATCCTTGCTGCAAGTCTTGCATTGGTATTCTTGACCTGCTTTTCCTATTTCATTTTAAAAGTCTATTATCAAACTAGAAAACCTGAGCAGTATACTGAAATCCTTCAACGTTATCTGGCTGCATGCAAAGGTTTAATGAATTTTCAAGACGGCAATCCCGAACATTATATTTCTTTAGCAAATGCTTGTTGCAAACTAGCTGATAGTCTTCACGGCAAAGAATATGCTTTTTATCGTGCTCCGAAGAGATTTGAAACTTTACAAACCTACATTGAAAAATTTAGTTGCTGGTGGCATTGGTATGACGTACATCGCATTAAAGAACTTCTTTTAATGACTTCAGTCGAGCAAAATATCAAACTTGTCAAATGCGAGCCGACAAGCCTTGAAGTTCATGTTTCTTTGGCAAATGCCTATGTGATGCTATCAGGACTCTATATTGATCCTCGAAAACTTGATGGATATGATGATGAGAGGTGGATGCCGCCCGAACGTTATTCTCCTCAAATGGAAGAANAATTCAGAGCTGTTGCTGAACGAGCTATTGAGGAGTTTAAAGTTTTAAGCGATTTTGCTCCAAATGATCCTTGGGTTCATGCACAGCTTGCTTACAGCTACAGGGACCTTCAAATGCCTAAGGAAGAAATTCGAGAATATGAAACGATTCTTAAACTCAATCCTGGGGATCGGGAGACTCTTTACAAATTAGGTCTGTTATATCTTCAGCAAGGTTTGAATTCTCAAGGTCTTCGTATCTATGAGGAATTAAAACGCAGCAATTATAAAAAGGCAGAAACTTTAATAGAAAGCTACGGATCTTTTAAACCTTTTAATTAACTATGCGCCGATTTCTATTTCTCGCGTTGATCTTTTGTTCCACTCTTACTGCCCAAGATTCGATTGAAGAATTCGTTCAAAATCGCTACCGACTTTATCCCCCAACTGAGGAAGAAAGAGCTGCCGTTACCCAGGCGATACAAGTTTTTTTGACAAATTGAGAGTCCACGATCTACCTGACGCCTATTTTAATAGTACGAGCGTTCAATTTCAGAAGGCCACATCCCTTAAAAAATTTAAGGTTTTTGTTCAAAGTTTTGAGGAGGGTGATTTCAGCACCCCAGATCAGTTGAGTGTCTCTTTTATTGACATCAATAAAAGCAAGGCATTTTCCACAGTTCTTTAAAAAGCACAAAAGACGAGCAAAAATTTAGATTAGAAATTAGTTTGGAATATCAGGATGAAGATTGGAAAATCATGAGCATAAAAGTATTTAAAGTTAATTAAAACTTCTTGAGGGAAAATGGTTGAACCTAAGCGTATTTTATTAAAACTTTCCGGTGAAACCTTATTAGGTGAACAATCTTTCGGAATCGGCATTGAAAGTGTACAAAACCTTGCAGCTTCATTGAAAGAGATCTCAAAAGAGGTCCAGCTTGCTTTAGTCATAGGCGGGNGAAATATCTTCCGTGGAATCAATTTGAAAGCTTTAGGCATGGATAGAACTCCAGCTGATCAAATGGGAATGTTAGCCACATTAATGAATGGGATAGCTCTACAGCAGGCGCTGAAGAACATAGGTTGCTCTGCTATAGTGATGAGCGCTCTTCCTTGTCCTAAAGTGGCAGAAGATTATAATTGGCAGCGTGCCAATAAATATCTTTCAGAAAGATCCATTCTCATTTTTGTCGGGNGGACGGGCAATCCATATTTTACAACAGACAGCGCTGCAGCGCTCCGCGCCTGTGAAATTCAAGCAGATATTCTTCTCAAAGCCACTAAAGTAAATGGTGTCTATAGCCAAGATCCGCTTAAGTTTCCACAAGCCAAAAGATATTTAAGTCTTACTTATTCCCAGTATCTTGCCGAAAATTTGGAGGTCATGGATGCAGCTTCGATTGTCCTTTGCAAAAACAACCACCTTCCTATTTTTGTTTTTAACATGCAAATGCTTGGAAAAGAATCATTANAAAATATATTATCGAATCCAGAAAATGGAACGTTAATTAATTAGCCAAGAAAATGGAGTGATAATCATGAACATCCTGGATCAAGCTAAATCCAAAATGGCAGCAGCCATTGAACATTTGAAAACTGAATTGAAATCTATTCGTACAAATCGCGCCAATCCCGGAATGTTGGATGGGGTTTCTGTTGAAATTTATGGCTCTACAATGAGAGTAAAGGATGTAGCCAGCATTAACGCCCCGGAAGCTCGAATGCTGCTCATCACACCTTTCGACCCGGCTACAACAAATGCTATAGGTAAATCGATTGAAAAGGCCAATTTAGGCTTTATGCCTATTGTGGACGGCAATGCAATCCGCATAAAAATTCCTCCTATGGATGAAAATGCGCGCAAGGAAATGGTGAAACAATGTCATAAAAGGAAGGAAGAAGCCAAGATTAGTATCCGCAACATTCGTAGAGATTGCAATGAGGCAGCANAAAAGCAANAAGCAGACGGAATTTTAACTGAGGACGCCNTTAAAAAACTTGAANAAAACATCCAAGACCTCACTGACAAGTCCTGCAAAGAGGCAGATGATCTCGCAGAANAAAAAGAAAAAGAGGTAACAACAATTTAGTACTTGCAAAAAAAGAGGAAATTCTGTAGGATGAAACGTCTTCAATGATTTGAAGAGTTAAGCCACAAAGGTTTCTAACTTTTATGGCCCCATCGTCTAGCCTGGCCTAGGACACCGGATTTTCATTCCGATAACAGGGGTTCGAATCCCTTGGGGTCAATACCTCGAGACTTTAGCTCAGTCGGTAGAGCATCTCACTTTTAATGAGAGGGTCGATGGTTCGAGTCCATCAAGTCTCAAAATTCTAATTATCTACGTACGCTTAAGATTCATACCCAAAAACAAGCTTATCTTCTGCTCTATGGTCAGAGCTCTTAAATTGGAGATAAATTTTCATAAATCGAACTGTTTTAATTTTTATAGATATGCTTCCGATATCGAGAATATGATTCGTAACAAAGTATGATTTTGACCAGAATGATGCCGATAACTAAGGATTCAATTATCAAGAAAGGAATTGGTAAATCCTTAGCTAGATGAACAAAACTATCTAAACTTTTTGTTCATCTAGCTTGATTTCTATTTTGTGACTAAATAACGTTCTAGAGATCTTCTATTCCAGTCATCGAAAAGACAGGTGCCATCAGGCTCGTTTCCATATCTCGAATCTTTTGTTAAGATTGAAGTGGATTTAATGCGCGTTCCGAATGCAGGGTCTATAAAGACTGCAAAGGTAAAACGCTCGATCCCTTTTTCTTTGGCACTATGTACTTCATGTTTGGTTGCCTTAATCCCATCGTTTGCAAGAATTTGCCCCCATTCACCAGCTTGAAAAAGCATGACATCCGGATCATTGGCAATCACTTTNTTGAATTCTCCATCCAAAGTTTCTCGCACAAATAGACCAGCTTCTTCAGGCTCAGGAATAGTTTTTCGNTCTTTATAGTAAAATCCAGGTAAAAGAGCCGTGAGGATTCCATGATCAAAATGCCCTCCGCACCAAAGAGGATTTCCGCTTTCGCCTGTTTTGTAATGCAGAAAACGTCCGACGCCAAACATTTTTTCAAAGGAGATATTCATTTCTGGTTTAATGAGTTCTATGGACTTTAAAACTTCAAGGCCTGTATCGAACATTAACCTTCCCATGCCTAAAAANGCCTCTTTTAGTGGACATTCGCTTGGCCATCTATTTTCTGGAAGATCTTGATGCGCATAACCATAGTATGAGTACTTTCCATCGTCTGTGACCCAGGTTCCATCATCGCGCTGAAATTTCTCTGCACCGACTTCAAAGCCAGTAAATTCTCCTGCAAGTCTATTAGGCATGTATTTTTGCTTTGTTTCAAGCGGAAGACTGGAAAATTTTCGACCGGATTTCAGTAATTCCTGCACTCTTTCCTTATAACCAGGAACTGAGCGAATTCCTACGATTCCCTTTTCCAAAAGAGCTTTNTTAAGTGTCGACAAAGCATTCAAATTTCCATTTGCAAACTCTTCATAAGCAATCACATCAAGATTTAGATTCTTCAAAGAATTTTGATTCACATTATCTATTTTTACAGGCGAAGGAATGTGATTATCATTTTCTTTAATTGTAAGTTTGCCCAAAAGTTCCTGCGCAGTCTCAAACGATGAGACTTCTTGACTAGAAAAAGAAGTCTGTTTTTCACTTTTCATCTGTGGAATCTAGCTGTTTTTGATCTTCGTTAAACTGTGAAGTGTAAACTTGCGACCCAGATACTTTTTGCGTCGAATAGACCATAGTATCTCCTTGAGTTTGATGATGGTTAAGATTTTTTTATGCCAAAAGAACTGAATTTTGTCAGCATAATGTAATGCTTATAGTATTTTAAAGCCTCAAAAGCATCTAAAAACTATTGAAAATTAATAAATTTTTCATTATAATATTGTTTTATAACAATGGATTATCATGACAAAAATTAATTTTTATTCCTGTCCACTATGGCGTCCGAGCACAAACAAAGAACGAAAAAGTTTTAGAAATCGTAGATAATTACTTTCATTTTTGTGGCAAAAGAGCTGTTGTCATTGACTCAAAAGCTAAAGACGGAAGTGAACAGGTTAGCCTTGAAAAACAAAAATTTCACCTCAGACTTTCTTTAAGATTGTAGCGACTGTTTTCTCCTTCTTTACCGTCATTATTCCTGTTGCAATGCTTATCACAAAAGCTTTTTAAGATCCTCTCACACATTTACACTGGTTGATCCTAAAAATGAATCTTTGAAAAATTCCCTTACCGAAATCCTTAGAGAATCAAGCAGAAGCTCAAGAAATTTCCCTTACACAACAATCTGAAGCTTTGAATAAATCTTCTGACACTTCAAAAAAGATTTTTCAGTAGACGAAAAACTAAAGAAGACTGCCTGAAGATCTTAAATCAACAGTTAGACTTTGATGCAGAGAATTTTGAAAAAGAACTCTTAAGTAAGGCTCCTGGCCATACAAAAGAAGATATAGAACTCTTCTTCTTTTTTATAAAAATCGTCTAGAAATTTTTGATGGATTTAGCCATGGACTTGCTGCTGGGATGGAAAAAGCAGCTACACTACAAAACGAGTCTCCATGCAAGTCTAAACTACCTCTTTTAAAACGATCGCATTTTGATCCATTTAGTCCCCAAAGATTAAAGGAGATCGCGCATCTTTTGGTTTCTATAAAAACACTGCATGAAGCTTACAAGGCCCATTCCGACCTTTATTTAGAATTATTTGAAGCGATCCATAGTGGAGTTTGTTTCAATGATAAAAAGACCAGATCTTTATTTGGCTGGAAAATTTAAATAATAGCAATGAACAGGAAACAGAATCTCCAAAATTATTTGGGATACAGGCCGAGCATGGGAACAAGAGGGCCCTAATATTTTATATCGTTACATACAAGAAGCTCAAGAAACTAATCAAGAATCTAAGAATCTAACCAAAGAAACTGTATACAATGAAATCCAAGCACTAGTTGGAAATTCGAATTTTAAGGGAAAGACAGTTAGTCGGGAAGACATCATTAAAGTAGTAGATAACTGTTGGGACCTATTTGTTGGTATACCAGATATCGATGAAAACTAATAAAGATAGTAATACACTTTCTTTCAAATCAAATCCAAGCTATAAATTTATTTTAAGATAATTCAAAAATATTACATTCGATTATTTGGCCTCCTTTTGATTCAAATTGCTGGAGTGGTGTAAGAAAGATGACGACCTACGGAATTTGAAATCGAAATTGGCACAAAAGAACACAAAAAATTGACTGAAACTTTTATTAGGTTCAAAGCAATTCAGCTTGAGTCAATTATATATCCATTCCAGTTTAAAGTTTGGAAAATTTGACAAGAAAGCACCCTGAATTTGAATTTATCGAAACAGCACTTGAATAAGTTCAAGCGATGCAGACAGATACAAAGGCAGTGGCAAGCTGACGTAGTCAAAATTCCAAGTTCTAGCTGGATGGGGTATATACCCTTCCAGTTGAAAGACAATCATTAGGACTGAATTGAAAGTTCTTGGAGTTGAATTATTTTAAAAAGACGAACTCATTCAATATTAGCCCTTTTAAAATAAGTTCAGTCCGAGACTTTGACTCAATTCAAATGGGTGTCTTTGATCTGGAAACACTATATACTTTTTTAATCACTTTTTT
Organism: Parachlamydiaceae bacterium; assembly: GCA_013414685.1. Taxonomy (GTDB): domain Bacteria; phylum Chlamydiota; class Chlamydiia; order Chlamydiales; family Parachlamydiaceae; genus Neochlamydia. The sequence continues at coordinate 1,801,787 of CP058704.1, read as the reverse complement.
ATAGTAACGTAAAAGTACCCCAACATAAGCGATATAAGCTATGGCCAAAAAATCCGATAATTCTTTCGACGAACCGATTCCTGAACGTCCCATTGAGTGCACTGAGTGCAAACGTCCGATTGCCGTTTGGTACACCGAGATAGTAGGGAGTACAATTTCACAGACCAGCATGTGCTCTGAATGTCCTGTGCTCCAACGAAAACTGCACGGACAAGCCGGCATAAAAGAGCTTGGCCATGCACCAGGGGAAACGAGTCTTGCCTGCGGCGAATGCGGGACTACTTTAGAGGCCTTGCGAGTGGGCAATCCCTTAGGATGTAGTAATTGCTATGAAGTTTTTGATGATGTCATCATGTCTGAATTAACCCTTCTTGATAAAATTCCCGCACGCCTTGCCACAAATAAAAAAACGTTCCAATTCACATTGGAAGGGGGCCGGGAGAAATCAGCGAAATGAGTCCTTCTTTACGTTTACTTGCCCTTAACGAAGCTCTGACTGAAACATTAAAAGAGAAGATTACGAACAAGCTGCTTGGCTGCGCGATCAAATCAAAGCGCTTACAGAGGAAAATCCGGAGAAACCTGATGACCAAAGAAAATGACAAATCGAATCCCATCATAAGCCAAAATAAGCCCTGGGAAAATAATGATAATAATATTTGGCTTGCATCAACCATAAACCTTCACAGGAATATCCAAAAATTTAACTTTCCCAATAAATTAAATACTGAGCGTCGGAAACAGGTCGTTTCACTGTTAAGCAAAGAAATTATAGGGTTAGAAAATCTTAAAAATCCTGTTCTAATTAGAGCGGAAGAAATTGGCCCTTTAGAAAAAGAATTCCTAGTTGAGCATTTTCTTTCAAATGATAACTTTATTCAAGCTCATTCCGGTGAAGCTTTTATTGTCGATGACACTGGGCAATTTTTAGCCTCATTTAACCTCCGCGATCATCTTCACCTTCAGCTTATTGATTGCAAAGGTGAATTAGAAACAGCATGGAATAAACTGTTGAAAATTGAAACAGCGATCGGGCAGAAAATCTCGTTTGCGTACAACACAAAATATGGTNTTTTAACGTCTGACATGGGCAATTGCGGGACTGCTTTGATCGTTTCTATTTATCTACAACTCCCAGCTTTAGTTCATACGGAAACTTTAGATGAAATTCTTGAANAAAATGCAGACGAAAATATTGCCCTTTTCGGAATTCAAGGAGACCCGACAGAAATTATAGGCGATATCCTTGTGGTGCAAAATAATTACACGCTAGGCATGACAGAAGAGACGATTATTGCTAATCTACGCGCTTTCACTACAAAAATGTTAATTGAAGAAAATTCTGCTCGCAACGTGCTTCGCTCTAGCCAAAGTGCTGATACAAAGGATAAAATTAGTCGAGCCTATGGAATTTTAACTCATTCTTATCAAATTGATGCTATAGAGGCATTAAATGCCATCAGCTTATTAAAGCTAGGTGTTGAAATGGGATGGGTTGAAGGCATTAATAGAGAATCGATCAATCGCCTCTTTTTTAATTGCAGACGTTCTCATTTGCTTTCTCAGTTCCCAGAAAAAACAAACCTTTCTCAGGAAGATATTATTCATAAACGTGCCGAATTTATTCACAAAACTCTTGCTCAAACGCGTTTAAAAATATAATTTGGACATCCTCCTTGCAGTTGAAAGTTGTAAATTTGAAGAAAGCGCTTTGAGCTTCAATCATTCGAAGCAGCAAAATTAAATAAGTTATGCGATGCAGGCAGATTCAACGAAAGGGCAGCTTACAAAGACAAAATTCGAAATTTCAATTGGATGCACTATATACCACCGGCAGGATGATTCTTGAAGGATACTTAGCGCCTGAATAAATCTTGTTTTTNGCAATTGCATAGCGACCGGTATTAGCCTCTAGGAGTCCAATATTATGGTTGACTTCATAACGTGGAAAATTTGATCCGCTGATTGAAATTCTAATGCAATGACCTTTGGCGAATACAAAACTTGTAGAAGCTAAATCGATCTCGATTTCACAAGGATCTTGAACGTGCGACCAATTCTTGACATGAGAAGAATTAACGGCCGTACGGTGCATGCCATCAGCAATTAAAATGCTTCTTCCGTCTGGGTATACGTCAGTTAAACGAATGACAAAATCAGTATCGGAAACATTGGAAGTCACAAATAACTTGGCCATTAATCGACCTGTGACTTCAAGATCTTCTTGCAAAGGCGCAGAAGTAAAAACAAGCACATCTGTCCTTGATTCTATTGGACGTTGATCTTTGGGGCCGCATTCCAGAAANAGATTGCGTCCTCCTAAAGTAGGAACAGGATGTTTTGGATCAGACAAAAATGTATAAGTGGTTTTCTTTTCGCCTTCTAAAGCTGGCAAGAGTTGAAAATCCACGCCTAAATAAAAGGCCTTTTCTTCAGCAGGAACGGGCCAACTCTCAGCAGTTTTCCAAACATTGCCCTTTGAACTTGAACCGTCGAAAGGCCCCATGACATAGTAAGTGACAGCAGGAAGCTTATCTACACCATTGTCGATTTCTTTAAGATAAAATTCGAACCACCTTTGNGGAGACATATCATAAGGAGGAGAGAACCCTTGCTGCGGAACAGGGAAATCACCTAGTTTGGATGAAACTGGCCACCAATGAGTCCAGGGGCCAATTAATAATTTCTGTGCTCCTTGAGCTCCCTTTCCTCCTTTGTTCTGCCGGGCTGAAAATGCATCAATGGTACCTTGCAANAAGGTGTCAAACCATCCACCATACAAAAAGCCAGGAGCCTGAATTTTATGTGCAGCATTGACAGAGTCTAGCGATTCCCAAAAGCGATTATAGAAAGGCTGAGAGCTCACAAAACTAATCACACCGCTATCTCTTGAATAACTTCCAAGCCACCCNTCGACCTGATTTTTCAACAGTTGTCCTCCAGGGAAAATAGCATGATGATAAATGCTGCCTGCTGCCACTCCAATATATTGACATTTTAAGGAGGGNGGAGCGGAAGGCGCCATTAACATCTGCGTACAGCCGACAGCGGAGAAACCAAGTGTTCCAATCCTTCCATTTGTATAGGGGCTTTTAGCCAACCATTCAACAGAATCATAACCATCCTGGAGATCTCCCCAGCCATCTGTCAGGAAAGGTGCAGTTTTCCCATCAGGGTCTAAAGCATTGCGTGTATCCTGCATGACCACGACATATCCAAAATGTGTGAGAGACGTATAGCCTATCCAAGGAACTGCCTTTCTGCCAGCCGGACAACGCAACAAAATGCAAGGATACTTTTCCCCATTTCCATTTTTTGGAAAATAGATGTCAGCTGGGAGTTCATAGCCGTCACGCATAGGAATTTTAACTGTCACGTCAGGAACAAAATTTTCTTCATTAGCCCAAAGCGAAGAAACCAGGAATAAAAACAGAGAAAAAACGCAAGCTCATTCGTAAAACAACCTTTAATTTCAAACTTACATAGGATTGTTATCTTTTAATGTAAGACGCGTATAAACGGCATCTTCAAGCTCTTCTGGTACAAATTCATGCACACGGTATCTTCCACACGCAATTTCATTGATGAGTGTCGAGCTGATGTGCGAAAAGTTTGGGTTGGCAATCAGAAANACCGTTTCAATACCGCATAATTTTCTATTCGCACAAGCCAGTTGTAATTCCGAGTCAAAATCAGAGGTTGAACGCAGCCCNCTTATTAAAAAATCGATTTTGTGAAGATGCGCAAATTCCGCCACTAGCCCGGGAATTTCAACAATTTTTATATTTGGAATTTTNTGACACACTTCACTGAGCATCGCTTGTCTTTCCAAAGTGGTGAAATANAGGTTTTCTTTTTTTGAATTAACAGCAATCCCAACATACAAAACATGACAGATCTCTGCCGCACGTTTAATGAGATCCACATGTCCCAAGGTAGGCGGATCGAAAGTACCAGCGATAAGTCCAACTTTATTTTTCATGATGAGTATCCTTTTCAAACTGCAAAAGCTGCGCACGTCCCATTTTACGTTCACTTTTTAAATGCAATGCATGCCATTTAATTTTATCTATCATTGTGTCACACCCTTCTTCTATAAAAAGAAGCCCTCCAGGAACCAAGATCGAACTCTCATCAACCTTTTGAATCAAGGCGTTTGCCAATCCTTCAACAGAATAGGGAGGATCAATATAGATAATATGAAATTTTTCGCTTCTTTCATCAAGTTTTTGNATCATTGCAAGCGCATCACCGCATAAAGACTGTCCTTTATTTTCTAAACCTAAAGTTTGTAAATTTTCCTGAATGCATCGAATTGACTCCCGGCTATGATCAATAAAAACAGAGCTTGAGGCACCTCGACTTAAAGCCTCGATTCCCATTGCACCCGAGCCAGCAAAAACATCTAAAAACGANGCATTTTCGATATAATTTTGACAAATATTAAAAAGAGCCTCGCGCATTTTTCCTGTAGTAGGCCGTGTTTCAGAACTTTTTGGGGACTTTAATTTTCGATTTTTAAACGTTCCGGCAATAATGTGCAACATTGGATTCTAAGCCTTATTTTGATACAAAACGCCTAATATATAATGTCTAAATATTCCTGTAGGAATTATGCCTAGTAAAGCTTGGACGTCAATGAGAGCGCCGGTTTTCGATTTCATTTTTATGTCCAATTGAGATGTGTTTTTNATAGCCAGGCTTGCAATTCCTTGCTTCCAAATTTCACGGCTTGGTTCCACAATGTCATTAAAACTTAAAATAAACTTTTCTGGACTCCATCCAAGCAAATTCTTTGCTTGGTTATTGACAAANAGAATTTTATTTTCTTTNTGTGAATAAAANATTATTGTGCTTGCATTTTCCATTCTCAAGCTGTCAAAAAGACGTCTTAGATCTAAAGTATAATTATCGATGGCAAGATCTTTAAAACGTGAATTCGAACTGCTGTAATGATTTGCCCCTGTGATTTTCTGTGCAATATCAATGCATCTTTTAAGTTGTATTGTCGCTTGGTCCTCGCTCACAACTTGTTTTTCAAAAAGATTAGATGCTTCGTCCTCAATGACATCAAAATTTGAAAGATAGTTTGAATGTTCAGTTGCAGGTAGATTTGGATAGATAGGCATACTTTGATTTTCGATCTCAGCAAGTTGGATCAAAGTCTTAATTTCATAAGTGAGATCGGAAACTTTACTTTCAAGCTGGGCAATTTGTTGCAATTTCTTATCAATTCCTTCACGTTGATCAGAAATTGTTTTNTGTGATTCNGTCAAGCGCTTTTTTTGTTCTTCAAGTTCTACTTCAGCCGTGTGTTTATAGGCTTCAAATTCATCCTTAAGTTCTTCCAATTGTCTTTGTATAAGATGACTATGGTTTTGCAAATTATTTAATTCTTCAGTCTTAAGTGCAAGCTCGTTTTCTAAGCGCTCTATATTTTCACGAGTTATCGCGTAGTTCCCCTGCAATTCTTCTAACTCTTTTATTGCTTGAGTGTCTTGTTGAATGACTTGAGATTGATTTTCTTCTTGTGAAAGAATTTTTCTGCTTTTNTCTAAAACTTTGGCTTCATTCTTTTTTCCCGAATGGCAAATAAACCAAAANAGTCCTAAGGTTCCAATCGAGCTGCAAAGAAGGCCAAAAGCCAGTAGATTCCAACCTTGCTGGGAAGGCATGTAAAACCTTCCATAACTGCTTAAGAGAAGGAGTGGGATGAGATACAAAAAAATTACAAGGATTAGTAGGCTATAGCGAGATTGGTATAAACTTTGCATAATCTTGATAAATAGGGATGAAAGTCCTTATATTGCCAGAAAGCGATAAATGTATGCAAAAGTTTAAAGTTCTTTCATGCTTTTAAAGAATAGAAAATCGCTAAACAACTTCCAAATCAAACTTATTTTTACCATCCAAAAAGTTTTTATGAATAACTTAACAAACATTTTATTAAAATTTACAAAACAACCTCTTTATCTTTAAACTCAACGAAAAATTTACAAAGGCCTGATAAAGCAAACTTTTTTTAAAAGAAAGTGCTTATCAGCACTTGCTCCTTTAAAACAGCTATTTTTCCTAGTTATCAAGAATCTGAAGATGTATGCTCAATGAGCTGACTGTAAGATTTGGATGCCGTGGATCTTGTGCACTTAAAGGTTCAATACAAACAAAAGAAGCACCCGAAGGATGATAAAGCTGCCAGCTGTTTTCCTGGGATTGGCATGTGTAGTTTGTTCGTAATCGATACAATCCAGTATCTAGTAAAATGGAGGCTTCAATAGGATCTGGAAAAGGGAAAAANGTAAAATCGGCGTCTCCATCAAGTGAATAGTTGAGTTGATGTTGCTCATTAAAATTCCAGTCGCTCGGGATCGATTTTTTTGANTTGCGATCAATGATTAATTTTTGCACTTCACTTATTATATTTCCCTTTTTATTGGGTAAATCATAATAGTAGTGGATCCCAACCACAGAATCCCTGTCACTTACAACTGAAAGCTTGATATGAAGACCATCCGGCAAAAGTTCTGCGTCAAAAGTCATTTTAAAGTTTTGACCTTCTAATTCTGCTAAAGGAATGCCGTTCCATAAATCTTTTCCCGTTAACATGGCCTGAATTTTAGATTCTTCAGCTTCTGCTTTCCAGGGAGCGTAGCGAGCTATGCCATGTGAAAAGGGTTCCTGAATTCCTTTAGCTTTCACACGCGCAATGTGTGGAAAAAGACTCTCATCCTTTACCTTAGGAAGGGTTTCTGTTTTACGGTGATGAAAATGCGGACCAATCAGAGCGCCTAATCCAGCAAATCTTTCTTCAAAAAGATTTTTAGTGGATTGATCAATCACTTCCAGATTCCCTTTNTTAAAGCTGATCATATTCATGCCTTTTTCTGGGAGATAGGTTGCTTCTAAAAGCTCTCCTTTAACTGTTGTGTTTTTCAAGGTAATTGGCATGATTATGATTTCCTTGTAGCTACATAATATCCTAAGCCAAAAAANTATAATAGGATCACGAGAAGAATCCCTGATGAAACCGATTCTTTTAGAGGAAAGTTTTTNTGTAAAGAGGAATACGAAGGATTGTGCGAAGCATACCAAACCTCCCAGTCTTTTTGCTCATAAACTTTCAAAGCATCTTGAGCGGCCCAAGGGTTCCAGTAAATATCATTCCTAAATTCAGTTTCACCTGAGAAAGTCTGATCATTGACTTTAAAATTGTAATCGGCTTTTAAAACGAATTTTTCCTCGTTTAGCTGTTTGACTTCCCACCTTATATTTGCAATCGGCGCAGAAGCATCCAAGGAAATAAAAAGATAAATTAAATAGAATGTTTTAAGGATGATCCATCCTACAGCACCGGTTAATAAAGATAAAAAACATAGCCAGGCATAATTTTTATGCATAATCACCTAATGAGTTTATCGAATTCGACCGGCGCCGGCACTTCAAATACCATTTTCTTTCCAAGAATTGGATGGTGAAAAGAAAGTGTTTTTGCATGCAGGCAAAGTCTGCGTAGCGGATTGCTAGTAGCTCCATACTTTAGATCTCCCACAATCGAATGTCCAGCGGCTTTACATTGTACGCGAATTTGATTCTTTCGCCCTGTTTCAAGAGTAAATTTCACCAACGAATAAAATTTATTCATCTTAAGCACTTCAAAATGCGTAATCGCAAGCCGCCCCTTCTCTGTATCTAGAGTTTCATGAACCTTATAATTTTCATCCTCATATAAATAAGATTGCCAGGTTCCTTTATGCGGAGAAAGTTTTCCTTCGACAACAGCAATGTACTCTCGTTTTATATCATGGGCCTCAAAGGATTCTTTTAATTTTTCATGGGCTTTTTCAGATAAAGCAAATAACATTGTGCCTGATGTATCCTGGTCAAGACGATGTACGACATAGACTTTACGTGGTCTATAATAATTTTTNAAAATCGCATGCGCTGTCTTNTGTTTTTCAAAATTTGCCGCCACACTTAAAAGTCCTGCAGGCTTCTCGATGACAACTAAATTTGAATCTTCATAGAGAATCCCAAGGCTTTCGACTTTGGGATTTGCTCTAGCGCCGATCGTTACTGTTTGCCCCCTATTAACGATTCGACTCCCCACTTTNTCAAGGACGTCGTCTACATAAACTCGACCTTCTTTAAGCCAGGAGCGTAGGGTTGTTTTTGAGCTATCGGGGGCTAAATGAGTCAATGCTTCCAGCAAGGGAAGATCTTTTTCTAATGTAAGTTTCATAATATTATTTTTAAGCCAAAAATAAGGTTCTTTTTAAAGAATTCGCGAACTTATCCTTACTTTTACTCCTCTCTTAGTTTTAGTTTTGACGAATTATACAATAATGCCTATAATTCAGCACCATATAGATTTTATGTTATTAAACATTAAGAGGAAAAATGGCTGAAGAAAAAAAGATAAGAAAAAGTAAAACGTCCTACCCCATTAAAAAGAGATCTCCAAAACGAAAAGAGAAGGCTGATCAACCGTAATTTCAAATCTCAAGTTAGAACGGCTATTCGTGAATTGGAAAATGGTCTTTCCAAAAAGATAACGCTCAGAACAAGAAAAATTTGAGCGAGATTTATAGCCTAATGGACAAGGGCGTTAAAAAGGTGTTTTCACAGCTAATAAAGCCAATCGCACAAAGCTCGTTTAGCTGCTTATACAGCTAAAAACAGCTAAATTTAAAGGGTCAGAAGAGTTTTTCTTCTGACTTCATCTTGAAAATTTTTCTAGAATTAAGTGAAAAGTAAGGCGGTAGGGAAAAGTCACTAAGCTTGCCGCTTGCCTCAATTTTTTNAAAACTCCTGATTGAGTTTGTTTTGCTCCCGAGCTCAAAACCGCTTGTTCTTGGGTTGAAGCTTCCTTTAAAAACTCTACTTTTTCTGCCACTTCCAAGTTTAAAAATTGTTCTAGATAATCACCTGAAAAAACAGAGGCNCAGGATTGAACTCTTTTCAAGAGCCACTTAGGACAATCTTTTTAGAAAATAAATTCGGATCGCAANGATTGAAAAGAGGAAAGTGAAACCTGACGAGGTTCCATCGTTTTTAAACGCCTCCCTTTTTCTACGATATCCCATTGATCGTATATAAAACCTGTCCCTTCAGCATTTATATTAGTAAAATAATGCGGGAATTCCTTCAAAAANTATTCAGCTGCAGTCAAACGCTGCTTATTATAAAGCCGGTCATGCAAAATCCAAATCACTTGATAGCCAATACTTTGATAATCACGGTTTCTTTCCTCTACTTCTTTTGCTGAAATAGGAGAACATTGTATTTCAAAAATAAGTTTTTCTTTNTCCCAAACCACATCAGCAATTCGATTGATACGAGGAAAAGGATTTTCAAGACAACAATCTGCGATTGTTTTTTTNAAATACAGCTGGGTTTGTAAATGGATAAGAGTTTTTCCGCTTTGGCGGCAATGGTGATTAGGCTTGAGATGATAAAAATGCGTTTGTCTTAAAAAACCACCACGACACCTTACGATCTCTTTACATTCAGGACAACGATAATCTATTTTCTTTTCAGCCTGATAAGCCGATAAAAAATTGCCTTTATCATCGATTGCAAAAAGATGCATATTTTTCTACCCTTTTAAAAACATTTTGACAAGATGGACTATATTTAGTTGAAGTATTTATAGCTAGTGTCTTCTAACTGAAGGAGTATATCTTGACAAAAACCAACAAGATAGATCACAATTCCTATACCTCGTTAAAAGAATGTATTATGGTCAACCCTTTGAAAATAAAGAGTACCCGAAAACAATCTCCATAATGCTTAGCCCCTATAATTTTTTTACACCAGTTAATCTTACTACTGAAAATAACATGAACAAAAATAATTTCAAANATAGTTTTCCTCAGCAACATCAGCAAAAGGTTGATGAACTGGTTTCAATTGCCAAAGAGCAAGGCTATATCACCTACGAGGAAATTAATGAAATTCTCCCCATGACTTTCGACTCGCCGGATCAAATCGATCAGGTTTTGATCTTCTTAAGCGGGATGGATATTCAGATCCTTAATCAATCAGAAGTCGAACGCCAAAAAGAAAGANAAAAAGAAGCAAAAGAACTAGAGGGCTTGCCGAAACGCTCCGAAGGGACTCCCGATGATCCTGTGCGGATGTATCTTAAGGAAATGGGCTCTGTCCCTCTTCTCAGCCGTGAAGAAGAAGTTGAAATTTCAAAGAGGATCGAAAAAGCTCAAATTCAAATTGAGCGCATTATCATGCGTTTTGGCTACTCTACAGCTGAAACGATCTCTATCGCACAATCTCTGATGCATGGCAAAGAGCGTTTTGATAAGTGTGTAGCTGAAAAAGAAGTTCCGAATAAACAGGAATTTTTAAATCTCTTACCCAAGCTTTGCGCTCTTTTAAAACAAGAAGATGAACGTTTAGTTGACCTGCTGAAACAAATCGACAATCCAGCGCTCAAAAACGATAAAACGGCTCTGCTTGAAGAATTAGAGAAGTGCCGTATTCGTACACAGGCTTATTTGCGCCGCTTTCATGTGAGACATAATATCATTGAAGATTTCGGAGAGTTAATTTTAAGGGCGTACGAACGCTTCCTTCAACTCGAAAGAGAGATTCAGGAATTGACGCCCAGAGCCGAAAGAAACAAATTTGCTGCAGCAAAATTAGCTTCGGCGAAACGAAAACTAAAAAAACGTGAAATTGCAGCTGGACGTACGTTAGACGAGTTCAAAAAAGATGTTCGCATGCTCCAGCGTTGGATGGATAAGAGCCAGGAAGCTAAGAGAGAAATGGTTGAATCCAACCTTCGTTTAGTGATTTCCATTGCTAAANAATACACTAATAGAGGGCTTTCTTTCTTAGACCTCATCCAAGAAGGCAATATGGGCCTTATGAAAGCAGTCGAAAAGTTTGAATACCGACGCGGTTATAAGTTTTCTACTTACGCCACGTGGTGGATTCGTCAGGCTGTCACTCGGGCAATTGCCGATCAGGCGCGAACCATACGTATCCCCGTTCACATGATTGAGACGATCAACAAAGTGTTGAGGGGTGCTAAANAACTGATGATGGAGACAGGTCGGGAACCGACACCAGAAGAACTGGCCATTGAGCTTGGGATCACGGCTGAACGTGTACGTGAAATTTATAAAATCGCCCAGCATCCTATTTCATTACAAGCAGAAGTTGGAGACGGCGGAGAAAGCCAGTTTGGAGATTTTCTTGAAGATACTGCAGCAGATTCACCTGCCGAAGCCACGGGTTACTCTATTTTAAAAGATAAGATGAATGAAGTCCTTTCCACACTGACTGAACGTGAAAGAAAGGTTTTGATTCAACGTTTTGGGTTACTCGATGGTAAACCTAAAACGCTTGAAGAAGTGGGAATAGAGTTTAATGTAACACGTGAACGTATTCGTCAAATTGAAGCAAAGGCCTTAAGANAAATGCGTCACCCTACCCGCTCCAAACAACTTAAAGCATTTTTAGATCTTTTAGAAGTTGAATAATTTTTTTGAAAATCGCAGGATTCTTTTTCCTGTGATTTTCAAAGTCTTTTCTTCCATTAAACTTGAGAAATTCTTTCATTGAATCTATACTCCTTCCAGTTGAAAGTTGGAAAATTTGACAAGGAAGCGCCCTGAATAAGAATCAGTCGAAGCAACACAACTTGAAAAAGTTCAAGCGATACAGACAGAATTTTAGGACAGGAGCTAGCTGACGCGGTCAAAACTCCAAGTTTCGATTGGATGGAGTATAAACTCCTCAAGTTCAAAGGCACCCAGTTGGGTTGAATAATTTTGAATTATAATACTTTATAGAACCTCCAAACTGCTCTTTTCAATGCTAAAAACTCAAGAAAGAAAACGACAAGAAATAGATCCGGAAAGTGCTTTGAAGATTCTTCAAACGGGAGGAAACTTAAGTAAGGTAATTAAAGGTTTTGAACCGCGAGACCAGCAACAAAAAATGATGTGCAACATTATCGAGGCTTATAATGAAAATCAAATCGCTCTTATAGAGGCAGGTACAGGAACTGGTAAAAGCATCGCTTATCTTATTCCTGCGATTTTATGGGCAGTGCAANAAAAAGAACGCTCAGTTATTTCTACCCATACAATTACTCTCCAGGAACAACTCCTCATTAAGGATATTCCACTAGTCTCCAAAGCTCTTCAAGTCAGCATAAAAGCCGTACTTGTCAAAGGGATGCGCAATTATGTTTGCCTGCGAAAAGTTGAAGAAACCCGATCAGAACAGGTGCTTTTGCCTCCTCAAGAAGCCGAGGAATTTGTTAAAATCGACGCCTGGGCTTACCAAACTCAGGATGGATCCCGATCCTCTTTGCCTTTTGAGCCTTCAGGAATACTTTGGGATAAAGTTTGTGCAGAAAATGACACCTGCAATAAAAATCAATGTCCATATTATCAAGATTGCCATTTTTTCAAAGCTCGCCGTGAAGCCTCTGATGCACAACTTTTAGTCGTGAACCATCATTTATTATTTGCCGATCTTGCGATGCGCTCAGAATCAGAAAATTATCAAGATCCTTCGATTTTACCTNTTTATTCCAAGGTGGTAATTGATGAAGCCCATCACATAGAGGATATTGCCACAGAATACTTTGCTAAAAGAGTAAACCAATTGGATTTGCTAAGAATCATAGGGCGTTTGGCGGCAGAAAAAGGCGGTAAAAGCCTTGGTAAGTTGACTCAATTAAAAGAAAGTATTCTATCCTATTATAAAACTAAAACACCACCGAGTGAATTGAGCTCAATATTGAGCCAATTTAATATAGATTTGCCTGGAATAAGAACTGATGCACTTAAATTGATTACAGAGGGTTTTGATAAACTTTATAATTTTATTAACATTGCTAAATCGCCCGTAAAAAGTAGTGAAGATCAAGCAGGTGAAAATAAGCTCCGTTTGCTGCCAGAGCATTATAGCCATTCTTATTGGTCTAGCGAGCTTAAANATCACATCAACGAACTTGTAAAAGTTCTTCTAAAATATATTCAAACGATTTCTGGGCTCGAAAGTGCTNTTAAAACCCTAAATCAAGACCCTTTGAATGAACAAACCAAGGGCATTCGTTTTGAGATAGAAGCTTTATGTACGCGATTATCCACCTCAAGCCTTGTGTTGCAGGAATTTGTTGAGAATGCCACGCCCNCCTCTAAAGTTAGATGGATAGAAGCGCAAATGCTTAAAACATTCATGAATGTACATATCGCAGATGCCGAGCTCGATATCGCCAAGGCTTTAGCCGATTACCTTNTTAAACGCTTTGATAGCGTCATTCTTTGCAGCGCAACGCTGGCGGCTAATAAGCGCTTTGACTTTGTTAAACAGCGGCTGGGTTTAACTTACGACCATCTGCCTGATGTTCAGGTGACAGAAAACATCTATGACTCTCCTTTCGATTACAAGCGACAAGCTTTGCTTACTGTTCCAACCGACCTTCCAAATCCTTTAGATAGTAATTTTACAAAAGCAGCTGCAGAANAAATTTGGGATGCTGTGATGGCAAGCCATGGAAATGCCTTTGTGCTTTTTACTTCCTACGCAATGCTTAAAACGTGTTATCAAATATTACTTCCACGCTTTATCGAACATAAATTCCCTATTTTTAAACATGGAGATGACAACCGTCAGACTTTGTTGAATAAATTCAAATCGACGGATCGATCGGTATTGTTCGGAACAGATTCTNTTTGGGAAGGGGTCGATGTAGTCGGTGAAGCTTTGAGATGCGTCATCATTGTTAAGCTTCCTTTTAAAGTTCCTACAGAACCCATCATCCAAGCGCGAACAGAAGCTATTTTGGCAAATGGTGGAGATCCTTTTATGGATTATTCTCTTCCAAATGCAATTGTAAAATTTAAGCAAGGTTTTGGGCGACTCATTCGAAATAAAAATGACAGGGGCTGCATCGTTTGCTTAGACACTCGACTCATANACAAAAAATATGGCCAGCAATTTCTCAATAGCCTACCTCCCTGCCAACAACTTTTTACGCCAAGTGATCAACTTCGCCAACACATGAAAGAGTTTTATAAGAAAACCTACCACTTTGTTAAAAAGTAAGACATTTGAACTTTGCTTTGAGGAAGTCTATTTGTGACATTCAAATATGATCAGTAAGATAAGCTCTTTGAATGTAAGAAGATTTATTAATAAAAACATGAATGCGTTCTTGCAGAGTCAGATTTAAATTTGCAAGGCAACGAAGTCAAAACTTTCAATTTACAGGTATAAAGAATTTAAAAACAAGTTCTCACTTTGAAAGCGATAAACTAACATTTTCTCTAGCAATCCAAAGCGTCATTTAAGATGATTTAGCTGAATCATCAGAGGGAGGTGAATCAAATTGAACGATCGGAAATGTGGTTTTGGCAGCGTTTTGCAATTGGCGCCAATAGCCTCGATCCAACCAGCCAGAAGAACCATTCCAAAAAAATAANAATGTGATTATTCCCCAAATAGGTAAGATGACATAAGTAAGTTTTAGCCAGGCAGGAACTTTGGCATCCAAGCTCTCTATTCCTGGATCGCCATATTCTTCAACTTCTTGAGATTTGTGCGTCATGACTTTTCCTCTTCATTATCCAACATTTGAAATTTGGGCGCTTCATCCATATCTAATCGGCCTTTTTTCCATAGGTAAAAGAACACAATAAAGGCACTTCCAACCATAAAAATTATTAAGCCATAATGCAAATAGGCTCCATAAATACCTCCACTATCCATCATGGCAAGGTCTTCCTTCCTTCAATAATCTCAATCGTTTGAATGGGATCTTTTCCTAACCACCAAGCTTGTGTTGGAGGAAAGATCCTCGTTCCTTTAGTCATTAAATACTGATAAATAGCTTCAAATTTATAATTAGGGACTCCCATTTCACTTTTTGAAGTTCCACGTGGATCAAAATCAAAAAANTGTCTGAAGGCCGGCATGATCGAACCTTTACTGGCACTTGTCGGGGACCAGAAATGTCCTTTATGCCAATCGCGGCTTGGACGTTTGATGCCAGTGCGAGAGATATCTGGGCCAATACGTCGAGTTCCCGGAAAGGTGATCTGTTGGTAGATGTACTCGTTTGCAGAAGAAGGGGGAGAGGGATAAGAATCAGAACCATTCAAGACCACATCTTGCACTAAAGTCCTTGTTTGATCTGTATGACAATACCAGCAACCTTCAACAGCATAGATATGCTCACCCTCGCGAATAAGCTCTTCGCGTGACAGGAAACCTAATAAAGGTCCTTTAAGTTCTGCCAAATTAGTTATGACTTGCCCCTCAGGATCATACTTCCAAGCTTTTACCCCNTCAAGTGTTGTAAAATAGCTAACACGATATTCCTGCGGACAATTTACGTAGAAAACACCTTGTTCTGTATGAAAGGGCTGCTGAGGTGTTTCATCCAGGATAACAAAATTTTGATCTACCCAATTTTCCAAAATTCCATCTGTAGGAACATAGCCAAATGCTTCATTCCCTGGATGTTCATAAAGTTCCAAAATTTGGTAATCGGGCTTTGCCAGGCCGCGTTCTTTCCATTGTGGGTGCTCTTTTTCCCATTGATCCTGCAAATTTTTACGTTTTGCATCTGCCTCTGTTTGATTTTTAGGGGTGGAAAGCAAAAGCAATTTAGAAGTTAGCTTTATGGTCTTATCTTCTAATCGTGTAATATACTTTTCTAATTCCTTGGACGCAATGAGTCTTAAATTCGAAGTTTCCTGAAAGCTCAATAGCGTAAAGTTTTTNTTAAGATGATAAACATATTGATGGTTGTAATCACCTGTAGGAGAACTGCTAATATAAAAATTCGGATCAGCAATTTCATACATCTGTACCTGATAGCTGCTGCTTGGTTGAGACCATGTGGGATCGACATGCCGTGGCATGATTAGGACAATCATGACTGAAAACGAAAACAAAAANATGATCCCAATGATAGAAAATAAAGCAGATTTTTCAACATTATAAAAAAGATTTTTGCGATGTTTATCAGTTTGAGATTCATTATTTTGTTTGTTCATAAGGCTTATACATTTGCTGTTTCAAGTGTTTTTGGGGCGGGTTTCAAAACAATCGTATTGAACATGTTGATTACGAATAGTAGATTAGCAAANAGGATGATCGTTCCGCCCACAGCACGCATAATCCACCATGGACGCATTTCTGCAATTGTTTGCAAAAAGGGNAGTGAAATCAAACTATTATGATACTCTGCGTAATTTGTCCCGTCTGCCCAAGTGGCCCATAACATCCCTTGCCAAAAGCCTCCAATCCAAAGAGAAGCAATAAAAGGGACACTACCGAACAAATTTAGGCCAAAATGCCAGTCTGCAAGGCGCTCAGACCAAAGGGGTTTTTTTGTGATGACAGGAATGGCTTGATAGATTCCAGCAATAGCAAANAAGGTAAAAGTAGCATAGAGTGAGATATGTGAATGCCCGATAATCCAATCTGTTTTGGACGTAATTTCTGCAACGTTACGAAGAGCCATTAAAGGTCCCTGAATACAGGTCAAAAGATAAAATATATTTCCCATCATAATAAATCTTATAGGAGCGCTCTGGGTAAATGCCTGCCAATGCCCATCTAAAGTGTGAAAAAGGTTGGCTACGACCGTCCAAACGGGAATAAAAAGCCACAATGAAAAAATAATTGATGTAGTTTGCAGCCATTGTGAAATTGGACCATGCATCATATGATGGGCTCCAATCCAAGCGTAAACAAAAGCGATAGACCAAAAGCCGATCATTGAAAGCCTATGGCTGTAGATAGGAGTATTAGCAAGTTTAGGAAGAAAATAATAGGCTGCAGCAAGTCCCATGGGGGTATATATCAACCCCACAAGATTATGCACGTAGAACCAGCTCACGTTCACTCTTGATAGACCTCCAGGAACCCAATTGATGGCATAGCTTCCAGTAATATAAGTAAAGGTTGTCCAAATCAAGGTTCCCATGACATACCAAAGAGAAACGTACATTTTTTCATACTTTCTTACAAAAATGGTCATGAACAAATTAATAAAAACTAAAATCCAAGCCACCGTAAAAATAACTTTAACGGGAATCCAACCCACCCAATTCGGAAGTTCTGCATATTCCCATCCAAAATTTGTTCCCAAAGGATAAGAATAAACGCCAATAATTAAGGCAAACCACCAAAGTGAAGCAGAAACAATCCCCATTTGAGGACTCCAAAGCGGAACTCCACAAAGTCTGGGCACAAAATAGTACATGAGTCCAACATTGGCAGATAAAAGCCAAAGAAGTGTGACGTTACCTACATGCACAGGCCTTACAACGCCGAAATGCATGTATTGACCAGAAAANTAATCGGGAAAAACAAACCCATTGTAAGCAATATATACACCGAAAAACATCCCCATAAATAAAAAAAGNATCGCGGGATATAACATCAATTTAACCGGAAAATCTTCGTATTTTGTCATTTTATTTCTGTTTTTGATTAAGTTTATTAATTAAAGCTGTTTGAGTTTGACGTAACTGAATAGCTTGCTGAAAACTTATTTTGAGTCTATCCTTAGAGCTTGATAAAGTTTTGAGCTGGCTATCTATTTCTTTTGCTCTTTGATCAATTGAATTCGAAGGGATTTTTGCTTGAATAAGTTTNTGTTCATCTTTCAAGGCTTGAATNCTCTCGATTAAAGTTTTTATAATCTGCGCCTTTGCTTCCTCAAACTTTTGCTCGTTACTAGGAGTGAATTTAAATTCCAAATTGTTATCTTGCAAAACAAAACGGCCGGATAACTGGGAAATCAAGTTCAAATAGTTTTGAAAAATTTGACCATTAATTTTAGCTGCTAATAGAGAATAGCCTAAATCTTTATAAATCTTTTTNTCTTGTGCAATGGATTCTTTAAGATTGAGGAAAATCTCGTCCTTGCTTCTTTCTTGATTCAATTTTTCTGACAATTCAAGTTGCTTTTGATAAGCTTCTAAAGCCTCTTTTTGCAAAGCAGGGTTTGTTTGGACCTCTTGGAATACCTTCCTCTGTAGTTTAGAGGCTGCATCAAATTGATTTTGCGTTTGTTGCAAAATTTTAACCTCATTTAAACGAGCCGCATCAATTTTGAAATCCTCTGCATCAAAAACATGATATAAAGTTTCGTCTAATTTTTGAAATTTTTTTGAATCTTCACTTAAGCTGCGTATAAAAATAGCCAGCTGCACGCGTAATAATGAGTTAGTTTGATCTCCNCAGGCATTCATTGAAGTCCCTGGTACGCCATATTTAATGGATCTCAGCAAATACATGTCATCATGTGAATTTAACCAATCCAAATCTGTCAGCATCCTTGGCTTGGCTTCTTGCATAACTGCTGAACGAGGTCCCATTCCATCCGCTTCACTCCCATGGCAAACTGCGCAATAAATATTAAAAAACTCTTTCCCTGCTTGAATATTTTCGGACGTGTAAAATTTACGCTTAATATAGTAAGAGTTTTTATCGGGCGATCCCGGCGGGTTTGGAACGATATCGAAAATGTCACTGACACTAGCATCTTGATTTTTTGATTCTAAAGGCAGCGCNAGGCCCCGTGCAGCCAAATATTCACGTCCATCGGGAAGATTCAATGCNACTCAAAGGGGACTCATCATTGCTTTTAAGCGGCTGCCTTCATTTTCCAATTCTTTAAGCACATCCTCCGGCTGATAATTCCATTTTGGGACATCTTCAGGATGCTGAAGGATCGTTGCCCCAGGTAAAGTAGAAAANAGCCAATCCACCAGTTGATTGATTTCTGCTTTATTGAGTACTGGACCTGTTCCTTGGGACGCCTTTCCTTCCGCCACTTCCCCNCAGGGCGGCATGGGCGTACCCTTGACTCCATGCGTGATTGAATTAACAATGCGTTCACGTGTGTAATTGCGTAAAAATTCCGCGTTTCTAAGATTTTTAGGAATGGGATAGATCCAGGGNGAGACTGGGCCATTTCCACCCAAAAACTCTCCATGGCACTGAGAGCAATAGAGTTGATAAGCTAAGGCTGGATTAAATCCTTTCAATTCCCAAACCTGACGGTCCCAATCCCTATTATGGCTGGACAACACATCCAGCATATGCGTTAATGCGTAAAATTTAGTTTCATCAAAGGGAAAGACCGGCATGATCGATCTTGGAATGCGGGATGTGGGCTTNAAAAAATGCTCCATCAGCCAGGCATCGCTGCGGAATATTCCGGACCAGTTCGGACGCGGACCTATGAGCCGGCCCAACCCATACTCCTGTATATAAATCATCAAGACCCGATGAAGCCTCTCTTTATACTTTTCTAACTCTTCATGGATAAGCTTTTTCTTTACAGTGTCAGTTTCATTTTTNAGTTTTTCTTCAAAAACATGGTTTTTAGCACGGGAAGCAAATCGAAAATTTGTATAAAAACTTTCTATCGATTGGGGATAATTTTTNTCAATTTCTTCCAAGATTGAACCCTGGCGCACATGCTCTACGATATGTTGGTCAATTTCTTCAGCGTGTTTGTCCAAAATCTCCACAATTTTACTGCCTAAAAGTTCTTCGGGGAACAATTTTGTAAACCATTCCCGTTCTTTATATAGCTCCTCGAAAGAAGCCTTTTTATTTTTNTCAACACGATAGCCGACATCCGATTCAAAACCTTTCAAGCGGTGGCAGGAGGCGCATCCTTCTGTCGCAAAGACGGTCATGGAATAGCGCAGGTCATACATTTGTGCTGGGGTGATAGGCTTTTCCCAAGGTTGCTCTTTACCAGCTTCCCATTCAGCAATCGTTCGTTTATATTCAGATTTGGAGACCGTTTCATTAGGACCACGCTGGGCTAAAAGAAATGTCATCAATGGCTCAAGTTCTTCATGGTCTAAGCGAGCATTGGGCATTGTAGAAGTGGGCAAATCTCCTTGTGGCCATACAATATGATGCTTGATATACCAGGGATAGTTTTTNCCAATCTTTGTCAACTCTGGCCCAACTCCTCCGCGTGTAAATCCTGAGATGCGATGACACGCATAGCAAGCTTGTTGAATGTAAAGCTCCTTTCCTCGCTGATAAGTTTCAGTAAGACGATCAACATCGGTTTGGATAGCATTCATAGTCATTTGATCGTTTACAGCTTTCGAAAACGAGGTCTCTGTATCCCTCACATGATGCAACAAGGTTTGCTCTAAATCTAGGGAATCGGCTTTAACAAACAACGCTCCTATGGCTTCAGGATTCGAGCGGTGATCCTGAATAAATTTTTCAACGATAAACTGAAGATTTGCTTCTTTTGGATTTAACTGATCTTCAAGTTGTTGAACAAGCGAAGGTGTACCTAAAAGGTTTTGAATTTCGATATTAATTTTNTGCAATGCAGCCTGTTGCATCTGTTGCTCATCGGAACTTTTACTCACATTTTGCATGAGAAAATTGAGTTGAGACTGAACAGATTGGCGGTTGTCAGGGGGCACCAAATATTGATCCAACTCTTGTTGGATTTGCGTCACAGTTTTATTAAACCCATTCTGTTCGATCTGAAATTTCAATTTTAAAAGGGAGATAAGGGAATTTTTTGAGTTTTCATAAGCTGTAGCGATAGCCTGAATAATTTTNTCTGTCCCTCGAGAAACATTTTGCGTTTGACCTAAAGCTCTCAAAATGGATTGTTCACCTGATTGATGGCATTGCATGCATTTTGCTTCAATAAGGTCTCCAACAAGGATAGGAGTTGTTTGGAAAATAAGCTCATCGCTTGGCTTGTGATTGAATACACGCGAAAATTGAGGATCATTGTCCGGGTCTAATTCTAAAAAGCGCGGTTCAAATCCTCTAAATTCTGCTTCATATTGTTCATCGAATACAGGACCATGAGCTTTATCAACCGTTAAGGCTCTTCCATTTCCTCCATGGCATGAAGTACAGCCATAGTCGGCCACAGGATGATATTCAAAAGGCCGAGTTTCCCGTCCGATAAGAGGGTGCATAGATAATGCTTTGGTGACATCGAAAACGTGACCGTTAATTTCAACTTTNTTAAGATGACTTAACTCTTCAGCTTCCTTTAAACGATCTGCTAACTCGCGCAACCGTCCTTCAGACTTAAGTTGTTCATTGACTTGAGGATCAGTCAACTCTTTTATACGTTGTTCTAGCTTTCCCCAGATATAGTCTTCATTAGGAATTTTGACTGGGTTTCCCTTTTCATCTAACAGAATTTTACCATTCACATCATAGGCAAGCTTGGTTGCTGAAAAATAGGGAATATCTAACGCGACGTGGCAGGATACGCACCGATCAATAATCGGCTCGCCGTTATTGGGTGTTTCGATTAAAATTTGTTTTACACCGGTCACAAATTCTGGAGGAGGCTTATGTGTATAAGTCGAGCGAAAATTCTCTAGTGCTTCATAACGGTTTTGAAAAACACGATAATCGGGAAAAATNTCCCGATACACAAAAATACTAAAGAATGCTGTGGCTATAGCACTAAAAATAATTAATGCGATTTGATAATAATTAGATCGCATCCATCACCTAATGCCTTGCAAAATTCTCGGTCCAGGGCCACACCCATCCCCAATTAGCGCCGCGGAAATATGTCCCAATAATAATCAATGCTGCCTGCCAAACCATAAAAACCGTATAAAGAAAAATTGCTAGATAACGACTCCTATGAAACCATACTCCCGAACCATGAGGATTTCGATCCAGATAAGGAATCAACATCAATCCAATGACGATTCCTGCCGGAATTGCCACCCCTCCCCAGAATGCATTATAAGCAACCATTTCTTGCAAACCCAAAAANTACCATGGAGCTTTTGATGGGTTGGTAGGTTTTGTAGGATCTGCAGGCTCTTCTAACGGAGCGTTAATAAACGATAATCCCAAAACAAGAACCAGAGTAAACATAAAGGCTACTAATTCTGCACGGAGCAAGTGCGGCCAGGTAAAGACAAAATTGTAAGGTCCTTTGTCAACAGTAGGACAGGTCCCGCGCACAAGTTCCATCAGTCCATAGGTTCTCTTTACTCCTGGTGCAAAAGACTCTTTNGTGTCAGATCTTTGGATGACGCGATAAGGATCAGGCCTTATTTTATCCGGNGGACGAGACAGTCCTCCATCTTTGCGGATACGCCAAAAGTGAACTCCAATCAATGTTCCGGCCAACATGGGTAGCAAGGCCACATGCAAAACATAAAAACGAATGAGGGCATCCTGTCCGACGCTCGTTGAAGCAAGCAGCATCACTCTATTCACATTGTATTCAAAGCCTGGCAAGTTTGGAACATACCCAGCAATATTAGTTCCTACCGTGATAGCCCAGAAAGCCAACTGATCCCAAGGCAAAAGATAGCCTGTAAAAGAGAGCACAAGAGTCAGGAACATCAAGCAGACACCGATGACCCAATTAAAACGCCTCGTGCCTTTGTAGCTCCCTGTGTAAAANACCCGGGACATATGCAGGAAAACGAACAAAACCATCATATGCGCACTCCAACGATGCATATTTCTGTACATCATGGCAAACGGAGTGGTGTCTTGCCAGTCTTTCATGATTGTATAGGCACGGTCTTCGGCGGGAATATAGTAAAACATCAAAACAACGCCAGTAAAAACAAGCAATAAAAACAAACTGGTCGTGATTGCACCTAGACCTAAAGTGTAAAAGGGATCCAAAGAATGCTTATGGCATTTTACAGGATGAAAATGTAANAANAAGTTTTTAAAAACGATCTCAGAACGGTCCACATCATTGTTTGGATAATTATGCCTAAAAATAGATCGAACAAACATTGAGGGCAAATTTGCCAAATACTCCGGCCATGATTCGCGCGGCCTTCCTTTAAATTCTGCCATATCTCCCCTTAAGCTATCTTCGGCATAAACCATGCCGCTTCCCAGTCCAATGTCGTTTTTTGTTTATCGACCATAATATCTCCAGAAGCCCCTTCAAAACATTCAAANAAGACCAGTGGTAACGGTGCAGGGCCNCCGGTATTTCGACCATAACGATCATAAGTCGAACCATGGCAAGGACACGCATACCCGGTGTCTGTCATATTGACTGTACAACCTAAGTGTGTGCAGACCGCAGTTTGCACACGAACCTTACCCGATTTAGTTTCTATAAAAATTTTCTGCTGCGCATAAAANACTTTTCCATCGTGTGACAAAACTTCGCTAGGACGGCCTAAAGAAAACACACTGGGTGGAATCTTCATCGCATTCGGATAAAGGAAGCCAAGCAAGGATACATTAGTTAATGATGCGACGCCGAGCACACAAACCCCTACTCCACAAAGAGCTAAAAATGAACGCCTNGAAATGGCCGGGTCATTGCTGTCTGGATCGACATTTAATGAATTGCGATATTTAGGCATGCTGACTTCTATTTCTCCTCTTCCTCACGAAACATTTGATATTTGATATCTTCTAAATCTTCAAATTGCCCTTTTTTGCAAAATACACAAAGGCAATAAGACCGCAAAAAGATAACAAAATGGTGCTTAATAAATACCAATACATCGGCCTATTTCTCAAGAGTTTTGTTTACATTATCCAACCCAACGAAAAGAGTAATTCATCGCATCCATTGTCACAGCTTGCGTAGGGCATTTTTCCGCACATAACCCACATCGAATGCACAAATCCTCATCTTTCATCATAATCGTTCCCATGAGCGACAATTCTTCATCTGACATTTGAGATGAATCTACTCCATAAAAATTGTCGACGGCACGTCGCACTTTTCCATCTCCGCTATCCAAATTGATTTTGCTGATAGGAACTTGCATGAGGCAGCTGCAGGGACAAACATCGACGCAACCATTGCATTTTATACAAAGTGTCCCGTCAAAAACTGGACTGACATGGCATTGAAGACAGCGGTTGGATTGTTGATGGGCTTCTTCATCTGTATAATTGTTCTCCACCATGTTTTCATTTTTAATTCTTATGTCTGGCGGTTGCATTGTTGGTAAAGCCCATTTTGTTTGTAAATAAGTTTTATCCCTCATTGGAGATATCTCAGTGAACTCGCCTACAAACTCTTGATAAGGAGAAGCCCCTCTTAGGTCTATATCAATGCTGCGAGCAGCTTCTTGTCCATGACGTATTGCTGTAATAAACAGGGCAGGTCCAAAAGCAGCGTCTCCACCTGCGTAGACTCCTGGGACAGATGTACGGCAAGTTCCTCTTTCTGTTTTAATGACACCCCGGTCTAATTTCAGTTGATCTTTNTTGTCCCAACCATCAAAAAGAGATAGATCCATTGCCTGTCCAATGGCTAAAGCAATCGAATCGCAAGGAATCACAAACTCCGAATTTGGCACAGGTTTAGGGGCAAACCGGCCTGTATAATCAAAGAGCGAATAAATCTTTTGAACCCGAAGCCCGGTAATTCTTCCTTCTTTGTCCCGCTCGACGGAAATAGGTGCAAGGCGATTATGGATTTTAACTCCTTCTTCCATTCCATCTTCGATTTCAAATTCATCCGCCGTTTGTTCATCTCTGGATTCAAGACAAACCATATCAACTGTTTTAGCACCATTTCGTACGGATGTGCGTGCTACATCAAACGCAACGTTTCCACCGCCTATAACAACTAAATGCTTTCCTATTTTCCATTTTTCCCCTGTGCAGCGCACCCTTAAGTATTCAATGCCGCGAATGATATCAGGTTCATCCGCACCGGGAATCGGAAGCTCTCGCGATTTCCACAAACCAACACCAATAAAGATCGCATCGTAGTTTTGTTGTAATTCCGAGAGAGTGATATCTCTCCCAACTTTCATATTATAGTGGACTTTTGCACCCAAGTATTCAATGGCATAACATTCATTGATAGCGATTTCATTTTTNAGGCGGTAAGATGGCACTCCATAAACAAGCATCCCTCCAGGTAGTCTCATCATTTCGTAAATATCAACTGCATAACCAAGGCGCAAAAGATCGTGGGCTGCCGTAAAAGAAGCGACCCCTGCACCAATGCATGCCACTTTTAAACCATTAGGTGTGGGTTTCGTGGATCCCCGTGCAAAGCTCATTTCTAAAGATTTAATATGGGCTTCTTTGTCCAAACCGAACCACTCATCAAGATAGCGTTTTTGTGCGCGGATCGTTAAGGTTTTATCCACGCGGTCTCTTCGACAAGTCGTTTCGCATGGAGCGCCGCATATCATTCCGCAAATCGAGGCAAACGGATTGGGACCTCTTGCAATTCTATATCCTTCCATTAAATTGCCAGAATGAAGGGCGATCATATAGCCACGAGGGTCTGTGTTTACAGGACATCCATCTCGACAGTCGATTTGACGTATGTAGTAATCCAAATCGGGGATGACTACATCGTAAATGATTTTATAATTGGAAAAATCTCATTGTCGTTCACTGAAATAACCTCATTAAAGCAAGAATTTAACAAGCCAAAGTTTTTTCAAATTGTTAATTCAAAAATTTTTATTTGAATTGAGTTTGGATTTGAAATTTGAATCTGACAAGACTAGCGGTGAATCCTGAATAAATTCTTCTTAGGGTGAATTAAATTGAAACAGATAGGCAAGTTCATGCGTAAAAAATTTATTTTCAATTTAAATTTTCATTAAACTAAATCTACAAATTAAATTTATAATTTATATTAAATTAAAACATTAATTGTAATTATTTATTCATAATGTTATATTTTTCGAAAAATACTATTTTTCAAAAAATGACATCACAAATAACAAGCAATCATTTTTCTTATTTTTTAGATTCAGTTAAAAGCAATAATAAAAATTTAATTATCAGACAAAATAGACTTGCATCTATTAACGAAAGCAATTCAAATGTTAATAACAAAATTCACAATTTATTGCTGTTTCTTGAACTTCATAAAGAACTAACGATAGGTAGATTAGAGGAAATTAAAAAAATTTTCTAATGANAATTGAAAATAATCAAGAGCTTGCAAACAGAATTATATATCTTTACAAAAATCTCTCATTTAAAACTCCAATCCCATCTGAATCAAACGGTCAAAATTGAAATCCAGGTCATGCCATCTCCACGCTCTATGGAAGAATGGCTCTATAACTTGTCTTTAGCCATAGAAAAATACCCTAAATATCAATTAGGAAATGATCTAGGAATCTATGACGCAACCTTTTCAACCTCCTATGAATGGGATGGGGAACTGATTAGAATTCGTTTAAAAGAAAAAAAGAAGAACTATTGCAGAAAAATGAGAATCAACAAAAGAANNGAACTGAGGGAATCTCTTTTAAATAAAATCGATTACCTATTAAACATTTTTAAACCCCATAAGATCGTTCACTTATGTGTTACCATCGAAGAAAAATTAGAAATAAATCGGGCTCTCTTTTTGATTGTGAAACCGCTANTTGAAGAAGGGAAGCATTTATGCATGACAAAGCAATTCATTCAGTCCCACCCTAAAGAATTTGATGACTTACTTAAAAATTCAGATCTTTACGTCCAAGATCATGGAAATTTGATGCTTGCTGTTCCTAAGGGGATTTTACCTCAGGATCATGGTTATGTGACTCATTCATCCAAAGAGAAAGCGGAGGATTGTTTAGTGCCGNTGGCTTAAAAACCAAGCGAGATTTTTGCGTCATCCAATCAGGGTCAAAACATTGCTAAGGATTTGAAAAATCTTTTGGCAGAGGATTCATCAGAGCAGGGGTACGCGCGTTTTATCTACCTAACTGGACACTGGGAAGAGGGAGAAATTGCAGGAATCAAAGAACCTTTTATTCCTGATATCTTACAAGTTCTTAAAAATAAAAAACCCNTTTTTGCTGGAATTTCGTCCTGCTATCTTGGAAATGAAAACTATTGCATGAAACTCACCAATTCTACAAATGAGGTTCCTTTTCCTATTCTCTTTTAGGAATCACTCATCTGCCTACACTTTCAAAGTTCCCCATGTTCAAGGTCCTTGAAGGCATGCAACAAGCAATTTTAGGGAATAAAGAGACTGATTGGAATAGAACACCATTACTTATCAAATCNNTCTGCTAAGAAAAACCGCTAAAAAGTTCTACAAAACATTTATCTCAAAGACCCCCAGGATATTTTGAATGAGAGGGATGTCTATGACTTGCCTTCTTTCATATTACCTTCGAGTAAAAATATTCCCATGACTNATTACAAGTATTTCTTTTCGAAAAATATTGTAGATCTTGCTAAAGATATTTCTCCAAAACATCCAAATAAAGTTTTACGGTGGACAAACACATCTACTGGAGCAAAGGCTTTATATGTTTTTTCAAAACCGATTTTAGATATAGTTTTGACAACTTTTCCAAGTCCTATTTTTATTTCAAGAGGTGCAAATGCTTACCATNTTGTTAGACACTCTGATATGCCAATATTCTGATTTGCTTGCTCTTGCAAAAATACTTTTGAAGCAACGAGATCAGCAGAGGTGAATAAAACTTTCACAATTAAGAAATTCAAAAGCATAGGCGAACATCTGGAAAATGTGGTGATTCACTACTCACCCTCGGAAAGCTTTGTAATTTTTAAAAAAGAGGAGNAGGCTCAATTTACCAAATGGAGCTTTGAAAAGAAGAAGAACACCTATAAATGGAACTTATCAAATGAAATAAAACTTCCTTCATTAGAAGCTGAAGAAATAATTTTTACTGCTTTGAATAAAAGTCAGCCCAGTAAAGCTTTATTCCAGATTACAACAGGCGGACAATGTTCCAACAAGCATTTTTGAAACCCTTTGTCAAACATTTTGGAATCCTATTTCTCCAGCTATAAAATTATTCACAACTCTTTCTTCTAAGGAAATTTTCGAAAAAAAGCTTTTATCAAAGACAGTCCTCATCAAACTTTTACAGAATTTGAATTGGCTTTAGATGAAGTCCTAAGAATTCCTGAATTTGAAATTAGGAAAGAAACTTTATCAAAGGCATTTAAATTAGCAAAAAGAGTTGGCTATGGGGGACCAGAAATTATAAGAGCTTCTCAGAACCCACTGATGAAAGCAGTCGAAAGGAATCAGTATTCTTTAATTCAANGATTTTATAAAAATCATCCTGAATGGATTTATGAAACGGATTGTCAGGGAAAAACTGTTCTAAACATGCTTCTTGAAAATGAGGAAAAGTCCATTTTATTGACACTTTTTTATCAATCTTCAATTTGGCAAGGTGAGGCTGGATATTGGGCCTTAGAATATGCAACACATCATATGGATGAAGAACCCAATGAAAAAGTGAAGCAAGAACTTGTCGCCCTCAAAGCTGGAACAAAATTCCAACCTGTTTGATCATCGATTTTGCGAGAGAATCTACTTCTTGAAAGTTAAAGATTACAAGGGGTTTGTTATTCTTTAAATCTGTCCCTTTCTAGAATGCTAGTGGCTTTGATTTCAACAATTTAAAGTCTAAAACTTCTCCTTGACACTTCTTTTAACCCTCAACTGAAACAATCTACCCGGCCTTAATAAATTCAGCCAGCAAGAATCAATTTCTCAATTTAACTTTGCTCATTTAATTTACCCTTGAAATCATTTTTCTTTCAACAATTCCAAGGGATTTGAAAAAATTATTTCTTGGTTGTGGGATAACCCTTTTGCATCCAATCTTGCAAACCTTCAGGGTACTTGTAAATATGTGTGTAACCTTCAGCAACAAGACGATCAGCCAGCCATTTGCTTGCAGGACAAGCTAAACTCCAACAATAAACAACAACTAAAGCGTTTTTGGATGGGATAACTTTCTCAATTTCTTCAGCAGGTGCATCGGGTGGAAGCCAAATAGCGTTTGGCAATAATGTCCCGTCAAAATATTGCTTTGAGCGTGCATCCACAACGATCATATTCTTACTTTGATCATACCAGGATTTTAGTTCATCTGCATGAATCACGGTATATCCATGGCTTTCAGTTTGGTTTTGTGTTTGTTTTGCTTCTAGCATAAATGAAAATGCTCCCAGAATAAGAACTCCAGTTAAAATCCAAGCATTCATATGTTTCTCCTTTTTTAAATTGACCCTTGTATTTTTTTATCCTATCAAGTTATACTTGATTTTGTCAAGTATTATTGGTTTTAAGCATGTCTAAAGAACATTATCAACTAGAAGACAGTATTGGTTACCTGATTTTCAGAATTAACCAAAACATGCACCAATTTTTCGCGAGCGCCTTGATAAGGAAGGAATTAATGTTGTTGAGGCCTGGATTCTTTTGCAAGTGCTAAATGGAAAAAACGATCACTGATCTTAAAAATGAATTAAAAATTGACATGGCCCAAGTTCAAAGGGCTTGCAATCACCTGATTGAAAAAATGGATGATTCGTCTGATAGATCCGTATGATAAGAGAATTAAACACTTTTCCTTGTCAACTGAAGGAATAAAAGTGATTCGCAGGGTTATTAATTTTTCAAAAGAAACAAACATAAAAGCCTTATCAACTCTTAGCAAAGATAAAGTGGGCCATTTAAGAATATTACTAATGAATGTTCTAAAAGGGCCTTTTTCAATGCAGAGGAATGAGTATAAATTCAAGACACTAAAAAAACTCCTTTGTAGAACCAGAAATTATGGACGAATCTTCGCTCCATTTTTCAATAAATTTTGACAGAAGGGGAAGGGATAAAAATTCATCGAGCAGGCAATTTATTAAAGACTTGAATAGGTCTATTTTTCTCTCGACGACGAGACTTCCTCCTCAGACGAGCAATTCTTTTATAGATTCTTTTAAGTTAAAACTTGGTCTTTGGACCTGGCATGGTTTTGAACTAGAGCGAATTCAGGTCGCTTCCATGTCAAATTTTCCAACTTTCAACTGGAAGGGTTAAATATAAAATCTTTTTAACTTTTTTAGACTTCAACATTGACAAATTCCAGAGTGCCACGTATACGAAACATAAGAGACTTTGATTAAAAATTTTAGCTTGCAATCTTAGATTCAAGTTGAGTTTGAACCGAAACCGATTTTCCAACCCTGTTTTTTTGATGCCATGACACTTGAATATACTATAGCAACCTGTGCTGCCGCAGGAATTTTTTATATCTGATTTATACTCTCCTCAACCCGGAAAAATTCTAATGTCATTCATTGAATGGTCGCAGGCTCTCATTTTTATTGTCATTTTAATTTTAATTTCCNCCTTAACCGGAAAGTACATGGCCCTAGTATTAAATGGAAATTCAAGCACCGCGACTACTCTTTTTGGATGGTTGGAACATTTATGCTACCGTTGTTGCAGGATTTCACCTAATGTTGAGATGTCATGGAAAGAATATTTAAAGGCCATCCTCCTCTTTAATTTTCTTGGGTTCGTTCTTCTCTTTTTCATTCAATTATTCCAAGGGTATTTACCCTTGAATCCTCAACATTTTCCAGGGGTTTCCTGGGATTTGGCATTCAATACTGCTGCCAGTTATGTAACTAATACGAACTGGCAAGCTTATAGTGGCGAAGTAACAATGAGCTACTTCACTCAAATGGTCGGATTAACGACACAAAATTTTGTCAGTGCTGCGACAGGAATTGGTGTTTTCTTAGCGCTTTCACGCGGTTTTAAGAGANAAAACAGTGAGCTTGTGGGAAATTTTTGGGTCGATCTGACGCGATCTGTTCTTTATATTTTAATGCCTTTATCTTTCATTCTTGCAATTCTTTTGGTCGGACAAGGCGTCGTTCAATCCTTGCAGCCTTATGCCGAAGCTAAAACTTTAGAAAATGAGATTCAGATCATCCCTCTTGGGCCTGCAGCCTCACAGATAGCAATAAAGCAACTGGGAACAAATGGGGGTGGATTTNTTGGCGTCAATAGCGCACACCCTTTAGAAAATCCTTCAGCAATTTCTAACTTTGCAGAACATTTAGCGATTCTTATTCTTCCCGCCGGCCTTGTATTTACTTTTGGATATCTCGTCAATTCACTAAAGCAAGGCGCCCTTTTATTTTACGTTATGATAAGCTTTTGGGCCGTTGCAGGACTTATTTCAGTTCTGAGTGTTTCTGAACATAATCCTTCTCTTGATATCAGTAATAATATGGAAGGCATCGAAACAAGAATTGGGGCTGCCAAAAGTNTTTTTTGGACGATCTCAACAACAGATACGGCTAACGGCTCAAACAATGCCTCAATTTCAAGTCTTTCTATTCTAACAAGCGGCCTAGCTCTCTTTAATATGATGTTAGGGNAAGTCATTCTTGGGGGTCTAGGTGTCGGGTTATGCGGAATGCTTAAATTTGTCCTTCTTTCAGTCTTTATCGCTGGATTAATGGTCGGAAGAACGCCTGAATTTCTGNGGAAAAAAATTGAAAAAACCGAAATTTTATGGGTCACAGTGGCAATTTTAATGCCATGTGCCCTAATCCTTTGGANNTCTGCCCTTTCATATAGCTTGCCTCTGGGGCTTCGATCTGTTTCTGAAAAAGGACCTCATGGCTTCTCGGAAATTCTTTACGCTTTTACATCAGCTGCTGCAAATAACGGAAGCGCTTTTGCTGGGTTAAATGCAAATACCCCTTATTATAATATGATATTGGGAGTTGTCATGATTTTAGCCAGACTTTCAATCATCATTCCTTCCCTTGTGATCGCAGGATGCTTAGGGCAGAAACGTTACTATCCTCCTTCTCAGGGCACATTAGGGACCGATACAATTTTATTTGGCATTCTACTGGCTGGGGTCATTTTAATTTCAGGCGCCCTTTCGTTTTTTCCAGCCTTAATTCTTGGGCCTATTCTTGAATTTTTATTAATGCTACGAGGCCAAACGTTTTAAATTATGAAAACTGAAAAACCTTTTATTGAATCAGGAATTNTTTTAAATGCTCTCAAATATTCTTTCATTAAACTGAACCCAAAAACACAATTTCGAAATCCTGTCATATTTGTCGCCTATACATGTGCGATCATCAGTTCGATTAGTACAGTTATACGTGCTCATGAAATTCAATCCTTTTCCTTCAATCTTCAAATCTCGCTCTGGCTTTGGTTCACTGTCTTGTTTGCCAATTTTGCTGAAGCCTTTGCCGAAAGCAGAGGAAAAGCACAAGCTGCCAGCTTGCGTAAATCTCAAACTGAACTTTATGCCCGTTTGCTTGTTGACGGTAAGGAATTACGAGTCCATTCAACGGAGTTGCGAAAAGGGAATCTCGTGATTTGCGAAGCCAATGATATTATTCCTGGGGATGGAGAAGTCATAAAAGGAATAGCAACTGTAGACGAATCAGCCATCACAGGTGAATCGGCACCAGTAATAAGAGAGAGCGGAGGAGACAGAAGTGCCGTGACTGTTGGAACTCGGGTTGTCAGTGATAAAATCATTATATGCATTACCTCCGAGCCTGGTTTTAGCTTTTTAGACCGCATCATTACACTTATTGAGAGCGCAAAGAGGCAANAAACCCCTAATGAAATCGCCCTTAATATTCTTTTATCAGGCCTAACACTCATTNTTTTAGGCGTCGTGACGACTTTGCCCTTCCTAAGCCGCTATCATGATGGAACATTGACACAGCAGTTAACTGAAACTTTAACCATTCCGATTTTAACAGGACTTTATGTGTGCTTAATTCCTACTACAATTAGCGGTCTTTTAAGCGCTACTGGAATTGCCGGAATGGATAGACTCATCAAACGTAATGTCATTGCAAAAAGCGGTAGAGCTATTGAAGCAGCTGGAGATGTTGATGTCCTTCTTCTAGATAAAACAGGAACTATCACTTTAGGAAACCGCGTAGCGACTCAATTTATCCCTAGTCCTGGCGTGACAGAAAGCGAACTGGCTGAAGCTGCACAGCTTGCTTCACTTTCTGATGAAACACCGGAAGGAAGATCAATTGTTGTCTTGGCCAAAGACAAATTTNCAAATTCGCACGGAACCGCCGACCCAACAAAACTCAAAATTTTTCCCTTTAGTGCAACAAATAGAATGAGCGGTCTTGATATTTACGATAACTCAGGAAATGTCATTAAGAGTATTAGAAAAGGAGCTGTGGATGCAATAAGCTCCTACGTATCTTCCAAAGAAGGAAGTATTCCCCCTGAGATTCAGGAAAAAGTAAACGGCATCGCCATGTTAGGTCAAACCCCTTTATTGGTGAGTTTAAATAATCAAGTTTTAGGAGTTGTTGTTTTAAAAGACATTGTCAAGGGTGGCATTCAAGAGCGATTTGCTGAAATGAGAAGAATTGGTATCCGAACTATTATGGTTACAGGAGACAATCCTTTAACTGCTGCAGCAATAGCTGCAGAAGCGGGAGTAGACGATTTTATTGCCCAGGCCACACCCGAAATGAAATTAGAGCGCATTAAAAGCGAGCAAAATTCAGGCCATTTGGTTGCAATGGCAGGCGACGGAACAAACGATGCTCCAGCTCTTGCACAAGCCGACGTAGGAGTCGCAATGAATACAGGTACGCAAGCTTCAAGGGAAGCTGGTAATATGGTGGATCTGGACAGCAATCCTACAAAATTAATTGAAATCGTTGAAATCGGCAAACAACTTCTTATCACAAGAGGGGCTCTGACAACTTTTAGCATCTCCAATGATGTGGCCAAATATTTTGCTATATTACCGGCTCTCTTTGGTGTTCTTTATCTTGCAAATGGAGAAACGACAGGTCCTCTCTCTATATTAAATATTATGCAACTCTCTTCACCACGGAGCGCGATTCTAAGTACAGTCATTTTTAATGCGCTTATTTTAATCTGCTTAATTCCCCTTGCTTTAAAAGGAGTTCAATATAAAGCTGAAAAAGCCTCGATCTTGTTGAAAAATAATCTTCTCATTTATGGAGTAGGGNGATTGGTTTCCCCTTTCATATTTATTAAATTGATCGATCTTTGTATCACTTATTTGGGAATGACATAATGCAATTATTTTCGACAAGTTTAAGAATGCTTTTAATGATGACTCTTTTAACAGGCGTTTTTTATCCATTAAGTCTTTTACTTGTTGCAAATCTAACCATGCCCTGGAAAGCACAAGGCAGCCTAATCCAAAGGGAAAATGAAATTGTCGGTTCAAAATTTATCGGTCAAAAATTTTCTAATGAGAAGTATTTTTGGGGACGCCCTTCAGCAGTTAATTATAATACGCTGCCCGCTGGAGCAAGTAATTTAGGACCCACAAGTGCAAAACTTCAAAAATTTTGATTCAAAGACGTCTAAAAATTGCTCAGGCTCATCAAATTCAGGATCTTTCTTCTGTCCCTGTGGAATTGATTTGTGCATCGGGAAGCGGAATTGATCCTCATATTAATATAGAAACCGCCTATTTTCAAATTCCAAGAATTATGAAAGCAAGATCCATCACAGGAGATAAAAATAAATTAAAAATTTATGAAATGATACATAATAGTATTGACAAGCCTGTAGGGAGGCTTTTCGGAATTCCTCATGTGAATGTTTTAATTCTTAACTTAAAATTGGATGAATTTCAAAGAGAACTTGAAAAAAAGTAAACAATGAACAAGTGCGTTTCATTTGAAAATGAGAGTTTAGATCAGATTAATTTGCTACATTCTTTGAATCTTTCTGCCACCCATGAGCTCACTAAAATTGTGCTGCTCTGATCAATTCATATTCAATAAGCTTCCAAGTCAAATTTTAAAACTTTCAATTGGAATCTGTGTCTTTCATTTTTAAGGGGGTATAACGCTTTCAAACAATGTAACTATTTTAGAAGGATTTTCTTGCTTTTATGTGAAAGATTCTTTTATTTGAAAGCTAACCAGAGAATAACATGAGTGAAGAAGACCGTCCGAACCCTGATGCTTTATTGCATGCGATAAAAATCGAAGAAGAANAAAGCAAAGGGGGCAAGCTAAAAATTNTTTTTGGTATGTCTGCAGGTGTCGGTAAAACTTACGCTATGCTTGAAGATGCCCGTCAACGAAAAGCGGAAGGAGTCGATATCATAATCGGTATAGTCAATACCCATGGTCGTAAAGAAACCGATGCATTGACTGTTGGTTTGCCAGCTATGCCAGAAANNAAAATCAACTATAAGGGAAGTATTTTCACTGAATTAGATCTTGATGGGATTCTCCAACGTCATCCAGAGATCGTTTTAATTGATGAACTTGCTCATACAAATGTACCCGGTTCAAGACATCCAAAACGATGGCAAGATGTCATTGAAATCCTTGATGCTGGAATCGATGTTTATACCACCTTAAACGTCCAACATATCGAAAGTCGAAAAGACCTTGTAGAAGAAATTACCGGGATACCTATTCGGGAAACGGTACCGGATAGTATTTTAGAAAGAGCTTCTCAAATAGAGCTAGTAGATATCACTCCCACCGAGCTTTTAAAGCGTTTAAAAGAAGGCAAAGTTTATTTAGGTACCCAATCAGAAATTGCTGCTAAAAATTTCTTTCAGGTCGACCGCTTAACAGCTCTTCGAGAAATTGCTTTAAGATTAACAGCCGAAAAAGTGGATCATGATCTTNTTACACTTTTGCCGCGTCAGGATAAAGCCGGTTCTTGGAAACCTTCTGAAAGGCTTTTGGTGGGCGTCAGCCATAGTCCGAATTCTCAGCGTTTAATCCGCACAGCTAGACGCTATGCCTATATTCTTAATGCTCCCTGGATTGCGCTCCACATTGACGATGGCCGTAAATTAAGCGAGAAGGATAATGATCAATTAGCANAAAATCTATCGCTTGCAAGAGAATTAGGTGCAGAGATTATTACGGTAACAGATTTTGACATCGGTAAAGCATTACAAAGAATTGCGAAACAAAAAAATGTCACACAAATTATTATTGGTCGCTCTNCCAAAAAAAGTCTTTTTGGAAAACTCTTTCGCCCAAATGGGCTCATCGATTTATTAAATAAAGAATCCAGCGACATTGATGTACATTTGATACGACAAGAAAAGCTTTCTTCTCGCCCTACCACTAAACTTTTTAATATAGAATTCACAAGTCGTCCTTCAGATTATTGGTGGGTCTCTGTATTCTCCCTCATTATTGCGGGAATAGCCGATCTGATTTCTCCTTATCTTGGCTATCAGGAAATTGGCTTGCTTNTTTTATTTGCCATCATTTCCATGAGCCTTTTTGTAAGCCGAGGCCCACTTCTTCTTTCTGCCGTCTTATTTTCTATCATATGGNGGTTTTTCTTTATTCCATCCACAGCAAGCGGTACTTTTGGAACTGAGGACATTTTAATATTTCTCTCTTATTTTCTCTCCTCCATTGTGCTTAGTGTTCTTACCGAGCGCATCAAAAACCGAGAAAATTTGCTCAGGCAGCACGAAGAANAAACCATGGTTTTATATGAAATTGTCAGAGAAATTGCAACGGCTCCTTTTAGTAAAGATTTATTTACTTCCATTTGTTCTCGTCTGAATTTGCTTTTGGCAGGAAAATCTGAGATTCTTTTAAAGGATCCGGACAAAGGTCTAGATATTCCTCCCGAATCTGATCTCTCTAAAGATGATAAAGAAAAAGCTGTAGCCAATTGGGTTTTTGATCATGGGAAAATTGCCGGTTGGTCAACAGATACCCTATCCTCTGTGAAAAATCTTTATATCCCTTTGAAAGGAGCAAAGGAAATTGTGGGTGTTCTGACTTTTCAACCTATTCCTCAACGTTTTTTACAGCTCAAAGAAATCCATCTTCTTCAAACGATTTGCCATGAAGTGGCCAACTATGTTGAACGCACATTTAGAGAAGAAAAGGATAGGAAAAATGAATACATGGATCAAGTAGAGAAGATCCAGCATACGATTCTTAATTCGATTTCAACAGAATTTAGCCATCCTCTTTATTCGATTAAAGGTGCAGCCCGCGAATTGAAAAACCCTGAACTGACGAAAAACGTCGCGCTTCACTCACGCAAAATTCAACAGATCGAAGAATCTTCGAATAATTTAAGTCGCATTATTGATAATGTATTGACCATTTCAAGATTTAGTTCTGGATTTTTAAAATTGAGAAAAGAGTTGCATGATGTCAAAGGGCTTGTGGATGCCTGTTTAATTAACGTTAAANAAAATTTAGAAAAGCATGTTATAAAAGTGGATGTTCCCTCCGACTTGCCTCGTGTTTACTTTGATTTTGCTCTTATGGAACTACTTCTTTGCAACCTCCTCATCAATGCAGCTGAATACTCGCCTACGGGAAAAATCATTTTCATTGCCTCTAAATTTGCGAATAATTTCGTGCTTCTCTCTGTAGCGGATCAAGGAACGGGGATTCCCCCTGAATCGATCCATTTAGTCTTTCAAAAATTCTATCGTTTGCCTGGCACAGAATCTTCAGGCATGGGTCTCGGTTTAGCGCTTGTAAAAACAATAGCGGATTTACATGAGGCTAAAATTGAAGTAAATAATCGGGCAGAGGGTGGATTGGAGATCACCATTTATTTACCCTGTAAAGAGGATAAAAACTCTTAAAAATGATTAATACTTTTGTTTTTCAGGAATGACCCCGCGAACACCACCTCTTGGATCTTGCATGTCCCCCTTGTAGCGGGGAATAAGATGCACATGCAAATGCATGATCGTTTGACCTGCAAAAGGACCGCAATTCATTCCTATATTGTATCCATCAGGCTGGGACTCTTGATCTAACCTTTTNTTCATCAATCTTATGGCTCGCATCAGATCTAGTTGAATTTTNTCAATTGCAGTAAACCAATTAGCGGTGTGCTCATAGGGAATTATTAACAGATGGCCAGGAGACACAGGATATTGGTCTTTGATGACAAAACAATGTTTAAATTCGGCAAAAATTTCAATTATCCTTTCGCCTTTGGCCATTTGACAAAAAATACATGTCTCCCGAGGATGTTCTGATAAGGAGTANTATGGAGTCTTCTTCCAAAATTTCTGGAACAAGTGATGATCTTCCTGAAGCTCAATATAAGAACAATGNAGTCTGGCTGGCAAATGCCCCTTTTGCTCTTTTTTTCTTAAGCGATTTTTCTCAACATCTGCCATCGTAAGATCTGTTGCTTGTATTAAAGCATGCAAGACTTCAAGAAGATCAGATAGTTCCTCAGCAAGTTCATCTTTAGATTGTGTTTTTGCAGCTTCAAGAGCTTCTTCGACCAGTTTTTCTTTCAATAGCTCGATAAATTCTTTTNNTTCTACTTGGCGTTCCTCCACAGAAATGCCTTCGGCACGTAAACTATTAGGACATTTGTCACGGATGAGCTTATCTAATTTAAAACGTTTGGTCATAAAATTTTAAATTGATCAAAAGATTGGGACGGTTTTAGATAGGTTGTATCTAAGCGTGCAATATAACCAGAATTGAAATGATCTTTTATGAGTTGAAGGAATTGTTCTAGTTTTTGACGAGAACCTTGCGCGATGATTTCCACGTTTCCATCTTCTAGATTACGGACTGTGCCTTTAAGTCCTAACTGCAGGGCGTAATGTTTTGTTGTCATACGAAACCCAACACCCTGGACTCGTCCCCAAACAATCGCATGGAGTTCTATGGATTCTTGTCTTAAATTAAAGCCGTTCATCTATAAAGTTCCAACTTTCATTTTGAATCAGTCCAAATGGGTGTCTTTGAACTTGAACGATTATCGATTTGGATTTTTATTTAGCAAGCAGTTTCACATTCTTCGCTTTCAATCTCGCTTTCAGCCTTCATTTCGCCTATAGGAAAATTCATAATTAAATCACGGACTTGCTCTAAAGATTCTGCTCGGCTGATTTGCTCACGAAAAGCACGTGTTCCGGCGGATTTNTTNAAATACCAACAACCTACCCGCCGCATATCAACAACTACCCGCCGTGCATGATGGTAACTGACGGTATGATTAAAGTGTTGAAGTAGAGCTTGACGGCAATCTTCAACCGTTCGAACAATCGGTTCTTCTCCCGAGAGAAGGCGTAAAATATCCTCAACGATCCAAGGTTGTCCTAATGTTCCACGAGAAACAAGAATCGCATCACATCCTGTATGTGAAAAAATTTTNTCTGCAGCATTTGCATCAAAGATATCGCCATTGCCGATCACTAAAATGTCTTTCGCCACCTCTTTGCATTCTTTTATCCAGTCCCAATTCGCAGGACCACGATAAGCCTGCTGTCGGGTGCGTCCATGGATGCAAATTGCCTTAGCACCTGCTTTTTCAGCAATTTGTGTAATCAGAGGGGCGTTGATAGATTTTTCATCCCACCCGGCACGAATTTTGACAGTGACAGGAATTTTTACAGCAGCCACCATATTGGCAATTACATCTCCAATAAGATTGGGATTTTTCATCATCCCTGACCCGCTTCCGTCTTTAGTCACTTTATCAACTGGGCATCCGCAGTTAAGGTCAACAACATCAAATCCTAAATCCTCAATAATTTTTGCAGCTTGTCCGGCAATCTCAGGCTTGCTTCCGCAAATTTGACCTCCGATAGGATGCATGCCGCGCGCATAATCGAGTATATGAAAGGTTCCCTGATCGTGGCGGACAAGGGCATCCATTTTAACCATTTCACAATAGATTAGCCCAGGGCCGTATTGAGCAGACATTTGGCGAAATGGATAGTCAGAGCACCCTGCAAGAGGTGCATAAAAGATATTATTAGGTAAAGAAAGAGAGCCTAACTTAAAGGGTCTTTTAAGAGGTGTTTTTTTCATCGTAATAAAAATAAAATAATATCCTTAAGAATACTTAAGCTAAAAAGGCAAAAATTGGGCTGATATCCATAATTCCTAAAGGAGGAATGATGCGGCGAAAAATATTCAGGTAGGGATCGGTGTAGAAGGCGATAAATTGCATAAACCTGTATTCCATTAACTGCGGAAGCCAAGAGGAAAGAATGCGTATGAAAAGCATTAACATGAAAACCTGGAATAGAAGATCAACGATAGATATGAGCCAAAGCATATTAATTACGCGTTTAATTTTAGCAAGATTATAATAAAAAACTCTTTTCTGTCTAAGTTCTTTGATTTATAATCATTCATCTTTAAGTTTATGGAAATTAAGTATGTTGGAAAAACCCAAAGCCTCGACAACATTAGGCCTCGAGATCGAAGGAAATGTTATAAAGGGAATCCAGCTTGCCTATNCAAAAGGCAAACCAAAACTATTAAAACTTTTAGAAGTTCCCTTAAGTTCTGAGCATGTAAATCCGCTTTACAATCGCGAACCTCAACTTTTGANNAAAAGTCTTGTCATTTCTGCTTTAGCGACTCAGGAAGTTCTCATCCGTCAACTCGAGATTAAACTANAAAAGGATAAAGACATTCAGGAAGTCCTACTATTCCAATCCGAACCCCTTCTACCTTATCCTATAGATAACGCGGTTGTGGATTATGCTAAAATCGGAACTACAGAAGATGGAACACTGCTTACAATTTTTGCTGCTCGTAAAGATCATCTTCAATATCACCTGGATCAATGGAGTCCATTGAGGATAATTCCTGAGGTTGTCACAGCGGTTCCGATCGCTTTGGCAAATTTTGCTTCCTTCTGTGCCCCGTCTGAGACCCCTTACTGCCTTATTCACATTGGAATTGAACAATCTGCATGCGTTTTAGTTCAAGAGGCGAATTTACTAGCCGCCCAATCTATTCCTTATGGGGTTCTGCATCTAAAAGAAGCTCTTCCTGCCAAAGAGGGCGAAACAGCAAATTTCGGGGATATTGACATCAGCCAATTGCCGCAAGAAGGGTCTCTCACACAAGCTTGGGAGACGCTGCGAAAAGAAATTAAACGAGCTGTTCTTGCCCTTTCCAAACAAGTTAAATCTCAAACAGTCCAGGAAGTTCTCATTACAGGAACAGGAGCTTTAGTACCTCATCTAGCCTCTGCTTTGGCAGAGGATTTGGACATGCAGCAAATATTTCCAAGACAAGACGCCCTAAATCCTTTGACAAGAGGACAAATTTTAAATTTTGCTATTCCAATCGGAGCCGCTTTGGGTGGGCTGCCTCACATGAAAGGGCCAATCAATTTTCGTCAGCAGGAATTTAGTTACCCGCACCCATGGAAGCGCCTTAAAAATCCTCTTTTAACTTATGGGNGCTTGTGCCTTGGACTTATGCTGGCANTTTTTCTTTTTGGACAAGCCTTCCAAGCCTTCCATCTGGATCAAAATCGAAAAGCCTATATAGGCCTTCTGAAAACTCTCAATATTCCTTATGAGAATTTTGAAAAAGAGTATGAGNGCAAAAATCCCGATGAAAAACCTATTCAAACTGATTTTAAGGGGATTATGGACCTAAGCGAAACGGATCTTTTANATCGCGTCCAATATCTCGAAAAAGAACTGAAAGCCAGACCAGAAAACTTTGCCCTGCTTCCTAATGTGCCCAAGGTAAGCGATGTGCTAGCTTGGTTGAGCTCACAACCTACTCTTCTTGGAAAACGAGGACAAAAAAATCAACCGGTCCAGGTCGAAAGTTTTAATTATACGATGACGAAGCGTCCGGAGCAAAATAAGAAGCAGGAAAAATATCAAGTCAAAGTAGAAATGGAATTCACAAGCCCAACTCCTAAACAGGCACGTGAATTCCATGATGCCCTCATTGCACCCAATGATTTTGTGGACCCTAAAGGCGAAATCAAGTGGAATAGCAGCCATGGACGTTATCGCACCTCATTTNTTTTAAAAGATAAAACACTTTACCCGTCTTCTTCTTAGGATGTTGAAATGTTAAAGAATATTCCTCGTACACGTCTTTTACTCTATGGGCTCTTGCTGGGACTTTTGCCTCTAGTTTTGATCTTGACAAATTTTTATTCAAACAAAGAACGATCAGACCAACTTGGCAGTTACATCCAAAGTGTGGAAGAAAAAGCAGTTCTGCGTGATAAAAAACAAGCCATTAACATGGCTGTGATAGATCATTATCAGGATGCGGATCATTTTTATATTGATAAAACCTTAGAAACATTAACCTTTCTGGAACCAGAAATTGAAGGATTGCAAAAACTTGTCAATAATAAAAATTTTCCGTTTGACGATTCCATANAANAACGTTTGGAATTTTTAACCAATGAGAATCATTTTGTTTTTTCAGAGGGTGTTGTTCAAACCTATCCTCAGTTTCAGGAAACCACGGAAACTTTAGTCCATCCAGTTGAAGTGAATATAGAGGACATACAANAAATCCTTTCTTATGTTGAAGGGATTGATGTCGGAGCTTATGCACCCCCTGAAAATCCTCCCCAACTCATTATTCTCGACTTTAAAATCGACCGTAAAAACCTTTCAGAAAAGAATGAGGTTTATAACCTTAATCTTAAACTTCTTAAAAGAGAGTTCTTATAATTAGCCATGAAATTTTTATTCTCTTTGCTTTTTTAATACTCTTGGCGGCAGGATGTTCTCATCCAAGCCCTGATGAAAAACCTGTTTTGATCAGTATAAATCTTATCGATCGAAACGGTTTGAATGAAACGATCACCAATCCGGAAAGGTTATGCCAGTATGAAAATGTCGATNTTTTATCCTCGCAATCCTATCAAAAAGTTTTAAGGGTCTATAAAAGAGATTCTCAAGGTAATACTCAAGCTTTCATCACCACATACTATGAAAACGGCCAACCGAAGCAATATTTAGAAACAGTCAATAATCGAGCGTTTGGAATTTACCGAGAATGGTATGAAAGTGGGGTCATCAAGCTTGAGGCCTACACAATTGGGGGAATGGCAGATGTAGCCCCTTCTGCAGAGAAAACTTGGCAATTTGATGGGTGTGCTAAAGCCTGGGATGAAAACGGCTGCCTAATTACAGAAATTTCCTATGATAAGGGCCAATTAGAGGGGGATTCTCTTTATTTTCATCCTAATGGGGTAGTTTGGAAACGAATTCCTTATTATAAAAATAAAGCTCATGGAACTGCTGAATATTACTTGGACAACGGACAACTTCTTCAAACCATCACCTTCAGTGAAGGAATTTTAAACGGAACCGCTTTGCGTTTTTGGAATCCAGAGCAAATAGCTGCAGATGAATACTACAATAAAGGACGTTTAATCAACGGGCATTACTTTGATCTATGCGGTCATTTGATTGCTGAAATAGTCAATGGAGAAGGATATCGAGCCAGCTTCAGTAAAGAAAGTCTTTATGAACTGCAGGAATTTCATGAAGGAGTTCTTAAGGGAGAAGTACGTGTCTTTGATGAATATGGAAATTTGGCACGTCTCTATCACATGGAAAATAATCTAAAGCATGGCGAAGAATATGAATATCAAATTCAAAAAAATATCCCAGACCCCAAGCCGCGACTTTTAATTTCCTGGTATAAAGGAAAAATCCAAGGCCACGTAAAAACTTGGTATGAGAATGGAAATATTGAAAGTCAGCGGGAGATGGTGGATAATAAACGCAATGGAGTGGCAACAGCCTGGTTCAAAGACGGGAGTTTAATGCTGATTGAGGAGTATGATCGAGACCGGTTAGTCAAAGGAGAGTATTACAAAAGAGGCGATCGCATTCCTATTAGCGAAATTAAAGACGGGGATGGAGTGGCCACGCTCTACGACGGAGAAGGGCATTTTATTCGTAAAATTAATTATTACCATGGAAAACCTCAAGATTAATCTTTTAGGGCTCTTTTGAGATAGGGCTCTAAGCTCTTTTTCTTTACCCATTAGTAAGCTTGCAGTATTCTTCTCCTGACATTTAGCACAAAAAGGGAGAGGACTATGAGTCAATCAAACGATGCAG
Source organism: Parachlamydiaceae bacterium (assembly GCA_013414685.1). Classification (GTDB taxonomy): domain Bacteria; phylum Chlamydiota; class Chlamydiia; order Chlamydiales; family Parachlamydiaceae; genus Neochlamydia. The sequence goes on along the minus strand of CP058704.1, from coordinate 1,758,156 downwards.
AACGTAAANAAGCACTGGATTTGGCTGTCAGCCAAATAAAAAAACAATTTGGCGACGGAGCCATCATGTCGCTTGGGAAACATTCATCAGAGCGCGAAATAGGAGTCATTAAAACAGGGGCGTTGTCTCTTGATGCAGCGTTAGGAATTGGTGGAGTGCCAAGAGGTCGTGTCGTTGAAATCTATGGTCCTGAATCCTCTGGTAAATCAACTTTGGCCTTGCATATTGTGGCCAATGCCCAGCGTGCAGGAGGAATTGCCGCCTATATCGATGCAGAACATGCATTAGATCCAAGCTATGCTACAAAAATTGGCGTTAATATTGATAATTTGCTCATTTCGCAACCAGACAGTGGAGAAGAAGCTCTTAACATTGCAGAGGCGTTAGCGCGATCGAATGCAATCGACGTTATCATCATCGACTCCGTTGCAGCTTTAGTGCCTAAATCTGAGCTAGAAGGAGAGATTGGGGATTCTCACGTAGGCCTTCAGGCGCGATTGATGTCGCAAGCTCTGCGTAAGTTAACTTCTACTTTAGCCAAGAGCAATACCTGCGCAATTTTCATCAACCAAATCCGCGAAAAAATTGGTGTGATGTATGGAAATCCAGAGACAACTACTGGTGGTAGAGCGCTGAAATTTTATTCCTCTGTACGTTTAGATATTCGTCGTACAGCAGGTATCAAGGGGAATGATAATAACGAAATTGGCAACCGTGTACGTGTCAAAGTTGTGAAAAATAAAATGGCCCCTCCATTCCTGAATGCTGAATTTGATATCTTATTTAATGAAGGAATTTCGCGTACAGGAACAGTCATTGATATGGCCACAGAGTACAACATTATCGATAAGAAAGGCGCCTGGTTTAGTTACAAAGGCCAACGCTTAGGTCAAGGTCGAGAAGCTGTGCGTGAAGAACTTAAAAACAACATGAAGCTCCTAGAAGAGCTAGAGCATCTGGTTTTGCAACATCACAAAGAAAAACAACCCTCTGCGACTCCAAGTAAAGCCGCTGAGCTTGTTGAAGAGCTTGTAGAAGCTTAATCTTTTGTGGCGGCCAATGCCGCCACATTTCTTCAAATCAAAAAAATCAGCCTTTGTAGTTAGAAGCAGCTGTGACTATTTGACTCTTCTGAAATCTATACAGAACTTCAACAAAAGTATGTAAATAAGCTTCTTCAAATCTTATTGTGGATAAGAGGGTAGAATGAAAATAATCTTTGATAATTGATCTTTTATAAAATAGATAGGCTTCCAGATGAAAGTTAGAAAAGTGTAAAAACTAAGATTGATCCGTAAAAACTAAAACTTGTTGTTCCAAAATTTCACACATTACATTTAATTCAGGGATCGTGAGGCTTAAATCCTTCATGACTTTCTTAAAATCGCTCAATTCAGACTGAAATAACGAGAAGGCTTTCTTTAAGCCACAAACAGCGACAAGATTCACCCGTCTTCCGTTCGCAACATCCTGTTCGACATCCCCAAAATCATCCGCTATTTGAAAGGCCATGCCAAAATGATAGGCGGCCTTCTTAATTTGATCCAATTTATCGATATCGCCTCCNCCAAAAAGCCACCCTAAGACAAAGGAAATTTCAAACAAAGAGACCGTCTTGAGCCTTAAAATTTCTTTTATAGTTTCTTCATTTAAATTTGGNGGTTCAATATCTAAAAACTGTCCGCCAGTTGCCCCGCATAATCCTGTATTAAAAGTTGAATTTTCTAAGGCTAGAACACAGATTCGGTCGCTATTTTTTCGGTAAGGGGCATTTGAGGCTTTTAAAGTTTCTGCGTTTTTCGCTAAGAACTCGTATCCGGCTGAGATTAAGGCATAACTAACCAATAAGGCTGTCGCTTCATCATAAACTTTATGAACCGAAGGCTTATTGCGGCGCTCATCATCATCGTCCATGCAAGGAAGATCATCAGCCACCAGGGACGCTGTATGGAAAAATTCCACAGCGAGTGCTGCCTGCGAAACCTCAGCGGAAGGGTTTAGAGCTTTTGCTATTAACAAAACTAAGAATGGACGAAAACGTTTTCCTCCGTTCGTAAGAGCATACTCACAAGCATCCCGAAGTTTTGTTTTAATTCCAAGAGTAAGCACAGCCTCTTTAAGCTTGTTTTCAAGNCTCTTTTGAAAGGGTGCCAGAATGTGGTTGATGGATAGAGTGGTCATATCGGTAGACAATTTTGAAGCTTTGCTCAATAAAAGTCTATTTTAAATGGGAGTAATCATCACTTTTTGAGTCGGACGTATAATTTGTTTGGACCTAATAACACCTCCAACGTTCACACAAGGATAACAAAAGACTTGCTTTCCGAATAATGTTCCCGGATTTGTGACAGAATTGCATCCAAGCTGACAATCATCCCCAATGATAGCGCCAAATTTTTTAAGTCCCGTATCTATCGTTTGATCTTCAAATCGAATCGTAATGTTTTTATGATCCAGTTTTAGATTTGCACATTTGGTCCCAGCGCCAAGATTGACCCTGTTCCCAAGTATAGAGTCCCCTAGGTAAGCAAAATGCGCAGCCTGGGCTTTATTTAAAAGAATGGAGTTTTTAATTTCAGTATCGTGGCCGATTACACAACCGTTGCCGGCAATAAAATTCCCACGAATATAGGCACCATGGCGCACTTGGCAATTTTCCCCTATAAGGCAGGGACCTTTAATATAAGCTCCAGGTTCCAATACGGTACCTTTTCCAATAGAAATTAATTCGGGGTTGATTAAGTAAGTTCCTTGTGGAACATCCACTTCAATTTTTCCAAGAGGAATTTTNTTAAGATATGCTTGAATTCGGGACAAGACTTCCCAAACATAGAGGCATCCTTGAAAAAGTTCAGCATGAGCAAACGCAGAGAGATCGAAAAAATATTCTGGTTGAAACTGATTCATATGGATAGGGTATAATAAAAAATTCGATATGTTTTCAAGAGCTTTTACAACTTTCACATAGAGCTTACTTAAGAATATATCTTATTAATATCTTTCTTCTTCTTCTTCTTAAGTTGTGGATCTGTTTATAACCCCTAATTTTATCTCGTAAATTATCCCGTTTATAAGCTGTTGATAGATTGTCAAAAACACGTAGGTTATTTACAATTTAAGTCTGTCAACAAAAGCATTAACAAATTCATCAACGAAAAATAAGCCACTTATGAACAGTTATAAAGATATCCATTGTCCCCATTATATACCTTGTTCGGGGTGCTCTCTTGATGAAAATGTCAATGCTCCCCCAATTCTTGAAGAAATCAAAAATNATTTTAAGGAATTGGGGACTCCTTTTAAATACGACTCGGATAAAGTAATTGGCTGGAGGGATCGCGCTAAATTAGCTATTCGCGGTCAAAGCGAAAATCCTTTGATCGGCCTTTTTGAAATTGGCACGCATCGAGTGATTGATATTCCCCTATGCCGTGTGCATCATCCGATGATTAACCAGGCTGCTGAGGAGATAAAAGCTTGGGTAAAAGCTAAANAAATTCCTCTTTATAATGAAATAAACCACAAAGGGCTTTTGCGTTATCTCCAATGTGTCGTTGAACGATCTACAGGTAAAGTACAGCTCACGTTAGTTATCAATGATTCAAACAAAGAAAGAGTGCATTCGCAGTTAAAAAATTTGCGGGATGCCGCACCCCATTTATGGCATTCCATATGGTTGAATTTGAATACTCAANAAACAAATACAATTTTTGGAAAGGAATGGCATTTGATTTGGGGAGAAGAATATGTGTGGGATGTCTTAGCGGATACAAAAGTCTGTTTTCATCCTGCGAATTTTGCTCAAGCCAATCTGACCGTTTTTGAGCATTTGCTCAAGGATGTAAAAGCACAAATACCAGCACAAAAACGCATTGCAGAATATTATGCAGGTGTGGGAGTCATCGGTCGATGCCTGGCTGAAAAATCTGAGCACATTTCATTCTGCGAGATTAATCCTTTTGCAAAACCTTCTTTTGAACGGGCAAATCAAGAACAACCCTGCTCTAATACAGCTTTTTATACAGGAGGCGCCGAAGACCATCTTTCCCTTCTGAATGAGGCAGACATTGTGATCGTTGATCCTCCCCGAAAAGGATTGGATCGTCCTTTGTTGCAAGCGATCATTGAGAGTAATCACCTTGATGACCTTTGGTACATAAGCTGCGGTTGGTCCTCCTTTAAAAGAGACTGCCAAGAACTTCTAAAAAATTGGCGGATCGTTTCCTCCTGGGGTTATCTTNTTNTTCCGGGTACGGATCATGTTGAAATCATGGCTCATTTTAAGAGATTGAATTAAAATGTTTTCTTTCATGTTCGATCAACCAAACTTTTCGTGCAATTCCTCCTGCATAACCNCCTAATTCGCCATTTAAACGGATGACACGATGGCAGGGAATAATAATAGCCAGTTTGTTTGCTCCGTTTGCTCGAGCCGCTGCCCGAAATCCGGTGGGGTTACCCACAGCCTTAGCTAAGGCTGCATAAGAGCGCGTTTCTCCTGGTGGAATTTTAGTTAATTCTTCCCAAACNCTTTTTTCAAAAGGAGTACCTAAGCAAATCAAGGGAGTTTTGAATTCTTTGGATTCACCTTTGAAATAAAGCTGAAGTTCTTTTTCAATGGATAAGAGAGGTTGGGTCTTGCCTGGAAGGATAGCTGATTTCGTTTTCTTTCTTAAATGTTCGATTTCCTTTTCTAATCCTCGTCGATCAACAAATTCTAATAAGTATAAAGCGTTTTCATCTGCTATTGCAAGCATAGGACCTAAGGGNGTATCAAGCCAGGAAGCTTTTAAAATACGAGTTTGCCCTGCTTTCACTGGTGCAACACCCATAATTTTTGAAAAGGCATCTCTAAAGCCGCTGCTGGACTCATAGCCTGCGGAAAGTTGAGCTTCGATGACTGCTTCGCCTGCTCTGATTGTTTTTGTGGCCATTCCCATTCGTCTGGCTCTAGCATATTCAACAAATGTCATTCCAAATCGTTTTTTAAATTGACGCCTGACTGTTGATACATCTACTGCTAGTTCTTCAAAATCTTTATTTTTCCAACGTTTTTCTGGATTTTTNTCAATAGCATCCAGAAGTTTTTGCACGACGCCTGAGACTTGATGAGGGTGTGAAAGCGGTTTGCAACGTTTACAAGGGCGATATGAAGCTAAGAGCGCCTCTTGAGCAGTGTGAAANAATTCACAGTGATCAAATTTAGGTTTTCGTGCTGGGCAGGTGGGACGGCAAAACACCCCTGTCGTTTTAACGCCTACAAAAAAGAGACCCTCATATTCACTTTTNTTAGAGACAAGCGCCTTGTAATACGCTCTTTTATCTTTTACAGATAGCATACCCTGAACTCCCTTTGCTTTTTATTATAAACAATAATCAAAAACGCAGCGCCGATTTTGAGGCATCGATTTTTTGTTGCAAAAAGGTTTTTTTAAATTCATATTAATGCTGATTTCTAATTTTTATTAACACCAGGGGTGCTAAGTGATAAACTTAGCTGAGAGAGTCCCTTATACCTGATCTGGATAGTGCCAGCGTAGGAAGTGTGGAAGCATGCATCAAAGTCATCACGACTCACATCTTTTTTCTCCTTGGTGTTTTTTATTCTTAACCAAGGAGTTTTAAATGTCTTTCTTCTGTCGAACCCATAAAATTCAACATTACCCGAGGGATTTATCCTTAGGGCTCGTTGCACCTTTGCCGAAAATAAAAACAACCCCAAACATAAAAAATTTTTTGCTTACTATTGACAAAGCATTAGAAGGAGGAGTTTCCTATGTTCAATTATGGGGGCCAAACGACGAGTTAGTGCGCTCTTTTAAAACAGTTTTAGCGGTAAAAGAACTGGTTGACCAAAAGAGAGCCTTTTAATTGTAAATAACTGTGTGGATATAGCCTTTAAAGCCAACCTGGCTGGAGCTCACATAGGGCAAAAGGATCTTTCCTGGTCGGCAACACGCCAAAAGCTTGGATCTTCAGCAATTATTGGTCTCACTGTCAATATTTGGAACGATGTTTTAGCAGCTCAACAATTTGATGTGAACTATCTGGGAGTGCAAATCCATGCTTCTCAAATTACAAAACCCCTCAACTCTCAGGACCCTCTTCCTTGGGGTCTAGAGGGGGCAAAAAATTAACTCTTTCAGCCGTCATCGCACCGTGCTCATTGGAAATATCACTTTGGCCAATTTACCAAGTCTAAAGGAAATTCTGAGACCTGGGGATGGAGTGGCCATTTCTGGCGAGATTATGCGCGCCGAAAATCCCTATGAGACAACAAAAAATTCATTCGTTGCTTAAAGGCTGGGGGCTGTAAATGTTAAAATCTTCTTTTTAAAAATGTTCAGTCTCATTTTGCTTTTAAATCTCAATTACACCCTTTTAAAAAGTATAAGAAATACTTTGGCCGTTGTGGATTTGGGAAATGGAGCAAATGTCATTCCGATATTCGAGTTGTTTGGCGCGCTTCCTGCTAGTATCTTTATGACTTGGGGGCTTTCGTTACTCATGCGGTGCATGCCTCTCTGCAAAATTNTTTGGAGTGTTTTGTTTATTTTTTTAAGCTTCTTTTTAGTTTTTTTATTCACAATCTATCCTTGCCTAAAGCAGCAAGGGATCGGTTTTTATCAAGGGCAATTCTTTTTAATGCTTTTTTATGTCATGNGGGAGCTTTGGAAACCTGCCTTTGCTGGGATTTTGTTCTGGGGTCTTGTAAACCAACACCTTACATTAAATGAGGCAAAATATTATGCCCCGTTAATGCTTGGGGCAAGTCTTGGGGCTATTTTAGCGGGTCCGATTGTCTCTGTGTGCAATTCAGATTTCGTACACCAATATTTTCTTTTATCAATAGAAAAATGGAAAAATTCACTTCATTTAATGATAGGTTTTGTCTCATTGTTTGGAGTTCTTTCAGGATATTTATATAGGCAAATTTTTCTAAACTTCTCAAACATTTTTCCTTGTAGTCGAATCTCTTTAAACGAAGATCTTTCACTTCGAAAAAGCTTTTTGCAATGTATAAAAATCCCACAGTTGCAATTGTTATCCTGGATTGTGATTGCAGACTACATAGCTTATAGTTTAGGAGAAGTCATCTTTNTGGATGTGCTTAAGATCAAATTTCCTGACGCGTGCAATTACTGCACCTACCTCGCAGCCATTTCCTCCTGGTGTGGATTTCTCACATTGATTAGTGCTCTTTTTCTGACACCTTTTATTCTCCAACGGTTTACTTGGACTGTGGCTGCATTAGTCATGCCTATGTGTCTCTTTTTTACTGAGAGTGCATTCTTTATTGTTCTACGTGGAAAATTAATAAGTGCAAATTGGTTTAATTGGTCAGAAATGGAATGGATCAATGGCATTATTTTTCTGGGTTCTCTTCAATATTGTATATGCCGAGCGACTAAGTATACTTTCTTTGATGCATCCAAAGAAATTGCTTTTGTTTTGATGCCTTCTTTTCAAATGCAAGGAAAATTAGTCATCGATGGAATTTGTGCTCGCTTAGGAAGAGGTTGTGCTTCATTATTAAGCATGACCTTGATCACANTTTTTGGAGGGGTACTAGCAAGTTCTTGTGTGACTGGAATTTTTGCAATGACTACTTCCATGAGTTGGATATTTGCTACATTCAGACTCGGAAAGTTACTCGAAATAAAGTCGATGCGAGAGGAGTTTTTATGATTTTCCAAACCCCATATCTATATTTTGTAACGCCTGAAATAAGCACAGAACCTAGACAATGGGAAAGATTGGTANAAAAAGCTGTTTTAGGTGGTGTAGATCTCGTCCAAGTACGAGATAAAAGGATTTCAGATGAANAAATGATAGAGGCCGCTCAAAGGCTGCAACCGTTTCTAAAGAAATATAAAGTTCCTCTCATTATTAATGATCGATTAAAGGTCGCGTTGGCTATTCAAGCGGACGGAATTCATTTAGGACAATCAGATATCAGTATAGAAGAAGCGCGTGCAAGTTTAGGAAGCGATGCCATTATAGGCGTATCTGTGGAAAATATGGAGCAGGCTTTAGGAGTTGAAAATGCCACATATATTGCTGCGAGTCCTGTCTTTCCGACTCAAACTAAANAAGATTGCAATTTGCCCTGGGGATTAGAGAAATTAAAACAACTCTGTAAGCTTTCCAGATATCCAGTGGTGGCAATTGGGGGAATGCGTTTAAATAATATAGAATCCGTTTTAAATACTGGTGTTAAAGGCATTGCTGTGATTACATCAATTGCCAGCACAGCTTGTCCTAAAAGCCGCTCAAGCTTTTAAGGATAAGATGAAAAATTAAAATTATGATTTACATTATTATTTTAGATATTTATCATGCGATTTTAAATAAAAGGGGGCAACATGGCTGCATCTTCATTTAAATACAAAAGATTAATCAAAGATGATGCCGCTTGTTTATTAATCGATCATCAGGCGGGTTTGATCTCTCTTGTGCAGGATNTTTCCNCCGCTGAATTTAAAAATAATGTCTTAGCTTTAGCTGCTTGTGCAAAATATTTTAACTTACCCACGATCTTAACAACAAGTTTTGAGAATGGGCCTAATGGCCCTTTAGTTCCTGAACTTAAAGATCTTNTTCCAAAAGCTCCCTATATTGCAAGACCAGGAAATATAAATGCCTGGGATAATGAAGATTTTGTAAAAGCTGTTAAAGCAACCGGANAAAAACAGTTAATCATAGCTGGAGTTGTCACAGAAGTTTGTGTTGCCTTTCCTGCTCTTTCTGCTCTTGAGGAAGGCTATGAAGTTTTTGTTGTCACAGATGCATCTGGAACTTTCAATGATGTCACAAGACACGCAGCCTGGGCAAGAATGGCACAAGCGGGAGCCCAATTGATGAATTGGTTCGGAGTCGCTTGTGAAATTCACCGCGATTGGCGCAATGATATAGAGGGCCTTGGAAACTTATTTTCAAACTACATTCCTAACTATCGCAACTTAATTACCAGCTATTTTGCCAAAACTCGTTCTTAGATATTTTTCTGTTTTTAAAAAAGACCCTCTAAGTCTTTTGATTTTATAAATTAATACATACTCATGCACCTCTTGTAGAACTATCTACAAGATTATTCTGAAGCTGGAATATGAATCCGAATTTATAATGTGCAAAATGATAGAGTCTAATGAAATAGCGAATTAGCTTAGAAAAATACTGAGATATTTTTTCATAATAATTTTCATCCAAAGGAAGAACGAAACTCAACTTGAAGACACAATTTTTCCTGCTATAAACTAAAAAATTCATCCCAATTAAAGAAGCAGCAATTTGCAATCATAAACCCATGGTAATGACGCTAAAATCTTCTTTCTAATGGTTGTTTTATAGTTGTAGTTTAGCTGTGTTATGCTGGCTTTCCCAATCTTTTCGTCTAATTCTGTACAGTACATGTCTTCTTAATGGATCATTCACAGCTAATTGAGGATGATCAAAATCATCATGTTCTGAACGTTGCATACCAATTTTNTCCATGACATTTCTTGAGCGCGCGTTTGCGAATGCTGTGAAGGCTACGATTTCATCTAATTTCAGTATCTGGAACCCATAGTTGAGTGCAGCCAAAGCACCTTCAGTGGCGTAGCCTTTCCCNCAAAATTCGTGAGCTAATCTCCAACCAATTTCAACAGCTGGAGTAAAATGAGATTCAAAATCAATTGGCCTGATGCCGACAAAACCAACAAAGTCGGAAATATGTGGTACAGATATTGCCCAAAATCCGTATCCATTCTTATCAATTTCATCGGAAATTAATTTTGCTTCGCGATCGCTTTCTTGTTTGCTCAAGGTTGATGGGAAATATTCTCTAACTAAAGGATCTGAATTTAACCTTGCAAAGGGCTCTAAGTCTTCGGATTTCCACTGTCGAAGAATTAAACGATTTGTTGTAATTACTTTTTCTTTCATCATTGGATGAATTTCCTTTGGACTTCGTTTAGTCTAAAAATTTTGATAAATTCATTGATAGCTTTTTCTGAAAGATAACTGACCTTTTTGTAAGCGCAATGTAAAGGTAAATAGGAATCATGGGAAAAAGCTTCCTATTAGAAAAATCAAGCAAAACTAACCTCATTGTAAATTAAGGGTAATAAGAACTTTAGTTTAAACCTTCTTTAAATTCTTTCATGAATTCCTGTATTTCATCCGTGATTTGCAAAAATTTTCACAAGAAAAATTTCAAACAATCGTTTGCAAATTTCTGGATTACTTGTGCGATATGCCGATATCAAATACTTCCTATCTATTTCATAGCTAGAGTTTGTATCTAATTCATCTTTTACTGGTATTTTATAATATTTCAAAAAACGCATCATATCGGAATCATCGCAGCCTTTAACAATGATTTTTCTTATTCCATCCCTATTTGAAAAAGAGACCTGGTAAATTTCTGAATTAGGATGCTGAGAGATAAAACGAACGACACCCTCAATTCCAGATTCTATATATTTATATATCACTCCGGTCACAGGCTTCTCGCTTTCATTTGTGAAAGATGTTGTTTGATGAATTCGATTAAATGTATTCATGTGAGTGGGAATCATAATCATCCTATATTATTGAAATTCAATCCTTCATTTAAGCCCAGTAAAAGAAACGACAAGTTAGAATCAAGGAAATATGTAATTGATAAATTCAATGAAATCAACTAAAAGTACAAATTTTTCAATTAATTTTATCAAATTGCAGCCGACTAAGATAAGGTAGAAGTCAACCTAGAAAATCTTGACGACAATGCGTTTCTATGTTATTTTCTAGGTTCATGTGAGGAGAGCCTATGTTAGAAGAACTGCTTGCCAAGTCCGAAGGTAAAACACTTGAATTCAAAGAAAATACTCATTCTTTGCAAAAATTGTTCAAACAGTCATTGCCTTTGCCAATACCGCTGGAGGAACTCTTCTTATTGGAATAAAAGCCGATACGAAAGAAGTCGTTGGTATCGAGAATATTTTGCTTGAGGAAGAACGTATAGCTAATGCCGTCTCTGATTCTGTTAGTCCTTCTCTTCTTCCAAATATGCAGTTTCATTCTTGGCGCGGAAGAGACATTCTAATGGTAACTGTACCCCATAGCTTTGCTCCTTTTTATCTTAAAGCCAAAGGAGAGGATGGTGGCGTTTATGTACGTCTTGGTTCAACAAATCGTATAGCTGATGCTGCACTTATTGCAGAAATCAAAAGACTTAAAGAACACATTTCCTACGATCAATCTCCCGATATGAAATTGTCCTCGGAAGAACTCGACTTTGAGTTAGCTCGAGGATTATTTGATGTGCTGAGCAAGCCTTTTACCAAGGGTACCGCTAAAACGCTGGAATTGCTTGTTGACTATCAAGAGGGTCAATATCCCACTCGAGGAGGTCTTTTACTTTTTGGGAAAGACCGCGATCGCTTATTTCCTGATCCATTGATTAGACTGGCTAGATTTAAAGGCACTACTAAAACGAGTATTATAGACCAAGCAGAAATGAAAAGTCCTCTTCCTATTATTGTTGATGAAGTTCTTGCTTTTATCCAGCGTAATACTTCTTTGGGGGCTAAAATTGAATCTGCAAGAAGAGAAGATATTCCCGAATATCCTCCTGCAGCCGTACGTGAAGCTGTTATAAATTCAATTTTACATGCAGATTATTCAACAAAAAGATCTCCCATCCAAGTGGCTATTTTTGATGATTGCCTGGAAATCACTAATCCAGGCCCTTTACCTNTTGGGCTAAGTTTAGAAACCGCTTTATCTGGTGTTTCCCAGCTCCGAAATAAAGTGTTGGGCCGAATCTTTAGAGAATTACAGTTAATTGAACAGTGGGGATCAGGTCTTAGTAGAATCAGCGATATTTGTCAGCAACAGCAGATCAAACCACCCAAATTTGAGGAATTGGATCATTTTTTCAGAATTACTCTTTATCCAAGAACCATGAAAATCGTGCCAATTCTGCCTTGGCATATTCCAATTGTTGAACACATCCAACACAATGGGAAAATTTCCGCTATGGAGGCCGAGAAACTTTGGAAAGTAACTCGCAGAACAGCCACTACTCGTTTGAAANAAATGTGTCAGGAGGGGTTGCTTGTTGAGCTCTCTACTGGTTCATTTGACCCTTACAAAACCTTTATTTTAGCTGAACCTGGAAATCAACCTAGAAGAACCTAGAAATCCAAGCTTTCTAGGTTGATTGATCTTTAACTTAACCATCAAACAGGCAATAGAATGAAAACTCTCGTAGAAGAATTGCAGCAGAAGCTCTTAGATCATCATCTATCAACATTAGAATCTTTAAGATTAGCTCTGTATGTTGCAAAAAATTAGAATTATCCGATTTGGAAGAATGGGTAATGCTGAATTAAATGGCTACAAGGATCCTATTAAAATACCTTCGTATCGACATATACCATGTCAATTGAAAGGTTGGAAAAATATTTGTAATAGATGGGAAGCAATAAGCTTTGAAGAAACAGAAAAGGAAAATCTATTTTCAAAAACACCAATTGGCCAAGGAATTGATGAACTTGAACATCTCATCATNNGACGGATTGAAAATACACTTATCTAAAGATCTTGAAGCTCAAATTATAAAAGGACTCTACCCTGGCATTCCCCCGTCGGAAGTTGCTCTGATTCTAGATGTTACTCACATCAAAGGAATTGTTGAAAAAGTTAGAAGTTTGTTGCTATCTTGGTCGCTAGATTTAGAAAGTGCAGGAGTAAAAGGAGAAGGCATGAATTTTTCGGATAAAGAAAGAGAAGCCGCTAGAGGAGTATCTATTACGAATAATTATCACGCTGAAGCACAGACGATTGTCCAAGAAATGAAACATTCAAACATAATGCAAGCGAATCGGGGTTCTAGCCAATCATTTGTGCAAAAGGCTTTCGATGCAAAACTTTTGATCAAAATGGTTGAAGAAATAAGCGCTCAAGTTGAATTGATCAATTTATCGATAAATCAAAAATTAGAAATAAAATCTGACCTTACAACACTTCATTCTCAGGCTACATCGCCCAATCCAAAGTTTTCAATAATTAAAGAATCTTTGCTTTCACTAAAGAATATATTCGAAAACGCGACTGGAGAATGTGCCGCAGCGATCTTTATGAAGATATCTGGATTTATTAGTCTTATGAATATTGCCTAGTTTTAGCTTATTTGACTTGAGCCTGTTGTCAGGATTGGTTTAATTCTTAACGCATTCATATAGAATGACAGCATCCGTGTCGTTGGCTTTTATCCCTGAATGAGGCTCTGCTTGCCATCTTTCAATAACTTTTAATCCATGCTGCTTTAGCAACCGCTCAATTTCTGCTGGTTCGTAATGCCTCACATGATATTCTTCTACTTCTGTTTGAGAAATCAAATTTTGCTCCCATAATTCGTAACGAAAGAGATCCATTTCAATTTGAGAGGTTGGATTAAATTGAGAAAGGACATAAGAACGATTTTTGAACCATCAGGCTTGTTAACCCATCGTCCTCTCCAAACCCCTTGTGGTTCTCGAATTGTTTTTAAAGTCTCGACTTCAAAAACAAACTTTCCCTTCATTATGTAACTTGGAAGAAAAGAATCTGGGTGAGAGGATTTGAACCTCCGACCCCTTGCACCCCATGCAAGTGCGCTAGCCAAGCTGCGCTACACCCAGATAAAATTTATTAAGTGGCAGAAACACCTTCAAATTGCATTTCTGACTTTTTGAATTCACGTACCGCCATGCGGGCGCAATGCTCAATGATTTTTCCAGAGAATCTGTTGGATCAACTTCAGCAGCAGATAAATCTACAGAGATTGACGCGCTAAATGAAGTGCCGCCTTTTAGGCCTTTCACCTTGAAATTAGCAAAAGGCCGTCTTTTTCTTTGTTATGTTGATAAAACGAATTAGGTTGTTTTCTGCTATGTTTTCATTTCCGCCCCGCTAAAAGACTCTATGATAAAGGGCCGATTCCATTCTCGTCAATGTTTTTACAATAGCCTGCAAAGGAGAATTTAGTGCAGGTTTTTCTTCATCATGCTATATTTTTCGCAAATGGAGTGACTCAAATGACATTTTTGAAATGGGGCCTAGCTGGCAAAAAGTTCTCAAAGAGGAATTAGAAAAACCTTATATCTCCTCTTTGGAAACATTTGTAGAAAGAGAGCGTTTTAGCGGTGCGGCTATTTATCCGCCTCGTGAATTGGTGTTCAATGCCCTGCGTATGACTCCTTATGAAGACGTAAAAGTTGTGATGATGGGGCAAGACCCTTACCATGGTCCTGGTCAGGCTCATGGACTTTGCTTTAGCGTACCCATTGGAATCCCCAACCCTCCTTCCTTGCAAAATATCATTAAAGAATTAGTCGCTGATGTACAAATTCCTCCTCCCAAGCATGGCTGTTTATTGAGTTGGGCGGAACAGGGAGTACTGCTTTTAAATGCGACTTTAACTGTCAGGCAAGGCGAACCCATGTCTCACCATGGAAAAGGGTGGGAGCGCCTGACAGACGCTATAATTGAATGTCTGGCATTAAAGGAAGAGCCATTAATCTTTGTTTTATGGGGAAAATCAGCCCAAGAAAAATGTCGTAATGTCCTAGCTAAGTATAAAGAAAAAAGCNATGTGATTTTAACGGCTCCTCATCCGTCGCCGCTTTCTGCGCACCAAGGATTTCTTGGCTGCCGGCATNTTTCTAAGGTCAATGAAATTTTAGTTCAGCAAGGCAAAAGCNCCATTCATTGGTCAATTGAAAGCTAGGTTTTACCGATCCCCATCTTTTCCATGCATCAATATGATCTTAGAGAATTGAGGGATTCCAACTACCCCGACAGATACAACTGTCGTTGGATCTGTGTTAATTCAATTAATAATGCTTCTCGAAGGCAGCTTTTTAGACAAATTTTCAAACTTAAACTTATGAAAGCTATTGAAAAATTAAAATTTCTGCTTTTTATTATAATTGAAAGAAATTTGAATTTTATTTATAATAAAAATAGAAGATTTTTCATAAATCTTCTCGAATAAATTGTCTCTGCTAAAAATAATTTATTTAGGTGGAGTTATGATAATAGAAAAGGATTTACAAAAGCTTTTTCAAAAGCTTGATCATGATGATACAGCTAAAATTACTCTCAGCGGGAATGATATTTTTATCAAAGTTTTCGATGAAGCTTCAAAAATATCGCTTAGTACTACTGTTTATAATGGCGGTAATTTCATTCCAAAAAGCGTAAGAAATGGCATTTCTCAAAAATCCCCTTTTAATCATGTTTCCATAAAAACTTCACTGGCAGTAGATGAAAATCAATATCTCGTAAATTTGAATTATTTAGGCCATTTGGAGCAAATGAATAATCAGAAATTTACTCATTTATTAGAAGAATTTTCCTGGTTAGCCCACGCTTGGAAAGCTTATTTAGATGAACATGACAAAAACGATTTAATTAGGGTTCGTGTTTAAAAAAGCCCTTTTTACTCCTAATTATAGCATAAAAAATTGTCAGCTCATAGAGAAGAATGAGAGGAATTGCGAGAAGAATTTGCGAAAGGATATCCGGCGGCGTCAGCAGCGCTCCTATAATAAACGCTGTAATTATGAAGTGTCGACGTTTTTCCTGCATTTTTNNTGCTTTTAAAAATCCATAATGTACAAGTAATAAGATAACAGCAAACAATTCAAAGGCGATCGCATTCGCAAAAATTAAAAGCAAAAAATAATCCATATAGTTCCCTAATGACCAAGCGTTTTTNCCTAAATTTTCATTAAATTTATACAAGTAGCTATTGGCAATAGGAATGGTAATTAAATAGGCAAAGCCTACTCCTAGAAAAATAAAGCCTAAAGAAAGTCCAATAAAAGGAAAAATCAGTTTTTTNTCATTTTTATGCAAAGCTGGAGCGATAAATTGAAAAATTGCATAAAGCCATAAAGGTGATGTCCAGACAAGTCCTAGCCAAAAACTTAATTTTAAGCTTATAGAAAAGCCTTCAATAGGACTTAAAACTAATAAATTNTGAATTTTTTCTAAAATTTCCCAATCAGCATATTCTTGAGGAGGAATTAAAAGAGACTGTTCCAAAAGTCTTGCATTTGGGCTCAAATTTTTAAGCGTTCCTGAGGAGGGAACAGGAATTTGAATTTCATGATTTGTTGTATTGAGAAAACGCTGCGTTTTGACTTCAAAATAATTCACTTTTTCTGACGGAAATGAAGTCTCTGTTAAAAGATCTAGGATAAAGGTGTGGAAAAAAGGTGACGGAAGTTCCGAAAAAATGATCCAGACAACTTGAATAAGAACTCGACGCAATTCTTCGAGATGACTCCAAAAATCCGCTAATTCATTCATTTTTTATTGTCTTCGTCTATTTCTACTTTTATAGGGATAACTTTTTCTTCTAAATCGGAATCGCCATTCAAAGCTTTTTAAATTCACGTATCCCTTTTCCTAAACTTTGAGCAAATTCAGGAAGTTTTTCCCTCCAAATAAAATGAGGATTAAGCAAAGAATAACGAGTAATTCTCCGTAGCCAATCATAAAAATCACTCCTTATATTGGTTGATTAATGGAAAGACTTCTTTATCAAGAAATTCAAGAGTTTGTGTCGCGGCAAGACCTGTAAATGACTGTACATCCAGAATTGCTGCCATTTCTTCTTGCGACAAAGGAATCGTCCAGTCTGCAGCAATTCTTTCCAATAAATCATTTTCGCCGCCTTGAACTTTAATTTTAAAACTTGCCGCCTGACTGTGATCGCGGATCTTTTCATGTAAGAGTTGACGATCCATTCCTTTNTTAACCCCAGCCATCAAAATATTTTCAGTGGCAATAAATGGAAGTTCTTCTTTGATGTGCCGATCCATCACTTGAGGATAGACAACAAGATGACCCGTCAAACGAATTAGGGTTTCCAAAACAGCATCGCAAGAAAGAAAAGCT
This sequence comes from Parachlamydiaceae bacterium, assembly GCA_013414685.1. Classification (GTDB taxonomy): domain Bacteria; phylum Chlamydiota; class Chlamydiia; order Chlamydiales; family Parachlamydiaceae; genus Neochlamydia. The sequence continues at coordinate 1,741,236 of CP058704.1, read as the reverse complement.
TCAGAGAGGCTTAAACGTCTATTTGCAGAATCATCAAGGCTTCTTTCTAACCATTGAGTGGCGTGTGTATAAATTGGATTTTCAGTAAGTGAGATGAGGAATCTTGCAAGTCCGCACATTCTTTCTGATAAAATTGGATTGCGTTTATAAGGCATCGCGGAAGAGCCCACTTGCTTTTCCGTAAAAGGTTCTTCTACTTCTTTTAAGTGAGCTAAAAGCCTCAGATCGGTTCCTATTTTGTGAGCAGTTGAACCAATTCCGGCAAGAGTTTGAAGGATTTGAATATCTTGTTTACGTGTATAGGTTTGTCCTGAAATTGTAAAAAGTTCATTAAAGCCCATTTTACTTGCGATCTTTTGATCGAGTTGTTTCACTTTTTCTGCATTCCCATGAAAAAGAGCTAAGAAAGAAGCCTGAGTTCCCGTTGCTCCCTTTGCACCTAAAAAACGAAGATTCTCCTGTCTATACAGGAAGTCTTTTAAATCCAATAGGAGATCTTGAATCCAAAGACAAGCCCTTTTACCTAAAGTTGTCAGCTGTGCAGGTTGAAAGTGCGTATATCCTAAACAAGGTTGATGGGCATACGTTTGGGCAAAACGAGCCAATTGCTTAATCGCTTTGATTAAATGCCGAATAAGAATCTTTAAGCCTTCACGCATCTGAATAAGGTCTGTATTGTCTGTCACAAAGCAAGAGGTTGCACCTAAATGAATAATCGCACGAGCCTTTGGACACTGATCTCCATAGGCATGAATATGCGCCATGACATCATGGTTGATCTGTTCTTCATAGTGGTTTGCTGCTGTAAAGTTGATGTTCTCTGCGTGTGCTTTGAGTTCGTCAATTTGCTCTATGGAAATGGGCAAGCCGAGTTCTGCTTCAGCCTCTGCCAGGGCAATCCACAATTTGCGCCATGTACTAAACTTAAATTGAGGTGAAAAAAGCCGCGCCATTTCAGGGCTGGCATAGCGCGAAAGCAAAGGGCTTTGATAAACCTCATTGTTCATGATTTACAATCCGAGACAATTTCCCGCAAATTGTCCAAAAGATCATAAATGATCGCTTTTTGACTTCGCGAGATCGAGACATTCTTTCGTTGAAGGATTGAAGAGAGGCGTTTTAATTGTTGAATCGTACTCTCTCCAAAATTTTGGCGGCGTTTATCATCTTCTTCGAGAGGAAATAACTCTCTGATTTTGATTAAAAGCTCTGCTTTCGTTTCCCCGTTATAAGTTTCAACAAAGTGTTGTTTTTTCCCAAGGTGCTTCCCTGCTTGCTAAGGTATAAACAGCCTGTCTCGGCATCGCTTCTATTTGTGGACGTAAAGTTTTTGGCAACCTCTCATAAAATTCATAGTACTGCAAGAAATTATAGGGAGTCTGGCGATTTCCATAGGCTGCAATAAGCCATGAAGTAAAAGCCCCGTCTCGATAACGAATGAGAATCGATTGGGCCTTTTTATACGTTCTCCATGGAGAATTGCAGCTTGATTATTGATCGCTTTAACTTCAGAGGTAATCGAAGTTAATGTGGTAAGGTCTTCTTCAAAATCTTCTTTGCCCGTCGCATATTCCCTAAGGATGTCGGCTAGAAAATCTTTTTCTTTATCGCTTAACTCTGAAATACTGAAAATTCCGGAAAAACTCGTTAAATTTCCACTAGCGGATTGTTTGGCTAGGGCTGACATTTTGAAGATTGTGGGTTCTTATTAAGGCGCTCCGAAATCATGCTATTGACGTTGCTCATTAATTGGCTCCTTAAAGTATATAATTTAAGTGCATGTAAAGCGGCTTGACATTTCAAAGCCTCTTAAGAATTTCCTTGGTTATTGAGAGATAATCTTCAGCCGCTCGACTGCTAGGCATCGTTTCAAAAATAGGTTTGCCGTAGATTGAGGCTTCAGAAACACTGATATCTCTTCTTATCTTGGTCTTTAATATTTTCTCAGGAAAAGTTTTTTCAATTACTTCAAGAAAAGCATCATTGCTTTTTCCTCGAATATTCCAAAAAGACAAAACCACTCCTAAGACATTTAATGGATGGCGCTGGCCAATACTTTCCATAAATTGGGAAAGCCTCTCCAGGCCTTTGATACTGTAGAATTCAGGTGTCGCGCAAACTAACGCATGCTGGGCGGCGATCAAAGCAGATTCTGTAAGCCAACAAAGAGAAGGTGGAGTGTCAATGATGATATAATCGTAAGGCGCATCTTTAATGATATCACGTAATCGCTCATGTGAATAGCGATCCGCAGCAAGTTGTCCTGTGACTTCTACCCGTTCCAGCCAGGTATCAGCGGGGACTAGATCCAAGTTTTGAATGCAGGTCTTTTTAATCACTTCTTTTAAGGTTTTATTTCCCTGCAAGACGGGCGCTAAACTATCGCTTTCATCTGGATCAAAGCCTAAACCTGTGGTTAAATTAGCCTGGGCATCAAAATCAATTAAAAGCACTTTCTTTTTGTGAAATTTAGCTAGAGCTGAACCGACATGCAAAGCTGTAGATGTTTTTGCCGTTCCACCTTTAAAACTACTAATCGCTATTCTTTTCATTGAGCCGTTTGCTCCTTTTTGAAGGGCGTCTCCAATCTGCGCTCTTTACGTTCCTGATCAATAATTTTAATAAATTCATCAAGCTTTATCTCTCCATGCACGACATTATCGCGTGTACGTAGATTCAAGGTTTGATGTTCCTGCTCTTGATCGCCGACTGTCAGAATATAATTAATTTGCGTTAATTGAGCATTTCTGATTTTNTTACTCACAGACTCGCTAGCGCTGTCAACATCGACATGGAAGCCCTGTTTNTCAAATCGNTCGCGCAATTTATACGCGTAATCAGCATGTCGATCTGCAACTGTCAAAATGCGCACTTGCAGAGGGCTGAGCCAGAGAGGGAATTTTCCTGAAAAGTGTTCAATTAAAATTCCAAAAAAGCGTTCTACAGAACCAAAAATGGCTCGATGAAGCATGACAGGCCGCTGTCTACTGCCATCAGAAGCTGTGTACTCAAGCTCGAATTTTTCAGGGAGAGCCATGTCTAATTGCACAGTTCCGCACTGCCAGGTGCGATTGATCGCATCCCGGATGTGAAAATCAATTTTAGGACCATAGAAGGCTCCATCCCCGGGATTAATCTTATACGGACGGCCTGAAGCATCAAGGGCATCTTTTAATCCTGCTGTCGCAATCTCCCATTCCTCATCGCTACCAATGGTGTTTTTATCAGGTTTAGTCGAAAGTTCAAGGTGGTATTTTAAACCGAAAGTTGAATAAATGCTGTCTGCCATGTTTAAAATGGCTAAGATTTCATTCTTTATATCACTTGGCTTCATAAAAATGTGAGCATCGTCTTGGTGGAAGCTTCTGCAGCGGAATAACCCGGATAAGGAACCGGAGGGTTCAAAACGATGCACATTGCCAATTTCAGCTACTCTTAAAGGAAGTTCACGGTAGCTATGGACATGCGATTTGAAAAAGCATCCCCCAGGACAGTTCATAGGCTTGATAGCATAATCATGATCTTCAATCTCCGAAGTGAACATGTTGTGGCGATAATTGGCCCAATGTCCGGAGCACTCCCATAATTCTCGTGTCATCAAAGTGGGAGTTTTAATTTCAATGTAGCTGCCACGATCTAAGTATTCCCTCAAGAATGCTAGGAGGTTATTCAGNATAATCATGCCTTTGGGGTGAATGAATGGCATTCCAGGAGCCTCTTCTTTTAAAGAGAAAAGATCCAAATGCGGGCCGACTACCTTGTGATCGCGTTTNTTNGCTTCTTCGAGTTGTTGCAAATATTCTTTTAACAGTTTGCGATCAGGAAACGAGATGCCATAAATTCGAGTCAGCATTTCACGTTCAGAGTCTCCTCTCCAATAAGCCCCAGAAGTTTTTAAAAGTTTAATGGCTTTGATTTTTCCCAGGTTGTAAAGATGGGGGCCGCGGCATAAATCAAAAAACTCTCCTTGCCGGTAGCCGCTGAGCTCGTCTGTAGATTCAAAGCTATTGATGAGTTCTACTTTGTATTTATTATTTTTAAAACTCTGAAGAGCTTCGTCTTTAGTGCTGAAAACTTCTTTNTGTGAGGTATAGTTTTCCGCAATAATCGCCTGCATTTCTTTTTCAATTTTATCAAAATCAGCTTCAGAAATCGTCAAATCGGCAAAATCGTAATAAAAACCATTGTCTATCGGAGGGCCGATCGTAGGTTTAGCATCCGGATAGAGGCGCAGAATTGCCTGGGCTAAAACGTGTGCTGATGTGTGCCAAAANATTTCCTTACCTTTAGGGTCATCAAAATTCCAGAATTCAACAGAATCGCCCTCATGAAGGGGTGANGATAAATCGTATTTCTTTCCATTAATTGAAACTCCCAAAGCTTGATCTGGACCTCTTAGATTGACTTTCTCTGCAAGATCTCTAGCAGAGCTTTTNTCTGGAAGTTCAATGGACTTATTATTAAATTTTACTAACATGGCACAAATTAACCTTTTTATCTGGTGTTTAGGAGTTTTGCTGCACCCTGATTTGAATTCTTTTACCCATCGAGCGGTAGAATTCACCAAACTTAACAGACTGGAGGGTCCCTATGCAAGAAAAAGGAGGCTAAAATTGATGAAATTGTTATAATGTCAATTATTTGTATTTTAAGTGAGAACTATTATGGGTGTGTTTTTAAGCGATTCGAGCCTGCAATTGATAACGACCCTTACGTAAACTCTAATGAATTTCAAAAGATCTCGGAAAATGATTCGGTAAAGTATAAAGGCAAAAATTATAAACAAATTACTTATCTGGGTAAAGAGATCAGCCTTTGTTCAAAGATTACCAATATCTGCCTTCTGATCTTAGCCTCCCTTACAATAGTTCCTCTTCTTATTGATTTGGAAAGTATTAAAAATTATGGACGGAGATAAAAACCGGACGCAATGTGAAGGTCGCCTGTGTGATGAAAAATCATCTTCAGGAAGCCACAGAACACAAACCCTCATCAAATCATTCAGAATCGTTGACTCAAGCCAAACTTCATAAGGAAACTCCCCGGTCGTCAATTGAAATCCAAGCCCAATCTATTCCTCAAGAACTTGTCCAGAATCAACCCAAAGACTCTCTAAGGTCTATTCTTAAGAAAACAGATTCTTTAAATGCTGAGATGAATCAAGAAGCAAAATCTGATCTTGAGGACTTTGAAAAACACTTAGCTTTGAAGAACTAAAAAGAGCAAAATCTCTCAATTTTTGACAAAACACAATTAAAAATTCTAAAAGATCTGATCAGGGAAAAAATTGGAGAAAAACGCGGACGCTCAAAAATTCTATTTGCACTTCTCAATCAACTCATTCATGGCGCGGAATTTAATGTATCGGAAATAAATAAGGTAATCCTGAGAGCTAATATTTTAGAATTTCGGTCTGACTTTGAGCTTTCTAATCTCAATAAATTAGATGAGAACAAATTAAAAATTTTAGAAGAACTTATTATCAAAAAGCTTCAAACTAAAGATCCAAAAGTGTCTGATGCTATCGAAAAGTTAATTGCAAAAATAAAAAAAGGTAAGCCAGTATCTGAAAGGCAAATCACTAGAAAGGTTAAAAACGCAAATATTAATCAAAAAATTAATTTTTCTGAGACCAATTGGATAAACGCTGAAAATCAGCTCTACTTTACTCCTCATTCCAAAAATATTTAGAAAATTTAGAGAAAACCCTAACAGGGTCTATTCTGCACATCATGATTTTGATGAGTTTAGTTTTGAAGAGATCTATTACTTCCCAGAAAGTTTAGAAGCTTGTACAGATGTGGATTTTTATCAACCTGATCCAACCGAGTATGAGGATTATGAGTGGTGTAATGATTATAAAAATCGTTTTATGGAAAAACATCAGAATGATGAAGATTATCTCTTAATGGAAGAATTGAAGGATGAACATGGCGCTCAGGCTGCAAAAGCCCTGTTTGAGCAAGAGTTAATGCGTCGTAAGCAAAAAATACCCCAGAAATTGGAATTGAAAAAGAGGCAACGCAGAAAGCATCGGTCATTGAAAATAAGAGAGATAAAAATCAAACTGAAATCAAACCTCAAGCTGCTCTTCAACCAGTTCAAAGTGAAGTTAAAAAATCAGATGCCAAACTTTCAGTCGTAGAACAGTCAAATTCGCAGGCTCAATCTGTTCAACAAGAGGTGTCAGCTCCTGTTAAGCCTTCTACACCTAGCAATGAAATCAGCGGTTCAGTTCAAATTCAAAAGAGATAAAACCTCAAGCTATTGTACAAAATATTAAAACTGAAGCCAAGGAAACAAAAATAGCTGAGATCTCTATGAGCAAGGAAAACAACGCGCCTGCTTCAACTCCTTCAGAATCAAAATCAGAATCAAAATCTCACCCCAAAGTACAACCTGTTTCAAATGCAGGCAAAGAACCTCAATCAATTCCTTCTAAGGCATTACATAAGGATGAAAAAGCTTCATCTCAAAATCAACCACAAGCAAAACAGACTGTTCATAGTGCAGTTAAAGAAACACAGGAAACTTCTTCAACAACGTTTTTGAGAAATTCCAATGATTCAAAAACTGAAATTAAACCAGAAACAATAACATCGAAAACCGAAAAAACAGGAATATCTGCAAGCCCGCTTTTGGATATCGAAACTAAAAATTCACCCAATCAAAAAACAAAAGAACAAAAGAGAAAAAACGTACAATTACCTCCTTATTCAAAAAAGTTCTCCCAAAATCAAATAGAGATTCTAAGAGCTCCGATCGTTTATCTGATATATCTTACATTGCTGAATCAAGAAAAAACAAATCTAAGTCGATCAAAAAAAGCACTTTTAGAAACAGGAAAGTTGAGGTATCTGAAACGAGTTCTATAAACTGAAATCTTTTTTATTTCTGATATGCAGACGAGTTCATATTAATACGATGTTTCGACAAGACCTTTACTCGCTCAATTCTTGTTAATATCAAAGTTCTTAAAATTTTATTCTTTACCCTTCCTTTGCTTACGGTTTATAATAAAAAAGAAATTTGGTAGGCATTTTGTGGATTTTGAAAAATATTAGAAGTTCTTTCAGGGATTCATGTCGATCTTAACNGACGGCAATTTTTTACGAAAATTTTCACATTTGTTTCACAACGCCGTAAACGTATTTTAGCTAAAGATGCTGATAATATTAAAAGAGTTTGCACTGAAGAATACGATGAACTTTCAAGACGCTTAGATCGTTCAAAATTACAGGAAAGCACCTCTGTAAGAAATATTCTANAAACACGACGGCTGGCGAACTTGCTTATTAATGATAAGGGCGAGTTGAATCTGCCAATTCTAAATAAAGCCATCACTCTTCTTTCTCAAAATCTTTACTCAATCGGTCCGGATAGACAGCATGATTCTGTGCGGCAAGAATATCTACTGCATGCCTTGAAGTTAGTTCGTGATAATAAGGAGATTCAAAAGCAGTTCAAAAGTATCGGTCGACCTTATTCAAATAAGATTGCCGAACAAATTATTAAAGACACCTTGCAGCTTCCTGATAAAACACCAATTTCTGATGCACATGCTAAACGTGCGGCACTTTCGTCCCTTATTTGTTATTTAAGGCAGAATGTAGGTTCTTGCTTTGCGACGGCACCTTGCATTGTTGTTCATGATGAACAGCCTGTGCAGTTTTTAAAAGACATCAATGAGCTCTTAAGCACAGGCAGACTGAAAAGAACATGGTCCGGTGTAGAATATTCGGTTCCTTTGAGCCCTACCTGGGGAGCAGGGGATCTTAAAAGAATTGTTTGGGTCGACAAAGATGAGCTCTGGTTATCACCTGGACTTATTGCAGCTTGCGAGTCGACAGGATTGGTAAATTCTGAAGAGTCTCTTCAAGAAAAAGCAGATAAATTAAAATTGCTTTTATCACAGGCTCTCCAAGCCAGGGAACCTTCACATCAAAGCATATATATTACTCCTGAAGATTTGTTGAAGTTTTTACTGTTTCGTCAACTTAACATTACCGAANAAGATTTAAATGAGTATCTGCAACGTCCTCAGGGAATGGTTCAAAGCAGTTTGATGCTGCAAGTTCCGCAATCTGGAACAAGCAGTGGCGGAAAAGGACAAGCTTGTGCGACTTTTTTGATGCAATTCGAAATTGCANAAAACGCCTTTAAAGCGCTGGCAGATAATGCTTTATTAAAAGCGTGGGAGTTTACCGTTGCTTGCTTTGCTGAAAATAAAGCAGGGTTTACGCGTTGGAATTTATATTCAAGCCTTGGTTTGGGTCCGCAGGATAAAGGAGGAATTGGGCAATGCCTATATGCCATTATCCAGCGCAAACTAGAAGAAACAAATGAAAAATTGAAGCGTCTGAATGATGAGCATGAACAAATTTACGCTCAAGTCAAGTATATGGAATCGCGTATTAGACATGCGGGAGAAAAAGAGGCTCAATGGTTAAAGGCCGACTATCAAAGCAAACGTAATGAGTTCTATACTTTTCAAGAATTAAAAGATAGAACCCAAATGAAAGCATCACGTTATGCCAACTTATTCAATGTCCTTATTCATTTCTATGACCAACTATTTCCAAAATATTTTCAGGAAGTTTATGACGCAGACATGCACGATGTAAGTTCCGGTCCCTATGACGATAGCCCTGCAGGCTTTCGTTTGCTCTATAAATTTGGCAGGAGCAATACTGCTGCTTGGCAAAGAATTTACACTCCTTCGCAGTTTGTGGATGCTCTTGCAAGTTTTTTCTNNACGACTGAGACTGAAATTTCCTCATCGGATGAAATGGAAGGGTTGCAGGAAGATTTTTCTGAAATTGTAACTGCCATTATTTCCCATGTGCGCACTCATGAGTTCTTGGAGACTGCCTTTTATCGAATGGCTGCTGCTCATCATACCCGAATGGTTAAAAATCCCTTAGAACATCTGGATCAAATAGAAAAAAAGCCCTGGTCTTATACTTCTGGTGGAAGCATGGATACCCTTGTATCAACTTATTTTAGAAGAGACCAAAAACCTGCAGAAATGAGCCGATGGATAGAGAACCCTACAGAACTTTTAGTGTTTTTGACAGATATTATGAAGCAGTCTCCTGCTAATATAACAGACTTATTTGCAATGCAACCGCAAAAATCTCTTTTAATGCAGTCTCCAACACATGCTTTTGTGTTCAAACCCGGAACTCTTCCTTTTAATGAAGCTTGGCAAACGGATGCGTTTACCTATACTTGGGTGAGGGATTATTTTATTAAGCCGCGAGACCTTTTTATTGATCGTCTTCAACTAAATGATGCAATGCTTGAATATTNNTTATTGAATATGTTGCAGAGCATGTTCCCGAAAATTTTCGGCATTTTTTTCGAAAGAATTTTACACCTTNTGCATGGTCCGATGAAACCAACTGAACTGCGTGAAATAATTTTAGACGGTTTGCAAAGGGAGCTCGGTTTGCGTTCAAGCGGTCAATCCGTCATTTCACCGGATCTTATCGATGGCGCATTATTTTCTCTTTTGCCCATGTTTCCTAAGGAACAACTGTATGAAAAGATGGAAAATATTTTTGCAGAATTAAAAGATGAGTTTAAGATCTCCAGTCATCAGGTTCAAGAGGTTGTGGGAACTATTCTTAAAGCCTCTGTGGGTACAAAAGTGATCACAGCAAAATCTTTACAGGATCTTTGCAAAGCGGTCATCTGCCTTTTTATTGATAACACATGCAGTCCTATAGATTTTCACGCTAAGGTTGCACAGGCTGCCCAAAAATTAGGCTACGCAATGCCAAAACCTATTATTTTTGCAGATACGAATTGGGTAAAAGATTACTTTGCATTTTTGGTCAATCCCGGCAATGGACGTCTAGAGTTATGGAGAGTGGATGCTCTGGGGTCGACAGGTCTGCCGATGAGCGTATGGGAGCAATGGCTTAACGGTTCTCAACGGCAAGCACACTGGGGAGTTTATACAAGACCCTATGAGTATACTTTTTAATTAACAGTCGGCAATATTCATTCTTATTAATCCGAGAATATTCATCTTGACTTTTACGCAAGAAGTCTTTAAAAGATATGCATCAAAAAATTGTATACTGAATATTTTTTGTACTTTCTTTACTAATACCGCATTTTGAAAGTTAAAAGAGAGAATTTTAGGTAATAGATACATAACTTGTAGCGAAACACGGAGAATACAATGAAGCTTCTAAATAGGTTTTTGGCCATTCTACTAGTCATAGGATTGACCAACAATTTTCTTGCAGCACAAATTGAAAATAATAGGCTTCAGCAAGATGGATCAAATTTCAACTTGGATTTAAATGAAAGAGATTTTGATGCTCTAAAACAATATATAGCCGGTAAAACCAACATCGATCTTAAGNAAAAAGCAAATAACTTAAAGATCAGCGGAGACATAAGGACTGAATGGCGCCACTTAGCTGAGCGTGGGATTCGCCCAATTACAATTCCTGGTATAGGCATTTTTTCACAGGATGATNTTTTAGCAAACGGTCCATTTAAGAGCTTAAGAGGAGCCGGAAAGGTAGACCCGTATACGATCAACAGCGCCGTTCCTTTGGGATTTCCTCTCTCCAAAAATGATTTTGACGTAGAATTTAACCTCTATTTTAAGTATGAATATGGTCGCGCCTATGCGGCTGCCCATCTTCAATTTGATAACGCTTGCGGTGTCTCTGATAATGGCTGGTTAGATTATGATCAAGATCCAGCTGGCTATCATGGAAGCGGAACTTCAAGAGAGATCAATTTAAAGCGTTGCTATTGGGGTTATAAAATCTGCGAAGGAAAAGAGACCCGTTTTGATGTCGAAGTCGGACGCCATAAACTGTATGATATCTTTGAATCAGAAGTTCAATATGGCAGCCGTATGGATGGTATTGCCTTCTACTATAGCGGCAGCACCGAAGGCTGGGGAGAGTGGTACTGGACTTTAGCTGGCTGGGTTGTCGATGAACGTGTAAACCATTTAGCTTACGGTTCAGAAGTTGGATACATGAATATTTTGGACCAGGGGTTTGATATTCAGCTTTCCTTTGTAAATTGGAATAAATATGGTAGAAACCGTTATTTTGTACGCAACCCTAATGGATTTAGATTCAAAGCTTCCCAATTGACCTTGACCTATCATCTAAATCCAGAATGGTTATGCGGTAAACCTGCTGAAATTTTCGGAGCTGTATTTTACAATTTCGACGGCAGGCATTCAGCTAATCTTNTTAGAGGGGTATTTGATCGGGAAACAGGTACTGGATCCATTCAAGAACTTAAAGTTCCTCATAGCCACAGTAAAAAGCAGGAAAGGCTTGGATTTTATGTTGGTTTTCTGGTTGGAAAAGTTGAAAAAGAAGGCGATTGGTCTTTTGAAGTCCAATATCAATACGTTCCAGCTTATGCATTTCCAGATGATGATTGCAATGGATTCGGTCGCGGAAACGTATTGGAAGAAAGCGTGACCTATCAACAGCGTGGAAATACCAATTACAAAGGTTGGAAATTTGAGAGTTTGTACGCTTTAACGGATAACTTATCGCTCGATACAAAATTAGAATTTACTCGAGCTGTGAAGAAATCCATAGGTGGGCCGCATCATTACTCATGCTTCGAAATCGAAGCCATCTACGCCTTCTAGAAAATTATTCTAGTTGAGATGTAAAACCTGTTATGCAATATGCAAATGTTACATAACAGGTTTTTTAATTCATAGATTGACAGATTAAGTATTTTTTTGACATAAGGTGTTTTTGCTTCACAATTTGGTAGGGTATGCTAGGTAACAAAATCTTTTTCGCAATAGTTGCTTTTCTATGTTTTGCTGCTTTTTCAATGGCAGAATCTAATGATAGCCCGCAAAAAAATGTGCATGTGTGGAGAAATTTGGATTCTGTGACTGTCCTAAAAACGAAACTTGTCCCTGTATGCAACAATTCAACCATTGTGAATGTCATTCTCACCCAAAAGAAAATGCACAGCTACAAAATAATTCTCAAACACCTTGTGCATGTGTGCAAAAATTTGGAAGTTGTGAATGTCCAAAGAGGGTGCCTGTCCATGTATAGGACAGCAAGGTCAATGTCGGTGTGTGTCACATAATCATTTAATTAGTAAGGGACAGCTCAGCTGTCCTTATCAAAACTGCCAGTTCGAAAATCTTGAAACAAATGATTTTCCTGAAGAAAATTGTTTCGGCCTAAATTTTGAGTGTGATACTTGTGAGGGACCCTGTCAAACACTTCCACTTCCTCAACATCAATTCTATATTGGCCCTGAAATCTATTTTGCCCATAGGGATAAAGCTGGGCGAGACAAGAGAACCAAGCAAAATGGCTGGATGTTCGGCGGGCGTGCAGGATACGACCGAATTAAAAGATGCAGGATTTATTGGGGTGTGGATGGACTCTATGCTAATGGAACATTGAAGAGTCATAAAAGTCATGGTACAAAAGTAAAAATTGATTTTACTGATGAGAATATTGAAGGAAGACTTGGTTATACGTTCCAANAAAAGACCGGATGGATGCCCACTTTTGTTCCTTATGTAGGTTACGGATATTATCGCGAGACGAGCAAATTTAAAAGACCTTCTCCAATTCTTTTCAAACAGAGAGTCACTTTTGACTATGTAGCAGCAGGGTTTTTGTCTCAACTCTATGTANCACCCCTTTGGATTGCAGGAGTCAATTTCAAAGCACGTTTCCTTTTANATAGTGAATGTAAAATCTCAGATGATCCAGATTATGAAGATTTTACTCAAAATATAGAACATAAGGTTCAATATCGTGTTGAACTTCCTGTGACCTATCGGTTGAAATGCTGGTGCGATCGTTTGGCGGTTTCATTAGTTCCTTTTTATGAATACCGACACTATGGAGAACACATCAACTTCNCCTTTGATTTTAAAGATGTGAGATTTAACTTTTATGGTTTTGACCTTAGGTTAATGTACATGTTTTAAAAATTGATGTTTCCATTTGAAACACATGTAAAAAGTTCCGCGTGGAACCAAATATTCTTGCACACATTCACCCGAGTTATTTATAAATTCTGATATGTAGTCGGAAATTTTTTGACTCTATCCAATGAGTAAAAACCAATAGATTAGGAGAATTTTAATGAAGGTTATTACATCTGTCATTACTGCAATTTTTGTCTTTGCAGGATTTTGTTTAAATGCTGAAGAGGTGATCGTAACCCCTTCTTCTGGAGAAAGCTTTATTCTAGACGTTGACCCTACTGAATCTTTTCTTGACGTTGTTGAAGAAATTCAGAATCACCTTGTGAATAGCGGATTGAACCAGGAAAATGACCTTGACGAGGAGCAGTTGTCATTCTCCTACACTTTAGGAGTTCCCGGAATTTTTATAAAAAGAGCAAAGCCTGCAGGACCTAGAAATTATGGAGCATCTGTTAACGCGAGTGAAAAAGAAAACATCCGGTATATTATACGTTCCCTTGCAAAATATAATTGGGCTCAGCTTGCTAAAGAAGAGTCTTCCNTTAAAAAAGCGGGTGATAAAATTACTCACATTCATCCCTTTCGATTCCTTCAAAGCATATTCACAGACGAAGAGCTGAAAACAGGATTGTTTGTGATTAGAAATAAAAGCCTCGTTTGGTCCGATTACTATGATGGCTTGANNAAAAGCTTGAATGAAGAAAGTGATTTGAATAATCTAGTACAGTTCACTCCCGATTTTGCCAATAACATAGGAGTTAATGTAAATCTTATTTTACCTTATGTGCAAACAAGGCAATGGAGTGTATTGATTGATGTTTTAATTGCCAATATTCCTCGTCAGGGTAACCCTGATAGATACGGGATGTGACATCATAGAATGACAATAGAAATTGCAAATTTAGTTTAGGAACCGCGCATGTCACAGTTTTTTTCAAGGCTTAGTTATAGTTTCGGAAATGAGGATTGGAGATCAGACAGAGAGGCTTTGAAAATACAGGCAAATGACAGGGTTTTAAGCATTACAGCGAGCGGAGACCGACCTTTGCATCTTCTTCTTGATGAATGTAAAGAGGTGGTCTCCATTGATGCCAACCCAATTCAAAACTATTTGTTGAATTTGAAATGTGTGGCGATGCGCGAACTCAACTATTTGGATTACCTAAAGTTTTTAGGCGCTNTCCCGTGCAATCACCGGCTCTCGACCTTGGAGAAGCTTGTCCCTCACATGGAGGAGCAAGCTCAAAAATTTTGGGTTAAAAAGAAANAACTGATTCAAAAGGGTGTCTTATACCAGGGTGTGGTTGAAAAGGATNGCAAAGGAGTTGCCTCTCCTTTGTTAAAACTTNTTGGACGAAAGAAAATTAAACGTCTTNTTGAGTTTTCTAATATTGAGGATCAACGTGAATTCGTTGCTTCCTGGCATCAATTCTATTGGAAANAAATCTTTGATTTTGCATTAAATTCTTTTATTTCCCGCTGGTTTTTAAAATGTGTATTCAATGATCCTGGTCTTTACGATCATCTCAATGAATCTGTAAGTATAGGAACCTATCTTTATCAAAGAATTAATGAAGGTTTGAGAGAGAATTTAGCTCGGGAAAGCTTGCTTNTTTCTCTTATTGTAAAGGGAAGAGTGTCACATGATGCATTCCCGCCCTATCTCACCGAAAGTGGCGTCAATTGCATCAAAGATAGAATTAATCGTCTCACTGTAAGGAACGTGGATATATTATCCTTTCTAAAGTCTACGCCAGACCAAAGCTTTGATTGTTTTTCATTGTCGGATGTGGCTTCTTATTTAAATCCAACTGATTTTTTAACGATGTTGAAGGAAGTTCAACGCGTTGCTAAGCCCGGTGCGCGTTTTTCAATTCGTCAATTTTTGTCCAATCATCAGGTTCCAAAAGAAATGGAAAGTTTTTTTCAGAGAGATTCAGCTCTCGAANAAAAATTAGAAAAAGAAGATCGTTGCTTTGTTTATCGATTCATGGCCGGAACAATCCATAAAACTTAACCTGTCATGGCAGTTAAAATTTTTCTTTTTCCTGTAAAGGTTGCGCGACCATGCATGGAAAGAATGTTGTCCAAGACCAGGACATCCCCTTTCTGCCAGGGAAAGGCAATGGTGTTTGCATCCAGAACATCAAGGATATGATATAAATCTTGCCTTGGAATTGAAGAACCGTCTCCAAAATAGACATCATGAAGTTTGGTGTGTTTTCTACAATAGAATAATTTTACACCAAAGTATCTCCACCATCCTAAAAATTTTGGATTTAAGTCATAAAGGTGGACTTGATTAAACCAGATATTTTCATGCGTTTCAGGATGCCTGATAGTTGCAGGTCTTGTTTGACTAATTTGCAGCCAGTCGTCCTTTGTCCATTTTAGATCAAAATCATTTTCTTTGCATAAGCGTTCGACTTCTTTTTTGTCATGGGTTTCAAACACATCAATCCAAGACTTGTGTGCATTCTGTGCGATAAATTTCATGAAGTTGTTTTTATAAAAGTATCGTGAAACATATTTTAAGCCTTTNTGAGTAAAACGTTCTTTAACAGCCGGATCCACGTCTTTAAAAATTTTTCGTGCATCCCCTATGATCGTTTCCCCTTTTTCTTGAGGGGCTAGGTGGCAATAAAAGAAAATATGCTTAGGATATTTGTTAACAAAAGAAAGCTCATTATGCAGGGGAATTTTCACAGAAGGAGGAGCTTCTGTGGATGTATAGACTCCTTCGCGTATTTTGTTACGAGGACTGTCTCCTCCGATATAGTTTATAAATTTTCCAACGTTCAGGCTCTCTATCACGGCAGCAAAGTCATCCGCATTCGTAACCGGAAAATTACGAAATAAAAGCCCNCCATGCTGTAACAAATTCGATTTAAACAAATCTTGATTATGTTTTATGAGATCAAGAAACTTTGGCAAAGACATATTTTTTGANGATTCTATAACCAAAGGAAGCGAATTTTTACCGAAGGTTTTTGTTGTAAATTCCATAAATTCCTTTTTGTAGAGAGAGCAGTAAGGTAAGTTTGTGCTTCATATTAGTTCGTGTTTTTGGTAAAGGTAACCAAGAAAGAATTAAATATCAAAAAATTTAAAAGGTAGAATGGGAATTCTTCAGCATCCTTTCATGATTCAAAAACTCGCGTTTTCTAGAAAGTACCCTAAACTTTATAAAGGATCAAGAAATTTGGAGCGTAGCGGGTCGAACCGCTGACCTCTACAATGCCATTGTAGCGCTCTACCAACTGAGCTAACGCCCCATAAGAATCGGGGTTGAAAACAGAACGAGTAAAATTTTAAAAAGAACATTGTTTTAGAGCAAGAGGAAAGTTAAAACTGCCATATACCCTCATTAAAAAATGCTAAAACTCTCTCTCAAAGGGCAATTTTCTTCTACTGGAGCAAAGGATTTCATAAAATGGCCTTTGAGGCCTTGAATAAACTACAATTTCATTTAATGTTGGGGTATTGGATTTAAACAAAGTCCTCATCATCAAGAGCTCTTTCAAAGGCTTTTTCNCATCGTTCCATGTTAGAGAGCCCCTTCTCTTCAGGGAATTTTTTTATCAAAGTTCTTTTCTTGGTTTTAGAAACACGAATAGATTTTTGTAGTTTCNNATGATTGGACATTTCCTGAAAAGCTTTTTCAAATCTTTCGAGGTAGTATTCATAGCATGCTTCTACGGAGGAGTCCTCTGGAATTGGAGTTGAAATTTTTGCAGGTTTAGATGGCGCGACTTTGAGATGAGGCTGTTTTGAGCGCTTAATTTTATTTTGATAACGATTATGAAGGGACTTTAAAAANTCTTCAACTGTTTCTGTCAATGAGCCTTGTCGTCGGACGAGCCAGGCTAGCTTTTTATCGGAGGTGACCACTGTACAATCACGTGGATTTTTAAACCCTTTTAATAGATGCAGAATACATTCATCAGCAGTTTCTCCATGATCCGTAAATTGAATTTCTAGATTTTGATAATGCGAACGCTGACTTTCACCCTCCTGATATTGTGCATCAAAAATCAATGTGGCGATAATTCCAGTCACATGAATTTTNTTGTTNAAATTGATAATGATCGCATTTCTTTGAGATTTTAGATCATCTCCAGCTCTTAATACCCGGAACATTAAATTATAGCCATCAATGAAATAATGCATGCCTTCTCATGAATAGAGGACCTTAGCGAGGAATTCACATTTTTTTAGTGTTAACAAAGAAGGGAGCAATTTTTCAATAGCTTTACGACGATGTGAGATTTTATTTTTGGTTTGTTCATCTATTTCAGCAAAGGTTTTATCGTAGTCGTTTTTTATAAAAAGGGGATCATAACCAAAGCCGTTACGACCTCTTTCTTCACTCAGAATCCTACCCTCGCATGTTCCTGAGATGNNCTTTTTTATTCCATCAGGNGAGGCTAGAGAAAGCCAGCATTCAAAATAGCCGGTGCGTGCAATATCCTGCAACCCCTGCATTCTGGCTAAGAGCTTTGTACGATTTTCAGCATCTGTTGCTTCCATTCCCGCATAGCGTGCGGAATAAACGCCAGGTTCCCCATTAATAGCAGGTACAACCAGTCCTGAATCATCAGCTAAAACCCATTTTTTAAGTGCNTTGGCGGCATGCACTGCTTTAATTTCCGCATTTTCTTTAAAAGTCGTTCCGTCCTCAGGCGGAGCTTCATATTCCGGGAAATTTAAGAGGGAAAGAACATCCAAATCCTTTAGTTCTTTATAAGATTTGAGCATTTCACGCAGTTCGCGGATTTTATGCACATTCTGACTCGCGAGGACGAGTTCCATTTAGTCTCCTAANAAGCTTTGGACTTTTGCAATTGAGTATTCTTCATCTCTAAATTTGAAGGAGTCTCCCTCCTTGCAACCTACCATGGCTTGTGCAAATTTAGATTGGAAAGAAAGAATATGATCATCAGGATTTGCATCCCAAGGACCTAAAATCGTATAGGTCGTCATTTTTCCCGATTGGTCAGTCACTGAGACGATACTGCCAACACCGACTTCGCCTGCGTAGATATCGTCTTTTGTAATAATGCGAGCGCGTTTTAGCTGATCGGATAATGTTTTAAGCTCTCCTTGAAGACGGCCTCGTCTTTCAACAGCAAACTTATATTCAGAGTTTTCACGAAGGTCTCCAAGGGCCCGTGCTGCTTCCACTTCACGAGCATTCTCTACAATTTCCACCGTTCCAATTTGTTTAATTCTTTCTTGGGTACGTAAGTAACCCTCTTCAGTTGTCCAGATGACATTTTCGTCCCAAGATTTTTCTTGCTGTAGTTCCNNAGCTAAAGAAGGATGAACTACTTCAGCCAAAGAACGCAGGATCTTAATGTCATGATCTGTGAAAGTTTGACACTTGGTCACGAGCAAGAGAAATTCTTTCAGAAAATCTAAGGAAGTTCCTTCGATAATGGAACGAACAAGGGCAAAACGTTTGTTTGTAATCATTGTATAAATCTTTTTGACAAGATCACGGTACTCTGGTTTAGTCTCAATATTACTTAAAAGAATAAAAAATGATTCAAANAACTTGCAGATTCCTTCTTTGTCGCTGAAAGGTATGGAAGGATCTTCTTTGTTAGCAAGCTTTTGGAAATACCAAACAAAAGTATCTGGGGACTCTATCGGATGATGAAGCAAATGCTCTAGTTTNTTNATCAATTGAGGACGAGTTTCGCTTTGATTTAGTTCTTTCAAAAGATAATCCTTAATCGTACTTTGCTGGGGTGAGAAAAGGACATGAAGAAAGATATCCCCNCAATCTTTACGAAATTCTCGCACCAAGGTCAGGGCTCTTTTNCTGAAAGCTTGTATTTCAATGTTATTAATAATTTGAGGAACATTTTTAATGACGCGAATTAAACTTTCAGCCGTTTTGCCCTCTATCTGGTGAGCAAACATGTTTTCTAAGAAAATATAAATTTGCAGTTCTTGTTCCTGAGTCAGGTTTGGATCTGATAGATACTCTAACAGTTTTGCTTTCAGATTATCCTTGACCTCTTGGTGTTTACGTGCGTTGGGCAAATCCCTGATAAAGTTATAAGAAGATTGGATAAACTCATTCAAACTGGACGTGTTTTTNAGTGCTTTTTGCATCCTTTCATCGGGCGTAAGTTCTGCCTTTCTTAGACGGAAAGGATCTTTTAAATGCTCGGGACTTTCGATAAGGGGATCTTTTTTAATTTAGCGCGTATTTTGCCACCATTTGGGCCAGTCGGCTTCTGGAATGACAAGCTCGCAAAGTTCGTCTTTGATTTCTCCAGCATTTTTCGGGCCTAGATCGCGTAAAAGAAGCTTAATAATTTCTACTGGATTTTGTTTTGCTTCCTGTTCAAGCTTATCAGGATCAGCAAAGCGACGAGCTAAAAACTTGTCGTCTTCTAGAGGAACGAGCGTTTTAAAAGCGTTGACATAATTGAGATGTTTACGGCCTGCTACATTTTCAAATTCTATCGTGATTTGTTCGCGAAGAGGAGAGATATCCATGATTTCGCCTGTTCCCCATCCGCCTGTGTGGAAAACAAATTTCCCNTTAGACATATGGGCCAATAGGTCATAATTTGAAAGCGCACCTTGAAAATTTTCCTTAGTGCGCAGTCCGACAAGCTTTAGGCGTTCTTGGAACAGGGGATCTTTTTCATAGCGTTTTTGNAGCTGCTCGAGTGCGATCTCTGCCAGTAAGGGNGAATTGGTTGTTTCTAAATCAATTAAATCTCTAATAATACGATAACTTCCTTCCGGATCCTGAATTTTNTCCCAAAGAGTTAAAGCAGATTCAATGAGCTTGCCAAAAGGCTTTGAAAAATCGGAATTTTTNATTAACTTCAAAAGATGATCCAACTCTTCTACCTCAACAATATCGCATGTGCAATATTCTTCCCAAAGTTGTAGGAACTTGGCAAAGTTACGCTGATTAATCTGTGCCTGAAATTCTTCCAAATAACCCATGGTAGAAAGCCCCTTGTTTCTTAAAATGTTAAAATTAATAAAAATTCTTCACTTTGTCTTAGGGAGTATACTCAGAAACAAGTAAAGTGTAAAGGAAGAAAACTTAAGCATCCACTTCTTTACCGTAAAAAAATACTTGTTAAAATATTAATAATACGAGTTGGAAATATCTAATAAAAATGGTTCATTTTGAGCCTTGAATAAAAGCAATTTCAAATTATTTCTTATTCAAATTTTGTTTTTAAATCGAAACCTTTTGAATTCAAAATTCAAGTTTTTTTCAATCGTAATTTTCAACTTACATTATAAATTGAAATCATGTATTTCTCCATTCATAATGAGTTATATAAATGGACGATAAACCTAAAAACATCTTTGATGCATCCAATAAATCAGGCAAACCCCAACCTATCAAGGGGCCCTTGACTCCTCAACCCCAAAAAGGAGATCCCTTCATCACCCCCTGAATCGATCGGGCCTGACTTAAAAGAACTTTTGAATCTTCATCCTGATCCTGAGATCAATGTGATGTTTAATAAAATGTATCAAATGCGTGATGAAATCCTGACCAAATTAGCCACTATCTATGAGAGCGCTGGTCTAACAACAGCTCAGGTGAAAAATTATTTAGACAATCCAAACAATTTCCCGCCGGAAACATGGCAAAGAATTCAGAGCGAGAGAGACATTCTTGAAAAGAAAGTGTCTGAGGTTTTGAAAATCTATGGGAAAAAGAAGAAAAAGGATTGATTAGCGGTTTGAAAGGCGTTGGAGACTCAAAAGAAAGAAAGTCAAAAACATTAGGATCACGACGTAATTGGATTCCTATGTAGTTTATAAGCCATTCTGGATAGAAAATGATTGAACGTATTGATTTATTTTTACCGCCGGACNAAAAAAGCCGCTATGGCGTTCTTCCTCATTTTACTGTAAAAATGGCAGAGGCTTTTAAAAGGGCCGGCGTGCGATGTCGCCTTCTAAAAGCTGAAAAATAACCCCAAACCTTTTTAGAAGCTTTATATAACGACCCGCCGGATTGCACCCTTTCATTCAATGGCCTGCTTCCTGATAGTCAAGGACAATTTNTTTGCGACATGATCCGCATTCCGCATGTTGCCTGTTTAATTGATTCTCCTACGCAATTTATATCCCTTGCCAATAGCCCTTATACGATTATCACCTCTCCAGATCGCTTTGGCTGTGAATTTNTTAAAGGTTTAAACTGCCAAAATGTTNTTTTTATGCCCCATGCTATTGAAAGGGAAGTGATTTCTGATGAAGTTGAANAAAATAGGCCTTATGATGTCACGATGCTGTCTTCTTGCATAGATTTTGAAGCAATTGCTGAACTTTGGCCCTCTAAATATCCCAAAGAAGTTTGCGAGGCTATGTATGAAGCAATCGAAATCAATTTGTCCGATCAAGAGACTTCTTGTATTCAGGCTTTTGTGCAGACAATGGATCAAAAAATGGAAACGTCCAAAGTGGTCCCAGGAATATTAAATTATCCCGAAATTATCGATCAGATCGAAATGTATGCAAAAGGCAAAGAACGCATTGAGTTGATCAAAAGTATAAAAGATGCTCAAATCCATATATTTGGTCAACCTCTTGATCTTTGGAAAAAATATTTAAAAGCGCAACCCAATATAGTCTTCCATGAACCTGTCGATTTCGATCAAGCATTGAACATCATGTCGCAAAGCAAAATCCTTCTCAATAGTTGTGCCTGGTTAAAAGATGGAATTCATGAAAGGATCCTAGCCGGTTTAGCTCGCGGCGCTTTGGTTCTTACAAATCAAAACATCTATCTGCGGGAACATTTTCTGGACGGGCAAAACATTGCCTTTTACGAGATGGGAAAATGGGATCAGATTAACAAAAAAATCAATGATTATTTATCCCAGCCGGAAAAGATAAAACAAATAGCTTTTGTAGGACGTCAAATTGTAAAAACTAATCATACATGGGATCATAGGGTTAAAATCCTTCTAAGAGAACTTCCTCAGGCTTTAAATCGTATTGGATTTAATAGTTGAGTCAAAGATGATAAGAAGGATTTTTTAATTACTCCCGATTCGAGCCAGTACGGGGCTCTTCATCATTTTACTATAAAACTTTGCGAAGCCTGGATTCGTGCAGGTTATGAAGCTCAATATTTCCATCATGCCGAGGATGCCTTGCAAGCTTCTCTTCAATCTCCACCTGATTTAACAATAGGTTTTAATGGGATCCCCAAAAACNATGAAAAATACTTTGGTGAAATTATTAGAAGACCTTTTCTTAGCATTTTGGTAGATCCATTTNTTCGCTTCTTCGACATTACATCAAATCCCTACACAATTGTGGGATGCGATGATCTTTCAGGTGTGGTGTCCNTTAAAAATCTTCACATGAACAATGTTTTATTTGTGCCGCATGCCGTCGAGTCCGATCTTGCCCCTGATCCTAGCTTAGAACGTATTTATGATGTGTGCATGCTGGCTACTTTCATTGACTATGAAGCAAGGCGTAAAGAATGGATATCGGTTTATCCTGAATGGATTTGTAAAATCATGGATGAAGCTGTAGAAAGAACTTTCTCTGAGCCTCTTCTTCCCTTTACGGATGCTATTTTAAGCCAGTTGCAAGCAGCCTATAGGGAAAAGCCTGAACTGAAATCTGAGATGGCAAAGATTGACACCCTGGCAATTTTANGAGATGTTGAAATTTATATTAAGGGAAAAGAACGTGTTGAATTACTTCAGGCTATTCAAACATCACCGGTCCATGTGTTTGGAAATACAGCCGACAATGTAGACTGGAAGGGATATTTTGAAAACCAANAAAATATAATTGTCCACAGTGGAGTTTCATATGAAGACAGCTTAAGAATTATGAAGCAAAGTAAGATTATATTGAATAGCAGTATTAAAAATAAATTTGGGGCTCATGAACGAATTTTTGCCGGGTTAGCAGCAGGCGCTCTTCCGATTACGCATGAAAACGCCTATTTGCAACAATTTTTCACAAATGAAATCGATATTTCATTCTATCCCTATAAAAAATTAGATCAGATTAATCGGATCATCCATTCCTATCTATCTGATGAAGAAAAACGTCTTCAAGTCGTAGAAAATGGCAGAGATTTAGTGATGAATTACCATACATGGGATGCAAGAATCAAAGGCTTTGAAAAGAGCTTTTCCCCTCGCTGAAAAATTTTAACTGATAAAAATCTTATAGATTCTTCTTTTGAAAGTTGAATTTTTGAGCCTTTCAGATTCAAATTCAGAGCGCTTCTTTGCAATTTTTTTGCTTTCAATATGCTTTAATAAATTAAAATCTTGTGATTTTTAAAAATGTAATTAAAATTGTGATTTAATTTTTTTAATTTCATATTTTCATGTCAGTTTTTCTAGATTTTTCTCCCTCTGTATTCCCTGTTCAAACCAACATCATGCGTGGCATGATTTTCGTTCTTTGAAAAGAAAGGAACAAGCGATGATCAGTGCTCTCACAGGTCTGATTACGATGCTTAGCTTACCGCTTTTTGGTTTATTGGGTGTCATAACTTTTAGATGTTTAGTAAAAAATTCTCTGCTAAAAAAATTAATGAAAAAGATTGGAATTTAGAAAAAACATTGAAGCTCAACGAGCAAAAACTTTTGCTCAATCAAACCAAAATGGACCTGTAAATATTTCTAGCTCAAAGCAAAAAATGTGGCTGTTGTTCATTTAAAATTGAAGAAATCTTCTCAATCTGATCATGAAATTGAGAAAAATTCGAAGTTCCACTGGCCGAACCAAGAAATTTTGATATCCATGAAAATGCTTCACACGCAAGTTCTCAAGAGTATGCAGCAGCGAATATAAATTCATCTCAGGAAGAAGCTTTTGATGAGGATTTAATCGAGCATGAAATTCAAGAGATTGACCCAAAAGAAGATTCTGGGATAAGTAGCTTGTTCTTCAATGATCTACCTAGGGAGCCATTCGAAAGTTTAAGCAGGGAAAAAGTTCTAGAAAGCCTATTAAACGACATTCAAAAAGAGCTAAATGTGGATCATTTTGAAAAGCAGTAGAGATCATGCAAAAATTGATTCTCTCAAGCTCAACGAAGAAAAAGCACGCTATTACATGGAGCAGTAAAAAACATGACATCAAACTTGTGGAATTCTTATTAAACCAAGGTGCCCCGGCTGACTTTCCGGATGATTCCGGGCAAACCCCGCTCATGACAGCAATATTAGAACAACATTGGGAGAGTGTCGAATTATTAATTCCTAAAACCAATCATTCCCTTCACAAGGCCCTAACTTTAATCTCATTTTATGGCAATTCCAAAATAGAGGATCTTCAAAGCCGTAAAACTTTTTGCATCATGCATCAGAACGAGGGTATTGTAAAATTGTTGAAGCTTGTTTAAAAAATTGTTTAAATCTAAATACAGCCGATCTAAATGGAAATTTGCCTTTGCATATGGCTGTGATTAGTGGATCTCTGGAAACCGTTAAGCTTTTGGTCTCTGAGCAGTCTATGAATGCCCAGAACAAATTAAAAAACCCCTCTTCATCTAGCGGTTGAATCAGGTAAGTTGGAAATAGTCAAATTTTTATTAGAAAATGGAGCTGAAACCAATATAGAAGACAGCAATGGCTTCCTGCCTGCAGATTATGCTCAACAAAAGACGACCTAGAAATGGTAGATCTTTTAGGTTCAAAAATCGAACAAGCCGAAGATGAGTTTGAATCAGAAGAAATTGAAACAACAGTCAGTCACCCTATCAATTCAAGAGGGGAAACAGCCTTACATAAAGCTGCAAGAGATGATAAAGATCATAAAATTAAATTTTTATTAAGGCATGGGGCTGATGCAACCATTGCAAATGTTAAAGGACAACTTCCTTTACATGTCGCTGCTTCTCAGTTATTTTGCAGCAAAAAGTGCTTAATCTTTTGATTAATGCATGCGATATCGATGCTCAAGACCTAAATAAAAGAACAGCCTTGCATTTAGCAGCAAATGTGGATAACTCTCAGGCTATAAAATTCTTATTGAAAAAACATGCCAATGCAAATATTCAAGATAAAAATGGAAAAATCCCCTTACATATTGCAATTTTAAAAGGCGTAGACCTTAGCATTATTGCATTGTTGATTCAAGTATCCGATATAAATACCCAAGATTCAAAAGGAAAAACTCCATTATTTCTCGCAGCTGAATTAGGCAATTTTGATGCTGTCAAACTATTATTGGAGAAAGGTGCGGATGCTAATATTTTAAGCACGGAGGGGTGGCATCCGCTGGATGCAGCGCATTTTTATAAACATTCAAAGATTGCAGAGTTATTAAAAGATATAACTCAGAAAGATGAGCTTGAAGATCCTGATCGGCAGGCATCAGAAATGATCCAAGCTCACTTAGAAGCCGATCAAGGAGATTTCAAAAAGGTCAGAAAAATATTACACAAAATTAATAATCTTGATGTCCAAGATAGTAATGGAGATACCATTTTGCACAAAGCGACTTCTCATGACGACATAAAAACAGTTAAATTTTTATTAAAGAGAGGCGCCAATGCAAATATTTCTAATAATGAAGGGTGTATTCCTTTGCATAAGTCAATAAGTTTTGGTTTGAGTTGTTATGAGATCTCTAAGCTTTTAATTGAAAAGTCAAATATAAATGCGCAGAACTTAGAAGGAGAAACAGCTTTATACTTGGCCGTTTCAAGAGAAAGACTAAATTTAGTAAAACTTTTATTAGCCTACGATGCTGATACTCATATTGCCAATAAAGTGGGTTGGACTCCTTTGCATGTCGCAGCTCGCATGGGATGCGATTCTGCTCTTCTACAATGTTTAATTGAGAAAACTAATGTGAATATTCTCGATCAAGACAGACAAAGTGCTCTACACATGGCGGCATCAAGCCATAATACCGAAAATATAAAACTATTATTAGAAAATGGTGCGGATAGAACCATTAAGAATAAAGTTGGTTGCAATCCATATGATATAGCAATGTTTTGGGAATACGAAGATATTGCTGAACTTTTGCGCACCTAACGTGCATTTCATACTAATGTATCAAATATTGCTTCTATAGCTAGAAAAAAAGTCTCAAAGATAGTTAAACTCATTGATTATCAACGAGTTGATTTGACTTTGTGCTATTCCCCTACTTTTTTATGATTCTTTTAATTGAATTTAAAAAACTGAAATTTGTTATAATGATGCATAAGAAGGGACCTTTAAAAAGGGGTTCGCTTGATTCCAAAATCATCATCTTTTTCTGATACTGAAGTTCCCTTTGCTGAATGCGAAGGAGCAATCACATCCGCGAGCAATATCAGGCCGGATGAAGTGATTCTTAAATTTTTCGAATCAAAAGCTATAATTACCATTGTTTTTGCAGATGGAAAATTCATCGATTTGCAGCTTCATGAGGGTAATCATAGAGATAGAGCGACTTTAGTGATTCCAGAAAAATTTACAAAGAAGCTGAAAAAACGAGGAAATTGCGAATTTATTGTTTGGATTATTTGGCAATCAACGTAGTTTGGAAGTCAAATTAACTGAAAAAGAAGGAAGGATTTTCCTCCAGCCTGTGGGAAAGAAACTCTTTGAAATCTCCTTTGCGAGATAAAAACTAGTGGATTAAGCTTTGAGAGAGGCGAAAAGAAGAATGATTTAANGATTTTTCAAAATTAAAGGCNTGGCTCCAAATTTCTAATGAAAATTGCGCTCGAGTGACACCAGTATACACAAGCTCTCGACCAAAACGTTCGCTTCCTTCAGGCAAAAGAAGAATCACATGATCAAATTCACATCCCTGGCTTTTGTGAACTGACATGCAGTAAGAATATTCAAACTTTGGAAGAAGAAGTGCGGGAATTTTTTTCCTNCCAAAGAGCGCATAATCTCCTACTTGAAGACTTNNTCCGTTTCTAGAGTTTTTGCGAACGAGAAGCCCTACATCACCATTGTAAAGCTCTAGTTTGGGGGCATTAGCCTTAATCATAATGGGAATCAAAATTTGCTCTTGATTTCTACACTGTTTTAAGACTTCTCGATAAAAAAATGANTTGAGTTGATCAACACCCCACGGGCCTTTTCGTAAAGGCGAAAGGATGCGAAAACGATTAAAATTTTCTAAAGATTCTGCTTTTAGGCTATTAAAAAGATAGGGGCAGGCTTTTTCCCACAACTGATGGCGAAACTTATCGGGGTTTTGATCTTCTGGTAAAGANGTAAAATTCAAGATTTTTGAAGTCTTCAATACTTGTAAAGCCGCTTGACACCTTCCATTTTTAATTTCTTCGCTAACGTGAACGATTTCTGCAAGATCCGTTCTTAGACATTGGGTTAGATGTGTGGAATGTTTTGAATATTTCAACATATCGGCAAANAAGGCTCCTGCGCCAATTGGAGGAAGTTGGTTAGGATCTCCAAGAAGAATGAGACGGGATCCGGGTTTAAGGGCTTTCAAGAGAATTGACATCATTCGAATGTCGATCATTGAACATTCATCTACAATCACCAAGTCTGCTCCAATCAATGGATTTTGAGCTGAAAAATTCGGCTTAATGCTTAATAAATGATGGAGTGTAGAGGCTGTAATCGGACGAAAATCTGGAAGATTTCCGATCGCTTTTTGCAGGCTTTTNTGCAAAGTAGCAGCCGCTTTTCCTGTAGGGGCTGCTAACGCAATACGGCATTTTGTGCGTTGCTCATTGGAAATGGAATTCCAAAACACCTTAATCAAAAGACCTGCCGTATACGTTTTGCCTGTGCCAGGTCCCCCNGAAATTAAAGTTAAGGCTTGATGCTCGAACTGTTTGATAGCATAGGCTTGTTCAGGAAGAAGGTTGCCCTCAGATAAAAGCTCGTCGAGGGAAGATTGAACTTGAGAGGAATTTAGGGAAAGGGAGGGGCTTTCATTCTGCATTTGATAAAATTTTATTAAACAATCTCTTTCATATAACCAATATTTTTGAAAGTAGAAAAGATTGCCAAATCGAGAAATGGGAGTGGAAGGAATCTCTTCTTGGGATAGGATAGTGGTTAAAAGAGAAGAGGACAGATTTTGGGCGCTTTTGAAAATAAGAGTTTCAAGATGTTTCCATTCTTCTTCAGAAATTAACTGCTGTTCTGCAATCTCCCAAACTTTTTCAGGTTTTGGCAACACCTCTAATTCATCAACTTTAATACATAGATGCCCAGCTCGGGTAGCTTGAGATAAATGAACAAGGAATGGCAACGCATCTTCCGAAGCATGATAATTTTTAATTAAATGTTCAGCTAAAGCCAAATCTACAAAAGGAATGACTTTTTGAATTTTTGCAAAAGGAGATTATTTTCTAAAGAAAGTTTCATTCTATTCATATCCTTAAAAATCCAGGTGCAAATTGCAAAGAGGGGTTGAATCCGCGTAGAAAGATATAAAAACATCCACCATAAATTTCTTCGAAAGGCCTTCCGTCCACTAATTTTATGTAACGTTTTAGAGCCTCTTTGTAAATGCGAGCTTGAAAATAATAATCATGAATGTGCATAGCATGATTCATCGTTTGAGGGGTGTAGCAATTTTGGCTGTCCCCAAGCCAATTGCTTTTCCAATCTACAAGATAATAGCGCTGATCGTGATAGAAGATCAAATCCATCACGCCTTTTAGAAAGCCCTCTTGCCATTGCAAATCCTCAACAGCCATTTCTTTTTCAAAGGGATATAAAAATTGAGTTTCCCGATAGAGAAAATATGGGTTGATATCAGACAGGCAAAATCCATTCCCCAGAGGTGTTTTGAATGCATTGAAGGCAATTTCACACAAAATTTCCTGCCAGTCGGAAAACTCTGTGTTTTTAATGAAAGGCTGAATCCATGAACTTAATTCCTTTGAAGA
Organism: Parachlamydiaceae bacterium; assembly: GCA_013414685.1. Taxonomy (GTDB): domain Bacteria; phylum Chlamydiota; class Chlamydiia; order Chlamydiales; family Parachlamydiaceae; genus Neochlamydia. The sequence goes on along the minus strand of CP058704.1, from coordinate 1,712,404 downwards.
GGTGATCTTTTGAATTTCCTCTACAGGAAGAGTTTCTAAAATTTTATGTAGAAGTGTACCTGTTTGAGTTCCCCCAGGAAGAGAATGAGGTGTCTTTTCTAAAGAATTAAAAACATGGGGAGCATTTTGCGCAGGATATACAAGCAATGCTTTTTTNTGTTTTGATAAAGAGGTGAATGATTGAATAAACGATTGCCTGCATTGAATGCTCACTGTTTGAGGAGGCACCAATGAAAACACTTCAAAAGGTATTTTTGATAAATTAAAAGAAACATCATTCAAGCGTGTGTAGGATATTTCCTGATGCATGTTTAAAAATTTTTGCAGACTGCTTCCTTTTTCAATCGTTATCCGTTGATAAAGTTCTGAATATGAGCAGCCATTTTGACCCAGGTGTGCTAAAAANAGTTCCATAGGAGAAGCACACCCGATTTCAGGAGCTTTTCCTGAATTCAAAGCAACAGGCAAGTAAAGACGATATTTCGCGCGTGTCATGGCCACGTAAAGCTGCCGCATTTTCTCTGCATCAACTTCTTGACAATGCTTTTGATAAGTCGAAGAATTTTGATCATAATTGGGGATCAAGTTTTGCGTATTTCCCTTCTTTTGAGGAATTAAAAGATCTGTCATTTTGTTGCGTCCAATCAATCCATAGGCAAACACGATATCAAACTCGAGCCCTTTACTATTATGAATGGTTAAAATCGAGATGGCGTCACGAGTAGGATCTACAAACTTCTTAAATGCCTCTTCATCTTCAAGTTCACAATGATCTTTTAGAATTTTAAGCAAACGATGGGGAACTCCTGGATTTTGTATTTGATCTTGCATAAGCAAAGAGGAAATTTGACAAAGCTCATCATAAAATTCATATCCCTTTTCCCTTTGAAGGATTTGCTCAGCTAAAGTGTGTTGTCCTTTAAATTCTGTTGAATGCATCAGAAAAGAAAANAAGCTTCCAAAACCTTCTTCCGTGAGCTTTTTCTTTAGCCGGTAAAAAATNGCTAAAATTTTNTCATAAAGGAATGGATCTTGAAGATCTTTCACCTGTTGATAGTTCCACCCTAAAATGGGTCCGCCAAGAGCCATTTTTATATCATTCTCCTTATGGGGATTCAGCACAGCTTGCAAAAGCTCTTTTAGACTCTCCCAGGCTGGTGAGTCTGTCAAAAGAGATTGCCTTTGCAATGTATAGGGAAGATGATACCGATCCAAAAAGAANGCAAGCCTTTGAGCCTGGAATTTGTCTTTGACAAGGACAGCAAATTGACTGAATTTAAGCTTATCATTTCGATGCAAACGTATGACTTCTTGGGCAATAAATGGAAAATAAAAATTTTCCTCGCTTTGTTCATCAGGGAAACTTTGATTTGACCTATTAATAGAGATTTCTGCTGCAAAAAANTGAATGCTATTGGACGAGTCAGAAAAAACAACTTCTTTAGTCTTAGGNGAATCCTTTACAGGCGGATAATCTAAATAACTTTCTATCGCTGGCAAGGCAAACAAATGTGGACAGGCTTGAAATAAGGCATTCAATCCTTTTACAAGCGAAGGTTGAGAGCGATAGTTTGTATTTAGCGAAGCATGATGTTCTATTTTNTCAGTCGCTGATAAATAAGTATAAATATCTGCTTGCCGAAAGGCGTAAATCGACTGTTTTGGATCTCCAACAAGATAAATTTTGCAGGACGCATCTTTTGTTACAAAAAGCGTTTGAAAAATTTCCCATTGAATAGGATCCGTATCCTGGAATTCATCAATAATCGCAGCCTGATAAAGCCCACGTACTTTTGAGGCAAAAAGAGGATTTTCCAAGGCCTTTAGCATATTTTTNAATAGATCATTTTCGCGATATTTTTCCTCTTCAGCTAAATAACTGAGGATCCTTTTGCGGCAGGCGAAAGCCATGCGGGAAAANATGCCTTCTGGGCTTCTCGCACAGTTAACGAGAGGCGCAAGCTTCTCATTTAAAATTTTAAATAAATCAGGATAAAAAGGGCCAACTGAGGAANNTTTTCTTTTTTGATTTTCAGGGTGCAAAAATTCACAAATTAAAAGTCCTTCACGAATAAGGAAATCAAAGTCGTTTTCCGACCAATTAGTTTGATTGAATAAATGAAAAAATGAATAGATGGAGTCCAGNTTTTTATTTTTCAAAACTTTGTACGAATTTTTTTGTTTATCAAAGTCTTGATTCAGTTTGTCTGCATCGAGGTGATGTTCATATTTGAGTTGATGCATCAATATTTTGAATGTTGCTAAGTCTGACGAAAAGTCAGCTGTAGGTAGGATCTCCAAGTCTTTGTCAATTTGTTTTAAAAGAGCTTCCTGGAGGCTTTCGATTTTATTCTTAAATTCGTTAAGGATTATATGAATTTGGCCTGTGCTAAAAAGATGGGGATGAATTTCAGTGTTAAAAAAATCGTTAATTAATTTTTGATCTCTTGTTTTTGCAGGTTTTTCCTGTGCAGAAGGATCAAAATAAAAATGACTTTCAAAAACAAATTGTTTGAGCATGCGCAAGCAAAANCCATGGATTGTGTAGATTTGAGCTTGATCAAAAGAAGCTAAAGCATGCTCTAAACGACGTTTAGCAGAATCCATTTTTCTNTGTCCCTGCTCTATGCAGGCTAAAAGATAATCCGGTGGAGAACTTGATGAACGCTTTTGTAATATGNNGCTAAGTTTTTCTAAAGTTGATCTGATACGAATTTTAAGATCGCGTGCTGCTGCACGTGTAAATGTGACGGTCAGGATATTTTCAAGAAGTGTAGGCTTTTCAATGGAACTTTCTAATATTAACCGCGCTACTAAATTTTCAATCGAGAAAGTTTTACCCGTGCCTGCAGAAGCTTCCAGCACATAACTTTTTCGNATTTCTAAGTTGCGGTCTAAAACATTAAAGCTTTCCATGTTAATCTACCCATGCCTGAAAAGATTTGAAAAAGCTGATGGGCTTTTGGCTGCCAATTTGCAGTCATATTTTTNGCATTTAAACAGTTTAAGCGGCAAGTCCATTGAATGTAAGGATTTCTGATTGGGTTGAAAGGATCCTTTAAGCGATCTTCAAAGAGGCTTTGGAATTTTTCTGCATTTTGGTTGATAAGATCATGTGTCCACTCATGGAAAAGCGGCGAAAGATTTTCCAGACTTAAAAAGTAATACTCTAAAATTTGATTAAGTTCTTGTTCCGGCTGTTCAAAAAATGAAGGTTTGACTTTTCCGCTTTTTGTACATAAAAGCTGTTTTTTGATGGGCAACTGATATCGATCAATTAACACACATAAGACGACAAATTCCACCCAAGCCTTTAGAATGTCTTTNTTGTCTCCTTGAATATTTGCTAAAAGACCTTTGTCTGTAACCTCTGATAACGTGCCCGCAATAGAAAAAGTAGATTGCCCACAATTGACTAAAAGAGGAGGAAGCCTCCATCCTTTTTGATCGTAAAAGGGCTCGTCATATTGTTCATGCAACTTAATTTCATAAATATCTTTTGTTTCAACCCCCATTTGGAAAAGTATCTCATGATAATCAGTGATATTTTTGTATTTTTGAATAGCTGTGGTTTTAAATGTTCCCAGAGGCAAGCGGCCAAATTTTTCAGCTTCTACTAACAGGGGTTCCAAAGGTTCTTTCAAGGACTTTTGCTTAAATTGATGAAGGTCTAAAGGGGGNATTACAAAAATTTCCTCTGGTTCATCTTCCGAATCTTTAATAAACATTCCTAAAGTAGAATTAAAATAAGATCTAATTGGGTCGCAAATGGCTATTTTAAGTTGTTTAATATCTATGATTGCTTCAGTTGGTAGATTCATTCTGTCGTTTTGTGCAAAATCATGAATGAATTGATGAAAAGGCTGTTTATTCGATTGATAATAGCTTTGAGCTGCACAAAAGCCNTGTTGAGAGAAGTTTTTGTAGGGAGTGTTTAGAGAAAAATAGCGGAAATCAAAAGAATCATAAGGGTGCTTGAATTTTAGAAGGTCGGACACTTTTTCTGTTTTTTCACAACAATAGTTCTGATCGATATATTGAAGAAGTTCTGTAATAAGAAGGGACGGCGCCTGCTCCTTCCCCTCGTTTGCAGCATAATTTTTAAAGCTAATAAGAAAGTATTTTCTTGCTGATAAAAAAGCTTCCAGGAATAAATAACGATCAAAGTCCACACGCTCTGGGCTGTAGTCGCAGAAAGAACATTCTTTCATGAGATTTAGAGAAATGCGGTTTTCTTGTCGTGGAAAGGCGTTTTCGTTCATTCCTAAAATTGCAATCACTTTTGCTGGAATCGCACGCATAGGCAGCATAGAGCAGAATTTAATTGCCTGGAGATGATTTTCTCTGTACACGAATGTTTTCCGACTTAGATAAGTTTCCAAATGTTTTTTNAAAGAAATAAAAGAAACTTTTTGATCAGGTATCCATCGGCAAGCCAGGTTAAATTCGTTTAAACAGCTTAAAAGATCTTCACCCTCTTCTTCATTCTCATGGATAAGATAAGTGAAAATTAAACGTTTAAGTTCCTGAATCCAATCAGAATAAGTGCGGAGTTGACCAGAAACTAATTGTTGCAAATCTTTTCGAAGCAAACGAATGAGTTCAATCCATTTCCCCAATAAAATTCCTTGATCGGCCTCAAGACCAGAAAAAGAGTCATTTTGCATCACAAGACTATTCAGAAGTTGAGAAAATCCTCCTTCCCAGGTACCCAGGTTGGTATTTTCGATCATGGGTGGGTAATGGCGTTGTTCCAGAATTTCATTGCGATGATCTGCATCATTTCCCCATCGAATCTCTATTTCATCCATCCATGCGCGAATTTCATTAATGTCTTCAGGAGACAATTGATGCTTTTTNTGAAAACTTGAAAAATCAAACAAAGAAATAAGATCTTCTTTACTCCATCGACTGAAGGATAAATTGATAAAATGCCAAAATTGTTTAATCAATGAATCCTCTGAGAGGCTTTGAATGTCCATCATTTGAAAATCCAATTGACTACTCTCATCTCCAAAAATTTGATGGATAAATGGCGCATAGCTCATAATATCGGGTGCCATTACAATGATTTCACCAGGCTCAAGTGTTTTNTCTTTTTCAAAGAGGTAAAGTAAATTATTATAGAGAATCTCGATTTCTCGCTGCATTGTGGGGGCACTGTGAAATTGGATGCTTTCTTCATCGTCTTTTATAGGAATTTTTTCATTTTCCTCACCGCTTCTCATGAACAAAATATCTGCTTGTAAATAGTGTAATAAATGAGGCGGGGTCGTTTCAGATGAAAAGACAAGATCGTCAAAGTTTTCATAAATTTCTCTACTTTCAAATCGGGCCGGCATTCGATAATGTGAAAATATTTCGGCATCCGTTTGTTCTATTTGCTCTACCATTTTACGGCCCAATTTTCCCCAATTGGCCAAAAGTGGGTTTTTATTTTGCAAAAATGANTCCAACGTTTGCTGCTGCATAGTAGAAATGCCTTTTCTGCTCCAAAATTTTTGTAATTTTGAGGCCTCCCTATCTGTCAGAATATCGCTCCAAAATACACAACTGGGAGAAAGAGAATAATAAGAGACTGGGATTTGTTCGTTGGCTTTTTCAAGCAATTCATACTCACTTTTAGGAAGAAAACTTACAGAGAATAAATGAACTTGAACAGGACCTGCCACAGGTTTTGTTTTAAGATTTTGGTAAGTGAGTGTAGGGAAGTTCCAGTTAGAAGTTTTTGCTGAAAATAGACGATACCATAAATCTTGCTGCCAATCTGTTGCTTGTTTGGGCCAGTTAGCAATCATGGCTTGGCCATACCGACTATATTCCATGAACAACCTTGCTAATGTTTCAGAAAGGGCAGCTAAACGTTTTTCGTTTCGTTTGGTAAGTCTGTAGTGAAAATGCGAATCAAAATGAATTTTTAAATACTGGATGATTGGTTGCCATATGCCTCTTTGCTGAGTAGGTAAGAATTCCCATTCGTTAATTAACATGCGGATTTGATTTTCAATTCCTAGCGTTAATTCAAGAGGGCTAGGGACATAGTATGGGTCTGATTCTTGTGCAATAAGATCATAGATTATTTTTAACCCATCTTCCAGATAGTGAAATTCCAAACCAGCAGCGATACCCATTTCCGGGTCTTTGGCAAATTGCAAAAGAAGCCAAGATTTAATGGCCGGTGTCGGGACTATAATTAGACGACGTTCAAAAGGTTTAGGATGGGAAAATAATTGCTGTTTGAGATTTTGATAAAGCTGCTCAATGTGATTGCTGTAAAATAGTTTAATCATGAAAGACTCTGAAATGACGAAGCTGTTATTTTAAACCCTTCACAGGAAAGTGTAAAGAAGGAATAGATCCTTTAAGCTTTAAAAAATTTAAAAATGAGGGTATAATTGTTCTGTAACCTTTAATCTGTAAGTTTATGAAAATCAAACTTTTTGATTGTGTTGAAGATCGCTCCTCCATGGGAAATTTTATAGAAAATTATTTCTTTTTAGATGGAATTTCTAATCATTTGGGATTTCGCCGAATTCGCTTTATAAGAGTAGAGGAAGATCGGAAATCAAAGCTAAGCAAATTTCAAACACAAGTCTTAAATATCGTCAAAATTTTGTCTTATTGTCTAATTTTTCCCGCTATTTCCATGCTGATTGGAAAGCTCATTTATCGAAAGATTCACCAATTTCCAGTGCCGATAGAAGACAAGACAGTCTTTAAAACAAACCAAGTCCATCAAATTATTTTAAAGCCAGAAGGAAATTCCGCACCCCCAAGGATCCCATCTGGTTTTCCAAATCCGAATAATATTTGTTGGCAAAACGCCATTCTTCAGATGCTATTTGCCAATAGACATTTTTGGAGTGGATCAAACAACCCTTAATGCCACGAGAAAACTTAAAAATAGTCCAAGTTAAAAATCCTGACACAGGAAAAACAAGAAACATGTGGCAGGCTTATCCTGAAACAGAGGAAGAATTGCAAACAAGAAAGTTAATACAGGGAATTTTATTGGAGCTAAATGAGGCTCGTAATCAACAAGATAACCATACTATTGCAGGGCTTCTTCAAGCCTTTTATACTGAGTTAATAAAAGAATTTCCGGAGTTAAGTTCAAATCGGCCTGATCCAACAGTTTGCCTTGCGTCTTTGGTTAAACTATTCGATCTCCCTTATGAATTTATTAATAGCCGTTCAATGGATTATTTTTTGGAAAGGCTTAAAATTGTGAACGAACATCAATATCTTGTTGACCCCCAAGGTTTCACATTTTCAAAAAAGATTCATTCTTCACACCCAAAATTTTGGGCCTTGAATTTCAAGATATCAAGACTTTCAACCTGGATCCCCATGGTGTCTACGATTTCACGCAATTTTTTAAAATTTCAGAAAGACAAAAAGCAAATTACCGTATTAACGGAGTGATTGAATTAGCCGCTCAGCATTGGAAAGCCTATACTCGTTATGAAGATCATTGGTTTCTTTGCGATGATCTTTGCGTCAAAGAAGTGAACAACCTCACCTCTAGTATAAGAACGAATTTTATTCTTTTTGAAAGAATTGAATCCTATTAAACTATACTCGTTCCAGTTGAATTGGAAAATTTGACAAGGAAGGGGCCTTAATTTGAAACAGTCGAAAGTAACATGACTTGATTAAGTTTTTGATTTCCAGGTAAATGCAGAAGAATGAACCAAACGATTCAATGAAAAATCCTAATCTTTAATTAGAGGTTTTGTTGCATTTTTAAGGATAAGCATGAAATGAATATTCTGCTGGATCCCCACTTTTGATCGTCATTTTTTGCTTGAGTCTAAAGCTTTAACCCCTCATACTAACGGTTAGTAAAAATTAAAGTTTTAGGCATGCTTTCTCATTTTATACGAAAAATTTCTTCATTTACCTACCTTAATATTACTCAATTCTTAGGTGCTCTAAACGATAACGTTTATAAGTTGTTGATTGTGTACTTCTTAATAGGTCAAGAGGGAATTGAAAACGGACATAAGATTCTGGCTTTAACAGGTGCGATCTTTGTCATGCCCTTTTTGCTCTTTTCGGCTTTTTCCGGCTTGATGGCAGATCGCTATAGTAAACGTAACATCATTGCAATGACCAAGATCCTTGAACTTTTGNTGATGCTTCTAGGAATTGTTGCCTTTTGGTATGAAAGTAGGTGGGGCTCCTATATTATTCTTTTCCTAATGGCGGCACAAACAGCCCTCTTTGGCCCTTCAAAATATGGGATTTTGCCGGAATTAGTTCCTCAGGAGAAAATCTCCAAATCAAACGGTTTAATGACATCGTTTACTTTTTTAGCCATTATCTCCGGCACATTTTTCGCCTCATTTTTGGTAGATATTACCAACAGAAATTTTATTATTGCGGCANTTTTTTGTTCCTTTATTGCTTTAATCGGGGTCGTTGCCAGTTTTTGTATCGAGTACACGCCGCCGGCTGGAGCCTCANAAAAGTTTGATCTTTATTTTCTAAATGACATCCTCAGCACTTTAAAACTAGCTGGTCAACAGCCCTCTTTATTAATGGCTGTTTGCGGCTCCGCTTTCTTTTTATTTTTAGGAGCTTTTGTTCAGCTTAATATGATTCCATTTGCGACTCAATCTTTACATCTAACAGATATACAGGGCGGCTATCTCTTTCTCCTGACTGCCTTAGGAATTGGTACAGGTGCGATGGTCGCTGGAAAAATTTCAGGAAAAATGGTAGAGCTGGGGCTTGTTCCCGTTGCGGCCCTAGGGGTCGCCATTTCCTGTTACTTGATCGATTGCTTTTCTTCAAATTTAATGGTAATCATTCCCATGGTGGTGGTGGTGGGATTTNTTGGCGGAATGTATGAAATCCCTTTAGATTCTTATGTTCAGGTTGCTAGCCCAAAAAAATCGGGGCAAGTCGTCGCTGCCACGAACTTTNTAAGCTATATTGGCGTCTTGTGTGCTTCAGCTACCTTATACATCACAGAAGAAATTTTTAAATTTCGGCCAGATCAGGGGTTTGCAATCATAGGGACAATGACATTATTCGTCACAATCCTGATTGGTTATCAGTATTTTGATTATTTAGCGCGTTTTATCGGGATGATTCTTTCTCGATTACATTTCCATGTGCTCTACTATGGTTTAAATAATGTTCCTGATACTCCCACGATTTATGTTTGCACACATACAGCCTGGAATGATACTCTGTTAATGCTAGGAGCTCAACGGCGCCGCTTGCGTTTCTTTATCCAGCAAGAGCAAGACCATAGCAGCAAATTTATGAGGCGTCTTTACCGTCTGTTAAGAGTGGTCTTTATTCCTGACATTGAGCCCTTAGAANAAAATGAGGCCTGCCTAACTGAAATTAAAAGAACCTTAAATAAGGGAATTTCTGTCTGTATTTTCGTTGAAAATACGTCGAGCGAGGAAGAGATTGAAAAGCTTAAGCATTCCTATACATTTAGAAGAATTTTAGATGAGACTCATTATTCAATTGTTCCTGTCACAATTTCCAAGGGCATAAAGGATCAAAAGAGTGGTTTTTTCTNNTGGCTCCTGGAAAAGTTCCGTATTCCAGCCTCAGTGGCCTTTAACGTAAAAATTCCGGGTGTTCAGCCAATCCCTGAAGATTTTGAGGACGATCTTTGTATCACCTCTGATTAAGTCAATTTTTTTGAATGCTTCTATTCCAGATGTCTTTGATTTAAAAATTTTTAAACCTAAAATTCACCCCAATTAGAACTGTTTTCAGATATAGATGTAGAGTCTTCGGTAATTGAAGGTCTTCAGTTGACTGGAATGTTTGCGAGCGCTTTAATAGAAATAAAATTGAGTTGTTTTTATGTCTTTTTTGAAAAATTAACTCTTCTTCCTCCCGATCCAATCCTCGGATTACCTGTCGCTTTTGCTGCAGATCCACGTGAANAAAAAGTCAACTTAGGAGTTGGATCTTATAAGGATAAANAGGGACATCCTTTTGTTTTATCTGTGATTAAACAGGCAGAAAAGCTGCTTTACGATCAAAATTTAAATAAAGAATATCAGTCCATTGAAGGCAATCCAGATTTTCTTCATGGAACATTTCAGCTTGTCTATGGAAATGAANCAACTTAAAGAAAAACTTCTGTTATTCAAGCTGTAGGAGGAACAAGCGCTTTATGTTTGGCTGCCGAATTTTTCTTTCAGCAAGGGCATCGTACTATTTATTTGTCAGATCCTACCTGGGCCAATCATCGAAATATTTTTCAAAGACACGGGATGAATATTCAAACATATCCGTATTATGATTATAAAACGGGCGGTCTCCTCTTTGAAGCCTGGTGTGAATCTTTANGAAAAATGCCTGTAGCTAGTGTTGTCCTTTTACATGCAGATTGCCACAATCCTACAGGAATGGATCCCAGTCATGAACAATGGAAANAAATCTCTGAAATCATCAAAAGAAAACGTTTAACACCCTTCTTTGATTTAGCCTATCAGGGACTCGGTGCAGGATTGGAAGAAGATGTCTGGTCAATTCGTCATTTTGTGAATCAAGGGCATGAACTCTTTGTTGCTATCTCTTATTCAAAAAATATGGGACTTTATGGAGAGCGCGTAGGCGCCTTATCTTGGTTTACGCCTTATAAAGACGTGAATCAGCGCCTTTTAAGTCATTTTAAACAAATTGTACGAAGCATCTACTCTAATCCACCCTTGCATGGCGGACGTTTAGCTGGGACGGTCCTTTCATCAAAAGTACTTAAAAATGAATGGATTGATGAATTAGCACAAATGCGTTTCCACATTGAGGAAATGCGTAAACTTTTCATTGTAAAAATGNAAAGCAAAAATTTTGATTTTAAATTTATGGAAGCTCAGAAGGGGATGTTCACTCTCATGAATCTATCTCCTGCGCAAGTGGATTATCTTAAAAAGGAGTATGCCATTTATCTTCCTACAAGCGGCCGAATCAGCCTGCCTGGATTGACCGACGCGAATATCGATTATGTGACGGAATCCTTAGCCACGGTGTTAAAAAAACATGAGAAAAACATCTAAATCTTTTTTGGTTCTTTTTGGTGCGATCTTGCTTGTCATGAGTTTTTCTTTAACCACTTCGGAACGGTTAAGAGGCATAACGATCAGGATTTTTCTCCTGTCTGGGAATTTTTAGTCCGCTGCAAATCAAAGAGAAGCAATTGTCTGTTGAAGGAATGAGTTATAAAGATCCTTTCAGAAATGAAAAACCCAATATAAAAAACCTTCCGTAGAGGCAATCCCTGCGCGTATTATTTTCCGCTCTCCAAACACCTGGAATAGTTCATTTTGGATCAATGTAGGAAAAGAAGCGAATCGGGATTTAAGCCAACCCATTCTTGCTAAAAATAGCCCTGTCCTCGTTGGTGATTCAGTTGTCGGAGTTGTCGATTATGTTGGCAGTTATCAATCTCGCGTTAGACTAATTACCGATTCAGGACTCGTTCCTTCAGTGCGCGTAGCAAGAGGCGACGAGCAAACGAAAGCCATTGCTGAAAATGTCTCTGATTTGCTTGCGTATTTGAGCATTCATCCGGAATTAACGGATCAGACTGGTAAAACAGCATTGGAAAATGGGTTGCGTAATTTACAGCAGAAATTGATAGAAAAAAACACACATGGTATTTGGCTAAAGGGGAAATCCACGGTCAAAGCCATCCTTTATGGCGCACAGATGGTCAGATTTTAAAAGGGTCTGGTTTTAATTATGACTTTGAAGATGAATATGGACCAAGTAGAGATTTGCGCACTGGCGAACCTCAGGGATCGAAAAAGAATTTAAGGCCATGCCCTTGGTAAAAGTTCATGATCTCCTCATCACAACCGGAATGGACGGAGTCTTTCCTCCTGGGTTAAAAGTGGCTTATGTCACGAAAGTTCATCTCCTTCGTGAAGGAGATTTTGCTTTTGAAATCGATGCGAAACCTACAGTTGGAAATTTGGAAGATCTATCCTGGGTCTACGTTATTGCACCTCTAGGATACGATGAAAAGACCAACCTTCCTTATACTAAAAGAATAAATGATGAGCTTCTAAACCAATAATGAACAAGGTAAAAATCAGTAATAGAGTCAAAAGAAGACGGCCTCCCCTNACTTGATGTTGAGAAGCTAATCCAAGCTTGTATCGTCCGATCCACACCATTCCGATCGGAAATAATCCATTTAAAATCGCTTCTCCAAATCCGCCGGCGACTCCTAGAGCTTCTAGAAANATGCCCGGGTGGCTAGCAGCAAAAAGCGCAGGAGGAATGAACACACACAGGCACAATGCCGCTCGTTTCCAATCATGTGCATGACTGTCGATTGAAAGGCCATCAGCTAAAAAGTCTACCATCGATAAAGAGACGCCTAAAAANGAAGTCACGAGAGCAAAATAGCCAAAATAAGTTCCTAAAAANCTCACCCAAGGATGACCTGTCGTACTTTGCAGCACTTGTGTGATAGGGATTCCTTCAGCTGCTGCCTGTGCAATTTGTCCTTCAGAAATTGTGCCTATGATCATCCACTGCCATATAGCGTAAACGAAAAAGGGNATCGTCGTGCCAAGAATAATTGCCATGCGGAGTTGTTTCACATTCCGATGCATTAGTGTGGACAACGAAGGAATGATATTGTGATATCCATAAGCACTAAANAGAGTTGGAGCGGCCAATAAAAANATCCCCCAATTTTGCCGCCACAAAAANGAGCTTTTCACTTCGGTGCTGCCCACTCCAATTAGAAGAAGATAGGAAAGCACTAAGGCCATCATTAAAATAAAATTGACTCGGTCGATTAGCCAGGAGCCTAAAAANACAATAATACCAAAGACAAGAGCAAATAAAATGTAAGTCTGATAGCCTGAAGTAGAAATCCCTAGACCTTCCATTTGAGATGCAAAGATAGGGGTCCCTCCTGCAATGTAGGAGACCTCTAAGCAGTAATAGAGAAAAAGGAATGTCAAGCCGCCGATCCATTTACCGACAGGCCCAAANAATCGCGAGGCCATCGAAAGAACATTGGAACGGTCTTTCATCCAAAGAGTTGCTTCCAGAAAAAGAAGACCTGTTAANAGCATAAATAGCCAGCAAAGTGTGTTGATGGCCATTGAAGGAAGAAAACCTGAAAAACCTGTGACAATCGGAAGAGCCAGCATTCCCGCCCCGATACATGTACCTGAAACAAGAAGGACTCCGCTGAACGTGCTAAATTTTGAATGGGTTAGGTTAGATGCAGACACATGACTCATTTGATAACTTAAAAGATTTTTAAAAATTTTATGCATAATTTTATCAGAGAAAAGAATAACAAACAATACAAAATTGTTTTGCATAATTTGCTTCTAATACGTTTAAATGTCTATACTCGCTCCAGTTGAGAGTCACCATTTGGACTGAATGGAGAGTTTTGGCGATTGAATGATCTTAAAACGGTGAATAGGAATGCAATATTCACCCTTTAAAATATGTTCAAGACCAAGAATCAATCCAAGTAGGTGTCTTTGAAATGGAACGATTGTATAAAGCCTCTTGCCATAATAGAGATTCTCAATGAAAACTGTCGGTGTTGTTGTCCTCACGTTAAATGCAGAAGAACATTTGCCCATCTGTTTGCAACCTNTTTTAAAATCTCCTTTGAAGCCGAAAATTCTAGTAGTGGATTCCTCTTCTACAGATAAGACTGTGGCGATTGCTAAAGACCTAGGGGTGGAAGTTTTAGAAATTGAAAGAAGTTCATTTAATCATGGAAAAACGCGCGAGCTTGCAAGAAAACACATGAATACTGACATTGTTGTCATGGTCACGCCTGATGCCTATGCTGTTGACGCATCCGTGCTGGAGAAATTAATCTCTCCCTTATTAAAAGGAGAAGCTTCTATCGCCTATGCAAGGCAACTCCCGCACGATCAAGCGGGTTTTTTTGAGGCTTTTCCTCGTATGTTTAATTATCCTCCTAAAAGCGAGATACGAAGCATCGCAGACATCAAGCGTTATGGATCGCATACGTTTTTCTGTTCAGATTCCTGCGCTGCTTATTTAAATAGCGCTCTTGATGAAATTCAGGGATTTAGAGCGGTGATATTGNGGGAAGACACTTTGGCGGCCGCAGAACTTTTAAAAGCAGGCCATAAAATTGCCTATGTGGCCGAAGCAGAAGTTAAACACTCGCATTGCTACAGTCTTAAGCAAGAGTTTTGCCGTTATTTTGATACAGGTCTGATGCGTAAAGAATACGAAAATCTTTTAGCTTGCGCAAAGAATGACAAAACCCGCGGAGCAAGTTTTGCGCGGCAGATGCTTAAGCACTTATATGATAATCAGCCCCTTCTCTTGCCCTATGCTCTTATGCATATTTTGACAAAATGGACGGGCTATCAACTAGGCCGGGCAAGTCTGAATGCTCCCGTTTGGTGGAAAAAGGCTTTAAGCGGCCAAAAGTATTTTGGGAAAAAGACTTCCTCATAAAAATGCAATATGTTTAACATCACTAGCTTTATGATTGTTTCGAGAGAGTCATGCTGCAGATTATTATTCCCCTATTCTTACTTTTAGCTTTCACATCCTGTGAAAGTGCACATTTTGATTACCCTGTTATGGGAGCAGATGAATTCGTAATGGACTCATATCGCATCAGGCAAGGTAAACTTGCGATTTTGGAGCTTGAAGGGGTCGAAGTTGGAGAGCTCACAGAAGAAGATATGCAGGAATATCGTGATGTGATTGCGGAGGGAGACATTTTAAATATTGTAATATATCATCCTACACGCAAAGATCTCATGCAGTCGATTCAATTTATTAATGAAAGCACGGGCGGTTTTAAAGTTTTCGACGGAAGGATCGATCTTCCCGATCTTCCACCCATTGAAGTCACAGGACTTACATTGGAAGAAGCTAAAGATTTCCTTCAGCAAGCTTTTAGAGAACAGATTCAGGATGTGGAAGTCTATATTACTTATCGCGATCGTTTACAAAGAAAAGTGGAGCTGATAGGAATGGTTAATGTTCCTGCCATCCCAGTTGATGGAAGAATACGATTGTACGAAGTTTTATCTCGCGCACACATTCCGCCCGGCTCTAACTTATTTAAAAGCTATGTGATGCGCGGCGGATGCCAGCTTCCTATTGACCTGCATAAGCTGATCAATGAGGGAGATATGTGCCAAAATATTGTCATGCGTGGAGGCGATAAAATTNTTATAGCTGCTCCTACGGACGCCACTGTCATGGTGATGGGCGAAGTGCGTATGCCGCGGCCAATCAACGTTCCTTATGGATTTATCTCCTTACGTGAAGCTTTAGTCACTGCAGGAGGAATTCCTTTTACAGGAAACACAAATTGCATTCATGTCATCCGAGGAAATATGTTGTGTCCTAAGGTCTATGTAGTTTCATTGGATCACGTCGTGCATTTACCCAATGACAGCCTGTTACTAATGCCTGGAGATACAGTTTATGTTTCAGAAAAACCAATTACACAATGGAATCGATTCATTGAACAGTTGATCCCAAGCTTTACGGGAATTCAAACAGGTTTTGGTACTTATCAATTAATTAATGACTGATAGGAATTTTGCTCATGCAACACAAAGAGACTAGTAAAGATGAAAGCGTCATCACCCTAAGCGATCTGCTGCATATTTTTAAAACGCATAAGGTGGCCATTCTTTTCACTTCGATCATTTGTTGCATCCTTGCCGCTAGTTTTGCTCTTTCCCGCCCGGTCCTATACAACATTGAAGGAACTTTTAAAGATAAAGGAAAGTCTAATTCCGGTGTTTCCACCCTTAGCATTCTTTTAAATACCGGTTCCAATCAAACCGAAGGAGAGGCCCTTGCGACTATTAAATCACGCAAATTCATGGAAAAGCTGATCTATCGGCGCGGCCTTCAAGGGTTTTTAATTAAAATGGTTCCTCGTTTTGACCTTTTTGGTTCGATTCCAGACCACCTTCTCGTTGAGTATGCCCATTTTATGGCTGTTAAACATCCCGTTTTACCAGACAATCCTCCTACCATATGGTTGCAAGACGTGGCTTACAATGATGAAGTGTCCAAAGGTTTTACACTTCGTTTTTTGAATGAGGAGGCATTTGAGATTTTTGATAAAAATAATCATCCTATAGGTGAAAGTGAATTAGGGCGAAAATTTTCAGGCGAAGACTTTTCTTTCACAATCATGAGAAAGTCTTCAGAGCCTTTATCCGGGACCAGTTGGTATTTAGAACTCATGCCTTTGCAAACAGTTTCAGATCTGTTGTTAGGAACCTTAACAGTACAAGCAGATGCAAATGATCGCAATCTTTTGCACATCAAGCTTCTCCATCCAAATCGGCACACAGGAACAGAAATTTTGAATTCTATGATGCTGATTTATCAAGAGCATATTCGCCAGGAGCAAAAACGCATTTCTCAAGAGCAAATTTCTTATCTTGAAAAACGTCAGAGAGAAATGAATGAAAATCTGCGGGCAATGATGGAAAAGCACGCANAAAATATGACCCATGACATTTCCAAAAGCGGCTTTTTCAATTCCCTGAGAGCGATCGAATTTTATACTGCAAGTCAAACCATGTACCAGCAAAAATTATATGATATAGAACTGGCGATCCAAAGACTGGTTAAAGCTCAGCAGGAAGGGTATGCTTTTTATGATGTACATGGAGATCCTGGAATCATTAACCAAGCTCTTGGCGAAATTCGATCTCTAAAACAGCAAAGCGATGCTTTAGATTTAGCCTTAAAGAACGCTTATCCAAATGGCAATAATCCCTTCTATGAATCGCTGAATGAACAACTTGGCGATTTAGAACATGTCAAATGCTGTTATGCTGAGGCAAATCTTTTGTTAAAAAGTTTGGAAGATAGTCTAACAAAGCTTCCAAAAACTGAAAAGCTCATAAATGATCCTAAGCTTGCTGTGAAAACCTGGCACGAGAAGCTTTTAGTGGCTCAAAATAATTTAGACAATGCTTTTACCCAAGATGAAAAAATTGCTAAAAAGGAAGAACTTAAAGATGCTCGGGCTAGTTTTAAAACTTATTTANAAAACCTGATTCATTTATTTGATGTTCAAGAGAAAATCATTCAGGAACGTTTGGCCTTTCAGCAATCTCCACAAAATGAATTCCAAGGGATCGATGTGGCGACCTCCCGTGAACTTTATATGAATTACAATCGCTTGTTAAACGATGTTCAAGCCCAAATTCGTCAAATCGACTTTATGATTGACCAGCTAAAAAATCCGGATTTTGAAGTCACTTCGTTAAGCAGCATCCAAAACGACTTTGTAACAAATGAAATGATTACAAAAGCCTCACAAATCGTTCAAACAATCAAAGATCGCAATAATCGCAGCGCTAAAGAAATTGATCGTCTGAATGAGCAATTAGCTGTGCAAAAGANNTTTTTAAAGCAGCACTTAAACCAGGCGGTCGTATTACAAAAACTTAAAGAACAATTAATTAAGGAGAAAATCACCTCCTTGCAAAGTGTGACTTTAGGGCTTCTCCGTCAACAAATTTCTATTTTGGACAAGCATATGCAAGACTACATTGCAATGCGGCTTAAAGATCTCAATCAGGAAACAGAGCTTATTGAGCAGCATCAGGATAGTTTACGCAGTGAAATGAAAGATTTGCCAAGCAAATGGGTGGAAGAGCGTTTAATTGACCAGCAGCTCCTTATTAATCAGAAAATGGTGGAAGAGATTGCTAGCTTGGTCGAATCANAAAATTTGTCAACCAATATGGAAATTCTCCAGTCATATCCGCAAGATTTTGCTGTTCCTCCTCTTCATCCTAAATCTCCTCGCAGCCTTTTGTATGCTGGCTTTGGAGCTTTTGTGGGCGCTTTCTTATCCCTTACATTTTTTATTGTACGTTCTACATTGACAGGAATTCAGGCGAGCGAAGGAAATTTAAAGGCAAATCAATTGCATGTTTCAGGCAGGCTAACCGAGCAGGCAGGTCCTGCATCTGAAGGAATTCTCCTTGATAAGGATTTAGATACCATGAGGCGCATGGTAGCCTATTTGACAGCTGGACATGAAGCTTATCAATCTGGAGAATCCTTGCTTCTTTTAAATGGAGCTGGAGTGGATTATTCTCAACACCTATCAGAACTTTTAAGCAAAGCTGGCTGGAAAGTTGTCCTTCTTCCAATTTCTTTTAAATCAGGCGAAAAAGGACATCGAGAAGGATTGATACAATATCTTGAGGGAAGTATAAGCGAGCCCCAAATCGTTCGAGAAGGTTCATACGACTGTATTTATGAAGGAGGAGTCTCTCGCTACACGGCTGAGTTAATCGGATCTCCTCGCTTTAAAAATCTCTTGAATCAATTAGCCAGCAAATATAACTGGATTGTTGTTTCAAGCGATGTGATGCCTGCAAGCGGAGAGGCAGAAGCTCTCTTAAAAATATTTGATCATGCGGCCCTCAACTTAACGCATGAAAGCATTTCTGATTTGAAAGCTTATATGCCTTACAAAAATGACTTGGATGCGAAAAAGAAAGTCACCTTTGTTTTTAGCTAGTCGCATTTTAAGTTAAAATGTGTGCTGGATCATTGACGATAGTCTCTGATATTCAATAGAGGCTTTTCAAAATTTGAACGAAAAGGATTTAAATCAATTCCTCCCCGTCTTGTATAGCGTCCATAGACTGTCAGTTTTTGGCATTTGCAATGCTTATGCAAATCCATAAAGATACGTTCAATGCAATGTTCTCCGAATTCATTGTGCATTCGAAAGGAAATGATATATTTGAGCAGCGAAGCATGATTAATTTTAGGACCCACATAATGGATGTATACACTGGCCCAATCCGGTTGTCTTGTTCCTAAACAATTTGATTTAAGCAGCTCTGAATAGACTTTCTCCTCTACAATTTCTGATGAATGTTGCAAAAGGTTGGGATTGACTTTATAAATGTCAGTTTCAATGTCCAAATGATCCAGGCAAGTGCCGGGTAACGAACCCAATTGAAGAGTTTGATAATGGGAGGGCGGAATGAGCTTAATTTCAATGTCATGATGAACACATTTGGCTAAATCTTTCTTAAGTATGTCCTGAATTTCTTCGATATTTTCAAAAGGAGTTTGATAAAAAGAATTAAGATAGAGTTTGAAAGATTTGGATTCTACAATATAAGGCGATTCGCAAGGGAAGAAAAACTCGCCGATAGCAGTTTGAGGTTTTCCTTTTGGATTCAACCATGAGAGTTCGTAAGCATTCCAGATATCCACCCCATTAAAAGGCAGTTGATTTTCATCAATTGCGATATCTCTACGTTGTTTTTCCCTGGGGACCGGAAAAAGTAAGCTTGGATCATATAACATGTCGTAGGAAACTTTNTTCCCTAAGGGAGAATCAATCAGTGTTTCATCTTTCATAAATTTTCTATTTGTAAGAATGTTTTAAATTTTTTGATTGTCATTCTGTGGATTTGAGAGGTTGACAATACTTCAACAATCATGTTATTTTGATCCATAATATATTTCAAATGAATCGTTTTATCGATGATGTTAAAGGATAACTTATGGGCATAATTAATAACTTGGACACTATTGACGCAATTCACAATCTTCTTTTCCCTAATGATGGCGATCCACAAGTCGAAATCCATGTAAATTTTAGAGGAAGAAAATTCTCTGCTCATGGAGAAGAATTTTGCTTAAATGATCTCGTGAAGCAAGTTCAAACTGTCGCAAAAACAAGTCTTTCAGATGCCCCTCAAGGTCCTACTGATAAAATGGAACAGATTATTTTAAAAATTAAGGAATTAGACCGGGAAGGGGAAAAGATTTTAGACCAAAAGAATGTTTTAATTAAGGCGATTACATTTTTTCCGGCTTTTTGGGAACTTATTTTTCGACCGCTATGAATCTTTAGAAGAGGTTAAAGTTGAAGTGCGCTCAAATCAAATCCGCCTCACGCGTGAAGGAAAATATCAAATTGTATCTGCGGATGTTGAGATTAAAAAAGAGTATTGAACCAGAAATCACCCCTGCTTCTGAAAAAGAATCCATTGTAGGCACATCAAGCCATCCTCAAATGTTGGAAAATGATAAAAGTCTAATGGAAAATGAAATGCCAGAGGAGGAAGAGGACATTGAAATTGAAAATGTGTCTGAAAATGACGCATCTGATTTAGAATCCCTCTCAGAATCCAGTGATGAAGAACCAGAACCCATCGAAATTGAGTTGGATGAAAGTCCTAAAATTCTCAGCAAACAAGCGAAGTTCCTGCGCCTCCATCAGAATCTGAAAAGAGTCCCTCAAAAGCTGAGGTACAGATAAGTCCAAAAATTGTTAAAAAGCAGGATGCACCTCTTCCCGAAGATCCCATCCAAAATCTGAAGCTTCTTCTGAGAGTAAAAAGTTGAACCACCTCTTAAAGAAACAGTAGATGTTAAAGCAAAAACTAAGGTTTCTAAAGAACCCCCTCTATTCCAAATTCACCTGCTAACGTTTCAAAAGTAAATTTAAATAAAGATCGAAATCAATCTCCTATCGTAGCAAATTTAAATTTAGATCAACCCTCTCAACGGCCAGCAGTCAAAGATATTGAAAGGAATAAAAGATCTTCATTTAAAGCTGTTGTGGAACCTTTAAAAAAAGTGTAAAAGTATCCCCTGATTTTCAAGGCATGATAGCAAACCAGCTTTATGCGAGAACAGGCAAAAACCCCCTCAAGCGGCCCAGGTACAGCCGCAAAAATTGAGCAGAAAGAAACAAAGCTCGATAAAATAAAAAACCTAGACGTGCAAAAGGCTACACATTTAATACAGACAATCTAGACAGAAAAGCTAATAAGAATGTCACAAAAGTAGATGATGATTTTATAGATCAATTGAGCAGGGAATTAAATTAAGCCTCATAATTTTTTACTTTTAATTTCGCGCCATTTTTTAATTATCTGGGCTCCTACGGGAGCCGATTCTTTCCCNCAAGCTCCATATTTAAGGTAAACTATGACGACCAATTCAGGATTGCCCCATTGGTCTCTATAAAGAAGTGCTTGGGTGTTGCCTGGAATTTCTTGATCAAACGAAATCCCTCCAAACCAGACGTGGGTGTAGACATTGGTACCATCATAAAAATCCAGGTCAATGTTTTCCATTGCCTCTGCTGTACTTGTCTTACCTACAATTTCATCTTTTAAATCAAGATAATCGGCTATGGCTTCAGGATACTCGCGATAAAAGCGCGAGAGGCTGGGCAAGCCGTCTGATAACTGTTTTAACACAACTTTTCGCATGCCGACGAGCAAAATGTTGCGAATTACATCTGGCATAAAAATTTCCCACTGGATTTGAGGGAGAAATTTTTCNACGATTTGCGATCCTTCTAAACAACTCATTTCTATAGGATCATTGAGGTTTACGATTGGACGGCGGCCGGCTGTAAGGGAAACAATATTAGGCTTAAGAACACGTCCTCCATTGGCTAGTGCTGAAAGCATTACGCTTGTTTGAAGAGGTGTCACAACAAGTGTGTGCTGTCCATTTGCCATCGCATAGAGTCCTGTGCGGTTAGTTTCTAAATCATCAGGCACTTTTCCTGGAATTTCTCCCCCAAGGGCGATGCCTGTGCGTTTTCCAAAACAAAATGAGGAAGCCGCTTTTGCAAGATCGTTAGGCGACTCCATATGCTCGGAAGCTAAGAGTGAAAAGTACGGGTTGCTGGAATTTTCCAAAGCTTTTAAAAGATCAATTTTTCCCATGCAACTCGTGTGGCTCTTAAGCATACGGCCCCCATTATAATGCAAAGGAATCGGGGTGCCATTTTCATGGTATCCGACACAAGTTTCTTTTCCTTGCTTGAAAATTTGATCAACCATAGTCAGAGGGTTAAGCGTGTTAAAAGAAACATTCGGATCATTCAATTTTTGATAGCGCTGCTTGAGTGCTTCATAGGCAGTGATCAGTTTAAAAATCGAGCCTTGTGTAGCAGCCTGACGGTAAGCTTGAGACCTTCCATAGCCATATCCTTTGCTGGGATAAAAAGCTGCAGCGAGATGTTTTTCTAATTGTTTTCCTTCAGATTTTCTTAAATAACGGTAATCGCCGAGAAGGGGGCGGTCAAGTTCTTGGAAACTACGGAAAGTCCGTAGGTAATCGATGGTTTGCATCAAAGGTAAATTTTTNAGGGCTTCGCTTAAAGTTTGATAGGCCTCCCACCAGGAAAGCGCTGCATGGGCTCCATTTTGCAATTCCTGATGCCAGGTCAAGAAATGCTGGATATAGGGAGTGATTTCATCCGGTAGATATGAAGTTGTTTTGCCTTTAATAAAAGCTAAAGTGAAATCCCAGCGGTAGTTTTCCCAAAAACTTTGAAACATCTCCTGTTCTTGCTTATCGAAATGATCGATATACGGTCGAGGATAGCGATGATGAATTTTCTCTTCATTGCGTTTATCCTTTAGAAAGCTTTTTTCATTTTGTGCTCTCCAGGCGGCAAAATCATGTTCATGAAATAAATCCCTGGCCATTTTTTGAATGACTTCTTGTAATAAAACACCAGCTGCAGAAGCGTTTCGATAAGCCTCTAATGGATGTGTTCCTATATACGTTAAAAGGGAATCAGAAAATCTTTCTCCGCAAGTCACTAAACGACATAGATCGACAAGCAGAATTTTATCATAATGCAATTCAAGATTTGAAAAATATGCGTCCAGCCATTTTTTTGCCTTAGCTACCCGTTCAGGCGAATTCTTTAAAAGGGTTTCCATTTCAATTTTTTTATCTGCAGGAATTTTAGTTTTCTTTGTCTGAGTCCCATCTTCACCATAAAGGATTTTCAGAAGCCAGTAAGCATTTTCGGTTTGGGCAATTTCCATAAGTGTGCTCATGGCTCGTTGGATTTTAACCGCATTTTGNATGTTATGCACTTCGTGGATGGCTTTCATGAGGGGACTATTTTCTTTTAGGACAATGGAAAGGTAATTATTCCAATTGATGGGTAAAGAGTCTTCAAAATATTCATCTTTGGAATCATTATAACGCTCTCTCTCCATGGGGCGTTTTTGATCCCACATCTCTGCTATATAAGCTTCACTTTCAAACCAACGAATGATGTTGGATNNAATCTTTTTGGCAATTTCCGGATTAGAAGTGGGAATAAAGTCATTCGGATTCATACGCGGATAAGAGGCCAAAGCTAGGACATCCCCTGTAAGAGGATCTAGGGCGACAATCGCTCCTCCTTTAATCCAGGGTTGTTTAGTAGGTTGAGAAAGATTTTTGGATAAACGGGTTTCCCGAATCCTTTCATTTTGTATCAGAAGTTTTTCAGCATACTCTTGCAGTTCGGCTGAAATGGCAAGGAGAACGCGTTGTCCGGGTATAGGATCGCGTGAACCTGGCAGCTCGCGTAAAAAGTTGCCTCGAGCGTCCGAATAGTANGCTTTTTTTCCGTGGTAGCCTCTCAAGGTTTTNTCAAAGCTTGCCTCAATTCCGCTTTTACCAACGGAGTCATTAATTGTATAAGCATGGTCTTCTAGTTCCTGAAGGCGCTGCCTTGCCTGTGCGATATTTTCGATACCGGGAGGNAAGGGGAGTTCATCCTCAGCATCGCTTTCCTGAATATAGTCTTCGAGCATTCTCATTTCCATCATGATTTTATCATACTCTTGACGATTGATGGCTCCCATATAGCCGATGATATCAGCAGCAACTCTTCCCTTTGGATAATGGCGTTTGGGGACTTTTTGAACATGAATCCCTAGCCAATCCTTCTCAAGCATTTTAAGACGATAATATTCTTTTTCCGTGAGGTCTTCTTTGATGATGAAAGGAATTTGTCCATAAAAAGATCCTTTAGCATGGATGAGGTCTTCCAATCTGGAGGGGTCTAAATTCAGTTCTTCGCCTAAAAGCCTGGCAAGCTGTGCAATGTATTCTTTGCGTTTAAACTTTTTAATCTTTTGACCTGAAGGATCTTTCTCCCAGCGTATAGAAGGAACCTGACGCAGCTGTGAATAAAGGATAGCGGCTCGATAGGAAATTTTATTGATGGCCAAAGGAATGTTAAATCGATCACGAATGGTTGCACGGCTGGAAACTTCCACAACTGTTCTTCGCTGTGGTTTACGTGCCTCTTCCAACTTATCTTCATGCTGTATGACGGTTAAATGCCAAATTCGGAAGACAATCACGATCATGGCAAAAAGGATTAAATTTAAAATTTTATTTGTTTTNTCGGGGATGCTTAAAATATTCTCTAATCGTCTGGAGTACGCTCGATGATGTCTTGCCATTAAAAAATTACTTTTTGAAGTCTTTATGATTTGAACCAAAATACCTGAAAAGAACGGTTTTCATCAATTTGAAAGCTTAAGGAGGCCTATTAAGGATTTAATTTATTCGACTTAATTATGTCAGACAATTTTTAGATTTGCCTATGAAAGAATTTTAATTGGCTAGGACTTAGGAATAAATTTTAAGAAAGAGGCTTAATGCTCTTGCAAAAAAATAGAGCCTTAAGCATAATCTATTCGAGTTTATCATGCGCCTGTAGTTCAATGGTAGAACAGTAGCCTTCCAAGCTACGAGTGTCAGTTCGATTCTGATCAGGCGCTCATTCGTATAAAATATTATTAACCAAGACCGAAATCTTGCCTTAGGGCAGGATGCCGTCGTCAAAAAGAAAGGGACAAGGCTTGGCTACACAACAACAACAAGTCAATGTTACAATTAAAGATTTATTAGAGGCAGGTGCCCATTTTGGTCACCAAACTCGCCGCTGGAACCCGAAAATGAAGCGTTTCATTTTCGAAGCACGCAATGGTTTATACATTATCGACCTCGCGAAAACACTCCAACAAATTAGGCTCGCAGCTGAAGTGGTAAAAGATGTCGTTGCGAAGCATCGTTCGATTCTCTTTGTAGGGACANAAAAACAAGCGAAAGTTGTCATTCGCGAGCTCGCTGAGCAAGCAGGTGAATTTTACGTTTGCGAACGGTGGCTGGGTGGCATGCTGACCAATATGTCCACAATTCGCCAGTCGATTAAAAAACTCGAGCGCATCGAANAACGCATTTCAAGCGGTGGCGATGGGCTTACGAAANAAGAACTCTCCTTATTGACTAAGGATCAGATTAAACTGGAACGCAACTTATCAGGCGTTAGAGGCATGCGCAAACTTCCCGGCTTGGTAATCGTAGTCGATCCAAGTAAGGAACATATTGCTGTAGCAGAAGCTAATAAACTCGGCATCCCAGTAATGGGTTTGGTCGATACTAACTGCGATCCTGATCCGATTCAGTATGTCATTGCTTGTAACGACGATGCTCTTAAAAGCGTCAAATTGATCTTGCAATCCTTGGCGAACGCAATCATTGAAAAGAAAAATGAAATGCAAATTTCATTTGGAAAAGGCGATGAAAGCGGCGAAGAAGAGGAGGAAGAAGAGGGGTTTGAAGGCAAGTACGAAGAGGAAGAAGAAGAGACAAGCCGCAAAGGAAAAAAAGAGCTTCTGTAAAAGTGGAGGATTAATCTATGGCCAATACACCTGTGACTCCAGCAATGATTAAAGAACTGCGCGAAAGAACCGGCGTAGGAATGGGTAAATGTAAGGAAGCCTTGGAAGAAGCGAAGGGCGATATGGAATTGGCTATCGCCAATCTACGTAAAGCTGGATTTGCTTCCGCTGTANAANAAGAAGGTCGTGCGACAAATGAAGGAATGATCGGATCCTCAGAAAATGGCAAAGCAGTTGCTGTTGTTGAGGTCAATTCGGAAACTGATTTTGTGGCANAAAATGATCGCTTTAAGGAATTTCTTTTGAATGTTGCCAACGAAGTTGCAGCCACTAACCCTGCATCCTTAGAAGCATTTTTAGCTCAAAAATATTCTAAAGATGGTTCGATGACGATGGATCAATATCGTGCTACGATTGTGCAAACAATTGGCGAAAATATTCAGATTAGACGCTTGCTGACTATCTCAAAATCACCCACTAAGTCTATTGGGATTTATTCTCACTTAGGCGGAAAAGTCGTGACTTTGGTTGAAATTGAAGGTAGCAACGCAGAAGAGCAATTAGCAAAAGATATCGCGATGCATGTAGCTGCTGCGCACNCTGAGTTTCTTTCTCCAGAAAAAGTTCCCGCGGAACTTCTTAATCAAGAGAAAGAGATTGCCAAGAGTCAAATCAAGGGCAAGCCAGAGAATATCGTTGATAAGATTGTCGAAGGAAAGCTTAATTCCTACTATGATACTGTTTGTTTAGTCAGACAAAAATTCATTAAGGATGATAGTAAATCCATTCAACAGATCGTTGAAGAGCGCGCCAAAGAGGTTGGCAAACCTTTAAAAGTAGTCAATTTTATTCGTTGGTCAGTTGGACAATAAAAATTAGGAAACGCTTATGTCACCACTCAAGCGTTTCCTCCTTATTCTGGCTCTTACAGCAATGTGGAGCCCTTCATTTCTTTTCATCAAACTCGCTTTGGACAGTTTTTCACCAGCAACTATCGTTTTCTTGCGAGTGGCTCTTGCAAGTGTGATCTTTNTTATCACTTTAAGCCTTCAAGGAAACACCCTGCCCAAAAATTTCAAGTTTTGGATGCACTCCACCTTTATGGCGATTTTTTCATCTGCCCTTCCGTTTACGTTGTTTTGCTTTGCCGAAACATCGATTGAAAGTGCTTTAGCCGCCATTTTAAATGGAAGTACACCCATGTTTACGGCTGTTTTAGCGCATTTGTTTCTACCGAGTGACAAACTCTCTTTAAACAAAGTTTTTGGGGTTTTGTTAAGCTTTGCAGGGATTCTTCTGCTATTCTCACCTAATATAGCCAGGNGGATGGATGGAAATTTCATTGGGATGTTATCAGCACTTATGGCCGCCTTTTTCTATGCTGTCAGCCACGTCTATGCANAANAATATACGTCCGGGCATGCACGTTTTGTAGCTCCAACTGCACAAATGATAATTTCGGCAGTTCTTATGCTGCCTCTTGCTTTGCTATCTTCGGACACAACTTTCGTGGTCCCTTCTTCAAAGAGTTTAATTGGAGTTTTAGGACTGGCATTCCTTGGAACCTATATAGCTTTCACAATCTATTATTATTTAATGGAACATAGCGGCCCTACAGCTATTTCCATGGTGGCCTGCTTTTTCCCTGTTGCAGGAATGTTTTTGGGCTACTTGTTTTTAGAAGAAGCGTTAACGGTGGGAGGGCTTNTTTCAGCAGGTGTGATCCTTGTTGGAATGCTGACCGTTAATGAAGTTATTTCCTTCAGCCGACCAAAAGTTATCGTAACAGAGACGAATTAAACCTTCGTACTCTTGCCAGTTGAAGCGGGAGAAGTTATGAAGGTAACTGGATTCAGTCTTTATTTTTTTGGCGGATAAAATGACCACGATAGGTTGAAATTTAAAACATAATCAAATTTATTCTGTTTGCCATAAAGATGTTGAGTGACAGGAGTACTTACCCCAAATTGAAAAAACATCTCTTTGGAAGAGATCCATAAAGAGGGGGTCATGAAGATAATATTGCCGCCTGAATCCGGATCAAAACTCCCATTCGCCTTATTTTTTGAGTTATACTGCCCGTCAATTTCTAACATCCAGGCATAAATCCACCCAGGGGGACTCAAGACACTTTTACCAAAACCAAATTGATAAAGAAACTGGTCACCAAATTTAACACCTTGATTCGAGCAAGTCATAAGAGCGCCATGCCCTGTAAATACAAACCAATCCTTTAACGTACGACTATAAGTTCCTCCTNNAAAAAAGCTTGGCGCACCAAAGCCTGTATTTGGATTCTTATGAATAGACCCTGTAGGTGTCGTCATATTAGCCACGAGGGTAGCCTGATCGATATAGGTACGAGTTTTNTTGTTGTAATAGGCATATTCGAATTGGACAAANAANTCTTCCAGACCTTTCGAATAATCTCTTCCATCCCTTAGCTCAGGAGTAAAAGGAACATTATAAAAAATAGAAAGTTCGTCCGTAATACCAAATAAAATACTTGGGATGGCATCTATGATCACACGNTTTTTTCCTCTAAGATCATCTGCAAAGAGAAAGATTTGCACTTCNCCTTGATCAATCACATTTCCACCGAAGCCAAATAAAGCAAAAGGCTGTTGAGAGGAGGGAAGGGAAAAATTACCAATTGGTGGTGGGGAATTCTCATCTTCTTTTTCTTTGTCTTCTTTTTTGTCTTTATCTTTCTCAATCTTCTTCTCTTCTTGCTTATCATTCTTCTTTGGACATGAGGAATTTTCTTCGTTTGAAGATATAAAATTAGAGAGGAGGAAAAATTAAAAAGAAAAGTATGAGGAATTTATTTAACATGTCAACCTATTACAAGGGCCTAATTCCTACTTCCCTTTTAGGAATAGAATGAATATCTTCAGCGCGCATTCTAGTATGAACTTGAACAAGTTCAGGAGGCGTATGTGCCATCCAATTTGCAAGTGAGATATTAGAAAAATAACTGCTTTTAAATATTTCTAAGTAGCGAGCCTCTGTACTCCCTGTGTTTTCAAAATAATGCCCCATTGCCCTTGGGATATATCCGACATCGCCTGCTTGAAAATCCATCGTGCGCGCTTCCCCAACTCCTGAAAANAGAGTAATTCTTCCTGAACCACTTATAAAATATAACCACTCATCGGCATTTGGGTGCCAATGCATCTCTCTCATCCCNCCAGGATTGACTGTGACTAAAGCGGCAGAAATAGCTTTTGAAATGGAAAAATTACTAGAATCTACAATTCTGGCATTTCCTCCTTTTGTCATAAAATCCGGTTCTTGATCATAAAGGGGAAAGGTGTAGGAAGGAGGAACCTGGTCCTCAGGGCTTGCGGCGGTTCGGCGATCTTCTTCAAGCGATTGCGTGATTTTTCCAGGGAAAATATAAAGCTCTTGTTGAGGAATAGATTTAAAAGCTTCTGGAGACAGCCCAAAATTTTTGGATAAAACCTCAATTGGCGTGTGAGAAATCCAGTCACTGATTAANAAGGTTTCATCTTCTGAGAAATTTCCATCATCGAAAACCAGAAGAAATTCACAGCCATCCGGCCCTAGACCCTGGATCGAGTGAGGAAAGCCTGAGGGAAAAAACCAAAGATCTCCTTCCTTAACATCTCCTACAAAACTTCTTCCTTCCTGATCAAAAACGGTAATTCTGGCATGACCATAGAGCATAATGGCCCATTCATTTGCCTGATGCCAATGAAGTTCGCGTATTGCACCCGCTAGAAGGCGCATATTAACCCCAGCTATAGTTGTTGAGATGGGAAGATCTCTGACAGTAATTTGTCTGGCCCATCCTCCTTCCTGTATGCGTTTATGTGCTCGAGAAAATGGAAACCAAAAGTTTTGAAAGTCTCCTCGGTCTGTTGAAGGCGGCAATTCTGAAGAGGGGGCTTGAGAGGCAGCTATAGGATTNTTGGGGCCGGGGTTGCTAGCGCTTTCAGGACTGATTTGGACTGCACTTTGACCTCGTCTTTCAAAATTAGGGTTTCCAACAGGGAGATGGTTAGAATCATTTGGAGTCAAAGATGATGTATCTGCCATAAACCCTCCTAAAAATTTTATTTACTATCTTCATGAAAATACAGATCCATCTGATTTTCGGCAATTTCCTTTATCAAATCTAAATAATTTTTATTTATAACTTTATTCAAAAAAACATTTACAGGAGATAGAGTGAAAAATACTTTTCATTATGCATATCAGCTTTTATTTTTGTGTTTTCACAGCTGGATTCTGTAGAAAATTCCATCATTCCTTTAATGGAAAAATATGAAAGCCTGGAAAATCTCTCTCCTCAAAAATTTTCTTCCAATCAATTTAGAGAATTAACAGAAATTCTTTCTTCCAAGGATGAAAAGTTGCGCTTAGTGTCTTATAACGTCCTTTTTAATTTGTGGGATTCTCATCTTGATGAAACTCATCGCTGGCAGCACAGGAAATACAGGGTCATTGAACTGATCAGGGAAATGCATCCAGACATTATGGGAGTACAGGAACTATATAATGATCAATTAGAAGACCTTATGAGTCAAATAGGTTCTGAATATGCTNTTTTTACCAAACCAGCAAAAGATAGAGAATTGAATGGAATTNTTTATCGCAAGGAACGCTTCGAAGTTTTGGATCAGCAAACTTTATTTATGACAGAAGAACAAGATCTCCAAAGCTCCGAAACCTTAACATTTTTGAAATTAAAAGATGTGATAACAGGAAAAGCTTTTGCGGTTTTTAATACACATTTAACTTTTTCTAAAGTGGATAAAAGAGAATATCAGGCAAAATTTATTGCTGATTTTATTGAGTCACAGGCGCAAGAATTACCTGTTCTACTGACAGGAGATTTTAATACATTTCCTGCACGCTTGGATCTTGAAAAGCTACCCTTTTTCGATGGAGATTCTGTAAATAGAATATTGACGCAAGGCTCTCTTCGCGACGCTAAGGATCTTTCTCTCTTAGGACACCTCGGACCCATTTCAACATTTACGAATGATCCTGAAGATGTAAAGCCTTTCCAGGGCTTGGGGACGCCAGGTATTTTTCTGGATCACATCTATGCAACTAAAAATTTAACTATCCTGTTGCATGCGACTCAATCTGGCAAAGTAGATGGGGAATTTCCTTCAGATCATATGCCCTTGATCGTGGATTTTATTCTAAATTAAGGCTTAAAACCCAACTTGCCCCTAAATCACGCTTTAATAAAGCCGGACTTGTCAAGTAAAAGACTCAGTGCCGAAGGACATGTCTTCGGAAATGGGCGAGGTGCTTAGTCTTCCAATTGACAAGTGTAGGCCTGTTCAAGTGTGATTTAGGGGAGGCAAGTTGGGTTTAAACTAAGTCGAAGGGTATAACCAAACAAATCGCGGTAATTGTTATTAGCGATAAACGAAACATGGAACCTCCCCATTTTTGAGGATCTTCGCTTCTGAAGCCTCTAAGGCAAAGTCCTAACCAGGTCAGACTGGCACTGGCTGTAATGGCTAAATAGATAAACCCGGTGTAATGGTAAACGGTAAGCATAAGGGCCGTCATTAAAAACGCGCTAATATAGAGGACCATATGTATTTGAGTGCGCAAAATCCCTTTCTTAATAGGCAAAACGGGAATGTTAGCAGCTGTGTAATCCTCAGAATGGAAAATCGCAATAGAAAAAAANTGAGGCATTTGCCAAAGCACAAGCATCAAAAATAAGATCATCGCTCCAACGTCGAATTCATTTTTAACTGCGCAATATCCCACCACAGGAGGAACAGCTCCTGCAACACTACCGATAGCTGTTCCATAAATTGTTCGGGATTTCCACAGGCTATAGAGGATCACGTAAACAAANAANCCAAAAGCGGCTACTAAAACTGTCAGGAGGTTTGTGTAGAAATACAAAAGGGCGTGTCCCAAAATTCCAAGAAAAGTGGCAAANAGCAANGCGCTTTTGGGAGAAATAAGTCCTTTCACCAAAGCTCGATGCTTTGTTCGTTCCATTTTTCGNTCGAGATGCCGATCAATGTAATTATTAAATATGCAAGCGGATGCCATGATCAAGCCAAGACCCAAAAGAGTGGCAGCAAACAACCCCAAATCAATGGATCCATTTGAAGCCAAAAGAAAGCCGGCTGCGACAGTAATCAGATTGCCTAAGACAATCCCAGGTTTAGTAATGAGGTAATAATTAATCATGCATCATATCCATAGTAGGCATTACACGCGCGTTAAGATCAAACATAATCCATAAAGATCCTAAGACGATGATCAATAAAACCATGATCATAAAATAAAGAACTAAAGATTCCCATTGAGGTTTGGCTTCCTGGCCGGCATGCAAGAAAAATCGCAATTGGAAAATCGCTTGCACAAAAGCAAGGAAAGCAATGGTAAAAATCAAAGCATGTCCTGTGAGCGCCTGCGTGATGACAAGAGTAAAAGAAGCAAACGTCAGAATTAAAGAAGCAAGAAAGCCAATCGCATAAGCCTGCAAAGTCCCATGCCATTCTTTTTGAATTTGCCTTAGGCTCAATTCTTCGCTCATTATAATACTCCCNATTAAGTATACAAACGTAAAGATGAATATCCACACCAGATCTAAGAAATGCCAGAATAAGCTAAAAATGACCAGCCGCCGAAAAGTATCTACCTGAATCCCACTCACAAAGACTTGGCCTAAAAGAACTAACACCCACAATAAACCGATCGATACATGCAAGCCGTGTGTTCCGACCAGAGTAAANAATGCAGATAAAAAGGCGCTTTGCGTCCAGCTATGTCCTTCATGGACGAATTGCCTGAATTCATGGAGCTCTAGGGAGATAAAAGAGGCTCCAAGTAAAAANGTTAGGGCGAGCCATGCAATCACCTGAGACTCTCGTCGTTTTNNTAATGAAGACAAAACCGCGAAACCGCAGGTGACACTGCTGACTAATAAAATCATGGTTTCTGTGAAAGCCGTCGTTAGATTGAACAAATCTTTAGACGAAGGCCCTCCAAAAGTACTTTGATGAAGGACTGCGTAGGTTGCAAAAAGAGTGGCAAANAGAATGCAGTCTGTCATTAAATAGATCCAAAAACCTAAAACGGTTTTGGAAAATGTATCTTGATGGGGATCAGGCAGGCGTGTATCAGGATGAGGAACAGGATGATGGTGAACGTCTAAAGATTTCATGTTGTTTTATATCTCCTCTTGTAGGCTTCATCCATTTTTTTGACCTCAGCGGCAGGGATGACATCATGAACATCTTTTCCGGATAACCGAATGATAAGACATGTGACAACGCCGATCAAACAGAGAACAGCCAGCCACCAGATGTACCATGTCATCGCAAAACCAAAGATCAAACTTATCAAGCCTAAAATAACTCCCATGGGGGTGTTTCTGGGTAAATGAATATCTTCATAATCGCCTTGCGGNGGAGCTTCGCCTCTTTTGATAGCCCATAAAGGATCCAATTGATCCACTACAGGTGTAATGGCAAAATTGTAAACTGGAGGCGGAGAAGGGATTGACCACTCCAGAGTTCTTGCATTCCAGGGATCTCCAGTCAAATCTAAATTTGATTTTCTGTTTTTGATGCTCATGAAAAGTCCGTAAATTTGAACAAGGACCCCGCATAAAATAACACCCGCTCCAATTGCTACGGATATAAATAATGGATGCCAGCCTGTCGAAGCTTCATAGTGGTCTAAGCGTCGAGTGGCTCCCATGAAACCAAGCATGTATAGGGGCATAAAAGCTAACAAAAAGCCTGTAAACCAAAACCAAAAAGCATAACGGTTTAGACGTTCGCTAAGAAAGAATCCTGTAATTTTGGGAAACCAATAGGTAAATCCGCAGAAAAAGCCAAAGAGAAATCCTCCAATGACCATTCCATGAAAGTGGGCGATTAAAAATAGACTATTATGAACCTGAAAATCTACTGGCGGGGAAGAAAGCAATACCCCTGTCATACCCCCAACAGTAAAATTAAGGACAAATGCAAAAAACCACAGCATAGGAGAATCAAAATGCACACGACCCCTGAATTTTGTGAAGAGCCAATTGAAGATTTTGACGCCGGTGGGAATCGCAATCAACATTGTCATGATTNNCCAAAATGCATTTACACTGGAACTTGCGCCCATTGTAAAAAAATGATGCAACCAGACGATGAAAGATAAAAANGTAATCACAATGAGCGCCCAGACCATGGAAACGTAACCAAATAAGCGTTTNTCCGAAAAGGTAGGAACTACCTCTGAAAANATGCCGAACGCTGGCAAGATGAGAATATAAACTTCAGGGTGGCCCCAGGCCCAGATTAAGTTCACGTACATCATTGGATTGCCGCCGCCACCAGCTGTAAAAAANTGCATCCCGAGATAACGGTCTAGAGTGAGAAGAACAAGGGTAGCCGTTAAAATTGGAAATGCAAAAATCACTAAAACCATGGAACAGAGAGCACTCCAGACAAAAATCGGCATTTTCATCAGGGTCATGCCTGGACAGCGCATTTTGAGGATTGTGACTAAAAAGTTAATGCCTGACAGCGTGCTTCCAATGCCTGCAATTTGTACCACCCATATCCAGTAATCAATCCCCTCGTTAGGGCTATACTCCAAGCCTGAAAGAGGAGGATAAGCTAGCCAGCCTGCTGCTGAAAATCTACCTATAGTAAGCGAGACTAAAGTTAAAGTTGACGCCGAAGCAAAAAGCCAAAATCCTAATGCGTTCAANAAGGGNTAAGCAACGTCTCTTGCGCCAATTTGTAAAGGGATTATAAGGTTAAGAAGCCCAAACACAATTCCCATGCCGACTAAGAAAATCATGGTGGTTCCGTGCGCAGAAAANACTTCCTGAAAATGACCAGAAGAAATAAATCCGTGTGAATCTCCGACAGCCATTGCTTGCTGCAAACGCATCATAAGTGCATCGGCAAACCCCTTAAAAAACATTAAAAGTGCTGTTATGATATACATCAAACCGATTTTNTTGGGATCTACAGAGGTCAGCCATTCATCCCAAAGCCACTTCCAGCGCCTCAAGTAAGTGATAGCTCCCAGCATCGCTAGACCAGACAGAAGCATCATGGAAACTGCTACATTCTGACTTGATTCATGTTGAAAAGCTTCTAATGTTAATCTTCCGAACATAATTGACTCATTTTTTCTGCGGGTGCATGAATTTCATAAGAACTTGATTGAATAACTGCTCATCTTTTAATTGAAAAACTTCAACAGGGTTGTTTTGGCTGGGTGCTGCGAGTTTATTATATTCTTCAAAGTTCAAGGAATTCGAAGACTTTTGGATGGATTCAATCCATTGCTTAAAGTCTTCTTCGGATGAAGCTCTTGCGATAAAGTGCATCCCTGCAAATCCTTCTCCGCTTAAATTTGCTGAAGACCCTCTAAAATCTCCCGATCTGTCAGCAATAAGATTTAATTCTGTTTTCATGCCAGGCATCGCGTAGATTTGTCCACCTAAGTGGGGAATCCAAAATGAATTCATAGGAGCGTCGGCGGTAATTTCAAAATGCAGAGGAACATCCTTGGGAAACTGTAAAAATTCACAACAGCGATTTTTCTTCTGGGTAGATAAATAACCATTTCCACTGCAAGGCAACGACCTGGACTTTTAAGGGCTTCTGATTAGCATCAAGAGATTTGTAAGGGTCTAATTCATAAGTTTTATACCAAGTGAGCACAGCAATGATTAATGTAAAAACAAGCGGGATCCCCACCAAACATATTCGGCCATTTTATTATCGATTAAATCTGGATCGTAGGTTGCTTTAGGATTTGTGGATCGATATTTCCAGGAAAATACAAAAGTAAGGACATAAACAGGAATCACAACAAGAAGCATAATCGCTTGGATGATCAGAAGAAGGTTGCGTTCTTCGATTCCAATGATCCCTTTGGGAAAAAGAACAGCTATATTTTCATGATATTTAATAATAGTTAGTGGTTGCATGATAAGGAAAAGAAATAGGATGATCCCCACAAAAATAAGCATGTATTGCACAAAAGTCATTCGTTGAGGTGTTTTCATCGTTCTAGTATCTCTAATCCTATTTACATAATGGGACTCAGCATAAATTTTTTTGCTCTAAAGTCAAGTTGTTTTTAAAAAAATTTGAAATCGGCTTTAAGAAATAATGAGAAAGAATTTGTTAGGTAGTGCTTTAAAGTGGGAAAATCTTAGCTTTCGCCCAATCAAATCTTGAAAAGGATTGATTCCCTAGCTCTCAAAAGGCCCGTTTTTACCTACCTTAGCCAAATATTCAGAGATATTTGAGACCTCGAAAAATTCATACTTTAAACCTTTTTGAAGTCTAAAAGTTATAATTTATGAGGTAAATCAACACTATTAATGTTTCGCTAACTTATTGAATATCAGCCTCATTTTAAGCGTAAGGGGTTTTAAAGTATAAAATATGGATTTATTATTTTTTATCTTTATTTTTAAAAAACTTTATTAATTAGTTATTTATTAATAAACAAAATTGATATAATTAAATATATAATTTATAATCAAATTTAAGAGGGTTTTTATGAGCACATCCTCGATAGGACCCTATAGCCGTAAGGAAATTTCTTCACCTGAAAAATCCCTATCGCTTCCAAAAAGATGTGAAAGTTGAAACAAGAAAAATCTTGCGGAAACCGTCAGCGACATTATATCACGTTTTCTTGAAACTACAGAAAAGACAAAATCCCCGTTTCCTGGCGAAGAACCTCAGCGGGAAAAACAGAGTTGCCTAAAAATTGGGATAGCAACCTTGAAGAAGTAAAAGATGCTTATGATCTAATGAAGAGCAAGGAAGTCCTAAATCTCGTTTTCCTGATTTGCTGACTCCATTTAGAGCCGTTCTTTTAAAATTTTCAAAAATAAATCTGAGGTGGCATTGCCTGGAGAAGCTAAAACTGAGGAGGCGCTTGAAAAGGCAATTTTTGATCTAGGAGAGCTGCAAAAGCATGTCATTCGTGGTTTTGGCACAGAAAATATCCAAATAGCTACAAGCATACGAAATAGCATTGAACTTTTGAAGGGCAGTTATACCAAATATTTGGAACTTGAAAGAAAGGGAAGCCCCGAAAAATTCTAAAAAGAATATGAAAAACTTTCAAAATCCATTGAGCAAACACATCACGAAATTATTGAGATGATGTTAGCCTTAAAAGTTTCTGATGTGGCTCAAAGAGGCATTCAATACTTAACTCAGGGAAAGGCCAAAGTGGTCTGGGCTGATGAGCATTTTGTTTATTATACTCCAGTGAAAGGACCTTTGGTCATCACCCGTTTTTTGAAAGAAGCAGAAATAAAGGAAGAAGTCAAAACTACAAAACGTCTTAAAGATCATATTTTTGCTAATAGCCTGACAGAGCTGATCGGACAAGTTTTAATTGGCAATGAAGAAAAGTCTTCGGAAATTGCAATAAAATTATTTAATTATTACGGAACCCGTGAAAACTTTTAGAGGCTATGTCTCATCCAGAAACGCGCTACATTGGTCAATATTTTGAATATTAATCCGGAGATTGCTGATCGACTTTTAAAATGGACGAATGCGCCAAGCCCTACGATTCAACGAATATTAAACGCGGGTCAGCATCTTNTTTTAGATATAGAAGAATTGCAAGAACAAGAACAGATCAAAGGTGAATATACAGTGAGGGCTACAAAGGCTTCTGGAGGAAGTTTAGAGAGTTATTTTTCAAAAAAACCGGATTTTCAAAAGCTTGCGAAATTTGGCGGACAGTTTTTGNATGGCAATGAGAGACCTGCATGCAGCTAAAGAACCTTTGCAAAAGGTTCTGATGAAACAAAGAGAGTAGATGGAGAGCTGCATGGAGACATCAAAATTGATAATATCCTAGTTATTAATGAGGATAAAATTGTGATCTCTGATTATGGAAAAAATAAGCCTATTAGAAAAAATCAGGAACTTCTCTATACGGGAAATGCTCGTAGTATGGCGCCAGAGGCAGTTTTAAGTAAAAAAGCGNAGGTTTATAGCTCTGCTCTTACTCTCATTCGTATGTTGGAAGAAGGCCTTCCCAAAAATGAAGATAAAATGTTGATTAAGCCCNGAAAAAGTAAAGATGCAAGCCTTTGAAAAAGAGAAGGGATTGAAAAATTTTTAGTGATGAACGCCAAGTGTTGTCAGACAGAATCTTCTTTAAGGGGAAGAATTAAATTTATTGGGCAATTGATCANNCAAAAAATCCTACCCAGGGCAAGAAAAGAAGTTCATCGCTACATTGATGCGCTCATCGTCAAGATGGAAGAAAACGCGCATTTGACTCCAGAGAAAAGAACCCAGCTTAAAAATCTTCTTCATCAAATGACACTCACGAATCCTAACGAAAGACCTACGATGGAACAGGCCGCAGATCGTTATTTATCAATCATGCAATAATTCTATTTGGCATCCAGGACGCTTTTAATTTCTTCTCCTTGGCGGTAAATATCCGTCAGAGAAGCTTGAGCCTGAGGATAGACAATAAGTTCAGCGATATTGACATGCTGAGGACGCGTTGCGCAGTAAATGATAGCATCTGCAATATCTTCAGCGGCTAGGGGATGAAAACCCTGATANAAGTTTTTAGCTCTTTCTTTGTCATTCCACCGAACTTCACTAAATTCTGTTTCAACAGCGCCGGGATCGACTTCGCTGACTCGGATGGCCGTACCCATTAAATCCAGTCTCAAAGATCGGCTAATGGCTTTAACTGCGTGTTTTGTTGCGCAATAGACATTCCCAGAAATATAACAGCCATGTCCTGCCACAGAACCAATATTGATGATATGTCCTTTATTTTTNTTAATCATTTGAGGAAGCATAGTCTTAGTGATATAGAGAAGTCCTTTCACATTTGTATCAATCATCACTTCCCAATTGCTGATTTTTGCATCCTGCATCTTGTCAGAGGAAAGAGCTAAGCCAGCATTGTTGATCAAAATATCGACNTTCGAGTTTTTATGATCAATCTCCCTGAAAACTGCTTCCACTTGTTCAAGTTTTTGAACATCAAGCTGAAAGATGTGAACTTGAATACCATGGGAGAGAAGTTCATTTGAAAGATCTTTTAAACGATCCAGGCGCCGTGCAGTCAAAATAAGATTGGCCCCTAAAGCAGCAAATTGCTGCGCGCAAGCTTTNTCAATCCCACTGGATGCTCCCGTGATAAAAACCGTTTGACCTTGGAGTGATTTCATAGAAAAAAATCCTTATTTAAAAGGTACAGAGAATTTTGAAAGAATCAAATTGTCCAAAATATGCAGCATCATCTGATTGATAGATTTATAATCGTAGCTTAAAAGTTCTTGAGCAGTTTGAACATACGGGCCGGGCTTTAAATCCTCCGGGCAGCACCTTATCATTTCTTCAATATTTTGTTTGGTAGGCTCCGGATGGCATTGAAATCCATAAGCTAAGGAAGAATATCTGACGATCTGTCGAGGGCATCCTTCGCTTGCAGCTAAAATTTTAGACTCTTTTGTTAAACCTGGCATATCGTTGTGCCAATGGACAACGTGAAATTGACTTGGCAAATTCTTCAGAATAGGATCTTGTTTTCCCTCGTCTGTTAATGTAATAGGAAAGACTCCGACTTCTTTGTTGGGGCTTTTNTCTGTCCTGGCTCCAAATGCTTCTCCAATTAACTGGGCTCCTAAACAAAAACCTAAAAGNGGAATTTGAGCTTCCAAACATTTTTGAATCAGATCAATTTCATCTTTGAGATAAGGAGCATTGGCCAGATTTAAAGGACTTTGCGGACCCCCNATCAGGATAAGAAAATCAAATTCATCGGATCCAGGAAGCTTTTCATTTGCATAAGGTCGACAAAAATTTTCATTGAAGTGATTTTGTTTTGCCCACGTTTCGATGACCCCAGGAAGTTCAAAATCAGCATGTAAAATATATTGAATTTTCATCTCAACTCCTACGCATTTGGAATCGAAGATTAGCTGTTTGATTGAAATACAAGCAAGTTTTTAAATAGTAAGGTTTAATTGTTTTATATTATTTTTTTGTTATAATCACCCAAAATAATTGAACAGGAGTATATTTATTATGTCCATCATTGGGACTCAAAACCTTTATCTACATCAGTTAACTTTGTCGATAAAATTGAAAAGCTTGAGAAAGATCTTAGCACAGGCAAAATGTGGATGAATGAAGCCTGTGAAACACAAAATAAAAATTCCCGATTCGTGCGTTGGATTAAATGCATTCTAAGCGTCATTCTGCCTGTAGATTTATTTGTTTCCATTAAAGCTGATCAAGTAGCATCCAATTATATTAAATTTGTTGAGAGGCATAAAGAGTATCTTAATGATAAAGGAGCACTTGAAAAATCCAAAAAGTGCTTCTCCAGTTAAACGAGCAAACAAAAGAAAAATACGATCAGTGGATTCGTATCTGCATGTTCGCTCTTGATGGATTAGTCCCTAAAAAGATTTAGAACCGATGGGCAATGACCAGAAAGTAGAAGTAAAATCAGAAGAGAAGCTCGATGAAGATTTAATTTCCAAAGAGCAGAATGCTGAAACTCAAATTCCAGAACTCAAAGAAAGTATTGAAACCGTAAATCCCCTACCACTCAATCAGGCAGAAAAGGATTCTGACCAGATAGAGCCCAAGGATTCTGAACAAAAGAAAATACCGATCTTTTAACTCATACAAGTTTAGATTCAATACCAGATGGGACAGATATTTCCGTACAGAATGAAGAATCTTCAGAGCCTTTAGTCGCGCAATCTATCTGTCTTAGGTTAAATGAATCTATCATTGAAGGAGAGTTCTTAAATGGGGATGGGAAGGGGACTCAAAAATTCGACACTGGAAGAAAATATGAAGGGGAGTTTAGAAGTTTTAAATTTCATGGCCAAGGCAAGGAAAGCTTCGGTTTAGAAAAAGTCCTTTTATAATCTTGGAGGGACGATTTGAAGACGGTAAATTCAAAGAAGGCAAAATGATTACCGATAATTGTGTGGAAGAGGGGAATTTGACGGAGAGCATGTGCCTTATCTGCATGGAAAAGGCAAAAGAACTTTCGGCGAGGGCAGGATTCTCGAAGGAATTTTTGAATATGGAAAGCTTATTTATCAAAAAGTACCGGCAGGCTGCGACGCTTTCACCTGATCATTAAAAATCTCAAAGGGAACTAAACTTTATGTCAAAGGTGCAATCTTTTAGTCGAGAAAAAACTTTGAAGACTTTTTCTAAAAGTCAACCGACTGGAACAAGATTTAAATACAGGTAAAATGTGGCTGAATGTCAATTGTGAGTCCCAAAAAAGACTTTATTGTTGTGCGCTGGTTGAAATGCATCCTTAGCAAGTTTTTACCTATCAATTTGTTTTCTTCTATTAAAGCTTCTCGCGTGGCCTTGAGCTATTTAAATTATGTAGAAAAAATAAAGATTATCTTCGCGATTCGATGACGCTGAAAACAGTTCAGAATATTCTGGTTTTATTAAATGAAAAAACGAAAGAAAAATACAGTCGTAAAATTCAGGCCTATTTAATTGCTATGAAAGGGCTAACACAAACAAACATTGTGATCAATAAAAGTGAGAAAAACTCAAGTCCCTCTCAAGCCATTATGACTCAATCTCTAAAGCCAGAAGCTGAAGAAATTCCTCTCGTTACAGAAGAAATGCAGCCTAGTAAAACAAATAATTCAGACGTAGCAGCACAGACTCAAGAACCCAGGGAACCCATTGACAACTTAACTGGAGAAAATCCGTCAAAGGAACTTGCTACTCCTCCATCCCTTCATAACAACTCTTCGTCTGATACTTCGTTAACT
Organism: Parachlamydiaceae bacterium; assembly: GCA_013414685.1. Taxonomy (GTDB): domain Bacteria; phylum Chlamydiota; class Chlamydiia; order Chlamydiales; family Parachlamydiaceae; genus Neochlamydia. Next base: position 1,671,118 of record CP058704.1, on the reverse strand, counting down.
TCACCCAGTGAGCCAGACGCTATTCAAACAGTTGATCAAACCAGAAATGAATCTCTGCAAGAAAAATTTTCTCAAAATACTCGCATTTATCAAACTTATACATGCGGCGACGGGTCAATTTTAGAAGGTGAGTTCGAAATGGAGGGGAGTATACGAATGGGTGTGGAAAAGGAACTCGCAAATTGGCAAATCAATATGAAATGGAAGGGGAATTTAGGCGATTTGTTCTTCATGGCAAAGGCAAAAAATGGGAAAACAAGATTGGGGTATATGAAGGAGATTTTGAATTTGGAAAATTAAAAAGGGTAAATTCACTGACCACTCAGGTAAAACTTTCGAAGGTGAATTTGATCAATATCTCTATCTTCATGGAAAAGGAGTGATTACCTATCCTGACGGAAAAGTTGAAGATGGGTACTTTGAATACGGCACTTTGGCCTACGTAAGAGTTTAAAGAAAAATCCATCTAAGAGGATGTTCCTCTTAAGAAATTTGAATTTCCCTTATCGTTTGCTTTTAAAATTAATTGATTCAGCTTTATGGACTATTTTTCCTCTTCTTGCTTAAAGAGAAATTCCGAAAGTCTTGACAACCTTTTATTTGCAGGCTTCAGGAGAAATATACCCCTTCTAGATGAAGGTTGAAACAAGTATATACTCGTTCCAGTTCAAAGACTCCCATTTGGATTCATTCAAAGTCTCGCGCTTGAACTTATTTTAAACGGGTTAATATTGAATTAATATTAGCCCGTTTAAAATAATTCAAGCGCGAGAACTTTCAATTCAGTCGAAATGGGTGTCATTGAACTGGAATGAGCATATTATTCTTCTGAATCTGTCTCATCCCAAAGCTCATCTGCTCCATCCTCCTGAGGAAAATCTTCTTCCCGTTCGTATGAGGAGCTTTGTTTGTTTTGTTTGTCTTCTTTGGATTTNTTCTTACCTTTTAGATGCAAGGTTAAAGGCAGACCTAAAAATCCATAAGTGTCGCGGAATTGGTTATAAAGATACTTTTTATAAGTTTCTGTCATTAAGTTCGGATAGTTCACAAATAAGACAAATCGAGGAGGTTGGATGCCTACTTGAGCCATATAATAAATTCTTAAACGTTTTCCCATGATCATGGGCGGATGATTTTTNTGCAGCGATGCTTCAATAAATTTATTTAATTGATGCGTAGAAATACGTTTTTGNGATTCTTCTTTAACCTCTTTAATTATTTCAAATAATTTTTCGACATTTCGGCCTGTCGTTGCAGACATAAATAATTTGGGACAGTGACGTAAAAANGCTACTTCTTCATTAATATCCTTCAGGCAATGTTCCATGCGGAACCCCTTCACCAGGTCCCATTTATTAAACACGAGGATGCAGCCTTTGCCGGCTTCTTCGATGGTATTGGCAATTTTTTTATCCTGGGCCGTCATTCCTTTTTGGGCATCAAGCATAAGGACGCAGATCTCAGCCCTTTCGATGGCTCGATCTGTGCGAATGGCAGCAAATTTATCTACAACTTCATGCTCGGCATGTTTACGTCGGATCCCTGCAGTATCAATCAGACGGAATAAATCTCCCTGGTGAGTGACCGAGACATCCACGCTGTCTCGCGTTGTTCCGGGAATGGGGCTGACGATGCAGCGTTCTTCATCAAGTAAGTAGTTGATTAGAGAGGACTTGCCGACATTCGGACGTCCGACGATTGCAACATTGATAGCTGGATCTTCCTCTACCTTCCATTTGTCTCGATTAAAGTTTTCAAAGGCTGCCTCTAAGAGTTCGGCTATTTGCAACCCCTGTGCTGCAGAAACAGGGATGATNTTNTTAATTCCAAGAGAGTAAAATTCATGCATGAGCTGCTGCTGATCAAGATTGTCTATTTTATTTACAGCTAGACATACAGGCTTTTTGGTCTTTAGAAGAATGTTGGCTATTTCTTGATCAAGCTTAGTAATTCCCACATGGGCATCCACCACCATCACAATTGTATCGGCCTCCTCTATAGCTATTTCAGCCTGGCGCAAGATGTGTTCGTTAAATTGGGCCTGGGAATGATAGTCCATGCCGCCTGTATCAATCACTTCAAAAGGTGTACCAAAAAAATCTGCTTGGCTATAAAGGCGATCTCTCGTAATTCCCTCTGCTTCATCAACGATAGCGATCTTNTTNTTGGCAATACGGTTGAAAAGGGCAGATTTTCCCACATTGGGACGTCCCACGATAGCTAATTTAGGTAAATGCGTCATAATCCATCAATTTTAAAGAAGTTTAGGAATAACATAACATTTTGAATCTTAAAAAGAAATATACTTTTTTTCGCGGTTTTGTATAGGATTAGGTAAGAAGATCCTATTATCAATTGGCTGCATTTTATTGGGACTGCTTCTAAAGAACAAAGTTGGATTATGGATATTCACCACACTTCAGACGAAATATCATTTGCTCCACTCAAGAGAGAAGTCCTCGGCTATACTAAGGAGTCTTTTCGTCATGATGCTATCGCTGCGATCACAGTAGCTTTGCTCACATTGCCTCAAGCAATGGCTGCAGCCTTACTAGCGGGCCTGCCTCTTTCTAGCGGTCTTTTTGCGGCCATTTATTCGACGATGCTGGCAAGCCTGCTTGGTTCTTCAAAGCATCTTGTAATGGGTCCTAGCAATGCGATTGCAATTTTAGTTCAAGCTGGCACTGCAGAAATTCTTTATAATCACTACCGAGACCTTGCAGGCCCTGAAAGAGATGTTATGGCTGTGCATATTTTGACACAGATCACCTTTTTAACAGGATTTTTGCAGATTTTAGCAGCGGGTTTCAAGCTAGGCCGATTGACTCAATTTGTCAGTTATTCTGTCGTAATTGGCTACATTGCAGGTACAGCTATAGCCATGGGGATCACACAAAGTTATGTTCTTTTTGGCATTGACTCGATGCCTGGAGTCCATTCTCTTTATGAGCGAGGAGTCAATTTAATTTCGCAATGGCAAACAATTCAAATTCCTACGGCCCTTGTAGGCGGATGTTGTTTATTTATTCTCATAGTATTAAAGAAACTTGATAAACGGATTCCAGCCCCTTTGATTTGTTTGGTATGTGCTGGGGTGGGTGTGTATATTCTAAAAATGCCTGCGATAGGGAATTTTATCGATCNNATTTTTGCGTTTGACGATCTGCAATCCATTCAAGGCATTAATCTTGTCGAAGATAAGNGGGAATTAGGGCTGGTCTTTCCGCATGTAGAATTATTTTTCTTCAATACGGGCCTCATGAATGAGCTTTTACCAATTTCATTTGCTTTGGCCCTTTTAAGTGTCATGGAATCGACGTCTGTGGCAAAATCGATAGCGGCCTGTTCGGGTCAAACTCTTTCAGTGAATCAGGAAATTTTTGGCCTAGGAACAGGAAATCTCTTGTCCGCCTTCATAGGTGGGATGCCCATATCCGGAAGCGCTTCTAGAAGTAGTTTAAACTATTCAAGCGGAGCTAAAACCCGTTTTGCAACAATCATAAGTGCCATTTTAGTCGCCCTGCTTCTATCTGTATTCGGCTTTNTTATCACAAAAGTTCCATTGGCTGCTTTTGCTGCGATCTTGCTTGTGACGGCGGTCAACTTAGTCAATGCTAAACAGTTTTTGGTCTGCATGAAGGCAACAAGTTCTGATGCGCTTGTGCTTTGGGCGACAATTCTTTCTTGCCTGTTCTTTAGTTTAGACATGGCTTTTTATATTGGGGTGATTATATCGATTATCCTGTATTTANAAAAAGCGGCGATGCCTCAGCTAGTGGAATATGATTTTGATAAAACCGGCGAATTGATAAACCTGGAACTTTCGCCTGGCCAAAAGGAAAAGAGCATCCGATTTATAAAGGTGGAAGGAGAGCTGTTTTTTGGAGCGGCTGATCTTTTTCAGTCAACTTTAAAGTCAATAACTGAGGATGACGACAAGACGAAAGTGATTATTTTGCAATTGAAGAATGCTAGGGACATCGATGCTACATCCTGTTTGGCTCTTCAACAACTCAATGATTATCTTAAAAGTTCAGGAAGGCATCTTATTGCTTGCGGCATCACGCCTGCATTATGGGAAGTTTTATGCGACTCAGGCATCGTGGAATCGCTCGGTAAAGAGAATTTATTTATCTTTGATGAGCGTCAACCTCATCAATATATGCTCAAGGCACTGGAAAGGGCCTATATTCTGTCTGCGTCAACTCATGTCATTGCACAAGAGAAACAAGAGCCTGAGCCTATTGTTGAATTACTGGATTCCACGCAAATAGAAAATAATTAAATCGATTTTGGATCAAGTCGGGTATTTAAGGTTTTAATTTCAGACACATGGAATAGGTTCAAGGATTAGTCCTGCAGGCAGTTTTTCCCCATAAATTTGTTCTTGCTCAAGTAAAGTGAATCCTTCAGATTGTTCTAGAACCTGTTTTATGCTCTTAAAGTGTGGAGTATTTGAGAAAGCTTTGAGGATTTCTTCAATCAATGGAGCAGGAAGATTGATTTCCCTTTGATCAGTCTTGCGAGCCAGCTGCGCCATAAGACTAGCGAGCTGTTCATTAAGAGGAAGTTGAAGCAAAATTTTTATCCACGCAGCTATTTCTTTTGATGGGATCACATGGGCGGAAGATCCACTGAATAAATGGCGTGCACCGATTCGACCTAAAGCCCAATAATCGGCAGGAAGCGCAGAACCATCCACGATGCGAGCTAGTAGGGCTTTCCCAATTTTTATTTTTGGNGAAACATCTATAGATTCAAAAGCTCCTAAAGCACGAATTTGCTCTGAATAAGGATAATGATCGCTTTTATGTTTTAGATAGATTGAAGAAGATTTGTTAGGAAGTAAAGAGGCAATCAATTCATTTGCTAATTGTGTTTGTTGACCTTTACTCAGTCCGCTTGCAATTCGCCGATAACAAATCCAATGCTGAATTTGACATTCTAAAGATTTAGGTGTTTTGAAATCTTCCAAAATAATTTTCCAAAAGTCCCTCACACGAAAATCATCCAGGGGATAGCCGATCCCAGGTCTTAGGAAAAATCCTGAAAGATTCCACCATCGTTTTTCCATTTCAAGATTGATTTTACGCTGACCTGCGAGAGTCAAGAGTGTATCGAATAACCCCCTCAAAATGCTTAAAGGCCAATCACGGCGAGGTTTATCCAGAATTTTNTCAAGCTCCTCCATCATCTTTTCTGATTTAGAAGAGGATTTAAATGAGTAAATTAAGTGCTCTTGCGCAGGTTTAAGGTACGAAGCATCGAAAAGCTCATCCTTTCTTGTCGAATCTAAAATTGCGGCACTATTTTCTTGTCCTGCTGCATTGCGTAGTTGGAATTCAAGTGTCCATTTGTGGTCGGTGTTTTGGGATTGCAGCCAAAGCTCTAAAGTTCCAATAGCTGTGAGTTTAATATGAAGTTGAGCGGGAATCAGTTGATCTTCANNGGATTTTTTTCCAAAACGCAAAATCGTATGGATAGGNGGAAGAGGTTGCAACTCTTTCAAATCAATATCAATCAAGTCTTCTGCTCTATCCTTCAAACGGACTTGAGAAGTATAGAGATTGAAGGATACAGGGGTATTTGGACGCAGGAAAAACGCTTGATTGACGGCAATGACGCTTTCTTCTTCACTGCCACGCGGCAGAAGAGTGAGTGCTTGAGAAGAAAATGTTCCCTCAGGTTTNTTNACTTCTATCTCCAGATAATAGGATTTAGGTGTTCCGCCGCCGATCCGTATGCCGAGTCCTCGCCGAACTTTCCCGTAGTAAGCCGCACCTCGTGCAACTGCCAAATCTAAACTTATTGTTTCCAATTGCTGGGTCACTGAATGAGGAAACCAATTGTTCATTGAATCTAAAATGGCTTTTTGAAANAGAGAGGGCTTCATGGCTCCGCCATTAAACAAGACATAATCCGGCGCTTTATTTAATTGTGCACGTTTTATGAAGGCAGCCAAATGTTTCGTAATGGATGGCTCCTCTTCATAAGGGAGGCCCATTGTGCGGAATCCTGCGGATTTGCGGAGCTGCAATGCTTCTTCAAAGGAATACTGCCCAAANAAGCCATTTAGGATTAATTGAGCGACTTCCTCTTGATTCAATTGTGTAGAAAAACTCCCTCTTACTACAGAAGATCCTGTGCCTTGAAGAACAATCTGNAATTTTTCAGAAGCTTTTGACTTACTAAGAAGCGTTTCTTTGGCAAGGCGAGCCTGAGCTTTAAGCTGCAGCCAATGCGATTGATGAAAATCTTGGCTTCCATATTCATTTATTAATTTTTCTTCGATATAATGAGCTAAAGCGGCATCCATATTATCTCCGCCTAAGAGTAGATGCTCGCCAACCGCAACGCGTACGAAACTTAACTGATTGTGCATCTCTTTAACCTCGATCAGGCTAAAATCGCATGTTCCACCGCCCACATCGCAGACAAGGATGCAATCCCCGGCTTTTAGGTGTTTGTTCCATTCGTTTTCATGCAGAGATAGCCAACTGTAAAAAGCTGCCTGAGGTTCTTCTAATAAGGTTAGATTTGCATATCCAGCCAACTTAGCTGCCTCTAAAGTGAGCCTGCGCGCAACCTCATCAAACGAAGCAGGAACTGTTAAAACTATTTCCTGCTGTTCGAATTCTTCGTCAGGATTCTTTGCAAACTGATGGTTCCAGGCTTCTTTAATATGTTTTAAATAGGAAGCTGTAGCCTCAATCGGGCTTATTTTTTGATTAGATTCTTCCTCAATAGGTAAAATTTTATCCCTGCGTGAAGCAGCTGGATGGCAAAGCCAGCTTTTTGCTGACTGTACAAGCCTTGTGGGCACTTTGGCACCATGAGTTTGTGCCATGCTTCCTATGATTGTTGTTTGATTTTGACTCCATGGAAGCGTAAGGGATCCAGCGGGCCATTCATCCTCCCTCGAAAGATAACAAAATGAAGGAAGCGTAGAGCGGGCCTCTATATAACCAGGATCAATTAATTGAGGAAGACGAAATGGGTGGATAGAATATTTGGCATCCTGCGTGTCGATGTAAGACACGCAGCAATTTGTCGTTCCTAAATCAATCCCTATAATATATCTCATTTCAAAGCCTCTTCCGGCGGAACATACTCATAATGCAAATCAGCCGCCACATATTCATTTGTCACTTTGCCAAAACAGATATTGAGTCCATTGCAAAGATTACGGTCTTCAAGAAGTGCATTTTTATAGCCCTTGTTGGCAATTTTCAAAGCGTAGTCCAAAGTGGCATTTGTTAACGCCTGTGTGGCTGTCCGTGCACAAGCGCCTGGCATATTGGTAACACAATAGTGAATCACATCATCGACGACGTAAACAGGTTGATCATGTGTTGTGGGCCTGGATGTTTCTGTGCAACCTCCCTGATCGATAGCTGCATCGCAGATCACTGATCCTGGAGTCATTTTTGCGACCATCTTACGTGTGATAAGTTTGGGAGCTGTTTTGCCAGGAATTAATACGGCCCCGATGACCAGGTCTGCATGGCAAACAGCCTCTTCAATTGCAGCGGAATTGGAATAAAGTGTTTTAAGATGCGGACCAAAAGTGAATCAAGCGTACGCAAACGATTTAAATCCTTATCCACGATAGTCACATCTGCTCCAAGGCCCATCGCCATGCGAGCAGCTTCTGTTCCCAAGACGCCTCCTCCTAAGACCACTACGCGAGCGGGCGAGACCCCAGGGACTCCACCCAAGAGCAGTCCTTTCCCGCCCTTATTAAGCTGCAAGTAGGTTGCACCCACCTGGATTGAGATGCGTCCCGCAATCTCGCTCATAGGTGTTAGCAAGGGAAGTTTTCCAAATCGATCAGTGACAGTTTCGTAGGCAATTGCTATGACCCCTGCCTCTATTAAATGCTTGGTTTGTAAGGGGTCAGGCGCTAAATGCAGATAGCAGAAGATAATTTGCCCAGGTGTTAAAAGAGGAAATTCGCTTTCTTGCAATTCTTTGACTTTTATAATCATTTCAGCTTTATAAACTTCTTTAGCCGTGGAAACAATTTTTGCTCCGGCAGAAGCAAACATTTCATCTGTAAATCCGATTTCATATCCAGCATTTTCCTGAACTAAAAGAGTATGGCCTGCTTCGCACAATGCTCTTACCATTGCAGGAGTGGCGCCTACACGGTATTCATGATTTTTAATTTCTTTGGGAATGCCGATGATCATGATAACTCCATGGGTGAACTGTAAATAATTATTTATCCTTCTACAAAGGCTGGCTCTGGAGAAGATTGATTAGTAAATTCTATCGAAAGTAATTTAGAGACACCACGTTCTTGCATAGAGACGCCAAAAAGGACATCCGCAATCGACATGGTAATTTTATTATGTGTGATGATGATAAACTGGCATTTATCAATAAATTGTTTTACTACATTCACAAAACGTTCGACGTTGGTGTCATCCAATGGTGCGTCGATTTCGTCTAAAATGCAAAATGGGGCCGGCTTGACTTCAAAAATAGCAAAAAGCAAGGCTAAAGCTGTGAGACACTTTTCACCGCCTGAAAGAAGGTTGATGGACCGCATTTGTTTGCCCGGCGGCTTAGCAATGATTTCGATCCCCGCTTCAAGGACATCATTTGTGTCTGTAAATTGCAAATCTGCTTCTCCACCGTTGAAAAGAATTTTGAAATTCTTTTTAAAATTATTGCGAATGATCTCAAAAGTTTCTTTGAAAATTTTACGGCTTTCTCCATCCAATTGAGTGATAATTTGCAACAGCTCACCTTTTGAAACATTTAAGTCATCCATTTGCTGATTCAAAAACTCATAGCGGGCTTTATGCTTATCAAATTCTTCAATAGAGGTCATGTTGATGTCGCCGGCAGCATCGATCTCTTGCCTGATCGCACGAACTTGTTTTTCGGTTTGTTCGAGGGATTTTTCAAGTACAATATTGAGAGCTTTAGCTTCCTGAATTGTTAAACGATAACGTTCTTGCAAATCTGTTTCTAGAGATTGTCTTGAAGATTCAATTTGCGCTAACTGGATAGCAATTTGATGGAGTTCATTTTCGCGCTGCTTTAATTTTTCCCGTTGTTTTGAAAGTTTTTCGTCTAAGGTTTCNAATAGCTTTTTACGTTCTACGACAGCTTTTTCCTTCTCAGCCAAAAGCCCCATGACTTCTTTTAAAGAAACCTCTGTTTGTCCGAGAAGGTTTTCAAATTCCTCTGTGCGTTGTTTAATTTGAACTTGTTGTTCTTTCCCGTTCTCGATTTCTTCCAATAGACGTTCTTCCTGCTGCTGGCTTTCTGCGTCCTTGACATCCAGAACATTCAAAGTGTGGATGACTTTACGATTTTCTTCTGCAATGCCCTGAAGCTCGGACTCTTTTTCCTGCATCTCTCGCTGCGCGTTTTTNAACACCTGGAGCTTTTGCTCGACATCTTGATGAAGGGAGGAGGAAAGTTTTTGCTCTGCCTCCAGTTTAGATTTTGCATTCACATGTTTTAAATTCAGCTCTTTCAATAGGGTAGAAAGGTGTTCAGAGGCGGCTTCGATGGCTTTCTTTTCGGCTTCGATTTGTCTTGTTTCAGAAAGGGCTTTATCTAAATCTCCTTGAGTTCTTTGTAGCGCAAAATTCACCTCCACAAGTTTCATTTCTTCACGGCGGATGGTCTTATCTAANTTCTGTCCTTTCCAGTTGGTGCTGATGAAGTTGGGCTTGCAAGCGTTTAAGTTGAGTTTCTACCGATTGGCGCTCTTGATCTTTCTCTTCGATTTTCTTTTCNNTAGTCCTTTCAGTTCAGCCTCTCTTAAAAAGACGTTATTTTCTCCCTGGGTAATAGAAAANAACACACGGTATCTATCGATATATGAACCATCGGCTATCCAGATGCTTGCTCCTGGGTGCTTTTTTGACCATTCCTCTGCGATTTCTCTGGTTTCTGCCATAAAGGAATTTTGCAGGAAATGCTTCACATTTTCGTTAGAAGAAACAAATTGGGCTAAATCCTTGATTCCTGTCTGGTCCCCTTTTATTTTGAGGTGATTCAAAGAGAAGAGGTTTTCAAGGCAGAAAATTGAAAAATCCTTGAGTTTATTTTTCTCAGCAAAATTCATCACTTCAAGAAGGTCTTGCTGTGTTTGCACAACCAAAGTCTGTGCGTAAGGCTTCATGACTTGGGCTAAAGCTTTCTCTGATCCTTCCTGAGGTGCTAAGTATTCGTAGAGGCCCTGGATCTTTTTAAAAGAAGGNCTCTTTGGATTTGAAGCTTCTTGCAAAAGACGTTTACTTCCAGCTGAAAAACCTTCCATGTCATCGCGTAAACGCAAAAGAACTGTTTGTCGTGCCCGATTTCCAGCTAGCTCAGTTTGCAAGCCGTCAAAAGATTTCTGAAGGACACCAATTTCCTGGGAAATTACTTGGATCTGTTGCTCATGATTGTTTAAGATGTTTCGGCGGCCATCTATAACTTCTGATACTTCATCCAGAGAGTGTTTTTTTCCTGAACTTGACCTTGCAATTCTNTTAATCAATTCCTGAAGACGCTGATGACGAATTAAAAGATGTTCAAAACGTTCCTGGTTGTTTTCAAGACGGACGCTATTCTGCTTAAATTCACTTTCAATTTCGCTCTCTGCTTGCAGAAGCTTCATCAACTGCTGCTGAGCAAATTGATACTTTTCACGCAAGGAGGCAACCTCTTGTTCCATCCCTTTAACTTTGTTGCGCTGAGTCTGAAAAGAACTTTCCATTTGCTGAAGNGCGTTTTCAAGTTCTTTTTGTTGTTTTTGCAGNTTGGATTTTTCGCTTTGACGCATTTGACGCTTTTCGATCATGCTTTCAAGCTCATTTTGCCAACGTTTCTCCTTGGCAATTGCTTCTTTTAAACGTTCCTGATTGGAAAGCTTATCCCGCATCTTAATTTCTTTTTCACTTCTTGTACGATAAACTTCTTCGCTTTGCCTGCGTAAAAGCATTTCGCTCTCTTCCAAAGCGGCTTTCGCTGCTGATAGATCGGCTTTCAATTGTTCGATTTCGCAGTTAATTTCAGCATAGTCGGCTTTCTGCTGTTCATCTTTATTGAACATCTCGTTGCATTTGCGTTGCAGATGATCATATTTGGCGACAAAAATTCCTTTTTCTAAAACTTCTAATTGCTGTCTTTGCTCTTTAAAAATGCGTGCTTTTTCCGCCTGCTGCTCCAGAATCGTAATTTGTTTTTCCACTTCTGCATGAATATCTTTGACGCGCGTCAGATTTTGATCGGATTGCTCGAGCTTGCGCAAAGCTTCGCGTTTACGTTGCAAAAAACGTAAAATACCGGAGGCCTCTTCAAAAATATGACGTCTTTCAAGAGGAGTATAATTGATGACTTGATCGATTTTTCCTTGTTCAAAGATGGAGTAGGCATCTTTACCCATTCCAGAGTCTAGGAGTAAACTTTGCACATCTTTAAGACGTACATTATGGCCGTTAATAAAATAATCAGATTCACCGCTGCGATGAAGACGTCGGGTGACTGCAACTTCGGTATATTCAATAGGGAGAGAGCCATCTGAGTTATCCAGGACAATTGTCACCTCTGCAAAGTTAAGGGCTTTTCGCGTTGAAGTACCCGCAAAGATCACATCATTCATCTTATGGCCGCGCATGGATTTAGCGGATTGTTCGCCTAAAACCCAACGAAAGGCGTCAGCAATATTTGATTTGCCGCAGCCGTTTGGACCTACGACACCTGTGATTCCTTCATTGAACTCAAGGGTGGTTTGATCAGCGAAAGACTTAAAGCCAAAGAGTTTGATTTTTAATCGCATGAAGCAACCTCATTCTATTGCGGGTATCTAAAGAATGGTCTTTGGCATAGGGGAATCAAGTTCTGTATTTTTTAGCCAAATTCTCTTTTTTATGTATTGCTACATAGAATAAAGGATTTAGGATTCTGTTTCAACCTGGATCATTGAATCCAAATAATTCTTCATTTTCAATCTCATTCTCGTTTTGCAGGGCTGATTTAACATGGATGAATAGAAAACGAAGAAAAATGTGAAGAGCTTCTTTATATTTACATTCATTTAATCTTTTTTGATTCTTTCAATAATTTAGCTTTATCCATCTACAAAAATGAATATTGGCTTCATAAATCACATGCTCATACGATAAAGCAGGCTTAGTTTTTCAATAAAACATTTATAAAAATATGAGTAAATTACTCATTCCAACTTTCAACTGGAACGAGTATATTACGAATCCTAAAGGCAATAATTTGTAATACCATTCAAAGATGGTATCAGATAGTCTTCGTGGACTTTTATGTCTTAATCATTTATGATGAGGTTTTTAATTAATTGTAGACCCTTTTATGGATTGCCGCGCTTATTGCACAGCTGCTTCTTATAAAATAAAGCCTTTTTATGAAATTCTAAGACAAAGGTTTAAAGCCTCCTATTATCGTGATTCTGTCCACTTTGAGGTTCCATTAAGCGGTATGCCTAATGGGGATATTNTTTATTTTTCCTATGGAGCAGTCGTTTGTTGGGGATTGCCTCAGGAAATTGAGCTTGAAATGTTGCAGTTAGTTAGGCCCTACGAAGAAAAACACTCAGAGACGATTGAAACCGATGAGTTTACTTACATTTATGGAGAACATCCAAAAATTTTCGAAGACGAAATTATTCTCCCTAATCATGACACTTTGACAAAATTAGCCATTTCTCATGGCATTGCACAATCTGTCAAATTAGGAACTTTTGAAAATTCAATCCAAGCCACTTTCAATCAATCAAAAAATATACCTGAAGATTTAGCCGCTAAAGGCAAAATCTCTCTTTCAAAAAACGTCATTCGAAAAAAGATGGGAGAGCTCTTTATTGCCCGGAATTCAATCAATCTCCATGCAGATGTCTTGGATGTTCCGGAGTTCTTTTGGGAGTATCCTGAATTAGAACCTCTTTATATGATGATTGCTAATTATTTGGATTTAGAAACCCGTGTTGATGTTTTAAATCATCGGTTGGATGTCGTCCACGAACTGTTCCAAATGTTAGGGTCAGAATTGAATCACCAGCATTCTAGCCGACTGGAATGGACGATCATCTGGTTGATCATTATTGAAGTGGTTTTGACTCTTTTAAGAGACGTTTTTGGGATTTTATGAAAATCATCTTTTTAATTCTTATTCGTATTTATCAATGGACGATTAGTCCTGTTTTGGGGCCGATTTGCCGATTTACGCCATCTTGTTCAAATTATACCATGCAAGCGATACAAAAATATGGTGTCTGGCATGGTTCTTGGCTTGGAATCAAAAGAATCTGTCGTTGTAATGGACGTCATCTGGGTGGCAAAGACGATGTTCCATAGATTTAGCTTCTTTAGATTCCTATACTAATAACATTTGTGAACCATCTAAAAGATGCTATAGGGGAGTATTTCATACTTTTTCTAAGCAATATATGGGGCTTTAATCTAAGGAATACGAATAGGAGTTCCTGGCTTTAAGGCATCGCTTTTCAACTTATTATGAGCGCGTAAATGTTCAACATCTACATTAAATCTACGGGCGATTTTCCATAAAGAATCTCCTTCCTGAACAATATATAAACGATCTTTACGCATGGGTTGCCGTAAAGGCGGGGTGCTGCTGCAACCTCAGGCTTTTTTGGGTGGAGTTGTTTTATTTATTTTTGGAGCAGGAATTTTTCTATAACTGGCTCTNAAAGTTGATTGGCCGATATGAAAACGCTGCATGGCCTGATGGTGCAAATTTTTCTCAGGAATAGCTTCGCCTGCATAGAAATAAAGTTTTTCGCTCGCCAATCTCCAGATTGCATCGCTACGGGGGCTTGAGAGAAGATCTTTCGCATATTTTTCACTTTCCGGTGTCTTTTCATTCAACAAATTTAAAAGTTGGATCACGTGAGGGTCATCAAGTTTTTTAAGNGCAAATTCTCCGTCGACTTTTAATAAGAGATAAGCAGCTGTCGGAGACTTGTAATCAATATAATCAAGAAGAAAACGTTGTCGTTTTGCTGCAGAAAGATCTTGAATTTGTTTTTGCTGCTCTGCAAATGTGGACAGCATGGCCCAGGTTCCTTCTAAAAGAAGATTTTGCAGATCCGTTTTACTTACAGGAGAATCGATACGGCTAAAAAGCATTTCGACTGCCAAAAATTCTGAGGTCATCGAAAAGGCGTCTATTAAACTTACTGGAGCATCATGTCGCTTCTTTTTAAGCTGCCAAAACAAACCTTTGCTTGTCAGCGGCCAACGCTCTGTTGTCGCAAAATCCTTGATAGCTTGATATTGTTGTTCTGTGAGTCCTGTGTAAACGTCAATAGCAGCGGGTTCGCCGCTTTTCAAGCGTCCATAGATAAGCGATCGCTGTTGAGCAGGTTGATCATGTCCCAATAGAGCTCTTGATACATCAAAGTTGTGAAATGCGACCAAGCATCCAAGAGCAATGTCTCTTTCTGAAAAGCCATCTTCCACTAGCTCTTGATTAGAAAGCTTGTTTGCAAGCTGATTGAATGTTAAAGATCTGAATGAATGAATAAGCTCTTTGGTGCCAGGACTTGTTAAAGCGGTCGATTGGATTTTTGTAAGAGGTTTTTCNTCAAAATAGGGNGAAGGAGGAGTGTCTTTGATCAACCAATAAAAAAATGAACTGATGAGAATGATATTTAAAATGCCGCTTGCGGTCAAAGCGATCATTAATTTTCGAATAAATTTAGACTGTAATTTGTTTGCGTGCATATTTTTTACAAGAGTCTTTTTTCAAGAGCAGAGATCTCGTCTTTAATTCCGTCGGGTAGTTGTTTGCCGAATATTTTAAAATATTCCTTGGCTTCTTGTGCTTCTTGCTTCCATCGTTCTTTATCTATGTAAAANAGCTCTTTTAAGGCTTCTTGACTAATTGAAAGCCCTGAAATATCAAGGGCTCCCGATGCCGGAAGATGACCAATTGGAGATTCAATTGCCTGACCTTCACCTGTCACTCTTTCAAAAATCCATTTGAGTACTCGGCAATTTTCTCCATATCCTGGCCAGAGCCATTTTCCCTCTCTATCCTTNTTGAACCAATTCACGAAATAAATTCGAGGAAGTTTATGAGGATCAGTTTTTGCTATGGAAAGCCAGTGTGCAAAATAATCCCCNATGTTATAACCGCAAAAAGGCAACATGGCAAAAGGGTCATGCCGCAGTTTGCCGATCACACCCGCTGCAGCTGCAGTCATTTCAGAAGAAATATTAGCTCCTAAAAANGTTCCATGCTGCCAGTCGAAGGCCTCAACGCAAAGTGGAACATCTGTAGATCGACGACCGCCAAATAAGATGGCTGAAATAGGCACTCCCTTAGGATTTTCCCAGTCGGCATCAATGACGGGGCATTGAGAAGCAGGTGCTGTAAAGCGCGCATTTGGATGGGCAGCTTTTTCTTTATTNATTGGGGTCCAATCTTGCCCTAACCAGTCAATCGCATGTTTGGGAGGCTCTTCTGTCATGCCTTCCCACCACACATCCCCGTCATCGGTTAAGGCCACGTTAGTGAAGATGGTGTTTTTTCGNATACTTTTCATTGCGTTGTAATTGGATTTATACGATGTGCCTGGTGCGACGCCAAANAAGCCTGCTTCAGGGTTGATCGCATAAAGACGTCCGTCTTTGCCAAATTTCATCCAGGCAATGTCATCACCTACTGTCTCTACTTTCCAACCGGGCAAGGTGGGTGTCAGCATTGCTAAGTTCGTTTTGCCGCAAGCGCTCGGAAAAGCTGCGGCGAAATATTTNTTNTCGCCTTTAGGATTTGTAATCCCGAGAATAAGCATATGCTCTGCCAGCCAACCTTCGTCACGCGCCATCACAGAGGCAATACGCAAGGCAAAACATTTTTTNCCTAAAAGCGCATTCCCNCCATATCCGCTTCCATAAGACCATATAGCATGCTCCTCGGGAAAATGGACGATATAACGGTGCTCAGGGTTGCAGGGCCAGGGCACATCCTTTTGATTTTTTTCTAAAGGGGCGCCAAGTGAATGCAGACATGGAACAAAAGGTTTATCGTCGAGAATATCCAGAACTTTTTTCCCNATGCGTGTCATGATATGCATCGAAACAACGACATAAGGAGAGTCTGTAATTTGCACACCAATATGAGAAATATTTGATCCTAAAGGCCCCATGCTAAAAGGAATCACATAGAGCGTACGTCCTCTCATACAACCCTTAAAAAGAGTTCTTAAGGTTTTNTTCATATCTTCAGGATCACGCCAGTTGTTGGTAGGACCAGCATCTTCCTTGCTATGGGAACAAATAAAAGTGCAATCCTCTACGCGCGCGACATCTCTTGGGTCTGAGCGGCATAAAAAGCTATTAGGGCGTTTTTCTGGATTGAGTTTAATAAACGTTCTTGAATCAACCATCAATTGACAAAGTCTATCGTATTCCGCTTTGGATCCATCACAGATGACGATTTGGTCGGGTTGAGTTAACTGGCGGACTTCTTCAATCCAACTTTTCAAATGAGGATTTTTATTTGCATAGGCCCACATGAAGAACTTCCTAACAATTTTTGAAAGGGAAGTCGTTTACAGTTGTTTACGTTTTTGAACTTATCGAGGTAATCGAGGGCTTTTCCCGTTCCCAGGCAAACGGCGAGTAAGGGATGAGGGGCAATAATAACTGGAAGGCCTGTTTCTTTAATTAAGGCTTTATCGATTCCTTTGATCAGTGCGCCACCGCCTGCTAAAACCATTCCTCTTTCGACTAAGTCTGCAGCTAATTCGGGNGGACATTTTTCTAATGTTAGTTTGACACTTTCAATGATTTGCTGGATAGGTTCCGCAAGACACTCTCTAATTTCGACTGAATTGATGCGTTTCGTGACCGGTAAGCCTGCGACTTGATCCCGCCCCCTTACTTCCATCTCGAGCTCATTGCCTCCAAGCGGGTAAGCTGAGCCGATGGTCATTTTAATTTCCTCTGCGGTTCTAGGGCCGATCATTAAATTATAGGTACGGCGCATATAGTTGATAATGCAATCATCAAATTCATCCCCAGCAATTCTTAATGAACGCGATTCGACAATTCCACCAAGTGAAATGATGGCAATTTCTGTCGTTCCNCCTCCAATATCAATGATCATATTAGCGGAAGCTTCATGCACCGGCAAATCTACTCCAATGGCTGCTGCCATCGGTTCTTCTATCAAGATGACTTCTTGGGCGCCTGCATGAAGGGCAGAATCCTCAACAGCTCTTTTNTCTACACCAGTAATTCCTGACGGGACGGCAATAAGAATTTTAGGGCGGAAAAGGCTTCGAGCTGGTGTGACGCGCTTAATTAAAGCTTTTAACATTCCTTCGGCAATTTCAAAGTCAGCGATCACGCCATCTTTCATGGGTCTGACGGCATGAATTTTTCTAGGGGTTTTCCCAAGCATGGCCTTTGCTTTTTGTCCCACAGCTAATACTTCATTGGTTGTAGAGTCAACGGCTACCACCGAAGGTTCAGCCAGGACTATTCCTTTACCTCTGACATAAACGAGAGTGTTAGCAGTCCCTAAGTCGATTCCAATGTCGTTAGAAAACACCCCGCGGAATTTGTTGAGTTGGCCAAAAGCAGACCGGGTCATTTTATTGAATTGGTCTTTGAAACCTAATGAATTTTTCTTGCTCATCTTGCCCCTGCGAAAAAGTCGTTATTGTGAACAGGCTTTTATACCCCATCCAGCTGAAACTTGGAATTTGGACCTCGTCAGCTTGCCATGTCTTTGAATTTGTCTGTATCATACAACTTATTCAAGTTGTGCTGCTTTGACAGAATTCAAATTCAGGATGCTCTCTTGTCAAATTTTTCAACTTTCAACTAGAAGGAGTCTATTTTTTTGCTTATATTCACATAAAACTGAGTGACTTTGCAAGGATAAAAATTGAAAGGCATCTGCTCAACAAAAAGCAGATACCTTCTTAATCTAGGTTTGAAGAAGTTCTAGCACTTCTTCCCATGTGAGTTTAGAGATAGCTTCTTCATCGGAGCTTACAACTTTNTTAACAAGTCCTTTTTTACGATTTTGAAGGTCCATGATTTTNTCTTCTATCGTATTGAGTGTGACTAGTTTATAAGCAGAAACTGCATTTTTCTGACCGATTCTATGCACCCGGTCTGTCGCTTGATTTTCAACCGCAGGGTTCCACCACATATCATAGTGGATCACGGTGTCTGCACCGACGAGGTTCAGGCCTGTTCCTCCTGCTTTTAAAGAGACCAGAAAGACAGGAATGTTATGATCTTCATTAAATTTATTAACGATATTCAAACGGTTTTTGCTCGTTCCATCCAGGTATTCAAATGGAATTCCTTGCCGTTTAAGATCATCACTCATAATGTTAAGCATACGCGTGTATTGGCTAAATACGACTGTTTTGTGTTTACCTTCTATGAGGTTTTGCAGAAGCTCCATTAACATGTCATATTTTGCTGAATCCCCGAATTCAGGCTGATCTTTAGCAAAAATGGCAGGGTGGCAGCAAATTTGTTTCAGACGGGTTAAGGTTGCTAAGACATGGATTTGAACTTTCTCAAATCCTTCGCGTTTGACCAATTTAGAGAGTTCTTCTCTTGCTGAAGCTGCGTAAGAGTGATAAAGCTGACGTTGGGTTTCCGAAAGATGGCAGTGGTAAATAATTTCTGAAACAGGCGGAAGTTCAGAGAGAACATCCTGTTTCATACGACGCAAGATAAAAGGAGAAACTTTNTTACGCAGCACTTCCAGTTGCGAACCTGACGGCTGTGTAGGCTGGCGAATATATTTTTCCAAAAATCTTTCGTATGAGCTCAAAAGGCCTGGCATCAAGAAATCAAATAAGCTCCATAATTCATCCAAAGAGTTTTCTATAGGTGTGCCGGTAAGAATTAAACGATGGGCCGCTTGAATCATTTTTACCGACTTCGCATTGCGCGTCCCGCGATTTTTAATATGCTGCGCCTCATCTAAGATGCAATAGCCAAAATTGATTTTGCTATAAATCTCCACATCCTTNTGCAAGAGACTGTAAGAAGTGACAATGACGTCGATTCCTTTTAAAGAGGTCAAAAGTTTCTTTCGTTGATTTGGAGTCCCGTCTACGGCAAGAACTTTTAACTGTGGATTGAATTTTCCAATTTCTTCTTTCCAGTTATATACTAGGGAAGTGGGGCAAACCACCAACGAAATATTTTTGGGATGATCCAGCTTGTATTGCGTAATAGCTGTGATGGCTTGGAGGGTTTTTCCCAAGCCCATGTCATCCGCTAAAATACCGTTAAGATGCATTTCTCTCAGTCTATTCAACCAGCTAATTCCATCATGCTGATAAGATCTCAAGGTTGCTCTAACTTCTTTAGGAATTTCACAAGATTCACTTGAGGCAATTCCAAGCATTTGCTCCTGGATATGCTTCAGTTTGTCGCTTATCGTAATCTCAATAGGCAGACCTTTATACTGAGAGACGTCAATACTAGAGAGGCTCCAAAGAGGACAAAGTTGAACATGATCTCCCAATTGTTTAATACTCAAGTCATCCATTAATTGAATAATTGGAGCGAGCTTGTCTAGTTCCAGAACTAAGATTTTGTGCGACTTCGTTGAAGATTCTTTNTTCTTGAGCGTCTTCTTTCGGGCTAATTCTACGAAAGCGCGCTTGGTAGATAAACATTCCCACAATAAATCGAGCGTAAAACCATTTAGATGGCCGATCACTTTAATATGAGCTTCATACTGATCTACACGGTCTGTTTCCTTTAAATGCACCTTAAACTTCGTGTCATCATAGATAAACTGATCAAGAAGATTCTCAGGGCAATTAAATTTAATCTTATCCTGGTTTCGAGGAATGATATCGGTCATAAACTCGATAATTTTCTTATCGGTCTTAGCGATAAAGATTCCATTGACAGGATCGTAAAGAAAATCCTGGAAAAGTTCGCGAAGAATTTTNTGCTCTTCTGTTAAATTTCTGGCCAGGATTCCTTGCTGGCTGACAAAAGGTAAAATATGTTCAGCAGTAATTTGTGAAGGGGCAGCAGGCACAACTATATCATCGTAAACAAAGTGCAGAGAAGCTTCTAATTCTCCGTTCAAATAACTAATATCGCAGATTGCGCCTAATTTACCTACAAATGGCAACGTCACGAACTTGTCAACGTTTTCTCTATTAGCCACTTCGCCATAACGCATGAGTTCTGGAATGGCATTTTCAACAAATGTTCCAAACAAGGCTTCAGGGATTGTCACATCCCGAATATCAGGCAAATTACGCAAGTGTTTACGGCGTATACTTTGATTAAATCTATAATAAGTATATTGATAAATCATGCCCGGCTTTGCACATTCAAACAATTTTACCTCTGGCAGGATGACTCTTTGATTGTTGTCGATGATGAGTGTGGGATTTATAAGAATTTTTGGACTTGCCGCTTCTATGTATTCTAGTTCAAAGCGCAACTTTGCCGGTTGATTTGAAAAACGTAAGGGCTCTTCCAGAGTCCCGCAATAAAAGCAAGGCATACATAAGAGTTCTGGATCATTTTCAAGCGAAGCGTTGAGTGCTTTGGGACGGGCGCTGCCAGCTTCAAATGCCTGTGCGAGAATATTGCCTAATGCCTCAAGATCAATATAAATCAGACGTTGGTAACGTTCTTCTTTGGANTCGGGAAAACGTGCAAAATCCATTAGCATCTTAAGAATCTGTGAACTTTCCTGATCAAAAGATTGAAGTGTAAAATAATAGCGCTTATTTCCTATATATAAGGGTTCTTGGTGCGTCACACACTCAAAGAATTCCTTGATATTTGCAATGATCAAAGGTTTTGACCGGTAGGGTAGACGAAGTGCAAATTGGGCTTCATAATAAGGAATAGAGGGCCCAGTGTTCGGTGTGGATAAGACGACCGCTAATTCTGCTTTATCTTCAACCAGCCCTTCTTCTGCTAAAAAGAAAGGCGAAGCTCCCAGTACATGAGAAGCTCCTACATACTCAATCGTAAGCTCTTTATGGTGTTTNTTAGTCCGTCGCACAGTTTCTTTTGTTTCAGCTTGCTTGAAAGTTTCGATAAGAGTCTCTTTNTCGGATTCATCAATAGAAGGGTTCTTTCCTAAATCTGTTTCTTTCGAATAATTGACAATAATTTCGTCTAAATGACTTTCTAGATGGAATAGAACAGCTGCTAAATGCTGGCAATCATATTTATAAGGGCAATCACAGTCAGAATCAATGGTTGTGGATTCACGTCTATCAATTTCGATTTCACAATTATAGGTGTTGTCAAAAGATCCTTGGACTTTACAACTCAAGCGCACTTTTTGTGCATTCAACGTGACAATTTTGGCTGATGATACCATTCCTTTGTCATACAGGTTTCGTCCATCTTTCAATATGTTTGAGGAGTAATCTTGTTTGAGTTTGCGGAAGTTTAGCATGTTTTTTTCTTGGAGTAGTAGGTTATTGTTTTAGGTAAAATCCCACCCAAAATATAGCTTGAACGTTAATTTGAAGTGCGATCAAACATGTATTTTGGAGTCCATATCGGCGCAGTATATAAACTCACCCCCATGTTGTCAAAAGTAAACTAAAATTTAATCTTGATCATTTCGAAGAGCGCAGAATTGCAATGAGTTGCAATCAAATTTTTTGAAATTTTTGTTTTTGCAACACAGAAAACTTAAATTTTCGAAAAGGAAGGACTCCTTGCGGATATTCTTGTTTCTCTAATGTTTCAAATAGAGCTTTAAGGGAAGGAACAGTATGACTATAAGTAAGATAGACCAAAAGTTTTTCTTCGTTTTTCATCACATCTTGTGGATTGCGCAATCCAGCAATTATCAATTTTTCTCAGGAACTTGCTGCGCGATTTCATTTAATAATGAAAGTTGATCTTTCCATATGTGTCCATTAAATGAGAGGAAAATAGTCAGATCAGAATGTTGGATGCCTTGAATGAGTTTTTCTTGTATTGCCTGAAGTGTTGAAGATAAGTCTTTTTTGTTAAAAAATTGAGTGGTTATAAATTTAAAATTTTTTAAAGCTTCCTTTAAATTGTTTTGAAGCTCTTCTGGGGCGATAATCAGGATGTTTCTTCCAGAGAGTTTTGTATCATATGTTTTCAATAGTTCAGGGGAGAAAGTAAAGTGATAGCTTTTTAGCTATTGTATCTGCTAGTTCAACATGTTTTGCACATTTAATAACTGATATATTTGGAATCTCTTTGCGATTGAAGTGTTTAAACTTTAAGTCAAGAATGCGTCTTAATGAAGTGTGAAGTTTTTGCTCTGAAATCATCCCTTCTTTCACTGCTTCACAAAATCTTTCTAAAACCTGAAAATTAAGTTTTTGATTGGTTTCAGGTGTAGTTGCCCCCTCAAATTTTGCCCATTCGAGCCTGCCTAAAATTAAATAATCCGCTCCCGCATTAAAGCTCTCAATAGCCGCATGTGTCACGCCTGCCACCGTTTCTTCCCAAGAATTTTGATTTGGTGTACAGCCGATCATGACTAAAGAATCGCTTATCATGACAACATCTTTCATTTGTTCTCTTATTAGACTAAGGAGCTTTGATGAACGGGTAGCGCAATGATGTGGATCGATTTGAGGAATTGAGACATGGGCAGTCATTAGAGTTTCAACTAGCTCATGCAAAGTTGTGAATGGTTTTAACTCTACTTCTTGCATCTCTTTTTCACTAATCTCAACAAAGATTTGGTTCGTGTGGGAATCGTTGATGCCACGCCTAAGACCGGGGGCATGCTTCAAGGTGACGCTAACTCCAGCTTCATGAAATCCATCGATCATAGCTTTTGCAAAGGCTATCACTTGGTCGGGATCCTCGCCAAAAGAACGCGTTCCAATAAAAGAAGTTTTTGTGACACTATCCACAACAGGTGCAAGTGTATGAGGGATGCCGACTGCCTTCATTTCTTGCCCTAAAGCTAATCCTGTTTGTCTTGCAAGAAAAGGATCTTGAGTAGCAGCTAAAGCCATATTTCCCGGGAAAACAGTAAAGTTTTCAACAAGTCGTGAGACAATTCCACCCTCTTGATCGATCACAATATTTGCGGGAAGGCCTAAAGCATTTTGCATGCATTGTTGAATTTGATCTGTAAGTTTTTGACTTGATTTGGCTCTATAAGTTCATTGGCCCAATTATAAAGAATGATATTGCCAAGTTTTGATTTTTCAATCGTTTCTTCAGCCAGAGAAGAAAGTTCTGGGCCGTAAATAAAAGAAATAAAAATTTGACCGACTTTTTCTTCAAGAGACATCGTTTCAATGATCTGATCAAGATTTCCTTGAGCAAACCAGGCAAGACGTTCCGTAAGGCGATGCATATGACAATCCATATTCACTCCTTTAGATTTAGCGGGTGATGAGGCTCGAACTCACGACATTCACCTTGGGAAGGTGACACTCTACCAACTGAGTTACACCCGCATGGAAAGCATTTAACTATATTAAGGTGATAAATTTGTCTCAACTTAAAAATCAATTTATGAAAATCTGAAGTTTAACTTCGGATTTTCATAAAAATATACAAAAATCAAATATTATGATATAATGAAGTTGAACTTCGGATTTTCACATGTTTACCAGAATTTTAAAACAGGAATTAAAGGAATTAGCCCGTCAATACCCGATTATAACTGTGTTAGGGCCGCGGCAATCCGGAAAAACCACATTAGTTCAAAACACCTTTCCAGAAAAACCCTATGTAAATTTAGAGGCACCAGATATTCGCGAGCTTGCTCAAATTGATGCTCGCGAATTTTTGGCCAAATATCCCAATGGAGCTATTTTAGATGAAATCCAACGCTCGCCTCAGCTACTTTCCTATCTTCAGCTGATTGTTGATCATTCGGAGCAAAAGGGGATGTTTATCCTCACTGGAAGCCACCAGCTGGAACTTTATCAGGCTATTTCACAATCCCTGGCTGGCCGTACAGCTCTATTAAACCTTCTTCCTCTGAGTTTAGTCGAACTTCACGAAGCAAACATTGAGCTAGCTTTAGATGAAATCCTTCTTCATGGCGGCTATCCTAGAATCTATAAGGATCATTTAGATCCTACGAAGGCTTATAGAAACTACTTTCAAACATATGTAGAACGCGATCTTAGGCAATTGGTTCAAGTAAAAGATCTGAGCCAATTCCAAAGATTTATAAAAATTTGTGCAGGTCGTATAGGTCAAATTCTTAATTTAGAAAGTATAGGGAATGAAATTGGCGCTTCCTCTCACACTGTGAAACATTGGATCTCTATTCTTGAAGCCTCTTTTATTGTCATTCGATTACAACCTTACTATGAGAATTTTGGGAAAAGAAGCATCAAGTCTGCAAAACTTTATTTTTCGGATGTGGGTTTGGCTGCTTATCTTTTAGGGATTGAAAATACCCTTCAAATGTCACGTGATCCGTTGAGAGGAAATCTTGTTGAAAATTTAGTTTTTCTGGAGCTTTACAAAGCAAGAATCAATCAAGGCCTAGACCCTCAACTTTATTNNTTTAGGGATACCAATGGCAATGAGATCGACTTTGTTTTTCAGACAGGAAGAGAGCTTGTCCCTATAGAAGTCAAAGCTGCAAAAACATTTAACAAAGCCTTCNTTAAAAATCTAACCTATTTTAAAAATCTTATTGAAGATCGTTTTTCCAAAGGATATGTCATTTACACGGGGGACGTGGAACAAAAAATAGACTCCTTTGAAATCCTAAACTATAATCACGCCGCCTGGGTCTGCAGCTAAGACTTCTTTTTCCTTTTTTTCTTGAATAAAATGCTTTCAATTTCTATACTGCTATTTCTTTGCAAACCCGCGGGTGTAGCTCAGGGTAGAGCATCACGTTGCCAACGTGAGTGTCGTGAGTTCAAATCTCATCACCCGCTTTTTTTATTTTCCCTAGTATGGTAACATACTCTTAAGTTTGTTCTCCATCATATTTTATAATGAGGTACTTCTGTGGCAACCCAACAAAATGAATATAAAAATGATAATCTTCATGTCACTATTTCGCGTGAACCAGGCTCAAAGGTTAAACTTCAAGTCACTGTAACGCCTGTTGCAGCAGAAGCTGCTTTTAAAAAAGCGCTCAAAAATGTGAATAAAGAGGTGAATGTACCCGGTTTTCGTAAAGGCAAAGCTCCAGATAATTACATCCTGCAAAACTACAAANAGCATGTAGATGATGAGTGGAAGCAGATTTTAATCAATACCACATTTAGCGAAGCTGTCGATCTCATTAAAATTTATCCTTTTGGGAGAAATGGCATCCAAAGCTACAAAATTAAAGAAGCTTCCTTAGAAAAAGGCGCTATTTTACTCTATGAGTATGAAGTAGAACCTGTTGTTCCAGAAATAAATCTTGAAGAGCTCACTGTTAAAAAGTTGNAAAAAAGTCCTGTCACACCCNGAAAAATTCAGGACGTGATGACTCAAATCCAACTTTCCAATGCTCAGTGGGAAAATGTGGCAGACCAGCCGATCGTTGAGGGAGATTACGTTGATTTAGATATTGATAATCTAGATGAAGGTTTTGAGATCTGCCGTCAGTCACGCTTCGTAGTTGAAAAAGGTAAAATGGGAACATGGCTTGTTAATCTTCTTATTGGCAAANAAGTCAACGATGTAGTTGAAGGAACAAGCGAACTAGACCATTCTCATGCAGAGACTTGCAATGATCCTACGCATGATCACTCTCACGACCATGAATTCAAATCCACACGCTGCCGCATCACAATTAAAGGCCATCAAAAAGCCATTCTTCCTACAGTGACAGATGAGCTTGCCGCAAAAGTCGGAGCGCCAAATGTTGAAGAGCTTAATCAACGCATTATTAAAAGCTTAGAGAAGTCTGCAGAAGATCTTGTCAAGGACCAGCAAAGACGGCAAATTGAAGATGAGCTAGTTAATAAATACCAATTTGATATTCCGGCCTCTTTAACTAAAGAAGATAAGGAACACCGTATTTCCCATGCTCTTGGACATCTCAATCCAGAAGGCATGACAAAAGAAGCCTATGAGCAAAGAGTTCAAGAAATTACAGAAAAAGTTTCTAAAGATCTGGATAATGCTTATCGCTTATTCTTCATCACCAATAAAATTGCCAAAGATCATCAACTAGATGTTTCTCAAGAAGAAATTATGCAAGAATTCATGAAGCATATGATGAATCAGGACACTTCGGTGATCAACCAAAATATGGAACCTCAAGAAATTCGTTCCAGATTGTATAGTTACTTAATTACCCAANAAGCAAAAGATCTGCTTGTTCAAAAGCAAGACAGATTGATTAAAACTTGACTTGTTAGAGTCTCGATCCTATAAAGATGAAGAGCTTCACAAGATAAAGGAANTGTCTATGACACAAGAAGATGAAAGACCCAAAAATTCCCTCACACCCTATGTAATCGAAGATACGGGTCGCGGTGAACGTTCAATGGATATTNTTTCACGTTTGCTGAAGGACCGTATTGTTTTCATAGGAACCGATATCACAGATCATGTGGCTAATGTTGTTGTCGCCCAGCTCCTTTTCTTAAGAATGGAAGATCCTAAAAAAGATGTAAATATTTACATTAATTCGATGGGCGGATACATCAGTGCAGGGCTTGCCATCTATGATGTTTTGCAGTGGATGGGATGCAGGATAAATACCTACTGTATAGGTCAAGCCTCTTCTATGGGGGCACTTCTACTCGCTGCAGGAACCAAAGGGCATCGCTATGCTCTTCCTAACAGTCGTATCATGATTCACCAGCCAAGCGGCGGAGTCGGAGGGTCTTCGGCAGATGTCGCTCTTCAGGCGAAAGAAATTATCTACTTGAAANAACGTATCATTGAAATTATGGCAGAAGCGACCGGTCAAAGCATTCAAAAGATCGCTCAGGATTCCGAAAGAGATTTTTATATGAGCGCCGCTGAAGCTAAAGAATACGGTTTAATAGATGAAGTGATTGTACCCAAAAATTGACGGCTTAGGGTAAAAGATGACAAAGAAACTCAATCCTGGAAAAGATGTGATTTCATGCTCTTTCTGTGGTCGTTCCGAAGAGGGCGTAGAAAAATTAATTTCCGGTCCAAACGTCTACATCTGCGACAAATGTGTGCGTCTTTGCTCTGGCATTCTTGAAAAGAAGAAAACGCCCACCTACGAATTAAAACTATTAAAGCCAAAAGAAATTAAAGAACGGTTGGATGATTATATCATTGGACAAGAAAGCGCCAAACGAACGATTGCAGTAGCCGTCTATAATCATTATAAACGCATTCGATCTCTCAATAAAGAGCCGAAAGAAACGTCAGAANAAAAGATCGATTTCAGCAAATCGAATGTTTTATTATTTGGACCTACCGGTTCTGGTAAAACACTGATTGCAAAAACGCTCGCAACGATCCTTGAGGTGCCTTTTACTATCGCAGATGCGACAACTTTGACAGAAGCTGGCTATGTTGGCGAAGACGTCGAAAATATCATTCTTCGTCTTTTGCAAGCGGCAGACTATGACGTCGCAAAGGCAGAACAGGGGATTATTTATATCGATGAGATTGATAAAATCAATCGGACAACCGCTAATGTCTCTATTACAAGAGACGTTTCGGGTGAAGGTGTTCAACAAGCCTTGTTAAAAATTGTGGAAGGAACCATTGCAAATGTTCCACCTAAAGGCGGTCGAAAGCATCCCAACCAAGAATATATTAAGGTAAATACTGAAAATATTCTGTTCATTGTTGGAGGGGCATTCGTCAATCTAGAAAAGATTGTGGCAAAACGTTTAGGACGAAGCACGATCGGTTTTTCAACAGGTTCTAAGGAAGTTGTGGACCCAAATCAANAAAGCATGCTTCTTGCAAAAGCCGAACCAGAGGATTTTATTCAATTTGGCATGATCCCTGAATTTATTGGCCGTTTTAATAGCATCGCCAATTGCAATGAGTTGACATTGGAAGATCTAAAGAAAATTCTCACCCAGCCTAAAAATGCGGTGGTCAAACAGTTTACATCCATGTTTGAATCTGAAGGAGTCAAGCTCACCCTCACAGAGGACGCCCTCCACGCAATCGCTCAANAAGCATTAGATGCGGGTACAGGTGCACGAGCTCTTCGTATGATTCTCGAAAATGCAATGAAGGATTTAATGTTTGAGGTTCCTTCAGACCCAAGCATTGAAGAAATCATCCTTGATAAAGAGACTATTTTAGAGAATAAACCTCCATTGATCAAACGTTCAGAAGAAAAAATAGCTTTTGCTAAAGAGGCATAAGGAATAATCGTTATGATTATTCCTTTGGAGTTTCCTCTTCAAGATTCCAGAAATCGCGACAAGTATGCACGTCTTCTTCCCTTTAATTTGCAAAGTGCTTTAGAGGGTGAAAATCCTTNNTTTCAAGATACACCCCTGCTAGCAAATGCACTTATCATAGATGAAACTCCTGTTGGAATCGTACTCGCAAGTNTTTTCAAACATTTGCATCTTGCAGATATTCATTGCTTGGTAATAGATACTGAGCATGCATCGTTGGATTTAGTAAAAGTTNTGGTAGAAGCCTTTATTCAAAGATTGCGTTTTCAGGATATTAACACGGCCACAATGACTTATACCAAAGAGGAATCTCTTGCCCCATTAATAGAAAAAGTATTTCAAGATTTGCATTGGAAGGGACCTCAATCCCACATTCTTGAGTGTCATTTTATCAGTGCAGAATTTAATACGTCATGGCTTTACAAAGAGATTCCATTAGAAGAAGGTTTTGAGGAATTTCCGTTTAAGGAAATCACTCCCCTGGAANGAAAAGATCTCAAACTCCGTTTCGAACAAGGGACGATTCCAGATTACATTTATCCATTTGGTAAAGACAGGAATCTTATCGAATATAATTGCAGCGTAGGATTAAGGTATAAAAACCAGGTGATTGGTTGGATGGTGACGCACCGTTTAACTCCTGAGCTGATGCGCTATTCTGCTCTTTATATTGAGGATGAATTTATTTACACAGGCTATTGGATCAAAC
Organism: Parachlamydiaceae bacterium; assembly: GCA_013414685.1. Classification (GTDB taxonomy): domain Bacteria; phylum Chlamydiota; class Chlamydiia; order Chlamydiales; family Parachlamydiaceae; genus Neochlamydia. The sequence goes on along the minus strand of CP058704.1, from coordinate 1,642,109 downwards.
TTTTAAGCGATGCCATTAAAGCGCAGCAAAAAAATATTCCAGAAGCGACCTATACTGTTCTAGAAATCAACGTAGAACAAATTCCATCCAGATGGTTGAAATTTGTGGAAAGAAGGCTTGTGCCTAAAGCCTATAAAGTCAGACACAAAAATATCTTTTGGAAAAGCTTAAATGCTTAAGCTATTCAGCTAATTCTCCTTGAGCACGGTAATAATTGAGAGCATCTTCAAAAGCTGTTTTTGAGGTTTCGTCAGCAAATTCAGGCATTTCATTCTTGTAGATATATTCAAAAATGATTTTTAAAACTTCAAATTCATCCTCTTCAACCGTTAGCTTTGATTCTAAGCCTTCTTTCATTCCATTATTGATTAAACTTTTGAAATAATCTAAGTCAGAACTTTCTATGATGACTTTGTGCAGATACAATTTTCACCATTTGTAGATTCAATCGTAAAATCGGCATGTTCAGGATTGTTGTATACATTCGAAAAGTCTCGTTTGCAAACATGAAGGTCTTTTAATCCATATCCGCATTTTCCAAGTTCGAAATGATCATAAGCCCAATTAAGATACATTCTCAAATCCGAATTTGCTTCTAAGCATATCTCTGTCTGATGGGATGAAGCGTATCTTTCGAAAACCGGAATAGATTTTATAAGAGCACGATGAACAAAATAATATTCTTCACCAATTTTAAGTTTTAAATCGGATAAAAGAGCATTATTGTAAAATTTAGAAAATGTAACGCCATTATCACGAGTGTAAATGAAATGTTCTAAAAATTTTCTTTCTTCTCTCCCTAAAACTTCTTCAATTTTATTGAAAATTCTTAATGGAAAAGAAGATAGACTACCTCTATTGATTCCGTAGGCAATTAATGTTTGTAATTTTTAGCAAATTGCTCTTCGAACAAGGCGATTATTGTTGAAGCGAGATATTTGGAATCAAAATTTTCAAAAAATAAAATTATTTCCTGTAGGGGTTTTTGAAAAATATTGAGAGATTTTCAAAAACTATCTTTTGACATGGAGGATGGATTTCCTCTTTTCATCCTCAGAATTAACAGTAAAAGATTTATAGTATTTAAAATCTTTGAAAGGATGAAATTCTAGTTTTTCTATCATAAAGTAAAAACATCATTTAATTGATGAGGAAGAAGCGAGATCGGATAGTTTAAAAAATAATAGATCGCGTTTTGATATAGTGTGGTAGAGAGCAAAGCGTTTAGTTAAAAGAAACTCACACTCGCGAGTTAACAAATCAAGTTGAGAATCTTCCCAATTATTTCTTTCATGTTTAAGCCAGTTTATAAATGAATCGTTAATTTGCCCACAACTGTAAAATTTTCTTAAATGAATGATTTTTCAGTTGGTAAGCGAGTGTACAAAAATTGAAGAATCTCACGAGCTTCATTTACCAGATGATTCTCATCTTGACTAGGGATTTCAGGAAAATCTCTTTGAAAACGTTCTAGTAAAGATTCAGGAGGTAACGGTCGTTGTGGTTTATATTTTAAAAAATTTTCAATAGGTGGTGGGATAGGAATTCTACTAATATCAGCTTCATCCTCATTGAGTGCATATTCATTTTTAAGAACTTCACTATTTAAAGCTGATTCAAGCTTGTTTTCTGCATGATCTGAGGTGAGAGGATCTTCAAAAGTTGAAAAGGCGCTTAGACAATCAGGAAATGAATCGTTTTCTAGAGGATCGTATAAAAATTTGGTAGCCTCATCTGGATAGAGAGTTGGAAATCTACAAGGATCTAAATTTTCAGATATCCTAGGATGAGCGCTTGCTCTAAAAATCTCAAAAGGAACAAGATATGAATAGCCCGGCTTTCTATTATGTTTTTCAATTTTTCCATTAAGTTTTTATAGAATGCTTCTAAGGACTGAGAATTAAAGATAAAAGTAGCTTGAATTTTTCTTCTTGCTCTTGAATCAATTTCACAACAGTGGAAAGTCGAAAATTATTAGGATTGAAAATTTTAACGATAAGAAAGGTTAGAAAATTATTTTTCGGCATTTTAATTGAAGGTGTCCGGTCTTATTTTTGCTAGCTATAAGAATTAAATTTTCATTCTTTACGTAGCGATTAATGGTATTTAATGTAAGCAGAGCACCCATAAGTCCAAGCCAACTATATTAAATTCTTATAGTTTAGTTTAAGACCCTTTATAAAACCATAGTTTTTTATTGATTTATATGTTATAATTATTTTTAGGATAAAAAGAAAATCGGAGTCCAAATCCTAAGGACTAGCATTAAATTTGCATAGCTTAGGAGTGCAGACTTTTTCTAAAAAGAGGTTTTGTATGGTCAGTCCCATTCAGGGAGGTCAGCCTCAAGTATCGGGTGCGAGTTCAACAAATCCCGCTTCTACGTCTACGAGTCTTGAAGAGCAAAAATTGCTGGATACCCTTTCAAGTTTAAGTGCATCTGCTACGGCCCCTATTATCGTTTCTTCATCAAGTAATCCCCAACTTCCCAACCCATCTCTTTTTGCCGTTATGCAAGCAGTTTCTTTAGCGAGTATCTTAAACAAACAAAGTGCTTATTTAAACAGTGCCACGGTCAATAGTGTAAGTTCAAAATTTTATCGTGATATGATTTTTAATGCTTTGAACTTACTTGCTTTGATTAATCAGGCCAATCAGTTGAATTCTGATCAAGCTGAATTTGCAAATAATGTGAACGATCAAATTCATCAGGAGAACGGAATTATTGATGATTATAATAATCAAGTTCCGGATGATACTAACCAAACCCAGGTCATCAATCAGGCTGCGACAGATTTTAATAATGCATATGCGCTATTTCAGTCTCAAACAGACCAATATAACCAAGGTCTTATAAGTGCAGATGAATATGCCCAAGATCAACAAACTTTCAATGCTGCTCAGGATCAGTATAATAATGCTGTTAACAACTATAATAATTATGTAGTTAGCAGAAATACTGAGATTGCAAATTATAACAACTCAATAAGCAGTTTTAATGCGGAAGTGGATATTAATAATGCGGAGCTGGTTACAATAAATGCGGAACGTATGGCTTTAGGATTGGAACCTTTGCCTGAGGAGCAATATTTAACTTCTTCTCCTGCTACGATTTTAACATTGGCTCAAGCGTCTCCCNCTGCACCTGTCACTGTTCTCCCGGTTGTGACGAATAGTCCTGTTCAACCGCTGGATCCTTATCCTGCTCCAGATGATGTGACCTCTCAAGTGGTCACGCCAGCTCTGATAGAAAATGCTATTTTGACAGGTCAAACANAAAAAGGGTTAAATTTAACAAGAAAACTACGAACCTTTATCGATNTTTTTCTTCATACAAAAACGACTGTCTATGGACTTCCTCCAGCTTTTGCATCTGTGCAAGCAGCGAGCAGCACATCGAATGTGGGGGCGGGAAGCGACACGGGATTAGCTGCAATTTCCTCGTCCCTTGATCCGGTGATTTTCTCGCAACTTCTTAACAAAGGTGCAAGAAATGCCGATTATGTTCAATATAGCACGGTTGAAAAGCCTTACACCTTTAATGCTGCCTTTGCAGCAACGGCCAATGTATTAGCTGGGGCTTCTACAATAAACGCAATTCAACTTCTTCAATCCCTTAAAGACGGAATCAGCCTGGGTGGAAGCGAGGAAGATTTGAAGGTGGCCTTAACTTTAGGCCTTGCTTCAAATGTTTTAGATTTGATTTCTAAAAATATCCTCTCCCAAGGATTTCAAGAAGCAGGCGTTGCAGGTTCTACAGCTTTAAATTCTCAACTCAACCTTTCTTTGGCAGGTTTTGCAACAAGCCTTCTTTCAAACACTCTTGGCTTGCCTGGCTTAGGAGGCCAATTATTGGGATTAGCGGGTTTAAATGCCTCGGAGGTCTTTAATTTAACCAATCAAGGTCCTGGGTTTAGCAGTTTTATTTCGAATCCCTTTACACAACAATTTGTTGCCGATCAGTTATCTTCTCAAGTGGCAAATTCTGTAGGAATTGCACAAGGATTCTCTGGAGACGCCCTGNGCTCAGTTCACACAATCTCTCAATCAAGCGTTGTCCCAGGCTGTCTTTCAACCTTCCTCTACACCCAGTCAGNNTTTTTCAATAACTTTTCTACAGCCTTGGGAAATAATGGAATTACTGGTCCTTTAGCGCAAAATGTTCTCTCCACAACGGTTACGNAATTTTTTCAGCCGGCATTTAATTCAGCCGCTGACTTTCGCAATAGCTTGCAGCAGTCTTTAATTAACCAAGGGTTTTCCTCAGGCGATGCTTTGCAAATTGCCACCTCTATTTCAAACACTTCCCCTCAATTAGTCAGCGGGTTTCCAATAAGCACGGGAGAGATCAATGCCAACTTATTTATAGGGAATTTAGCCTACAATTTANCAGCAGGGNGGATTACAACGCCTTCGGAGATTGCGGCTAAGGTGGCCAGCAATCTGCTTGCAAATACAGAACAAATAGCTGAAGAAACTTTTAGGGATAACATCAGGTATGAATTGATAAAAGAAGGATTGAAGAAAGAGCTAGCAGCACGTATTGCAGCCGGCACTGTGATTCCTCTTTCAGTCCAGAATAATCCACTCCTTTCTCCTTCAACCACTCAATTTCTTTCCCAGCAGGAACTACACCAAACGCTTGTGAATTCAATTAAAGGGGTTTATTCTTCTATATTACCATCTGAGCGAGCCGATTCGGAAGCAAAACTTCTAGCAGATAAACTTGTCGGCCCTGCGAATGCCAACGCTAAAGATATTCATGAGGCAGGCAATGCACTATCACTGGTAAATACCCTTCAAAATGAANTTCACAGCACTAAANAATCAAAAGATCAAACAGCATTTAACAATGCAATGGATAATTTTAAAGACTATTTAAAACCCTCTGTTGAGGTTTATGATTTTTCCCAAAGGCTCATCGATCCTGGCACACGCATTTTGTATGTAAATGATTTAATGACTGCTCCTCCTCCCACAACGGGACCTGTGAAGATCGGAGGAACAAATCCACCATTGGAGCTCCCTGCTTAATGCTTGAATTTTAAAATATTATTTATTATAATAGTAATATAGGGATTGAAGTTTTTCATATTAACTAAATTACTTTAATTAAAGAGTTTAAGTAAAATCCTTCATCTATAAGGAAGGAGAAAAGTTATGACCTTTACCACCCCTTATGTGACAATAGGTGGCATACCTAGCGCAATTCCAACCGTATTTGAATATACGAATCAAAAAATGGCTTCTGCTTATTACAATGCCATACTGGCGTTTGTAAGAGTTTTAGCTATTCAACCCACAGCAGATAATCCTTATCCTACAACGATGATTTCCGCTGGGAATGTTGCTCAAGTGAATGCGGCGCTCTATGCGCTGACCAATCTTGCTAAATATGGGGTCATTGTGACCTCTTCAGCACAAGTCTTTTATCCTACAGGACCGGTGGATTCTGCATTTTTAGCAGCACACAATTTGTCCAAAGCCAACCCGCCATCAGCCGGAAAATCCTCCTATAAAACCTATTTGATGACAATGACCATGGCTCAGGATTATGATCAAATTTTACGTTCTTTAGCAGCTGTGGGAGTGGATACGAATGCCTCCGGAAGCAATGTTCCGGATGTCAACCTCATGCAGTTGCAACAATGGAGAGATTTGGCTATACAAGTTTCCGCTATTGCTAGAAATGTTCAGGCGGCAGAGTTGGAAGGTTTTGGCGGCGGGATGCATCTCCAGGCACTGATTGAAATTAACTACGTTCAGACAGGAAACTTGATTATTTCAGAAAATATGGCAGCCTTGCAAAGTGCCTTGAACATCACCAACCAGGTGTTAATCACTTTAGGTCAAATGCAAAGTTTGCATAATAATGTGACAACAAGAAGTAGTGCTTTTAACTTCAATTATCAGTCTAAATATGGGGCTTCTAAACCTTCGGGTTGGTCTCCTATTTATCAGTCAGCAGCCAGTGCCTATTATAATACTCCTGTCACCCCTATTGTAGTTTCCAGTTTAAATCTGGTATCTGGTTATATGCAATTAATTGCCATCCGAAACACATTAAGCGCTGAAATTACAAAATTATCTGCCACCACGCCTGCTTCTGCTTTGAACAATTCAACTTCTCTTTATGGTACGTTGAAAACAGTGATGAACGATTTAAATACAGTCTTCGTTGACCATCATGGCAACCCAATTATTTCTACCAGTAATCAATATGAAGCTGTGAGTGCATTTTCAAAATGGATGCTCGACAACTATAGCTCCTTTAACACTCCAAGCGCCAACCAAGCCGGACAAATTCAAAATAACATTACTTTTGCGATTACTGCTGGGGAAAACCTTAACGATACACAAAAAGAAACTGTCAGAAACTATCTCTTTATCTTCGAAGAGTATTATAAGTCTGCTTCTTCAGCCTTGCAGGCAATCACACAAATTATTCAAAAAATGGCTCAAAATATAGCTCGCTAAAAATGAATTTTTAAGAGTGGAGGTCAAAATGGCCAATGATTCTGGTAAAGAAAAGAAGGAATTTGAGTCCGTTGATGAATTTTTAAAAGAAAAATTCAAACCTAAAGATATTTTACAGCTCAATGATAGACAATTAGAAGCTCTATATGCTCAGGCCTATAATTTATACCAGACAGGGCGCTTTAATGATGCTCTCCAAATTTTTCACATGTTAACCACAATAGAAGCCAATCAAGCTAAATATGTACTGGGTCTTGCGGCATGCCACCATATGATGAAAAATTATCAAAGTGCGATTGACACCTATCTTGTGCAAAGTATCCTTGAGCCTGAGAATCCCATCCCATTCTATCATATGTCAGATTGCTACTTAGCCATGAAGGATCCCTATTCCGCCCTGATGGTCCTTGATATGACAGTCAAAAAGGCAGGAAACAAACCTGAATTTAAGACGCTCAAAGATAGGGCAACTTTAACAATGGAAAATTTAAGAAAAGAGATTAAGGAAGAAATCAAAACATAATACTTTCCGGATCCTGAATCACATTAATGACAAGAGCTTCCGGCATGGAGGTTAATTTATGAGCTTTAATGTTGATAAGAACTATATTGGTGGGACTCAACAAAATTATGGAAATTTTCAGTTTGAGGATGTTGAAGCTGTTGAACAAGAAGCGGGTTTATTAGCAGAGCAAGATACACTCAGCACTTCTCCTGAAGAAAAGAAAAACTCAAACAAAAATTAGAGGCAAATCGTCCGCATCTAGTCTCTCCTGGTAAAGGCGATCATATCAAGGATCTTCAAAATTTATTACTTCAACAATCTATAGAAAGAAAATCAGCTCAAAAAGAAATCAGCTCAGAGCCACAGTCTGAGGAAGAACAGCAAATTGTCTATATAGAAGCATTCCATGAGGCTCTTGATGAATTTGCAAAACAAAATCAGCTTTCATCAAAAGATATAGAAAGCTTAAAATTCGCTNTTTTTAATCCGGCTGCTTTCCCTTCGGAGACTAAGCTTAGCAATGGAAATTCTCTTGAATCATCTCTAAATAGTGTGATCGCGGATGCGCAAGCGTTGGCGAAAAATCAAGGTGTAAGTCCCTCCACTTTGTCCTCTTCTATTCCAAATGAAAATTTCAATCTTAATTTATCAGATGCCTATAACATCGCATTCGAANAAAGTGTGGAGAGTTCTGATTTAACACCTGAAGAAAAATCTGCATTGATATTTATGCATTATAATCCTGGTTCTAGCAAGGATTCTAAGTTGACGACCAGGTTGAAAAATTTCCAAGATGGTGCATTATTAAAATTGAGCCAGCAATATGGAATACCTTCCGGTTGGAGTCCTCAGCTTAATAGCAGCATCTATAATGGTGTTCTATATGGAAATTTTCAAGTTAATCTACAGGTGGAATTTAATAAATCAGCCTCGAATTTGAGCGAAGTTGAAATTGAACAACTTAAAAACGCCATTCAAAACATCGATGTGGCAAGCATTCCACCAAAAATTAAAGAACTGGCTCAATACATTATTGAGGCTGCTTCCACACAGACTAAATTACAAAATGGACTTCCAATTCTTTGGAAACCTGATGCAGGTTTGATGAATGGAATTTTTAAGGATATTGCTTCAAGTCCAATCACAACAGCTTTTGTACAAGCTAATGAAATGATGAATTCTTTATCCCACGAACTGATTTTGATTGTTCCAGAAAGTGTCACTCAATCTGTTACGATGGATATGTTGACTGCTATCACACAAGCCATCATTAAAGCTCAGAATGCCATTTATGAACTCCAACGGTCACAATCTGAAGTTTCAAAGGATGAAGCGATCGCCCGAAAAGAAATGGTCGATCAAAAAGTACGCGAACGCGAAGAACAGTTAAACAAAGTTCATAAAGAAGGGAAAAACAGAAAAATTAAGCAAAGTCATGAAAACCTTGAAACCAATCATGAAAGTGATGTCTATTGCCACAGCAATAGCTTCAGGACCTTTAGGACTAGCTTTCTTTTTCTAAACGATGAATTCAATTTTACAGAGGATATGATAAAGGGAATTTCTAAGGGCGTCGGGCAGCTAGTTGATAAAATGATCCCCTCAAATGGAAATAAAGCTCTTGAAAAATTTAAAATGGGCCTTAAATCTGTTGGTGAAATTGCTGCATTTACTGCTCTTCTTGCCACCGGAGTCGGATTTACCCTTCTGATTGCGATCGGACCTATGCAAACTCAGGCCTTGATGTCACAAATCATCACTGACGGTAACTGGGTCCAAAATTTTTGTAGAATGTGCGGTGTTCCGAAGGAGGATATTCAATGGGTCGTCCTGGGTGTGAATATGTCTTTCACTGTTGCATGTGCTGTGGCTTCCGTATTTGTTCCAGGTGGAAGTGCGGTGACCGCTTCTAAGTCTGCCCAAACAGCTGTTATGGCAGCTGAACAGTCCGCAAAAATTACTGAAGATGCTGTGACTGCTACACAAGCTGCAATAAAGCAGGCGCAAATGGCGATTACAGTTGCAGCCAATATCACAAAAGATGCAACGGCAGCAGCAGAAACGACCACTGCAGCCACAAGTGCTGCAACTCGCGCCTTAAATGCTGCCGCGAAGGCTGCACAAGAGGCAATGACAACAATTCAGACCACCTTAGGAGCTGTCGTCCAGCGAATTAAGGATACTCGTCTTTTCCAAAAAATGATTCAGCTTTTGGAAAAATTTCTTGAGGCTGATAAAAGTATGAATATTATTAACAAATTGTCACAGGGCATGAAATTTGTAGGTTTAGCTAACACTGGATTAAGTACGGCCAATAGCACGCTTCAAGGATTCTACAATCTTTCTCAANAAAGGCTTTCTGAATCCCGTGGAAAACATGAGGCAACCATTGAAATGTTGGAAGCGATGATCAAAAATCTACAANAAATTCTAAATTCTTTATTGGATGGAATGTCCAATTATAGCGAAGACTTGGCAGCTTTATCTGCATTGCATGGTCAAATTCTTAATTCATTAAGCGCAACGTTAAATGAAATAACAAATACTCAGTTTAAATAATTATCCTAATATTGTTAATTAATTATTACTGTGCTATACTAAAACTAGTGGTTTTATTGAATTGTCAGATATTTCTTATTTTATAACTCTATGTTTAAAGGCTTCTGTCAGAAGATCCCTTTAGGAGGGTAAAACTATGAGTTTTAATGTGGATAAACAGCCTAGTAGTACTCCACAGTACGGAAATTATGAAAATTTTCAGATCGGGAATACAGAAGCTGTAAATACAGGTTTTTTTGTCGAGCAAGACACGCTGAAGAAGGCTCAAGATAAAAGATCTCCTCTCTCAGCAAATCCTTTCTAACCGTCCCACACTTGTTTCCCCAGGAAAAGATTTTCAATTAAGAGATCTCCAGAGTTTACTGGAGGGTGTCAAAATTAAAGAAACAAATCAAAATGACGAGAATCCTTTACCCGTCTCTCAGAGCGAACAAGAAAACGTCTATATCGATTCCTTTCATGATGCTGTAACAGCTTATGCTCAAGCTAATAATCTTTCACAGCAGGATGTAGCAAAGCTGCAATTTGCCTATTATAATCCTGGGGCTTATCCTCCTGGGGCTAAACTAGAAAATGGAGATTCTTTGGATTCAACCCTGAGTGATATCCAGGGAAATGCACAACAGATGGCTTTATCAGAAGGTGTCAGTCCTTCTGTATTTTCTTCTTCTGTCAAAAATGCCGGATATAATCTCAATATTTCAGATAGCTATAATATAGCCTTTAAAAAGCCATTGAAGGATCTAATTTATCGCCCAAAGAAAAAGCGACGCTTGTTTTCATGCACTTTAATCCAGGTACACCGATTCCTGGAGGAGACGGAAAATTAGCCGCGAAATTAAAAAGTTTACAAGAAGGTGCCTTAAAACAAATCAGCCAGCAATATGGAGTTCCGCCTGGATGGACGCCTCAATTAAATAGCAGTATTTACAATGGGGTGTTAAACGATAACTTTCAAGTCAATCTTCAAGTTGAATACAATAAAACTGCTTCTGGTTTAAGCGAGGTTGAAGGGGAACAACTAAAAATGCCATTCAAGATATAAACGATCCCACGACACCCCAAAAATTAAAGAATTGGCTCAAAAACAATTAATAATGCCTCCGCTAAGACCAAAACTCAAAATAATCTTCCTTCGACATGGCAACCAGATCCAGGACAAGTAAGCTCTACATTTGACGATGTTGCCTCTAATCCTGCTAAGGCAGCTTATGTTCAGGTCAATGAAATGATGAATTCTGTTTCCAATGAACTTATTTTAATTGTGCCAGAAAGTGTTGATCAATCTGTTACGATGGATATGTTAACTTCCATTACTGTAGCGATTATCAATGCGCAAAATGCCGTTTACGATCTTCAACGTTCTCAATCAGAAGTTTCTAAGGATGAGTCTATAGCAAGAAAAGAAATGGTTGATCAGCAAGTTCGCGAACGCCAGGATGAATTGAATAAAGTGCATAAGGAAAGCAAAAAGCAGAAAAAATGCATAAAGTCATGAAGACACTGGAACCTATCATGAAAGCAATGACTATAGCATCAACTGCAGTTTTCCCGTTGGGTCTAGCCTTTTATTTTTGGATCAAAAATTTCATCTGACAGATCAGATGATTAAAGGAATATCTAAAGGCGTTTCTGAAGCAATTGATAAGATGATACCTGCAAATGGCAATAAGTCATTAGAACGCTTCAAGGAAGGATTAAAAGCTGTCGCAGAAATTGCAGCGTTTGCCACTATTCTTTTCACAGGTCCTGCATTTTTCTCGTTATGCTTGGGCCTATGCAGCTTCAATCGATTCTCTCAAGTATGATTACAGAAGGAAGTTGGGTGCAAAATTTCTGTAAAATGTGCGGGGTTCCTAATAAAGATATTCAATGGGTTGTACTTGGTGTAAATATGTCATTTACAGTTGCTTGTGCAGTTGCAGCTTTATTTGTTCCAGGAGCAGAAGCAGAGGGTGCAGGCGAAATGGCAGAAGCTGTAGGTGTTGCTTCTGAAAAAGCAGCTGAAATCACTGAAGAGGCTGCAAAAGCTACTGAAGCGGTTGCACAACAAACCGAGTTGGCTGTCACAATCGCTTCTAATACTTCCAGAGGTGCGGAAGCGGCAGATGCTGCTGCTTCCAGTGCAGAGGCTACAGCTGCCGCAACCAAAGCCACAACATCGGCAATGAGAACATCTCAGGAAGCAGTTACAACAGTACAGAGAATGATACAAAATGTGATTCAAAAAATTAAAGACGGTAAACTTCTTGATCAAATGATCCAACTCTTAGAAAATGTCCTTAAAAGCGATAAAGGCATTACTTTAATGAATAGATTATCACAGGGGATGGCTGTGGCAAACTTAGCCAATTCAGGTTTGCAGACGACTAATAGTACATTGCAAGGATTTATTAATTTATCGCAAAAACGACTTGCTGATGCAAAAGGAAAATATGAATCTACTATCGCCTTATTAGAGTCTATGATTAAAAACCTGCAAAAAATTCTTAATTCTTTATTGGATGGAATGTCAGATAACACTGATTCTTTAACTCAGCTTTCAGATTTGCATACAAATATTCTTAATACGTTGAGTGGAACATTAAATGAAGTGACTTCTCCAAAAGGATAATAATAAGTAAAAACTATTTTTTAATTGTTAATTATGCTATAATAAAATAAAGGGTTTTTGAGATATTGCGCAGGCTATATAAAAATTCTCAATACATAACTCTCAGGTTCTCAAAAGCCTCCGTAATTTTGGAGGATAAATATGACCTTAACCAATTCAGAAATTTATTGGCCTCAGCTCAGTCATATAGCAGCTGGCTACATTGGAGATTTGCAGAACTCAACGTCTCCAATCGGTAGTAGTTCGGCGATCTATAATCAAATGGCGCAGATCAACGTATATGGAACATCGACGCCTATAGGTTTGAGTACCTTAAGCAATAAAATGACCCCTTATGTATTTAATTCAAGCAGAACTTATGATTTAGTGACTTTCGTCAATAATTTGTACTTAAATGTTTACGGCTATCCTGATACTTCTACGATTCCTGCCTCTGCATACGATCCATCAAATCCAGCCAGTCCACTCAATGGACTTTATAAGGCTTTTCTTTACATAAGCGGGATTAATAACCCTGATAACCCTGATTTGAGCATTATCCAAACTTCCAATCTTCCGGGGCAATTTAGCGCTTTATTCACAGATTTTATTAAGCAATTTAGCTTTTCTGTGTTGTCAGTGGCTGACATGCCGGGAACAGTTCCTGATGTGACAGTCAATGGTACCACTTATCAAATTTCAAATAATGCGGGTGTCTACTATAATTATCCCAACTTTTATACGCAGTTTTTAAGCTACATGACAACGACAACTGCGATTCAAAATAGTTCGAAAAACTTTTATATAAATTCAGGGATATTTACCAATAACAATACTTATCCTGCTTCAGCCACTCAATATATCCAGTCATATCAGGCTATTTATGAAGCTTTCATGGGGCCTATAGGAACCTTTTCTACGAATCCTGCTAGCTGGACAGTCGCACAACAAGTCTTTGCTCAGCGGCTTTCTGCATTTTATGGGAGTGAGCTCGCCAAAACAGCGACGAGTTCAAACCCTACAGGTTTCTTTGATAGCAGCCAGGCTCTGGCTGACTGGTACATCTATACTCAAAATCTCTATTACAATCCTCAATATACTCCTAATGCTTTGACAATGGATCCTGACAGCACAATTGTATTAGACCAGGTGCTTCAATTGTTAATCGATATGATCGGCACAATCCAAACGGTAGCAGCAGCGCAATCCAATCAATTAAATTTCTTAACCCAATGGCAGGCTTCCTATACAAACAAACTCAACCAAATGCATACCTTTGCTCAAGGGGATGGTACGGTCATTGACGGCAGTACTAGTGGTTGGGATGATAAGGCCTCCCAACAGGTTCGTAACGACTTAAACAACGTGAACCAAAACTATATCAGTAAGCTACAGGCAAACCAGCAGACCATTTCGGATACTTCAAAATCCTTGCAAACCAACGTGAACCAAAGTAACGACGCTGCAAACCAACAGGCGAGCTTAGCAGATAGTATCCTACAGGAAATGAGCTCTATTATTTCAGCGATCTTTAGATAACAGGACTTCCTGAAAGGGGAGAAGATATGAAAAGCGACAGGCATCAAGTTAAAAAGCGGTCGAAAAATTGGCGAGAATATACATGAAGGAGAAATAAAAAAGAAAAGAATATTAAATTTCTGACTCATGAAGTTTTTAAAGATGGACATATGCCAAAGGATATCTTCAATTTAACTACTCAGCAAGTTGAAGGCGTTTATGCAAGAGCATATAATTTCTATCAGGTGGGTCGATATAGTGAAGCGGCGCAGATTTTCCGCGTTCTTATGATGTTGAATGGGAGCGAAACCAAATATGTGCTTGGCTTGGCAGCTTGTTTTCAAATGCTGAAAGAATATAAGGATGCTGCAGATATTTATACTTTTTGTACCCTGATAGATCCACAAAATCCTATTCCTTATTACCATATGTCAGACTGTTTTATGAATTTGAAGGATATTCCATCCGCCAAGGTTGCATTGAAAATGGCCATTCAAAAAGCAGGGGAAAAAGCAGAATATCAAATCCTCAAAGACCGATCGATTCTTACCCTCCAACATTTAGACCATACATCTAAAAGTACTATCAAAAATAGATGATTAAAAAAGGAGCTTCCATGGAAAACAAACATGATGAAGGCCGTCAAAAAGAGAAATCATAAAAAAGTGATAAGTCAAAATGCTGCTGGATTAACACCAGAAGAATTAAAACGGCATGAAAAAGCGATGATTGATATTTTTGAAAAAGGAATTTTGCCCGCAGAAGCTTTAGGATTCAGCGAAGAATTTTTAAATCATGTCTATCGTTATGCTTATAACCTCTACCAGCAAAATAAAATAGAAGAAGCAAGCCAGCTATTTCGTTGGTTAAAAGCAATGGTTCCTGCTTACCCCAAATTCACTATTGCTTTAATTCAATGTTTCATCCAGCAGAAAAATTGGCTGGCTGCTGTAGCTAATTTGATGGAATTGGCGTATCAAGATCTTGAAGATCCGATGCCCTTTGTAAAAATGAGTGAATGTTTGATGGAGGCTGAAGATTATGGCGGTGCTCTTATCACAATGGAAAAAGCTATTGAAAGAGCTGGAAATAAGCAGCAGTATGCTCAGGAAAAAGAAAGATGGATCATGAATTATGATTATATTCTCTCAAAACTGAATATTGACCCTGCCATTGTACAAAAAGTTAGAGAGGAACGTAAAAATCTCAAAATTTAACACAACTAAGGTTGGAGGATAAATATGATTTCCGGCAGCGGAACAGGCACTCCTGGCGGAATACCTGAATATTCACTTTTAAGCGATCAAACAGCTTCCGCAAGTGTAATTCGTGCTGCAATGGGGATTNGTAAAGATTTAGACACAGTAATTTTCACTGATGTCGATAAANAAGCCTTGTGGAAATACGATACGTCGCCTGGCAACCCTACTTTACACCCTTTGGAACATGTTCGAGTAGAAGTTTCTCCCTCTCGACTTGATGACTCCTGGAAAGGCATCTTACAAAATCTGATCAATGATTTACCTGATGACGTAAGAACAGCTTATGAAACAAATTCGCGAATGCCAATTGATCAANAAAACGCTTCTTTGATGATTTTAGGAACTTTATTAGAGGGCACAGCCAAGACTTTGAATTGGATGCAAAATACGATTTTAGCCCTTGACCCAAATAATCCCGCTGCAGGTCCTGGGTCTGAGATGAGTATAAGAAAAGAAATGAACGATGCATTTGCAAGAACGGCTTTAAATGGCATTAAAATAAATAGCCAATCCATGTTCCAAAATTTACGCCAAGAATTGTTAAACATTGGAGCCAATCATCCGCGTTTTGATGATCTAACGGGATTTTTGAATCAGGTAGGAGGAGCATATACAGCCATTTTAAAGCTCCCTAATCTATCCAAAGAAGGTCAATATGACAGATAAAGCTATTTTAGAAAAAAATGACACAGCAAAAAAGGAAAAGAACAGATAGCTAATCGCTTAAATGGTTTAAAAAAGAATACGAAGGAAAGGAACACGGAGATTTATTGAAAATCCTTGGATCCTTAATCGATTCTCTAGCAATTGTAACGACAGCGGACATCTTGCAANAAGGATCATC
The DNA here is from genome assembly GCA_013414685.1 of Parachlamydiaceae bacterium. GTDB lineage: Bacteria > Chlamydiota > Chlamydiia > Chlamydiales > Parachlamydiaceae > Neochlamydia. Next base: position 1,626,351 of record CP058704.1, on the reverse strand, counting down.
ACCCCTTTTCTTAAGTTTGAAAATAGCTTTGAAAGGAATAGAAAGCGAAAAATCCAAAGCAGGATTAATTGGAAGAGTACTTAGTTTGGTCATAAGAGAGATAGAATCTATAATTGTGGAAAGTGGTTTAGATAAAAATGAGGTAAGAAATAAAGACTATATTATTTATGTAATTCAAGTGTTGGTTTTAGTAACAATAGGAATGACGCAGTATTTTAAAAAATTAAATCTCGCAAAAGGTAAGGATGAANGACAATCTAAAAATCAGATTTTTGGATTGGAATTGATTATTATAATGATCCTAAAAACTAAACTCATAGATTTTGTTGTCCAAGATATTGTAGAAGGCTGCGGCATTAAGGAACAGAATCAGCTTGTAGTTGCCAAATTAATTAAAGCGTTTGTCGTGATTTTATCCCTTTTAACTATAGCAGGGAACAATCACCAAGTGTTGAAAAGTTTATGGATTGATTTAAAGGAATATTTAAAAATACATCTAAGCGATATAGAGACTTATTTAGAATTAAAGGGAAGGTCGTTAGAAAATATTTATATTCAAGACGCATTGGTGAGCCTTCAAGATGAGGATTTTGATTCCTTGTACCAGACTTATGTCAATGCATTAGAAGGGCTAAAAGCTAAACCAGAGGATGTAAGCTTTGAAATTGAAAAAATCATAACGGGAACAGAAATTGTTTTTAATGCGTTTGTTGAAGGAAATCTTGCAAATCGTTCAACAACATCCTTAATGATATAAAAAAATTGATAAGGAGGGGGTTATGTCAACTATTGGAAATACAGGGCAAGAGCCTCAGTCTTCCTCAGATTTTCTCATAAATATTCAACCACCAACGGCTGAAGCTGCAAAAGTTTTAGATAAATTACAGCAACTTAAGTCAGGAGGGCCCACAGGGACGGGACGGCAAACCTATTACGATGACTCTGTTGCAAGCAGCGGAACACAGGAAAAGACGCTTCAACAAGCACTACAAGCTTAGACACGATGCCTCCTCCTGATGACGTGGATCATGCAAGTACAGCCAGTACTACAAGCGCAACTACAACCCAATCGACAGCTGTTGCTGGCGCTCCAGGGGCTGGTAACCCCTTTNTGAACGCGAATCCTTTGGTTGCCTATTTTATTGATTTCAATAATATAGCGGTCATGTTGCGTCAAATGACTAACTCACAGGCCCATTTGACTGTTCTTGAAATGGGAATCACAAATGATATGGCGCATGGGGAAGCACAANAAATTCTGGAAGCGGCACACGCTGAATCANAAATGTATCTTGCAGCAGCAATTACATCTTTCACAGAAGCAGGCGTGTCTCTAGCCACAGGTTTAGGATCCTTTGCTGCAGAAAGAGCCGCAGATAAACAGATGGAATCAGCTAGCCAATCTAAGCAAACAGCTGTGGATGATGCTCAAACGAACGTACAGACAAGGCAAAATGAATTAACGACAGCGCGTCAAAATTATGAGGACACCGCTCAAACACCAGCTGCTCAAAAAAATNTGCAGGAGGCAAAAAAGCTGCTGNACGCTGATCCAGAAAATACTACTGGTTCTCATGAAAAGTTGCAGGAGGCCCGAGATAACTTAGAAAAAGCAAAATTAGCTGATAAAGATAACCAAGTGGTTCGAGACCACAAAAACAATTTGGAAAAAGCAGAACAGAATGTTGACGAATCTCAATCCCAACTTAAGAAAGCACAACGTGATAAAGAAGAGTTCCAGGCAAAATTCCTTGAAACACGATACAGTATGTCATCATCCAGAACATTTAGATTACAAATGGCAGGTGAATTTATTAAGAAGTCAACAGATGGCGCAGCTAATATTGTTAAATCCATTGAAACAATTGAAAAAGGACAAGCGGAAGCGATCAGAGCGCTCTATCAATCTTATCAACAAAATGCCCAAAGAATGATTGACAGTCTAAACAGTGCAAGGAGTGAAAACTCCAAAATGATCTCGGAGCTTTTCCAACTCTTGCGTAAATTCTCTGATGATACAAGAAAATTAGGCGGCACGCTTACAGCTCAATCTGCAAGCTAATATGGAATTGATCGGTAGACGGAAGCTATGGCTTCCGTCTAAAAAGATTATTTTAAAATTTTTCCTGGACAGGTACACAAAGGATTTCATCCTGCATTAAACGTAGTTGACTNCTGTAGAGAAAAAGTTTAGCCACTGGATAATCCTCTTTAAAAGCTTTTAAGCTTGAAAGATCATTTCTAGAGATCATCTCTCCATTTTTCACTTCGACGGCAATAAAACAATCTTTACCATATAGAACAAAATCAACCTCTGATTCGCCACGCGTCCTCCAGAAAGTGAGCTCATAATCTGCCTCTGANTAGTCTATCCATGCTTTAAGATGTTGGGCTACCAATCCTTCTAAAGCAACTCCATGAATTTCTTCAACTCTATCCAATGGACCTCTGGGACGAAGTGCTTGAAATACTCCGGTATCGAAAAGGTAGAATTTTGGNTGGGAAGTCAAAGCTCTTTTNGCACGTTTTGTTAAAACATTCAGGGTGTACCCAAGCAACATATCCTCTAATATCTGCAAATAGTTAGAAACTGTTAATCGGCTCACGTTGCACTCAAAAGCAATATTGTTCAAATTGAGCAATGAGCCATGAGAAAAACTGATGCTCTCTAAAAATCTAGCGAAATCTCGAATATTTCTTACCAATCCTTCTGCTTGAATNTCTTTAAGATACAAAGCTATGTAAGTTTTTAAAACTGCCTTAGGGGTTTTATTATCCTAAGCTAAGGGAAGCATTCCAATTTCTAAAGCTTTCCAGCAAAAATGATGANNACCCATTTCACAGGCAACAAAGGGGTTTATAAATTTAAGAAGAGCTTTGCCTGCNCTATGATCCACACCCGCCCTCTTAAGCTTTCTTGCTGAGGAGCTCGTTAAGATAAATTGATATCCTTTCTTCTGTTCAATCAGATGATGCACAACAGAAAGTAGCGCTGGAATTTTNTGAATCTCATCTAAGACAATGATTTTTCTATCTCTCGCTCCTTCGACTGTACTAATGAGGCGTTCTGGTTTAGCAGCATAGAAATTTACCTTATTAGGTAAAAGAAGATCGGTCCATACTGCATCTCGATAATGATCTTTTATCCACGTGGTTTTTCCAGTGCCCCGGGGTCCTAAAAGATAGAAACTTTGAGCAGGTGCTTTAAATAGTCAATTAAAGCGTCTCATTTTTACAATTTAGGTGTAAAATTGCAAATAAATTAAGAAAAATATAATAAAATCTTATTTTATACTGATAAACAATTGAAAATGAAGGTGCAGAAGTAGCCCAAAAATTTCTTCAATTAAAGAATATATAGAACCGTTTTTGCAGGATTAAATTATGCCAACATATATCCATAATACTCACAAAACCCAAAATACTTTAAATGCTTTTACTGATGCAGTCTATGTACCAAACTGCAGGTGCAATTTAATAAGACCTTATTCCAAAGCATTAGAAAATTTCCATATTGCGTTTTCTAAAGAAAAATATGCTAAAATTGAAAATTTATTTGAAAAAATAGGAACGATTTTAATGCGACAGATAACGACTGGGATGTACCTGAACCCCTTTCGCGAAGTTTAAACAAAAGAGTGACCTATTTTTGGCGGGTTGTCTCTATTTTTTGCCCTTTATCAATTCAATTATTTATATTGCCTTGAACAGATTTCAGCCGCTTGAGCCTTATAAAGTACTCACGTATGAAGAGGTGATAGAAAAAGCAAGAAAACAATTCAAAAATCATCCTAATCATATTCAAATCCTTGAAAGAATCTCGAAGAGACTGGAAGATTGTCATTATCGAGAGGCGGTCCTGAATGATAAAAGGCCTCAAATTGACCTCATTGAATCTGATTCATATAAAACAGAGATTGTAAAAGGCTCTTTTGATTACGGTAGAGAAAAAATGAAATCAATTATGAGGCAATCAAATTTATCCATCATTTGCCTAAAATGCACATAGCTTCTGTTCCTGAATATTACTGGGAAAAATGATGATATACATAAGGTAATTGCGCGCCTTAGGAGTAAAGCGCAATGAAAAATAAAAAAGGCTTACTCCAAATACGGAGTATCGTAAGATCTCCAAAAAATCGAGGTCAAATACCTCAAAAAACAAGGAGTAAGCCATGAGCTATTATGTTGGATTAGATGTTTCTTTGAAAACAGTTTTTATATGCATCGTTAATGCTAAGGGAAAAGTTGTAAGAGAAGACGCCGTTGAATCAAAGCCTGAAGAAATAAGTTCATATTTAAAACAAACAGGGTACGAGATAACACAAGTCGGCCTTGAAAGTGGAAATTTAACACATTACTTAAAGAAAGGGCTTCAAAAAGCAGGTTATGACGTAGTGGTTATGGAAGCACGAAAAATGGCAGCGATTTTGGCAACGATCATAAATAAGACGGATAAAAATGATGCTCGAGGAATAGCAGAAGCCTTAAGAGTAGGTCATTTTAGAGAGTGTGTACATAGAAGTGATGAGGCAATGGAAATTAGAAGCGTGCTGCATATGAGACAGACACTTGTAGAGGAAAAGACTCATGTAGTGAATAGCCTGAAAGGGCACCTTAAAGTCTATGGAATAAAGCTCACCAAAAAGGCAGGTAAAAACTTTAGGCTGCAAGTAGAAGAGGCAGTAAAAGAACTAAGCCCGAAGGTACAAAGAGTTATTAAAAGCCTATTAAACGTAATGGACAGTTTAAATACTGAAATTAAAGCTTTAGATAAAGAAATAGAGGAACTAGCTAAAAACGATGAAGATGTGCAACTCTTGCAAACGATAGACGGGGTAGGACCTATTACGGCTTTATCATTTAAAGCAGAGATAGATGATATAAGACGATTTAAAGATTCAAGAAATGTAGCTGCATATTTAGGATTAACGCCCAGCCAATATTCATCCGGTGAGACTAAAAAGCAGGGAGGAATCTCGAAANAAGGATCAAAGCGAACGCGCTACTTACTTGTGGAAGCAGCAACAGTCCTATTAACACGTTGTAAAACATGGAGCAAACTGAAAGCTTGGGGAATGAAACTCATGAAAAAGAAAGGCNAAAAGAAAGCGATAGTAGCAGTGGCAAGAAAGTTAGCGGTTATCATGCATAAGATGCTTGAAAGTAAAAAGCCGTTTGAAAGAACAGATAAAAAGAAAAATAGCAGCATAAAAATAAAGGCCTTTTAGAAAGAAAAATACAATTCAAACGAATCCGAAGAAGGGTTAAGACGAGAACGAGTTGGCGCTAAGACGCCGTGATATACATTGTCTGACCTTAGCTTCGAACATTATAATGGGGCAGAAGATTCAGAAATAATGAACTTCAATAAAAAAGACCCCGAAGAGAACAAGGGAGTGTCGTTTGATTTAGTATTTGGCAAAAAAGCCAAGAAAAAAAGAGAATTTTTGATTGATTAAAATCGCGCAATTAGAGAACTCGTTCCAATTGAAAGTTGGAAAATTTGACAAGAAAGCGTCCTGAATTTGAATCTATCAAAGCAGCACAACTTGAATAAGCTCAAGCGATACAGACAGATTCAAAGACAGTTGCAAGCTTTCAAAGTCAAAATTTCTGGTTTCAGCTGGAAGAGTATAATCCCTTAGTCTATTTTTTTAACATATTTTTAGGAATTCATAAGTGTGCGGAGCTTTCTTATATCTTGATTCTTTTGAAGTCCATAAAGTTAGAGTTTCCTTTTTACGTTCTGTGTAGCCCTCATAATGTCGGTGCATTTGTGTACTTCCTATATTATAAGAGATATTTCCATAATAATTTCCTCCTGTCTGATAGGAAAAATTATGCTCTTTTTTTCTTTTACCTCATAAAACTCAATTGCCATCTTGATATCGTTCATTCTTCCTCTAAATGGCTCAAAAAAACTATGGGGACTTCTTTGTTTTCTTTATTCCAAAATCGTTTGCATAATGATAAAAGTGGAATATTTCCTGTAGAATCAGGAAGCATAGAATTTGCCCCTGCACTCAATAACAAAGCGAGTCTCATCTGAGCTTCTTTTCATTCTTTTCAATCATGTCGGAATTACAGAGGTTGGCCAAAGCAGTATTTCCATTTCCATCCAAATGATCAACTGGAATCTGACAATTTTCCAATACATATTTAAATGTTTCAAAGCTGCCGTAAAGAGTTGCAAAATGCAGAGGAGTGGTTGGTTGACCCGTTAAATTAAAAAAATTTCCTTTCCTGAAGAAGTTTAACTCGATCAGATGAAGATAAAATGGCCTTTGTCCATAATATGATTTTTATTCGATCATCATCGGGAAAAACCCCTTCACTGATAAGTTTAAAAGCTTTTTCTTCATTAACCTCTTTTGACTGATGCTTGGATTCAATGCAAGATTCGTTAATTGTTCCTTTAAATTTTTCTAAAGAAAGTTTGATGTAATCGACTGCAAGTTTTTCCTCTTCTAACTTATTGGAGGCAAATTCATGAGTCGCTGAATTTTCATTAGAATTAGACACTTTTGAAGTAAAGTGTTCGTTGAAACCTGAGAATTATAAAATAGCGATTCTTTTGGCCCGATTGGATTCATGTCTGCCTCCTCTTAAGAATTTCTTAATTGAATTTTTTTGATATCAGTGCATAAAAAAATTGGTTATTTGGAATATAATTTAAAACTTTATTTGTCAAATCCGAAGACTGTCTAAAGATGCATTTAAAAATTTTAATTCCGAGATTCAATCGTGCCTAGATCAGTTTATCAACGATGTTGATTTTCAATTGATTTCAACCCCTTTAAAAACAGAAAAGCAGATCAAAGCTCAGCTCAGAGAGGCATTCAATGAATGTTTCAATGAAGAAAATCTGATTGAATTTTATAGACAATGCCATGAATTAATTTATAAACATCTTCAAAACTGTGATCTATTCACACAAGAAAAAATTAAAAATGAGTTTTTAAACATTAAGATTGCAGTCGATTGGGATTCTACATCCTCTTTTAGAGGATTACAGGGTCTTAGCGATGAGACGTTATTGGTGATTTATCAAGTTGCTTTAAATCTATTTGAAACTCAAAGATTTGATCAATCTAAGCAATTGCTAAGCATGCTTCTTTTATTTGCGTCAAAGATATCATCTTATTGGAACGCGCTTGGTTATGTCTATCAAACCGAAGGAAATTTTGAGTCTGCCATAACCTGTTATTCAAAGTCTTTAGAAACTGATCCTGATAATATTGAGACTTATTTTTACTTGGCGCGCTGCTACTTGCAAATGCAACAATCTTATTTAGCAAAACAACAACTAGATAATTTACGAGAATACCTTATTCAATCAAACTCAATACATTTATGGGAAAATCATATAATTGCTTTAACGAAAGAAATTAACCTTATTTTTAAAGGAGAATAGTATGATCCCTACAGATTCATTACAACATCCTACCTTGGATAATCCTTGGGGCTGAGTCCGCCACAAGCCTCAGTAAATAGACCCTCACCAACTCCTGCACAACCAAACATGCCCCCAGGTCAAGGCATGCCTGCGCTTGAGACTGTAAAACAACAGCATGAAACTGAAAGGACAATTGGTTGTGCTCAAATTGCTGCGGGGGTCGTGCGATATCCATCAGGTGCTGTATCCGGAACCGTGCTTTCGGTTTTGCTCATCACCCAACCGGTTTACTATTTGTTACTTAGCATGAATTGTTGCTGCAAGCAGGATTTAGCCATGGCTTTAACTAATCTTCATTTGAAAGCTATTGGATTCTGTTTCCGTGGATTTAAAACGGAAGAGCAGTGTAAAAAAGAGGGCTGTTGCTAAAATTAATTTAACTCATTTAAGGAAACCTCGAGATAGAACCTAGGGGCTAATCTCGAGGTTAAAAATTGTAGCTCGATCTTATTTTTGCTTTAAAGTTTGCCATAAAGCGATATGGGCGCCAGTCGGATCTTGAATAATGGCAAAGCGGCCCATGTCACCCACAGGGGTGGCTTCATGGATGAGAATCGCTCCAAATTTTTGCGCTTTTTTGTANGCTTGTTCTATAGCATCAACTAAAATATATGCCATCCAATGAGGTCTAATATCCTCTATTTTGTCTTTAGGAATGGCCCAAATGCCGCCAAAATCTTTGTCATTTACTTTGATCATTGTGTAAGTCATCTCGCCGATTTCATGATCGGAAAATTTCCATCCAAACATTTGACCATAAAAATCTTTGGCTGCTTGAACGTTGGGGGTGGCTAATTCATACCAGCAAATTTCTCCTAAATTTGGTAAATGACTCATAAACGTTTCCTTCATCTTTTAATTGTTAGTTGTTCTTACTTAAACCTCATCATATTTTCAGTCGATTTTTTGGTTCTATTAAAATCATGGTCTAAAACTCCAAAAATTGACAAAAAATTATAGGATAAATTCTTGTAACATAACCTAACAAATGTTAGGAAGTTTCAATTTTGCCATGCTTTCAGTTGATTAAGCATTCTTTTGGTGTGGCTTCCCATCCAATAAACTTTTTGNCATTTTGCACACATCCAAAAGTCTTTGTCAGAAATTTGAAAATTTTGAGGGATTAAACAGGAATCGGGTAAATCGATTTTGATTAAAGAGTTATTACAAACTAAGCAGCGCGAAAAAGGATTTAATTGCCAATTTATGTTTAATTGCTTAGCCAATTCAATGGCACAATCATTTGTTGTATTAGAGTGCAGTAAGACCCAATCAATTCCTTGAAGGTCTATGTTCGGTATTTTTCGATCCCGAGTAATTAAAATTCTCTTTTCTTTTTTNGCTAAGGCGAGGATCTCTTTATCCGTTAGAGAATTTTGAATAATAAGCGTATCATACCCTGCGGCTCTAAGCCAGCGCCCTAAACGGATGAGCATTTGATCACAAATCAATTTCATAGAAATTTAAAAGAGTTTATCTTTACGCATTCTTAATCGAAATTTCGGTGAAAAATCTATCTTTTTATAAAAATCTAGAAAATATTAAATTTATATCATCAATTGACGCTTTTCTCGGAAAAGATTAAAATAAAAATAAGGGATTTTTGATAAATTTTATACCTCAAATTACTTGAATAGTAAATTTTTAAAGACCCGGAGTAGGGAGGTTGCTGCATGGTCAATTTAAAAGCATTTTGCGATCAGTTATCAAAAGAACTTCAAATGGAAAATGCTATAGAAGAAGAGGCCCCAGGAATATTTACTCTACCTATAGAAGAAAATGTAGCGATTAAAATTGCAACGACATTAGAGGGATTTTCCCTATCCTCAATTTTGAACGAGTGTCCAAAGGAAAATGCGGATNCTTTTTTAACAGAAGTTCTAAATGCAAATCTTTTTGGTCAAATTACACGCAACTGCGTATTAGGATTAACGGAAGACGGGAATCAAGTGACATTGTCCCGCATGATTGATTACAATATTGATTATAAGGGTTTTAATGAATTATTACAGGATTTCTACAATGTAGCCTTATTTTGGAGAGAGCAAGCAATTAATAATTTAAAATTATGAGTAGTCTTTAAAATTCATTAAAAATTTGGTTAAAAAATATGGCTGCAAAATTAGTCGCAGAAGAAGGAATTCAAAAAGGACTTGTGCTGTCCCTTGATGAAGGAAACGAATGGGTTATTGGTCGAGATCCTGATGCATGCCAATTGCTTATTGAAGACCCTTCTGCTTCCCGAAAACATCTTCTTTGCCGCAAGACTTCAGAAGGAATTNTTTTGCAAAATTTGAGTTCAACAAATCCCGTTTCCATCAATGATGAAGAAGTCTTTGAACCCCGACTTTTACATAATGGAGATCTTGTAAAAATCGGATCCGGCCTCTATCGTTTTTATTCAGAAGAAGAAGCCCAACTTTTAGATCAGGAAGAAATTTCACAGGATATTACAAATGAAGAGCCTAATGGGAACGATCATCAACCTCTTCCTGAAAAAGCAATGCAAATAAGCACCCCACAAACTTTAAGGTCCCAACCTTCCCAGGAAGAAGTGAAAGAAGAGATTCCTGAAGAAGCTCCAGCTGTGAAAGATGAAAAACATGAACAAGGATCTCAGAATGCCGAAGAAGAAGCGGAAGTCTATGAAACAGAACAAAAATCAGAAGAGGAATTGGCTCAAAAGTCTGAGCCTAGTATAAGTGAACAAGAGATAATTCCAGAGGAAACAGCGGAAAGTGAGGCTGAATATTCCGAAGAAGAAATGTCCAAAAACTTGATCTTCCAGAATCTCCTGAAACGAATAAAGAGGANNAAAAATCAAGAAAAGCCTATACTAGACGCCGAATTACCTGAAGAGACTAGACTTGAAGAACAGCCAGATGGCATGCCCGCTGAAGAAATGTCTGAGGGAGAAAAGGCGACACCTANNATCCCCATTGATCAAGAAAAAGCTTTAGAAGAGCCAAAACATGAAGAAAGCAAACCTATGAGTAATCTTGAAACTACATTAGAAGAAGAAAACTTGAAGAGCCCCAAACACNAGGAAATTCCTAAAGAGCCTGAAGAAATAGAAGCTGATCATATTTCAATTTTTGAAGAGCCGTCAGATAAAACGATGTTTCCTGAGATTAATTTTGATCTTACTGAAACGGGAAGGTGGCTCTTAAAGGTAGTGGGTGGACCTAACCATGGGGCTGAATTTACTATGCAGCCTGCTTCTACGTACATTATTGGGACAGATCCAAATAGTTGCGACATCGTTTTTCATGACACAAGCGTCTCCAGACAGCATGCAAAAATTACCATTAACGATGACGATACAATCGTGTTAGAGGATTTGAAAAGCAGAAATGGCACTTTTGTAGATGGCAAACCTTTGACGGGCAAAGAGACAGTCCCTACAAATACATTAATCACAATGGGAACTTCCTCATTTGTCGTTTACGATCGGGAAGGAGAAATGCAAACGATTATATCTCCTTTGCTACCTTCTATTGTGAAGGTCTTACAAGAAGAACCCAAACAAGAATCCTTACCCTCTGCTGCCCCCAGGAACAAGCGCCTACAACAAAACCTGANNAGAGGCTGTCGCACCTGCTGTAGAAATTCCTAAGAAAAAGAGCATGTCCATGATGCTTTAGGCGCTTTTATTTTAATTGCAATTATTACCGGCCTATTTGTGATCATCGGCATTGGGACCACGACATTATTCAAAAGCCAGCCAGTGGTGACTCAACAGCTGATCCATCCAGATCGCGATCTTTCTCAAGCGCTATCTGCTTTTCCTAACGTCAAGTATTCATTCAACCGTAATACCGGACGCCTTCTTTTAGTTGGCCACGTTTTAACAGCTTCAGATAAAAATCAACTTTTATACAATCTACAAGGGCTTCACTATATTCGCAGTATAGATGACAGTGGAGTCATTATGGACGAGGGAGTCTGGAGGNAGATTAATCAAGTTCTTTCGCAAAATCCCAATTGGAAGGGTATTTCAATTCACTCGCCAACTCCTGGACATTTTGTGATTTCAGGTTATCTCAAAACCCGAAAACAGGCAGAACAGCTATGGGATTATATTTCTTCTAACTTTCCTTACTTAGATCTTCTTGAANAACGAGTAATTGTAGAGGAAGAGGTTGTGACATCGATAGGAAATGAATTGCAAACTCATGGATTCAGGGATATTTCAGCCCAGATGAATGAAGGAGAGGTGGTTCTTTCCGGAAATATTCAAGCAGGTAAAACGGGAGAATTTGATAAAGTTCTCACAAGTATCAAAGAGATTCCAGGGGTGAGAAGTGTTAAGAATTTTGTGGCTGAATTGGCCCCGGAACAATCTTTGATTAATATTTCTGATAAATATGAAATCACAGGCGTTTCACGTCTCGGTAGCTCAACAAGTGTAGTCATTAATGGCCGTATCCTAACGAGAGGGGATATTTTGGATGGAATGACTATAACAAGTATTAAACCAAATGCTGTCTTTTTAGAAAAAGACGGAACCAAATATCGCATCGATTATAGCAAATAACTATTTCAAATGAATCGCCTTTAACATGTCTTGCTAAGCAGGACATGGGATAAGGCGATTTTTTTTTTTGATTAAAATGATACGTATACGTATAATTCCTTTTTGAATAAATTTTAAAAAGGATTTTGTTATGTTTGATGCTCGTCTAGGTTTTGTTTTGCTATTGGTTGAAAATCCACAANAAAGCGGCCTATTCTATCGAAGCCTCTTAGATTTGCAACCCATTGAGGAATCACCGACCTTTGTCATGTTTGCTTTAAAAAATGGTGTGATGTTAGGATTGTGGTCTAAATATACTGTGGAACCTAGAGTTGAAGCCTCTGCAGGTGCATTGGAAATTTGTTTTCCCGTCCCTGATGTAGATGCTATCTATGAATCTTGGGGGAAANAACATTTAACGGTTTTACAAAAACCGACAGATATGGATTTTGGACGTACCTTTGTCGTCGCAGATCCTGATGGACATCGAATTAGAGTTTATAAATTATTTGAAGGACAGACTTAAATACAGTGGATGAGTTAAATTTTAAAAAGTAAGTCTCTACGAAGGTCCGGAAAAAAGTCCAGGATTTTTACTTTGGCATTTAAGTACAGCCTGGAGAACTTTAATAGAAGCTGTTCTTAAGCCTTTGGATTTAACTCATCCTCAATTTGTCATTTTAGCAACATTAGGATGGTTAACAAGAAATGGAGATCTTGTGACCCAAATCAAAGTAGGCAAAATGGCAGGTTTAGATCCAAATACTACGTCCCAAATTCTCAAAGGGCTTGAAAAGAAAGGGCTCATCCTAAGAAAACCATGTTTGGATGGAAGAGCCAAAAATCCTTTCTTAACTAGTCTTGGANAAAAAATTTTGAGCAAAGCTCTTCCTTTTGTAGAAACAACAGATGCTGAGTTTNTTAAGAAGCTCAAAGGGTCAGAAATGCAAATGATTCTAAAACTGTTCAAAAACTTACTGTTGATTCTCATGAATTTTGATGTAAAAGTTTATGAATGGAAGCCCGTAGATTTTGTTCCACAAGTCGAAGTTTCAGCAATCTATGTCATTTTTCATAACAACCTTTTACTCCTCAAACTCTCCGCAAACAAAAAGGAAGCGGGTGCTTGGGGTGTCCCGGCAGGGAAATTAGAAAAGGAAGAATCGTGTTTAATATGCGCTAAACGAGAGCTTGCAGAAGAAACCGGTATTGATCTTTCTGAAAATTCATTTAGGGAACAAGGAAAACTCTACATCCGTAAGCCTGAAATTGATTATGTTTATCATCTTTTAAGTGTAAACTTAGAATGCAAACCCAAAATTCATTTATCCCAGGAACACGATGCCTATCAATGGGTCTCTAGGCAAGAAGCACTAAACATGCCTCTTATGAAAGGTGGGAAAGAAGCTTTAGAGTTTTTTTACCTCATCAGTGAAACGCATGATCATTCACATAAATTCAACCTTTGAAGGGCACTAGCATTGAGAAATAAAACTGTTTGCCTCATTCCCTAGGTTTTATCCAATCCTTTTCGACTCGGATAAGGTATACGTAAAAAGTTAGCTTTTTAATCTTAATTTTTCTTTAAATAAGCCTGAAAAACAAACCTTTTATCAGATTTTGTCTCACAAATTGCTTAAAATAAATAAAAAAGAATATTAATATAGAGAGTATAAAAATTATTTTAATTTGAAGACTTGCTAAGATCTACGTCTCTTGCAAATATATAGCCCTTATGGTATAATAACTTTAGTGAGTAAAGAGAGTTCTACCATCTACTGATAATTGAGGTGAGAAAATGTTTGGACTGGAAAAGCAGAAAAATAAAAAAGCAGATGAATTTATTTTTGAGTTAGAGAAAGAGTTAAAAACCTTTAAGACTCATCAGGAATATAAAAAGAAAATAGAAGAGAGAATTCAGGATATAAGAGCTGTTTTAAGAAAAGGGGAGAATAAGGAAGAATTTGATAAATTTGGAGTTCTCTTGCATGGCTATACTTCTTTATTAAAAGTCATGTCAAGGCTCTCATCTAAATAATTTTAAGTGATCTTCTGGGCCGCTGATTTTCAGATTTTGCGAGTCGTTGTGAAGCTAAAAACTTTGATGATGATTCCATTGAAAAGAGCGGTCCAGCAGATTACTTAAACAAAACGTATGAAGTGAGAAGCGGTTCAGAAAGAAGTGAGTCATCACTTTCAGGAAATGAAATTTCCAGTATGAATCTCTGGCAAACTTATACTCCTAAAAACGGGAGGATAATAATATGACAAGTAGCAATACCAACCAATCGTTTCCCTCAGCTCCAACGAGCTATAGTGGGATCAACAAGCAGTCTGGATTTGTTGTACAAACGCTTATTGGTATCATAAATAACGCTGTAGCTAGCGCTAAAGCTAAATTGCTAGAAATTCAAAACAATAGAAGTTCTATCAGTATCGGCGACATGTTTGAGATGCAAATGTTAATGAACCACCTTTCTCAATTATCAGAGATGGCTACAGACGTGGTAAGTGCATCGAATACTGCAATTTCATCGATGGCACGTAACATTAAATCATAAGCGTAAAGAAAAAAAGTCTGGGTCAAGGCCCAAGGAGTAAAGCTCGCAGTCATCCTCTAGAAATCGGAAGACGAGAGTTTGTAGACCTTAGATTCTTGATCCAGACAATATTAAAAGATTATAGGTGTGCTGCAATCGAATGAGCTGTTAAACAAAGGATATCCCGTTCATGGTGAAGCAAAAAATTGAAGATTTTAAAGAAGACTTCTCTCTCCTTATAGAAGCAGGGTTTGTAGCGGTTAAGCAATTAGATGAAATTAGTGCTTCGCGTATTTTCCATGCGGCTCAAGCTATCAGTCCTAACAGTACAGCACCGCAGATAGGTTTAGGGTATATTGCCCTTAATAAATTAGAGGTCAAGCAGGCCACAAAAATTTTTGAGGAAGTGACTGAAAAGGAACCTGAAAATTATTTAGCCCAAACTNTTTTAGGAATTTGTTTTTTACTGACTAAACCAAAAAGAAAAAAGGGAGAGAAACTCATTCAAGAGGCGATGGAAAAAAGCAGCGATCCTACAATTAAAAATTTAGGGAAAATTTCCCTACAATGGGCTGAAAAAGATTTAAATGAATTAAAATCCCCCTTTTCAATTATGAAAAAGGTGAAGTTTTAAAAGAAAATAATATAGCTTATAAGTTTATTAAAAACATATAAGACTGGAAGAAAATTATGGCAATGGAAGATAAAGTCGAGGCAATTAAANAAATTGGCGGCTCGAGTACAGGTGCAGAAAAAGTTACAAAAGTTGCCAATCGAGATTATTTTGAGTCTCTAATGNCTTCAGCAGCAGCAACATCAGCAACAGCAAACCAAATCTCAAGAAGTTGAAGCTGCCGCAAACAGTAAAAACCGACCTTAATGGATCAGGTTGCGGATCTTAATAGAAAAGTTGAAAATGTAAAGAAAATTCAACCCNCTGATATTGTAGCTCAAGCCCAAGAAGTGATTGCAAGGATGTCCGAAATTAAAGAACAATTAGCCTTGCCAGATCAGTCGATTAAACCCGCTTATCGCAATCTCTTGAAGAATAAACTCACGCATATTGATGAAAATTTGAAAATTGCCCTTTCTGCTGCGGGTGTGGAAAATGTTCCACCACTTTCTGCTGCAACCACCAATAATCCTATCGACCGTTTTTTAGGTTTTTTAACTCATGGACAGGCTCAGCTTCAAACAATAGCAAAAGAAGTAGAGACGATGCATTTAAATAAAAATAATTTAAATGCTGCTTCAATGTTGGCTGTACAAATAAAAATTGGCTTTGTTCAACAAGAACTTGAATTCTTTAGCAGTGTCTTAAATAAAGCGCTTGAATCGACTAAAACCATCATGAACGTCCAAGTTTAAACTTGCTCACTATCCAATGCATTTTATTTTAGATTTCAAGTTACAAAAGGAGCAATAAAATGAGTTTGGACGATCAATTTGACAAGCTTCTTGGCAGTATTGACGAACTAGAACTCACCACGGTGAATGGCCGTATTACTGAAACAGTTGGAATGCTTATTAAAGCTATTGTTCCAAATGTTAAAATAGGTGAAGTGTGCTTAGTTAAACGTGAAGGAGAGCCATTACGAACTGAAGTTGTCGGCTTTACAAGAGAAGAAGTCTTTCTCTCCCCTCTAGGAGAAATGCATGGCATTGGTCCCTCATCAGAAGTTATTCCTACACACTTACCCTTACATATTAAAGTAGGCCCAAATCTTTTGGGTCGTGTGCTCAATGGTCTAGGAGAGCCCTTAGATGTTGAAACTAAAGGGCCTTTGGAAGTTGATGAAATTTATCCTGTCATTCAAGCGCCCCCAGATCCAGTTAAGCGAAAAAGAATCGAGACTCCTATTTCCGTAGGGGTAAGAGCAATCGATGGAGTCTTAACAACAGGTTTAGGTCAGCGTGTTGGCATTTTTGCTGCGGCTGGCGGAGGTAAATCAACTTTATTGGGAATGATCGCCCGCAACGCACGTGCTGATGTGAACGTCATTAGTTTGATTGGGGAACGTGGAAGAGAATTACGGGATTTTATTGAAAAGGATTTAGGGCCAGAAGGGCTCAAACGTTCAGTTCTTGTGGTTTCTACTTCTGATCAGGCTTCTCAACTGCGTTTGAATGCAGCTTATGTGGGAACAGCAATTGCTGAATATTTTCGTGATCAGGGAAAATCTGTCATTTTAATGATGGATTCGGTCACACGTTTTGCAAGAGCTCTACGTGAAGTAGGTTTGGCAGCGGGAGAACCTCCTGCCCGTGCAGGTTACACACCTTCCGTTTTTTCAACCCTGCCTAAATTACTGGAAAGGGCGGGGAATTCAGACAAAGGCTCCATTACGGCATTTTATACAATATTGGTGGCCGGTGATGATATGAACGAGCCTGTTGCAGATGAAGTGCGGTCTATATTGGATGGTCACATAATTCTTTCAGCCGATTTAGCAAGGCAGTATCATTTTCCAGCAATTGATGTGCTTTCATCGGCTAGCCGGGTCATGATGTCCATTGTGCCAAAAGAACATTTACAGCTTGTTGGCAAACTGAAAGAAGTTTTAGCCAATTACAAAAAGAATGAGCTTTTGATTAAAATTGGAGAATATAAGAGAGGAGCAGACAAGGCTGGGGATTTTGCTATTGATAATATAGACAAGGTAAATAAATTTTTAAAGCAGGCTGTAGACGAGAAGTGCTCTTTTGAGGAGACTGTACAGTTGTTGAAAAATACTTTTAAATAAGTTTTAGGAGTTTATGAATTCTTCTGTTTACCCCCTAAAACAAGTTTTGGAAATTAAACATCGGCGTGTTGAAGAAGCTGAGAAAGTGTTAAAGGAAAAACAACGGCTTCTGGAGAAAGAAGAGGAAAAATTAAAACAGGTGGAAGCTGAAAGAGATAAAGTTCTTAAGCACCAACAGGATAAATTAGAACAACTTCGTAATGAAATGAGCCATACCACAACGAGTCCAAAGATTCAACAAATGAAGGTTTATTTAAAAGTTGTGGCAGAAAAACTGGAAGCTGAAGAAAAAAAGTAAAGGCGCAGAAAGAACAAGTAAAAATTGCTGAGAAAAATGTAGAAGAGGCGAAAAAGGAACTCGACCGTAAACNGTATGGAAGTGGATAAGTTGACCTCGCATCAAAAGGATTGGGAAAAAGAAATGAAAAGAGAATTGGAAATTATTGAAGGACGTGAACAAGACGATCTTGGCAGCACAATCTACTTAAATAAATTGCAAACTAAAAGCTTACAAAATAACCTCTGTTTAGTTTGTGTATTTCCCTAACAGAGAAGGAGCAAATCTATGTATAATCTAAAAATTACAACTTCAGAGGATAAAGAGAACCCTGTGAATCGCAATTCTTCTTCGAGGCCATCAGCACCACGCGGGGATAAAGATTTTAAANAAATCTTATCAGATAAAGACAATAAGCAAGGAGATGAAGAAGATAATGAATCGCAAAAAAATGCGAAATTTTCTGCAGCCCTGGATGGAGTTATTGAGTATTCCNGAGGTTGCTTATCTCGAAGAAAAACCAAAAAACAGCCTTCTCTTTTCGATCTCTCTAAANAACCTGTANAAAAGAATGACAGTGAGGAAACAGAAGAAGTTGCAAAAATGGCCTCTTCCGATGAAATGCCGACTGAATCTCCTAATTCTATCTTTAAAAGTTTAACGTTGAAAGAAAAGGCGGGCAAGCAAGAGGATGTGGAAGATAAATATGGAAAGCTTGATAAANAAGAAGATTTGAATACGAAGACTCCAAACCGATTTCCTCAAGAGTCCGTCGATCTATCCTATGTAAATCCTTTAGCTCTAAGTACCAAGGCTGTCGATGAAATTGGAGATCAGGGTTTGCAAAAACACTTGCCTNCCCAGCGATTAACAACTCAGGAGTTAGTGGACGCGCTAGTAAAGGCCATTACCACGGCTGAATCCCAAGGAAAATCGGATACCATTGTTACATTAAAACAGCCACCTATGTTTGAAGGCAGCAATATTGTTTTGACTTCATATGAATCAGCTAAAGGCGAATTTAACATTCGTTTTGAAAATTTAAGCCAGCAAGCAAAAGCTTTTATGGACATGCAGCAAAATCAGGATGCTCTCTTATCAAATTTGCAACAANAAGGCTATGCTGTTCATATTCTTGTAGCAACGACCCAGATTGAAACTCCCATCGCTTCGGCTCAACAAGCTTCGCAAAGTCAAAATCAACAGCAGAATCAGCAAGAGCAGGGACAGGGGCAAAATCGAAGAAGACCTAAAGATGAAGAAGAAGCTTAATTGGGGTTTGCCTGTCAATTTAATCAAAGAGCTCTATCTGCATAAGAAGGGTCATTTGTGCAGCTGTATTTTTGCATTGACAACCNNCTATCCCCTTTTGTGTCATTGTAGTACATATTGAGATAGTAGATTTATGTTTATTCGAATAATAGAAATACCCCATGGAGTCCTTTTGTGACGAATACGACTTCGATGCCATATGACTGGCTAAAACAAATCCCTACCTCACTTCTGCAGTTGGATGAAATTCCATTAATTGGCNTTTCCCCGCCCTTTCCTTGGGAAGAATTGTCAAAAGGAATGCGTGAAATTNTTGAAATTCCGGATTTTGATTTCAATCCCAGTCCTTTTCAATGGAAAACTCAGGAAGAACTTCTTGCTGGGCTAGGGGATGATTTGATTCCCTTAGTTTGCACAATTCCCTCAATGGATGGCAAACTATACTGGGTAATGGCGACGGAGGATTTACACCGTCTATTGTCTCTTTTATTAAATGATCAACATCATGAACACGACATTCTAGAACATGAATTCTTACAAGGTTTCTATTACTTCGCAGCTTATGAAGTGATTCATCTTTTGACTAAACTTCCTTTCGGGAGTTCTTTATCCCCTCAGATCCAAAAAGATGATAAAACACTACCCCATGAAGATGCCCTTTGTGCGGATATTAAAATTCATTTACGGGGCAAAGATTTGTCTGGGCGTTTGATTGTTTCTTCCTCTTTCCGACGTGCCTGGAAGGAAAAACATGCTGAGAGATCTCTGGAGATTCCACTTGCATCCTCTGTAGCTGAAAAATTAATGATCACCGTGCACCTTGAAGTAGGGCGAACAGCCATTCGCCCATCCGAATGGAAAACCATCCAACCGGGTGATTTTGTCCTCCTGGATTCTTGCACTGTAAGGCCCCATGATGAAAAAGGCGGAAGAGTAACCTTAACGGTCAATGGAATGCCATTTTATATTGGCAAAATAAAAGATGGAAATATAAAAATTCTAGACCATCCATTATATTATCAATCTCAAGAGGAAGAAACAGTTATGAGCACCCCTCAAGATCCAACAAAAGACCCACACGAAGAAGACTCATCTTTTGATTTTGATACCGAGTCTGAATTTGATTCTGAAATGGAATCCGAACTTCCTTCTTCTGAAATGGAATCTCAAACTGAGGAACCTTCTCAAGAGAGTCATGTCAATGAGGAAACGGAACAACCTACAGAAGAAACTCATCTATCATCCGAACACGTAGGTGAAGTTGTAACTCAGGCACAGCTAAACATAGAAGAAATTCCTTTGTCGGTTATTGTTGAAGTGGGCCGATTGCAAATGTCTGTAAAGAAAATTTTAGAATTGCAGCCTGGCAATTTATTAGAATTGGATGTGCATCCTGAAAACGGTGTAGATCTTGTTGTAAATGGCAAGCGTATTGCAAAGGCAGAATTGATAAGACTTGGGNAGGCCCTGGGCTTAAGAATTCTTGATATTGGTTAAGTGATATTTATTTAGAATTGCAAAAACGTTGGTTCAATTAATTCTTGCCTATGACTAATTCCGAATTTTACCAGCAACCCACCAAACCTGCTGTACAGCCAGACGAAACAGCTCCTCAAATTTTTGACATTCCTAAANAAATTGGTCCTTATAGAATTGAAACCCTCCTGGAAAAAGGAGGGATGAGCATTCTTTATCTGGGAACTCATCCAGAAACCCATGCTCCTACAACGATAAAGGTTCTTTCTCCGAAATTTGTTTCTAATTCTGAGGTTGTCGAGCGTNTTTTAAAGGAAGCTGAAATTATTGCCCTGGCAGACCATCCTAACATTGTTAAATTGTTTGGCCATGGAAAATGGGAGAAAGGTCTTTATATTGCTATGGAGTTTATCCAGGGAATTTCCCTAAGGCAATATATTTTACAGACACCGATTTCATTAAAACGTGCAATAGAGATCATTATCGATATCGCTTATGCGCTTTGCCATTTGCATGCTCATGGGGTCATTCATAGAGATCTGAAGCCAGAAAATATCCTTGTAACAGAATCAGGTGGAATTAAAGTCATCGATTTCGGCATTGCTCAACTACTCACCGATTCAGATTCCTCAACATCCAGCCATCAAAGAGTGATTGGCACCCCGATTTATATGAGTCCAGAACAAAGAGAAAATCCGGAGTCTGTTGCCTTTCCTGCAGATATTTACTCTTTAGGCATCATTGCCTATGAATTGATGCTCGGAAAGCTCAGCCATGGTCAAATTCATCTGTCATTAATGCCAAAAGGCATGCAANAAATTTTAGTCAAAGCTTTACAGCCTGATGTTAAGGACCGCTATCAAGATATTATGGATTTTATCGTCGATGTGTCTAATTACTTAACCTCAGATGCCTTCGAAAAAGACAAAGTCGTCAAAGACCATTTGAGTGAAATGTCTGAAAGTTTACGACGCTCTCAAATTTTACTTAGCAAAGAANAAACACCTGCTTGGCCTGAATTGAACATCCAAATTTCAAATTTCAGTGCTCAAACGATGGCTGGGGTTTACCATGATTTTTTAGAGATAAATTCAGGACAGTATGCCATTGTTTTTGCTGAATCTTCTTTGNGGGGAGTTGAAGGCATGTTCTTTTGCTCAATGTTCCGCGGAATGTTAAAAGGTCTATGCTGCATTCCTAATTCTCTCTCAGAGCTTGCTGAAATTCTGAACCGCAATTTGGTCCAAGATAATCTGGATAAAGCTTTTAATTTTAATTATCTGCTAATCGACACACACAAAAAAACAGCGCAATATTTAATCTGCGGCCAAAGTTATCTTTGGTTAAAGCCTGAGAATAAAGATCCTTTTAGAGTCCTCAGTGAAAATCCACCTTTGGGAGCGGATCCAAACTCGAAATTTCAAATTCAACAAATTGATTGGAAACCCCATGAAACTTTTATTCTTGGCAATGTAGATCATGAAATTTCTGAAAAGGCCTGGCAAGAAATCTGGAAATCTTCCCTGAACTCANATCCTTTAATTTGGATGGAAATTNTTTTAAGAAAATACAAAATGATCCACAAAAGCATCNCACTTAAAACAATTTCTTTCATTAGCATTCAATCCAAAATTTAGTTTTTATAATCATGTGGCTTTTGTGAGATTTATTTTATTTAATGCTGTTTTGTTTGTTATTTAATATTATTAATTAATAGTTTATTTTTAATTGTTTTTTTAGAATGACGACTGAACTATAAAACTAGTCAGATCAATTTCAGTAAGATAAAAGTCAATTATTGAAATTGCATTAAATCTCTCAAGACTTTATCATCCTGTGTTTTTAACATGATCAACCGATTAAAACACAAAATGAAAAAGCACCTTACCTATTTGTGGTTTCAAAGATTCTCTCTAGTGTTCTTGCTAGGTAGTTTGTGCAGTGTTTTATTATCCGCAGACGAGTCCTTTTTCCTTATTCTTTTGAGCAATCTTCAGAGGCAGGCCTTCTTTATCCTATCGATGAACCTATAGAGAGCTTAAACTCTGCTTCCCTGCAATCAGCAGTAAGTATTCCTGAATTTGATGGATGTGAGAGGCCTCCTTCTTTTGTCTCTTTTGGAGAAATTCCTCCTAATGAAGGCTGCGAGCCCGTTTATCAGGATTTATTTTGCAACGAACTTTTTAAATCTCAAACAAGTTCTGCTTCTCCAAATATTGCCCCTCTTGAAAGAGAAGCTTTTCTCATCCTATTTCACCAGAGGAAAGAGCCGCTCTTTCTACTTCAACTGATGAATCGCAGTTAGCGCCAGGAGAAACTTCTCAAAATGCTTACCAGGGACCTAGTCGAAGTATTACTCCTACTGTGGTACGTCCCTCAGCAACAATTTCTTCGGCTCTGGATGTGGAATCTATTCCATCTCAGCAAGCAACGCCCACTATAAGTCCTCGAGCAACGACCCAAGTAAAGCCATCTTCGCCCACACAGCAGGAAGCCTTACAAAGAAGCCCTATTTTTCCTTCTAGCCCAGCAACCTCAGGAAGTCCTTCTGCAACACCTGGGGGCAGAGTGCAAATACCGAATGAGATCAATTCCTCAACGATTCCTCAAATCCCTCCGACTGAGACGCCACCGGCATCTGCACCTTCAAGTCAAGTCATCATTCCTTCAGGACAACCAGCAGCACAAACACCAGGAACTCCAATGATCCAAGGCCAAACGCCTGGAACGGCTGTTTCTCCGACGCAACCTTTAGCTCCAGCTTTAGGTGCTCCTGGAGCCGGAGGAAATGAAGCGCAAAAACAATCCTGATTAACTTTAATAATGTTGCAATTACAGAATACATCCGCTTTATAAGCCGTATTTCGAACAAAAACTTTGTTTTTGATGAGAATGATTTGCAATTCACTGTCACAATTGTTTCTGAAGAGCCTACGACTATAGAGAACATTATGACTGCTCTTTTACAAGAGCTTCGCATCCATGATCTTGAATTAATCGAGCAGGACAATACTATTATTATTCACCGTAACCCAAAAGTTTCAAGTATTTCCAAAGTAGTGCCTGCAGATACAAACGTCAGTGATGTGACCAACGCCGATATTGTGACTAAAGTTTTTCGTTTAAATACACTGGAAGCTGATCGTGCAGCCATTATTTTAAAACCCATGGTTTCTGCAACAGCCATTGTGGAAGTTTTAAAAGAAACCAATCATCTTATTATTACAGATCTTGCTTCCAATGTAAGAGAAATAAGTGCTCTTTAAAAAGCATTGACAGCCCGCAAAGTGGCTTAGTCATCGGCCAGTATGTGGCCACTTCCCAGCCCCCTGATTCTCTGATTGCAATTGCCCATGGAATCATTCAACCGATTGCTCTTGATCAAAAAGTTGTTTTCATTCCTCATCGTGCAGCGAACAGCATATTTATCATTGCAAGTCCTTATCTGGTGGAAAGAACAATTTCTATCTTAAAATATTTAGATCAGACAGCAGCCACCACGCAAATTTTAAACCCCAACGAGATGCGCTTTTTACAAGGGGGCGCTCCTGGCCAATGGATTTTGGATAAAAATGGAAATTGGCAATTCGTTCCCGGACCCTCCATCCAAGGTGCGCAGCCTCCTGAAGGAAATTGGAAAATAGATGAGCAAGGCAATTGGTATTTTGAACCCGGCAAATATGCAGGCGGAAAAGGCCCTGATGGAAAATGGGTCTTAGACAAAGATGGAAATTGGGTTTTTCAGTTGTCTCCAGGTAAGACTATTTCTCCCCAAAGGTTCAGCGGAAGGAAAAAATCACTTCCGAATTACCTGTAGGTCATATTGAAAGAACGCAATTTTCTATCTATAAGCTGCAATACAGAAAAGGGGAGCAGATCGCAAGAGCGCTTTACCGAGTTGCCGATACCCTTGTGGCAGCCTCATCAAAAACCAATACGGATCTTCTTGAAGCAATAAACAGCGTTCAATGGATTGAATCCTCAAATTCGTTAATTTTTGCTGGTACGGCTGAAGCTATTGCCAAAATGAAAGAACTGATCGCAGATATCGATGTGCCGTTGCGTCAGGTCTTGCTCGAAATGTTGATCTTAGAAACGGATATTACAGATTCTTTAAACTTTTCCACGAACGTAGCTGCTAAGTTTGGAGGGGGAACACGGCTGGTGCGGAAGCCTTCTTATCAGGAGCGTCCACCTTGCCAGCTGGAATACAGACTTCGGGAATCGGCGCTGTTCCAGACGCTTCTCCTCAGATTACAAACGTGACAGGTTTTGTTTTGGGAATCATCGGCCAAACCATCACCCATAACGGGACTGAATTCGCGACTTTGGGCGCTTTAGTAAAAGCCCTTACCCAACGGTCGATCTCAAGAATTGTCATGAACCCAAAAGTTTTGACAGAAGACAATTCTCCTGCTGAAATTTTTGTCGGTTTGAACACCCAGTTCCCCACTCAATCGATTGCAAACAACCTAGGAACGATTGTAACTCAAAACTTTGAATTCCGTGATGTTGGTACCACCCTAAAAGTGACACCAATTATCGGAAACAACGATATTGTTACTTTAGAGATCCAAGAGGAAGTGAGTTCTATTGTTTCAGGCGGTGTGACTGCAGCCAGCACGTTGACTAACCAGGTAATTGGTCCCACAACAAAAGTTAACCGAACGACAACAAGAGTTCACGTCCCCAATGGCTTTTTCTTAATCTTAAGCGGTATGCTGAGTGATACGGTGAATCGTAACCGCACACAAGTGCCCTGTTTAGGTTCAGTTCCGGTGATCGGTGCTGCATTTAGTGACAAACAAGTACAGGACACAAAACAAAACCTGATGATTTTCGTTCATCCTGTTATTATTGATACTGAAGAGGAAATCGACAATATTACCCGCCATGAGCAAAATATTTATCGTGTGAAGAGCCGCAGGCCGAAAGAATGGGTCATGGAAACCGATGAGGCAATGGATTTCTTTAATATTATCGATACAGAAAATTCTAATGGTACAGAAGATTGCTACTAATTTAAGCCCTCTCAAGAGGGCTTTTTGGTGTCTGTTGCTCGCTCTGNCTTTTTCAGCGTGCTGCTTTAAGGAAGATTGCGGGATAGAACCTGAAATTTCTTTTTGTACCCCTGCCAATATCGCAGAAGATTTACCGTCTGCTTTTCCTGAACTGACCGTAAACGAACTTAAAGAGGACTGGGGAAAAGAACTCCTGATAGCAAATAAATTTGCTAAAGAAAACGATTTTTATCGGGCGATTACAGGATATAGAAGGGCCTTAATTCTTCTTCCTCCAGACCATTCATTAAGGCAACAGCAAATCGAATATGATATTATATTAAGCTACTACCTTGGTGAAAAATATCAGGAAGCTGTTGAATTTTTTGAAACAACAAGTTTGACAACAGTCTCAAGCAAATTTTTGGCTTTCGATAATTTGCTGCAAATTCTTTATGATGCCTATAAAAAAACGGGTCAGTCGAATAAAGCGGAAAAAGTTTATGATCTTATTGAANAAATAAAACCTGAAACAATATTGGATTTGCAGCATGCAGAAGATGTTTTAAATGCAAAGTTTCCAGAACTTCAAAATCCTTCAATTGGGCCTAACGAAGATCTAAGCTATTTTATTGATTCCTATAGTCAAAACGCTAAATCTGTGACCAAAGCTAAAGTTTTGAATGCCTTGCTGCCTGGAGCAGGCTATTATTATATTGGCCAANAAAATACCGCTGTTACAGCTTTTATTATAAATTCTCTCTTTATCGCAGCAGCCTATTATTTCTTCGACCATGGCAATTGGGCTGCAGGAACAATCACAACAAGTTTAGAAATGGGCTGGTATTTTGGGGGAATTAATGGAGCGGGATTAGGAGCAAAAGAATTTAATGAGCGTTTTTATGAAGCGCTAGCTAAAGATTACATGATTAAAAAACGCCTTTTCCCAGTTCTAACTTTTCAAACCTCTTTTTAACCTGAATTTTGATTTTATTTTCATGAATTTTATGTCTTTGGGATTTTATGTTTTCTCGAAATGGTGCGAACGTAGGACTTAAAGTAAATTGAGAAAATCTAATAACTATTTAAAACTTATGCGTTTATTAATTGTTATTTTTATGATGCCTTTCTCTATTTTTGCTGATCCATGGGGAAAAGATGCAGACCTTGTCCAACATTTTGAAATTCAATTAACAGCTAAACCGAAGTCTGATCCTATTAAAACGCCTGTTGTTGGAGGTCTTGCAGAAAAGTTAATTGGTTTTCATCAGACGGTGATCACGCCTATTGATGGGCCTCGAAGCCATTATTTGCCAAGCAGTTCGCAATATACGTTGGATGCGATGCGTAAATACGGCTTTATTGTAGGGTTTACAATGGGATGCGATCGTTTATTAAGAGAAAATGATGAATCCTGGGTGTATCCAATAATCACTGATATCCATGGCTATCCACAGAAATTCGACCCGGTTCGTTAAGTTATTTTGCGCTTCCAACTGAAAGTTGGAAACGCTAAATAATCTTTTGAAGTTTTCTAGCAGAATTGCAGATATGGTATAATAAAGAATTAGTCATTTGCTTTTTGGGGATCTTGATATGCAACTTCCAACTGTCCTAAAACCCTTTCAAAAAGAAGGTGAAAGGCTCTTCCTTGAAGGAAAGGTCAACCAGATCGAATTTTCTGGTGGGACTTATCAAATTCAAGTGATTGATAGTAAATTACATAAGGATGTGTGGTCCTTTTTGCAATTAGATGAAAGAAATCGGTTGAAGGATTCTTTCTGTTCTTGTGATGAAAGCGAAGATGTGGCTGCCTGTCCCCATTTAGTCGCTTCTNTTTTACATATTTTTAATCATAGCAATCAGCCGCTTCATAAAAGATTTGAAAAATCTCTTTGGAACCAAATCTGCTACTTGTATTCGGAACGGTTCAAATTTGATCCTGATGACTTTAAACCTTCTCCAAAGGGCGTTTACGCCATTTACTCAGTAAGCGGCAAACAAATCTTTATGATACAGGGAAAAAATAAACAAGCCATTGCCCATTTGAAAGACCTTCTATTCCATCGCCACGTAGAAACAGAAGAAACTTCTCTCAAATTTTCTAACCTTCCTCAGGAGGAAATCATTCTTTGGAGAGAAGGTCGCCCGAGTGCTCATTTAAGTTACGAGCTCTCTTTCTGGAGTGATCTTGCAAAATGGCTCATGTTTTTACAAGACTCAGGTCAAAAATATCAAATTGAATTTGAATATTCAGAACAGGGGCTTCCGAATTCTATTCGAATTGATTTTGAGGATGTTNTTTGTAAATTCTATCTTGCTGAGGCTAATCTTCCTCGTATAATAAGCGCTCTGTCGACTGTAGAATCCCCTTTGAAAATTTATAATGCAAAAGCAAAACATATTTCAAAAATCAATTATGACAAAGAAGTAGGCTGTTTTCTTATTGAAACAACCAAAACGCATGTAAAATATCCTGAACTTCCGCAAAAAGGCTTGCAAATAGGAAGCTGGCTTTATGTCCCTGAAAAGGGTTTTTATCCATTGGATCCTCTCGGTCTCTTTTCATCTGAANAAATTTGCGGAGAAAAAATTTCTTCCCTTTTGAATGAAAATCTTGATTACGTTAAGGAACATCTGGAAGGAACAGTCATTCATGAAGAGCCGATGCAGGCATCCTATACCATCGATTTTGATGACGAATGGAATTTACATCTTAATGCTTATATTCTTACCCCTGGAGATTTAAGTTTTAAGGGATCGCGATTTNTTGGAGACTGGGCTTATTTAGAAGATGACGGTTTTTATAAATTGGAAAATTTACGTTTTAAGACTGTGGATACAGTGATCCCGCATTCTGAAGTTGGAGATTTTATTCAACAACACAGGGTTTGGCTTAATACTTTTGAAGGATTTGAAACCCATCTGGCAAGCATTGAGGCGCAATTAACCTATCGGATGGCAAGTGAAAAAGGCCCTTTGTCTTTTCAACGTACATTAGCAGCAGATGAACACCCATCAAAAAGTAAAGATTTTGGTCCTTGGGTCTATATAGCGGGACAAGGCTTTTATGCCAAGGTTACAGCTCTGATGGGACTTCCAGTACGCCCTGGGCTGGCCATTCATGGCGACCAAATCCCTATGTTTATTCGCATGAATAGAGAAGAACTCAAATTGGTTCCAGGTNTTNTTAGCGAAAAATGCCCTGTTGCTCATGCAGGTTTGAAAGTAACCTTAGATGAAAATAGAAAAATCCATGTCGAACCTCAATATGGCTTGCTTCCTCAATATCAAAACCTGCCTATAGGTTTTTTTGAGGAATTTATTTTCATTGAAGGAGAAGGTTTTTCAGAATTACCTCCCGAATATCGTCTCCCAATCGACTATCGACATCCTGTAATCATCGATTCTGAGCATCAGGCAACCTTTATCAATTATGAGCTGAAGAATCTAATCCCTTTAATTGACCATATGGATCAATGTCTGATTGTTCCAAATAATCTTAAATTAGTAGCACATCAAATTGATCGAGCAGACTCCTCGACTAAAGGTTGGTATTCAATAAAATTAGGGTATCAATCGGAGTTTGGAGAGGTTCCGCTTTCAAAATTGTGGGCTGCTCTTAAAAGAAAAGAACGTTTCTGTTTTTCTTCTGCAGGTTTAATTGATCTTAAGCATAAACGCTTTGATTGGCTTCGGCTTTTAGCCAAANAACGCCTGGATAGCCGCAGTAATATTTTAACCTTATCCACAATCGAACTTATACGTCTAAATGCTTTTGACCAGATCGAGGTTTTAAAAGAGCAGCATTATCAACAATCGGTGGAGCTCCTAAAAGAGCTTACAGAATTTCACATCCCGGAAAATCCTAATCTATCAGAGTTAAATTGCAGCTTAAGGCCCTATCAGGACATTGGTTTACATTGGCTGTGGTTTCTTTATCATCATGGTTTGTCCGGTTTACTTTGTGATGATATGGGATTGGGGAAAACCCATCAAGCAATGGCTCTTTTAGCATCCATTGCAAATTTCCATAAGAAAAGCCCGGTAAGCAGCAGCAAGCATTTTCTCATTATCTGTCCTACCTCCGTCATCTATCATTGGCAGGACAAACTTTCTCAGTTTTTGCCGAATTTACGCGTCTGTACTNTTTATGGCAGCAATCGCAGTTTAAAAGAATTTCACGAACAGTATGATATTTTATTGACTTCATACGGAATCTGGCGAATTGAGCATGAGATGCTCTCACAAATTCCTTTTGAAGCTGCCATTTTTGATGAAATCCAAATTGCAAAAAATCATAATAGCCGCTTGCATGCCTCTCTTTTGCAAGCAAATGCACAAATGCGCCTTGGCTTGACAGGAACCCCGATTGAGAATCACCTGGGCGAACTAAAAGCGCTTTTTGACATCGTTTTGCCTTCTTATATGCCTGGAGAAAAAGATTACCGCGAATACTTTACAAAACCCATTGAAAAAGAGCATGATCCTGAAAGAAAAGCGCTTCTTTCACGCTTAATCCATCCGTTTGTATTAAGAAGAAGAAAAGAAGAAGTGCTCATTGAGCTTCCAGAAAAAACGGAAGAAATTTCCCATTGCGGATTAAGTGTAGAGCAGGCCCGATTATACAATGAAGTTGTTGAACGTTCCCGAAGAGTAGTTTTAGAAGAGCTAAATCAAAAAGATCAGCCTATTCCCTACATCCATGTGTTTGCCATTTTATCTTATCTTAAACAAATTTGCGATCACCCAGCGTGCTATCTGAAGGAACCAGAAAAATATAAACAGTATCAGGCTGGAAAATGGGATTTATTCGTAGAGCTTCTGAATGAAGCTCGCGAAAGTAAGCAAAAAGTTGTGGTTTTTTCCCAATATCTTCATATGATGGACATTATACAAGACCACTTGAATGAAGCAGGCATTGGATTTGCCTCTATCCGTGGTTCAACTCAGGATCGTGGCGAACAACTGCGTCGTTTCAATGAAGATCCCAATTGCGAAGTTTTTGTAGGCTCTCTGCAAGCTTCGGGTCTAGGAATTGAGCTCACCGCAGCTTCGGTTGTCATCCATTATGACCGCTGGTGGAATGCTGCGCGCGAAAACCAAGCTACAGATCGTGTCCATCGTATAGGTCAAACCCGGGGCGTTCAGGTCTTCAAGCTTGTAACCAAGGGAACATTTGAAGAANAAATTGATGCCATGATCACACGCAAGGGCAAGCTCATGGAAGATATTATTGGAGTCGACGATCATCGTCTTCTTAAACATTTCAATCGTGATGAAATTGTAGAACTTCTTCAAAGTGTGGTCCCAACAGCTCTTTCCTAGAATCATTGTTAAATTTACAAAATGACAATATGTTGGAACTACCTGAAAAGGATGTGATGAATCTAGAAAAGGCTGAAAGGTTACTTGCGATCAAAGGATCATTACACCTTCGTTTTCCAAAANGAAGGTACAAAGACGGCTAAAACAGCAAANAATTCTAGGCGCCCTAATATCATTAAGAAGATTGAAAGCAAGAGTTGGCTATTGGAAAGGAAGGCGAAAGAATCATAAGGTCCCGCGATTCTAAATCCAACTCCAGTATTCGTGACCATAGCTGCGACAAGGCCCAAAGCGGTTTCAGGATCTATTCCCCAAATAATGTAAAAGAAAGTAGAAAGCACCGTTACCGTGACTAAAATGAAGAAAAATACTAAAACGAGCTTAGCGTTCCGATCGCTTATTTCTCTTTCAGCTATTCGAAGATGCCGGACCGTGTCAGGCCTAAATAGTGATTCTACCTTATGAATCCCTATCTTTGAAAGCATGTAGCTTCGCAAGATCTTCATTCCGCCTGCAGTGGATCCTGACATGCCACCTAAAAACATAACGAGAAGCATTAAAGACTGCATTGGGTAAGGCCAATAGTCAAAATCGGCAATCGCAAATCCTGTGGTTGTCAGCATGGAGATAATTTGGAAGCTTCCATATCTAAAAGCTTCGCACAAGGTAAAAATCCCTTCAGCAGATCCATAAATCCTTTTCTGCGTTCCAGTCAACCACCAGATGCCTAAAAAGCAACTTATTAAAACTGTTAAAATAAAAAGGATAAATTCGGGTTCGTAGAGTTTGAAAAGCTTTCCTTTTATGATATAAAAATACAAAGAAAANTTCAGGCTTCCNAAAAGCATAAAAGCAACAACAATCCAATCCGTATAGGCATTTTGATAATAGCCGATGCTAGCATTATGGATTGTAAATCCGCCTGTAGACAAGGTGGCAAAGCTGAGAGTCAAAGCATCAAAAAGGGGCATTTCTGCATTAGTCATCAGTAGCAGTATCACCTGGAATATTGTTAGTGTCACATAGATTTTCCATAGCATGGAAGCACTTTCTTTAATACGAGGAGCTAGTGTGCCTTTATGAGGACTTCCACTCATCTCTGCTTGCAGGAGCATTTTTCCGCCCAGTCCTAAGGTGGGTAAAATAGCGATGAATAATAAAACGATCCCGCCGCCACCAAGAAAATGAAGGAAGCTTCGCCAGAATAAAAGCCCCTTACCAAGTGCTTCAATACCTTCATGGATCGTTTGACCCTTTTCGCCGCGGATAGGTTCAATATTTCCAAAGAATCGATATTGAACACTCAGGCTGCCTTTTACTGTTTTTTGAATAGGGATCTCCAGGCCCTCTTCATTATATTTTNNTGCCTGAAGAATTGTGGCTCCTGTTGTTGTTAGTCCAGAAGCACTTTCAAAGAAAGCATGAATTGGATTTTTCAACGTACCGCTTAAAAGAAAGGGAAGGGAGGCAATCATCGGCGTTAAAAACCAAATAATCACCACAAAAGCTAAAGCTTCTCGCCTATACAATGAACCTTTTGCTTCTTTTCCTAAGAAGTAAAAATAAATCCCAAAAAGCTTCCTAAGAGCAAACTTAATAAANAAGAAAAGNGTCGCATGGGGTTGAGGATGTGAACCAGGTTCGGCAAAAAATTGAAAATAAGCAGAGATTAGAAGAGGAAGGATAAAGGCGACGCTAAATCCCATTAGATAAAGGCCTAAAACTCTAAAAATTTCACGATATAACATGTTTTAAAATAATTTCTCTATCTCATGCACATGTTTTGGATGGGTTAATAGTATCACAGTATCGCCTGGAGAAAGAATGCAATTTCCGTTTGCGATCATCATATGCCCTCGATTCTGAATAGCGGCTATTAGAAAATCCTTAGGAAAATGTGGGCCTAACTCTGCTAAAGGCAAACCGATTATTTTAGACTGAGAAGAAACATTAATTTCCATGATTTCTGCTGCGTTCTCATAAAGAGAAACCAGGGAAGACACCGATCCTGACAATAACAGAGAGGCAATATGGTTTGCTGCACTCAAGCGTGGAGAAACAGAAAAATGAATGCCCAGGTTAGAAATGACAGGCCCATAGGTCTCATTAGACAGAAGGACTACGGCATCTTTGCAGCCAGCCTCTTTACCCAAAAGTGCAATCAAGAGATTTAATTCGTCATTTCCTGTACATACAATCAAAAGATCTGTTTGACCAATTTTNTCTGAACGCAAAAAATCGATATCTGATGCATCTCTGTGGATAATCGTGCATTGTGGCAAATGATCTGCTAACCAACAGCATTTATCATAATCTTTTTCAAGAATCCGAATTTTTACACTGCGATTTTCAAGCAGTTTGGCCAAATTTAAAGAAGTTAAGGAGCCNCCTGCAATCACCACATTGTCTATTTTATTTTGCGGAAGTCCAAAATAGTTTGATGCTTGATTCAGCACCTCAGGATCCCCGATAAGAGTCACTTCATCTTGCGGCCGAATGACATCACTGCCATGCGGAAAGATCACGCGCGGCTCTTGATGCCCTTCCTCATTGCGTCTGATAAGGGCTATAATCATTCCATTAGGCAGCTTTAGATCGCGCAAAGGGATCATAGAACGGGGCCATGTTAAAGGAACCGAAAGGGTACGCAATTGAATGGCCCCATGAGCAAACATTTCAATAGCTAATGAGCCAGGGCTAAGCATGTATTTTAAAATGTCATTTGCTACGATAAGTTCAGGGCATATAAAATGATCCACGTGGAAAAGACGGCCAAAATCCAACCGCATGCGATTGAGAAAACGGTTATCTTTTACACGGGCAATTGTGCGCGGATAGCCTAACTGTTTTGCAATGGAGCACGCGACTAAATTCGTTTCATCGTCGTTCGTCATAGCAAGAAAAAANTCAGGCGAGAATTCCAGCAATTCGTCTAAAAGTTGCCAATCTGTTCCGGAGCCTTCACGAAAGGCTACATCAATATCAGCAACAGCTTTTTCGAGTTTTTGTGCATTTGTATCAATAAGAATAATACTATGGCCTTTTTCTGAAAGAAAGGCAGCAATATGTCGTCCGACTTCCCCCGCTCCGGCAATGACCACATTTAACATATGAAAAAACTTACTTAAGTGGTAAAGCTGAAGACTATAGCGAACCTTATTATTTTGGTCTATCAAGCTCTGTCATAGGGTTCCTTGTTTGAATTTTCAACAATCGACTCTCATTGAAAATAGGCAGCTTCATAAACTCTTGCCTTTTATGAAGCGTATTGGATAAGCTTTTGTATATAAATTAAAATATACCGACTTAATGAAAAAGAAATTCTTTTTATTAAACTTTTTGTTTTTGTTTGTTGATTTATTTCTTTTTCAAATGAAAGTTATACTCATTGCGTTAACGTTATCAACGGTGAATATGTTGAGTTGAAAAACCGCTCCCTGAATTCTCTCAATTTGAGAGACAGTTTGTTCAAACAACGTGTTTTGCGATCCCTGAATTTTATGATAAAAATCATCCCCAAGAGGGTAAAGTTAAATCTTTACAGGGGCCAATAGGCGAAGACGCATCTTTTCAAAGCCTCTACTTTTTTAACTATGGGAATCATTTTACCGAAGTCTATGACGCACTGGGCTGTAAAACTCTTTATCGTTTTTATAATTCTCTAATCGCTGCTGTCGAAATTTACGATGAAAATGACAATATTTACCGGATTGAAACATTCGTTTGGGATGAAACCCACCCTCTTTTGAAAGCAAAATATATTTCTAATGCGGAAGGAGAAATTCTATGGGCGCGTTCATACTCTTATAGTTCTTCCCGTGATTTAATTTGCGAGACTCAATATGGGAATCTTTCAGGTTCGTGCAAGCGAAAAATAGAAATAGGTCCGGATGGCCTTCCTATCGAAAATGGCATTGAAATGTATCGTACCTTTTACCAGTACGAGGGAAATAAAATAGCAGAAGTGTTAGAGGATAACGGAAAGAGAATTTTGTATCGTTATTTGCCTGATAGTCAAAAAATTAGCGCCAAAATGACCTTAGATAAAAATCAAATAAGTAGACGTGAATTTTATATTTATGATGCTTCCGGGAATATCATAAAAATTTATTGCGATAATGGCCTTTCAGAGAATATCCATGATTTTACGGGTGTGACAGATCGACAAATTCAGAGCTTTACTTATCATAATAACCTTCTCTGCATCGTAGAGGAACTAGAGTGGGACGGTTTTTCAAAAAAGAAGTTTCAAAAAGAAAACCATCAACCATTACGATCATCAAGGCCGAATTATACAACAAGACATTTATATAAAGGACCGATTGGTTGATTCCATTCACAATGAATTTGATGTTCAAGACCGATTAATTGCATCTGCCAGTATCCATGGGTCCTCAGTGAAAAGAGGTATGATCCGGATGGCAATATCATTGACATGATTGTGAGAGATTCACAAGGCTCACATGTGCAAATAAACAATCATTACGATCAGGCGCATCGGCTCATTATTACAGAGCAATGGGATGGAAAAGTTTTACAGAAAACCCATTACCAATATGACAAAAAGGGCAACAAGACAGCAATCATCGATGAAAATGGTCATCAAATCATTTTTGAGTATGATTTTTTAGGTCGTCAAATAAAAGTCATTTCAGATCAAGGAACAATTGAAAAACAATATGATGTATTGGGGCGCCAGGTTGCTGAAATTACTCCTCATGGCAAAACCACTTATGAATACAATGGTTATGGAAATCCTGCCATCATTCATTACGCCGATCAAAGAACCGAGCAATTTATTTATAACATGGATGGATCCTTAAATCTTTCGATAAATTCAAAAGGTCAACAGACCCTTTACTACCGTGAGGCGTCAGGAAAAATTCGTAAAGTAGAAAATGTTGTGCCTTCAAATGTAAATTCGGGTCAAAAGATATTTTCAATTTTTGATAGCATCAGCAGTTTCATTCATGATCACCTTTCTTTAGAACATAATTTCAAATCCAAAATTGAAAGTGCTCTTCAGCTATTTTTAGTAAGGATAGTTTGACACTTTTTGGATTTTACCTCGATGAAGAAGAAGCAGGGACCTTTGGGCAGAAGGAAATTAACGATAAAGTTAGAATTACATTCATAAATGGACTTTTAAATGCTCGATACTATTTTTTAGAAACCGTGGAAATGCTTTCAAATCTTCATGGGGGAATAACATCCATTATGTATTTAGACCCACAGAAGGATGGACCTGGGATGTTTCAAAGGCTTTTTAGTGAAATGCGGATGGGTTTCTCCTCAGGCTAAACAACTTGCAAAGCGTTGGAAAGAACTGATTGCTGAAATGGGGGCGCGCGCGGCGGAGGAACAATTATTCATTACGCTCATAGTCTTGGAGCTGTGGATACGCTTCAGGCAAAGGAGTTTCTTTCTCCTGAAGAACTTAATAGGATTCAGGTTTATACGTTTGGATCGCCTACATTGATTGATCCAAAAGACTTCCAAAGTGTCACAAATTATGTCAGTAAAGGTGATGGCATCACTTATTTAGATCCTATCGGATATTTTCAATCTATCATCTATCCCCAGGATCATAATACATTCCTGCCAAGTTCATGGGGAATTCCTTTAATCGATCACCAATTAAATTTTCCTGCTTATCAATCTATTTTAGAATATTTGGGGGCTCAGTTTTTAATCAATTATGGTTCTTAATTCTAAGCAATTGAGCCCATTCATTTCCCCTTAAGGCGTCCTTCGTTCTTTTTTAGGCAACATGAAAATCCTCCATCCCACCCGTCTTTATTAGGAAGAATTTTTTCNATGCTTTTAATGCGCAGATTTAATTCAAGGCAAGCTTTAGTAATGAGATCTTCATTTTCTCTTGGAAGGATTGAACAGGTCATGTA
This sequence comes from Parachlamydiaceae bacterium, assembly GCA_013414685.1. Lineage (GTDB taxonomy): Bacteria > Chlamydiota > Chlamydiia > Chlamydiales > Parachlamydiaceae > Neochlamydia. The sequence continues at coordinate 1,589,836 of CP058704.1, read as the reverse complement.
CCAAATTTCGCCATCCTCTGTCAAAAGATCAAAAGCCTTCTTTAATAAAGCTAATTGAATTTTTCTNAATTGCTTAAAATGTTCCTGGTCTAAGCGCCAACGAGCCTCAGGCCGTTTATTCAGCACACCTGTGTTGCTGCACGGTACATCTAAGATGATTAAATCAAATGGATGATTTACATTTAATTGCTGCCCATCGGAGCAAGTAATTGTGGCATTGAGGCTATACTTATCAAAATTTTCTCTGATTTTTAAAATTTTTTCATCACTTACATCATTAGCGAAGATTTGCGCATGAGAAAAAAANTCGTGAACTGCAACACTCTTTCCACCGGGAGACGCGCATAGATCAAGCACCCTTTTGGGAACATGCTCGCTTTCTTTGCACAAAGTCCCTATTAGATAAGCCGGGGTCACATTTTGAATATAAAGATTGCTGTCTCTGGATGCTGTTTCAATATCCTGAGCGGGGATCACCGCAACTTTCACTGGATCCTCAAGAATCACATTCCAGTCCTTTGGATACTCTTTATTTCGTCTTAACCTCACCATTGTTGGAGCAGGGTGATTTCCTGTTTCCAGGATTTTAATCGCAACTTCCAACCCAAAAGAGTCTACAAGTTCTTGAACAAAGACAATGGGATAAGAGTACCGAATGCTTATGGATTGAACATCTTTGCCTTGTGGAAGTTCAGGGAGCATATCAACAAACTTTCTTAAAAGAGCATTCAAAAAATTAATGTAATAAGAATGAAAATATTTNTTAGCGATCTTTATGGTCTCATCTACGACCGCATAGGAGGGAAGTCTGTCCAAAAANTAAAGTTGATAAATTGCTGTGCGAAGAAGGGTGCGTTCTTTTAATTTTAATTGGATCTTCTTTTTNTCGGAAGCTTGAAGCATCAGATAATCCAAGGCTACAGCCATTTGAGAAGAACCATAAGCGATTTGCTGCGCTAAGTGGTAATCCTGTGGAGAGACCTGAGAGTGCTGCTTCCAGGCAGTAAGAAAGTCAGTAATATATTTTTCTTCTTTTAAAGATGAATAGAAAGCTAAAAATGCGGCTTCCCGGCTATTCATCAAGATAGAGCCATTGCCTAAAGATCCATTCCTGGAACCAAATGTGTAAGTTTTTGCTGGCTTCATTGTAAAGTAACTCATCCTGACCTTCTAACCACTCGCAGGCTTCATGAATAGTGGATCCTCTGCAAAAGAAGTTCAATAGCTTGTAAGCTGAAGAAGAAATTTCTTCACAATTTAGTTGATTATGAATATTACGGTAAATGACAAAATGATGCTGCCTATCCTGCAAAAGCTTAGGGAAATCATGATTCATCCAATATTCTACGTCTTCTTTTATCATTTCTTTTCGAAAGGTATCCATGTCATAACGAAAATCAAGAAGGGTTGCAAAAGGCTGCAAGCGCAGTTTATGAGATAAAATTTTTCCATTCCTCCGGCCATTGCCTGGGAATCAATGCCCCTCATGCGTTTTTGTAGAAGGCAATATTTAAGGCAGTGTCTAACTTTGCTGCATCTAAAACAAGTTGTTTGTCTTTCGCGTGATACTCATCTTCGATCCATTGCGGAAGAAGATTTCCGATCTCATTTAAAGACCATGAATTTGGAGGATACTTAAGCAGATAAGGTTTTGCTATTGATTGGTTAAAATCTCGATATCCAAAAAGACGAGTGACCAGCGGAGCGGCATCTTGCATGACACTAAAAAGCCTCCACCAGTATTGTTGGTTATAAATTTGTATCCGTTGTGCCGGCCTAAGGGTTGGGCTTGGAACAATGTAATTAAAGGCTTCCTCTTCCATGCACTCGCCGGATGGAGACAAAGGGTTCATGCGGTTATCTTCATCAATGGGGGAGGTAATAATGCTTGAAAACCAAAGCTGCGTTTTTTTAATTTTGCGGGTGAATTTGGATCGAATAAAGAAGCGTTTTGTCTCACAAAAGCACCTCTTGGGATTTACGTTGAAGTTTTTAAATTGTTTTTACACTCAAAGACTGCTGNAAGTTTTTGGCCTTCAAAGCTTCTGTCCAGGTATCCTGGAAACTCAAGAAATTGTCATCCCACTCTAATAGGGTTGAAACCCCACCTGTTTTGGGGTAGATTTCTGCATAAAGTTCCCAAACTTCGTCCCGAACGTAATTATCGTGGGTATCTAAAACGTAATCCCCGTAATCAGTATGTCCGGCTAAATGGATTTGTAAGACACGCTCATAGGGGATATTTTGCGCATATTTCATAGGATCAAAACCGTGATTTCGGCTAGAGACATAGATGTTATTCACATCAAGCATCATGTAAATATCTGCTTTTTCTACAACTGCGCTATAAAATTCCCATTCAGGCATTTCGTCATCTTGAAAGGCTACATATGAGGAAAGGTTTTCTAAAGCAAAAGGAATCTCTAGATAATCCTGGACAATGCGGGCGCGTTCTGCAACATAATTGACCACTTCTTTTGTATAGGGCAAAGGGAGTAAATCATGATAATGGGCGCCGGGAAGGTGCCCCCAGCACAAATGATCGGACAGCCAAGGCGTCTTTGTGACTTTGGTCAAAGCTTTCAATTTTTTNAGATAATCAAAGTCTAAAGGATCAGCTCCNCCTATTCCGAGAGAAACACCGTGCTGAACGATGGGATATTTAGCTAAAATCTTTTCTAAATTTTCTAAAGGCTTTCCGCCCTCTATCATGAAATTTTCACTGATTATTTCAAACCAGTCAATATCTGGTTCCAAACGAAAAATATCTTCATAATGGACAGGTCTTAAGCCAATCCCGATGCCTAGATTTGGAATGCTGGAATTCTTCATCATCGCTGTCTCGAGTCTAGTTTACTGGTAAATTTGTACACTACAGATTGCAAAAAGAATTCAATGCATTTTTTGCAATCTATTGGGGATGCTTATTTGTTATCCGTCATTTTGTTGTAAACAAGTCGTACGGCCAGATTTTTATCAGAAATGCCGCATTTTCCTTGTCCTTTGCACGAAGCTTTTCCTGCACAATCGTTTTTTCTGTTTTGCAAGCATTTAGACCTTTGCATGCGNTTTGTATTGGCACAACGTGCGCTTGCAACCTCCAGAGCCATTTTTTGNTATTTAGGCGACATTTCGTTAAACATACGCTGACCTTCTGTGTTAAGCTCAAGCATAAGTTCATCTTCAGTCATTAAATGGTAGCCTAAATTCCCAGCGTTGGGGTCTTCATCAGACATGGCTGGGCCATGAGTGGAATTAGAGGAATTTGCCGCCAGTAGAGAAGAAACTTGAATTTTATATTGATCGATTTCCTCGTCAGCTTGAAGTTGCTGTGAAAGAACTATTCCGCCAGTAATCCCTAAAAGAGCAAGTTTTTTTAAATCTCTTCTTTTCATCGGTTGACCTCCTGTCTAAGCATTATAAAAAGTGTGCATATCCTTGAATGTAGAGTTCATGATATGCACACAATAGGCTGGATCTTAGTAAGATCCGCTATTTGTTTGCATGCGTTTTTGAGCTTGCTGTTCAGCAGCTACTTTAACGGCTAGGTTTTTGTCCTTGAATGAGCATTTGCTTGTTCCAGCGCAAGAGTTTTTGCCAGCGCAGCTATGGTCTGCTGTTTTGCAAGCACCCTGTCCTTTGCAATCATTGGTTCCTTTGCATGAACGGCTAGCTAATTTAATGGCTAGAGTTTTGCCTTCTGGGCTCAGGCCTCTGTACATTTGTTTGCCTTGTTCATTCAATTGGCTCATCAATTGATCTTCTGTCATCATTTGGCCAGTGGCATTTTCTTGATAAGTTCCGCTGTCAGTATCAGAAATTGCAATCATTCCACGATTGCTGCCGCATCCTGCTTGTCTGCTTCCACAACCAGCTGTAGGTCTGTTGCTGCCGCATCCAGCTTGTCTATTGCCGCAACCAGCGCTTGGTCTTGTATTGCCGCAGCCGGACCATTTTTGATGACTGCAGCCTGATTTTCCGCAACCAGCAGCCATTAGGCCTGAAAGGAACTCATCATCTTGATCAGCACGAAGCTCTGTGCCTGGAGTCACGAGAAGTCCACCTGCAATGCCTAATAACGCCAATTTTTTAAGATCATGTTTTTTCATAAATTCTCCTTATTTTGTACTGTTATCTTTAGAACCATTTAAAAACTTTGTTTAACAGTTTGGTTTACGGGATGCAAGATTTTTTTAACCAGCTTAGAACGTTGGGGAAAGTAGGAAAATTGATTCACAAGATAGGATTGAATTTGGATGACATGAAGGATTTAGGTGAACAATTTAAAGCGAATAAGTTTTTGAAATTCAGTCGTTAATAAGAATTGTCTCTAAGCAAAAATCTCAGAAATCGATTATTCGGTTCAAAGGATCTTTTTTCTATTTTTCTTGATTTTAACTAGGATCAACAGAGGACTTCAATGACCTTAACGGAGGGGATTATTAAATTTTTCTTTATTATTTAATTTTTTTATTATATAATATTGAGAAAAATAATTTAAATAGATTATTATATGTCATTCCTGATCATTCGAACGTTAATATTTTTAACACTCGCGCATTTTTTAATCGATTTTATGATAGGAATTTGGGCAATTTATAAAACAATTGCCCATCTTGATTTATTTTTGGCCGGATTGATTTCAGGAGCTGGAGCCTTTCTTGGCGAGGGAATGCAGATCTTTNTTGGTCCAATGAGCGACCGCGGCTGGCGTAAATGCCTCATTTGTTTTGGTCTCATATTGGCCGCTTCAAGTGCATTTCTAGGGTATTTTGAAAGTTATTGGCTATTCCTTTTACTTTATGTTGCTACTTGCTTAGGTTCCGGAGCGTTCCATCCTTCCGCAGTGAGCCTGGTAGGCGCATTAACCTCCCATCAANAAGGTCTGTTGATCACAATTTTTGCTGCAGGGGGATCTCTTGGTCTAGCCTGCAGCCAAATGGTCTTTACTCACGTTTATCACTTGTTAGAGGGGCAAACCGCTTTACTTGTTCTTCCGACTCTCATCTTGACTCTTTCCTTGATTTTTTATGGACTAAGAGGAAGTCAGACGTTTACCCCTGCACATTCTTCTCATGAAATTAATTTAAAGGCACTTTTTGGTTTGTTTAAANAGCGAAATTTAAGACTTCTATATATCGCGCAGGTCTGCAATCAGACCATTTTTTGGGGTACAGTGTTTCTCTTGCCGGATACGTTGTCATGCAAAGGTTATGGAACATGGCTCTGCCATGGCGGAGGACATCTATTCCTTATTTTGGGAGGGGCTTTCATGATGATCCCTTCCGGTTATCTAGCTGACCGCTACTCTCCAAAATCTGTTCTCATTGTAGGTACAATTGGAGCAATGATCGTCTTTTACCTCTTTTTATTTTCACCTTTCTTAGATAGTTTTACTCTGCTCACTATCGTCTTCATTTTAGGTGCCTTTCTATCTATGATTAATCCTGTTATTATTGCTTATGGGAACATGCTAGCGCCGGAAAGCCCTGGCATGGTAAGCGCTNTTTTGATGGGATTGGCATGGTGTGTTTCAGAAGGACTGGGGCAAAGCGGAGGCGGCATGATTACAAAGTTTTTTGATGAACATGCTCCTGTCTATGCCTTGGCCATTTTAGGCATTNTTTATATCATCGGTCTAATAGCAACATTTCTCTTACCTAGTGCTGAGCAAGAAGCGGCTGAGAAGCAATTGACTTGATTATTTTACTGTGAGAGTGTTTAATAATTAAGTTTTTGCAATTCGAGATGCTCTTTTAAACAAATTTAATGATTTAAAAATCTTGAGGTATCGAATGAGATTCTCGTTCCACTTTAATCTGGCGATTCTTGTTGTTTATTGCAGCACAGGCTACGCGGACTCAATTGAAGAACTTAAACCCAGCTACCTTCAGGTCACTGAACCTGTTTTAACCAGTCTGAAGGAACGGCAGCCGAATTGGCGGATGGAAACTCTTGAAAGCTACCCAAATGGAATACCTAAAAATTATTTTTATGCACCCCTTGGAAAAAAGAAACACCTGTGAAGGAAATGGAATTCAATAAAAATGCCTTACCTGAAAGAGAGTCTGACCTCATTGAATTAAATGGCAAACCTGTCTACCACGGCCCGACCATAGTCTTTACAGAAGAAGGGGCTATTAAGCAAATCGCTTTTTACAAAGAAGGAAAATTATTCGGTCCTGTCAAAAGTTATTATCCAACAGGTCTGATAGAGAGTGTTTTTACCTGGTCAATAATGTCAAACAAGGACCTTTTGAAATTCGTTATGCCAATGGAGAAATTTTAGAGAGAGGCGCGTATGAACAAAATGCCTTGGAAGGAGATCATGAGGCTTTTTATCCCGATGGAACGCTGGCTTCTTCATGCCGCTATCATCTGGGTTTAAAAGAAGGGCAAGCACAAGCCTGGCACGAAAATGGTGTTTTAAAAGAAGACCTTTTCTTCAATTTTGGTTTGTTAAATGATGAAAAGACCCATCCAGCATGCACTCAATATTACCCAGATCGCATGACTAAGGAATATCAGGAATTTTTTTGGGCAGCCTCACGGACAGCATGTAAAATATCATCCTAATGGAAAAGAAAGCTATCGCATCTCTTACACCTATGGAAATAAAAATGGTGCAGAAAATTTCTTTGATGAAAGCGGACTTCTGATCGGGGAAGGAAACTTTGATAACGGAAAACCTATCGGATTTCATTACCTCAAACATCCTAATGGAAAAATCGCCTTATCCGCCTATTATGATTCTTTCGGACGCCTTCAGGAACCCATTCAAACGTTTGATGAAGAGGGAAATAAAGTGCTTCAATACAAGCTGGTCGATGGAAAGTATGAAGGTGACTACAAGGAGTGGTATTCCACAGGCCAGCTTATGAGGCATTATATCTATCATCAGGGCCAATTAAACGGAAGCCAGGAAGAATTTCATTTTAATGGAAATCCAAAATTAAAAGTTGAATACGTTGAAGGACAAAAAAGGACCCTTCCAAGAATGGTTCGATGACGGCCAACTTGCCATCCTGGAGACTTTTAAGAATGGTGTCAAAGAAGGAGCGAGCAAAAAGTGGTACCGTGAGGGCAAACCCAAATTGAGTGCCAATTATTTGGAAGGAAAGCTGCAAGGTACCTATGAAGAATGGTTCCCGAATTCTCAATTAAAAATCAGCAATGAGTACTTGAAAGGGATGCGCCATGGTTGGTCGAGGCGGTGGGATGAATCCGGGAATCTTTTATTTGAAGCTCAGTACCATCAGGATATTCCTGTCGGTACGGTCCAGGAGTGGTATCCAGGAAATATCTTAAAAAGAATTACGCATTATAAGGACGGCAAACTTAGCGGCCTTGAAGAAACATTTTGGCCTGATGGAAAAAAAGCTTCTTCACAAACCTATAAAAATGGAAATCTCGACGGACTTCTGATGAGCTGGTATGAAGATGGATCGTTGCATCAAGAATACTGCTACAAAAATGGCGTTCGTGTGGGTATAGGAAAAGAATATTATTCCAAAGAAGAACCTAACTCTAACCAGCAAATTTCTCGCCTTTTGAATTTTGTGGAAGGAAAGCTGCACGGAGAGCAAAAAGTTTTTATCCCAATGGCAATCCAGAATCGGTCATCGTTTACGACCATGGAATATTAAATGGAAAAAAGCTCTATGGAATCAGCAAGGCGAGCTGATGGAAGAAGCTTGCTACATGCATGGAAATTTAGAAGGACCTTACCTTTCTCATAAGCCCAATGGGATGATCGTTCTTTTTCATTACAAAAACAACCGTCTGCATGGCTTGCATCAAGTCTTTTATCCCACAAAAGATATCACTCAAAAATAAAAGCCCTGGAAGCGAATTACATCAATGGCCTAATTGAAGGCGAACTTTCTGAGTATGACGAATCGGGGACTAAAATAAGCAGTACAAATTATAGAAAGGGCGTGCGAGAGGGAATGCGTACGGTTTATTATGGTGATGGAAGAACTCACCAAACTATGACTTATAAAGATGACATGCTTGAAGGGCCTTGTATTGACTATTTTCCTAATGGAAAAGTACGAAAGAAAGAACATTATTCCCGGGACAAAAAGAAGGAGAAGAGGTTAGTTTTTTTGAAAATGGAAAAGTTGCTGCAAGAGGCTTTTATACACAGGGCAAAAAAATGGTCTTTTTCAGCAGTGGAATCGGGATGAAATATTGGTTTTTGAAGCAGAATACAAAAATGATTTGCGAAATGGTAAATTCAATAAATATGACGCTTTAGGCAAGCCGCGCTCCTTTCAAACTTATGTGGATGATAAACTTGTGGAAAAGAAAAGCCTATGAAATGTTGGAACTGTGGATTCGACCTGAATCCTACAGAAAAANTTCCTTTCAGAGCCCTTTGCGATCAATGCAGTTTTTATCTGCACTGCTGTAAAAATTGCCGCAACTATAAACCTGGACTTCCTAATGATTGTGCAGTTCCTGGAACTGAATACATAGCCGATCGGACCGCCAATAATTTTTGCGAAGATTTTGAACCCTTAGGCGAAGGGCCCTCCCATCCAAAAATTTCAAGCCAGGATGTTGAAAAAACTTTTGGGGATGAAATTCAAAAAAATAAATTAGATCCAAAAGATCGCTTTAAATCCCTTTTTAAAGATGATTTTTAAATAATTGTATATTTTATATTTTTTTATATAATTAGTTTACTAATAAAGGATGTCCCATGAACTTTTCATTAGCTGAGATGCATAAATTTTTATCAAGCGATCAATACATTTTGAAAGTTAATGGATCTGAGCTTAAAGCTGTGAGCCGATATAGTTTATGGACTTGGCTTGCAATTAAAGTTTTTCACCTAGAAAGTTATGATTTTCAAAGAGTTGTATCAATTTTTACACAAAATGTAGACAATTATCAGCAAGTAGAGTCAGATCATAAATCTTTATTAGCTAATAAGTTAAAAGAAAAAATCACACATTTTAATATAAATCATCCTGAAAGGAAAATCCACATTTCTACAAAAATCAATGAATTGGCTCAGCTTGCGGGGTTCAAAAACCCTCTTTTACCCCAGATCTTCAATTCAAAAGCGAGGAAGAAGAGGTAAAGGATGCAACAAAAGAAAAGATAGAGAATTTTTAAAGGAACGCTCCAATCATTATAAGCCACACCAACGAAAGGCTATTTTATCCTTTTACGACCAGGCCGCTCTTCAGGAAAATCCAAGAGAGGCATTCAAAGCTTTAGTTGTAGATGGGATCACACAGCATTGGGGGAGGAAAAAGCACAATTTATCAATCAGGAAATTGCAATTTTAATTCCCCAGAATAAAGAAAATGCGGATGCAATTTTTCAGCAAAAGTCAACCAAAAACTGCAAGCGGATCCTAACCGCGAAAAGATTGTTGATTTTTTAAAGCAGCGTCACAATCACTATACATCTACACAGCAAACTGCAATTCTGGAAATTTATGATCGAATTATTCAATCGCAAAATCCAAGAAAAGCATTTAGAGATGAAGTGTCAAAAGCGACTCCTGCTTTGTGGGGCCCCGAAAAAGCGCAAAAGTATATCAATAGGGAAATTGCCTCTTTGATTCCAGGAAGCGATGAAGAGGTTAGTTTAACACCTTTAAAAATTTTTCAATCAAATCAATTTGACACGATTGCTTTTTATAAAAATGGCATCACTGCTTTTCTGGGGAACTTTTTCTGTCGAAGCTGGATATGAAAGACATAAAAAATGCAGAAACAAATCCTCTTCTGAAACAACACATGTTTGATACGTATGAGTGCGCAGAGGCTGCTTTTCAACATATTAAGTGGATTTACATTAGCATGGAGCGCCCAGGTCTTCCTATTCTATCTGATCTTGCTATGGAGCAATTTCGTTCTGCTGATGGAGAAAAAGCCTTTCAGCTTTCTCGTGCATTAGATCAACAATTTCCTAATACCTACCATAGCCAATGGCAAAATGGATTACGCGATCAAGTGATGTGGATGATTTTAAATATTAAATTCAAAAATCCTGCTTTGAAAACCTTACTCAATTCTACTGGCGAATCTTTCTTAATAGAACACAATAATCGTCCCGGAAAAGATAAACATTGGTCTGACAATCATGATGGATCGGGCGACAATGCTCTCGGGTTAATGTTAATGGCCATCCGAGCTGGACAAACCCAGATGCCCATTGTGACGGACCAGCACAAACAAATGAATCGTCAAAAATTAAGTCAGGTCAATCAATTTATCTCTCAATATTCTATTTTTAAAATAATTATTTGAAAAATTGTGCATTTAATATATAATTAGATGAAAATTAATTATTTGGTTTAAATGATTTCATTTTTAATATAAAAGAGAAAAATTATTACAATAAACTTCTTCAAAATGAAAAAATCAAAGCACGAACCCAGAGATCATTGAAAAAATAAAAAAACAACGAGGTGATTTCCAATTTTGTAAAAAGGGGCGAGTTAATTCTTTAACTTTCAATTCTGATGGCAGTTTTCGTGTGATTGCCAAGAAGGGTTATCAGGACTGGGATCAAATCTATTGGGTTGTGAATCCGTATCTTCACTTTGTTAAAAAATACTTAAAAACGCATGCAGTAAATACAGAGGAAGCAAAAATTCTTATTCCCTCCATTGAGTCTCTTCATGTAGTTAATTCTTGGGAAGTTGGAAAAATACGCAACCATATTTTAAAAAATATGGAAACACCTATAGTTGAATCCTCATCCCCTTTAAACGACTTCCTTGAGTCTGCTCTACAAGAGTTTAATCAAAAAATAGATGGTACGATTGAATTCCACCAACAAATCATACAAAACGAAAAAGACAAACTAAAAGCCTAAGAAAAACTGATAATTCCTGCCGTTTTAACTTCGGTAGGATTTGGAGCAGGAATTACAGCAAGCATTGTCATGGCTGTTTTCTTTCCTATTTCGCTCCTTGCACTCCCCGTGGTCTTTCTTGGTGTAGTAATTCCCATTGCTATTTTTGGCGGACGGTATGAGGACGCAAAAAGAAATCGAAAGAAATTTGTGCAGAGCATTTAGCTCCTTTGCAAGGTTTAAATCAGCGAAAAATCAGCCTTACAGATGCTGAGAAGGAAGAATTTAAAGAGTTAATTGCTGACATCGATCCTGAAAGGATAAAAAAGATTTTGAACCTTATTATCATTTTTACAAAGCAGAAACACGTGTCAAACAAGAAAACATAAGAATCAAAGAGATTGAATCGCTTATAGTACGTCAAAAAGCCAAAATTGAAACTATGAGAGCTTCTCTTGAAAATCTGGAAGATATTCAAAAGAACTCGATCTCTTAAAAATTTCAATAAGCAGTTAGAAAACTCCGTCCAGGCGATCAGAAACTATGAAAAACAACGTTTACGCTGCAGGATGGAGTTGGAAGAGCTTAATATTTAATTTAATAAGGAAATCTAATGAGTCTTAACGTAACAAATTTTCAAAGATTCTATTCGACGCGACAAAAAGAAGAAGAAAAATTGCGTTTGTCCAACCCTGAAACAGTACAAAAATCAAAGAAGCAGTCCTAGCCTTCAGTCAAATCCCAAATTTTAAAAATCCAACCTTTTACTATGGTCCGCAAGGAGAAATTGTTGTCGCGGACAGAAACGCTCTAATAGATCGATCTCTTAAAAATTTTTCCGTTGAAAAAGAAAATCTAAAGTTTTTGGAAAGTTTGTGAAAGACTATTTTCGTAGCCATACTTTAGATTATTCTGAAGCAAAAGAAATAGCCAAAATTTTGGAAAAGGAGAACATTCCTTCTTCAATAAAAAAGCAATTGACTTCTGCCCACAAACATGTCTTTCTGAATGCTAACATTGATTCTGCAGCTAATTCCCTATCAGGTAAAAAACCAGAGGAGACAATCAATAAAATTATCATCCAAAACCAAATAAATGCTCAAAAAGCAAAAATTGAGCAAAAAAACCAGCGTTCGTGCTCAACAAATTCTACAGCGTGTTGGAATAGTCGGCGGAATGTTTTTGGGGCTCACTCTATTAACAGGCTTTTTGGTTTCTCCATTGATGGTTCCTATCGTTTTGGTAGCAGCGGGCGTGTCAGGAATAATCGCGCTGGGAGTTGCTCTTGGATTAGCTGTGATTACAGCGCCTTTCGATTGTTTATTGGCAGCGTTGGGAAAAGGCGGAAATGCTCAACATTTGCGTTTTCCTGATGGTGCCGTCGATAAAGCCAAAAAGGCTTGCAATCAAAATATAGAGGAAATGAAAAAATTAGAAAGCTACAAACAGCATTTCTCAGAGGAAACATTTGTGTTGTTTATCCAATCTAATCCCTGGTTCCATCAACTGTCTTCACTTAAACATCTTCAAGACTTTTATCAGCTTTACAAAACTCATCTTCAGATCCAGGCATGCAAAAATAAGATTGAGGAAGGCAAGCAAGCTCTTAACGACGCAGAAAATGAATCGACTAATGAGATTCAGGCTAAAGAAAGGTTTGCAGCCTTAGGTAAAGAACTTAAAGAGAGGAAGCTCAACTCGAGCAATTGCAGCAAAGCTACGAGAAGATTAAACTCACTTTGGTCAATTAAATAAAATACACCTATTTTAAGTTTTGAAAATTTTGTTGCGATCCTTCTTCAAAGAAGTTCTTGACGGATCGGACCAATTATTTTTACGCAATGTTGTTCTATTAATTCACGTAGCTTTGTTTAAACTCTAATTTTTTCATTGTCATTTTACTTCTTAAAGCTACTGATCTTAAAGAAGCATCTATGAGGACATTCATCATTTTTTTCGTCTCTTTTTATAATCCTAGTCGGGATTGGAATTAATGGAATCAAAAAGACTTATTATCTGTAATTGTTTATGACGATTCACATATTCAGTTAGGGCTGCATGAATGGCATCTTTTTATATTTAAATCCTCCAAGTTTTTAGCTTCTTCAAGTAGATGTGAATCGAAATTAAGATGATTTAGCATAAAATTTTTCTCCTTTTACACATTATTTTACAATATTATGTCCAAAAACAAGAATAATTTTAATTTTAAAATTAGAGATTCTATCATATTGACAATTAATAATTTAAAATATATACTAGAAAGTTGTTGTTTAGTAAGTTTAACCGTTTGAGAAAACGCACTTTTGTCTCGTTTTTTACTTTTTATATTGAGTTTCCTGTGGTATTCTTTTTGGATCATTAATGGAGAGAAAATGGCTACGCAAGAAGCCTTTATGGGTCAATCCGATTATAAATACGGATTTTCTACGACAGTCGAAATGGATAGTCTTCCCAAGGGCTTAAATGAAGACATGATCAGAGCGATTTCTGCCAAGAAAAACGAGCCTGATTTTCTGCTTGAGTTTAGATTAAAAGCCTACCAAAAATGGCTGGAATCGGAAGAGCCGCAATGGCCTAATGTGCACTATCCTCCTGTTGATTTTCAAAATATTTGTTACTATTCAGCTCCTAAANAGAAACCTGAGCACCAAAGTTTAGATGAGGTCGACCCTGAAATCCTAAAAACATTCGAACGGTTAGGAATTCCTTTAGATGAACAGAAGCGTCTAACGAATGTAGCCGTTGATCTGGTTTTTGATTCTGTCTCTATCGGAACTACTTTTAAGNAAAAATTGGAAGATGCAGGTGTGGTTCTCTGTTCTATTTCTGAAGCCATCCATCTTTATCCGGATTTGATCAAANAGTATCTAGGCAGTGTCGTCCCCATTGGAGATAATTATTATGCAACATTGAACTCTGCAGTGTTTAGCGATGGATCCTTTGTTTACGTCCCTAAGGGAGTTCATTGCCCTATGGAGCTTTCCACGTATTTCCGTATTAACGATAAAGAAAGCGGCCAATTCGAAAGGACTTTGATTATTGCTGAAGAAGATTCCTATGTCAGTTATTTGGAAGGATGCACAGCCCCCGCCTATGATAATAATCAACTCCATGCAGCAGTTGTAGAACTTATCGCACTGGATCGCGCGGAAATTAAATATTCCACTGTCCAAAACTGGTATTCTGGCAATCCCAAGACTGGGGAAGGGNGAATTTTTAACTTTGTAACCAAACGCGGGCGTTGTGCAGGAGTTAAATCCAAGATTTCTTGGACACAGGTTGAGGTCGGCGCAGCGATTACCTGGAAATATCCTAGCTGCATTCTTCAAGGAGATGAATCAGTCGGAGAATTTTATTCGGTTGCATTGACAAATCACCACATGCAGGCCGATACCGGGACTAAAATGATCCACCTTGGANAAAACACAAAATCAACCATTGTTTCAAAGGGAATCTCCGCTGATACTTCGCATAATAGCTACCGCGGCTTAGTGAAAATTGCTCCACGTGCGGAAGGGGCGAGAAATTATACACAATGCGATTCCATGCTTGTGGGAGACCGATGTTCTGCCAACACGTTCCCTTATATCGAAGTTGGCAATTCAACCAGTCAGGTGGAGCATGAAGCTTCAACTTCAAAAATGAATGAAGAACAGCTTTTCTATTTGCGCAGCCGGGGGCTTTCTCAAGAAGATGCTGTGAGTATGATCGTTAATGGTTTTTGCAAGGATGTGATAAAGGAACTGCCTTTAGAGTTTGCCACTGAAGCGCAAAAACTTTTAACTTTAAAATTAGAAAATTCGGTAGGGTAAACAAACATGAGCTCATTCAAACAACCACTTTTAGAAATTAAAGACCTTTTTGTGTCTATTGAAAATCGAGCAATTTTGAAAGGAGTGAATCTAAGCATACACCCAGGTCAAATTCATGCGATTATGGGACCAAACGGAGCGGGCAAATCGACCTTGGCAAAAATTCTGGTTGGACATCCCGCCTATGAGATTATTTCTGGGGAGATTCTCTACAAAGGCCAGAGCATTCTTGAGTGGGAACCCGAAGAAAGGGCTCACGCTGGGATTTTTATGAGCTTTCAATATCCTATTGAAATCCCAGGCGTCAGCAATATGCAATTCTTACACTTGTCTGTGAACTCTGCTTTAAAGGCCAAAGGATTGCCCGAAATTTCCCTCGAGGATTTCGAANAAACGCTTGATGAAACGATGAAACGCATGGAAATTAAATCCGAATTTAAAGAAAGAAGCCTCAATGAAGGGTTTTCTGGAGGGNAGAAAAAACGAAATGAAATTCTTCAAATGGCTGTTTTAAAACCAGAACTTGCCATTCTTGATGAAACTGATTCTGGTTTAGATATTGATGCAATGCGCATTGTATCGCGAGGAGTCAACCAGCTCATGAACCCTCAGATGGGATTGATTTTGATCACTCATTATCAAAGACTTTTAGACTATATTAAACCTCAAATTGTGCATGTAATGATGGACGGAAAAATTGTCCAATCCGGAGGACCTGAACTAGCACTTGAACTCGAGGACAAGGGATATGACTGGCTGGTGAAATCACCGGAAGAAGATGAGGTTAAAGGATGACGGCAGAACTTGCGGCAGATCATATAGGGTTTCAAAAATGCTTGAATCCCTTTATGAAAAAACATTCAAAATGACGCTATTCAAAAGTTTAAGGAAAAAGCCTGGTTGCGCCTTCAGGAATTAGGCTTGCCGACGCGTCGTGACGAGGTATTTCAATATGTTCGTTTGCGTTCGCTTTATTCGCAGCATTTTGATGCTTCCAAAAACGCAGACGTCAAATTTGCAGACTTGGAACATTTGATTTTTCCAGAATGCAAAGATTCTGTTTTAGTCATTATCAATGGTCATTATCGATCTGATTTATCTAAGTTGTCCGGTATTCCTAAGCGCATCGTCATTCTGCCCTTGCAAGAAGCCTTTAGAACTTATGGAAGTTTTCTCAATAATCAATGGAATAAATCCTTAAAAAGGAAAAAGATCCCTTTGCTTTACTCAATGCCGCTTTATTTCAAAATGGGCTTTTTCTTTACGTGCCTCCAAAACGGTTCTTGAAACTCCCATTCAGATTTTGCATGTCTCATCATGCCATGAGGACGCTATGTTGATAGCCCCCGTCTTCAAGGATTTGTCGGTGCGCAATCTCAAATAGACATCATCGCGGCTTCCGCTCATCTTTCAGGTCAAAAATTATTGTCTACCTTAACGACGGAGCTTGCTATTGATGAAGATTCCCATGTACGCTATATGCAAGCTCCTTTAGACGTCTTTAAGCAAGGCTGGTATTTTGATGCATTCCGCGTAGATTTAAAACGTAATAGCACCCTTAAAACAATCATGGCTTCAGAAGGATCGGCCTCCATGAGGCACGATTATCACGTTGCGTTGATGGGTGAAAATGCCGAGGCAAGCTTAAATGGCGTATGGATGCTTTCGGGATCACATGAAGCGCACGCAAATATTTTGATGGAGCATCAAGCTCCCCATTGTCGGTCGATGCAACTTTTTAAAAGCGTTTTGAGCGACAATAGCCACTCAAGTTTTGAGGGCAAAATTTATGTTCATTCACCTGCGCAAAAAACTGAAGCCTTCCAATTGAACAACAACTTGCTCTTAAGCGATAAAGCCCGCGCAGACAGCAAGCCTAACCTCGAAATTTTTGCTGACGATGTGAAAGCCTCCCATGGCGCAACTGTTGGACAATTGGATGAAGAACAGCTTTTTTATCTTAAGACACGTGGTTTTTCAGAAGAAGCGGCAAAGAATATTTTGGTCTATGGATTTTGTAAAGAAGTCTTAGATCTTTTTCCTGAACAATTATCTATTGCCCAACATGTGAGAACTCATGCGAAAAATACCTTGTAAAAGGTGTATGAAATGAACATGCCGCCCTTTGATGTGCAACAAATCCGAAAAGATTTTCCAATGCTTGCGAAAACAATGCATGGAAAACCGCTTATTTATTTTGATTCTTCGGCCACATCGCAGAAACCTCAGTGCATGATCGATGCCATCCAGGACTTTTATCAAAATCATTATAGTACAGTGCACCGTACCGTTTATGAGCTTGCTGTTTTAGCTACGCAACGTTATCAGCAGACACGTGAAAAAGTCCAAAAATTGTTAAATGCANAAAAGCCTGAAGAAATCATTTTCACGCGCGGCACAACAGATTCCATCAATATGGCGGCTTATTCTTTCGGCAAGGGATTTATAAAACCTGGCGATGAAATTCTTCTCACTGAGATCGAACATCATGCAAATATTGTCCCCTGGCAATTTGTTTGCGAAGATCGTGGCGCAAAGATTAAGGTTGCACCCATTGATGAGAACGGAGACCTTGATTTACATGAATTTGCACGCTTGCTCACACCAAAAACAAAACTTGTTGCAATTACTCACGTTTCCAATTCTCTGGGAACCATCAACCCTATCAGAGAAATCGTAAGAATGGCTCGGCGTGTAGGAGCTAAGGTTTTAGTGGACGGAGCGCAGGCAGTTCCCCACATGAAAGTCGATGTCCAGGATTTAGACGTAGATTTTTATGCATTTTCCGGCCATAAATTTTATGGTCCGACTGGGATCGGGATCCTCTATGGAAAAGAAGAGCTTTTAAATGCTATGCCGCCTTATCAGGGCGGCGGCGATATGATCGACAAGGTGTTTTTCGAAGGGACGACCTATAATGTCCTGCCCTTAAAGTTCGAGGCAGGGACTCCATTAATCGCCGAGGTCATGGGCTTAAATGCCTCAATCGACTATGTCAACTCTCTTGGAATAGATAACATTTACCGTCATGAACAGCAGCTTCTCAATTATGCAATGGAAAAAATGCAAGCGATCAAGGGGCTTAAAATTGTGGGACGCCCACGTTCAAAGGCTGCCATTATCAGTTTTATTGTTGAGGGTGTTCATCCATTGGATATAGGCACGATGTTAGATTTAAAAGGAGTCGCGATTCGAACTGGGCATCATTGTACCCAGCCCGCGATGCGTCATTTTTCAGTTCCTGCCATGGCAAGAGCATCTTTTGCTGCATATAACACAAAAGAAGAAATTGACCAATTCGTCATCTATCTTCAAGAGGTTATTGAGCTATTATGCGTATCCTCATAGATAAAGCCGCTAGCCTATTAAAGAAAGGAAATGTTGTTGCTGTTCCGACTGAAACCGTCTATGGACTTGCAGCTTCTTTAGATCTACCGCAAGCAATTCAAGACATTTATCGCTTGAAAGGCCGGCCTTCTAACAACCCTCTTATTATTCACGTGGCGCACTTTAAGGACGTATTTTATTTCATGCAAGAGCACGTCAGTGATTTGGATCTTTTGGCGCGTGATTTTTGGCCAGGGCCTTTGACAGTTATTTTACCGATTAAAACTAAACTCATCCCATCCGTTGCACGCGCAAATCTTCCCACTGCAGCTTTTAGGATTCCTCAGCATTCCTTAGCTTTAGAACTTTTACGAAAAACCGGGCCATTGGTCATGCCATCCGCGAATTTATCCGGAAAACCTTCTTCTACACAAGCGCAGCATGTAGAAAGTGATTTTGGGGATCATTTTCCCGTTTTAGACGGAGGAGCCTGCCAGAAAGGACTTGAATCTACAATTCTTCATTTTCATGAAAGATGGACGATTATTCGCCAAGGGTCCTTGGTCCCTGCTGATTTTGAGTCTACGCTTGGATATCGTCCATCTATAGAAAATGCTTCAACAAAAGAGTCTCCTATTTGTCCAGGACAACTCTACAAACATTATGCTCCCAAAGCCAAACTTCATTTAGTCGATTCATTTGAAAATATTTCTGGAAAGGTCATTGTGGGATTTAGCGATCGAGTTTATCCCTCAGGATGTCATCTGCTTTCGTTAGGTGCAATCGCAGACCCCTATTCTTGCGCCGGCAATCTCTATGCAATCCTAAGAAAATTAGATGCTGAAAACATTGAAGAGGCGTTTGTAGATATTCAATTTCCTGATCAAGGAATATTGGCGACACTTCTTGAGCGTTTACAGAGAGCTTCACGAAACTGAGATTTAAATGCAGGCCCAAACTAATTTAGTTTTTTTAAAATTTTTCTAATGTAAGCATTTCTCTTACTAGTCTTTTATTATTTACTGGAATTTTAATGAAGCATTGGTCGATTTAGTTGAAAACAATCCAATAGATCTAGATAGAGAATTTAAAGATCCAAAAAAGAGATTAATTTCTTTAAAAATTTGAATTTCGTTCATATTAAAACTAGAAGTGATGCCACTCTCCTTGTAGGAAAAATTGTAGCGTTTGTTCGCTATTTTTATTTTGATCGAGGTAAATCTTGGAAGAACATTTGGCTCGATTTTATGCTTCTCAAAGTTATTTAGATGTGTTAAGTATTGATTGGTGTATAATAATTTAAAGGGTTACTATGTCTATTAAATCTCTTCTCAATAAAGGCGATATAAATTGCTCTACCTTAGAAAAAGTTGCTGATACAATTCTTTCGGGTCCAAGAGGAATGTGGTTGGGTAGAAATGTGACTGTCACTCAAAACTCAACCGGCAAGCTTGATGCGATAGATCTTAAATCCTTCAGTTTTCATGATAAGATTTGGGAGACCAGGTGGTCATCCCAGGAGGGGGAGCTGGTGGATTAGCAGTCTTTTTGTTTGTAGGTATTTTTATATTCTTGCATCAGCTGCTCTGGCTTTGCCCCTTGCCTTAGGTTTAAGCTTAAAAAAATTGCAGTCCTCAAAGACGATAAAGCCGCACAATTTCAAAAGATTGTTGACAGTCGCTTAAAATTGGATGATCAAATCACAAAAGAAAATGAACTGAAGCAAAATCAGCAGAAGATCAATCAAACGATTCAAGACCTTAAAGATCTAATTGATTTACCTAGCAATAATCCCTTTATTGGAGAAGCAAAACAACACGCAAAAATAGATTAACCCTTTGGAGTGCGACTTTTCAAAAAATCAGGAAAGCCTTGATCAGTTGACAAGAGAGGTCAATGAATTACAAAATATCTATCAAAAAGCGATGGAAAATTATAAGAGGTAAATCTATTCACCAAATTCGCTTTCAGCCAATCGCTTCCAGTATTTTTCAATAATTTCATCAATCGCAGCAGATAGCATGGGATTTACAGGGGGAAGATGTCGAACAACTTCCTGAGCCCATAAAAAGTAATTCATAATTCTGTCCTGATTCCAATCGACCGGAGGGTTTTCCAAAAGATCCGATAAATTGGAGAGCTTATCAGCTAAGACGATAAGAGATGCTTCCAAGCTTTTNTTAGAGGCATTCTGGATCTGAAGTCTTTTNCGTTCTTTTTGGGACAAACTTTTATCATCAGAAAGTTCCTGAACAAGTTTTTCTACACGATAACCAAATTCATTTCTTAATTCTTCTAAAGACGTTTGCGTGTCTTCTATTGTATCATGTAAAAGGGCTGCCATTAATATCTCGGTGTCATGAACATGTCCTAAGGTCAATAAATGATAAGCCACATGCAAGGGGTGGATGATATAGGGCGTTTTNTGAACATTGTAGCGCGTTTGTGTTTCATGACGCTTTGCAGCAAATTCCATCGCATGCAAAATACGATAAATTTCAGTCTCGCTGACCGATTGATCTTCTAATCGGGTATGCAAAAGTTCTTTTACAAAGTCATCAAAGGCTTCAAGTGTGGATAAATTTCCTTGAACTCTATCTGAAAGAACATTCCGCACATTAGAGAAATGCATTTTTAAACGAAAAATCATGGGCCAGGCACCTGTACTTCGTTAAAACCACTGACGCTGGTTGTTGACATGCGAAGCATGTTTAAGATTTCATTGATCCAAAAGTAGCCTTGTTTGACCATCTCTTCATTAATCTGTTTCCACCCTATAAAGATTATCAAAAGAGCTAATAACGATTTTAAGGGCATGCCTAAAAANGTGATTTGTACTTGTGGAGCAAGTCGGTTCGCAATGCCTAAAAAGAAGTCTGTCATCAAAATCATGATCAAGGCTGGTGCAGCAAGTCTAATGCTAATCACCATCACCTTATTTAATAATGCGATCTGACTAGCCCAGAAAGCAGAATTCTTGTCGAAAAACTTAAAATTTATGATTTGATCTGGAGGAATAACTTCATAGGAAGTCATCAGAGCTTCAATAAATAANAAGGGTCCGTCGATCATAAAGAAGAGCCAGATCATGACATAATTAAACATCGAACCTAATGGTGAAGATTGGTTTTGGATCGTGGGATCATTGACCATTAAGCTAGCCCCGCCGCGTTGGTGGTCGATAATAATACCAGCATTCTGAACTATAATGAAGGGCATGCTGATCAAAAANCCAATAATGGCTCCTACGAACATCTCCTTAAACATCAAAAANACAAGACGAAGATTAAAATCAATTTTATGAGTGACCAGCATGAGCTGGGGCAAAAAAATAAANAAGAGAGCAATGCCTAACGAAATCTTAGCTGGTTGAGGCATTACGCGTGCGCCAAAAAAGGGAGATTGCAAAAGAATAGGCAAAAAACGAGCAAGAAAAAGAAANAACAACGAAAGCAGGGAAAGAAACCCTCCTTCGACATTGAAAGCGCTATTTAAAAAAATCAGGATAAAATTATCGGGTGCTTCCGCCATTGCTTATCCTTGAGATGCCAAACTCCATTGAGCAAAATGAGAAAAGATATCTCCTGCAAATTCCATAATTTGTGCACCCAACCATCCTCCAAGAAGCATCAGCGTCAAAGTAACGGCTACAAGTTTAATCGTAAAGGATAATGTTTGCTCTTGAATTTGGGTCGCAGCTTGGAAAATGGCCACAATAATCCCAAANAACATGCTTACAAGAATGGGNGGTGCAGAAAGGATTAAGATCAGTAAAAGGGCTTGATAAGCCAGCTGCACGACTTGTGTTTGAAACATTTTAATCCTATCTGAAAGTGTTTACCAAGCCTTCTATTAACATGGTCCATCCATCCAACATCACCAATAAGAACAATTTTAAAGGCATTGAAATTGTCACAGGTGAAAGCATCATCATTCCCATCGCTAAGAGGACGTTTGATACTACAAGATCAATGACAAAGAAAGGTATGTAAATCAGTACGCCAATCTCAAAAGCGTCTTTAAGCTGGCTTGTGATATAAGCAGGAACTAAAATCATAAAATCATCAGGCTTAAGCCCTGGGCGGTATTGGTCTGGAAGAACACGATAGGCAATACGATAAAATAAAGCTTGATGTTTGACAGAGGAATTTCTTTTNAAAAAGTCTCTAAGAGGTTCGCGAGCTGCTTCAACGAGCGCTAGAATATAGGTGGAAGACCCTGGGGCGACCAAAGATTCGGGGGCAGCTTTTTGGTTCACGACCCCNATCGCAGCGTCGTACATTTTTAACCCTGTTGGATACATCACGTAGATACTCAACATGAAAGCGACGCCGTTGATGACCTGGTTAGGNGGNGATTGTTGCACGCCTAAAGCGCTCCTCAAAAGTGATAAGACCACGACCATCTTCATGAATGAGGAAAGAATCATGATCACAAAAGGCAGCATGGCTAACAAAGATAAGACAGCTGCTTGTGTGATCAATGAAGGTCTTTTGAAATTTTCAAATTGAATATCCAGTTCTTTTTCGGCAGGCGTCTTTTCTGCCTTGACGGGTGCTTTGTTAGGCTCTAACGAGGTTGTGCTGCGCGGGGCTGCCGTTTGCGCCCAACACTCAGGAGAGAGCATGCAAACAACGGCTAAAATTAGCATCCATGAGATGCACTGAAGAGAGAAAAGACGTTTAAAAAATGCTCGAATCTTATCCATGCTCTTGGGTAGCCTTATTTTTCATTTTCATCATTTTATCGAATGCATTTTCCAGAATGCGCCACTGGTTTTCTAACTGAGCATTAATAATCCCGCCCTCGGTTTCAATAATGCAGCCTCCGGGTTCGACATCCGAACGCTCTCTAAGAGTCAGGATCTCCAGGTTTTCGAAAATCTCTTTTAATTTATTGCGATTTTTTCTAAAGATTCAAGATCTTTCTTATTCACATAAATGGTGATTCTTTTATGAGTCACGACAGCTTTTAAACTATTGCTTACTATATCAGCAATTGCATTCTCAGAGAGTTCCAGCTCTCGACCGATGATTTTCTTGGCAGCTTTCAATGCAACAGGAAGCGCAACTTTTTCTGTTTCTTCACGGACATTTACGATTTCTTCCTCAACCTTAACGATTTGCTCTATCCATTTTTTGAAGCCATCTTCAAACCCTTGCTTTTGCGCCTGCTCTTTGAGAGTCTCAATCTCCTTTGCGACTTCTTCTTTATATTTGAGAGCATCTTTTTGACTTCTTCCAAAACTTGATAAGCCTCCAAGGCTTTGGAAAACTCTGAAGCAGGAATGATGCGTGTTTTGGGAGCAACATGGACACTATTGCCATGAATGAGAGAAAAAACTTTTTTCACAGTCCACTCTTATGTTTTAGAAAATTCATTACATTCATCACTTGTTGAGAAAGAGGCGTCGTAATGCCTGGATTTGCCTGTTTGCTGCAGTATTTTTCTATGAGGGCGCTTCTTCCCGTATCCAAACGATGTGTCAAATGCCAAAGCAAACTGGGATTGGATCCACTTAAAGCTTTGCCTAATCGATACAGTCCTCTTTGATGCAAGGTTTTTAAAAACTCTTCACACTCTGTTCCCCATTTTTGAAGATCAAGTTTAGGTGCGGCTATTTTACTTTTATGATGCAGGCACATGCGCAAAAATTGCAATTTTTTGTGATCAAGACAAGTATAAACGATTTGCAAACTTTTNTTATCAACAATATTTCTCATGGATTCCGCTAAATCATACAAGCCCAAAAAATCAATGACCTCCATCATTTCTTTTTGGGATAAATCTAGTAAAATGCTGAGATTTTCCTTAGGAAGAAAAGAAGGGTCAAGAATATCGGGTTCATGGATTTGTTCATATAATTTTCTAACGAAAAANGCACCCGCACGCGGCGGAATCCGTATTAGGGGACTCATGATTTTAAGGTGTTTNTTAAGTGATGCAGAAAGTGTAGGAGGAAGGGAGGAGATAAGAAGTTCCTGGATATGCTTTGGGAGAGATTGAATAGAGGGAAGCAGCCACGAATAATGGATGTTTTTAAAAATCCTGGGTTTTNNAACAAAGAAAGGATCGATTTCAGAGGTTGTTACATCCTGAGAGACCAGTTGTTGCAAGTCTTCAGGAGGCAATAAACTGAGGAATTCTTTGGCTGTTTTTGCATGGAAACGATTGAGTAAAATACGTATCGCGAGCCAGCTTTTGGTTTGCATGAGCGACCTCACGTCTCATCGATATCTTTATCGACCCCAGATTCTTCTTTGGGCTTGGCTTCTTCGACCTCAGCTGTTTTTTTGGCTTCCGTTTCTTCTTCTTGTTCTTCTTTAGGGCCCGTTTTTAACGGGTGAAGATGGAAAAGTTCTTTGATGCCGCCGTGTGTCTTTAATAAAGGATAAATTTTCCAGGTGAGCCAAATTAATGCCAAAGCCATTAATAACAAAAGGAAGGAGAAGGTGAAAAANATCACCCTAAAACGAGTGACAGACTCTTTTCCGATAATAATTGTCCAAATGCTTACATAGGATTTTTCTTCATTTTCACTAGGGATGAAAGGTCCGGTCAGTTCGCTGCCGCGTGCTCTATCAGAGATTACCGTGACATCATTATAATCTAGTCCAGTGATACTGGCTGCGACAAGCCGCTTGATTTTTGTGATTAAATGGCTATTTGGATCATCAAGGACGCCATTATGCTTCACATAGACAGAAGCTGTAATTTTGCCTTTGGTTTTCCCTGGGTTTAAAGGATCTTCTTCCGGAAAGGAAATTTGCACTTCAGCATCTAAAACCCCATCTATCTTACGAATCACGCTTGCAATTTGCTCAGCCAAGCCGGCTTCATAGCGGATTCTATCCTGTCTTTCGGAGGGAACTAAACCGACATTCGAGAAAATGGATAAAAGATTTTGGCTTCGCTTCCTTGGCAACCCAGCTTGATTTAGCAAAGCCATGGCTTCGGTTGCATCTTTCTCGCTGACGCTGATATCCCACAAAACAATTTTTGAACCACCTCCGCCACCAGCTCCTGCTGTGGATTGAATTTTATTAGCGGAAATCCCTTTGCTNTGCAAGAAAACTAAAATTTCATTGGCCTCTCTTTCATCTAATCCATTTACTATGGTTTTCTGAGATTCACAGCTTGTTAATAAAAACGAAAAGGTGAGGGCTAATAGTAAACATGCCGATGTACGCAGAATAGAAAAAGACGAAAAAGAGAAGTGTGTCCCATGGCAAATTGTCTCAATTTTGTTGCTAAAGCGTATCCTATCATATTGGGATATTTTTGCTATAGGTATTTCAAAGCCAATACTTATTGTTCCTGTGCTCTGATGGGTCCAATTTAATCTACTACTACTACCTCGGCAGGAGATGAGAAATTTCCTTTTTCATCAACCGATACAACAAAATAGGTATATATATGATTTTTCTGCGATTGTGGTCTTTGAAAAAGTTGTTCTGCAGGAACAATGCCAATCAAGTCTGTCAAAGCAGAGTTGCGGAAAATTAAATAGGCAACAGGAGAAGAACCGCTAAGCGGAGGTTTCCAGGTTAACACATTTACAAGATCTGTTTGCGTAGCAAATCTGTTTTTAATCAGACTTCCCTGAAGCTGATTAGGTGGTTGAGGAGGGATAATAGGGAAGTAATAGTTATTAGTTGCATCGCTTGAGCTGTAGGTCCCCCATCGTTTGTAATCGATTGCAGCTCATAGCTGGATGCTATCGTGGCAAAAGGAAAATAAATTTGTTTATTCGAAGTCCCGGCAGAATTAGTTACAGTTAAAGTCACATTAAAATTTCCACCTGTTGCATAAGTATGCGAAATGATGGGAGAAGAAGTAATCAGCGTGGATCCATCACCAAAATCCCAAAATAATTAACAATTGTTCCGACAGGAGAAATAGATTGAGAAGCGTCAAATGTAGTTGGAGAACCTGCCAAATTTGCAATGTAGGTAAATCTAGCCAGTGGTGCCGGATCTGCCATCATGTTTTCGCTTTGCGTCCCTGAAGCCGTTGTTATTGTTGTGAGAAGCGTATTGGTCGCTGTATCGATGACATTTACGAATCCACTAAAATTAGCAACATAAGCAAATGCTCCATCTGGTGTCAGAGAAATCATTTGAGGGATTCCAGGCAATGGAATGCCTGCAACAAAAGTATCAGTGCTTGTATCTATGACGGTGACACTCGGAATATTGACAACGTAAGCTCTTGTTCCATCAGGTTTAATTGCAACTCCTGAAGGAGAATTTCCGACTCCAATAGTTGCAATGACACTTTCAGTGATCGTGTCAATCACCGATACACTATTACTGTCTTTATTTGCGACATACACCTTATTTCCATTTGGAGTAATGGCCATGGCTTCAGGGGATGCACCTACTGGAATTGTTGCGATGACTGTATCGGTGGCAATATCAATAACAGAGACAGTTCCGTCGATATCATTAGCCACATAAACTTTTGTTCCATCTTCTGTAATCGCACAAATGGGAGAGATCCCAACCGGAATTGTAGCAATAACCGTGTTGGTAGCAGTGCTGATTACTGAAGTGGTCGATCCTCCACTATCGGATACATAAACTTTTGAGCCATCAGGCGTGATGGCCAAACCTTGAACCGGAACCCCTATAGGAATGGTTGTGATGACCGTATTTGTGGCGGTACTAATGACAGAGACATTTCCACTATTGATGTTTGTCACATACACTTTTGTTCCGTCGGGAGTAATGGCGAGTCCTACGGGTCTTAAGGCGCCAGGAAGCGGGATTGTTGCAGTGACTGTATTTGTCGCTCTATTGATCACGGAAACGGTATTATTTGTGACACTAGCAACATACGCCTGAGTCCCATCAGGGGTAATCTGGACGCAAGTCGGCGTATTTCCCACAGGCAAAGTGGTGACGACGCTATTGGTACTTGTATCAATGATTGAAACAGAGTTATTAGTACGGTTTCCGACAAATAATTGCCAAGTGCCCTGATAAACAAAATAAGAATTTGGGGTGGCTGCCGATGTTCCGCTAGGAGCTGTAATTATCACAGAAATAACCTCTGGGGAGTGGGCAGGACTTGTAGCAGTGATAGAGGTATCCGAATTAACGATAAAAATTGCCGGGATATTACCAAAACTTACGTCTGTAGCTCCTGTAAATCCGCTTCCTGTTATCGAAACAACTGTTCCTCCTGAAGAAGGGCCAAAATAGGGACTGATACTTGTGATGATAGGTGCTGCAAATAACGTTTGAATGGACAAAAGAAAAGATAGGTAGCACTCTTATAAAATTATTTAATTTCATCATCTTGCAATAGTTAAGGGTATTTCCGTATGTAAACAATTTCTAAATATGTTTTCAAAAAAGCTCTTTGTAAAAGGCTTTTTTATTTTGATTTCATACCAAGCTTTTAAAAAAATCTAAGTTTTTTGTTTTAAAGTGAAATTTTTAGCATTGTTGATGTGTTGGATTCTACTATGTTGAATCACCAAATCAGCACAAATTATGCTAGTTGTGGTCGCTGCGACTGATTCAAATTCAGGCTGCTTCCTTGTCAAATTTTCAAACTTTCAACTAGAAGGGGCATATGGCTTCGAAAGGAACAAGTTGATGAAAAAGCAATAGATTAAAAATCTAAATATTTGTGCAAATATTTTTAAATCTGATAAGATGGAAAAACTTTATTTTCAAAAATAGTCTGAGGAATTGATGCTTAACTCGTCAATTTCATGAATGGTAAGAAGGATATATGTCAATTTCTAAGTATAAAGAAGGCAGTTTTCGGGAACTTCTTTCCATAGCTTTTCCTTTGATGTTAACATCTNTTTCCATGATGTTGATGCTTTTTGTGGACAGATTGCTGCTTGCTCACTACTCCACGGCCGCATTAAATTCTGCAGTCAATGCATCTACTTTAGGTTGGGCTTTTCTTNTTGGTTGGATGGCGCTCGCTAATATTACTGAGGTTTTTGTTGCTCAATATCATGGGGCAAAGCAATTAGATCGACTTGGAGAGCCAGTTTGGCAAATGCTTTGGCTTGCAGCAGCTTCTACTNTTTTCTTCTACCCAATGGCAACATGGGGCGGAGAATGGATTTACGGGACTTCGCCAGAAACCGAGATGCAAAGGATCTATATCTGTTGGATGATGATGTTTGGTCCCGCATTTGCAGCTTATGGTGCTTTAAGTGGATTTTTTGTAGGACAGGGCAAGACAAAATTAATTACGTTAACGGCCATCTTTGCAAATATTTTAAATGCCATTTTAGATGTTATTTTGATTNTTGGAATCCCAGGCCTTGTTCCTTCTCTTGGTATAGAAGGGGCTGCTATTTCAACAAGTATCGGTTCATTATTTCAAATGCTTGTCCTTCTTTTTGTTTTTTTANAAAAAGAAAATCGACTGCACTTTGGGACTGATCGTTTTCATTTTCAACCACGGGAATTTTTTCAATGTTTCAGAATTGGCGCACCAGGAGCTTTATTTGCTCTGGTGGAAGTTTTTGGGTGGGCGCTTTTTTACAGTATGATGACTTATGTTAGCCAGGAACATATTACTATCGCTGGAATTTGCCAAAGCCTGATTATCTTTCTTNTTTTCTTCGGAGAGGGAATTAGTAAAGCAGCTACAGCTATTGCCGGAAATCTTATTGGAGCCAAAAGAATTTGGTTTATTCCCAACCTTTTTAAATCCGGGTTATGTATACATTTCTTTTTCTTTGCGGAATTCTGGGTCTCTNTTGCGCTTTTTCATGAAGTCTTCATCGATCAATTTTTACCCCATGCAACGCCTGAATACATTGCCTCAATCAAAGACTCATTAATGACATGTTTATTTATCTCTCTTCTTTATGTTTTTTTGNAAGGCGTGCGGTTTTTAATATCGGGAATTTTAACAGCTGCAGGAGATACGACCTTTNTATTTATTGCAGGATCGCTCAGTATTTGGGTATTAATGGTCATTCCGGTCTATGTTCTTGTGGTCCAAATGCATGCTCCTGTCGAAGTTGCTATATCAGTGTGGCTATTTTTTAGCATTTGTTGTGCCGCTATTTATTATTGGCGTTATCGATCAGATGTCTGGAAGACCAAGTCCATTATTACGGAAAGATTTACCGATCCTCTCACTGTCGGAGACTAATCGGAAAGTCTATACTTAGGATGTTGATCTTTGAAAATTTTGATTAAAAATCGTAATCTTTTTCAGACCTTATTCTATCGAAAGAGGCCTCAAAACCATCAAATGAGCTACCCCAGGTCCAACCGTCTTTGTCATATGGATATTTCCAAGCTTCATCGGAGGAATATCTCTGAAACAGCGTAACGACGAAAAGATGCCCCTTAGGGTCCACAAGTTTAAGAGAGATGAAAGGACGTTGCTTGCAATCTAAGCCTTTCATGATGGAAAAATTAAGTTCTTCCGGTTGGAGAAAATCAATGTAATCAGAATCGCCCCGTCGATTTCCAAGATTTAGGACGGGTAAATGTTTCAATCGCGTTTGCAGATCGAGATTTTGAATAATCTCAGCCCTTTTATTCAATAAATCCACTTTAGCATTTAATTGGGCACGCAGCAGCTCTATGAACTTGGTTTCGTTGAGCTCAATTCTTTCGATTTTTTCTCTCTAAATTCCAGATGATGACAAGAGGAATACCAATAAGGCTCAAAGCTAAAATCAATTTTGCGATCAAAATCACATTTTTGCGATTCTGGATGAAGAATTTTCAATTTTTTAATCGCTCTTCCAAAAAATTTGGCTCATATTTTTCAAATGCTTCTGTTACGCTTGGGGAGAGTTTTTCATGCGGAGAGAAACGCATCTCTTGAAGATGATTTTTGCAGATTCGCTTAAAGGCACCGTTGCTGAAATCATGATTTTTTCATAGGGAACATCTAATGATTTTAAGTTTATCAAAAAAATCTCAATCAGCCAAACGATATTCAGGATGGCTTCTATTCAGGATTTGCCTAAAATAATCAAATGTTTCATTAGAAACCAGCCTAGCTGCATTTGGCGCAAAACCAGAAGGTGCACTATTGCCTCCCCAAGTCCACGCATCTGAATCTGTATAGCGCTGAAATAGAGTCACTACAAAAGACTCGCCGCGCGTGTTCAAAAGCTTGCAGGCAATAAATGGACGTTGATGACAATCTACACCTTTCATAAGGGGGTAGTTTAATTCTTTAGGAGAGAGAAAGTCTATATAACCGGTTGCGCCCTTTCGATTTCCTAAATCTAAGATCGGCAAGTCTTTAAAGCGATCTATGAGATTAAGTTTTTCAATTAGCTTGGCGCGTTGATTTATTTGATCGACCTGGGTATTTAATTGACTAATCGCAGTTTTTCTTCGATGACATCTTGCTTTAATTTTTCCTTTCTTTTTCCCATAGTATAACTACAGGAATGCCTATGAGGCTGAATACTAAAATTAATTTAAGGATTTTGGTAGCAACTTTTATAATCACAGATGAAGACGATTCAATTTTTTTATCGCTCTACCAAAAAGTTACGTTCGCGTTTCTCAAAAGTTCCTGTTATGTGCGGAGTCAAAACTTCATTAGGACTAAACCGTAAATCTTCTAGATGATTTTTGCATAATCACTTAGAGGAACAGTGGGGAGATGGGAATTTGTTTCATATTAATCCTGAATTTTTATATTTTATCATTTTTATGCCTGTCTAAACAACGGGGAATCATAATATTCCCAAATTCCGAGACCATTTGAAGTACTAGGTTGCATACATCTAGGTAAGCTTGAAATATACTCAAGTTTTGCAAATGCTTTTGTACCTGGTTGAGTGTCATCGAGCACAATTAAATCAATTTTATTATTCTCATTTTTGTAAATGGCCGAAATGACCATTCCTTCATAAAAATTTTGTGCCTTTTCAATCTTCGCTTCAATCTCACTTTTTATTTCTTCCATATGAGCATGAATTTGATCTTTGTTTAATGCAGAACCATTTTCATTTTTTAAGAAAAACTAAAGACCTGTTCCTCATTACCGATTAAAAGTTTCACATAAATTTCACTATTGATTGGAGAAGCTTTTTGGCTTTCTGAGTTTCATAGCCATCGTTTCTAGTCCCTAAAAACCTTCTACTTCATTTAATGTGTCATTTAAAAATTTTTAGCGTTGCGTCTTACTTTATCGCTCAAAAAGGAACAACATAAACAATCTTTTCACACCCTTTAATTTCTTTGGAGATTTGTTTTATTTTTTTCTGTATTTTTCAGAGCAAAAAGAGTAAAGGCAGATAAAATGGCGAGGCCAACATAACCAATCATTTTAAGAACTTTTAGAAAGCGCGCGGGATTTGAAAGAGTTTCATAAGATTTACCTACGCGTTTATATTCTCTACCTTTTAACGTAGTAATATAGCATTTTTCAGAGTTATAAGGAATAATACCTTGCTCTGGGATTTTAGTTTCAATTTTAATTTTCATTATTGAACAACGTTAAATAAATTACTATTATATCATCATTTGATTGATTTTATCAATACATTTCTTGATATAGTCCAAGGCGTTAAATAAATTAAATTACTATTCAACTTCTTTGACAAGTTTAGACTCAGATAAAATCCCTACACTTTAGCCATATTATGATAAGCTTTTATCATTCCTATAGAGACCCCATTCTGGGTCTTACCATGATTAGTTCCAAAATCGTAATTATTTGTTGTAATAGAATTATTATTATAACATGCTTAATTTGATTTAACAATAATTTCTAAGTTATTTCCAATTTTTGGCTATAGCCAGAATATCTTGAACCAACATTTTTGGAGTGTTTTCCTCCTTTGAAAGATTCTTAAAAGCTTCACGGTCCTCATGTTTTTGAAGGCCTTCGCAGGCAAGAATCAAGTAAGTCGAGAGGGGGATATTTTTGCGGATTTGGAGATCTTTGAGCATTTCAAGACATGTTTTAGAGACTTGTTCATCATCTTTAAAAGCAATTAAAGCAATGGCCGCTCTTTCATTATCTTCATTGATAGGCCTGCCATGAAGAACCTTTAAAAGAAATTCCTTGGCTGGATTGCCAATCGCTTTTAATGCGGCCAAATCCACATCTTCGTCAAAAAAATCGCCTTGCTTCATCGCTTCGAAGAGAGAAACGATGGCTCGCTTGTCGCCTATCAGCCCAAGACATTGTGCTGCTAAAGAAGGGGCAAGTCCATAACCAGGAAATAGCGGATCATAATATTCTTCAGATCGTAAAAGTTCTATCAGGGCAGGAACAATAGCGGATTTTTCTTGAACAATCGCCTCAATTTCTTTTTGAGGTTCTAGATCTTCAGATAAAATAAGATCGGCGATAAGAAGCATATTTTTTGTTGCAGATTTTGGATGATCATAAAGGCTTCTAAGCTTTTTGTAGGCNGTTTTTGCTTCCGCAATCTTTTCCGCGTCCGCACCTGAGAGAATCTCGGGAGCAAGATTTTTTAGTTTCTTTNNTTCTATTTTGGCTAAAGTATGGATGCGTTCCAGATCAAAATCAGGGTTGACTCCTTTGCCTTCATTAATATAGTAATCAAGCATCACGTCGAATTTTCCGCCAAAATGCACATCCCGGTGCATAAGGATGGCACTATCTTGAGCATTTGCTAAAGGAAGTTCTTCATCATTTTCTTCGTAACCTGGCATGTTTTTCATTTTTGAATTTCCCTACTTGTTTTTGAAAGGACCTCACTTGCATTATAACTCGAACGAATAAAAGGCCCGCAATACATGTGCTTAATTCCTAAATTATAACCATATTCTTCATATATTTTAAATTGATCGGGNGATACAAACGCTTTTACAAGCAATTTATGACGGTTTGGCTGAAGATATTGTCCGATCGTAATGATATCACATCCAACGGCTTTTAAGTCTCTCAAAGTTTCAAANACTTCTGCTTCTGTTTCCCCNAAACCCACCATGATGCCTGATTTGACCAAAAGATTTTGGGAACCCTGCTGTTTCACATATTGCAAGACACGTAGTGTGCGATCGTATGTGGCTTTATGTCGTACCCTGGGAGTCAATGAACGAACTGTTTCAATATTATGATTGAAAATTTCAGGTTGAGCTTGAAAGAGAATATCTAAGGAAGATAAATTGCCTGCAAAATCAGATGTAAGAATTTCTATAGTCACTCCAGGAACCTGACTTCTAACAGCACTCATGACGTTCACTAAATGTGCTGCTCCTCCATCAGGTAAATCATCCCGTGCGACCATAGTAATCACAACATGTTTTAAGCCAAGAGAAGAAACAGATTCTGCCACACGCCGTGGTTCATCGGCTTCGAGGGCTGGAGGCGTTTTTGAAAAATCAATATCGCAAAAGCCGCACGAACGGGTGCACTGTTTTCCCATCACTAAAAANGTGGCGGTCTTTTTAGACCAGCATTCCAAAAGATTGGGGCATTTAGCTTCTTCGCAGACTGTATGAAGGCGGTTTTGGTTCAGTACAAGCCCTGTTTTCCACAGCTCGCTTCCTTTGGGAAGTTTTCTATGCAACCATGAAGGGAAGCGGCCAGGACCGACTGCCTTCTTCTCGTCTTTTCCTTCTGGATTGGGNGGAAGGATATTCAGTTTGCGATTTTTGACCTTAGGGGTGGTATCAAAAATATCGATCTGAGTCATGATTTTGCACTCTTTTTAAAGGAGGGAAATGTAAAGGGGTATCCGCAGCCAGTAAAGCTGCTTCCAACCACGCTTCCGCAATCGTTGGATGAGCATGAATAGTTTCTGTAATGGATTCAACGGTCAATTCATTCGCAACAGCAACAGCCATTTGAGCAATCAAGGCAGAGGCTTCATGGCCAACAACTTGAGCGCCCAAAATTTGACCTGTGCGTTTATCTGTAATGACTTGAGCGAATCCATCAGTTTGATTAGTTGCTTGGGATTTACCTAAGGCTTGAAAAGGAAAAGCACCTGTAATCGCTTCATAGCCTTTTTCCTTGGCTGCCTCTAGAGATAATCCAACGGTTCCAATTTCCGGATGTGTAAAGATGACATTCGGAACTGCATCGTAACGCATATGGGCTTCTTCCCCGATCGCATTGCTTCCTGCAACCCAGCCTTGATGTGTCGCCACATGTGCAAGCCACCATTTAGATGCAATGTCGCCAACGGCATAGATTCCAGGAACATTCGTTTCCATTTTGTCATTGACGGGAATCATTCCATTGTCGTTCACAAGGACGCCTGCTTTTTCAAGGCCTATCGCAGTCGTATTCATCTGGCGGCCAACAGCGACTAAAGCAACATCGCCTTCATAGGTTTTTCCGCCGGCGATTTTTACACAAACCCCTTGAGGAGTTTTATCGATTCCTTCTACTTTTACGCCTGTTTCAATCGTCACACCTTCTTTCCGCAGCGCCTTTGTGAGAGTTTCGGAAATGTTTTGGCCTTCCATTGGTAGGATGCGAGGAAGCATTTCTAAAATAACGACTTGAACGCCGAAAGCTGCAAATAGAGAGGCAAATTCGCAACCAATCACACCGCCTCCTACAATGACAATTTTNTGAGGCAATGTTTTTAAATCGAGAAGCGAAGTTGAGTCATGGATTTTNTCGTAATCGAACGGAAAAGCCGGAATGCTGCGCGGCTCTGAACCTGTTGCGATAATTGTTTTATCTGCTTTGATAATTTCATTGTCCTGCCCAGTGATTTTTATTTCTCTTGGNGAGATAAATTTTCCAAAACCTTTAAAAACTTTAATTTTATTGGCGGCAATCAACCCTTCAAGGCTTTTGCGGATTTTTGTCACAATTTCTTCTTTGCGTTGAACCATGCGTGGGTAATCAAAACTAACCTTCTCTACAGAAATGCCAAATTCTGACGCATTTTTNATATGCTTATAGGTTTCAGCACAGGCAATTAGAGCTTTTGAAGGAATGCAACCTCGATTTAAACAAGTCCCCCCNATCTCTTTGGCTTCAATCAGAGCCACAGACTTTCCGCTTTGTGCTGCACGAATTGCTGCAGGATATCCNCCGGGGCCGCCGCCAATCACTGCTATATCAAACTGGTTTTCCTCTTTTCCCATGTTCATTTCCTATTTTGCATGATTCTCAAGAATACAATATTAGCACGAGAGGGTAAAGAAATTAATCTGTGTAGGAAAGGTTTTCCCAAACGGCTAACGAAACCTTGGTGAGGGGAAGAAATTTAATCCCAAAGTTTCCTTGATCCCGCCATCCTATATAGAAATCGCTTTTCCAACAACTACCATAAGCTAAGCGTATAGAAATTAAAGGTTTGTAGTTATGAACTCCAAAATAAAATGAAGTGAACCTTCCTCCAAANACAGTCTTTGCGACAGGAGAGTATTGAAAGGTTTGGATAGATTTTCTGTTCATTTTTAAAATCGTAAATTCATCATTTATTCGGCCTGCGCTTCCAATAACATAGTAGCAAAAATTGTGTAAGGGGTTGCGAAGGGTCCACGCGAAAGCTTTACCTATGCCAATGGATTGTTGAGGATTAAATAGAGGAAGATGGGCTTCGCCAAATAAGCCATGCTCATCATTGCCAAAACATGCCCAGGCAAGCCAGTGTCCTAAATCATACCAGTAAATCTGACTACGATGTCGTGGGATGATTCGATAAAGCCAATGAGACGCTGCCTTTTGTTGACTTTCTTCAAAATATCTTGTTTCTTCCGCAGTCAAAGCAAGATGAGGGAATTTTACATAGTCAGATACTGGATGCTTATAGGGTGCACATCCAGAGAATAAAATTAGATAGATAAAGCACTGTAGATAGAAAACTTCTTTCTGACAAAGTCTTGATTCAATTAAACTCCTGATTAACAACGCCAATATTTAGAATACATTTTTAAAACAGAGTTTGTTATGAACGCAATACCAAAAAAAGTTATGCTGGAATTGTGAAGGAAGAGTGGCATTCACAGATGAAAATTGTCCTTATTGCGGCGTTTACTTAAGTTCTTCTTCGCTTATTCCTCAACAAGAAGACAGCTCTTCTCATCAAGCTCCTTATAAAAATGTCACGGATAAATCGGTCCCCGCTTCGCCATATGAGCTGAAAAATCAAACGAATAACGCGGTACAAGAAGAGGAGGAGACCGTGGACAGGCTTCAGGAAGAAGCAGATTTTTCTCAGAGAAATTATTTGATGTCCTTTCTTTTATTGCTCACAGGCTCGGTTTTTTGTTTTTGGACTCATTTTGTTAGTTTTCTCGAGGGAAGGAGTTCTGACGCTCCAATGGAATGCCTCCTATTGGTTTCTTTATCTTGGAGCTGCTATTTCCTTTTTTCTTGGGTTGGCGCTCTCTTCGGCCTTAAAAAAACGATTCGCAACCTGTAATCCTTTGCTTTTGTCATTTTAATCAAGCCTTGTTAAAAATAGGTCCGTTTACCTTGAAAAATCACAATTTTGACCGTTTACATTTCCGCTTCCTGCTAAAATCTTAAATTTTTTATTTTCAGTTACTTAAACATGTTGTTTTTTAAGAAGTTAATTAATTGATAATTGTTTTATAATACAAATAACTATTTTTGGTTTTATATATTATGACTATACAAAACAATAAATATTTTAAATTATTTATAAATGACAAAACAGAACTCTCTGATTTAAAAATAGGAAAAGATGGATATCTAAAAGAAAAGTCATTTTTCGACCGAATTAAAGAGTTTTTCAGCTCGAAAGAAGAACTTCAAAAAGTAGGGAGGCAGTCAAGGGAGAGCTTGTTAAGTATATTCAATCGATTCCCTCTAGTGAACCCGAACAAGTCAAAAGATCTTTCAAAAATTGCTAAATTGCGCGACGCGCAATTGATTTTTGATTTGAAAACCAGGGAGTCATTACATCCGAAATAGAAAATACTCTCAGCGAAAACTTAAAACGTCTAAGAAAAGAAAAATCTACTATTAAGGGCGCTGATAATGAAAAAACTTGAGGAAATTAAACTGGCGATTCGGATTGAAAAAGCACGTTTAGGTGAACGTTTAGGTGTAGATTTTATAAAAATAAAGGAGCAACAGGAACTGCGCTAATTAAGAACTTAAAGGGGAAGTATATCGGTGTTTTTAAACCTACCAATGAACATACTCCTTTAAAAGCAAGGATATTAAATAAAATAAAAAGAACTTTTGGCGGCCAGCTGTCTTATTTGAATTCTAAAACAGATGCACAGGCAAAAGCCGAAGTGGCTGCCTACCGCTTAGATAGGCATTTTGATTTTGGACTTTCTCCTCCTTCTCAATTTGTAGAATTGAAGCATAAAACGGGAACTTTTCAGGCGTTTCTTAAAGGCTGGCAAGAGGCTCAAGAATTTTGGACACTTCAGAGGGAATTGCTTTGCCGGACGCTCCTTCTCCTTGGACAACAGCTGAGTTTCAAAAAATGGCTCTCTTTGATTATTTGATCGGAAATTTAGATCGCCATGAAGAAAATTGGGGGTGGCCCTTATAAAAAAACTTGGAGAAGAAAATAAATCTTTGGTTGTCATAGACAATGCAAATTCCTTTTAT
This sequence comes from Parachlamydiaceae bacterium, assembly GCA_013414685.1. Lineage (GTDB taxonomy): Bacteria > Chlamydiota > Chlamydiia > Chlamydiales > Parachlamydiaceae > Neochlamydia. Next base: position 1,552,379 of record CP058704.1, on the reverse strand, counting down.
GTAAAAATCCTGCAGCAGCAGGGGTTGTGAAGAATCAATATAAATGGAAGACTCTCGACATTGCAAAAGCACCTCTTGAACCTGCAACACTTAAATTTATTCAAGAAAATTTAACGGATAAAAATTTAGATGCCTTTATTGCTCAAATCCAAAAGGAGGAGCCAGATTTTTAACTCCTGCGATGGAAAAAGGATTAAAAATCGTTTACATGTCATTCAACTACTAGCCCAGAAGAATGGGACTCCTTCACAATTAGGACAGATTGTTTCTGATGAAGACATCGATCGCGCAACCATTCAATATAAGTTGCCATAAATCGATGCACCGAAAGTTTTAAATTTCAATTTCTGGTAACTATAAATTACTTTTCCCTCTTCTTATTTGACTAAAAATCAGAAGTTCTTGATTTTCAACACTCCAATTTGAGAAAATATCGGGTGATTTCATTAAGGTAATCCAGATGTCCTTTCCCCAATTAAACAGGTGCGAAATAGGTTTAAAGCCATTTCATTCTGTAGATCAAGAGGTAGAAAAAGCACTTTGTGCTGAACCTGCACAATCAAAATATATTCAAGAAGAGATCCTTCCTGAGTCTCTACAAAAAATTGTTCAATCGGCTTTGCATTATGAACTAAACAAAATGGTCGACAGGCATGATCAAAATAAACATTATGAAGAAATTGAAGCAATACTTGGAACGATTCAATCTCCTACGCAATTTCTCCATGATTATGCAGCAGAGCCCTACTATTATATAGAACCTTTACTGAATCTTTCATCGAAAGCTAAAGAAGCTATATACGCAGTGGTGACACCTATAGAAGCTGCAAAAACAGCTTTACAGGGGATTGAACTGATGGGTTCAGGTGCGGCATTGATTGTCCAGGCTGCTCAGTTGCAAGAAGCTAAATGTTTGCTGAAAACCAAAGAAGCTCAACTTCAAAATGATCCTCTGGATGAAAATTTGAGGACGTCGATTGTTCAATTACGCTCTTATATTTCTTCTCAAGGGAATACAATAAAAGAAAAAGTGGCCGATTTTGCGACCCTGTTTTGCATCGTGGGGTTAAATACAGCAAGTTTTATTTTGGAAGCGCTGAAGGAAGCAAGGCCTTTTATCAATTATCCTATGGGATGGTCTTTCTATCTTTTAGATGTTTTAACTGCCTCAATCTCATTTTGGCGCTCTCAAAAAGCTAAGTCTGCCCACGAAGTTTGGATGACACAAATTGCTAAAAATACCAGAACATTTACTCAAGCAGAAAAACTTTTAAAGGTGCGTCAGGAAAGAATGATTTTTCAAAAAGTAGAAAAAATGTCTTTTGAGGATTTAAAAACCAGGCTAGAAATCACAGGATTTAATTTTGAAAACAAAGGAATTTCTTCATGGGAGAGTTTTCTTGCAAAAATCGAAGAAGATGATGTGAGGAAAGAGGTAGCTGCAAAACTTTTAACTGATCAGGATGAAAAGGAAGCAGCAGTCAATGTGATGCTAAGAAATAGTTTTCAATCTTTAACGCAAGCGAAAGGCGAAAATGAAAAAATTCATCCATGCGAATTTTCAACAATCGATCATTTATTTAGCTTTGTCTTGTTTATCTGCAGCTTGTGTCATTGTGCTCGAAGTTTTGGCTGTTGCCGGAGTGATAGCAATTGCTGCTTCAACGATTGCCCTGCCTATAGTGGGATTTTTCTTTTGAGTTGGATTGTTTGGGGAGCCGGGCTTTATTTCTTTTATCGCTTCCGCCCCAATTTATTTAAATGTTTTTAAAAGGAATTCAATTACGACTTGCCTTTTTGCAAATCCCTGCAAAGATCAGGCGCTTGCAGCTAAACCGCCAAACAGAGCTCGTTAAACGCCTGGAAAAAAGGGGTGCAAAACTTGCAAAAGCTCAGAGAAAAGAACAAAAGCTTACAGAAAAAGTAAATGGCTGGTATGGCCCGAAAGGAACGATCACTTACCTAGAAAATCAGATCAAGGAAGCGGGAATGAAAGATTTTACTTGGACAAATCGTCTTGAGAAAACCATGAGAATAGAAAAGATAGATATTCCTCGAACGCTTGTCGAAAAATGAAAGATATTCGATTAGAGAATGAGACATTGGAAATTCTTAAAACAAAATGGGTATTTCTTTAGAAGATATCTCTGAATTAGACGTTGATGCATTAATCGATAGGTTTAAAACTTTTTTAAAATGGATGAAGGAGAATTTTTGTTTTCATCCAACAAAAATTCTCCCATAAAAAGCCTATATCCCTGCCTCCAGTTGTGCTCCGCAGCATTTTTTATATTTCTTGCCGCTGCCGCAGGGACAACTATCGTTTCGACCAGCTTTAGGCTCTGCAACCAAAGGTTGTGTTCGAATGGAGGCTTCAGCTTCTGGAGCTGGTTGGTCGGTCTCTTGTGGAGGCGATTCCAAATCAGAGACAAGCGAGCGATTGGTTTCCAATCTGAACTTGGCCAAAAGCTGTTGAAGGGCAGGATGGTCATGAGTCAAAATCTCGAAACGGAAAAGCCCTTGAGCGATCTCAATTCTTAATTGATTGCTAAATTCGTCAAAAAGAATGAACGCCTCATGTTTAAACTCTGTGAGTGGATCGCGCCCTCCGAAAGTACGAAGGTTTACATCCGAGCGTAGATGATCCATGGCTAATAAATGTTCCTGCCAACGCTGGTCCATTTTACGAATCATCAGATTGCGAATGGCTTCATTTGCAGGCCTTGGAGCAGGCTTATCTCCTAACATCGCTTCAGGCCTTGGAGGCACTTTAGAATCTTCGCGAGCATATTTTTCATTAAACGCCTGGACAATACGGTCTGTTGCCTTTTGTTCCAATTCGGCAGCGTCGGAATGATCGTCATCGAAATACCCCTCAGGGAAACTGACAGGAAAGTGGGCAAGAAGCCATTGACGATAACCTTCTGGATCCCATCCTCCTTCTTCACCTTTTGCTTTGAAGAATTTTTCAGCTCCCATTTGGCAGACGGATTCTAGGACTTCTATTGCCAAGGGACGCATATCATCAAAATGAAGGATATCGTTGCGGAAGGAGTAGATCTCTTGCCTTTGTTTGTTCATTACATCGTCGTACTCTAATGTATGCTTTCGAATGGTGTAGTTACGTTGTTCGATGCGTTTTTGGGCTGTTTCAATAGACTTATTTAGCATGGAAGCCGAAATAGGTTCTCCTTCAGGCGGGCGGAATTTTTGAAGGATTTGAGTTAAACGNGGAGAGGCAAACAATCTTAATAATGCATCCTCAAAAGAAACAAAGAATTTTGAGGATCCTGGATCTCCTAAGCGCGCGCAACGTCCACGTAATTGTCGGTCAATGCGGCGGGATTGATGGCGGACAGTTCCCATCACATAAAGGCCTCCAATACCTGCCACACCTGGTTCCAGCTTGATATCTGTTCCACGGCCTGCCATGTTGGTCGCAATTGTGATGGCGCCGCGGCGGCCCGCATGAGCAATGATCTCAGCTTCGCTAGCATGGTTTTTAGCATTCAGGACAGTATGTTCGAGTTTATTTTGTTTTAAAATCCTTGAGAGTTTTTCTGAAACTTCAACTGATTCTGTACCAATTAGCAAAGGACGTCCAGCTGCATGAATTTCGCGTACTTCCTTAAGGATTGCGTTATATTTTTCACGCTCGGACATGTAAATTTCATCATGGAAATCTTTACGCAAACAGGGTTTATAGGTAGGAATTTCTAAAACTTCCAACTTATAAATTTGCTTAAATTCATTCGCTTCTGTAATGGCCGTACCGCTCATTCCTGCTAACTTTTCATACATACGGAAAAAGTTTTGAAGCGTGATCGTTGCGTAGGTTTGTGTTTCTTTCTGGATCGAGACAGATTCTTTAGCTTCGATGGCCTGATGCAAGCCGTCTGAAAAGCGTCTGCCTGGCTGCGGACGCCCTGTATTTTCATCGATAATAATAATCTTATCGTCCTGAACGATATAATCCACATCTTTTTCCATGAGCAGATGCGCGCGTAGGAGCTGGCGAAGATTATGAGCCCGCTCTTTGCGTTTAGCATCTTCTTCTTGAACTTGGAGTTTTTTCTGCACTTTTGCTGCTTCATCAAGCGTGGAATCAGCATCGATCAATAAATATTCATGGCTAATGTCCATCATGACGAAATCATCGCCATGCTCGCTGCCTGCCACTTCTTTCCAAAGATGGATGCCTTTATCCGTTAATTCATACTCGTTGCTCTTTTCGTCTACTAAGATATAAAGCTCGGCTAAAGCGCGCTGTTTTTCTTCTTTATTTTGATCGGAGTAATAGTACAAATCCCATTTGTCAATGGCAGCGCGAATATCGGGATTTTCCTTAAAACGTTTTAAAATCTTATTGTTGGGTGTACCTTTACCCACAAGCCAAAGCTTCCGATAGGCTTCTTTTTCCAGTTCTTCTTCCTTTTTGTCTAACTTGTCTCTTGCAGGCTGATCTTCACCAATGCCCAAGCTGTCTAAGGTCTTTTTGGCTTCTGTCGCTAAGCGATTGCATAGGTCACGCTGTTTGCGCACCATGTCAGATACGCCTTGTTTGAGCTCATCGTACATTTGGCGGCTGACAGGAACAGGGCCTGAAATAATCAAAGGGGTTCGGGCTTCATCGATCAGGATGGAATCGACTTCGTCGATAATGGCATAATAATAGCCGCGTTGAACCTGTTCTTCCTTACGGGATGCCATGGAATTATCACGTAGATAATCAAATCCAAATTCTGAGGCAGTACCATAAACAACATCGCTAAGATAGGTTTCCTTACGCTTTTCTAATGGAGTCTCATTGGTCAGAGCTCCAGTCGTTAAGCCCAGCCAACGCAAGACGGTTCCGACCCATTCACAATCGCGTGTGGCCAAGTAGTCGTTTACCGTTACTAGGTGGACGGGTTTGCCTGTCAGGGCATTTAAGTAGAGAGGCATTACAGCTGTTAAGGTTTTTCCTTCTCCGGTCTGCATCTCAGCAATTGAGCCGTGATGTAAAGCTATGGCGCCGACAACCTGGACATCATAAGGCACCATGTCCCATTTTTGATTGTAACCCGAAACGTGTATTTCTGTTCCTGCTAAGCGTCTGCAGGCATTCTTTACTACAGCATAAGCTTCTGGAAGGAGCTGATCAAGCGATTCTCCGTTGGCATATCGCTTACGAAACTCCTGCGTTTTTTCACGCAGCGCCTCGTCGCTAAGACTTTGAAATTGGGAATCCCATTGATTGACTTCTTGGGAGATTTTAAAATATCTACGTTTTAAACGGTCTTGGGCAGAGCCAAAAATTTTTTAAAAATCCTAACATGAGTAACTCGACTTTTTAAGCTTTATGAGAGTGAATTCAAGTTTTGAGTGTGCAACATTCTATTTATCAATGATACTTAAAAATGCTTTTAATACAAGGACGGGAAAATATAAAAAAATCCCATTTTTAAATCTAAGAGAAAGCAGTAAAAAGGGGAAAATTTTTTAAGAATAATCTATTCATCCTCTTGCCAAGGACCATCCCAACAATATATGGCAGGCATACGTTGATAAATATCATTTTTCATCAAGGCTTCGACTGCTAAAGCTCTAGCGTTTACGTCATCAGATTTTGATTCAGCTAAAGTCTTATTCGAACCATCAGGAAGAAAAAAGGATCGAATCCGAAACCTTGGGCTCCTCTTGCTGAGACGATGCGTCCTTGAACCTCTCCTTTAAAAATAAAAACAATATCTCCTTGACGGTAAGCTAACAAAACTCTCCAAACAGCGTTTCTTCCAATATATTCATCTAAATGATCGATGAGCCAACGAACATTGATGCCCACAGACGCATCTTCAATATCAAGGGATGTGTCTTCAATTAGAATTAACTCATCCAATTGAGACGCTTTATGTGCTACAACAGTTAAGGGATCAGCTTCGATTTCATGTAAGTCAAATTGAGTACTGGATAAACTGACATTATAGCTAGCAAACAGTCTTTGAAATTCCTCCAACTTGCCTTTATTACTAGTATTGAGGTGCCACTCATGAATAATTTCGGCACAAGAGTGAAAAGAAATAATATAAGAAAATAAAAAATAAGAATACTTTTAGAGTTTTTCATAAGCATTATGTTTTATTTAATTTAAGATAATATCATATCCTAAAAAATATTGTTTTAAATAAAGAAAAAAATCTGGAAAGTTAGGTAAAGGATTTTCCCATTGATTGACCCATTAAACATTTAATTTCATCCCCTTGAAGAGTGGCTTCTACAAGGTCTCGATCAAGTTGGATTTTATGGGGCTCAAATAAAAGAATTAAGGAAGAAGCTCCAAATGAAAAATAGCCCTTTTCAGCTCCTTTTCTTTGAAATTCATTGGGGGTATAAGTTTCATGAATGCTCCCGACATTTGTGGCGCCAATTTCTAAAAATAAGACTTGTCCGAAGTGCTCGGTGGCCAAAGTACACAGAGTTCTTTTGTTTTTGGTGAAAATCTCAATGTCTTTTCTAAGCGCCGCTGGGTTGACTGAATAAAGCCATCCATTAATTGTTTTAGTTTTTCCTGGAACACAATCACAGGGGAAATGATAGCGATGATAATCTGTCGGGCAAAGTCTGGCTATAACCATTGTTCCATGGGTGTATTTTTCAGCCAGTTTTGCATCTTCAAGTAAACTTACCAAATCGAATTTTTCACCCTTTACAATAAAACCATCCGTTTTTGAAATATCTGAAAAGAAAAGATAGCGACCATCAGCGGGAATGATGGCAGTATGATCTCCTGTCGCAATCGGACGGGCTTCGGGTCTTAATTTACGAATAAAAAAATCGTTGAAGGATTGAAATTCAGAAGGAGCCTGAAGAAATTCAGATGGATCAATTTGAAAGTTGCGGATAAAAGGTTGAATTTTTCTCTTAGAGTAGGACGAGCTTTGCCATTTTCCATAGAGGGCTGAAAANAATGGGAACTTTACAAGAGTGTGAAGAAGAAGAGGACCTAGCAATCGGCTAAGCCAATCATTTCCATATAGAAGTTTTAACGCTTTGGCTCCATACACTTTTTCCTTCTCACGTTTACCGGTTTGACGGTCTATGTAGTAGATCGAATCCATAACAAAACTTAGGTTTTAGGAATTCCAGGTTTGGTCGCAAATTGAGAAAAAAGGTGAGCTGGCTAATAAATTCGGCATCAAAGGCTTGAATTAAATGAGCAGTCCGAATGCCTTCCAGCAAACGATGAGCAGAGGTCACCATTTGAAGGGTGAGTTCTTTGTTTTCAGGATCGCTCAAATAGTTTATTTGTTTTTGCTGGTAAGTCGAAAATAACTGTTTTAAGGCTTTTGATTTTCCAAATTTTTTCAGTGATCGCAATCAGGCTATTTAAACGTTGAAGCTCTTGGGCTGCGACAAGTACAGGCTGTGTTTCTTTAAGATTTAAGGAAGTCTCAGCATTTAAATATGAAGTTATTAAAACCAGCAAGCTAAGAAAAAAACAGGTTTCTTCATTTTGTCCCAAGTATTTTGATTAAAAGAGCATATTAGGATAGGGGATTTCATGAATCTTGTCAAAAACTTGCTGTGTGATCTCCTAAAGCTAAAATATGAACTTTACTATCATGGATCAAGGCTTCGCATTTTAGAATTTCGCTATGATGGTTTTGCTTTTCTGCTGAGATCTCCAGAAGCAGGTCAGTGGGTTTTTAGAACTGATTAGCACGCGTTTGAAAGTTTTAGAAATGAGAGGATGGGCAATGAATTGAGTCTGAAACTGATTCAGAACTTGTGTCACTTCGCTACGCAAACTTTGATTTTGCGTGCATTCTTTTTAAAAATGCTTTCCAACCCTTTGGTTTATGATCATTGAGATCCTTGAGTTTTATTTGATGCTCTTGAAACTTACTGAGAAGGGAAATGATTTCTAATTCGCGAATCAAAAGTTTCTCATTAGCTTGCAATCTTTCTTTTAGAGAAACAAATTGATGGCGTATCCTTCGCATATGTAAACAAGCTTGCAAGTGTTCAACTGCTTGTGAAATTTGGAGCTTTTCGGTCCGATCCTTCTCGGCTTTAATTTTTCAATTTCCTTATTTGAAGAAAAAATAAGCTGTGCTTTAACAGGCCGGGTGGGAATTTTTTTGCCAATCAAGCGCTGCCAGACAATGCTTTTCTGAAGCGCAAAGAATTTCAACGCTTTTTCGAAAGAGGCTTTATAATGTTTAGAAAAAAGAGTTTGAGAGAATGTAAAATCTTTGAAACAAGGACTGTTAAATCATTCCAAAAAGTATCGAGTTTTGTTTTGTAAAGTTCTGAAGTATGAATTTTCACTAAGGAGTAGGAATTTTTGTTATTTTCTTCAAATAACGATGAATTTCAGGATACCAAAAATGATCGCTATGTTCACAAATTTGCTTAATAGGACTACTCATAAACTTCACCTATAGGGTTTAAAACCCGGTTAAATCTCTGATTAAAAAGCCTAAAAATTATGCGAGTTTGAAAAGCCTCCTTGTGTTTTCCGCGGTAGATTTTGCCAATTTTTCTAAGGAAATATTTTTTGTCNNTGCAATTACTTCTGCCGTGGCAGACAAGAATGCAGGTTCATTGACTTCCCCACGGTAGCGCTGAGGGGCTAAATAAGGNGTGTCTGTCTCAATTAAAAGCTGTTCAAGAGGGCATAGTTTTGCAACTTCCCGGAGCTCTTCGCTTTTCTTAAAGGTCACAATTCCGCTTAATGAAAGATACCATCCTCGCTTTAGAACCTCTTCTGCCTCGGATAAAGAGCCTGTAAAACAATGCAAAACCCCGGGAGANTGCTTTCCATCTTCCATGAATTCTTCGTCTAAAATTTCAAAAAANTCTTTAAAGGCATTTCTGCAATGAATCACTACAGGCAGATGGCATTCTTTGGCTAAACGAAGATAAAGACGCAGGAANCTTTTTTGAATTTCGGGTGCAGAGTGCTGATAATAATAATCCAACCCAGTCTCGCCTACACCCACTAAATGCCCTTGACGTGCATGCTCTGCTATTGTAGCAAAGACCTCATGTCCTTCTTTTTCAACATCGTGAGGGGTGGTTGAAGCGGTATTATAAATCCAGGGATATTTTTCNGAGAGCTCAAGACCTAAACGCAAGGTTTCTAAATTAGTGCAGATATTAATGATGGCTTGAATTCCGGCATTTTTAGCTCGGAGAAGCACTTCATCGATTGAATCCATCGCATCTGGACGACTCAAATGGGCATGCGAATCTATTAAAGAGACAACGTTCATTGTATTTTCTAGCTTTCGCTAGATATCCTCTGTAAAATTGCTATCGCAAGTAAGATAGCATCCTACACAATTAAGGATATATTTTCAATCCTCGACAATTTTGGGAGAGAGTTTTCGAGGTGAAAANAGTGTGTATAGAGCAGGTAAGACCAAGAGGGTCAATAGAGTTGAGCTGATGAGGCCTCCAATCACAACAGTGGCTAAAGGACGTTGAACTTCTGCCCCAGCACCATGGGCTAATGCCATAGGCAAAAAACCAAGCGAGGCGACAAGTGCAGTAACTGCAACAGGCCTAAAACGTGTTAACGCTCCGCTTACAATGGCTTCTTTCCAGGGNAGTCCTTTTATAATGAGTTGATTAATATAACTGACTAAAACTAAGCCATTCAAAACAGCAATTCCTGAAAGAGCAATAAAACCTACTGCGGCAGAAATAGAAAAAGGAATTTCCCGGAACCACAAGGCCAGGATCCCTCCTGTAAGAGCTAGTGGAACCCCAGTAAAAACCAGCAGGGCATGTCTGATGGAATGGAAGGCTGTATATAGAAGCATGAAAATCAGAAGAAAACAGCCGGGAACAACGAGCATTAAGCGTTCTCGTGCAGAAAGGAGGTTTTCAAACTCTCCTCCCCATTCGATCCAATTTCCTGGAGGGATGTTAATTTCTTCATCGATTTTTTTGCGGGCCTGATCGACAAAACTTGAAATATCCGAGCCTCGCACATTGGCTTGTACAATGACAACTCGTTTACCATTTTCCCGGCTGATTTGATTTAAACCTGAAGAAATTTTTATATCGGCAACTTCGCTCAAAGGGATTTGCGCAACTGTATTTTTNTCATTTTCAGTTTTCAAAGAGAGCGGCAAGCGTTCCAGGGCTGAAATGTCTTTTCGAATATTTTCAGGCAAACGGACCATAATATCATATCTTCTGTCCCCTTCATAAATGATTCCGGCGTTTCCGCCTCCTATTGCGATTTCGATGACATCAAGGACATCTCTAACATTCAAATGATGCCGGCTCAGCGCTTCACGGTTCACGATGACTTCAAGTGTGGGCAGCCCGTCAGTTTTATCAACTGTCACATCCGCTGCACCAGGTACCTTCTGGAGAACCGCTGCTATATCATCAGCTGTTTTNTTCATTAAATAGAGATCATCCCCATACATCTTGACAGCAATGTCGCTCCTTACGCCTGCAATTAACTCATTGAAACGCATTTCGATAGGTTGAGTAAATTCGTAAATGTTGCCAGGAAGTTTTGCTAACTCAGTTTCCATAGATTCAATGAGATCGAGTTTTNNTCTTCGACTATCAGCCCACTCATGACGCGGTTTTAAAATCACAAAGGTGTCGGAGGCATAGGGCGGCATAGGGTCGGAAGCCATCTCAGCAGTGCCGGTCTTTGAAAATACGAAGGCCACTTCATCAAATTTCTTGATCGCTTTTTCTACACCTAGCTGCATACTGGTAGCCTGCGATAAAGACGTGCTTGGAATTCTTGAGGCTTGCACGGCGATGTCAAGTTCATCCAACGTGGGAACAAATTCCTGGCCTAAACCATGAAATAAGATCAAAGAGCCGACAACCATTGCGACAGCCGTAATTGTGACTGTGTAAGGAATATTGACCACTCGCCGCAAGATGGGTTCATAAATTTTNTTGGAGTAGTAGATGATAAAATTTTCTTTTTCTTTAACTTTTCCCGTGACCAGGATGGCCACCATGGCAGGAACGAAAGTGATAGAAAGGATAAAAGCGCTTATTAAGGCAAAAAGCACTGTTAAGGCCATAGGATGGAACATCTTGCCTTCGATTCCTGAAAGCGTTAGGATAGGAAGGTAGACTGTAATGATAACTGCTTGTCCGAAAACAGAAGGTTGAATCATCTCTTTGCTTGCCTGCGTGATTTCTTCAAGCCGTTCATCTTGCTTCAAAAGTCTTCCTAAGGTGTGCTGCTTTTCTCCAAGACGCCTCAAGCAGTTTTCGACAATAATAACAGCTCCGTCTACGATAAGACCAAAATCAATGGCTCCCAGGCTCATGAGGTTTCCGCTAATTTTTGTTTGCACCATGCCGATCGCAGTCATCAGCATGGAAATCGGAATCACTAACGCTGTAATAAGAGCTGCACGAAAATTGCCTAAAAANATGAAAAGAACAGCAATAACTAGCAAGGCACCTTCTGCTAAGTTAGTAGCGACAGTATGAATTGTCGTGTCAATCAGTTTGGTACGGTTTAAAACTGGTTTAGCAGAAATTCCCACGGGTAAGGTTTTATTAATCGCCTGCAGTTTTTCTTCCACAGCTTTTGCCACTGTACGGCTATTTTCTCCAATGAGCATCATGGCCGTCCCTATCACCACCTCTTTTCCATTTTCGCTAGCGCTTCCGCTTCGCATTTCTTTTCCAATCCCCACATCTGCGACATCTTTGATGGCGATAGGAATGCCTTCTCGAGTTGTGATAATAATGTTTCCAATGTGATCCTGGCTCTCAATGCGGCCATCGGCTTTGACTAANAAGGATTCTCCGCCCTTTTCAATATACCCGGCACCAATATTTAAGTTGTTTCCTTGTATAGCTTCCATTAAGTTATTGAAGCTGATGCCCATGGCAATCATTTTNTCTGGATCAGGTTCGACGTGATATTGACGAATGTGCCCGCCGATTGCGTCGACGCCTGCTAACCCTTTAATGCCTTTTAATTGAGGGCGAATGACCCAATCCTGAATGGTTCTCAAGTACGAAGCAAGTTCTACTTCTGTTTTCAGAACATTTCCTTCAGGNGTGATATAAGAGCCGTCTTTNTGCCATCCCAAAGAAGGGGTTTGACCNTTCGATTTTTCCGGATCATAGTCCACTGTCCACATGAAAACTTCGCTTAGACCTGTCGAGATGGGACCCATTTTCGGTTCAGCGCCAGGNGGAAGGCTTTCACGAATTTCCATAAGCCTTTCATTGATTTGTTGGCGGGCAAAATAAATATCCACATGATCATGAAAAATAGCCGTTACCTGAGAAAANCCGCTGCGGGAAAGAGAACGTGTGCTTTCAAGGCCCGGAATCCCGCTTAGAGCTGTTTCAATAGGAAAGGTGACTCCCTTTTCGACTTCAATAGGAGAAAGGCCGACCGCCAAAGTATTGATTTGAACTTGATTATTGGTAATATCGGGAACTGCATCGATAGGAAGGTTTTTAAGCGCATGGATGCCGAAGGCAATCACACAGGCAGTGATTACTGCTACCAAATAACGGTAATTGATTGAAATTTTTAGGATTTTTCAATCATAATTCAGCATCCTTTTTNCCATCTTCAGCTTTTAAAATAAAGGCATTGATCGCTGCATAAGGAGTATTTGCATCCAGTCCAGATAGAATTTCTACATTGGTATTGTCTGACTGACCTATTTTTACCTCTTTCTTTTCAAAGCCATCGGGATGTTTTATAAATACAAATGTTTTTCCTTCTATTTCCTGCACAGCTTGTTTTAAGACAGCCAAAGGAACTTTTATCTCATCAATGACAATTTCTGCTTTGATATAAGAGCCAGGCACCCAATCTCTGGAAGAATTATTCAATAAGGCCGTTGCCGTTGCGGTTCTGGTATGTTCATCGATCAAGGGGCTGACACGTGTAATTTGCGCCTGACTTTTTGGGGTTTCCTCTTTTAGAGGGCTTAAATTGATTTTGTGCCCCGGTTTTATTTGTGAAAGGTTATTTGGATAGATGCCAAGTTCAACCCAAACTGTATCCAAATCGGCGATCTTGAAAACCTCTTGTTCCGATTTGACCAAAGAACCTAAGGCGATGTTCTTATCTATAATCACTCCTTGAAAGGGAGATTTAATTTGGTAGCAGCAAAGATTGCTTAGGCCATTGAGAGCAAGCTGTCTGATATCCTCGGTACTGAGCCCCAAAAGTGCTAGCTGCTGAGCGGCCACTTCTAAATTAATACGTGCTTCTTCTGCAGCTAAAAGTGCATGAAGATAATCTTGCTCGGAAGAAATTTTCTTATCTTTTAAAGCTTCTTCTGCTTTTAAAGTCTGGGCCGCCAATTCCTCACGTTTTAAGGCTGTCATATAAGCAGCTTTGGCCTCAGCCATTTCCTTGCTTTCTAAAGAGGCCAATACTTCGTCTTTTTGAACTGCATCACCAATATTTTTGCTAACCCTTGTGACAATCCCTGGAGCTTTAGCAACCACAACGGCTTGTCCCAGTTCATTGACGGTAATTTTTCCCGGAACAGAAAACGTTTGATACAAGATAGCAGGCCCTGAAGTGCGGATTTCAATTTGATTGTCGCTGATTTGTTCGGGNGTCAAATGGATGATCTCCGTTTTCTCTTCATCTGCTTCCAAATTGACAAATGTAAAGAGAGTCAATACCAGCATCATTTTAAAAATACGCATCAATTTCAACTCCTAAAAATTGGGTTCAGAACAAATAGGGTTTAGCGGCAAGCCAATGGTGCGCTCGACGTCCGATTTTCTTTGATGATAATCAACAAGCGCATCAAGATACTGCTCCTGCACTTCAAATAGTGTTCTTTGAGCATCCAGCAATTCAAGGTAGTCATTCTTGCCTTTATTAAATTCCTCCTGAGCAGCTTCAAAGGCTAACTTCGCGGATGAAAGAATGATTTCTTTGAATGATTGGCTTTCTCTGTACGCTGTCATCCATTGATCATAGGCTGCTTCCAAATCTAATCTTAATTGCACCATGCTTTCATTTTGTTTTTCATAAAGTTGATTGAGTGCAATTCTTGCCCGGGAAATATTTCCCTGATTGCGATTAAAGATAGGGATTGGCAGTGCAAAGCCTAACGTTAGCCCATCTCCATCATCTTCGCAATTATAATACCCTGCCGTTACAATCACATCGGGAATTCGCTGAGCTTTTTCGTTTAACACAATATTTTCTGCAAGAGCGATCTGGATATTCCATTTCGAAACCTCTATATTTTCTTTAAGCAGGCACATAAGCCTACTCAAATCTTCGGGAGGTTGAATTTCATAAAGAGGGAATTGCACTTCTTCAAAATCTGCATTTGAGCAGCCCCATGTAGCGGCCAATTTNTTCTTAGACAATTCTAAAGACCTTCGAGCTTTTTCAAGAACAAGAGTTGCATTGGCAAGTGCTAAGTCGGCTTTTTTCTCCTGCAAAGAAGAGATTTTACCNCCTTGGACTTTAGCGGAAGTTGCTTGATGGACTTCTTGAGCAATTCTTTTCTGTTCTTCAGCTAATTTTATATATTCTTGAGCAGCCATCACATCAATAAAGGCATTCGTGACTTCATTGCGGATATCGAGTTTGACAGCTTCAGACTCAAAAGTGGCGAGTTGTTTGAAAGAGGCCGATTCGCTTGCGAGCAGATCTTTTCCCCCNAATTCGATCAATTGAGAAAGCGTATAGGTAATTTCCTGGTCGTTGCATTTTCGCCTGTTACGGTTGAAACAAGCATCTGCTCCATCGATTTCTACATTAAAGATGGGATTAGGTAATAAGCCTAGTTGATATTCCTCTGCCTGACGCATTTCCACTTCAGAACTTGCAATTGCGGCAGTGGGAGAATATGTCCAGGCGCGTTGGATCGCTTCATTCAGCTCTAAGGAGCAAGAGAGAGAGAGTTTAAGAAAAACAAGAGCAGAAATATAAAAAAGTGTCGAGCCAAGCGGAAACCTATGTCATTTGTAATTTTTTTGCATAGTAATGAAACAATTAGATCTTTTCTAGAATTTTTTTAAATAATTCTGAACTTATAGCCTATCCAACTTTTGCTATTCACGATGCTTATTTAAGTTGTGCTTTTGCGATTGATTCAAATTTAGTGCGTTTCCTTCTCA
Organism: Parachlamydiaceae bacterium; assembly: GCA_013414685.1. Classification (GTDB taxonomy): domain Bacteria; phylum Chlamydiota; class Chlamydiia; order Chlamydiales; family Parachlamydiaceae; genus Neochlamydia. The sequence continues at coordinate 1,537,274 of CP058704.1, read as the reverse complement.
AATTTTCCCACTTTCAGCTGGAAGGAGGCGCTGACCCTAGCATGTTTATTTTGATTCACGAAAAACTCACCAACTTTAACATTTTCTTGTAGATTATTTTCTAATGTTTACGTTGATGGGAAAATTGAATTAGTTTTTAATAAAAAAGAAAACAAAAGAGATTGATATATGGTAAAAGAGACCAGTCCCTGGTGTTATGTTTTGCATGTCAGCCCTGAAACAGATTTGGATGAAGCCTGGCAACTTTTGCAAGAGGCTGGCTTAAGTCCGCTTTATATAGAAGAAGATCTAGAAAAACTCACCAGAATTTTTGTAGATGCTAATTCAGATCTTACGATCGAGAGTTTGCTCGAGCGTTTTCCTTTCATTGATTATGCTGAACGTGAAGAATTGGGAAACATTGATTGGGAACAGCAATGGGCCATCCACGGACAGAATTTTCAGGATGGTTATGTGCATATCGATTTACCCAACGCAGTTTCTTCAAAATGGAAACGATTGAAACTCACACCCGGTGCAGGTTTTGGGGATCTTTCTCATCCGACGACGCATTTGGTTTTAAGAATGATGCGCGATTTTGTAGCAGACCATTATGTTGTCGATGTAGGTTGCGGCAGTGGAGTTTTGGCGTTATGTGCGATAGCCTTAGGAGCAAAACAGGTCGATGCAATTGACATTGACGAAAAGGCCCTCGAGCATGCGCAAGATAATGCTAAAATAAACGAGATGAGCAATCATATCGCTTTTTATCTTCCTGAAGATTTTCATTCAAAACATATCACCTCTGTTATTTTAATGAATATGATTATGAGTGAACAAAAGCAGGCATGGGATGTTTTAAAATCGCTGCACAAGCAGAATGGGGTTTGCATTGTTTCAGGAGTTCTTGCTGAACAAAAAGAAGACTATCTCCATCAGGCCAAACTTTGGGGTTGGAAATTAGCCGAAGTCCAAAAGGAATTAGATTGGCTTGGTTTCAGGTTTGAAAGATAATTTTCTTATCCGCATTGATTCTTACCGCAGGGGCAGCATTCTGTTGAAGAACTTTTAGCTTCATCAGAAGGGGTGCCTTTCGCATAATCGGTAATATAAAATCCGCTCCCTTTAAANGAGAGGCCAATGCCGCCGCCGGGTCCACGTTTGAGGCTGGGCATTTCACAAGAAGGGCATATTTTCAAAGGCTCATCAGTGATTTTCTGAGAAAATTCTGAATTTGTCTTACAATTTTCACAATGATATGCATAAGTTGGCATAAAAGATCCTTTAAATTTTAGAAGCCAGCCCTATTGACTGGCTTCTAATTTTGAATGTTTTTACATCATGTCCATGCCGCCCATACCGCCCATGCCCATGCCGCCCATTCCTCCCATACCACCCATGCCCATGCCGCCCATTCCTGGAGCGCCGGCAGCAGCTTTGGGTTTTGGTTTNTCAGTGATCATGGCAGCTGTTGTGAGAAGCAAAGAAGCGATAGAGGATGCATTGATTAGGGCTGTTTTTGTGACACGCACTGGATCAATCACCCCAGCTTTAATCAAATCAGTGAACTCATCTGTTAAGCCATTATATCCCATAGCGCCTTTGGCTTCATAGATTTTCTCGGCGATAAGATTTCCTTGTTTGCCGCAGTTATTAGCAATTGCTGTAGCAGGAGCATAAGCTGCTTGCATAATTAAATCGGCACCGATTGCTTCGTCGCCTGACAATTTGAGCTTTTCTAAGCTCTTAATCGCGCGCAGAAGAGCCACACCGCCGCCAGGTACGATTCCTTCTGCGACAGCTGCGCGTGTCGCATGCAGAGCATCTTCAACACGTGCTTTNTTCTCTTTCAATTCTGTTTCTGTAGCCGCACCTACATTGATAACGGCAACACCGCCAACCAACTTAGCCAAACGCTCTTCAAGTTTTTCTTTGTCATAAGAAGAAACAGAAGGATTTGCAATTTGGGCTTTTATTTGGTTTTCGCGCTCTTTAATTCTTTTTGGATCGCCTGCACCATCAATGATAACAGTTTCTTCTTTAGAAACTTTAACAGTTTTTGCTCTTCCAAGAACTTTTGTGTCGACTTGCTCTAATTTTAGACCTGTTTCTTCAGAGACAACAGTGGCTCCTGTTAAAATGGCAATATCTTCAAGCATTGCTTTGCGGCGGTCGCCGAACCCTGGAGCTTTAACGGCACAAATTGGAAGGCCTCCCTTAAGCTTGTTGACGACCAAAGTCGCTAAAGCTTCGCCGTCCACATCTTCTGCGATAATGAGCAAGGGTTTAGGACCTTTTTCCATCGCTTTTTCTAANAANGGAACCAGCTCTTTAACTGTAGAAAGTTTNTTATCAGTAATCAGGATAGAGGCATTTGATAACTCAACAGTCATGTCTTCAGGATTTGTAATGAAATAAGGGGAGACGTAGCCTTTGTCAAATTGCATTCCCTCAACAACGTCTAAAGTTGTGTCAATGCCTTTAGCTTCTGCTACAGAGATGATGCCGTCTTTGCCCACTTTTTCCATCGCATCAGCTATGATTGACCCAATGCTGCCATCATTATTGGCTGAGATGGTCGCAATCTGCTTGACTTCTTCCGGCGTATTAATTGGAGCGGCGAGTTTATCAAGTGCCTGGCAAACCGTTTCAACGGCCTGGTCCATTCCNCTTTTAATGCTCATGGGATTGGCTCCTGCAGTCACGTTTTTAACGCCTGTACTGAAAAGGGCTTCAGCTAAAACAATCGCAGTCGTCGTTCCATCGCCTGCAACATCGGATGTTTTGGAAGCAACTTCTTTAACAAGTTGTGCTCCCATATTTTCAAATTTGTCTTTGAGTGTGATTTCTTTAGCGACAGTGACGCCATCTTTTGTGGATAAAGGCGAACCAAAGCCTTTGTTAATCACTACATTACGTCCTTTGGGACCGAGAGTCACTTTGACAGCTTTTGCTAAAGTCCGCACACCTTTAAGGATCGATTTTAAAGCTTCTTCGCTGAATTGCAATAGTTTTGGCATAAGTAAGGCTCCTTAAAAGTTATTAATTTGGAATGACACCAAGAATGTCATCTTCAGACATAATCAGAAGCTCATCATTTTCTTCTTCTGTATTTTTGATTTCCGTGCCGGCATAAGAGCTGAAAAGAATACGGTCGCCTACTTTTACATTCATCGTATCTCTTTTGCCTTCATCATTTACCTTGCCAGGTCCCACAGCAACAATCACACCTTCTTTGGGTTTTTCTTGAGCGGAATCGGGCAGTAAAATCCCACCTTTTGTAGGTTGAGGTTTTGAACGTTTAATTAAAACGCGATTTCCAAGAGGTTTAATTTTTGTCATAGTGTGTCTCCTGTGTTTGTAGCTTAATTTTTCAGTCCAAAGTTTAGGAAGAGTTTCGATTTTTGTCAAGAGATGAGGTGGATTTTTAGCAGTTTGGGTGGGTAAGTGCTAAAATTTAACCTCGTCTTTTTTAATCATCTGCATACGTCGCAATTAAATACTTTTTCTAAGTGCTGCAAATTCATCTCTCTTTTTCTTGAAAAGAACGTAGTTTCCAGACAATGTTTTTNTCTTCACTGATAATTTGATAAATTTTATCGGTTCCATTGACTTTGCAGAACATTGATTTTTGATCGATAGAATTTGCAAGGGCTGTTTTAAATTTTGCCGGATACATGCTTTTTAACATTCCAATCAGCAAATACTGTGTGCTAACAGGTTTATAGACTAAAGGATCCGTCACGACAATAAGAACCCCTTCACATTCTTCATGGGCATAGCGTCCATAAAAAGGTTTGTAATAAAANGGCTCGAAATACACACCGGGAAATTTTTGCTGGTTCAGACGTTCAGCAAACAGTTTGGCATCAATCCATGGAGCGCCCACTAACTTAAAAGGAAGTGTGTAGCCAATGCCTATATTGACCATTTTCAATTCGCCTAAAATCCCTGTTGTCGGATAGTAGAAAGCAGTGGTCGCTTCAGGAACATAAGGACTAGTTGGAATCCAGGGAAGGCCTGTGTCTTGAAAGGTCATGCTTCTTTGCCAGCCCTTCATAGGCACCACATCCAACTGACACTGGATTTTATATTCTGCGTTAAAAAANCGAGCAAGCTCACCGATCGTCATTCCATGACAATAAGGGATATTAATGTATCCCACCATAGAGCGCCATTTTTCTTCTAGCATAGGGCCGTCGATCACAAGCCCATTAATGGGATTGGGCCGATCTAAAACAACGACTGGGATTTTTCTTTTAGCGGCCTCTTCCATGGCATAGAAAAGGGTTGTGCTGTAGGTGTAAGAGCGTGATCCAATATCTTGAATATCAAAGAGAAGTACGTCAATTTTTGATAGCATTTTATCCGTCGGGCGGCGTGTACTTCCATGCAAACTGTAAATAGGAATTCCGTCAGGATCTTTTTCGTCGTGGACTGTTTCTGTTGCATGGATTGAACCTGTGATCCCATGTTCAGGGGCAAANAGTGCCGTCAGAGTAAAGTCATGTTCTTTGGCGTGGCTTTTAAGTAAATCGATCGTAGAAATCATTTTACTGTTTACGGCGGTATGATTGGTAATCAATCCTAAACGTTTACCTTTAATCAAATGCACATANTTTTTTGTGAACAAAAGTTCGGCGCCGACTTTAACCTGTGGAGGTTTTGCAGCTTCAAGAGGCATAAAAAAAATAAAATAAGAAGTAGATATCGCATAAGAAAAAGTTGTATTAGTGAATCGCATCAAGAAGAGTACAAAAACTCTTATTCTCTCAAATAGATTTTTATTTTTTAAACTCTGAGACAAGAAAATCCCGAAGAGCAGCTCGTGCTTCCTGAAGTCGGGTCTCATTGCAATCTGAACCAACTAACGCGTAACTTTGGCTCTTCATTGCTTCTAAAACTTGAGTTTCAGGCTTCAAAATTTCTTTGAGCATTTTTTCCTCAGGTTTTATTAAAGAGATTGTGCCTTGATGTAAAAAGCCATCTCGTGTGCGCCTTTGAGCAGCTCCTCCTGCTTTTTTNCCGTCAACCATCACATCATAGATCGTAGGCTTGGCCATACAGAAGTGCTTACAGGATTCATCCCTGGATTTGGCATCTGCTGTTAACAAGCAAGGTGATGTATCTTGTCTAAAATTTTTAATTGCTTTTCCAACAATATTGTTTATAAAAGCATAGTTTTCTAATGTATTAACAGAGTAGGCAGGATGCGTTGCGGGGACTAAAACTGAAAAAGCAAAATCAGTGATGTGAAAAACGATTCCTCCTCCAGTGGGGCGGCGGCCCAATTGGATGTTCTGAGATTTCAGGCCTTCTGCGTTCAACCATTTCATCGGATCGATAAAATACCCATACGTTGCACTGGGTCCGCTCCAGTCATAAAATCTAAGTAAAAGATGTTTGAATGATGAAATTTCTTGGAGCAAGGTTTGATCGATGTCCATGTTCTCCTGGGCACCCTTGATACCGCTCTCTAAAATTTCAAATTTCATGTCTATAAACAATTGGATTCAACTTATCGGATAATTTATCTCCAAAAACATACCCAAGGTGTTTGAGAGTATGGGTATGCGGATCATTTTCGTTCAAAATATAGACTGTACGAAAATCGGCAAAGGCAAGCAGCAAATAGCGCCCCCGTGTGCCTGGCAAAGGTAAGAAAAATTGAAGGGAATATCTGGCTTAAAAAGACTCCGCTCCCTGCGGCCTTAGGAAATAAAGGAGGAGGTGCTTCAGCTGATGCTGCCGATTCTAAACAGAGGATCAATCCACAGATCACCGGCTTGATACAGCTTTTTCTTGTAAAGTGCCTTCAAGGTTCAAATATTGATGATAAGATGTATTAGGCAATACCGATCCTGCTTCACCTACAAGAAGCTGGTCATAACCCATGCGCAAAAATGTGTTTCCATCAACTCTACAGCAATTTCAGCCAGCCGGCGATGAAGGAGAAATTTTTTTATGGTTTCATCGCTTCTAAAAAGTCATGGCCCTTAGCAAAGAAATCGCCGGGCATTTGCTTGGCTAACTGAAAAGGCTTAATGGATAACTTTGTGCACAAGACGGCATCAATGGCAGTGTTTAACTCTTTCAATTGTGCGGGGCTGAAGAGTTCATCAAATTCGATGGCACCATGTTTATAAAAATAATCACGGTGTGTTTTATCTGTAGAAAATTTCATGACATGCTCATTTTGAGGACATTTCGTATACACTCTTTCAATTCAAAGATACCCTTTGGAATAAATTAAAAAGCGCTAATATTAATTGCAATGAGCCCTTATTTAAAATAAGTTCAGGCCGAGTCATTGAATCCATCCAAATCGGCGTCTTTGACACTGGAAGCATTATATCATCTCGGGAAAGATTATTTTTTCAACTAAAGAAACTATTCCTATACCAAAAATCAAAGGTTTTATAAAATTTCCAGCATGAATGCTTACGAAGACCTTATGCGCCGGGCCTCGGAAATTGAGGCAAAACTTGGATATACTTTTAAAGATCGCAATCTTTTAGCTCTTGCTTTTGTTCACCGTTCTTTTATTAATGAAAACCGGGAAGTTGAACATCACAATGAAAGGTTGGAGTTTTTAGGGGACTCTGTCCTGGGAATGTTAATTGCCGATTATCTTTATCGTTATTTACCAGGCACCCCAGAGGGAGAATTATCTGTTTTACGTTCCCGGCTCGTTGAAGCAGGCTCATGCGTTCTCTATGTTCAAAAATATGACTTGGGACATTATTTGCTTTTAGGCAAGGGCGAAAGGATGAATGATGGGCGAGGCCGGGAATCCATCCTTGCTGATTTGTTTGAAGCCATTATGGGAGCCGTCTATCTAGACGGAGGGCTTGAGGCGTCAAAACGTTTCCTTNTTAAAAATTTTTCATCAGAGATTGACTCAATTTTAAAAACTCCTTTGCGCAATTTTAAAGCGTTATTGCAGGATTTTTGTCAGAAAAATNTTCAGAAGACGCCCACCTACAAAGTGTTAAGTGAAGAAGGACCTGATCACAGTAAGATTTTTAAGATCTGCGTTGTCATCAATGATCAGGAAGTGGGATATGGGCAGGGTACATCTAAANAGNAAGCCCAGCAGGCCGCAGCCGCAAATGCTTTGACGCACTACCAATCCGAAAAGGAGAGGAATAATTCATGGCTATTAAGCAAAAAAGCGTTTGGTATTGCTCAGAATGCGGCCATAAACAAATGAAATGGACAGGGCAGTGCCCTCAATGCAGTCATTGGAACTCCATGCAGGAGGAAGTTGAGATTGTTGGTGCAAAAACGCGCTTTGAAGCGCAGTCTCCTGCGTCTACTAGCAAACCGGTCAGAATAAAAGAAGTGGCTCATAAAGAGACTCCTCGCATTCAAACGCATTTAAAAGAATTTGATCGATTAATTGGCGGAGGTCTTGTATCCGGATCCTTATCACTTGTGGGAGGCGATCCAGGCATTGGAAAGTCGACTCTTCTATTACAGCTTTCCCAGGCTTTGGCAAGCCAGGGGTTGATTGTACTCTACATCTGCGGAGAGGAATCTGTAGAACAAACTTCCATGCGTGCAAGAAGGCTCGGGATTGATACGGAAAATCTTTTGTTGCTCAGTGAGACTCATTTTTCTGCCATTAAAGCGCAAATTGATCAAGTCAACCCCGATGTATTAATCGTCGATTCAATTCAAATCGTTTACAAAGGGGAACTTTCTTCTGCTCCAGGATCAGTGTCTCAGGTACGTGAAACGACCACAGAATTTATGCATATTGCCAAAGGACGTGGGATTGCAACTNTTTTGATTGGACATGTGACCAAATCAGGAGAAATTGCGGGCCCACGCGTATTAGAGCATCTTGTCGACACTGTTTTGTATTTTGAAGGCGATAAACAACACAACTATAGGATGATACGCGTTGTTAAAAATCGCTTCGGCCCCACAGATGAAATTGCTGTTNTTCAAATGCACCAGGCAGGACTTGTGGAAGTCTCCAATCCTTCCTTGGTTTTCTTGGAAGAACGTCGAAAAGAAGCGATTGGATCAGTGATTATCCCAACTATTGAAGGAACAAGAGCTATTTTAATTGAAGGTCAGGCTTTAGTGACAGATACATTTNTTCCCACTCCTTCAAGAAGATGCACGGGTTTGGATCAAAATAGGCTTGCTCTATTGCTAGCAGTATTAGAAAAGAGAATGGGATACCAATTGCATAAGTGCGATGTATTTGTATCTATCGCAGGCGGAATGCGCATCACAGAACCAGGAATTGATCTCGGAGTTTTACTATCCGTGGCATCATCTATGCGCAACCGAAGAATCGACCCTGAAACAACAGTCGTTGGGGAAGTAGGGCTTGGAGGGNAAGTTCGCAGCGTTACACGCATCGAAAGCCGTCTTAAAGAAGCCATTCATATGGGATTTAGAAGATGCTTGATTCCGAAAAGGAATGTGCAAGGAATCCCTCCTGAAATTTCTAAANAAATTGCAATTTCAGGTGTGGAATTTGTCGAAGAAGCTGTTCAGACGTTAATAAGTTAAAAAGGCTGCTGAGAGGGTTCAGGAAAAACGCGTGATCAACACGGTTTATAAAGGTGGGTCCACTTCCTAGGCGGCGCTATCTTGAATAAAAATTCTGATGGCGGCAGGCCTGCGTCGTGATCCCTTTAAAAATATAATATCGTTGATTGGCTTAAATATTTCCAAGTCTCCCAAACAGCAGCACAAACTCTTTTCAGTACTTTTATTATACACCATATTTAATTATCCTGAAAGATTTAAACGGTGGAAAATTTATTAAATAATAGAAACCCAATGAGACGTCATCTCAAAGATGATCGTTTTATATCTCCCAAAGGCTTTAAATCTCTTTGCCTTATTATTTGCGATGTATTTTAAGTCTTGATTTTTTTCAATTGTTTTAAAAGTTCTTGTGCTCTTATGTCCCATGTATGGTTCTCCATGACAATTTTACGACCTTTTCTGATGATTTCCTCGCGTTTTATGTTATCAGCAAGAAAAACATTGACCATTTCGTCCGCTTCGGCCCAATGATTTGAACGATAAACAAGAATTTCTTCTCCTTGTTTAAAATGATCATGAACCCAAAGGTTATCTGTTGTAATAGGAAGAGACCCGCAAGCGAAACTNAGAAAAATTCTTTCATGCGTGCCATTTTTAAAAAATGGCATGCTGTTTAAATAGATTTTGCTTTGCTTAATGATTGAGTAAGATTGTTCCATTAGGACAGGAGGATGCAAGGTTAGGTTTTCATTCCTGATAAACTGTGGCTCCAGCCCAATATGGGTTCTTCATGTCTCCAGTGTGCTGTATCTNCCAAATACATGCACTTGAGCTGTTTGAATTGAACGAATGAGCTCTACGCGATCTTTGCCTCTAATATAATTATCCACGTAATAACTCAAGGCAGCAATCTTATCATCGTCAACAGGATCTTTGTTCCGTTCATGCAGAACTTTTTCAACGGCTGAAAATACAGGGGTTTTGTTATCACTTAGCACGATATCAATGGCATTTTCAATGGTTTCTACCGTATCAGCAGGGAGGTTTTGCCGCCAATATTGACGAAATGTTTCATGATCGTAGCAACTTCCAATAAACACCACATCATACGGGCGTGCTTGTGCACGTTCATAAGAAATTCCTTCATCCACTCCATGACCTAAAAAAGACNNATTTTTAAACCCACGCGAATAGGCATATTCGCAATCAAAATGGTCTACACAGGCGACAAGCATATGCTCGCATTGAAGGGTCTGACGAGAATAGTAAAGAGGATCAACATTAAAAAAATGTGAGGAATGCCCGTAAAATCACAAAGGAATTTTCCTTCACTTGTAGGAGTTTGAGAATTGAAAGAAGCGGTAAAATCTGTTAAGGAGGGATTGCAAGCAATTTTCATGAGTTCTTCTTTAAATTCTATGGAACTATCATCCAGGATTTTAGTTTCCACACCGGCGCGCTCTAAAGCTTTGGCTAAACATTGAGTAAAATAGCGCTTTGAATCGTAAAGATTAGAATGAGTCAGAAAGGCTATTCGCATAATTTTTAGACCTGATTAAATCTTTTTGATGCTTTATCAATGTATAATTTCAGCACTCTTGAAGGATGAAATATTTTCGTTATTCAAAAAGATAGAAATAGTTTTTGGGCCTTCTTGACAAGGAAACAATGTAATATTTCAATATTTAATAAAGTTTAAACTTCAAAAATATCAGGGGTGCTTTGCCTGTAGGAATAGGCTTTGAATTGATGAAATCTTTGATTTTGTGCGATTTGAATGCTTAAAACTTTTGAACGCTTTTAATATAATTCTGGTTCTTTAGGACTCTTTCCATTGTACTCGATCCCTTTAAAGATTGCAGCTTCCTTCACAGGAACTCCATCGACAACAAAAAGAGGTTTTATTCCGAGAAATTCAACTTGTTTAAAATAATTTGCAAGCAAGGCTTTGTATTCTTCAATGTGCGAGTCATCTAACTGTTCGAGATGCGGTGCATTTTCTGTAACGACAAAATAACCTGTTCTGCCAAGTTGTTCATCTTTAAGACCAGGCCAAAAAGAAAATTGATTTTTTCTGATCCCATGCAAATTTAAAAAATAGGCCCTTTTNTGAGATGGATTGTAGAAACTTAGAAGGCTTGCTGTTTGATACTTATCTCCGAATAAGAATTGAGTATGGGGATCAAAACCCAGTTCGATGAAAGCCTGATTAAGTTGATTCCATCCTAAATTGTGTCTAAAAGGATTCATTTTATAAGGGGTTTTAATGGGAAGGATCAATTGTAAGGCAGGATAACTAAAGGCTAAAAGACAAAGTACAATGGAAAGAACGATGCCTCCCTGGAGCCAGCGATAAGTACTTGGGACACGTTCACAGCAATACCAACATAAAAATACAAATCCGGTGGGATAAACAAAATCACACCAATTACCCTGAATTTTNTTAAAAATGGATATAATGAGAAAGATACCCAACAAAGAAAAACAAAGCGCCCCGCAAAAACTCAAAGCAGGAGGCAATTGACGAATTTCTTTGCAAAACATCCAAAAACTGCCGATTAACAAGAAAAANAGAATTGGAGAAACAAGGGCGATTTGAGCACCTAAAAATTCCCAAAAATTTCCATTGAGGATTCTTGAAGTTTCTACATCTGAGGGGGCNTGCTGTGGAACAAAAAGGGTAGAGAAGACATGTCTAAAAGTCACCCAGTCGTTTTCAAAATTCCAAATGATCGACGGAACTAAGCCTAATAACGATATAAAAATTCCTACAAAAAACTGTCGGTTGATCAGTTGACGGGCAAACGGAAAAAGGCAAAGGATGAAAATCCAAAGAATATAAATATTCCATTTGAATAAAGCTCCAAGTCCTATCAATAGCCCTACTAGCCAATAATGCGGNGGTTTTTGTGCGCTTAAGGCTGCAGCAATTGTGATGCAAGCGAGGATCCAAAAGAAAATCATTCCCCGNTCTGTGATAGCAAAGAAACTGCCTGCGATCCCTAATGGAGTGAGGGCCATGACAATTCCCGACCAAAGACAAGTTAAAGGCGAAAGCCCGCACGTCCAGGCTAGGAAATAAATCATAAAAGGATAGAGGGCTGATAGAACAACTGACATAAATCTTACGCCAAGTTCTGTGTCGCCTAGATAAGCTGTCCCAAGCCATATTTGCCATGCGATCCCAGGCGGCTTGCTATAATAGCCCCAACTAAGATCTTTACTCCAAGTCCAATATTGCGCTTCGTCCGGGCCTAGTCCAATCCCGCTATACGTGATGGCTAGCAGCATGACAGCTGCTTTTGCTAAAACTAAGAAAAGCAATAAAGAAAGAGTCCCAATCCTTTCGAAGAATTCTTTCATTGTTTACTTTTTCCTAAACTCTCTGTGCCTAATTTTTTGCCATTGTCGATTAGTTTAAAAGGAATTTTACTGCTTTGAAACTAGCCTTCTTGTCTTCGGCATTAAATTTTAACGACTAAATTCTTTTTCAAGAACCCTACGCGCCTACTGCTACCAAACGCTCACGATGCTGTTGCTTTTGCAAGAATAGAAGCGTTTGCTGTTTTGAAGCTTCCATCACATACTGCTCCGCTTGCGTCAATGCATGGTACATTTTNTGCTTACGGAAAGCAAGCATGCGATTGATTTGATCAATATTTAAAAGAAGGATACCCGGATGTTTTGCAAGAGTTGGATCCACATTGCGAGGAACGCTTAGGTCGATAATCAGCTTTTGATTAACAACTGTAGGGAGTTCATTACAGCTAATTAAATGNTTGGGGGATTTTGTGCCAAAAATAATCCAATCAAATCGATGCCATTCAGAAATGTTTTCCCATTCCAGTGTTTTTAACTTATAGGTATTTGCCAAATTCAATGCATTTTCTTTGGTGCGGTTGCAAAGGGTCATATCCCATAAATTTTTCCCCTGAAAAATGCAGGATTTNTGATTGATGTCAGAAACACCTACAAAAAGGATTTTTGCCTGAAGAATATGGTGTTTAAANAGATGGTGGCCTGCATTATAAATCGCATGTTCGATATCAGGGAGGCCGCTTTTTAAAAGATATGTAGAACGAACTTTNTTCCCGATTTTCAACGCTTTTTGAAAAAGGTAATGGATTTCTTCCGGCAGCCGGGAATACTGAGTTGCTTTTTCATAGGCATTTTTNACCTGGCCTTGAATTTCCGTTTCGGCAACTATTGCGCTGTCTAAACCCGAAGTCACTCTTGAAAGATGATGAAAACAATCTTTTCCAAAATAGGAATAAAGTTTTTGATCAAACTCTTCTTCGACTTCGTTTCTGAAAATGTTGAGAAGATAAGTATGGGTGCTGGCTAAATCATCAGAACAAAAATAAATCTCTGTGCGATTGCAGGTCGTTAGAAAAATAAATTGCTGGTTTCCATGAATTGAAATTTCTGATCCAAAACGTTTTTGACAGGCCTTTGCTAATAGTTCTCTTAGTTTCAAATTGGCGAGCTTATGATTAATTCCTAGGACCCCGATGCGCATTTCATTCCTCGATTTAGTTGGAAGATCAGATTTATAAAAATACAAGAATTATGGTCAAATTAAGAGGGCTTCCCTCTTTCGTTTCAATGACTCCTTTCTTTCATTGCTAGAAATAGTTCACCTTAATTGTTTGATGCAACAAATGAAATTCACGAGGATTTCTACATTTGTTTTTAAGGTTTTTGTTGCAATCAATTTAAATAAAAACACTAATTTTCCTCTCTTTCCCAAAATCTATGGCGCATTAATGCTCCCTTGAATTGATCAAAAAACTCTTGGGTNGTACTGGCTCGAAAAATGATACCAGATTGAGGTCCTTTAATGTTCAGAGCAGCTTCAATAACTTTAATGCCATTTCCAATCCCAGCAATTGGTTTGCCGTGGAAATAGGCTTCCTGAATGAATCTTAAAAGATATTTATGAAGAGAGGTGACAGATTCATTTCCTCCAGGAACGATGATGGCATCATACATCACGGAGCTGGCAATTATAAAATTTTGTTCGATCTCAAGCTGTTTGTTTGCTTGAGTTCTAAGTTTCCCAATNTTATTTGAAATCAATTGGCAGCAGGCTCCATTTTCTTCAAGCATCCCGGTGATCTGATTGATTTGGGACTCGTCAACTCCTTCAGCGACAAGGACAGCAACTTTTCTGCCTCGTATATTATTTGGCTTGTGATTTTCCTGACTTAAAGCCGGAGANTTTTTATCATAGGTTGGCTCGTTTGATTTAGCTGGAGGTTCATGTCCAATGCCCTCAGCGACTTCACAAGCTAAAGTGTGATTGATACGGTTTAGATGTTCTAGCATGAGAGTTTTGATGTGGCGATGGGAGACTTTGCCTAATTCGAATTGAAATGCTTCGCTTATGTGTCTTTTNTCCGCTTTGGACATGCTATTCCAAAATAAGGAAGCCTGACTGTAATGATTCCCAAAACTTTCGGGTCTTTTACGGATTTTNTCTCCATGAATTTTNTCCGGGAAGCTGACGTAGCCTCCTTTTTCNCAGGCAGCTTGCATTGGACACCCGCCGCCTAATGAGTTGGGCTCGTAGTTGACATTTCCTTTATTGATCGTTTGTCTCATCAACCCATCTTGTTGATTATTATGAACACTAGCCAAAGGACGGTTAATAGGGATTTCATGAAAATTAGGGGCGCCTAAACGGGTGATTTGGGTGTCTAAATAGGAAAACAATCTGCCCTGAAGCAAAGGATCATCACTAAAGTCAATCCCCGAAACCAAGTGGCCAGGATGAAAAGCGACCTGTTCTGTTTCAGCAAAAAAATTGTCCGGATTGCGATTCAGGGTCATTTTCCCTATCAGCATGACAGGAACTTCTTCTTCCGGCCAAAGTTTTGTCGGATCCAAAATATCAAATTCAACTTTATGTAATTCATCTTCTCTTAAAATTTGAATCCCAAGTTCATACTCAGGGAAATAGCCTTTNTCAATTGATTCCCATAAGTCCCTTCGGTTGTAATCAGGATCTTTACCTCCCAGAATTTGTGCTTCTTCAAATCGAATCGAATGGACTCCGTTTAAGGGTTTCCAGTGAAATTTTATAAAATGACTTTCCCCAGCGTCATTCACGAAGCGGAAGGTGTGAACTCCAAAACCCTCCATCATACTGTAACTTCGCGGAAGGGCACGATCAGACATCACCCACATGATCATATGCAGAGACTCTGGCATCAGTGAGATGAAATCCCAAAAATTATCATGAGCGGATGAAGCTTGAGGAATTTCGTTGTGAGGTTCTGGCTTTACAGCATGGATGACGTCAGGAAATTTAATGGCATCCTGTATAAAAAANACAGGAATGTTGTTTCCAACAAGATCAAAGTTTCCTTCAGTAGTGTAGAATTTGGTTGCAAAACCCCTGACATCTCTCACTGTATCTGCCGATCCACGAAATCCTGCGACAGTTGAAAATCTGACAAAAACAGGTGTTTTAATAGAGGGATCCTGGAGAAAAGCTGCTTTTGTATACTTTTTCATAGACTGATAGACTTGAAAGTAGCCATGTGCTGCGGAACCCCGTGCATGGACCACACGTTCCGGAATCCTTTCATGATCAAAATGCATGATTTTNTCACGGAAAATAAAATCTTCGAGGAGATCAGGCCCCCTTTCTCCTGCTTTTAATGTATTTTGATTATCGCTGACACGAACACCTTGGTTTGTAGTTAAAAATTCTCCAATATCAACTGTGTCTTTTCTAAGAGCCTCTGTTTTTTCATTTTCATTCAATTGGCTTGTGATTTTTGAATCTGGGATTTTTTTCCACACATATCTCCTTTTGGAAGCTCGAAATGAATTTGATATTTTTAAAATCGAGTTTTGCCATCTTTTCTAAAAGATGTCAAATGTGAATTTGAAATGAGGGCGACAAGGATTTAGAGACTTGTGCGGTAAATTTCTCCTTCGGTCCAAGTTATGAATTTTTGATAAATCTCTGATTCGTTTATGAAGGTTTGATTTGCTCGAAGGGGTATACTCATTCCAGTTCAAACTTGAAATTTTGACTACGTCAGCTTGCCACTGTCTTTGTATCTGTCTGCATCGCACAACTTATTCAAGTTGTGCTGCTTCGATAAATTCAAATTCAGGGCGCTTCCTTGTCAAATTTTCCAACTTTCAACTGGTAGGGGATCATTGTTCACGCATAATTAATTGATTAAAATCAATGCGAGACCGAAACGAGTTTGCGCAAGTCTTCTAAATTCAACCATTGCGAATTGGTATTAGAAGCAAAAGAAAAATCTTCTGGGAGAGGAGTGCCTTGTCTTCCTGCAAGAAATTTTGTTTGAGTGTGTGANTCCTGGCTATAAATTTCTGGAATGATCACAAAATGATCTGGAAATTCCACAGTATGGCGTGCGTCTTCTACTCCGAACATCACCTCGTGCAACTTTTCTCCTTCCCGTATGCCCGTAAAATGATAGGCCATCTGAGGTGCAATGGCCTTGGCAAGATCTAAAATTTTCATACTTGGTATCTTAGGAATAAAAATTTCTCCGCCTCTGGCGCGAATGAAGGATTGCACCACAAATTCAACGGATTGTTCCAACGTTATCCAAAACCGTGTCATACGTTCATCAGTAATCGGTAAAGATTTGGCACCTTCTGCGATCAGTTTTTCCCAAAANGGAATGACGCTTCCGCGGCTTCCTAAAACGTTCCCGTAACGCACCACTGAAAANGTTGGGAAGCCCCGGGCTCCCACATAGGAGTTGCCAGCGACGAACAATTTGTCTGAACAGAGTTTCGTGGCGCCATAGAGGTTTACTGGGTTTGCTGCTTTATCAGTGGAAAGGGCGATGACTTTTTCGACTTCTGTATCGATAGCTGCATCGATAATATTCATGGCGCCGATCACATTGGTTTTAACAAATTCAGTCGGATTATACTCAGCTGCGGGAACCTGTTTTAAAGCGGCAGAGTGCACAATATAATTCACTTCATTGAAAGCTCTGCTAAGTCTTGATTTATCACGCACATCACCCAAAAANTAACGAATCTTGGGATGAGAAAANATAGGTTCCGATTGCCGCATTTCCCACTGCTTCCACTCATCACGGCTAAAAATAATCACTTTGCGGCATTGATCTTCGATTAAGAGCCTTTTAGCCAAAGTTCTTCCAAAACTGCCTGTTCCGCCGGTGATTAAAATTGTTTTATTTTTAAAGAAAGAACTTGTATCCATCACTAGGCTCCATTCAAAACTGTGGATTTAGAAATCGTTTTATTATATACTCACTTCAGTTCAAAGACACCCATTTGGATGGATTCAAAGCCACGAGCTCAAAGTTATTTTAAAAGGGTTTATATTGAATGAAGATGACCCTTTTCAAATAATTCAATCGCAAGAATTTTCAATTCAGTCCAAATGGGTATCTTTTGAACCTGAACGAGTACAGCATATCCTAATATGATCATTTACCTTAATTCTTTTTAGCATAGTGTTCAACTCATGGCAAAACAATATGATGAAAGTAGCGTAAAAACTCTTGATGCCCTCTCCCATATTCGTCTCCGTCCGGGGATGTATATAGGACGTTTGGGGGATGGAGCCCATCCTGATGATGGAATTTATGTCATGCTCAAGGAAGTCATCGACAATAGCGTTGATGAATTCATTATGAAGCAAGGAANNAAAATTTCCATTGAATTGGATGAAGAAACTCAAACAGTTTCGGTTAGGGACTATGGACGCGGCATCCCTTTGGGGAAAGTCATTGATTGCGTGAGTCAAATTAATACTGGCGCAAAGTACAACGATGATGTCTTTCAATTTTCTGTAGGGTTAAATGGAGTGGGTACAAAAGCTGTAAACGCTCTTTCTAGCCATTTTGTCGTTAGAAGCCACCGAGACGGAAAATATCTAGAGGCGGATTTCAACCGAGGCATTTTAAAGCAAAAAAGGAAGGGACCANCAAAAGAGCCAAATGGCACCTATATCCAGTTTATTCCTGACGGGGAACTTNTTAAAAAATTCCGCTTTCAGAAAGAGTATATTTTAAAACGCCTCTGGCACTACGCCTATCTGAATACGGGGTTAGTTTTAAGTTTTAATGGCGAAATCATTGAATCGAAGAATGGATTATTAGACCTGCTCAATGCGGAAGTTAATGTCGATGATCGGCTTTATGAGCCTTTGCATTATCGCGGTAAAATGCTGGAATTTGCCTTTTTACATACCCAAAGTTATGGAGAAACCTATTTCTCATTCGTGAATGGACAGTACACATCAGATGGAGGTACCCATCTTTCTGCATTTAGGGAAGGCATCCTAAAAGGTGTGAACGAATATTCTAAAAAGAATTTTCAAGGGGTCGACGTAAGGGAAGGGATTGTAGGAACCATTCTTGTCAGAGTCAAAGACCCGCTATTTGAATCCCAAACCAAAAATAAACTTGGAAACAGTGAGTTGCGCGGTCCGGTCGTACAAGAAGTGAAAGATGCAGTCGTTGACCTATTATACAAGAATCCAACAACAGCCAATCAAATCATTGAACGAATTGTATTTAATGAAAAATTGCGAAAAGAACTTGCCAATGTANAAAAGGAAGCCAAAGAAAAGCAGAAGAAGATCTCTTTTAAGATCCCTAAACTGCGCGATTGTAAATTTCACTTTCAGGATGGAACAGAACATGGGGACCGTTCCATGATTTTCTTGACCGAAGGAGACTCTGCCAGTGCTTCCATCGTTGCAGCTCGCGATCCTTTGACGCAAGCAGTTNTTTCTTTGCGCGGGAAGCCTTTGAATGTCCATGGCATGAAATTAGATCAGCTCTATAAAAATGAAGAGATGTTCAATTTGATGAGTGCCTTGAATGTTGAAGATGAAATTGAAAAATTACGTTATCAAAAAATTATTCTTGCTACAGACGCAGACGTTGACGGAATGCACATCCGCAATCTTTTGATTACTTTCTTCCTCACTTATTTTGAAGGGTTGGTTTTAAATGGCCATTTGTATATTTTGGAAACCCCGCTTTTCAAAGTCCGAAACAAGGAAAAAACCTTCTATTGCTATAACGAGGAAGAGAGGGATAAAGCCATTGAAAAGTTANAAAAAGGAATAGAGATTACGCGTTTCAAAGGGTTAGGGNAAATTTCACCTAATGAATTCAAACAATTTATTAGTAAGGATATAAGACTTATTCCTGTAACGGTAAATATGTTCTCGGATATTAAGGCGACGCTAGAGTTTTATATGGGAAAAAATACGCCTGAAAGAAAGCAATTCATTATGCGTAACTTAGTGAACGAAGATGAAGAGGCCCTTAAGCAGATAGCAGCGTTAAAAGTGGAAAAAATCAAGAGTAGCTAAGAGTTTATGGACGATATCAAGCAATTAATGCAACTTAATTACCTTAAGTATGCATCTTACGTTATTTTGGACCGAGCGATCCCCAACGTCATCGATGGTCTAAAACCCGTTCAGCGCCGCATTTTATTTACGCTTTGGATGATGTCCGACGGAAAACTGCATAAAGTGGCCAATGTCGCTGGTCAAACGATGGCCTACCATCCTCATGGAGATGCTCCGATTACAGAAGCGCTTGTCAATATGGCCAATAAAGGCTATTTGCTTGATATGCAAGGAAATTTCGGTAATATCTTCACGGGCGATCCAGCAGCGGCTTCTCGCTACATTGAAACTCGTCTTTCTGATTTAGCAGAGAAAACGATGTTTAACCCGGATTTGACACCCACGATTCCTTCTTATGATGGACGTCATAAAGAACCCATCCATTTTCCAGCTAAAATTCCTCTTGTTCTTATGCAGGGCGCCGATGGGATCGCTGTCGGGATGGCGACGCATATCCTGCCGCATAATTTCGTAGAATTGCTCGAAGCAGAAATTGCCATTTTGGAGGGTAGAGAATATACGGTTGTTCCTGATTTCCCCACAGGCGGCATTATGGATGCCAGTGAGTATAACAAAGGGAAAGGAAAAATCAAATTGCGTGCTAAAATTGAGGTGCGCGATCCAAAAACTTTAGTCATCACAGAAATCTGTTATGGCACCACAACCGAATCCTTGATCAAATCCATTGATGAAGCTGCGAAAAGAGGCAAGATAAAAATTGATTCCATCAATGACTATACTGCAGAGAAAGTAGAAATCGAAATTAAGCTGCCTCGCGGGCAATATGCGCAAGATTTGATAGATGCTTTACATGCCTTTACAGAGTGCGAGGTCGCCCTTAATTCTTCCATCGTGGTGATTAAAGATAATCTTCCCTGGGAACCTACTGTTAATGAAATTTTAGAACTGCATACCGAGCTTTTGCAAGGTTATCTAAGAAAAGAACTTGAGATTGAACGAGACAAACTGCTTGAGAAAATCTTTGAAAAGACCTTGGAACAAATTTTTATCGAAAATCGTTTGTATAAGAAAATAGAGACAATTTCTTCTTATGATAAGATCCATTCGGTCATAGAAACAAGTCTGGAGCCTTTCCATCAGGAGCTTTCACGTATCCCCACCTATGATGATCGTGAACGTTTGTTGAATATTCCAATTAGAAGGATTTCTCGTTTTGATTTGGATAAAAATCAGGAAGAAATTGCTGCAACAAGGGCCCAGCTGGCTAAAGTCGAANAAGACNTTAAAAATATCAAAAAATTTACGATTCAATATATCCGCAGTCTGATTGCTAAGTACGGCAAGGAATTTCCTCGCAAGACAGCCCTTCAGGAAATTCAACAATTGGATATGCGTGCGATTGCCACAAAGACGATCAAAGTTGGTTTCGATCCGGCTTCAGGTTTTGTAGGAACCAAAGTTACAGGGGATCATAGTTTTGAATGCACCAATTTTGATAAGTTGTTGCTGGTCTTTAAGAACGGAACCTACACGGTTATCAATATTCCCGAAAAGCAGTATGTTCATCATGAAGGCAATAAAGTTGTTTATGTAGGGGTAGCGGACAAANAAACTGTCTTAAATGTGGCTTATAGAGATAAAGCACACATTTGTTTTGCAAAAAGGTTTATCGTCACACAGTTTATTCTTGATAAAGTCTATCGTTTCATGGAAGAGGGAATGGATCTGCAATATATCTCCTCTGCATTACAACCTGCTTTAGAACTTCAACTGATTCCCAAAGTCAATCAAAAGCAGACTAAAGTAGAATTTAATTTCGATTCGATTGCCGTCAAGGGATTTTCTTCAAAAGGCATACGAATTGATAAACGGCCGGTGAAANAAGTCATTCTTTTGAAGCACGCCGCCGCTGAGGCAAAGTGAAAATTATTTGTTTGCCCAAAGAAAGCCGGCGATTTGTGATGACAATCTACGTGGAAGGTCAACCCTGGAAAGAGATCCATTCTAAAATTTTTGGAAAGAACTTTACCTTGCCTATTTGTGCAAATCTCGAAGAGTTGAAGGAAAAATTTGCAAGTATTGAGTATGCAAAAGCAAAAAAATATGCCTTGGATTGTTTGGCAAGGCGAAGCTACCCTTCTTCCCAGTTANAAAAGTTGTTGGAACGAAATTTGATTTCCNCCGAAACTATAAAAAATATTCTTCAGGACTGCATACGTTTGGGGTATTTGAATGATATAGAATGGATGGAAAGATTTGTAAAAACCCAACTTTCGCGAAATCTGGGTCCTCAGGCAATTGTTTTTAAATTGATGAATAAGGGAATTCCACTCAAGGAAGCGGAAAAATGTGTTGATAAATTTATCGATCCAGAAGAAACAAATAAAAGCATTCAACATCTGATAAAGACAAAATATAAAAAAGAAAACTTAACGNACTATAAAGAGAAGCAAAAGGTTTTTGCTTCTCTTTTAAGAAAAGGGTTTGATGTGACAACTATTCAAAAAGCCCTTAATTTTGAAGAGTAATACCTTGCAGGCCTGTAGAAATCAATTTCACTGCAGCTGAATTATCTGTCTCTCCAAGCAGAATGAGATCCGCATACTTTTTNGTACATTCTACAAACTCGTTATGCATAGGCCTTACGGTGGCAAGATATTGTTGTTTGACATTGGATAAATCCCTTCCTCTTTCACAAATATCTCTTTCCATTCGACGTAAGATGCGTACATCATTATCTGTTTCCACATAGATCTTAAGATCGAATAAATTTCTCATTTTTTCNATCTGAAAAATTAAAATTCCTTCCACAATGATTATGGGACTTGCTTCAATCAAATTATATCCTTCATCCCGTGAATGCGTTTTAAAATTATAGATGGGTTTTTGGATAGACTTGCCACTTTTTAAGAGAAAAATATCTTCGCATAATCGTTCAAAATCTATCGACAGCGGGTGATCAAAATTCGTAAGCTTTCTTTCATCAAAGGATAAATGCGAGAGATCTTTGTAGTAGCAGTCTTGCTCAATGAGGACAGAACCTGGGAGGGCAGTTTGGATTTTNTTAGCCAGGGTTGTTTTGCCTGAACCTGTTCCTCCTGCTATACCGATCACGATAGGAGTATTGGCATAGAGCGTGCTTGAAAGAAAAATTGTGAGTACGGCAAGTATCTTATTCATTGTTCCTCCTCATGCGATTTGGAAAAAGATAACTAAGCTCTCAATATCAGACAATCCAAATTTTAAACCGGTGAAGGGATCCCATCTGCATCACGCACTTAAACATGACTAGATATTAGTCATTGCAGAATTGTTCAAGCATGATTTAGGGGTAATTTGGGTTTAAATTTGATCCATCTGGGCAAGAAAATGACGAAGACGCTGAACATGGCTTTCAACTTCTTCTATTTCACAAGTTATCCCTTGAAGAAGATTGCGTAGAAAAGGAATTTGTTTTTCAAGAGTTTTAATTTCTTCCTTTGTCAGGTTTGAGGATTTGATCAATTGGTTGATTTGAAAAAGTTGTTGATCAAGTTGTTGGAATTTGAGTCTTTTATCATTTAAGTTTTTAGAATAATAATAGAGTTCGGCCAGTTCAGGTGTGTTTAAAATAATTTTAGGATGCTGATATTTTCCGTGAAATTCGGCTTCCAAAAATCTTTAAAATATTCTTCCTGGCGTAGCCTTTTAGTAAGGTAAGTTGTTGTTCAAATTTTAATTTTTCCTTTTCAAAACCCTTAATAAAATGCTTTGGAATAAAAGAAAATCCTGTCAGTAGACTTCCTCCTAAAAAAGTAACTTGCCAAATAGAAGTTGTAGCGGAAACACTCAGCCCGAGCGCGATTGCAATTTGTCCTAAAATGGGTAAAAGAAAAAAGCTAGCAGCACAAACAATCCCTAAAACTAAAAGGCTCACAAAAAGACTCTAAAAGCTGTAGCTTTATGCTGCGAATGGAGTGCCTTTTTTCAAGAGTGTGGATAAATCTTTCGATGTTTAAACCAAAAAGTTCGGCGATATTGAGTGGTTGGAAAGATTTGCTTCTTGCTACAGGAATATTTTGTGAGTTGGGGTAATACTCCGCCCGATCGGCTTTTAGAGAGATAGAATCTTTATTAAAAGAAGGATGAAAAACCATGATTAATCCTTAATCAATCTAAAAATTTTAGTAAAATTATTATTAATATACAATCGTTTTTTTATTATAAATATGTGTTATAATAAATTATAATTATTGTAGGGGTGTTTGTGAATACTAACTATGATAAAACCTCATTCAATTCATCTCCTCAGTTTGATTTAACACCAGTGATTCAAAACTCTACTCAAACAGCTTCGCCGGTCAAAGTAAAAAGCAAAAACGTGTTTGAAAATATTAGCCATGTTTTTCAATCTACCAAATCAAAAGAGACAAATGAAATTTTAGCGAAGTTGTCTGATCATACAAAATCTACTAAAAAGAAATGTAAGGAATTAAAACAAAAAATAAAAGGAGAAGACATCTTAAAAGTTAGGCCCTATATCATTGCTTATATACAAGTCGGTGGAAGCCTTTCCTCTATTCTTAAAGAGCTAGGTAAGCAGTATAATCCCAAAATTGACAGTGAAAAAATCAGGATGCTCTAGATCGAATAGGCTTGATCCTGCAAGAGGAAAATAAATTTATTTTTGGTTCTGAAGAAGGCAAAGCCAGCCGTATAAAAAATTTAAATTTATTGTTGCCCGCTTTTTGGATACAATATTGAAAATAGAATTCGATCTTTTGTCTTATCTGCATTTAAAGCTCATGGATTGCATTTTGATTCGAATGATCAAATGTGGGAAATTGAATCAAGTCCCTTACGTTATTTAGTCAACTTATCTATTCACAATTCTTCGCAAGAACTTTACAAGGCTGCTATTGAAAGGGGTGGGAAGATCGGAAAACTAAAGTGCTGATTGAAAATGAAAATGATCTTTGGCGAGCAGTCAAAATTGGCGCTTTCAATAAGGAGTATGAAGAAAAACAGGGCAACCAGCGACTTCCGATTTAAAGGATCAGATTAAACAATATCTTTGGATGAATTATGCAAGATCAACTGACAGAAAAGGATACTTTATTCATCTTTTAAATCTCTCGAGCCAGGCCCCTAAACAATGGATGGAAGCATTTGAACAATTAAAAGATGACCTTCAGGTCGAACCTTGGATAAAAGAGGTGGGATCTTTCTCAGACCTTCAAGAAAAACTGATCGAAAGGCATCAAATCGATGGACAGTTTTTATATTCAATGAAAGTCATTTTTCAAATGAAGTGAAGGAATCTTCCTTGCCTGCTTTAAAACAAGAAGTTGATCTGTTTAGGCTAGAGAGGATGTTCAATGAGATTAATTTTGTGGATCCTCAAAAGGTCAATTATCGAACTCCCTCTACATTGAATGATGAAGGAAGGCCCATCAATCCTTCAATTTTAAAAAACTCCCTTAGCAATCTTTTGGATAACATTAAGAACAATTCCCGCATTGCTTTTGCTCCTTCCTCTGATACAGAACGAAAAAAATGGTATGGAAATATCGCCCTCTATCTAAAACATATCCTCCTTTTATTAGAAAAGCTGCCGGTTGAGAATAGAACAGAATATTTGATCGACCTAGCCCTAGTCGGAAGCCATTGCGGGGGCCGCTATATTGGTGAATGTCTTTTGACTTATCAATTATTGAGCGGCCAAATGATGGATTTTTCTCAACAGATCTTGTCTCAGTTGAGCTCTATGAGATCGGGCATTGCAGCTTCTATTGCACCTAATAAATCCGATGATTTTCAGGTTCATGCAATCAATGCTGTGATAGCCAAAATCGGAGAGGCAAAAGGGCTTCCTGGATACGATTTTGCCCTTCAGGATAAAGGGATTAAGTATGTTCAGGTTCGTCCTGCAGATTTAACATTCCAATTTGATCAGCATTACTCTCCTGCAACAGTGCTCGAACGTGTGGCGGACGAAATCAACAACCATTCGATAGGATCCACCGGGCAGTCTTCCTATGAAAGAGCCTTAGATTGGTTTAAAGATCATATTCCTGAGGATTGGACTCCAAAGAATAGGAACTATTCAGAACTTTTCAAACAGCTTGAAGAGCTTTCCCAACGTGATGCAAGCAGACAAGAAATTTCTGAGTTTTTACTTGAGAATGATATCGGAGGAAGTGTGATCACTCCGGAGGAAAGCCGGATCGCAAAAGAACTAAGAATTTTAAAGGACCAGTATCAAGAACTTGAACGAATAGAGTCTCATTTAAAAGAGGAAACCGAAGACACGAATCTTTACAGAGAACTCTGGAAGGAGAAACTGGTTGAATTTCAAATGAGTGATCAATTGTCTCAGAAAAGAGAAGTTATTTTAGAAGGATTAAAAACTAAAATCGAAAACACTCTATTGAGTTATGGTCAATTAAAGCAAAAAACAAGTTCTCAAGAAATTGTAAAACTTGCCAAAAGTCTCATAGAAAATGAAAGAAAAAAAGCATTTTTAGAGGAAATTGTTGAAAATCCATTAGATAAAACTAAAAAATAAAAAAATCAGCAATTTTATATATGTTAGAAAAAATGAAAATTTTAGATAAATCTTAAATGTTAATTATGTAAAAAATAATTTGAAACTATTGTGGGGAGTGTTATAATTAATTATAAGGATGTTAAGTAGGTTAATTATGTCTAATGCTGCTGGACCCGTCCAAAATACAAGCAGTTCCTCAACTGCAGCTTCTGCGAGTTCACACAATGTCGAAGCAATGGGCGAGCAAATGCTGGCGTCGGGAACTGTAAGTAGTATGGCTGATCTTAAAGAACAGGCTCCTGATGTTTATAAGGCTATGATGCAAGGGATAGCCATGAATATATGCCGTGACATGGAACATCATCAAAATCGTCTTCATAAACTTCATGAAGAGTACCGTCGGCAAGCTCAGGGTGCTTAGTCTCAAGAAATTAATTTTAATGAAAGTTCTACCTTTGACTTATTTTTAAAATATTAAATTGACGATATTTTTTTCTCGGCTAGTTTGAGCCTAAGAGAGCTCAAATTTTACAAGGAGAAAAATATGTTATATTGGGCATTAGTTTTTAGTAATTGCGATCATCGCAGGGTTGCTTGGCTTTAGAGGAGTAGAAGGAGTTGCAGCTACTATAGCAAAAGTTTTATTCCTGATCTTTATTATTTTGTTCATTATCGCTTTAGTTTTTGGATATGGCGCAGTAGGTACACATCCTATGCCATAATTCTTTCTCCTGATTAACCAGGTGATAATACCGGTAGGATGAGATGAGAAGGGTGTTGCCTACCGGTATAAAGAGTTTGTTCAGCAATTTTTATTTCTGTAGAAAATTCACAATCTTCCCCNGTATTTAGATTGCGGTCATGGACAGGAAAGTCGCACGATGTGACTTGCAATTGGATCCTATGGCCCTTTAAAAATGCGTGCGCAATGGAACGCAAAAANATTTCCAAACGATAGATTTTACCCGGTTCAACTAAAATAGGCATATGTAAAGATTCACGGTAGCGCATCCTCACAAAGCCTGCTTGCAAATTGTAGGATTCCCCGCTTGGCCGCATATCGCAAATTTTTGCACAAAAATCTGTGTCTAGCGCCGATGAAGACACATAGAGGACAAGCTTGACAAAACCGGCTATTTCAAGTGTTTCTTCTAGCGGATCAGAAATATAGGTAATGACATCCTTTCGGCAAAGCAATTCACCTTGCTCAAAAGGCCCCACCCACGCCGGATCATGTAGATGGTGGCTGCCTCGAAATGGAACCGGGTCATTAGGGTCGTAAATATAATGAGTTTCTGCATTTGCTTCAGGGATTTCTTTACTTAGCTTATATGTGCATCTTTTNTTGAGGTTGCTGATTTCGGAAAGATAATAGTTTACAGGTTTGGTTCCTTTCGGCGGCCACTCGTTTGCCTCCCTCCATTCATTGACGCCCATCATAAAGTATTTGACTTTACTCATGTTTTTAAGNGCATTTTTATCATTTTTTAACCAGTAATCGCACCATTTTAACGTGTGAATAAGTTGAAGGTTAAAATCAGCTTTCCGTCCATAATCAATACCTGGGAATTTNTGAGAGGGATTGTGTGCCCAAGGACCGATTAAAAGACAGCTCTGTCTATTTTTGGAGTGCTCAGGCGAAGTGGACATGCGAATAAAATCTTCTATTGCCCCTTGTAAATAGGTATCATACCATCCTGTAACAATGAATGCGGGGATATCTATTTCGCTCATGCGTTGATTGACGCAAATCTTAGCCCAAAAGGTGTCCGGAACAATATGCGAGATAAAATTTTGGTACGATTTGATTGGATGTCCTATGACATCGCTGTCCAATGAGCTTACAGGTAATTTATGAAGAGACTTTTTAATTTTTCCATACGTTAATTTGGGAGTTTTTCCTCTCCCAAGAAAAGTGGTTAACCAATAAAGCGCTCCCTTAAGATGAAACATTCCCTTTTCTATAAAAATGGAATAGGTATCCTGCGTGGTAAACATCGGCACGATTGTTTTTAGATAAGGACTATGATAGGGAGTCGCAAGCCAGGCGCAAGATCCAAGATATGAAAATCCATATAAAGCAACATTTCCATTCGACCAGCTTTGCTGGCCTGCCCACTGGATAGTGTGATAACCATCCAGCCCTTCATTTTGAAAAGGCTCATATTCACCTTGCGAGAGGTATCTTCCTCTCACATCCTGAACGATAAGGATATATCCTTGAGACGCAAAAGAAAGCCCAATNTCTTTATAGGGATGGATATTTCCTCTTTTGTCGTAAGGTGTTCGCAAAATCACAACAGGACATTTTTCAGTTGTCAGAGGCCGATAAATATCAGCTATTAAATGAATGCCAT
Organism: Parachlamydiaceae bacterium; assembly: GCA_013414685.1. Taxonomy (GTDB): domain Bacteria; phylum Chlamydiota; class Chlamydiia; order Chlamydiales; family Parachlamydiaceae; genus Neochlamydia. The sequence continues at coordinate 1,509,535 of CP058704.1, read as the reverse complement.
CAGGCATAGGGATAACAATATTACGATCTATTTTTGTTCGATACTTGGGCTTAGGGAAATCAATAAACCAGGCATAGATATAAACCCGGTAAAAAAATGCTCCTAAAGCAATCAAACAGATTAAAATTAAAATTAAAAAAAACGCCGTCACAAAATTTACCTCTATGCTACAATCACCTATATACACAACCGATGAGATTTTGTATGCTTTTCATGCTATCTGAATATGAAATGATTTTAAGACTCGCACTTGCGGCTCTATTAGGCGGTCTCATTGGCTTTGAGCGAGAAAGACTTAGCTGGGCTGCAGGGCTGCGAACCCATATGCTTGTTTGCTTAGGTTCAGCTCTTGTGATGCTAGTTTCACAGTATGCGTTCCATGAAGTCGTGCAGGCGGGATTAATTAATCTGGATCCCTCCCGAATGGCCGCTCAAGTTGTGAGTGGAATAGGTNTTTTAGGTGCAGGAACCATTATTTTCCAANAAAATGTCGTTAGAGGTCTAACCACGGCGGCCAGTGTATGGGCTGTCGCTGCTGTGGGCCTGGGAGTGNGGGGTGGACTTTATGTGGCCTCAATATCCACTACAGTCATGATTCTTGTGATTTTGGCCGGCTTAAAGCCTATAGAAAGAAGGTTTTTANAGAAAAATTTTGCAATCGGCGTGCGTNTTTCTGCACATACTGGGTTTTTATCCACCGCAGCTCTTCAGAACCTTATCTCAGATATTAATGTCAGATTTGGCGCGACTAGTTTGCATATAGAAAAAATTGGCGAAAAAGAACTATTCTATTTGACCTTTCGAGCCACATCGGCCTCCAAATTCTCTTCAGTGGTCGATGAATTAAGAAAAATTCAAGGCATTGATAGTATTGAACTTGTGAATGAAATTTCTGAGATTTCCTAATTTTTTAAGAAATTTTAAAAATCTTAACATATTTGCCATATAATTTAGTTTATTTTATAATCTTTAAATAAAGGTTAATTATGACTTCTCCTATTTCTAATTCCTCCCCCTAATTCCAGATTTAGACATTAAACCGACCCCTCTTACCCAAAACGGTTTTACAATTGCTTCAGATCAAAAAGCGCCTCAAAAGAATTTGTATTCAATGGAAGAAATCTAACTATTACCGTGTATTTTCCAGAAAATACAACTCCCGAACAGAGAAGTACACGCTTAAGTGCTTTTACCAAAGAAAATCTAGATCATTTAGGGGCCTATGCCATTGCCTTGGGCTTAGGAAAAGATAGCAAGAAAGGAAAAGGAAAAATTAATGCTATAGCTTTTAAACAAGATCAGACCGGATCTTTATCTGAAGCTATTAAACATTTTTCAAACGGATCGCCTGCTATCTCTATAAGTTTGAAACATTATCAGGATAAAATTGATGCGATCAGCGATCCCAAAAGTCCTAAAGAGCAAAATTTTTGGCTAAAAGAAACACATTTCAGCGCGTACAGGCATTTTGGCAAAAGCTTCAAAGTCCAAGTTCAGACTCTTCAACGCCAACTCCAAAACCAGGCCAAAATACTCCCGATACGAATTCACCATTAAATAGTGATGAAGAGGAATTCGAGCATGAAGAAGAGGAAGCCGATCGTCCATTAACACCCCCTGATCCAAATAATAATGCCAATTCTGTCTAAACCTCACTTACTCCTTCAGGCTTCCGATTAAATTTATTTATAATAGTTCGTATTGACTTAATATTGACCTTTTAAAATAATTCTCATCCCGGCAGCTTTCAATTCAATCCAAATGGTTTATTTGAACTGGAATGATTATACAACATGAACAATCATATCGTTGTTTTAGGCGGCGGCATCACAGGCCTTTCTCTGCTTTGGTATCNNTTAAAAAAATTTAAGGGAGAAGCAACTTTTACATTGTTGGAAAAAACCTCGCGTGTCGGGNGGTGGATTCGCACGGTGCAAAAGGAAGGGATTTTATTTGAGTGCGGACCTCGCAGTTGCCGAGGAAATTCAAAGGCCGCTATTCAGTTGATTCAAGAAGTGGGATTGGAAGATCAAGTTCTTCCGGCCCATCCAGCCTCTCGACAACGCTATTTATATTTTGATCAACGTTTACAANAAATTCCATCAGGCTTTATTTCAAGCTTATTTTCCCCGCTTACAAGGGCCATGATTCCAGAAATTCTTTCAGAATGGAATAGACCTCCGGGAAGAAATGAGGATGAAACAATCCATTCTNTTTTTACACGGAGATTTGGAGTTGAAATTGTCAATACATTTATTGATCCTCTTGTGTCTGGAATCTATGCTGGCAATCCCTATCAGCTTTCTGTTAAATCCTGTTTTCCTCATTTATATAATTGGGAACAGCGCTATAGTTCACTTTTAAAGGGAGCGCTCTATACAGCTTTCAAAAAAGATCAAAAAAAACAGCTTTTGAAAAAAATGGCTCAGGCAGGATTATTTTCATTCAGAGAGGGATTAGAAACGTTGCCCAAAGCATTGTTTAAGCAATTAAATCAGCATATCTTAACGGATCACGAAGTTGAAAGATTAAATTTTTCTTCATCTGGCATTGAATTGCAACTTGCAAACGGGAAANAAATACAGGCAAATCAAGTTTACTCTACTCTTCCTGCGCATGCTCTTTCTTTGTTGGTTCGACCCTTTGATAATAAAGCTGCTGACGTCTTGCGGGATATCCCGTGCAGCTCTATTGCCATCGTCGGATTAGCCTATAGGCAAAATCTTTTTCCTCATCAAGGTTTTGGCTACCTAATTCCTTCGAAAGAAAAGGAAAAGATTTTGGGTGTTGTCTGGGATTCTTGTGTGTTTCCCGAGCAAAATGTGTCGAAAGAATCGACGCGTTTAACAGTGATGCTCGGTGGGGCGCGTATGCAGGACTTTAACAGTTGGTCCGAGCAAGATTTTATCGATTGTGCTTTGGAAGCTTTGGCTAGGCATTTAAATATAAAAGTTAAACCGGATGTGATACACATTCAAATTGCCAAAGCTGCCATTCCTCAGTATGAATTAGGTCACGAGNAGAAAAAGCTTTTTTTAGAAAGTGCAATTAAAACTCTCTCTCCGCATTTCAGGATTTTAGGCAGTTCGTTATATGGCGTTTCGATTAATGATTGTATCTCAAGTGCAGAACAAATAGTTTATAATACAAATTGAGAATATTACAGGTTCATTAACGTCAATTGTGTGTCGCTGTTTTTCCAGGCCTTTTCAAATTCTCGTTTAATCCAAAAGGCATCTGTCATTTTCCCTTGAGCTTCTAGACTTTTCCATAATCCAAANAGTGAACGACCGTTGCGCGGATGTTTNTCTAAATCGGCCCGGAATACAGCTTCTGCTGCAGCATATTCTTGATGACGCAAAAAAAGTCCGCCAAGACTTTCGCGAATCGGAAAATACCAATCTGGCGGTTCATTGTAATAAAGCTGGTCTTGCACAGCTATAGCTTTCTGCAGCCATTCAAACGCTTTAGCGGGATTGTTGTTCATTTCGGCCAACTTGGCATTGAGTTGATAGTCAGCAATTTCGAAAATTTTTACTGCTTTGTTATAGCCATAAACTGTATCAGGAGAAATTTTAGCTTTTTCTGTCATAAAAATTTTCTGTTCATTCTCTGCATTNTTCATATCTCCTAGCGAGGCGAAGGCCATTGCCCGCCCAAAATGCCATAATACATTTGAAACAGACATGCCTGGTTTTGGAGAAGTTAAATTGAGAAGATCTTGCCAGTGCTGAAAACGTAACATGACAAACATGACGGAGGGCTCATAATATTCCAAATCAGGCATTCGAGAAAAATGCGGGGAGTAGAAAGCCCGTAATTGTTCAGCAGCTTTTNNGGCATCCTCAAAACGCCCTTCTAAAGAGTACGCGCGTGAAAGAAAATACATATTATGCGTCATGTAGTGAATTGGATAGATTCCATCCAATCCAAATTCTTTCACATAGGCTTCATCGGCTTTCAAAGCGGCAAGATTTGCTTCGATAGCCTTTTGATAATCTCCCACAAGCAAATAAATATGAGAGGGCATATGAAGAATATGTCCAGATGCTGGCAGCATTTTGCTTAAACGTTGTGCACTCATTAAAGCTCTTTCAGGATGTTTTGAAGCTTCAATAGCATGAATATAATAATGATTAGCTCCCAAATGATCCGGATCCCACTTCAATACTTCTTCTAAAACATCAACCGTTTTCTGGGTTCCCTCTAAAGGTTCTCCAGAAGAAGTCCACTGATGCCAGGGATTTAGATCTAAAGAACTTTCTGCGTAGAGTGCAGCGGCATCTAAATCATATGGGTATTTAGCTGCGACAGATTCCATGGATTGATTATAAGCTTTTGACAGCTCTTTCAAATCGGGGCTCGGATGATTGGAATAGCGTGTGGAGAGAGCTTTGATGTAATCTTTNTCATTCTCTGTTATCGGCCCGGATAAACTGATGGCTTTTTGTATTAGTTCGAAAGCTTTTTTNTCCTGCTCAGGTGAGATTTCCATATTAATGTTGGGGCCTATGGCTAAAGCCATTCCCCAATAAGCCATTGCCATCTCTGGGTCCAACTGCGCCGCACGCTGGAAAGACCAATAGGCTGCATCGTGATTAAACGCATAAATGAGAGTGAGTCCCTGGTCAAANAACGTNTGCGCTTCAGGATTATTGGTGGTCACTGGATGATGCAAGTTTCCCAAACCTTGAAGAAGAGTCATTGTTTTAGGCGGATGATAAGGAAATTCGTGAGATTCAGTTTGAGAAATTAAAGAAAGACTCAAGAAATAAATCAATAAATGTCTCTTCATGTAATACCTTTTTTGTCGCTGAGAATAAGCACGCAAATATCAGAAAAGTATAAAGTTGGCAATTATTTATTTTAATTCCCCTCCCTGATAACCTTTCTATCAACTAGACAATCTAGTTGATTTATGCTAAAATAGCCCAAACATTTTAAAACACTTAGAGTTCAAGGAAAAATTATGGCACAAATCAGCACAAACGAATTTAAAGCCGGGGTAAAAATCGAGGTCGAAGGACAACCTTATACCATTGTAAGTAATGAATTCGTTAAACCAGGAAAAGGTCAATCTTTTAACCGTGTTAAACTCAAACATCTTACCTCTGGCCGTACAATTGAAAGAACCTTTAAATCGGGTGATAAAGCTGATGTTGCCGATGTAGTCGAAACTGAAATGCGTATGCTGTATAAAGAAGCTGATGGGGTTGTATTTATGGACGATGCAACATTTGAACAAGTCAAAATCGGCTTTGAAAGCATGGGCGATAACGCACAATGGCTGATGGAAGATCATCTTTATTATATCGTGTTCTACAAGGGCCAGCCTGTCACTGTTGAACCTCCTACATTTATGGAGATGATCATCACTGAAACTTCTCCAGGTGTAAGAGGAGATACAGCCTCTGGGCGTGTCCTTAAACCTGCAATTGTAGAAAGCGGTGCTAAAATCCAAGTTCCTATCTTTGTCGATCAAGGTGAAAAAGTCAAAGTGGACACAAGAACAGGCGAATACGTTTCACGTGTCTCGTAATGCCATTTTAAAAGATAGAGCCTTAATGCTTGCGGCGGCAAGANGCTTTNTTGCCGCGCGCGGCATCATCGAAGTTGATTGTCCAATTTTGACCCAAGGAGCGTCTATAGATGCTCATATTGATCTCATTCCTGCCGAATATGCAGGTCATGAAACACGCTATATGCATTCTTCTCCTGAATATGGAATGAAACGTTTGCTATCCATGGGTATCGGAGATATTTATCAACTCTCTCATGTGTTTCGTGATGGCGAATCAAGCATTAAGCACAACCCGGAATTTATGATGGCTGAGTGGTACCGTGTGGGGATGCAGTTTGAAGCCATGATAGAAGAAACGCTGGATTTTGTCCGCCTCTTTTTAGGCCCACTGCCTGCTCGTACGATAAGCTATCGTGAAGCATTTTTGGAATATTGCGGGTTTGATTATGTACATGCATCCTGTTCATTTTTATGGCAGTATTTAAACGAGAAAGGCCTTCAACCCTATGAGGGCATTGAAAAAGAAGGTAAAGATGCTCTTTTAAATCTTGTTCTTGGGGAANTCATTGAACCGCAATTAGGACAGGGTGAATTATGTGCGCTTGCTTATTATCCTGCAAGTCAGGCAGCCCTGGCGCAAACCCATTGGAGAGGAGAAGAGCAGGTAGCAGAACGCTTTGAGGTGTATCACTCCGGCTTAGAACTTTCGAATGGCTATCATGAATTGACGCATGTGCAAGAACAAAGGCAACGCTTTCTTGAAGCTAATAAAGAGAGGCTAGCTTTGGGAAAAAATGCATTACCCTTAGATGAAGCTTTTCTTGCTGCCCTTGAAAAAGGGCTTCCGGATTCCTGCGGAGTTGCCGTGGGTTTCGATCGTTTAATGATGCTGCGGCATAAAACAGTAAATATTGCTGATGTGATCCCATTTTCATGGAAAGAGGCATGACATGACTGAAAAAAATCTAAATCTCTTCCATGGTATAAAGAAGGCTTGCGTTTCGAATGCACGGGTTGCGGAAAATGCTGTACTGGAGCCCCGGGTTATGTTTGGGTCTCAGAAGAAGAAGTTGCAGCAATGGCTAAGGCACTGAATTTGCCTGTTGAATCATTTAAGAAANAATATCTGCGTCAGCGTTATAATCGCTATGCCCTGATCGAANAAAAATCTTTAGATGGTCAATACGATTGCATTNTTTTGGAAGGCAGAAAATGTACGCTTTATGAGGCTCGTCCTAAGCAGTGCAGAACATTTCCTTGGTGGAAGCAAAACTTGAATTCTGAAGAAAGTTGGAAATTAGCGGCTAAGGATTGCGAAGGAATTAACGATCAGGCATGGCTTGTTCCATATGAGGAAATCGAAGAACAGCTCCAGCGCAACGATCCTAATTTTTAGCTCTGCATAAAAGCTGCAAGCAGCCTGCTCATTTCTAAATGGTCCTGAATAGACATCAGTTCGCGGCTTGAATGCATGCTCAGGAGAGGAGATCCTATATCCACAGTTGGAATTCCAGTTTGAGATGCCTGAATGGGTCCGATGGTACTTCCGCACGGAATATCATTCCTTGAAGAAAAGAACTGGTAGGGAATCACAAATTTTTCACATAAATAAATAATGTATGCCGATGAACGTGCATCGCTTGCATAACGCTGCTGGGCATTATATTTGATGACCGGTCCTTTATTCAGAAAAGGCATGTGCCTTGAGTCATGTTTTTCAGCATAGTTAGGGTTGATAGCATGCGCAAGGTCTACCGATAAGCATAGGGAATCTGGCACAAGACGCAGGAATTGCTCTCTTGAGAAATCAAAGCTTAATAAAATTCTTTCCAAAGTGTTTAGTAGAAAAGGAGAAGCAGCTCCNTGAGCAGTTGAAGAACCGATTTCTTCATGATTCCAAAANACTGCTACATTGAGGTGATGTTTATGCGGGCTGCTTGTTTTTAATGCGCTTAAGCAAGAATGTACGCTGGATAAACTATCCAAACGATAGCCGGAAAGCATGTCTGAAGACAGAAGTCTTGCTTTCTCAAGAGGGTACAAAAAGAGGTCGTGGCTAAGAATATATTCGAAGGGTGTTTGGATTTGATCGCTTAAAAGAGTTCGTAGAAAAGATTCCTCGGGATTAAAGTCCAGTGCTGCCAATGCAGAAAAATGATCCTGTTTATTAAAAGAAGGACCCTTTTCATTGGCCTCGCGATCGAGGTGGATGGCTAATTGAGGAATGGTAACCGGCCGCTCTTCAAATTGTACAAGAGCTTGTCCAATTGAATTTTCTTTGTANGCNAAAAAGACTCTTCCTGCTATCCCTAAATCCCGATTGAACCAGGAGGTCAACAAGGGTGAGCCGTAAACTTCGGTAGCCAATAAAGTCATGTTATCACGACGGTACTCTGGATTAGGTTTGAGCTTAAAACCAGGGCTGTCCGTATGAGATGCAATTAGATGGGCTTTTGTAATTGTGTCGCTGGGTGTGACAAACGCGCATAATGAAGACCCGTCACGTATAACAAAATATCCTTTTCCTTTCTCCAGTGTCCACTCTTCTGATTCACTGAGTTCAATAAACCCCTCAAGCAGAAGGGAATTTTTNATAAAATCAATACAATGCCAGGAAGTTGGAGATTTATGAAGAAAGTTTAATAGGTCATCCACGAGCGAATTTGTCATATCAATGCCTTATGATTGAACGATTTTTCTACGCCCAAATAGCTTTGCAGCACCTTGGGAACATTCACAGAGCCATCAGGATTTTGATTATTTTCAAGTAAAGAAACCATCAAGCGGGAAGTTGCCAGTCCCGAGCCATTCAGTGTATGTACATACTCAGGTTTTCCATCACGTCCTCTTCTGAAACGAATATTGGAGCGTCTTGACTGAAAATCTGTACAGTTGGAAACAGAAGACACTTCATAATAGCGATTTTGCCCCGGAAGCCAGACTTCAATATCTACAGTTCTCGCAGATGCATAGGACATGTCGCCTGTCACCAAAAGAACATTTCGATAATGCAATTCCAAACCCTGCAAAATTTCTTCTGCACTCAATAACATTTTCTCGAATAATTGAGGGCTGTCTTCTGGCTTGCTGAAGCAAAACATTTCTACTTTATTAAATTGATGTACGCGTATGAGCCCTCTTTCATTAGCTCCTGCAGCACCGGCTTCACGACGGAAACAAGGGGTATAGGCCGTATATTTTAAAGGAAGCTCTTCTTCGGTGAGAATTTCATCTGCATGGAGTCCGTTTAAGGGAACTTCAGCTGTGGGGATCAAATATAAATGATAGTCTTCATCGTGGATTTTGAATTGTTGATTTTCGAATTTAGGGAGCTGTCCGGATCCATACACGACGTTTTTTCGAACGAGAATTGGAGGAATCCATTGTTCAAAACCTTTNTTCAACTGGATGCTCATCATATATTGAAGAAGCGCCCATTCTAACCGTGCACCCCATCCTCGATAGACTGGCCAGCCTGATCCGGAAATTTTAGCCCCGCGTTCAAAATCAAATAACTTAAGCTTTTCATTAAGTTCCACGTGGTTTTTAAATGGAAAGTCAAACGTTCTTTTTGTCCCNACTTCTTTGATGACGACGTTATCAGCAGGATTTGGCGAAATTTTGATGTCGTCCATCGGAAGATTCGGAAGCTTTGAGAACTCATATTGAAACTGTTCTTCCACTTGTTGTGCTTGTTTTTCTAACTGATGGATTTCATCAGCCATAGACGCCACTTCTTTGACCATTTCACTGGCATCTTGCTTTAACCGGCGCATTTCCCCAATTTTNTCAGAGAAGGAATTTCGTGTGGCTTTTAAAGTCTCAACTTTAGTTTTGAGCTCGCGTAAACGGGTATCTAAATCCAGAATAACCGTTAAATTGATGCTAGGATCTTTGGTTTTTAACTTGGCTTCAATGGCTTTAGGATCTTTACGTAATAATTTAATATCCAACATTTGCATTCCTGGTGTTAAACAAATAATAATCTTTATCAAAATAGGATGGTAAATTCAACAATTCATTTTGACAAATCGTGTATTGTGCAAAAACTAACAATTTTAAAAAGGCTGGTCTTAAAAAGCAATTAATACTGGTTCCCGCTAAATATTTTGCCCTAGAGGTAATTTTGGCTTGCCGCTTTCTTTGAATCTGTCTCTATCGCATGAACTTATTCAAGTTGTGCTGCTTCGACCGATTCAAATTCAGGGCGCTTCTTTGTCAAATTTTCCAAGTTTCAAATGGAAGGGATATATTTTCATTGATAAATGCTAGAGGTTTTTATATTCTCTAATCAATTAAATCTTTTGAAGGTAGATATTTATATATGAATATCAAATATTTAGCATTTGGTTTTTTAACATCTTTATTCCTTTCTTTTCAGGGTGCAGATCTTTTAGCTAAGGAGGCAATTCCTTCTCAAGGCTATACTGTCATAGAAGACAAAGCGACTACTCAAATTAAAACCNCCGCTTTTTCAGATCGCAAAGTGTTAAAAATTCGCCTTGATAATGGTCTTCAGGCGCTTTTAATTTCCGATCCCAATACCGATCAATCCGCAGCTGCCATAGCAATTGAAGCTGGAAGCTGGCAAGATCCCGACCAATATCCAGGAATTGCTCACTTTCTTGAGCATATGTTATTTNTAGGAACANAAAAATATCCTCAGGAAACAGAGTATCAACGTTTCATTACCGAGCATGGGGGATACGCAAATGCTTTCACTACAAACGATTATACAAGCTACATGTTTTCTATCGATAATAGTTCTTTTCCTGAAGCTGTGGATCGTTTTTCTAACTTTNTTAAGGAACCTTTATTCAATCCTTCTGGCGTCGCGCGTGAACTGAACGCCATTGATCAGGAATATGCGAAAAATTATGAGAACGATGATATTCGCGAAGTGATGGTGATGAAGGAAATCGAAAATCCCCACCATCCGAATTATCGTTTTACAATGGGCAATACAGCCACATTAGGAGCCGTTTCTCAAGCCACCTTGAAAAAATGGTATGAAGACCATTATAGCGCCAATTTAATGCGGCTGATGCTTATTTCTAATCTGCCAATGGAAGAATTAGTCAAGCTCACAGTGCAGGATTTCGGAGGGATTGCGAATAGAGATAAACAACCTTATGTAGCAGACGTTGCGCTCACCAATCCGGAAATGGAAGGAAAATTTGTCTATATCCAGCCAATCAAAAACGTTCGGACCGTCACACTGGTTTGGGATCTTCCCGCAGAGTTTTGGGAGATGAAAGACACTCGTCCTGATAAACTGATGTGCCATGTTTTAGGCCATGAGGGAAAAGAAAGTTTGCTAGCGGAATTGAAGCATGAAAAACTGGCAGAGTCTCTTCAGTGCAGTGCCTATGATATTGGCGGAAAAAATCTAGTGCTTTTGNTCTCAATCGACTTGACCGACGAAGGCCTCCATCGTGTCAATCATGTAATTTTAAGGGTTTTCCAAACGATTGCAATGATGAAACAACAACCTTTTCCTGAGTATGTCTTTGATGAAGTCCAGCGTGTAAATCGGATCGATTATGAATATCAAAAGCGCGAAGACGCCTTTGATACAGCGATGAAAAATGCAGGACTCATAACTGGTGAAGACCTTTCAACCTATCCAGAAAAAACTTTTATCCTTCAAAAATTTGATCCGGACGACTTGCGCGCACTTTTAAATTACATGACGCCTCAGAATGCTCGTTTTCTTATTAAAGCTCCTCCGGAATTATCAGGAGTGCAGCCTGTCAAACAAGAAAAATGGTTAGATGTTCCCTATGCTATTATTTCCATTAATCCTAATGAAATGAAAGCTTGGACAGATGCAAAACCAATCCCGGAAATCACACTGCCGCCTCCCAATCCATTTATTCCAGAATCACTAGCACAGGTCAACCCATCTCCTAAAAGCAATGAGCAGCTTCCACTTGTCCCCTCACCANAAAAAATTGTAAATTCTGGACATGGAACGATTTATTATGCGCCGGATCAACGTTATCTCATTCCTGAAATCTACTTGTATTTCAACATTAAAACCCCAGAAATCGATATAGGAAATCCTCAGCAGGTTGCGGTAGCTGATATGTATGTTAAAGGTCTTGAAGAGGCTTTAAATAAATTCAGTTATCCAGCCACAGTGGCAGGATTAAATTTTAGCGTCGATCGAACAGATTTTGGTGTCAGCTTTACGATCACAGGCTATAGTGATCATGCTCATCTTTTATACGAAGAGATTTTAAAGCAGTTGAAAGAATCCCCAATCAGTCAGGAAAAATTTAAGCTCTATAAGCAGGAATTGCTGCGGCAATACCATAATTTCAACAAAGAAACTCCGCTCAAAAGAGCAAAAGAAATGTTGAAAAACGCAATTCACAAAAATTACTCTCTTGAAAGTCAANAAGCTGTGGCAATGCGGAAGCTGACCTTTGCAAAATATGAACAAGCTCTTGAAGATTTATTTAAGAAATCTTTCGTGGAAGGACTTGTCTACGGCAATGTAACTGAATCGCAAGCTCAAAATTACGCAAGCAATCTTTTAAAAACCCTAAACAGTGGACCCTACCCAAAGAAANATCAACAACAACTCGAAGTGATTGTCTTACCTGAAGAGAAAGGTCCCTTTNTTTATGAGGCAAAAATTCCTGCTCAAGGGAATGCAGCTATTTTAGCGATCGAATATCCAACTTATACTTTTAAAAATCGAGCCGCACAGCAAATTTTAATGAAAGCGATGGACTCTCCTNTTTTTGCTGAACTAAGGACAAAACAACAGACCGGATATCTTGTCTTTAGTCAAGGGNAAGAAATAGAACAAAAGCTTTTCAATGTATTTGCCGTTCAATCTAACACGCATGAGCCTCGGGATCTCTTGGCCCGTTTTGAGCTTTTTATAGAAAGCTTTTTACAGGAAATGGGAAAAACGCACCTTAATCCTTCACAATTTGAATCCATAAAAGCATCCATTCTTGAGGAGTTGGAAAAACCTCAAAATAATCTCCAAATGATGGGCGATCTCTTACAAAAATTAGCCTTCAAATATGACGGTCGTTTTGACTGGATAGACCAACGTATTCAAGGTTTAAAAGAACTGACCTACGAAGAATTTCTTAACTTTGCACAAGAGTTTATGGGAAAAGCTAATAAACGTCGTTTAGGAATCCTTGCGAAGGGAAGTCTTTCCGATGATAAAATTTTCAGCTATACGCGTATTGCCGATCTCAAGCAACTAAAGAATCAAAGCACTNTTTCCCCGGCCTTTGAAACAACCACTCATTAATATCAAAAAAGCCTGGTGCTTCTCATCAGGCTTTTTAATTTAAATATTTGATATTCAGTGTTTTGAATTTTAAAAATTGTTGAATCAAATTTTTGTTGTATAATAGTCATATAAAGATGTTTGGAGGATTATATGAAAGTATTGGACACTTGTAAAAATTATTTTCAAGGTTTCAATGAAATCCTGAATTGTAAAAGANATGACGCCAAAACAAATGCCCTGGCATTTTTAAAAGTGCTATCCTACTTCACATTGATTATTCCTGCTGGTTTTGCAGTCGCTGGGTTGATTTCTTTAGCCGGACGAGTGACAAAAAAACAGAAAAAACACNCTCAAGACCAGGCCATTTCTGACCAAGCAAAAAAACAATCCTCATTGAAGCAAAGACTCCAAGCATTCCTCAAGAAGCTCAAATAAAGGAAAATCAAAGTTCTTCTGTTTCAACATTAGATCAAACTGAAATAAGTATAAAAATCCAAAAAAGTGGAACTTAGTCAGGTCCTTGAGACCTATGAGGTATCTTGCCGACCTAATAGAAATGGTAAAAATTTGGAAAAATATAGTCAATCCGATGACTATAAAAGACATGCACAAACTGCACGCATCTATTATAACGCAAGTCAACTTACAGAAGAAGATGCTTTAAAAGTTGTTTTCCAGCGAGAGCCTACGAATATTGCCATGGGCGCCGATCAATATAATCAGCCCAAATTGAAAGAACTTNTTGGATATGAAAAGGGAATCTTTAATGATAAAGACGCCNAAAAAGCAGATGGCTCCTTATTTAAGGAGCTTCCCAATACAGCCACTGTTTATTCAGAAACTTACATGTGGGATCCACCAGGTGGAGATCATAAGAAGGAAATTGCTTGCCTCTCAGTGCCGGCTCCGGCTTTAGATAGCGTCAATCAACCTCACTATCAGTATTATATGAGTAAGGGAAAGCTGGATGCTAAAAAATATGAAAATGAAATGAAAGTTTTATTTAAATCAATCGAAAATGCCGTGAGGGATCATAAAGACACTGCATTTGACGGTCAGGGAATCAAAAGAGTGGTTTTATCAAGATTTGGGCAGGGTGTTTTCCTAGGAGCTTTGAATTCAGAGGACCGCTTGATAGCAAATAAAGCCTATAAAAAACAGTTAAGTGAGTTCTTAAAGCGGATGAAAGATTCTAATTTAGAGATTGTCATGAGTGAGTATTCTGAACCTCAACCGGCGGATGTTTGGCATGATAAAATGATCATTGGCGACATTGTTCGGACCGCCCAGGAAGGGGATTTTATCGTAAATGCATGGGATCCTCACAGCGCTCCCGGGAATGGAAATGACGCAGATCATTCATTTGACGGTGCGATGGGAAGGTCTACAGGAATTTTGCTAACACAGACAAGCTGGTTAAATGATACTCTCAAAGATAAAAATTCTTTGGTCGGCTTAAAATAATTTAATGTTTTTTTAGCCAATGTAATATGAAAGGGATGGTTTTTCAGTCTAGGACTGAGGCCATATTTNTCCCGGAGCTTTTCTAGNTGCGGNGATTCAACTTGTAAAACAACATAGCTGGCATCTCGAGTTTTGGTTATCTTGATCCTTTCTGGCTTAAATTGAAACTCATCCCCAATTTCACTGGGAATCACATGTTCATCTGCATAAAANACACTAATATGCGCGCCTGGAGCTTCTTTGCTGCGAAAATAGGGCGGTTCTCTATAGCCTTCATGTTTGAGTCCCAAAAGCGGAAATAAAGTGTGTATGTAGTGATCATCCACCTTAAGATAAACAAACCCGTCTGATTTTATCATTAACCTTCCTTTGTGCGATAAATGCTCTTTTGCATAGATAACAATTTTATGCCAGGGGTTGTGACGTTAGAGGATTCCCAAAAAGCAAGAGGTTCATTTGAGCAGAGAAAGGAAAATTGGGTGATAATAATTATAAAAATGTTTTAATATGATTCATTTTTGACCCTCTCTGTTATTTTCAGCAAAAATAAATGGTTTTGTTAAAACAATCTATTTTGGCATCTCCTCCATTCGGGATGATCATTTGAGGATCGGTATGTCCGAAGTTCATATTAAATACAACAGGTAGATGAACGTTGTAATCAACTAAAGCATTTTTTACTGCATTCTGCTGATTGGTCATATAGGCTTCTTTTCCTTCCATGGCGATCTTCCCGCAAAATTGTGTTTTAGGATAACCCATTAGAATTGCTTTAAATTTATGTAAAAAGCCCAATTCGCCAAGTGCTGCAATAAAACGGTAGACAAAACCTTCCGTGGGCATTTCCTCGGAAGTTTCGATAAAAAGAATTGTGTTATTTAATTGCTCCCTGGAAGGAAGATACTTTTTAACAGATAAATGCAAATCTAACACTTCTAAACAGCCACCCCAAAGCTGCCCTTCAATGAGTTGATCTTGGCTGTTATACCACGACCATCCTTGATTTGGATCCATAGGACGTTTNTTATTTAAATTTTCTTTATCAGCCCAATCAAGATCCACATCACTATATTCTTTAGAAGCATGCACCTCACCGATGCAAGGAGTAAATAGAGCTTTTCTTATCGAATGCTCAGTGTAGTCATGCATCCCGCCTCCCATGGCAAATTGGGTCATAATAGAAGCACCGTAGAAGGAAACGATGCCTAAATTCCACAAATATAAATGAAGATTTGTGCAATCACTATAACCTAAGAAAATTTTGGGATTTGAAGAAATGACCTTCTTATCAAGAAAGGGTAAGATTCTAATCTGATCATTGCCTCCTATTGTTGCTATAATGGCTTTAATAGTAGGATCCGCAAAAGCTTGGTTAATATCATCAGCACGTGCTTGAGGGTTTTTAGAAAGATATTCGGGGCTTTTAAGGGCTGTGGGAAATTCAACAGGCTGCAATTGAAAAATTTCTCTCAATCGTTTTAAGCCTTGTTCATAGACCCATGGGAAAATAAATGGAAGGCCAGCTGAAGGTGATACGATGGCCACTTTATCACCTGGTTTGAGAAAAGTTGACCTCTGAAATTTCATACTTCTATAAATCCTTTCTTATATAATGAAATGAAGTTTCATGTAATCTAAAGTAAATCCCAATTTTTCGTAGAAACCTAATACTTGAAAATTCTCTTGTCTCTACAAAAGCGAAGGTCATTGATGATTCTTTGCAAAAGCTAATACATAGTTTATTAATTGAGTTGCAACTTTTTAATTCGATAGCTTTCTTGTACGTTAACATATTTAATGCAATGCACCCCAAAAAGTTCAGACACAATAATACCAATGAAGGCTTGATCTTTACCTTTTGCAATACAGACCTTAGGATCCAATTTTTCATCAAATCCTGTTTTTCTATCGCATGCTGTGAAAAACCGCATAAATCTTTTGCTTTATGTCATTTGTTAAAGAAGTCATTTCATTTTTATTTTTCATGATTTGACCTTCTGAATTTTTCAGAGCTTGTAATACTTTTTGACACAGAACTTCAATAGATTGAGACTCATCCAAATGGTAGATCGCAAACTTTTTCTTCGTTAGTTAAAATAAAGGGTTGGACGACAATTCTATAATAATCTTCTATATGCTCTAGAATTTTTTGTATCTGTTGTCTTTTTGCGATTTCTTACTCCTAATCAAGGCAATATTAGGGATATGAAATCTTTATTAAATTTTAATATTTTTAATTTAACATCGTGTTTTTCTAATTTCAAAAGAAATATTTAAGAGACCAAGGGTAGGCTGTGTTGAAAAATTCTCTCGAGAGTTATTGAAAAAATATCTTTAAAAAAGAAACTCCTTGTCTCTCGACCAAGAGAAAACAAAGGAGTTTCAGATGCGCGAACGCAATTGGCAACAGTATAACAAACAATTGATTCAAAGAGGAAGTCTAACTTTTCTTATCAATCCAAAAATGTTTAAGGCTCTCAGTAAACCGCCAAAATCTAAAGGTCGAGGAAGGCCTATTCAATACAGTCAATCCGTCATAGAGCTTCTATTAACGGTGAAAGTTCATTTTAAATTAACGTACCGCAGCCTTCAAGGTTTTGCCGAGTCTTTTTGTTCAAGCTCATGCCTANATGAAAAAGTCCCAAATTATACTCTTGTGTGTAAAAGAGTTATAGAATTAGGCAAAACGCTACCCTCGCTTGCTAGAGGATCTAGCACGACAGTCATTTTAGATGCCTCAGGCATGAAAATCTGTGGTGAAGGAGAATGGAAGGTGAAGGTCCATGGTCGTAGTAGTCGAAGAAAGTGGATAAAAATTCATCTAGCGATAGATGCAGATACACAGGAAATTGTGGCAGAGATTACAACTGTTTCCAGCGTAGGGGATAGTAAGTTAACAGGCTTGTTGTTAGATCAGATTCCAATTAGTCCAAAAAAGTTCNTAGCAGATGGAGCTTATGACCGCAAACAAGCGCGAGAAGCAATAAGAGAAAGGAAAGCAGAACCCTTAATACCACCTCCGAAAAATGCAAGATACAGGAACGATGAAAGTGAACGAGATAAAGCAATTCTGGAAATTTTAGGGCTTGGTGGGGACAAAGAAGCGCGTACGCTTTGGGGAAAATTAACTGGTTACAGCAGACGAACGCATGTTGAAACAGCTTTTTCATGCCTGAAACGATTATTTGGAGAAAGATTGTTTTGGAAAACATTTGAACGTCAACAAGTTGAAAATAGAGTAAGGTGCCTTCTGATTAATAAAATGAGAGCGATGGTATAAACAAAAAATCAAAAAGATGTAAAACATTAATGTTTAGATTAATTTTTCAACACAGCCAATTTTTTACATGACGTTCAACCAGGCAAAGTGATAGAAAATTTCGACCATGGAATTGGTTATCAATTTTATTCTTACAATAAATAGGATTATATTATGAGCA
Source organism: Parachlamydiaceae bacterium (assembly GCA_013414685.1). Lineage (GTDB taxonomy): Bacteria > Chlamydiota > Chlamydiia > Chlamydiales > Parachlamydiaceae > Neochlamydia. The sequence continues at coordinate 1,491,846 of CP058704.1, read as the reverse complement.
CACGCTTAGATTTTTATGATTACAATCAAACATTTTATACAGGCATAGATACTCAGCCTGATGTCTTCCATATGTTTGTAAAACCTGAAAAAGGGAATAAAAAATTTATTATGCATAACNGCCATGCCCTTAGCTAACTGGCTGGGCTTTTTCCTGTTGTCAGTNTTTTCTCAGGCGCAGCAAGAGTCTCCAATGCAGTTAAAGTAATTTTTAAAGAATTATCCCACTTAAAATTACTGTCAGAGNGAAGCGCATAAAAAGAATTATGGAATGCTTTTAAAAATCTTTTTCGAGGCATTGTTGAAATGATTCCTTTAACAGGAATTGCACTTATCATCTTTGAATCGGCGCGTAATGCTTTTTACTGTGGCAAAATAATCAAGGAACTAAGTGAGCAGGAAAACATCTCCGGCGTAGCCATCGATGGAAAAATTATCATTACAATTGACTTAGGTAAAGTCGATAAAATCATTGATGGACATCAACCGGAAAAACTGAATGAGTTTCGTTTAGCTGTATTTAGAGATCTATGTCAAAAAATGCTCAAAAGGGTAGAAGAAAAAAACAAAAAATTGNGGATGAATGAACTCTTTTCAAAATTAGCAAATTTAGCTTGAAATTGATTTTCAATAATACACGAGGAAAACAAAATTACGAGCTCTGTTCTGTATTAAGCGATTGTTTAAGATTCGATATCCTTTATAGGAAAATTGCAAATCGACATAAAATGTTTGACATATGAAGAAAGCGAAGAAAATTGAGAATGATTCTTCAATAGCAAAAAATCTAATGCAAAAGATGCCTTAATGGTAATTTCAATCTGAATTACAACCGCTTGGTTAAATCAGGAACTAAGCCATGTATAGAAATGTACAGATTTTAGAGAGCGGTTAAATCAAATTTAAATGAATTTAAGCAAATTACTGAGATTGAGATAGAAAATTGGAGCGAGGAATTTTAAGAATAGAGATAAGAAATTAGGTTTTTGGCAAACTTCATTTCCCCGACAACTTGTAAAGAATCTGGATCAGACCGACTGACACCAAAATCCATAAAGTTCATTTGCCAATTTAAATTAGGATGGTTTTGAATAAGCTTTTAAGTGCCATAAGAGTATTTAAAATGGGAAGATGATCGTTTGTATAGATATAGCTAGCCTTGTGAATTCGCCACACCTGTCGTGAATCTTCAGTATAGATCAATGTGTTATTTCCTGCTTGAGTCATATCTTGTAAGTTTCTATCCAAAATTTCCGTATAAAATCCTATACCTTTTAAGTTTAATTCGAGCTTTTCTAAATGGGTGAAGAGGGGGAGTTCTTTCAAAAAGAGTTGCATGTTTTTTTGCTTGTCTCTGAGTTGAAAATGGCATTTTCAGGTCCTGATATAAAATGTAATTCTTTTATGTCTTTGGGAATCCATTGAAGAGCTGCCCCTAAGCAATGAGATTGATTTGCTTTTTTGAAAAATTCTTCTTGTGATTCTAAATTTAATTGTCTAAAGCCTTTCTCAAATCTTAAACGTTCGGTCGCCTCATGATCAGTGCTTTCAAAGTTAACTAACTTATTAATTAAATAGTTAACCAATTGACTTTGGCCCTTTTGCCTCTGATTGAATGTTTGAGCAAATAGATCTTGAATTCTATTGGTATCAATTTTGCTATCAATTTGTGTTTGAAGCTCTACGATTTTTTTATTTTTTAAATAAATATAACCCAAAATAATGGGAGGAAGAACCAGGCTGTAAGAAAGAATTTTAGAACGCCGACCAATACATTTTTAAAAGATTCATGCTTATAAACATCTTTGAAACCACTAATATAGTTTTCTGATAATTTTAGTTGATTGTGAGCTCTCATTTAAAACCTTTAATTGAAAAATAATTATAATTAATTTTTAATTAAATTCAATGAGTTTTAATTATTTAAAAAGAAACTTTGATGTTCTTGTTTGACGTATTCCCAGAGAAAATTGGCCCGGGCAATACGTTTAGATTTNTTATCTAAATTTTCGCTACCGGGAAAATGATCCATATTGACTTCAGGTCCAAATGATAAATAGACGGGAGCGCATTTTGCATTCCGACGTTCTCCTATCTCTTTTTCTACTTTTTCTGGTGGGGGNAGAAGATAATAAGTTGAGAGGGTGAGGGGATAAAAATGTGCGGGCTTGCCCGAATGCTGGGCCATGAGCCAAAACATCTCTATGCTTTGCGGATCAAAGGGNGCTACTTCCACTTGCCTGGTGCTTTCATTCATGCGGTCGCGTCCACCGCTTGGTGCGACATAAATGCATTTTCCTCCCTCTGCCAGAAGTTCGCTCATACGATGCATGGTGCGTTGATTATGCAAGAGTTTTTCTGGTTTGAGTTCAGGAGGATGTTCGATGTGTTTNTTAGAAAANATACAAAGAAGGTTTCTGCCTTTACTGAGAGGAATAGCTGTGGGATCCGTAATGACACGATGCCCGGCAACGAAGATCATTTTTCAGCCAATTCAGGGGTGTTTTTCCAGCATAAAGCTAATGAATTGAGGGTCGGGCTCTGTCTGATGATTGGCGAGCAAAATGACATTTTCTCCCTTGGATAACTGATATACGATTTCTTGGATGCGTTCAGGATGGAAAATTTTAGATCTCTCAGCGACGACTAAAGGGCCAAAAAGGTCCAAACCTAAGCGATAGTAATCAAAGGGAGTACGAATGGCTGCGTGATAAGGTTCAAAGATAAATGGGCTTTGAATTTCATGAATCACCTCTTCAAAATATCGGTACATCACGGGTTCATGTTCCGCGATATTTTTATTATTTTTAGCCACAGCTTCGCAAAAAGTATGGTAAAACTCCTGCAGAATGCTAAGCTGCCGAGCATTAATGATGCCGCTTTTCTTAGATTTTTCTAACAAGGTGATGCAATTCACTTAAAAAACCTCAAACATCAATTTTTTATTATTAATGGTAGAGTAAAAATGGAAATCATTGATGTGCATATTATCATCTGTGCCAATCTCTAAATGTGCATTTAATTCCTCGGCCAATTTGAGAAGATATTGCTTGTCAAGCACCCGGATGTATTTTTCCAGTTCTGGATGGACAACAAGTTTTAAAGCAAATTGTTGATGGCAGCCAATCACTTTNTTCAAAGCACGTTCAATCTCAATAGAAACGCTTTCATGGGTCTTAATTAAGCCGCTGCCGTTGCAATAGGGACAGGAGCAGAAGATGGTTTGGTGTAAAGACCCNCGGTTTCTTTGACGTGTCATCTCGACTAAGCCAAATTCACTCATGCCTAAGATCGTGCACTTGGCAGAATCTTCTTTCATAAATTCTTTTAAGCGCTCCAGTACCCTGCGTTGGTTCTTACGTAAGCGCATATCAATAAAGTCGCAGATCACAAGTCCGCCTATATTGCGGAGCCTAAGCTGACGTGCGATTTCTTCCGTCGCTTCAAGATTGATACGCACCAAGGATTCTTCTACATCTGTTTTATTGCCAGAACTACGGCCTGAGTTCACGTCAATTGTATGCATCGCTTCTGTACGATCAAAGTAGAGATACCCTCCGCTTGGCAGCCAAATTTTGCGTCTCAATGTTTTTTCAATCTCTTTTTCAACGTTAAAACGTTCGAACATCGGGACTTTGTCGCGATAGTATTCAATGCGCAAAGGGTGTTCGCTCGCATAGCGGCTATAGAGGCGCTTGCAAGTTTGATAAACATTGTAGTCGTCGACTAAAAGGCGTTCATATCTTTTATCAATAGCCTGTATGACTGCGCGTTTAATAATGTCAGATTCGGCAAAAAGAAGGGTAGGCTCGCTGGACTTTTTAAAGTTGTCCATAATATTATGCCATGTATTTAAAAGATCGTTGGCTTCTTCAATCAACATTTCTGATGTAGCGATCGCACTTGCGGTGCGGCAGATCAGGCCCATATCTTTTGGCATTTCAAATGCTCGGATCAGCTTCTTAAGTTTTTCGCGAGCGTTGCGATCTTCAATCTTACGGGACACTCCGCGATGGATGGAGTTAGGAAGGAGAACCAGATAGCGTCCTGCAATAGAAACATTAGAAGTTAAACGAGCGCCTTTTGAACCAATAGGTTCTTTAACGACCTGGACTAGAACAGTCTGATCTGTTTTCATGACCTGTTCAATATCTAAATTTTGCTGTTGTTTATCGTCTAAGGCTTTGATGTCATAATCCAGATCAAAATCCATTTCATAGACTTGTTCGAACTTCTTTGTGTTCTCAATAATGTCGGAGATATGGATAAAACCATTTTCGCCTTCATTAATATCAATGAAAGCAGATTGAATATTGTGCAGGATATTGGTAACTCGCCCGCGGTAAATATTACCTGTTAATTGTCGTTCTTTTTTNCTTTCGACTATTAAATCATGGAGCTGACCATGTCGTAAATGCGCATAGCGAATTTCTTTAGATTCAATATTTAATAGAATTTCGTCCATATGGATCCTTTCGGTTAGACGAAAAATGCTAAAAATGACAGATAAAGGGAGATTTTTGCGAAAATCAAAGTTTCGCAGAAGGCTTATATACTAAACTGTCGAACAAAGTAAATATTTTGTTTAAAGCATTACTCTATTCGGAGAGAACTATACCTTTTACTCTGGCATCTAGGAAAAAATTCCTGAAGACTCCGGTTGAATTTCCTCAATCATATCGATTCGCTAATGAAATCGATCTGAGTCTTCGCACCTTTCATAATTTAAAGAGCTATAATAAGGGAAAAGAGGGTTATTGCCTAGAAAAAAGGAAAGGAGGAGGGGGATCTCTCTTCTTTTTCTAGATAAAAAACATTAGTTTGTGTAAACTAACATCACTTTATTAACGGCTATTAATATCTAAGAATGAACGAAGCATTTAAAATTTATGTAGAACAGCTCAGAGATGGTCATGCTGAGCAGATCGAAGAAAAGCTGAGTCCTGAATTTTTAGATGTTCACGAAGTTGATTTAAGCTTTATCGACCCTGTTAATATAAAAGGCGAAGCTTATATAGCCGAAAATGACCTGGTTTTACATTTGGAAGTCCATACATTAGCCAAAATTCCGTGTGCAATTTGTAACGAGGATGTAAAGGTTCCGATAAGTTTGGAAAACTTTTATCATACCGTTCCCATGGAAGAGATCAAGACAGGAATTTATAACTTTCAAGAGATGCTGCGAGAAAATGTTTTGCTAGCCACCCCTTGTTTGCCGAATGTAATCAGGGTCAATGCCCTGCAAGAAAAGAATTAAAAGGTTTTTCCGCGAGAGCGATTCTTCGGATAAAGACTCAGATGAAGGGTATCATCCCTTTGCGCATTTATAATTATTTAAGGAGTTTTTCCCATGGCAGTACCACGTAACCGTCATTCAAATGCACGCAAAAATTCTAAACGTGCCCACCATGCAAAAAGCCTAAACAAATGGCTGCTTGCTCGAATTGTCAATCTCCCAAACTTCCTCATGTTGTCTGTCCATCTTGTGGAAGTTATAAAGGCAGAGCTGTTGTCGCAAAAGAAGCTTAAATTTAGGAGTTGATTATTGCGTATAGGAATCGATCTTATGGGGAGCGATAGCTCTCCTTCCGTCATTNTTGAAGCAGTTATCCAAGCCCTTGATAAGCTCGATCCTTCTCTTAATTTGGTGGCTCTTGCAACCAAGCCTGTGATTTTAGAATTGGAACTTATAGCTAAATCACTGCTTTCCGCTGAAAAGCTCGCACGCTTAACTTTTGTTTCAGCAGCTGATTTCATTGGCATGCATGAAAACCCTCTAGCTGCACTCCGCCAAAAACGAGGCTCTTCTCTAGCTTTAGGAATCCGTCTTCTTAAGAAAAAGCAAATAGAAGCCTTTGTTTCAGCGGGCAATACGGGCGCTCTTATTGCGAGTGCGACCATTTCTTTGCCCAAACTTCCCGGGATAACAAGGCCTGCTCTTTTGGCTGTGCTCCCAACAAAGACAGGCTCGGTGGCAGTGGTTGATGTGNGGNGGAATGTTTCATGCAAAGCCCATCATCTTTTGATGTATGCTTTTATGGGGGCAGCTTATCAAAAATGTACAGCCGGCATTGAAGTCCCCAAAGTGGGTCTTTTAAATATCGGCGTCGAATCTCAAAAAGGAACTTCTGTTGTTCGGCAAGCCTATCAGCTTTTATCCGAAGCTTGTCACCAAAATTCCAATGAACCTCCTTACATGGAATTTCATGGAAATATTGAAGGACGAGATGTCTTTCATGGAAAAGTGGATGTTTTGGTAACGGATGGATTTACAGGAAATGTTCTTGTTAAAACGAGCGAAGGCATTGCAGATGTTATCTTTGAATATTTGATGGAGGCCCTTCATCAGCATCCCTCACCCGCCCTTCAANAAACTCTTAATTCCATTCAATCCCTTTTTCATTACGCTGAGTATCAGNGGGCTTTGTTATGCGGAATTGATGGAATTGTCATTAAATGCCATGGGCATTCTAACACGAAAGCCTTTNTTAATGGCGTCAAAGGAGCTGTGAATATGATCCAACATCAGCTTCTTTCTCAAATTAAAGATCATTTAAGGTAATTAATTAATTGGAAAATCAAACTATTTAAGTTTAAATAGTTTGTGGTATATTAATATTATTAAATAAATCACATTTATTTCTTTAAATATTGTATAATAGAATAAAGAAATTTGGTGATTTTTATGAATGATCATTTAAGTTATTCATATCACCTTCCTTTTAATCAGTCCCCCAAATTTGATAAAAAGGAAGATTTAAAGACTGCAAAAACAGGGCTAAAGAACGAAGAAACCTCAGTAGAAAAAGTTAAATCCAAGCATTTATCTCAAGAGCCATCAACAGGCATAGAGCTTTCTAAAAAAATTTCGAAAAACTCGAAGAAGAACCTCGAGTGGGGGCTGCCATTCAAACTATTTTTCCTTATAAACAGGCCGAGCGTTTTAAATTTAAAAAAGCTGCCAAAGTCATTCTATTGAATCCTATTAATCTAAAAACTTTTGCAAAATCAACCACCTATAAAATTCTAAGTCTGTTGATCATGGGAACTTATATTCTTTCCAAGCCTTTTAGTAAAAGGTGCGCGCTGGAGAAGAAACTTTTGCAACAAAATTAAAATTTAAAGCCAAGGTCTTATCGGCCACAAAATTTTCGTATAAGATGTCAAAGATTTTCCATTGCTGGGGAAGAAAAACATTTGGCGATCAATTACTAGTTACAGCAAAAAATGTCGCTAATCCGGAAGTGTTGAGAAATAAAGAAGACCGTGCGGAAGCTCTTAAAATGGTTGGAGATCTTTTAGAATTAAATCTACGAGATAACTTAACTCAAAATTCGCGTGACAATCTAAGTAAGAAGAAAATTAACGTCACCAAAGATGATGGAGAATGCTTTGGCACTTCTCTCCATTTTATTTCAAATGTATTAAATCTTGACGAAATGGATGAAACAAAAATTGTTGATCTTGCCAACCAATATCGAGAAGGCGTACCAGCTAGAGCTGCGGCCAATCAAACTCTTTATGAAGCGATAAGGGTAAAGACCACTCAAGAAAGTGTTAATAAATTTTTAGGTGCGCTTAGGAGGGATCAAAAACGCCCGATTTTAAATTGTAATTTTGATTATGTAAGAAATAAGTCAGAATTTTTGTTTGAAAGGCTAAAAATTCATCTGATTTGGAATTGAAAGAGCTAGAAAGATTTGTATCAACAAATGTCTTTCTCGATCTTCAGGAGAAAGACGATATAGAAAAAGCGCTAATCAAAAAATGGATTAAAATCATTTTAGAGTTTCGTTTTGGTACTTCCTCAAGCAGCCAGGATAAGGAAGAGAAAGAAATAAGAAATCTTATCGAATCGTTAAGACTTTCATTTGAAGATGACGAGTCTAAAAGGTATACCGCACGATTAAATGGTCTTGTGGAGGATGAAAACGCCAAAATCAATGAAAAGATCAGCAATGCGTATACCTTTTCATCTACTGAAGAACAATTGAAGGATTTTAACGATCTTCCTACAGGTGCTTATACTCTAGGTTTTGATACCTGGTTTTGAAAGATCAAGGGCATGCCATCGCTTACGTCAAAACCGATAAAGGTTCGTATCTTTTGATCCCAATTATGGTTTGATTAAATGCGGTCAAGATCCAAGGAATGATTTAATGAAGCTGATGTATCTTTATCCAGAAAGGCCGAAACAGGCTAAAGAAGCTGTTACAAATTACCATTTAGAAATTCTTAAATTTGAAAAAGACTTTACTTGGCGCTAAGAGAATGCTTAAGAGATAATAATTGTTCTTCTAGCGAAGACTCTTTATCTAAAAAAATCGGCTCTCCGATTGTAGCTTGAATCTTAGCAAAAGGCTTAGGTAGGATCATTTTATCCCATGTATTAAGCTCCCAAAACGATCTGCAGACCAGTAAAAAGGAAAAATTTTAGCCGATGTTTCTTTTGCCGCCAGGGCAACCCCAGGTTTAACCTGGTAAACTGGACCTCGAGGACCGTCTGGTGTGACAATTAAAATTTCCTGACTGTTTTTCAAACGGTCAATCATCTCTTTTAATGCTCCATGCTTAGCGTTGTGTTTTACACGTATCGTGCGGCCATTTTTAAAACTATTCGTGAAAAGTGCCAGCGGTTCCCCGTCTCGGCTTTGGCTAATAAATGCCGTATAGATAAAATTTGGAGTGCGATTTTGAAAAACAGAAGCCACCATTAAAAGACGATTATGCCATAGCAGCAAAATACAGTTTCCTTTGCTTGCCTCAGCAATAAATTCTTCCATCCCCTGGACTTCAAATCGGCAAGTTAAAGTTAATAGCTTCAGGAGGAATTTGCCTCCATAAGCAAGGACGCGAGGGATTAAATAATGAGTGAAAAGACGGCGCATGCGATTCTTCATGAGAATAAACCCTGAATAGCGCGTGCGGCATTTATGCTTGCACTTTGCTGAAATAATTTTACAGTATTTTCACATCCTTGCAGGCATTCTTCTCTTAGTGGACCTGCGTGGATGTTTTCTAATTGTGTTGCAAGATTAATTTTNTCAAAGCCTGTTTCGATTAGTTCAGGATAAACACGCTTTCCATTTAAAATATTCACGATACAGTAGTGAGGAAGGTTTAGGCGAATCAAGTATTTGGCAATCAGCCTGTTAAGGGTGGAGAGGCCGTACACGACAACGGTGGGGCGTTTATGCAGTGCAAGTTCAAGAGTCACTGTCCCTGACTTGGCCACAGCGCTTTGGCTATCGCGCATCAGTTCATAGGTGTACTTTAAAGGAATTGCTGCAGCCTTTTTGAGATTTGTTTCAACAATCATTTTCTCAATCTTTTCTTTCAAGGTGGGATGGGCGCAGGAGATTCCGAAACAGGCTTCAGGGTGCTTTTTNTGAAATAGTGCTGCTGCTTGCAGCTGGGTAGGTAAATTGCGCTGGATTTCAGCCGAACGGCTCCCAGGAAATAGAGCGATTAAAGCATTGCCTTCTTGATTGATCTCAGGAAATTGAGCTTTCCAATCTTTTTCATAAGAATGATTTGAAATATATTCCTGAAGAGGATTTCCAATATATTCTACTTTTAAAGAAGTATGCGCGAAATGCTGGGTTTCAAACGGATAAATTGTTAAAAGCAGATCCAGGGTGTCGGCCATGAGAGTAATGCGTTTTTTCCCNCAAGCCCAAACAGAAGGGCATATATAATGAATGAGACGGCCCTTGTAGCCTGATTTGCGTAAAACTTTTGCCAGACGTAAATTAAGACCCGGATAATCGACAAAAATTACTCCGTCAGGCTGAGTACGCAGGATATGGTCGCGTAAAGTATAAAATTGCTTGTAAAGTGAAGGCAAAGCTTTGAGCACATCAGAGTAACCCATCACAGCAAATTTTTCCATAGGCATAATGACTTTGACACCTTCTGCACGCATAAGAGGACCGGCAACTCCCTCAAATTGAAATTGCTTTTTCATCGCCTTTACAAGATGTGCTGCATGCAAATCCCCACTCTGTTCGCCAGCTAAAATAAAGAGTCTTTTCATGGGTTATTCGCAGCGGTTTCAGGGGATTTTGATTTATGTAACAACATGAGATTGCGGACATACGGAATCATGCCGATGACAGGCCCAATTAAATTCACCGGGTCTTGAATACGTGCGAAATAGGCTATTGAACAAAGAGCCCCTGCAAGGCTGATCCACCAAAAAGAGCGGCCCAATGTGCTGGTTTGCGTTTGTTCGGCGTGCCACCATTGAATCCAAAAGCGGCTATTAAAAAGAATTAAGCCGGCAAATCCAAAAGATGCCATACATAATCAATAGATAATGGATCTGTATTCCAGGAATTGGTGGGAATCCGAAACCAGCTATTGCTTTCAAAAAAATCAAATCCTGTGCAAGAAAAGCGATGACAGTGATGGCAAGAAATGCCAATAGCAAAAAAAGGACCGAATGAGTTTTGAAATGTCTGGAGGGCGCTTGCATCAAATTAAGATTCCGCCACGAAATCACTCCATTGACAACTTGAATCAGGCAAACATGGAACTGCATTTGAATGAAGGAATGAAAAAAAGCAGAATATTTCCAACGAGGGATAACTTCCAAAAGAAGAAGAGACAAGGCTTTTTTGTGAATTTCACTTTTAAGCCACTGGACAATAAAGCGGGCCCCAAAAGCTAAACTGGATAAAAACCCGAGAGGATATAAAAATTCTCGCAAATTCTCCATTAGGGCCATTCTTTGTTGATCTGATAGCGTAATTGCCTGTTTTTCATCCAACGAACAGCTGCAAGGTCTGCAATTGTGTTGAAAGAGCGGTTGAAGAAGTTATATTTGGTTTTGCCCTTGGTGCGTTCACGATGGTTGACAGGGACTTCTACGATACGCAAACCTTCAATCTTAAAAAGAGCAGGAAGAAAACGATGCATGCCGTGGTACATTTTGATTTTNTTGAGAGCAGACGCGCGGTAGACCTTCAATGAGCAACCTGTATCGCTAACCCCGTCATCGCAAATATTGCGGCGTACAAAGTTTGCGAGCAAAGAAGTGATTTTTTTNGAAAAGGGATCCTTGCGTTTAACACGTGCTCCACAAGCTAAGTCGTGGTGCTGAATGGCGTCCAATAGCTTAGGAATATCTGCTGGATCGTTTTGACGATCCCCATCTAAAGTGATGACAAAGTCTCCCTTTGCAGCTTTAAAGCCTGCATCAAACCCGCTCGATTGACCATAATTTTTNTTAAAAGCCAAGAGTCTTAAATAGGGTTTTTCNGACAATAAATCGACCAGGATACTTAGGGTTTGGTCCGTTGAACCATCGTCTATGCAAATGAGCTCCCAAGGTTTTTGAAGAGAAGCCATAACAGGTTCCAGCTCCTCAATAAGGTCTATGATGTTTTCTTCTTCATTTTTTACGGGGATCACAACGGAGTATTGAATAGTCATAATTGATTCTTAATGATTAGGATAAGGCAAGAGTGTATCAAAAAAACGATGCGAGACAAGAGTTTTTATCAACGGAGGTATTCATGTTCTGATTTATTGAATTAAATATAAACTACAGAGAATTGTATTTAATTAAAACTTACAACAGTGTAAGATGTTTGTTTTTTAATTTTATACTATAGGAAAACTAATGTCTTCAATTTCACCTAATGATAATTTTATAAAAACTATGGTTGTTTGATTCACGAACATTTAGAAAAGATTGCTCCAAAATCTCAGCAAGAACTTGAATACGCTATTGAGTCCCTAAAAGCGTTAGTCAATTCAAATTATAAAGTGCATCCTTCATTGCAAGGTCGAATCAATGCTATTGTTGATCTATTGGATGAGGACAACTTGGAATCCTATGGACTTTTAGAAGTTGAAGAAAGAAAAGCATTTTTGAATTTGATGTTGCGCTACACCAGCGAAAAAATTCAACATTTTACCCATTTAATTGGCCATCCCAAAATTGCTCAAGAATATTTCGATAATATCAAAATTGCCGATGCGAAAGCTAAAAAGATCTAGAGAAAATGAAGGGTCTTCAAAAGGGGCATACTCAAAGTACACTTTCAGAAGAAGACTGGGACGCGTGGCGAACTTATAAATACGGTTATCAATCAAGACATGAGTGGTCCTTTACAAGTCGTGAAATGGGTTTAGCTGTTCAAAAATTAGATCCTGATAAAATTCAAGAGGTACTTAACGTCACTTTTGTGCCGGATGTTTTACAAGAAACCACTGTGGGCCTTGCCACCATTCTAAGCCCTGAACAAGTCTGTGCACTAAACCAGGATCAAGTTTACGTATTAGGAAGCCCTCCTTTAATAAAGAATTTTATTCGTTTGCTCGTTTTAGGGCAAATTTCCTTTGAGCAATTAAAGAATTTAGAAACAGAAAAGTTTCAAATGATCATTGATTTTTCGCCTGAAGTGATGAAATATTTGTCTCTAGGAATTGAATTTAAGGATTTGGCTGCATTTTCAATTTTTAAACTCTTCTGTTGTCTTTTCCGAAATCCACAATCAAATGTTGAAAATCAAAAACCGACATTGATTCAAAAATTTTAAGTTCGAAAATGGTTCAAATGGGGCAATTAGCCGCTCTTAGCAATTCCCAATTCGAGTGTCTTTTGGCGAATCATAAAACCTTTGAGGTTTTCTGCTTATTTTCAGAGAACATTGAAGAGTTTTTTAATCTGAATCCGCACGATTTAGAAAAATTGAATCAATTAGAGTTTTTCAAGGATGTGAATACAGTAGAGCTTTAAAAAAGTCAGGAATCAAACTCACAACAATTCTAACTGCATTAGCAGGTGTCGACTATTTCTCAGTCATTCAAAGATTTCATGGTCTCTTGCCCTGTATAAACTATCTTACTGTTCTGCAAGAAAGCTTAAGTTTAGACGATCAGGATCTTGATGTATTTTTGCAGAAACGAGGCTTGAAGCAAGTATTCTCATTGGAACAATTTAAAGAATTCTCTCTTCAGGAAAGAAAAGCCATTTGCTTGTTCAGTGTTGTTGGTTCAAATCCCCAACTTTTTCTGACACACTTTTTAATTTTTTGAAAAATCACGCCAATGGCCTAGGAGCTCTCCTTGCAACATTTTTACTTCCTAAGAGACTGGAATTATTAAGTGAAGAACAACTGCAACTAATGAATTCCCTTAACTTTTGGAAAACTTTTTCTTCTTCTTAAAGAGGTTCCTTTTGATGAAATCATTCATTTAGAGACTGAGCAATTTGAAGTTGTGGTAAGCTCTTCTAGTTTGGTCTTGGGTTTAATGGGACATGGGTTAGAATTTAGGGAATTTGTTACTTTATCCTTGCCGCAAATGCGTTTACTTCTCGCTCAAAATGTTCAAAATTTAAAAAATATTTGTGCGGCACCCTTCTCAAACTTTCCGATTTGAAATCGCTTTCTCTGGAACATTTTGAATATTTTTACGAAACATACAATCAGTTTTAAAAATGAACCAATACATGGGAGATCTTACCCCATTTCTAAAACTTCCACTAAAAGAAGCCAAGTCTTTGCTCAGAAATGTAGAGGGCATAAAAGATGAACAATTAGAAAAATTTAAAATGATGGGAGCGGGTTTTCATGCTCTAAGAGCAATGAGCTATTTCTCTAAAATAGAAATGGAATACTCTGAAGATAAAGCTTTTGATTATCTTGCTCTATATCAACAAAGTCTGGCTGAGGAAGACGAAGCAGTCAAAAGCTTTTTTCAAAAGTATGATCTTTCCAAGTTATGTACAATTGAACAATTCAAACAACTGACAGCGTCGAATAAGAGAGCTTTTTGTTTAATTCTATTGATCAAACCTGAACTGTATTCTGAAGGGGTTTTTAATTACCTGGTGAATAGGGATAAAAGCTCCGGGTTTTATGAAGATATTGAGAGATTAAAATGGCTTCCTTTGCTTGAATCAGTGATTTTGAATTCTGAAGATCTTTTGGCTTTGTTAAAAATGGAAGATAAACCTTTTGATGTCTTTAAAAACCTCAACCTCTAATCGAAAACATGCGGCTTTTAAGAAATAAAGAGATTGAATTTTCCAAAATCAATCTCATGAAATTTATTTGTTATTTTAATAATGACATATCGCATTTTTAACTGATGAGAAGATAAATTATATAAAAGAGATGAGATTGGAAGTCTTAGAAATATATGTGGAATCTTTTCACTTTTTAAGGATGATTATATTGAATTTGTGCCGTACCTCAAACTCTTAGAAGAGAATATACAAGGGGTAAACGGTCTCTTTATCTCTAATGAGGCTTTAGACGTTAAAGAAATGATTGAGTGTTTGATTTGCCGATATATTCCTGATGTCGAAACAAAAATGAATCGCTTAATAACCATTCTTGAGCATTCTGAAAGTTTTAGGAAACTTTCGGCCTTATGGACAAAAGAAACCCCTACACTTTTGCAAAGTCAATGTCTTATTTTGGAGAAAAAGAACTTGAGGTCGTGTTAAAGCATCCAAAAGCTTTCAAGCTTATGTTTGAACGTGAAGGAAGCGCAAAAAGCGCTTGGAAAAACTTTTTGATATGAAATTAGAGAAACTCGGATCCTACCTAGAATACTTAGAAAGTTTTTCAAAGTTAAGTTGACAAACTAAATTGTTTTTGCGAAATTTTGCGTCATCAGGTGTTGACATATGAATGATTTAGGAAAATGGCTTGCAATTACTGGATGTTTTTATCTTCCTTGGAGGATTGGTCTGGCTTTTTAGTAAGTTTGGAATCCCTTTTGGCAATCTTCCAGGAGATATTAAAGTCTCTGGCGAAAAATTTTCTTTTTATTTTCCTATTATTACTTCGATTATTTTGAGTATTGCTCTTACAATAATTATCAATGTAATTTTAGCTTTATTTAGAAAATAATTTTTCTACGATCCATTCGCTGCCTGATTTAAAGATAGGGGCAGCGTTCCATGCCCTTTATAGCCAATAGAAGGACTAATAATTAATTCCATCGGCGGAGAGCGATGGCCATGCTGATAAGCTGCATCTGCTAATTTATGAATAAATATGAAAGAAGCTTCTGTCCCTACTCTTAAATCGTGGTTTCCAATATAGAAACGGACCTGATGGTTGACTAGCTTGGGAATTAACGTGTCAATGGCTTCCACACCGGGAAATATGACCATCGGCGCAAAGCCTAATAGATATTTTAATCGAGGCTCTTTAGCTGCAAGATGAGCGGCAACATATGCGCCGCGCGAAAGACCGCCTACGGCCATTTTGTTTGGATCGATAAAACCTTGTTGGATCAGAGATTCAATATTGTTTAAACAGGCCTGAAAAAATCTTCCAAAAAGTAGGGATGGATTTTGATTTCCTTTTCCCAATGTTCGATCGCTGTTGTATTATCAAAGCCAGGACCATGAAAAGGAAGAGTAAAGGAAAAACAGCGCATTCTTTGATCTTTTAAAAAGGCAACAGGTTGATTGAAAGGATCTAAATGCAAACTTTCTTCAGCAGAAAGCGCGAAATAAAAAAGGCAGGAAGAGCTCCTTCAGAAAGAGGAGGGCCCACAAATTCGATGGGAAGACTGAATGGAGATTCCATTATTCTTCTTCTTCTATTTCATCTTGCGGATGGTGTTGAGCGTGGGCATGGGAGTGTTGAGGGCGTCTGGGATGATGAATATGTTTTTGCACCTGTTTGTATTGTTCTCTCCAATATTCATATGTCTCCTGCAATTTCGGTTGCACGCAAGCACGTATTTTTAAAAAGATGAGAGCCAGTTCAAATTCTTTATTATGCATCAACTTAGGACGGGGNTGACGCCTCCCTGAAAGAGGGGTCAAACGATATTGGGTGGAGAGAATAAAACTCATTGCACTGCTATTGCGCTTAGGAAAGTGAGAAAAAGAAGAGGTGACAAATCCTTTTATCAAGGATGAGGTGAGGAGCATGATCTCTCCCATATGAGGAGAATGGCCTCTGTCTAAATATTGCGTTTTTATCTCACGTTCTAAAATTGGAAATAGCAAACCGCATGTGATGATTGAGCGGTCTAAAGGGCGTTTGCTATAAAGGTTAATTTGATCTGCGCAAGACAGGTAATGGTAGATTTCTTTTCCGTGTTTGCTTTGAATGAAATGTGTGAGACAGGGAAAAAGATGTTCTAAAAGGCCTGTGTGCATCATTAAATCGAAAAAGGCAGAAGAATAACCTGATTCGAGCATACGAAAAATTTCTTCTAGGATGCGTGCAGGCGAACTTTTTACCAGCTCTTCTCTACATTCTGCAAGTGCATTTTTNACTTCCGGAAGCACTTCAAAGCCATAGCGTGCTTGAAATTTAAGCAGACGGATCATGCGCACTGGGTCTTGCCTAAAGCGTTTGCGAGGCTCCCCAATAGTCCTTAAGACTTTTTGNTGAATGTCTTCCCAGCCCCCTACGAAATCGATGATCGTGTGCGTGCTGGGATCATAGAAAAGGCCATTGATAGTAAAATCACGGCGCAGCACATCTTCTTCAGGAGTTCCCCATACATTGTCCTGTATAATCAAATCACTTTCGTTTTCACCTGAGCGGAAAGTTGAAACTTCTAAAATTTTATGGCCAAAACGCACATGGGCCAAACGAAAACGCCGGCCGATGAGGATGCAATTGCGTCCAAAAATCTGTTTAATTTGTTCAGGTTTGGCCGAAGTGGAGATATCGAAATCTTTCGGNCTTCTTTTGATTAACAGATCTCTTACGCCGCCGCCCACTAGATAAGCAACAAATCCTGCATCTTTGAGCCGATTAATGACATAAAGGGCGTCCTTATCAATCTGATGGAAATCCATATCATGATCGGTCGCGTGGAAAATCCTAGCTTGCAAAGAAAGAATACTCCTTAAGGGTTGAAGACCCTCATTTGTAAAGTTCAGTAGTGAAAAACTATTCAATAAGCTGGTATAATAGTGTATTGAAGCAAAGAACAAAAGTCAACTTTAACTACAAAACCCATCTAATTTGGGTTTTGATAGGCTTTATTCGACATAAAAATAGGTAAGGGTTCGTTTTTTCTTGAAAAACGATTGTTTTTCGATTATTTTGGTTTCCTTTTGGAGAGTTTTTAATGGCAAAAGATACAATTAAAGTCTTTGGAACAGATGGCGTACGCGGCCGTGCCAACTACAAGCCTATGACGGTTGAGATAGCTCTTGCGCTCGGCCGTGCTGCAGGAAAAATCTTTCGCCGGCATAATGGCAAGCATCGTGTTGTCATCGGAAAAGATACCCGCCTTTCTTGCTATATGTTCGAAAATGCGTTAATTTCCGGCCTTTGTTCGATGGGTGTCGATACCTTAATGGTCGGACCTTTGCCTACTCCGGGTGTGGCTTTTATTACCCGCGCTTATCGCGCTGATGCTGGAATTGTGATTTCAGCTTCTCATAATCCCTATTATGATAACGGAATCAAGTTTTTTTCTTCCGATGGATTTAAATTACCCGATCCCTGGGAAAAGGAAATGGAAGAAATCATTACCCTGAATACCTTTGATGATTCTCTGCCCNCCGAGTATGACATCGGCAAAAATTCTAAAATTAACGACGCAGATGGACGTTATATAGAATTTGTTAAAGCCACATTCCCTCGTCGGCTTTCTTTGCGAAACTTAAAAATTGCCCTCGATTGCGCAAACGGAGCCGGTTACAAAGTGGCCCCTTTGGTGTTCAGAGAGCTTGATGCCCAAGTGTTTGTCTATGGGAATGCACCAAATGGCTTAAACATTAATGATGGCTGCGGTTCTCTTCATCCCGAAACGGTTCAAAAAGCTGTAATTGATCACAGGGCCGATGTGGGAATTGCTTTAGATGGAGATGCAGATAGAGTCATCATGGTTGATGAAAACGCGCAAATTGTGGATGGCGATACTATTTTGGCCATTTGTGCGCGGGATTTANAAAAGCAAGGCCAGCTTAAAAATAATAAAGTTGTTGCGACGGTCATGTCCAATTTTGGTTTTATGAAGGCCATGGAAGCTGCTCAAATTGAAGTCATTCGTTCCCAGGTCGGCGACAGATATGTGATTCAGGATATGCTCAAACATGATGCCAATTTGGGCGGCGAACAAAGCGGTCATATGATTTTCTTAGACCATAATACGACCGGCGATGGTCTGGTGTGTGCTTTGCAAGTGCTCCGTATCATGATGGAAACTGATTCTAAGCTTTCTGATTTAGCTGCGATAGTGACCCGCTATCCTCAAACCTGCATCAATGTAAAAGTCAAATCCAAACCTCCTTTGACAGATCTTAAANAAGTTCAGGAGGCAATTGCCAATGTTGAAAAACAGTTGGGTGACAGCGGACGCGTCTTAGTTCGCTACTCCGGCACAGAAAATATTTGTCGAGTCATGGTGGAAGGGCCTAAGCAAAAGCAGGTGCAGCAAATGGCCACCTCTATTAGCAATATCGTGAATGAGGAAATAGGGGTGATTTAATTATGTGCGGAATATTTGCCTATATAGGCTCCAAAAACTCCTTGAAAATGGTCCTTGAAGGGTTANAAAAAATTGAGTATCGGGGATATGATTCAGCTGGTGTTGCAGGCATTATGGACGGGAAAATTTTGGCCTGTAAAGAAGTGGGGAAGATCTCTGCTTTAGAAAAAGAGCTTAGAGAGGTTCAATTTAATCTTGACGGAACCGCCATTGCTCAAACACGATGGGCGACACATGGCAGTCCCAGCAAGGTCAACGCTCATCCGCATTTTGATACCCATCATTCCCTGGCTCTTGTCCACAATGGAATTATTGAAAATCATGATGTTTTAAAACAACAGCTGATTAAACAAGGAATAAAGTTTGTTTCTGATACAGATACTGAAGTTGTGGCCCATCTAATTAGCAGCCTTTACGAAGGGAACCTTCTCGAAGCCGTTCAAAAGGCTGTCAAATTGCTTAAGGGAGCCTTTGCGATTGCTTTAATTCATAAAGACTATCCCGACCAAATTATAGCCATTGCCCAGGAATGCCCGTTAGTTATCGGCATTGGAACTGACGAAATTTTTATTTCTTCCGATTCAAATGCTTTTGCCAAATATACAAGAGATGTGATCTATCTGAAAAATTCTGAGATAGCCCTGATCAAANAAAATCATCTCTCTGTTTATGACCTTGAANAAGGCCAAATTGAAAAGAAAATCGAGCATCTTACCTCAGTCGGCATGGATGCTGAANAAGGCCGTTTTGAACATTACACACTAAAAGAAATAAATGAACAGCCTTTAGCCATTCGCAATGCTTTAGATGGGCATTGTTTAGAGGAATATGGGACAGCCCTATTTGATGAACTTAAATTAGACGTCACAGAACTTTTGGCTGTTGAAAGGATATTAATCCTGGCTTGCGGAACTTCCTGGCATGCAGGCTATGTCGCTTCTTATATGTTTGAAGATAAAGCCCGTATTCCTGTCGAAGTCGAGATTTCCTCAGAGTTTCGCTATAAAAATCCTATTATTCTTCCCCATACTCTTGTTATCGCGATCAGTCAATCCGGTGAAACGGCAGATACAATCGCTGCGGTTCGGGAAATTAAAGCTAAAGGCGGGAAGGTCATCGCTCTTTGCAATGTGGAAGGATCTACACTTGCTCGGGAAGCCGATGCAACGATATTTTTGAAATGCGGGCCTGAAATCGGCGTTTGTTCGACCAAAGCTTTTACGAGTCAGATTGTCATCCTGGCTTTATTGACTTTAATGATGGCAAGAATGCGTCACATGGGCAAAGCAGAAGGTCAGGAGTTTTTAAAGGCCTTGCGCGCGCTTCCGGAGCAGGTGCAACTGGTTTTGGATAATGCCTATTTTATCCAAAATATCGCGAAANAATATGCGAACTATGAAAATTTCTTCTTCTTAGGACGACGCTACATGTATCCCACAGCTCTTGAAGGAGCTCTTAAGTTAAAGGAAATTTCCTATATTAACGCCAACGGATATCCTGCTGGAGAAATGAAGCATGGGCCAATAGCTTTAATCAACGAAAAATGCCCAACAGTTGCTCTTTGTACAAATCGTACGACCTATGATAAATTAATAAGCAATCTCATGGAGGTTAAAGCACGGAAAGGTCCCATTATAGCCATCATCGAAGAAGGGGAGAATGGCATGCAAAATATTGCCGATGACATCATCCAAATTCCTCCTACAATTGACGAACTGGCTAGTATTCCGACGACAGTTGCAACACAACTTCTCGCGTATTATATTGCAAGGGAGAGAGGGGCAGATATTGATCAGCCGCGCAACCTGGCTAAATCTGTCACTGTGGAATAAATATGAGTCATAAGGGAAGTTTGTTTAAGGGAATTCTTTTGGTTGCAGGCACCTCTATTGGCGGCGGAATGTTAGCATTGCCTGTTGCCACAAGCTTAGGCGGCTTTGTTCCAGCTTTATTAGTGTATTTTCTTTGCTGGGCCTTTATGGCTTCTACTGGCCTCCTCTTTCTGGAAGTTTCCACGTGGTTTAAAAAAGAATCCAATATTATCTCCATGGCGCAANAAACCCTAGGAAGGCCTGGGAAATGGTTTTCATGGGGGCTTTATTTATTTTTATTTTATTGCCTGACTCTTGCCTATGTTGTAGGCTGTGGGAATTTAGTTTCCGGTCTTTTTCCTAACTTTATTTCCGCCCATTATGGACCCCTGATCTTTGTTTTAGTCTTCGGCCCCTTTGTTTATGCGGGTACGCATGTGGTGGGACGTTTTAACGTTGTCTTGATGTTGNGCTTTAGCTTTTTTTATGCCACTTTTGTCGTTCTTGGTTTTCCGCATGTGGATTCCAGCAATTTAGTGTATCGCAATTGGCCGCTTGCCATTTTGGGACTCCCTATTGCCTTTACAGCATTTGCCTATCAAGGGATCATTCCCACGCTTGTCCATTATATGCACCGTGATGTGGCCTTGGTCAGGCGTGCGATTTTAATTGGAAGCTTTATTCCTTTAATAGCCTATATTATTTGGCAGTGGCTCATCCAGGGTATTGTCCCTACTTTTGGTCCCTCTGGATTGATGGAGACTTTAGAGAACGGGGATACAGCAGTTGTCCCTCTTAAAAATTTTCTGGATAACCCGTCCGTTTATATTATCGGTCAANTTTTTGCTTTTTTTGCACTTGTGACTTCATTTNTTGGTGTCACCCTTGGTTTGCTTGATTTTTTGGCAGATGGTTTGCAGGTGGACAAAAATGCCAAAAATACATTTTTGCTTTGTTTAGCTATTTTTATTCCTCCTCTCTTAATTTCTTATAGCCATCCGCATGTCTTTTTAGAAGCATTAGATTACGCAGGTGGCTATGGATGCGCACTTCTTTTGGGATTGCTGCCCATTCTGATGGTTTGGAAAGGACGCTATATACGCGGTTTGCAAGGGGATTTTATTTTTCCGGGCGGTAAGCTCTCTCTGATGGTTCTTTTAGTTTTTGTGATTTTTGAATTAGTTTGCGAAACCTACATTAAATTCTTCAGATAATTTCGACCCAAAATTTTTATTATAAAATGTTCCAATTTTAAAAAATGCAATACAATGAACCCATTAGATAATTTCTGCCCAAAAATAAGCTCTAATACCACTCAGGTGAAGGTGTTGATTCCTTCCGCATCCAATGTTCCCCAATTGAAAAATGTGAGTTTGAAAGTTAAAGCCTGTGAATCCCTTAAAACCGCCCACATCCTTGGAGTAAGACGTTTTCCGACTACGAATGGAGAAGGAAATTGTAAAAACAATCAGGGCCATTTTAATTTCTCCGGAATGTGGTTTGAAGGAAATTTAACTCTCTACGAAAAGCAATTTTCTTCACTGGAAAAAATTTTTGGTCCATGGTTTAATTCTACTACAGGGTATCTTAGCTCAAAATATTTTTTCCTTACCAGAATTATAGTTGGATGCTTGAGGAAAATGTTAGCGCCTCTTCTGCATTGGAAAAAATTCTTAAAGGACCTTCCAGATTGGAATGTTTGATAGGAGCCTCTGTTTATCTTGCTTATGCGGTCATGAATATGATTGGGCGTAAGAAATTCGATCAGCTTTTGGATCCTGCGATGGGGCAGTTCCATTGATTGATTTTTATATGTATCAAGTCAGACAGACAATTCTATTCACTGTTTCCTTGAAGATGTTAAAGTGAACGATGGTGGAATGCCAAATCAAAGGCCGCTGGAGGTTGGAGATTCTTGCTACTTTGAAGGTGTACATTACTACCAAGAGCGGCATGGCAATTTTGGAAATGGCTGGGGAGCCAGTGTCATCTACATTGGAAAAAATGAAAAGGGCGAACAACTCTACATTGGATTTGATTTTGACACTGCAGTGACTGAGGACCAAATCAACCAGGCACTCATCGATCTCTACTTAATGCCCCCGCGAATAAATGTCACAGAAGAAATTCTAAAAAGATTCCGGCGATTGAGGATTTAAATGGTTTTCAACCTCAGGATATCAAGCGTCTTAAATATGATTTAATCCAAGAAATTCAGAATCATGATCTGACATCTGAATTCATTGGACAGCTTCGAGAGAGAGGATTACTTAATTTTTGATTCAACATGAACAATATTAATTCCTCTTAACACTTATCTTAATATCCTGGATTTTACGATTGATATAAAATTATCAATTTATTATAATAATTAAGCTATTGTTATAGTTTTTTTATTATATGAATAATATTGTTTCAATAAACATAAATAATAATACATTGAAATGTGCTACTAATCTGACTTCCCAAGAAAAGAATGAAAATCTTTTCCCTCACCAAGCTTTTGTGAATGCAGCAGAAAATACATTTAAAAGGCTGAACAACGTAAGTTGGAAAGTCCAGGCAACTGAATACCTAAAAAAGCCCATATTCTTGGAATAAGACTTTTTTATACTCTCAGGGAGATTGAAAACCTAAATAGTTATAATTATAAACATTTAGGAATGTGGTATGGAAGGGCTGATCTTTATGAAAAGCAGTTTAACTTTCCCTCATTTCTAAGAGAGTGGTTTTCTTCTTATGATGGCCATCTTAATGAGAAAATCTTTAAACAAAAGAGAAGTACGAGTGGAAAAAAGGGAAGGCATCGATGCATCTGCGGCGATTGATAAAATCGTCGAAGGCCCCTCAAGGCTGGAATGCACATCCGGTACATATGTTTATTATACCTTTGCTTTAAAAGAGATGATAGGCAAGGAAAAATTTGATCAATTATTTGGTTCTAAAGAAAGCTCTCCTTTGATAGAACCTTTTACTATATCTAGGTGGTCGGATGTCAATTCTATTGAATTTTTATGGAGAGCGCAAAATTAGAAGAAAAGATAAAGGGACGCTTCATCATCGCCCTCTAGAGATTGGAGATTGGTGCTATTTTGAAGGGGTTAAGGGGTATCTGACACGTCACACAAGTGGCGGCAATGGATATGGTGTGAATGTAATCTATATTGGTAAAAATCCCAAAGGGGAGCAGCTTTTCATTGGATTTGATTTTGATCATGCAGTAACGGAAAGAGAAATCTATCAGAACTTGATTGATCTTTATTTGCTTCCGCCAACGGATGCTTTTGGAGAAGTCATAACTAACGACCCTCCAGGCTTATTCCCAACATTTGACGACGTAATCGGTTTTAAACCGGATGTAACAAAACGTTTTAATTATCAGCTTATAGTAGAAATCAAAAACAATCCCTTAACTCAAGAATTTATGGATCATTTAAAAGCAAAAGGATTTTTGCTTTTCCGATTCACTAATATCCCCAATAAAAATAAATCCTGCCATTGTCGTTATCGTAGTAATAGGGATAGCCATAGTATGAATAATGGCCGGGATACACATAGGTATATTGAGGATAGACATCGTGATCGTAATAAAAATAAGACTTATAGGCATTACGATCCCATTGACGCGCAGGCTTTCTGAGCCAATAGGGGCTTGGTTGGGTATAATAGTAGGCCTTGGAATTCTTATTTAGCTTTTGATACCCCGCTTCTACGGGACTTAAGAAGACAAAATTCATTGATAAAATCAGAAAAATAAAAAAACCCTCTTCATAAACCCTCATAGGCCTATCCCTTGCAAAGGGATAGGATTTAATTATTAATAGTAATAATAGGTGTAATAAGGAGTGTCATAGTCATAATAATAGTAAGAGCTTGGGTAATCATAGTAATATGTTGGATAACCATAATCATAATAGTAGGAAGAAGGATACCCATAGCTATAAGAATAGTAAGGGGAATATCCACCCCAAAATCCATCATAACCGCCCCAACCACCCCAATTGTTCCAGTTGTGTCCCCAGTTTCCATGATGGCCACCGTGATGAAATCCATGATGGCCTCCTCCATGGTGTCCTCCACCTCCATGATGACCGCCTCCGTGATGGCCGCCTCCATGTCCACCATGACCCGCTATCAGTTGATTTTCATTGAAAGATTGTGCCATTAAATTTCCAAAAATGGCATCGAGAGAAAAAGAAAAGAAAGAACAACCAGAAAGCAGTATTTTTATACATACAGCCTCCAAAAAATTAAAATTCTTACCCTGCTTTGCAGGGTAAGTTTTGGGTTTATATTACCAGTTAAAATATAAACCTGAACCGCCGACATCTACACCGACGCCACTATCATAGTAGGGATAATCATAGTAGTAATAGGGATAGCCGCTGTCGTAGTAGTAATAAGGTGAACCGCCAAAATAAAGGCCGCCACCATAATAGTTACCCCAATCACCATGCCCCCAGCCACGATCCCAGTCTCCATGTCCCCAGTTACCATGACCGCCAAAATCATGGCCGCTAAATCCATGTCCACCGAAACTGCCGCCATGACCGCCATGACCCGCATTTAAATGTGTGGAGAAAAAGGTAGGCAAATGATTGCTAAAAGAAAACGACTAACGAGAGGTTTTTATACATAAACCCTCCTTTAGACGATGTTTATAAGCTTACAAAGTAGAGAGAGGACTATAAAGAAGAGAAAGTCCGGGTAAGAACTTAGGTTTGGGTGCTAAAGCAAATACTAAGTTTGCTTTACTTAAACCCGCTCCATACAAAAGATAAACTTTTTCACTCCTTTTTATAGAGACTCATCTCTACTAATTTCAGAATCCCCTTTTATAGGGCAATAAATTTGATCCTTAGTCAAATCCTAGAATGTTTAGATCTCTTCAAAACCTCCACTTTTATTATACTTTTATTCTTTAAATGACGTCAAATAAAAGTAAAATTAATATTTTAAAACTCGTCTAATATGTTAATATTTAAAATGTTAATAAATATTGAGTTAAATCTAAAATTTAATATATTTTTATCAAAAATAAGGATTGATTGAGATGCATTTAGATAGACAACATTATTATTCCCTTGAGGGGTTGCCTGAAAAACTTCATACAGGGCTTTCAAAAGGGGTAGATCTAGCTCGACAAATTGCTTATTCGAAGGGAAATCATTTGATTTGCCGTATTTCGCGGGTGGTGGGTTGTTATTTTATTTTGCTGCTTACTTTGCCGTTTACACTCATGGGAACCCTCGTTCATCGAATCTTTAGAGAAAAATCGATAAAGCTTTTTCAAACGAGAATTCGAACTATGGGAAAAATCTTTTATGACTACAAGAAGGGAGACAGCAGACTCATGACTGACACCCAAGACCTCATTACAACACTCATAAAAACGCAAGCTGGCAGGAGAATGCCCGTTTAAACACATTTTATTACATGTGGGGTCTAAAAATATAAGTGCAAATTTGTTTTGTCCAGGAGATGGGTTGGCTCATGCCTTTACAAAATTCATTGATCGCGGAGAAAAATGTTTAGTGATTTTTTGTCCCCTTGAGAATGAAAGAAGATCTTACAAAAATTCCTAAAAACGGTTCCGATCTTCCTATATCGGAAGTGTTAGCAAAACATTATCTTAGACAAAACGAATTTGAGCATTTTGCAGATCCAGAGAAGTTCAAAAGTGTCTCTTGGTTATGGCTCAATAACTTAAATCGTATCTCTCCCAAAAATTACAAATCTTTTCTACGCACGCTATTTCTCATGATGCAATTAGATAGGCAATATTACTACTCACTTGACGGTCTGCCTGCAAAAGTGGAAGAAGTGCTTCTAAAAGGGAAACATTTAGCACGCAAAATTTCCAATAGCCAGGGAAATCATCTGATTTGCCGTATTTCCCGGGTGGTGGGGTGTTACTTTATCTTGCTACTCACGCTGCCGTTTACACTCATGGGAACCCTTGTTCATCGAATTTTTAGAGAAAAAATTGATAAAGCTTTTTTAAAAGAGAATTCGAACTATGGGATAAAATCTTTTATGACTATATGAGGGGAGGCAGTAGACTCATGACTGACACCCAAGACCTCATTACAACACTCATAAAAAGCGCAAGCTGGCAGGCGAATGCCCATTTAAACATATTTTATTACACGTCGTATCTAAAAATATAAGTGTGAATTTATTTTGTCAAATGGATGGTGTAGCTTATCCCTTTACAAAATTTATTGATAACGGAGAAAAATGTTTAGTGATTTATTGTCCCCGTGTGAGTGAAAAGAGATCTTACAAAAATGGCTAAAAAATGGTTCCGATTTCTCGACATCTGAAGTGTTAGCTAAAGATTACCTAAGAGCAAATGAAATTGAGCGTTTTGCAGATCCAGAAAAATTAAAGGATGTCTCTTGGTTGTGGCTCAATGACTTAAATCGCATCTCACCCAAAAATTACAAATCTTTTCTACGCACGCTATTTCTCATGATGCAATTAGATAGGCAATATTACTACTCACTTGAAGGTCTGCCTGCAAAAGTGGAAGCACTTCTTATAAAAGGAAAAAATTTAGCACGCAAAATTTCGTATGGCCAGGGCAATCATTTGATTTGCCGTATTTCCA
Organism: Parachlamydiaceae bacterium; assembly: GCA_013414685.1. Lineage (GTDB taxonomy): Bacteria > Chlamydiota > Chlamydiia > Chlamydiales > Parachlamydiaceae > Neochlamydia. The sequence goes on along the minus strand of CP058704.1, from coordinate 1,464,988 downwards.
GGTTAGTGGGTTCTTATTTTGTCTTGTTGCTCACTCTGCCGTTTACACTCATGGGCACGATCGTTAATCGAATTTTTAGAGAAAAATCGATAAAGCTTTTTAAACGAGAATTTGATCTTTGGAATACAATTTTCTATCCTTGGCAAGGATCTCATCCATCCAGTTACCAGGGACTACGCACGGGTGCCAAAGAGTTAATCATACAGCTCATACAAAATCGTAAAAGGGCTACTGATTGTCCTTTCAGGCATATCCTTTTACACTTAGGAAATCGAACTGGAACAATTAACTTATTCTATGGCGATGGGACGGCCCCTGGACTGAAAACGTGCATTCAAAACGAAGAAAAATGCTTAGTCATTTTTTCACCGATGAAAGGAGAAGAACAATCTTATAAAAATTTCTCAAAATGACTTTAGGTCTTTCTTCAGATCTTTCCATGTCTGAAGTATTAAAGAAAATTTACGAAAGACAAAATGCGTTCATAGAATTCGTCAATCCCGATAAATTAGAAAAAGTGACCTGGATGTGGTTGAAAGATTTAGAAAACATCTCCCAAAAAAACTAAAGTTTTTCTCATCCTATCTAATGTTCACATTCACACTTACGCCTGGTTCCCAATAATAGGCTGGATAATAATAGTAATAGGGGTATCCATTGAAATAATAAGGATAGGCCACCCCCGCATCGTGGTAGACAAACCCTGGATGGTACCAGGCATCTCCTACATAAACATTGTTATGCCAATAGTTGTTGTGCCAATGGTAGTCGCCGTAATGATTTGCCCATCCATGAGCGTATCCTTCATTATAGCCATGATGAACACCGCTTGCATAAGCAGCACCTTCCGGATGATTCACATGATCGACATGATTATAATGGGCTTGAAGCGAGGAAAGACAAAAAGACTCAACCCTAAAGACAAAAAAATCTTACCGATAGACATGGAAAATCTCCTCGTTTGGAAAATTTCGTTGTAATGATTTTTTGACTTTCGAACAAGACTTAAAATTTTATAATCCCAGGAGAGCGTTTACAAAGCTTTCAGGATCAAAAACTTCAAAATCTTCTATGGATTCCCCAAAGCCAATGTATCGGACCGGAATTCCAAGCTGCTGCTGGATGCCGATCACAATTCCGCCTTTTGCAGTTCCATCCAGCTTTGTAAGGATTAAACCCGTAATCGGCGTATGTTTATGGAAAATGGAGGCCTGATCAATTGCATTTTGTCCTGTCGTGGCATCTAAGACCAACAAAATTTCGTGAGGACTATGCGGATAGACCTTGTGGCAAGAACGTTTGATTTTTTCCAATTCCTGCATAAGATTTGTTTTTGTATGGAGCCTTCCAGCTGTGTCGATAATCAGAACGTCTGCCTCACGTGATTTTGCGGCTGAGACGGCGTCAAAAGCTACTGAAGCTGGATCGCTTTTAAATGCTCCTTTTACGATTTCTATATTGAGCCGTTGAGCCCATTTTTCAAGCTGCTCAATGGCTGCGGCTCTGAATGTGTCGGCAGCACCAAGAAGAACNTTNTTACCTTGTTTATGGTAAAGGTTGGCAAGTTTGGCCACTGATGTTGTTTTTCCATTTCCATTAACACCCACAATTAAAATGACATGAGGTTGAGCTTGCTCTTGACCTGAATGAGGAGTTTTCTTAACTAATTCGACCACATCGCGTTGGATCTCTTTTAACAGTTCGTCAGGTGTGGCCTCAGGATTACGAACGTACAGGTCGCGGATTTTNTGCGTGAGCTCGGTTGACATTTTGACGCCAAGATCGGCTTCATAAAGAATCCGTTCTAATTGTTCGAGCGTTTCTTCATCAAGAGGTTTTGAAAATAAGGTGCGTAATTTGTAGCCTAAAGCAGATCCTGTATTGGAAAGAGCTTTNTTAAACTTTTCGTAGCTGCCTTTAAGAAAATTTAAAATCATAGAGTTTTTTTCTGATATAGTTGAATAAAAAGACGGAGTATAGCAAATATCTGATTATACACAAACTTCTTACGGAATAAGACTATGGATGTACATGAGTATCAGGCTAAAGAAATTCTTAGGAGGTTCGAAATCCCAGTTCCTGATTTTACTGTGACTTCCAGCCTGGAGCAAGTGGAGCAAATAGTTAAAGCTATGGGGCTGGAAAAGGCTGTTGTAAAAGCACAAGTCCATGCAGGAGGAAGAGGAAAAGCAGGTGGTGTCAAGCTTGCANAAAATCGCCAGGAAATTTTCGATGAGGCCAAAGCGATTTTAGGAATGCATCTTGTGACCAAACAGACCGGCAAAGAAGGTGTTTTTGTGCACCAAATCCTCATCTCTCCCTTAGTTGATTTTGAGAAAGAATACTATTTGGCAGTCGCAATCGATCGCAAANAAGCTGAAGCTATTGTGATTGCCTCCNCGGAAGGTGGAATGGAAATCGAAGAGGTGGCGCAAAAATATCCGGAAAAAATCCTTAAAATCCCTGTTTTGCTGGATGGGAGGATCAGGGCTCATCATATTGTTGAATTAAATAAGTTTATGGGATGGTCTGGAGATTTAGCGGAACAGGGGAAAAATTGTGGAATCATTGGCAAAAGCCTTTTGGAATTGGATGCTTCTCTGTTAGAGATTAATCCGTTGGTTCTGACAAAAGAGAATAAACTTTTGGCATTGGATGCAAAACTCAGTATTGATGATAACGCCCTCTATCGCCAACCGCTTGCCAAAAAGTTTTATGACCCCACGCAACTAAATCAGAATGAAGCCAAAGCAAAAGAATATGATCTTGCTTACATTGCTTTAGATGGAGAAATCGGTTGCATGGTCAATGGGGCTGGGCTTGCCATGGCCACAATGGATATTATTAAGTATTATGGCGGGGCACCGGCAAATTTCTTAGATGTTGGCGGAGGTGCCTCCCAGGAAAAAGTGGCGGAAGGATTTAAAATTATTCTTTCAGATCCAAAAGTGAAAGCGATCCTTGTGAATATTTTCGGTGGTATTATGAATTGTGCAACATTAGCTTCAGGCCTTGTTGAAGCTGCAAGGCAGCTTCATGTCAAAGTCCCGCTTGTCGTACGTATGGAAGGCACGAATGTAGAGCAGNGGAAAAAAGTTTTAGCTGATTCAGGTTTAAGTTTCATTATTGCTCACAGTCTCGCAGAGGCAGCAGAAAAAGTGGTANAAGTCTATAAAAGGGAACTCATGTCGATTTTAGTAAACAAAAACACAAAAGTCATCACTCAAGGCATCACTGGAAAAGCAGGGACCTTCCATACTGAGCAATGCATTGCCTATGGGACAAAAGTTGTAGGAGGGGTCACCNCCGGAAAAGGGNGGCAGATGCATTTGGGTGTTCCTGTTTTTGATACGGTTCTTGAAGCAAAAGCCACCGATTGTGATGCAACCATGATTNTTGTGCCTGCTCCCTATGCTGCAGAAGCCATTCTGGAAGCAGAGGAAGCGGGGATTCCTTTAATCGTTTGTATCACAGAAGGGATTCCTATTCAGGATATGTTAGAGGTGAGTAAGCAAATGCGTGCAAGTAAAACGAGCCGATTAATTGGTCCTAACTGCCCCGGTATTATTACCCCGGAAGAATGTAAAATTGGAATTATGCCTGGATATATTCACAAGAAAGGAAATATTGGAATTGTTTCACGTTCAGGTACCTTAACGTATGAAGCTGTCTGGCAAACAACTTTATTAGGTTTAGGACAATCGACTTGTGTCGGGATTGGCGGCGATCCTTTAAATGGCACCAATTTTATAGATGTTTTAAAATTATTTGAAAAAGATCCTGAAACTCGTGCGATCCTCATGATTGGGGAAATTGGTGGAGATGCCGAAGAAGAGGCTGCAGAATGGATCAGACTTCATGGAACTAAACCTGTAGCTGCCTTTATTGCAGGACAAACAGCACCCTCGGGACGCCGCATGGGGCATGCAGGTGCAATTATTTCTGGAGGAAAAGGGACCGCAGCTGATAAGATAGCCGCTTTAAAAAGTTNNGGTGTGAGCGTGGCCGAATCTCCTGCTGAAATGGGCCAGGCTCTCCTGCCCTTAACAAATGCGACTTTTGGACAAGAGTCCTGACTCTTGTCATTTCTTAGTCCCTAATTCGCGTTAAAGAGACGAATCTGTATGATTGAAATTCCAGGAAAAATTCCTGTTCGTATTTATCCTTTCTTTTGGGTGCTTGCATTTGTGATTGGCTGGCTTAACAGCTTTTCTGATATGGCTTCGCTGCAATCCACCATCATCAAAACAGCTTTGTGGGTTTTGATCATCACTTTTTCGATTATCGTTCATGAATTTGGACATGCTTTATCAGCCGTGGCTTTTGGGCAGAAAGCAAAGATTGATCTTGTAGGTTTTGGGGGAGTCACGCAGCGTGCTGGCCCCAAGCTTAAACTTTGGAAAGAATTCATCATTGTTNTTTGCGGCCCGCTTNTTGGTTTTTGCCTGGCGTTTTTGACCTATCTTGTTCTAATAAAAACTGGCGAACGTCCCATCTGGCGTTTCATCCTAGAAATCACATTTTACGTCAATGTCTTCTGGACCGCTGTCAATTTGTTGCCAGTGCAGCCTTTAGATGGAGGACGTCTTCTCAGTATTCTTTTGGAAGGGATATTTGGAATAAGAGGCATCAAAATTGCTTACTTTTTAAGCATTTTGATTGCAACCATAGTGGGACTGTTTTTCTTTGCTTTGCAGGCTATTCTTGCTGGATCTTTATTTTTGATCTTGGCCTTTGAGAGTTATCGTTCGTGGCAAAGCAGCTTGTCCATGCACGAACAAGACCAAAATGAAGAAGCGCAAAAGTTATTTCGCGAAGGCGAGGAAGATTTGCATCTTGGAAGAAAAGAAGAGGCCTATCAAAAATTTAGATCCGTGCGAGACATGACCCAATCAGGTGTTTTGTACACTCAAGCGACTAACTATGAGGCCATTCTTTTAAATGAGCGCGGGGATTATAAAGCGGCTTATGAGATTTTGCATCCTCTTAAAAATAAATTGGATCTCTCTTCTTGGCAGGTATTGCAATACTTAGCATATCGTAATGAAGATCTAAAAGAAGCCATCCAACTGGGAAACCGTATTTTTAGCGAGCGGCCAAGTTATGATGTAGCATTTCTCAATGCTGTTTGCTATGCTCAACTCCAGCAGCCCAAGCAAGCAGTAGGCTGGTTAGAGTCTGCAAACCGTGTAGGGATGCCTCAAATGAAAGAGATGCTCTCCAAACATGAATTTGATCCAATCCGCGAGAATGTTCTTTTTCAAGAATTTCAAAAGGGTCTAAATTCCTAAATTTCCAACTTTGAACTGATTGAGTATGCGTTTATCTGAGTTCTTTTTTAGCATTTGAATTGCTTTTTGATTAGACTCTGATTCTAGAATTGCGTAACTCTCATAATTTAAGTTTAAAATTGGATATTCTGTCGGAAGTGAAAGAGGGGAGCATGTGCACCGTATCGGTAACTAAGGATGACGATAGGAAGTCCATTGCCTTCAAAGTTTTTTATGAAAGATTGGAAATCTTCCTGATCGAGCTCTGTGCGGGAGGAAGGTGAATAGATGCAATAGTAATTTGCTGCAGGTAGCTTGCTGCTGATGGAATCAGGGATTGCCACTTTTTCATTGTTTCAGCTGAAGAAAACCAGAGATAAGAAAGATTTAGCGTCACTAAATATTTATGTTGTTTTACTGGATTTATCCATGTCTTATCCACTGTCTGAATGGTGCTTTTTTCTTCATTTCAATAGAAGGTTGAGAGATTGAGATTTCTTGATTCGATTGTTGTTTTTGTATTTCCACGTTTGATGGGATTTCTTTCATTTCAGAAGCAATTTTTGGATTTACCATTTCTTGAGTCAAAAAGAATTAATGGCATTTTCTTCCTGTAGTGAAAATGTTTTTCTTCAAGTGTGGCAAATGTTTGAGAAGGAGTTTTTAATTTATGATTGGCAACATCCTGAATCTTCAGAAGCTGACTTAAAAATGAATATTTCTTAAGAATCTCATCCCCGTGAATGTTTTGCTCTAAAAGTTTTTTTGCTGCTTCGTTTGTGTAAACTCCTTTGCCTGTAAAAAACAAAAGATGCGCGTCCAAACTTTTCCAAATGCATTCCTTTTGAATAGGTAATGAGATCTTCAGTTGTGAGTTCGCGGCAAGCGAAGTAGAGTCTTCCGAGATCGTAGTTTGCTTCAATGGTCATAAAAAATTCCTATTTGGATAATTAGTTTCCAGCCCGAATTCGTGTTTTTTAACTTGAACAACTCTATAATATCATATTTTTAAGGTAACCGTAAATGCTTTTTATAAATTGTCTTAAATTTAGTTTTATGATAAAATAATATAAAATATTTAAATTTTAAGATTTATGAATTTACCAGGTATTCAAGCCAGTCAGCCTGTCTCAATCGAGGAAAAACCTCAGGATGTTAATAAGATTCCAAGGGCAAAGGCCATCCAGATTTGCAAAGACAAATATCCTGACTATTTCAAANAAAAGAAAATTTTAACCCTAGCCATCGCTATCGGGGCCATTGCTTTGCTTGTGATTCCAGCAATGGCTTTTGGCCTTGCTGCTTTATCTTTATGCACATTTGAAATCGGCCTTTTATTTGTGACTCCAGTTGCAATCATAGCCATCAGTATTTTAATTAAANAAATCGATGATAAAACATTGTATTGGTCAGGAGACTTGGCACGCATTACAATTAAGAAACATGAAGAAAAAGCCCGCAAAGCAGCTGAAAAAGCTAAAACAGTCGAAATAAAATCCTAGTTTTTCTCCTCTCAATAGAATCTTTACTGAAATTAAACTGATTTGTTATAAATGCGAATGTTTTCAACATTTGGAGCATAAAATCATGAAACAAAAATTAATTTCTACATTATTATTTAGCGTCACACCTTTTATTTGTTTTGCCAATTCAACTGAGAGCAGTGACAAAATTCCTTATACGCTCCACGCAGAGCATGATAAGACAGATATTTATGCGATTCCGGTCGATTCTAGCGAAGCGGAAGAAGAGGAAGAACAAGAGCATTTAGAAGAAATTCAACAAGAAGAACAAGCTAAGAAATAGGTTACATTCAGGGTGCGCAATATATGCGCACCCATTCTTTAATTATTTTACACGGATAGAAATGAAACGTGTAACATCTCCCTGCTTCACAAGTAAAAGAACAGGTTTATTTGGATCGTTAGCTTCAAGTAACTTATAGAATTGATCTAAAGTAGTGACTGCTTGTTGATTGACGCTGACAATCAATGTCCCTTTNTTAAGGCCAGCCCAAGCTGCAGGACTGCTGGGTGCAACTTTTGAAATGACGACTCCTTTTTGATCACCATATCCTAAAGAGCGCGCAAGGTCTGGTGTGAGTTCTTTGACTTCGATTCCTAATTTATTCTCTTTAGAAACAGAAGAAGGAGCGGATTCATTGCCTTGCGGAAAATTTCCAACTTCTAAAGTAATCAAAGATTTTGTTTTATCCTTATGCAAGAGCTCAAGTTTAACTTTTGTCCCAGGATTCATCAAAGCAATGGCATTGCGCAGTGCGCCAATGCTGACAACTGGACGTCCATCATATTTAAGGATAATATCTCCTTGCTTGAGGTTGGCTTTTTCTGCAGGGGAATCCTTGCTGACATCGGCAATTAAAGCCCCTTCAGCCTTCTCCATTCCTAAAGCCTGAGCAAGCTCTGCGTCCACTTGTTGTAAGACCACACCGATGTAACCTCGAGAAATCGAACCATTGGAACGGATTTGTTCGAAATCATTTTTGATAATGTTGCTCGGGATGGCAAATCCAATCCCCATATATCCGCTGCCATTGTTAGAGACGATCGCTGTGTTCATTCCGATTACTTCACTATTCAAATTTAGAAGTGGCCCGCCGGAGTTGCCGCGATTGATTGCAGCATCCGTTTGAATAAAATCTTCAATCCGAGCAATGTCTAAATTGTTCCGGCCTTTTGCACTGACCACACCTACTGTTAAAGAAGCTTCCAGTCCTAGTGGAGTGCCAATAGCAATGGCCCATTGTCCAATTTTTATGTCATCAGAGTTAGCAAGTTTTAAATAAGGTAAATGGTCAGCATCAATCTTTAAAACAGCGACGTCAGTGCTGGGATCTTGCCCAACAACTTTTGCACTATACTTCTTTTTATCATGCAAAGTGACTTCGATTTCGGTTGCATTTTTGACCACATGGCTGTTTGTGATAATGTAGCCATCGGGTGAAACGATAAATCCTGAAGCCAATCCCAATTCCATTTCGGGGTTNTGTGGAACCAAAGGTGCGCCAAAGAAGCGTTGAAGAAAATCATCATTGAAAAATCGATCGTTTCGCTTGATGATGGCAAGNGATTTAGTTTTAACTTGAATAGAAACAACTGCAGGGATGGCATCTTGGGCAACAGTGGAAAAATCTTGCTGAAATGTCCCTAAAGGGGCTGAAATCAAGTTCGAATTTACATGAAAGACCATTAGAAAACTGGTCAATGTCAAAAATATAGGCTTTGTCAGATTCATAAATACCTCAGTTTGCTAAAAGTTCAAGAGTTCTTGTAATAATTAAAAAACCTTTTTCGATGCGATCAAGTCCAAAATGTTCATTGGGTGCATGGATTTGATCGCCAGGAAGGCCCAATCCCATTAAAACAACTTCACTGCTGCTGGCTTCAGAGAGTTCCTGAATAATTGGGATCGATCCNCCAGAATAGGTGAAAGCGCAGGGGAGATTAAAAACTTCTTCGTACGCTTTCGCAAATGCCTGAACAACGTTTGATGTAGGATTTGCTCTTACAGCATTTCCACCGCCTTCATGGATATGCACAGAAACTTTCACTCCTTCCGGGGCTTGTTTTTCGATAAATTTGGCTACTTTCTTTGCTATCTTTTCCGGGGTCTGATTAGGAACAAGCCTGCAAGAAACTTTTGCTAAAGCTTTTGCTGGGATGACTGTTTTAAAACCCTCGCCCCCATATCCCCCTGTAATGCCATTTACCTCAATGGTAGGCCTTGTCCATGCTCTTTCTAAAGGAGAAAATCCCTCTTCGCCGCCTGTAGGCTTTGCGCCAAAAGATCCGATGTATTCATTTTCATCAAAGTCAAAAGCGATGCGGGCTTTTTCCGAAGGATTCAGTTCCTGCACAGAGCTATAAAAACCAGGAACTTTTATCCTTCCCTTNTTGTCGCGCAGTTTTGCTAGAATCTCAATGAGTGCATGGAGTGGGTTATAGGCGATTCCTCCATGAGAACCGGAATGTAAGTCGGTATGTGTTCCCTGCACCAAAACATCCATTGTGACTATTCCTCGAACGCCTAAGGTCACTGCCGGAGAATGAAGATTTTTNACCCCCATATCTACAATGGCCAAATAGTCTGCTTTGAGCTCTTTNTCTTTTTTAGGTAAGATTTCAGATAAGCCTAAACTTCCGCATTCTTCTTCGCCTTCAATGCAGAACTTCACATTGATCGGAAGTTTGCCATTCCTATCCATCAAAGCTTTCATCGCAAATAATGTATAAAAACATTGACCTTTGTTATCTTGTGCACCCCTGGCATACACTTTGCCATCTCTTACAGTGGGTTCAAAAGGAGGAGAGTTCCATTCCTCCAAAGGATCGACAGGTTGTACGTCATAGTGATTATAGATGAGTAGCGTGGGTTTTGAGGGGCCTGCCTCCATGTTGGAAGCAAAGATAACAGGATGACGCGAAGTAGACCAGACTTCAGTCTTAAACCCTGCTCGTTTAAGATAGTTTACCACCCATTGGGCACAAGCTTCAATTTGTTGTTTATATTGGGGTTCTGAGCTAATGCTTTGAAAACGTAAAAAATTAAAGTAATCCTCTAAAGTTTCTTTTTCATGTTTNTTGTAGTATTCACGTAAAAAATTTAACTTAGCCGAGGTCATAAATTTTCCTCTGAAAATTGATTTTTCATTTTGGTATCTACTCGTTCTCATGCAAAGACACCATTTCACCTGAATTGATAGTTCTCGCGCTTGAATTATTTAAAAAGGACTAATATTAATGCAATACTAACCGTTTAAAATAATTTTAAGCCTGAGACTTTGAATCAATTCAAATAGGTGTTTTGAACTGGAAACACTATATAACCGATGGCTGAAATTATAAGCAGCATAAAATTTTCTTAGTGAAGAATTTCTTAATTAAATCATTTTAAATCTATAGAAAATTGTTTAATTAATTCAATGGAAAAGAATAAATTCTTTTTTAATAGTGTTCTTTAAATATTAAATTTTAGACAAAGTAGCATTTATCATGAACTATCTAAAACTCGTGAATGCAGCCCAGCTTTCATATCTAAGATGAAATTTTACCTCTTAATCATGCCAAATGCCAAAAAATATAAAGACTTCCAAACACAAAAATCACAAAGTAAAGCCATACAAGTCTTCTTACTTTNTTGTGATGTTTATCCACTAATAAAGGGTTTTGAGCACAAGCCTCGAGAAATTCCACTCTTTCTTTGATACTGAAGTGATGCCAATTAGGGCTTTCATATCCACCGCTAGTTTGAGCGACTTCTTTTAGGGCATGAATCATATGTCCAGGGGCTATCCCAAGTTTAAAGACATGAAGATCGGCTTGACGTTCAAACTGTCGTGAAAAGTACCCAAAAATGAAACGAAAATAACCAAAAATTAACAATCCATAAAGAGTGAAAATGCATAAAGGATTCAAAAGATCCCACCACATAGAAGGGTACAATGCATTTGCCTGTTCCAAGACATTCGTAAGAGGTTCTATAATGAGGGAAAAGAAAAGTCCTGAAAACAAGATCATTCCAGCCAGAATAAAAGGATAAATCAGCAAGTGTTTGCGATCGTGATGGCCAATTTCATGGACCAAAATCGCTTCCACATCTTCTGGCGGTAATTCTTTTAGGGTGCGCTCGGTAAACATCACATAACGAAAACGTGGAATAATTCCAATGATCCCTGCAGTCAACTGATCTTGCATGACCGACCAGGTTTTCATGCCCGCATGTTTAAAATGAGCTTTTTGGCAAGTGGTTTCCAACCGATTTCTAAGGAGGCCTTGGGGGATTGGCTGACAGTTCCAAACTTTTTGAATAAAATAAGGNAGAAAAATCAATAACAAGCCTACCAAAATAAGACTGAGCGCAAAAGAAGTCCACTCTAGCATTTGAATATTTTCCGGATGTGTTCCTGCCAGGAAATTAAAGATATCCAAAATAAAAGTGAGAAGAATAAATGGAAGGGCAAAAGGTAAAAGAAAACGAATTTGCCTTATTGCATAGGCATAACGTTTTTCCAAATTAAGGGAAGTATAACGTTGAACAAAAGCCAAACTGTAAAATACACCAAGTCCTGCGAAGTATAAAAATAATTCCCAGATCGCATTGAGATTTTGTTGATTTTCCAAATAGGGAATCGTTTGAAAAATTCTTCCTGCATCTAAAATGTATTGATAAATGAGAAGATAGAATAATAATTCCAGGCAAACCACCGCATGGATNGACGTGGGGTTTTTTCTCCATAATCCTTTCAGNCAGAAAAACTGTAAAATAATCAGGCAGCAAAGCCCCAGAAAAAGGAAAATGGAGGTGGCAAACGCCAGCCATTTTGAAGAAATNCCAGGGTGTGATTTTTCGGGCGTTAGGGTGATTAATAAAAGAGTTAAAATTAAAAATAAAATGTTTGTGAACATGAATTCAAGCAACCTTAGTGTGATGATATTTAGTGCTTCCAGTTCAAAATTGGAAAATTGACAAGAAAGCGCACTGGATTTGAATCAGCCAAAGCAGCACAACTTGAATATGCTCAAGCGATGCGGGCAGATTCTAAGACAGTAGCAAGTCTAAATTCCAAGTTTCAGCTGGAATGAGTATAGAATAGTATGTTAAATTCCTTTCTATCTCAATAGATTGAAGCATGGGAGTGGAAAATGCAACCTGTAATTGACATGCACTGCGATTTGCTCTGCTACTTAGCCAATGATCCTCATCGTTCTGTTTTAAATCCGGAAGTCCGTTGTTCTTTGCCGCAGCTGCGCACAGGCAATGTAAGAATGCAAACGATGGCCATCTTCACAGAAACAACTCCTGGTTCAACTNCAAAAGGTCAAATGCAGGTAGAGCGTNTTTTGCAGCTCCCTAATTTGTATCCGCAAGATTTCCAAATCTTTACATATCAAGATTCTATAAATTCAGTGTTGCAGACAGCGTCTATAAAGATGGTTTTAGCCTTAGAAAATGCGTCGAGCATGTTCGAAGAAGATGAACCTTTAGAAAATGGTTTTCAGCGTATTGAATTTATTGAANAAAGCGTGGCAAAACTGTTGTACATTACGCCTACCTGGAATTTAGAAAACCGCTTTGGTGGCGGTGCCCATACTAAAATTGGGCTAAAGGAAGATGGGTGCAGGCTATTAGATNTTTTGCATCAAAAACGGATAGCAATAGATTTTAGTCATACCTCAGATCCTTTGGCTTATGGGATCTTAAATTACATTGATACGAAAAATCTGGAAATCCCTGTGGTAGCAAGCCACTCAAACTTCCGAGCGATTAGCCCTGTGGTGAGGAATCTTCCAGATGAAATAGCGAAAGAAATTTTAAGAAGAAAAGGTCTTATAGGATTTGTTTTATATAGAGATTTCATTGGGGCAGAGGATCCTTATAATCTCGTTAGGCAATTTGAATATGTTTTGAAGCTANGGGGCGAAAAGCAAAGTTGCTTTGGAGCAGATTTCTTTGCTGGAGCAGACCTTCCGCCAACATTCCAAAAGCCTTTAGACCAGTTGTTCTTTCCGGAATTTGAAGATGCAACAGCTTATGGACATGTTTTAGACACCTGGAAGAATCATTTAGGGCTTTCAACAGAGGCAATCGAAAATGTGGCTTACCGCAATTTCATCAATTTTTACACAAATGAGATTGCTGTCTAGACACTAAAGCCTCTCTTGTATATAATATCTTTTATTTTAACAAGATACGCATATGAAAAATCACATCCTCATCAAGGTTTTTACCGCTATTTTTTTAGCTATTGTCGCCGGCTTTTTAACTGGTCCTGACAAGGAAATTTTTGGTGTGACCTTTCTTCAAATCTATAGTCTCATTGGCCAGCTATTTTTAAATGCTTTGACCTTGGTTGTTGTGCCTTTAGTGGCTTCTTCCATTATCAGCGGAACTGCACGGATGGGAAGCGATGGTTCTTTTGGCTCTCTAGGCCTGAAAACATTTGGTTTTTATANNTTAACCACCACTCTTGCTGTCCTTGTGGGTTTGATTTGCGTTCTTGCGATAGAACCTGGCGTCGGAACTCAAAAACCGCTTGTTGAGAATGCAGCTCAACTCGCAAAACTAGCAGAAATTGAAGCACGCGGCCAGGTGGGGACTTTTGACAAAATCGCTGAACTTCTTCTGAAATTAATTCCTTCTAATATTTTAGCCGTTGCTTCTCAGGGACAAATGTTAGGGTTGATCTTCTTTAGCCTTCTGTTTGGCTATTTTATTTCCCAGATTGAACCTCAATCTGGGCAGGTGATGTTAAATTTTTGGAATGGCGTCTTTCAGATCATGATGAAAATTACCCATCTGGTCATGCGTGCTCTTCCGATCGGTGTATTTGGTTTGGTGGCAAAAGTTGTGGCTACAACGGGTGCAGAGGCCTTTCTTTCTCTTGCCTGGTTTACTCTGACTGTCATCTTAGGCTTGATCATTTATGCAGGAGTTGTCCTCCCACTATTACTTAAATTAATTGGAAAAGTCAGTCCTGTTGCTCATTTTCGTGCGATGGGGCCAGCTTTGCTAACTGCCTTTTCTACAAGTTCTTCAGCCGCAACGTTGCCTTTGACTTTAGAATGTCTTGAAAAGCGCGCCAATGTCTCTAATCGTATTTGCAGCTTTACAGTTCCTCTTGGAACCTCATTAAATTTGACAGCTTCTGCTCTGTTTATTTGCGTGACTGTATTTTATATTGCGCAGGTTTACAACGTTCCCATGGGGCTCGGTCCCACAATTTCTGTTTTCTTATTAGTCCTTTTCTCTTCGTTTAGTTTAGCCGGCATTCCTTCTGCCTGCCTGATTGGCGCAGTTTTAGTGTTAAACGCCATTGGCCTTCCCNCTGATGCAATTGGGCTTGTGCTTGCAGTCGAACGTATTTTGGATATGTGCCGAACAGTAGTCAATGTGTTTGGAACATCTTGCTGTGCAGTCTTAGTGGCGCGTTCTGAGGGGGAAACCCAGGTCTTGGCATCAATGCCTGAACCTGCTTTGAGGTAAGATGAATCGGAGCGTAAAAACCGTCGTTGTTGGAATGTCAGGTGGCGTTGATTCCTCTGTTTCAGCCCTTTTATTAAAACAACAAGGCTACAACGTCATCGGCCTATTCATGAAAAATTGGGAAGAAGAAGATGCTCAAGGGGTATGCATGTCTTCCTATGATTTTGAAGATGTTGTGCGTGTTTGCGATCAGATTGGGATTCCTTATTATTCCGTGAATTTTGTGAAAGAATATCGGGAGAATGTGTTTAATCAATTTCTTGAAGAGTTCAAGCAAGGCCATACGCCCAATCCAGATATTTTGTGCAATCGAGAAATTAAATTTAAAGTCCTCTTGGAAAAAGCTCTTCAGTTAGGAGCCGATTACCTGGCGACAGGCCACTATTGCCAAACCGTTACTGTGAATGCTGAAAATTATCTTCTAAAAGGTTTTGATCCCGGGAAAGACCAGAGCTATTTTCTCTACACGATTCAATCCAACACTCTTTCCAAGGTTTTATTTCCCATTGGGCATCTGCAAAAGAAGCAAGTGCGCGCCATCGCTGAAGAAAATGGATTGGCTACCTCGCAGAAAAAGGATAGCACAGGGATTTGCTTTATTGGTGAACGCAACTTCAAGCAGTTTCTTAGTCAATACATTGCTTATACACCAGGGAATTTCGAGACTCTCAATGGTGCAATTGTAGGAAAACATGATGGAGTCGCCTATTACACGATTGGACAGCGTAAAGGCATGGGCCTCGGAGGACAAGGAGAGCCTTGGTTTGTGGTCGGTAAAGATATTCCACGAAATGTCGTTTACATTGAACGTGGAGTGCAACACCCAGCTCTTNTTTGCGATGAACTGATTGCAGAAGAACCCAGTTGGGTCTCAATGCAAGGAATTCCGGAACTCCCTTTANCTTGTACTGCTAAAGTGCGCTACAGGCAAACAGACCAAGCTTGCACAATTGTATCTGCTGAAGAAGGGAAATTAAGGGTTGTGTTTGATATTCCACAGCGTGCAGTGACGCCCCGTCAATCGATCGTATTTTATAAGGATAATGTATGCCTTGGGGGCGCCATCATTAAAAATGCTGGCCCCTCCTATTATTATCAAAATAAGAATTTACCCAATCACATTTCTGTTTAGACACTGCTTTAATTAAGGAAAAACGAGGTCGCCTGACTTCTCTTAAAGCCAAAGGTAAAAGCCTCTTCATTGTTATTTCGTAAAGCTTTTTCTATGGCTTGAGGTAGATAACCTGAAGAAAGTTTATAATGCTTAAAGATATTATCTATATAATTCAAATCAGACCCATTCAAAAAGTATTTTCCTTTTTCTATTGAATATTTTTCATCGAGATATTTGACGATTTTAGCGTAGGCATGATTTTCTTTTCTTGTCAGCGCTTCTATAATGGCATGGCCAATCAGGCTAACAATAGGATAAACCACCAGAGGAACTATAAAAGGTTTGCAAACCAAAGCCTTTTTCAAATCTTTATGGGCGTGACCTTTTTCAAAAATAAGCTTAGTAATGTCTTTTATTCCTTTGTCCGCAGGTGGGAGGACGGAAGAAGAAGTGGTGTCTACATGTCTATTGATAGGGCTTAACCAATTAAAAACATATTAAAACCTCTAAAAACAGGATTAAAAAGCAATTATACAATAATTTTTAAATTATTGCAAATATTTTTTAAAATGACTTTTAAGGGAATTAAAACCAATGAGCTATGCCTATTTTTGCTCCATATCCTCGCAAACCATGCTTCTCATGAGTTAAACTCACATTGTAAGCGGCTCCAAAATTTAAAGACCAATGTTCATTAAAATCGCGTTCTATCACCCAAGAATAACTTGGACCTTTGGCGTTGCTTTTATCAGAACCAAAGTTTGAGATTTTCGTGTGGGATCGGCTCCATGCATATTGAAATTGAAAACCAGTTCGCCAGTTCTTGGCAATCGTATAAAANATTTCGATTGAAAGGTAAGGTGACCAGGAGGAAAACTTTTCTTTTGCCTTCACTTTAAACTCAAANAANTCAATAGGGATCGTGGTTTTTACTTTTGTATAATAAATTCCAAATGTCGGTGTAAAACACCAAGATTTATAAGGAATGGCATAGCCAAGGCCAAGACTCGTTGTTAAAAGACTTCCACGATTTGAGCCATAGAGAAGGGTGGGTTTGATGCATAGACCTTTGTAGATGAGATAATTGACATCGGCTTTAACTGCCGGCAGGTCCATTGTTTTGACTGTTTTCCCAAAGCTTAAAACATCAAGGTGAACAAAAGCGGGTCCGATGTCAACTTTTCCTCTGCAGTCGCTAAAGAGATATTTACTAGCAAAAAGCGACAATACAAAACTCACCAGGGATAATATCTTTCGCATAAAACCTCCTTTAGGCTAAGAAAGCCTACCTTTTTAGCTGAAAATCTAAAAAATCCAACCGTAATTTTCCACGATCTTTTGAATTTTCACTTTTAGTTTCTTATTAAAAGTTAATATAAAAAATACTTGTTTTTTTGTTGTTTTTTGTTTTTTTAATTAAAAAGGTTTGTAAGTGAATAATGTAAAATTGAGTGTTTCACCTTCTGTTTATTATCCAATAGATATAAATGAAAAGATCCTATAATCTATTAGGTTTACAAATTGAGACAGAACAAAGAGAAACTGTCCAGATCAAAAATTAACCAAACTTAAATGATTAAAAATTAGTACCTCCATTCCAGCGTGTGACTCAAGAATTTGAAACGCTTCTTCCGCATCTAAAATTATTTCATATGCATGGTATGCTTCTTTTTAAAAATGAATGAAATTTCCATGCTTTTGCTGCTATCGCAACCTTAAGGGAAATTGTTCTATTTCAAAGGCTGCATAACTAAAAGTATTATTTCTTTTTAAAATTCTTTTGCTAGCTTCACCTTTTCAGAGCAAGAGGTGAAGAATGGATGACCAGCAACGCAAACTTGCAGAAGAGCTGCTATTTTCTGAAGAGAAANAACCTAGCTTTGCCAAACAACTTTACTTTGGAAAATTTGACGCTCAGCAGGTTNTTCCTTATCCTGCCCTCCCACGAGAAGAGCAGCAAAAAGTCGAAGCCTATATCGCAGAAGTTAAAAATCTAGCTCAAAAGGAAATAGATCCAGACTGGATCGATCGTCATGCAGAAATTCCTCAAAAAACCATTCAGGCATTAGGAGATTTAGGTCTGCTAGGAATGACAATCCCCAGCGTATATGGCGGATTAGGAATGTCTCAATACGCTTATTGCCGTGCCGTCGAAGAAATTGCTAAACATTGCGGATCGACAGCACTCTTTATTAATGCCCATCAAAGCATCGGTTTAAAAGCTTTATTGTTATTTGGCACAGATGAACAGAGAAAACGCTGGTTAAAGCCTTTGGCTAAAGGAGAGGCCCTTGCTGCATTTGCATTGACTGAGCCGCATGCAGGCTCAGATGCAAGCGGTGTGGAAACACGCGCTGTATTTGATANNAAGAAAAATGTATATGTTCTGAATGGANAAAAGCAATGGATTACCAACGGCAGCTTAGCCAAAGTATTAACTGTCATGGCGCAAACCTCAGTGGAGACTCCAAATGGTAAGCAAGAAAAGATCACGGCTTTTCTTGTGACCNCCGATATGCCTGGTTTTAAAGTGACTGCAAAGTCATTAGAANAAGTTGGAATGCGTGGATCTACCACCGCCAATCTTGAATTTCATGACATGGAAGTTCCTGCTGCCAACATTTTAGGACCTTTAGGAGGAGGATTGAAAGTTTGCCTCACTGTGCTTGATTATGGGCGAACTACATTTGGAGCCACATGTACAGGTGCGGGAAAAGCCTTACTCGAAAAAGCTGTCGAGCATAGCCGCACACGCTATCAGTTCAAAAGACCTATTGGGAGTTTTGGGTTAGTAAAAGAANAAATCGCAAGAATGACGGCTTTAGTCTATGCCATGGAAGCTGCTACTTATTTGACTGCTGGATTGGTTGATGCTAACGTCGAAGATTTTATGCTAGAGGCGGCTATTTTAAAAGTATTTGCCAGCGACTCTTTATGGTCGATTCTGTATGACACAATGCAAATCTATGGAGGGCGTTCTNTTTTTACAGATGCACCTTTTGAAAGGATGATGCGCGATGCGCGTTTAAATATGATTGGAGAAGGATCCAATGAAGTCATGCGGGCTTTCATTGGCCTGGTAGGCATGCGAGACGTAGGCATGTCCTTAAAAGCAGTCTCTGAAGCTCTCAATTCACCCTTAGATAGTTTTTCCATTCTTACCAGATTTTCANAAAATTTATTGGCGCGTCTGGCTCCTCCANAAATCCCCATCAAATCTGCTTTATTTAAGGAAGAAGCGGATTTATTAGGCAAAAATATTCGGAGATTTGGATTTAGTGTGTTGCGCCTTTTAGGAAAATATCGTGAAGGGATCATAGAGAAACAGATGGAATTAGACCGGATAGCCACATGCGCTATCGCTCTATATACAACAACGGCTGTCCTAAGCAGAATAGATGCAGAATTGAGCAAAAATGAGCAGACAAACCAAAATCACATTCTATCTGCAAAATTATATTGTCGTTTAGCGATGGATAGGCTCACTGAATCGCTGGATCATTTATTTAGCAAACAGGATGAGTTTATTGAAGAAGTTTCCGATCAACTCACAGGCATTAAATACCCATGAAGATTGCAAAAAAATTCCTGAATATTCCCTTCAAAATTTGACCGACNGCTTTTTCAAAGAAGAGGCTGTTTTGCTTGAAGGGGGAGGAAAGGAGGGAAAAGAAAGACAANAAAGACTGGGAAGATTGACAGTGCGAGAGCGGCTGCAGATTCTTCTGGATGATCCGGATCAGTTTNTTGAGCTCGGAATTTGGTCTGGCTATAAAATGTATGAAGAATGGGGCAACTTACCTGCTGCAGGTGTTGTAACAGGAATTGGGCCTGTAGCTGGACGTTTATGCATGATCATAGCAAACGATGCCACCGTAAAAGCTGGCGCGATGTTTCCTCAATCTGTANAANAAGTTTTGCGCGCCCAAAGAATTGCTTTTGAATGTCGTCTGCCTGTGATTTATCTTGTTGATTCTTCAGGAGTCTTTCTTCCTTTGCAAGCAGAAATTTTTCCTGATGAGGATGATTTTGGACGGATATTTCGCAATAATGCTGTATTTTCCGCTGCAGGCATTCCGCAGTTTGCTGCCATCATGGGCAATTGCATCGCAGGCGGAGGCTATCTGCCAGTTCTTTGCGACAAGCTTTTAATGACTGAGGGAAGCGGCCTCTATTTAGCAGGTCCTGCTTTGGTCAAGGCAGCCATTGGCCAAACAGTCGAACCTGAAGAATTAGGCGGCGCTAAAATGCATGCTGAAATTAGCGGAACAGTGGATTTTATCGAGCCTAATGACGAAGCATGCTTAANNAAAATGCGCCAATTAGTGGATATGCTGCCAATAGAGTGTCCAATAGAAAAGACTCTTTTTCGATCANAAAGCAATCCTAAAAATCTTTATGATCTTGTGGGTCCTGATAATTCTAAAATGTATGATGTGCGCGAGGTGATCAACTGCATTGTCGACAAAGACTCATTTGACGAGTATAAAGAACATTATGGACAAACTCTTGTCGTCGGATATGCTAAAATTGGACAACAAAGGGTCGGGCTTGTTGCCAATCAGCGCNAAGCCTCAAAAAGCGGGACAGGAGAAATTGAAATTGGCGGTGTTCTTTATTCAAATAGTGCTGACAAAGCCGCGCGATTTATTATGGACTGCAACCAAATTAAAGTCCCCATAGTTTTTCTTCAGGACGTCGCAGGTTTTATGGTTGGACGCGAAGCTGAGCAATCGGGAATTATTCGAAGCGGAGCAAAACTGGTCAACGTTGTAAGCAACTCCATTGTTCCGAAGATAACCGTCATTATAGGCAATTCCTTTGGAGCAGGCAATTATGCACTCTGTGGAAAAGCCTACGATCCAAACTTTATTCTTGCCTGGCCGAACGCAAAATATGCAGTTATGGGAGCAAATCAGGCTGCCGATACTTTATTTACAATCCAAGAAAAAGCTGCTGAACGCAAAGGGCAAGCGTTAAATGCTCAAGAGTCTGAGCAGATGCATCGGCAAATTTATGAAAAATATAATGAACAAATGGATATCCGTTACGGAGCTGCACGAGGATGGGTGGATGCGGTGATTGCTCCTCATACCACACGAGATACTCTGATCAATCTACTCCAAATTGCTAAAAGAGTTCCTCTTAAAGAGCGCTCGTTTCATACAGGTGTGATACAGGTCTAACCATGTTAAAAAAGTCTCGATAGGAAATGCACAAGGTNTTTGGGGAGATTCTCCTGCGGCTGCCGAGCGCTTAGTTAGTCAATGGCCTCACCTGGATTTTTTAACAATGGATTATTTGTCTGAAGTTTCCATGTCGATCATGGCCATTCAACGTCAAAAAGATCCGCAAGCAGGTTATGCCAAAGATNTTTTAGATGTGGTCCGCTCTCTTATCACTCTCTGGGAGGACGGAGCGAAAGTTCGGCTTATCACAAATGCTGGCGGACTCAATCCTATTGGGTGCGCTGAAGCTTGCGCTGAAATTTTACGTGAAGCAGGCTTCTGGAGATGGAAAATTGGAGTAGTCGTGGGAGACGATGTGTTGCATGTAATTGCAGCAAACGCCAACCATGAAGACTATCAAAATCTTGAGACGCAAGAATCTATGCATACAATTAAAAGCAAACTTGTGACAGCCAATGCTTATCTGGGAGCTCATTCTATTGTCAAGGCTTTAGAAGAAGATGCTAATATTGTCATAACCGGAAGGGTCGCCGATCCTAGTTTAACGGTGGCCCCTTGCGTGGCAAGTTTCAATTGGTCATGGCAAGACTATGATAAACTGGCTGGGGCAACCATCGCAGGCCACCTGATCGAGTGTGGAACTCAAGTGACTGGAGGGGTGTCCACCAATTGGTTGGGGATTCCGGATCCTGTGAATATGGGATTTCCTGTTGTGGAAGTAGCCTCTGATGGAACGTTTGTGATCACCAAACCTGAAGGGACAGGAGGAATTGTCAGCGAACAGACTGTTAAAGAACAGCTGCTTTACGAAATTGGCGATCCAGACAATTACTTAAGCCCTGATGTAACTGCATCGTTTCTTTCTTTAAAGTTGCAAACTGTGGGACCTAATCACGTGCATGTTTCTGGTGCCAAAGGAAAACCTGCTCCAGGAAGCTACAAAGTGAGCGCCACATACCGGGATGGATATAAATTAGAAGGCTTTTTAGGGGTCTTTGGTCGGAATGCGATTTTGAAGGCCCGTCGTTGCGGCGAAGTGATCTTAGAGAGAGTTCGACAAGCGGGGTATGCATTTTCTGATACATGCATCGAATGTTTAGGATCATTAGATATTGTTCCCGGAGTATTTAATAAGGAGGAACTCGAAGATAAATCTTTAGAATGCGTTCTTCGGGTGGCGGCAGCAAGCCCTAGCAAAGAGGCTTTAGAATATCTTGCGAAGGAAATAGCGCCTTTAATTACAAGCGGACCTCAGGGTGTCACAGGATATACGTCTGGACGTCCTCATGTAAGAGAGATATTTGGCTACTGGCCCTGTTTGATTGACCAAACATTAGTCGATCCGGAAGTGCGCATCTTAGAGGTTAAACATGAGTGAATCAAAGACACTGCTTCGGGATCTTGCTTACGCAAGAAGCGGGGATAAAGGTTCGAGTGCCAATATTGGAGTCATTGCTTACGATGCAAAAGCTTATGAATATATGCTTGAACATTTAACAGCAGAAATTGTTCATGACTATTTTAAACCCCTTGGGGTCGTCTCTACTGAGCGTTATGTGTTACCGAATTTACAGGCTTTTAATTTTGTTTTAAAAGGTGTTTTGAAAGGGGAGGCAGTCGATCTTTGCGTATGGACTCGCAAGGTAAAGTGCTTGGACAGGCCCTTTTGGAAATAAAAATATAGGATGGATATGGATCTGCCGCTTGTCCTTGTCGATAGGAGTCATCCCTCTTGTACAATTTTGACTCTGAATCGCCCAAACAAACGCAATGCATTAACTATTCAATTAATGGAAGAGCTCTGCCAGGCGATTGAAGAGAGTCAAAATTTAAAAAACCAGCGAGCTATTATTTTAAAAGGTGCCGGGCTGGTCTTTTGTGCCGGATTGGATTTAGCTCAAGCGAAAGACTCATCTTTAGAAGACAAGTTGGGGAAAAGTGTCGGTACATTATTAAAAACAATTTATGAATGCCCAATTGTTACCATTGCAGCTGTGCATGGTGCCGCTCTTGCAGGAGGGGCGNGGGTCGTGTGTGCTTGCGATTTAGTGATTGGAGAATCTGGAACTTTATTGGGTCTTCCTGAAATTCGTCGCGGTCTTGTCGCGGCACAAATCATGCCCTTTCTCATGCGGTTACTTCCTCGCCGCATTTTATATGAACTTATTNTTTTGGGAGAAAGTATAGATGCTCAGCGTGCCTATGAAATTCATTTGTTCAATAAAGTCACTTCCAAAGGAGAGTCCTTATCTGAAGCTTTGAAGTTTGTTGAGGCACTTTCTCTTGGGNGGCCTGAGGCAACAAAATCAGCTAAACGTTTGATGCAGCAGTTGGACCTTGTAGACNTTTAAAAGGGGGTGGAGCTTGGTTTTGACTTGCATCAAGAGATGTTTAAAAGCCAGGAAGCTGAAGAAGGAACACGCGCATTCTTGGAAAAAGATCTCCCAATTGGTCTAAAATAAAACCTTTATAATCTATCTGACTGGAATTTGACTTATTTACGGTGATACGGTATTATTAAAAAAGGAGATATTTTTATGAAGTCGAAACACCATAAACAAGAAACTATACGCTTAACTATTGATTTTCCTATTGATCAACATACTTATATCAAAATGTTGGCAGCTAAGGAGGGAATTAGTCTAAGACAGTTTGTTATAGAGCATCTACCTAGCCTGGAAAGTAGCACAAAAAAACATAAAGACATTGAGAAAGACGAATTTGACCAATTATTAAAGGAATTATTAGTTGAAAAAGCTAATGTCTTGAAACGCTTAGCCAAAAAATGATTAATATCTGACTCTTGAAGAAGTTTTGAAAATGCATGATGCATTCATTGAGAAATTTGGTGGCTTGAAAGGTATAAGGGATATANATCACTTGTTATCCGCTATAGAGACACCAAAAGCTGCCATATTTGGGGAAGAACTATACCCGACGCTTTATGATAAAGCCGCAGCCTATTTGTTCCATATTGTAGAAAATCATCCTTTTAATGATGCGAATAAACGAACTGGATTTGGTGTCACTTACTTATTTTTGCGTGCTAATGGGGCTTCCATACTATTAAGTGATGAAGCTTTTGAAAATCTCGTTATTGAAGTTGCAAAAGGAAAAGTCACGAAGGAAGAAATAGCTCGATTCTTAGAGTATGGCATGTAATTGTTAGCTCTCAGCCTTTCGAGTGTACTTTTGAAAGATTTTCTTTAAAGACTGTGGGATAGGAATTTTTGGNCGGGTTTTTGATTCCAAGCAAACATGGACAGTTTTTGCTTTACCCATTAACACGCCGTCGGCTTTAAAAATTTCATAAGCCATAGTAAAAGAAGTATTTCCCAGGCGTTCTACTTCCACGCGAATTTCCAATACGTCTCCTACCTGAACAGAAGATAGATAATCCGCCTCAGCATGAACAATAACGAACACAAATTCAGAATTATTGAAGAGATCGTGAAAGTTAAATCCTTCTTTCTCTATTAAATCTTCGAGCGCATCATGAACATAACGGAATTGCTTGGCAAAATAGAGAATACCTGCCATATCTGTATCGTGCATTCTGACTTTGTTATAAGTCACAAACATGGGATTCTATTCCTTTCATTTTCTCTATTTGTGATATAGCAGATCATCGATTATCTGGGTAGCGATTGCTAAAAATAGGGATGATGATAGGTTCTTTTGGAAGTTTAACCTCATCTCCTTGACACTCAATAACAAATTCTTTTGTGCGATAGGCTCTTCCAAAACTAAACAGTTTAAAGAAATTCTTTTGATCAGGAGTTTTGATTACAGTTAAAACGAAAGGAGTCTTGTTGCAGCCATCTATTTCCCCCTAAGTACATAGTTGTCTTGTGTTAAATGTTCCGGTGAAATCAAGACTTTAATTTGCTTATCCGCTAAGCGAGCTTGAATCTTTGAAAGATCAGTGATTTTTTCAAATCGAAATTCTTTTTCATTTCTGATAAGTAACTAAATTCGTGAAATTTTTCGCGAAAATGCGGCATGGCAATTGTATAGAGAATTATGGCGGTTGCTGTAAGAATGCAGACAACTCCACCGGCAATCGCCCCAGCAGTCGTTAAAGCGGCTATTAAGGTGACTCCGAGTGCAAGAATGACTGCTGCAGCTAGGCGGGTAATCCAAAGAGTTTTCTGGTTGCTTGTTACGAAAAGGTGATGGCCTTGCAAAGAGCAATCTTTTTCACCTGGGTTGCATCCCCTTGCTGCATGGCTGACGTTTGTAAGAAACTCGTCGTGTTCATAAAAGTGCCTTGAGGATTTGAAACTTCTTTCGATAGATCAGCTGTGCTATAAAGTTGGGTCTTATGCAAGACAGAAAATTTTTCTCTTGGTTTTCACTCAGATGCTGATTGACTAAAGTGTGTAAATTTAACCCCGTCTTATTCATAGGCTTGTCTTGATTGATTGAAATTTTCAATTGATCAATTAAAGGTTCCTCTTGCTGGAAAGAAGATTTTAGTAAATCATTTTCAGTCCTGTAAGTGTTAATTAGGGGTGAGAATTTAAATTAAGAATGGTCATAAATATTTTGTCTTGATTTTTTAGATTTTTTCAATTTCAGCGACTGTTAGAGGGTTCTCACTTAAATGCAATAAGCGTCCATCTAAATCTATTGTAAATACTTTCTTTTTAAGTTGTGAGTCATATACGAGGACGGAAGCTGATAATTGATTGGCTAGTTGCTTTAACACTAAAAGAAAAGGATGTTTAACTTTATTTTCGCATTTTTCTGGAAGAAAACCAATCTTTGCAGCCTTGAAAGGATAGGATTCTATTTGCCTTCTTGTTAATTTGATCGTCACATCATGTTTTTCTGAAAGATACTCGATCTCCGGTAAGTCACTGAAATCCGATCGGCACCCAAGATTTTGGTAACTGCTTTCTTTAGACATTCTTTCATAAACAATGACACGTCCTGCTCGATAAAGCTCAGCGATCCCCCATAAAATTACTCCAAAACAAATGAGAGAAATTCCCCCTGCAAGAGCTCCAGGTGTGGCAAGGGCGGCTGCTAAGGTAATTCCTGCTGCCACAATGATGGCACATACAAGACGTGAAATCCAGGCAGCGACGGGGTTTTTGTAATGTAAACTTTTTTCCTGCGATCACTCCTAAAGAACGATTAGGAGGAAGGATTTCTGAGGGTTTTAAAGTTTGAGTGAGTATAGGTGTATTAACTGCTCTAACCATCAAAATTCTCTATCTCTTGATTTAGAGGATTTCACTATACGTTGAATTGTATTAATGGTCTAGAGACAACTTTTTTAGCTGAATCAATTCTGCTTTGATGCAAAGGATGTATTACTTTTGTGAAACTTTAAGAGTTCTTCGGCA
Source organism: Parachlamydiaceae bacterium (assembly GCA_013414685.1). Taxonomy (GTDB): domain Bacteria; phylum Chlamydiota; class Chlamydiia; order Chlamydiales; family Parachlamydiaceae; genus Neochlamydia. The sequence goes on along the minus strand of CP058704.1, from coordinate 1,439,058 downwards.
TTTAAAAGATATCCAATTCCAAAGAGCGAGCTAAAAAANAGACCAGTTTGAATGCATAAGATTTTCATTTGTTCGATGGGTTCGCGGGGCCAATCGGGCTGGTTACCTTTTAATAACAATTCTAAAGAGTTATCTAAAAGAATGAGATTTGAAAACATCCACACAATGGCAAAAGAACACACACTTGCCAGGGCAATTTTCCCAAATAGCGATTTAGTTTGTGAGGAAAGGTTGAAGCTTTGCTTTAGCTTCATGCTAAGAATCCATAAATTGACCCACGAACTGATTCCTGTAGCAAGAGCGACACTTGCAGCACCTAAATTAAGAAATGCAACCAGGATAAAGTTGAGGAAAATATTTAAAAANATGCTGATCAAAGAGGCATAGGTTGGAGTTCGGTAATCCTGTTGTGCGTAAAAAGAAGGGGCGATGATAAGCACAAGTCCCATAGGCAAAAGTCCTATGCCATAAGCCCATAGACAAAGCGTTGTTTCCGTTGTGGCCAGTCGATCAAAGTCTCCATGGCCATAAAGAAGATTGACACCGCTNTCCCCTAAAGCAAGTATTGCCAGACTGATTGGCAGCATCAGAACCATTGTCCGCCGCAAAGCAAAATCTAAAAANTGCCTAAATTGTAAAACATTTCCATTTTTGATTGCTCGAGCAAGAGGAGGGAGGATGGCTCCTGAAATGGCGATGCCAAANAGGGCAAGAGGCAGCTGCTGTAAACGAATTGCATACCAAAGATAAGCTGGACCTTCAGAATCAGCATAGCGTGCAAAAACGGCATCCAAGGCATTATTGACCTGAGCTGCTCCTACCCCGATCACTCCTAAGCTCAAGGGTTGTAAAAGCGTCAGAACATCTTTTGAGAAAAATTTTAAAGGTCCCTTTACATCGCCGCCGAGTGTTTTGAGGTTTTGTCGAATTTGCGGAAATGTGATCGCCCATTGAGCTATACAGGCTAAGTTGACAAAAACGGTCAGCCAAAGCATTGCTGTCGTCGAGGCTAAATTCCACAAGCAAAAAGCACCGAAAATCCAGACCAAATTAAAGGCGACAGGCGCGACGCTGGGGATAAAATAACTTTTNTGACATTGGAGCAGAGAAGCATTAATTCCAAAAAGACAAATAAAGAGTAGACTGGGCATCATCAGGAGGGTTAATTGAATAATCTCTGCATTGCCGGGAGTTAAATCAATCCAGAGAAGCACGCCTCCAAGTACGACCATTGTTGCCACGACGATGCAAGAGAGAAGAGCCGTTAAACTGGCAGTTAAATTCCTAAANAAGGAAGCTGCTTTTTGAGGATCCTCCTGGCGGAGTTTTTCAATTTGAGGAATCAGCGCGCTTTGCATTGGCCCTTCGCCTAAAAGTCTTCGCAGTAGATGCGAGAAGCGAAAGGCAACAAGGAAGGCAGCGACAGATGCATGGGCCCCGAAAGCAAAAGCCATTGCGATATCGCGCATCATTCCTGCGATACGACTCAGCATGGTTCCGCCAAANAANCGCTTCGCAGATTGAAGAATACTTCCTATTGTGTCGTCTGACATGTTGATCGATGATAAAAGTGAACCATCATGGTAGGCATAAAACAATAAAGCATCAATCATTTTCTCTCTTAATTTTAACCTGTCTTTGACCTACGAACCTACAGCTGAAATAAAAATGCTTTTTCGGGGGATGGTTTTGGGGGATAGGTAGATTGTAAGATTTTCGATCACAAATTTATGATTAGATTTTTCTAAAATTTTCATTAACATTCACGCCCTCTTCTTTTCGGTTTAAAGAAAAATAATCTGTAGTTTTTAATAGGCTGATGTCTTGCTCCAATCGCGTTCCTTTACAACAACCGAAGTAGCTGCTATGATCTCTTGTCAAATGAAACTCAATTTGCAGCCTTGCAGGGAAGCAGCTTCGTCTTCTTTTCCTCTTGAAAGTGCAAAATTAAGTTCGTAAGTTGGTTTTAAAAGGAATTTATGGCCACAAACGCACAAAAGCTATTGATCGGAGCGCATACATCAGCAGCGNGAGGGGTGCAAAATGCCCTGTACCAGGGACAAGAAATCGGCGCAACTACCATCCAGCTATTTACAAGCAATCATAGACAATGGAATGCTAAGCCTTTAACACAAGAATCTATTGAAGCTTGGCATAAGGCCCTTAAAGAGACCGGTATAGAAAAGGTCATGAGTCACGACAGCTATCTCATTAACTTAGGCGCTCCGGATATGGAAAATCTTAAANAAAGCCGTGAAGCGTTTCGTTTAGAGATTGAACGTTGTTTGCAGTTGGATATTACCTATCTCAATTTCCACCCTGGGGCCGCCATTGATCAAGATCCTCAGGATTGTCTGGATCGAATCGTAGAAAGTTTATTGATGTATGAATCGCAATTAGAGAAAGGCAAGACACGCTTACTCTTAGAAAATACTGCCGGTCAGGGCTCCGCAGTGGGGTGGCGTTTTGAAGAACTTGCCTATATCATTCAAAAAGTTAAGAAATATCTTTTAATCGGTGTTTGTCTCGATACCTGTCATCTTTTTGCTGCCGGTTACGATGTGAGAACCCCTGAGGCCTGGGAGAAAACTCTAAAACAATTCGATGAAATTGTGGGTTTAGAACACCTGTATGCTTTTCATCTTAATGATTCAGCCAAAGGGTTAGGAACACGAGTGGATCGACATCAATCGATTGGGAAAGGTTTGATTGGTGCTGAGTGTTTTAATTTTTTAATGAATGATCCTCGTACACAAGCAATTCCGAAATATCTGGAAACCCCAGAAGGGCCGCCTGTCTGGAGAACGGAAATTCAAATGCTGCGGGATTTTGTAAAATAATTATAAAAGGATGAAGTGACCTATGCGTATGAAAATTAAACAACTTAAATACCCGGTTCCAGGACGTCCTTCCATTTTAGGTCAGGAAGTGATCGTAAAAGGGTGGGTTCGAACTGTTCGTAATCAANAAACATTTTCTTTTATTGAAATTAACGATGGTTCCACGCTTTCTAATTTTCAGGTAATTGCTAATCCCGATATTCCTAATTATGAAAAAATAATCAATAGTCTTTCTACGGGTGTTTCGGTTTCCATTACCGGCACAATTGTCGAAAGCCCCGGAAAGAACCAGCAGTTTGAATTACAGGCCAAATCCATTACTATTATAGGAACGTGTGATCCGGAAACCTATCCTTTGCAGAAAAAACGACATTCTTTTGAATTTCTTCGTACAATCGCCCATTTACGTCCTCGAACAAATACTTTAGGAGCCGTCACAAGAATTCGCAATGCGTTAGCCTTTGCGACACATCTTTTCTATCAGCAGCGAGGATTTTTGTATATTCACACTCCTATTATTACAGCTTCAGATTGCGAGGGAGCCGGANAAATGTTTCGAGTCACCACATTAGACCCTCATGCACCTCCGCGTTTGCCCGACGGCCAGGTCGACTATTCCAAAGATNTTNTTGGAAAACCTGCTTATCTAACCGTATCCGGGCAATTAAATGGCGAAATTTATGCCAGCGCTTTATCTGATATTTATACATTCGGCCCCACTTTCCGTGCGGAAAATTCCAATACCTCAAGGCATTTGGCTGAGTTTTGGATGATTGAACCGGAAATGGCTTTTGCTGATATCAATGATAACATGGACAATGCTGAGGCCTATTTGAAGTTTGTGTTAAAATACGCGTTAGATCATTGCCAGGAAGATATGCAATTTTTTGATAAGCATGTTTCCACAGGTTTGATTGAACGTCTTCAGCATGTCATTAATACACCTTTTGAAAGAGCCACCTATACTTATGCTGTGCGGATTTTAGAAAAATCAGGAAAAACGTTTGAATACCCAGTGAAGTGGGGAGCTGATCTTCAATCCGAGCATGAGCGCTATTTGGCTGAAGAATTTNTTGCAAAGCCTGTTATAATTACGGACTACCCAAAACAAATCAAAGCTTTCTATATGCGGGCCAACGAAGACAATAAGACTGTAGCTGCCATGGATGTGCTTGTCCCGAAAATTGGTGAAATCATAGGCGGCAGCCAAAGGGAAGAACGTCTCGATGCATTAGAGCATAAAATTAAAGAAGTAGGCCTTTCGCCTACCGATTACTGGTGGTATTTGGAATTGCGCAAGTATGGTTCAGTTCCGCATGCCGGTTATGGTGTAGGGTTTGAAAGATTGATTCAGTTTGTCACTGGAATGGAAAATATTCGGGATGTGATAGCTTTCCCAAGATTTCCTGGAAAAGCCGATTTTTAAAAATAAGCCCCTTGTCAACAGGGGGCTTTTGACTATTTTGTTGCTGTGGCATAGAAGTAGTTGCCGCGCTCATCTTCAACAATCTGCAAATCGACCTTTGAAAATCCGATTTCTTTTAAAAATTTCTCTGCATCTAAGCAAAAGGTTTTTTACGAGTCTAGCAACGGTATCATCCCCAATTTCTAATTGACCGCCTGGTTCAAGCATCCTAAAGCACTCTTGAAGAGATTTTGTACTGAAATTTTCACCAATATGCATTAACTCAAACCAAATTCTCTTGAAATGATTGTCCGGAAATAATTTATACAGATCAGGATTTCTAAAATCAGCCTGAATATCCGGAGCAATATCGGAAGTAAGATTAATTGTAAGCTCATCGGAATGGGCATCTGTTGTTTCATCTTGCTTGGATTTGCAAATGGAGGCTTGATGTCCGCAACCAAAGGTCAGGGTTTTTCCCTTATAGGCGCTTATATCCAACCCTTCACGTATTTGAATCACCGGGTCCACTTCTAATTGAAGGTTTTTAATTTGCCCCATTTTTCCAACCAATCATAGTAAAATTTGTTTTCTGCGAATTGATCGGGGAAATTTTCTTTTAACTCCAGAAGATCTCTTTCTGCAGATTCATACTGTGTTCCAAAAATAGGCGGCATGCTTTTTAATATATTTTGTATTTTTTCAAGAGATAAATTTCTGGTTTCAGGACTGCTAAAAATTTTTTAGCTTCTGAATCATCGTAAGCTAAAGGTTTAATGAGTTGCAGCTCTTCAAGAATGTTTAAGGAAATTTTATGCTTAAGATCTTTATGTATTATCTTAAGATCTTTTAAAGATAATTCGTATGAGTTTATTGGATTTGAGATATGATTAGGAAGAATAGAATGGCCGAACTTTCTAATCGCCTCAAAGCTAGGACGTCCCTTTTCATAAGTATTAATAACTTCCTGAACTAAAGGGTCACTGCGAAAATTATTTATATTAAAATTATTGTTTGTATTCATAACTAACCTTTTGGGTATAATAAATAAAATCAACATTATATATAAAATTGAATAAAATTGGTATGAAAAGTTGTGTTTTCAGAATTTTTCCCAATCCCAATGTAAACTTCTGCTTCCCAAAATTTTTGGATTTGATAATTTTTCAACATCGATATAAAATCTTACATATGAAAACTTATTCATCCTTTTCTTTCTTTTTACCTTTCTTTTGGTGGCAATAGCCACTCAGATATTAATTTTTGTCTTAAAGTTTTTTGCCCCAAAACAATATAATAAATCTTTTTGGAAAGAATATGGATACACAAATTCAAAACTCCAAAGGCCGTCTTCTTGGAGCGATTTTATTAATTACAGGATGCTGTATTGGCGCAGGCATGCTAGGCTTGCCTGTTCTCTCGGCACAAGCAGGCTACATTCCCTCTATCGTTTTATTTGTCGTAAGCTGGCTCTTCATGCTTGCTACAGGTTTATTGGTCTTAGAGGCCAATCTTTGGTTCGACAAAGATATTAACGTCGTATCTTTAGCAGATCGTACACTAGGAAAAAGCGGCAAAGGCGTCGCTTGGATCGTGTTTCTTTTTCTTNTTTATTCTTTGATGGTTGCCTATGTGACGGGAAGCGGCGAGTTATTCAGAGATTTTTGCGAAGCCTGCGGAGGAATTATTCTTCCTTATTGGGCAGGAGGATTGATCATGATCGCGTTATTTGGTCTCATGATTTACCTGGGTGCAGGTTCCGTTGATAAATTTAATCGTTTGTTGATGTTAGGGCTTATCATTAGTTATATTTTATTGATCGCTTTAGGAAATTCCCACATTGATCAAAAACTGTTGGATCATAAGGATTGGAGTGCTGTCGTTTTAGTCATTCCAGCGATGATCATCTCTTTTGGGTTTCATAATTTAATCCCAAGCTTGACCCATTATCTGAATCGAGATGGAAGTCGCCTGCGCTGGGCTTTAGTGATCGGAAGTTTTATCCCCTTATTGATATATTTGGTTTGGCAGAGACTAATTTTGGGACTTGTGCCACTGGAAGGAGTAAATAGTTTGCAAGCAGCTTTTAATGAGGGGCAGATGGCCACTCACGCACTCAAAACTGCAGTTGGATTTTCATGGATTGTAGACATTGCACAATTTTTTGCCTTCTTTGCCATTGTGACCTCTNTTTTAGGAGTAGCCTGGAGTTTTGTGGATTTTTTAGCCGATGGCNTTAAAATTCCTAAANAACGTTTGGGCATGATTGTCCTTTGCTCTTTGGCTTTAATTCCTCCCTATATCTTTTCATTGACCTATCCTAAAGCCTTTNTAATGGCTCTAAACTATGCAGGGNGATTTGGTGCGGTGATAATTNTTGGAATTTTGCCTGCTTTAATGGTTTGGTCAGGACGATATTATAAAAATTTAAAAGGACCTAGGCTAGTTCCTGGCGGCAAACCCATGCTTCTCTTAGTTGTCTTTTGCTCATTGGCAGTTATTTTCTTGCAGCTCTACTTAACAGTCCAGGGGGAAAAGCATGAAAAAACGTACTTATCAATTATTGGGCGGCAGTCTTTTAGTTGCTGGAACGACCATTGGAGCCGGAATGCTTGCGCTTCCGGTCATCACAGGTTTTGCAGGTTTTCTTCCGTCCATCCTTTTGCTGGTGGTCTTCTGGGTTTATATGCTCTATACAGCCCTTCTGATCCTAGAACTAAACCTATCCATGGAGAAAAACACCAATTTGATCTCCATGGCCAAANAANCTTTGGGATTGCCTGGAGAGTGGATTGGATGGGCTACCTACCTTNTTCTTCTCTACTCCCTGACGACGGCTTATTTAGCAGGAAGCGGGCCCATTATCATCGAGTTTGTAGAGGCTCTGACAGGTTATCAATTACCTGCCTGGTCTGGCGCCCTTCCTTTATTTGCAATTTTTGGATACTTTGTTTATGCAGGAACACGTTCTGTTGACTATTTAAATCGCGTCCTAATGATTGGATTGACAGCAACTTATGCATTGCTGGTGATTTTTATAGCTCCGCATGTCCAGGGAAGCTTTTTAGCTCACATGAATACAAACTACTTACTGATGTCTGTTTCAATAATTGCCACTTCTTTCGGCTTTCATATTATTATTCCAAGCCTGACGACTTATCTTGAAAGAGATGTGGTGAATTTGAAAAAGGCAATCTGGTTGGGAAGTTTAATTCCATTAGGTGTCTATATCGTTTGGGAATTGTTGACGTTGGGAATCATTCCATTGAACGGAAGCAACAGTATTGCTGAAGGATTCCAGCAAGGCTTAAATGGTGCACATTTGCTTTCCGAAGCGTTAGGAAATTCTTACATCGCATTGATTGCGCGCTNNTTTTCCCTTTTTGCTATCGTGACAAGTTTTCTCGGCGTTTCCTTAAGTCTATTTGATTGTCTTGGTGATAGCCTGAAGATTGAGNAAAACCCAAGGGGAAGATTCTTTTTATTCTGTTTGACCTTTCTTCCTCCTTTGATTTTTGCGCTTTCCGATCCCAGAGCTNTTTTAACAGCTTTAGAATATGCCGGAGCCTTCGGGGTGGTTATTTTATTGGGGTTGATGCCTGCTTTAATGGCCTGGTCCAATAGATACTGGAAGCACCAGGCCTCTACTTATCAAGTTAAAGGGNGGAAGATTTGCTTAATTGTCGTGATGATTTTTTCCATTTTAATTATGTTGTTGGAATTGGGCGATCAGCTAAATCTGATACAAATTGAACCTATTTTTTAATATGTAAGGAAATCCTATGACTGAAAATAAAAGAAAAAAATGTTAACAGGCGATCGTCCAACAGGATTGCTGCATTTAGGACATTATGTAGGTTCCCTTAAAAATCGTGTCTCTTTCCAGGATCAATTTGAGTGCTATCTTATTATAGCAGACCTTCATATGTTAACGACAAAGCCCACCAAGGAAGACATTTTGCAAATCCGCGAAAATGTGAAAGAAATGGTGCTCGATTATTTAGCTTGCGGAATTGATCCGGACAAGACAACCATTTATCTACAATCTGCCACGCCGGCCGTTTATGAAATGAACCTTATTTTTGAGATGATGATTTCTTTAAACCGCCTGACGGGTCTTCCCAGTCTAAAAGAAATGGCTCGCAATGCCCATATAGACCCTGAGAGTATGCCTTTTGGCCTGATAGGCTATCCGGTCTTGCAAACAGCTGATGTCCTGATGCCAAGGGCTGAAGTTGTTCCGGTAGGAAAAGATAATGAGGCCCATATTGAGCTTGCCCGCGATATTGCACGCCGTTTCAATCAACTTTATGGGGAGATTTTTCCTATGCCTGAAGCTATTATCAGTCATGTCCCTACATTAATTGGAACAGATAATAAAGGAAAAATGAGTAAGTCGGCCGGAAATTGCATCTTTNTGTCAGATGACGAAAAGGCTGTGGAGAAANAGGTTAAAGGCATGTATACCGATCCGAATCGAATTCACGCACATCAGCCTGGAACTGTCGAAGGCAATCCGGTTTTTATCTTTCACGATGTCTTCAATGAAAATAAAACAGAGGTAGAAGATTTANAAAAGAGATATAGGGAAGGCAGTGTTGGGGATGTAGAGGTAAAAGAAAAACTCTCCTATGCTTTAAATCAATTTCTGAATCCCATACGTGAACGCAGACAACATTTTGCACAAGATAAAGGGCTCGTAGAACAAATCATTTATGAAGGGACACAAAAGATGATAGAGGTCTCTAACGAAACAGTCAAAGAAATGCGTAGTGCTATGGGGTTAATGGGTAACTGGAATAAGATTTCACGCATCGCAAGAGATCGAAAAGAAAAACTCAAAATTTAAACTAAATTAAGCTTTAGAGAACCTTCAGCTCAAATGATGATTTTCAAGGTAAACTTTGAATGTTGACCGCCTCTGTTTGGTTACTTTCTTAGTTGTATCCCACAACTTACAAACATTTGTGAACCTGATTGCTTTGAGGTAGGACGGTTCAAATTCGACAACAGATCGATTTCGAATCTTGCTAAAATTCCTATATAAAATGGAAATTTTAGATGAAATAGAGCTTTTAATTGTCAAAATTCCCACGAAAAATGGGAATTTTGGTATATTTCAACAGAAGGCCTTATGTTTTACAACTGAGTTTGCAACTTTCTTTTAAATCTTTCTGCATCGCTAGCTCTTATTCAAGTTGTGTGCTTCGACTAATTCAAATTCAGAGCTTTCTTTTTCAAATTTTCAACTCTTTCTATTTCAACGATTTTATCCATTAAAAAATCTGCTTTCTGCTATAATAGCCAAAAAGTATTTAAGTATGTTTCAATTAGTTACAGAATACCAGCCTTGCGGGGATCAACCTCAAGCCATCGAAAGATTGGCTGATGGGGTTCTTCAAAATCGCAAATCCCAGGTGCTTCTTGGAATCACCGGTTCAGGAAAGACATTCACTGTGGCGAATGTAATCGCCAAAGTCCAACGTCCTACTTTAATTATCGCTCACAATAAAACCTTAGCTGCCCAGCTTTATCAGGAATTTAAAACATTCTTTCCTCATAATGCGGTTGAGTATTTTGTGTCTTATTATGACTATTATCAACCAGAAGCCTATATTCGTAGGACAGATACCTATATAGAAAAAGATATGGCGATTAATGACCGCATTGACAAAATGCGTTTAAGCGCCACTCGTTCGCTTTTAGAGAGAAGAGATGTGATCATCGTCGCATCTGTTTCTTGCATTTATGGGTTGGGTTCACCCGAATACTATCGTGAAATGAATCTTAGCATGGAAACGGGTCAAACACGTCGTCGGGATGACCTTTTACTGCATCTTGTTCAGATGCAGTATTCCCGAAATGATATGGATTTTTCGCGCGCCACATTTCGTGTAAGAGGCGATGTCTTGGATATTTTTCCGGCCTATGAGGAAGATCTGGGTGTGCGTGTTGAATTTNTTGGGGATGAAATCGACAGAATTAGCGAAATCGATCCTTTAACAGGCAAGGTAAGAAGACGTTTGGATTCCATCACGATTTATCCAGGTTCGCACCACGTAACCCCAGAGCAGGTGCGGCTGCAAGCGATCGAAACTATTAAGGAAGAGCTGGCAGAACGGGCTGCTTATTTTGAAAAAGAANAANAATACATCGAGCATCAACGTATTTTAGAACGGACGCGTTATGATCTTGAAATGATCAAAGAGATTGGATTTTGTAAAGGGATTGAAAATTATTCTCGTCATTTTAGTCGACGTCTGCCTGGCGAGCCTCCGCCCTGTTTAATTGATTATNTTCCCCCTGACTATTTGCTGGTCATCGATGAGTCACATCAAACAATCCCTCAGCTGCATGCTATGTATAATGGCGATAAGGCGCGTAAACATGCCCTCGTGGACTTTGGTTTCCGCCTTCCCTCTGCCTATGATAATCGTCCTATGAAGTTTGAAGAGACGTATAAGCATATGCACCAGGTCATTTATGTGTCCGCAACTCCCGGCATATGGGAAGTTTCTGAGGCAGGAGGAGAAATCATCGAACAAGTTATTCGTCCAACAGGGCTGCTTGACCCAATGATAGAGGTACGACCTGCAGAAGGGCAAGTCGACGATTGCTTAGCGGAAATCCATCAGCATACTGAAAAAGGCGGACGTGTCTTAGTGACTACTCTGACTAAACGTTTAGCTGAGGAATTAAGTAAATATTTAAATGAACTGNGGGTTAGTACAAAATATTTGCATTCCGATATTGATACAATTGAACGGATGCAAATCATCAGAGATTTACGTGCTGGGGTTTTTGATGTTTTAGTTGGCATCAATTTATTGCGAGAGGGCCTTGACATACCTGAAGTTTCCCTGGTTTGTATCCTAGATGCAGATAAAGAAGGATTTTTAAGGAGTGAAACTTCTCTGATTCAAACCTGCGGACGAGCGGCCCGAAATAGCGAAGGGCGTGTGATCATGTATGCTGACAAAATGACAAAAGCAATTCAANAAACTATTCAAACTACTCAAGGGCGAAGAGAGATTCAGGAAAAATATAATCAAGAGCATGGAATTATTCCAAGAACTGTACGCCGTGAAATATCGCCTCTGCTCGAAGAAGTCGAATACGAGATAGAAAAGGAACCTAAACCTTTGAAGATTGCTGAAGAAAAGCATGAATACTTAACGCTCGAAGAAGTGCGCGCAAAAATAAAAGACTGCGAAAACAGCATGAAAAAGGCTGCCAAAGCGATGCAATTTGAAGAAGCGGCTTCCTTCCGTGATGAAATGCGCCGTTATCAACGCATGGAACTTGACTTAACTTAATCCTAACTTTCTTAAAGTTACAGGCTTATCAATTGGTAAGCCAGTCTCAGCCAATTCCTTTTTTTCACCAAAAACCAAAAAGAAAACAGTATATATTAATTTTGAAAAATATATACCTCGGGAAAAGAGTTAATTGAAAATTTGTCCACTGCTTCGTGTTCTGGAGACTTAATTTTTGTAAAAAAATTCAATTTGGGGGAAAAATGTTAAGCACAGTTCTGATTATTATTTTGATTTTATTGTTGTTAGGAGCAATTCCTGCTTGGCCTTACAGTGCAGGTTGGGGATATGGTCCTAGCGGTGTTTTGGGATTATTCTTCTTATCGTAATCATTTTATTACTTATGGGAAGAATTTAAAGGATTTCTAATTTTTTAGATTTCATGACAAATATTGACCAGGCATCCATGGATGCCTGGTCAATAGGTTTAACTCTTAATATTTACTTTTTGTCTTTTCATGAAGAGAAGAAATACCTTTTGCACCTTCCTCTTTCATGATTTCCTGAACACGCTTTAGCTCTTGATCAGAGTTGACTTGGACGCTCATTAAAATATTCCCTTCTTTTAACCCTTCTTCATATTTCTTGGCTTCATATTCAGGAACGCCAGCTCCTGCTAATGCGCCAATTAATAGGCCCAGACTGCCTCCGGCTGCAGATCCGCTTAAAGCAGCAAGGATAGGTCCGGCAGCTACCAGAGGTCCTAAACCGGGGATAGCTAAGACCCCAATTCCTGCTAAAAGACCTAATGAACCGCCAAGAATTCCTCCAGCAACGGCGCCAGCACTTGCACCTTCTGGGGCTTTAGTATGTTTTTCTGTGGTCAGATGACCTTTTTTTCTTCGTGTATTTTCCTCAAAGTTCTCATTAGAACGATAGGTTGTAAGAGTTTCGTGCGAAGAAAGAAGAGAAATATCACTATTGTTGAATCCAGAGGATAAAATCCGATCCACAATTTTNTGTGCATGAGCTTCACTTTCAACTAAACAAAAAACAGCCTTTCTCATAGATACCTCCTTTGAGAATTAGCGATTTGTTTTAACTTCCAATTGATTATCTACTCTTTTNACCCCGGAAATGTCTTTGACTTTTCGTGCAATAGAATCTCTTTCATTCGAGTTTTCTACAGGACCTCTAAGTGTCACAACACCGTTGTTGGTCATAATTTTTATATTTTTAGCATTCACTGATAAGGAGTCATCATCCATCAATGCTCTGCGAATTTTTTGAGTAATATCTAAATCTGATTGACTTTCAGATTGATCAAATGGTGTTTTAGCATTCATGTCGCGATCGCGAACATTCTGCCCTGTGTTATCCACGTCTTGCTCCACTGAACGGGAGCGATTATCTGAGCGTTCACAAGCCGTCATTGTGAATGCCAACATAGCTAAAATTAAGAATTTGTACACAAAATCCTCCTAGATTTTTAAGCATGTATTCTAATTTTTAAATAATCCCTAGCACTTTTAAAAGAATGATTACAACGATAGGAACTCCAAGCAACCAAAGAATCAGCATTCTTCCCATAAATTACTCCTTATATTTAGCTCTTTATAAGCTTAATTTTGTAAATCAAATAGGATGCAAGCAGGTCTATGCTAAATGTTTAATGTAGAAGAGAGCAAATGATGCGATTTATCTTTATGATCTGTCTAAGTTAAGCCTTATCAGATGGTGATTAAAGTGTAAATTTATAATTTTATTATAAAATTAAGTGTTTGATAGAAAGTATCTTAATTTTTTTGAATAGATTGTTTTTGTTAAAAAGATGGCATTGCGGACATTGAGTGATTTTNTTGTGATTTGCTTCTAGATAGGCAAAATGACAGTACTCGCAAACATGTAATTCATGTTCAGAGGTCACTATTTTCTTTGTGCGCGTATGATAGTGTTGGGAAATCCAAAGACCTAAGAGGAAAGTTAAGGTCAAACATAAATACAGCATGACTGCTGTATTGGCTGAAAGTTCGATCATGTCAGTTTCCTGGAAGGGTCTGTAAATATTATTTCTATTTCACCATTGACGATGACTTCCTGTGTAGAAAAAGAAAATGAANNAATTTTTAATAGTTTTTCTGCAAGGGCAGTCTGAGATTGCTCGATAGCATTTTCTTTGAGTTGATACCAAAAGATTTGGCCAGAATTTGTATCAACCTTCACGGTATAAATAGCACGTTTTTGTGAGTATTGATGTGGAGAATATTGCTGCAATTCGAATAAGTCATGAAATTGCTTATCCAAAGGAGCGATGGGAATCTCTGCCAAAGGTCCGGAAACAGCTATTTTTACAGGAGAGGTNAAAAGGGGAAGATCAAGATGGGTAAAATAATTCTCTTCCACCTCCCTTTCGATTTCAATAAAAGGATTATAAAGTAAATCAAATTGCTTAAACTGCAATTCCTTTATCAATTTTGGAGATTCAAAAGAAAGTAATTCTGGATTTGATGCTGGAGGAATTAATTGAGCTGCGGTCAGCCTTCCTTCTGTGTCGATCCTGGAGGTAACTATAGCTTCGTTTTCATCAGCAGAACTTTTAATAAAATGAGCCAGGGTATTTGTTGGAGGAAGAATAGTTTCAATCTGTCTGTTTGAAAANAGTCTCACGTGAAATAAAAGCGCTGCCCCTAAGTGAAGAGCTAAAGCGATCATGAAAGCAAGGCGCAAACTTTGATCAAAAAACCGCTGCTTAGGTTTCAATTGAAGATGAATTTCATTGTTTTTGGAGATTTTTTAATCCCAGCATTAAAAGCCATCTCCTTCATTTTCATCGTACTTATAAACTAAGCGGACACGAGGAGAGCACTCCTGCACGATAGAAAAAACACGTAANAANAAGTCATATTCAACACGTTTATCGACACTTAATACGATAGTAGGTTCTATACCTTGATGCTGCTTTTTAATGGCTTCAATGTTTTGTTGAAGATGCTGTTTTAAAGAACCAAGATCGACGATNGTCTTTTTTGAACCCGCATAAATGACATTTTGTGCATCTACAACCACAAGTAATTGAGTTGTAAGAGGAGTCGATTGTCGATCAATGATTGGATTTTCAATATTTAAAGATTTAAGAGGAAGAATATCGGAGGTTACAATAAAAAANATCAACATGAGAAAGATCACGTCCACTAGAGGAGTTAGATCAATCAAGTTTAAAGAAGTTTTAAGATTTGTCTTAAAACGCATATTAATAGCCCAGGTCATTTTCGTTATTATTCACGAGCAGATCAACGATTTCAGAAGAAGTCGTCTGTATTTCTAATACAAACCCTTCAATCCTGCTGACAACGTAATTATAGGCAATAACCGAGGGAATTGCGACAACAAGGCCTGCAGCTGTCGTAACAAGGGCATATTCCATGGCCTCGCCGATTCGCGTAGCCGACATATCAACCAAGCCGCTAAGTCGCATTTCTCCGAAAGCCTGTATAAATCCAAGCACTGTTCCCAACAGCCCGATTAATGGTGCGATATAAGCTATAATAGAAAGAATTTTAGCGTTTTTNTCAAGCTGCGCAATCTCAATTAGGCCAGAAATTTCCATGGCACTTTCAATTTGTTCTTTAGAGCGATTATGTTTTACAAGTCCAGCTTTAATAATATTGGCTATCGTGCCTCCTGTTGTTTCACAAATCCGAATGGCATCTATAATATTGCCTTCTTTTATTGCTTGCCTTATCCCAATAATAAATTTATTGGTATCGATCTCTGAACGTTTTAAATGAAGGATTCTTTCCAAAAANATTGTAACAGCTAACAATGAACAGCCAGCGATCACAATTAATATGATATTCCAGTTGGAATTGTAGTGAAATAAATCTGCAAGTGAAGTACGGAAGAAATTAACGGTATCCATAGTTTTTNTCCAATTTTTCTTTAGCTTTTAAGGCCCATTCCCCTCCTTTNTTGGAGGTTGCCTCTAGTTGTTTGCGTGCAAGTTCCAAGCGTCCTTGTTTTTCATAAATTTCAGCTCTTAAATAAAGCGCTTTGACTCTAAGGCTGGAAATGGCGTCATCATTGACAACTTTTGAGAGAATTAGAATCGCTTTTCCCATNTCATTCAATTTTTGTAGACAGAAACTTTGTTCAATAAGGAGGCTTAGCCTCTGATCCGTGTTTAAAATTTTGCCCTTCGCAGCATCTTCTGCTTTAGAAAAATAATCCAAGGCTAAGGAATAGTGCTGATTTTGTATAGAAATTTCTCCCAAGGCTGCCAAGATCCGCGATAAAAAATATCCGCGAGTTATTTTAGCCGCTTTATATTTTTCAAGCATATGAGTTAAAAGCTTTTCTGCTTGCTCATTTTCCTTCGAGGCCATGTAAACTTGAGAAAGTCCAAAGGCAATCTCTTCTTCAAGATGCCAAAAAGGTTGTCTTAGGGTTATCCATCTTCTATAGATGTTGGATTCATCTCTTAACTCATGAAGAAGCTGGGTTAAAGTCTCTTGAGCATATTCTAAATAAATTTGTTTCTTTGCCCCAGCCGATTCGTTTGCTAGGACAAAGTGCGCCAAGCCCTTCTCTAATTGTGATCGATAGCGCAAAAGAAGATAGTGCTCCATCTGAGCTTCTGGGATTTTCTTTTAAGAANNGAGAGATTCAAAATGGATGTCTACTTTTTGAAAATGATCGATAGCACTTATTAAGTTTTTNTTCCTCAACCATTTTCCTTCAGGCGAACGACGGTCTCTTTTNTGGTCCAGCCCAATTAAAAANAACGTATTGAGAACATAAGGACTTTCAGGATAAAGATCAGGAAAGGCATTCAAATGTTTGAGCGCTGTGCGGTCCCCTTGTAAATATTCTTGATAAGAGAAGAGCGTAAAATAAGCTTCAGGGGCAATAGATGATGAGGGATATTTTNNTAATATATTTTCTTTATATTCTTTGATCACAGCTGTGTCTTTATGAGATTTTTCGGCGCATTGAGAAGCTCGAAAAAGAGCTTCAGCGCCTAAAGAAGATTCAGGCCATTCCTCGGCGAGTTTTATAAATGTTTTNTCGGCATTTTCATAATCAAAAGTTTTATAAAANAGAATACCAAGAGCGTAGAGTAATGAAGGAACAAGAGGACTTTTAGGAAAAGCTGAAAGTCCTTGCTGCAGCTTAAGAATAGCTTCTGTATAAAATTCTTCGGATAAGCCGGCTGCTATATGGCCATATAAAATATAAGCCTCCAAAGGTTCTTTTAGTGCCTTTAAAAATTTTTCCTTTTCCTCCCATAGCGGAAGCAAAGCATCTAAAGCTTTGGGTTGGTTTCCATAAGCCTCGGCCTGCATTAAGATAGCTGAGGCGCAAGTGTCCAATTCCTCTTGCCTGAGACAAGCGATTGCATTTTGTAAAGAAGCAGCCGCGCGTTCAAAAGTTTTTCGTGCTTCTTCAACTTTTTGTTCTTTTTCTAATTCTTTAGCTTCTTCAAAATCATTGACGCCCCGCAAGTACCACGCTTTTGCATATGCAGGATGAGAGGACTGGGAATTCTGTGTAAGTTGACGAAGACGGCGATCCCTTTCTACATAAGAAAGGTGGGTTTGGGTTTTCTGCAAAAGAGCCTGAAGGGAACTCTCCTGATTGCTAGATTTAATCATTTCAGAAAAATCTCATCTGCTTTTTAAGGCTTCTTCATCCTTTATCTTTCTGCCGCGCTTAAGAAAATATTCTCCGTATGCCAAAAAGATGCGTTCTTTGAACTGCAGGTCTGATTTTTTTATTTCANNTTGGCAGCCGGCTCCGTTTTTCCGAAAAATTAAGTGCAGTAAGGCTTTCAAAAATCTCCTTTGTTTTTCAAGATAATTGAGTTGTTCCTGGGTATTAGGAAAAAGGTCTGAAAGCTTTAAATAGCTCATTCCTAAATGATATAAGGTTTCGTTGTGCCATTCCATACGATGGGGGTATTGAGGAAGAGCACTTTGGAAATAAGTCGCTGCTTTTTCGAAATTTCCCTTNTTAAAGAAGATCGTTCCTCTTAAATAAGCAGATTCATAATTAAGCAAATCCTGATCAGATAGCAAGATGTCCGCTTTATTTAGCTCATGCTCTGCATCCTCAAGATTGTTTTCTGAAATCTTTATTCTTACGAGGTAAAAATGAGAGAGAATTTTAAGGCGTTTATCCTGAGCTTTTATTTGCACCTCTTCAAACAAGGCTTGTGCCTTTGAAAACTCGCCTTTCAGATAAAACGTTAAGGCCAATTCAAAAGCTGCTTCATCCCGATGGCCAGACTGAGGTAAATTTCTCAAATAAGATTTAAAAATCTCAATAGCTTGATCATATTCGCCATTATTTTTATAGGCTGTTCCTAAAAGCAACTGATGATTGATTGGAAAGGGCAGATCTTCCAGCAAGGC
Source organism: Parachlamydiaceae bacterium (assembly GCA_013414685.1). GTDB lineage: Bacteria > Chlamydiota > Chlamydiia > Chlamydiales > Parachlamydiaceae > Neochlamydia. The sequence goes on along the minus strand of CP058704.1, from coordinate 1,421,147 downwards.
GACAGCTGATTTGTAATCCTTTGTTAAAAATAAGGCCTGTGCCAAACGAAAGCGGACTTCAGATTGTATTTTGTTGATTAACAAAGGGTCAAAAGAAAGGGGATTTGTCTGCATCATCTGAAGTATTTTTTGATAAAGAGGGATCGCTTCAGAAAATAAAGCTGCGTCAAATAAGTCTTCTGCTTCTTGAATGAGTTTTGGCATTTCATAGCTTGAAGAAGAATTTAAGTTACCTTTCTCGCTACTGCACACCTGGAGCATGTGTAAGCTTGTTATGAATAGACCTATAAATAAAGAATGCCGGCTTTTCATTGTTCTCTCATCAATAAAAAAACAAATTTACCTGAAAAATAGGTTTTCAGCAACGTGAAAGCTAAAATAGAGAGTTGAACTATTTCGATTCGAGAATCATCTAAAAATTTCCGGCGGAATCATCAAAAGGAGTTCTGGTCTGACAAACTGGAATTTATAAACCCTATTAAACCTGATCGAGAACTTCAAATCCAACAGGATTTTCAGCTAAAATTTATGTGTAAAACGCTAAATTTTGGTGAGTCAATGTGGTTTTTGCGCAAATTAAAGCATAATTGCTGATTTCTGCCATTCAACAGCCTTTTTTTCAGAAATTTTTTTCTTGTATAAGAGAGGTCAAAAATTGATCTTTTGTCGCATCAAAAAATCGTTTAAGATGATTCTTGGATAAGTTTTATTGATTTGCTGTTTTGTGATTTTCTTGTTTTTATTTTATTCCAAAAGCAAGAAAATTTTTATTGAAGTGCAGAAAAATGTTGCACAATATGTCCAAAGTTAATATTTATTATTTCGTCATGAAACTCAAAAAAATCAGGAGGCATAATACCATGGCATTAAAAGACACAGTCAAGCACCTTAGAGATCTTCTCCATGCAGTAACACATGATTTAGAAAAAGCAGACAAAGGCAATAAGGCTGCCTCTCAGCGCGTACGTACTGGAACAGTGAAAATGGAAAAAATTGCTAAGCTTTATCGTAAAGAGTCAATCAAAAATGAAAAGACTACAAAGGCTCAAAGAAGCCAGCTAAAAAAGCTGCTGCTCCAAAAAAGGAAGCCTTCACCAGCTAAAGCTCCTGTAAAAGCAAAGCTAAAGCTCACAAAGCAAAAGCACGTCCAATGTCTCTAAAACGTCCAACAGCAAAACTTCCAACTAAACAATTAGCTTGGAGCTAATTTTGTTTTGCTAAAACTTTTGTTATGGGAGGGAAAACCCTCCCTTTTGCTTTATTCACATATTCTTTTCAAATACGAATTGCTTATTTCTTTTTAAATCCGATCCTTTTAAAGGAGTGATAAAGAGTTAAGCAAATGGATTTTCTGACCTGATTTAAACTTGCCTTATTATAGATCTTTAATTTAAAATATGCCAACCAGATCTTAATTTTGAAGGTTTTCGGTGGATTTTGCAAGGTTCTTTGTTCCTTTCCTTCCATTGCTAATAAAGTATGTAAGTTCGACAATTTTTTTATTTACTTATTTGACTAATCTAAAGTTTTACCATGAAAAATTCTAAGAAGCTATGTGTTGCAGATATAAAGATTGAGAAATTCTCTATTAAAGGAAATGGGGTAGGTCAAATCATTCAAGATCAAACAAACGAAGCTGAAATTTCGTTTGCAATTCCTGGTGAAGTGGTAAATGCTGAGCTAAGAAAACGAAATGGTAGATGGCTAGGAAGAATAAAAGAAATCCTTGAACCTTCATCCAAACGTATTGCTCCCAGATGTGCGCATTTCGGGTTATGTGGCGGTNGCCGCTGGCAGCAAATGAGCTATGACGATCAATTGAAATATAAGGAAGCTTCTGTTAGAAATATTTTTGCCTCCATGATGACTCAGGATACAATAATCAAACCCATCATAGGAAGCNTCCCCTGGCACTTCAGAAATAAGATGGACTTTACTTTTTCCAGCGATCTGAATCGTAATAAGTACTTAGGGCTTATTATGGACTCCACGAAAGGAAAAGTCGTGAATGTCACTGAATGTTTCTTGATGAATAGTTGGTTTTTGAATGCCCTTACAGCTGTAAGGCATTGGTGGGAAGGCTCCAATCTTGAAGCGTACCGTCCTTTGCGAAATACAGGTTCTTTGAGGATGTTGACTCTGCGTGAAGGGGTCAAAACTAAAGATCGCATGGTCGTGTTAACAATTTCAGGTCATCCAGATTTTGCATTAGGCAGCCAGCACTTGGAAAGTTTTGTTGCTGCCATAAGAAGTGCTATCGAAATCTCGGAAGGTAAATTAAGCATCTATTTGAGAATCCAACAAATTGAAAAAGGACTCCCTTCTAATTTTTATGAAATGTTACTTTACGGAGCAAGGATGATCGAAGACCAGTTTGAAATTCGCTTAAAAGATTCAGAATCTACTNTTTTTAAATTTTCTTATAGTCCCTCTGTGTTCTTTCAACCTAATGCGACTCAAGCCGAAAAAGTTATTTCATGTGCAATTGAATATGCTGAGATTAATAAAAATAATGTTGTCTATGATCTTTTCTGCGGAACAGGAGCTTTTGGAATATGCGCTTCAAGAATGGCAAAGCAAGTTATAGGAATTGAAATCTCTCCCGAAGCAGCAGATGATGCTCGCAAGAATGCTTTTGCCAATGATTGTCAGAATGTTAAGGTCATTTCCGGAGCTGTTAGGCATGTCCTTAATATGCAGGATGAAGCCTTGCCTTTTCCAGACGTTGTTTTTGTTGATCCTCCAAGACAATTTGACCAATTAGCCCTACGTCAATTGTTAGATTTAAATCCACCCATCATACTTTACCTGGCAAGCGATCCCCAAACTCAAATTGAACCATTGAAAGAATTTTTAAATGGGGGATATAACATACACCTTATTCAACCATTCGATCAATTTCCTCATACACCTCACGTACAAAATTTGGTTCTTTTAAGAAAAATTAAATAATTCTATGGCTGTTTTAAAATTTTCCATTNCAAAAAATAGTTCCCAATCTAAAGCAAGAGTTGGACGGATAGAAACAGCACATGGTGCAATTGAAACTCCTATTTTTATGCCAGTTGGAACACGAGGCGCAGTAAAGACACTGACAAATCAACATCTGCTGGATATGAATGCTCAAATCATCCTCGGTAACACGTATCATTTAATGTTAAGGCCCGGTCCTGAAATTATTAGAAAAGCAGGAGGTCTCCATGCTTTTATGAATTGGGACCGCCCAATTCTTACTGATTCCGGTGGATTTCAGGTTNTTTCACTTTCCCAGTTAAATAAAATCAACGAAGAGGGAGTCTATTTTCAGTCTCATATTGATGGTTCAAAACATTTTTTAGGACCCGATGAAAGTATGTCTATTCAAAAGTCCATAGGGTCGGATATCGTCATGGCGTTTGATCAATGCCCTCCTTATCCAAGTGAAAAAAGAGNNGTAGAAAAAGCTGTTGAAAGGACGAGCCGATGGGCAGAGCGCTGCAGAAGATATGAATTGGGTTCGCATCAAAATCTTNTTGGAATTATTCAGNGGGGAGCTTTTGCAGATTTAAGGAAACAATCAGCAATATCCTTAGCAGCCATGAATTTTGAAGGGTATGCAATTGGGNGGCTTTCAGTAGGCGAGCCTGCGGAGATCATGTATGAAATGATCGATCAGACCGTTCCTTTTATGCCAGCTGAAAAACCTCGTTATTTAATGGGGGTAGGAACCNCTCGAAATATTATTGAAAGTGTGATGCGCGGAATAGATATGTTTGATTGTGTGATGCCAACCCGCAATGCAAGAAATGGAACAGCTTTCACCTGGTCTGGAAAAATACAAATTAAAGCTGCCCGTTATTCTGAGGATTTTACTCCTCTTGATCCTGAGACTCCAAGTTACACATCTCAATTTTCGAAAGCTTATCTTAGACATTTGTTAAACGTCGATGAAATTACAGGCTTAACTTTAGTGACCTTACAAAATCTAGCATTTTATCTAGACTTTATGCGAAAATTGCGTGAAGCTATAAAAAACGATACGTTGGCCGAATTTTACCAAAAAGTTTGCGCCCTCTATCCACACTAAGGATTTAAACCATGAAAAAGTTCTTTTATTTTTTTGTCGGTATGCAGGTTTTTCTATTAAATGCTGCAGTTTTCTCCCAAGAAACCCCTAATCAAGAACCTATGCCGAGAGATCAGGGAATGACACAAACTTTCTTGATGATTGCTATTGCACTTCTCTTTNTTTACTTAATTCTTTGGAGACCTGAACAAAAACGGCGCAAGGCGCTTGAACAGCAGCGCAGTTCGATGAAGAAAGGGGATAAAGTAACCGCTATGGGAATTATAGGGACCCTTGTCCGCGTTGAAGAACACACAGTCATCTTAAAAATGTATGATGGATCTAAGATCGAAATGCTTAAAGCCGCTATTAGCGACGTTGTTCCCGGTTCTGAAGAAGACGCANAAAAGGCTGAAAAAGAAGATCGTAAATTAACTGAAGAATAATTGATTAGGGCTGCAGTATCGCAGCCCGCTCTTAAGCTTATGAACAAATTCCTGATTAAGATTCTCTTTGTTTATTTATTGTATGTACCCTGTTTATTTCAGGCGGAAGTCATTGAAACTTCCAACATCGCTGATATTCTTTCTGAAATAGACTCCCATACAATCGNNTTTTTCGATATCGATGATACTTTGATTAATACAAAAATGATCCTGGGCAATACTCCTTGGTGGTATTACTTTGAACATCATGTCTCTAATGCTCCCATAAAAGAGAAACATCTTCCGGAAATTTACACGACCATACAANAAATTCTTCAGCATGTCCCTATGGAGCTGATCGAGCCCCATACTTCCCAAATGATTAAAAATTTACAGCAGAACGGGATTCTCGCTTTTGCACTGACAGCGCGAGCAAAATCGGATAATTATATGGATCAGGCTGATTATGTTGCCTATCAACATTTAGGTAGCGTGGACATCGATTTTACGCGCACGATTTTGCAAATAGGGGTTGATCCTCATACAGCACAATTTTTCTCTTATGGTATTATATTTACCGGTTATCAANAAAAAGGTCCTNTTCTTAAAAGTTTCTTGGAAAATTTGGATTTACATCCACATAAAATTGTTTTTGTGGATGATAACAAGAAGCAGATGGAATCTGTAGAAAGTGTTGTGAAATCAATGGGAATTCCTTTTAAAGGATTCCGCTATAACAAGCTTGATAAATTTCATGAAAAGTTTGATCCATTGATTGCCAATATTCAACTGGAAGCGCTGTTGACCTGTGATCTTCTTTTATCTGATGAAGCAGCCAAAAAGATCGCTAAGTCAAATTCCCACGTGCCTACCGATTACTTTTTAGATNTTTTAATTCAGAAGTGGTCGACACCCTAATAAAAATCATAGTATTTTTCCTTTACAAGAAAAAATCCTTCATAAATTCAAGCGCTTTTATGCATTTTGAATTTACGAAAGGATGATTATGACTATACCTTCAACTGCAATTGTCTCTCAATCGAATAACAATAACAACTTTCAAACTTCAGGTTCTTCTGTAGGCAATGCAAATGGGCATACGTTCTCCTTGGCATCTCAAACTCCTTCCCCAATACCAGAAGTATTACAGCAAACGATTTATACTGTTCAAATTGCGGAAGATGAATTGGATTTAAATCCTGACTTTGCCAAACGATTCAATATTTCATGCGGATCGGAAGCTTTAGAAAAAATAGAAAGACTGCCAGAAAATATTTGGAAGAAATCAAGAAAATCAGTGTTTTTATCATATCTGATAATAACAATGTAAAATCGAATTTTCCTCTAGCAAGAAAGAAGCTGGGCTACTTAGTGGGTATAAGTTCAGTTGTAGACCCAAATCTCAAAAATGATGTCCTCAGCAGTTTAGTTAATCTTCTAGAAGTTGATCCTTTAACAATGGAATCTTCCACTGGCTTGGTGGATGATGTAAAAACATTCTGAGTTTATTAAATACGGACTTAATTCAAGAAGAAAATTATGACATACAATTGAAAATAGCGCATACATACGCCTTATTTGCGAAATTGCTTTTGCAGCATTATCATTCTCATACCCGCACTGCAATTTCTAAAGAGTTGAAAGAAGAATTAAAAGTGGCTGCGATGAATTTTAAGAATCTAAATCGACGCCACGATCCATTTTTAGATTATTTTCTCTTATTTGCTTATGAAGGGTTTGAAGAATTAAAAAGCGATAGAACAGAATTATGGGATGTTCTCGGAAGGTTGCACAATGTTGTTAATGGGCTTGCAAGCATTAGTAAAAGAAATATTTCTGAAGGCATAGACAGTATTATAAATTCTTTAAAAGGAATAAAATTCTCAAATTCAAACTGGTTTAAAAATGCATATATGATTCTTAATTTTGTAGGATATGCAAAAGTTTCAATTGGACATTTAGAAAATTTACAACGATTTTATGAAAACTTAGTTCTTCAAGCTGGAAATTTACTTTACGTACATTGATGTATTACGACAAGTCGCAGAATTAGGCGAAACGGAAGAAGTCCGTATAAGAGCTTTTGATGAACTTGTACAACACCTTAAATGCTCAAAATTAAAAATTAAACACTTTGTGATAGATGGATTATTACATTTTGAACGGCCAAAAACTTGATCGCAATGTTGTTGTACAAGCTAAAACCATTGAAGCCCTTATCGAATTGGCTAAAAATTCTAGAAATTGTCAATTGTGTTTAAACGCTATTCAATTGATTTATGGTTACTTGTTAGATATTCAATTGGCTATGGCTCTTCCCTTAGGACATAATTTTTTTGAGCAGACGCCTTTTAAAGATGAGCATGATCTTACGGTTGACCTTAAAGCCCACATAATGAAAAAACTGATTGAAGTTTTTCCTAACCAATTAAGCCGTACCACTCCATTAACAGAGAAAGAACTTTATCAAAAGGCTCTAGAACTGAATATAAATGTGCAATTTCCAATGGATAAATTAGTTTCTTTGGGCCTTATCAAAGAAGATATTCCTATTATTGAACCGTCCGCGATTGCGCCTCCATCTGAAAAAGAGAAGGAGGAAGAAAAGATTCATATAGGAGGGGAATTGAATATCAAAAACTTCCAATTAGTGAATTTGGATTCTCTGAAGCAGGACTCTATGCTTTGGAGAAATGCCTAAACCCACAATGTGAAAAATCTACTCAAGGTGAGTGGGTCCATAAAGGCAATAGCGGGTTATATAATATACGCAAAATTCAAGCCAACCTCGAGTGCGCCTGTTGCCATAGGGAGAAGGACATAGAAAAACTTGCGATTGCTGAGAGTCAATGTATTTTGGAATATGGTTCTGACTTTAATCCTGAATTTATAAATAAAAAGAAGAAGTGTATCTTTTAGCTTCACAGAAGAACTTAGTGGTTTAAAAATAAAAATTCAATAAAGAGGAAATATGATCTCCTTACAAAAGGAATTAAGTATAGATGGCAAATTGGTCGCACATTACAAAGAGAATGAAGGAAAGCTAAAAGATCTTAGAATATCCGTTACAATTGAAGATAGAGTAGAAAATTTTGTACGTGAAAACATTTGGATTAATAATCAATCTGCAAATGAAATTTTAGATTTTAAAGCTTGGCTTTTGAACAAGAGTGTGAGGGTAGATAGTTATGAAATCATAGATGATCAACTTTATCTAATGATGAATTCGAAAACGAAGTGACCTTAAGATGCATACGACAGGATAAACCTGTTCAGCTTGAACTTAATATAAGTTCCGATATAACCATAAGAGAACTTAAAAATTATTCAAAAACAACTTGTTTTGGATAAAGATTTTACATTAATAGATTCTGAGGAAACAGAATTAGATGATTCCACATTACTAAATCAATCTAAGTGTATATTAGATCATACAGTCTACATAAGGAAAAGCGTCAATCCTGATGCTGTATTAGAGGAAAAAACTTAGGCAAATACGGCTTAGAAATGGCATTTAAAAAGTTTTGTTCTCTGATTTGGAGTCGATTGTTCATGTTCCTTTGTCACAGGAAGCAGAGGATTGGCGCGAAATTATTCCCGGTTTAAACATGGAAGGCACTTGCACAAATGAGAAATGTGAGGCCAAAGATCAAAGAGTCTTTGATAAAAAGGATTTGTGACATTTGAATTACCTGACGATCTTAAGAACGTTTGTTGTCCTATGTGTAAAGAACAACTTGGAAAGGTAACTACTAGTGCTTTTTGGGATTGTGACTTTTCAATTATAGGTACAAAAGAAGGTCAAACAAAATCAACACCTATAACCGGTTCTGCCACTAAAAAGAAGCTAAGTCATTTAAAGATTCAACTCTTGAAAACTGCTTAATAGAGTGGAAATATCTTACAATTACAGCGACGCCAAGGAAGGAAGAGAAAATAACAGAATCGATTTCGGTTAAATGCATTATTATTTAAGCTCGATCTTAGATTAAATTTTCCGATGCAAAGAGTTAATTATTTTAGCACAGTCTTTTAAGAGAAATATGGTATCAAACATTTTAGGACAACAAGTTCAAAGCTCTTGGTCGTGGCAAAATGAATCGACTGGAGAAAAACTATGCATTGAATATGAATGGAACAGTTTCAAAGACAGACTTAAGTTTAAGCATGCACAATTTCAAAATTCTCATGGTAATACAATATTGAGTCTTAACTGGCTGTGCATTAATGGTCTTTTTGCCAATCATTTGAAGGGTTTTAAGTCTTCCACGTTACCGAATGAAGTCAGCTTAATAGACGGAAATAAATTTAAAACTGAGGGAAGAAAGATTGTTCATCTTGAATTTGAGAATTGGAATTGGCTTCTAAAGTGCCATTCAAATAAAGCAAAAGTTTTTCTCAAAAACCGGTTAAGCTTTTTAAACTTTCTATTGAATATGGCAATGCTGTTCGTGAAACTCCCTTCCTTCCTTCTTGTCTTAAATTAATTGGATTAAAAAAATTCTTGTATCGTTGGATGCAATTAAGATATCACACTACGACGCCCCCTGAAAAGTATATTATAAAATATGATGATGAGGACCTTGTAGATTGTAATCTTACTTTAAGAGAATTCGGATTGAGAGATGGGTATAAGATTACACTAATTACCGATCAAGGAAATAATCGAGCCGCTTCACTCCAAATAGCTACAAGAAGCATTTCTGTTTCTACTCGGGTTTTCAATAATTTTTCAAAATCGTTGAAAAACAATTCGGAATTGTATGTTTAATTGACACTCCCAAAGGCAGAGCAACAGGTTTTTATGTGCAAAGAAAACTATAGTGACAAATTCTCATGTGATTTCCGAAGAGGATTTAAATAAAGTTACAAAAATTTAGTAAGTCCTACATAGCGACTTTTTTGCTGGTACTATTGATGAATTTACTGTTCAGTTAAGCGAACTTCTTTTCTGTAGTCCATATCCAAAAGGACTTAATCCGACTAATAAAAAAATTTAGATCTTTCTGTGATAACGTTCAAAGTAAATTGGGACAATTTATTCACTCGATACAAGCTTTTGCATTTATCGAAACGTGCAAGTCATTTATTTACTATTAACGATCCACACGAAAGACCGGAACCGTGGAAAACACGAGCGAATATTATTCATTTCCCGGAAGATAAACTAGAACAGCAGGTGTGTTTTCAAGAAAATTATGTAAGTCATGTGCAAGATACCCATGTTCATTATGAAAGTGACACAGGAGAAGGTAGCTCAGGCTCCCCGGTTATAAATAATAACATGGAGTTAATCGCGGTGCATCAATCCAGCTGTATGGTCATTGAAAGAGAATTGATGAACTTTATTGAAGATCTATTCTCCAGGCTAAATCTTATTTATACAGATAGAGTTTCAACTTATTATGCTGGTTTTATAAGTGATCCGGAACTAAAAATTTATTTTAAAGGACCTAATAAGGGTAACTGTATTGGACAAAAATATGTGAAAGGAAAATATAAGGGGATTAAAGATTTTAACCTTATACAGCTTATCCACCAATATGGTCCAGATCATGTAGCAAAAGAAGCTCCTCGAAGATGGGCTTATGAATTTTTGAAAGAAAAAGGGATCAAAATTGATAAACGTCATATATTTTGCAACACGGGAATAGATTTTATGTCTATAATCAAGGTGCTAAAAATCAAAATAAGGAAAACAAAAAGAAAGTTATAGAAGAAATTCTACAGGCACAACAATTTTCAAACAGAGAAAATTTCATGACCTTTCTTCCCGATTTGTCTTTTTGGAATTTTGTGTGTTATCTACGTTGATTCTTGCTGGAACTACCGGTTATCTGTTAAAGAAATAGATTGACAGTTTTCACTTCTTTTCTCATTTTATCAAAAAAGAGGAGAGAAATATGAGTTCTGTAAACACTGAAAAATGCTGCTGCTGTGTAGAAATTCCTGAAGTTGCTGAACCGCTTAAACCTCAAGAAAAGTTTTCAAAAACTCTCTGACTTTGTTAAAAAGTGCAACCGATTGTTGAATTGGTATGCCGTGTGGCCCTAGCCGTATTTGCAGCCATTCTTAACCTTAAACTATTTGCCATTACTGCAGGAATCGGTGTTGCAATCGGTGTTGTTTATACTGTCTATAAGAATATTGTAAAAGAACCCATTGAAGTGGGGCTTGCACGTCCAAGTTGTGCTCAAGGGTTTTTCGATTACCTCTCAGGCATCCGTTGCCCAGCGATTGTAAGCACTGTGATCACAGCGGTATTTATTGGAGGGCATATGCACCATTCGCCTTTTACATTGCTTTTTGCGGCGTTCCTTTTGGTGTTTGGGTTGGGTCTCAAGTGGCGCAAGTAGCTTGAATTTAACCTATCGGGATATTTACCCGATGCGAGCTCCTCTGAAAAGTATAAGCGATGTTTTTGCGCCTTTGCCAGGCCAACGAGAAGTCATCTAATCCATAAGCTGCGTAAGTTTGAGAATCTTCGGGATAACCCGGATCCATGCAAAGAACTTGTCTTGTATCGGGGTCAAATCCGCGAACGACTAGAAGATGGCCCTGTTCGTAAGGGTGCAGAGCGCCCGGAAGAGGTCCTTTCACACTTACTACCACAGGGTAGCCTGATAATAAAAATTGCCAAAGATCCTCAAAGTCTCTTAAAAACATGACTTGTGTTTCCCACTCTTTTCCAAGTTCAGCATAGGCTTGTGCGGCAGCAAAGACCCAGTGTCCGTAAATATCAAATTGGCTGTCATATACTTTTTCGGCAAATTCAAGCGGGNNGCAAGCGGATGGTTTTTTTNNTAAATAGCGAATAGCTGCTGTTGTTGAAGTTGGAGAACAGATGCGCATATTTCGCGGATCTTTTATTTTAATCTGAGAAATTTTGGGCACATCCAAGCTCACAAAAGAAAANTCTTTTTGGTCTTCTTTTAAAAGAGGTGGAGTGGAGATATAAAGGGCATGAAAGTCCTTCAAATGTGCATCGATGGCTTCTACTTTAATACGCAATCCAAAGGCATAGCCTGAAGAAATATGAATTGTGTCCTGAAANATTTTTATGGGTCCCCATTCATGTTTAAAGCTTCTTTGATAATTTACGCCCCAAATTGCATAGGGGAACCATGGACTCCATTCTTGTAGTTTTAAACTTACTGAAATTTGATAAAAGCCGGTGTCAGGTCTGTATGCATTCCAACCTATGATAAGTTCATTGAAATTAGAAAAATTCTTTTCTTCCCAAATATAAGTGTTAAAGGTTTCTGCATGAGAAGGAAGGGTGTGATAGAAGCTTGCTTTCGTCATATTCTATTTTTAAAGTTTTATGTAAATTCTTTGAAAACTAATCAAAGAATATAACAAATCTAAATTGTAACTTAAGATTTGTCAACTTAATTAAACTTAACTCAATTACTTTCAACAATCTATGCGTTATCTGTTTTCTGACGAGAGGTAAAACCCTTCAAAAAATGACTTTTAAAAAATTTTGCGAAATAAAACCTGATCAATACAAATGAATTTTGGACACCGGATCCTATTATTTTGTATTTTTTAAGTTGTATTGGAATTCCCTGAATATAAAAAAGATAAAATTTTAAGCAAAATTTTTTATTATTCAATTTCTTCAAGGAATCGTTGATAAACCTTGCCTAAAATCCATTATTTAGGGCATTATGCTCCTTTTGCACCGGTAGCTCAATCGGATAGAGTACCCGGCTACGAACCGGGCGGTTAGAGGTTCGAATCCTCTCCGGTGCGATGAATATTCAGGTCTTTCCTTCAGGTCCGTTTGAAACCAATGCATACGTGGTGAGTTGTCCAATAACAAAGCAAGCCGCTATTATTGACCCTGCTCCCGAAAGCGCAACTTCTATCATCTCTTATTTAACTCAACATCAACTGATTCCAACTAAAATTCTTTTGACGCATTCCCATTGGGATCACATTGCAGATGTGGTTCCTTTGANNAAAAAATATGGGATCCCCGTGTATATTCACGCCTTTGACGCCCCCAATCTTGAGCATCCCGGTAGCGACAGGCTCCCATGCTGGATCTCCATTGAAAGTGTAACCCCGGAGCATCTGATTAAAGAAGGAGATAAAATTTCAATAGGGGAGATCACTTTTGAGGTGATCGATACTCCAGGACACACGCCTGGAGGTGTCTGCTTTNATAGTAAAGGGGAAAAGGTTCTATTTTCAGGAGATACATTATTTCAGGGGACAATTGGGAATCTTTCCTTTCCAACATCGCGTCCTCACCTGATGTGGGATTCTTTATCCAAGTTAGCAAAACTTCCTGCCGAGACGCGTTNNTTCCCAGGACATGGTCCTGAAACCACTATTCAAAAGGAANAATGGTTGGATCGAGCAGAAGAGTTATTTGGAGATTAATTTAAGTAGAAAGGAGTGAAATATGGGTTTAGTTGGGAAGCAGGCACCTGAATTTAGAGCGAAGGCTGTAATGGCAGGTCATATTGTAAATGATTTTTCTTTAACGAATTTTTTAGGCAAGCATGTGGTGTTTTTCTTTTATCCACTAGATTTTACCTTTGTTTGTCCCACAGAACTCCATGCTTTTCAGGAAAAAATGGATGAGTTTGACTGTCGTGATACGCAAATTGTAGCTTGCTCGGTCGATAGTCCCTATTGCCACTTAGCTTGGCTTAATACCCCCAAAGCAAAAGGGNGAATCCAGTCTATTACTTATCCAATTGTTTCTGACATGAATCGTGCGATTGCTCGAGATTATGATGTGTTAATTGAAAATGAAGGGATCGCTTATCGCGGTCTGTTCATTATCGATAAANAAGGGATTGTCCGTCATCAGGTGATCAATGATCTGCCCTTAGGAAGAAATGTAGATGAGGTGATTCGTATGTTGGATGCTCTGATCTACTTTGAAGAACATGGAGAAGTTTGCCCTGCAAACTGGCAAAAAGGTCATAAAAGCATGAAGCCTACGAATGAAGGTTTAGAAAGTTACTTTTCGATTGCAAATAATTGAAATACAATGAATTAAACCTTACAGAGAAAAATCTCTGTAAGGTTTGATTAGGCAGCCTGCATTAAATAATCATAAAAATCTGTTTCGCTAGTGATCAAAATACTATGATATTGTCTGCAAATCGGAGTAAGAGCTTCTAAGATTTCCGAATTTCCGACTCCGGGAAGGCAAAAAGCAGAAATTTCTTCNATTGATTGGATTTTTTTAATTAGGTCGACGCCTTCTAAATAGTCACTCAAACTAAACCCTTCTTCTCTCACTCGNGAAAAAATGAGCTTACGTTGGTAAAGGAGTGCTTGGATAGCGTAAAATAGCCCTCGGCTCTCTTCTGGAGGGTTTCCAAAATAATCGACAAGTTGAGCTAAATCATTGCAAAGGTAGGGCAGATGATACTCACCTTTTTCGGCTTCGCCAAAGAGGGCAATGGTATAGATGCTCATGGATAACCTCCAAAGATGGAGTTCATAAATCTATTATATCATTTTTGAATATAACCTATCAACAACGTCATTTTTTACGAGTGATAGCGATGTATGTTCCCGTCCCTGTAACGACCTACATTGCCTAAGCCTGCTTCAATATTTAATAAGCGATTGTATTTTGCAACGCGATCCGTCCTTGATAAGGATCCTGTTTTAATTTGTCCCAGATTTGTTGCTACAGCAATGTCAGCAATTATGCTATCCTCTGTTTCGCCTGATCGGTGCGAAACAATGGCTGCATAACCATGGGTTTGTGCCAAGCGGATGGTTTCAAGTGTTTCAGTCAGTGTTCCAATTTGATTAGGTTTGATCAAAATGGCGTTGGCGACATGCAGGTCAAAACCGCGGCATAAAAATTTAGGGTTGGTCACGAAAATGTCATCACCCACGAGTTGTATTTTCTGGCCCAATTTTTTNGTCAAATATTGCCAGCCACTCCAATCTTCCTCCGAAAGACCATCTTCAATAGAATCAATAGGAAATTTATTGCATAAAGACTCAAGGTAATCCACAACTTCTTCTGAAGTTCTTTCGACATAATTTAATTTNTTCTTCTTTTTCTTTTTTTCGATGTAACGTTGTGCCGATTTGTCGTAAAATTCAGTAGCAGCGCAGTCTAAGGCTAAAGAAACATCGGTTCCTGGTTTATAGCCAGCTTTTTCGATAGCAGACATGATAAGCTCAAGAGCTGCTTCATTAGACTCAATGTTAGGGGCAAAACCGCCTTCATCCCCTACGGCAGTCACGTGGCCTTCATCTCTTAAAATGGTTTTTAATGTATGAAAAATTTCTGCGCCCCAACGTATGGCTTCGTGGAAAGAGCTTGCCCCTTTAGGACGAATCATGAATTCTTGGAAATCAAGTAAATTGTCTGCATGAGCGCCGCCATTAATAATATTCATCATAGGACAGGGCAGGATATATGTATGCGTTCCCCCNATGTAGCGATAAAGAGGAAGTCTGGCTGTTAAAGCTCCTGCTCGTGACAAAGCAAGGGAGGCGCCTAAGATTGCGTTTGCTCCAAAGCGACTTTTATTTTCAGTCCCGTCGGCCTCAATCATCATTGTATCTAATCGGGTTTGATCAAAAACATGTTCTCCAACAAGGATTTGCGCGATTGGGCCATTGACATGAGCAATGGCATTTTGTACGCCTTTTCCTTGGTAACGTTGGGGATCTCCATCGCGAAGTTCTAATGCTTCAAATTGTCCTGTGGAGGCACCAGAAGGGACTGAGGCTTCGGCAATGATATCGCCGTCTGTTGCGATCATGACCTTTATGGTAGGATTACCGCGAGAATCTAAAATTTCGATAGCTTTTACTGATCTAATATAGGCCATAGCTTCCTCATGTTTAATCTTAAGCTGTTAACAATATTGCAACTTGGAATTTCGATCGTCGATTCTCTTTTAGAATCTGATTGCTCCAACTTTTGAATCCTCAAATTCAGTG
Source organism: Parachlamydiaceae bacterium (assembly GCA_013414685.1). Classification (GTDB taxonomy): domain Bacteria; phylum Chlamydiota; class Chlamydiia; order Chlamydiales; family Parachlamydiaceae; genus Neochlamydia. Next base: position 1,405,736 of record CP058704.1, on the reverse strand, counting down.
CTCATCCTAGTCAAATTTTCCGATGTCAAATAGAAAGAGTATCGACTCCCTGGATTCTTATCAACGGCGAAGATGTTCTTGAGATAAAGCATGAAGAAGATACTGATAAGAGGCAAAACGCAAAGGGGAAATNCTCTCCTTTTCGACTGCATCTAAGACCGCACAGCCATTTTCATGCGAATGTGAGCAATCAGGAAATTTACACTGGTGCCCTGTTTCAAAAATTTCAGAAAAGTATTGCTCGACCTCTTCTTTNTTAAGATCCCAAACACCAAAACTTTTAATTCCTGGTGTGTCAATGCACCATCCTCCGAAATCTAATGGAAGCAATTGTGCAGTAGTTGTGGTATGAGCGCCTTTNTTAGTTTTNTCAACCACCTTGCCTGTTTTTAGGTCATAATGTGTGACTGCATTAATCAAAGAGGATTTTCCCACACCGGATTGGCCGGAAAATACGGAAGCCTTATCTTTCATCACTTGCCGAAGCTGATCTAATCCTTGACCTGTAATCACACTCACTGGAATGACCGTAAGGCCTGCAATTTTGTAGGCTTCAATAAATTGTTGATAGATGTCTTTTTCTGGTTCTTCATCAGCNGAGGGGGCCAGAAGATCTATCTTGTTAACAACGATAATGGGCTCCATATTTCCCTTACGAGAAGCAATAATATAGCGATCGACCAGAAAAGGCTTGATAGGAGGATTTACGACAGAGACTGTAATCAGCACTTGATCAATATTTGCCGCAATTAATTGTTCCTGCCGTCTTGATAAATTATCTGCTCTTGACAGGACAGATTGCCGAGGCTCTACATGAGCAATAAGGCCTTCATTTCCATGCGTTTTNTGAAAGAGCACAAAATCGCCCACAGTGATGAGATTTTTAAACTGCGTTTTNTCTTTTTTNAAAAGGCCGCGGATAGTGCAGATATAAGTTTCATGCTCAAACTCCACTAAAAATCCTTGAGGTGTAATTGACAACACTCTTCCGCGTAAAAATTCTTCCTTGGAAAGTTTAATATTTTGATGGAGCTCTTCACTTTTTTTNCGCTTTTCCCTATCTGTNTTNTTATATTTTGAGCGATCTTTTGCTGAAGCAAGTTTTCTTTCCATGCGGGCGGTTTTTCGATGATCTTTAAAATATTCTGCTTCGAGGTCGCAAGGAACCCATTTCTTAGGCATAGGATGATTTTCATCTTTATGTTTTTCATGAGGATCCAATTTTTTGACGTAGGGTATAAAGCAAAATTCCTGCGGCTACAGAAACGTTTAAAGATTCCATTTTTCCTGGCATAGGGATTGTGATGGCAGAACATGAAGTTTTAATTTCTTTAGAGGGGCCATGCGCTTCATTACCCAGCACCAGGATCATTCCTTTTAAAGGTTGAATTTTATCTACAGATGTTCCTTCTAAATCTGCCACAAAAGTTTCAAGTTTGTTTTCTAAAGCAAACTTTTGCAAATCTTCCCAATTTCCGCGAGCGAGCGGAAGTTTAAAGACGGCTCCCCTGGAAGAACGTAACGCTTTATCGTTGAAAGGGTCGCATCCCTCTCCTAAGAGGAAAACACCCTCCCAGCCTAAAGCCAGCGCAGTCCTTAATACGGTTCCTAAATTCCCTGGATCATTGATAGCATCCAACGCAACAATAAANTTTTTGCCTTGCAAATTGGAAACAGGCGGCATAGGAACTTCAGCTAAAATTCCTTCAGGGGATTGAAGTCCTGAAATTTTTTGAATCACTTCTGGCGTAGCCAGAATAATCTCTTCGGTACGAATGTTTTTAGGAATTAAATCTTTTGAAGTGACGAGTAGGGTTTTAAAAGGGAAGAGAGAGCTGATTTCATGAATCATCTTAACACCCTCAATTAATAGGGAATGGTGATCATATCGGTAATCATTATTTTGACGTAGTTTAACAAGATGCTTCACCAAAGGATGCTGTAAACTTGATATTTCCTTCATTTTGTCCCCTTTTCAATCCTTTACTAAGAATAATGGAAAATTTGCTTTTCATCAATCCTTAGGAGATAGAGAATTTAATAAAGTTTCAAAACTCACAAATTTGGCCAGAGTTCAGATTGGCGAAGCAGATGCATGACAGGTTCAATTTCGTTTAAATTCTGTTGAATGGCAATTTCTTCAGCTCTTTTTAGTAAAAGGCCCATTTGTTTGCCCTGAGAAATCCCTGCTAACTTTAAAACATGCGAAGTAACTAAAGGTTTTTTNTCTATAACTCTTTGAATGTGAGAAGCTAAGCGTTGCTGATTTTGCTGATGATAAAAATGAAAATTTTCTTTTTCAATTTTNTCTAAATGAGCAGCAAAAAGGTTTAAACATAACTTTGAATGTGGATTGGCATAAAAAGACCCAATCAGGATCTTTTGTTCTTGGGAGAGAATTTTNTTACAATCATGAAAAAAATTNGCAAGTTTTGCGTCTTGTGCACTTGTTTTTAAATAAAGACAGAGCTCTTTTAATTCTTCAAGCGTGGCGTTTGGAAAGAGCTCAGTTAAATAGAGAATTGTGGGCGTATTCTTTGGAAATTCCGGGTACACATGCACCCTCTGGCGGATATCATGAAAATGCACGTTTTTTAATTGAGGAAAAATGACTTGTAAAAGTCCGAGGTGATGCATTTCCAGAATCGCTTGTTCAAAACGAGGGTATTTTGACATTTTAGTAAATTCATTCCAGATTCTTTCCATGGCCACAGCAGGAAATAAGGTTTCGGCATTCTCTCGAATGGCCTGTTGAGTGTCCAGATCGATGGGAAAACCAAAGCGCGAGGCAAAACGAACAGCGCGGACCATACGTAAGCGGTCTTCGAAAAATCGTTCAAATGGATCTCCAATTGTCCGTATAATTCCTTTTTTNAGATCCTCCATTCCTTGCACATAGTCATAGATCTTATCTTCAAGTGGATCATAAAACATACCATTAATCGTAAAATCTCTTCTAAGAGCGTCTTCTTCCGGATTAGATAATTCTATGCTCTCCGGTTTTCGACCGTTGAGATAGTCTATATCACGGCGAAAAGTTGAAACTTCAAATTGATGTCCGCCTGAGACCACAATGACGACGCCAAACGCAAGGCCGACTAAAATAGTGTGCGGAAAAAGATCTAAAATCACCTGAGGTGGAGCGTCTGTAGCAATATCGATGTCGTCAGAGGGATGACCCATTAAATAATCACGAACCCAGCCTCCAGCAAAATAAGCTTTATAACCAGAGCGGACTAGTTTTTTNACAATATCTGTAGCAATGTCTTTTGTTTGCATGGAGTTGTCTTCATGTAGATTGAAAATTTCTCTTAAAAAACTATTGAAAATGAAGTTCTGAATTGCACTATAAATCAACCAAGATGCATTTAATTGCAGATTGAATTTACTGGCTTAATGCAAAATTTCTCACAGCTTTTTTGAAAGTTATTTTCAACATCCATTATCTTAATTGATTGATTGCTTATCTTCAATTCTTTATATTNNATCATTTACCCCTACTTTCTAATAACGTTTCATATGGCTTCAAAGATACGCGTCTTAGATGAGCATACCATCAATAAAATTGCTGCAGGAGAAGTGATTGAAAGTCCTGCGTCGGTCATCAAAGAATTAGTAGAAAATTCTTTGGATGCAGGAGCCACCGAAATCTGTGTAGAAATCAAAGGAGGGNGAAGACAACTCATTCGCGTGACTGATAACGGCAGCGGCATGAACAAAGATGATGCCCTTTTGTGTTTGGAAAGACATGCCACTTCAAAGATCAAAGAGGTCGAGGACATTCAAACCATCTTTTCTATGGGATTCCGTGGAGAAGCGATTCCTTCTATAGCTTCTATATCGAAATTTACCCTTCTCACTTGTTCCCAAGAGGAAAAGATAGGAACCTTAGTTTTAGTTGAAGGTGGGAAAATCCTTCAGGCAGGGGAAGCGGTTCGTGGACCCGGAACAACCATTGAAGTCAAATCCTTGTTTTTCAATGTTCCTGTAAGAAGAAAATTTCAAAAATCACCCGCTATCGATTCGAATGAAATTTTCAAGGTGATGACTGTATTAGCTTTAGGTCATCCTGAAGTTAAATTTCAATTAATAGATAATCAANAAGTGCAGATTCAAACTGCAAGATCTGAACAAAGTCCTGAAGACTCTTTAAAAGAACGAATTTCGTCGGTCCTGGGATCTGAATTCATAGAGGGGTGTTGTGAAGTCCGTCTGACAAAATTCAATTACAGTTTGCTTGGATTTATAGGGTTGCCTTCTTATGCCCGGCAGAACCGAACAGGCCAATATCTTTTTATTAATAAACGTCCTGTATTCTCACCCTTAGTATCCTATCTTGTGCGTGAAGCTTATGGAACAACTTTGCCTGCTAACAGACATCCCATTTTCGTGCTGCATTTATCCGTGCCTGGAGAGATTGTAGATGTCAATGTCCATCCTCAGAAANAAGAGGTCAGGCTGCGACAGGATGGGGTTTTAAAAGATCTTTTAATCAAGGGGGTTCAGCAGGCTCTTCAGCAAAAAGAAAAAGACCTTCATCAGTTTTTGTGCCCTCTTNTTGAAGAGAAGCTGCTTCCAAAAGAATCTTTTCCAGTCGTGAACCCCGTTTTCTCTCTTGAACCTAAAGAAGAANGAGTGGAAAATCAGCCCCTTGCCCCCATTCAGCGTGAAGCACCCAAACAATCAGAGAAAGCCTCTTTGTTTTTTGATATTCCCGTGCAAGAGAAACGTTTATTTCCAAGAGTTTTATCCACCATACCGCGTTATGTTGTCCTTGATTCTGCAACTCTTATAAATTGGAAAACAGTCCCTTTAGACGCGCTCTGCTTGCTTGATCAAAAAGCGGCGCATTCAAGGATTATTTTGAAAAACTNNGCAAGGAAAAAAGAAATCAACGTACAAACCCTGCTCATTCCCTATTCTGTTAAATTGACACCCTATGAAGCTTCTCTTTTAAGACTGCATTTGGATCAGTTGATCAGGTTTGGAATCCATATTCACGAGAGCGGTCCAAACAGTTTTATGGTAGACGCTCTGCCTGAGGCCTTTGGAAATATCGATGTGNGAAAATTAATTGTTGACCTCTTGGAGACTCTAAACGAATTTCAAACGGCTCATGGATTGGAAAAAGAAATTGAAAAACGTATGGCACTGGCGGCCGCTAAATCTGCAGTGAATGTTCTGCGGCGTTTGCAAATCGAGGAGGCACAATCGCTTGTAAATCAACTTTTTCAATGCCAAACTCCTTTTATTTGTCCTCAAGGAAAGTCAATTGTGTGTGTGATCCATGCAGATGAATTAATGAAAAATTCCAAAAGGTAGACGCATGAACTATCGAAAACGGCTAGAAAAAGTTCAGCACATTTTAAAGACCTCTCATTGTGATGCTTTCATTGTTGATGATCCGATCAATCTTTACTATTTGACCGGAATTCCAATGTCATCAGGAAAAATTGTGGTCAACACCGATGAANGCTTTTTACTTGTCGACAATCGTTATTATGAACTTTGCAAAAACTCTCTTTTCTTACAGTTTTTAAGTGAAACGACCCCATTAGAGAAAGTTTTAAATAGGGTTTCAAACTTGGGATTTGATGGCGAAACCATGACCTATCAAAGCTATAAAAATCTTGAAAAACTTCTTAAGCACACAACATTAGTCTCTTTAAACAATCCCATTCAAAAAATTCGCAGTATTAAAGAGCCAGAAGAAATTGAAATCTTAAAGGAAGCAGCAAGTCTTGGGGTGGAAGGATATCGTTATCTGGAAAGTTTATTGCGCGATGGGATTACCGAAATAGAAATGGCCACGGAATTGGAGATTNTTTGGAAGAGAAAAGGGNGGCAAGGGGTGGCTTTTGAGCCTATCATTGCCTTTGGAGAAATGAGTGCCATTCCTCATTACCGAGCTTCCGACACTNCTATTAAAAAAGGAATGACAGTCCTGATTGACATTGGTGTTAAATGGAAAAGGTATCATTCTGATATGACCCGTACATTATTTTGGGGCGAACCTGTTCCATTGATGAGAGAGATTTATGAAATTGTGGATGAAGCGNAAAAACGCGCTCTGGAAATTTGTAAACCCGGAACCTTAATAGGGGATTTAGATTCTGAAGCGCGTGAATTTATTGCTTCCAAAGGATATGGAGACAATTTTCTTCATAGCTTAGGACATGGAGTAGGCTTAGAAATCCATGAATGGCCGCTTATTCGCAAAAAGGAACCCTATCAAAATTTAACGCTTGAAGAAGGAATGGTCATCACAATTGAACCGGGCATTTATCTTCCTGGAATTGGCGGAGTGCGTTTAGAAGACACAGTGGTCATTACTTCGAATGGACATATAAATTTATGCCAGTAAAAAAATGAGCCGACATGAAATTTAAAAAGTTCTTCATTCATTTTTATTATTTGCAAATACCTGTTTTAGCACTCTCTTATTTGCAGGAAGGCAAGAAGACCTTGAAAATGATAGTGAAAAAACTTTGAGAAGATCTGAAATTATCGCGAAGTTTTACGAACTTTCTGAGGGAGAAGAAATTTCAGACATTACGGAGCGTTTGTTGCAAAGCCCTGACATTTCTCAAAAGCACAAAGATGCTTTGATTTCGTTGGGGAAACGCGTTTATATTTTTACGTATCCTAGTGATGGTCTCAAGATAAAAGCATTTATCAGTTTTGTGCCGGACGGATCCCCAAGGCCTTTGATTTTGCAAATGCGAGGCGGAAACAAACTGTTTGGATTAATGAACCCAGCAAATGAGTTGTCTTTATTCAATGATTACCCCGTTATTTGCACCTCTTTAAGAGGGGGAGTCAGTGAAGGCGAAGATGAATTTGGCGGTGCAGATGTAAACGACATCCAAAATTTAGTCGATTATTTGCCTGTTTTAGAAAAGAAAATTCAACATCCTCTTCAAAACCAAAAATTGTATATTGTAGCCTATAGCAGAGGCGGGATGGAGATGTTTTTAGCCCTTGCACGTTTTCCTGTCTTGCAGAAACGCGTATCGAAAATCGTGGCATTGAGCGGCTTGTTGGATCTTCGAATGACCTTATCTGATCGCAGAGATATGAACGACATGTTTGTTCGTGAATTTGGATTGAACAATCATAATTATGAAGAATGGATTAGTCATCGAGATCCTCTCATGACTGCCGATAAAATACGCTTTGATCTTCCTATTCTGATCGTTCAGGGAACAAATGATATACGTGTACCTTTAGAGGCTGGTTATCATATGGTGCAAGCTTTGCAGGAAAAAAATTGTACTGTCACTTATTGGGAACTGGAAGGCAACCATTGCTTAAGAAATCGCTCTGATACTATCAGTTTAATTTTCAATTGGTTAGAGAATTAAAAAATTTACTTTTTATTCCTGGTAAAGTAAAATAATATTTACTTTTTAAGTTTTAAAAATGTTTAGTTTTCGTCAAAAAATATTTCTCTCTTATTTGATCGTCTTTCTGCTTNTTTTGGCCGGTTTGTATCCTTTCGCAACAAGCACAGTGCAAAAAATTGCGACTAAGGCAATGTATGACCGTTCGCAAGAACTCATCGAAATTATCCAGACCGCACCCAATGATGAAGCGTTAATTCGCAGGCTTAAAGAGCAGAAAGCTTTAGTTNTTNTTCGTATCAGCGTCATCAACAACGAACGCAAAGTATTGTATGATTCCCATACCAAACGTCTTTTGGGCCCTCGTTTTAGTCAAGAATACGTTGTCGAGCATCCTGAAGTGCTGGAGGCTTTTAAAAGCGGCCGCGGCTACCATGAAGATTACTCTGAGCTTTTAGGGCAAAAATTTGCTTACCTAGCTATTGCCTTTGATTTCCATGGCAAGCCTTATGTGTTACGTACAGCTTTTCCTTATAAATACGTGACGGAGCTTACGCGGGATTTTGAGACAGGTGTCCTGGCTCTTGCAGCCGCCATTCTTTTGCTGTTCAGTTTGATGACTTGGTTTATTATGAATCATCTTGCAAGCCCTATTCAGGAAATTATTAAAGCTGTTTTGCCTTATCAGAAAGGGGAAACGGATGTCGTTCCAACTATTCAGTTGAACAACCTCAGCAAAAATGATGAGTTTTTCAAACTTGCCGATACCTTAAATTCCCTATCAGTCAGAGTTCAAAAGCACATAGCTAGCCTTGTTGAAGAACGTAATGAGAAANAAGCGATTTTAGAGTCTTTGGTTGAAGGTGTTCTTGGGGTCAATGAAAAACTAGTGATCACTTATGCAAATAGCATGGCTGAAAAACTTTTGGAAAATCACACCCTTGTTGGCCTCTCTTTTAATGATGCANAAAATCCAATTCTTCATGCCCAAAAATTTCAAACGTTATTGCAAGATTGCCAGACACAAAGGCAAGCCCTAACGGATACGATCGAAATTAAACATGACTCCTATAAGATTNTTTTAGACGTGACAGCCGCCCCTAAANAGGCAAATACAGGGGCTATTTTGGTGTTGCAGGACAAAACCNCTCACTACAAACTTTTAGAGATGCGCAAAGATTTTATTGCAAACGCCTCTCATGAGCTCAAAACACCGATTACAATTATTCGGGGTTTTGCTGAGACTTTACATGACAATCCTGATTTACCCCAAGACACGCTGAAAGATGTCACCTCTAAAATCGTTCGCAATTGCACGCGAATGACAAATCTAATTAAGGATTTACTCACTTTAACAGATGTAGAAAATCTTCCCGAGTCACGTTTGATGAACTGCGATCTTTATGAAATTATCAAAAATTGCAAGGACTCTATCAAAGCGGTTCATCGCGATGCAAATATCACAATTGAAAAGCCGGACAACCAGGAAATGCTTCTTTTGGCCGATTCCAATCTTNTGGAGCATGCCTTCATGAACCTTCTTGATAATGCAGCCAAATATTCTACCCCGCCTGCACAAATTAGGATAAAAATGCGCCGTGAAAATGAGAAACTCTTCGTAGAAGTGGCCGATAAAGGCATAGGGATTCCTCCAGTAGACCTGGAACATATTTTTGAACGTTTTTATACAGTGGATAAAGCTCGTTCTCGAAAAATGGGAGGTTCCGGATTAGGATTATCGATTGTAGAAACAATTATCGAAAAGCACTTTGGCCATATTTCTGTTCAATCCGAAGTAGGAGCGGGAACAACATTCATTGTCGAACTGCCCACCTCTCGTAAGGAGTAACTATGGAGCCTTCTTTAGATGCATTAAAAAATTATTCTGACAAACAGTTTCTTTTGTTAGATCAGAAGAAACAATCTTTAAAGTTAGTGAAGAGAGATCAGTTTAGCTGGTTTTCTAAGTGGCGAATAAAATTAGGATTTCACTCCTCTTCTTTAAAAAAAGTGGCAGCCTTTATCAATCAACAATTCGATGCATTGAAACATGCTTTTGGGCATCAACCTGGGAAATATTGGAATTTACTTGATGATAGCTTCAATCCTTTTGGCTATGAAATCATCCATGCCTATAGTCATTATTTGTCCTTTCACAATAATAGTCATCAAGTCAGAAAGCTTGCAAGAAATTTTATGATTCATTGTGTTGATCCAAATCTAGCAGGTGTTGAACGAGAAAATTTGGTACAAGCTCATCGCAATATAACAAAAATTTTTAAAAGCTTAGCCTATTCAAGAGAATGTTTGATCTATGCGGATAAAAAGAGGGATTTGCATCGTGTGAACAGTTGGAATCTTTTTGGACGCATAAAAGTCGCTTGCAAGGAAAAACAGACTCAAAGGGTCATAGAAAAACTTGCCGTCAAATGACCAGATTTATAGAAAAATCAATTCTCCCGTGCAATATTTAGATCATCCATTGGTTGGAAGATACGATAGCATTAGACTGACCAATCGTTTTCCTATGCCAAATGCGATCCCGATTCGTTTAAAAGAACTGGATAAAAGATCTCGATGGAGATACAGTGCCTTTCATGATTTTTGCCAGCTCTACTGAAGAATTTAAAGCTTGATCCAATGCATGCAACCTATCAAGCTTGTCAACACTTGATAAGTTCTTCTCAAAAAATAGAAGATGAGCTTTGGAAAAAAACCGTGATGAGCAGATTTTTATGCTGCTCTCGATGCCTCACAAAGATATCGCATCTTTTAATTTACCCTAATATTCTCGATTCTATATATAGAAACATATAAATTTATTTAGGTGTCTCTATGACTTCTACGGATCTGTCAGTCTTAACTGCTGCAATAGAAAAGGCAAACCAAAAATTTCAAGCAGCCCGCCAAGAAATTGGCAAGGTCATCGTCGGCCAANAAGAGATGGTCGATTATCTCTTGATTGCCCTTTTGGCAGATGGACATGTTCTTTTAGAAGGACTTCCTGGATTGGCCAAAACGTTAGCGGTGACAACACTGGCTGGTGTTGTAAACTGTGATTATAAGCGTATTCAATTTACTCCCGATTTATTGCCTGCCGATCTTGTGGGAACATCGATTTATAATCCTAAAGACGGGACCTTTTCGATCAGCAAAGGTCCTGTTTTTACCAACATTCTTTTGGCAGATGAAATTAACAGAGCCCCGGCTAAAGTTCAGTCTGCCCTTTTAGAGGTCATGCAGGAAAAGCATGTGACTATAGGGNGGCAAACCTTTAATGTAGGAAAACCTTATCTTGTTCTAGCTACGCAAAACCCGATAGAACAGGAAGGAACTTATCCATTGCCGGAGGCGCAGACAGATCGATTTATGCTAAAAGTGAAGATCGATTATCCCACCAAAGATGAGGAAAAAGAAATCCTGAAACGGATGGCGACACTCGGCCCAAAACCTAAAGCTCAAGCTGTCCTTACCGCAGATGAAATCATCGAAACGCGTAAAACCGTCAATGGTATTTATATTGACGACAAGGTCAACAACTACATTTTAGATCTCGTCTTTGCTACACGCTATCCCAAAAAATATGGATTAGATCTTGAGCCTTTATTATTAACAGGAGCCTCTCCACGGGCGAGCATTGCCCTTNTTGTGGCCTCCAAAGCTTATGCCTTTNTGCAAGGGCGTGCTTATGTGGTCCCTCAAGATATTAAAGACATTTCCCATGCCATTTTGCGCCACCGGCTGCGCCGTTCCTATGAGGCGGAAGCAGAGGATGTTACTACAGACGAGATGATAGACCGCATTTTAAAAACCGTTCCCGTTCCTTGAAACTATGACCGATCAAAAAGGTTCGCTCTATAAAAAAATTCGTCATATTGAAATTCAAACCACGCAATTGGCTAATGATATTTTAGCCGGAGCTTACCGCTCTGCTTTTAAAGGCAGGGGAATGGAATTTGAAGAAGTCAGGGAGTATTTGCCTGGCGACGATGTGCGTTCAATCGACTGGAATGTGACTGCTCGCATGAGTCATCCCTATGTTAAAAGCTTTCGGGAAGAGCGTGACTTGACTGTGATGCTTCTTGTCGATGTATCTGCTTCAACACGTTTCGGAAGCACAGATTCTTTTAAAAGTGATTTAATTGCTGAAATCAGCGCTGTGATTGCTTTTTCTGCGATCAAAAATAACGACAAAATTGGGCTCATTCTATTTTCTAATCAGATTGAAAAATACATCCCGCCTGCCAAAGGGACCAAGCATGTTNTACGTTTAGTGCGCGAGGTTTTGGCTTATAAACCGCAACATCGAGGCACTAATTTAGAAGCTGCGCTAAATTTTTTAGGAAAAATCCAACGACGATCTGCAGTCTGCTTTTTATTCACCGATTTTATGTGTCCTAGCAACTATGCCCATTCAATTGCCTTAACTGCAAAACATCATGATTTAATTGCTTTGGCTTTGACCGATCCACATGAGGTTGTTTTTCCGAAATTTGGCCTGGTCCATCTAACAGATCTTGAGTCTGGAGAAAGCGTGCTTGTAGATAGTTCCAATTCACTTTTCCAAGAACAATTCATCAATCAAGCTAAAGTTAGGAAAGCCTCTNATCGTTCTTTATTGGTCAAAAATGGCGCAGGTCTCATCGAAATTCGCACGGATCAACCTTATATGCCGCCTTTACGTAAATTTTTCAAAAATCGAGCAAAGAGACGGCGATGAGATGGGTCGTTTTTTATTCATGGCAGGAAGGCTTTTATTTGGAGCGGAAGCTGAATTCAATTTAAGAGTCACCCCTTCTGCAACAGAAGTTTCCATTACAGATTCGTTAGAAATCAGGGTGGATTTAACCTTTCCTAAAGGATATCGATTGGATCTTGAAGCTTTGCAGCAAAACCTCTTGCGCAGCAGCAACTTTTATCAAAATCCATTTACTTTAAATGAGATGAAACTTGGAGATGTAAAGGAACAAAATGAGGGAGTTTTATCCCAGCAAATTCAGCTCATTTTACAACCTTTGCGTATCGGAGACGTCAATTTTACTCTTTATGATGTCACCTTTATTCCTTCTGATGNNTCAAAAAAAGCAAGCCGCTTGATTAGCCCTATTTTTCCTATCCAAATCCTTCCCGTTGCTGCTCCCGAACATTTTCAAGGAGAGCTTGCTCCTCTTATGACTTTTTCTAAAGAATTCCCGATGACCCTAAGCGAATCGAATCAAAAGTTCATAGCTGATGATGAAGCTCAAAAAAAGGTGGAAAGTCTCAATGAAAAACTTATGGATCAAAAACGCTTACCGTGGATAGAAGCAGGTTCGCTCTTGTTGATTTTATTTGTTTTCTGGACGTTTCTTAGACATCCCCCAGCGAAAAGTCCATTATCGGCTGAGCAAATTGTCAAAGAAGCAAGAGAAGCGGCTTTATTGAATCTTGAGAAATTAAGGGCGAAAAAATTGCCTGAAAAAGGCNTTTTTGATCAATTTTATGTCGAGCTCGTAGATCCTGTCAGGGCTTATATTGAANAAAGATATGATCTTCCTGCCTCTAAGAGCACAACGCCTGAATTTTTAACTGAAGCCGCTAAAAATTCGGCACTTTCCGAGGAAAAACGCCAAAAACTCGCCCGATTTCTCCAAGAGGCTGATAAGGTGAAATTTGGACGTTTTAAGCCTTCGTTAGAAGAATGCCATCAAGCGGAAATTTTAGCCCTGCAATTTATAGAATCCGATTAAAACCTTGCGTTTTGTGATTGAAAATTTTCGGGTTTTCTCGATAAAATCTCCTCGAAAAGAGTTCTTTTTAAAGAGTTATTGCAAAAATTCAAAGGATATGTGATAATTCCCACTTGCGATTTATCCAAAGGATAGTCGTACACATAAAAATTTGGAGAAGAAATGGCTCGTTACACAGGTAAANAAAATCGCATTGCCCGACGTTTCGGTGCAAATATTTTTGGTCGCACACGCAATCCTTTGCTGCATAAATCCAATCCTCCTGGAATGCATGGAGCGCGCCGTCGTAAAAAATCAGACTATGGCTTGCAACTTGAAGAAAAACAAAAGTTAAAAGCTATTTATGGCATGATCAGTGAAAAGCAGCTCGTCACTTATTTCAAANAAGCTCTTAAAATGTCTGGGAATACAGCTCAGCATTTTGCTGAAATGCTAGAATGCCGTTTGGACAACTTAGTCTATCGTCTTAAATTAGCCCCTACAATTTTTGCTGCTCATCAATTAGTTGCCCATGGTCACATTCTTGTTGATGGCAAANAGNTAGACATCCGTTCTTTCCAAGTGCGTCCTGGAATGGTGATTTCTATTAAAGAAAAATCCCGTAAGATGAAGACAATTCAGGAAGCACTAGATAATCCATCACGTACAGTGCCAGATTATCTTTCTTCTGATAAAGACAATTTTGGGGGACAATTGCTCGCGATGCCAACTCCAGAGCAGATGCCTTGGCCAATCGAAATCAAATTGCACGAAATCTGTGACTTTTTAGCTCACTCTACCTAAAATTCGTTAGTTCGAACCAAATTAAAAAACCGATATTGCCAATGTGCGATATCGGTTTTTTATTCTCTTTTCAGATTATTTTTACAAAATTCTCAAGTCATTTACATAGCCTAGAATTAAAGAGTTTGATTCCCCAAATTTTCCAAATTTTGATTATAATTATTTGAATTTGAATACTTAATGGCACAAAAATTGCATGGTACCTTTTAGTATTTAGATACCCAGGAGGGCTGTATGTCTTCAGTGGAAGGAAAAGAGTATTTTAGAAATTATTACTCTAATTTTTAAAACATTCTGAAGAAATCGAGAAACGTAAATCAGAAATTATTGATTCCTTAACGAAAACTTTTGATGCCCTAGGCTCAATGAATAAAGAGATTGTCAAACCACTCGTAATGAAGGAAAAGACCATTTCAATTCATCAGATAGGTCCAAGAGAATTAAAAATCTTTACAGAGTTTACTAAAAATTCTTAAAAGAAAACGCAATGGACGAAAACCAAGTAGAAAGTTTAAGGGAAAAAATTACGGAAGCAAGAGAAGCATTGGAAAAAATAAATACAAGAACGATGTTAGAAGATTTTTTGGGACAAAAAAATCGAGTGTAATAAAAAATTTGAAAACTGCAGAGGATCAAATCCTTTTACATGAAAAAGTGGAGGATCGGACTGAAGATCCACCTCATCTCGTTACTAAGACAATAAATCATGTGAATCGTTTATTCAAAGAGGAACAGAAAAAAGCCTTAGAGATTGAAAAAAGCTTTCCAAGGTTCAAAAACAAATTAAGATTGCAGATGCTATATCAATTGGACTAATGGGAATTGGATTTTTAGGAATATTTATTGCACCGATCGCCGGCGCTGTTGTACTGGGTATGGCTATTGTTGTAATAGGTTTAGGCTCAGTGTTTTTAGGTGTTGTGAAATTTCCTACATTTGGATTACTTTATTTCAAAGGTAATAAAGTACAGGAAGAGTTTAACTCAGCGATGGTGAAGCTGGAAAAGTTTGAAAGTTATAAAAAATTCTTAAAAAATGAAGAGAGTTTTAACGATTTTGCCCTAAAAATAGATATGCAGAATTTGAAAAGATCCTGAAAAATTTATGCAGTTTATGGACCTTTATGTACTCGAACAAAAATATGACCTGGAAAGACTTGAATCGAACCGCAAAATTGAGGATGGAAATTTGATAGGGCTTGAAACCATATCGAGATTAATAGAACGCCATTTTAAAGAAATCAATGTCTTAAGAGTTTCTCTGGGTTTGGATCCTTTGATTAGAAAACCTAAATTTATTGAGGATTGACGGAGATAGAATAAGTCATTAAAATGGATCTTTTAAAGGAAGAAATAATGGCTTTTTCCACGCTTACATATTTAAACGATAAAGGAGAGCTCTCTCCGGATTTTAAAACANAAATTCCCGATGAGTTAGTCGTCAAAGCTTATAAGACGATGCTTTTAACGAGGCATATTGATGAACGGATGATCACCCTGCAACGTCAAGGAACCATCAGCTTTGCCTTAAGCTCATTAGGGNAAGAGGCCTGTTCGGTCGCAAGCGCGGCAGCCCTTTCTCCTGAAGATTGGCTTTATCCGCAATATCGTGAATGCGGCATTCTATTTTGGCGAGGATTTACGCCACAGCAATACATCCATCATATGTTTTGCAATAAAGAAGACCTCATCCTGGGGCGTCAGATGCCGAATCATTTTGGTTCGCGTGCCTTAAATGTTGTCCAAGTGTCTTCACCTATAGGAACAAAAATTCCTCATGCAGCGGGTTGTGCCTATGCGATGAAACTTCAAAATGAACCAAAAGTAGCCATGGTTTATTTTGGAGAAGGAGCCACTTCTGAGGGCGATTTCCATGTAGGTCTTAACTTTGCTGCGGTGAGAAAAGCTCCTGCAATTTTCTTTTGCCGCAATAATGGATACGCCATTTCTACACCTGCTTGCCGCCAATTTGCCAGTGATGGCGTGGCGCCTCAAGTGGAAGGACGAAATATCAAGACCTATAGAGTGGATGGAAATGATNTTTTTGCCATCTATGAAACAGTGGCTAAGGCGCGTCAAGAGTGTTTAGAGGGAAAGGGGCCCGTATTTATAGAGGCGATGACCTATCGTTTAGGGGCGCATTCGACCTCCGATGATCCTTCTGTCTATCGTAAAGAAACTGAAGTCCAGGGCAAACAAATGGGCTGCCCGATTGCACGTTTGCGAAAATATTTGGAAAATAAAAAACTTTGGGATGTCCAAAAGGAAGAAAAATATTTAGCTGATATAAATAGGGAAGTTTCTGATGCTATTCACGTGGCGAAGGAGACCGGACGTCCTCCCATGCGTTCTTTAATTGAAGATGTTTATTTTGAAGTGCCTGCAAGTCTTGAGGCCCAATACAAAGAAATTGAATCCCTTTATCATGAATAAGAGAGCGAACTAACATGGCAGTCATGAATATTATTCAAGCGCTTAACCATACTCTTCATCAGGAGTTTGCCAGGGATTCCCGTTTATTGACTTTTGGAGAGGATGTTGGAGCTTTTGGCGGTGTTTTTCGTGTGACCACAGGGTTGCAGGAAAAGTTTGGAGAAGAACGGTGTTTTGATACTCCTTTGGCCGAGGCAGGAATTATTGGTTTTGGAATCGGCGTGGCGCAANAAGGTTTAAAACCTATTTGTGAAATTCAATTTGCCGACTATATTTTTCCTGCCTTTGATCAAATCGTGAACGAGTTGGCTAAGATGCGCTATCGCACAGGAAATCAATATTGCTGCCCGATGGTGATTCGTACGCCTTATGGCGGGNGAATTCATGGAGGACTCTATCATTCTCAATCCCCGGAAGCCTTTTTTCTGCATATTCCCGGCTTAAAGGTTGCAGTTATCTCAGGTCCTTACGATGCAAAGGGATTGCTTGCAACAGCCATTCGCTCCAACGATCCTGTCTTATTACTTGAGCCGAAGCGTATTTATCGCTCTTTTAAACAAGACGTGCCTGAAGAAGAATACCTCATTCCTTTCGGTCAGGCCCATATTGAGATAGCAGGTAAGGATTTGACTTTAATCGGATGGGGAGCCCAGCATCATCAAAATTTAGAGGCTGCTAGGGAATTGAGTGAACAGAATGGGATTGAAGCAGAAGTCATTAATTTACGTACCTTAAATCCACTTGATATAAATACTTTAGTCGAATCGGTCAACCGCACAGGGCGCTGTGTGGTCAGTCATGAAGCTCCCTTAACGCAGGGATTCGGAGCAGAGCTGGCTGCATTAATAAATGAAAAATGCTTTTTAAAGTTGAAAGCTCCGGTCAAACGATGCTGCGGCTTAGATACTCCTTTTCCTCATACTTTAGAAAAGGAATATTTGCCTGATGCGCCGCGTGTTAAACAAGCTGTTCTTGAAACCCTCGATTATTAGGATTTTGCATGTCTAAAATTCATACCGTTGTCTTACCGGATATTGGCGAAGGAGTTGTAGAAGGCGAAGTCATTGAATGGCTCAAGAATGTAAATGATTCAGTGCAGCAGGATGAGCCTGTTGTTATCGTAATGACCGACAAAGCTACGGTCGAACTGCCTGCTCCCTATCCAGGCAAGGTTGTCAAACATTATTACAAACCAGGGGAAGTTTCTATAAAAGGAAAACCTCTCTATGATATAGAGCTGGCTGAAGGACAGGTAGCCATTCCTAAACAGCAGACAAAATTAAAGGAAAAAGAAAGTTTAGCGCCCCAGCCTTGTTCATCTCCCTCTTCTCCAATTCAAAAAAACAGCACTNCTTTCGATGAGAAAGGGGTGGCAGCTTTGCCCTCCACCCGCCAACTTGCAAAAGAGATGGGGATCGATATTAATTTAGTGCGTGGGACAGGGAAAGAAGGACGTGTCACACCGGAAGACTTGCGTCAAGGATTGAGAGCAACAACGCAAACGNCCTTTTTAAACCTTCCTGGCGATGAGGAAATTCCAATTATTGGAATTAAAAATTTGATGTCGCAANAAATGCAGGAATCAAAGCGTCACATTCCGCACTTTTCCTATTTTGAAAAGGTTGATGCATCCCGTCTTGTGCGTCTCAGGCAAAAATTTAAAGAGGAGGCTTCCAAGCAAAATATTCAAGTCACTTACATGCCTTTTCTGATCCGGGCTTTATGCCTGACGATTAAAAAATTTCCTCAATTCAATAGTTCAGTCGTCAACCAAACACTTGTGGTGCATCATCAGTACAACATTGGAATCGCTATGGCCTCGCCGTTGGGACTTATTGTTCCCGTTATCAAAAACGTTCAGGACCTTTCGCTAAAGGATTTGATTTATGCTTATGAAGAATTAAAAGCAAAAGCAGCAGCAAACAAACTTCATCCGAACGATATGAAAGAAGCTACAATTACGATTAGCAATTTTGGCGTTTTAGGCGATGGTGGACTTTGGGCGACACCCATTATTAATTACCCTGAAGTGGCTATCTTGGCAGTAAATCGTATTCAAAAGCAGCCTTTCGTAAAAAATGATGAAGTTGTGGTGCGGGATGCTCTTAACTTATCCTGGAGTTTTGATCACCGCATTATTGATGGAGATCAAGCCTCAGCTTTTTCTCATTATTATGCAACCCTGATTGAAAACCCAGCTCCTTTGCTGGACGGCAGCAAGAATTCCTAAAATTCCTCATAGGTGAGAATTTTTGCCTCAATTTTTCCTTTTCACCTTTTGTGAGCATTCCCATTTCGACAGCATTATTTAGAGCATTCACTAAAAAATCGCGATGTCTTTTTCAGGCACTATATAGGCTTTATGGTACTCTTCCTCGATCATTCCCGCTTGAGCGCGCGGACTTGAGCGTTTGTCCATTTTCATTTTTTGAGAATCAATAATAATATAATAGGGACCATGCGGTCCGGCATTAAATTCAGGAAGGCCATCGGCGAGGGGACCAAACCATCTGCTGAAAATGATTCCTTCCAGCATGATGTTGAGCAAATTGTGGATTCCTCCTTTCTGTACTTCGATTCCATGAGCATCTACCCCGAAGCCTTTTGCAAAAATTTGCTTCTGATCAAAATTTCCGCCATCTAATTGATGCATATGAGATTGCAGGGAATCTAGAATGAAAAATTCCAAAGGATCTAATTTTAAGAAATTCATCGGATTTTCTTTTTCTTCGGTAGGGAGCTGATCGAAATCTAGTTTGAATTTATCGATAAGCTCTTTGATCTCCGGCATTGACTTGATCACTTGCCAGGCTGGGGTTTCTCTTAAATATACATTTTTTCTGCATTCATTAAGATCAGGAATCCAGGTCTCATCGGCACGTAGTTGTCGAACCCTAAGAATATATTTGTCAGTGAGATGGGCTGGGAGAGGATTGCATTCTAAAACTTTATAAGAGTGCCTTGCACGATGAAGGGCCTTTCCAATGAGCAAAATTAAAGGAACAAATCCTGTAAAATAGGATACAATCTTTACAATCGTTAAAGCAATTCTAAGGTGAGCTTTTGAATCATCCCTTTTGACAAAGGGACCGCTTTTAATCACAGAGTAGCAATGATGGCCAAACTTGTTAGAAAGCTTGTCCAAATAAAAATAATCTTCTATGGCGTTTCCAAGTCTATCTAAAAATGGGATGGTTGGCCAATAAATAATCTGTCCAAAAAAATCATTTTACGCATAAAGATGACTCTGTTTTTCTCTGCCGGGCGGCTGTTACTATAAGATCAGGGATAAGCAATAAAAAACCCAAATTACTAGTTTCAATGAGATGTCTGAAGAGATGGCTTTTNTTATGGGGAATCGCTTCCGGAGTTGCTTTGATGCAATAGACCAAATTGCGAATCCCAATGACCATCCCGGCGACTGGAAAATAAGCCAGGGCTCTTAATATATTTGTAATAAACCGATCATGCTGAACAGAAAATTTTCTCGTTGAGGCAAGAGATCTTTCCATTTTGGGGTCTTTAGGTTCCTCTGGTGTACAAGCCTGATACCATGCCTCATGGATTTTATCCCTGCGTTTAATTTCAAATTGGTCGGCATTGCAGCGGTTTGTCTCATAACCAAAGGCTGGGTGTGCAGATAAATGAATCATAAGTTTCCCTAAAAGTTTTATAAAAATTTTAACAAGTTATAATTAAAATGTCAATTATTATTTTTAAATTGAATTTAATTTATTTTGCAGTAATTATCTCGTATTTAAAGAAAGAAAAGAGGATTTCGCTTTTTAAAGCAAAACTTTCACGGGTCTTTTTGATAATACTCTTCAGGTTGCGTAAATGATTTCGTCGCTGTAATAATAGGACTGAATAGGCTTTTCCCAAGATCAATATCGACAAGTTTTAAAACAGATCTTAGCCACGTAAAGCAATTATGCTTGCCTTTGCTTCCAATGGCATCATTGCCTCGAATACAAAATCCTGGTTTTTGTATTCGTTCGATCATTTCGAGAAAATATTGCGCTTTTTCAGAAGGAACCATAAAAGCTTCCGTTCGTTCAACATATTCGAATTCAAGGCAGGATTCTGACAGAATTCTATGCCCTGTAAATTCAACAAAATGTTTGAAATAATGATGGTCGCTATTTATTCCCTCAATATAGAGAACAGCATGGTTCCCGCTTTTACCTCCTCCATCAGCCGCTAGAACAAACAGCCATGTCAATGTACTCACCTGTAGACGTTCATCAAAAACTTGGATGACTTAAAGGTTCCATCCATATTGCAAAGTTTTGATTGAGACAACGCGCAAAAGTGATTTTTATAATCTTAAACTTAGAAAAAATTCAAAGCAATCCTGATTGATCCCAGTTCCCTTGCGATTTTTGAAATCTTCAAATAATTCCTGAGTTGCTTTGTGGCAGACCTCGGCATTTAACAGGGCTGTGTTTAAAGGTTCACGATAGCGAATTCCAGAAGAAAAGTCATGGAGCTGCCAAATTAACGTATCTTTAAAGGGGAGAAGGGTAATCTCAAATTTGTCTTTTTAAAAGACCACTTGGGATAGGAATCGCTAAATTGGGGGTCCCATCCTTTGAGCAAAAAAATTCACATGCCTTTATATGTGCGATTTCCTGATTAATAGATCCTTCAAAAGAAATTTGATACTCAAATTGTTGATGAATGTCCTGGACTTGACAATACAATTGATGATCCCGGCGGATTAAACTGACTTTTTTGCAGATTCTTTTAGCTCTTTGGTTGAGGATTCATACTTCCATTCAAAAAGAGTCATGTCTTGAATAATATGAAGAGCCAAGGGTAAATCTCTTTCATTTTTATTTTCTGGCGGTGGGATTTCTATAGATGGCTTTTGTTGAGGGGAAAAAATTTTATTAAATAAATTTAACATTCAATCTTCTCTCCATTAGAATTTAACAAGGAGATCCATAAACTGTGCCACAGGCATAGCGTCTAATTCCTCAGTATTTTGAAAGAGCTCAAGCAGTTTTTGAACATGCTTTTCTGGAAATAAAGTTTTAGCATTTTCTTGAAATTTNTTATATAACAAAGGCATCGCTTCCATCCTGCGGCGTTTGTGGCCAAGAGGATATTCTACTGTGACAGGTCCTTGGGCCGTACCATCTTTAAATGTGACTTTTACTGAACTGGCAACGGAGCGTTTATTGGGATCTAAATAATCATGGCTGAAAGGTTTATACTCTTGAACAATCATTTTTCGNCGAAGCGCGTCAATCCTAGGGTCGGCCGCGGACTGATCCTCATAGTGTTCAGCTGTCAATGTTCCAAACAAAAGTCCAATCGCTGTCATGTACTGGATGCAATGATCACGGTCTGCTGGATTATGAAGAGGACCTTTNTTATCGATGATCCGCACAGCTGATTCATGGGTTTGGATTTCAATTTTNTCAATTTCCTCCCATCTGCCTTTAACTTTTGGATAAAGTTGAAAAGCTGCCTCAACTGCTGTTTGGGCGTGGAATTCCGCGGGAAACGAAATTTTAAATAAAATGTTTTCCATGACATAAGAACCCAGAGGCTGGGAGAAAACAAAAGGCTTACCCTTGAATAGGGCATCATAAAAGCCCCACTGCTTAGCGGTTAAAGCGCTGGGGTAGCCCATTTCTCCTTGCATAGTATAAATAGCAAGTTGCACGCCTCGGCTTGTCGCATCTCCTGCTGCCCACGATTTGCGTGGCCCTGTATTTGGAGCATGACGGTAAGTGCGCAAAGATCCTAGGTCTATCCAGGCGTTTGAGACTGCATCGGCGATTTGATCCCGCGTTCCNCCTAAAAGATGCGTGGATACAGCTGTCGAAGCGACTTTGACTAAAATAACATGGTCCAGGCCGATACGATTAAAACTATTTTCTAGCGCAATAATGCCTTGGATTTCATGGGCTTTGATAGCAGCTGTCAAAAGGTCGCGAACCGTCAGTTTTTTCCTNGTTCTGCTTAGATAGTCGCCTAGACTTAGAATGCTTCCTAAATTGTCTGAAGGGTGTCCCCATTCTGAAGCAAGCCATGCATCATTGAAATCCAGCCATCGAATCAACGTCCCGATATTAAATGCTCCGCGAACCGGATCAAGGACAAATTGAGTTCCTGGCACCCTGGTTCCATTCGGAACCACTGTACCTGGAACGACGGGACCAAGCAGCTTCGTACAGGCTGGGTATTGTAAAGCTAAAAGCNNACATCCCAAGCTATCTGCAAGACAGGCACGTGCTGTATCATAGGCTTCTTTGCTTTCAATTTCTTTATCGGCGACATAATCTGCAATAATAGCTATCGCTTCATCATATTGCTTCTTATTTTGATTAGCCATACTTCTCCTAGCGTTTTTCTATAGACTGCCATGAACGNNAGGCTCTGGCCCTACATAATGACTTAAAGGACGAATAAGTTTGTTGTTTTCNCTTTGTTCAAGAAGGTGGGCCGACCATCCTGAGATACGAGACATGACAAAGAGAGGGGTAAATAAATCTGTAGGTATCCCTATATAATGATAGGCTAAAGCGCTGTAAAAATCTAAATTGGGGAACAGGCGTTTCTCCTCCCACATCACTTTTTCAATTTCTTGCGCGATCTGAAAAAGNGAAGCTGTTTTTGCCCCCTCACTCAGCTTTTTGGCCCAATTTTTGATAATCGCCGAACGAGGATCGGACGTGGTATACACTCGATGTCCAAACCCCATGATCAATTGTTTCGAAGCAAGCATAGCCTTAATTCCTGTCTTTGCTTCTACGGGTGTTTTGAATTTTTCAATCAATGCCATTGCAGCCTCATTTGCGCCTCCATGCAAAGGCCCCCGCAAGGCCCCAATCCCTCCACAAATAGCAGAGTAAAAGTCTGAAAGTGTGCTTGCAATCGTACGAACTGTAAATGTCGAAGCATTGAATTCATGTTCGGCATAAAGAATTAAGGAAACATCTAAACAGCGTCGGTGTTCTTCAATAGGTGAACGACCCTGCATTAAATAGAGAATATGGCCTGCCAAAGTGTCTTCTGGAGTATGAAGGTCGATCCTTTGACCTTTGGTTTTGAAATGCAGCCAGTAAAGCAGCATAGAGCTAAATGAGGCTATCAAGCGGTCTGCCACGTGAAAAGGGTCTTTAAAGGTTCCTTCAGGTTCAATATTCCCAAGGATAGAGCAACCAGAACGTAAAATATCCATTTTATTCGATTGAGCTGGAAGAAGTTCTAACGCAGATTTAAGAAGAGGGGGAAGATCCCGCAGGCTCTTAAGCTTTTTCTTATAGGTGTCAAGTTCTTGTTTCGTAGGAAGCTTACCGCGTAAAAGAAGCCAAGCCACCTCCTCAAATGAAGCATAATGAGAAAGATCTTCGATCGAATAGCCGCGGTATCGCAAACTTTGCTCTTCAACACCGCATAAGCAAATGGCAGAGTCGCCAGCAATCATTCCAGCTAAACCCCAATTTTTTTCTTTTCTTTTGTTTCTGCCATAAGATCCTATTTTAAATTTTTTCATGTTCTTCGTAGTTTAAGAATTCGTAGAGTTCATTGCGGGTTTGCATTTGATCGATCATTCCTTTTTGACTTCCCGTTTGATAAATCTCTTCCAAAACTTTTAAAGCAGCACGGTTCATCGCCCTATTCACTGATAAAGGGTAAAGAATCATATCTACATGGGCGCTGTCAAGCTCTTTGATCGTAAAAAGGGGAGTCCTTCCAAATTCAGTCATGTTGGCCAACAAAGGGAGTCCTACAGCTCTTTTAACAGTGTAATATTCGTCAAGGTTTTCAAATGCTTCTGCAAATAAAGCATCGGCTCCTGCATTCCGGTAGGCAATCCCTCGTTCGATCACACCTTCAAGGCCCTCGCTACTAAGAGCATCTGTTCGTGCAATGATATAAAAACTTGGATCCCAATCGTTACGGCTTTCATTGGCAGCTTGTATCCGTGTACACATCTCTTCAAGAGAGACTAAGGATTTACCCGGTCGATGCCCGCAACGTTTTTGAAAAACCTGGTCTTCAAGATGGATTGCGGCAGCTCCGGCTTGAATCATCGCTTTTATTGTTCGATAAATCATTTGAGAGCTTCCCCAGCCTGTGTCTATATCGACCAATAAGGGTAAGGAGACGGCTTCTGTTATGCGGCGCACATCTTCCAAAACATTATCAAGTGTTGTGATTCCTAGGTCGGGAAGACCGTAAGACGAATTTGCTACACCTGCTCCTGAGAGATAGATCGCCTTAAAGCCTACTTTTTGCGCCATGATAGCTACATAGGCATTGAGAGTTCCTACAATCTGCAAGGGCCTATGTTGGGATAAGGCTTCGCGAAAACGTTGGCCTGGGGTCATTTTTTCCATGAAGATTCCTTTTTCAGACTATACAATTTCAAAGTTGAAATATTAAACAAATTTTTTATATCAAACTTATTTACGACAGAGAATCTATGGATTTAAATCAGGCTTTATCGAACGTGGCCGTATTAGGTGCTGCAGGCAAAATGGGGAGCGGCATTGCTTTGCTCCTTTTACAAGAAATTTCATTTTTGGCTTTAAAAATGCTGAATCGTATCGGTTAAATCTGATTGATGTGAACGAAAAGCTTTTTCTCATCTTCGAGTTTACCTTCACGATCAACTTTTAAAATTTGCAGAAAAAAACATTAATTTCTTACGAAAAGCTTATGTGCAAAATAGGAATCTGGTCAGCAACGAAGACATCATTCAGGCCTATCTTAATCAAACGTTAGATTTGGTCTACTTTTCAACAGAACTTTCGTCAGCCCGCCATGCCCATTTAATTTTTGAAGCCATCATCGAAGATGAAAAATCAAGGCGCAAGTTTTTAAAAAGATAAAAGAAAGCGGGAATCAAGAAGGTTTTTCTTTCAAACACCTCTTCAATACCGATTCATGAGCTCAATCATGCAGCCGAACTTAAGGGCAGCGTGATCGGTTTTCATTTTTATAATCCACCTGCTGTTCAAAGGCTTATAGAAATCATTTCATTTCCTCAAACATCTCCAAACTTGGTTCAGCTAGCGACTGAATTAGCTCAACGTTTGAAAAAATCATCGTTTATTCCAGGGATGTCGCAGGATTTATTGGAAATGGTCATTTTATTCGTGAAGTCGCTTTTGCTGGTCACCAAGTAACAGAATTATCCAAGAATTATTCTCTGCAGGAAAGCCTTTGGATGATCAATTCTGTCACCCAGGATTGGTTGATACGTCCAATGGGAATTTTTCAGCTGATGGATTATGTGGGTTTAGATGTTTGCCGGCACATCAGTCATATAATGCATAAATATCTAAAAGATGAGTATTTAAGTTGTAATCTTGTGGAAGAAATGGTCCGAAGAAAATTCTGGGCGGTCAACGTCCGAACGGAACTCAAAAGAAGGTTTTTTCTTTATGGCAAACAGGGACCTATTGGAATTTATTCTTTCGAACAAGACAAATATATCCCTTTACCTGAAAACATAGAGAAAGTATTAGGCGCCCTACCGCAAGGGCATCTCTCGTGGAAAAAGCTGCAAAAAGAACCCCATAAGGAAGCTGTTTTACAATCTTACTTAGATAAGCTTTACGCTCAACAGACTCTTGGGGCTCAATTGGCTCAAGCTTTTTAAACAATTCCTATAAAATTTCAAAACTCCTTGTTAGAGATCAGGTGGCTCAAACGTTAGCTGATGTAGAAACTGTATTAAAGCATGGATTTTACCATTTATATGGGCCGCTTGAAATGAAAGAAGGGCAGCATGAAAAATTTCGTAAAAGTTTTTGCAGCCGCAGGCTATAACACTGTGTTTATGGGCTCTGGACGCAAGGAATTCGATCCTTCCAAACCGATGAGAACTTTTGATCATTATTTGCAGGAGACGGCACAAGGAACATGCGAACAGGTTCAAAGGCCCGATTTTGATGAAGGGATCATCGGAAGTTTTATGTCCGGAAGATTTATCAAGCAAGCCAATCTTCCAGGATTTCTTCCTTTTATGATTCCTACTCTTTATGGAAAACCATGCACTGGAGTTGAAGGAGCTTGTGGAACTGGAGGGCGTGCAATAGCCATGGCTGTAAGGAGCGTCCTCTCTGATTTGGCTGATTCTGTGTTTGTCGCAGGCTTTGAGATGCAAAATACTGTGAAAGCCGTGTATGGTTCGGATGTATTAGCAGGAGCTTCCTACTATCAAAAGGAACGCAAAGACGGACAGGCATTCTTTNTTCCTGGAATATTTGCAGAACGCGCCGGAGCTTATTATAAAAAATATGGCTATGAGAAAACACGTCAAGCGATGGCCAAATGGTACGAGAACTCTATCTTGAATGCTCGCAAAAACCCTAAAGCGCAGGAATATGAAAATACCTCTAAAGATTTGCTTAAATTAGGGATGACTCCTTCAGACCCTGAGCGTTTTGTGCCTTATTTAAACCTCTACGATTGCTCAAAGGTATCTGATGGAGCTTCTTCGCTTTTAATTTTAAGCGAAGAGGGGCTTAAGAAATGCGGCATTGATTTTCATGACGCTGTGGAAATTGTTGCTGTGGGAGATGCCGAAGGGGATATTACGCAAGCCCCTGAGGATCTCACCAAACTCACAACAACCGAAATTGCTGTCAATAAAGCCTTGGCTCAGGCTGGGATAAACTTGCAAGAGTTGTCTCTTTTGGAATTACATGATTGCTTTACCATCACTGGATTATTAGCCTTAGAAGCCATAGGCTTCATAAAGCCTGGGGAGGCGTCTGATTTTGTTATGGAAGGACATCTATCTAAAGAAGGCCTTATCCCCACAAACCTTTCAGGCGGGTTAGGAGGATTTGGCCATCCGACCGGTGCAACAGGTGTTCGTCAATTAGTCGATCTCATACACCAATTCACTGGAAAAGCCAGCAATCAAGCCCAATTCAAAACTCCTTTTGGTATGATGATCAGCATGGGAGGCAATGATAAAACTTTAACCAGCGTGATTGTGAAGAAAAACTAACAGGATGATATGGATTTTAATTTTTCGCATGATCAATTGGAGATTGAGGAACGAGCACGTAAATTTGCATCCCTTGAAATTGCGCCTGTTGTGGATAAGCTCGAAGAAGATTTATCTTTGAGGCAGAACATCTATCATAAAATGGCAGAAAACGGCTTTTTATTGATGTGTGTGCCTCCAAAGGAAGGAGGAACTTATTCAGATTTTATTAGTTATGTCTTAGCTTTAAAGGCGATTGCAAAAAGCGATGCAGGAATGGCCGTTGCAATGTCTGTGATTAACATGACAGCTGAAGTCATCGCTACTTACGGAACACAGGAACAAAAAGAAAAATATCTTACCTTATNNTTAAAAGGCGAAGCCCTACCCTTATCTTTTGCTTTAACTGAGAAAGAATCGGGGAGCGACGCCAAAAGTATCCAAACAGAAGCCAAACCGGATCCAGATCATCAGGGTTTTTATCTCATTAATGGATCTAAACAATTTATCACAAATGCTGATACATCCGGCGTCATTTTAGTCTTAGCTAAAACAGATGCTCAGCAGGGGGCGGGCGGGATTACGGCTNTTTTAATTGAAAAAGGCACTACAGGCTTTAAAATCATTAAANAAGAAAGAAAAATGGGCCTCTTAAGTGCGAATCTGGTCGATTTTGAGCTGGATCATTGCAGAGTTTCGGAGAAACAAATTTTGGGCCGAAAAGGCCAGGGCTTTGAAATTGCCATGCGCGCGTTGGATGCAGGAAGGATAGGCATTTCTGCCCAGGCTTTAGGGATTGCTGAAGCAGCTTATGAAGCTGCATTAAGACATTCCCAGGAAAGGCATCAGTTTGGCCGTCCTTTGGCTGACAATCAAGTGATCGCTTTTAAACTTGCTGACATGTTTATTAAATTGAACGCAGGTAAAGGCTTACTGTATAAAGCGTGTTGGCATAAAGATCGAGCTGAGGACGTGAATTTACCTGCTTCAGTTGCAAAAGTGTATTGTACAGAGGCTGCGATAGAAATTGTGGATGCAGCTCTCCAGATTTTTGGGGGATATGGCTACGTCAAAGACTACCCTCTTGAAAAATACTATCGTGATGTACAGNTGACGACACTCTATGAAGGGACAAGTGAAATTCAACGATTGATTATATCGAGAGCGTTATTAAAAAAGGAAAGTCACTCATGAGAGAAATTTCCTTATCCAAACGTTTGTTTGAAGAGACAAAATCTGCTCATGAACAAGTAGAAAGCATGCCTTTTATTCTTGCTTTACGGAATCAAAAGCTCTCAAGGCAAGCCTATATCCAATATCTGATAGATTTAAAAGGGATTTATCAAGTTTTGGAAGAAGAAATGAAACATCATCTTGATCACCCGCAAATTAAATCTCTCTATGAAGAAAAACTCAATCGCACCAAACATTTAGAAGCTGATTTAAACGCTTTTGCTCCCGATAAAATGGAGCCTACTCAAGCCGCTCAAGACTATATGCTGCATTTGAAAAATATATCTAAATCTTCTCCGCTTCTGCTCCTTGCACACGCGTATGTACGCTATTTAGGAGATCTGTCCGGAGGACGCATGATGAAAAAATTCATACAAGAATTATTTCCAGGTGGTCACACATCCTTCTATAATTTTGATGAATTATTAGGAAAAGAGGCGACTGGTGCAAGATTTGTCGATTACAAAAATGAGTGGAAAAAGCGCTTAGACGCAATGGATTTGAATGAAAACCAAAAAAGAGCTCTAATTGAAGAAGCTAAAAGTTTTGAGTATGCCCGAAAGATGTTCGGGACATACGTCAGTTAATTTTGTTCATTTCTGAGCAGATTTTGCTGAACTCATCAATGTTATTCTGATCGCTTGCAGACATTTTCAAAATCGCAAAATCCACCTGTTCAAAACGTCCTTTAAATTCCTGTTCATTAAAGATTTCTTTGAAAAACTGAGCTATTAAGCCTGGAGGATTTTGAAAAGCCCCGCATCCTAGTGCGCCTAAAACTAACTGGGTGTGGCCTTTTAGGGCCATGATGCGTAGCATATTGCGGATCTTATCTTTCGAATTTTCAACATAAGTGGTGCTATTTTGCAATTGTTCAATTGTTAAATGACCTTCAAGGGGCAATTTCAAATTTCTTCTCTCTGATGATCCTTCCCTTAAGTCAAACGCCGCAACGGCAACTAAAGCCACTTCTTGCGGTTGGTCCATGAATGAGAATCCTTGCTTTTTATCATGACGGAAAATTTGGACATGCGGAGTATAAATTCCCCTTTCAGTTCAAGAGGGTATTGTTGAGTTTGCAAGCCTAAGATGTGGTTTGAACTACGGCAAAGGGCTTCTTCTTGAGCAGTACAACCATGATCAACCCCGCCCCCTGCCTTGTAACGATTGGCCATATTAATACCCACTGGGTTTCCGCCCTCGGCTTTACGCTTTAAGAGGACCTGCAAAGTATCCTGAGTCATAACATTAAATTCCGTTTGATGGGGTTGTTCATTGGGAGGTAAGAGATCGAGCTGTCCGTATGAGACTGTTTCGCGCAGCATTGGCTCATTATTAATCTTTACAATTTTGTTATCCGCAAGTTGATAACCATGTTTGCAGGCTTTTAGCGTGTCTTCAAAAATGCGTGTTAAATATTGACGAGTATTTTCGTTTTCCCCTTGAAAATATTGTTTTTGAACAATCAAGGGAGGGGGTTCAGGAATGAAATTTTTTGAGGGAAAATCAGCGAGAATCTCCACGGCAGGAATATCCTTCTCATGAATAGAAGGATTCGATTGATTATTCGGTGAATCTTGCGAGGTAGGTACATGGGTTTGGACTTCAGGAGTGCTCTGCCTAGGATCTACAGGTGCAGGCATCGGCATTTTATCTGCTACAGGTGGTTTTTCTTTGGTGATACGAGCAGGATCGAGCATGTGATTGGATGATTCGAGGCAATAAGTGACAATGAGTTTTTCTGCAATTGAGGAAATTTGGCTAAGAATTGGACACACTTGGGTCAAAGCAATTAAACTATGAACAATACGATGGCAAAGATTACCCTTTCTCACCTCTTTGCAGTGTTCAAAAAAATTTCCCCATAGAAGTGCATTTTTCCATGTATAGTGAACTGACTGAAGTGTGTAATTTGCCATTAAATTATACCTTGATTAAAAATATTAATTATAATAATGCTTATTGTGTTATATTTTCAATATTAAATTAAATTTAGAGTGTAAAATATTTATATTATATCAAAACGCGCTTTTTGTCAGATTCAACCCATCCCATGACACACCGCGCATTTTGCCCATAGGGGTTCAAGCTGAACAATCTCCTCATGGAAATCGAGGTTTTGAAATTCATGCCAACACCGGTCTTATTCAAAGATTTGTATTTTTAAATAAATTTCGATGTGAAAATGTCAATTGAAGATGCGAATGGGAAGATTTGGCATACGTACAAACAGAAATTATTTCGATGGTATATAGAGCAATCAATCAACCACCTACGCATCTCGATGATTTAATCGACTTTATTTTGTCTAACCAGAACATCTACATTTTCCCTTGAATGTCCTCTAACTTGACCTTAGTAAAGTTGGAGGAAAATTATCCAAAACTTCTCATGTGCACATGCCACTCCCCCTAGAATAAACCTTTGATCACTACTTGGAGAGTTTCATTTTTTAACAAGTATTTACGTAAAACTCACTATGCAGACATTAAAGACTGATGCGAAAGTTAAGCTGCCAGTTGAAAATATGTTTTTAATGATCAATAAAGTTATTCTTGGTTCAAATTTGGAGCTTCTTTTTATCAAATTTTTTTGATCACAACATTAACTTGTTAGGAGTTGAAAATGATTATTAAGTCGAAATATACATTTGATTATGTTGAACCCGATCATCCGAATGATTGGCCTAGTATTCTACCTAAAGGGAGTCAGGATGAATCAACTTCGTCTGAAGATCAGGGGTTTGAAATTCATACGAACCGTATTCAAGGATTTGTACTTTCGTGGCTCTTTGGACTTAAAAGTGTGACAATTGAAGATAGCAAAGGAAATATCTGGCATACTGATATAGAAAGACTTTATCAATGGATGCCGGCTACATCAACAAATCTTGATAGTTACATTGACTCCATTATGGTTGCAGCCAAGAAATTAAAGTGATAATAAAAAACTCCCTTGCCATTAGATACAAGGGAGTTTTACATTAATTATATCTTTAGCTCCAAAAATCAGAGTAAAGAAGCGCTCCATCTGCGTTATTGACGTCCAAGACCTGCATGTGGTCAATCCCTAAGCCTTGCATATAGCCTAAGACCAGAATCGAGTTGGTGGCAAGCACGTTAGCATAGTCACCCCCTCCTAATTGCTGGTCATCTTTATCTGCCATATCGAAAGTGGCTTTATGAAGATCCTCTTGATTGAAAGGACTTTTNTTACCCACTGCTGGATAAATCCCATAAGCAAAAATGTTTCCAACGCCTACAACCTGGACATCAGGTCGGCTTAGGCGATCCTTAAATACATGGTCGACCCTCTGTGCAATTTCACGCGCTTTGAAAATCCCTCGTTGAATTTCGTTAGAGGTGAGGGGNTTTGGTGTTGAAATTTGATTGATATTTTTCCTNTGAATATCCTGGATGACCATATTTTTAAATTGGATTGAGGCTATATCCCCGCGAAAAATTAAATAATCTTCCGGCGGTTTTAAAGCGGTAAGCTGTAAACTTCCGCCGCCAATGTCCCAGACGATAAGTTTTTGAGGATCATAATTCCCTTGGGATAAAACGGCATTGAAAGCTAGTTTTCCCTCAAGTTCCTGGTCAATCACGTAGACGCGTACGCCTGTTTCTTTGAAAATCCGATCAATAAATGCTTCAGAGTTGGCTGCTTTTCTAAAGGAAGCTGTAGCGACAGCGACAACTTTTTCAGCATGATGTTGTGCGGCAATCTGAGCACTTTTTCTGATGGCTTCTAATCCGGTTTGCATCACTTGTTCATCAAATGTGTTATTTGTGCTTTTCGAAAGCTGCTCTTGATATTGCACAGGGAACGACTCATTGACCAATATTTTNTCGATTTTATGATTTCTAAGGTTCACTTCTGCAACGCGCAACTTAGTTGCCCCAGATCCGATATCAATGGCTGCTCGTACCACTTTTTCATGAGTAGGCACTGCTACAGCGTGCTTAGTCACAGGTGCAGGGATGACATAAACTGAGGGAAATTCAGGCGCAACAGCCGAACCGCACTCACATGCGAATTGGGGTGGATTAGCCCCTAAAACGGGCATAAATAAAACGAAAGAAAACCATAGATATTTCTTTAAAAAGCTTACATTGGCAGGCATAGTTACACCTCCTAGCTGATAAGCTTAAAGATGCAAAAAGCATGCCAAGCTTAAAATTGGACCTACTTTACGAGACAAACAAGAGTTTCGACGTGATAAGTCTGAGGAAACATATCATAAGGTTGTATATGGGAAATTTTGTACCCTTGAGCGCAAAATAAGTTTAAATCGCGAGCTAAGGTACTGGGCATGCAAGAAACATAGAGAATTTCTTTGGGATTCCTTTTGAGGATTTCAACAACGACTTGAGGGCTAACNCCTGTCCGTGGGGGNTTGACCAAGATCAGGTCTGCATTTTCCTTTTTCAAATGATTTTTNAAAACTTGCTCGACATCTCCCTGAAGAAACCTGCAAGTTGCAAGGCCGTTGATTTGTGCGTTTTCTTTTGCAAATTTAATCNNGAGAGGGTTGTACTCTACGCCAACTACATGATGACCCTGTTTGGCTAAAAGCGCGCTCGAAATACCCACACCACAGTATAGATCAAATATTTTTGATCCAGGAGATTGAGCAGCAATTTCTGAAATTTTNTGATAAATTTTTAGGCTCTGTTCTGGATGATTTTGCGTAAATACTTCCGGTGAACAAATAAAACTCATCCCTTCAATTTGCATTAAAGCCGTGGTTGTCCCCCAAGTCATTTTCTGTTCTTGTATTTGAAGAATAACGCCGATCCATTTAGAATTTTTNAAAAAATTATCGATTAAATCAGGAGGAAAATTTACTGAACTTTTGAAATACAAACTTAATATATATTGGTCTGAGGAAGTTTTGAAAAGAACAGCACTGCCTTCAGAAAAATTCTTTGCAGAGAAATGTTTAAGCAAATCCTGCACTTCTTGAATGGCAGGATTATTTTCCGAAATAAAGATGGGGCAGTGTTCGATCCTAAGGATCGATAGATTATCCATTGCCACATAGCCTGCNTGAAAGAGTTTTTCCTCTGCTTTGATTTTGAGCGTCACATGACGCCTATATGCCCAATTTATTTTGGCAGGTTCTACTGGTTGAACAGAGATATCCCTGAACTTTCCAATACGCTTGAAGGCATCTTCAATAAGATGTCTTTGGTTNTCAAGCTGGGCTTCATAGGTGATATGCTGAAGTTGACATCCTCCGCAATGACCAAAATA
The DNA here is from genome assembly GCA_013414685.1 of Parachlamydiaceae bacterium. Lineage (GTDB taxonomy): Bacteria > Chlamydiota > Chlamydiia > Chlamydiales > Parachlamydiaceae > Neochlamydia. The sequence continues at coordinate 1,371,994 of CP058704.1, read as the reverse complement.
GCGGCAAAGAGGAGTTGTGCGAACGGGACTTGGTTGGAGGACCTGAAGAAGCTTGCCTTGGGAAAAATTTTTCTTACGATGAACGGTCTCATAGCGTACCCTATCTCCCGGTGCCGTAAAAGGGACAAACACAACCAGATGATTGTCGCGAAGGATTCCCTGACCCTCAGAAGAGAGATTAAGAACTAATCCTTCTTCAGCCATAGGGTTTGGGTTCTTCAATAATTTGAAAGTCTCGAATCATCAGTTGAATGCTCGGGCCCTGGAAGTTATTGATTTGAGGCGTAAATGCGATACGCAATTTAAGATTCTTTTTNCTCAGCATAGGACTTTGTGCTGCTTGTCCAAATGCAATTCCTTCCAACATGCGGTCATCTTGTTCCAAATAAAGTTTCAGGTGGGTTTTTCCCACCACTTTGGGAGGCCAGGCCTGTTTTGCAACAGTATAAAGAATGGGTTGGGCATTTTCGTTGCCATAAGGCTCTAAGAGACGGATAGATTCCATTAAATCAAACGTCAGCTCATGAAAATTGACTTCTGCATCCAGCAAGAGTTTTGTCATCACATCGTGATCGCGAAGTTTGGCATCTGCAGCCTTTATAAAACGGCGTTTAAATTCTTCTATATGCTGTTCTTTGATCGTCAGCCCGGCTGCAAAATCATGGCCGCCAAAATTAATGAGGATGTCAGCACAATCTTTTAGGACGTTCAAGAGTGGAAATTCAGGAATTGAGCGCAGCGATCCTTTGCCTAATCCATTATCCAAAGCGATCATGACAGTAGGTCGATTATACTGCTTCGCAATACGCGTAGAAAGGATGGCAATGACCCCGGGATGCCACTTATCCGACTGGAGGACAATGGCTTTATTTTTGAAAATCTCTGGGTGGTTTGCCACTGTATTCTCAATATCCAAAGACATGGTGCGTTCAATTTTTTGACGTTCCATATTGTTTAAATCTAATTCTACAGCCATCTTTTCCGCTGCAAGCACATTCCGGGCTAAAAGCATCTGCACGCCTTTTTCNGGCTCGTCAATCCGTCCCAGACTGTTTAAACGAGGAGCTAATTTTGAAGCGATCATAAATGTAGAAAGTTCATTAAGGTCAGCGTCTGAGATCGAAATTAATTTAGCAAGGCCGATTCTTTTATTTTTNTTCAACTGGCGCAATCCATAGCTCACTAAGATACGATTTTCTCCTAGGAGCGATCCCATATCAGAAACAGTTCCTAAAGCGACCAAATCAAGATAACGCTTGAGGTCTATCTTCTTCGGGGAGATGACACCTTCTGAAACGAGCTGTAAAGTGACAGCGTGGGCCAATTTAAAAGCTACTCCTACTCCCGTAAGATCTCGATTGGGGTAGGAATTATTCAAAAGCTTTGGGTTCAAAGTGGCGACGCAATGAGGAATTTTATCCGTGGGCTCATGATGGTCTGTAATAATGACATCTACATTTTTNTCCGCAACTTTGGCAATTTCCGTTGCAGCTGTGATTCCGCAGTCTACCGTAATCAGCAATTTGCATTGATTTTTAAGTGCATATTCCAGGGCTTCGACAATCAAACTTTGCCTATTTGTTCCTCGATTAGAAACATAGAAAAACACATTGGCGCCTACGTATTGAAGAAATTCGGTGAGAAGAGCTGTACCGGTCATCCCATCCACATCGTTATCACCATAAATCAGGATATTCTCCCGATTTTTGATCGCCAGGCAAATGCGGTCGACAGCTTGCTGCATTTCGGGCATTAANAAGGGATCATAGAGGTCTGGCAACTTGGCATAAAGATAGTCATGGATTTGGTCTAGTGTTGTAAATCCTCTCGAAACAAGAATTTGTGCCGTTACAGGATGAATTTTAAATTCTTTTGTAATGGCATCTTTCCAGTCGTTGTCGATTTTGGGGTAAATCCAAACGGGGGCATCTTGTTGAGGAAAAGGAGAATGCATGGATTTAAGACCTTCGTTAAAGGAATTTATTCTAACTTTTCAGAGAGACAATTGTCAAGAAATCTGTCGAAGTGAAAATTAATTTTTATAAATTTTTTGATTACTTTATTAAAGTGAAAATAATATTTTCATTATTGTTATAATATTATTAGAGTTGTTTTGAGGCTATTATGATTGCCAAAATTCAATCTAATATTATTCAATTAAATCAAATAGTAACAAACCTGGAAAATAAGTCTGAAAAATTTACAAACTCAGAATTAAAAAAGTAGTAAGACTAATTGATAACAAGTTAAACGAATTAGAGCAATTGCATTCGAAAATAGATCTTAACAGACGATTAAAGGATGATCTTCAGGAGGTTTTGCAGGCTCTGGACCAGGAGCTCATAAGGAAGGTTCATGTCCTAAAAAGTCCGCTAAATTCTAAAATTCAAGAAATTAGAGATAAAATTATTTTTCTTGAAACGGGGCTTTCGAAGACTTCCACAGCTGCGGCAATAGATAAAATTGGCTTAAAAATTTGCTTTTTTGCGAGATCGATGAACCCGATCATAATGGAGCAATTTCTCAAAGATTAAGAAAGGCCCTCTATGACGAAATTCCTAGTATCACAACACGTTCTTTGTTGCGTCAGGAAGCAAGACATGATCTATCGGCGATGAAAGATTTTGAGGGATTTCTCATTGAGTACAATCATAAATGGGATATTTTTCAATTATATGATCAAGGATTTGCCACTGAATTCATAATTTTTTACCCAAGTCGCTTTTGTCAGGTTTTAGTGATGAAGAAAAACTCCTGTCGTTAGATTTTAATATAGATGGTTCTTTGAGAAAAATTACTCTAATAGAGGCCTTACAGGGGTCCGAAAAAGGCAAATTTAAATCATCTTTTAAGTTGTATAATTCTCGAGCAAAGATCTCAAAATTATTTTATTTGGCAGGTCATGGAGATAATTTTTCTGTCGGAGGGTTGAATAAAAATCATTACAAATCCTTTTGACTTTTCTTGAAAAGCAAAAATGTAAAGGGCTTGTTATCACCTCTTGTGGGTCAGGAGGAGAAAGTTCTTTATTTAATATTTCAGTGCAAGCAAAACAGGAAATCGAAAGTTATGAAAATCAGCCGCAAAATCAAAAATTTACAACAATTGTACGGTCGATTGGTGATTTTCCTTCCTACTCGAATCAAGATGCCGAAAAGGATGTAGGTCTTTTTTGAAGAATTAAGTGTGTTTTTGAAACTTCAGAACCCACAGTTAATAAACTGAGAACTGTTGTTGAAAAAGTAGAAGGAAAAAAATAAAAACGCGAAAACTTCATTCAAGTGTACTTTCCCCATTCAAGTGGAATTCCAGGTGGTTTTCGACCCTTGGATGAAAAAGGCCTAGGATTTTCACTGACTTATAATCTTCTTAAACAATATGAATTACAGTCAAAAAGCTTTTCTCATCCGTTGAGAAAAGTCCAGAAATCGTTGTGAAAGATAAAAACTACTTGGAATTACATCCTCTTGTTGTAAATGCAAAAATTATTTTTAAGGGAAAAGACGCTTTTTATTTTCCATGATTCCAGGGTTGGCGCAGCATTTTATTCACAAAATAGAGCTTGCTCAGGAAAAGCCTGAAGTTTTTATCAAAAAAATGTTCGATTTTTATCAACATTCCAAGTTAAGCACTAGAAAAAGCTTTTTATTGGTTCGTTGGTTTTCAAGGAGCATGAATTGAAGGAACTGGCGATATTATTGACACCTTATGGGTCAGTTTGCACTTTTAAGAGTGGAGATCGTTATCTTTTTTGATGGTAAAGAAGAGTTTTTCATTACGTCTGTTCAACATGCAATTCTCTGCAGAACTATTGAACAAAATACGCTTCCAAAAGAAGAGGCAGTTCGGGCTCAATCTGGAGGCCAGGAAAGTAAAAATATTTTCATGAAGTCACGCAAAGCCAAGCTTTTGGACAGCACCTAATGACAAAACACGCGAATTTATCTTTTCTTTTCAAAAAATTTTAAAGGATAAAACTGTCGAAGAAGGGGTTCGTTACATCGATTCATTGAAATTATTGATGGATGAAAAAGAACTTCTCTTATTTCCTTTAATTGGCAATGGTTTTGATAAAATTGCTTTAGAACTTTTAAAAAAGATAAATTAGATCCAAACGTACAAAATTTTCAAGGTGTCCCCATCCTTTGTCATGCTATTAAATGGAATAAACCAGAAATCGTGCAATTTTTGATTGAGAGCGGCGCAAATGTAAATGTTGCCGATCCCAGTTCTTATCATGTCAGTCCCCTTCATTTAGCTGTTAGCTTACGTTCAAAATTCATGTTGGAAATTCTACTTAAGAATTCTAATTTAGATTTAAATGCCAAAGATGAAAATGGGCTCAGCGCTCTATTTTATGCATTAGGGAGCCCTGAAATTTTTGATGATCTTCTTTCAAAAGGCCTATCGATTGATAGCGTCACTTCCTCTGGTGAAACTTTATTAGATCGTTGTGCTCAATTTGGAAGAATTAAGGAAATGGAATTTCTTATTCAAAAACATGCAGATGTTAATAAGGGAAGCCTTCGCCACTCATCCATGCTGTTCATTCAAATGATCCAGAAATGGTTAAGCTTCTTCTCCAATCTGGTGCAAGAGCTTTTGAAAAGATGAAAACGGTCTTGTTCCCTTCATCCAGGCAGCTTTATTGGGTGCGCCAGAAATTTTTGATCTGTTTTTAGAAAGACCTGAATGTCGTCTGGATGTGAGGGACAAGCTAGGGTTGTTTCCTTTATTGGCTGTCCTAATTTCAGGAAATAAAGAAAAACTCCTTAAATTATATAAAAATGGCGATACATTTCCTCCTAAATTGAGCCCCGAAAATGTTGAGAGGGTTCACTCTATTGTCTATCGTTTAGAAGCACTTCAGGATATTGAAACACTAAAACAAATGTTAAAAATGCATCCATCGAAAGAAATAGAGAAAGCGGTTGCAAACTTCTTTTTTAGAGGATTATATTCCAATTTTAAAAGATCTTTTAAAGGATCAACTCATCCATCCAAATCTAAAAACGACTCAGGTCAATCTTTTCTAGGTTTTGCTATCTATTCTAAAGACAAAGAGTTGGCCAGATTGCTTTTGGAATCAGGTGCTGACCTTACCAAAACAGGAAATCCAGGAAGGTTATTTAAACAAATCCTCGAATTTGGAGATCTTGAGATGGTGAAGTTGGCGTATCAACAAGGAGGAAATTTTAAACGGACCTCTAAGGAGGCTGAATCTCCTTTACAGTTTATCGCGTCCAAGTTGCCTGAAGGCTATGATGAAAATATATTTAAATGGATGGTGGAGCAAGGCGCTGATTTAAATTCTTACGAGCCGGATCATCAGACTCCTTTTGGAACTGTTATTTTGTCAGGAAATGCATCTTTAGTTGAATATTGTTTAGAACAGGGTGCTGAACTTTACGCCAAAGATCAAGAAAGTTTTTCCCCAATGGAGTCTGCGGCCTTTTTATCAAACGACCCAGAAGCTGCAATTCTTCAAAGATTTGTCGAAATAGGAGGATTTAAACTCTTCAGGAAATAGCAACTCGTCAACTGTCTTTGGACTCTTAGTCTATAATGTTGGATTAGACCATTTAGATTTACTGGATTGGGCTATTCAATCAGGTGCACAAGTCAATGTGCCTTTTATTGAAAAAAATTACCCCCAATTTTATCTGCAGCTTCAAGAAAAGATGATCCTGAAGGCTTGGTTCTTAAAAAATTAGTAGAAAGTGGAGCTCAAATGGATCTTCAAGATAGCATTTATATCCCTTCAGTAATAGAAGCAGTAATGAGTAAAGGAAATGTGGATCTAATTAAGTGGTGTTTTGATCATGGGGCAAAAATAGAGGATTCTAAAAGACAAAAGCAGCTTTGGAAAGCTGCTCTTCAAACTGGACAACCTGAAATGCTTCAGCTCCTTTTAGAGCATGGATTAGAGTTATCTGACAAAAATTTTGACCAAAAGTTTATATTAATGGCGTATGAAAATGGTGGCGAGCCTTTGCTAAAGATGTTGATAGAATTAGATTTTGATCTAGGTTCTTTATCTGATGACATTAAAATGGATCTTTGGGAATTCATCGTAGAGAGGGGGATGACCAAGCAACAAAGCTCTTATTATTGAATGGAGTTACTCCTTTTTTAGAAGATGACGAACAATACGTTCAATCATTAGCTTTAGAATATGAATCCCTTCCCATTTTACAAACGCTGGACCAATATAAATTTTATATATGTTCACAGCCTTTAAAAGTTTCAATAGCGAGGCAGTTAATAAGAAATGATAGGATGGATTTGTTAAGATTTATATTGGAAAGGGAAGGTTCCAACTTCATTTTAGAAGATCCAACAATTTCTCTTTGGGACCTAGCTGAAAATGAGAATGCCTCAGCTCAAATGAGACTTGTTTTAAGAGATTATTATGTTTAAAAATAAAAGCCACAGGACATCCTGTGGCTTTTATCTATTGAAATTAAGAAGTTTTACGCGGATTCATTTCTTCTTCTAGTCTCTTGACTTCACGGTTATGAATATAGAGCATAACAGGAGAAGCGATGAATAGAGAGGATAATGTTCCTACAACGACCCCGATCGTCATCACTAACGAGAAGGCGAAAATTGAATGACCGCCTAAGAACACCAAGGACAGCAATACTAACAGGGTGGTACCGGATGTCATCAGCGTTCTACTTAAAGTCACATTCAATGCATGATTGACAACTTCTGAAAAGGCNATCTTACGCATTAAGCGTGTGTCCTCGCGGATTCTGTCAAATACGATAATCGTATCATTCAATGAATAACCAATGATGGTCATAATCGCACCAACGACTTGTAAGTCGATTTGAACAGCTAATCCTAAAGCTTTAAAGATCGCTAGGATTCCTAAGGTGATCAGCACGTCATGCACCAGACCGACGACAGCACCAACCGCAAATTTAAATTCAAAACGGAAGGTGATGTAGATCAAGATGCTTGCTAAGGCTATAGCCAGGCCAATAATGGCGTTGTTGCGCATCGTATCGGAGAATTGGCCGCTGATCACTGTCCATTGAGTGTTGAGATGATCCAGCTGTGAAGGTGCCACTTGCAAACCAGCATCTGCCAGGGCATTCACCAGCCAAACAATTCGTGGATTTCTTTGAAATTCATGAACAAACTTTCCTTCTGCATAGGCTTCCGGCATTTGATAGAAAGGATGGCCCTTTTCTTCCATGCTAGTTGCTAATTGGATGCGTAAGCTGTTTGGTTTGCTTAGCGTACGGATTTGGAAGTCATTGGCTGTCGCTCCATGCGAAAGTAAAGCTTCAGAAGCAGCTTGACGGTAATTTTCCTGTCCTGCTTTTTCAACTAACTCCACATTCAACGAATAGCCGCCGGTAAAGTCCATGCCAAGCATGGTTTTGTACTGAGCAAAGAAGAAATATCCTCCTATAGCCATAACAATAAATGTAATAACGAACGCTTTNTTGGCTTGTTTTAAGAAGTCAAAATTTGTTTGATTGATGAACTGGGACATCGTCAGCTTCTTGTTTTTAGGATTCTGCACCCATCCTGCAAAGAAGTAGCGGGTCATAAAGAGAGCTGTGAACATCGAGGAAATAATCCCAATAATCAATGTCATGGCGAAACCTTTGACAGGTCCTGAATCAAATTGAATCAGGATTAACGCCGCAATGATCGTCGTAATATTAGAGTCGATAATTGCACTAAACGCTTTTCGATAACCTGCTTGAATTGCAGAAGCAATACGTCCTGATTGCTTAAATTCTTCACGGATTCTTTCAAATACAAGCACGTTCGCGTCAACGGCCATTCCAATGGTCAACACAATCCCTGCAATCCCCGGTAAGGTAAGAGGCTGGCCAATATTTTGCATGACGCCCCAAAGAATCAGGATATTAAAGAGAACGGCTATCGAGGCGACAAGCCCGGCAAAATGGTAGTAGGCAACCATTGCAATGACAACGGCAGACAACGCGACAATGGAAGCTATAATTCCTCTTGTGCGTTCCTCTTGGCCTAATTCCGGGCTGACGTTTTCTTCAGAGAGGATTTTCGGAGTAAAGCTCAAAGAACCTGCTTTTAAGTCGGCAGCCAGCTGGTTGACTTCTCGTTGGGAGAAACGGCCTGTGATCTGGGCAGAATCTCTCAAAGGAGCCTTAAGGCTTGGTGAACTAATAATAGTCCCGTTTAAAATGACAGCCATGCGCCAACCTCTTCCATGAGAATAGGCTTCTTTTGGCGTTCCTACAATTTTATCTTCAGAAAATTGAGACGTCCATGCATAGAAATCATCACGTGGATTTCCACTGCGGGAACCTTCATAAGAGCCCTTCACACCAAATGAAAGAATATTTCCCTCTGTCGAATCATAACCGACTTGAATATTTGTCAGGTTTGAACCCTCTAATGCATAATTGTGGAACACAATTAACAGAGGATTAGACTGGCCATACCACTCAGAATAATCGTCTCCGCGCAAAACAGCGATTGACGAAAGAGTGTCATTGTAAGCATTGCTTATCTCTTTATTTTTAGGGTTCGCAAGGCGAAGGCCGTTTTCATAAAGAATTTTCGCATACTCGGAACGAGGGCCTGTAAACTCGCCAGTTGCCGAGTCACCNCCAAGATGTTGCCAGGCAATTTCATTGATGCTGTCCACATCTTTGCGATTGGTAACAACAGCTTCGTTCCACACATTTTGTAAAAATTCTGTCACAGCTTCTTTTAAGGCTGGATTATTTGGAGTGAACTTTTCATTGACTAAGTGGAAATACATCGCAGATGCTTTGACAAGATCAGAAGCCGACATATTTTGCGACCCGGGGAAATCTAAAACGATATTATTGCCTTCAAGATGAATTGTTCGCTCTGAGACACCCATTTTATTAATACGTGTGTACAGTTCATTCACCGCCTGTTTAAGATCATCAGGATTTGTGACTTCTTTTCCGTTCTGATCTCTTAAACCAATGCGTACCGTTTTACCGCCGGAAAGATCCAATCCTAATTTGAGAACTTTGCGGTCATCTCCTCGGAAATATTTTACAAAACTCAGTTTGAAATTTTCCCAATAAGGATTTTTNGTTGGGGCAGGCACTAAGTAATGATTAGTGATATCCAAATCAACCTGAGCCGAGCGATATTCTTCCTCCCATTTCAGAAGGTCTTCTTGAGCATGATCTTCTATAGCATTAAGAGCCAGGAGGCGTTGCTCAACATCAGTGAAATCTAATAAAGCAAACCGCTTGCTGCCTTTTACGTAGAAATTTTCACGTGTAGCTTTTAATAATGTGCTATAAGAGTCATTCAGCTCAAAGATATAATCTTTACTGAACTCAGCTGGCAGCCCAAAGGTTTTTCCGGAATAGCCGACAAAACCATTTAACTGCATAAAGTTATTCAGTTGCTCAATATCGGCAAACAATTCTTGTTTTTCCGGAGAGTCTGGCGCCTGCCGGTATTTTTGGATGATGTTATCTAATCCTCTTGCGATGACATAGATAGATCCATAGTTAAAACCGGGGAGTTCTTTGCCTTCTTGCGCGGAAGGGATATAAACAACCAGGCCTAATTTTTGTTCTTCAGGTTTTAATTTATTATAAGACTCAAAGTCGTTGATAGGATAGACAGAACGAGATAGATCGGCATGCTTAGGTTGCCAGATTTGACCTAGTTGTTGAAGGAGATGTTTTCCTTGTTTTTCTGCTATGGCTGTTAAATCGAGGGCTAAAAAGCTCTGAGGGTTAGGAAGCTGTGTGAGGTTGGTCGCAAAAGTTTCCGCGTCCGGTGTTAAGTTTTCATCAGCTAAACGTCCTGCGCGTGCTATATCGTTGATCACCAAGTTATTGACTTTGTCCTTGAGGACATCGGCTTCTTCAGTTTTGTTAGCTGATAAACGAATCGCCTGAATATCAGGATAGAATTGAAGCAGAATCTTTTCATTGGACCAATCGATGACTAATGCCTTTACAAACGGATTGTAACCTTCAAGAGAAATCGTTTGAAGTTTGTCGGCCGGATTATAACTTTTTTGACTTTCAGCAATTAATGCCTTAACGTTTTCCTGATTGATCGGAGTGCGATCATTTTTAAAATCGGCAGAACGTTCTTTAAGAATAGCAAGGGCCTGGCTGAGAGTATTTTGTTGGCTTTGCATCAAAGCAATGGCTTGCTGTTGAGTTGTGTCTGTTAATTGTTTATTGCTTTCAGCCTTCTTCTGTTCCAGCATGAGGGATTCTTGTTTTGAAGCTAAACTTGTTTTTAAAGCTTCAGCTCTGGTCATAAACTGACTGATCAAATTTTGTCCGGAATCGGATTGGACGAAACTTGCAAAATAACGCTTCGCCATTTCTTGATTGGTACGCAAAGCCTTGTTGGCTTCTACAATTTCACTTGAGAGATTGATTACCAGATCATCATAAGTCTTATCATTAGGATGATCGCTTAAGGCTTGAAGCATAGCTGCAGGTTTGCTTGTGCTTCCAAAAGCCAGGGCTAGCTGACCTGCGCGGTCCTCTATGATTTGGCGATAGAAATCCGAGACTTGTCCCTGTTCGTTAAATTTTTGCGTGTAGCGGAAAAATTCTTTGAAGTCGTTTTTGTCAAAGTGCACGCCCACTTTTCTCGAAACGAGGACCTTATTGCTCTGTGCATTGTCTTCCGGATAGAGTTCGAGCTGTGCGGGGACAAAAGGGATTAATGCACCTGCTCTTGGTAAAAANCGTTTAAAAAGCGAGGCGTCTTGGGGNTTTTTGAACGTGACTTCAATCAATCGGGAATCTTGCTTTGAAGGTTCAATAGATTGAGGCTTGGCGCCTAGCAACTTGCCAAAAGAATAGAGCCAGTTTACGGCGTCACCTTCAAGNGAGTTCACTCTGTCTGCTATTCCGACAGCGACCTGTTGCGCACGTGCTGCGTCTATAGGAGATTTCAGGGGTTTGGTGTAATAAAAAATTGTCGGCAAAATGTTGAATAGAGTCAAAATGATGACCGCTAAAATCAGATATAATTGCCAGCGTTTTTGCTTTTCCATGACGGTTCGTTTTCCTTAATTTAAAGGTTTCTTTTGATAGAAGAGATAAACAAAAAGGATATCAAAGAGGGGGCATTCTGTCCACAAAATTAAAAATAAGGGGTTTTGTCCCTTTATTAAAAACAAAATTAAATTTTTAATTATAATAATATTCAGGCAAGATTTGGGACCTTCGTTGGAATTCGTATAGAACGTGAAACTGAGGCCAAGCCACCTTGTTTTTTAATTTTATTTAATGCGGGTGTTTTCCTTTTGAAGGCAGCAAAGAAGATTTCCTGAATGAAAACTGATAGAAAATGATGACTGTAAGCAGACATTGGATAAGCTCATGTACAAAGGTCCAAAAGAAGCATTTTGAAGCTCCCATTTCAATCCTTTTGTAGTGACTCCTTCAACGATGCCCAAAGGAATTAGTGATAGAGTCTGACCAGGGAAGGAATGAATCCATTCAGTCTTGAGCACGCTAAAGATGGTTTCATTTTCCGATTCAATCACAAGTTTAGCCGGGTAGCGGGAAATAAGGTAAAGGGTGTAAAGCAGGTGGTCCACTCTTTGTCCTAAAACACCAAAAAGAGACAAAGAATCTACGCCTTGCTCAAACAATTCTTGAATGGCAAGTTCTAAATCACTTTCATCTTTTTCATTTGGATATTTTAAAATTTTTACATGCGCATTTTTTTAAGGCCGCTTTCGAAGCTGAATCTAGATCCCCAATGATCATGTGAGGAGTAATGCCCATCTTTTCACAATGATTGAGCCCTCCATCAACTGCAATTACGTATTTAAAATGGGAAAGGAGGATTTTGGTCTTCGCATAGGAAATAATCTCTCCATTGGCAATTAATGCTGTTGAAGGGGATGGAAGAGGCATCAAGATTCCTCAAGAGTTTGCGGCCAAGATGACTCGAACATCCACAGGGTTACCCCCACTAGAACCTGAATCTAGCGCGTCTACCAATTCCGCCATGGCCGCACAGTGTATTAAGCAAGACGTACAAAAAGTCCTGCTTATTAAAGTGTTTTAGATATCCATACTCATTCGTCTGAAACTTAGAATTTTGACCACATCCGTTTTAATGTCTTTGAATCTGTTTTCATCGCTTAAACTTATTTAAGTTTTGCTGCTTCGACTGATTCAATTCAGGGCGCTTCCTTGTCAAAATTTCCAACTTTGAACGGGAACGAGTCTATACTCATTCCAGATCCAAGACCCTCATTTGGACTGAATTGAAAGTTCTCGCGATTGAATTATTTTAAACGGGCTAATATTAATTCAATATTAACCCGTTTAAAATAAGATCAAGCCCGAGACTTTGAATCAATCCAAAGGGGGCTTGGAACTGGAACGAATATATATATCCTATAAGATGATTTTATTTTCGTAAATAGAAAATTAACTTTATTATTGAATTGTATTTGTGGTAGACTTTTCTAACTAACTTAAGAAAATTCTTATGGAACCAGTTTCTTACACAAAATCCAATCCATTTCTTGCAACAGTCAAAGAACGTTATCATCTAACCTTGCCTGGCTCTAAANAAGAGACCCAGCATGTCGTGCTTGATATTAAAGGGTCAGGATTAACCTACACCGTAGGGGATAGTATTGGAATTTTTCCAGCCAACCCAGAGAGGTTGGTGCATAAAACTCTCAAGGCTATGCATGTTAATGGTTCTGAATCTGTTATAGACAAACAAACTGGACAAGGTTTATCCATCCATGATTTTTTAATGTACAAAGCTAATATCACGGATTTAAGCAAAAACTTTNTATCGACGATCGCTCAAGCCCAAACAAATCCTGAANAAAAAGAAAAGCTGCAGACGATTTTAGCGGAAGGCGCTCAGGAGAAGTTCAAGGCATATATAGAATCCCATGAACTCTGGGATGCTTTGGAAGAAAATTGCGAAGTCTCTTTTCCACTTCAGGAACTTTGCAATATGCTGATGCCTCTTCTTCCGCGGCTTTATTCAATTTCCTCGTCGATGAGCGTGGTAGGAGATGAAGTTCATTTAACAGTAGGGGTTTTGAAATATCATACAAATGGTCATCAACGCGTAGGTGTTTGTACACATTTCCTGTGCGATGTTGTCCCTTTAAATGTCCCTATTGTGCCTATTTACATCCAGCCTCATCATGGTTTTACTCTCCCCGCAAGTTCAGATGAACATATCATTATGATCGGCCCGGGAACTGGTATAGCGCCGTTTCGGGCTTTTATGCAAGAACGTATGGCACGCAATGCTCAAGGTAAACATTGGCTCTTTNTTGGAGAGTGCAATCGTGCCACAGATTTCTTTTATGAAGACTTTTGGGTCCAGCTGGAGAAGCAAGGAAAGCTGCGTTTAAATGTCGCTTTTTCGCGAGACCAGGCTGAANAAATCTATGTGCAACATCGCATGCTGGAGCAGGGATTAGAACTCTATCAATGGTTAACTGAGGGCGCTTACATATATGTATGCGGCGATGCTTCGCGAATGGCTAAAGACGTCGAAGCGACTCTTTTAGAAATCATTCGAATCCATGGGAAANAAGATGAGTCAGAGGCTAAAGCAATGCTAAAGAAACTTCGCACGGATAAACGTTACTTAAGGGATGTTTATTAATTAGGTGGATTAAAAACGTCTTAAAAAACTGTGAGAAGTCTGCAGATGGATAAAAATTGCTTCTTTTGCATTTTCTAAAGCATCCTAGTTTCAGAAGTCGTAATGATGGCAAAACATTGGACACCCTCGCCGCAACCAAAATCTGTTAACCCTTCTCCTGAAGTAGCTGTTATTCCTACCTGAGAAATATCCAGTTTCATTACGCGTGCAATATTTTGCCGCATTTCAACTAAACGATCTTTAAATTTAGGCCTTTTTCCTTCAATTGTAATTGCAACGTGGCTTATTTTTTGGCGTCCTAGAGTTTTCATCGCTTCAGCCAGGTACACTTCACTATCTGTAATTCCATCTTTTAAACAAAGATCGTCTGCAATTGCGCCCAAAATTAAAATACCTGTCACAGAACTAATTGCATTGCAAATTGCATGAAAAACAACATCCCCATCCGAATTAGCATTAAATCCTGGGACATGATCAAAGATTAAACCCGCAATAATGCAAGGTTTATTAGATTCGGGAAGTAAAAAGCGATGGCTGTCTTGGCCAATGCCTGTTCTTACAATAAAAGGATTTTCGTGAGGGTTCATAACTCTTCAAAGTTTTATTGATATCTGAACTATTTTAGGAATCTTATCTTTTTTAAGAAATAGTTTTTTACAAAAGTCAGGATCTGTTAATTTGCGATCTGGTCTTTTTGTGAGTGTCAAATGACTTTAGTTCTAATTCTTGTGATGGGTGTTGCAGGTTTTTTCTGCTTAAAATCATCGATTGGATAGCGCCGGATCTTTCCTTAAAGTTTCTTTTAAATTTCGTATATGCAGCTTTTACAGAGTCATTTTATTTAATTGCTGTAACCGCTCTTTATGGAAACGATTTGCAAAGAAGAAATCCTAAATCTCTTTCGAATAAAGATCAAACGCCTGTTTTGTTCATTCATGGGCTTTATCACAATAGTTCCGGCTGGTGGAAATATTTGAAGATCTTTCAAGAAGCTCAAATAGAGCCTTTATTCACGATGAATCTGGGCAGTCCCTTTGGTTCTATTAATCAACATGCTTATCGTATCAATGAGATGGTGGATCATATTCAAAAAGTGACCGGTCGAAAAGATATCATATTAGTGGGGCATTCTATGGGCGGTCTTGCAGCCACCAAATTTGCTCTGGATTTAGCTACAGAGGACACGCGAGTTATAAGCATCGTGACTTTAGGGTCTCCTTTGAAAGGCACATGGGTGGCAAATTATCTAGGATGGGGAGAGTCGGTAAAAGAAATGCGGATGAATTCCCCATATGCGTTAAGTTTATCAGAAAAATTTGTAAAAATGAAAAAATTCATTTTTTTCATATTGCAGCTCGGCCCGATTTGATGGTTCCACTTTCAAGCGCTTTATTATTAGAAAATAAAAAAGCCAAGCATTTAATATTACCCGATTTAGGTCATCTGGGCTTATTGTTTTCTAGATCTGTTATTGATGCAACAATTGATTATTATCATGAAAGCATAAACAACTATCGATGTTGATCAATTTTTTAATGCAAGTGCATAAAAATTAATTTTTAGTTAGATTTTTATTGTATTTAAAATTTCTTCTTGTTAATAAGAAGGGTGTTAAAAGTTATTTGCATTCACTCAACTTTTACAAAAATTCTAACGAAAATATTAATTCTTACTTGTGGTTGCGTTAAAGACATGGAAATTCTGAAAATCAAAGGGNGAACACCCCTCAAAGGTCATATCAAGGCATCAGGCGCTAAAAATGCTATAACTAAATTGCTTGTTGCTTCTCTTCTCTCTGATAAANAATGCCGTTTTTACAATGTCCCTGACATAGGCGATGTAGCTGTTACAGTGGACCTTTGCAAAGAAATCGGGATGGAAGTTCAATGGGATCGTTCTGCCGGAATCATGGAAGTGATCACTAAAGAACTCAAAACATCCTATATACCTCAACGCTTTTCTGGAGCAAACAGGATTCCGATTTTAATGATTGGAGCCCTCTTAGGACGTACAGAGGAAGACATTATCGTTCCAACTGTTGGCGGGTGTTCAATAGGCATGCGTTCAGTGGATTTTCATATCGAAGCCCTCGAGAAGTTAGGGGCCACAATCGAATATCGAGGGATGAAACGTGAAGGAGCTTATTTTGCCCACGCACACAATGGTCTGAAGGGAACCGTCGTTAAACTCTCCTATCCTTCTGTAGGTGCAACAGAAAATACGATTTTAGCCGCTGTGACTGCACGCGGATCCACAACGATAAAAAATGCAGCGATTGAACCTGAAATTGTCGAACTGATTCTTTTCTTACAAAAGCTTGGAGCAATTATTACATTGGATGTGGATCGTACCATCCATATTCAGGGCACGCGTCGTTTCTATGAAGTAGAACACACTGTCATTCCTGACCGTATTGAAGCAGCCTCTTGGNGGATGGCCGCTATAACCTCTAAAGGCCGAGTCTTTGTAGAGGGTGCGCAGCATCAGAATATGATCACCTTTTTGAATAAAATACGCGAAGTGGGCGGTGGTTTTGATATTAAAGGCAATGGAATTGAATTTNTTTATGATGGACCGCTTCAAGGGNGGCTTCATCTCGAGACGGATGTTCACCCAGGCTTTATGACCGATTGGCAGCAGCCTTTTGTGGTTCTTTTGACGCAAGCGACAGGATCTTCGGTTGTTCATGAAACGGTTTACGAGAATCGATTCGGTTATGCCGAGGTCTTGCGAGAAATGGGCGCAGATATCACACTTTTTAGACAGTGCTTGGGCGGCAAAGAGTGCCGTTTTGCATCCCAGAGTTTTTCTCATAGTATTATCGTCAAAGGGGCCACTGCCTTGCAGGCANAAAATATTTCGATACCCGATTTAAGAGCAGGTTTTGCTTATGTTATGGCTGCCCTGATTGCTAAAGGAACAAGCCATATCTCTGGTTTACATTTTCTTGATAGAGGCTATAGTGGGCTTTTTGAGAAATTAGGGGCGCTTGGGGTAGATGTAGATAGGGCCGAAGAAAAGCCTGCTGAAATTATGCCAAAAGTCGAAATTGCACTGGAANGAGAAAAAGTCTTCAAGAAAAAGAAGCTGCCTATTTTGCAACCAGCCTAAATAAGTTTCTATCCGGAAGATTTTGCAGCCTTGAAACGACCTCATTCATACTGGGTCTATTTATAGGATTTACTTCTAAGCATGCGAAGATAATGTCTTTTACTTGTTTATCTAGAACAAGACCATGATCTTCGCAGTATTTTTCAAGCTGTGTTCGTATGTGGCTTTGATTGCCTGATATCTCGCTTCTTATACAAGCGGCAATCTCTTCACTTGTGCTTCCTCTTTTACAAAGATCCACAAAAGTAGGTGTTCCTAATAAGGCTTCCACAAGGGTAGCACCGAAACTAAAGACATCACTTTTTTGGATGATTTCGCTTCAAAGAGCTCCTCGGGAGGCATCCAGGTAATTGGATGTAAGTTTCCCTCAAGCCTGGCTGTTTCCTGTCCTTCTAATTGCTTCATTCGTCCGAAGTCGGAAATGGCAAAACGCAGGTCATATTTTCTTTCTATCTGTTTTGAGTCAGCGTTTGTTTTAAATTCTGTTTGATCTGTCACTAAAATATTACGTAATGCAATATCTCTATGGATAAAATCTCGTGAATGCATGGCGGCAAGCCCTTGTGCCACAGAGGTCATTCCATTTAATAATTCTTCTGGAAGAATGTAATTCTTATCCTGTTCAATAAGCCCTTTCAAATTTCCGAATTTAAATTTTTTGGCTACTAAAAACTTTTTGAGCCATCCGCTAGAGTTTCCGCTGTTGCAATATGGTCACTCCATTCTCGCAGTTCTGTAAGTTCTTTGAGCCTTATAATATCTGCTTGTTCCTTGGCTGCTTGGATCTCTTGGTCTAAAGCCTTTAGAGAATGATTTAAATTGACGACAGGTTCGATTTCTTCTCTTTTGAATGTTTCTTCAGCGACGGAGCTTTTCTGTTCCCCAACTACTGCCCTGACTCGTTTTTCTTTAAGATAAAAGGAAAGAAATTGGCTAATCAGAAGTTTTTCTCCTCCGGCATTTCGTTATAGTTTTTAGCAATATTGTCTCGATCGCCCAGACTTTGGTCAAATAAATCCTGTACTAAAGAAAGTTTAACGATTTCTTCATTGACATGGTCGGAGGGAGCTTCCTGCATTTTTGCTGCTTATGAAGTAGGCTTTTTCCAAAATCTTCATAATGACGCACTAGGATAGTCGCAACATCTTTTGCAGAAAAAGAGTTGTTTTATCAAGCCAGTGGTTCAAGGACTTTGTAAATTTGACCTGATCTTCAAGAGACATATTTGGATATTCATTTATTTTTCGATCAGCTTATTCACTTTCGCTTCTTTATCGGGAAATGAGACGGCTAAAGCTTGAATCCCAGGCAGAAGGGCATTCAGTTGAGAAGGCGTTAATATTTTTGGTTTGATTTTGATTTGTTTGAGTAATCTCTTGGTTAGATCTCCTCTTCGTCTTAAACCAAAGACTTGTTTGCTAACACCGCTGCCCAATCTTGTCTTTGTTTCAGGAATTTGAATCAAATCGCGCACCGATCTTGGAGCGAATGGATTTTGAATTGAGGGTGGCTCTTGAATCTCAGACCTGACTGCAATGGGAGCATAATGAGCGTCCGGATCCATGACGGGCAGCGCTGCATAGGGAGTTTCTTCAAAATCCACCTTATTTCCTCGCATTCCGTCCACAGATTTTTCTAATTTGCTTGCTAATTTAGGATGGTTGGCTGCCATTAACTGATAAAAAGCGGTTTTTTTAATTTATCATAGAGAGCAAGAAATTTATTTTTGCGGCTTCATTAGTCGATGTGGCAATGCGGTCCGCAAATTCTTTAAGATCCTGTAGTCTACTACGAAAAGATTTTTGGAATCATCTTGGGAAGGCAGGTTAACAAGCTCAGTGAGCAGAATGCGCTGCTTGATTTTAGCAAAAAGATTTTTCTTCGTGTACTTCCTCGGCGAGCGTCATTTTTTCAATTTCGCTTTCTATTTCGTTAATTGTTTCCTCGGCTGGATGAAAAATTTTAGTGTCCGGACGCGTAGGTTCAAGATGTAGGCTCTCTTCAACAATATGCGTAATTTTTTCCTGAGGCTGAGAAAGATGGGCATGATGTTCAACCGATGGCCGAGATTCCCTGGGTAAAGAGGTTTCTTTTTTCTTTAAAAATCAGGGATTAAATTTTTGCAGCATTTTTAAACTTGTTCCATCTGTGACCTTTGTGTGTTTTATTCTCAATAGATTCTTCCTTTATAGGGAGTCCGGTTTGAGAGGGATCTGAGTTTACGCGCGAGATGTTGCTTTTATCTGGAGGAATACTCATAAAACTCTCATAAATTAATTAATGATTATAGTATTATTATATTTTAATTTATTATAATTAATCAAATTGATGGTTTGTAGTTTTGTTAATTTGATTTAAATTTATTAATATAAGTTCTTGGTCTGGGCAGATTTGAAAAAGTGTTAAGGCGTTAGGTAAATTTCCATTGATTTCAATAGCTTGAATAGTTATACTGCGTAGAGTTTATTATAAATTTACTAAAACTCTTATCGATTTACAGGCTTTAGGGGGCTAAAATGAGTTCTAAAAATCATACGCGATTATTAAAACAGGCGGAAAGCAGTATCGCGTTGCAAAAGATGATATTATTGAAGTGGAAATGCTTGATGCAGAACCAGGTGCAAAAGTTGAATTTGCAGATGTTCTGTTTGTGGGCGAGGAAAATGCTTCTAAAATTGGTGCACCTTCTGTAAAAGGTTTTAAAGTTACAGGAGAACTGCTGGATATCGTTTCGGGTCCAAAAGTTACAAGCTTGAAATATAAGCCAAGTCACAATAACTATAGAAGATTTGGTCATCGTCAGCATTATGCACGTGTTAAAATTACCGAGATTGCTAAAGGATAATGGAGGACAATCATGGCACATAAGAAAGGACAGGGGTCAACCCGTAACGGACGCGATTCTCACTCAAAGCGTCTCGGAATTAAAGTCGGCGCAGGCGAAATTGTGAAAACAGGAAGCATTCTTGTGAGACAGCGCGGAACTAAATGGCATCCAGGCAAAAACGTAGGTCGTGGAAATGATGATACACTCTTTGCCTTGTCAGATGGTGTTGTTTCTTTCCGAAAAACGGATCGCACAGTTGTTTCCGTTGAAGCTGCAGTTTAAATTTTAAGTAAGAAAATAAGAGTGACAAAGTCACTCTTATTTTCTTCCCTCTTTTTATCTTTATTTTACCAATTTTTTTATGTTTGTTGATCGTGTTGTTATAGATTTGGCCGCAGGAAAGGGCGGAAATGGTGTGATTGCCTGGCGTCGTGAAAAATATATCCCAAAGGGTGGCCCTTGCGGAGGAAACGGTGGCAAAGGCGGCTCGCTGATTCTGCAAGCTGATACCCAGGTTTATTCACTTGAGTGGTTTCGTAATCGCCGTATCTTGAAAGCTGAAAATGGCCGGCAAGGTGGTCCAAACTGTCAACAGGGTCGAAACGGGAAGGATTTAATTCTCAAAGTTCCTTGCGGAACACTTGTGAAAGACTCCAAAACAGGTGAAGTTTTGCATGACTTCACTAAAGATGGAGATAAATGGGTGATTTGCAAAGGAGGCCGGGGAGGACGGGGAAATGATAGTTTTAAGTCCCCAACAAATCGTGCGCCTAACATCTGTACAGAGGGGACCGAAGGAGAAAGCTGCTCGGTTGAACTGGAGCTTAAGCTTATAGCTGATGTAGGCCTTGTGGGTTTTCCTAATGCTGGCAAATCCACCCTAATTTCCGCTTTAGCCTCAGTTAAAGTGAAAATTGCCGCCTATCCTTTTACTACATTGAGACCTAATTTAGGATTTATTCAATTTAAAGATCTTTCACGTATTTTCATCGCTGATATTCCAGGGATTATTGAGGGCGCGCATCGTAATAAAGGCCTAGGTTTTGAGTTTCTCCGCCATATTGAAAGGACGAAGCTTTTGCTGTTTGTTTTAGATGCCTCAGGCATTGATGGGAGAGATCCTAGCCATGACTTTGAGGTCTTACGCAAAGAAATCGGCACATACAATGCTGAAATGCTTGAACGTCCTTATTTAGTTGTTTTAAATAAAATTGACACTGAAGAGTCCGTTCAGCATATTAAAGATTTCCGCAAAAAGANNAATTTGTAAAAAGACAAAATTTTTGAAATCTCCGCAATGGAAGGGCAGGGACTTCCAGAACTTTTAGAAGCGATTCGAACACTTGTCGAAAGTCACAAACCTTAATCGTTTGAAATCTTTAACAAATCTTTAAATTTTTCCCTTATAATCAAAGGTTTTATTGAGGGTTTAGCCGTTATGACAAAAATTCACTTTCCTACCAGTTTGCCCCTCCATCTTTCGATGCCGGAAGAAAAAAATATTCAGCCTTAGAGGTTTCTGAATCTAGCAAAAAAGCTGTTCAATTAACAACATCCGGCGATATTGAAGGTTATTTTTAAGCAAAGAATTAGCCTTGCCTATCATTCTTGCTGAAGATGACTTTATGCAATCTCTTTCTGATTTCGATTGCCAACTTAGAAAAGCANAAAATAAAGAAGATTACCGCAAGCATTATGCTAAACAAATTTTAGAATGGGCTCCAGAAGAAATCGCAAATTTGGATGAAATCCTTGAACGAGTTAAGCAAAAACTTTCTAAATATAAAATCACTCTTCCAAAAACGGTGAATTTTATTAAGACGACAGGCGAGGAAGAATTGTCTGGAACCTGGGCCTATTGTCGAAAAAATACTATTGTGATTTGCAATGTATCAGGCATTACAGAAGAGCTTCTAACTCATGAGCTTTTTCATATTCATAGCCAAGTGGATCCGAATAATCGTGGTAGACTTTATGAATTGATTGGATTTCATTCTTGTAATTCTGTAGAACTTCCTGCCTCATTAGCAAAAATGCGCGTGATCAATCCAGATTCACCTCTTTTGAACTCTTATGTTGAAGTCACCTACAAGGGAGAAAAAGTCAAAGCAATCCCCTTGGATGTGTATGAAGAAAAAGAACNNGACTCCGAGTGGTGGAAGCACTTTTTACCACGAATATTTCATAAATTTGTAGTCATCGAAGAAGATGAGTCCGGAATCATGAGATGCGTGGAAGATTTAGAAGGCAATCCTATCACCTTCGATCTTAAAGAAGCTTCAGATTTTAAAGATCAAATCGGTGAAAATACAGCTTATATAGATAGTCCTGAAGAGATCATAGCAGATAACTTTAAAATTTTAATTCAAAATTCTCGTGCAAGAACTCCTGGTTTAATTGATAGAATGAAAAAAATATTTACTGAGGTTGCCTCTACTATTTCAATGCCCCAGGCAAATCCTAATGATAAATATGAAAGCCAAGTCCCGGATGCAATCAGTGTCCAACTTCAGAAAATAAAAATTGAGCAGGAATTATCTGAAAACTTGCAAGCAACGCAGAATTTGGAAGAAAAACTCTTGTCACTCAGTCAAGTCTTAAACCTCAGGAATTCGATCCTCAGGCACAGAATAAAGAAACGCATGAAAAACAATCCGTCTCAGTTATGAAGTCAAATTCTAGAGAAGTCGAAATCAACTTGCAAGAGATCCATCCCAAATCAGCTTTGGATGTCTTAAACATGCCGCCTAAAAGAAAAATAGAAGTTCAAAGTAAAAACCCTCTAGAAAATATTTCTCAGTCAGAGAAAACCTCTATTACGCTCAAGGGCGTCAATGAATCTGCTAGTGGAAAAATGTGGAAGAAGTTCAAAACCAAAGTCCAGAATAGAAGATGCCTCTAAACAGCAAAAACCAACAACTTTAGAAAAAGTCTTAAAATTTTTGACAGCACCTTTTATTTGGATCAGGGACTTATTCAAACGTTTATTCAAATTAAATTAACGGATTTCTTCCAGGCACATTTTCAGGGCATCCTGCCAATCCGGCATACGGATGCCAAAAACTTTTGANAGCTTTTCATGGCATAANAGAGAGTTTTGCGGTCTCTTAGCTGGCAAAGGGTATTCAGTGGTCGGAATCTTTACGAGCTCTGGCACTTTGAGNTCCTTTTTTGCGGAATGCAAATCAAAGATAGCTTTTGCAAACCCAAACCAGGAAGTTTTTCCTGCAGAGGTTAAATTGTACAGCCCGTCTTGCCCTGANTAACGTGAAACAATCTGTGCCGTAGATTCAGCAATTAATCTACACCATGTTGGCGCCCCAATCTGATCATCGATGATTTTAAGCACATCTCGCTGCTGAGCAAGCTTGAGCATCGTTAATAGAAAATTATGGCCGCGACTCCCGTAAACCCAGCTTGTTCTTAGGATCACATGGGAACATCCGGAAGAAAGAATGGCTTCATCTCCTGCAAGCTTAGTGCGCGCATAGACATTTAAGGGGTTGGTTTTATCCAGCTCTTTGTAAGGAATTTGGGAAGCTCCGTCATAAACATAGTCTGTCGAATAATGAATAAGCAGGGCATTTAACTTTTTGGCTTCCTCTGCCAATATTTGAGGAGCGTGGGCATTAATAGAAGCGCAAAGTTCTTGTTCGGTTTCAGCTTTATCCACAGCAGTATATGCCGCTGCGTTCACAATAATATGCGGCTTTATTTCGCGCAAAGTCTGGTAGAAATTTGTTGAGGCCAAGTCCAGAGAATTTCGATCATGAGGAACAATTTGCCCTAGAGGGGAAAGGGTACGTTGAAGTTCCCAGCCCACTTGTCCATTAGAGCCTAGAATTAAAATTTTTTCATGGGTAAACCTCTGCGTTTTTAAAACACGTGCCGATTTGATCCTTAGTTGAAAGAATAGGGGTAGCGCCCTGGAGCGGCCAATCAATTGCTAAATCAGGATCGTTCCATAAAATCGAACGTTCAGAAGTTGGATCATAAAAATCCGAAGTCTTATAAAGAAAATCTGCATACTCTGAAAGAACTAAAAAACCGTGGGCGAAGCCCTTAGGAACCCAAAACATGCGTTTGTTGGCAGCCGACAGAATCACCCCCACCCACTTTCCAAATGTAGGNGAATTNTTACGAATATCCACGGCTACATCATAAACTTCTCCTGAAACGACGCGTACAAGTTTTCCTTGCGGCTGACGCATTTGATAATGCAGACCTCTTAAAACATGACGTGGAGATCTTGAATGGTTATCTTGTACAAATTCGTCATGAATCTGTGCGGTTTGTCGAAAAGTTTTAAGATTAAAACTTTCAAAGAAAAACCCTCTTTCATCACCAAAAACTTTAGGTTCGATGATTTTAAGGTCTGGAATGGCCGTATTGATCACTTGCATAAGAGTCTCCAAAAGAATCTAAAACTATCTTAGAGAGTCCAAATCTTTTGCATCAATGAAAAATTGCTGTCAACAAGCTAGATACAACTAGGAAGTTAATCTTGTGTCTGCTGCTCTTTAATTTTCTTCAGATTTTCCTGCAATTGAGGATTTCCAGGAAATTCATTCAAAAGTGCTTCAGTGAGTTGTTCTGCAAGTTTCCAGNNTTTTTGTTGATAAGCTTGGCGCGCCAGATATGATTTTGCCTCTTTGGACTGACGAACAATTTTTTTGTAGATCTGCGTGGCTAGTTGATCATCACCCTCCATCAAAGCAATACGTGCAAGCGTTTCTTGTCCTTGTAAGGTTTGAGATAGCTGGGGATGTGATTCAAGAGCTTCTCCCGCTTTGCGATAGCGACCTTTNTCTAAATCTATTAAGCAAGTCAGCCAGACAGCTTTAGTGCCGACTTCGCTTGCGTCTTGAGTGATTTTNTCTAATTGTGCTATCGCTTGATCAGACTGTCCATTGGCAATGAATATTTCTGCTTTTAACAAAGTCGCGATTGGAGTAGGTTTTTGCTGATTAAGGAACTGCAAAGTAGCTTGATTTCCACGATTTTGTCGCAATCCATTCACATACAATAAAGCAACCCAATTTGGGAAATCCGCTGAGAGGCCCGGAGGTGTGATTTGCAAAGCTGCTTCTGTCCAGCCTTCAGAAAGTAAAGCGACAGCAAAGATTTGGGGACTGTTTAAAAGTGATTGCAATCCCTCAGGAAGCTTTAGAGAACCTTCATCAGCCTCTTGCTGGGCCAATTGGTCCAGAGTTTTGTAGAGCGTCGGAAGTCCCTCTTGATTGACCAAATCGCTCAAAAGAGATTTAGAATTGGGCAGATCAGCCGGTAGTCGTAAGGAACCCTTTTGACGATAATTTAAAATTCTCATCAAAGAAATTTCAAGTACGGGCGCCCACGAAGAAGACTCGAAGTGATTGTTTTCTAAAAGGGAAAGAGCTTCTTTTCGTCTTNNGTTTTTTAAAGCTTGCAGAAGACGCAGCCAATAAGAGGTTTGAAAATCGCTTAATATATCTAATTGATAAGGGATTTTNTCAAACGCAGTTGAATCCCAATACTCACCAGGTTTGAGACTTAGAAGATAGGTTAAAAAAGCCTTGGATTTTTCTTCTGTTAGAGGAAGAGTCTTCCAATTAAAAGTTGAGGGGACAGTGACATAGTTCCAATATAAACTTTTCAGCCAGACCTGGTCATTAGGGTTGTGATTNGAGAGTTTTTGCCAGATAGATAAAGCTTTTCCATAATTTTTTTGACGACGATAAAATTCTGCTAACTGGTCCTGAAGATAGATATTAGAGGGGTCAAGATTTGCCGCAGCATTAAAATCTTGTTCTGCGAGCGCAATTTTATTTTGGGATTCGTAAATTTTTCCGCGGAATAAGCGTATGTCGGGATTTCTGGGGTCTTTTGAATGTTCGATATTTAGAATTTCTAAAGCTTCTAACGGATTGTCATTCAATTGAATGAGTGCCAGTCGCATTTGACGCTCATCTTCGGCTTTTCCTAGCCAATGTTTATCATTTAGCAGTTCGTAGGCTTGCTGTTTTTTGCCCATTTGAAGAAGAGCATCCGCGTCTAAAAGAGTCCATGTTGCAGGCGTCTCCTCGCGGTTTTCCCACAATTTGCGTAATTCTCGATATTCTTCCTGATTGCCGTACTTTAATTGTAATTCGGCTAATTTAAGAGCGGCTTTCTCATTGATTTTTAGCGTTTCTGGATGAAACTGATAGATGATCAGGAGTTGGTCTGCATCATTGAGTTCTGCGGAGGCTTCTGCAAATAGGTTCAGCCATTTTTTNCCATCGGAGGTTTGGCGTTCCATCTCATCTTTGTATTTATGAATGATTGGCAGCGATCTTTCAGGTTCTGCATTATAAAGATATTTTTCAGCCATTCGCATGTCGGCTTCTTTNTGCTCTTTTGAAACATCAGCAAAAGGCTGCCGGGAATTTGATTCCCAAAGAGAATAGCCTAAAAATGCCAGGACAAACAAAGCAAAACTAATGATCAAAATACTGGATGCACGCACAGGCTTACTCCGTGAAGTTAAATCGATCACATTTAATATGAAATGACTTTTTTGTGAAATGTAATTTTTATACAATTCATCACACTTTTCGGTTATATACCCTTCTTGTTGAGAGTTGGAAAATTTGACGGTATAAGAGTTTTTTTATTTGAATGAGCGCATTTTTAAATGTTCCGATTTTTGCCTGATTCAAATTCAGGCCGCCTTTTCGTCATTATTCCTAAATTTAATTTGTGAAGTGATAAATAAGAGGATCCTTAATATGAAGATTTTAGTTGTCAACGGCGGTTCCAGCACGTTTAAATTCGCGTTATTTGAAAAGGTAGGTTCAATAGCAAGTCCATCAAAACCGCTTTGGAAACAAACCGTTGAATTTAAAGATAGCAATGAAAATCGANAAAAGGCCATCAAAAAGTCCNTTTTAGATCTCCCAAAAGATATCGATCTGATCGGTCATCGTGTCGTTCATGGTGGTGATCTTTTCCAAAAACCCACGTGGATCAATGCAAAGGTAAAAAGTGCCATTCAACAATTAGCGCGCTTGGCACCCCTTCATAATCCTATCAATTTAGAAGGCATCGAAGTGGCAGAAGAACTTNTTCCTCAAGCCAAACAGGTGGCTATTTTCGATACAGCATTCCACGCTACGATGCCTGAAGTCGCTTGGACCTATCCTGGCCCCTGGAAGTGGCGTGAGGAAGGAATAAGGCGATATGGATTTCACGGATCAAGCCATCAATATTGTGCAGAANAAATAAAAAATTTCTTGGGAAAAATCCCGCAAAAACTTGTGACCTGCCATCTTGGAAATGGTTCTTCCTGTGCTGCTATTTTAAAAGGCAAAGTCATCGATACGACTATGGGATTTACACCCATGGAAGGTTTAATGATGNGGACGCGTAGCGGAACCGTAGACCCTGGAATTTTAATTTACCTTCAAAGAGAANAAAAATTCTCATTCAATGAATTGGATAAATGCCTCAATAAAGAATCTGGTTTGCTTGGGATAGGAGGAAGTTTTGATATGCGGGATATCATGGAGGAAATAAAGAAAGGAAATAGAAAGGCTCAACTTGCTTTTTATTTATACGTTTATCGATTAAAACAGGCAATCGGTGCCCTTGCAGCTGCATTGGATGGATTAGACACGCTTTGCTTTACTGGGGGCATCGGGGAAAATTCTATAGAAGTAAGGAACCAAACGCTTAAGGGATTAAAATTTTTAGGTGTGAAGATAGACACTAAANAAAATCGAAGTATTCATCAGGATGGTGAAATTTCTTCTGCAGATTCCTGTGTTAAAGTTTTTGTTATCCATGTCCAGGAAGACTGGCTGATCGCAAAAGAGTGTTTAAACTTACAATCTAAATCTTAGCTGTTGCGGAAAAACCTCTATCTGTTTACCATATCTTTTATTCTTCGATTCTTAAGGAAAGATGGCTGAGTGGCCGAAAGCACGTCCCTGCTAAGGACGCATACCCCTAAAGGGTATCGAGGGTTCGAATCCCTCTCTTTCCGAAATTCTAGTAAAATAAGCTTTAAACAAAGCTGCGTCCAAACACGCTCGAACTAACCAAAATACTCAACGGCATGTCTTCGATTCAGATGAGAAGGTTGGGTCTTTCACGTGAGGAATTACAGGCTTGTAAAAAGGAATTTAGGGAGCTTTTAAGTTTTAAGTTTAAAAGAAGAAAAAATCTTCTTAATCCAAAAGCGTCCTAACAAGGCAATCACATATGCGATCCCAGCCACTAAAGCAATTGTTGCTCCACCGGGCCAATCCAGGTAAAAAGCAGTTTGCATGCCAAACAGACAAAAACAGCAGCTGATTAAAATGGAAATGAACATCATTTGAGAAAGTCTTGTCGTAAAAAGATTTGCGATTGCTGCTGGAATTGTAAGCATAGTCATCACTAAAATAATTCCAACAACTTGAATTAAAAGAACAATGGAAACGGCAGTTAAAACAAGTAGCAAAAGATAGAGGGCATTTACTGGCAGCCCCTGCAATTGGGCTTGCTCCTCATCAAAGCAAATGGCAAGGAAGCGTTTATGAAGGCATAAAATTGAGATTAGGATCACAATATCCAATCCAAACAAAATATTCAGATCTGTTGGCGTGACCCATAAAATATTTCCGATTAAGAAATTTGTCAATTCGACGTTAAATCCAGGTGTCTGTGAGATGAAAAGAATCCCTACAGCCATTCCTATAGACCATAAAGCTGCAATAACAGTATCTTCCCGTTGTCTGTAATGAAGGTGGATCCAACCGATGAGTAAAGCGGAAAGGATTGCTGCAACTAACGCTCCCATAAGCGGGGATACCCATTCGACTCCTTTAGCTCGTTCTAACCAGAGGCAAAAACCAATTCCACTAAGAACAGCATGAGAAATACTGCCACTAATGAAAACAATTCTTTTTACAACAACGTATGAACCAATAATCCCACTAACAAAGGAAGCGGCAAGTCCGGCAATGAGCGCTGCTAATAAAAGGGGATTGGTTTGAATAGCGTCGAAAAAGTTCATAGCTTTTCTCTTGGAACTTGAATTAAAGGCGTGTGGTAGAGCCCGACTGCAAAATGTTGGCAGACCTCTTCAGGTTTGAGTTGCATTACATGATTTTGAATGAGTAAAACTCTTTCAACGTGTTCAATTGCTGTGCTTAAATCATGCGTGACCATCAGAATGGCCATTTTTCCTTGAAGCTGATGAAGAAGTTCGTAAATTTCTGCTTGAGCTTGAGAGTCAACATTAGCTGTAGGTTCATCTAAGAGTAAAAGTTTTGGGTGGGAAGCAAGCGCTCGTGCGATTAAAGCCCGTTGAGCTTGTCCTCCGGACAGCGTTCCAATCGGACGATTTGCAAAATCGGATAAACCGACTTGACTTAAAGCCTCTCTTGCAATTTCTTTGTCCTCATTAGAAAATTTTCCATACCAGGGAAGTTTAAACAATCTCCCGGATAAAACAAGCTCCAAAACGGAAATCGGAAAATCTCGATCAAATCTTTGGTTTTGAGGTACATACGATATATGATATCGTGAAACCTGGGGGTAGGCCAAAATCTCAATTTTTCCTGATGTAGGCTTCAAAAACCCCATTAAAAGTTTTAGGAATGTGGTTTTTCCACCCCCATTGGGTCCAATGATGCCAATAAATTCATTGGGTTGGATAGATAAGTTCACATCGGTAAGAACAGGTATCTCAGCATAAGCAAAATTCACATGTTCTAAACGAATGATGGATTGCATTTAAAAAACCTAAAAGATGTGGCCTTTTATTCTAGTTGCTTTAGAATTAATTTGTCTAGGATCAAGTCGGTAGGGGGTGTTCAGCAAAAGCTTTTGCAATTTCTATAAGACTTTTGAAAAAGTCTTCTGCATAGGGATTTAAATCCACAACTTTTGCCCCAATATGGGAAGCAATTAATTTTGCCCCTTTACTGCTGTATTGAACTTGAACAAAAATAGTTTTAATTTGATTTAAACGAGCTTCCTGGATCACTTTAGTTAACTGTTGCGGAGTTGGATCTTTTCCTTCGAATTCGATAGAAAGTTGGTGGCACCCATAATCTCTACAAAAATAGGCGTAAGCAGGATGAGAGACCATGACCATAGGGTTATGTGGCTTTGCCAAGATCTGGCGGATTTCTTGATCTAAACCCGTGAGCTCCTCTTTAAACTTTGATAGATTTTTNTTATAAAACTCCGCGTTTTCAGGATAAAGCGCACTTAGGGCATCTGCTATTGTCTTGGCTTGAATTTGAGCTTGCAAGGGACTTAGCCAGTAATGAAGGTCATATCCTTCTTCCTTACAGTGAGCACAGCCTTGGTGTCCGTTTGAATAAGTAATTAAATCCACATTATGCCGCATATCTACAAACTGCATGCGCGGATTATAGCTTTTNAGAGCGGCTCTGACTTTTGGTTCAAATCCTTCGCCGACGTAAAACCAAAGATCGGCGTTCGTAGCCATGAGCATTTGTTTAGGTGTAGGTTCATAGGTGTGCGCGCTTGCACCAGCAGGAACCATAAGACCGACTTTGACTGTAGAGCCGGCAATTTTTTCTACAAAGAATTTATGAGGGGCGACACTGACCAAAATCAGATGAGAAGATAGATCTCCTGCAAAGGATTGAATTTGAAAAATTAATATTGTTAAAAAAAGAAAATAAATCTTTTCATGCAACCCAGAGATTTTATTTTAGTTTAAATGATAACTTATTCGTAATCAATGTCAATTATTTGTTAGCTCTTCAAGCTCCTCAAATGAGCGCTTTGTAAAATAGGGAAAGAAAATATCGCAAAAATAATCCTTTTGGCAATTTTTTAAATAAACATTCAGATCTAAAGAAGGATGAAGGATTTCAATATGTTTTGATGCAGGGGTTTTTATCCAAAANCCAATTCCATAGCGTACATCGTCATCCAAAAANGCCATTTCTTCTATATTTTTCATAGAAATTTTAAACATAGGTACGCCTTGAGAAAAATAGGAAAGCTCATCTAAGTCAGTGATAATAATTTCATGAGGTTTATTTTCAAGACGTGTCAGTTTACGATAAGGCAATAGCCCTAGAGTGATTAAAATTCCTCCTGTCAAAAAAATCGGCCAGCCAAAAATTGTTAGGGTGCTTATAGATAAAAATAGGCCGCTATATACCCATAGTAGAATACCTAATCCCCCAATNATCGATCCACGGATCATTGTTTTTTTTNNCAGGGCAGGACGAATACTGCTTCTTAATTTTAAAATAATTTCTTCC
Source organism: Parachlamydiaceae bacterium (assembly GCA_013414685.1). Lineage (GTDB taxonomy): Bacteria > Chlamydiota > Chlamydiia > Chlamydiales > Parachlamydiaceae > Neochlamydia. Next base: position 1,341,166 of record CP058704.1, on the reverse strand, counting down.
ATTGAAATTCATGCTTGAGCATTTTTGATAATAAAAATGATAAGGTTAAGAAGTTAAAAAATAAATGTTTATTTTGTCTTGGTAAAAATATAAAAACTTAGAGTCAGTTTTTCAAACCTTAGGAACATGTTATGGATGCTGCTTTAAATAGTTACACAATCGGTATGATCGCCGTGTTTTCGATTGGTTATATTCTTATAGCGTTAGAACATATCGTCAAAATTAATAAAACAACGGTTGCTTTACTAATGGCAATCCTTTGCTGGATCTTGCAATTTGCCAATCACGAAAGTCAGATCACCCATCAGGAAAATTTAGGGTATTTGCAAAAGCATATCGCTAATATCAGCCAGGTGATTNTTTTTCTGCTAGGCGCTTTAAGTGTCGTGGAGTTAATCAATGTCCATAAGGGATTTAAGGTCATTTCAGATCTCATTCAAGTGCGATCGAAACGTACGATGTTTTGGATTTTAGGGTTTATCACCTTCTTTTTGTCTGCCGTTTTAGATAATTTAACGACTACGATAGTCATGATTTCCCTGATACAAAAATTGATTCACAATAAAGAAGATCGATGGTTAATGGGCGGGNGAATTGTGATTGCTGCTAATGCCGGCGGAGCATGGACACCAATCGGCGATGTGACGACAACTATGCTTTGGATTGGCGGACAAGTGACAAGCGGAGCCATCATTAAAAGTTTGTTTTTGCCAAGTATGGCATGCTTCATTGCTTCATTTTTGATCATTGCATGGAAATTGAAAGGAGAGATTAGTTATGAAGAACTACCGAAGGAAGAAAAGATTGAACCTATGGGCCAGTTGATATTTTTGNCAGGGATTGCAGCCTTGATTTCTGTACCTATTTTTAAAATGTTAACCGGGCTTCCTCCATTTATGGGGATTTTGTTCGGATTAGGAGTGCTTTGGTTGATTACCGATATTCTTCATACCGGAGAACAGGATAGATGGCATTTACAGGTTCCCTATGTGTTTACAAAAATTGATCTTTCGGGTGTTCTTNTTTTCTTTGGAATCCTACTCTGTATAAACGCACTTGAAACAGCGCAGCTATTAGAGAGATTGGCCCATTGGTTGGATGATCAAATCGGGAACACGCATGTGATTGCCACTGCAATTGGCCTGGCCTCTGCAGTTGTTGACAACGTTCCATTAGTGGCTGCTAGTATGGGGATGTACAGCCTGGAACGATTTCCGCCTGATTCCTCTNTTTGGCAATTGGTGGCTTTTTGCGCCGGAACAGGAGGAAGCATGTTAATCATTGGTTCTGCTGCAGGTGTTGTATTTATGGGATTAGAAAAAGTGGATTTCTTCTGGTATTTTAGAAAAATTACGTTTGCGGCACTGATTGGATATTTTGCAGGAATCGGTGTCTATAAGCTTTTAGAAATATAGTTCCGGAATGGAGATAAATGGAAGTTAATCTAGAAGAGATTACACATCATGCTTCATGGGTCATGGCGATTNTTCTGATTGGCTACGTCGCAATTATCATAGAAGAATTTATAAAGTTTAATAAAGCAGCAACAGCCTTATTAATGGCTATTGCATGTTGGACAATCCTTNTTTTAGAGCCGGCAGAATCTGTTGAAAGGCATCTTTTTATCTTTACATTTCAGATGTTCAAAGTTAGCCAGGTGCTATTTTTTCTAATAGGTGCATTGACAATTGTAGAGATCATTAATGCACATAAAGGATTTCGTGTAATTACCCAACATTTATTAATTCCCTCAAAATTATTAATGCTTTGGACCACTGGCGTAGTGACTNTTTTGTTATCAGCTGTTCTTGATAATTTAACCACCACGATCGTAATGGTTTCTTTAATTGCAAAAATAGTGGAAGAAAGAGAAGAGCGTTTAATGCTTGGGGGAACCGTTGTTGTGGCTGCAAATGCGGGCGGGGCCTGGACGCCAATTGGAGATGTTGCAACTACACTGCTATGGATCAATGGACAGGTGACCACAATCGGAGTTGTACGCGATTTGTTTTTGCCTAGTATTTTTGGGTTAATTGCCTGTCTTTTGTGGTTTAGCAGGAAATTTAAAGGAACGTTCAAACAAACAAAAATTAAATTAGATGATCCAGAACCTGGAAGTAACATTGTTCTTTTAGTTGGAATCTGTTCTCTTATTTTTGTTCCCATCTTCAAAATTCTAACTGAATTGCCCGCTTTTATGGGAATGATGCTTGGTGTTGGGATAATGTGGATTTTAACAGATTTGCTTCACTATAAATATAAAGACCGAAGTCATCTGCGCGTCCCTTCGATTTTGCCTAAAGTTGATATTTCAGTGATCCTTTTTTATCTTGGAATTTTACTTTCTATCAATTCATTAGAAAGTGCGGGCTTATTAAAAAATATGGCTCGATGGCTGAATGTTTATATGCCATTTCCTTTGCTTATTCCAATTTTGATTGGACTTGTTTCCTCTATGGTGGATAATGTTTCGCTTGTTGCCGCAACAATTGCGATGTACGATTTGGAAAAATTTCCTGTTGATTCTCCCTTTTGGCAGGCAATCGCTTATTGTGCAGGCACAGGAGGCAGTATTTTAATCATCGGATCTGCAGCTGGGGTAGCATTAATGGCGATGGAGAAAGTGAGCTTTATGTGGTACATGAAAAGAATCACGCTGCCAGCTTTATTAACCTATTTTGTTGGGATTTTTGTGTATTTTCTTATAAGCCCCTTTACACGTTTGCTTTTTAGTCTTTAAATGTTGGTTTGCATACCATCCAAAAATNAGACCCCATAGGGCGATTAGCCAGAGAATAAACGGATTTTGCAAGACCATTTTAGCTGAAGAATTCTGCATAAGCTCCAATCTTTTGAGATTAAAGAAAAATTCTCCTTTCTCCACTTGTAAATGGAACAATTGTAAGTCCTGGTTAGGAATTTCATGGGCCCAGTATTTGATAAGATATAAATGCCAGGCATGGAGCAATTCTTCTCTTTGCTTGAAAATATCGTTGCTTAAAGGTTTGTTAAGCGAGTCTTTAATAAGTTCCTTTTCCGTAGGAAANAGAGAATTTTCAGAGTTGACCTGCCCATTTTTATCTAGAAGATTCCAATGAAGTAATAAAGCTAATGCAGGAAGCAGCCAAACAGTATGATTAGCTCCTTCGACTCGTTTTAATAAAAGAATGGGAATAAGAATTGATAACGTGAGAAGAGACCCTTCCAACAATGAAATATGAAAAGCAAAAATTTGGAAAAGCCTTTTAAGCTTTGCACTCAAGGGGCGATTTAGCTGGTCTTGCAAAAANGTATAGTGCTTTTTGAGTTGATTTTTAAATGTNTGAGGTGCAGCTTCAAAACGTTCAGCATTTCTTTTGATCTTTCTTTTGTTCCGCTGATGAATGAAATCGNNATCAATCCCTATAACATCTTCATAAATCAGCATTTGTGATTTAATGTGAAANAGATCTCCCATGAAAGGCTGCCCCATATACCATAATGTTAAAGTGAAACCTAAGCAAAGTTGTAGAATTGCAACAACTCGTGCTGGAGTAGGAATAAAAGTTCCTGCTGGAAATTCTTTCTTGATACGTTTTCTGAACATTACATTAGTGACAAAAATTTTTTAATTGAGTTAGGGGTACAATAACGAGAATAAAAAATACACGGAAGCAAAAATAGGGATATGAAAAACATGATGTTCTAACCATAAAGATTTTTACATCTAAAATTTTTTAAACTCATCTTTTCCAGGATTACCTAGCTCATTGCAAAAGTTCGGACTTCGTAGGACAAGAGAAATCATGAAGCTTGGAACGAGCTGGACAACCTGAATAATATAGGATGCAGACAGATTCTATGAAAGTGGTAAGTTTAGCTTAACATTGCAAGTTTTGGACGAGGTAAAACTCTATTGATTTCTGAAAAACTATAAGTTTTGGGAGGATGTAAAAATTGTTAAAATCCCAGACGCTTTTTGCTTTGAAACGTTAGAAATCTAACTCAGATTAAAATAAAATTATTTCTTTACATAATAGGCTGAATTGTATATAATTTTTTTAGAGCGTGCATGAACATCATTTTCGGTTAAATACACGTCAAATTTGTAAAATGATTTTTCTTTGTAATTTCGATCTACGAAAAAGCTCCTTTTGATTAGTGTTTGAAGGGCTTTTTCATCTAGACCAAAAAATATGAAAAATACCGCTTGCTAAATAAATCGCATTTTTGTATGTTCATGGCTTCCTTAACGAAATGCGTCGCTTAAAGCGATGTTCAAAAAGTTAAAGAATGCGAAGTCAGCGAGCTTCGCAAGTAGCTATTTGACAGTGATAGAAAGACAATGTGCAAGCAAACAAATAAAGTTTGTGCGAACTTTGTTAGAAATAACAAAGCTCGAAAAATTCAGATAAGATAAATAAATCATTTATCAAGTTTTCAAAGAATATTTTTTTGAGAATTTGATCTTGGTTCAGATTGAATGCTGACGGCGTGGATGAGGCATGCAAGTCGAACGAAGTGTAGCAATACACTTAGTGGCGGAAGGGTTAGTAATACATGGGTAACTTGCCTTTAACTTGGGAATAACGATTGGAAACGATCGCTAATACCGAATGTGGTGATANATAAGGCATCTTAAAATCATTAAAGTGGGGGATCGCAAGACCTCGCGGTTAAAGAGAGGCCCATGGGATATCAGCTAGTTGGTAGGGTAAAGGCCTACCAAGGCTAAGACGTCTAGGCGGATTGAGAGATTGACCGCCAACACTGGGACTGAGAACTGCCCNAGACTCCTACGGGAGGCTGCAGTCGAGAATCTTTCGCAATGGGCGAAAGCCTGACGAAGCGACGCCGTGTGAGCGATGAAGGCCTTAGGGTCGTAAAGCTCTTTCGCTNNTGGGAACAAGGGGATCTGGCTAACATCCAGAGAACTTGAGGGTACCAGGTAAAGAAGCACCGGCTAACTCCGTGCCAGCAGCTGCGGTAATACGGAGGGTGCAAGCATTAATCGGATTTATTGGGCGTAAAGGGCGCGTAGGCTGGAGAGAAAGTCAGATGTGAAATCCCGGGGCTCAACCCCGGAACAGCATTTGAAACTTCTTTTCTAGAGGGTAGGCGGAGAAAATGGAATTCCACAAGTAGCGGTGAAATGCGTAGATATGTGGAAGAACACCAGTGGCGAAGGCGATTTTCTAGCTTATACCTGACGCTGAGGCGCGAAAGCAAGGGGATCAAACAGGATTAGATACCCTGGTAGTCCTTGCCTTAAACGATGTATACTTGGTGTAACTGGAATCAACCCTAGTTGTGCCGAAGCTAACGCGATAAGTATACCGCCTGAGGAGTACGCTCGCAAGGGTGAAACTCAAAAGAATTGACGGGGACCCGCACAAGCAGTGGAGCATGTGGTTTAATTCGATGCAACGCGAAGAACCTTACCCAGGCTTGACATGCAGATGACGATAGCAGAAATGTTATTTCCCTTCGGGGCGTCTGCACAGGTGCTGCATGGCTGTCGTCAGCTCGTGCCGTGAGGTGTTTGGTTAAGTCCAGCAACGAGCGCAACCCTTATCATTAGTTGCCAACATTTCGGATGGGAACTCTAATGAGACTGCCTGGGTTAACCAGGAGGAAGGTGAGGATGACGTCAAGTCCGCATGGCCCTTATGTCTGGGGCTACACACGTGCTACAATGGTCGGTACAGAAGGAAGCGAACCCGCAAGGCGGAGCAAATCCNCCAAAGCCGATCTCAGTTCAGATTGTAGTCTGCAACTCGACTACATGAAGACGGAATTGCTAGTAATGGTGGGTCAGCNNAACACCACCGTGAATACGTTCCCGGGTCTTGTACACACCGCCCGTCACATCATGGGAGTTGGTTTTACCCGAAGCCGCTGGCTCAACCGCAAGGAGAGAGGCGTCTAAGGTGAGGCCGATGACTGGGATGAAGTCGTAACAAGGTAGCCCTACCGGAAGGTGGGGCTGGATCACCTCCTTTTAAGGACAGAGAACGAGTTAGGAATAACCGTTCTTAGGTTGAACAAACTTTATGCTGCACATTGTCTTCCTATTATTGTCAAAATAGCTCTTAGCTATCTTGACGAAAAATGAGTGTCAGAAGTCGGAAGTCGCAATTAGTCAGATTAGATCAATAGATTTTATCCAGGCTTTTGAAAAATACTCCTGACTTCCTCAAGATATATTGGGGGTTTAGCTCAGTTGGTAGAGCATCTGATTTGCATTCAGAGGGTCAGGAGTTCGAGTCTCCTAGCCTCCATGTTTGCGGTTATAGCTCAGTTGGTTAGAGCGCGACACTGATAATGTCGAGGTCCCAAGTTCAAGTCTTGGTAACCGCACCATTTTTCAAACAAGTGAAACATCTATCATAGAATAGATGAATGTTATCTAGACAGGCAAATGATTGAAATAAGAAATCAGAGGGTATTTGCAAACTTGGAATCACCCAAATTTGAGTTCTTTTCGCCCAGGAAATTGTATAATATCCTGGGCAATATAAAATATTACCCAGGATATTATCCAATTCCCTGGTCAGAAAATAATCTCAAATGTGGGCATTCAAAGCTTTGAAAACACCCTCCAATAAGAGTTAATCTTCAAAAGATAAGATTAATGTAAAGTATTCATGTTATTAGCGCATCGTAGAAATACGATAAAGTAAAAGCATCAAATAATAATATAAGTTCATAGACATAAATCGACGCTTGAAGAGTAAACTTCTTACCTAAGTCTGTAAAAAGACTTAAAAAGGCGAGTAAGTGAAAAACTTACAAAAAATTAGTAAAGCTCATTAACTTAATAATGACGACAAAACGTCAGCTTAAAGTCCAAAAATTTTTTTGGTCAAGCTATTAAGGGCTGCTGGTGGATGCCTTGGTATCAACAGGCGATGAAGGACGCGAAACCCGCGATAGGCATCGGTGAGCTGGAAGAAAGCGTAGACCCGGTGGAATCCGAATGGGGAAACCCGGTGAGAGTAATATCTCATCATCCTTAACTGAATACATAGGTTAAGGAAGCAAGACCTGCCGAACTGAAACATCTTAGTAGGCAGAGGAAAAGAAATCAATAAAGAGATTCCCAAAGTAGCGGCGAGCGAAATGGGAAAAGCCCAAACCAGAGTCATTGATTCTGGGGTTGTAGGACCAATCAAAAGATCAGGAAATCTTAGTCGAACACTTCTGGAAAGCTGGACGACAAAGGGTGATAGTCCCGTAGACGAAAAGAGGACCTGGCAAGATTGGCACCTGAGTAGAGCCGGACACGTGAAACCCGGTTCGAAGCAGGGAGGACCACCTCCCAAGGCTAAATACTCGTTGATAACCGATAGCGAACCAGTACCGTGAGGGAAAGGTAAAAAGAACCCCTGTTAGGGAGTGAAATAGAACCTGAAACCAGCAGCTTACAAACGGTCGAAGGCCTATGCCCTTTATAAGGGAATGGCTGACGGCGTGCCTTTGCATGATGAGCCAGCGAGTTACGCTATATGGCAAGGTTAAAGGACATACGTTCTGGAGCCGAAGTGAAAGCGAGCGTTAAAAGCGCGAANTCAGTCATATGGCGTAGACACGAAACCACGTGATCTATCCATGACCAGGTTGAAGCAAGGGTAACACCTTGTGGAGGACCGAACTAGTAACTGTTGAAAAAGTTTTGGATGAGTTGTGGATAGGGGTGAAAGGCCAATCAAACGTGGAGATATCTTGTTCTCTTCGAAATAACTTTAGGGTTAGCCTCGGACNNAAATTCTTTCCAGGGGTAGAGCACTGAATTCACGCGGGGACCTACCGGTCTACCAAAGGAAATCAAACTCCGAATACTGGAAAGCAGTCCGGGAGATAGACAGTGGGGGCTAAGCTTCATTGTCAAAAGGGGAACAGCCCAGATCGCCGAATAAGGCCCCTAATTCTATGCTAAGTGAGTAAGGAAGTAAAGTTTCTAAAACAGTTGGGATGTTGGCTTAGAGGCAGCCATCATTTAAAGAGTGCGTAACAGCTCACCAATCGAGAAACTTTGCGCCGATAATATCCGGGACTAAAGCATAGAGCCGAATTCGCGGGTGCATATTTTAAATATGCGCGGTAGGAGAGCGTAGTATGCGCGCAGAAGATGTACCGAAAGGAGCATTGGAGCACATACTAGTGAGAATGCATGGCATGAGTAAACGATAAAGGCAGTGAAAATCTGCCTCGCCGAAAACCCAAGGTTTCCAGGGTAAAGCTCGTCTTCCTGGGTTAGCCGGTCCCTAAGCTGAGGCTGAAAAGCGTAAGCGATGGAAAGCAGGTTAAATATTCCTGCGCCACCGAAGACTACAGTGAAGGATTGACGAAGTAAGTAAAGCACGCGGACGATCGGAAATGTCCGTGACGCTACGAGGAAGGCTGATAGGCAAATCCGTCAGCAGGATTCCAGATAGCGGCCAAGGGGAGCCAAAAGTGAACCGATGGTGTAGAGCGACACTTCCAAGAAATAGATTCTAACTGTCGAAGGTGACCGTACCAAAACCGACACAGGTGGGTGGGAAGAATATTCTTAGGCGCGCGAGAGAACTCTCGTTAAGGAACTCGGCAAATTATCCCCGTAACTTCGGGAGAAGGGGAGCCATGAGTCGTGACATATTTTCATATGAAGCGAAGCGTGGCCGCAGAGAAATGGCCCAGGCGACTGTTTAACAAAAACACAGCACTATGCAAAGACGTCTAAGTCGAAGTATATGGTGTGATGCCTGCCCAATGCCAAAAGGTCAAAAGGAGAAGTTAGCAGCAATGCAACGCTTCGAATTTAAGCCCTGGTGAATGGCGGCCGTAACTATAACGGTCCTAAGGTAGCGAAATTCCTTGTCGGGTAAGTTCCGACCTGCACGAATGGTATAACGATCTGGGCACTGTCTCAACGAGAGGCTCGGTGAACTTGTAGTAGCGGTGAAGATGCCGTTTACCCGCAATAAGACGGAAAGACCCCGTGAACCTTTACTGTACTCTGGTATTGGCTCCTAACTTGTCATGTGTAGGATAACCAGGAGACTATGAAGTCCCATCGTCAGGTGGGATGGAGTCAACGTTGAAATACTGGTCTTGACAAGTCGGGAATCTAACGTCCGCCCATGAAGCTGNNGGGGACGGACAATGCCAGACGGGCAGTTTTACTGGGGCGGTATCCTCCTAAAGAGTAACGGAGGAGTCCAAAGCTTACCTCATCGTGGTTGGCAATCACGAGTAGAGCGTAAAGGTATAAGGTAAGTTAACTGTGAGACCAACAAGTCGAACAGATACGAAAGTAGGGCTTAGTGATCCGGCGGTGGAAAGTGGAATCGCCGTCGCTCAACGGATAAAAGGTACTCCGGGGATAACAGGCTTATCGCCACCAAGAGTTCATATCGACGTGGCGGTTTGGCACCTCGATGTCGACTCATCGCATCCTGGGGCTGAAGAAGGTCCCAAGGGTTTGGCTGTTCGCCAATTAAAGCGGTACGCGAGTTGGGTTCAAAACGTCGTGAGACAGTTTGGTCCCTATCTGTTGTGGGCGCAGGATACTTGAGAGGAGTTGCTTCTAGTACGAGAGGACCGAAGTGAACGAACCAATGGTGTGCCGGTTGTACTGCCAAGTGCATAGCCGGGTAGCTATGTTCGGAAAGGATAAGCGTTGAAAGCATCTAAACGCCAAGCCTCCCTCAAGATAAGGTATCCCAATTAGACACCATGAAGACGACATGGTAGATAGGTTGGGTGTGTAAGCACAGTAATGTGTTGAGCTAACCAATACTAATAGGTCGATTGGCTTGACCAACTTTCTTTTATCGAGACAAGTTGGGTCAAAGTAACAAAAAGACTACAAGCTGACGCAAAGAAAAGCCTGGTGAGAGCTAGAAATTCAAGCGTCGATTTATGTTGATGAGATTTCAATCATTTGCAAATTTTTGCTTGGTGGCAATAGAGAGAGGAAATACCTGAACCCATTCCGAACTCAGAAGTCAAGCCTCTCATCGCCGATGGTACTGCACACAAGAGTGTGGGAGAGTAGGTCGCCGCCAAGCTTTTTTTCTCTATTCTTTTTCCTGTTAAGTTCCTTATCAATCCTATTTATCAATTTCAATGTAGCCCCTACATCCAACTGCTCTTTTGACATCAGTTTATTGTAACTGTCATTAAGCTTTTTAAAGACATTTACTTCGATTGCATTCTCAGTTCTTTTTTCGTTAGCAGAAAAAGCTCGAGATCTATGACGGATCTGGTCAGTTTTGCTGAATGTTTTAAGACATTTTGTGCATAAGAAGTTTTTAGGAATGAGTGTAATAAATCTTGTAAGGATCTCTCTTTTCCATCTGTGCTGGTGAATGTGTACTTGGGGTTCTCACGCAGCTTTGATTCAATATCAGTTAAAATGGTTTCTAAGGCCTTTTGTGTATTAGGATTACGGCCACTTAAAAATTTCGAAGAATTCTATTAAGGAAATTTTTATTGTGGTCTTGAATTTGAATAGATTGATCTTTATCCTCTACAAGTTTTTTAGAATGGTTTAAAGATATCTTAGATAATAACTCCTCGTAGGATCTAAATTTTGTATCGGCTGCAATTTTAGCTTTTTGTTCTTCAGCACCCTTCGATGCGGCTTCATTCCAAGCGGCAAGTTCAGCTTCATTTTTTAATACAACTGTTTTTCTTGAAGAGATTTCTTTTTCGCTGTTTTCTGTCTTAATATCACTTAAGAAGTCTTCAGCTGTGAACATTGTCAAAGCTGCCTTTGAGGTTTTCGAGGCGTTGGGGTGTAGATTGTATTTTTGCTCAGATTTTGAAGGATAGTGTGTTCCAATTTTAAAAGTTGGTTCCTGATAATTTTCATTGGAAAGTTTAGAAGTCATAATCCTCCAAAATTATATCATTTTGTTTAGAAAAAATTTCCAGGATCTATGTGATAATTTACAAAAGTTAACCGATTTTTTTGTAGATGCGTTAATTGTTGCTGTATAACTACTTAAAAGATCAGATATATTTGTTAGTGGTCCTTCTAAGGATGTTCCTTCGGTTTTTTTCTTAATTCATTAACTAATAAAACATGCCTGGGAGCTCTTTGAATGGGGGTAATCAGAAATGAATCCACTGTAAGTTGATCATTTTGTTTCATAAAGTTTTCTTCCAAACTTTTTCCCTTACTTGTCTGATGTAATTCTTTTAATTTTTCATTTAAGGCATCAAATTGTGGAACAACCTGTATTAGTGCTTGTGCATATTGATTAAAGTTTTCACTTGAGTACTGTTTGTAAATTTCTTTCAGTGCATCAGTTGTAGATTTCTGAGCAGCTTGTTCTAAATTAGCTATGAATATTTTGCCCGATATTATAACTTGCGATATTTCTTTATAGGCATTTTCATCTATTAATTTATCCTTTTTAGTTTTTGCAAATAATTATCTAGAGAAACTAATTGCTTGTTGAAGGTTTTTTCTGTTGTAATAATCTCCTCAATAATTCTATTTATAGGTGTTAGTTTAGTGTTGATGATTTCTTGAGACTTTAGGTCAATATTCAAATCATCGGCAGGATCTAAAGCTTTTAAAATTAAAGTTGTCCTTAACCTAGCTTTTGCTACCGGAAGGTTTTCTTGAAGATCCTTAATAAGTTTTAACATTTCATTCCCGTCAAATTTTTGGTCTAGAGCATTCGCCCTACTCCTAAATTCAAGTAAGGAGGCTCTAACAGTTTGATCATCTACTTTTGTACTTCTTCAGAGAGAGTTTTTAACAAGGAATCTACAAGGTTTTTACCTATCTGTGATTTTTCTGAGTTTTTAATTACATTTTGTCCATAGTTCGTACTAATAAACTCATCAGCTAGCTTATGAAGGGATTGGGGTCTATTTTTTCATCTAAATAAAAAGTGTTTCCATTTTCAATTTCGGTATCTATTGTTTTTAAAATATGAGCTAAAGCAGCTTGCGTCTCTTGGCTGCGTCCACTTTTGAACAAAAACCCAAAATATCTGTTAAGAAACTGTTTGCTTTTCTCCTTCAAAACAATTTCGCCCTTTTCATTTTTAGCAAGCTTCATTAATTTTGAACTTTCTTTTCTTTAAGATCTGTCAGAAGCTTTGCAAAATTCATGATAGCAGGATCAGATGTAACTCCTTTTTTTGTTCTTTAGCGATTTCTCTGGGTTGAGTTTTGTCTATAGCGGTTTCTTGGGCAGCTGCAGGTTCTTGCGGTTGACTTGTAATGTCAGAAGCTTTGGAGGAAGGAAATTCTTTCAAAACCCCTCTTCTGGAGCTTCAGTATTGGAAGTTTCTTTAGGAATTTCTTGGCGATAAGAAGTATCAGTACGAGGTCTTTCCTTGGGTTGAACTCCCGTTAAAGTGGAGGAGTGGCCTCGTGGGGGAACATAACTATCCTCTTCTTGAGTTATTATACTTCCTTCCATTTCCTTGTATAATTTATCAAGCTCCGCCATATCAGGTTCTTCGAATGCCATCAGAATAGGCTGGGAGGTTGTTTCAGTTGCTTGTGCAGAGGGAATGTCGTTCGGATTATGCGTAATTTTATGTTCATGCACCCCTTTTGAGGGAGAGGGAAAGGATCCGTTGAGTCTTTGCTGAGCTTGGGTTGAAATATTCTCAAAGTGTTCGACTAATTCAGCAACTCGATTCGCTTGAACCTGTTGACTGCCTCTTTGAATAGAGGCACGCGTGATGGGTTCAGCTGCTTTAGTATCTGGAGGAGGATGAACAAACGTAGGGAAACTTGGATCAATAGGTTTAGAATTAGACGGAACAGTCATAATTAACCTCTAATAATCTGTTTGTACTTAAATATTAGATTTTTGTGTTTAAACAATAAAATATAGTTATATATAATATTATAATTAATTATTTAATTATTAATAAATTAATTTATTCTCTTTTGCGTGTAAGTGCTTCAATATAAAACTTGAAAAAAATCAAAATAGGAGGATTTTTGCAGTAATATTCACTCCGTTGGTTTTAAAAATGCACGTAGCTCTCTTTACTTTTTACAATCTTTATCAATCCAAACGATACTTTTGTTTCCGGCTTGCTGAGGCATTTAATCGCTTAGGCATAGAAACAACAATCATTGACGGGGCCACTCTTGATCGGCAGCGCGAGGAATTTTTACGGGCTTGCGATCCTAAACAGACTNTTTTTACTTGTTCTTTTAACTCCATGGAGCCGACACCTGAAGGATATNTTTTAGCTGATTACACAAGAGTTCCCCATGTGGCTTTCTTGCTAGATCCAGCTTTTAATTATCGCAATGTACTAGAGAGCGATAATACAGTGATCACATGTGTGGATCATTTTGATTGCGAGTATGTGAAGTCCAAGCTGTTCGATCGAGTGTTCTTTTGGGGACACGCAGTAGAAAGAGAACTTGCTCCTGCTCAAAATCAGGAAAAGCCCTATGATGTGGTCTTTNTAGGCAGCTGCTATGATCATGAGACTTTGCGAAACTTTTGGCGGGAAAAGATGTCAGTTCAAGAAGCCCAGACCATAGAAGATGCTATAGACATAGTCCTGGGAGATAATCAAACTCCTCTTTTGCAAGGTGTTGAAAAAGCTCTAAGAGAGAGCGGACTTAAATTCGAAAGCGACGAAGATTTTGAAAATAATGTCTACTTTTATGCTTATTATGTAGACAACTACATGAGGGGGAAGGATCGAACGGAACTTATAAGGTCGATTAAGGATGCGCATGTGCATGTGTTTGGGGATGTTTGCTGGCGTAAAGAAGAGCCTATCTATGATTGGCGATACAGTTTAAGTGGAATGAAAAACGTGACCATCCATCCTGCAGTCACATTTGAAGATTCTTTAAACATTTTAAAGCAAAGTAAAATCTGCTTAAACAGCATGCCTNTTTTTAAAAATGGCACCCATGAAAGAATTTTTACTGGTTTAGCTTGTGAAGCGCTACCTATCACCACTGACAATCTTTGGATTAGAGACAATTTTGAACATGGCAAAGATCTATTAATTTATCGGCCGCAGCATTGGGACGAGGTCAACAGCTGGGTCAATGACTATTTAAAGAATCCCTCAAAGCTTAAAGCTGTCGTTGAGAAAGGCAGGGAAAAGGTGATGAGAGAACATACATGGGATGTCCGGGTGCAGCAGCTTTTTGACGGTTTTGAAAAACTGCCCTTAAAACAGTTGTCTTTTTGAAGAAGAAGAACTATGCTTATTCGTAGATACGTGAGAGATCAAATGTTAAGGTATTTTCTCTTTATTTTGGCATTCTTTGCAATTTTGAACTCAATGCACAGCTTGTGCAGCCTCTTTCTAGCGTAGAAACATCCTATAAAATTATTTTAGCAGACTATGAGGGCGTCAATTGGAGATGCAAAAGATGCGGATATTATAATTATTCTGAATCTCCTGATTGGAAAGGCGACTATTATTGTCTGCGTTGCAAAACACGCAAAGGGGACGAATAAAACCTTAGTGAGTGATGAGTGATAAAGCTACTAAGGCAGCGGTGTCAGTGCGCAAAATGTTTTCATGCAGTTTAACGCCCTTGGCCTCGAGCTTTAAAAGCAGATCTCGTTCTCTTTCAGAAAATCCAGATTCAGGGCCAATAAAAAATAGAACACTTTCATGATGTTTAAAGATGTCCCTAAAGAGAGGGGCGTTTTCACTTACATCTCCGAAGTAGGAGGCCCATTGGAGTTTGTCCCATTTTTCTAAAGGGGTNTTAAATTCAATCTTAGGAAGGAAAAGCCGGCCGCATTGCTTCATGGCAGCAATAGTCACCTGATGCATCCGTTCAATTTGATGATCTGTCAGNGTTTTTCTTTCACTTAGCGCTCCAGGAAAAAGCAAAAATTTTGTGACCCCNAGCTCTGTGCCTTTTTCAATGATAAAATCTAAACGATTGAGGCGGGGGATAGCTTGTGCAAGAATGACCTCCTGAAGTGGTATTTCTTGTTTATAAATACCTGTTACATGCAAAAAGCCTGTTTTTTCTATCTTTTGTATTCTTGCCTGGGCAAGGCACCCGAGACCATTCACAAGCTCTATCTGCTCTTCTTCTTTAATTCGCATGACCTGCAAGTGATGGAATTCTGATTCGCGTAGGATCACTTCCTGATTTGATTCCAAACTCAAATTAATAAAAAAACGGTCTGAAGGCATAACTTAGCTTTTTACTTTAATGAAATTGCCCTCAATAAAACTATCGATATGCAATTGTTGGTTCGGGGAGGTATAGAGGGTAAGCTTCTTTAGATAATCTTGAAACCGTTTGCGCAACAAAGGCTCCTGCAATTGCCTTTGNGAGCAGGGATTTTCCTTATCGTTTTCATCTTTTTTGTCGCCTATAAGATAAGCTACATAAAGATCCTCTAATTCTTGAGGTGCGATCACTTCTGCACTCCATTGTAAAAGCTCGCGTTCATGCTTGGGTGCCGCGACAATCACAACTTCCAAAAAGGCTTTAATAATGTTAATAAAAAGTTTGCTTACATTCTGTGTGTAAATTTTCTGATTTAAAATATAAACGCCCTGATGCTCTTGGATCTTTTCGCTTTTGATGAGGGAGTAAGTTTCAGGGTTGATTTCAGCAAGCGTCTTTAGAGGATAGAAAACACGTAGGGGAACTTGATTATCAATAGGTAAATATTCTTTTTTAAGNAAGTCGATATGTAAATACTGTGCGGCTGGATCGTTGATTTCTTCTAAAACATTATTATGAAAAGGGATAGCCACTTCTTTCCAGTGATTGGGAACATAAAAACTAATCTCGTCCTCTTGAGTATTCAAATGCGCGTTCTGAATGGCATCTAACTCTGCATGCGTGATTTGATTTAAATCAAATACAAGTTCCAGCCCATGTACCTTTAAATTTTCTATGGCCTCTTCAGGTCCACTCAAAGTTTGCATAAGTTTTTGCGGCCAGATGTCAAGCAATTCGTAGCCTTCAGGAGCTTCCCCGATCGGTTTAAGGATGTTGATAGGAACTTTGGCTGATACAAGGCGGCTGATTTTGAGGATAAATTCTGTATGGGCCACATCTGTAATATTGTGGGCAAGATCAATATCTGGGCTTAAACTGACAAGGTTATGTTTGGTAAGGACGACGACCCAGTCCTCCCGATTAAGATCAATATCGGCTGCGTCGATAAGAACCTCTAAGTCTCCTGGTTCGAGTTCTCTGATCACACTCTTAGTTCCACTTAAGGTGAGAGCAATGCGCTTGTTTAAAATCCCCTTTGGAAGCAAGCCTTGAATGGTTTTGTCTGGAGGCAAATTGACAATTCGTATAGGAACTCCTGGAATTGTCTTTGTTGAGGTAATTGAATGGTGGACAAAGAGCCAAACGACCAGGGCGATCAGGAAGGCGACTATTTTATGCTGCCAATTATTAAGAATTTTTGAGATCAATGTTTCCATGGTTTTAGACGTCCTAAGGTGTCAATGCCGGATTGAATTGTAGTCTTAAGCGGTGCGAAAATGCTGCGCATGATGCCTTTAAAGCGATCAATTTTAACTCCTCGAGTCATAATGCCGTCGCGTGCGATCGAAACTTTTCCGGATTCTTCTGAGACCACTATTATTAAAGCGTCTGTGAGCTGGCTTATCCCAAGTCCCGCCCGATGACGCGTTCCCATGGATTTTGAAAGTTGAGAGGTGTCATCGGCTAAAGGAAGAATGGTTGCGGCAGAAAGAATTGTGGTGCCCCGAATAATGACA
Source organism: Parachlamydiaceae bacterium (assembly GCA_013414685.1). Taxonomy (GTDB): domain Bacteria; phylum Chlamydiota; class Chlamydiia; order Chlamydiales; family Parachlamydiaceae; genus Neochlamydia. The sequence goes on along the minus strand of CP058704.1, from coordinate 1,324,472 downwards.
GCCCCATCATGAAGGGGAGTTGTGGCAATAAAAATGGATTCTAAAAGTTCAGGTGAAAACTGTGCGTTCATCACCACAGCTTTTTTAGCATATTCTTCCAAAGAGTCCTGATTTTCTAGAACAATCAATGCCCCGATTCTTTTTCTGACATCCGGTAGATAGATTGCGAAATGCTTTCTAAGAATTTATCAAATTCGTTTGTTTCTCTAAATTTTTCCCTTTCACGCTTAATTTGGAAAGAGCCAGTCGGAGTTCAGGCTGAAAAATAATAAGCAAGGCAATCACGGCCACACTTACAAAATAATGCATAATCTTTTCAATGACAGGCAAATGAAGCCAAATGGAAAGAGCATAAACAAAAGCGACAGCCAAAAGACCTAAAATCAGATTCATCGCCCGCGTATTCCAAAAAAGACAGCAGGTAGTAGACGATGACTGAGATCATCGAAATTTCTAAGGCAGGTACAAACCAACTAAATATTCGCATTCATCCTCTAGAGATGTTGATAGGTATCAAGCAAGTCAATAATGTCACGATGGGCTTGCACATCATGGACCCGAATCATATCCACATGAGAGAGAATAGCCACAGTATTCATGGCAAGCGTCGCTGGCAATAATTCAGTTGCGGGCTTATTTAAAATTTTGCTCATGAAGATTTTTCGTGACATTCCCAGCAGGACAGGGAATCCCAAGCGCTTGATTTCAGGCAGATTGTGTATAATTTCAAGATTATGGGCAACGGTTTTTCCAAATCCAATTCCTGGATCCAGCACAATATTTTTNTCTTTAACTCCTGATTGGATTAATTTATCCAAAATATCTAAAAACCAATGTTTTATATGTTCTATTATCGGTTTTTCATAATGAGGATCCACTTGCATTGTATAGGGATCGCCCTGCATGTGCATCACGCAAATTTTAACTTGCGTAGAGGCAGCGATCGCGCGCATTTCTGGATGTCGAAATCCGCTGACATCATTCACCCAGGTTGCGCCAGCCTCTATGGCCCGCGCGGCCACTTCGGGTTTCATCGTATCAATCGAGATGGGAATGGAAATCAGTTGTTTTAATCTGGCAATCACAGGAATGACACGACGCAGTTCTTCCTCCGCGCTGACTTTTCCTGCATCAGGANNTTTTGATACACATTGCGCGGGCGTGTCGATTCCCCCAATATCCAAAATATCTGCGCCTTCAGCAGCAATTTGCTGCCCTCTAGCGACAGCCGCTTCTAAATCAGAAGATCGGCTTTTCTCATAATAGGAATCTGGCGTGGCATTTAAAATGCCCATCAACTGGGTTTTCATGCCTATCAACAATAACTTAAAAATTGGTTTTTAACAATGCTTTAGTTGTTATATGATGCGGATTTCTACACACTAAATGGATGCTGTTTATGGTTTCTTCAGACATACACGCGCGCTCCGACATCCCAAATCATCTACAAGTATCGACTTCGCTTTTTAATTCTAATGAGAGATTTGAGACAGAGTTGGATGTTGCTGTAAAAAAGCCATGGCAAGTTTGGAATTAGATTTAACGAAACTAAGAACACTGAAAGGATTAGAGAAAGAAAGAATAGAAAAATTGTCTAAGGATTGTCCGCATTTGCAGTCCTTAGACTTTTCTAAATATCCTTTAAGCGATGAGACATTAAAAATTGTCTGCCAAAATTTAACATCTTTGCAGAATCTGGCGATTCAAGGTAAAACTTTTTCAACGAAAGAAATTTTCCCTGAAGAGAACCAGCTGGAGAAATTGAGTCTATTGCATTGTACACTGAATAATCTAGATTTTTAAAACCTCTTCGTCACTTAAAGGCGATCGATTTAAGATTTTGCAGCCTTTCCGAAAAACAGCATGAAGTTCTCATTTCTTTTCTTCCCCAGGGTTTGCTAACTGTGGGTTTTCAAGGGATTTCTGATAGGATTTTGCAAGATTTAGTCAAAAAATTTTTTGATCTATGTGAGCTAAAGCTTCCATTCAATAAAATAACAAAAGTTGGACTTGAAGCTTTATTATCTCTCAAGAACTTGAAATTGTTAGATTTATCAGGAAGTGTTCTGAATGATGGGTTTGAATTGATTGCACAACTGACAGAACTGCATACGCTTGATCTAAGCTCATGCCGAATTAAGGAGACTGCCTTGCAGGCATTTACAACTCTTAAAGAACTTCGTTTTTATCCTTAAAGGACAGTCGATGCATGATCACAAAAAAGGGTTTATTCCCTTAGCAGACAATTTGTTAAAGCTTGAATTCTTGGATTTGGAACGGATAGATTTGGAAACAGAAAGTCTTCTTTCATTAGTCCGTTTAAAAAATTTAAAACTCCTTCATCTAAATTCTAAGCAAATTAAAATGGTGGATCTCTCTATCCTGTTTGCTTTTCTGAAAAATCTTGAATCTTTGAATATCAGTGAGACAAACGGGGATTTAAAAAAGAGATTATGCCAAATCTTTCTCAGTTAACTTATTTAAGTCTCGGTGAAATTACGGATCAAACAGCCGAAATGATCGGAACTTACCTTCCAAAATTAGAATCTTTAACTTTCAAAGGTCGCGGTGTGACAGACAGAGGATTGATTGCCATGGCGGAAGGCTGCAGAGAATTAAAGTATTTAGAAATTTCAGACTGCACAATGACACAAGCCAGCTTTGAATCTTTTGCACTAAATTTAAAAATTTAGAGGAAATTAGTATCAACTTTCCTCTCTTAAAAAATGAAGATTCTGCAGTTCTGACTTTTCTAAGTTTGCTGACACACTCAACTACGGGTAACTTATCGAATGTCGTAATTTCCAAAGAGTGTCTGACCAAAATTAAGCAACACTATTCTTTTGTGAGGATTCATGATTCTGAAAACGGCCAAACATTCTCTTGGGGGAATTGATTTTAGAGGTGGCCAAAATAATCCCAAAAAACGACGAAAATTTTATTAGGATAGGTTCATGGGATTTCAAGTAATTGTGATAGAATTTTTAAAATCGACTACGTCCTTTAGTTCTAACCCCCTACAGAGTTTTAATATTAGTGATTCCAACTGAAAGTTGGAATTTTGACTACGTAAGCTTGCCAATATCTTTGAATCTGTCTGCATCGCTAGAGAGATTATTCAAGTTGTGCTGCGTCGACTGATTCAAATTCAGGGCTTCCTTGTCAAATTTTCCAGCTTTTAACTGGGAGGGGTATAGATATTATCGAAAACCTTGCCAGGCTAGAGAATTTGCAGAACTTGGATTTGATTATACTTTCAACTGAAAACAAAGATGAAGAAACAAAATCATTTGTCCCATTTCAAAAATAAAATTATTTCTCCTTGGGGCAAATTGCCTCTCAAATGACTGTGTAAGTGATCTTCAAAAAACAATCCACAAACTTACGATTCAACACCGCCCACCCTATGGCTTCTATGGGATCTTTGGGTCTGGAACATGAGGATTGCTTGGTTTTATAAATTCTCCTTATGAACAAGGAATGATTTTTGTAAAAGAGTAAAAGCCTGTATTTCCTTGTTTTCAAATGATCTTAAATATTTTTCTTTGATGAAATTTTTAATTTTACTAACCTAATGATCCTGTGAACTTAATTTTTATTCACTTTATTATTTGAAAAAGGCAGAGGAAATGGATGTAGAAATCTTAGCTCGTTTGCAGTTCGCTTTGACAATTATGTTTCATTACATCTATCCACCCTTAAGCATTGGCATCGCGCTGATTTTAGTGATTTCTGAAGGGATTTATTTAAAAACTAAGGATCCGGTCTATTTAGAAATGGCCAAGTTCTGGACGAAAGTTTTTGCTTTGACTTTTGCCATTGGTGTGGCCACTGGTATTGTTATGGAATTTGAATTTGGGACAAATTGGGCTAATTATTCCCGCTTTGTTGGGGATGTCTTTGGAAGTGCTTTAGCTGCAGAAGGGGTTTTTGCTNTTTTTCTTGAATCTGGTNTTTTAGCCATTTTACTTTTTGGTTGGAATCGTGTGAGCGCGGGAATGCATTATTTTGCGACGCTGATGGTCTGTTTAGGGGCGCATTTTAGTGCGATTTGGATTGTTGTGGCCAATTCCTGGATGCAAACACCGGCAGGTTACCATATTGAAGGAGAGGGAATTGGAGCTCGGGCAGTGATTACAGATTTTTGGGCAATGGTCTTTAATCCTTCTTCCATGACCCGTCTTTTTCACACCGTAATTGGTTGCTGGTTGGCAGGCGCGTTTTTAGTCATCAGTGTCGGGGCTTACTATCTCCTTAAAAACCGTCATACGGCATTTGCAAAAACTTCATTAAAGATTGGACTGATTGTTGCCTTTATTGCGTGTCTTTTGCAAGTTGTCACAGGGGATGCCAGCGGACGTGTGGTGGCAGAATATCAACCAGCCAAATTAGCTGCTATGGAAGGCATTTATAAAACTCAANAAGGAGCTCCTTTGTCGATCTGGGGAATTCCCAATTCTCAAACCAGGACACTAGACTATGCGCTAGAGATCCCTTATCTTTTAAGTTATTTATCTTTTCACGACTTTCAGGCTGAAATAAAAGGATTGGATGCTGTTCCAGAAAAAGATTGGCCGCGTGTTTCTGTTGTTTATCAAACTTACCATTTGATGTTGCTGATGTGGGTCTTTATGATCGTCTCTGCATTGCTCGCGATTTATTTTTGGAAAAGAGGCACATTGTTTCAANAAAAATGGTTTTTGCGTTTGCTTGTAGCTTCGGTCTTGTTCCCTCAAATTGCCAATCAGGCAGGTTGGGTTACAGCTGAAATGGGACGTTATCCATGGATTGTACAAAATTTATTAAGAATTTCGGACGGACTTTCAAAAGCTGTGGTTGCAGAGCAAGTGCTGGGCTCGATTATTCTTTTCGGCATTGTCTATACCTTTCTTTTTCTTTTGTTTATTTATTTATTAAATGAAAAATTTCAACAAGGTCCTGCAGACGTAGATACCGCCACAACCTATCACCAGCAATATGTGCTCATACATAAGGAAACACAATGAACTGGATTAGCAATTTAGAATTTGCCTGGTTTTCTGTCTTTGTCGTTTTATTAACAGGCTATGCAATTTTAGACGGATTTGATCTAGGAGTTGGAATGCTGCATTTGTTTGGAGGCAATGACAAAGAGCGCCGGATCATTTTAAATTCAATCGGTCCTGTATGGGATGGCAACGGTGTTTGGCTTGTGACAGCTGGAGGTGCTCTTTTTGCCGGCTTTCCCAATGTATATGCCACTTTTTGTTCTGCGTTTTATATTCCAATCATGATCCTATTGACAGGATTGATATTTAGAGCCGTTGCCATCGAATTTCGCAGTAAACAACCGATGGCCTGGTGGCGTTGGTCATGGGATATTATGTTTACAATCGCAAGTTTTATTATCTCGATGACATTAGGAATTGCTATAGGAAATCTTGTAGTTGGCATCCCTTTAGATGAAAATGGGGAATTTATAGGAACCTTTTTGTCATTACTCAATCCTTACGCACTTCTCATGGGGGTGATGGCCACAGCGCTTTTTTAATGCATGGATCCATTTATTTAGTGATGAAAACCGAAGGAGAGCTGCATGATAAATTGCGAAGACGTGTCAATCCTTCGATCATTTTTTTTATCATGTGCTATGGAATTGCAACAGCTGCAACTCTGATTTATTTTCCCCATATGGTGGAAATTGTGAGAGAAAGATGGGAACTTTTCATCTTAGCTGTCATCAATATGCTGTTGATAGCAAACATTCCACGTGAAATTTCTAAAGAACGTGATGGATGGGCCTTTATATCCTCTTGCGGCAATATTATCTGCCTCTTGGCTTTGTATGGTGTAGGAACATATCCTGAGGTTATTCGCGCCTCAAATGCACCTGAAACATTAAGCTTAACCATATATAATTCAGCTTCTACTCAGAAGACGCTTGAAATTTTGCTTTTGATCGCAGCCATTGGGGTGCCCCTTGTCATTGCTTACACGATTGGCATTTACAAGGTCTTTTATGGAAAAGTTAAATTGGATCCAACAAGTTATTGATACGGGTTATTTCATTTTTTCATTCAAATCAAAGCCATCTTTTGGCTCCCGTATGCCAAGAGCTTGACGAGCTTCGCTCATAATGAAAAATGTGCCGCAGACGATGAGAATTTGATTTTGCAGTTTCGCAGACTTCAATGCGTGCTGGATAGACTCTTTGATGCTTCCATTCCTAATAAGCACTGTTTGAGAAAACCCATGATCGAGCATTTTCTTGTAAAGTTCCGAGACCTCAAGGCCTCTGCCGTTTTGGGCTTCTACTAGATGAAATTGGCTGCCATATTTTTTCAATACGTTTAAACATCCTTCTATATCTTTATTTTTNGAAACACCAAATAAAACCCGGAAAGAGGCTTTAGGATAATTTTGCCTGGCAGCTTGAAAAAGGTGCTGCAATCCATCTGGATTATGTCCCACATCTAAAATAACAGGAGGGTTTTGAGAAACAAGCTCCATGCGGCAAGGAGGAAGAGCTTTCAATCCTGCCTGGATGGACAGCTCCGACAGGCCCAACATTTGCATGGCTTTTTTNGCGACAGCATTATTTTCATCATCAAAAAATGTAAAGTTTCCTGTGACTTGTACGCACGGACTTTTGTTTTCTTCAGCGATTTTTTCAATGATGTTTTTGGGAACGCATGGGCCGATGATGACTGGAACTGCAGGTTTGATAATTCCTGCTTTTTCCTTTGCTATTTCCTCAATCGTATTTCCTAAATATTCAGTATGTTCTAGGCTGATCGAAGTAATAATTGAGAGGATTGGCATCACGATATTTGTCGCATCCAAACGTCCTCCAAGCCCTGTTTCAAGAACAACATAATCCACTTTNTGCTGGGCAAAATAAGCAAGAGCAAGCGCTGTTGTAATCTCAAAGAAAGTAGCTGGAATATTTTCTTTTTCGACAAGATGAAAAATTTTNTGCAGAAGATGAGTGACCGACTTTTCGTCAATGAGTTGTCCATTCACTTTAATTCTTTCTCGGAATGTAGAGATGTGGGGNGACGTAAANAGTCCGACACGGTAGCCTTCGGCTTCTAGTCCCCGGGAAATTTTTGTGACGACAGACCCTTTTCCATTTGAGCCTGCAACATGAACGGATTTAAATGAATTAAGTGGATTTCCCAGCAAATCATTTAATTTTTCAATATGACTTAGCCCTAATTTCATCCCTCCATGCAAATTGACTGAGAAGAGCTTTTTAAAAGACTTTGATAAGGCCTCTCTTCTTTGTTTCCTGAGACTTGGTTAAAATGCTGCTTCAAAGGAAGAAAATGCGTTTCGTCAACCCAAGAAGATCCCAAGGAAATATTAGGTTTAATTTCTCCGTGAAAATCCGACCCGCCGGTAATGAGCCAATTCCGATGCTTGGCAATTTTTACCCAACGCTCATGAGATTCTTTCGGGAAACGGGCATAAAAACATTCAATGCCATCGAAATTCATTTCAAGAAGCTGTTTTAATGTTTTTGCGTCATTGATTAAGTGAGGGTGTGCAATGATAGCCAATCCATTGGCTTGATGGATCTTATCAAGGGTTTCTTGAACAGAAAAAGATTTTCCTTCGGCATAACAGCTTTTTCCTTCTCCCAGGAACTTGTTAAACCCTTCTTGAATGGTTTGAATGTAGCCTCTTTTTAACATTGCAAGAGCGATATGAGGTCGTCCAATGGTAGAAGGAAGATTAGGAAACATGTCTGCAAGGACCTCTTCTTCTGTTAATGGCATTCCCTTCTCTGTTAATTTTTTAAAATTTCGCGGTTCCGATCCTGGCGCCTGTGTTTATGCTTTAAGCAAAAATCGTGGAGAATGGAACTCTCTAAAGGAAATGCGTAGGCTAATAGATGGATGCTTACGTTTCCCTGCATGGCTGAAAACTCCACACCGGGAATTAGCTCAATCTCTAATTCTTGAGCTAAAGGGGCTGCTGTTTTATAAGCATCAAGGGTATCGTGATCTGTGATAGAAAGTCCCGAAAGCCCTTTCTCAACAGCCATTTTAACAAGTTCTATCGGAGAAGTTGTTCCGTCGGAGCAGGTGCTATGGCAATGCAGGTCGGCGCGAAATTCACTCATCGTTTCCCATCGCGTAAGGAATATATCGCACTTCGCTTTCCAGCTCGATTCCGGTGCGGTCTCTAACCTGTGATTTAATTAGATTGATTAGGGCTAAAACATCTGCTGCTTTAGCGTTTTCGGCATTTACAATGAAATTGGCATGCATGTCTGATACTTTAGCTCCTCCGAATTGCATTCCTTTAAGTCCGCTCTTATCAATCAGAGCACCGGCTGCTCCGCAACTTGGATTTCGGAAGATGCAGCCTGCTGACTTCTCACTGTAAGGTTGAGTATTTTTNCGATAGGTAATGATTTCAATTTGTTTTTGCCGGGCTTCGCTAGAGCGATGCAAAGTAAAAGTTGCTCCTACAATGACACCTGGCATAGATTGGAAGGTTGAGGTTCGATAGGAAAAATGAAGCTGTTCTTTTTTAACNACATGGTATTCTCCATCAGGCGAAACGAAATCTACAGAAACTAAAGATTCGCAAGTTTCCCTTCCGTTCGCTCCTGCATTCATGAAAACTGCCCCACCCACAGTTCCAGGAATACCCGAGGCAAATTCAAGGCCAGACCATCCATCGCGTGCAGTTTGAGATCCAAGTAAGGAAAAATTATATCCTCCGCCAACATGAAAAGTACCAGGCGGATTTTCTTGTTTAAAATCGATTTTATTATGAATGACGAGACCATCAAAGCCCCGATCATCAAAAAGACAATTGGATCCTTTTCCTAAAATAAAAAAAGAATACTTTTCTTCTCGGCAGTAAAGGAGAATGGACCGCATCTCATCAACAGTTCGGACTTCACAATAAAATTTTGCGGGCCCGCCGATGCCGAACGTGCAGATTTCCTTTAAAGGCTTATTATCCTGCAATTTAGGAAGGGCGGATACAGAAGTCATTTTATTCTTTCTCTTTAAGGTCCTTCGCTTCTTTGGCTCTTTTTCACTTTGGTCGATCTCTTCGATACTTTTNTCTAAAGCCTGGAGATCAGGTTCTTCCCCTGACTTTGCCTTGTATAAAGTATCAAGAATTGCATTGACGAAGTTTGCAGCCTCAGGAGTGCTGAATTTTCGTGTGAGGCGAACGGCTTCGCTCATGGCGACTTTAGGAGGAATATCGCCCGCAAAGAAGAGTTCGTAAACACCTAAGCGTAAGATGTTTCTTTCAACAGTTTGAATTCTTTCGAAGGCGTAGGAAAAAGAGGCCCCTGCAATCATTTCGTCCAGCTCTTCCTGGATCGCTTGAATTTCTTCGACTTTTTGCTGGGCATCTACCACTGTAGCTCGAGAAACTGAGAGCTCTTTCATGATAAGTTCGATCATATCTTCCTGCTCGGCTTTTCCGATGTCATAGCTATAGAGCATTTGAAAGATGATCTCGCGAAGTTTTTGTACGGGAATGGCCATTTGATATCCTTTTTAGCATCGATTGTACAAGATACAGATAAAAAACAGCAAAGGATCATTTTGCCATTTCATGTGAAGGAGGAGCCATAAACTCCGGACCTACCGGATCCGGGATTGTCTCGGTCACAATATGATCGATTTCCCTAAGGTCATCCTCTGTTAACTTCCACCCCCAGACCTGGTCGATCAGGTCCAGTTGATGAGGTTTTCTTGCACCCCATAAGGCGACGCTCACATTTTTATCTAAGACCCAACGAATCCCTAATGCTAAGACTGATTTTTTATATTTTTGTTTTGCCCAATCATCCAAAAGATCGACACATTTCAAATATTCTTCATAGCGAGGAGGTTTGAATTTAGGATCAATTTTNCTTAAATCGTCGCCTTGAAATTCTGTACTGATTTTTAATTTACCGGTTAAAAGTCCACGGCAAAGAGAGCTGTAGCCTAAGATTGCGATGTGATGAGTTAAACAATACTCCAGGACATTATTTTCGATTTCTTTTTCAAAGATATTGAATGGAGGTTGTTCAGCATGAAGAGGCGCTTTATTTTTAAAAGCTTCTAATTGGTCTACAGAAAAGTTACTGACACCGATCGCGCGAATTTTTCCCTGTTCTAAAAGGCTTTTCATCACTTCAGCGGTTTCATCGAAGGGTATCAAGGGATCGGGCCAATGGATCTGGTATAAATCGATGTAATCGACTTTTAAACGTTTGAGCGAATCATCGATTTCTTTTAAAATTCTTTTNTTGGATGAATCTCTAAAAATTTTTTCTTTTTCCCAACGTAATCCAACTTTTGTAGCAAGGACTATGCTTTCNCTTTTTCCATATTTCTTAAGAGCTTTTCCGACGATTTCCTCGGATTCTCCAAATCCATAAACAGGGGCCGTGTCAATCAAGTTTATACCACGCTCCAAGGCTTTTAAGATGGTGTCACAAGCATCTTTNTCATCGCTTCCGCCCCACATCCAACCGCCTATTGCCCAGGTCCCCAGGCCAATTCTGCAAACTTTCTGCTTTAAATTGGGGATTGTTGTAAATTCCATGGTTCACCATTCCCTTTTCTTAATTGAAATCGTTTTTTCAACTTCTGCCACAACTGTTTGATGTGCGTCTTTTATTTCAATTTTCCTTGACCAGTTCATTTTTCCATGTTCTTTCATTGTTTCTTTGATGTGATCGAGATCAGCTTGGGTCAAAATAAATTCCGCTGTCAGGTCTGTTTTNCCTGGTTTTAAATAACGGATCGTAGTTGCCTTGTCCCAGATGGTATAGTCATTGCCTAAATTTTTTATCAACATCAGCATATAAAAAGGATCTGTCATGGAAAACATCGATCCGCCATATTGCGTCCCTACATAATTGGCATTCCAAAATCTTAATTTGAGTTTAACAACCAGATGCCGATAATTCTTTGACCGTTTAATGAGCTTAATGCCTGAAAAAAAAAGCGGCCAAAAATTAATAAACGTAAGTAAAAGGGATTTAATCGACATTTTTTTCTTCTTTAAAACAAATAACATATAGCCAATGCCAACTTTTGTGTAATGATAATCCACCACGGTAAAATAGGGTTTAACTTTATCCTCGATTTCTTGCCGGCTATAATAGGCAAAAAAACGAGGATATTGAGGTCCCTCACAAAATTTTTCGCCTCTGCCTTCAAGCATTCCTAAAAANAGAAGCCCATCATTCGGCAAGATAGCGGCCAACTTTTTTAACTGAAAAGAAAAATCATCTTTTGGAATATGAATCAAAGATAAGATGGCAAAAATCATGCCAAATGACCCTGAGTGAACAAACTCTTGTAGCGTGATTTGTTTTGCTTGAAGTCCCTTTGCTTTGCAACGACGCACCATTTCTAGTGAAGGATCTATGCAAAGGACATCGAAACCTTGATCTTTTAACCATTGAGCTAACATTCCGGTGCCAGAACCCACATCCAAAACTGCTTGACCTAGGGAAGGTTGATAATATTTTTGAATAAATAGCGGTAAAATATCTGGAAAAGGAAAACGGTCCCATTGATTTGCACAATGATCGTAGCAAGCTTGATTAATTTGGTTGATGGTTTCAAGTTTTTTATCAGGCATTTGATAAATCATCGGGTGAGAAGGGGTCATGGTGTTAATGCTTGTACATATCCTTTGTATCTTACAACAGTGAACATGCCAGCTTCCAAATGATAAAGAAGATGACAATGCAAGGGCCAAACACCAGGATTGTTTGCATCAAATTGTATCCTGACTGTAGACCAGGGACTAACGAGCACCGTATCACGCATAGCCCCATTCAAGATTTTTCCATCTATCTCAGTGACTTGAAACACGTGCCCATGAAAATGCATTGGATGGGTCATGGCAGTGGCATTTTTAAAAGTCATTTCTACCCGTTCACCTTTTTCAACTAAGATAGGAGGTGCTTCAGGCCATGATTTCCCATTTAAAGTCCATCTGTAATGAGCCATTTCGCCACCGAGTTCGACAAGCACTTTTCGGTCAATTTTTTTNGATGGCAGTGGATTTAAAGCTTTTAACTTAAGTTCCTGTTCATTGGATAAAGCTTTGGCTGTTTGCGGTGTGATAGAATTTAATTGAGGTAGAGAAGCTTCTGCTGTTTTAACAATCACCCCGGTTAGCATATTAGTTCCCTCNCCTTGAGCTAAAATAGGAAAAGTGCCCCCNTCTTTGGGAATGGTAATTTTAATATCAATTCTTTGTGCAATGCCTAACTCAAAAGTATGATCTCTTAAAGGTACGATGCGATTTCCATCTACTGCGATAGCTTCTCCTTCAAGATCCCCAAGGAAAATCCAAAAATTTGTCGCACTTGAAGCATTAATAAATCGCAACCTCACCTGGNNCTTTCGGGGGAATTCAAAAATTTCAGGCGAATCAAATGTTTTGAAATTTGCTAANAAGGCATCATATTGCACATCGACAATGTCATTTCCAGGCTTCATTTTCATTTTATCTGAGCTGCAGCGCAATTCATAAAAGATCTCAGAAGGAGATTTAAAAGAGAAGTCTGTAAGAACGATCACCCTGTCATTTTTTATTGAGGGGAATTCATCTTCATCTAATAGAATCAAAGGAGCGCTCAGCAGCTTTTGCTCTTGCAGGCCATAATGCGCATGCATAAAAAATGTCCCGGCCTGAACAAGCGGGAACGTATAATGGTATTCAATTCCAGGATAAATAGGATATTGTGTGATAAAAGCTACACCATCTTGATCATTAGGCAAAAGAATTCCATGCCAGTGGATGGAAGTTGGAACATGAAGGTGATTGATTAAACGTACATTGAACTGCTCGCCTTTCTTAGCTGTTAAGCCGAAGGTTCCATCAGGCTGTACTAAAGTATAGATGGAGGCTTTTCGTCCATTCACGTTAATTTCACGCTCAGTGATATTTAAAAGAGTAGCAGGTGTTTCTCCAAAACAAAAAGGGGAAACATGAGCAGGATAAAAAAACTGAGCTATGAAACACGCTATTTTACAGTCCTTTATGCTTAGAGCATGATAGATCGCATTTTGTAACGCTTAGGCGGGCTAGGGCGAGTGCGCCAAGCAGAAGGCCAAAATCTCTTAAGGCAATATCATAAAAAGCGCCAAGCATAAGCAAGTTAATAATAATGGCTAGCAACCAAAGCGCTACAATATAAGAAAAACTTTAGGGTAAAACCAAACCCCAAGACCTGCAATGATTTCAATCATCCCCACACCCATCATTGTTTGATGCGCATTTCCTAAAACATTAAATGGAGGTGAAAGATATTGCTCCCATCGGGTCAGAATATTAAAAAATTTATCAAGTCCAGCTAGAATTGGAGCAATTGCAAACGCAAAATGTAGAATTTGATAGGCTTGATGATGGGGATCGCTGCAACAAGTGTCTTTTCTTTGACAACCACTTCGGCCATACAATCTCTTTCTGGATTTTTATTGCAAAGTAGAATAACAAGAAATTATTGTAAAATAATTTTTGATACACTTTTTGTATGAACTTAGGATAACATGAAAAAAATGCCTACGATGCTCTTGTAATAGGCTCGGGCCCGAATGGATTTGCGGCAGCCATTACCCTTGCACAGAAAGGCCTTTCAGTAGCTTTATACGAAGCTGGACAGACTGTAGGGNGAGGGATGCGCTCTGCAGAACTTACCCTGCCCGGATTTACACATGATATTTGTTCGACAATTCATCCTCTTGCATGCGGCTCTCCCTTTNTTCGCACTCTGCCACTTGATAAATTCGGACTAGAATGGATTCAGCCGTCAGCGCCTCTTGCCCATCCATTTGATGATGGGACAGCTGCGCTGCTTGAACGCTCACTTGATCTTACTGCTGAACATTTGGGGATAGATAGCGCATCGTATATAAAACTTTTTACCCCTTTTGTTTCAAAATGGGGCAATCTTGAAAACAATCTATTAAATTCCTTGCATTTTCCTCAGCATCCATTTCTCATGGCCAAATTTGGTTTTTATGCGATGCAGTCTGCCTGGGGGTTATTGAATCGGCAATTTCAAGGTGAAAAAGCGAAAGGATTGTTTGCAGGTTTGGCTGCGCACTCCATTTTGCCGCTTGAAAAAATGGTGACTGCAGCTTTTGGATTAATTCTTGGAATTTTAGGTCATACGGTCGGATGGCCGGTTGCTAAAGGCGGATCTCAAAACATTGCTAATGCATTATCAGCCTATTTTGTCTCATTGGGAGGCGAGATTTTCACGGATACGAAAGTTGTATCAATCGAAGATCTTCCCTCTAGCAAACTCATTCTTTGCGACATAGGTCCCTATCAACTTTTGAAGATAGCAAATGCCCGACTTCCTGAAAGTTATAAAAAACGGTTAAAGGAATATCGTTATGGTCCAGGTATTTTTAAAATGGATTGGGCGTTGAGCCAGCCCATTCCCTGGAAATCAAAAGATTGCCTTAGGGCTGGAACCGTTCATATTGGAGGCACCGCAGCTGAAATTGCTTTTTCTGAACGTCAAATTTGGAAAAATATCCATCCTGAAAAACCCTTCGTTCTCTTAGCCCAGCAAAGTTTGTTTGATCCTACAAGAGCCCCTGACGGCAAACAAACAGTTTGGGGCTATTGCCACGTGCCCCATGGATCAAATGTAGATATGTCTAAACAAATTGAATCGCAGATTGAAAGATTTGCTCCAGGTTTTCGTGATTGCATTTTGGCCCGAAGCCAAAGAACTGCTGTGGAAATGGAACAGTATAACTCAAATTATGTGGGTGGAGACATCAACGGAGGCATTCAGGATATTTTTCAGCTTTTTACACGCCCGGTAGTCAGGATAATTCCTTATTCTACCCCTGTAAAAGGATTGTATCTTTGTTCTTCTTCAACGCCGCCCGGAGGCGGCGTCCATGGAATGTGCGGTTATCATGCCGCACACGCAGCTTTGAAAGAGATCAGTTAAAACCGATAGCCTATTCCACCGCCAAATTTCCATCCGCTCATATTTAAGTCATTGCGTGACGTATAATAGCTGTAGTCATGATGGTGAAAGGAAAAACGTTGGTAATAATAATCCACAAATGCATTCAGGAAAAAGCAATTGTAAACATAATAATTAAAACCGCATTGTCCTAAGCAGCCCCAACCTTCTTTTGAAATATGCTGGATCACATAGTAGGAATGGTCCTTAATGCGCAAAAAGCTATAAGAAGGCCCGAGTGCCAAATACCCTTCAAAATTACAAGTAAAAGGGTGTATGTATTTTAAACCAAAACTGACTGGAATGAGCTGCAGTCTTGTTGAGTCATGAAAACCGATAGAATGCCCTTTTTTGGAAAATCCGTTGACACTTGCCCAAAGATGAAAGCAAGANATAAACTTTTTAGATAATTCCAGATTATAGTCGGCCCATCCATGTCCATAGATGCGTTTGACTCTTTTAGAAGCAGGAAGGAAATAAGAGACCTGGCCTGTTATTCTTATGTCAGAGCACAAGTTGCTAAAGCATGTTTCTGGACAGAAGTCATTTAAGCAATTTGCAGATAAACTTTCATATGAAAGAAACAATGTTAAAATTAATAAAATAAACTTGTAAGATTTTTTTCATAAATTCTCTCTTAAGGCAATGTTATTGTTAAAGGTGTGCTTTCTCCGCCAGCACTTAATGCTGTCAGCGTATAGATGTAAATTTCATTCTTTCTGCGATTATGATCATTAAAGATGAATGGGCCTTGTGAACAAATTTCTGTGATAATCGTGCCATTTCTTCTAATCAAATAACCTATAATGGTGGAATCTGGACTAGGTTGCCAGGTTAACTGATTAATTAAATCAGTTTGGGTTGCAAAGATGTTTTTAATTTGACGGCCTATGAAATTGCTTGGCGGTAAGGGAGGCTGTCCAAAAGAGATATTAATGGATTGAATAAAAATTGCGTTCGATCCACCGTTTTGTTCCATTGTTGTACCAGGAAAAGTTTGTGCTGTGGAGGTCCCAGCAGAATTTGTAACCACAAGAGTCACATTAAATACACCGGTAGTTGCATAAGTGTGGGATATAAATGGTGAAGTTGTGACAGCCGTTTGGCCATCTCCAAAATTCCAGGCATAACTTACAATTGTTCCAACAGGAGAAACAGATTTTGAAGCATCAAAAAAGTGGATGTGCCAGGCGCACCGGTAGTTGCAACAAATGTTGCCAACGGAGACTGGTCAGGGGTAATAGCGATACAGGAAGGTCCAGAACCCTCAGGAAAAGGTGTTCCCACTGTATTCGTTAAAACATCAATTGGAAAAACTTGTGATAAACCATCAGCCACATAGGCTGTTTTACCATCTGGTGTGATCGCTAGACCAAAGGGAGCTCCAGCAAGTGTAAGCGGGGCACTTGAAGTGTTTGTCGTAAAATTTAAAGGATATACAGCGCTGGTAATTCCGTTTCCTGTTGTCGCATAACCTTTAGTCCCATCTGGAGTTACACCTATTCTAAAAGGAGAAGAAGAAGGAGACAAAGTAATGGTCGTTGCCACAGTGTTAGTCGGAATATTTATTACAATGATCGGTCCTGTGGATTGTCGGCCTACATATAAAGATTGACCATTTGGATTGATTGTTAAGAATGCGGCACCTATAGCACCACCTAATGGTATGGGAGTTCCTGGAATCAAGCTAGTAATATTGATCGGTAAAATGATGCTTGTAGCGCCGTTAATCGATACGTAGAGTGTTGTACCATCAGGCGTAACCGCGACCCCAAATGGAGCTCCAGCACCGCCAACAGGAAATGTAGTCGTGACAGTATTAGAAGACGTGTCAATGACGCTGACCGTAGAGTTGCCTGCGCTAGCTACAAAAACTTTTTGCCCGTTTGGGCTGATCGCCACTCAATAGGACCAGCACCGACAGGAATTGTAGTGATCAAGGTGTTGGTAAGAAGATCAATTACACCAACGCTACTTCCAGTATTTCTTGTCACATAGGCTCTCGTTCCGTCTGGAGTGATTGCAATGTCGACAGGATCTCCTGATACGGGAATTTGAGTGCCGGGTACATTACCAGGAATAGAGAAAGTACCAACGGCATTTGTACCCTGCTCTGTCACATAACCCACCCAGCTACCCTGAAAAACATAGCGGTCGCTTGGCACAACTACAGAAGTGCCTGCAGAAGTAGTCACTGTGATATTCACTATTCCGAAAACTCTTGGTGGGGATATAGCAGTAATTAAATTGTCTGAATTTACAACAAAGCTTGTGGCGGGCGTACTTCCAAAAGTTACGGCAGTAGCACCGGTGAATCCAGAACCCAAAATCGATACTGCTGTTCCTCCTGTTTCCGGTCCGGCTATTGGGGATACACTTGTTACTATAGGGGCACTTAATAGAAGAGCTGTAGTAGAACAAAAGTGAATAAGCAGAAATTGGAAAAAACGTTTCAAATACATAAATCCTCATCATCTATGTCAAAAAAACAAACTACTATATTTTTCCTATTATTTGCCAAGAAAATATTTAATTCCTAAAAATGTTTGCGCCATTGAACAATGAAAGAAGAGGAAATTAAGTGGCCAAAAATAAAAGTTCTTGATTAGAGCTAATTAGAGTGATATGCTATGCGCTTTTATGGGGCAATAGCTCAGTTGGTTAGAGCAGCGGACTCATAATCCGTTGGTCCCAGGTTCAAGTCCTGGTTGCCCCACACTTTCATACACAGCTGTGAGCTATATTGAGCTTGATCTAATATCAACAATCAAGTTTAATATTGACACTGCGGTGCAATGGCGGTGCAACAAAAAACAATCTTAACAAGCACCATCCAGCCGCTCGAACCACCAACCAGAGGTTTGAGTTATGGCTTCTATATACAAAAGANAAAACAAAGACGGAACAACTTGCTGGCGAGCAGTCGTTCGCATCAAAGGTTATCCCACGGTCTGCGACCATTATGATCGAAAACAGGAAGCTGAAGATTGGGCTGCCGATGTTGAGCGTGAAATTAAGTTAGGTAAATTCAACTTTGATCGACACAAACAACAACATACCTTTAATCAGTTGATTGATCGATATGTAAACGATGGGGCTTTACAGCACATTCGTTCAGCTAAAGATGTTATTCATCATCTTGATTATTGGAAGACTCGTCTAGGAAACTATGATCTAATTCACCTTACCCCTGATCTTATTGGTAAGGAAAGACAATATCTTGCTAACAAACCTACTGTTAAAGGGAATAAACCCAGCCCCGCAACAGTAAACAGATACATTTCAAGTCTTTCTTCTATTCTTATCTATGCAAAACGTCTACGATGGATCGATGAAAATCCATGTTTTAATTTAACCAAGTTCAAAGAAAATTCTGGTAGAGATCGTGTACTTTCTGAAGATGAAATCTCTAAGCTTTTAATTGCTTGCCGTCAAAGCAAGTCACCCTATCTTTACTGCATTGTTTTAATCAGCTTGACAACCGGTGCACGACAAGGCGAAATATTAGATTTAGAATGGCGTCATGTTGATTTTGAAAACAAATTGGCCTATCTCAAAGAAACGAAAAACGGTCGCCCTAGAAGCATTTTCTTAGCTGATTCTGTCATAGATGAACTGAAAAATCTTTATCAAAATCGCAATCCTTCAAAACCGCTAGTTTTTGCCAGCAAAACAGCTTTTGGACGTATAGACATANAAAAAGCGTGGAAAGCTGCATTGAAGCGCGCGCAAATAGAAAATTGCCGCGCACACGATATGCGCCATNACTTTTGTACACTTGCAGCAAAACAAGGTGGATCCAATCTTGAATTGGCCACTGCCCTGGGGCATCGTACATTAGGGATGTTACAGCGTTATACCCATCTTGATGTTCAAGTCACTAAAAATTTAGTAAAAACATTTCGGAACAAATACTCCAAGGAGTTCCTTTATGACCTTTAAACACAATGATCCTAAAAGTCAAATGATGGCAACAAATGTACTTGAATCGACAATTGTTGCGACACTGTCGCGACAATTTATGTGTGAACTTAAAGAGTCACTGGATTGTCGTATCACTGATACGATAATTGAATTTTGAGAAAACACAGAAGATTTTAAAAACGCAGTAGATTTTATAGCCCAAAACTGGGATAATTATATTTAGGAACGATAATGATAGATAAAAAGTGAAAGCACTTGCTTGGATTGGCTCGAGCAAAAGAGATCTCATGGCCTTCCCAATCGATATCCGTAAGGAGATGGGGCACGCTTTATATATTGCTCAAGAAGGTGGAAAACATAAAGACGCTAAACCTCTCAAAGGATTCGGAGGAACAAATGTTTTAGAAGTTGTGCAAAGTGACGGAACGGGAACCTATCGCACTATGTATACAGTTCAATTTGAAGATATAGTCTATGTTCTCCACGCCTTTCAAAAGAAGTCAAAAACAGGGATCAAAACATCGAAGCAAGATATTGATCTTGTGGAAAAACGACTTAGAGATGCTCAACAAAAGTACAAAGAATGGCTATCTAGCCAGAATAAATAGGTTAAAAATGGTTAAAAGAAAACAAAAACATTTAGAAGAAGTTGAATGTGAAATGAGCAGTGGCAATGTCTTTGCAGATTTAGGCATTGAAAATCCTGAAGAAGAATTAACCAAAGCAAAGCTTGTTTGGGAGATCGAACAGATTATTAAGAAAAGAAAGCTGAACCAAGTCAATGCTGCAAAAATTATGGGAATTAATCAACCTAAGGTTTCCGCATTAATTCGAAGAAAACTTGATGGTNTTTCTGTTGAAAGACTTATTCATNTTTTGAATGCATTAGGGCAAGACATTGACATTATAGTTAGGCCAAAACCACGAAATCGAAAACAAGCTCAGATTAATGTTTATCATGACACTGGATATGGAAATTCAAGAGCCTGCCCAATCGCCGCAAAAAGTTGCTGAGAATGAATTAGAATTTATTTTTAATTTTTTTAATCTATGAAAAGTACCTCTGCTGAACGTCTTTCAAAGGCTTTGATTTCTTTACAGCATCGAATCAATGAATATTGTGAAATGCATAAAGAATCAACTCTAAAGATGGGTATGTGTCTGGTTAATCCAAAAAGAGCATTTCTTAGACCTCCCACAAAAGAAATCCAAGAAAAACTAGAACAGATTGGGAGAGATTATTTTACCCCATTGGGTGTGCATGGATTCTATTTTCAGTACTTTACCCCTTCGATTTTGCCTAATGTTATCGATGTTGATATTAACATTCCTCCATCAGTTAATGATTATCAATTAACTTTTGATCTCCCAAAATTTGATGCTAGATGGGTAGTGGAAACGACTGCACGAAGTTTACTTTATTCTCCAGGGAATGATGCAGAAATGGGTTGCTGGCAGGAGTGGTTTGATCGACAGCTTGAAGCAATACGTTTGACGCCTATGTTGTATCAACAACTAAAGGAACATAGTATTGTTGGAAAAATCCGATTGAGTTTGATGCAATCTCCAACAAAAGTATTTCAATCATTTGTTTGTGGATATGCTGCAAATGATTTCCATTTAGAAATTTCGAATAAAGAACGCAATCTATGTGCAGAAGGGAAAATTGATTGGAAACTTTTATATCCAGAAATCAAAGATCTATTCAATCAGAACAATCCAATGTTATATGATTTTTATAAAATCTCAAGAGCAAAGGCAATCCAATCAAGAAATTTTAAAATCAAATCCCTTTTATGGGCTTTTGTAGAACATACTGAAGAAAACTTGATTAGGAAATCTGAGTTGCCCGACGAAATAAAAGAGGGGTTGTTAAATGATCTTAGAGGCATTGACCGAAAACAGCAAAGAAAAAAGTATAATGCAAAACGTCCTGCTATATGTTTAAGTGATATTGAAAGTGCACAGGTGCTCTATTTTTTTATCTTGAAATTCACTGGTAATCCTCGAAAAATCAAATCTTTGGTGAAATAGCTCTATATATATGGATTTGTCAACATGCTGCATTTTCCAATTTGAATATTAGGGTAGAGGATGTGTTATCGATTACTGTAACGGATATAGATCTTCATGCTTTAACTATAATTATAAATGGAGAAGAAGCAAATATTACATGGGGATTTGCAGAGGTTCTTGCCGCTTGGGTTGGTCCTAATTTCATTCATTTTTATGATCTCAACTTTTCAACGTGGTTAGTAACTGCCTGCCAATATTGGCAATAGGAACAAGTATCAGACAAATTTGGAAGAAAATATCCGTCTAGACAATTCCAAATATCTAAGAGTGTTCTTTCAATCCAAGAATCATCCCCTTCGTAAGGTAGTAAAGTAATTTTAAATTCCAAATTACCTTGAAAATTTTCTTTCTCAGTATCACCATTGCAATAAACAAAATACCCCATTTGAGAGACTATAAAACCATTTTTCCGAAAAAGCCATTGATAGATTTCCATTTGTCTTTTGTAGGACTGGCGATACTCAGCTTCCAAGGTAATTTCTTCCTTTGAGCTTGTTGCCTTGTAATCAATAATAATCAACTCTCTAGTCTCAAGGTTAAACCACACATCGTCAACTGCACCTGTAATGCAAAAATTTGTGGGCTCATGGATATACTTAATTCCTTTNTGATTCGTACGCCAGTTTTCTAACTCAATGTGCGAGAAGGGTATCGCGTTAATTCCATATTCAAGACAAAGAGGGTGGGGTGCTTGTTCAACACGATATTTATCGAATTCCTTNTTAAGAAGTGCATCTACGGCGTTATTTAAAGTAAAAGGGTAGGAAGGAGGTTGTCCCGTACCGCATTTTCGATCGAGATAAAANCAACGCGGACACTTTAAAAAATCTTCTATTTTTGAGCGACTGAGTTTGTAAAATTTTTCTTGTTTTGAAGAATAAATATTTTTATTTCTAACAGGGTTGTAATTCATTTAAATTTTTAATTAATAATTAATATTTTGTTTAGTTTTAATAAACTATTCGTTGAAGTATAATTTTTGTCGAATAATAAAGAAAGAAAAAGAATGCACAAAAAAAACGAAGCTTATTCAAGAATTATTATAGATAGGCAACTTGAAAGCGTTGGATGGAATTTATTAGATCCAAATCAAGTAAAGCTTGAATTGTCAGGTGTAAGTGGTGAATCAGATTATGTATTAATGGGATCAAACGGACCTCTTTGCGTTCTGGAAGCAAAAAATGAAAATGAAGATCCATATAATGCTAAAGAACAAGCGAGAAAATACGCTGACGAATTAAGTGCCCCATTTATCATCTTATCAAATGGAAAAGAACATTGGTTTTGGAATTATGCATTAAAAAACAATCAAGATGCATTTAGGATTGAAACACTTCCTTCTCAACGAGACCTAGAATGGCTTGTTAAACGTAATCTAAATCCTCCATGTTCCATGATCAAACAGCTTACACCTGATTATTTCTCAGATGTAAGCGAGGATATCAAATTAAGAGGTTATCAACTCAAGGCTGTTGAAACTATATCTCATAGATATGATTTAGGAGATCGGACTTTCTTATTAGAAATGGCTACTGGAACAGGAAAAACCGTGCTAGCTGCAGCTTTCATCAAAAGGTTTTTAGAAACAAGGAATGCAAGCAGGGTTCTTTTCATTGTAGATAGAATAGAATTAGCGAAACAAACTTTCGAAACATTTCAAAAATTATTATCCGATTACAATCCAGTTATATACAAAAATGCAAGAACTCAACCAGGTGCTATATGGGGATCTAGTCTCGTAATAGCAACAATACAATCACTTATGACTGGAAGAAGATTTAAATCAGAATTCACTCCATTTCACTTCGACCTAGTTATTAACGATGAAGCTCATCGTTCAATTTATGGAGATTCAAGAGAATGTGTTCAGTACTTTCAGGCTGTCAGAATAGGATTAACAGCAACACCTAAAGCTTATCTTAAGAATATAAATCTAGACGAATTGCAATCAGTTAATCCTAAGGCATTAGAAGCTCGTCAATTAAGAGATACTTATAATNTTTTTGGGTGCGAACCAGGTGAACCAACATTCCGATATGACATTATCGATGCAGTGAATGATCCAGAAGGACCTNTTTTATGTCTTCCAAAAATATGGGCTATTAAATCGGATATCACAACGAAATCCTTAGAGGAAAAAGGATGGGAAGTTGAAATCAATGGATCAGAAGAAACATTTAAAATAAGAGACTTGGAAAGAAAAATATTTATTCCTTCTCGAAATGAGTTGATGTGTAAAAGATTCCTTGAAAAAGCAATGAAAGACCCAAAGGGAAAAATCGGCAAGTCTATTATTTTTGCAGTAAGCCAAAGACATGCGACTGCGCTAACAAAGATTCTCAACTCAATAATTCCTGAAATTGCAATTACAATAACTTCAAATATTAAAGATTCTTCATCGATTGCGAAACAATTCAGAAAGGGTGAAAGGGATGAAAGAATTGCTGTGACAGTTGATATGTTATCAACTGGTTATGACTGTTCTGATATTTTAAATATTGGTTTGATGAGACCGATTNTTTCCCCAATTCAATACCTTCAAATGAAGGGGAGAGGAACAAGATTACATATTTGGTCCGATGGCTTTAAANAACGCAATTTTAACATTTTAGATTTTTGCGAAGTAGCAAAGTATTTTGAGGACATTTATGACTACGAACTTCCTTTAAGTGTTCCAGGAGAATCGAATAATATAAGACCTAAATCGCCTATTGACATCTCATTATCACCTAATGACAACGGAGTTATAAATGATCCTCCGCTTCCTGATGAATCAGATACCGTGCCAATTTATGAGGGTATTGATTCAGTTGTTTCAGAAGATTTTAAGGTTATTGGACCCGAAGGCGAAAAGGTGGATATCTTCACATTTCGAGGGGCATTCGAGCATGATATTCGTGTGTTTGCAAAACAAAATCCAGAATTTCAAGAAGCCGTCGATAAAGAGGATGATGAAAAAATCGAAGAGATACTTGAAGAAATGTTCTTCAATAAACCTGAAATGTATTACTCCACTAATAAGTTGATTTACTCTTATGGATTACCGGCGACACCTGCTGATTTTGTCTATAATGCATTGGATAAGAAANAATTAACTTCATCCGTTGATCTTTTGNAAGATCTTTCCTCTTCAATTGCTGTAAATAATAATTTGAATTATAGAGAAAGTAAGTGGTTGTCTGCACTGGGACACAAGATTTCAGAAGATCCTCAAAATTTGGGGTTATTTATAGCAGAAGACCCCTATCTTTTTGACAACGCGCAGTTTAGATGTTTAGGTGGAGTGGGTCACCTTATGAATAATCCAAAATTATTAAAAGCTATTGGAGAGCTAAGAAGCTCACCCACAACTCAAAAGTTTTATGAAGCCCGAAAACATATTGGGTAGAAAGGAATATTATGAAGAATCACAACTTTCACTCTTCTGGTCTTAAGGAAAAAATCGATCAAATTGTAAACATTCTATATTCTGGCGGACTCAATAATATAATGGACGTGATTGAGCAAATTTCCTATTTGCTTNTTTTGAAAATTCTTACCGAGAAGGAAAACTCTCTTTCAAAAATCAGTAAAAAACATAAATCGATTTTTAAAGATAATTTTACTGCTTGTTCTTGGGATTATCTAATTCCTCTGGGAGGGCAGGAGCTAATTAAATCCATGCGTAATGCGATTGAAAAAATTCAAGAATTACCATACATGTCTCAAGCCGGGAAGTTGCTTTTCAACAAGGCTACATTGAAGATCATGGATTCAGCTACACTCAAAGCAGTTTTGGGTGTCATCGAGAGTATGTCTTTTGAACTGATATCTGAATCAGATATCAAAGGAGATGCTTATGAACACTTACTTAAGAAACTTTCAGCATCGGGAACTAATGGACAGTTCAGAACACCTAAACATATTATCGAAATGATCGTGAAATTAGTAGATCCAAAAATAGGAGATACCATTTGTGATCCAGCCTGCGGAACTGGAGGGTTTCTTATTGCTTCTTATCGACATATTTTAGAAGCAAACACCTCTCTTGAATCTATTAAAAGCGGAAATGGTGTTTTAGGTGATAATCTAAAACCAAAACAATGGGATTTTCTCGAGAATCAAACTTTCACCGGATTAGATAATGATTCCAATATGGTGAAAATTGCTTGTCTTAACCTCTACCTACGCAACCTTCCCAAGGCTAAAATTAATTACCATAATACACTTACCCAAACACTTTTGGGTGGCTATTCACAGTGGAAATTTGATGTCATTTTAGCCAATCCCCCATTTTCTGGTAATGTTCAACAAGACAGTATCCAAGAAGATTTAAATACAGGATTTCAAACAAGAGCGACTGAATTATTATTCCTTAAGTGGATTATTGACCATCTAAAGGATGGTGCTCGTGCTGGAGTAATCGTGCCGAATGGTGTTTTGTTCGGTTCCACAAAAGCTCATATGCAGATTAGGCAAATACTTTTGAAAAATNGTGATCTTCAAGGAGTAATAACAATGCCATCAGGTATATTTAAACCATATTCTGGAGTGGCAACTTCCATTCTTATATTTGAAAAGGGCAAACCCACCGAAAAAGTATGGTTTTATGAAATGACAGCAGATGGCTTTTCACTTGATGATAAACGCTCTGTTTCAGGACAAGATGACATTCCTGACATTCTTAAAAATTGGAAAAGAAAGTCCAATGGAGAAAAATGTTTTTGGATAAATGTAAAAGATATAGAAAAAACGGACTTTAATCTTTCTCTAAATCTTTATAGAAAGGAAAACGTTTCAAATGATACAGAAATTCTCTCTCCACAATCGATTGTCAATGAAATAATGACAATTCAAGGTGAAATTTCATCTAAATTATCAGTGATCCAAAGAGCAATCAGATCATGACCATAAAATTATTAAAGCATTTTATAAAAGAAATAAAGTCACCTGTTGGGGAAAAACATTATCCTGTATATTCTGTAACAAATGATCGAGGTTTTATACCATCTGAAGATCAATTTGGTAAGATCGTATACAGCAAGAACACCAAAAAATATAAACAAGTTGAGAAAGGTTTTTCGCATATAATCCTTCAAGAATAAATGTTGGTTCAATTGCAGTTAATCATACAAATTTTACATGCTCAGTTAGCCCAATGTATACCGTTTTTGCATGTAACGAAAATGAATTATTACCAGAATATTTGCTTTATTTTTGAAATCACATTTAGGGCAGGCTGAGATTAATAGGCGAACTCAAGGAACTGTAAGATTCCAACTTAAATTTGATTCTCTTTGCAAAATCCCAATATATATCCCTTGTATCCAAAAACAACAAAAAATAGTTGATCTGCTCAATGATCTTAACGCCCTTTGTCAAAAACAAAAGCAAGCTTTGGATTTGACGAAACAAATGATTCCATCTCTATTTTATGATATGTTTGGAGATCCAACCACTAACCATTTGAACTGGGCTATGTTACCGCTTAAGCGAGTTCTAGAGTCAATAATATATGGTTGTTCCNAAAAAGCCGCCGAAGTATCGATTGGCATTCCAATTATCAGAATGAATAATGTAACCTATGAAGGGATGTTGAAACTTGAAGATTTAAAATTCGTTGAACTTGATGAAGATGAAANNAAGCAAAATTTTTTTGCAAAAGGCGATGTTTTATTTAATAGGACCAACAGCAGGGAATTAGTAGGTAAAACAGCTTTATGGACCAATGAAATTCCAGCGGTATTTGCTTCATATTTTATACGCCTGCGTGTAAATCATTCCATCCTAAATCCTCATTACCTATCAGTTTACATGAATTTACCATTCATGAAACGATGTTTANAAAAAATGGCTCGAGGTGCAATTGGACAAGCAAATATTAACGCAAAAGAACTGTCAAGTATTGTAATAATGATCNCCCCTGTAAAGATGCAAATGGAATTCTCATCACGCATTTCTGAAATTCAATCACTTCAAGATGAGCAAGAGATATCCCTTGAAAAATNNGAATTCTCTTTTGAATCATTACTTCTTCAAGCTTTTGGAAAAATAACCAATTTATGTTGATTTTTTTCAGGAGAGTGGTGCATTCATGGTGCAACAGCGTATTATTTCTGCTAACACCAACCGATAAATTCCAGTAGCATTTTGATCAGAAATCGTTTATCTTCTTGCGCATAGCGGTTGGATGGTATCGGATAATGTGGCGTTCTCCCGCCCTCATAATCCGTTGGTCCTAGGTTCAAGTCCTAGTTGCCCCAAATTTTCTTTCTTGTCTACAACTATACTTCAGCCACGTTTTCCTTGGATTTAACTCTGTTTCCACAACAAAAAAATAGAATTATGTCAGAACTTTTGTCAGGATACCACTCCTTTTGCATACTTTAACCTTTAGTGTTGCTTAATTCATCAGAATCCTTTGATATACAGGCAGATTTTGAGGGATTTTTAAGCCGTTCCTCCTATAATTTTAATTTCATTTGAAGCTAGAATTTATGAAACAAGAAATCCTAAGGTAGATAGCAATTATTGGACTTCCAGGAGGTGGAAAGTTACTTGCTAACAAGTTTGGAAAGTTAAAATTTCAGTAACGCCAACACTTGAAAGGCATTGCCTACGTAAGGAAGAAAAGAGAAAAACGATTTTTAGCAGTATAAAGAATCTTTTCATTCTATACAAATTAGATATTAATCAATTAAAAGCTGCTGGAACCAGAAGAACAATTAAATTTAAAATAGCAAAACAAATGCTTCCTCAAGAAATCATAATTGTGACACAGGAGGGCGCATTTGCTTCCACCGTGGAAGCGGCTTTATCGCAACTGCAGACCGAATGTGAAAGTCTAAACACTAAATTTAAAATTAAACAACAGAAACGATGGTGACCTGGCCTATTGATAAAACCACTAAAGACTTCTCTTAGCAAAATCGATTTTAATCGCCCTGCCTCATCTGTGCGCTTTAGAATGCTAAATAATCGCTTGGGCAAACTATTAGTTTATGTTCTATGGTACTTCAGCTCTTTCTCTGATTTCCTTGCGAAGTTCTATGATAGGATTGAGCGAATCTTTTTGATTGGATTAGAAATCAGCTTAAAGATCATTAGGGCTTGGCCGACAAGTCTCCTACTGATTCCCTACTTATAATGGGGCATGTATGCGAAAGGACCTAATGCTGGAATTTTTGCAGAATAGATAGCTATGAATAGCTATCACATATGATAAATGGATCCTATGCATATGCCGATGCTACAAACTAACATAGTTAAGGCTGGTAATGACTTCTTTAGAGGATCTCTAACTTTTATGTGCATGCATATAGCTCCAAGCATCAACAGAGAAATTACAAGAGCTGAAGGAAAGACCAACCAAGGTATCCATAAACCTAAAAGAATTAGGATAGCTGAGCTGATTTTGAGGAACCCAATAAAATAGAAAAACCATAAAGGCAGACCATAAGCAGCGAATTCATTTTTTAAAGTACTACTATTGGATCCTCGATAAGGTGTTTTNTGATTACTTCGAATGATCCATACGTTTAATAAGCCAAATGCTACAACTAGCTGAAGAAATATTTTGATATAACCCATGGTACATTTTACTCTTAATCGTTCTTACATTATCTAACAATATTTTTAACGTTTGAACTATTGATAATTTTATTGCAACAGAAATGTTAGATCCGAAGTAAATAATATGTGATGTTTTTTGTTAAAGCAATGATTAAGGTCTGACCTTATATACCTGTAAAAAGTTCCTAAATAATCTTCAGAGGAGATATTCTCACAAAAGCATCTCACAAGAGAGACTTCACCAAAAATATCGAATGATGAAAGTCGAAATCAAACTTACTGCAGCTGCTAAGCAACTTCCCCAAGCAATATCCACAATGGTTACGATCCAAGGCCAATTTTTAAGTGTGACCTGATTGGTCAAATCATAGGTCCCATATGTGACCATTCCAAANAGTAACCCTAGCAGCAATATCTCGGTGTATCCGGAATTGTTTTTTAACGCAGGTATGACAACAAATACATTTAGAGCTATTGCATAAAGGATATAAAAGATGACAGCTGGCCAAATTGCTATCGAGTCATTAAGGAGACGACCCATATTGGGAGCGTAAAAGCGCTTATACATGAAAGCCAACCATAATCCATCAATAATCATCATGGAAATTATGCTTATGACAAATGACAAAACGGCCATTTTCCTCTCTACCTTTTCGATTTCAAGTTCAATACCTAATCTTATTGGAAATTTATTTTTAAACAAGCATTTATTGAACAAATCTGTGTTCAATTCCTGAAGAAATTAACATGCATTTCAATCAAGTGAACTTTTGTAGAGCAGCACGACTTGTATGATTCAGATTCAAAGCCTGAGGCAAGCTGTGAGGAAAATCCAAATTAAGCTGAACGATTTTAAAGAGTCGCCATATGAATGGCGACTCTTCTGAAGGCAAACATTATTGTTCGTAGGATTCTAAATCTAAAAGATCCATGCCTTCCTTAAAATGTATTGAATTTCGTTTTTTTGTTTGCCTGATTAGAATCCGAATTGATTTTCAAAGGATTCCCGCTTGTATTTCTTGTTTTTACCGCCTCTATTAAAAGAGAGTGTTGTTCTGGTGTAAAAACCCATTTGTGTAAACCTCTTGGATCTTGCAGTTTGGATCTTTCAAATACTCAATAAGAATTCTTTGGGCTTTAGCATGAGCTTTCCAAGTTCGTATGTCAATTGTTCTCCCAAACCACTTAGATTCAAAACAGGCGCTCATTTCATTGATAGTACTTGTCATGGCTTCTACTTGATTCAGTAGATTTTTAATATCTTCTAAATTTATTTCTTGGGGTTTTCATTGACTTTTTTTCTAAATCCTTAAGTTTTTGTTCTAAGGATTCATCTGTTTGGTTAAAGTTGTTAAAGTCTTTAGCTGATAATGTATCAATAATTTTTTTGTGGTTTCTAACCTTTGCTTTGCATAGCCAAGCTCTTTGGATGCTGACTCGTAGGTTTTTGTAGATCTTGGGTCACTTTATGATGTAATTGAAGTTGTGTTAAGAGAAGCTGCGTAGTAGCGGTTCTTAACAGGGCAGATTGTACGATATTATAAATTTCCCATTGTTGTTTAGCAATTTCTGAAATTTGTTTAGCAAGCTCTTGCCAGTTTATGACCGCATTATTTTTTTCTAAGGCTTCTTTCTGTTGTTGCATAAAGCTTATGGACCTTTTCTCATTTAGCTCTTGTGCGAGTGACTTGATTTCCGTATGATAACCGGAAGCACTCTCAAATTTTTCTTTACTTGTGAAAATGCATTACGGGCGTTTGCTTTAATGGCTTCTAAATCAATTGTTTTTGATTTTAGCGTTGATAAATGATAATCCAAGTTAGATAGCTGAGTGCAAATATCATTCAAACAAAAACTCAACTCTTTCACTAAGCGGGAAAGAGACGCTTGTTTACCAAAGTAGGGATCAATTCCGTTCGTTGTAGAAATTAGGTCGACTAAAAGGTTATTCCCATTTTACTGATTTTGTAATGTTTTTCCTTGGCCTTTGCCTCCAGCATCTTTTTGGATCGATTGGAGAAGAAGACTTACTTTTAGAAGATTTTTTAATTGGAGATATTTTTTAAAAATGGATGTTTTTTTCTTAACCTCTTCTATTTCAATTTCCTGTGGTAATTCAATTTCGTCTGATTTTT
Source organism: Parachlamydiaceae bacterium (assembly GCA_013414685.1). Classification (GTDB taxonomy): domain Bacteria; phylum Chlamydiota; class Chlamydiia; order Chlamydiales; family Parachlamydiaceae; genus Neochlamydia. The sequence continues at coordinate 1,293,824 of CP058704.1, read as the reverse complement.
CTCATCACTCAGTCTAAAAGTTTATTCAAGAGTTCGTTGACTCGCTTTTGAAGATTTTTGCTTTGAATAATCTGTAAAAGTTCCTCTCTTGACATACTGAATGTGGATGCAACTTCATTATAAACAGCAGTTTGCTCTGGAGATTCTACTTGTTGCATCGTCGAACTTGTCTCAGACGTTTCATCAAAATCTGTTACTAGATTTTGATGAAGTTCACTTTGTAGCTGTTCAAAATATTGCTTCATTCTAGCAACATGGCCGCCTTCAATCGTATCCGAAATCGTCGAATTTGAATTCTGTTGAGTTGAAACTGGTGCGTTACCGTTAAATAAGTAGGAAAAAGGACCCTGTTGAACACTATTCATTAAACACCTCTAATAATTTAAATTAAAATTTAACAACCCAAGAATACTAAATTATATTTGAAATTAAAATCAATGAAATTTTAAAAAGAAATAAATTAAAAAAACAATATTAATAAAGAAAGTTTTTAAAATTTTGATAAAAAGGCGATTTGAAATTGTCTGCATCCGATTCTCAAGTTTCCTTTCCTGCGATGCAGGACACTTTCAATTTTCTTCACAAATTTCCAGCGCGGTGATTGGGTAATAACTACAGATCCAAAGATCTTTCAAATAGATGCTCAGAATTTTTGGATTATGTCTATAGATAGAGAGGGGCGTTCATGGGTTCAATAAGGTAATTTATTGCAAATCGGCTTAAATGCTTTTAAGAGTATGATTACATAGTGCTTAGAGTTAAAATTTGAAAATCTAACGGGAAAGCACCGAAATATTGAATCATTCGAAGAAGCTCAAATTGAATACGCTCTTAGCGGTCCGAAAAACTGACATGGTGTGGTCAAAATTCAATTTCAATTGGAAGAGGTGAATCGTCAAAAATTCACGATGAACCGACATATTCAATTCGAAGCTCAAAAGTAAATTCAAGTTTACAACCGCATAAGTCAGCTCTGAGTATCATATTGATGCGATTTCATTCTTTTTTAATTTATCTAATGTCAATAAATTTATTTATTTTTAGTTATTTGAGTAATAAATTCTTTACAAAATAGTTGATAAATAATTCTTAAACGTAGATATTGCTTTTCTTTTTCAAAAATCTAATTACTACTGGAGGTCCAAATGGGTTACATAAATTCTTTGATAAAAGGTTCTGATTATTTTGCAACAAAAGCTGTGGCTGCATTTAGTACGGTCGTTTCATCTACTGGCGTTTTTGCAATTGCAAGTAATAAAATTTTTGAAATCATTCAACAAAATAATACTAATCATGCTGCACAATTCGTTCAAAAAGTCACTATCGCTGCTGTGGGGGTGAATTATTTAACAATACTCTTTACTGGAACAGGTATACGTGTAGTCAGGAGAAGTTGCGGATGTGGCTGTGGGTGTGATTGCTGCGGAGCTGCGAAACAGGTCTCTAAAGTTTCGAGTGAAGTGATCCATTTTACCACAGATCTTTTTGGGGGATGTTTAGCTGAGATAGGTGTGGCTATTGCAGTCAATTTTTTGCGAAAAATATCGTTGATGTCGTGAAAGGGGAGCAGTTTGAAGAATCCGAAACTGCACGTATTGTGTTCATTTTTTTGGAGCGATCGCAGCGACAACATTAACCGGTTTAGGCGTGGGTGTAGCTTTAAGAGAAGCAAAGAGAATTTGTGCAAAAAAACCGAATTACCACTTTAAAATAATCAAAATATAGTTTTAATTTTAATATTTTGAAATCTATTAATTGGGATTTTTTTGTTTTTTACATTAATAAATTATTTTAAATCGTAGGTGGTTAAATGCAAGTTACTAACTCAAATGTTGGCATGAGTTCATATACGAATTCTAGCAGCAGCAATGGAATCAAGGCTTATTGGAGTAATTGTACAGAGTGCACACAAGGTGTATTTCAATCTTTAGGCCGGACCTTTGGCCGTGTTTGTTCTTTGTCCACAGCTTCTTCGATATCAACAAAAACTTTAAAATTTATAAAAACAGGCCTGGAGCCAAATGTTGCCGTGCCCTATTTACTGGCTGCCGGTTGTCTTTATGCCAGCTATCAAGTTTTAACATGGTCGGAAGAAGCGGAAGAAGGAACAAAAATGTTCCACGTTATTTAGATTATGCAATCTACGAATTTGTAGAATTTTAAACCAATTGAAAGATCAAATCCCGGAAGATGCTTTTAATAGGTTAGAATATGGGATTAATAATTCGTTAAACGTAACAAATTCATTTCTTCAGTATGCTGTAAAAACAGCAGAAAGTGGAGTGAATAGCCTGGGTAGTGCGACAGAGGATGGATTAAATGAATGTGTGGATGCAATCAATCAAGCAATACCTGCTTCAAATCCTGTGAACCATGTCAATATCCCCTCAGCTCGTTTTTCGGTGAATACACAACTTACAGTCTATATCCCGGATATGATCCCAGGCACAGATCCTTTAAATTTTCCTTTTTCTTTTTCTGAAACTTGTAATCCGATCATTGAAAAAGTTTTTATGGTGCCAAAGGCGGTGGGTTATTCTTTGATCGCGTTGGGTATTATTTTTGCTTATAAAGCAGTGAAAAATCATGGGATTTTTCATTGTTTGACAAAACGAATTGTCATGCCTTCTCTTGAATGTTGTTTGCCGAAAAAGGGCAAACTTCTAATCGATTATTTAGGAAGCTGTTTCAAGAAAGGACACCCACTCAATGAAGCAACCAAAAGAGAGTATACCTTTGCCTGGCAATTGGAATCTTGTTTGGTGTTTCATACGGCTATTATTATCCGCTTGTCAAGAATTTTGATGATAATGCCCATCACGACTTACAAAGTATAGATCATGAAATCCAAAAAGCTATTCAGTATGTCTTGAATAAGACTAATGATGTTATAGAAAAAGGACATGCTTATTTAGAAGATCAAGCTGCATCAGCAGATGATCAAATAAATAGCTTTTTAAACACTAAAACGCTCATTGGAAGTTCGAGTTGGTTTAATGGTGCAGAGAATAAATTTAATGATTTAATGGCAGATTTGAGAAGTGCGGGATTCAATGTAAACAATATCAAGGTGTCTGATTTGTTAGAAATATCGTTCAATAAAGCGAGTTTTTGCAACGACCGCTTTCGAGTGTGATCGAAGAGCTTAAGTTTGTAATAGATTTGCCTACAAAGGATATCTCTTTCGATAAAACCTTTGGACCTGTTGTAGACTTTATTGGAGGAGCTTTTGAGAGGACAAGTAATTTCCTTTTTATTCGAGCGTTTGTTTTATAGGCTATGCTGCTGCCCAAGTGGGTCTTGCGGCCCTTACGTACAAAAAACCTGAGCCTGAGATTTATGATTTACCAGAAAGAACTTCGATGTCTGAAATAAGTTCGGCATCACGTCCGAATTCTTCAATAAATTATGGAGTTTCAAAATCAGACCTCTATGAATTTCAAAAAACGAAAAACTTCCAGGCGTTCCTAATAATGAGAAGTCTGAATCTGTATGAATTTCGAATAGACCCACGATAAATCAAAAAATCGTGGGTTTCTATTCTCATTCCGCTGTAAGTCGTTAAATACTACTATTCAAATAAACCACAAGAAAAATTCCAATCAATAAAACAGATAAGGTAAGGACCGTATTAAGGAATGTAGAGGGTTGATAAGTTTCACTCTCGATCTGCTTTTCCACTTTTTTATATTTGAAAAANGCAAGCAGACAAATTAACACTCCAAGTGCTACAAGAAAAACTCCAAAAATAGAAGAATAACCCTAAAGAGCAGGAGAGAGTTTTGGAAGCATTTGTGCTCGCGACTCTCCTAATAAAAGAGTTATTTGTTTAATAAACAAGGCAAATTTTTCAACGACAAAACCAAAAGCCATGATGCCAATACTCGTTCGTATCCATGCAAGAAACGTTCTTTCGTTTGCCATATGATCTCTGGCGTTGGAACTTTTGCCGGATGTTTGATTTTCTAGTGACATTTCATTTAACCTCGTTTAAGGTCAAATTACATGCTTTAATAAAAAAGAAAATCTTTTAACGAGTGAATTTTTATCATGAAGTTTGGGAAATAGAGTTTGAATGAGGAGCCTCTTGCATGGAATAAACACCAATGCACATTTACAGCTAATGATTCGCTAAAGCGCAAGTTGTAGGATTGAAATCAATGATGTTAAGGGCGGCTTTTACTTTTAATTTATTAGTTCTCTTTCCCGTTTGCTGGAGTCTTTTTTGGCAATAACCAGAGAGGGATAAAAGTTTTTGATCAACTTTTTCCTAACGAAAAAGGCTAAGTTTTCTTGTAGGCAGTTTTTGGCTTGGCATTCTTCTGTGTTCTTTTTTAGGGCTTTTCGTTCCCTATAAATTTTGGCCGATCCTCCTCTTTCAGATTATGTATAAGTCAACTTACTTATTGTCCTATATTCTACCAGCTTTTGGAGAGGTCGACCGTTTCCCAAAATCTCACGCTTTTTTGTTTTTATTGTCATTACTTACCCACTGATTTTATTTTTTAATCGGGCAGATTTGTGGGTTTAATCACTTTGTAGAAAGTGAGTGCATTTGATCTAAAAGAGGAAATAGGGAATTGCGTGTCATGGAACTTAAACACGCAATTCACTTTATTAGAAACGATTGGCCTGGAATAAATTAGTCTTTCCAACGATTTTGAATCGCTTTCCATTGGAAAATTTGATAAAATGCAGCCAAGCCCACAAGAATATAAATCGATCTTGCAATAACAGGGAAGCTGCCAAANAGGAATTGAACCAGGTCGAATTCAAAGGCTCCTACAAGAAACCAATTGAGACCTCCAATTACCAGTAAAATTGCTGCTATCACATCTAAAGTTTTCATAATTGTCTCCGAGCTAAGGTTTGTAACTATTTTAAAGTGTATGTAATCTCTTGGTGTTTTTCTTTGTCCGGTCAAGTTCATGGCGAAAAGACTAGGAATCAAAAGACACGAAGAGACGTTGTCTTTTACTTTTACATAACAAATTCGATGAATAACGTAAAAATAAAATTTTAAAATAAAAGAGTGGGGGCTTTTTGAAAAAGGACGCAGTGCATTTTCAACTGCAATTTCATATTGAACGGGAGAAAAAAGAAAACTTCTAAACCTGAATTAAAAAGCTGCCATAACATATAAACAAATAGTCAATCTTAAAAACCTGTGTAAAAGAGGGTTATGATTAAGTTTAATGACTCAAATCATGAGAAGTCCATAAGAAAATTGGTAACACTTAAAAATATTTATTGCATGTTGTGGGGAATTTATTTAAATAAAAATTTGATGATGTGAGGATTTAAAAACTGTCGCCTCTTTAAGGAGACTTGCATGAAAAAATGTGATCTAAAAACTGGCATTGCTTGGGATAATCACTGGGGTACTTAACCAATCTTCCATTTATGGACTATCTGAAGAAAATGGTCAAGCTGCCTCTCAACAGTTTGAACCGGGACAAGCTCATTGTGGTGGAAGTACGCACTGCAGAGCTAATCCGAGCCAACCTGAGCCTTATACACAGCCTGAGCCTGGTCAGGCGCATTGTGGAGGAAGTAATCATTGCAGAGCACATCCCAACCAACCAGAGCCTTACACACAACCTGAACCTGGTCAGGCGCATTGTGGAGGAAGTAATCATTGCAGAGCACATCCCAACCAACCAGAGCCTTACACACAACCTGAACCTGGCCAAGCGCACTGCGGAGGAAGCACACATTGCAGAGCTCATCCCAACCAACCAGAACCTTATACACAGCCAGAACCTGGTCAAGCTCATTGTGGCGGCAGTACACATTGCAGAGCCCATCCTAATCAACCAGAACCTTACACGCAACCAGAACCGGGTCAAGCGCATTGCGGTGGAAGTACACATTGCAGAGCTCATTCGAGCCCCTCTTAAGTGGCATGAATTAGTGATACTCTGAAATGTTGACCGCGTCAGCTTTGCAATGTCTTTGAATCAGTCTGCATCGTTTTGACTTATTCTAGTTGTGCTGCTATAAATAGTTCAAATTCGGCGCTTCCTTGTTAAATTTCCCAACTTCAGAGAATAATTTTTGTGAAAGACTTAAAGCAGCTGTATCTTTCTTATTATTCTTATTTATTAGGGGTTAATCTTTTTAAAAGAAAGTCTTCCAGGCTTTGAAGGCACTCGTTTGTGTCTGTTTGTTTTAAGAGAGAAACATGAATGTCGGGAAGAGAAGGAAGGAAGTCTGCTTTAATCACATCTAATGTCTCAGGTATCATTGTTTTAGGTAATGTGGTAATTCCCATTCCTGCGTTTACTGCAGCAATGATACCCGAATAACTCGGGCTTATAAATACAGTTCTCCAACGTACTCCTGCTTTTTCTAAAGCTTCCAAAGCTCTTGATCTATAGACGCAAGGCTGAGGGGAAAGTACAAGGGGAGTGGCGTTTTTTTTAGANGAGGTCAGCTCATCATTTTTNCCTATCCACTCCAATGGCTCAGACCAAACCTCAACCCCATTGGGAAAATCTTCAGGGCGGCTCATCTTGACGAGCACCATATCAAAAGCGCGTTTNTTAAATCTTTCAAATAGATTGAGTGTCAGATCGCATTCAACATTAAGCAATATTCGTGGATGAAGCCTTGAAAAATCAGTCAGCACATCAGACAAAAACATCGCGGCGAAGTCTTCGGGTAAGCCAAAACGTATTTCTCCTTCAAGTTCCGGATGTTTAAAACGATCTAAAACTTCCAGGTGCAATGCACTCAATTTATGGGCATAGGAAAGAAATATTTCTCCATCTTTAGTGAGTCTTAGCTGCTGCTTTCCTCTCTCAAAAAGTCTTTTCCCCAGATTTTTNTCCAGATTGCTGATTTGTTGAGTGATAGCAGATTGGGTTCTCTTAACTTTCTGAGCAGCTTTTGTAAAGCTCCCAGTTTCCACAATTGCTAAAAAACAACTTAGAGTAAAATTATCCATTAGAAAAACTTATTGAATATATAAATATTATGAATTTTTCTTATTTTAACAGACTTGCTAAGATCTAGCAATAGAAAAATTATATGGAGTCCTTCATGATCATAGCTGAAAAATCCATTGTCTACTTGGGTATCGTTTTATTTCCTTTCGTCGGATGGCTTGTCAATTTTTTATTTTTCAAAAATAATTTCCAAGGAGGCTCAAAAATAGCGACTTTAGGGATGTGGTTTGGGCTTCTCAATGCCCTCATAGCATGGGCGATTGGATTACCTTTTCTANAAAACAATGCATGCTGCGGATTCATAGCTAATGAAATTTCCTGGCTCATGGCTACACTCATTTTGTTTGTCAGTGCAATTGTTCATCATTTTTCACTGAGCTATATGGCAGGGGATCGAAATTATCGTCGATATTTTCTCCTGCTTGGTTTGATCACTGTAAGTACTCTGTTGATGGTTGCATCAGATCATGTGATCCTGCTGATCATTTTTTGGTCGTTAAGCAATCTAATTCTAACCTTGCTCATGCTGCATAAGTCTCAATGGACCGCAGCTAAAAACTCAGCTCTTCTGGCAGGTAAAACATTTGTATTGGGTCTTCTTNTTTTAAGTATAAGTTTAGTATTATTGTCTCATGAGCTCGGGACGTTGTCTTTAGATCTCATCGTAAAAAATAGTGAACATCTCTCAGTTTTTGTCAGACGGACAGCTCTTTTCCTGATCATGTTAACAGCCTTTACTCAATCCGGTTGCTGGCCATTCCATACCTGGTTGATTAGTTCTCTAAATTCGCCAACGCCCGTTTCAGCACTGATGCATGCTGGACTTGTCAATGGCGGCGGGCTTTTATTAGCACGTTTTTCTCCTATTTTTTTGCATGAAGGCTTCATTTTAAATGTTTTATTTNTTTTGNCGTCCGCCACCCTTATTTTAGGTGGAATCTGGAAGCTTCTGCAAAGCGATATCAAACGCATGCTAGCCTGCTCTACAATGACGCAAATGGGCTTTATGATGATGCAATGCAGCCTTGGTTTTTTTCCGNCGGCCTTAGCTCATCTTTGCTGGCATGGCTTATTCAAATCTTTTCTTNTTTTGAGATCAGGATCAACAATAGGGGAGCATAGAGGAACAAATGAACAAAAAGTTAGTCGGGTGCCCACATTTNTTTTATCTTCGCTATGCGGCTTTATCGGTGTGATGGGATTTATTTTGNGAACTGATCTTGCGCCTGATTATCTGAATACGACGTCAGTGCTTCTCTTTNTTNGCTGGTTGGCTTCTACTCAGCTTGCGCACACTTTGCNNTTGAAAAAACAAGGGCTTTTTGTTTTCCTCGCTGGGAGTTTCATATGTTTTCTCACTGGGAGTCTTTATGGACTTACCGTTCATCTGATAGAATTTACGATAGATCCTTTGCAAATTTCACAACCTCAACCACTTAATATGATCCATCTCATCGTTATCATGGCCATCCTTTGTATTTGGATAGGACTTAATTTAAAACCTTTTACGAAACACGAAGGAAAGGGTTGGTGGCGGCGTTTTTATGTGACGATGCTGAATGCCAGCCAGCCGGCCGTTAAAACAGGTACTTTCAATCGAAACGGATACAAATTTTAAGGACATATGATGATGGATACTGATGAGATAAACATCAAAAATCTTATTCAAAGAGCTGCAGAAATTATTGCGCCTCTTTGGCCGATGCAAACCTTTATTGCCAGAAACCCGCTTCAATGCCTTGAATCGATAAATTTTGAGGAGGCAGTAGAGATGGGGCAAATGTTTTTGNCTGCCGATAGGGATCAATCAAATGAAATGAGCGAAGTCAATCGGCAAATGATCAAATGGTGTCAGGCCTTTTTAGATGAAGGTCAGGCAGCGATCACGATGCCAGAAAGGGAAAAGGGATTTTATCGTGCTTGGATTCTTCTTGCTCCTTTTGATAGGAAATTAAAAACTTCAAAGATCAAAGATTGGCTTTCAGCTCTGCCTTCCGAACCGGAGTCAGCTATCTTATTGTGTCTGAAGAAACTGCGTATCCCAGATGATCAAATAGAGGAATATCTAAAATTTTCACTCGCAGAGCTCCCTGGATGGGCAGGGTACATTAAATGGCGCTCTCAATGGCAAAATAAGGTAGATGACACGAAAAATCCCATTAATTTAACAGATNTTTTAGCTGTTAGGCTTTTGCTGACTTGCGCAATAGAAGAAGAGTTTTCTGAAAAGGAATTTAAAAATCTTTGCACCATTCAAAACGTTTTGAAAAAGTTTTTTAATGAATTAAAAGGCAAAGAACAAACCTATTTGCAAAATCTATTGAATTCGATCATGCCTAAAATTTTTGCGCTTAAAACAAATAAAGAAGCGCAATCCAGACCTGATGCTCAAATTGTTNTTTGTATTGATGTGCGCTCTGAACCTTTTCGTTTGAGAATTGAACGCCAGGGGCATTACGAAACCCTGGGATTTGCCGGCTTTNTTGGCCTTCCTGTGTCTATTCACAATTATCACACAGATCAAATCAAAGACTTTTGTCCTGTCCTTCTCAAACCTCTTTATACAATTTATGAAGAACCGGTCGAACAAGNNATCAAAAAAATTTCCTACCATCGAAAGAGACGCAGATTTCTTCATATGTGCCGTGCCATGTATCAGGACTTGAAATATAATTTTGGGACCCCATTTGCTCTTGTGGAAACGCTTGGTGTGTGGTGCGGTCTTTGGATGGCCCTACGTACGGTAGCGCCTAAAAGCAGTGTCAAANTTAAAAAAGCTCTTCATGAAAAAATAACCCCGACGATTCCAACCGTTCCCAGAATTAATATTCCTTTGGAACAGCAAATTATCTATGCAGAATCGGCTCTTCGAATGATGGGGCTGACGAAAAACTTTAGTCAGTTAGTCGTATTTTGCGGACATAGAAGTCAAACTGAAAATAACCCCTATGCTTCAGCTCTAGACTGTGGAGCATGTGGAGGAAATCATGGCGGGCAAAACGGAAAACTTCTTGCAGCCATTCTTAATTCTCAAGAGGTCAGAGCTGCTTTGGCAGAGAAAGGAATTGTCATTCCTGAAGATACACAATTTCTAGGGGCCGAACATAATACAACCACTGATGAAGTGGTCCTGGAAGATTGCAGCCATTTAAATCACGAACATAAACAAAGGGTTGAGAAGTTAAAAGCAGATTTTATCAGAGCTGGTATTGCTAACAGCCACTCCCGTTGTCAAACCTTTGGCCTGAATCACTCAGCTGTTCATTCGCAAGAAAATGTTTTGAAACGCAGCTCTGATTGGTCTGAAGTGCGTCCAGAATGGGGTCTTGCGAGGAACGCAGCTTTCATTGTTGGACCCAGGAGCCTTACCAAGGAATTGAGCTTAGAAGGGCGCTGTNTTTTGCACTCTTATGAATGGAACGAGGATGAAGAGGGGAAGTGCTTAGAGACAATATTAACCGCACCTATGGTGGTTGCGGAATGGATTAACACACAATATNTTTTCTCAACTTTGAATAATAGTGTCTATGGCAGCGGCAGCAAAATTACTCATAATGTCACAGGCAAATTCGGTGTGATGCAAGGAAATAGCAGTGATTTGATGCACGGACTTCCCGTACAATCGGTCAATATATCTGATGATCATCCCTATCATGAGCCTTTACGTTTGCAAGCCCTTGTTTATGCACCACGAGCCAGGATAGAGAGACTTGTTGAAAAACATGCCATTTTGCAAACATTAATTTTCAATCAATGGGTCATTTTGACAGCCATTGATCCCCTGGATAATAAACCTTATCAGATGCGTGGCAAAGCCGAATGGCAAGAAATCTCTGNNTTCAAGCGGTTGAGCATTTTTAGGCCAGCCAAAAAGCAGCAAAAAGCTTTGTATCAGGACAAAATTTGCGTGCTTGCTACCCTACATGAAAAGGAAAAGGCCATTGCTCCTGCGTTTTCGGATCTTTTGGGTATGGAAGTAATCAAGGCTGAAATCGATACTGATGTGCTAGGGACCTTCACTGGTGAAATAGAACGCAAAGGGACTCCTCTTGAGTGTGCTCGTGAAAAATGCAAACTTGCAGTTAAAGAAAGTAAATTTGGGATTGGTCTATCTAGCGAAGGAAGTTTTGGTCCCCATCCTTATATTCCTTTTTTGACATGCAACCATGAAATTTTATATTTCATGGATCTTGAACGAGGCTTTGAAATCCATCAGTCTATTTTAAGTACAAAAACGAATCATTGCGCTGAAGCGTTTTCAGATCCCGGTCAATTGAAAGCTTTTTGTGATCGCGCTTTATTTCCCTCGCATGGTCTCATCGTCAGACCCAATACATGGAGTAAAAACAAACTCATATACAAAGGAATAAAAACTTATGATCAGCTTGAAGAAGCTTTTTTANAATGCTGCCGTCTTTCTGAGGATGGAAAAGCTTTAGTAGAAACAGACATGCGAGCCCACATGAACCCGACGCGAATGGCAGTGATTAAAGAGTTGGCCGATTCCCTAGCTATGCGCCTTGCTACACCTTGCCCTGAATGTCACAATCCCGGCTGGGGATTAGTGGAGACANAAAAAGGTTTAAAATGCGAAATTTGTGGATTAAAAACGGACTTAGTCGAATTTGAAATTTTGGGATGCCCCAAATGTTTGCATCAAGAGATTCAACCCAGAAAGGATGGATTAACTCAAGCTGATCCTCGCTATTGCGAAGGATGCAATCCATAGATTTCAATTAGAAAGCGGAAAATGACTATCGAAACTCTTTGCAAGCATGAGCTTTGTTCTTCAATAACCTTGGAAAAAATAAAAAAATATTGAGTCATAAATATTGAGAATGTGTAGATTAAAAAACAAAGTCGGGCGAAGAAAATGAGAGACAGATGATACACCTACTAAGGTCAATTGGGATATAGAGGGAGTGAAAAGTGGCAAAAATTTTAATTACAGGTGCGACTGGATTTGTCGGCAAAAGGCTTATTCTTTCCCTCCTAAGTCAAGGGCATGAGATCTATGCCCTATGCCGCATTAAAGGGACAAAGGTGTTTGCTGATGAAAATCCCCATCTTCACTATATTTGGGGTGATTTAAGAAACTCTGAAACCTTGAACAAAATCCCAAAAGATATTGAAGCCGCCTATTATCTTGTCCACTCCATGTCTGATATCGTGGGAAACCTTGTAGAGACTGAGATGGAGGTTGTTGAGAATTTTCTAAAAGGTGTCAAAAGTTCGAATATTAAGCAGATTATATACTTAGGAGGGATTATAAATGATGAAGAAAAACTCTCTCCTCATCTCAAGTCGCGATTATTAGTCGAAGAAGCGCTTAAAAATAGCGGCATCCCTTGCACTGTTTTACGTGCGAGCATCATTATTGGGGCAGGAAGCGCCTCGTTTGAGATCATCAGAGATCTATGCGAAAAACTGCCGATCATGATTGCTCCAAAATGGGTCAACTCACTTTGTCAACCCATCGCAATTGGCGATGTCCTTNTTNACCTTTCCAGCGTCCTTTTCAATGAAAAATGCATGAATAAAACTTTTGATATAGGAGGCCCCGAGATCTTTACATTTAAACAGTTGATGCTTGGATATGCTGAATTTCGAAAACTTAAAAGGTGGATTATAAATGTTCCTCTTCTAACGCCACGTTTGTCCAGCTATTGGCTGGTTTTTATTACCTCTGTGCGTTATTCACTTTGCTCCTATCTTGTAGAAAGCATGAAAACGAGCACCGTCGTGCGTTTGAATGAAATCCAAAAATCCNTCCCTCATCTTTGTTTGACTTATAAGGAATCCCTTGAATTAGCCTTTCAAAAGATCTCACAAAATGAGGTTGTTTCGAGTTGGATGGATTCATGGGAAATTTGTGGAATCAATCCAAATATTGAAAACTATATTCAGGTTCCTGACGAGGGCTGTTTGAAAGATGAAAAAAAGGTTTTGATTAAAGATTCAAAAGCTTCTGCTATCGAGCGCATCTGGCGGATTGGTGGAAATACAGGATATTACGCTTTAAATTGGGCCTGGTATTTACGAGGATTGATGGATAAAATGATCGGCGGAGTTGGTTTGAATCGAGGAAGAAGGCATCCTTTTGAAATTCAAGTGGGGGATTCTATCGATNTTTGGAGGGTGATTCTGGCTGATAAAGAGAAAGGCCATCTCATCCTCTATGCTGGAATGAAAATTCCCGGAGAAGCCTGGCTTGAGTTTAAAGTCGACCCCAAAAATGAAGGTTTGTTTTTAATTCAAAAAGCGACCTTTCGTCCCAAGGGAATTTTAGGACGCCTCTATTGGTATGTTCTTTTGCCTTTTCATTTTTTTATTTTTCGCAAAATGGCAAATGCGCTGGCTGGAGTCACTAAATGACATTAAAGAGTTGGATCGATCATTTGTTGGACTTAACGATTGTTTTTTCCTTTGATCAATCGGGCTTCAGGCGGCATTGTCCAGATCCGCTTCATAGCGTCAATTTAAAAGGCACCTATGGAATAATCACAGGTGCAGGCAGCGGGATAGGATTAGCTGCCTCGAAAGAGCTTATTAGACAAGGAATGGATTGTCAGTTGATAGGAAGAGATCTAAGGAAGTTAGAGAATCACTTCAAAGTTGATGATTCTCATCTTAGAGGTCAATGTCATTTGCTAGATATGGGTAATCTANAAAAAGTATTGTCTTTTGCGGAAAATGAATTGAAGGCGCCTATCGATCTTATCGTCCATAATGCAGGGGGATGCCCGATACACNTGACTATGACTAAGGATGGATTTGAGGAGATGTTTGCTTCTCAAGTTCTTGGGCCTTTTATTTTAACTAAAAATCTTGCCGATTCTGGAAAACTTCGACAAGGATGCCGTATTGTTTTTGTTTCTTCGGGTGGAATGTATTTGCAAAAACTTGATCTTTCTGATCTTCTTTTTAAAAATAGACCTTATAATAAATATAAGGGCTATGCCAATGCAAAACGAGCGCAGGTGGTTCTTTCCGATTTGTTTTCTAAACAATACCCACAGTATTTATTCAGCGCTATGCATCCCGGTTGGGCAGATACTTCCGGAATTCAAAAGTCCATGCCGGTTTTTCGTAAATTGTTGAATAAGCGGCTTCGCACTGCAGAGGAAGGCGCTGATACGATTTTGTGGCTGGCAACGACTAAAGATTATCCAACGGGAAAATTCTGGTTCGATAGGAAGCCAGCCAAAACAACGATTTTTCATTTAAATCAAACAACTCAAATTGAAGATAGAATGCTTTGGGACTACTGCGAATCAATTTATCAGTCTGTGAGCCAAACATGAATCTCTCTTTACTTAATAGCGTATGCTATACCGCGGGTTGGTTTTGGGTAGTCCTTTTTGGTATTCATGGTCATTTAATTNTGGGCTTCATCGGGGGCAATTTTTTAATTTTCTTTCAGCTTTATTGTGCGAAAATTAAAAATATCGGTTTGTACATTCAGGACTTGCTTTTAGTCATTATTTCGATTCCCCTAGGATTTATTTTGGAAATAAGCTTCATTCAAATTGGTTTGATTCAATATCTCGCAAGTCGCAATTTTCCTCCCCTATGGGTGATCAGCCTGTATCCGCTCTTTTCACTTTTAATCAACCATTCATTAAAAATACTTAAANAAAACTTTCTAGTCTCCTTTCTAGTAGGATTTCTAGCGGCTCCTATGAGTTATATTGCAGGCGCTGCTTTAGGAGGACTGGTGTTTTACTATCCATTATTTCTCACTTGGATGGTGATTGGAATAAGCTGGGGACTCTTTCTTTGCTTGCTCACACTAACAGCCAATACCATTGGCCTTGCCGCAGAACAAACTTTAGCTGACGCTTATTCAAAAAATGATTTAGAATTTCTCTATGATGGCGAATGTCCAATTTGCAAACGTGAAGTTTGCATACTCCAAAGACAAAACAATAAAGCGAATGTTCGTTTTGTTGATATTTCCTCAAAAGAGTTTTTGTCGAACAAACAAAACAAAATTGATTATCAAACAGCTATGACCGAAATTCACGCCATGGATTCTAATGGGAATCTTTTAGTCGGTCTACCGGCCTTCGCAGCGGTTTACGCACGCTGTCAGCTTTTAATCCTCTCAACTTTATTGCGCATCCCTTTGATTGAAAAAGCTCTTCGGCCGCTTTACAAAATCTTTGCTAGAAATCGACTTTGGTTGACTGGAAGATATGATGCAAACCTTAAAAATAGTCTACTCTTAATGACAAACCATTTGGAATTTAATTCTTCTTTTATAGGAAGCCTAATTGGGGGAAAACAATGACATTTTTAATGTTTCTTTTAGGATTAGCTTTTTTAGTGTTAGGCGCCGAATTTCTTGTCCGTGGCGCCTCTCGTTTGGGAGTAGCAATTGGAATCTCTCCTTTGGTCGTCGGTCTGACGATCGTCGCTTTTGGAACCAGTTCACCAGAAATTGCAGTAAGTGTAAAAGCTGCATTAAATAATCATCCAGACATTATTATTGGCGCTTGTGTAGGAAGCACCATATTTAACATTCTTTTTATTCTTGGGTTATCGGCTTTGATTTCTCCTCTTGCGGTTTCTCAACAGCTCGTTTGGTACGAAGTGCCTCTCATGATAGGAGCGCATTTATTGCTTTTAGTTCTTTGCCTTGATGGAAGAATAGATAAAGTCGATGCTTTAATACTATTAGGAGGGATTGTGAGTTATACAATCTTTGCAATACAGATGGGTCGCAAAGAGTCTAAAAGTATTCAGCAAGAATATCAGAATGCTTTTCAGGAAAAAATATCCGGCTTCAACCTACTCATTGTTTGCAAGCAGTTAGGTTTTATCATTGCAGGTTTGTTTCTTTGCGTACTAGGCGCGGGGTGGTTATTTGATAGTGCCGTTATTTTTGCGAGAGAATTTGGAGTTAGCGAGCTGATCATAGCCATGACGATCGTTGCAGCGAGCACTTCGTTTCCTGAAGTGGCAACTTCTGTCGTCGCAGCACTTCGAGGAGAAAAAGACATCTCTGTTGGCAACGTGGTAGGAAGCAACATTTTTAATATTATGGGTATCATCGGCCTAGCAGGCTTTATAGCACCTGAAGGGATAGCGGTGGCGCCCTCTGTCTTACGATTTGACTTGCCTATAGCAATAGCTGCTTGTATTGCCTGCTTGCCTATTNTTNTTACAGGACATAAAATTTCACGTTGGGAAGGAATTCTTNTTTTAGGATATTACGCAGCGTTCACAACTTATTTGATTATGTCTGCTAAGAATCATGATTCCTTACCGATCTTTAGTACGATCATGATGTGGTTTGTCATACCAATTACATTTTTGACACTCGTGATTGTAATGTACCGGGCCTCGATAAAAAAAAGGGGATCTGATTTCATACAAGTTATCTGATTTAAAATACACTTTAAGATTTGTTAGAGGAACTCATATTGTTCACTTAAAATTTAACTTGTATGATAGAAAACCGTCATCCGAAAAGGACTTATTTCCTATCTTTTAAAGGCAATTTTTGCCTTCTTTTGAAACCTAAATTTTGATTAAATGTCTTGTCCTTGCTTTTTGAATTTAAAAAACTAGAATGTGTTAACAAAAGTGAATGGAGAAGCAGTCATGTCCCCATTAGATTCCTCCTGTTATTTAAGAAGAAAAGTAGAAGTTGTGGAATATGACNCCCGCTGGCCTGAACTTNTTGAGCTAGAAGCAAAGCTATTAAGAAAAACTCTGGGGACAAATTGCATAGAAATTCATCACATTGGCTCAACCTCTATTCCTGGTTTATGTGCAAAACCTATTATCGATATACTTCCCGTTGTAAGAAGTATTCAAGAAGTCGATAAAGCAAATATGGCTATGCAATTGCAGGGATATGATGTGAAAGGTGAATATGGCATGGCTTTTAGAAGATTTTTTCAGAAAAGCGATAACTTTTGCGCATATCATGTCCATGTCTATCAGGAATCAGATCCTGAAATTCATAGATATTTGAGATTTCGTGATTGGATGCGTTCTCATCCATCTGATGCCCAAAATTATGGTCAGCTCAAAATAGAGCTAGCTAAANAGTTTCCTCAAGACATTCTTCGATATTGCAATGGAAAAGATGCTTTTGTTGCAAGTATCGATGCAAAGGATGGTTTTGATGGATGGCGGATCGTAAAAGCTTTAACTGATCGGGAGTGGGAAGCGGTACGCAATTTTCGCCAAGAATATNTTNTTAAGGATAAGAGGGATCCTTACGAGGGGACATTTGCGCAAAATGACTCCATTCATTTTGTCCTTTATAAAAATGCTGACATAATTGCTTACGCGCATCTTCAGCTTTATTCCGAAAACAAGGCTGCCTTAAGAATTTTTGCAGTAGATAATCATCATCGCAAAATGGGATTTGGAAGCCGTNTTTTGAGACTTTGCGAACGTTGGCTTTATCATCAAGGATTCAACACGTTATCTATTAAATCTTCACAGGAAGCTTATCCTTTCTTCCGCAAACATGGATATACTGAAATGGCTTTCAATGATCCTGATCAAGGGGATTCACAAAAGATCGAACTTGGAAAATGGCTTGCCATGGATCCAATGGATCGACCGGCCATATCCATTTTCATTGCTGCAAGCATTGATGGCTTCATCGCGCGTAAAGATGGAGGACTTGATTGGCTTGATCGCGTTGGGGGTTTTGGGGAAGATTATGGCTTTAAAAATCTACTAGAAAGTATCGATGCATTGATCATAGGTCGTAAAACGTATGAAGTCGCCATCACAGTTCCAAATCCCTATCCTGGGAAAAGAGTCATTGTCCTAAGTCATAGTCTAAATTCAGTCAGAGAGGACATGGAACTTTATCAGGGTGATCTGAAAGAATTGCTTCTTAAAATGAAGGCTGAAGGGATGAAACATATTTGGGTTGATGGAGGGACGGTTATTTCTCAATTTCTATCCTTGCAAGCGGTGGATAGGATGACTTTATCTATTATCCCTGTGATTCTTGGTGATGGGATTCCTCTTNTTAATAGGATTAAACAAGAGATTCCTGTCCGCCTGACATCATCTCATGCTTATCCGAGCGGATTAGTTCAGCTGAAATATGAACTTTCGAGGAACGATCCAATTAAACTATAATTCTGTAATTCTCAATAGGAATAAAAATATGTTATCCCCAGATCGTCCTTATCCCATCGAAAAGGTGACGAAAAATGTGATCTTTTGAAAAACTTTATCTCAAATCCTAATATCCAAGTGGGCGATTATACTTACTATGATGGAAGAGGGCATGGAGAAAATTTTGAATCCGAGAATGTCATTTTTGCAAGAACGAGCCGGCTGATAATAGGGAAGTTTTGTCAGATTGCCTATGGGACTAAGTTTCTTTTGAATGATGCCAACCATCAAATGAATGGATTTTCTACCTTTCCTTTTTTATTTTCGGTCAATTTGGAGAAGGGTGTCCGGAATGGGCTGACTATGAACTGGATCTTCCTCGGAAAGGAGATACACTAATCGGAAATGATGTCTGGTTTGGCCATGAATCAATGATCATGCCTTCAGTCTCAATCGGAGACGGGGCTATCATAGCTGCAAGAAGCGTTGTCACCAAACATATTCCACCTTATTCGATTGTGGGAGGAAATCCAGCCAAAATTATTCGCAAACGTTTTTCAGATGAGGTTATAGAACAGCTCGTAAAAATTCAGTGGTGGAATTGGAACTATGAGAAAATCACGCGCAACATTTCTGTCATCGTAGGTGCAGATATTGAAGGGCTTCTCTCTGCAAAATAGACAAATTCTCAATAAATGGATCATCAAATAGAAAAAGAAACCGCTATTTGTCTTTTAAAAGGGATTTTACCAAGAGTTCAGATAACCACGTTTCATATTCATCTGAGGTCCATTTTTTTCGATGACAAGCATTCGATAAAGATCCCGGCCAGTGAGCGTCCATAGAATTTCGCGTGCTTTTTGTAAGGTGAGTCCTTGCGCCAAAACTTTTCTTTCATCATTTTTTGACATATTCTTCTTGTCTTTCATATCGGCGATTTTCTCTTTCTTGCTCCAGCTCCTTTAATTCTGGTGCCACAACAGCAGCCCCGCGTAAAAATCCATAACTTCTCTTTCAGCATCATAGATTTGACGTGATAATTTCGCCGTAATGCTCAAACGTTTTTCAGGAGATTTCTCTTGCATGGAAAAATCCACGAGTTCCGCGCGTTGTTCAGAAGGCAGGGCTTCATCGATTAATGCCTGTAAAACTCCTCGTTTGGATTTAAAAGGGCATAGATTGTAGGCATAGAGACTTCAGCTGCTAAAGCCAAACTTTGAATGGTCACTTGGTCAAATCCTTCTGATTGAAAAAGTTCTTTGGCTGCTCTTAGAATATGTAGTCGGGTATTTGCTGCTTGTGCGTCTCTTGTTTCAGAACGATAGGTACGTTTTTTTCTTGTTTCATATTTGGATATACTATACTATAATCAATATAGTTAACTATATTTAGGTGTAGATAAATGCGATCCTATAGGATTTTCAAACTTTGATAGGAATTATAATGGAAAAGATTATGTAGCTCAAGCTGAAGAGTATTATAAATTAGTAGGAGAAAAAATGCAGAAGGGATTAAAAATTTCTTCACTCAGACGTCGAGTTTAAATCTCCTTTAACCAGTTTAAAGGGAAAAGAGTCTGTTATTGCTGCAACTGCAAACTTCATGAATATTTTTAATTCCCTCGAGATAAGGGCTAAATTTGGCAAAAACAACCAAGCGATGATCGTCTATGATACAGATATTCCTGGGATCGCAAAAGAATTTCCTGGGGCTTCCTTATTAACTTTCCAAGATGGCTTGATAATCAAGATCGAACTCTTCCATGACGCAAGTCATTTCGTTGAAAGAAAATAGATTTTCAACTCCTAAAGCCGAGATTCATAAGAAATAAGATCATCGGCTTAATCGTTAATTTAAATTTCTGTAGCCTTTTCTTTAATGATTTCTTACTATCTATAGAAATTGCTCAAACAAAACTTTTTAATCGTTTAAAATCTTATGCTTAAGGCAAATTCATGCATTCACGCTTAAGAAAATTTTTTTCCTACTATCGACCCTACTTAAGACTTTTTTTCGCTGACATGGCATGTGCAATCCTTGTGTCTCTGATCACGTTAGCCATTCCACTCTGCATAAGATTCATTACANAAAACCTCGAAATTGCTTCGCCAGCGGCCAATCAGCACATTTATATGATGGGTGGCCTGATGCTTGTTTTGATTGCACTTTATGGGATTTGTCATACTTTTATTGACTACAAAGGCCATGTGATGGGGGCTTTGATGGAGCGCGACATGCGCAATGAATTATTTGCTCATTATCAGAAACTTTCATTTAAATTTTATGATGAGCATAAGATAGGCCAGCTCATGACCCGTATTTCAAATGACACCTTTGATCTTGCGGAATTGTTCCATCACGGTCCTGAAGATATTGTTATTTCCCTTTTAAATTTTATGGGTGCCTTTATCATTTTGATGCTTATAAACGTAAATCTAGCTCTTCTTTCCTTCCTTNTTTTGCCGATCATGGGACTTTACGGTTTTTATTTTAGCAGAAAAATGCATCGGGCTTTACGGATCAGCAGAGATAGAATCGGGGATATCAATTCACAAGTAGAGGAAACCCTTGCCGGCATCAAAGTCGTGCAATCTTTTACGAATGAAGAGATTGAAAAGCAGAAATTTTTCGAAGAAAACGAGCGGTTTCTAAAAAGCAGGAAAGAAGGTTACAAAAGCGAAGCTTACTTTTATGATGGCTTGCTGGTTATGACGCAACTTATGACTGTCACAGTTGTAATTTTCGGTGCAATAAATATTGTAAAAGGAACATTAGATTTAGCAGACCTGCTCACTTTTCTTCTTTATATCGTGATTTTAATCGAACCCATCCAACGGTTAGGAAACTTTATTAGACTTTATCAGGAAGGGATCTCCGGTTTTAATCGATTTATGGAAGTTTTGGAAGTTGAACCGGATATCAAAGATTCTGCACAGGCTTTTAAACTCGAATCAGTTCAGGGGTCGATCGAATTTAAAAATGTCAGTTTTAAATATCGAGAGGGATACGATCATATTTTGAAAAATATATCATTGAATATCAAAGCAGGCGAATATGTGGCTTTAGTCGGTCCTTCTGGTGCAGGAAAAACGACCCTCTGCTCATTAATTCCGCGCTTTTATGAGGCAAATGAAGGAGAGATTTTAATTGATGGAACGAACATTAAAATTTTANCACTCCAATCCTTAAGAAGTCAAATTGGTCTTGTACAACAAGAGACTTACCTCTTCTCAGGGAGCGTATTGGATAATATTCGTTATGGTAAATTAGAGGCTACAAATGATGAAATTATTATGGCTGCCAAGAAGGCGAATGCACATGAATTTATTATATCATTACCCCAACAGTATGCAACGGATATTGGACAACGGGGAGTCAAACTGTCTGGGNGGCAAAAGCAACGTTTAAGTGTCGCGCGTGTATTTCTANAAAATCCGCCCATTCTTATTTTTGATGAGGCGACGAGTTCCTTAGATAATGAAAGCGAAAAAGCGGTTCAGGATTCACTTGAAAGACTCATCGAAAATCGCACGACAATTGTGATTGCGCACCGTCTTTCAACAATTCGAAGGGCTAAGCGAATTTTAGTTTTAACAGATCAGGGGATTGAAGAAGAAGGAACGCATAAGGAATTGATTGAACGCAGAGGAGTCTATGCAAATTTATATCATATGCAATTACGAATTGAAGATGTAAATAATAGCTTTGATTAGCAAAAGCATTGGTGGAGGATGCTTGATGAGCGGAATTACATTTAAGCCTCTTAGTGAAGAAGATTTTGAGCTGATTTTAGAATGGTTCAATCAGCCGCACGTTCAAGCTTACTATTCCTTGCGCCCTTGGACTTATGAAGAAGTTTATAGA
Organism: Parachlamydiaceae bacterium; assembly: GCA_013414685.1. Lineage (GTDB taxonomy): Bacteria > Chlamydiota > Chlamydiia > Chlamydiales > Parachlamydiaceae > Neochlamydia. The sequence continues at coordinate 1,271,913 of CP058704.1, read as the reverse complement.
AAATTAACACCTTATACCCGTGGGGAATTTCAAATGAGCAGCTATATTATTTGCTTAGATGAACATTCAATCGGATATATTCAATCTTATCCTGTAAGAGAACATCCTTGGGACAATCAGGATTTAACTGAAGAGGTCACTCAAAAAGCAGCTGGTTTTGATTTATTTATTGGCGACCCTAATTATCTTAGAAAAGGGCTTGGCGAANAAATTGTTGAAAGTNTTTTAGAAAACTATATTTGGCCTACCTATCGATATTGTGTGGTAGATCCAAATATTCAAAATGCGGCTTCTCTTTACTTATTTCAAAAATGCGGATTCAAGGAACATAAGCAAATCAATAGCAAGGATGCGCTTCAACAAAGTGTGATTCTAAAACTTATGATTCGAGAGAGACCATGAAGATTGCTTTCGTTGGGGATGTGATGTTAGGACGCTTGGTGAATAAGCAACTCAAAAGTGTTTCACCTGCTTATCCTTGGGGAAGTACTTTATCCATTTTAAAAGAGTGTGATCTAAGAGTTTGCAATTTAGAATGTGTTCTTTCAGATGTAGGAAATCCTTGGTCTTTAACCNCAAAAGCTTTTCATTTTCGTTCTGATGAANAAAATATTCATGTGCTTGAAAGTGCTAAAATTGATGTTGCCTCCATTGCTAATAACCATGTCCTCGACTATGAATATGAAGCTTTGGATCATATGATAAGGATTTTCGATGCACATGGAATTTTACATGTAGGCGCCGGAAAAAATTTCTCTGAGGCCTCAAAACCTGTCATCTGCAAAGTTGAGAATCAAAAAATTGCGTTCTTTGCCTTTACGGATAACGAACCTGAATGGGCTGCGCAAAATGATAAACCGGGCATCTTTCATTTACCAACAAAAATAAATGATGCTGATGTGCAGTCTTTTTTANAACTTATTGAAAAAATACGTCCTGAAGTGGATTTATTAATTGTTTCAGCCCACTGGGGAGGTAATTGGGGATATAAACCGCCCAAGGAACATAAAGCTATAGCACATGCTTTAATTGATAGAGGCACCGATCTTGTTTTCGGGCACTCTTCACATGTCTTTAGAGGTATTGAAATTTATAAAAATCGGCCCATTATCTATTCTGCAGGAGATTTTGTGGATGACTATGCTGTAAATGAAATCGAAAGAAATGATGAATCTTTCATATTTGTTTTAGAANAAGATTTATCTTCAAATTTTAAACTTTATCTCTTTCCCACTTACATCGCCCAATTTCAAGCTCATTTGGCTCCAGAGGAACGAGCAAGTAAAATTTTATCTAAAATGGAGCTTTTATGCAAAGACCTAGGGTCTAATCTAAAATGTTTTTCTGGTCATGCTTTACTCGATCTTTGAGATAGAAAATTGACTGCATATGTGCTTACAACTTTCAGATGGAATCACTATGTCGATTATGAAATGCGGAAGAAAAATCAAAAGGAAATTAAATGAATCAAGCTACTATACCTGATTATTCAATCAGCTCAAATTCAATTAAAATAGGAAGCATATGGGAGCATTACAAAGGGCTTCAGTACAAAATTTTAGCAATCGCAAGGCATCATGAAAATCTTGAAGAACTTGTTGTTTATCAAGCACTGTATGGAAATGGAGATGTTTGGGTACGACCCCTANCATTCTTTTTAGAACAGGTAGAAATTAAGGGCCTTCTGCTATCCCGATTTAAAGCTTTGTGATCACAAATTTTCACGCTTAAACAATTTACGATATTTGCTAACAGTTAATGAATAATCTTATGCTTTAACGACCTCGAAAAAGAAGAGCTATTAAGCTTGCATCAACTAATTTACATTCAAAAGTTGCTCGATTGATGTCAAATTTTTTAGGAAATTCAATTACGTTTACTGACTCAGTTGAACCGGTCTTAGTACTAATATTTACCCGACATTATTATAACTATAATGAAGATTGGCAATTATTGATCAATACGTTGACTAAGATTGACACCTTTNTAATGGTTTTTCTCCTTCAAAATACTCAAAACCACGAGACGGTCGCCATTCATTTAAAACTTGATGAAATAATTCGTGCAATTAAAGTTGCAAATAATGAACNNCTTTTGAAAGAAGAAGAGTTGCCTGACGAGGACTTAATAGAAATGCTAGAGCAATACGAGAACCTTGCCACAGATACAAGAACGAAAATAAAAAATGGCAAAAATATTTAAGAAACCCCAGACATTGAAATTCCTAAGTAAATGCATGCCATCTTTAAGATGGCATGCTCAGGATTAAGGTTTCAGAATGACTTTTAGGCAATTGTCTTCTTTTACAAAAATGTCGTAGGCATGAGCGGCTTGATCCAGAGGCAATTGATGTGTAATGATATCATCCAAAACCACTTTNTTATTACGCACTAATTCCAAAAGGTCATCAATATAATGCTGGACAGGCGCTTGGCCCATTTTTAGAGACACTCCCTTATCAAAAATTTTTCCTAGTGGAAAACGGTATTTTGTTGCATAGACTCCTACAATGGAAATCACTCCGCCCCGACGGACAGCGCTTGCGCATAAATCAATCACTTTGACAGTCCCTCCTTGCAAATGCATAAGATTAGAAATTTTTCTAAAANNATTTCTATTTGCCTCCATTCCGACTGCATCCACACATACATCCGGGCCTCGTCCATTCGTCATTTCTCTCAAGGCTTCAACAACATTTACTTTATCTAAATTGAGTGTTTCTGATTTGGCGCTTTTTCGTGCGATCTCCAGACGGTAATCTAAAATATCGATGCCTATCACTCTTTTAGCGCCTTTAAGCCAGGCTGCTTTTTGCGCCATAATGCCCACAGGGCCGCAACCAAACACTGCGACAGTCTCACCGCCTTTTAATTCAGCCCAATCAATAGCGGACCAGCCTGTAGGAAAAATATCTGTTAAAAAGAGCACTTCTTCATCTTTTAAGTTGTCTTCAATTTTNCTTGGGCCATAGTGAGCGTAGGGAACTCTAACATACTCTGCTTGACCGCCCGCATACCCGCCGTATAGATCCGTGTATCCAAAAAGACCTGCTCCTTTTTGTTTTAATAATCCNCCTTCGGGCCCGTAGTTATCATTAGAATGCTCGCAGTGTGTTGGCAGAGCATGGTTACAAAANAANCATTGTCCGCAAGCAATGGGGAATGGAACCACGACACGATCACCCTTNTTGAGATGCTTGATATCTTTTCCAACCTCTTCAACTATTCCCATAAACTCATGCCCCAAAACCATATTTTTAAGTTGGGGGATAAATCCATTATAAATGTGAAGATCGGAACCGCAGATGGCCGTCGATGTGACTTTGACGATGATATCTTTTGGATCTTCGATCATCGGATCCTTAACTTGCTCAACCTTGACTTTNTTAGGATGGTGGAAGACAAGCGCTTTCATAAAAACTCCTTTAGATTATTTTTTATTTACCATAAATTGAGAGACTTTTGCCAGGGCCGAGCGGGGCATGAAACGCGTCATGAAAGTCCATAGATTATTTTCCCATCCAGGCATAGTGATCGCTTTTCCTGACTCTAAACCTTTGATAGCTTCTTCAACAACTTCTGCAGGTTGGCGAAATTTGAATTGAATCACATGGCTTGTTGTATTAGCTCGCTTGAAAAAGTTTGTATAAGTGGGGCCTGGGCATAAAGCCGTCACCTCGACATCTGTATCTTGCAGTTCAACTCGTAAGGCTTGAGTGAAACTAAGGACATAAGCTTTTGTTGCCCCATAGGCTGCCATGTATGGAGTGGGTTCAAAGGATGCTTGAGAAGCCACATTTAAAATAGCACCATGGTTTTCTTTCAACTGAGGAAGAAATAAATAACATAATTTCGTCAACGCAAGAATGTTGATAAAGATCATTTCTTGAATTTTATTTAAATCTTGACTTTCAAATTCACTGATCAAACCAATACCCGCATCATTAATGAGTAAATTGATCCTTAAATTTTTATCCTGGCATTTTTTATAAAGTTCTTCAGCTGCGTTTGGCAAAGCAAGGTCTTGTGGGATGACATGAATTGTTATTTTGTATAAGTTCATTAAATCTCTAGCTAGTTGATGAAGTTTTTCTTCATTTCGAGCCGTAATCACCAAAGAATGGCCTTTCTTTGCATATTGACGAACAAATTCTTCGCCGATACCGCTGGATGCCCCGGTTATTAAAGTAAAATTCATATTGTTTTTCCCCTATTATCAAATTTTTCAATGTTCTTGCATCACGGGCGGCAAATCCTTTTTCATCATTATCAAAATAGCAGTATGTGGAGAGGCCTTGCTCCTTCCAATTTGCAATTCTTTTTTTCCATTGTTTTAAATCTTTTAGTGCATATGAACCACTATAAGCTTTNTTGGGCCCATGGAGGCGTATATAGGTAAAATCAGCTGTCAATTTTAATGGGGAAAGGTCTCCGTTTAAATCTGTGATACATAGAGCCATTTGTTTTTTTGATAGGAGCTCATAAATTTCTTCGGTAAACCAGGAGGGATGCCTAAATTCAAAGGTATAGTGATAATCTTTTTTNAAAAGGCTGATAAACTCATTGAAACGGTCGATATTTATTTTAAAAGACGGGGAGAGTTGAAAAAGGATCGGGCCGATTTTATTTTTAAATTCTTGAATATTTTTATAAAAAAATTCNAAACTTTCTTTGCAATCATGCAATTTTTTNTGATGAGTGAGATAGCGGCTTGCTTTTATTGAGAAAGCAAAATTTTCCGGCACATCTGCAAACCACTTTTTGACAGTACTAACCGAAGGTGAATGATAGAATGTTGAATTAATTTCTACTGTAGAAAAATGATTGGAGTAAAACTTTAACCATTGATTGGCCGGCAATTTTTCCGGATAAAAATTTTCCGTCCAATGATTATACGACCAACCGGATGTCCCAATATGGATTTCAGGTGAAAGATGATGATTCTTTCCTTTCATAGAGATTCCGATTTTTAGTTAAAAAAACAGTGCTTAAAATTGAGACGTATTCAATTGAATATTTAACAAAGTTAAATATTAATTTTAATATTTATTTTATGTGATTAAATATAAGTAATTTATTTAAGCTGGATAGCTTGATTTTTGCTTCTTGAAATTGGGCAATGAAATCCTCTTTGCTAAGAGAGGAGGAAAGATGCTCTCTTTGGTTTCCATGGCCGCCAAGATTCATCCCGCCTATATCTTTAGAATCATGATCTTTCCATACTTTAGTTCTTCCATGGAAGATTTCTCCTTTGCCAAAGAGTTGCGGAATGGTATGGGTTGGAGGAATGTAAAAGGAGATTGATGGAGTTTTTCAAAGGGGACAGGAATTGCATAAGCATTTTTTGCTTTCTCATAAAGTAAAAAGCTGTAGCGCCTGGATCAAAGATATTTCCAGCAAATAAGCTGCTGCCATATGAAATAGAATAGGGTTTATTTGCATTGTCCCAACAGGAGACAAAATCCTTGTCAAAGTCTGCACCTCGATAAAGCAAAAAGCTTTTTGTGCAATTTTACTGCATTCGAGCTTAACAGCGTCACGGATCATCTGTTCATCTTGATCACTGCTGATTCCCATAAAATGCTCTGCTCTTTCATTCCCGAAGTTTATCGCAGGGCCTGTTCGGCCTTTTATTTCTTTTGGGCTCTTGAGGTAATCTCTTAGAAATTTAATTTCTCTATCTGTATGCGCGACAAGTTCCTGATAGGTAAACCCTTCTTGGGTTGGAGAGAGTTTTTTAAGAATAGTTTGATTAAGGCGATAAGCCACATTTTTGACCCCACGTGGTGATTATCTCCCGCATCTGTAAAAAAGCAAAGATGCCAGCACTTTTTCTTTTTGTTTGGCTTTTCGCTTTTTGAGATAGGCTTCGTATTGGGTGAGGTCATTTTCAAAAAATCTAAATCTATTTGTTGAATAGATGGATCAGAGTAACTACATACTTGTTTTGTTTTTAGATCTTCTTTAATACATTTTCTTAGGAAGATTAATTCGTATAAGGTGCGTGGAATAAATGTAAGTTCTAGGTGCGGATCAACAGTTTTAAGCTGCGCTTTAAGAATTTCATACCTTTTTCACATTCTTCAGCGGCTTTTTCTGGACTTCTATTTATGATAGCTGCAGGGGAATACTGAATCAGAAGAGAGTAAATTTGTTCATAGGACTCCTGGCTTAGGGATTCTTTTTCGCCATTTGGCATTTGACGAAACACAATATACTCACCCTGTCCTGAGGTAATTTTTCCCGGAACGATTTCAACCTGATTGATGCGATTTATCAGCGATTTGGGGATTTGCGTAGGATTGCCTGAAAAGACTTTTTGCGACTTCTTCAATTTTTTCAGTCCTAAAGCATTTCTGAATGAGCCACTTGACTCCTCGGTATCCAAGATAACCGACCAGAGCAAGTCCCAGTGTTGAGAGACAAAGAAGTCGATGAGTTTTAATAAAAGTATTTATTTCCATGAATAAAAAAATCTAAATAATTAACTATTTTAACATTTAATGCCGCGAAAATCAATATTTTATTTGAAGTTTTTCTTCATTTCGAGCCGTAATCACCAAAGAATGGCCTTTCTTTGCATATTGACGAACAAATTCTTCGCCGATACCGCTGGATGCCCCGGTTATTAAAGTAAAATTCATATTGTTTTTCCCCTATTATCAAATTTTTCAATGTTCTTGCATCACGGGCGGCAAATCCTTTTTCATCATTATCAAAATAGCAGTATGTGGAGAGGCCTTGCTCCTTCCAATTTGCAATTCTTTTTTCCATTGTTTTAAATCTTTTAGTGCATATGAACCACTATAAGCTTTTTGGGCCCATGGAGGCGTATATAGGTAAAATCAGCTGTCAATTTTAATGGGGAAAGGTCTCCGTTTAAATCTGTGATACATAGAGCCATTTGTTTTTTGATAGGAGCTCATAAATTTCTTCGGTAAACCAGGAGGGATGCCTAAATTCAAAGGTATAGTGATAATCTTTTTTAAAAGGCTGATAAACTCATTGAAACGGTCGATATTTATTTTAAAAGACGGGGAGAGTTGAAAAAGGATCGGGCCGATTTTATTTTTAAATTCTTGAATATTTTTATAAAAAAATTCAAACTTTCTTTGCAATCATGCAATTTTTTTGATGAGTGAGATAGCGGCTTGCTTTTATTGAGAAAGCAAAATTTTCCGGCACATCTGCAAACCACTTTTTGACAGTACTAACCGAAGGTGAATGATAGAATGTTGAATTAATTTCTACTGTAGAAAAATGATTGGAGTAAAACTTTAACCATTGATTGGCCGGCAATTTTTCCGGATAAAAATTTTCCGTCCAATGATTATACGACCAACCGGATGTCCCAATATGGATTTCAGGTGAAAGATGATGATTCTTTCCTTTCATAGAGATTCCGATTTTTAGTTAAAAAAAACAGTGCTTAAAATTGAGACGTATTCAATTGAATATTTAACAAAGTTAAATATTAATTTTAATATTTATTTTATGTGATTAAATATAAGTAATTTATTTAAGCTGGATAGCTTGATTTTTGCTTCTTGAAATTGGGCAATGAAATCCTCTTTGCTAAGAGAGGAGGAAAGATGCTCTCTTTGGTTTCCATGGCCGCCAAGATTCATCCCGCCTATATCTTTAGAATCATGATCTTTCCATACTTTAGTTCTTCCATGGAAGATTTCTCCTTTGCCAAAGAGTTGCGGAATGGTATGGGTTGGAGGAATGTAAAAAGGAGATTGATGGAGTTTTTCAAAGGGGACAGGAATTGCATAAGCATTTTTGCTTTCTCATAAAGTAAAAAGCTGTAGCGCCTGGATCAAAGATATTTCCAGCAAATAAGCTGCTGCCATATGAAATAGAATAGGGTTTATTTGCATTGTCCCAACAGGAGACAAAATCCTTGTCAAAGTCTGCACCTCGATAAAGCAAAAAGCTTTTTGTGCAATTTTACTGCATTCGAGCTTAACAGCGTCACGGATCATCTGTTCATCTTGATCACTGCTGATTCCCATAAAATGCTCTGCTCTTTCATTCCCGAAGTTTATCGCAGGGCCTGTTCGGCCTTTTATTTCTTTTGGGCTCTTGAGGTAATCTCTTAGAAATTTAATTTCTCTATCTGTATGCGCGACAAGTTCCTGATAGGTAAACCCTTCTTGGGTTGGAGAGAGTTTTTTAAGAATAGTTTGATTAAGGCGATAAGCCACATTTTTGACCCCACGTGGTGATTATCTCCCGCATCTGTAAAAAGCAAAGATGCCAGCACTTTTCTTTTTGTTTGGCTTTTCGCTTTTTGAGATAGGCTTCGTATTGGGTGAGGTCATTTTCAAAAAATCTAAATCTATTTGTTGAATAGATGGATCAGAGTAACTACATACTTGTTTTGTTTTTAGATCTTCTTTAATACATTTTCTTAGGAAGATTAATTCGTATAAGGTGCGTGGAATAAATGTAAGTTCTAGGTGCGGATCAACAGTTTTAAGCTGCGCTTTAAGAATTTCATACCTTTTTCACATTCTTCAGCGGCTTTTTCTGGACTTCTATTTATGATAGCTGCAGGGGAATACTGAATCAGAAGAGAGTAAATTTGTTCATAGGACTCCTGGCTTAGGGATTCTTTTTCGCCATTTGGCATTTGACGAAACACAATATACTCACCCTGTCCTGAGGTAATTTTTCCCGGAACGATTTCAACCTGATTGATGCGATTTATCAGCGATTTGGGGATTTGCGTAGGATTGCCTGAAAAGACTTTTTTGCGACTTCTTCAATTTTTTCAGTCCTAAAGCATTTCTGAATGAGCCACTTGACTCCTCGGTATCCAAGATAACCGACCAGAGCAAGTCCCAGTGTTGAGAGACAAAGAAGTCGATGAGTTTTAATAAAAGTATTTATTTCCATGAATAAAAAAATCTAAATAATTAACTATTTTAACATTTAATGCCGCGAAAATCAATATTTTATTTGAATTTTTGGTTGTTTTCTTTTAAAATGTTATATGATAGGTGTGCGCATGGGTTTTTCTATAAAATTAAAAAATCATCCTGATCAACAGGATTGGGCTTTTGTAAAAGTTTGGATTCATTGGATGATGTCAAGCGTTTAAAATCTCTTTGCAAAAAGGGTTTTTATGGTTTTTCTGCGCAATTCATTCCTGTACGAACAAACAATACAAAAACTTCGTTCAAGATTTTTCTTTCCTGCTGAATCAAGGAGCGCCATTAAGGTACATTCTTGTTGTCTGGAAAAATTTTTATTCGGATGATGGAGGGTATTTTAGACCTAGTTACGCTTCCCATTCGATGTCTAACTCTCGTCCCAAGATTTCTCTATAATGAACTCTACAGCAAAAAAAAAGACCCTTTTTTCATTACCTAAAAGCTCAGGGGTAGAAGGCGAGCTTTTAAAAATGACTTCATATATGTTAAGTATGAATGGGAAGAGAAGATCCTTGGAGTTTCAAAAATCTTTGAAGAAGAAACTTACAAGGGTTTTATTGATTTGCCAAATAAAATAGAATGGCAAACTAAAAGTTTTCGTTCAAAATCAAAATTACCCTAATTGATTTTTTTCGTTTTCTCATACTCTTTTGGATCAGCATCACTAAAATCGCCTTCATTATGGTCAAATTGCAGGTAGGCATCTCTTTTCTCCCTATTCTGATACACAGAGATGGGTGCTTTTTCTTAGCACGGGACTTTTTGTTTTTCTCTTTGTCTGTCATGAGTTCTCCTTTCACAAACCTTTAGCAGGTATGTTAATTTGAGTCATTCCTAAAAATTCTAAAATATTAAAAAATGACGGCGATTAGTGGCCAAGCTAAACATAAAGCCATTCCCCATAAAGTTACAGCTGTAAAAACATCGATCATTTTCCACGAAAAGGACTTGAAAGGAGGGGGCAAGAAGAAAGCTTCCGTAAGTAATTGTAAAAACCAAATAAAAGAAGCGCTAATTGCTCCCCATCCAAAATAAATTTGTTCATGTAAAGGTTGTTGACTCGCAATACTCCCTAGTAAGATGACCGTATCGAGATATACATGAGGGTTAAGTAAGCTAAAAGCAAGTAATAACAGAATCGTTTTNTCTTTTGTCGGTTTTGTTGGGCTGGAAAAGTCATTCAATCTCTTTTTTGTATAAAGGGCTTGTAAGGCAAATGCCCCATAAAAAAANAGAAAAACGATAGCAAATAAATTTGAGAGAAAAATAAGAGAGGGATACTCAGAAATTATTTTGCCAAAACCTAATATGCCCAACATAATTAATGCAGCATCAATCAAAGAACAAAGAGACGCAGTTAAAAAGNNATGATTACGTAAAAGGCCTTGTCGAATGACAAAAGCATTTTGCGCACCAATTGCAACAATCAAACTTCCGCTAGTCACAAAACCTTTCAATAACGCTAATAACATGCTTAACCTCTTACATAAATTTCTGGAAAGGATCGATTTAAAGTTCCTTTTTCAGTTGTTGTGCACTGGATTTTTCTAAGCAATTTTCAAGTTGTTTCAAGGCATNNTACAATTTTTTCATGATCAAATGCATCTACAAAAAGATCACTTTTTTGTTTTTCATCAATACAGGTTTCCTGGGAGTCTTTATGGTTCCATAACCAGCATAAAATNTGTTTTTCATCTGCATACACCACATGATTCGGCTTCACTTCCGTTTTAATCCATTCGCCAAGTCCTAAAAATGTTTCAGTTTCTTTACCAAACCGAATGGAAATATCGCCTGAAATTTTGTTAAGATCATATCCTCCCATAGGTAAAAGAGAATGGATGGAACAGCAATTGTATAGATCGACAATACAATTAATGTTCCACAGTTCTTTTCCTGTCACAATTCTTTTTACAAGAGCTTCAATTGAGGAACGATAGCTTTTTGCTTTAACTTTAAAACATTCCTCATAAATTGATCTCCACACAGCAATTGAAGGATGAACAGCAAAGGTAGTTGGATTGATTCCTTGAGTTTCAAGATAATTTTTTAAACTAGATTTTAATTCCTCAACGAAGGGATGTTTTGCTCTTACTTCCACCTCGGCAATTAAATAACCAATCTCTGTTTGGGGAAAGGTATTTAAGACAATTTCATCTATACGAATTTGCATGGTCTATCTCCTTGTTAAATCTGTTTTGAATTTTAATATTCAGATTGTTTATAAGTAAAATTAATTAAATTTATGAACTATTAATATTACTAATGGATTTTTAGATGTTAGACTACAAAGGAATAGAGGCTTTACACACAGTTTTAGAAGAACAAAGTTTTGAAGAGGCTGCANAAAAGCTTTTCATAACTCAATCAGCTGTCTCACAACGAATAAAAGGATTAGAATCTTATTATGGGGAACCTGTACTCGTTCGACAATTGCCCTATCGGCCCACAAAGCTGGGCAAACAGCTCTTAGGGCATTTTAAACAACTTTGCTTGTTAGAAGAGGACNTTAAAAAACAGCTAGGTGAAAAAAATATTCTTCCTCATCTTACTATCGCGATCAACCGTGATAGTTTAGAAACATGGTTCCAGGAGATAATTGAAGAAAAAGGGCTCTTTGAAAATTTAATTCTGGAAGTCATTGCAGAGGATCAAGAGCTGACCTTAGAACATNTTAAAAATGGAACAGCATCTGCCTGCCTATCAACTTCAGAAAAAGAAGTAGTAGGANGGAAATGTCAGTTTTTAGGGGATATGGAATATATTTTGGCAGCCTCCCAANCTTTTGTTAAAAAATATTTCTCAAAAGGAACACCTAAGCAATGTTTTAGTGCTGCTCCTGCAATAAAATTTGATCAAAATGATAAGCTCCATGAAAGGTTTCTTGAAAAATGTTTCGGATTCAATGGAAGTCATTTAAATTATTATACGATACCCTCTGTACGAGGATTCAAAAAATTCGCATTGATGGGGTATGGATATGGACTTATTCCCAGAATGGATATTATGCAGGAATTGAAGAAAAAGCAGCTTGTACAAATTTATCCTGAAAAAACCTGGAAGATGCCTCTTTACTGGCATTATTGGTCGGTACAATCAAAGTTTTATCAAAAATTCAATGATGATATGATTCATGCAATAAAAAATAAAATTGAGTGAGTAAATCACAAGGAAGTTGTTGATCAACTTATGGGTATCATTACCTATAGCAAAAACACAGTTTAAGGTCGCTGTAGGATCAACGAATGTATATAAANTTTCGGCTGTAAGGAATGCTTTCAAAGACGAAGTTGTTGTGATTCCATTTTCTGCTTTATCTAAAGTAAGTCCACAGCCTCTTTCTGACGAATAAACTTTGCAGGGTGCCATGAATCGATNNTGCCTTATGAAAACGGATGCTGAATATGCAATTTGTCTAGAAGCTGGAGTCGTTTTCAAGGATGAAGATATCTATCTTTGTCACTGGGGAGCTATTGTAGATAGACATCAAAATGTCTATTTTACAAATGGACCTCTCATTTTATTACCGAAAAAGTATCGATCAGAATTGACGGAAGGAAAAAATCTAAAACTAGGGNGCATTGAAAAGTTAGGCTCTAAAGAAGGTGTAATCGGGATATTCACANAAAATATGTTAACCCGGGAAGAAGTCTTAACTCAGATCACTAAAGTGCTTGTAGGTCAGTTTTATTATTATTATTATTATTATTTATCTATCTAAAACCTTTGTATTTAATGGTATATGAATATTTATTGGTGTTTTTGGGTAAAGTAATTTTTTTACAAATAAAGAGGGCTATGTTATTAATATAATAAGAGGCTAATAACCTTCGGAGGTTGTATGAAAAACCAAAAAGACCCTGTTTGTGGAATGGCAGTTGACCCTTCTCAATCCACTTTTAAAGCAGAACACCATAATAAAAATTTACTTTTGCTGCAAAGAATGCATGGATAAATTTAAGAAAAATCCTCAGCAGTTCAGCAAATAAAAGGAGGCTTTTATGCCTGGTGGAAAACATCTAAAAGGCGTAGGTTCTAAAGAACAACGCATGTATGAACATATCAAAGAAAATTCTAAGGGCCACTACGGGAAACGTTCAAAAGAAGTTGCTGCGCGCACTGTTATGAAACATCATCGGGAAAGCGGGCACACAAAAGGCGAATAAAAAAATCAAGATAGGTTAGCTCCCTATCTTGAAAATCATTTCTTAAAATCTATTTAAAGATGAATTGATTGACCGATTCAATTTCATCTTGATTAACAGTATGCGACATCCCTGGATAAACTTTTAAACTCACCTGCGCTCCCATTTTTTCCATAAGGATTTTGGTTTGTTGGGATCTTTCTAAAGGAACATGAGGGTCTTTATCACTATTTCCAATAAAGACTTTTGTGCCTCCAAAATTGCCTTTATATTTATTAGAGTGAAGCGTGTGACCGATGAGACCGCCTGTAAAGGCTACAATCCCTCCATATTGGGTCGCAAAACGTGAGGTCGATTCTAAAGTCAGACATGCTCCTTGAGAAAACCCNATCACAAAGATTTTATTTTTCGGAATATGGACGGATGTTTCTTCAATGAGCCTTCTTACCACTTCAACAGAGGAAGAGAGCCAGGGTTCATTCAATCTTTCCTCTGCCATAAAACTCAATGGATACCAGCTATTATTAGTGGCTTGAGGGGCAGCTACATAAAAACTTTCATCGCAAAATTCAGAGGCAAGATTTAAAATCTCCCGTGCAGTTCCCCCACGGCCATGCAACAAAATTAACGCTTTGGAAGCTTTTTCAACGGATGGTCCCTGAGTAAGAATGTTGTAATCATGCATAAACTAAATTAGTCTTTAAATTCCTGAGTATTTAAATGGATTGGAGGCAATTCATTTTCTATCCACTTTCTATGAGGTTCCTCCCAGGGAGGAAGTTTCAAACTTTCTCCCAAATGGGAAAGTTCTTCATCGACAGTAAAACCAGGGGGCAAGGTGGCAATTTCGAATAAGACTCCTCCTGGTTCTCTAAAATAGATAGAATGAAAATATTCCCTGTCTAAAACTGGCGTGACATTAAGTCCCTCATTTAACAATTTATTTCTGGCTTCTAATTGAGTCGTCTCATTAGGTGTTGCAAAAGCTACATGATGCACCGTTCCTGTTCCTCCTAAGCCTTGCAAACGATCGGGCGAACAAAGGACATCAATGAAGTCGCCCGGTTGTCCGCTTGCAGAATACCGAAAGCGATTTCCGTTTTCTCCAATTTTAAGATGGTCCATATGTTCAGTCAATAACCTTGCCGTTTTTTCATATCCTTCTTCTGATAATGCAACTCCGTAAAACCCTTTAATTGCATGTTCTGCCGGGATGTTGCCGTAAGTGAAGCCTTGCCTTTGATCCTGATGGTTTGCTACCAGCTCAAGTCCTAAGCCATCGTTATCTTCGAGATAAATATACGTTTCTTCAAATCTTTGCTTAGGCTGACTATGGGGAATATTAAATTTGTGCAACCGCTTGATCCAGTATTCTAAAGAATTCTCTGAGATGGAGAAAGAGGTGACCGTAAGCTGTCCCTTTCCTTTTCTTCCTTTAGGAATAGTGGGGTAGGGGAAAAANGTCATAATCGTGCCTGGGGCGCCTTTTTCGTTTCCATAATATAGATGGTAGATCTCCGGCGCATCAAAGTTGATTGTTTTTTTGACTAGACGCAACCCAAGGATTCCTGCATAGAAATTAAGATTTACTTGTGGGTCTGAAGTCAAAGCTGTAACATGATGAAGACCTAAAACTAATTTTTCATAAATTGTCCTTTCTTGAGGAAGCAAAACGGTGATAAAACATGACTACTCAAATTTCTTATTATAGTCCGCTAGAAAATTCCCTTAAAACAGTTTATCAAAATTTGGCACAAGTTCAAAGTGATCTGACTAAAACTTCATTAAATGAAAGGCAAAAACTGCAAAAGTCTGCAATTCTCGAAGAATTAGGTAATGAGCTATTAAGTTTTAAGTTAGGTTTAAAACATCGACATATCGAATTAATCGATTTGAAGGCTAACAAAAATAACGATGAACTTGCAAGAGTTACCGCATTGCTCGCAGAGGCTAGAGAAGGCCGCAAGCTTTGGAAGGAGCTTGTTGTTAAACGTACACAACTCATTCTTTCAGCTATCAGTCCTTATCTTATAAGCTTACAACTTAAGATAAATCCAGCATATAAATGGTCTGCAATTGAGATAGGCGTTCACCTCGCTGAATTAGAAAAATTATCGCTATTTTTACAAGAAGTTCTGCAACGTAAATTTTTTCTGAATCTGAAAAAATTCTTCTAAACTTTTTGGGAGGAAATCCTTTCTTTAAAGGCAAGATTGTTAAAATTAAAGAGCGCATTAAAACCAGAGGAACCATTAAATGCAGCAAACCAAAATAACAATAATCAAAGTAATCAGATGGATTTGCAAAAGCATGCAGAACCCCAAGGGCATTTTTTTATATTTCCCAATGAAATCTTGGTTAAAATTTTTCTTTTTTTCAAAAGAAGCTATTTTGAAGTTTTCAGAGCTAAATCAGTTTTTCAATAGTTTCTCAAAGGATAATTTATTTTGGGCTGAAAGGGTCAAAAAATTACCTGAAAATAAAGCTTTCCAAAATTTTTATGAATATTACATGCATCGTTGCAAAATTGACAGGTTAAGAAATGGGTTGTTCACTCACTCATTTTTAGAAGGAAACAATTGCACTTGTTTGACAGCTAAAGATGGACTCCTTTACCTGGGTCAGTATACCAACACCATTCAAATGGTTAACCTTATTGATACACAGGAACGTGTAGGGTTCTATGAAGAAAAATTATATGAAACAAGAAAAACTAGATATGGAAGGAGACATTACCTGTTTAGTCACGAAAGATCAGTGGCTGTTTTCTGCATCCTATAGTGAATCTATTCCTATTTGGAATACAGAAACCGGAAAATGTGTGGGAATTTTGGAAGGACATTCGCGCGAAGTCACCTGCCTTTTAGTTGCGGGAGATGTTTTGATTTCTGGTTCGCAAGATCAAACTGTCAAAATTTGGGATCTTAAAACCAAAGAATGTGTTTTTACATTGACTTTAGATTATGTTCCTTCAAGCTTTGCAGCTGCTGATCATCTTCTTTTTATTGGCTCGATGGATAATCTTTCTGCTGAATTAATCAATGATCCAAAAATTTTAACATGTTACCCAGAGAAGTAATAATTGGGAAAAGAAAAGGCATAATAGGCCGTGAGCCTGCCGAGGAAAAATTAGGTGTAGGAGTCATCTATGTATTTGATTTAAACAGTAAAAACATTGTCAGGGAGTTGCAAGGTCATACTAGTGGAATACTGTCTCTTTTGGTACATGAGGGCCATCTTTTTCAGGTTCTTGGGATAAAACAATACGCATTTGGAATATCGAAACAGGAGAATCTAAAGAGATTCTTGAAGGTCATAAAGACGGTGTTACTTCTTTAGCCGTCCAAGACCGTATTCTGTTTTCCGGATCGTGGGACCAGAGCGTCAGATTCTGGGATTTAACAAAAAATGAGTCTTTTTATGCGCTTAGTTTTGAAAAAATGTTTCTGGTTTGACCATTTCAGGAAGCAAACTTCTGGTTGGCATGCATCGTGATTTAATGGGGAATAAACAATTAACCTGTTTTGCTAGACTTCTTGGTTCTTTATCAAAAAATTGTGTTTGCATTTTGAATATTGCACCTTCTGCTTTACAAGTTCTTATTGATCTTAAAAATAAGCTTCATTCACTAAAAACACTCGAACAAAAGAAGCGTAAAGAAAGAGAAGAACTAGAGAGAAAGAAAATTGTTGATAAGATGGTTAGTGTGACTGATGAATTTTTATGAAATTTCCAAAGCTTCCTCCTTCAATACGAAAAAGTGTTTACGAAGAGTTTTTTCTAGCAGCGGAGGTAAAAATTCAGAATCTGTCTTTTTAACGAAGGACAATTCAAAGAATGAAGGTCGTATTAAAGCGATCGAAAATTATCTTCTTAAAAGCTTTTGAAAGATTTAGAGATAAATAATGAAAATGAAGGAGTAGAAATTCTTGACAGCCTTTCTAAAGAAATACAAATGGCTATATTCGAACATTTTGACCCGGATGAATTATTGCATGAGAATTTTGAAGAAAATTTCGATATTAAACGCATTAAAGAACCCATAGAAAAATATCTTAAGATAAATAACGAAGCGAAAAGTAAAGGGGCCTGTCTGATTCAATAGAGGTTGATCTCTTTTCTGCTTTAGATGGATGATTGAATTCAATCAAATTCAATTTCTAAGGATTCTAATAGATTCAAGGCATCAGGAAGAGTAAATTTTGCCTTTTTATTTTATTTGTTCGTGCATCTATTAAATAGTGTTTTGCGTCAGAAAAATTTGCCTTGGAAAGGTCGCACTGATGAAATAGACTTTTAGATAAATCTGCGTTTCTGAAGTCTGCATTCATTAAATTGGTTTCATTAAAATGACACTCCTTCATTTTGGAACCTTGAAACGAGGTTTTTTCATGTCTAAGTGAGAAAAATTGCAATATTGTAAAAAACTGTCTTTGAAAGAGACTGAGAAAAATTTTTCTCACATTGATAAAATTCAGCACCAACAATTTTACAGTCTTCAAATTTGGCATCCTGAAAAACAGTTCCATTTAATTTTAAAAGACTTAAATTACAGGTTTTAAAAAGCATGAAACAAAACGAGTTCTTTGTAAAAGACATTCAGTAAAATTGCAATTTTTAAAGATGCAATTGATGAAATGAAAGTCTTTAAATGAGACTTTTGAGAAGTTTTTGCTTTAAATTCCTGGTCTTCTACTTTTTCCATTTAAAAGTTTTTCTCTCGCCTTGTTGTTTGGAAGCTGGATGCTAAGCTTATCCTGTGCATATGGAGAGTTATAGAAAATAGGAAGCGCAGAAAAAGAGTGCATAGCACCAGCTTTTTGATAAATTCATTCGTAAAAAATTAAAATTCATAAAACTTTGTTTTTATCTCTTTCCATTCTTGTTTGGTTATATGACCCTTTAGCGGGATCTTAATAGAAAGGTGCGGGATGTTTTGGCCTGCGTGATAACCGCAAAAAATTTCAAAAGAATAGCTTTCACTAAATACATTTTTTCAGGAAAAAGTTCTTCGATCAAAATACAAAAATGGGTCGCACACTTCATCAATGCATATTGTAATTCTAAGAGCGTATGCCTATCCAATTTTTCTTTTGCAAACCAATGGGGAACATGTATTTTTGGTGCAATGATAAATCGGTCATTGAAGGAATAAAAATTTTCATGTCATCAAATTGCAAGTCATCATGTCGCATGCAAAGTAAGCATGTTTTGACCGATGGAATCTCCAGAGGCGTACCAAATACTCTTGTTCCTCTGGATTCTAAAAACCCACAAAACTCATTTGTAGATTTATCAAATTTAATAATTATTTGATAACCTTCGGCGGGAGAAACTTGTTCGGCTTCATTAAAGCTCACTTCAAGGTGATGAAGGGTTCTTAAAAGGGAGTCGTCAGTGACAGTAGATGCAAATGCATGGATGCTAAAAAACAATCCCCAAAAAATGGTTTTTAATAGATAAGTTATTTTCATTTTTTGAATAATCCTGTTAAATGGATATTTGATCTTATTCTCTTTAATATTTCATTTCAACGCTGGAAGGGATTTTGAGAACTTTTAAGTTAACGGTTTGATGATGAATTTGGAAAGTTTTATCGAAAAATATCTTTATCAAAACATCCCCATTTCGCAGGCCATGGGAATTAAAGTCGAGCATGCATCTAAAGATAGAATTGTTCTCAGCGCTCCTTTTCTCAATAATATCAATCATAAGAAAACCGTATTTGGAGGGAGCCTGCATGCTGTGGCGACACTCGCATGTTGGTGCCTGCTTTATGTAAATTTGGACGAAACTGTGCAAATTGTGATCACAAAAAGCGAAGTTTCCTATTTGCTGCCCGTGGATGATCAGTTTTTGTCGNAATGCCTCATGCCGGAAGAAATAGTCTGGCAACGTTTTGTCAAAACATTGCATGCTAAAGGAAAAGCACGCATCCATTTATCTGCGCAAATTCTTCACCATGGCAAATTGTCTGTTGATTATAAAGGCACCTTTGCTGCATTAAAATCAATTTAAGCATAAGCGAACAAACGCTTAAATTGTGATTTTTTCTAATTCTCAAAGCTTAACCTTTGACATACTGGTCAAAGAATTAAATTGGCAGTTAATAGAGAAATAAGCCCATTTCAGTTGTCAGTTCGTTGACTTAAAAAAGGGATCATTGTTACTTTCATTTTTTCAAACTAAGAGGTTCATCTATGACAAAAAAACTTAAAGATAAAGTTGCCATAGTAACAGGTGCTTCTAAAGGGATTGGGGCCGCAATCGCTCGTCATTTGGCAAGGGAAGGGGCGTCTGTTGTGGTTAATTATGCGTCTAGTAGAGAAGGAGCAGACCGTGTGGTGGATGAAATTTCCAAAAATGGTGGCCAGGCATTTGCTGTACAGGCTGATGTAAGCCAGCCGCATGAAATTAAACGTCTTNTTTCAGAAACTCAAAAAAATNTTGGAAGGCTTGATATTCTTGTAAATAATGCGGGCATCTATGAATTTGCTGCGCTTGAAGAGATTACACCGGAGCATTTTCATAAATTATTTAATTTAAATGTACTTGGTTTAGTATTGGCAACGCAGGAAGCTGTCAAGTATATGGGATCCAATGGAGGGAGCATTATTAACATTAGTTCTATTGCGAGCACATTGGCACGTCCGCATATGGCTGTATATAGTGCTACANAAGCTGCTGTTGACGCTGTCACCAAATCCTTTGCAAAAGAACTTGGACCGCGCAAAATTCGTGTTAATGCGATTAATCCTGGAATGGTTGAAACAGAGGGGACGCAANAAACAGGAATCATGGAGAGCGATTTTCGTAAAGAGGTGGAAGAAGAAACTCCGCTGGGTCGAATCGGGCAAACCGATGACATTGCCCCTGCAGCCGTGTTTCTTTCAACTGAAGATGCTTCCTGGATGACAGGCGAGACATTTGTGATTGCTGGAGGATTGAGGTAGAGACCTCAATCCATTACACACAATAAATTAATTTGCAGCAGGTGTATTTAATTCTTCAGTTTCTTCTGTAGAAGGATCTTCACTTGTTTCTGTGATTTGATTGGGTTCGTGGCCTTCATGAGCAAATGCGTTTTGTGTAAATGTCAACAATGTAACGAGCGAAAAAAGCGCCATAAGCTTCTTCATAAGTGGTATTTCCTCTAATAGATTTGTTTTTAGAAATTTTTCTTGATTTTTCAAGATAAAAAACTGTCATGGCGAAGACTATACGGAATTTTTTAATTTAGATCAAATCAAAAAGCAGCCAAACCAAAGACAAATAAAATCGTTCCTGAAATTTTATTGATCCAGGTAGTTTTTTGAGCGGTGAGTTTATGTTTATACAAAGCAGAGCCGCTGCTAAGTAAAAACCACCAAAACGCCGATCCCAGAAAGACACCAGCGGTTAAAATCGCTGCAGAATCATATCCCTCATTATTTATTCCTATGCCTAATCCTGCATAAATGCCAACAAAGCTTAAGATTGTCATCGGATTTGTCAGGGTTAGAAAAAANGTACTTAAGAATACATCTATGCGGCCATTTGCTTTTAAATTTTTGTCATCCTGAGTTTCATTTTTNTGCAAAAATGTAATCCAACCCAAATAACAAAGAAAAATNCCGCCAGCGATTTGCAAAAAAAGTTTATAATTTATAAGAAAGGTCATCAGGCTTGCGACTCCAAAACCTGCTATTGCACCATAGCATGCATCAGCAACAGCAGCGCCCAACCCCGTAGCAAATCCGTAACTTCTTCCATGAACAAGTGAATTACGAATACATAACAGACCAATGGGACCAACCGGCATCGCAATGGAAAAGCCAATAAGGATTCCTTTTAATAATAAACTGGTCATACTAGATTCTCTCTATTGGAGACGTGCTCAGCAGGCATAAATTGATTTCCAAATAGTATCTTTTTTCATTCATCAACAAGCCAAGATAATTACTTAGGCGTTTGCTGTTCAAGTTCTTCAATCGATTAACTTGGACAATTATAAATAATTTCATCAAAAAATCTAAGAAACTTTGAACACGGATTCTTTATAAAAGCAATGAATTGAGCAAAGTTTTGAAATTTTAACTTTTACTATTGTAATGCGTCCAATATTGACTAATATTCTCAGACAGATGATTATTCGACCCCAGAAGCTTTGGAAGTCCTTAAAAGCAAAATTTAATATGCCTCAATTGAATAGGACATCCGGCGCTTTATAAATAAATTAGCCATTTTATTGGCTTCATGGAAGAGAACGATATGCAACCAAGAATTAATATTGTCACATTGGGTGTTAAAGACCTGAGAGTTTCGAGAAATTTTTATGAAAAGGGATTCGGCTGGAAAGTTTCTTCTGCGAGCAACGAACACTTTGTAGCTTTTCACACTTTAGGGGTGACTTTATGTCTGTTTTCGGAAGATGCTTTAGCTGAAGATGCGGCTGTCAAAATTCATTCAAAAGGGTTTAGGGGATTGACTTTGGCTCATAACGCATCAAGCAAGGAAGAGGTTGACTCCATTTTACAAAAAGCCATAGAAGCAGGAGCTAAGATTACTAAGCCTGCGCAGGATGTTTNNTGGGGTGGTTATAGCGGATATTTTGCAGATCCGGACGGGCATGTATGGGAAATTGCATGGAACCCTCATTGGCCTTTAAAAGAGGATGGAACCTTGCAATTGCCCGAATAAATTAATTTTCCTTCAACCCTCTATAAGCAGCTTGTATAAGAGAATGAGGGTGACTCGCGTCTCGGATGTCGCCAGAAATCTCCCAAAACATGGCGCCTCTTAATTGTTTCTCTTTAATAAAGTTTAGTTTTTCTTGAAGGGTTTTCAGATCTTCATAAGTATAAAAGGCACCATTTTCAACATAGGGATTAAAAACCCAGGAAACCTTAGCTTCGTCATCCCAAAATAGAATGTACTTATTTGGTTCAGCCTGGATTCTTTGATATAAATCTGCATAATCTAAAATTCCATTTTCCCAGGTGCCGCTGGCTGCATTTGAACTTATTTGAAAAAGACCATTGCCATGTGTTTCAACGCCGCTCCATGCTCTTGAATACAGAGGAAGACCCAACACAATTTTAGTAGAGGGAACGCCTGCATTGAGATAGCTTTGGACGGCGTACGCGACGTTATAGCGATCAGCGAGAGGGTAGGGATCTGAAGTGTTTTGATATAATGGAGCTTGATGGTTGGCTGTTTTCTCCCAGGCTCCATGAAAGTCATACGCCATGACATTATACCAATCTATGAACTTTGCCACCTCTCCTAGTTCATAGTGGTTTAACTGATCACCTGCAGGTGAGGCAAGAGTCAGGAAGTACTTTTGGCCGGTTTTCTTTTCAAGTTCATTCAATTGTGTACGTATTTCTTCAACCATAAACGTTAAATTTTGTTTATCTTCAGGACGACCTTTAGCAAGACCGCCCCCACAAGGGTATTCCCAATCGATATCGATTCCATCAAATCCATATTGATGCATAAATTGGACAACGGATCTTGCAAATTTTAAACGGGATTCTGGTGTAAGTGCGATGTCCGTAAATCGATCGGATAATGTCCAACCTCCGATCGCAATTAAAGTTTTGAGATGGGGGTATTTCTTTTTAAGTATTTGCAGCTGCTTAAAATTACCTCGAACGCTTTCATCCCATTGATCTCCTGGATAACTTTTTCAATCGCTGCAAAGGAATCAAAAGGGAGCACTTCACCCTGTGGGGATATTTGAGCAAATGCATAATTGACATGAGTAAGTTTGTCTCCAGGAATGTCCATGATATGATGATTTCTTCCATAAATTCCCCATTCAGCAAAATACCCGACAATTACCGTATCCTCAGCGATTAATGGAAAATGAATTAATATCAAATATAAACTGATTAATTTTATAAATTTATGCATAAAAACCGTTATTAAATTAAATATATAAAAATAATAACAGTTTGTTGTGTTGAAATCAATTAATGAATATCAGCCACGGCTTGAGATTCTTCATTGACTGACGTGGTGATAATTTCTGTAAGGGTGTTGAAAAAGTTTTCTATTTTTTTCCATATCTTCGTCATGGAATCCCTTTACAGGGCGCAGAGTATATTGAATCCCCACACAATCATAAGGTCCAGAATAATAGCGACATCCAAGGATTTCGTGTCGACCGTTTAAATCATAAGACAATCCAAGAGAGCCAAATAGATAGGCATCTTTTCTGGTTAAACTTCCTTTCCAAATTTTTCCATTTTTAGTTTGTGAAAGGATGGAGGACTTTAAAGTGTCAATCATCATTGCCGCATTTATTTTTTTACCTATCAGCTTATGAATGGTAATTATTTCAGACCAGTTATCCTGACTTTCTCCTTTAGGAATAAACTCAATGATGGATGTGGAGTCCTCCCCCATGCAGATTCCGGTTGTAGAGGACGGTAGCCTTCAGGGATTGTAATTTTCAAATTATAGCGAGGACTAGAGGTCCAGTTAATCGGAAGAAGAAAATTGATTTTATAATCTTCTGTTGAATTCGCAGTTTTAGAATCTTCAATGCAAAAACAGATTGTTCAACTAAAAAACCAAAACGAGAAAAGAAAGAATCCTGCAGATCATACTGAGCCTTCATGGAATTGATGTA
This sequence comes from Parachlamydiaceae bacterium, assembly GCA_013414685.1. Lineage (GTDB taxonomy): Bacteria > Chlamydiota > Chlamydiia > Chlamydiales > Parachlamydiaceae > Neochlamydia. The sequence continues at coordinate 1,248,209 of CP058704.1, read as the reverse complement.
AGTTTATCAGTAATCTAACTTTGAACATAAATTCAACCATTTTTAATTCAATGATTGTTTTGATTTACATAAAAAGCTAAGATTTATGGAAAAATCCCTTAAGGAGTTGATATGTATAAATTATGTATTAATTTTTTTGGCCATTCTATTCTTATTTAATCCTATTCTTGATGCTGGTGAATCTTCAAAGCCTGTCCATAGATCGCCCATTCTGACAACGACAGCCATTATAGAAATTTATGATCAAGGTCAGTTTAAAGGGATTGTGCTGATCGAAAGAGGAAAGGCTCCTTGGGGAAAAGCTCTTCCGGGAGGAAAAGTAGAGTATGGTGAAACTGTTGAGAATGCTGTCCGTCGCGAAATGATGGAAGAAGTGAAGCTAGAGCTTGCAGATCTCAAGCAATTTCATGTGTATTCTGATCCTTCCAGAGATTTTAGACATCATTCTGTTGAAGTGACTCATCTGGCTAAGGCCTTTACTTTGCCTGAAGCCGGGGATGATGCAGCAAAAGCCTTTATTGTTAAATTAGAAAATATTCCCTGGAACGAATTGGCTTTTGACCACGCCCAGATTTTAAAAGATTATCTAAATTATCGAAATGGCTTAGAGCAATCAGCCATGTTAAAACCTTGAAGGAGAACAGACAATGTATCTACGGCTTTTATTAGGGATAATATTGATTTGTTCTTCATTTTATGGGGAAGCAAAAATTCTTGAAACAAGTCATATCGCTGAGGTTCTTCCTTTGATAGATAAGGACACATGGTTTTTAGTGGATTTGGATAATACGCTCTTTGAGGCTGCGCAAGCTTTAGGTCACGCCAATTGGTTCTATGACGAAATGCAANAAAGGTTGCAAGCGGGGATGACAAGGGAAGAAGCGATTCGTGATTGCTATCCGGGTTGGATTAAAACTCAGAAGGTTTGTAGAGTAAAACCGTTGGAAGACGATTTTGTGCCTGCGCTGATTCAATTACAACATCAAGGAATTATTGTGATGGCCCTAACGCATCGTCAACCTCCTGTTGCGTCAGCTACTATTCACCAAATTCAATCTCTCGGATTTGATTTTATGCCCACAGCACCTTCCAAGGAAACTTTTGAAGTGCCTGCTGCTTTTCCAACACTCTACAAACAAGGTATTTTATTTGTCAGCGATTACAATAAAAAGGAGNATGTTTTTATGCCTNTTTTAAAGATGCTTGATCACAATCCTAAANAAATTGTTTTTATTGATGATAAAAGANAAAATGTAGAGGAATTAGAGACGATTTTCTCTCAAAGCGAGATAGAATATACAGGAATATATTACACCGCTATTGAAAAAGCTAAACCTATTTATTCAAGGGAGATCGCCGAATTCCAATTACGCTTTNTAGATCAGATCATGAGTAATGAAGCAGCTCAAATTTTAATGGAAAAAGGGATTCAAAAATAAAAGAGGAATAGATGGAAGTTTCATATCTTGCTTGTCCTTATTCGGACCCGGATCCAAAAATAAAAGAGGCCCGGGCTTCAATTGCTACAAAAGTCACTTACGAATTGCTCAGACAGGGAAGATTCGTATATTCTCCATTGACCCATAACGTTCCGGTTGATCGCCTTGGCATTCACGGGGATTGGATGACGTGGAAAGATTTCGATCATACCATGTTGAAGAAGTGCGGGCGTTTGATCGTTTTAAAACTTCATGGTTGGGAAAATTCGAGAGGAGTTGCGGCTGAAATCGATTGCGCGCGGAAGAATGGCTTACCCATTGAATGGATGGAAATCGATGAAGAAAAATATTTTCGATCCCTTGCGAATCCAGATTCCTCTCATAAAGAATTGCTGGAAAGAATGTTAACTTTTTATGCCGAACGTGATTGGTCGCAGTATCATTCTCCTAAAAACCTGGTCATGAATCTGGCTGTTGAAGTTGGAGAATTGATGGAATCTTTCCGCTGGCTTACAGAAGCGCAAAGTTTTGTCGAATCTCCCGAAGAGCTTAATAAAATTAAAGATGAGATTGGCGATGTCTTTACAGTACTTTTGCATCTTTCTCACACCTTGGGAATTGATCTCATAGAAGCTTCGAAAGAAAAACTTTGCAAAACAGCTAAAAAATATCCTGTTGAAAAATGCAAGGGCCTTGCACATAAATATACAAAATACGAAATGGCTGATGACAAACGATAGAAGTGCTGAGATTAAAAACTATATTTATCAAACTTTTGTTAAAGAAGACGAATTTTTAAAACAGGCAAAACAGCTTTCGGAAAAAGAAGGACTTCCTCGGATTGCAATTCCAGAAAATGTAGGAAAGCTTCTCTACATGTTCGCAAAACTAAAAATCCAAAACGTATCCTGGAGATTGGCACACTCGCAGGTTATAGCACTTTGTGGTTGGCAAAAGGAGCACCCGACGCGGAAATTTTTACTATTGAATGCAATGCGCAACATACTGCTGTTGCGCGGAAAATTTTCCAGCATGCTGATCTAGAAAGAAGAGTTCATTTATTAGAGGGCAATGCTTTAGATATTCTTTCCCGGTTTATTCAACGAAAAGACGCCCCTTTTGATCTCATTTTTTAGATGCTAATAAAGAAGATTATCCGTCATACTTACCGCTTATCCTGTCGCTAGCTAGCCCTGAAGCCTTGCTCCTTTCAGACAATTTGATCCCGAAGGGAAGCCCCATCAATCAACCTCTTGAAGGGGATTTTACAGCTCAGAGTATCTATGAATATAATGAAATATTAGCCACTGATCCGCGCATTGATACTATTTTGGCGACTACAATTGTAGGAGAAAATGGACGAATTGATGGACTAGGAATATCCTTACTAAATCCTAAGATTTAATTTGTTGAAAAATATGAGCCAGATCTAAATAAGCCCAATATTCGCTAATTTTATCTTCCTGGATGCGATAAATGGTGACACCCGCATAGGAGACTTTCTTTCCTGAAGCCGGGATGCCTTTAAATTCGCCCTGATGCCTTCCACTCGCTTTCCAATGAATGACAACTTGATCATTTTCTGAGAGGATAGATAAGTTTTCAACTTTAAGATCTGGAAAACCTTCGTACCATGCCTGGATGACATTACGCATAGATTCTTTACCTTTAAAGTCACCTAATAAGCTATGAAGAATAATGTCTTTATGCATTAAATCGTCTATAGCACTAAGATCTTTAAGATCCCAAATTCTGTGAGCATAAGATTCAGCAATCTGTTTTTTCGAAAGAGTTTGGCTTTGAAGCATGAAACCTTCCTTTTAAGGTCATCTTATCAAGATCACAGATTGAATGAAACAAAAGAATGTGCTATCTTTGTGTGCTGTTTGATAGGAGAAAATTATGGCACGGATTCTTGCAGCTGAGCTAAATCAGCATGTAAATAAAATTGCGACAGTACGCGGATGGCTAAATAACATTCGTGCCTGTGGAAAAATTAATNTTTTAATTCTCAGAGATCGGACAGGTTTTATACAAGTTGTCATCCAAGACAAAGAAGAATATCAAAAAGCGGCCCATCTGCAACCGGGCTCAATTTTAAAAATCACTGGTCAAATCATAGAGTCTTCACAAAAATCTTTGGGTGTGGAAATGATTGACCCAAAAATCACTGTTGAAGTTCCTATTAAAGAATTTCCACCTATCGAGTATTATAAACCCGAAATCCAAAATGATTTAGATTTTATTTTAGACCATCGTCCGATTTCCCTGCGTCAGCGCCAAATACAAGCTGTTTTTCGAATTCAGGCTGCCCTAGCACACGCTTATCGTCTTTTTATGAATGATAAGGTCAAGGCAGTCGAGTACTTTGCACCTAACCTCATCGGAGCCTCTTCTGAGGGCGGGGCTGAATTTNTTTCTGTGGATTATTTTGGCTATACAGCAACCCTTGCACAAAGCAGCCAGCTTTATAAGCAGATCATGGTAGGAGTAAATGAACGGGTCTTTGCCCTAATGCCTNTTTTTCGAGCAGAAAATTCTAATACACCTCGTCATTTGACAGAAGGCAAACAATTTGAATTTGAAATGGGATTCTTTGACCATTGGCACGAAGTTCTGGATATCCAAGAAAACTGCATTAAATTTATGATCAAATATTTGCATCAGCATTGTGCTCCTGAGATTGCTGTCTTAGGCGGAGAGATTATCAAAGCACCGGAAAATGTACCCTTTCCTCGTCTTACCTTTGCGGAAGCCCAGGAACTCTATTTTCAAAGAACAGGCAATGACGAGCGTCAAGAACCCGACTTAAGCCCAGCGGCTGAAAGAGAATTATGCCGCTATGCGCGAGAAAAATTTGGCACGGATTTAATTTTTATTACTGACTGGAAAACAATTAAACGTCCTTTCTATGCTTATCCTAACGACGAAAATCCAGAGCTAACAAATACATTCGATCTGCTTTGTGCCGGAACTGAAATTACCTCAGGCGGTCAAAGACGTCATACCTATGAATCTATGCTGGAAGGCATTCGTGCTAAAGAGATGGATCCAAATAATTTTGAAGATTACTTGAGTATTTTTAAGTATGGGATGCCGCCTCATGGAGGATTCGGCATGGGTTTAGAACGACTAACTATGACAATTTTGGGTCTTAAAAACATTCGTGAAGCCTCGTTATTTCCATCTGATCCAAAACGTATTGCCGGCAATCGCATAAAAGCCCGTATTNTTTATGGAATGGAAAATATCCGTAATGAAATTATCCGCATTCTTAAAGACCAGGAGTTGAATTACCGGCATCTCCAGCATGAAGCAACCCCGACTTCAGAAGATTCTGCACGTATACGCAACACCCGCATAGAAGAAGGTGTTAAAGCTTTAATTCTGAGGGGAAAGACAAGCAAANAGAACTACCAGCTCAATATTCCCGCTCATTTGAAGCTGGATATGAAAGCTGTTTCAGAACTTGTCGGCGAACGCTGTGAATTTGAAGCCCCTGAAACAATCCAAGAACGTTTTGGATTAGGGGTCGGCGGTGTGCCTCCATTTGGCCAGCTTCTTAACTTGGAAACTNTTTTCGACGAACGCATCCGTGATCAGGAATGGGCAGCCTTCAATTGTGGACTTCAGACAGAATCCATCGTGATGAAATCAAATGATTTAATCAAAGCTGTGGATCCTAAATTTGGTCGTTTCGCTAAGGAATAGGGTAGCACAATTTTGCTACAAATTCCCCCTTGCATTGAGTCACTTCCATGGCGAAAGGAAATCGATCGAGCTGAACAGCAAGATCTAAGTCTTCTTTTCCATAGGGATAATCAACTTTATTAGCACTTAACATCCGTTGAGCTGCTGGCGACGAGCGCACACGTTGAAGATAGGCATCAGGTGCTGCTTGCTGATTTAAGAGGCGAGCTTGCAAGTATTCTGCAAAAGCTAAGTCTTCATCTCCATTTGTCCGGCCCGTGACAATAAAAGAAACATGGGTGGGATCTAATTGAAGAATTCTTTTTAATGTAGCTTCAGCGACCACAAAACTTGCCACCAGCATATGAGAAGCATGCGCGCAAGCGTGAACCCCTTGGGTGCCCGAAGAAGTTCGCTGGACAAGACGGCGATCTGAAATATTTGCTTTCTTGATTTCCGTAGGAGAATTTCCATAGTGAAAACCTTCTATAAAAAGCCCTCTNTCCCCCATTAAAAGGAGAGAAGAATCCGCTTGATGCTTTTGGAAAGCTTCCTCGATAGAAGAAACAAGAATAATTTCTTTAGCTCCTCCCGCAAAAGTAAAGGCCGCTGTTGTAAAAGCGCGTAAAACATCAATCACAACGCATAAGCCTTTAGCATGCGAGCAATCCTGACGATGATAAGTATTGATTTCCATGCTCTAAGTCCTTATCGATCAACAAAAATGTAATCATATGCAAATGTTAAAAAAATCTTCCTAAAAAATAAAAGGCTTGCTATGAAATGCTGTAATAGTGTAATGTTTCAGCATTACAAAATATGGGGCGGTTAAGATGGTTTCTAAAGAAGGTTGGACGGAGTTTTTAAAACTTTGTTCAAAGATTGAATCTCAAAAAGAGTTTGGAGAGTTTTTTGAGCTTTTCCTCACGATTGAAGAAAGGGAAACCATTGCTTCACGCTATTTAATTATCAAAGCTTTGCTGGAAGAAAAACTCACGCAAAGAGAGATGGCTGAAACATACAAAGTGAGTATTGCTCAAATTACAAGAGGATCAAATGCCTTGAAAATCATTGATCCTGCTTTAAAAAGCTTTTACATAAATTGCTTAAAGGATAAGCCATGGATCCTTATATAGATAACTTCAACCCAAGAAGTTCAGACTTATCGTCTTTTCATTATCTTCCATTTTTCTGGTGGGCTTAAGCCCGATCATTTTTTTCTTTATTCACATTTTTTTCTTTAAATCTCAAAAGAGTCTCAAAAAGAGTACTCGGATAAGTTCGATGAATGAACAAATGCGTTCATTCGGCCTATCTAAATTTTTAATTTGGAGTCTTATGGAATTGGCTGTCATAAAAAAGAAAGCACTTTAGGTGCTACATTACTCGTAACAGGTTGCTGCGTAGGCGCTGGAATGCTTGGATTGCCTGTCGTGAGTTCACAAGCAGGATTGATCCCAACGACCTTTGCTATGCTTCTCTGTTGTCTGTTTGCTATCGGCACCGGACTTTTGCTACTTGAAGCAGTTTTATGGTTCGATCAAAAAGTCAATCTTTTGTCGATTGTGGATTTCGCAATGGGAAAATATGGAAAATTGTTGACTGGAGGTCTGTATTTATTTCTTTACTACTGCCTGTTTGTAGCCTATATCGATGGTGGCGGGCAACTCCTTACAAACTTGTTTTCCGGTATTNTTGGAACAGCGACCCGTGAACAAGGCATTGCCTCCTGTTTATTGATCATTATTTTCTTTTCTTGTGCAGGCACTCAAATCAGCGAGCTAGCCAATCGTCTATTGATGGCAGGCCTCATTGTAACGTTCTTCGTTTTGATCTCATTGGGTTTGCCGCAGATTGAAGTTGCTAATCTAAAGCATATTAAATGGACAGCCACTTTCGGGACTATGCCGATCTTGCTAGTTTGCTTTGGCTATCAGAATTTAGTGCCAACTTTAGTTTCGTACTTAAGAAGAGATGTGNAANAAATTCGAAACTGCATCGTCATTGGAAATTTGCTGCCCTTTGCCCTTTACTTCGTATGGAATCTTGTCATCTTAGGATTGGCCACGTCCTCAGAAACGCTAAAAAGTAAGGAAATGGCTGAAGAACTGCTAGAAAAAGCCTCACTTTCAGATTCAGTGGTTATCTTTATGAAAACATTTTCGCTGCTGGCTATTTTTACATCGATTATACCGAATGCAATTTCATTTATTGACTTTCTAGAAGATGGTTTTAAAGGAATTTCACTTTCAAAATTGTCAAAACAGCTCCTGGTGCTGGGGCTTNTTTTAGTTCCCNCCACTTTATTCAGCCTTTCCACACCTCATTTGTTTTTGCAAGCTTTAAGTTTTGCAGGAGCCTTTGCAGATGTGCTTTTATTGGGAATTCTTCCTGCTACTGTAGTTTGGATAGGCCGATATAAAATGCACATCAAAAGCGATTACCGTGTCAGGGGTGGAAAAATTTTTATTGTCGCCATTGTGATTTTGAGCGGGTTCTTTATTTTAACAAGAGGAAGCATATGAGCTTAAAAATTTCAGACTTTATATTTTCCAAGACATCTTTAAGCTCAATGGAAATGGAAGAGGCAATAGAGAAACTTTTAAGCGAGGCTGATCCTTTTCAAGTTGCTGCCTTCTTATCGATTTTAAAATATCGAGGAGAGACAGCTGAAGAACTGGTCGGCATGGTCAACGCTTTGNCAGAAAAAGCCTTATCCGTGCGTTTGCCCTTTGATGTAATCGATATTGTTGGCACAGGGNGAGATGGTGCACAAACCGTCAATATTTCCACTGGTTCTGCTATCTTAACAGCTGCTTGCGGTGTTCCTGTGGCCAAACATGGAAACCGTGCTGTTTCAAGCCGTTCTGGCTCTGCAGATGTTTTAGAAGCACTCGGAATTGAAGTTGAAATGCCAATTGGGAATTTGACTGATTGCTTAAGGGAAGTAAATTTAGCCTTCCTGTATGCGCCTCTTTATCATCCTTGTCTAAAGCGGTTCAGTTCAATTCGTCAAGGACTTAAAGTTCCCACTGTTTTCAATCTCTTAGGTCCTTTGTTAAACCCAGCCAATGCCTCCTTTGGATTGATTGGGGTGGCCTCAATGGATGCATTGGATAAAGTCAGCCAGGCGATCNGTAAAACAAAACACCAAAAACGCGTTTTTGTGTTCCATGGAAGTGGTTTAGATGAGTTGACTCCTATCGGACCTGCGATGGGCTTCCATGTTTGCAGCGGGCAGAGGGAGTTGATGGAACTCCATCCTAAAAAATTTGGATTTGATCCCTGTACTGTGAAAGATTTGCAAGGAGGCGATGCAGATCAAAATGCCAGATTATTAATGAGGGCTTTTGAGGGAAACGAAGGCCCCTTAAGTGATTCGCTCATTTTTACGACCGGTGTTGCCCTCTGGATATTCGGACATTCTTTCACAGTTGAAGAAGGCATAGAAATGAGCAGGCAGGCTTTGAAACAAAGGAAAGCGTTGAAAGTCCTGGAAAAATGGAGACAGTTTTCTAAAAGCTCAAAACATAGAAGGATAGCAAATGAAAAATAATTATTTAGAAGCAATTTTGAAACAAAAAAATTTGAAGTTGAACAATTAAAGAATTGTGTGTTTCCAGTTCAAAATCTATCGAATGGAAAAAAATTTTCGAAAGCGTTGCAAGGACAAAAGTTAGCCGTTATAGCTGAAATTAAAAGGCAATCGCCTTCCTGTGGAAAATTAAATGAAATTAAAGATCCAGTGCACTTGGCCGCAAAATACAGCGAAGGGAGTGTTTCAGCTCTTTCTGTCTTGACAGATTCCATGCATTTTGGCGGTTCCTTGCGTGACTTAGAATTGATTGCAAAAACAACAAAGACGCCCATTTTGAGAAAGGACTTCATTATTCATCCATTGCAACTACAGGAAACTGCTTTAGCGGGCGCGAGTGCGGTTCTTTTGATAGCAGGGGTTTTAAGGGGAAATTTAAAAACTTTATTCGCANCGGCAGAAAATTTAGGATTGGAAACTTTAACAGAAGTTCATACTCAAGAAGATCTACAAATAGCCCTTGAGGCTGAAGCTCCAATTATTGGAATCAATCATCGCAATCTACAGACTTTTGAAATCGATTTTGATCGATCGAAGCTGTTGCGTCCTTTAATTCCCCCTCATGTCATTTCGGTAGCAGAATCAGGAATCCATAGCGCTGAGCAAATGCAACAACTTTATGAGATGGGTTATGATGCCGTACTGATAGGAGAAGCACTTGTACGCTCAAGCAACCCTATTAAAACTCTTCATGAATTAAGGAAAAATTATGAAAGTGNNAAAATTTGCGGGGTCACTCACCCTATGGATGCAATGCATGCTGGGCAAGCCGGAGCTGACTACATTGGAATCAATTTTTCTAATTATTCGAAAAGGTCAGTGTCGATTTCTCAAGCTAAGGAAATTGCTGAGGCTGCTAAGAAATCCGGAGGAATACCAGTTGCGGTTTTTGTCGAAGAATCAGCGGAGGAAATTTTATTATGCTGCCAAGAGACCGCCATCAAAACCGTGCAACTGCATGGCCTGCAATCAAGATTGGCTTATGAAGTTTTAAAAGTTCATTTTCCATNNTTTTATGCTCTTGCGGCTGGTCAAGATTATCAACGACATCTTTCAAAGAATTCCTATCTGCTGATTGATCATGGAGGGGGAGGATCGGGTCAATCCTTTGATTGGACCTCATTCACTTCACCTAAGAACACATGGTTTTTGGCAGGGGGTCTTCAACCCGGCAATGTTAGGGAGGCAATCCATCTTTTAAATCCCTATGGGGTTGATGTTGCAAGTGGAGTTGAATTTAAAAATAGCATTCGAAAAGACCCGCAGTTAGTGGAGCTTTTTGTAAAAAATGCAAAGGAGGCAAAATGAAATTTTCTTACGGCGGCCAATATTCTCNCAGAGGTTTTAATGGCACCTCTTAAACAACTTGAAAGGCAATGGGGCATTTTAAAAGAGTGCCAAAACTTTCAATTGCAATTAAAGGGATATCTTCAAAATTTTGCTGGCAGGCCTACTTCTCTCACAGAAGCTGCAAACTTTTCTAAAAAATCAACGGACCCCGAATTTTTTAAAAGAGAAGATCTTTTGCATACGGGCGCGCATAAAATTAATAATGCTTTAGGGCAATGCCTGATCGCAAAACATTTAGGAAAAAGCNGCATCATTTCTGAAACGGGGGCGGGCCAGCATGGGGTTGCAACGGCTGCTGCCTGCGCGCATTTAGGATTAGAGTGCATTGTCTATATGGGAGCGACCGATATTACACGTCAACGACCCAATGTGGATCGAATGAGGCTTTTAGGGGCGCAAATCGTTTCTGTTCATCAAGGGGCTGCGACCTTAAAGGATGCAATCAATGAAGCTTTTCGCGACTGGTCAGCCACCTATGAATCGTCACATTATTGTCTCGGTTCAGCCTTGGGACCTTCCCCTTATCCTGAAATTGTGAGAGCATTTCAAGCATGCATCAGCCTGGAACTTAGAGAACAAATTAAAACTTTTGCAGGGAAGCTTCCTGACATGCTGATAGCTTGTGTGGGTGGAGGTTCGAATGCAATCGGTTTTTTCACCNATTTCATTGAAGATGAAGCGGTCGAACTTGTGGGTGTAGAAGCGGGCGGGAAAGAACTAAAAGAAGGCTTGCATGCTGCTCGCTTTGCTGGAGGAAGTCCTGGCGTGCTTCACGGTTGCTATACCTACCTTTTACAGAACGAGGACGGGCAGATCCTGCCTACGCATTCAATTTCAGCCGGTTTAGATTATCCTGCGGTCGGCCCTGATCATGCAAAACTTTTTGAATCTGGAAGGGCTCAATATGTAACTGTTGATGATGAAGAAGCCTTAAAAGCATTTCATTTGCTTTCCGAAACAGAAGGGATTATTCCTGCGTTGGAGTCGTCACACGCTGTAGCCTATCTCATCAAAATAGCCCCTTTAATTAAAAAAGATGCAGTTGTTGTCATCAATCTTTCCGGAAGAGGGGATAAAGATATGAATCAAATATATTCGAGGAAAATGACATGAGCCAAATTAAAAATATATTTCAGANACCAACAAGCTTTTGTTGGATATATAACAGGAGGGGACGGCGGCATTGACTATGGTGTCGATTGCGCGTTAAAGTTAATTGAAGGAGGTATCAATATTTTAGAAATCGGGCTGCCTTTTTCTGACCCTATTGCAGATGGTCTTGTCATTCAAAAAGCTGCAAGCAGAGCCTTAGAGCAAGGAATAAATGCAGAGGCTATTTTAGAAATGGCAAATCGTATCAAAAACGCTGCTGTTCCATTGATTCTTTTTACTTATTTTAATCCTCTATTAGTAAAAGGGGAAAGTTTTCTAAGCCGAATCAAAGAAGCAGGTTTTGACGGAATCCTAATTATAGATTTACCCCTTTATGCANAGGAAGGAAATGAATATTTGCAGTTGATCAAAGAAGCGGGTTTAGATCCAATCGTTTTGATTGCGCCATCAACAGAAGAAGATCGCTTGATAGAGTTATTAAATCAAGCTCAGGGATTTATTTATTACGCTTGTCAGAAAGGAACCACGGGTGCAAGAGAGCGTCTTCCCGAGGATTTCGCTGTGCAAATCCAGCGTATTCGTAAACATACGAATCTGCCGATTGTTGCAGGGTTTGGTATTGCAAATTACGACTCTGCCTTCAGCTGCCTTCAACATGCCGATGGTTTTGTGGTGGGTTCTGCTTTTGTGCAACAAATGGAAAATAAAATTCACCCAGAGCAGTTGAAAAGCTTAGCTCAATCGATCGATCCACGTCAAAGGAGTGTTTATGCTTAATCTCCTCGAACAAAAAGCCAAAGATCTAGACGCGCAAGATCCTTTAAAAGATCTGCGCAAAAGTTTTGCTGTTCCGCAAAAAATTTATTTTTGCAGCCATTCTTTAGGATTGCCGCCGGCCGTTCTTTTTGATGAAATGCCTAAACACTTAAATATGTGGTCAGAATTTGGCGCAGAGGGATGGTTTAATGAAAATNGTGACTGGGCTACCTTTTCTGATCGGAGGTTGCTTAGCCCATTATCACGGTTATTAGGAGCAAAAAGTTCTGAAGTTGTAGTGATGAATAGTTTGACCATCAATTTGCATTTGATGATGACCTCGTTTTATCACCCAACGCCGCAACGCTATAAGATCTTAATGGATGCGCCTGCATTTTCATCCGATCTATATGCCATTAATAGTCACCTGCAGTTGCATGGTCTGGATCCAGAAAAAGCCTTAGTGATTCTGCGGCCGCGCAGAGGAAATTTTTGTTTGAGCCTGGATGAGATCGAACAAGTGCTCTCTCAAGAAGGAGAGCAGATTGCCTTAATTCTGTTAAGTCCTGTCAACTACTTAACGGGACAAGCGTTGGATATGCCAAAAATAATTCGATTGGCTCGACAAAAACAATGCTTCATTGGTTTTGATCTGGCGCATGCTGCCGGCAATGTGGTGCTTAAATTGCATGAATGGNGGGTGGATTTTGCTGTGGGGTGCTCTTATAAATATTTATGTGCAGGACCCGGAAGCACAGGTTTTGCCTTCGTGCATGAGCGGTATCATTCAACTTGTTTGCCTCGCTTGAGCGGGTGGTGGNGGAATGATCTTCAAACACGTTTTCAAATGCAGAAGAAATTTATTCCTTCTGGGGATGCCTCCGGCTGGCAAGTGAGTACGCCCTCCATGTTGTCTATGATAGCATTTGCCACCTCTCTCCAAATGTATGATCAGGTAGGGATCGAGAGTTTGCGTAAANAAAGCAGAGTTGCAGGCACTTTTTTGCTTGAGTTATTCGATGAAATTTCATGCAAGAATTTGACTTTGCTGACGCCTCGAAGTTTGCCTGAAAGAGGATGTCAAACATCTTTTCTAATCGAAAACTTTGCGGAGTGTTGTCTGAAAGAGCTGCAGAAAAAACGTGNNATTTGTGATTTCAGGCCCCCAAATGTAATTAGGGTTGCTCCATCACCGCTTTATAATACTTTTTATGAAATTTACAAGTTTGCCTGTATCTTATCGGAAATTTTAGGAGGAATGAAAAATGAATAAAAAGGGTCCCCTTCTTNTTTGTGGATCCTCTCACCAAAAGCTGGGAGAGGAAATTTGTAAATTCCTTGACGTGCCTTTAGCGAAAATGCACTTAGGTCAATTTCCCGATGGAGAGACTTTTGTAGAAATTGTGGAGGATGTCAGAGGGCAAGAGGTATTTATTTTGCAATCAATTGCTCTTGATCCCAATTTCTATTTGATGGAGTTGTTGATCATCATTGACGCAGTCAAAAGAGCTTCTGCANAAAACATTATTGTCATCATCCCTTATTTTGGATACTGCAGGCAAGATAGAAAAGACAAACCTGGAGTTCCCATTTCTGCCAAGCTTGTGGCTAATTTGTTAACAGTTGCCGGTGTAAAACGGCTTGTGACCCTGGATTTACATGCCGGTCAGATAGAAGGTTTTTTTGAAATCCCCGTTGATCACCTTCATTGCCAGCCTTTGCTGGCCAACGCAGCCAAAGAAATCATGAGCCCTGAATCCCTGATTGTCGCACCTGACATCGGAAGTGTAAAAGTGGCCGAGAAAATGGCGGCTTTTTTTAAAGGTGATTTTGCAATTATAGAAAAGCAACGGCTGTCTGCATTTGAAGTGAAAATGACGCTAATCGGCAGCGTGATGAATAGGGATGTTTTGATCGTCGATGATATTTGTTCAACGGGCGGAACTTTAGCAGCGGCGGCCAGCCTTTGCCGTGAGCAAGGAGCAAAGAGAATCGTTGCTGCTGCCACTCACGGGATTTGTTCAGGAGATGCAATTGATAGAATTGAGAAAAGTTGTTTAGATAGATGCTTATTCACAGACACGCTTCCTTCATTTGACCGCTTCGTTATGTCAACCAAGATTTACAGAGTGTCAATTGGAGAATTATTAGCTAGTTTTGTTAAGGATATTTTTAATATTTATATTTTATTTAATTGTTAAATCTTGTTATAATAAACTATTTACAATTTTTAGGAATTGCATGACGAAATGTAAATGGCAATGGGCGCAATTTTTGCAATTAACGGCAGAAGAACAATACAAAATGCATCAACTTCGCCAANAAGTTTTCGTCGTGGAGCAAAATTGTGTTTACCTAGATGCAGATGGTTTAGATTTAATCTCTTGGCATTTGTGTGGATGGCATGAAAACAGCCTGATCGCCTACTTGCGTGTGATTCCACATGAAGATTTGGGAAAAGTTAAAATAGGCAGAGTGGTGACCGATCCAAGCGTGAGGGGACAAGGAATGGGAAAAGAGCTCATGAAACAGGCCTTGATAAAGATTCCTGAAACTTTCGGCGACCTGGCGATTAAGATGAGCGCACAGCTTTATCTTGAAAATTTTTACAGGACTTTTGGTTTTCAACGTTTCGGTGATTTATATGCAGAAGATGGAATTCCCCATATTGAAATGATTTTAATGCGATGAACTCTTTTTAAATAAATCATGATTAAAAAATTAAAAAATTTAGGCATTTTTAAGAGACAATGCCGTAGCTTGAGTAAGTAATAGAATATAATTAAAGGATTTTTATGCCCATTTCTGAAGCATTTAGACATTATAGCCAGGTTCTTTCTAATATTCACGTCGAATCTCAAAGTGTGGATTTTGTGGAGGGAAAATTGGTGGAAGCCAAGAAAAGATCGATGCTTCAGAATTTTTGGAGTTGGTTTATTCATTTAATTAGTTGTACAAGGGTGCCGCGCAATGCCAAATTGGATGAAGTCACAGGGCGCATTCTTCAGGATGCCGGTGAAATAAAGCCGCAAGACATTGCTTCAGAGGCAGAAAAAGCTTTTTAAATCAGCTATAGAAAATCTCAGTAAAATCATCGAAAAGAATGGAGGAATTGAACGTTCTGCAGAAATCAACCGCTTTTTAAGGACGATTGAAAAATTCAAAAATTAGATCCGGTACAAAACATCTCAAGTCCTGCAAAAACAGAAGCTTTCAAGCCAAAAGAAAAATCACAAACCGAAAAACAAGAAGATCATAAGCCCACAACAGAATCACAAACTGAAGAGCCGCTTGCAGTCGCACCTCCCTCAAAAGTTTCCGATGATGAAACTTTGAAGAAATGTCTTGAAGAATTAGGTGAGGAGGCTCATGACATAGATATCGAACATAAAATAACTCCTCTTTTATTGACTCTTAAAGGTTCTATCGAGCTCTCTCAAGAATTGACTGAAATTTTTTGCAGAGGCCTTTTGAGATTAGATCAGGAATGGTTTGAAGACAACCTTTCGAAAATTTCTCCAGAGATGATACGTTTCATTGTCGAGAAAAGCTTTCAGGGATATGGAGGGCATGTAGTGGGGACGCTTCTGACCGTTTTAACTCAAGAGCCTGTAGATCCACAACGCCTCACAGCTTTCATTTATGGCATGCCGACTTTTAAGCCCGAACTTTTTTCTCGGAAGGAAAAAAAGACCTTTTTATGATTGGCTAAATTTACAATTTCCAAATACCGATTCCAGTTGGTATGGGGTAATTGAAGAATTAAAAGATAAGATCACACCAGAGGTTGTACAAATTTTCGAAAAACATTTATCCAAAGAAACCCTTCAATTATTTATTCATCATTGTTTTGGTCTTATTTCAGCGTGTGAAAGAGGTTCAACGAATGAAGGCTTCAAAGACACTTTTTATGCACACCTTTTAGATTTAGCTGATGCATTTTCAATGGAAAATCGTGAGTTTGTTCTAGAGGCTTTATGTTATTCAGATGATACAAGCAACCTTCTTCGCCTCCTTGAAAAACATCCCCATGAAAATCTGATGAAAAAATGTTTGACTTGAATCCCTACGGTGATTCCAATCATGTGGATCGTTTTTTGCAGGATTTTATTAACTACAAGATCGCTTATCAAAAAGATCTTCAAGTTGATTTTATCCAATATGTGTTTGAAAATGAATCAGAAAGCAGAAAAAATATTTGTTCAATCGGCTCTCTCCTGATTCTATCAAACCCTATGTTCAATTTCTTTCGTCCGAATTGTTGGCAACTCTTGGATCTCGTTCATTAGGGATTCTACTTGATGCTTTTTTACAAGACGCTAAGGATGATAAGCGTGATCAAGCCATTCAAATGCTGACTGCGGCTTTAGAATCTCGTTTTTTTGAGGATAATGTCCTAGATTATCATATTTACACTTTTCTTGAAGACTATCTAGCGCCAAGGTTAGAAATTCTTCCCTTCTTAAGCCCCTCCTTGCAAGCAAAAGTGATAAGCACCACCTTAAGAACAGGGATAAATAATCCATCCATTTATCAGGATGAAAATGGAAACATCCTCAAAGAAGCGACTCATCTTCCTGCTGAAAGATGGTTTGAAACAAGTAAGAAAATGGAAAATTTATTGTATGAAAGCGCCTTGAAGGAACTTCCAATAGATCAATTTGCTGCTTTCGTAAATGGTCAGGCAGGCAACCATGCCTTGCTTCGTGGATTTTTTGAGGATGTGTTTGGAGGTGACAATGAGGAACTTAAGGAAGATTTGCTTGAGCGTTTAAATCCTGAAGTTTTTGAATTCGAAGGCGCAAGCTATATGCATACAGATATCTGGGAAAAGTTTTTCGAGTTGCTTAGCGAGCATTGGTTTCAACATAGTCGTGCTGTTCTCATAAGCGCATCGAAAAGCCTTTACAGAGAATTTGCAAGATTTGGAGATGAAAGTTTAAAATATTTTGAGTTACTTACAGTTGAGCAGCGCCGCTCTTTACCATTAGACGAATATCCACCTGAGGTTTGTTTAGCGTTTGCAGCCTTAGTTGATAGCCTGGATAAATATCAATCAGTCATTGAGCAGATGGACGAAGAGCAAATCGAGTCATTTGTTAAGCTTTTTAAACCTTTTTTGAAGCTGACGTTGTTGCAAATGAGCTCTCGAAACTTACCAATTGGCTTGAGGAAAAAGAATGCAACCCGAATTTGCTCGAGGCCTGTTTTAAACTCGTGATTGAGGTGAGTGTTCAAACAAAAGAAACTCGCATTCCTGTTATTAAGTCTATTTCAAAAAAATTCTTAATGATAGAATTCTCTCGCATGCACAGGAGCTTAATGATCATTCTCTCTTTACAGTTCTCCCTATTCTTGAACCAAAAGTTGCAAAAACCTGGTCGAATCTTGTTGGGAAACAATCAAGAGAAATTCACATCTTTCTCAAGCAAAAATCCCATTTGCTGCTATCTTAAAGATGATAGACGAACAAACTGCAATGTGTACCCTTTTAAAGGGTCCTTTGAACTTTCAACAGCCTAAAAACGAAAAGGTTTTAAAGGAAATTTTTGATCATTTAGAACTTTATCCATGGAAAATGGCCTTGCTCTTAAATGATCCTTCGTTTACTACGCGTCTTTCCGATATGAATGCGCATTCCCATGCAAAATGTGTGGATTTAGGAACAAAATGGAAAAATCTCAATTCACAGATTTGAATGCTCAACTTCAAACATTCTTTGGCCTCGTTAAAGAGAAGAATTTTGAAGAGGCTTTAAATGCATTAAACGATTTAGACGTGGTGAAAGATTACTGGACTACCTGCATTCCTACCAGATCTACAAATGAAAGTATTTGTAAAGAGCTGATGTATATGAATGAAGCTCAGGTCTTCATGCTTTCACGCCATCCTAATTTGACTGCAAAGTTATCTCAGGCCCTTGAGTATGGTAAGCAAGCAAAGATCCTTTCTGAAGAACAATTCATCCAGCTTTGTGAAATCTTAGAAGCAGGAAAAAGTATTCGATTAACTAGAAAATTAAAGGAATTGTATGCCCATTTCTGAAGCATTTAGACAATACAGCCAGGTTCTTACTAAAATTAACGTCGACAGTCAAAGTATAGACTTTTAGATGGAAAATTAGTGGAAGCAAGGAAAAGATCGATGCTTCAGAATTTTTGGAGCTGGTTTATTCATTTAGTAAGTTGTACGAGGATTCCACGCAATGCCAAATTAGATGAAATCACAAGACGTATTCTTCGGGAAGCTGGAGAAATAAAAGGTCAAGACATCGCTTCAGAGGCCGAGAAAGCTTTTTTAAATCAGCTATTGAAAATCTCAGTAAAATCATCGAAAAAACGGAGGAATAGAGCGTTCTGCTGAAATCAGCCGTTTTTTAAAGACGATTGAAAAGATACAAAATTTAGCACCCGTCCAAAAGATTTCAGGTCAATCGAATCAAAACACACCCCAAGACCCTCTAATTAATTCTTCTGACCTTCTTCCTCAAGAAACAATGGATAATAAGCCGAATTCACTCGTGCAACAACCTCTTCCTGCAGTCCCCCAGCCGTCGCCTCCAGTGATGAAACTTTGAAGACAGCTTTGAGAAAATTAAAAGAAAGAAAAGAGATAATTAGTGAAATTCACCCCCTTTTACTAACATTAGAAAATTCTGTTGATCTTCCTTATGACCTGATAGAAATTTTGTGCAAAGGACTAGCTAAAGACAAAGATTGGCTACAGTCCAACATTTTGAAAATCTCGCCTGGTATGATCCGATTTATCATTGAAAAAGTTTCCTGGTCAATGAGGATGTGATTTTGAGTGTGTTTGAGGCATTAACCCAAGAGCCTGTCGATTCAGAGCGCTTAAGCGCTTTCGTCTATGGTTTTCGAGCCTTTAACGCAGACCACCTACTTTCTCAAGGAAATAGAATCTCGCACGATCAATGGATTCTCTTAGAATACCCTCTCGATGATACGAATAATTTTTATTCCTGTTGGAATAATCTCAATGACAAATTCAAAGAAAAATCGATGCTGAGACTTTTCAAATTCTAGAAAAATATTTGCCTAAAGAGACTCTGCGTTTATTTATTCATAATTATTTTGGCCATGTGGCAGCCTATGAACAAGATTTATTTTTCCAGCCTGATGACTTTAAAACAACTTTTTTGGAAAAATTCTGGAGCTAGCTGATACTTTTTCTATTGAAACTCGTGATTTTCTTCTTGAAACTCTCTGCCATACTTGGAGCCCCCACTATTTCATGGAGATCTTGAAAAATATCCCAAAGAAAATTTGCTACAAAAGGTCTTTGAACTTAATCCTGGAGTTACTGAAGAATTTAGAGACATTTTTTTGAAGTGATAATAGACGAAATTGTAGAGAGCGATCTAACTCTTATTCAGGATTTTACAATACGATATGTGTTTTCTCACTTCTCCGAAGGTCGAAAAAATACCTGTTTGAAAGTATGCCGCAAATCTTACTGAAGGCTCATATTGAAAAAATCCCTTTAAACTTTTTGGAAACGCTTCGTAAAAAGACTTATATTCCATTATTGAGGAAGTTGCTGAAGAAACTAAATCAAAGACCACCTCAGAGAAAAGAGATCAATCTCTTCAATGTCTTGCTAAGATTTTAGAAAACAGATTTTATGGGGATGATCAAAAAGACCACGCCGAATTTTTTGAACTGATGCAAAATGAAGAGATTTGTGTCGCCCTGCTTCCTTTTTCAATGCTTACATGCAAAGCCGCATGATTCGTATGGCCTTAAGGGGATTCAATCCTACTGACGCGTCCATTGATCAAAGCGAATACGGAGCTGTTCTAAAAGAAGCTTTGAATCTACCCAAAGAAAGATGGGCCGAGGCATCAAAGATGATGCACAATCTGGATTATTGGTCGGGTCTCAAACAACTTCCGGTTGAACAGTTGGCTGCTCTTGCAAATGGTCGAACAGAGGATCATTCTTTCCTCCGTGATTTTTTTGAAGATGTGTTTGGCGGGAACGAAGAACAACTTCAGAAAGATTTATTGGAGCATTTAGATCCTGAAGTATTTCAATTTGAAGGTGCCTCAGAAATTGATATAGAGATATGGGATAAGTTTTTGAACTGCTCAGGCAGAGGAAGGGGTGGGAGCAAGAGGAACATTTTCACAACCTTCGATTAGCAGCGTCTAAAGGTCTATTTAAAGAATTTTCTAATTTTGAGAGAAAGCTTTAACATATCTCCAGCTGCTGAACATTGGCGAAATTAAAACTCTTCCCTGGGATGAATATCCAGTTGAAGTCTGCTTGGCTATTTCCTCTAATTCCCATCTTTTAGATAATTATAAAACAGTCATTGAAAAAATTGATGAAAGAAACAGCGAAGCGTTTATAAAGCTATTTAAACCTGTTAATGTGGAACTTCGAAACCTAACTCTATTAACCAATTGGCTGGGTAAAAATGGATGCAATCCAATTTTACTCCAAGCATGTTTTAAAGAGGTCATTGAAGCAAGTAAAGATACCCCAGAAGGTAAAAAGACAATGATCCTTTCACTTTCCAAAGATCTTCTGAATACGGAAATTCTAGCTCATGCAGAACTGCTGACTGAAACCATCCTTTTAAAATTCTTCCCATCCTTGAACCGGATGTTGCAAAGGAACTTGTAAATACATGTTGGGATAAAGTTGCAGAAAACACTTACACTGCAGATCCAAACATTCCTTTCGAATCGCTCTTAAAAATGGTGGATGAGAAAGAAAAATTGTGTGCCCTTTTGCAAGGACCGCTTCAGCTTGGGCAGTATAACCCGCAAATTTTGCAACCCATCCTCAAACACTTAGATAGGTATCCATGGAAATTGGCTTTATTATGGAATAGCAATCAATATAATGATCGGATAATGGTACTATCGTCAAATGAATTTCCAAATTGCCATAATTATGTAAAGCATCGATTAAGCGAAAACCACGACAACTTAAATGAGAATTTACAGCGCTTATCTCGTCAGGTAAAAGATAAAGATTTTAATGAAGCTTTTCAGACTTCAAAGGAATTGAAAGTAAATGATTTTACTGCCTGTATTTCAAATGCATCAACTCAGGAAGACATCGTTCAGGAGCTGATTTATATGAATGAAGGCCAGGTTTTTGTTCTCTTGTCATCCAAATACGAAAGCAAAACTTCATCAGGCTATAAACTATGGTATTCAGGAAAAAGATTTTCTGAGATTAAGGGGCAGCTACTTCTTGAAATTGTTGAGGCAGGAAAAAGGTATTCGATCTTTTAGACGATAAAATGATGTTACTCCATAGGTTTGTTTGTGTCTGTATCAGCGGTTCTTAGAGGAGATCTTGATTTCTTATCCAAGCTTTCTTCTGATCAGGAAAGTGTGGAGATCGATTCAAATACTAAATGTCTTGTCAAGGCAAAAAAATCCAGATTTCAAAATTTCTTATCCTGGATGATCTATTGGATAACTTGTAAACATGCGGCACGTAATGCCAAACTTGATGCAGTCGCAGAGCGAGTCTTAAACAAAGCGCAAGAAATAAATGCTCACGATCAACTGACAGAAAATGAAAAGTTTTTGTTTGGGCAAGCTTTCATAAATCTTGATCAAATCATTCAGAAAAATGGCGGACGAGATTGCTCAAAAAAATCCATCATCTCTTAAAAACGATTAAAAAATTCCAATTTTTGATCCGGAGAAAATTAGTTTTAAAAATCTAATTGTCATTACCCATCGCAGCAAGTCCGTACTTTGGAGCAAGGGGTATTGGACATTCAAAATCCCTCTTCTTTGGCAGAGATTCATGAACGTGTACATCAAGAAATATCAAATTCTCAAAGACTGAAACTGCTATTAGAAAATATTGAAGCAGGCTTAGAGCCTCAAGCCATCGCTGAAAAAATGGCTCCGCTTTTTCTTGAAGTTGAAGCGGATCTGGATCTTTCTGATGATTTAACGCCCACCCTTTGCATGGGTTTGAAGGGGTTATCTAAAGAATGGATTCAGGAAAATGCAAAAATTATCTACAGATCTTATTCGTCTTCTTGTCGAAAAAGCATTTCTTGGCCCTTCTGAATTGTTTATCCCATTTCTTTTTGAAGCTTTAGTTCATGAACCTATAGACATACAGCGTCTTTCTGCCTGGATTCATGGGTTACCTGTTTATCAACCAGAATTAAGGTCTAAAGGCGAATATCTAGAAAGAATTTTAGACCAAGAGTGGAAAAATCAACAATTTCCCAATCATGAATCTATTTTTGGGAGGCTGTCACGGCTTCGATATTAGAGCATTCATTGACACCTGAGGTCCTTGAAAGTTTTGAAAAATTCCTACCAAAAGAAGAGATGAAATTTTTCATTTATCATTTTTTGGACTTATTGCAGTCAATCAATCTTTGTCTACTTCCGAAGACGAATTTAATGAGAGCTTTCTAGGTAAAGCTTTGGCTTTAGAGAAGAACTTTTCAAAAGAAAATTGGTTGTTTCTATTAGAAACACTTTTAGCCTGTAGATCAATAGATGATTTAAGCCGTATTTTAAAAATGAGCCAATGTGAAGATCATCTGATAGAAAAATAATTGAGCTTAATCCCTACGAAGAACCTTACGATCATTTTTTTATCGGATTCACCCGTCTTCTGATTGAGGAAGAACCTCTTAACGTGCACCTACCAAACCTGATAAGCTATGTTTTAAAACCCA
Source organism: Parachlamydiaceae bacterium (assembly GCA_013414685.1). Classification (GTDB taxonomy): domain Bacteria; phylum Chlamydiota; class Chlamydiia; order Chlamydiales; family Parachlamydiaceae; genus Neochlamydia. Next base: position 1,225,574 of record CP058704.1, on the reverse strand, counting down.
ATCGATCCAGCGTAAAAGGAATTGTTTAATCAAATGCCTCTTCCTATAAAACTCCAATATCTTGAAGACATTCCTCTTTTAGAACTTGATTTGCCAAATTGGGAATTGAATGAGTTATTCAAAAAATCTTTCCTCTAGAAAATGAAATAAGAGATCAAAAGCTTTCTATTTTGGCACCTCTTTTTGAACACAATTTACAAGATGAGTCTGAAATTGAAGCCTTCATAAATAAAACCGCTCATTTCCGAGCCTTGCTGCCTTTTTTCACTTGAGATGCAAAATTATCTCTTAGCTTATGTAAGGAATACAGCCAATCATTCAAATGATGAAGCTGTTTAAAATTTAAAAAAGATTTCTATTAATTTCACAATTTTCCACTGCGAGCCTGATCAAAAAATGGACGAAAAAAATTGAAAATTTAAAATGCAATAAAACTTCTTAAGGCTATTTGCTCAATTTGTTTTGAAAACGAAATGAATTTTATTTGTACCGAAAATTACACCGAAAAATGATTTAAGCGTAAGTTTTGATAAGAATCGATTTTTGTTTTTTGCTTGGATAAATTTTTTTCTTAAAGGAATAAAAATAAAAACTTAAGCAAACTCATTCGTTTTCCTTCAATCTCTTTTACAAAACTCACGTTTTTTAACGTAGGAGTTTTATGTTTCTTTCAGACGAATTTAAAAGGAATGTCAACGTTCTTTGCTCTTTTGATCCTCTTCAGGAAACTGTTACTTTGAATTTTCAAACGAAACAATATAGCATCCTTTCATTAAAGAAAACTCTTGTTTTCGTAATTTTATTCGATGGTTCATTCATCTGATCACATTCACCTTGGTTCCAAGAAATCCTGATCTGGATCAAGTTGCACAAAACATTCTTCAAGAGACTAAACATCTAAAGATGGAGGAGAATTTAGAAGAAACAGACCAAAAAAATTATTAATAGCGGTAGAAAATTTATATATTGCGACTAAGATACAGGGAGGTTCTCGGCAAAACAAAATTGAGAAACTTCTGCAAACGATTCGTTCAATTAAATCTTTGGAACCTGCAAACCATATGCAAAGCATTCCTCTAAAGAAAGAACAGGTTCTTTTTTAGATGGTCAAGAAAAATTCAAACCGAAAACGAGGAAGATTTCATAAAATTTAAAGAATTGCTTGCCGCGAATACTTTCTCTGAGCAAATCATTCCTTATTTTGAAAAATCCAAGCTCATCAATTAGATGAAATCTCTCTTGAACGGCTTTTGATCTTGGCAACGGAAATGCAAAAATCCATGTTTTATAGATCAAAAGAAAACTTTTTATTATTCATCCAGGCAATCGAAAACAAAGAAGATGAAGATTTTTTATTAGATAGGAAAGACCAAACCGCAATTTTACTACCCTTTTTAGCAAGGAAGTACAGGTGATTTTAATTGGCTTGCTATTAAGAGATGGAATCTTAAGTGTGGTTCGGGATATTTCACGAGATGATTTTTTAAATCAAGCCAAAGAACTTCCCTTGAAATTTGGGAAGCGGCAAGCAAACAAGCACCTAATTTTTTTGGGATATCACGCTACTTCCGCCGGCGCAATGTGCAGCAGTTGTGAATGGCCAAATGCATAACAAAGTTTTCATTAATGAATTTATTTCTCGATATTTTGCAAGCGATGAAGCGGATTCGCAAAAAATTTGCCTCTCGTATCTTAGACCAGAGATTTTTTCCACTAAGTTGGACTTTAATCCACTGATAAGCTCGCATATTGAGGCGATTGTAAGTTTATTGGATTTTTTCATAGATGATTTAAAACTTAAGCATTTACTAGAGGGGCCTTTTAGACAAGATTATATTTCTCAACTTCTGCCTGGCAGCGGATATCTTTCTGACTTTTTGATCACTTTCACATACATCCGTGGAAATTATTTTTTTATTAGATGATCAAGAATTTAATCATTCCGCCCTTTTGAGTGGTTAAATGATGGTCTGTCTCCTTTAGAGACTGCGTTCAAAATTTTAATATCAGGCAGTGGAGTGAAATAAATAAGCACATTAAATTGGCTTTCCAATTATCTGAGAATCATCATTTTTTGGAAGCCCTTGAAATATATAATGCTTTGCCAAGCAATCTTCAGTCTCTTTTCGTTCGCTTTGCAAGCAGTGCCTCAACGGAAGAATTGTCTCTGGAAATTCCTCATATGTGCGAGGGGCATTTTTTCATTATTTTATCAGAGGGGAATGAGGTAAGAGAGAATTTTCTCAGAGCTTTTAGGAGCGGATTAAGAAATTGTCTTTTTCGGCCGATCTTATTCGACGCATTGAATTTATTCGATATGCTGTGGACGAACTTGAGGAACGTTTTCAGGAAGCTTAACTTTATCTTTTTTTACTGAATTGAGGGTGATAATTGATCCAGTCAAAACATTGTTTTCCAAGCCGCATAGGCACGTTGATAATTTTTCTNTCAACTATAAAGGGCGTTGGTACTGTTCCTTGTCTAACCCATTTCTGTAAATTTCGAAAAAGAACTGTATTGGGAAATAAATCGCTTGAATCCACCTTATGGACAGCATGGGTTTGCGGATCTTCGAATAATTGCGGATAGGAAAATTGAACACCCCATAGGATACTATCCTGGCCAAAGACCATCGCGCGAAATTTACCATCTGCATAAGAATAATCGAGGCTATGGGATTGCATTTGGACAACTGGTTTTAAGGGTCGAATCAACTGGCCATCTTCACCTACATGCATCGCATAGACATGATCTGCATCAACTGTGAGAACGGCAGCAAATAGAGACTTGTAAATATGCTCTTCAGGCAGATTGCCTTTTTTNAGGGAGTCAATATACTGCTTATAATGAGTTAAAAAATTTTGTCTTAGNATCCAGTTCTGAGTCTTTTTTACAACTGAGCCGACTTTAAACATTTGAAAATTTCCAAGCGCATTAAANAGAGATTGCATTTCTGTAAAATCAATTAACAAAGCGACGGAAAGCCATTTTGAAGCATGATAGGGAATCAGTTTGGATTTTATATTCAGCATAGTCTTAACGTTTTTAGAAAGTGTTTAAAAAATTTTAGTTTATAAACATCTTTTTAAACACTTTTTGCATATTTTGAGGTTGAAAAATNGAAGAAATGAACAGCCATGCGACACCAATTGTGATGTAAGAATCCGCGACATTAAATACGGGAAAGCTATAGCCCCAAAATACAAAATGAAACATATCGACGACGTGTCCATAAACAAAGGTATCAATCACATTGCCTAAGGCTCCTACAGAAATTAGCAGGAGAGGAAATATCCAATTTCTATTGGTATTATAGAAAAGGAGATAGCTCACGAGTCCTGCAATCATGGCAATTCTTAGTATCAATAAAAANTCTTGCGCTTCTGCAAACATTCCCCAGGCAGCACCATGGTTGATCGCATGATTAATGGAAAACTCAATTCCAAGGAAATCTTTGAATATTCCTATCCCGCCATAGGGATACCATAAGGAAAAGCGATTGGAAATGGGCATGTATGAATGAATCAACGCCTTTGATAGGATGTCTAAAAATAGCAATCCTAAGGCGGCCAGGGACAATGCTCCTATTGCATATGGCGATTGAACAGAAGTTTTAGAAAATTGGGACGACATTAAATTAGACCCTTTTCGACTTGTTCCTGGGCTTTCACAGTCATTGTTGCATAAGGAACTGCTTCAAGACGGGCAATCGGAATCTCTTCTCCTGTGATATCGCAGATGCCATAAGTGTTTTCATCGATTTTNTCGAGTGCTCGTTCTATCTGGCGTAAAATCCCATATTCACGGCTTGTGACTTCAAGGCTGATTGTTCTGTCAAAATCGTCTGTTCCCTGATCTGCCTGGTGCTGGGAGTAGCCAGTCGCTTCGTCTGGTGTTTTAACTTCCGCAGTCGAGCCTTTCAAGGTGTGTGTTAACTGCGCACGTAGGTCTTCAAGTTTCTTTTTAAATTTGGCGATATCGCTTTTTTCAATTTCATTGAAATCTCCTCATAAAATAATTCAGTTTTGACAGACTTTTTCAGCCTCTAATTTTGTTTTTGANGTTTTTTGCTTGTTGGATGATGANTCCCGTGGTTGTATCGTTTTGATGGCTTGCATCAGTTCTTCAATATCTTTAAAACGCCGGTAGACGCAAGCAAAACGTATATAAGCAATTTCATCCAGGGCCTGGAGGTGCTTCATCACGATTTCGCCCAGTTCGGTCGTGCTGATGATATGCACCTGGCTTTGCAATAAATCTTCTGTAATTTTGGCTGCAATCGCAATGACCTGATCATGGCTAATTGTGGTATGACGGCAAGCGGCATCCAGTCCATTGATTAACTTTTGCTGTTGAAAATCTTCATAGCGCCCATCACGTTTGTGGACTTGAACAGTCAACTCAATGGTTTCAAATGTAGTAAACCTTTTCAAGCACTCTAAACATTCGCGTCTCCGGCGAATAGCATTCAACTCTGCAGCTTCGCGCGAATCGATAACTTTAAGATCAGGATGATGACANAAGGGGCACTTCATTTAAACAGCCTTTATTATGAATTTGCGTTCCTATACAATATTTCCTTATCCTATAGCAAGAGAATCTTTTAAAAATCATTGATGCGCTCAATCAATGCTCGTAAAATTCCAAAATCGCGATTCGTATGTTTAAATATAAGTCTTGGTAGCTCAAGATGATCGGTTTCTTGTGCTAATGCAGGTCCCTGTTCAATTTTTCCCTCTGCCACAAGGGATTTAAACTCTTCGTTTAATTGATCTAATTGTTTTTGATTTATTTCAGTTAACAGACGAAGAACGAGTTTATCCTCTACATAACGGCTAGAGTGATAGCGATCATAGAAATGGCTTACATATTTTACCGCATCATCGCTTGATTTGGCAATATAAAAGAGATTTAAATCTTCAGGGCTTATCCAGCCATTCGCGAGTAAATGATCATCAATATATTTNTTCCAGTTTTTCCAATANACCCCCTTCATGCCTTCCACAAGAACCACAGGAATAATATGGGTCCTTCCTGTTTGGATAAGGGTTAGAATCTCAAATAATTCATCTAATGTTCCAAACCCACCTGGAAAAACAGCAGCGGCATCTGAGTGAGTCAAAAACATCAACTTACGAGTAAAAAAATAGCGAAAAAANATCAGTTTTGGATCGCCTTCGATTACTGCACTTGTGGGGATTTCAAAAGGAAGGCGTATCGATAATCCAAAGCTTGCCTCCCTTTGGGATCCCTCCAGCCCAGCTTTCATAATTCCATGAGCAGCGCCGGTAATGCACATCCAGCCCATCTCTGCAATTTTTTTGCTAAACTCTGTAGCCGCAATATAATCAGGATGATCTTCTGGGGTACGGGCAGAACCAAAAATACTAATGCAACGTGAATGCTTAAATTTATTGAAGATGCGATAGGCATGACGCATTTCTTTCAAAGCGCGATTAATAAGCTTAAGCTGCCCGGTATCATAGTTTTCGATAAGAAGTTTCAGGCTTGACTCAATCATTTCGATCACAAGGGCGGCCTCAAAAGAGGTTGAAGTTTTGCCGAACATTTCAATCAAATTTCTTATCGCTTGCTGAGCTTCTTCTCCTTTAAGCTCCAATGGCATGCTCTTACCTCTTTCTTGTTTATTGAAATATCTTTACAATAGAAATCGGAACCCAACAGGACTTTTGAATAAGACAGGCCCGCCATCAAATTCAAAATGTCAGCTCATATACTGGTTTCAGTCCAAATGAGGGTCTTTGAACTGGAATGAGTCTATATTCTCTCCAGTCCAAATGGTGTCTTTGAACTGGAAAGGGAGTAAACTTATCACCCTGGATTTATTTTCTTTATAATATTATGTCCTATTTTGCCATTATTTTTTATTTTTGTACTTGCAGGATTGATCTTAATCATCGGTTGGTCGCTTAAAAATGGAATAGGTCCCATGCCGACTGCTTCCAAAACCAAAATGCTTCTTTTTAAACACTTACCTAAAGAGAAAGAGGGAGTTATTTATGAGTTAGGTTCTGGTTGGGGGACTTTAGCCTTTCCTTTGGCCAGGAGATATCCCTCTTCCACAATCATTGCTTACGAGAATTCTCCTATCCCTTATTTATTTTCAAAAATGGGCTTGTTTGCCTCCGGTCTTCATAATTTGATTTTTCTAAGGCATAATTTTTTATGCAGATTTAAAAAATGCGACGATGGTGGTTTGTTATTTATATCCGAGAGCGATGGAAAAGCTTAAAGTAAAATTCGAGCAAGAATTATTGCCAGGAACTCTTGTTGTAAGCCATACTTTTGCTATTCCTGGCTGGAAGGCAAAAAAATTATTGAGGTCCCTGATCTCTATCACACAAAAATTTATTTTTATGTTTATGAATGAAAAACATCAGTATCTTGTCTACTTTCTCAAAGAGCTCCGCAATGAAATTCTCCAAAATTTTGAAAGTTTGGAACCCGAACATCGTNTTTTAAGAAAAGATTGGACGCATAGTGAAGGGGGAGGCGGAGAAATCTCTTNNCTACGTGGAAAAGTCTTTGAAAAAGCAGCGGTGAACTGGTCTGGAGTCTATGGGCAAAAATTTCCCATGAACGATGCTAAAGGACCCTTCTTTGCCACCGGTGTGAGCCTCATCACACATATGTTCAACCCGCATGCTCCTACCGTGCACATGAATATACGCTACATTGAAACTGAGGAGCGATTTTGGTTTGGCGGGNGATTTGATTTAACCCCGATGGGATTTCCTTATGAGGAGGATACAGAGCACTTCCATGCAATTACAAAACAAGCCTTGGATGAAATAAATCCCTCACTCTATGCACAATTTTCTCAAAATGCCCGGGACTATTTTTATATCCCACACCGTAAANAAGAGAGGGGCGTCGGCGGAATTNTTTTTGATCATTATAATACCAATGATTTTGAAAAAGACCTTCATATGTGGAAAAAGGTAGGAAAACAATTTTTAAAGGCGATCATGCCTATTTATAAANAACGTATTCTACAGCCTTTTTCAAAAGACGAGAAAGAAACTCAGCAAGAATATCGCGCCCACTATGTAGAATTCAATTTGATTTACGATCGTGGAACAAAATTTGGCTTTCAATCAGGTGGAAATCCAGAGGCTATTTTATGTTCAATGCCTCCCACAGCTAAATGGTGATCATCCTTCCGCCATTGCATGTCCAGCAATCCAACCTGTTGTCCATGCATTTTGAAAGTTGAAACCACCCGTCACGCCATCAATATCCAGAACCTCTCCGGCGAAATAAAGGCCGGGGCACTTCTTACTTTCCATGGTTTTAAAATTCACTTCATCTAAATCCACTCCGCCGCATGTCACAAACTCTTCCTTAAAAGTGCTTTTTCCTTGGATATTAAACGTTCCCTTTAACAAGGTATCCAGAAGAGAATTTAAAAGCGGTTTGGAAAGATGCGACCAACGAAGTTCAGTAGGGATGCTGGACATTTCAACCAATTTTTTCCAAAGGTTTTTNGGCAAATTCAAGGGNCATTCTGAACTGATTTGTTTAGCTGGATGATTATTTTTATAAGCTTGCAAAGAAGAGACAAGTGTTTCCTTATTTATTTCAGGAAGCCAATTGATAATGAGCTTAGCCTGGTATTGCTTATCATGCAAAATCCGCGCTCCCCATGCAGACAATTTTAAAATGGCAGGCCCGCTGAATCCCCAGTGTGTGAGAAGGAGGGGGCCTTTNTGTTGAAGATCTGTGTCGGCAATTTGTGCATGCACAAGGGGAACGGAAATGCCGGATATTTCAAGAAGCGGGGAATCGGGGATGTTAAAAGTGAACAGGGAGGGGACTGGAGGGATAATACGATGACCCAATTTTTCTAAAATTTCATACATCTTATTTTGACTTCCTGAGGCAATTAAAACCCGTTCGCAAAATAATTCTGTTCCATTCGAAAGAGTCAATTGAAAACCGGGGTTTAGAAAGTCGATGCTTTGAATGCCGCATTCGGTTTTAATCTCCACATGAGCTTTNTTAGCTGCCAGCATCAAACATTGAATGATAGTTTCCGATTTATCCGTAACAGGAAACATCCTTCCATCCTGTTCTACTTTCAATTCGATTCCTCGTTCTTTAAACCATTGAATCGTATTTTTNGGTTGAAAACGGGTAAAAGGACCGCGTAGTGCACGATATCCTCTAGGATAGTTTTGCACTAAAAGAGCAGGATCAAAACAGGCATGAGTGACGTTGCAACGTCCTCCTCCTGATATACGAACTTTTGATAACAGTTGGCGATTTTTNTCTAAAAGGACAACTTTCTTTCGGGGATTGGCTTGCGCACAGGTAATAGCTCCAAAGAAGCCGGCAGCTCCTCCACCCACAACAACGATATTTTGATGATTTGACATAGATTTTATTAAATTTTAAAATCATTGTATGATTTCTCAAATAGAAAAGAATATAAAAAGTTTCTCCATCCTGATTTTATTCTAAAATCCCGCATTCATAAACTTAAATCATTCGATACTCCTGTTCTAAAAACTTTTGTAAAACGAGACGATGAATTAGGAATGATGGGCTCTAAAATGCGTAAATTTAGCTCAATAATTGCCTATTTGCTTGAGCATGCCTATAAAGAGGTTCTCGTCATTGGAGGAGCAAATTCTAATCATGTTTTAGGAATCACTCAACTCCTGATAGAAAATGAGATTACTCCTCGGCTTNTTNTGTGTGAGACCCATCAGGAAAGTATTAAAGGAAATGGGTTGCTCACTAAGCTATTAGTTCCATCAAAGCAGATCCTTTGGATACCAAGAAAGCAATGGCATCAAGTCGAAGAGCTTGCTAATGATTTTAAATGTTCTAAGCAAAGTATTTTTATTTTAAAGGAAGGGNGATGTCAGGCTGAAGCTCTTCCTGGAGCCTTGACTTTACCTTTGGATATTGTACGTAATGAACAGAAAACGGGATTTCAATTTGATCATTTGTTTATTGATAGTGGAACCGGCATGATGGCCATAGGCTTGCTTTTAGGGTTAACTTTTTTAAAGCATTCGGGACATCTTCATGTTCTTCTTGTGGCAGGAACAGAAAAAGAATTTTTAGAAAAACTAAAAATTTATCATCAGAAATTCTCTTCAATAATTGGCCAGGCTTGTCCCTGGCCTTCGCAATTTTCCCTTTCGAGACCTATCCAGGCGAAGGCTTTCGGTTCAGTGACTGCTAAAACCTTTCAAACAATCCAACAAATGGCCCAGGTAGAAGGCGTTTTATGCGATCCTATCTATAATGCAAAACTTTTTCTTGAAGTTAAGCAAAAGATTTTAGATAACAACCTTAAAGGCAATGCTTTAGTGATCCAATCCGGCGGAACTTCCTCCCTTTATGGTTTTCTCTCTTTTATCTAGAGAGTCTCGTCATTAAACTTTGATTTGCTTATTTTGATAAGATCAATATGATTTATATATCCCTTCCAGTTCAAAAGACACCCTTTTGGATTGATTCAACTGATTTTTTAGACGGATACTAAATTTAGGCTGATGGATATGAATTTTTCTGCCCTTACTTACTCTTTATCAAATGATGATTTTCAACAATTATCGCGAGAATCGTCACCAATTCAAACTTCTTATACCTTAACTAATCAAGCGACTTCCCCGTTAAAATTTTTGATAAGCGACAGAAAGGATTATTTTGATTCTCATATCTTTTCACTTGCCACATCTTTTTTAGCCTTCCAACATCCATCCTCTTTACGCAATTTAGAGGACAAAAAGTTTTAATTATCGTTCATGGTTTGGGAATCAGCGGAACTGATATTTGTCAGGTTCTCCACTACATAGGAAATGCTGTTACAAAAACCTATCAATGTGTAGGAGCCTACTTATATCCTTCTAAAGAAAAATCTTCGGAATATGAGTCAGCTAAATTCAATGCGCGTTTGTCTGCTTCGCGCTTTGCCGAAGTTCTTGCCGATATTGTGAAAATTGCTCAATGTGTGGATATTTTAACTTATGGCCTAGGCATTTTCAAGTAATGACAACACTTAGCCTTCCCTTCCCGGTTAAAATTCGCCATCTTTATCTGGTGGGGGAGCGGATGAGCAAGAAGATGGACAAAGTATTTTTAAAGATGAGAAATTAGATTATAAAAAGCTCTGGAAAAACAGATCTTATTTGGTGGCTTTTCTCTGTAACCGACCGGACTGTTCCTTGGAAGGATTTTCTGTATGTCAATTCAAAGCAAAACCATAAGGTCAAGAATGTGTTGACTGATAAAATCACTCAACAAAAAAGACATATATTGAAAATATTTATGTCGTAAAATTTATAGCAAATATAGGACAAGGTGTTGATTCTCAGTTGTTAAAAAGCAAAGATTTTACATTATCCACTGACCAGTTAATGGCAATCGAATGAAGATCTTTTGGTTGTCTAATTAAGATTATTATTTAAAAATAAATTGTGACTCTATATAGATGGGATAACAAGGAGAATCCAATATGATACCTACTCACATTAATGTCTGGGCAGTACTTGTATGTGCGATAATTAACATCATTCTTGGGATGACCTGGTATTCTCCTAAAGTCTTGGGGACTTTGTGGGCANAAGAGCATGGGTTTGAATTGGATCAATTAAAACCGAGCATTTGGAGCTACTTAGGCGCCATTGTAGTCGCGCTTTTGCTGTCCATTGTGTTCAATATGATGATCCATGCATTTGGGATTGTAGGGATTGGCAACGGAATTGCTCTTGGTTTTTTANTTTGGCTAGGCTTTGTGGCCACAACCCATNTTTCAGGAGTGATATGGGCAAACAAACCTTTCATTGTCTATGTAATCGATGCAGGTNTTTTACTCCTGAATCTTATCGTGATTGGTGCGATCATGGCTGTTTGGCAGTAAAACAATGAGGGAAATCAATGCGCATTTTAGCTTTTCTTTTTGTTCTATCAATTTCTTTTTCAAAAGTAAATGCAGATGAAGAAGGGCCTGTTTGCAAGAAATGCCAANAAATTCGCGAATATAATGCCGAGCATCCTGAAAATAACTACTACTGGTACGATGACTATTTAAAAGAAAAAAGAAGGTCAACCTCATAGAGATCAACCTTCTCAAAACACAAACACCTCTTCAGAGAATTTAAAAAACAAACTAAATAGTTTTTACTTATTCTATTGCGTCATTACAATTGTTATTATCAGGGCTGGTGAGCCTTGAAGTGTTTTTTATTATAGATTCTTTCGGCTTCATTCTTGTTTTCTTATAGTTCTCCGGAAGAGTGTCTGTTTTGTCTACGATATTCCAAGTTTTATCTGGATTTGACCATTCGAAAGTTGAAGCATATACACCTTGAGCAAACCAAATTCGCTTGAATCCAGCTTTTGCAAAAGGATCAAAATCTTCAAACGATGTAATTATTGCGGAATAACGAAGTTCAACGTAATCCAAAGGCAAATCTTTTAAAAGATGAGTCCTTTATTAGTGATTCTTGAACAGCCGGAAAGATCCAATCGTCTTATTTGGGTTATCTTTCCAATCCCATAGAGTCCCCTATCTGTGAAAGTGCAACCATTTAAGCTAAGCCAATCAATAGAAAAATTTGAGAAGTTTTCTAAATATTTATCTTTAAGCCCTGTCTCTGAGAGATCTAAACGTTTGAGTGTTTTGACCTGAAAAGAACGGAGAAAGCTGCCATGGATAGATGGACATTTTTTAGAGTTAATTTTTTTAAATTTTTCTTGCCTTTTAGATATTTGGAGAGCCCGTCATCCGTGATCTTTGTTTGGAAATCTAATTTTAAAACTTCGAGATCTAAGGCATTTAACCATTCCAAATGTTTATCTTTCAGAAATTGGGTTTTATCTTTTATGAAAAAATATTTTCTATTTTCAGAGAAATTTAGATTTAGACTTTTTATCCCCAAATTTTTAGGAAATCAACTTTTTCTTTAAAACGTTTTTTTCTGAAAGTTCTAACAACAACCATTCCCCCGCAATTTGTTCATAGAGCTCTTTTATTTCTTTACAATTGCGATGGCTCGTAACAAATTCCAAAATTTTTTTAAGTTTGCTGTGTTTTTATTAAGAAATGAGGATTTAATATGTGTTCGAAAATGTTCTAAAATATTTATTGTAATATCTAAATGCAACTCTTTAGCATATAAAAAAGTTCTAAGACATTTAACTGGGTGTCTTGCAGGAGGATATTTGTCATTGATGGGTGGTAAAGGCAATTCAGAAAGAAAGAAAAACTGAGATAGGCACAGGTATTTGAATAGGAATCTCTTGGGAAATTTTAGATTTTTCTTTCCAAAGATTTTTAAAATGAGGCGAGGCATGCATTAAAAGTTGGCGGTCAAAAGCGTTGATTTTCAAACATTCCTGATTTAGGCCAAGAATGGTTTGTTCAACAAAAAGAGTTTCCTGATCGGCTTCAGCAAAAATTTTTAATGTTTCAGATGAGGTTTTGGAATCGCACGAGAATTTCCCTCAAACCGGACTGTTTGAAGGCTTGGATACTTCGAAAACAGATGTTTTAAAACACTATGGATTGAGTAAAGTCCAAATGAGATGGGAACATCGGTAATATGTTTTATATTTGCTAGATTGACAGGGAAACCTTCAATATACTCGAGGCAAATTCTAGAGCTTTTTGAACCTTATCTGTATTTTTTCCATCAAGTTAGCGAGATGGACAATATATTTCTGATTCCGTGTGTCTAACATCGAAATGTTGGTTTGCAGATTTTCCAATTCCTGCCTTTCATTTGATTCTAAAAGCTTAAATCTTCCTTCGTCAATCTTGAGAGGTTTTGTTTAATGAATTGTCGGAATTGTAAATTTATTTGTGTTTCCTTTGCTTTTTCTAAGCAATTTCTTGCTTGTTCTAAATTTAGATTTTGGATTTGACTGATATCGGCTTTTAATCGATCTAATTCCATTCCACCTTCTAAGCAAAGTAATGACAATTTTTCGAAGGGCAAATTTTGAAGAAGCTGAGTCAATGAATCAAGGGCTTGTTTTAATTCTTCATTTGATGCTTCTTCATTTGAATTCTGAGTTTCTATAGATGGATCTGTGTCAGATGTTTCAACGTTTATACTTTCTTCCAAAATAATTTGGTTGTATTCATTATCACTTATTGGAGGCGCATTTACAGGTTCTTCACCTGAAGAATTTCTTTCTAGGGATTTAATTTCTTTGGCCTTTTTAATGGTTTCTTTGGTTGCAATTAATTTTTCACTCAATTGTCGAGTGATTAATCTTCGATGCTCATGTAATTCTTTAGGTATTTTATAAGAGTTTTTAAGCATTTCATCCAGAGCATCATTTACTTTATATAAAATGTCTTTGTAAGAAGTTTTCCTTCCAAAAGCATGAGTCGCTGCATTTTCAAGAGAATTGATTGAAGGATCCAGGTTAGGTTCTACTAAAAATTGTAAGCTTTTCCATAAGTCATTATTCGGTGTGTCGGTGGAGATATTCATTTAAAACCTTCGAGAATTTTCTGTTATACTCATTGGCCTTTATCAAAAAAATAAGGCTTGTCGTTTTTTTATTTTGAGATAAAAAAGACGGGCTTGGAATCATTTCCATGGTAAGACTTAAAAAAGAGACTTTTGCGATTCAATTGCCCGAGTCCGTTCTTGAGTCTGTAATTGTTTATGTGCTTTTTATTTTTAAGAGAATTAGCTATTGAAGTTTTATATCTAGAATTCTGTTTAAGATTTGTTTGGGTTTGAAGATTGTTAAGACTTTGATTAGCTGAAAAATATCTTAAGAATTTGGATTTTTACTATTAACTGATGTTTGATCAAATGGCTGTTAGAATTCAAACCCTGAAGGAACTTATCCAGGGCTTTAGTAGCATTAAATAGGATGTCCTTTGAAGGATTTAAGTTTAGTGCTAAGAGTTTAAGATTTTCCATGTGTCAATTGTCTTTATGTCGGTAGAAATAGTCATCGGTGTGGATATTATAGAGATTGGATTGATTAATTTCAATTAATGTCTTGCAGGTATATCGTTTTTTTGAAAAATAGAAGTTATAAAAATTAGTAAGCAAGCGACCTGAATTAGAATCAGTCGAGCAGCACCACTTGAATAAGCTCAAGCGTTGCAGACAGATTCAAAGGCTGACGAGATCAAAATTCAAGTGTTCTATGTATGAAAGAAATGGGCTTGAGGACTATCAAGCCCATTTTAATGAGAGGAAAGAATTAAGCTTTTGCAGGAATGCCTGGCTCTTTTGGGCATGTTCAGCAGGGGGCATTGGTGCTAGCTTTGATTCAGTTTTAGCGGAAGGTTTTACAAGATCAGACAAAAGTTTATCCCAGGCTTCCTTGACTTGCTCCCAGGAGCTATTTCCAATCTTAGGGTTGTTGAAATCAGTAAAGTCTAATGTGATCGTGATATCTGCATGATCGCTTTGATGGTCGTTTGAAATCGATTTAAAGAAATCCATAATTTCTTTTTCCTGGGTTTCGTTAATTGATCCCATAGGTAAAGGTTGTTTGTTCGTTTCAGAAAATTTTTCAAGAATAGGGTAAATCCGGTTGTAATAACTCACAAGAGCATGGATCATCTCTTTATAATTTCTTAAGTCGATTTCGTAAATTCCTGAAGGTTTTTCATTGATAAACTCAGCTTTTCCGTGTGATTTGACTCCATAGGGTTCAGCAAATGCATCTAAATGATTCACAAGAATTTTATCGATTCCAAGTTGATTGGAGACATTTCTAAATTTTACATCTGAATCAAAGTCAAATTGCATTTTTCCTAAACCTGAATAGTCAGGAATAATGTCTTGCAAACTTGCCTCGCAGCACTTTAAAAGGTCTACCCATACTTTGTTGTCAGGATCATCCGGCTGTTCTTTGATCTGCTGTTTTAGGCTGTCAATAAATTGTCGATGAAGAGCTTCTGATCCTTTTGANGTAATCAATGAGCCCACATTAAAATTAAAATGCAAATTTCTTTTATCCTGTTCGGGCTCATTCAGGCTTAAATTTAATCGGGCATTTGTTTGGCCATACTGGTTTTCCACCTCAAATTTTTTNAAATCAACATTGATATCCCTGTAATTTAAAAAATTGTTGGAGTCGAAATTTTTNGGCAGAGAAACTTCAAAGTTTAAAACGATATTATTTTTCCCTGAACCGACAAGATATGCCATATTCGCAGTTGATTCTGGCGTCTCTTCCGCNACTCCATTTTTTAAATGCTGTAAAAGAGTGTGACCTCCGTCAGAAGCTTCCAGACCTTTGATATCAGCATGAAATTCAAAGTTTTGGTTTTCTTTTTCTTGGGGGCCATGGATCCAACCCATCCATGCCTTGGAAAATTCCACGATTGGTTTTCGCCCGTTGGCATCGACTTCAAACAAGACAAAGTCCTTATCGGTATAATCAGCTTTCTTCAGCTCTCTAAAAATCTCCTGAAAAGAGGGNTTTTCCTTATAAAAGACTTTAGGAAGTCCGAAGAAAGGATGGAAAAACGCTTGAACCATTTGAGGGTGGAAGACTTCAACATTGACTTCAGAGTTTCCCTTTGTCACATATCTTTTCACCTCTTGTTCATCACCATTGACAAGGTAATTCACATCCCCTTCCTGTTTGAACCAATAATTTTTTCCAAAGACATCTGTTCCAAATTTGACAGCACCATCAACGACGATCTTAAAATTATTATTGGAATTTTGAGAGTCTTCAACTTTTTCATAGCGTGGGTTATCAAGTTTTACTTCATAGTTAAAAGGATACCCGTTTACACTGTAATCTTTCACTTTTATATGATATCCATCTTCGTTGGGTTTTTCATACTCGCTAAGATGGTAAGCAACAAGTTTNTTGATATGGTTAGCTTGGTAAAACCAAAATCCTGTATAAACTAAGCCCAGGACTAAAATAGCAACAATAATTCCTGAAAGTGTTTTCATTGCATCCTCATGTAGGGGAGTTCGTTTGCTGCATGTTAACTTTTTGCAGAAAATAAATAAATCTTTAATTAGATTCTTTTGTTATTGCTTATGGTGATCTTCAAGTTGCCTTCGTCAAGGCTCTGCATCTATCAGGCAAGGCCCGTATCCAGCTAAAGAGGAAGAAGCGATTTTGAATAGGAGTTGTCAATTGCTTTCGTGTCTAAAAAATGAGAACGATAGGAAGATTTATTTTGCGGTGAGCTGCAACTGCGTAGGGAAAGGCATCTCAGCCCCGTGTTTGCTAAGAATATCATAGATTTTGAACAATAAATCCTGTTTCGTTTCTGAGTATCCNTTCAAGGAAATATCCAAAAGATAAGCAGTGATATTGATATCGACAGAATAACTTCCAAACTGTTCTAAATGGACAAGAATATGCTGTTTTGTATCCACGTTAGGATGTTTATACAACATTTCTTTTATATCATTGATGATCGATCGAGCGGCCGGCATATCGCAATAACGAATGCTAATAGATTCATCGAACTTGCGATGGCTCATACGGGAAGGGGTCATCACCACCACTTTTGAGAACATGGAGTTAGGAACATAAATAGGACGTTTNTCAAAAGTCCGAATACGTGTCATGTACCAGCCGATTTCCTCAACATATCCTTCTACATGATGCTCAGGCAAATTAATCCAATCGCCAATTTCAAAGGGGTGAGTGACGTAGATCATTAGCCCGCCAAANAAGTTAGCAATCATCTCCTGAGAGGCAAAGGCGATCGCGAGTCCTCCTACGCCCCCAAATGCAATCAGGGCATTGATGTTTTGTCCAGTTAGTTCCAGGATAAACAAAGCCGAAAGAAAAAGGATGCACATCGTCGCAAACTTGTCCATGACGTCGATTTTACCTTTGTCAAGGGCTGATGCACGTTTATCATTCCTTGCATGAACGTTTAGAATGATAAGATTTTTCCAACGCATCAAAAACCAGGCTACAGAGAGAAGGATTCCAATTGATAAGACCAAATGCATATTTGCAAGAAAAGTTCCCTCAAACACCTGATGACTGATTAAGTCAAGAGTATGAAAGACGGCAAAAAACCAAATATAGGCACTTAAAGGTGGGTAAAGAGCCTGGACAAAACTTTCTTTCCAAATTTGTTTTGTGTGTTTGAAATATTTATGGAGCTTAATGAGGCCGCGCTTTGCAAAAAAATTAAAAAGAATCACCACCAGGGCGATCGCAATGGCTTCATCAAGCCATCCATAAGCGCCATCTAAAACTGCTGTAACGAGATTACAACACGTATTTAAACGTTCGATAAGCACGGATACTTTACCTGTATAGGATTAGGATACTATATCCTTTATCACATAGACCTATTTTTCGGCTACACAAGGTTCCACTAAATGTTTGGCCTCTTTTTTGTCCCAGGCTTTTTTNAGGGCATCCATCTTCTTGTTGGAAATTCCGCCCAGGAACTCGATTGTTTTAAGCAATCTGGCTCGTGTGCGATCTTTTCCAAGGATGCCTGCAGAATCAAAAAGAGGAGGGCCTTGCAGCTTGCCCATCAAACTTGCAAANAGGAGAGGCATGACCATTTTTTTATGATTGACTCCAAAAATTTCGGCGGCCTCGCGAGACGCTTGATTGATGCCGCTGCTGCTCCAATTTTCGTTGTCGTCCATGTGCCAAATGATGGCTTGTAAAAGCAAACAAGCCTGATCTGGGAGAAGTCCTTTAATGGCGAAAAGTTCTGGCGTATATTTTAAGTCGTTAATGAAGAAAAAGTCGCATAAATCCATGAAATCGCCGAAAGTTTTAATGCGCGAATGGCACAAAGGCATCAGTTTTTGCATGTATTCATCACTGAAATTCCAGTGTCGCAACCGTTCCCAGAGCTTATCAACAGGAATATTTTTAATCAGATACTGCTGGTTGATCCAGTCTAATTTCTGGACATCGAAAATGGCTCCCGAAACGCCGATACGCTTATAGTCGAATTCCTTAATGATGTCTTCTAGCGGATAAATTTCTCTGTCGCCCGGCATGCTGTATCCCATCAGCGTCATAAAATTCACAAACGCTTCTGTTAGATATCCGCTATCGCGATAGTAAAAAATTGAGGTCGGGTTTTTACGCTTAGAAAGTTTNTTNCCATCTTTGCCGAGCAATAAAGGCATATGCATAAAGGTAGGAGGCGTCCAGCCAAAAGCTTCATAGAGATAGATATGCTTTGGGGTCGAACTCATCCACTCGTCACCGCGTATGACGTGAGTAATCTCCATGAGATGGTCATCAACGACATTAGCCAAGTGATAAGTGGGAAAACCGTCTGACTTTAGGAGAACCTGGTCATCAATATCTGCCCACGGGCAAGTAATACGTCCTTTGATGCGGTCCTCATAGACACATTCGCCTGTTAACGGCATTTTCAAACGGATTACGTAGGGAAGACCTTGTGCTTCTCTTTGTTTAATCTCTGCTTCGCTTAAGTTTCTGCATCTACGATCATATCCTTGACGCGTGCCCAATTTAGAAGCTAATTCGCGCATTTCATCCAATTCTTCTGCCGTGCAAAAACATTTATAAGCTTTGCCCTTATCTAAAAGTTCATAGGCATGTTTNTTATAAATTTCAAAACGCTCCGATTGACGGTAGGGCCCAAAAGGTCCGCCAATATCCGGACCTTCGTCCCAATGAATGTTGCACCATTTAAGGGCTGTATAGATATTTTGTTCGTATTCCGGACGGCTGCGTGTACGGTCTGTATCTTCGATGCGTAAAATAAATTTTCCGTTGTGATGACGCGCAAAGATCAAATTAAAAAGAGCCATGTAGGCAGTTCCAACATGAGGATCGCCGGTAGGCGAGGGAGCAATACGTACACGCACAGTCATTTTTAGTTTTCCTTCAATTAATTAAATTACTGGACTAAACGAACGTTTAGTCCATAAATCATGAGAGATATTACACGTTTTGGTCTAATTTTTTCTAAGAGAATCTTTTATTGCATCATTAAAATTAAGTCTTTCATCACATTGTTTGCCTCTGAAAGTTGAAGATCATTTTGGCCAAACTCAGCGGCCTCTTCATCATCGACAAATTCNGACTTTTTAAGTTCCTTTAAAAAATTCTGATAGTTTTGATTCTTTTCTATACGGTAAGTAGCATTTGTTCTAAGTTGATCTAAATAAGCTTCGTAGATATTTAATTTAGGTTGAAGATTATAATTGTAAAGTAATCTGACCTGTTCTCTTTGATAAAATGGAATATCTGAAAGATCATCCTGAAAATTAGGTTTGATATTGTCATTTTCAAGCGGATATTTAGCAAATTGTTCACCAAATTCAGTTTCGGATAGAGAGCCGGGAATCACGATATCAGAAAGAACTCCTGTTAATTGGGGTGTCTTTCCTGAGACAGTGTAGTAGCGTCCTCTTGTCACTTTGTATTCCCCCTGCGGGTTGACCGCATTTCCTTGGGTGGCAGCATTAAGGGTGAAGGTTTGGAAAGAGCCTTTGCCAAACGTATGATCATCGCCCACAACAATGGCACGGCCATAATCTTGGAGGGTGCCTGCTACAATTTCTGAAGCAGAAGCACTAGCACGGTTAACAAGCACAATTAAGGGGCCATTCCAGGCGCATTGCTCTTCTAAAGCACGCAGATGCTGTACTTTGCCTGCATCATCTTTAATGGAACAGACGACGCCTTTTGTAATAAACAAACTGGAGACTTCTACTGCTTGTGCAAGGAGGCCGCCAGAGTTGTAACGCAGATCAAGAATCACCCCTTTGACACGGTGATCTTTTTTGAGTTTTTTNAATTCTTTTGCAAGGTCTGCTGCAGAAGAGCTATCAGGATCCTGATAGAAAGAGTAAAGTCTAAGATAAGCTATCACGCCATCGCCAAAAGGTTCATAGGAGGCTTCATAGCGTGTTTCTTTTAGAACCACTTCACCACGATTAAGGGTGACGTCTAACTTTTCTTCTTTCTTGACAGTCTCGTTTTCTCCATCCTCACGGATAACGGTAAGGGTCACAGGTGTATTTTTNTCCCCGCGGATCAATTCGACAGCATCAACGATATCCAATCCAACGACAGGTTCTCCATTGACAGCGATAATACGATCCTTCACTTTAAGTTCTTTATTTTCGTAGGCAGGGCCGCCCTCAATAATTTTAATGATTGTAAATCCATTTAAATCGTCACGCAATTGAGCGCCGATTCCAAAAAGCCTTTGTTGAACATGAATCATAAATTGGGAAGCTTCGTCTGGTGTAAGGTAGGCTGTGTGGGTGTCTAAAGCAGAGGCTGTAGCCTTCAAAATATTGGATAGTAAAAATTGCTCATGCTCTGTTGTATTTATGGATAAGATATCCTCTTCAAATTTAGCCTGACGCTTTTCAATCCGTTTCAGTGTTTTGTCCTTTTGGTCTAAGGCTAATTTTTCGGAGGCTTCAAGCTGCAGAGATTTGATTCTCTCAAGACGACCCAGAAGCTCTGGTTCATTCATTGTCCATTTCATGTCTTTGAATTCTTTAGGATTGACATGTTTGGGAAGATAGCTCAAATCAATTTTCTTTTCGAGATCATGTCGGCGAGTGATAGCTTGTTTCATGACCTGATGGATCTTTTCAAATTCGCGGAAATTATTGCGGTTATAATCTTGTTGAATTTGAATTAATAGCTCTTCTGAAGGATGAAGCCATTGATGAATGTCGGATTCAATAAAGTAACTTTTATTGGGGTCTAGAAGTTCAAGATAATTATTCAACGTTCTTTCTATAATGGCTGGCGTCAATTTTTTATGCGAAGCATGCGCCTTCATAATTTCGTTAAGTTTTGTTGTCACTACAGCAGGAGTCAGTTCAGGTAACTTGCAATCAATTGTGAGCAAAGGTGTAAGGCAGCAGACGATAAGTAAGATGATTTTACGCATAAAAGACATCATATCTTCTCCATATAATTAAAGATTAAGTATACATGTTTTATGCGTTTAAATCTATTAAAATGTTTTTAATTCATTGAATGTCAGGGTTCAGAAAATTAAAGAAGTAGTAAAGAAATTTTAAATGAATGTAAAGAAATGCTTGATTTCAATTCTTTTTATGTAATAATCATTGTTTAAGTTGTTAAATTGGATCTTTTTTAAAGAAAGTTTAAAGAAAAACCCCTGAGACTCACTCTAGCAAAGCTTTAATATTAAGGGAGTTAAGTGTGCTTCGGGAAATAAAAATAAAACGTATTAATTATTAATTTTAAACAGAAAATGTTGGAGGGTTGAAACCTATGACCAAAACAAAGGAAAATCCAAAGCCTGAGAGCAAGTTGGTTTCCATAACCGAAGCCGCTAAGCTTAACAAAGTGACGCGTCAAGCGATCTATGTTGCCATCAAATTAAATAAATTGAAGGCTAGCAAAGACACAACCCGTTGGACGATTCATTTAGATGATCTTGAAGCTTATCGCAAGCAAAAGTATTCACGCACAAAATCGACCTTCAATGGTGAATTGTTGTTCGACAACAATCGTGGTTACTACTCAGTAAACCAAGTGGCTAAAATGCTTAATGTCCCTGCTCAGAAAATCTACTATGCTACACGCATTGGTGTGCTTAAAGCTCATCGTAAAGGTGCAGCATGGGTCATCCACATGGATGATGCGAAACAATATGCTGATGCAAACTTGAAAAAGAAAAGCATTCGTAAAGTTAGCTAATCGATCGATTAGATCTTTTTATGAAAAGCCCGAACCGAAAGGTTTGGGCTTTTTTACACAGCTTCAATTTTTAGTTGAGGTTTTTTTCTNGCAGCTAGATGTAAGTTCTCTTTTTCGAGCAACTCTTTGCCTGCAAAAACAACAGCAGCTCCTTTGTCCCAGTTTGCAGCAACTTCCATTTGAACAGCTTCTATAATTTGGTCTTTGGTAAGAGCTAATAATCGATCCCTGAATGATTGGCGCAACTCAGGCGTTTTACCTTCACACAGCCATCCATAGGCCAAGTCAGCACGGCTCCCTGGGGCGACAGGAGAATCCATAGACTGGATCATTTCCAATTTTGCTTCTGCAAGATCGTCTTCATCAAAGTTTCCTTCAAGAATATTTTGAATGGACTTTTCAAAAGCCTTCAAAGAATTTGAGATGTTCGGATCGCGATAAGAATAGAAATAAAAATAACCAGACATCGCATTATTCACTGCACCTCCACCATAAGCGCCCCCTTGTTCGCGAATTGCAGAATGCAAGGTGAGGTTGTCGAACAAAAAGGCGGCAATATTCAAAGCCGGAGCATATTCATGCACATAAGGGACCGTGGTAAAAACCTTACTAATAAAAGCGACGGGAGCGGAGATGACGCGACCTTGAGAGGGGACTTCAGGTAAAGTAAAATCGCTTTTCCATGGTTTATAGGGTTTAAGATCCATGTCCATCAAACCATAGAATTGATTTCCTTTCAGTTCATCATAAGTTTGAGCATCGCAAGACAAAACAAGATCGGGTTTTTCCAGAGGTAAAAGTTTTTCTTTCATTTCCAAAAGCTTNTTGATCAACTCATCTTTATGCTGATCAAAATTTTGAGCTAACTCTCTAATCTTCCAAAAATAATCAAGGCCATACCAGGCGTTGTTTATAAAAGAGGGGATGCTTAAGCAAGAGGCTGAAAGATTAATCGCATAACGAAGCGAATTTTGATTCAGGCTGCTTTCTAATCCTGTATAATGTTTTTGGATCACTTCTCTCAGGCGGGAGACATCGGTAAAGTCTGCGCTTATGCATAGATCTTTTAAAAGCTCGAAGAGCATGGGAACCTTTCGATGTAAGGCCTTGCCGCGCAGGGAAAAGGAAGGAAAAATCTCATTGAAGTTTTGCACCTGTGTGTTCAAGGTCAGATAAGAATGGACCCCACCCGTATTAGCCTGAATATATTCTAGATTTTTAATGTAATTTCTGTCCCCGCAGCCCATCTGTGGTAAAAGGATGGAAAANAGCCGCGCGTAGGAAAGATCATCAGCTTTTAAATAAGGAAGATTGAAAGCAAGGTCTACATAGACAATTTCATTCGTAAAGCAGGCGTGGTGAAAGAGACGAAAATCCTTCATCGCTTCCTGAGTCAAAGGATACTCCCGATTATAGGCAGGCACATCCTCTAAAGTCAATTTAGGTAAGACGTCGATATCGGCTTCTTCCTGAGATTTTTGGAAAGACGCCAGCTCCCTTGTTTGGTCGAGGATTTGTTCAACCTCTTGTTCTGATAAGGCCGAACGAATTTGATGAAGAACGATTTGCTCCTCGGCAATTTCTTTCGCTTCAATTTCTTTGTTAGGCTCTAGCACAACTCTTACAAAATGCGTATTATCCAGAAGATACTTTTGAAGCAAGTTGGTAAGATATTTAGGATCTTCTAAAAGATTTTTNCGCAGCCGATCGAAAAGAGAGTGGATCGTTAAACCTTCTTCGGGCTTGGCATTGTGTTGTTTTAAAAGACCAGAGCGCATAAATAATGAAAGCCCGAAAGGGGCATGATCCCCGGTGATTTCACTACGGAAAAATTCAAGTTGATGCATGGCATTTTCGACCATATCAATGGGAATGCCCTCTTCGATTATGCGTGAAAGCGTTCTTTTGATGAGATTTTCGATTTCCTGTGCGTTTTCAGGCTGACATCCTTTTAAAATAATCACAAAAGGCACTTCATGAATATCTGGATCGATATAGGCACTGGCTGTCTTACACAAGCCCGATTTTAACAAGGCCAATTTTAAAGGGGAGGCATCGGTATCCATAAGGATAATTTCAAGTATATTAAGAGCCAGAATTTCTTGCTGCTCTAGGATATGGCAGGTCAGCCAACCCATCCCGATCATTGCTTTCTCATCCATCTGTTCGTGAGGAGCGATGGGATAAAACCCTGTTAGATGGCGAGGCTCAGAAAATCGAGGCTGCAAGGGCAAAGGTGGAAGCGGCTCAGCACGTTCAACATTATTTAAGGTATGTTCGGCGATGAAATCAAGATGCCTGACTAAAGGGAGATTACCGTAAAANAAGAAAAGACAGCGGCTTGGATGATAATACTGACGATGAAATTCCAAAAGCTCTTCGTAGGTAAGTGAGGGAATATCTCTGGGATCACCNCCTGAATTATATCCGTAGGCAGTATCGGGAAAAAGATTGGCGTTTAAAATTTCTCCTAAACGAGAGATAGGCGAAGACATCGCGCCTTTCATTTCATTGAAAACAATTCCTTTGAATTCAAGACGAGAGGTTGGATCATCGGGAAGGCTAAATTCTAAACGATGACCCTCTTGCATAAAGCTAAGTTTTTTTAGATTAGGTTTAAACACCGCATCTAAATAAACATCCAGCAAATTATAAAAGTCTTTAGGCACCTGAGAGGATGCAGGATAGCAGGTAAAATCTTGGCCCGTCAGGGCATTCATGTAGGTGTTTAAACTGCGCCGCGTCATTGCAAAAAANGGATCTTTGACAGGAAATTTTTCAGACCCGCAGAGAACAGTATGCTCAAGAATATGAGCCACCCCATTGGATGAATTCGGCAATGTTTGAAATGAAAGACAGAATAGATTTTCAGGATCTTCATTTCCTATGTGCATGATTTGAGCCCCTGTAGGAAGGTGCACAAGTTCTGTTAGAAAGCTCTGCAGTTCAGGAATTTCTGTTGCCTTGACCACCATGAAGTCTTGATATTTTTCCGAAGGAGTTTTCAAAGGAGGAGGTTTCTTTGTCATAAAGCCCTGTAGATTAAATCTATTCAAGCAAATAGATATAACAGATTTTCGCTTATGCGCAAAGATGCATTTTAATAAGATGAGTTAACGGTTTAAGTTCTTCTACATGACTGCAATCATAAAAATTATTTATTCATTTTTAAGACCGCGAGTTCATATTATATCGCTGTCATTACTGCTCGATGATCACTTCCTCTTGGATCAAATTTAGGAAACGGAACAGCTATCGGCTGAACAGAATTGCCACCGAAGCTCTTCACAAAAATATGGTCGATTTTCCGATTATTAGGAATTAAACGGCTATTGTAGTTTTTAGAATCCGAACGTTCAAATTCGGAAGGGGATAAATCAGCATCGACTAAAAACCCTCTCTGAATAAAGGTTTTAACGCGCTTGCATGTCTAAGGTCTGGTGTTGTTTGAGGATTTTCTTTGTCTCCCCATTGATCCTGGTTAAAGTCGCCTGCAACAACAATTTTGTCCAAGCGATAGTTGTTTCTTTTACTCAGTGTGTGTAGAACTGCATCCACATGGCCCGTTTTATTATCAACGATGGAGGGATCATGGAAATGGCAAGAGGCGACACGAATCACTTTTGGGTGGCCTTATCTTTTAAGTCCACAACCAGGTGGACACGCTTATTTAAGTCAGGGCGCCCATCTTGTAAAGTTAACTTTTGACCATTTTGGTCTACTTTCTGCACAGCGAAATGACCATGAAAGCTATCGAGCTGTTGGAATTTATCTTGTTTATAGAAGATAGCGACCCCATGCTTTCTATTATGATATCTATATTCGCCTTTGTAGCCTTCCTTTTCTAAAGCTGCACTAAGTTTATTAAAATGATCCTGGGAAACTTCCTGGAGGCAGTGAATATCGCTTTTGGAATTCAGAATGTTTTGCAGTACGATTTCCTGACGGAAGGCGCTATTTTCATAAACATTTCCTTCATGATCCTGACTATAGCCGATTTCAGTGCTAAATGGACTCTCGTGTTTTCCAGGCAATTGAGGGAACAATACATTATATGTGAGGACTGAAATTCTGCTTGCAGTCTCTTGGATCCTTGAATTTTGATCAGGTTGGGAGGGATTTTTGGTGAAGACTCAGTTTTTGTGTTTGAGTTTGAGCATTAACTTTAGCATTTGAAGACGGAAGATTTAAAGGAGAAGAATTTTTTCCATTTTGAGGACGGTGAGTTTTATTTCTGCCCTTGCTATTTATGGGATGGACTTTAAATTTATTTGGCGCCATGCGGTTATAGCGCTTGCAAGCTTTATCAAAAATTCCACGTATAGAATCGTGTTGATCTGTATTGGTTAAAATTTCTGCTTTTATATTTTTTAAATTTCGTTGAGATTCAGCAAGGTTTAAGCTATAAAAAATTCTTTGAATCCACTCAAAACGAGCCGCGATAGGCCAGAAAAATCTACCGAAAGCCGAAGAAGGAGTGATTTTTAGATCTGCAGTAACCCATCCATTGGATTGATCTTCGCCTAAATTGATTAAAAGTTGTCTTGTAGCTTCTGAGATCATAAATCCCTCAATTTATTGTTTATAAATATAATACTAGAGACGTATTTAGATTTTATGAACTCTCTTTTAAGAATTTGTTAATAAGATTTCAGAGCAAAAAATTTAAAATAGAATCCTTGAAGGAGAATTTAGGATTTTAAATAATTGAATTATCTATGATGAATTCGGTGAGCTCATGCACCTATAAAACTTTTCTAAGGCTTCCTCATAAGTTTCTTCCTGGCTGAGTTTTAGGCGATCTTCTCTTACATCATAAAAGAAGTAACGAATAAGTTTTTTTCTGGATTTAGGAAATGAGAGCGACGTAAGGTTTCTCAACAAAATCATCATTAAATTTTAAGAATGAAATTTTTAAAGAGATATTTTTATAGGTAAATGGGCGCTCATGTAAAAAGGTTGGATTTTAGGATGGCTGTTCACTAAACAAAGAAGTTGTTCGGCTTTTTGAACAAATAAGCTTCTGGCTTTTGCAAGATCGAGATTTTGATAGGTGATATAACTGAGGCTCAATTCTTTGATATCATCTTTTATTGCGCTTCCGGTGTTAATAAGAAAAATCCTTCAGCTTCCATTTTCTTTGAAAATAGATTTTTAATTTTATCAGCTTCTTGAGTTGCAGGATGGGTACACTGTATGCAAATCGTACATATCAAAAAAATACAAATTAATCTCACAATAATAGAAGGAGGCATTAAAGTTGCATCTTGATTAAAGTTGATGATCATACTTCAATTCTTTGTGTTTAATAAGATTAATTTAATTAAATTAGAAAGCCTATCTCAAACTTCCAGAACATTTAGAAGCATTGTATATCGTTAAGGCTTCTTCGTAGGATTCATCATAGATAGTTTTTAGACGATCATTACCCTCATCATAAATCGAATAAAAATACGATTTTTTCAGGAATTAAGAAAACATAAGCAATATAAGGCGCATGAACAAACTTTCCATCTAATTTGCAGAATGAAATTCCTAAAGAAATATTTTTTGATGTAAAGGCTTATCATGCAAATATTGTTGAATATTTTGGTTGCTATTCACTTGATAGATTAATTCTTCTGCTTTTTGGATAAATAATAAACGAACTTCAGAAATTTCACGATTTTCACATATCTCAAAGTCAAGTGTTATTTCCTGAATATCAACCATCATCGCACCTCCAGACCCAACTAGAGAAAATCCTTCGGATTCCATTTTTGTGGAGTAAGAACTCATGATTTGATGGGCAGCTCTTATATGTGGAGGATTAGTGCATTGAATGCATGAAATTAAAATTAAAACTAAGAAAACTATCAATTTCATTACTATTTTCCAAAACTTTCAATTATGTCTAATCTTTGATTCATGGCTTTTTATAAGCGCCATAGCTATAAAAATGTGCTTTTAAGGCAGACCTATTGGTTTTTAGGGTACTTATAGGTGCGGATTGTCCACCCAGTTTTGTTTTCATACTATTGTAGCCTCTTGTTGGCCAACTTACAAAATCCCAGGAAGCAGCAGCATTTTTAACTTTACCATATGATCGATTAGGTAATGCAACAGGGGAACCTATGGTAAAAGCATCGATTCGCGATGCGATGGATGAAGGCAAATAACGACTTGCATCATATGCTGTCAGTCCACCTTGACTATGTGCATTTAAATACGTTGTTCCGTAATCGCCAAGAGCTGTCACTGCATTCACTAACCCATTTGTAAGTTTTTCAGTTGCATGCATGCAGATTCCCACACATTGTCCAATACATTCAAGAATGTCAGCTACAAATCCATGTGTCGCATTGTAACATATATAAACGTCAAATTTACCACCATAATAATCGAAAGTGTCTTGAGTTCTTTGTTCCATCTCAGCAGCTGAAACACATATGCCATTTGTACAGACAATATTTAAGTGATGATCACCAGACCCTTCGCCAACTTTTCTAAAATAAGAATGCTGATTCCAGGAAGGAACATAGTTTGTGAAATCACCATTCGCGATAAAATGTCCTGCTGCCATTCCGATATCCTTCACCCCAGAGAAGGGGACAAAATGATAAAATAAATCCGATATCCCATCTCCGATGAATTTCACTGCACTTTTAGCGATATTTTTGCCTTTTGCCAACCGCTACCTCTCTGAAACGGCTCGCTTGATTTTACAGGATTTTTATCACGGGAAGAACGCGAGCTTTCCTGACGACGATGCATTTCTTCTCGCATGCAATAGGAGTGGCAAAATTGGTCGTCAGCATAACATTTCTCTAGGCCATAAAGATCAAACTGATTGAGTGGATTATTAAAAAGATAGGCATAGAGATTGGGGCCGGCTGAAAGGCCTAGGGGATCTGCAGTGACCCACCGAGAAGTAGCAGGATTATAATAACGCTCTCCAAAGTAAACAAAGGAGGTTTCAGGATCCGTGCGTTTCGATGCAAAACGCCATGGGCTTAGAGCAGCATCTATTCGATGGCCGAAAGCATCAAAAATTTTNTCTTCTCCATAAGCCGTATATTGATAGGTTTCAACAATTTTTCCATCAAAGGGATTTGCAAGGGCGCAAACATTGCCTGTGATATCATGAATAGGTGCATAGGTATCTCCATTTAGTTCAAATAGGATTGCGGCACCTATTTCTGCNCCTTTTCCTAAACCAAGAACCCTAAGTTGAATGAGTTGATCGTTGTCATCGCAGGCTCCAATTTCATTTTTTCCTTGATAGAGATAGCGGAGGCTGGTTTTTCTCCATTTTTGNTGATAGGTCGTGCGGAGCCGACGATTCAATTCATCATATTGATAAGAGATNTGTTTCATTGCCTTTTTCACTTCGATTAGTCGATCTAACGCATCATAGGACAATTTTATAGAACCTTTCTTTACCAGATTCCCATTAGAATCATATTGGCATGTCTCATAGCCATCATGAAGAAGCTGATTAAGAGCATTAATTNNTGATGGCTTTTTTATCTTTTTTATGAGATTAAACAGCGAATCATGTCCAAAATTATGGGTCTCTACCCCTTTTTCTGTTTGCAATTGATATAAGGAGTCATAAGAAAAACGTCCCTTTGTGGTACCGGTTACATCTCTTGTGTTCTTTTTAAGAAGATTTCCTACTTTATCAAGACCATCTTTGGGTATCTCTTCCTTCCAATTTGAGGTTTTGATGTTGGTTAAGCGTTTGCATTTGTCCATAGAATAATAAACTGTGCCCGCTTTGCCGATCATTTTTGCTTTCTCGAGCAGGCCTGAAAGATTGTAAGTTTCATAGGTGTGGACATAGGAGCCTCTCCTGACACTTTCAAGGTGCAAGGAATCGTATTTGTATTCAATAGTCGATGAATCAGGAAGCTTAATTTCTAAGGGCCGCGCTAGGCCATCATAGCGATATTCAATCGTTAAACCATTTCCTAAGGTTTCTTGAATCAAGCGATTGTTTGCATCAAAGGTTCTTGTAGTGACTGTATGATTTGTCTGATCATCCACTTGAATCACATTAGAGTTTGCATCATAGGAGTATTGATAATGAAAAGACTGATCTGAGGCCAGGAATAATGAGAGACGACCAAGATCATCATAAATGTGCTGCAGCTCCGTACCGTCAGGTTTGATAATTTTTACTTTTTGCTGATATGAGTTGTAGATGTAGCTTGTTTGTTTTTGCTCAGGTGTTCCTAAAGCTTCAATCCATTTTATAAGGTTGGAGTTAGAGTCGTAGGTAAAGGCGTGAACGACTTGACGATCAGCCTTTCCTTTATGAATGACATGCTCAATCTGTTTGATGCAACGGCCCATAAGGTCGTAGCAAAACTCACGCTTCTGCAGCAGGGCACCTCTGGCATCTTTGCAAATTTCATATTTTACTCGTCCCAGTGTGTCATACTCCAAAAAGGTCGATTGTCCCATTGGGTCGATTGTTTCCGTTGCTAAAACAAATTGCCCATGTTCGTTCACATGCCCATAATGAAAAAGAGTCCGTGTCACATTTCCCTCAGGATCAGTCAGTTTTTCTACTTCNCCATAGGCATTGTATTCGATGGAAGTAATGGCTTGAGAAGAGGAAAGATAGGAAATCGTTTGAATGCATTCGCCTCGTTCATTATAGCGATAAGAAAGGCGTTTTAGGATTTTTCCGTCTGAATTTTCAATACGCTCTTCAATTACTTGGTCCATCGCATCGTAATCCTGAGCTTTTACGATAAAATCTTTTTTCCTNGGACCAAANAATTCGAGTGTTCTTGAGAGACGTTGACAATCATCATATTGATAACAGGTTTTTAGTTGTCCTTTGATCGCGCTAATTAATCTTCCTGCTCCATCATATTGATAGTCCGTTCGTTCTCCGGCCGGATCAATTTCATTGAGTTTATGAAAATAACTGTAATAAGCAGAGCTGGTGCTAAGGAGTGTGCCATTTGGCGCGCGGATCTCAGTTTTAGTGGGTCTGCTTAAATAGTCATAAGTGAAATGCGTCACCGTGCCATTGAGAGCGATGCTTTTNTCAATGAGACCCTCAATGGTATATTCATTTCTTTCAGACGAGCCATCAGGGTATTGGATTTTATAAGGCTGTCCTCGGATTGTATATGCGATCTCTGTGCGATTTCCACAAGGATCTATGGAAACAATAGGATGATCTGCAAGATCATATTCACAGCTTTCAATAGGTCTTACATAGGTTCCTGAATCGTAAACGCCAGGATGAATCGTTTTTGCAATTCTTCCCAAGCGGTCGTATTCAAAATTGGTTTCCTGACCATACCAATCAAAGGACGCAATTTTNTGATTTAGCAAATTATATGCATACCTAGTTGAAAGCACAAATCCTGCATGCACATCTTCAGAACAAATGAGTCGATTTGCACAATCGTAGGTGTATTTTGTGTAATAGGGATTGCCTGGATGTTGCTCTGTCAGCAGATTGTCGTTGGCATCATAAGAATATGTAGATAAATGTCCTAAAGGATCTGTTTCGCTTAAGATATTACCATGCGCATCATACTCCCACTTTAAACTATAGCGGAATTGGCCTTTTGCATCGTAATGGTCTTGCTGAAAAATGCGGCCGAAACTGTCATGATGATTTTCGATTTTCTTTAATAATTTCTCCTTCTGTGTGGATCGATCGACATATTTTTCTTCAATGATTTGAGGAAGCCCAATGGGAAAGTGGTCACGATATTGAATGCAGACAATATGTCTTTCTGTGAAATTAGTATCTCCCTCATGGGTAGAACTTGCATCATCTGATATCATACGCGTGATGGATCCATTGATATTGTACTCATAAAATTCCCGGTATCTGATTGTTCCGGTTAAATCGGCTACAAATTTGGCACGAAGGAAGTCAGTTTTTGGAATGTAGACATATTGGATTATTTTTCGATCATCCTCTTCTGTTAAAAGATGGTTATAGCCATCATCACTGTATGTACAACGTCTTACATATCTATCGCTTCCGCTTTCTTTTGGAATGCCTAGATTGTTCAAAGCGGGTGGATTTGGATTTCGACCTGTTAAAGGGCCGAAAAGCCAGTCTTCTGCGACATTTCCATTTTTATCGTAAATATAATGCCGGCAGCTAAGAAGAGTTCCGTTTGCATCTTCTAACGTTTTAGTCATGAGGTTGCCATCTAAAGGCGTGTCTTTGCCATACCAATAAAATTTATAACCTCGAAAAATAGCCCCGAGTTGTTGTATTTCCCTTAGGCGCGAGTCACTGTCATAGCTATATCGCGTTTCCTGGTCATTGATATCAAAAACACGCGTGGTATCATATTTTTAGCATTTTTGTGAATGTCATAAAAAACGATGGGTCATATAAAGTTGGTGATCATGCCCTACGGGTGCACGGAGACAAAATACGCGCCCATAATGAGAATGTTCTTTATTTCTTACGGTCATGTAGGGATTTGTTTCATCGTAGTAGTCCATTTCCAAGATTTGGTTTGCACATGATCTTCTCTTCATGAAACCAGTCGTCAGGTCATAATCATATTGATATTCAGGAGCGCAGCTTGACTGAACTTTTGAAGAAAACGTGGATAGGTATCCCGANAATTTATATAAGCAAGTGCCGCTTTGACCTTCATTGGCATAAGCAAGCAGGCGCGACTGAACTTCAAAATTGTCGTATTCATAACGAATAGAGTTGAGTTGTGTGGAAGAGCTGTTGATATTAGTCATAGTATGAATCATTTTACCAAAAGGTGAATCCTGGTAATGATAGTTCGTACGGATGCCGTTGGTTTTTTGCTCATAGATGAGGGCAGAAACATAAGTCATCATATTCTGGCTGCCATCTTTGTAGCGATAAGGCATGCGCTCTTCATAGCGTTTAATGGATTTCCCTCCATCCTGAAGNAGTATAGTGATTTTTTTCGTATCCACTTTCATTTGAAGATTATGAGGATTTGTCCTCCCGCTTAATAATGAAGAGCAGTTTGTTAAACCATTACGGTAATTTTCAGGACGTAATTTGTATTTTTCCCCGTCTTTCTTATAAGTGGCTTTTCTTCCATTTCCAATTAGCACGACAACCGAGGTTTTCTGTTCAATCATTTCCGGTTGATGGATCTCCCAGCCGCTCATATTTGTATACACACGTTGCGCCACTAATGGATCTGGTCCTGGAGCATAAAGATCGACGGCTGAGTCGATAAAAGCCCCGGTCATTGCATTTACACAACCGTTCACAATAGCTGAAGGTTCCCCATCCAGGGTGGCAAGATTTTCTTCCAAAGGAACTTCTGTGCGTGTGGAAGAAGCTAAAATTTTAGAAGGAATGTTGCTGCCCATGTAAAACTTTTCTTCAAATTCTTCATCAGCAAAAGGGGAGAGAAGACGATTAAAAAATAAAGGGTGTATTTTTTCATTTGAACTCAAGAATGATTAAAAAAGAATTTGGTATACTTAAAAATTTAAATTACATTCAAGATAAATTTTTTAATTTACACCAGGCGGTGGAAACTTAAACCTTCAGTTTAAGATTGCCTTTGAATCTATGTAAATCGCTTGAACTTATTCAAGTTGTGCTGCTTCGACTGATTCAAATTCAGGGCGCTTTCTTGTCAAATTTTCCAACTTTCAACTGGAACGGGTATATAAAACTGGAAAAAATAGCCATTTTAGGATATGCTATGAGCTATGAAAAAGTACAACTCCTGCCAAACGTCATTACAGCATTCGGCCTGACATGCGGCCTTNTTGTTATCTTTAAGATGAGCATGATTGCTCCCGGCGAGGTGACGCCTCAGGCATTGATTGAAGCTGCTGCCATTTTGATTTTGGCAGCTTTTGCTGACCTGCTCGACGGGGCGATTGCACGTGCGATGAAAGCACAAAGTGAGTTTGGGGGCCTATTTGATTCTCTTGCAGATGCAATTACCTTTGGCGTGGCTCCCTCAGTGATTGTGCTTAAAAGCCTTTCTATTATTCCTGGCACAGAGCTTTCTNTTTTTCTCACAACGGGGGCTATGGTCTATACCGTTTGCGGGGTGTTGCGACTAGTTCGTTTTAATATTACCAACCGCACTCTTCCTGCAACAGAACTCAAGACAGTCCCAGACGAGAAGAATAAAAACTTTACAGGTCTTCCGATCCCTGCTGCTGCTTCAGCGGTAGTTTCCGGAAACCTTTTTCTTGCCTCTAACGAATTTAAAAATCTCATTACAATTAGTGAAATAGCGCGCGCCTGGATATTGTTCTTTATGCTCATTGTCATTGGCTACTTCATGATTAGCCGTTGGAAATTCCCAAGCTTGAAAAACTTGCACATACGTGTCGCAAGCTTTCAGGTCGTGCTTTTANCCGTCATTGCAGCTGTTTTTATTATCGTAGGATTGCTCACGCAGTTTGCTGCTGTCTTTTTCTTTCTCTCATGGGCTTATTTGATAGTGGCCTGGGTCTTATCGCTTGCGAGACTTATCGCTGGTAAGAAGACAAAGACTTTGGAGGACTATGAGCCCGAGCCGGATGACGATGAAGAAGAGATTTGATGCCTAAGTAATGCAACCACGACTCCCTGAATCATCAGGTCATCTTCTTGAACGATGATCGGTGAAGTGTGCGGGTGCAAGCTAACGAGTCTAACGTAGGGTTCTTCATGGTAGTACTTTCTTACCACCATATCGTTTTGATTCAAAAGAGCCACAACAGTATCTCCTGCGACCGCCTCCTGACGCGCTTCTACCAATAAATAGTCCCCATCGGCCATTAACTCATCCACAAGTCCATCGCCTCTGACCTGTAGAACGTAAGTGGCTTCTGGCATAGGGACCATGGAAAGAGGAACATCCAAAGATTGACTTTTGGGAAACATTGTTAAAGGTTCACCTGCGGATATAGATCCGATAAAAGGTAAGGAGAGTTCCGATTTGCGTTGAGATTCTTCTAATAGGGTTAAGGCGCGGCTGCTATGTTTTTGTTGTTCTAATAGGCCTTTCTTTTTGAGCACTTGAACATAGCGATAGACAGTCCCAAGAGAAGAAAAGGAAAAATATTGCATAATTTCACGATAGCTTGGGGCATATTGATGAGCCTGCAGATATCCTTTAATATATTGCAGCACTTCATGCTGCTTTTGTCAGCGCCTTCATGAACTACCTTTTATAGATCCATTCCTGGAAAACAAGCCAATTNACAAAAAGGGAGGTCCACCACATGATGATGGCGCTCATGAAGACATCAGAAAAGAAATGGCCNCCTTGCGCCATCCGCGTATAGGCCAATAAAGTACCTAAAATGAAAGCCAAAGCAATCCCTAGCTTAAAGACCCATTCTTTTCCTGCTCTTCTGCCTGCAAAGGCCAAAGAAAAGAAGATAAAGCCCATGGAACAATGTCCGCTTGGAAAGGATTTAGCAGGCTCAGGCTGCACATTCAAATTCGGTTTATAAAAAGGGTGGAATTGTTGATGGCCCCCGAATTCTTTGATTTGCTTAGGACGTGGTCGCCCCCAGTGATCTTTAAAAGATTTATCAATTACAACGCCTGCACCAAGGATCATTGTCAACAATGGAATCAACGCATAAATACGCCATGGTTTCCAATAAGGATAAACATAAGAAAGGATAACAATCCCTAAAGATCCTAGGGCTAAGATCCATCCAGGAATGACACCAAAGACATACATAAAATTGAGGAATCCATTATTTTGAAAATGGCCTTCCCTAAAGAAATATCTTTCCACGGACAAATCAATCCCGGGAGTTAAAGGCGCAATGGCTAATACGCAAAGTAAAGGAAGAAGCCAGGGAAGATGTTTTTGAATCGTTGTCATGGAAAATCTAAGTTATATTTGGCAACAATCTTATCAGAGAAAAGCTTAAAAGGAAAGTGTCGTTCTTATTGTGACTTTTCAATATTTATAGTGTGAATTTTAAAATTAAATAATTTCTTTTGATATATACATAAGGTAATTGTCTTAAGATTAAGGCGCGCAATTACCTTATGTATGATGGAATTTAATTAACAGGTGAGCAAACCATCAATTGCCAAAATTCACCCTGCATCAATTCCTTATTATTACTGCGAAATAGCTTTTAGTGTAAAATGTTCAAAGTCTTAAATGCTTAAAAGATTTCATGACCTTGCTTAGAGAGATTAAGGTGTCTTCAATTGAAAAACAGCTTCATATTGGTATTTATGGATTAATAGAAAGGAAAGATCAGATTCTAGTAATTCGTAAATCGCGCGGCCCTTATAAAGGGCTTTTTGACCTTCCTGGAGGAAGACCCATTCATGGAGAGCCTCTTTTGAAAGCTTTAGAAAGAGAAATTGAAGAAGAAACTGGAATTAAAGCANAAAGTTTTTCTTTGCTGGGAAATTTTTCTAACCTTATTCCTTATCAAGATTCCGAAGGTCATCTAAAAGAGTTGTATCATATTGCACTGGTTTATCTTATTAATGATTTTGATTTGAAAAATTTTAATGACTCTATTGTGGCTGAAGATGTAATTGGTTGCTTATGGATAAGTCGTCATCAATTACTCAGAGAGAAGTGTTCCCCTCTTTTAAAGAATGTTTGTATGAGGCCTATGAAATAAAGACTCTTACTATAAACTTTTAATGGAAAAATTATTTTTAACGAGCCAATGATATCCAGGGAAGACTTCCTAGAAAATTATCAATTTCATAATCACTTTCTTTTGGAAGAAGATTAGACACATAAAAATTTAATGATGATTGTAAAAGCTTTTTCAAAAATATCACACCTATGAGGTTAATTAATAGGCAATGATAAATCAAGAATTAATGTAAAACTCCTATAGCTGAAATTATGTTAATAAATTATTTTAATTAATTAAAATACTTATGTGGGACAATTTATTTAAGTCTGGGAATTGCTTAAAGCAATCCCCAGATTCTGTCATTATTTTTCATTTGCAAGCTTATATGCTTTTTGCCGGGAGAAAAATTACCTGCGGTAAAAAGTATTCCAAATGCTTGAATAAATCTTTTAGCATTAGAGCTTAAAACCGTATCGCTAGCTAGGGTTTGATATTTTAATTTTAAATCCGATTCACGTGCTGAGAGCTCACTTACTTTTCGTTCTAATTCTTGAATTTTAGCCTGTTGAGTAGCACTTATATTAGTTTGCTCTTGGTTTCGTGAAAGTTGATTAGTAAGTTGTTGCTTCTCTCGGGTTAAGGTGTTGATTTGTGTATTTAGGTTTCTAGTTTCCCTATTTCGATGCTCAACTGTAGTGCTGAGTTGATTAGAAAGTTGTTGTCTTTCATTATTTAACGAAGTTATTTGTGCCTGAAGGGCTATTTTTCTTGATTACGTTGCTCAATTTTATCGATGATTTGTTGTGGCGGTGTTTTTAACGGAAGCCCTAACCTTTCGCACATTTTATCACATTCTTCAAAAACTTTGTCTATTGCATTTTTAATTGCATTTTTAGGATAATTATCATTCTCTCTCGCTCTTAAATATCCAAATTCTACAAGTCTTTGACAGAGTATTTTTAAAGAGTCTTTAGAGGTAATAAGAGGATCTATAACTTTATATTTTAAAGCTATTTCCACATCAGCAATAGTTAATTCTACAAGTCTTCCATCTTTTACTTTACGTTCAATAAGCTCATTTTCTTCCAGCATCTCAGCTATTTTATCTAACGATTTTTATATTTTGCTGAAACTGAGAGTTTCACGTCTAAAAGGCGTTTTTTGATCGAAGTAAATTATTATCTCTTTGAAGATCTCTATACATAGTTTGGAGTGCGCTATTTTGGTTTTGAAGGCTTGTGATTTGACTATTTTGATTTTGGGATTGATGAATTTGATTTTGAAGATTTGTGTTTAATGAATTAAGTTGAGAGTTTTGTGTTTGTAGTTGAGAGACTGTCGCTTGAAGTTGAGTATTTGAAGTCTGAAGTTGAGCGATTGTCTGACTGAGTGAGTTAATTCGCTGAATAAGTTCAGAATTATCGACTTGCTCTGCTTCAAGAACTCTTACTCGATCTGTTAAGACTGAAGTTGTCAAATCCAAATTGCTTTTTGCTATTTGTAGATCTTCAAATTCCTTCACCAGCCTGCTACTTTCAATGACTGCACGTTCTTTTGCTGAGCTCATTTCGCTTAGTTCTTGATCTTTTTGTCTCAGAGCATCCTCAAGCCTTTCTTTGTCGCTTTTCATGTGTTGAAATAACGCATGGTCTGTTTTTTTATCTTCGTTAAGGCTAGCGTTGTCATTTTCTAATTCCTCGATTTTTCTAGATTTTAGAACATTATCAATTTCTAAATCATTTTTCCTTCTCTCGATTTGCTCATTTATATGTAATAATTCTCTAACTTTATTTTTAAGCGTATTGTTTTCATCTGTTAGGTTTGAAATTGCTTCTGTTAAAACTCTTACCTGCCGAAGGTATTCTGAGCTGTCATTTATTCTTTCCTCTTTTTCTTTTTCGAGTTGTTCAGTTAGATTTCTGCGAGTTTCTGTTAATTCTTTGCGAGTTTCTGTTAGATCTCTGCGAGTTTCTGTTAAATCTCTTTGCGTCAATTCTGATTTTCTTTCAGACTCTTGGAATTTTCTTTCATTTAATTCTGATTTTGCGATAGCAACTGCTGCTTCTCTTTTGGCTTCTGCTGCTTCTCTTTTGGATTCTGCTGCTTCTCTTTTGGATTCTGCTGCTTCTCTTTTGGATTCTGCATTTTCAATTTTAGCTTCTTCGAACTTTCTAACATTTGTTTCTTCTTGAATTTTACTATTTTCTTGTACACTTAGAAGTTTTTTCAAGTTCATCTTGTTGTTGTTGAAATCGTAGAAAAATTTTCATAATTTCATTATGGGTAGGTTCCTTTTCTGTTTGAGATGAAACTGGTGATATACTTTCGATTAATTGCTTATTTGTTTGATTTTGAGAGGAACCACTGACTTGATCGGTATTCGAATTAGAACCATTAATTACTGTGAATTGAAATTCAGAATTTTGACTGTTAAATGGATCGATTTTTCTTACCCCAATATTGAATGACATAGATAACTCCTTAAAAATTTTTTGATAATATCTTAGGTTTTGCTTCTTAAAGCCATCAATTTGGAAGAGATTTTCTCCTTATTTCCAAATTTTAAGAAACAAATGTTTTAGACATAAATGAACTAAACAAAAAATGCAATAAAAATTTAATTTCACACAAATAATTTTTTTGAAGGTGGATTAAAAGAAAGATTTAAATGATTTTAAAAAAATAATTGATTAGATATGAGTTTTGAAGCAAGGAACGCAAATTTAAATTTTAGTGTTTGGAAATTTTTTCCATGAATGAGTCGATAAATTATAAGACCAGCATCCAAAAATCGAAAAACATTTCTTTAAAAATCACCCAGATTTTCGTTATCAAATTTCGTTCATTGAATTTTTCTGATTTAATTAGTCTAAATTGTTTTTTAGTGTGGTTTTTGATCTTAATAGATCTTTTTCTTGAAGAATATTTATTTCTTTTGGGGGACGAAATTTTGAGATATTTGCATATTTGAAGATGAGACAGTAAAAGAACTTGAAGTTGTTTTAATAGGCGAAGACTCAATGCTTGACTTGATTTTTGATGATGTCTGAGCAGGTAAAGAGCTTACATTCTGTTTAGGTGCGGTTTCTTTTTCGCCTGAAATCAAAGAGTCTAAATTATTTTTTGTGTTTCAGCGGCTTGCGTTATCTCGTAATCTTGGTTTACTGGAGTTACAATTTCATCAACAGCTTGATTGGATTTCTTGGTTGCTTCTAAGTCTTCTTTTTCTAAAAAATACTTAATGAATCTACTTTCTCAGTTGCTTCTTCTAGATGTTTTTCCTCAAGATTAGAACCTAGATATGATGCATTGGTGATTTCTTCTAAAGATTGAGAAGAAGGATCATTTTCAAAAGATGTAGAATACACTTTCGATCTATCAGAAATTTTTGATGTACTTGCTCTGACTTTTCTTTTATTTCTTGGCTTACAATCTTTGTCAATTTTATTTCTTCTGATTTTGTTTGATCATTAGAATCTAGATTGTCATTACTTGCTTTATGTATGGTTTGTTGATTGGAACATTTTAAGGCTTGATCGTCCAAATTTTCGATTTGTCTTTGCTGGTCTTCTTCAAGTTTATATGTACATTTATCAATTTCATGCTGGAGCTCTTTAAATTTATTTTTAATCTCCTCCTTTTCTTTTTGAGCTTCAATTTTATCAGTTTCAATTTTTGCTTCTATTTCATTTCTAAGATCTTTGGCTTCTTGGTGAAGAGTTTCTGAATTTTGACGGATAATTTTTGAATTTTGTAGAGCAGTTTCATTCTTTACTAATAAAGCATCAATCTTTTGGTCTAATTGTTGTTGGTATGCTTCTCTTTCATGTCCCCTTCTCTCTATTTCTTGTCGCATTGCTACTGTTTCTTGTCGCGTTGCTACTATTTCTTGTCGCGTTGCTACTATTTCTTGTCGCGTTGCTACTATTTCTTGTAGTATTACTTCTATTTCTTGTTGCCTTGCTTCTCTCTTCTGTCGCATTTTTCTATTGTGGCATCAATGTCATCGGCAAGTTTATCAGTTTGTGTGGCAAATCTTTCAAAAAGTTTATACAACTCTAATTCCTGTAATCTTTTTTCATGTTCTGATTGTTGTGCAGACTGGTCCTGCTGCTCTTGCTTAGTTGAAGGAAGGGATGGAAGATATTGTTGAAGAGGTGTTGGCATAAACTTGTCTTTTTAAAATTTTAATTAGCAAAAGTCCAATTTAAGGAAAAGGGTTTATTCTTCTACAACTTTTTTAAATTCATATGCTTGGGATTATGGACTAGTTGTTTGGTGTAATAAATTAATTTTATGTTTTTTATTTATTTATTTAAATGTTATTATTTATTTAATCTATGGTTTTAAAAAAAATTACAGTTTGGAGATTTCTTTCCATGAACGTATAGACAAATCGTGAGACCAGCATCCAAAGATTCGAAAAAACATTTGTTTAAATATCAGCCAGATTTTTGTTAACAGATGTACATCTTGAGAATTTTTGTTTTGAATTGTGCTGAATTTCTTTGTTGCAAGGTTGCATTTATTAGTTTTTTTTCTTGAATAGGAATTATATTTGCTGGCTTTGTAAAACTTTGTATATTTGAAGAGGAGATAGTTAAAGAACTTGAAGTTGTTTTAATAGGCGAAGTCTCAACACGGGAGTTGATTTTTGATGGCGTTTGTGGAGGAGTTGAAGAGCCTATATTCTGTTCGGTTTCTTCTTCACCTGAAACCAAAGAGTCCACATTATTTTTTGTTTTTCTGCAGTTTGTGTTGTCTTATAATCTTGGTTTATTGCGGTTACAATTTCATCAACAGCTTGATTGGTTTCATTAATTGGTCCCGAATCTTCTTTTTGTTGAAGAATAATCAATGAATCTACTTTTTCGTTTGCCTCTTCTTCTGAACGTTTTTCAACAACATTCCAACCCAAGTCTGGTTCATTGGTAATTTCTTCAAACAATTGTAAATAATGATCGTTTTCAGAAGTACTTCTGTGCTCTTCAAATTGATCATTTATTGGTTCTTGACTCTCTTGATAACTCAAACTTTGTGGAAATTCTGCTTCTTGGAATTTATCAATAGTTACAAGATTTTCTAAATTATTTATAATTTGTTGATTTGTTTTAGAAACGTCAAAAGTTTCATTCTCTAAATTATCGAAAAATTTTTGATTTGTCTCATTACTTTGTTCGGTTTTTCTCTTTTAAAATGGAGCTCAGTAAATTTGTTTTGAATCTCATCCTTGTCATACTTAGCTTCAGCTTTCTGAGTTTCAATTTTTGTTTCCGAATCATTTCTAAAAGATTTGACATCTTGCTTAAGAGCTTCGACATCTTGCTCAAGATTTTCTGCTTTTTGTAGGTTAGCTTCAGCCTTTTGTTGAGCAACTCCTGCATTTTGTCGAGCATCTTGAATCTCTTGTCGAATAGATTTGATATTTTGCTCGAATTCTTGTTGGTATGCTTCTCTTTCTTGAGATGATCTTATGGATTCTAGAACGACACTTTCTAAAAGTTTATATAACTCCAATTCTTGTAATCTTTTTTCATGTTCTGATTGTTGTGCAGACCGATTCTGTTGCTCTTGTTTAGTTGGAGGAAGAGAGGGAAGATATAGTTGAAGAGGTGTTGGCATAAACTGTCTTTTTAAAATTTTAATTAGCAAAAGTCCAATTTAAGGAAAAGGGATTTATTCTTCTACAACTTTTTTAAATTCATATGCTTTGGGATTATGGATTAGTTGTTTGGTGTAATAAATTGATTTTATGTTTTTTTGTTTATTTATTTAAATGTTATTATTTATTTAATCTATGGTTTAAAAAA
This sequence comes from Parachlamydiaceae bacterium, assembly GCA_013414685.1. GTDB lineage: Bacteria > Chlamydiota > Chlamydiia > Chlamydiales > Parachlamydiaceae > Neochlamydia. The sequence goes on along the minus strand of CP058704.1, from coordinate 1,183,569 downwards.
ATACAGTTTGGAGATTTCTTTCCATGAACGTGTAGACAAATCGTGAGACCAGCATCTAAAGATTCGAAAAAACATTTGTTTAAATATCAGCCAGATTTTTGTTAACAGATGTACATCTTGAGAATTTTTGTTTTGAATTGTGCTGAATTTTTTGTTGAAAGGTTGCATTTATTAGTTTTTTTCTTGAATAGGAATTATATTTGCTGGCTTTGTAAAACTTTGTATATTTGAAGAGGAGATAGTTAAAGAACTTGAAGTTGTTTTAATAGGCGAAGTCTCAACACGGGAGTTGATTTTTGATGGCGTTTGAGGAGGAGTTGAAGAGCCTATATTCTGTTCGGTTTCTTTTTCACCCGCAACCAAAGAGTCCACATTATTTTTTGTTTTTCAACTAATTGTGTTGACTCATCCTGCTTTATTGAGGAAATTTCATCAACAGCTTGATTGGTTTCCTTGATTGGTCCCGAATCTTCTTTTTCTATAAGAATACTCAATGAATCTACTTTATCGTCTGCTTCTTTTGCTAAAAATTTTATATTTATTTGATTTTCGCTCAGTTGAGCGATCTCAGGTGGTAGACTTTTTCTATTTCTTCATTGTGATTTAAGTCCTGAAAAACTTCTAACAAATCGTCTGAATTTTTCCCGCTCTCACATATTTGTGCTGGTATTATTGGATCTGAGAATAATTCTTCAAAGGGAATAGGGATTTGGCTATGGAGTTCTTGTTTGGATAACTCTTGAACAAGTTTTGTTAGAGAAGTATTTTCATCCTCAATTATACCCTTATTCAGTGCTAAAGTCTTTATAACCCTCTCTTTTTCGTCACTTGGATCACTAATGGCATCCTCGATAAGTATAAGTAAATTCAGTTTCCATTCTATTTTACGTTTATTAAATTCCTCCTCTCGTTTTTTCTTTTCGTTTATTTCGTTTACGCGCATTTTTTCAAGCCAAACAAGATAATTTCTTTTACGTAGCTTATAGTGTAATTCAGTAAGAGCTCTAATGTCCTTAAAATCTTTTTTAGCAGCCGAGTTTGTTCTTTCTTCATCTGCATCTTGTGATTCTAATATATTATTTGCTTCTAGTTCCTTTTCTAAAATTAACTTCAATTCGGTAATTTCTAGATTGGATTTTTTATTCGTATCATCTTTCCACTGACTGAATTCTAGTTCTAGTGTATTAATGATCAATTGAGAAAATTGAAAGGAATCCTCATTTTCAAACGTTTTGACAGATTGTATATTTTCCTCGAAAACTTCGTTTTCTAATTGTTTTACCTGGATGTTATCACAATTTTTGACTTGATTTTGAGAAATTTTACCATCTTGAGTTTTGTTTTTAAATTCTTCATTAGGAGCTGCAGCACTAACTTTAGATAGATTAGCCAAAGATCTTTGAGATATAGCTAAAGCTTCATCAGCAGATCTTTCTACTTGTTGAAGTTTGATGTGGATTTCATAGGCTTCATTTTTGCTTTTTGCAGATTTTCTCTAATTTTTTGACTTGCTGTTTCGATTGTTTCTACATTTTCTTCAATATGTTCTAATCTGATTCTAATTTTTGATGCTCTATAAGTGCTTCAGACAATTTTATTGGAATATTTTCTGATTTAACCTTCGTTTGTAATAAATCAGCTTCCTCTTTTCAGTTTCGATTTTTCAATTCTTTCTCTCAATTTTGCTAGGCTATTTTGAATTTTTGATCCCTATTTTCAAAACTTCCTTTTCTTGGAGAAATTCCTGATTATTAGCTTCAATCTGTAAACCTAGTCGGTATATTTGCTGTAACACAATCTGTTTTTCATGCTCCTCTTTTGTTTCAATTTTCACTTGAAAAGAAGATGAAGTATTTGTTTTTTGAGAATTGATAGAGAAATGATCAGGCATATGCTGCTTAGGCTTTTAAATTTTTATTAGCTGAATTCAAATTTAAAGCGAATGTTCTTTTCTACAACTTTAAATTTTATTTTTAAAAACCATGTGTGTTTTTATTTCATAGTGTTAAATAATTTAAATGGATTTTATATAAATTTATTGATAATCTTTGAATAAATTATTATAATAAGATAATAAGTTTATTTTCTTAGTAGGGGATATATGACAGGAAGCCCTATTTCAAATTCAAATCCAATCAATCCAGCTCCAGGTGCTGTTCGTATTGAAACCCAACAGGTTGTTAACGGGTTTAAAGTCTCAGCCGATGGTTTATCTGCTGCAAGAGATGTCACGATAGAGGGTAAAAATTTAACGATTACAATGTTTTTTCCTTCAGGAACGACCAAGGCTGAAAGAGAAACTAGATTAACACAATTTTCACAAGCAAAACTTGAAAGTAGTGCTAAAACAGCTATAGCTTTAGGTGTTGGCACAAAGCAGGTATCAGTTAAATTTACGCAAGATGCGAGGGGGAATGTTACAACTGAAAGAATTAAGAATGGGCAGGCCAAAAAAATCGAGGATTATTTTCGAGATAAAACAACAAAAGCTAATAGTATAACAAACGAAACAGATAAACAGAGGAAACTTAGTTCTATAGCAAGTCAGCAGCGTGCAATTACAAACATGCAAACTATATGGCAAGGTCGAAACTCGCAAAGTAACCAAACTCGGCCTGAGAGAAGAGAGGATGCAAATTCAGTTAATCCTATAAATCAACCTACGCGTAAAGAATCCACCAAACAAACAAGAAATCATGAAGGCATTAGAAATCCCTTTAAAAGGCCAAAGCAACTGATTTGCCTAAGAATGAGGAAATACATCAACAAGAGGAAATAAATGATACTGATAGATCTGAATATGATAGTTTGTCAGATGACGATGAGGATTAAGAACAAAATCCTGACATTAAATTATCTAATGTCAGGATTTATTAATTTATCTTTTAATTGTAATTCGATGACCACTTTTTCAAGAGACCACATATAATTAACAGCTTGCTTCCAATCAGCATTGTTTTCTTTACGATATTTTTCCAAAATTTCTAAAGCAGGATTACCATCGATGAATGTTTTACTTAATTTTTCTTTTAGCTTAACTTCTTTTGTGGCTAAATTTTCTGCTTTTTTAACGTTTTATCAGCCTCAGTCAAACTTATTTGAAGATCTGCGCATAGCTTTTCAAATTCCGGAGTATCGAGTGTAACCTGATTAGAATTGTGGCCTTTTATGTAGTTGGAAAGAACAGATTTTTGCATTTTAGCTTCTTCTAATTTCTTTGAAGCCGCTAGAGCTGTCGAAAGAACTTTTCTGAGGGCATTTTTGAGTAAAAGCAGACACACAGTCATTAACTTTTTTAACTAAGGCATCATAATCTTCCTCAAGTTTCACTGCCTTACTAATGGATTTTTCATTTATTTTTAAGTATAAGAGTTGTGAGGCTAAATCAGAAATCGTGTTGAATTCTGGATCATTTCCTCTTCTTTTTGCTTGGTTGGATTGATTAGATGATTGAATAGATTTAAATCCAGCAATTGCAGTCATATTGTCTCCATTAATTTTATTTATAAAAACTATATCATAAAAATAGAATTTTTTAAACAAAAATATACCTCTAAAGGGGTTTCAGAGAAGGATTTGTAAAAAAAAGTACTTTTTTATAGATTTTATAGTGTAAATAAATTTTTTTATTTGATATACTTAATATATACATATACTAGGGGAAGTTATGACTGGATCCCAGGGTATTAGTTCAAATATTAGTCGCACTCAAAACACTTTTCAAGCTCCTGAAATAACTCAAAAAGTCAAAAATGTAATAAAAGATCCTAAGATTTTAAGGGTTTCAGATGCAATTTTTAACAAAATCGAAACAGCTAAAGACCTTATAAAGTCATTAAATGGATCCAATGCAAACAAAGCAGAATCTATTGCAAATTTAAAAAATTTTGATTCGGCCGTTCTTTCAGCCAAAACTCCTAATGAAAGAGCTCAGCTAATTCTTGAAGCACTGAAAAATCCACGGATAGGTTAAATGCCAATTCGTCTTTGAATGAAATAAAAACTCTAAACAAGAACTTGCTAGCAACCTAGAAAAATTAGAAGGACTTTTGCAAGAGCGTTCTGGAGGAAATGAAATAAAAAATTTAGTAAAGGAATTTACTCGTAAAGGGTTCAATCGCCAAAAGAAGCTGCTCAAGAGTTGCAAAATCACTTAAAAAAATGCATACTGAAGGACAGCTTTTTACTCATGACAGCGAAGGAAATGAAATCCCCTGGTCAGATGAGCAGTTAAATGAATTCTTGGAATTGGCCACTGTATATATCATTGTTCAGATAAAGATGGATCAAATCGATGAATTAATTGCTCAACTTGAGGAAAAGAAATTCACGAAGACCGTCAGGAAGGCTTTCATGTTGTTGTGAATTTAAGAACCTACCATCATGATAGGGGAAAATCTGACGAAAAAGCTTATTTAGATAATGTTGCTCGTCTAGATCAATTAAGAAGCTTACTTAAAATCAGCCAAAAAGCTCAAAAAGTTTAAAAGACAATCGTGTTGAGATGTTTGAACTGGATAAAGAACAAACCGAAAAATTTCTTCGAATTTTAAATGAATCTATTAAAAAGAAGATCTGAATAAAGCCATTCTTCATGCCGATGAGAATTTAAGAGTTTCAAAAGCTGAGATTGTCAAACATGAAGATACAACCATTGTTGAAATCACATTCAAAAGACGAATTGTTGGAACATCTGACAAGGTTATAAAGTTATATGCGGTATTCAATCCAAAAGGTCTTTCTAAGCAAGCTGCAGCCTAAATTTTATCAAAACGCCCATAAGATATAGTTTAAATATTGAGGTTTATTGATTGCTTCATTTTTCTTTAAGAATCATTCTTGTCTTTGATTTACTTGTCTTATTGCTTTTGAACTGGGGCATGCATTTCAAAAAACTCCTAATACTCCATCTATTTGAGTAGATTTACGTAAAAACGCAATTGTGAGTATAACATGACTAGCGTTTGGCTCATCCTTAATCGTCATACAAGAATAGGTTGAGTACATCTCTTAAGGGATTTTACTCCTCAAAAACTTAAAATTATTGATGCAATTTTTTATGTTGTTCTGGTTGTAGTTTTAACTTAGCTTGAGTAAAAAAACTTTAGGACTTTATGCTCATTATCATTTGAGTAAAGCACTCAAAAGAAACAAAACGGAGCTGTTATTAATATTTTGAACGCTTATTTCTATAATTTAATTTTTCTCTTAGGCTTTTACATAAATTTTTGTTTTTTCATTTTCAATTTGCTCTAAGCCTTCTTGAAGAGAAGTTGCGGCAGAAGTTTTATAAAATTGCTCTCCATCCTGAATCACAAAGGTGGGAGTTTTGTTCACACGATATTTTTAAAGAGTAAGGGATAAATTTGAACAGCAATATTGATTTTTGCTTCCTTAATTCATACATCTTTACACCAAGCACATTATATTCATGAGCTGAAAGATTTTTAAGAACGAAAGCTCCTTCTACTTTTTCTATTTCTTGAGCTAGTGATAGCCAAATATTATCCGGTAATGAAAGCGACATAAAGATGAGAACGTTATCCATGTAAAAATAATTGTTAAGAATTTTTCGGAAAATTTTTAAAAGCCTCGTGTTGTAGCAAAAATAAAATGTGTTGTCAATAGATATATTGTATTTATTTACAACATAAATAGATATTTTTAAATATTAAGAAAGTTTTCATTTAAACATTTCCAAATAAAACCTGTGGGATATTTATGAACGTGGCTTTGATCAGAAGATAACTTGTTGAAGTTCTAAAAATGACTATATGACGATTAGGATAAAAATATTGTAAACATTAAATTTTCTCCTCTGTAGGAGAAAAACTTTAATTGTTTTTAAAGAGATTAGCATGGTAATCTTTTTGCATTTATTTCCAAAACAATCCCTCAAAAGGTATCTTACAAGTGAAAGAATAAAATTTATATTTGAAAATATGAACTGAATTGCTATACATGAATTCCACACGCAAAAGGGTAATCAACAATGAAGCTTGATAAGGGTTCAAAAAAATCACCAAAAAGAAACAAAGCGCTTCTGAGTCAAAATTTAAATTTTGTTCTATCAGAGTAGGTGAAAATTTGTTCAATCGAGTGAAAAAACACATAGACAATTTAAAAAATGTCGTGACGGCTATTCAAGAAGCCAATGGGTCAACGATGCCATAAAGTCAAAGCTAGAGAAGGAAATTCAACACAACACGATCACTGTAGACAAGTTCCTTAACACGCGTATAGATGTAAAAATGATTGAAATGATGAATCAGCAAGTGAGCATCATGAAGAAATTTAACAACAGCTATTCAAAACAGAAATGGCTTGTTGAAGCACTTTCAGAAAAACTTGACGAAGAAGAGCAATCCGCGAAGCAGAAACTCCAGGAGTTGATTGTTGCTTCTAAAAGAACTAAAAAAGTTAATTGAGATTTTTAAATTAAAAGAGGCCATATTTGGCCTCTTTTTCAAGTATTTTTATTGCGTTAGGTCAAACGTTTTTGACAGCAAAAAATAGCTTTTAAAAACTTTAAGATTGCAGGCTCTTTCGCATTTTTCAAAATAACGGAAATGATTTTTCTTGAGATTCAGATCCGGATATTTTTCCAGTATAGATTAAATTCCTGCGAGTTTCTTCATAAAACTTTTGAAGGTCTTTTAAACTTGTGATTGCATTCTGAACACCATTCACTGCTTCTTCATTTGAAACATTGATACTTGCCAGCAGGCCTGATTCTTTTAACTTCTCTTTAAGCTTGTTAAAAAGCTCTTGTGAATTTTCTCTTCCAGCACCTGGGGATGTATTTGATGAGGCTTGCGTTGCTCTCGCACGATCAGCTCTTGTATTTGCACTGGCCAATCGTATACGTGTTTCACGCAATTCTTGAGCTTGTGCTTCAACTCTTCTTGCCAAAGTGTAATTTCTAGCTTCAAGTTGTGCTAGCGTACTATTTGTTTGTCTTGCCTGAGCATGTTCAAGTTCGTTTGTTACGTACTCGAGAGCAAATTTGACAGAGTTTAACTCTTCAGTTTGCAAATCATCATGAATCTCAAATTCAGAAATTGTTTCTCTTTGAGAACTTAATTCCTGAGTTAAATTTTGAATGCGATTCCTTAATTCAGTATCATTACGTGTCAGAGATTGATTTGTTTGAGTTAGATTTCTATTTTCATCTCGTAATCTTCTATTCTCAGCTTCTACATTTCTTAGAATTTCTGTTAATTCAATTGATCTAGGCATAATAATCGAATTGACCATATTAAGAACTCTGTTAGCTTCTCTTAGTTCCTCTAGTAGCTCTTCATTCTTTTCTAAAGCTTCCTTTAATTGTTTAGAAAGCTGATCGTTCTTTTCATTATCGTTTTCATTACTGTTTTCTGATTGGGAATCTTCTTCAATTTGTCTTTGAAGTTCATCTATTTGGTGCTGTAGATTTTCAGAGTTGCTTTTTAAGTTTCGGATTTTATTTTCAAGTTCATCTTTGCTGCTAGTTAGATCCATTACACGACCCTCTAAGGTCTGCTTTTGATTTTCAAATTCTTCTATATTTGTTTTCAGATCCTCATTTTCAGTTTTCAGATCCTCATTTTCAGTTTTCAGATCCTCATTTTCAGTTTTCAGATCCTCATTTTCAGTTTTCAGATCCTCATTCTCTTCAGTTAATTCATCAATTTTTCTGCTTGTTCTTTATTATGAGTCTGTAATGTATCAACAGCAGACTTCCAAGTTTCATTTTCTGATTTTAAATCATCGTTTTTTGTTTGGAGTTCTTCACTACGTTTATGTTCTTCTTCTTTATCTTTGGAGAGTTTTTCTTTTTCTGACTCAACTTGTGCTTTACTTTCCTTTAAATGCTTAATTTTCTCTTTTTGGAAGCAATTTTAGCATCTTTAGAATTAATTTCTTCATTTTTTGATTCTATTGTTCGACACAGTTGCTCTTTTTCACTTTGCAATCCTTGATTTGTTTCCAATAGAGCATCTTTTTCTTGAATCGTTTCAAGTTTCTCTCTGCTAACACGATCTACATCAGCAATTAAAGTATCCACCTGTCTAGTCAACCGCACTTTATCAGACGACAGAGTTGCATTTCTTTCTTCTAAACACGCTTTTTCTTGAGATAACTCATTATTTTGTGACTGGAGACTTCTGTTATTTGCTTCAAGGACTGATTTCTCTTTTCTTAGGCCTGAATTTTGGTCAAATAGGTCTTGATTTTCCAAATGAAGCTGTCTAGCTCTTGAGTGTAAGGATTCATTTTCAGTGCGAAGAGGATTCAAAATTTCTTCATTTTGTCGTATTTTTTCAACCAATTCTCTATTTGTTTCTTGGAGTTTGTGGACTTCTTCCTTTAAAAGGAAATTTCTTCCTTAAGAGGTCTTACTTCACGTCTTAAATCTTCTTGTTCACTCTCTCTTAATTGGAGTGTTCCCCTAAGATTGGTGACTTCTTGTTTTAGGGGTACAACAATTTCTTGTAAGGCTCTAAGTTGATTCCACATCTCATTATTGTCAAAATCAAAACCGCGATTAGGATTGACCATAATAAACTCCTTGTTAAGTTAAACTTATTAAAAAATTTCAATCATAAGCTTTTATTTTATAAATTTAATTTTGTCAATATTTTATGATGTGAATTTTTTTATGATTAAACAAATTCAAAGTTCTTAAATTTCAAATACATATGTTTATAACCTAATTCATGAACACTGAATTGTGTGAGATATTTTTATGTTTAAAAAAATTGATTAAATGTCTAACTTCACATATAAAAGAAGATTTTATAAAACAGTTTTTTTGGATTAAGGAGAATTATGGGCGTAGAAAAAATTGTACCTTATGATTTTTCAGGTATATATGAAGATTGTCATCCTTCTGCCGATTTTGAGTCACTAGATGCAGCTATAGCTACCGATCAATTAAAACATCATATTGAGAATCAGAAAGAATTTGTTCAGCAAGTCGAAGTTCAATTATTAGAAATGGATATTGTACAAATTCAAAATGACCAACTGGTGGCTGTTGGGGCGGTGCAAGAGCAAGAAGAGACGATAAAGGAAATTATAGAAAGTACAGAAACAGTCCGGCAGGATATTGTCGGATTACAAAAGAATTTGCACAACGGCGTGAAGAGCAAAATGAAATAAAAGAAAGTTTTAGTAGAATTAAGAATGAACAAGAGGAAATTAAGCAGAGTTTTTCCGAAATTGGAGCTGGTTTTAAATATCTCAGTGAAGAATTCGAAAAAGAAAAGAAGAGCAAGAAGTTTTAAAAATTCAGTGTAATGAAATAGGAGAGCGGTTAGAAACTGAATTAGAAGACATTGTACAACTTCGAAAGGATTATCAATATATTGGCGAAGAATTTAGGCAGCGTGCCCTAGAATATGCAGAAATTCGAAGAAAATGTGAGAAATTCGATGCTATAAGTGAACATTTTGATAAAGTAGATGCGGAGTTGGACGAAGAAATAGCTACTTTAGAAAATGATTTTAAAAATCATGGAAGATCTACTAATCCTTAGGCAAGGTTTTCAAGAAAATAGAGAAAAACTCGATGAGATAAGCAAAGATCATCAAAAAATCCGAGAGGATCAAAAATATATCAGACAAGGGTTTCAAAAATTCGGGAAGATCATCAAAAAATCCAAGAAGATCAAAAAAATCCGAGAAGATCATCAAAAATCCGAGAAGATCATCAAAAATCCGAGAAGATCATCAAAAAATCCGAGAAGATCAAAAAAATCCGAGAAGATCAAAAAAATCCGAGAAGATCAAAAAAATCCGCAGTGATTTTGAACAAATTCAACAAGCGCTTCAGAATAACGACCCCAAAGTAGGTGGTCTAGAAGTGGATTATAAAAATTTAACGATAGATACTGTTGAGGTAACTGAAAAACAAATTCATTTACAAAATAAAATTCATCATTTGGCTGAGGTTTTAAAAAATTCTCGGAAAAATCGTAAGGGGACTTCAAAGTCTATTCAAAGCGATGAATCTGTGGAAATCGATAAATCAAACACTCATTTGAATCCACAAGAGCGATCTCTAAGAAGCGACACATCTTTGACTTTCGAAGTTAAAAGGAAAAATCTAAAGTACAAAAAATTGCAGAGGAATTAATTGAAACGACAAGGAAAATTTTCAGATTGATTTTAGATCTATTCAAAGTGCTTCTTTTTATGAAGCCGGCCTCCTCTTTAACATTCAAAGCTCGCAAGCTTCAATTAAATACAAACATTTAGTTTAGAGAGAAGCATGGTCGTAGAAAAATTGTACATTATGATTTTTAAGAATCTTCGATAACTGCAAGTGCTATTTAACTAAATATATAAAGTAGCTTTTATTTTGACTTTGCTGATTTCTTTTCCTATAAGCGATGAACTGGCATGAACTTTATTCTATAGACAAAGCTAAAAATCATCTCGGTGCCATACGCGCTGTTGAAGTTGAATTCCTTCCTGATTGGGATCGGGCGAATAAGAGTCAATGATAGTTTCTGCTTTTAAAAGAGCGATATTTTTGTAAAAGAAGCTACATTTTCAGGGGTTTTCTTTTGACCCATTCAAGGACATTAGAAACATAGAGTGTTTGAATTTCAATCGAACGATTTTCTAATTCGTTTTGAAGTTCAGCAATTTGATTTAAATCACACAAGTCCAGTTGAATGGCTTTGATTCGTTCTTCTTTGGCCATTTGAGCAATTGATTCAAATGCCTGCTCATCTGCAAATAAACATCCTTTGGCAGTCAGGGACTGCTTAAAATTTCCAGAAACCTTTTATCTTTTTTGTACTCGGGTTTAAATTCATTTCTCTCATTGAGTCGGAAACTGCTTACCATGCGGAAAGTATTATATCTCTCTCCTTCTTGGTCCGGTGGGGTCTGTATAGAGCAAGACGAGTAATTAAGTTCTTGGGATTTGAGTAGATTAAGACAAAAGGTAGCAAATTCACTTGTAAACTCTTCTTGTTTACTTGAGCATTTTAGCAAATCAATCATCTTTTATTGACTTCAACCATCACAGGGTTTGCATCTGTCAAAATAATTTCATCAGCATGGGTTGAAAGACCGATCCTTAAATTGAAGGTACAGGCAACTCCCAAGTGGGCTTTTACTTTTCCTTCGTAATTTTTGGATTGAATTTGTAAGCTTCTTAAGCTTGCTTCTTGATTGTATTCATTTGAAGTAATGTAAAATTTAATGATGTCTTTCATTGAAACTCATTTTTTAATTAAAAATTAAAATTTTGGAATAATTTATGTTAGAATATAGAATTTATTGTTTGTTTTCAACTAAGAATTTCTCTTGAAAGCTGGAGTTTTTGACTAGAAAGCATCCTGAATTTGAATCGATGAGGTCAAGTCCTAGAGAGCTGAGGTGAAGAAATTTCAGGGAAGGCTATTTTTCTGTATTGATGGCCTCAACAATTTTTTCATGCAGATAGCCGTTAGTGGCGACAATGTCGAAAGAGTTTGTGACTACTAAATTATCGAACGGTTTGCCGTTTTGATGAGTGACTTTTCCTCCTGCTTCTTGTACAAGCAGCAGACCTGCTGCCATATCCCAGGAATAAAGATATGGAATCCAAAATCCATCAAAACGGCCGGCTGCGAGATAGGACATATTGAGGGCTCCGGATCCAAGATTTCGAATGGGGACGCCATGGCGCAAGAGTTCAAAGCAAAAGTCGACATTAGCAGGNTTTTTTCCTGGTTCCACGTAGGGAAACCCTACCGCATAAACACCGTGTGAAACATCCTCAGTACCAGATACATGAATCTTTTCTCCATTCAAATAAGAACCTTTNTCCTTTTGGGCAATAAACAGCTCTTCTGTCATGGGTTGGTATACAACCCCGCAGAGGACTTGATTATTGTACACAGCTGCAATACTGATGGAGAACATAGGGATTTGACGCGAAAAATTCAGAGTGCCATCGAGGGGGTCGACGATCCAGACTACTTTTCCCTGTGGGTCAGTCGATAGGCCGCTTTCTTCNCCTAAAAAGACATGGTCGGGAAAAGCAAAATGTATGGTAGAAATGATTTTNTCTTCTGACTCTGTATCGAAGATTGTGACAACATCATGCCGAGAGGTTTTGGTTTGAGTCTGCACTTCGGTATAAAAACCTTCGCGTAAGATTTCACCGGCTTTAATAGCTGCTTGTTCAGCAACATAGGCAAGTTCAGAAATTTGGATCGTCTCGTCAGTCATGGTCTATTTTTTGTTAGTCTTCTCTTCATTGTTGCATTTCTATAAAAATCAGCAAATATAAATCCCTTTTACTCTGGAGAATCATATGGATCATCTGTGGCTTGAAAGGATTTTAGCTTTAGGCTTAGGAAGTTGCTGCCTTTGGATGTTCAAGCGCTTTAAAGATGCTCAGACTCAGCTGGCTTCCTGGGTTGAAAAGTGTCGGGGACAGGAGCAGACACTTTTAGAGCTGCGTTTGACTTTGGACCAANAAGAAAAGCTTTTAGAAGTTTTTAGGGAAAATGAGAGCTCTTTGAAAAATAAAATGACGGAGCTTGAAACAAAACTATTTGAGCAATCCAGACAGGCGCAGGAAAAATTAGAGCTAATTAAACAGGCTGAACAAAAATTAGCCGATACGTTTANNAGGCTCTCTGCAGAAGCGATGAAATCAAGTTCGCAGACTTTTCTTGATCTTGCCGCAGCCCGTTTTGAAAAATTGCAAGAAGGGGCTAAAGGAGATTTACAGCTGCGTCAAAAAGCAATCGATGAGCTTGTAAAACCTATTAAAGAAAAGCTAGAAAAATTCGACGCAAAAATTCATGACCTTGAAAAGATCAGAACCTCTGCCTACGCAACTTTGACAGAGCAGGTGAAATCTTTGTATGCCTCCAACTCCCAGCTGCAGATGGAAACGGCTAATTTAGTAAAGGCTTTGCGCATGCCAACTGTACGGGGCCGATGGGGAGAAATTCAACTTCGCCGAGTGGTTGAAATGGCGGGCATGGTGGAGCATTGCGATTTTTTAGAGCAGGAGAGCGTGGTGCAAGAGGAGCGCCGCTTAAGACCTGATTTGGTGATCAAACTTCCCAATGGCAAACAAATTGTTGTAGATTCTAAGTCTCCTTTGCAGGCCTATCTCGAAGCTTTAGAGGCACAGGATGAGGGAACTAAAATCCTTAAGCTGAAAGAGCATGCTCGTCAAATTCGCACCCATATTTCTCAGCTTTCGGCGAAAAGCTATTGGGATCAATTTCAACCCGCTCCTGAGTTTGTTGTATTATTTTTACCAGGCGAAACTNTTTTTAGTGCTGCTTTGGAACAAGATCCTTCCTTGATTGAACATGGGGTCGATCAANAAGTCATTTTGGCAACACCTACAACTTTGATTGCACTCATGCGTGCCGTCGCTTATGGATGGCGCCAGGAGCTAATAGCAGAAAACGCACAGGCGATCAGCAACCTAGGTCGACAGCTTTATGAGAGGTTGCAAACAATGGGGGTTCATTTCGATGAGGTTAGGAAAGGGCTCGAGAAAGCTGTTGAAGCTTATAATAAAGCGGTGGGATCGTTTGAAGGACGGGTTTTAGTCAGTGCAAGAAAATTTAAAGAACTGGGGTCCAGCAGTCAAGAGGAGATTGAACAGCTTCAAACAATAGATAAGACAACGAGGAAAATTGGATTCGATTAGCACGGCACTTGTTTAAGCGCCGTGCTTTAAATGCTTATTCTACAGCTAAGACGAAATAGGCTGGATAGGCAAAGTGATTGTTGTCTCTAGGAGCCACTTTAACTGTCACTTCTTTATTGATAAAGTCGTACAAATTCACCTGAGTGCTATAGAGGTAAGCCATTGGAATGCGTGAAGTCGAATTGAGCAGCACGTAATCACCAGGCTTGTTTTTCACAGAACGGTCATATAATTGTAATACACCTTTCAATTCTCTGGCATTTTGCAATTGTTCATCATAGAAAGCAGAAATGGGCTGATTATCATGCGTTTCAGCCCAATTTTCATACACTTGGTTCTCGACAGGCAACCAAGCGTTCATACGGTCTGCCGGCGTTCCATAATCGGTGTTGATAGCTGGAGGCGGCGGAGTCGTCGCTTCGGCTGTGAAATCAGCAGAGTTTGTCCTTTCTAGCTCGTTGATGCGTCTTTCCTGAACATTCACTTGATTAGAAAGAGCTTTATTTTGTGCATTGAGCGTTTCAGTGTTTTTTGCAAGGGTTTCAAGATATTCGATTTTCTTNTGGAAATAACTTTCTTGGATCATGGTGAGCAATTCTTTAGCTCTTGCTTGGATTTCAGGAAAATCAGGATAGTCCTTTATGACTTTGTTTAAATTTGCATTGATGCCTTCTAAGTTGATTTCATTCCAAGGTTTGCGTAATTCCGCTTGACTGACAGCAAAAGTGCTGTTTAGAAGCTGCAATCCTTCTTCATGCTTCTTGTCTAATAATGCTTTAAGCCCTGCGTCACCAATTTTNTCTACATACTCTTTAGCGATATAAAAACGTGTGGTGTCAGGGGGTGTTATTTCATACCATTTACTATTTAAAGCACTAATTTGTCCTTCTATTTTATCGCCTGCGTTGAGCTGGGCGATAATAGGTGCTTCGAGGTTTGGCTCTAAGCGAACATTGACACGATTGCCTTCAATTGTATTGTCCAGCACATAAGTGCGAAAAACATACCCTTTAATGTCGGCAGGGGCTTCGATGGCATAAAAATCATCTGATTCATCCACTACAATGAATAGATCGCCTTTATTAATTTCACGTAATATCGACGCATCCAGAGAAGGTTGTAGGCGAATTCTGACTTTGTTTTTTAGGGTTTTTCCTGTAAAAGCTGTAAAGGGTTTTTTTGGCTTTGGCGTTTCTNNGCTGGTGTAGGAATTTGAATAGGGGTGTAGGGGGCTTGGCGGTGCAGGTTGCGTGGATGGATCCGGTAGAGTATTTTCTGGATTCTCGGTGTAAAGAGGATAGCAAAGGGTTTGTGCTGATAGGATTGCGATCAGCATGGACGAAGCAATGTTGCGCATCGTTTTGACTCCTTAGATGAAGGGGGTTTGAGAGGGGGATTCTATGATCTCACTTAAAAATTGTCAATACTCATGTTACATGAGGGCGATATGAACGCCCATTACACGTAAAGATTCTGGAATGAGTCTATATAAATTCATTCGAAAAGCTATCGTTGTTCTCTAAAACAGCGATAGCTTTGAAACCGGACTTTTAAATTTTAAAAGAAAGATTTTAAATTATTGAGAAAGGAGAGTTGTCTAACTTTTGAGAACGGCCACGATGTGCTCGCAACTTGACTTTCCGCATGTGCATCCGACGGGATGGCCAAGATAAACACTATACTTTTCCTGGGTGTCTAATTTGTTTGTGACATTAAAAAGCTTATCACCAGTTTGTGAGACGTCCCACTGTTGGAATGCAAGATCTTCATCCTTAACTTCTTCATCAGAAGTTTGTTCTATTGCGATTTCTTCCGTAACCTCTGGCTCCACGACATGATGGATGGCACGGACGATTTGGCAATGAAGGCAATTGCAATGGCTTTCAGGTTTAGGCATTGCCATTATTTCTTCAGGAGAGATGATTTTTGCAATGGCTGCAATTTTTTGCAAAATTTGAGGAGGGATATCCGGTGCATCTCTTTGTGCTGGGTTATGGACAAGAGGATTGCCAAGTCCGTCAATCGAGCCGATTCCTAATTTAAATGGTAGATCAGGGGATTCCGAGCTAAACATCATCGGATTTTTTGGAGACGTTTCTTTAGGGGTTTCAAGAGTTTTTTCCAGATAATTGGCATGGGCATTAAAAATTTGTTCTAAAATTTCGCTTTTTAAGTTTGGAATATTAATTGATTCTCCACCCATTAGGGTAATGACTAAAAANGGTCCTTTCATTTGCAGAGACTTTACATAGCTCCAGCTGGTAGAAATATAAGGGGGNATGCTCAATATTTTATCATTAATTTTCATCCTTTACCTCACTCATGCTTATAAGGTTACATCAATCTATTTATAGCATAGGGGATGTGTCATTACATGTCAAGTGAAATTAGCACTCTTAAGTGACGAGTGCTGGTTTTTATTTAAATATCTAGTGTTTAAAGGTTTATTTTTTAACAAATCAGAGAAATTTTTCCTTTTTCATTTAATCTTCAATTTTATATGAAGTTAAACTTGAGACAGTGTTTAAAAGGATAGGTTTTGGCGATTTTTGAAGAAAAAGAAGTCGACTAAAACTTTCAGTATGCTCAAGTTGGACCAGAATTGAAAATTGACCGAACGAGGAGTTTACAGTGCCAGCAAGAACATTTGTGATTGATACAAACGTCCTACTACATGATCCAGAAGCCATATCTAAATTTCAGGGCCAGAATGTTGTCATCCCTGTAACAGTTTTAGAAGAACTTGATAAAATGAAG
The DNA here is from genome assembly GCA_013414685.1 of Parachlamydiaceae bacterium. Classification (GTDB taxonomy): domain Bacteria; phylum Chlamydiota; class Chlamydiia; order Chlamydiales; family Parachlamydiaceae; genus Neochlamydia. Next base: position 1,167,150 of record CP058704.1, on the reverse strand, counting down.
CGTCTTCCAAATGATTTGGGACGAAACTCACGCGCTGTTTTTCGTTACTTAAGTGCATTAAACACTTTAGGAACAGGCAACCTTCATGAAGGCGTCACGCTCGAAAATCAATCAGTGATTCGCATTCAGGTCGAATTCCGTACAGACTACTCGTATAATTTTGCCCTTTCCAACAACGATAATAAAATTATTTTAGCTGCCTTCTTTTTGAAAGAAAAAGGCGAAAATGTAGTCTTCGTCTCTAAAGATTTTGCGGCTCGTATCAAAGCCGAAGCGATTGGATTGGAAACTGAGGATTACGAAAATTTAAAATATGCTTATGAATCGATGTACAAGGGAGTGCGTCGCGTAGAAACTTCTAAGCATGAGATCGATGTTTTTTATAAAGATGGAGCCATCAAGGTGGCTGACCAGGAGCTTCGTCCGAATGAGTACTGCATTCTTTCTTCTCCCGAACATTCTTCAGCAGTTGGCAAATTTGACTCTAAANAAGGGGTCATAGAACACCTAGTAAAAGTTAATAACTTATGGGGAATCAAGCCTCTAAATGTTGAGCAACGTTGTGCCATTGATGCACTTTTAAGAGATGACATTAAGCTTGTGACACTCATTGGTAAAGCTGGAACTGGANAAACGCTTTTGGCTTTAGCGTGCGGATTACGTAAGGTATTTGATGAGGGAACCTATTCACGTATTTTAGTTAGCCGTCCAGTTATTCCTTTAGGGCGGGATATAGGATACCTTCCTGGGACAAAAGAAGAAAAGCTTTTCAATTGGATGCAGCCTATTTATGACAACTTAGAGTTTTTATGTGATTCGTCAGGGAGCGAACCAAGCGAAACTCTTCGATGGGTCATGGAAAGCAAGAAAATTGAAATGGAAGCTGTCACATATATTCGAGGACGCTCATTGCCANAAATGTTCATCATCATAGATGAAGCGCAAAACCTTACTCCGCATGAAATTAAAACAATCATTTCTCGCGCAGGAACAAATACGAAAGTGATTCTCACTGGAGACCCGACTCAAATCGATAACCCCTATTTGGATAAAGATTCGAATGGTCTAAGCTATATTGTAGGTCGATTTGGAGGGGAAAATATCTATGGTCATGTGTTTTTAGAANAAACAGAGCGAAGTGAGCTGGCTGCTTTAGCTGCTGAAATTCTTTAGAAATTGTTGCATGAGCAGTGAAAAAAAGCTCCTTTATTTTATAAGTTGCCAAAAACGCTTTTCTTAGTTGCTGCACAGCTACATTCAAAGACTTCAAAGCTTTTGTAGAGGCTCTGGCACCCTCACCAGCTAGATGTCCTATGCCTTTTGACAAAAATATATACTTGATTTCCAGCTTGCTTCAGCTTCCTAGCATATTTTAAACCATCTTGATACAGCTCATCTTTTTCGGCTAAAAGAATCACTGCTTTTGGTAAATTGACCAAATCCTTTGAGAGGAGGGGAGAAACATAAGGATCCGTGGCCTGATTGATATCCGAGAGATATTGCAAAGCTTGCCATCGCAGATAGTCGCTTGCATCATTTTGCCTTTCGAAAAGTCCTCCACATGACAAATCAGGGGCGGGATTGATTAAAACCTGCAAAAGAAGTTTCTGGTTTTTATTATCCCGTGCCATCATGCAAAGAGCAGCTGTCATATTCCCCCTGCACTGTCACCTACGACTGCAATTTTTGAAGAATCTGCAGAGTATGTTTGAGCATTTTCAATAATCCAATTCAATGCATCATAACATTGTTCTAAGGCGAAAGGAAATTTCCCTTCAGGAGCATTCAAATATCCTACTGAAAGCACAAGAGCATCGGTTTCTGCGCAAAGGTAGCGTGCTAAATTGTCATGGGTCTCAAGATTGCCTGCTACCCAAGCTCCACCATGAATGAGCAAAATAATGGGGATATCTTTCTCTTTATAAGGGAAGTAGATTCGAATTGGGGTACTCCTTTTCTCATTTTTAATCGTTATGTTTTGAATACTCTTAACAGGATTAAGTGGCGCTTTAATGCTAAGGATACGTTGATTGAGTTTTTCACGCACTTTGTAGGGACCTAAATCCCACCAGGAAAGGTGCGAAGCGTAAATTTTTGAACTCATGTCGATACTTTTACAATTATCTTGGGATTTTTAAATGTTTGAAAGGCCCCTTTTTTTGTTTTTCTCTAGATCAAAAGAGCTCAATCAAATTGTGCAGTTCCTATTGATGCATTTCAGCGCGCTTTCTTGTCAAATTTTCCAACTTTCAATTTATTAAAATTTAACTTATACTATGAATTCTTAAATATGCAGAGAATTTTGATATGGCAAAATTAAAAATAAAACACTCCTTATTACCGGAGCAAGTCGAGGAATCGGTCAAGCTATAGCTTTGCGTTTTGCAAGAGAAGGAGCAAACATCGCTATTCTTACGAAAGATTTACAAGAAAATATCCAGTCAACAACTGACCAAATCGTTGAGGCTGGAGGAAAAGTTTTGATCCTTGAGGTTGATGTTAGCGATCAAGAGGCTCTCCAAAAAGGTGTTTTAACAGCTTATGAAAGGTTTAAAAGGATTGATATTCTTGTAAATAATACCAGTGCAACAGGTTTCAAAAATATACTGGAAACTGAACCCGATCAATTTGATTTAATGATTTCAACAAGCGTGCGGGCAGCTTTCTTCTTATCTAAAGCTTGCTACCCTTATCTTAAACAAATCGAAAATCCTCACATTATTCATATTTCGCCGCCTTTAAATTTAAATCCTAAATGGTTTAAAGATCATCTGGTTTTTTCAATATCAAAATATGCCATGAGCCTATGTACTTTAGGAATGGCTGAAGAATTTAAATCTTCCGGAATTTGCGTGAATTCCTTATGGCCGCAGTCAACCATTGCTACTCAAACAATCAAAGATCATTTCTCTCACAAAGTTTTTGCGGGCAGCCGCTGGCCTTCCATTATGNGGGAGGCAGCTTTTTTGCTTATCTCTCAACGATGTACTGGACAGTTTTTTACTGATGAAGAACTTTTGAGAAATACAGGAATCACGGATTTCTCTCCGTATGCGATCGATCTGAAGGCTCCACTTATGCAAGCCCTTTTTGTTGAAGATCTGAGTCATGTAAGCCCAATTTCAAAAGACTTATTTTTAATAAATAATGGGAGTTGAAAATCTGCCAAATCGATTCTATAGATAAATGTAAAAATTTCTTGCAGTTTTTTTGTTTCATTTTTAAACAGTTGACTTTATCAATTTTCAAAAAATTAGAAGGTTCTATTAAAAAATTTATCGATACTTTATAAGTAAATAGAATGATCGAAATTTTTTTATATCAAGGTTTTATGCTAACTTTAATTTTTGTTCCCATTGCTGCAGCGATTTTCACTTTGGGAACGAATACTCTTCCACCTTCATCGAATCTATTTGTGCCGGAAGTTTGCACAGTAGATGAATGGCAAAAACTTATCAATGATGGAATTGAAATTGCCTCTACAATTAAAAATCCGGTAGAACGCAATAAACTTTTGCAGTTTTTACAAAACTTAAAAGAAATAAACCAAGAATCCCCTGATATTTCAGAAAGTAATTCTTTTTATGAAGAAAGACAACGAATTAAGTGGGAAGAAATATCCTCTAAGTTGAAAAGCCGTTTAGCTAGTGCTCAACAAAATTTACCGGATAGCAATGATAAAGCTTTAATTGTGCGGGTCTTACAAGATCTTCATCTCCAAGCAACCAAGGCGATCCCCTCTAATACAACTTCTCAAGAATCGATTGCCTCGTCTATAAACGAATTCTGGAATCCAAGCGAATATGTCAGAAATGTGTATATCGACGAATGGATCGAATACAACTTAGCTGAAGTTAAAAAGCAGCTAGGGAATTTTTCACCGTCCGTGTTTATCAGTTATGCCTGGGGACCTACGGAAAACTTTTTGTCCAACGTTTGGCAGATCATCTTTCTTTGGCAGGAATCAATGTACGCTTAGATAAGTGGCATAATGGACTTTCTACCAGCATCCATACAGGATTTGTCACAGAATTGGAATCAGTGGATTATATCATTGTGGTAGGCTCCAAATTGTATGGAGATAAGTGCCGTCAAAAGAAAAACAATGTTGTGATTGCGGAAGCAAGGATTATAGCTGAGCGTCATAAGAGGCAACCAGGAAGAATTTTACCTGTCCTTCTCTCTGATAATCCAAGAGATTCCTTTCCGGCATTTTTAAGAGATAAAGTCTTTGCTAATTTCAACGATCCTAAAAATTATCCCCAACAGCTAAGTGTGATTATTCTTGCCACCTGCAAGTATGCAGACAAATATGAAAATCTTGCTCAAACACTTCAGAATATGATAGCTGGGGCAGAGCGGATCCAACAGCTGTCGGCAGAAGGACTCAACCACTTTAATCCTTAAGCAAAACGATGCGGAATGGATATCTCTTTCTAGTGCAAGGACACCCTGAAGTCTAGGGCTTGAACTTTCAATTCAGTCCAAATGGATGTATTTGAACTGGAATGAGAATATATTTTTTAGTCAATGATAAGTCAGATAGATTGGGCGGATAATTATTAAATTAGAGTTGGATCCAGGTTTATCCTTATTCTAGAATTTTAGAACAAAGTTCACATTTTCGTATAAAGTAATTCTGACTTTAACGGAAGAAGTAAAGGTATTCTCATGCAAACTGGACACCTCCGATTCTTCGTGTTTTTGATCATTTATCTAGTTGAGAGCTTATCTAAAATGCGTATCAATTAGAATTCTAGACAAGCTTAANTGGGGAGGAAGGTTAGGTAGATTCATTTTGTCAAACCAGTTTGCTTCTGCAATTTCTGAAGGATTGATGCTGATTTCACCTTTNTCCCATTCGCATGTAAAAGCAATCATTAGACTTTGAGAAAAGGGCCAGGGCTGGCTACCAAAATAGCTGATATTTTTNACAAAAATCCCGACTTCTTCATATACTTCACGTGCCACAGCTTGTTCTAAAGTTTCTCCTGGTTCCACAAATCCTGCCAAAATGGTGTAAAACTTTTCAGGAAAATTTGCATTTCTGGCTAAAAGAATTTTATTTCCTTTCTTAATTAAAGCTAATATGGCGGGTGCTATTTTTGGATAAGCAAGATGTCCACAAGTGGAGCATTCTCGGCAACGTTCGTTTTGGCGATGAAATGTCAAATTTCCGCAACAACCGCAATAGGTATGTGAACGATCCCAATCAATAAGCTGTAGGGCGCGACCTGCGACAGCAAAATCTTCATCTCTTAAAATTCCATACAATTGCCTAAGCGGATTCCATATCCAACCTAAAGGAGCATTAGTTTCTTTAGGCGCTTCAGCTGCAAAGCAACATTGATCTTGGAGAGTCCCAATGAATATAGTTCTTTGAAAGTTAAGAAGAGGTTGATTAGGCAAGCCAGCATTGTCTAGACTGGTCAGTAGCCTATCGTTGCAGAATATAAACCAACGGCAGTTTGCACCTTCTGTTGGAAGATACAGACTTTTAAAGTCTCTAGGAGAAGAAAAAGGAGGTTGAATCATACGAACAGTATAAATCCTCTCTTTTTTTAGAAAACACTTCAAATTAGAGGGGATAAAGATTTTAAAATAATTTATTAGACATCGTATTGATTTAAAAAAATATTTTACTTAATTTCGAAAATTTTAGTCGTGTTTTATGAGCTGATCGGGATCAATACTGTTTTTATGTTGATGATGAAGAGGGGCGTTAGTTTCAGAGATAGGACGAGTAATCAGGCGGATGCGTCTTTGATTCGCAAGATATAAATAAAACCATTGAAACATAACTAGGGCGCGATTAGAAAAACTGATTAAATAAAGAATATGGATCATACACCATGCCAACCAGGCAAAGTAGCCTGATATTTTTAGCTTGCCGATCTTAGCCACTGCTTTGGCTTTTCCTATTGTGGCCATCATCCCTTTATCAAAGTATACAAAAGGCTTGCGTTTCTTAGGCGGGACTTGATCGCGTATCAATTTGGCTACGTAGCGTCCTTGCTGGATTGCGACAGGAGCAATTCCTGGAAGGGGTTGATTATTTTTGTCTTTAAAGCAAGCAGCATCGCCAATGATAAATATATCTGGATAGCCTGAGATCGATAAGTCTGGATTAACCTGTACTCTTCCATACCTGTCTAGGGGAACTTCTAAGCTTTTTAAAAGAGGGGACGCTTCATTTCCGGCTGCCCATATGATAGTCGATGCTTCAAGAAATTTGTCCCCTATCCACACTCCGTCATTGTTCACATCTGTCACGAGTGTGTTGAGGATGACATCCACACCTAGTTTTTCAAGATCGCGTTTTGCTTTTTCAGCTAAACTTTTAGGATAACTTGGAAGAACCTGGTCTGCACCTTCAATTAAAAAGACTTTTGTTTGCTCGGGTTTAATTTTTCGAAAATTTCTAACTAAAGATTTATGAGCGATTTCTGCAATAGCTCCAGCCATTTCAACCCCGGTTGGCCCACCGCCCACAATGACAAAACGCATGAATTTTTTNGTCTCTTCCAAGTTCTCGCAGCGTTCTGCGCGTTCGTAACTTAAAAGAACTCTTTCTCGTATTGTGACGGCATCATAGAGCGTTTTTAAGCCAGGAGCAAAGATTTCCCAATCAGGATGCCCAAAATAAGAGTGATTGGCGCCAGGTGCTAAAATTAAATAATCAAAAGAAAATCGATCGCCATTGCTGGCGATCACTTCTTTTTTCTTTNNATCGATTTTAACAATATCTGCAAGCATCACTGTGGCATTCCCTTGCTTAGCTAAAACCTCGCGGATAGGAACTGCAATATTTCCCGGTGATAAAGCTGCAGTGGCGACCTGATAAAGCAAAGGCTGAAAAAGATGGTGGTTGGATTTATCCAGCAATAAAAGATCGACAGAAGCTTTTTTAAGGGATTTTGTAGCATTCAAACCGCCAAATCCTCCACCTACGATGATAACTTTGGATTTTTCCACTTCTCTCTCAGCTTAGAATGATTATTTATTTAGTTTGGATGTAACGCTAATTTCAGCTTTAAAGAGTTTAGAAACGGGGCATCCCTTCTCTGCGGCTTTAACAGCTGCATCGAATTTAGCTTGATCGGCACCTGGAATGTCAGCAACAAGATCTATATGGCTTTTTGTGATTGAAAACCCACCCGCGACTTGTTCAAGTGTAATTGTGGCTGTCGCTTCCAATTTATTAGAGTCATCCCGGCATTTCCAAGTTCATTAGAAAGGGCCATCGCAAAACATCCTGCATGGGCAGCAGCCAAAAGCTCTTCGGGATTTGTCCCTGGGCCATTTTCAAAACGAGTGCGGAAAGAATACTGCGTTTGTTTCATGGTTCCGCTTTCAGTAGAAAGAGTACCTTTTCCGTCTTTTAATCCGCCTTGCCAGATAGCTGATGCTTTGCGCTGCATGTTTTTCTCCTTAAGTGTCTAAAGTTATCGTTTTTGTTTATGTTTGCGATTGTTTGGCATAGAAGGGATTTTTGCAAGAATTTTTTATAATGGCTAGATTATGGATAAGTTGATAAAGATAGAAGAAAAAGGATTTAAAGATGAAAGCCATCGTTATTAAACAGTATGGAGGGCCTGAGGTTCTTCAAATTCAAGATGTTGAAGTTAGAAGACCAGGCAAAGGCCAAGTGCTTGTGCGTTTAAAAGCCGCGNGGGTAAATTTTGTCGAAATTTATCAACGCAGAGGAACGTATCCAAGAGAATTGCCCTACATCCCCGGATCAGAAGGTGCGGGTATCGTTGAAGAACTCGGAGAAGGTGTGACTCTTTTTAAANAGGGCGATCGAGTGGCTTATGTCCATCAACCAGGGGCTTATGCAGAATTAAGTCTCGTCGATGCAGAAAGCCTTATTAAGATTCCAGATAACTTATCTTTTGAGCAAGCTGCTGCCTTTCCATTGCAAGGGATGACGGCTCACTATTTAATCCATGAGTTCCGTCAGCTTCGAACTGGCGACATTGTTCTTATTCATGCAGCGGCCGGTGGGATGGGGCTTTTACTCGTACAATGGGCTCATCACCTTGGAGCTAGGGTGATCGGGACGACATCCACTGAGGAAAAAGCTAAAATCGCAAAAGAAGCGGGCGCTTCTGATGTCATTCTTTATTCGAAATACAATTTTGTTGCTGAAGTCAAAAAATTAACACAAGACCATGGCGCAGATCTCATCATTGATGGAGTGGGAAAAACTACCTTTTCAGGTGATTTAGAAGCTGCAGCCCGCCGCGGCAACATTGTGATTTACGGGGCCGCTAGCGGCCCTGCTGACCCGTTCGTTCCAAATGCTCTTATGAATCGCTCGCTCACACTTTCGGGCGGAAGTCTGGGAAACTACATACTAACCCGCAGTGAAATGTTAAAACGCGCTGAAGCTGTAATGAAAGGGATACAAGAAGGCTGGTTAAAATTAAGAATTGATCAAGTGATTCCTTTAGGTCAGGCTGCTGAAGCGCATCGTCTATTAGAAAATCGTCAAACCATAGGTAAAGTGATTTTAAGCATTGGTTAGTCAGGCATCTTAATAAAGAAGTTTTTTAAGCATATTTTGATATAAATTTTTGCTTTACTAAGAGGTGCGATGGGAGAATATACACCAAGATATTGTTTACAATTAGAGGCTGCCTATGGCGAAGGGATGATGTCAGAAGGGGGAAAAGAGGGCATTGAACATATGTTCAGTGGAATTTCCTTTCGAATTTCATTGAGTTGCATGCATTCTCCAAAAATATTTAATTTTAAAAGTTAATCGTTTATGAAATTTCAAAATATCCTGTGGCAGCTATATCCTGAGCTTTTTTATTAGTTCAATTTTCGATTTACAAGAAAGTTTGCATTTGATGTTAGAAAGATAATTTTCAACAGTTTTTTTACTTAGATGCAACTGCTTTCCAATATACGTCGACGGATAACCTACAGAAATAAATTTCAAGATGTCTTTTTCACGAGGAGCTAAAGAAAGAATATCTTCAAAACCTAATTGACTTAAAAATTTATTTTTATCAAATGGAACGACTAAGGTTTTGGGTTGTTCAAAAAATTTTGGNCCGAATTGTACAGAAATGTCAACAGAATTCTCTGAGGCAATCTGTAAAAGTCTATCGTGATTTGATTTAAAAATGTTTGTAAANCTTTTTAAAAGCGGCAGGTGGTTCAGTAAACGTTCTTCAGCATGAACATCGTTAAATTTTGTCGCATAACCAAATGCTTCCACACCGTCAGAAACAGAGCTCACAAGGTTGAAAGCAAAATTAATTTTAAATTTTTGCCAGGCTAAATTTAAAACTTCTTTGTATTCTTCGTCATCTGAAGCTTTCATTAAATTGAGACCTTTNTTCAAAGAATCAGGATGGCGCAAACAGGTAAAATGCTTGACTAAAGATCGATCATAGCTAAATTCATTCCATGCCTGATGAGTTCCAAGATAGGAATAGTGGCCTGAAAAAGTGATTTTATAATACCAAAAATGATTAATGCCCAAAAANTCGTTTAAAGGCGAAGCAAAACGCAACATCTTTCGATAATAAACAGTTGAAGTTGTCTTTTTTAACATCTCTTGAAAAGAATTCATGCCGGCAATCGGCTGTGTTGAAAAATTCTCTCGAGAGTTATTGAAAAATATCTTTAAAAAAGAAACTCCTTGTCTCTCGACCAAGAGAAAACAAAGGAGTTTCAGATGCGCGAACGCAATTGGCAACAGTATAACAAACAATTGATTCAAAGAGGAAGTCTAACTTTTCTTATCAATCCAAAAATGTTTAAGGCTCTCAGTAAACCGCCAAAATCTAAAGGTCGAGGAAGGCCTATTCAATACAGTCAATCCGTCATAGAGCTTCTATTAACGGTGAAAGTTCATTTTAAATTAACGTACCGCAGCCTTCAAGGTTTTGCCGAGTTTTTTTGTTCAAGCTCATGCCTAATGAAAAAGTCCCAAATTATACTCTTGTGTGTAAAGAGTTATAGAATTAGGCAAAACGCTACCCTCGCTTGCTAGAGGATCTAGCACGACAGTCATTTTAGATGCCTCAGGCATGAAAATCTGTGGTGAAGGAGAATGGAAGGTGAAGGTCCATGGTCGTAGTAGTCGAAGAAAGTGGATAAAAATTCATCTAGCGATAGATGCAGATACACAGGAAATTGTGGCAGAGATTACAACTGTTTCCAGCGTAGGGGATAGTAAGTTAACAGGCTTGTTGTTAGATCAGATTCCAATTAGTCCAAAAAAGTTCTAGCAGATGGAGCTTATGACCGCAAACAAGCGCGAGAAGCAATAAGAGAAAGGAAAGCAGAACCCTTAATACCACCTCCGAAAAATGCAAGATACAGGAACGATGAAAGTGAACGAGATAAAGCAATTCTGGAAATTTTAGGGCTTGGTGGGGACAAAGAAGCGCGTACGCTTTGGGGAAAATTAACTGGTTACAGCAGACGAACGCATGTTGAAACAGCTTTTTCATGCCTGAAACGATTATTTGGAGAAAGATTGTTTTCGAAAACATTTGAACGTCAACAAGTTGAAAATAGAGTAAGGTGCCTTCTGATTAATAAAATGAGAGCGATGGTATAAACAAAAATCAAAAGATGTAAAACATTAATGTTTAGATTAATTTTTCAACACAGCCCCGGCAATCTTACACGGAGGACTCATAGATCTCAATAATAAATTAATAAGTGTTTTATCCTCTATATAGAAGCATTATCCACTCTTTTTTAGATTAAATCTGTATTCAAAATGAGTCTTTTATTTAAGAAACTGATTTTTAATGAATACATATAATTTAAGAAAAATTTTACAGCATTCTATAGCGATCAAGAAAAAGCCATTCGAGGAAAACTTGCTTTTAAAACAAAAGAATTACATTGGTTGGGTACCCATGCACCTGTGGTCATTTTGATCAGCATCCATTCGGCTTTCCATCAAGCCATTGAAGGTGAACTTAAAATGAACGCATTGCTTTCAACTATAAAAAGCCATGTAAATGGAAAAATTACGATTTTGTTTGCAGATCGGGCTCACTTGCAAACAATGAGTCTTCATTATTCAGGTGACACTTGTTTAGCTTTTGAAAAGTGCGTGCTTGACGCACGTTTACTTAATAAACGTTATCAATCCTATCTTGATAATTGCCAAATCGCTTATTGGCATCAATATGTCTTTCAAGATACACAATATTCTTCTTACATTAATNTTTTAGAAAAAGCTTATCTCACAAACAAAGCATTTCAAGACTTAATCGATTGCGATGCTGAAGGGACTTATACACAAGTACGCAGTGAAAAATTTNTGAACAAAAACCTTTTTATTGAAATGGCANAAAAAGATCTTTTGGAACAATGTGCAAGTTTATTTGTTTTAGCATCCAAAGGGTATCGCTTTCAATTCTATCCAGGAAAGCCCTATTCTTCAGTGGACTTTGTAAGCCGCCATTTTTTTTGTGAAGAAAAGCGTCTCAATTGGGTAGATGTCTTCCTAACAATTGAAAAAAACAGTCTTAAATAAGACAAATTAAATAATAAATTGAATTTTTTTAAATACTTATGTATATACTCATTCCAGCTGAAAGTTGGAAAATTTGACGAGAAATCGCCTGAATTTGAATCTGTCGAAGCAGCATAACTTGAATAAGTTATACGATGCAGATAGATGCAAAGACAGTTGCAAGCTGAAGTAGTCAAAATTCCAGTTACAGCTGGAAGAGGTATAGATTGCTTTCAACTTTCACTCTATATTTGCATTAAAAAATGATCTGAGTAAATTGTGCGCAATAGCTTTCAAATGATTTATGATACTTGCCTATTTTATGGAGCGGTTTGGCTTCTTCCTTCCTCTCCGGGAGTTTTAGCCTGGAAGTTATTCAAAAATAGAAAAGGCAAAATTCGCTTTGTTCATCGTGATTTGATCTGTGATACAAAAACTCTCCTAGCCTTGCCGAAAAGCCAAGGCTCTCTAGATGAATTTACGACCGCATTTTCACCTTTTATTCCTCTTTTAACATTAAATGGTCTTCCATGGGAAAGAAGACGAAAAATTNTTTCGCACGGTCTTAGAAAAATGAATTATGAAAAAAATTCTTCCTTTACACTTCCTTTGAAANAAGGGGATATTTATTGGGATGTTTTTGAACATTTGTTTAAAACAGGTTTTAAACTGATATTCGGTCGATTGCCTACGCCTGCAGAATTTGATGCTATGTATCCTGGCATAGTTGACATTAACAAGCTGATTAAAAGACAGGTTGCATTTCCTGATAAAAAAGCCNGCTGGGAACTCTATCGTTTTGTTGTAAAACTTTTAGCTGAAGAAAACCCTCAATTTATTTATGCTGAAAATCATGAGTTTAAAGAGCTTCCGGAAATCGATCAAGTTTCATTAATTGTAGAAGATCTTTTGACAAGCCTTTGCATTCAATGTAGCGACCTAGTTTGCCATTTGCTTTTGCTTTATACTTCATACAAGGAGTTGTTTGAAGAAAATTTGGAAAACTGCATAAATGAAACGTTAAGATTATTTCCCNTTACTGATCTGTGGACAAGAAAAAGCAGGGAGNAAGAAAGAGCCTGGATCGCTTCATTAGTTCAGCTGAATAGAAGTGAATGGAAAGATCCTGATCGTTTTCAACCAAGCAGATGGAACGATACAGAACATCCGCCCTTAATTTCGTGGGGATTTGATGATCGAAGCTGTCCCGCCAGCAAGGTCGGTTATCATCTTTCCAAGCATATTTTTTAGATTGCATTTCTGATGCAAAAAGCTNTTTACCCTGCTTCAAATTATCGGCATGATAGAACCTTTTCAGAGGGTTGTCAGCTTTGGGTACGAGAAAAACCCTCCGAATCGATAAATTGGAAGTTTAAAGGCAAATGGACAGCAAAACTCAAACAATGGATTTTTAGCCGCTTAAGAATATTAGATCAAGGCGAATTATGGTAGGAGCTGCAAATCATCATGAAAGTTAGATGAAAGTTGATCCATTTTGTAGAAGTCAATTGCAAAGATGCATTTAAGATAAGTTTTGAAAGTTAAATTGACAACGAACTTTTTTGATTTTAGCTACATAAAATGATTCCAATAAGGGGATTGCATGGATGATGAAAAATTGCGTTTGTGACGGGTGCAAATCGAGGCATAGGATTTGAGACAGTACGTCTTTTGGCAGAAAATGGGGTAACAGTGATCCTGGGATCTAGAGATAAATCAAAAGGGGATGAGGCTGCTAACACCTTGAAAAACAAGNGCCTTTCAGTTTTGAGTTTCCCGTTTGATGTGAATCGATTAGCTGATCACAAAGCAATTTATAAATTTATTGAAGATAAATTTGGTAAATTAGATATTTTAGTCAATAATGCAGGTGTTGCCGTAGAGGAGTTTATTGGAGGCGCCAACACTGCAAGTTCAACATCCCTCGAGACTTTGCATCGTACTTTCGACACCAATTTTTTTAATCTCATCGCTTTAACACAGACGTTACTTCCGCTTATTAAANAATCGCAGGCCGACCGTATAGTCAATTTATCAAGTATTCTGGGCTCTTTAACTTTGCATTCAGATCCACGTTCCACAATTTATGACATGAAGACATTTGCCTATAATGCATCTAAAACAGCATTGAATGCTTTTACCATTCATTTGGCTCATGAGTTAAAAGGAACAGATATTAAAGTTAATTCTGCACATCCTGGTTGGGTTAAGACTGAAATGGGAGGACCAGAAGCTCCAATGGAAACTTCGGAAGGTGCAAAAACGAGCGTTAAGCTAGCCCTATTGCCAAAAGAGGGTCCCACAGGAAAATTTTATCATTTCGATGAAATCATTCCTTGGTAAATTTAATGAAGACACCTTTAATCCTAATCTCGGGACTTTTATCCGATCAATCTCTTTGGTTGCACCAATTAGAACATTTAAGCAGTGATGCTCAAATTCAAGTCTATTCTCCTTCAGAAGATTCGCCTAATAAAATGCTTCAAGCAATTTTAGAAAAGGCGCCGAACCGTTTTGCTCTTGCAGGTCATTCGATGNGGGGATGGCTCTGTTTAGAGATCATGCGCATTGCCCCAGCTCGTGTTGCAAAGCTGTGTTTGTTAAATACAACCGCAAAATTGGATTCAGAAGAAAAAAGTCAANAGCGTCTTGAAATGATACATAAAGCAGAAACTGGAAATTTTAAAGAAATAGTCGATGAAATGGCAAAATTGTTCGTCTTCCATTCACAGGTTATAGAAGATGTCAAAAATGTTTTTAACCGTAGGGAAAAAACCTTTATTCGACAGGAGAGATCTATGCTTGCCAGACAAGAATGCCAGTCTATTCTTCCTTCCATCCCTTGTCCAACTCTGGTCATTCATTCTACGCAAGATAAAGTGTTTAAACTGGAAGATCACAAAGAACTTGTTGAGAATATTCCATTAGCCAAATCAGCCATTATCGAAGATTGCGGCCATATGAGCCCTTTTGAAATGCCTCAAGCAGTTACCACACTTTTGAAATATTGGCTTACCTATTTTTAAAATTTAATGTTTTCTTACAATCCAAATAATTGAAAAAATAGGGGATTTTCCCCGTAGTCTAAACTCGTCTGCTTCATTTAGATTTATCACTGTTCATATAAAAATGGTGAAATAATGCAGCCAAAATTAAACAAAATAGGTGAAATTGCAAAAGTCAATGAAATTGATATTTGGTACGAAACATTTGGTGATAAGAAAAATAAACCCCTTTTCCTAATCATGGGTGGATGCTGCCAAGGAATACTTTGGCATGCGGCCTTTTGTGAAAGATTAGCCTCAGAAGGATTTTATGTTATACGTTACGACCATAGGGACTCCGGTTTATCTACTTGTTTTGACTTCAAAAACAATCCTNATGGATTAATGGAGATGGCAAAAGATGCCGTTGCTCTTCTAGATTATCTTGAGATTGAAAAAGCTCAGCTATTTGGTGTTTCGATGGGGGCTTTTATCGCAGAAATTATCGCTGGATATTTTTCGCATATAGTGTCTTCAATACTTCTGCTTGGTTCAACCTGTGAAATTCGTCCAATGAATTTAGCCTATGCAGGAAAACCTGCTGAGGAGGATGCAGAACTTTCGCCCCCTAAANAAATGTATCTTTCTTGGATGAAGGAATTTGTAAAACTCTCTCCTCAAACTTTTGAGGAAAGAGTGGCTCAGCGAATGGAGGGATGGAATAGATTGAACGGAACTGAATTTCCGTTAGATAACAATCTCAATCGTGAACTTCAAGCACAATTTCTTTCACGGTTGCAATACCCGCAAGGTATCTTAAATCACATCGCAATGTTAAACACTTTGCAATCTGAAAAGCTTGTTCGTCTTGTGCCATCCAAAATACAAATTCCCGTGGTCATCCTTCAAGGATCGGAAGATCCTATTTTTCCGCCAGATCATGGCCAGGCATTGAGGAAACAAATTAAACACTCAGAATACCTTGCTGTGAGGGGAATGGGGCACGTTCCAAACGATCACTTTTATAGCCTTTATATCGATATTTTAAAAACAGACTATTATGCAAAAATAAACGAATTTCAAATTCGATATATAAATGAACATTTCCAAATCTCAACTATTTAAAAATTTTGATCTAAGTGTTGACAAAATAAAAAAACTTTCCAGAAACTTTTGTGAACCTCTTGAAATCACTGTATTCGGGTATGTTCGCATTTATGATCATGGGGTTGTAAGTTGGATCACAACTAACCCTGACCAGGATCGTTTTCTTGTGGATTCAGGTGAACTCAATAAAAATCCTTTGGTCAATGATAGATTAATCCTCAAAGAAGGATGTTATTTAGACACCTATGACAAGCAATTTCCTGAAGCGGAAGCATTTTATCGTGAACGTGCGAAACGCTTTCAAATGGACCATGGAATGGTGTTGGTCAGACACCAAAAAGATTATCTCGAAACCTGTTGTTTTTCCGGACTCTCAACAAAACGCCCTTTATATCAATTATTCATGAATGAACAAACCCTTNTTAAAAAGTTTATGGAGCATTTTACAGCCCAACTTGATGTTCGTTTGTTAACTGTCCTCTCTCAAGGCATCTNNCTTTTGGATTTGAAAGATAAGTCACATTTGCCTGGTGCAGGCAATTTATATCTATCGGGAGAAAGAATAGCCTTATGGGAAGCTTGCGGATGGAAAAATCTGCATAAACTTTCTAAAAGAGAAAAAGAGTGTTTGGTTCTTCTTAAAGAAGGACATACTTATTCTGAAATGGGAGTTAAATTAAGGCTATCAGAACGGACCATTGAACATTATTTGCAGTCAGTGAGAAACAAACTAGGCCTGGAAACTCGAGCAGAACTTTATCAAGCTGCTGAAATGATCATGTAAGAAAACGTGAGTTTGATTCATTTTTTTCCTTCAAAACCAAATTTAATTTGAGATCTAAAAACATAATTTTATTTGTTAGATAGCACCTTAACATTTAATAAAATGAAATGCCAAAACATTTAATTGGGTAAAAATTAGATAGAGAATTATAATTTTGGAAATATATCCTGAGAAAGCCTCTATGGAACTCATTGTCGATAATCAAATAGTGAATGTTTTGATTCGTGATATTGCCAAACTAGCCAAAGAGCCATGCCTTNTTGATAGCAACAATCGCATCACATTTAGATGGCCCTCATTGCTGGAATATCTCGGACTTGGGTCTTTACTCTCAGCACTTCCAACATTTGATCAGAACCATCCTATTTTTCAGGCAACACTTTCGTCTTTATATTCTAATGATGAGAAAGAAGTCATATTTTACATCTATGATCGTTTGTTTGCAGAAAATTTGACTCAAATTAAAGCTCTTCCACAAATGAATGCAGATTATTTTCTTCATACACTACAAAAAAAGAGGGAAAATCCTCAATTTTTACAAGTGTTGTCTTCCACGCTTGCAGACTACGAAAAAGCATTTTCAGAAAATGCTTCCCAGACTCTCCATGATCTTATCCTCTACTTAGCCTGGGATCGCATGTGTGTTTGGATCGGATCTTTATTTAATTACCAATCCAACAATTCCAAATATATACATTCTTTAGCTATCCTAAAAGAATGTTTAATCGAATCCTATCAGCATATCACTCATCAAGGTCGAACAAGACCAAGTTTTTACCGACTTATGGAGGCGCTTNTTNTCTTCCAAATGCGTGATGAGAACATTTCTAAGCATGCAGAGGATGAATGGACTTTATTGTGTCAAAGTTTCCCGGTTCTTAAAGGGCAAAACGAACTGATGGATTTATTTTATATTGATGAAGAAGTGACTTTANGAAAAAATTTAAATCAACCTGAAAATTCTAAAAGATATTTAACGCTAGACTCTTTTGATCTCGTCAACGCCAGGTTTCTTCTAACTGAATATATGCTAATGAAACTGNAAAAAGAAGTCGTTAATTGGGAATTTATTTTGAAACCCAAAAAGTAATTTCGTTAAGCTTAGATTCTTGAATCACACCTAATAAAGTTTCAGTCAATTATCGAGTTCTTTTGAAATTTGCGATTTTAAATTGGTCAGCGCTTCTTTGTCAATTTATACTTTTAACCTGAAAGTGTGATTTTTCAGGTCTTTCGAGACATTTTTACAAACCTGGTTATGGCAGGCAAACAAATCAGTGCTTTTCAGATTCAACCAAGACCCATACATTTTCCAACTTTTAAATAGAAAAGAATGCGTGAAGGAAAAAATTGCTTTTTTTCAAGCTCATTATTCTTTACATTCAAAATAACATTTGATGTACGTTAAAAATAACTAATAAAAGCTCTGGCAAACGATCTTGTTTATCAATATTTGATCCAATATTAATTTAAGATTGACTTAGCATATGAATGCAAAATTTCTCAAAGCTTTAGAGCTTAAAGTACTTAATACACCCATTTAAGGAACCCTTTATAAATTATGACAGATCTTGATTTTGATAATAGATTAGCCCAGGAATTCGAATATATCAATTTTCCTGAGGAAGATTGGATCACCCCTTCAACTAATCAATACGATGTGGTGGTGATCGGTGCTGGAATGGCCGGTCTCGCTGCTGCTTTTGCTTTAAGGAGAATGGGCATTTCCAGAATAGGAATTTTTGACCAATGCCCAGAAGGTTATGAAGGTCCATGGGCGACTTATGCACGTATGCCAACCTTGCGTTCTGGAAAAAGTTTAGTAGGGCCTGCATTCAATTTTCCTCTATTAACTTTTAGAGCATGGTATGAAGCGAATTTTGGAAAAGAANAATGGAATCAGCTTGGTAAAATTCCAACACTGCAATGGATGGATTACCTGCGGTGGTTTCGANAAATTCTAGGATTACCCATAAAAAATGGGAAAACTCTGACTTTAATTGAACCGCAACCTGATTGTTTAAATTTAACGATTGACAATGAAAAGATCACGACTACAAAACTGATTTTGGCTACAGGTCGCGGTGGGTTTGGTGGGGCTAAAATTCCTCATTATATTTTAAATTTGCCTAAAGAGTTCTATTCACATGCAAACGATCAAATAGATATTGCTTCCCTGCGAGAAAAACATATAGGAGTCATTGGAGGAGGAGCTTCAGGTTTTGATGCTGCTGCAGCTGCACTTGCAGCTGGTGCTTCAAAGGTTGAAATCATTTTAAGACGTGAAGAGCTGCCTTATGTGAATAAAGCTGCTAGCATCACGTACTCTGGTTTTTCGGAAGGATATTACGGTTTGAGCGATGAAAAGCGTTGGAAACTGATGGAAGCATGTTATCGTGATGGGACTCCTCCGCCTTATGAAGCGGTTGAGAGAATTATTTACCATCCAAATTTTGCTTTCATACGCGATACAACTATTGAGAATGCCAAAGAAGAATCGCGATCTATTGTCCTTGAAACAACTAAAGGCACCTTAGTTTACGATTATCTTATTTTGGCTACAGGATTTGAAATGGAAGGTAAGAAACAACCTGAGTTGAAATTAGTCATTGATCAGGTTCAGCTTTGGGGAGACAGACAGGGAATCCAAAATCTCTCTGGAAAAGATTGGTTTTATCGATCACCTTATTTAGGCCCGCATTTTCAATTCTTGGAAAAAAAGCAANACACGGCTCCTTACNTTAAAAATATTTATTGCTTTAACTATGCTGCGACTATGAGCCATGGATTGCTTAGCGGAGATATTCCAGGGATAGGTGTGGGTGCTGATCGTTTGGCTAAAGGGATTGCTGCGGATTTCTTTGTACAAGGTTGGGAACTTTACTATCAACGTTTAGAAAATTATCAAACACCGGAATTGCTGCCAGAACTCCGATAATTGGAAGCGATCGTGGAAGTCATTGTGAAATCCTTCAAAAACATTTGTGCAATCTTTATTCTAGATTAAAAATATCTCAGAAGTTTACAAGTTTATTCTCGGGTAGAGTACTGAGAAATGCAATGCGAATTTTGATATAACTAAAAATTGGAGTAATACATGAAAATCCTGGGAATAGGAAATCCTTTTATGGATAGAACTGCACACATTGATGAAATACCTGTAGGGTTACAAAAGGGCCAAACGATTGCAGTTTTTGAAAAGAGAAAGTCGAAGAACTTTGGCAAAAATTTGGGCCAGATAGTTTTAATTGGTNCTCTAGGAGGAAGTTGTACAAATGTGATGACAGCTCTATCTGCCATTATTGATTGTTTTAGCAAGAAATCCTCTTGCGCTTTGCTTGGAATGGTGGGTAAAGATAAAAAAGCAGAAATTGAAAAAACTANNAAAGAACTTGGAATAGAAAGCTTTCTTGCAGAGGGGAATGAACCTAACGGTATTGTAAATTGTTTTGTTACACCTGACTTTGATAGAACGATGCAGACTTTTGTTGGGGCAAGCAGAGAATTCACACAGGAACATATCTTACCGCTGCATTTTGAAAACGTATCACACGTTCATTTGGAAGGTTATCTTGCGTATTTTAAAGATATTTTAGAATTCAGCACTTCAATTGCTAAGGAAAAAGGAGCCACAGTTTCCCTTGATCTATCTTCCATCGATGTCATCTCAAAATGTAGTGATCAATTAAAAAAATGTGCTAGTAAAGTCGATATCATTTTCGGAAATTTAGGTGAGATGAAGGAATTTACAGGCCAGGCAGAAATTGAAAATATCTTTGGCAACTTTAAAAAGGAACAAATTGTTGTAGTGACTCATGGAAGTCAGGGCGGGTGGTTTAAAGCAAATGAAACGAATCAATTTTTTCAATTTAATGCTGTAGCAGTAGATAAACCTCTGGATACCACAGGAGCTGGTGACTTTTTCATTGCAGGTNTTTTAGCTGGATTTTTGGATAGAAAAGATATTCACTTAGGCATCAGGGTGGCAACTTTTGTTGCAAGTTATGTGATCCAACAAGATGGAACAGAATTATCAAAACAAAAATGGAAAGAACTAAAGGAAAATGTAGAGATTATTATGTCGAGTGAAAATATTTGATTTATCAACATATTTTTGTAATTAAAGACTGATTCCATGCTACAACTGGAATCAGTTTTTACTCCTTTCAATTGAAGATGTGCTTATTCTTTTACATATAATTCTAAAAAATAAGGATTAAATTTAACTTATTGATCTATTTAGTGTTATAATTGTGAAATGGAGAAGACTTGATAAAACTCTTGATTTGAAAATTTTAAGCTTAAGCTTGTTTTTTAGGCCTATTTCTTATATAATATGTAAGAAAAATATAAGTTTTTCAGCATGGAAAGTTCAGATATAAAGATTCAGTCTAATTTACAAATTTCATTCCCTAAAAGTAGCGAAGACCATAGATTACAATTAGTGGGAATTAACGGCGCTATTTTTGCTATTGTCCATTTGCCTTTAGAATCTAAGGGGCCAATTCGCTTGTACTGTGAAGATTGGAGTCTAGTCCTTTTGGCTCCACTTAAGAGTAAATCGAATATTCTCGTTTCAGGGATCAATGTGATTTGCCTGAACGAAATTACTTCAGAGGAAGGGAATGTAAACATCCATGCTTCTCATCGATTAGTGAAATTTGGAGATTTATTTAAACCTTCTGAAAAAGTTTGTGAGCTGGGTGAATCCGGCGAGTTCCAATTTAAGGATGATCCCGGAGCTTTTTGTACACTTACCGAANCATTTGAGAGTATTTTGAGGAGTGTGCGGAGTGGAAGTCTTGAGTCTNTTTCTCAAGCTCAACAGCAGCTTATAGCAGTCTTATGTACATTGGCTGACAAAATCGAAGGCAAGCAAGAAAATCTTGATCTTCACAAAGTTCTTGATATTTGGAATATTCCCCGTTTGAAATCATAATTACATTAAGAGTTAGTAGAAAAAGG
This sequence comes from Parachlamydiaceae bacterium, assembly GCA_013414685.1. Lineage (GTDB taxonomy): Bacteria > Chlamydiota > Chlamydiia > Chlamydiales > Parachlamydiaceae > Neochlamydia. The sequence continues at coordinate 1,145,813 of CP058704.1, read as the reverse complement.
CCGGTTTTGTAATCTACCTTATTGTTAAATTTAATAGCAAATTGAATAGTCTTAATGAACATCGCGATCCGATTATCTTTATTTCAAGGAAAAAGAGAATTTTTGATTGATTAAAATCGCATTTAGAGAATCCCTTACAGTTGAAAATTGGAATTTTGGCCACTTCAACTTGCCTCTGTGTTTAAATCTGTCTGCATCACTAGAACTTATTCAAGATGTGCTGCTTCGACTGATTCAAATTCAGGGAGCATCCTTGTCAAATTTTCCAACTTTGAATGAGTGTAGATTTTGTGACAAAATATGACATTCTTTCCTATGAGTCACAGAGTCACAAATGTCACATAAGAAAAAGGGGAGACTAGACGGTTCGTTCCATTTTGAAATTTATGAGCTCAACACCCTTTCTGACGATTGTTTGCTGAGTTACGATTCTAAATCCCCATTTTTCAAAAAANGGCTTTGCTGTGATACTTACCTCCGCAAAAATGAGATGGATAAGGTTCTTCTTTGCTCTTTGAAGGATCTCTTTCATAAGAGCACCTCCAACACCTTTTCCAATCCACTCATGATGACAATAAAAGCAATCTATTTGGCCATTTGGCTCGAATTCAGCAAATCCAACGATTTCATCTCCGACAGTCGCAACAATTGGCTTGGTTCTGAGAAATTTCTTTGCCCATCCTTTTGTTTCTAAACTTGAGGTAGGCGCCCAAACGTCTACTTGCTCTTCTGTGTAGTGTTGAATATTGATTTTGTGAATTGTATTGAAATAGATATTTGCCAAAGCTTGAACATCATCTGGGTGATAGTCTCTTACAGAGATTTCTTTTCTCATAGATTTGTCTCTTTCTGTCGATGTTTGGGGATAGGAGAGTTGAAATATTTGATTATTAAATTGCTGGCAAACTGACAAACCCCAAGGAGGATTTTCTATTTGCGATTCAGTATAATTTTCGTTTGTATACTCGCCAATAACTTTTCTCCAAAATTTTGTTGCTGATTCAGAACCTGGAATTTGCCTTACTCGCCATAGTCCCGGATGTTTATTAAAAACACCAAAAGCCATATGTTTACCAACTGTTTTTTTCTGTAAGCAGGAACAACGTAAAAGTCTACGATTTCAAAATAACCATCAATTGACTCGACGATAGAAAAACCAACTATCTTGGAGCTTTCTTTCCAATAGTAACCGACATTTGGAAAACGCCAATCGACGTCTATAGAGTATTTTCCGTCTTGATTTTTCTTTTTTTCGACGTGGGGAAAATTCATCTTCATAATCTTGAGCTAATTCATCGAAAATATGAGAATTTGATTCGTTAATCAGCTCTAGCATATATCCTCGATGAAACGATCGTCATCGTTTTGGTTTCTGAAGATAAGAAAGTGAGTCTGAGGATATTTGTCTTTGAGTTCTTCGATTCGGGCTCTTTTNTCTTTATTAAAGTTCCAGGTGTATTTTAAGAGTTCCCAGTTGATGGCTCGTAAGCCCCCAAAATCTCTTTTAAAGTTAAACAATCTTTTGAAAAATCTCCAAAAACAGACAGCCCTTGAAAAGTGAAAATATATCAGAACGTCAGCCTTAGCGAATCTCATTTCAAAAGTTGAAAATGAACATCCCTCCACAATCCATGCTGTTTCCTCAAGCATAGCTCTTTGAGTTTCTATGAATTCTTGCTTGTCTCTTTTCTTTCCGTCTGGCTCAAACATATGTCTATCCAGGTGATGAACGGGAATGTTTAAGATTTTACCAAGCTTAGAGGCAAATGTAGACTTTCCGCTTCCAGGGAGGCCGATCAATGCAAATTTCTTGTAAGGGGTGTTTTTCATAGATGGGTTTTCCTAATAGTAGACAATGCATCCTCTATCTTCTATTTCTTGTAACCAGGAAGGGATTTCAAGATTCTTATTAAGCCTTAAATCTAGTTTTTCTAGATTTTTCAACAAAAGAATGCTTTCTGGAAGAGAGGTGAGTTGATTGTCTCTTAAATCGAGCCTTCTTAACGCTTTCAAGTTTCCTATATTATCAGGCAAAGATTTAAGATGATTGGTTCGTAGATCAAGCTCTGATAGATTTCTGAGGTTGGTTATTTCATTGGGAAGTGTTTCTAGCTGATTATTTTCCAACATGAGCTTCTGAAGACTTTCGCATTCCCCTAAAGAAGAGGGAAGATGTGTTATTTTGTTGTTCATCGCATAAATTTCTTTTAGTTTTATTAACCTTCCCAATGACTTAGGTAGAGTAATTAATTGATTGTTCTGAAGACGCAGTTCTATAAGATCAGATAAATCTCCAATCCACTCAGGAAGGGTAGAGAAGCAATTAAATGAGACGTTCAAATAAACGAGAGAAGTTAATTTGTGGAATGGGTGAGGAAGGGAATTTAATCGATTACTTGCTAATAAAATAAAGCGTAATTCTAAAAGATTTCCTATAGAATTTGGCAATTGGCTTAGTTCATTGTAATTCAAATCTAAAACTTGAAGATTTTTAGGTTACCAATTAGTTCTGGCAAAGAAGAGAGCTTGTTTACGCTGGCATTTATTCTTTCTAATTGAATCATTTGACAAAGAACATCTAGGGAATCCAATTGATTCTTATAAATGCTGAATTTCTTAAGACTTGATAATTGCTGTATTTCCTTAGGGAGTTGCATGATTTGGTTATCATCTAACCAAAGTTCTTCCAGGTTTGATTCTTCATAAAGTTCAGGTGGAATAGTCTGTAAATTTTTACAAGAAAGGTCGAGTTTATTCGTATGAGCGGCTGTATTCATATTTATTACCCTACAAACAAAGCAATTGCATAAAGAACTCTCATATTAGGTTTCTCTCAAAGACTTATTGATTAATTGAACCTAAGTTTCCCTACAGCTTGTGGGGAAACTATTGCTAACTAATAACTGCTTGTTTGCTTCAATCATTCTCTATCCTCAAGCTCTTGTTCAAGTGCTTTAATGCTGGGAAGAGAACCTTTTAGTTCTTTTGGCAAGGATTTTATGATAGATGCTGCGTATTGAGTGATGCCTATGGGTTTAATGATATCGCGAAGGGCATAATCGTCTACAATCTTATTTTTTTCCTTGCAAGGAAGAAGTCCTATGCTTGGTTTGTCCTCTCGGTGTTTCATTAAATCATCCACGGTGGATAGAAAAAGTTCATTTTCCCTGCAAATTCAGGCTTGAAATCTGTCGCTTTGCGTTCTTATGTGGCGCAGCCACTTATGTGTTGTCCATTTCGCTTGTCTAGGTAAATTCTCCTCAAATTTCAATTTCTACACAACCTAATATAGAAAATCTTTAGGTATAGAAAAGTTGAAAGAAATGACGGATTCAAGGACCTGTATTTTTGATGAAACTTGAATGGTTTATTCAAGAAACAATTCCTAAATTCCATAAAAACAGATGTAGATTGGTGCATTCGCTGTAACCCATAAAAATTTTGGGATTACGTGAAATAAGCTCTTTGTCTAAGTAAGGAAGTATCTTGATTTGGTCGATTCCACCTATTGTCGCAATGATGCCTTTAATAGAGGGGTCTGAAAAAGCTTCGTTAATGTCTTTTGCGCGAGCTTCAGGATTTTGAGAGAGATATTCTGGACTTTGGCAGGCAGTAGGAAATTCTACAGGTATGAGCTTAAAAATTTCCTTAATTCGATTTAGTCCTTGTTTGTATACCCTGGGAAAAAGAAAAGGCATTCCAGAAGACGGAGATATGATAGCGACTTTATCGCCTGGTTTTAATGGCAAAGGTGTTTGGAATTTCATTAGTTTTCCTATACAAGCTATTCTTTGTTAAACTCGTTTTCAAATTCACTAACGGTTTTTAAGATCAATTCCCAGGCAGGAACCTCTCTAAANAACATAGATCTCATTAGACCATAGTCCTTTTGAAGTTCTTTTAAGATATGAGATGGGGGAACGAGCTTTAAGCTTCCTTTTCTGGCAGTGCCATAGCTTGCCCAGCCTGAGGCAAAATAAATGCTTTTATGATTGGCTACTCTTTCAAGTAAAGCTACTTCTTCAAGAGCTTTNTTCTTTATTGAAGAGTTTATTAATCGAAAAAANTCATAAAAATGTCTGGAGATGCGTGGTGGAAGCTTTTTATCTTCAGGCAGGTGCGTGTATTGATGAAGAATAGTTGCTTTTTCCCAAAANGTTCGCTCAGCATTCAGTACGCGAATAACTGTATCAGGTTCATGAATTTTNTCTTTTAACGCTTCTTTAACATAGCTCTCTATTTTGTGTTCGCTGACAGGCCAATGTTCGGATCTTGCTCCAATTTCGATTTTTACAAGTGGACGAATATACCCTGTTTTTGAGCTGTTAGTTGGATATTCAAAGAGTAATGATTGGGCATCAGGATCTTCTGGATCAGAAAANATCTGCCACCCATCGGTTGTTCTGAGCTCTGCAGCAAAAGTTTCTTTAAGGCTGGCTAACATTTCAGATTGTACATAATTGGAGCAAGCTTTTGAAAGGTTATCGATGATAGCATTTTGTTTTTTCTTTGAAGGGGCATTTTCAGGATTATGAGGTTCACCAAAGCCAAAAAATTCTCTTTCGATTGAAAGATCGATATCTTCCGAAAAACGATCAATCAAGCCATATACTTTTGAAAGAGATGTACCTCCTTTAAAGGTGAGATAAGGCTTCATCTTCTCTAAAGAAAACAACCTCTTCAAAACCCATACAACCCAATAGTCTTTNTCAATAACTTCAAAAGGCATGTCCTTTTTATCAATGGCAGCTCTAAAAAANAGTTCTCGTTCGTTTTGAGGTAAAAGATGAATCTCACTCATGGTTTAATTCCTATGACTTCAAAAACAAGAACTCTAACCCAGGCTGGAGCGAACTTCATGTTTTCTAATTTCTTCTTCAGTCGAATCTTTGAGTAGTTTTGCAATTTGCATATGCATTTTTGTCGATATGATCTTTTCCAATATTTTTAGAGCCTGGATTATAAGACCCTCTCTAGTTCCAGCAGAAAGCATGTTTTTTCTTGTGGTTTTTTGAAAATGATTTCTTGATTGCCAACTTTTACCTTCTTAGATGCCCCTTCGGTCAGAAATATCACTCGGCCTGGAACTTGCGTGGAAAAACCTACTAAATTTGCCGCGTGAGCGCCTGCAGGTTGAATTAGCACGCTATCTTTTTCAGCCATTGCTTTAGCTACTTCGTTGACATCTGGAGGAATAATGCCTAGTAGATAATGCTTTTGGATAGTCATACAGACCCTGAGCCAGCCTTCTAATAAAGCTTTGTTTCTGAAGTTGGGAGAGGGCTTTTCGAATAGAGGCATCGCTACCCAAATCTGCAAAATGTATAGGAGTAAAACACCAGCCACTGCCGTGTTCGAGAATCCTATTTTTATTTTGTTTTCTGTGCTTTCGCGCATATTGTTCCTGCTCACTTTTCACAAAAAGTACCATGTTTTTGTGAATATCACAATAGAAAATGTATGGAATTCACAAAAATATAGTAGTTTTTGTGAAATTTAGATATGATTACCCAGAAAGTGTAGCTGTGGATGGGTAATCTACGGTTAGAGTATAAGGCAAAAAGATGGCTATAGTTAAAGCAACGATTTTCTTTGAAAAACGCTTTTGGGTGGGAACTTTTGAGCGCACAGACAAAGAAGGATATGCAGTGGCACGTCATATTTTGNGTGGTGAACCTTCTGATCCTGAAGTTCATGAGTTTGTTCTAAAGCATTATGTAGAGCTAAAATTTGGAGAAGCTAAAGAAATCACCATTCAAATTCAGCGAATGAACCCAAAAAGAGTGCAGCGCGAAGTCCGTCGAGAAATGNGAAAAATCAGGGAAACATCAAAGCCTTCAACTTTAGCGCAAGACTACATGCGAGAAGAGGTTGAGAAGAAAAAGAAAGAGAAANAACACATAAGTAGCGCTGAGAAACAAGCTCGTAAAGATGAGCAATTTTCCCTCAAACAAGAAAAACGAAAGGAAAAACATCTTGGTCATTGAATTAAAGGAGAATGTCCTTTCANAAAGGGTTCATTTAGATTTGCTATCAGCTGGAGACCTTATCTATAAGCCATCTGGGCTTATCCTTCAGAATCTGAAAATAGATGATGAGAGTGAAGATGACGGAGCTGCCGAATTCTCTATAAATCACCATTCTGTCAAGTTTCGCGTAGGGAAGATCACCCGAACAAAAATTGGACAATTTGTCACTTTTTGGAAACGCCTAGGTAAAGGGCCTATTTTACCCCATGACTTTAACGATTCTTTTGATTTCCTTGTAGTGAGCGTGCGTGCTGAAAATCATTTTGGCCAATTTATTNTTCCAAAAGCTATACTCTGCGAAAAAGGAATTGTATCTTGCAATGGAACGGAAGGTAAAAGAGCTATGCGTATTTATCCCCCTTGGGATAGACCTGAAAATTCTCAAGCTAAGAAGACGCAAGCCTGGCAATTACAATATTTTATTAAATTCTCTGAGAATGTTATTGATTTCCCACGCATGAGATATTTATTTGATATTGCCTAGCGGTTGAATAGACTCTCACTTGCTAATTCTAGATTCCTTTGTCAGTGCTTCCATCCTTGTGACAGCGCATTGAAATGTGATGCTCCTTCTCTATGAGTCACGGAAATCACAAGTGTCACATGCAGCGGATGATTAGGGCTGAAAATCAAAAAATTGTTGGAGTAGACCTATCGCTTCGTTCTGTATTCTTTGATGAATCAAAGTCGGCGTGAAAATAACTAGATTATTGCTGTCCCCAAAGTGCTCTATTTCCTTAATCGGAGAAGGGTAATGCTTTTCAAGAAGAGGATCCCGCTGTTAGTTGGAAATGAATATTGGATGTTTACATGATCAGGCTTTGTGTTAAAACCGACAAGACCGTGCTTTAGCCCATATTCATTTAATCCCAAACTGGAACAATCATCTTTCCAAGGGTAGTCCTGTTGCCTATGGGCTGAATGTTTGTTTCGCAGAGGCATAAGTGCTAGAATAGATGGGATTCCAAGTGCAACATTGTTTTCTCCTACAACTGGACTAAACCACTTAGATTTAAAAAATAATCCAGTTGCCCTAATCGACCTATGTAAGCTACGGCTTCATGAACTGCTGGGTGATGGTTGGTTCGTCTCGATAAAGCTGGTAAACTAAAAGGTTCTTTGTTTTTGCATAACTCGTTTAGGTCGGCAACGAATCTGCATGCGCGTTTTTCATAAGTTCTAATTTTTCGATATGATATTCGAGCCCACCTAATATGTCCAGGATCCCTCCTAATCGCTCCTTGTGTTTTACGTACAAAGGATGGGTGGCACACAAGGCAAATAAATAAGCAGTCTTACGAACGGGATTTGAAATCCTTGCGTAGACGTATTTTTGGATTTGGATGCAGGTTAAGCTTTAGCATAAGGGAAACTGTAGTGAAAGAGTGATGAAAAATCAAGGATTTTACTCTGGTTTCCTCCAGTCTAATGCGTAAATATTGCGTAAATGAGCTTTACGCAGTGAAAATTCTGGACAAGGTTTTTGATGTGTAAATCACTAAAAACAAAAGCTTCAGTCGTAAAACTGAAGCTTTTTGTTTGATTGGAGGTGGAGAGAATTGAACTCTCGTCCTGAGCAAATTACATAATGACCACTACATGCTTAGTGTTCTGAAAATAAGTCAGTCCCTATGCAGAACACGCCAATAGGACCAACTTGCCTCAATTAATCTCGAATCAGACTCCTCTAAGACTGAAGGAATTTAACCCATACCAAGTAAATGACAGTAGACTCCAAAGCCCTTGGTCCAGCTTCAGACTACTGCGCACTTTACCGCAATTAAGCAGCGAGTGCTAAGCAAGCTGCGTCTTCGCGAGCGAAGTCAACAGCTAATACTTTTGTGCTATTATTGGCACTTAATGTTTTATCGGATTTTTAAGAGGCCACCCGACGTCCTCTGCATGCAATCAATACTTCACTTCCCAGTCGAAACCGTGACACCCCGAAAGAATATCTGTAAAGTATCATTACAACTCTTATCTTAACGCATTTGGAATTAAATTTGTAGGAAATTTGACAGAGAGCAAACGCACTAGACTTTTTCAGAAAAAAATTGTATGATCTCTCAAATATTTTTCATCAAAAGGTTTATTTATGTTTTCAGAAATCCCTCAAGAAAGTTTTGACGAACGAGAAAAACGCATCCTCGATNTTTGGAACAAAAATAAAATTNTTGAACAATCTGTAGATCAAAATCGCAATAAACCTCTTTTTGCCTTTTATGATGGACCGCCATTTGCCACCGGACTTCCTCATTATGGACATCTTCTGGCCGGAACCATCAAAGATGTCGTCCTTCGCTATAAAACAATGAAAGGCTTTTGCGTTCCCAGAAGATTTGGGTGGGACTGCCATGGTCTTCCGGTGGAAAATGAAATAGAAAAATTGCACCATCTTTCAGGAGCTCATGCTATTGAAGAATTTGGAGTCGCAAAATTCAACGAAGAATGCCGTAAAATCGTATTGCGTTATACCGAAGAATGGAAGACCACGGTGCAACGGATGGGCCGTTGGGTAGATTTCAACGAAACCTATCGTACAATGGATGTGACTTTCATGGAATCTGTCTGGTGGGTTTTTCAACAGCTTTATCAGAAGGGCCTTGTCTATGAAGGCTATAAAGTGATGCCCTACTCGGCAAAATTGGGAACCCCTCTTTCCAATTTTGAGGCCGGTGAAAACTACAAGGAAGTAGACGATCCTGCTGTTACAGTGGCCTTTCAACTTCTTGAAGATCCTGAAACCTCTATACTGGCCTGGACAACAACACCGTGGACACTCGTATCGAACTTAGCTCTAATGGTCGGCCCTGAAATTGATTACGTTAAAGTCCTTCATAAGGAATCGAATAAACAGTATATCTTAGCAAAGTCTCGTCTTGCTGCGAATTTCAAAAACGAAGATGACTATGCGATCTTAGCAGAGATGAAGGGAAAAGATCTTGCAGGCAAACATTATAAGCCGATTTTTGATTATTTTGCAGACAGAGCAAAGAAAGGTGCCTTTCGCATTATTTTAGAAGAAACAGTTTCTTTAGAAGATGGTACAGGAATTGTCCATGCGGCACCGGCTTTTGGTGAAGTGGACTTCTATGCTTGCCAAAGAGAAGGGATTGAACTGGTTTGCCCTGTCGATGAAAATGGTCTTTATACAGCTGAAATTCCGGAATACAAAGGCGTATTTGTAAAGGATGCAGATAAAGACATTATAAAACGTCTANAAAAAGAGGGGATCATTTTCCATCATGGCATTTGCCGCCACCGTTATCCTTTCTGTTGGAGATCCGATACGCCTTTGATCTATAAGGCTGTGACGACTTGGTTTGTGGCTGTAGAGAAAATTAAAGATTCTCTTTTAAAGGCCAACGAACAAATTCACTGGACGCCCGAATATGTCAAACATGGACGTTTTGGTAAATGGCTGGAGGGAGCTCGCGACTGGGCTATTAGCAGGAATCGTTATTGGGGAACGCCGATTCCTATTTGGCGCGCTGACGATGGAGAAATCATCGTTTTAGGGAGTATTGAAGATTTAGAAAAGAAGACAGGTGCCAAAGTAGATGACTTGCATCGCCACTTTATCGATGATCTAACATTCACCCACAACGGCAAAGTTTTTAGACGCGTACCTGAAGTCTTCGACTGCTGGTTTGAATCGGGGTCGATGCCGTACGCTCAAAATCATTATCCTTTTGAGAATAAAGATCTCTTTAAAGAAATTTTCCCTGCAGATTTTATTGCCGAAGGCCTGGATCAAACGCGCGGATGGTTCTATACATTAACCATTTTAGCTGCAGCTTTATTTGATAAGCCTGCTTTCAAAAACGTGATCGTAAACGGAATCGTTTTAGCCGAAGATGGAGCTAAAATGTCCAAACGTTTGCGCAATTATCCTGATCCAAGTTTAGTCATCCATCGTTATGGGGCAGATGCAATTCGTTTGTATATGATGCACAGCCCTGCAGTACGCGCCGAAGACCTATGCTTTTCAGAGTCTGGCGTTGAACTGGTATTGAGACAGGTGATGCTGCCATTCTGGAATGCATACAGCTNNTTTATTACCTATGCACGTATTTACAATTGGCGTCCTTCAGGAAAAATGAAGAAGCCCGAAGCAGTCATCGATCAATGGATTCTTTCCATGCTGAATCGATTAGTGAAAGAAGTAGAAACGGGCATGGATGATTATGTTTTGAGTCATGGAGTAGAGCCAACGATTGCTTTTATCGAGCAACTAACTAACTGGTACATACGCCGTTCACGCCGACGATTTTGGGAAGAAAAGCCTTCAAAAGACAGAGATGAAGCTTTTGAAACTCTTTATCTTGTTTTAGTGACGCTTACAAAGATTGCTGCTCCCTACATTCCTTTTATAAGCGAAGCGATCTATCAAAACCTTAGATCTGAGGAAATGCCTCAGTCTGTGCACCTTTGTTCCTATCCTGAATATCATCAGGAATTGCGCGATGAAGATTTAGAGGCGGCAATGGCTGCAGTCCAAAGCACAGTAAGCCTAGGCCATGGCCTACGCAAAGAGCATAAATTAAAAGTAAGGCAGCCTCTTTCTAAAGCCCACGTGATTTCCTCTGATGCTAGAACCTTACAATTTCTGCAGGAACAACAGCATTTGATTTCCGATGAGTTGAATGTAAAGTCCATCGATTTTGCAGCCGATGAATCACGTTTTGTAAATCTCAAAGCGAAACCTAATTTTCGTGTGCTTGGGAAANAAGTCGGCAAGTTAATGAAAGCTGCCCAGCAGGCGATCGATGAGTTTGATCAAAAGCAGCTGGGTGTTTTACTTAGGNGGGAGTCCTTGCCCATCCAAATTGACGGAACAGAAATTATTTTGACTCCGGAAGATGTTCAAGTCGAGAGACAAGTCCGTGAAGGTTTAATTGGGGCAAACGAAAATTTAATCACGATTGCTTTGGAAACTGAATTGACAGAAGAGCTGTTAATTGAAGGAATTGCAAGGGAGCTTGTCAATAAAATTAATACCATGCGCAGAGAAGCTGGACTTGATGTGACCGATCGCATTCATGTAAAAATGCAAACGACAGAGCGTGTAAAATCTGCTTTTGAAAAATACGAAGAGTATATTCAAAACGAGGTCTTAGCTCTCTCAGTAGATTTTGTATCTGATGTCGAAGGGACCGAATGGGATATCAATAATGAACCGGCAAAAATTGCTCTTTCTAAAGCATAAAGGATATTTATCATGGTTTGTCCCTCGATTCTTGGAAAACATCCTTTAGATTCTAATGATAACAATAGTATGGGATCTTCAAAAAAGGAAGCTCATTTCAGGATTTATCGCCAAGAATTCCGGATAAAATTCTTACGACAATTTTGGAAAATATTGAAATCAGTAAAGAAGTGGTGACAAAAATCGAAGCCGCGAAAATAGATCATACCTATTTTTCTGTAAAATTTCATCGAATTACAGGCGCCATGCAAATTCTAAATACTTCTGAGGAAAAGGAAAAAGAAACCCATGTAAAAGTTGATTTTATGTTTGTTTCACCTTTCGCGATTTCCGTAAACCTGGAGGCATTATCGGCTGAATTAGAAGCTACTCAGCAGGGCATCACAATGACTGCAGCTAAAATTCTTACATTAATGACCTTGCTTTTGGTGAATGCAGTGAAGTGAAAAGAGATCAAGAATTTACTCATTCTCAATCCTTTGTCTCTTGTTTAGACTGTCAAAAACTTGAGGCGATTCATGCTAAGAAAATTACGGATGTTTGGGAAGGCCAACTAAATAATCCTCGCTACTATCCTTATCAACTTGATGCTTATACAAAATTTCTTGTAGGACTCAGGTACTTTGAGCATGAAATTGATGAACGTTATGCATGGAAACCTGAATGGAAATCAGATCTTACAAGAAATGAGATTTTAGTCATCGAGCGCTCCGATAAAACATTGCGTTTTTGTAAAGTCTCTTCCCGTATAAATGAGGGGTATCGCTTTCTTGTTGGTTATCAGTATCAGGAACATTCATATAAGCACAGGGGGAAGAACATCTTTCGCAAGAGGCAAAAAAACGCTGGTAAAATTTTGTAAAACTTAAATTTAAATACGCAAACAGGAATACATCGAAATGGCAAACAATTTGAATCGACTCCCGGATTTAGCAAAACCTCTCCTTATCGTGGTGTGACAGCAGAAGAGTGGCAAAAGCTCAAAAATGAGCAGGAACAAGACTCTTTAAAAGTAGAAACCTCACACACTGCAAAAAGATTGAATTTTAGAACCCTTAAGAGTAATTGAAAAAACTGTAAAAAGAAAATTGAATGATTCATTTCTTCCATTGTTTCACAGGGAGCCCATCAAAGACAATTTAGAAAAATCAAATTCTTCGAATAATAATAATCAGGTTGAGACTTCAACAAAAGAAGACTTTGCAATTTCCCCGATAAACGAAGAAGATAGCAAAAACAGGAAATTTTTATTCAGAGCTATCTTACCATTCCACCTGAATTTAATGTTATTCCAGCAGCATCAGAAGCTCCACCTCTTAAAAAATAAAAGCTGCTGTGGATTTAAATGTTCCTCAGAATGTTTTGGACATTATTCGCAGAAACTTACATAGCGCTCTTGTTGCTATGGAAGATGGAAACTGGGGATGGGTTGCGACGTTATAAATCAAAAACGCTTCTCTGCTCATTTTAATCCAAAGACTGGGGTCGTAAAGATTGATTCAGATGCAAATAAGAATGACGATTTGATACCGATGACCTTTAGGTATAAATCTGCTGATGAAGTGCGTTTTAAGAGAAAAGAATTTGCCAGCGGCTTGAAGGAAGGGATTACGATAGAAGCTGCCAAAATATTATTAGTTACAGAAAAGCTTTTAAGTCAATGTCATAGCTTTTCTATCGAAATGCTTAAAAATATCGAGGAGACCTTTGTCAACGATGAAGACACTGATATTAACAATCAAGAAAGTTGTAAAGACGATGTTGATGACAGAGAGAAAATCTATCGAGGTCACTTAGACAAGGCTAAAATTCAGAAGTTATTAGACGATGAGAAAGCTGAACGGATTGTAACATTATGGAGACAAGTCAATGATCGTAGTGTATACCCAAAAATCTTCGACGTAAAATTTTTAATAGGAACTCTTTATCAAAGCAATGAAATCGATGAGAAATGGAGCCCTTCTTGGAAGCCTGATGATATTTACCATGAAGAAATGTTAGTTGTCAAAAGAACCGACAAGTCCCTACGTTTTTGTTGTGCTGAGGTGATAAGTTCAAAAGATGCTGTTCCTGGTAAACTTCAGGTGAACTTCGGATTTAAAGAGGTTGAAAAGGAAATCAATGGTAAAAAGTAATGGTCAATAAACCTGCTTTAAATAATTTTTCTCAGTCCGAACTTGAAATAAAAATAACGAGAAGATGGTAAGTTCTTATTATGATTCTGAAGTATCAATGAGTTGCACATGATTCTTCAGAATCTTTTATCATTATACACATTGAAAACTATTTTATATAAAAATTCTAATTGGAGCTCACATGCAGCCGCAAAATCGTGTACGTTTTTCACTTACAAATTCACAGATTATTAAGGAAAACGAGAAGGTTAAAAAGCGAACGGTTGAAAATGTACAAAGATCTTCAAAAGAAGCAAACAAGAATCTGAGAACATAGAGTCTCAGATACGAAGGCCGCAAACTTTTCCTAAAGAGGTTTTAAAAATCATTCAACAAAGTTTAAAAAGCGGACTTGAAGCTTTACAGGCAACTTCCTGGAATCTTACACCCATAGAGAAAATAGGAAGCCGAGCTTCAATTCACTTTTAATACTCTTACAGGCGAACTTTACATTGTTGCTCCGCAAGAGTTGGTGGATCTTCCTAAAAATGTCGTTTTGTTAGAATTTGAATATTACTCTAAATCAAAAGTCTGCCTTAAACGGGAAGAATTCAGAAAAAGCCTCATTGAATACAAAAATGCTTATCCATGACTGCGATTAAAATCCTTCTGGCAGTAGAAGAGCTTTTGGGCGGCTGTCATTCGTTTATCGCCGAAGAATGTTCGCTTCAAGAAACCAGCGAGACCCAGGAAGGGGAGTCTAATGTAAAACAATGGACTCAGTATACTGGTAACCTTGAAAAAGAAAGAATCAAGGCTTTATTGGCAAATCATCAAAAAATTAAAGAAGTTTGGGAAAAAGTAAGTCAGGATCATACAGCTTTTGATAAAACTTTTCTGCTTAATTTACCCTATCAAAAAAATGAGTTAGATCGTCCCTGGGAACCAGGAGAATTTGCCGAAGGGGAGTTGTTAGTTGTAAAGCGCAATCATAACACGCCTACATTTGCGCTGAAGCAATTAAAAGAGCCAAAATTGATAAAAACGATGAAGTACAAGTCTTTTTAGGAACTAAGATTAAAAATATTAAGTTTGATCACTTAGAAGCTCAAGTGGTTTCACGCTGGTAACCCAAAGCTTTGGATTTTTTTCAAACAGAATTCAAAAATTCATTCACAATCTCAATTTTAAAATTTGTTTATTTAAAAAATTCATAAAGGAAATTCTTATGACTTCGATCATTCGTCTTTTGAATCCAATTTCATTTGAAAAAATATTTTCAGAGGAAAGAGATTCTAAAAAGCTAAAACTGAAGAGAGTGTTTTGCCGGCTTTTACCCCACACTCTCGTATACAGCATCTAAGGCGTTTTCAGGAATGCTTTAACAATATAAAAACTGAAATTGATAAAAACAATATAATGTACATAAGTATGATGTCAAAATAACATTTCGAGTTCACTTCAACATAAATTTTGGTTACTTCAATCTTGTTGACGCTAGAGAAAACCCACCTAAATTTTCAAGTGTATCAATTGTTCCAGAGTTTGAATATGAATCGGAAACATCAGTTCGCTTAAAAGGCTGGAGTTCGTTACAGATCTATTAAAAAATCAAATGGGTTTGTCTATAATTACAGCTCAATACTTACTGACCATCGAAAAATATTAAGCGAATGTCATACTTTTAATCTTCAGCCTTTAGTAGAGTTTCAGGGAACTTCTTTATCTCCCAGAATCTATTCAGGCACACTTGTAAGAGAAAAACTAGAAAAATTTTACACGATGATCAAAAAATTAGAGCAGTATGGCAAACCGTACTTTTAGCTTGTCAAATGGATGAGGATAAAAATTTTTGAAAAATGTCCCTTATATAGAACATGCAGATGATTCCCCCTGGGAATTAAATTTTGATCAAAGCAGCTTGTTGGCAGATGAAATGATTGTGGTCCAAACAGACAGACAAGCATTTTTTACAAGTGTAGATAGGATAGACTTTAAAAAAGTACTGGCAATCAAACGCTGGTAGCTATTGTTCCTCTTGAGCTAACGTATAGCCGGTATGTCCATCAAATGTACATAAGTTTTCAGTTTGCGAGAATGGGATGCCTGCTTGAGCTAAGTTTTGAATAAGCGTTGCAATATTTTCGTGCGTCACCTCATTTTTTTGCGGCGAGGTGAAACGGCAGCGCCATAAATCAATACAAAAAGTTTCAGGCATTTTGTTCGGCCAGACTTTAACACCTCGGTTGGCGATCATAGAAAGTGTAAGTTCTTTGGTTTCAATTGAAGCCAATTTTTCACGCAATCTTTCCACGTCACCACGGAAGGGGATAAAAATATCGACCCCTTTATCTTTNATGGAAGGAACGAATTCTGCCATTTCATATTTTAAGGCAGAACTTGGAATAGTTTTGTAATGAGCAGCTTTTAACTGATTAGGAATTTTACCAAGTCGCTTTATAACAGCTTGAGCAAATTCTTTTGTCCCTACTTTTTCTTTGCTTACGTGAGGTTTAAAGATATCATATGTGTGGATACCATCTTCTAAGGTCACTAACCATGCATTATGGATCGTTTCAGCAAAATCAGCTAGACCAATATGAGCCAGCATTTGAACTGCTGCTAAAAGTAAACCGGATGGATTGGCCATATTTTGGCCTGCACGGCGCGGAGCCGATCCATGGATAGCCTCAAACATCGCGCCATGTTCTCCAATATTAGCAGAACCCGCAAGACCCACCGAACCGGCAATCTGAGCCGCTACATCTGACAAAATGTCGCCGTAAAGATTAGGCATGACGATGACATCGAACACTTCGGGAGTATCCGCTAATTTAGCAGCACCGATATCGACTATCCAGTGCTCATTTTGAATATCAGGATATTGAGGGGCAATTTCATCAAAAATTTTATGAAATAAGCCATCGGATAATTTGAGGATGTTGTCTTTGGTAAAGCAAGTCACTTTNTTNCGTCCATTTGCACGCGCATATTCGAAGGCATAACGGATAATCTTTTCACAGCCGGGACGTGAAATGACTTTTAAAGCCTGGACTGTGTCAGGCGAAGCACGATATTCAATGCCGCAATAGAGGTCTTCTTCATTTTCCCTTACAATGACCACATCCATATTGGGATGCTTAGTTTCTACAAAGGGAGAGTAGGAGACACAAGGACGAATATTAGCATAAAGTCCTAAAGTGGTACGAATGGTCACATTCAGGCTTTTAAATCCTCCTCCCTGAGGAGTTGTGATCGGAGCCTTCAAAAATCCTTTGGTTTCCCTGATAATGTCCCAGGTTTGAGGTTCAATTCCGGATTTAAAGCCCTTTAAATAAACCTTTTCCCCGATATCAACATGATGAATTTCCAGAGGAGCCCCTGCTGCCTTTAATATTTCAAGCGTGGCGCCCATGATTTCTGGCCCAATGCCATCGCCTTCGGCAACTGTAATAGGAATTTTTTAATCGTCATGCTAATACCTATTTTTTAAACCTTGAGAGTAATACTTACTTCCTTTAAAATGCAATACTTTAAAGATTTCACTGTGGGCCTTTTGTGTTGAAAGAACTTTTACAGAATGAAAAGGGATACTTAGATTATNTTNTTGACAAAATCGATGTCAATGCAGCTGAACACATGTTGAAAATTTTGCACGCTTGCCAAGGGGTTTTAATCTTTTCCGGAATCGGCAAGAGTGGACTCGTAGCAGAAAAAATCGCTGCGACCATGACCTCGACTGGAACGCGCGCCTTATTTGTCTCTCCTACAAATGCCTTGCATGGCGACATTGGGATTGCTTCAGATAAAGATATTTTTATTTTCCTTAGTAAGAGTGGAGAAAGTGAAGAACTTTTGCAACTGATCCCTGCTTTACGCAATAAACGTGTAAAGGTCGTAGGCGTGGTTTCCAATCCTAAAAGCCGTTTAGCGAAAGCGTGTGATTNNTTTATCGATCTTCCTTTACAGCAAGAACTCTGTCCTTTTGACATGGTCCCGACCACCTCTGCAGTGATCCAGATGATTTTTGGAGATCTTCTTGCAATTGCTTTAATGCGTATGAAAAATTTCAGTTTGGATGAGTATGTACAGAATCATCCAGCAGGGCGCATTGGTAAACGCATTTCTTTAAAAGTTTCAGATATCATGATTAAAAGCCCTCATCTCCCGCTTTGCAAACCGCAGGATAAACTTGTGGATACGCTTGTAGAACTTTCTAATAAACGTTGCGGCTGTGTGCTGGTGGTTAATGAAGCTCAGGTTTTGCAAGGAATATTCACAGATGGGGATTTACGACGTTCTTTACAAAAACATGGGGCTTCTTCTTTGCATCTATCTATGCAAGAAGTAATGACGACAACAGCGCGCTGGATTGACCCCCATTCATTAGCCTGGGAAGCCATGCGCAAAATGGAAGGGGATCAANAAAGTGCGATTACGGTTCTTCCTGTCCTTGAAGACAATCAAAAAGTCATTGGTCTAATCAAACTGCACGATATCGTTCAATCTGGTTTATAATTCTTGCAACAATTGCAAAATTTCATTAAAATGGCTACGCGCGAATTCATTGGAGAGGTGTCCGAGTGGCTTAAGGAGCACGCTTGGAAAGCGTGTGTACGTTAATAGCGTACCGTGGGTTCGAATCCCACCCTCTCCGAATCTCCTCCTGAATTTCATTTCACACAAAATTCTTTGAATTTTTTTCAAAGGCAATAAATTACAAATTTGGTAAACTCTTAATAACAAATTGAGGTCTACGTGAGTATTAAATTTGAAAAAATGCTTATTTAAGAGCTGTCAAAGAAAATGAGACTTTTAATGAAGATCAAAAGATTTTCGAGCATGCTAAAGAGAGTCTAAAGTTTAAATATGTTGATGTGAATTATCAAAAGTTCGCTGAAATTTGTTCTGATGAACTTTGGTTAGGACGTAAACTTGTGGCTCTGCCTGCTGCCGCTTTTTGCGCTACTCTAAAAACGATCTATCATTTAGCAGAAGCCATTCTGATTGGATGCCTGAAAGCTCTTTCTGATGATGGGAAATATTGCCAGGCTAAATTTTTCAGTATTGGTAGAGATTTCCAGGAGGCATTTGGTCGATTAGTTACCTTGTTGAATGATAAAAAGGGCAATTCTATATCCAGGAAAGTCGATTCCACCAGACTTGTTATAAGTGTGCTTTGTCAGGCAGGGAAATATTGTAGGAAAAAATATACTTGTTCCTTCTTAAAAGCTGAACTGAATTTGCATCTGTCGAAGCAAGGTGGAGCGATTAGTGTAATTGATTGAGGCTTTTCATCACATTTTCACGTGTCCTATCAATTTGATGAATGATGGCCTCCGANGCTTTTTCATCTAAATGGATATTTTTCCAATTAGTTCCCCATACATCAATAAGTTTATTAATATCATCCGGGATCGGAGGGGGCATGAGGACGGCTATATCGCCCATCATAGCAATATAATTCCAGCCTTGTAAAGGCGGCTCTTTCGATTGACCATTTGCGTAAATGTCCTGGTTAATAACAGCTTGTAGTTCGCCTAAATTTTTGAGAATTTCAAATCCCGCCTGTCTGACATTGCGATTTTTNTCAGTCTGTTCTAAGCGCCATGTATTTAGAATTAAAGCAACAATTGCCACTATCAAACTTATAATCGCTATCGCATTGTCATGTAGCTGTGATTCAAGACTATTTTTTTCATATCCTTCCGAGTTTTCTTCACTTAAACAAAATTGACTCAAAAGTAAATCTCGATTTTTTAAATCTTTTAACAAGATTAAGTGGAGGTTTACAAAGTCTAAATAGCATAGGTAACCTTCCTAGTATTGTTCTTGTCCTATACCCCTTCCAGCTGAAACTTGGAATTTTGACTACGTCAGCTTGCCACTGCCATTGTATCTGTCTGCATCGTTTGAACTTATTCAAGTTGTGCTGCTTCGACAGATTCAAATTCAGGGCGCTTCCTCGTCAAATTTTCCAACTTTCAACTGGGACGAGTATATACAAATATATTATTGTTTCCGATTGGTTAAGTAATACTCATAGTCCTTATATAATCGGCGTTGTCAGCAAAGCCAAGCAAATGTCCTTTCACTACCCATCTTCTTGGCAAACCTTGAAACCTAATTCTTTGTCATTTCTTTTCGCTATTTCCAAATCCAATTCAAAGTCTCCACAGTCGTTCCTGGGTACTAACTGTCTGCCCAGATTTTAAACAGTCTTTTCGAATTGTCTAAGATACCAACCAATCCTTGTTGATCTGACAACCCTGCTAACGTTACAAAAACATTTAATATAAACAGTATCAATCAATAAATTATTTTTTTAATCTATAGTTATCTTTTAGTTGTTTTTTTTATTTGTTTAATGTTAAAATTTAAAATTTAATCTAATATATATAGAGGAATTTATGAATTTTATTTCGAATCAGAATGAACCTGGCTCATTTTTATTGAATAATAATGAAAAGCTCGCCGAAAAATTAGCACAAGAAGTCATTCAAAAAGAAATCAGTATCCTTCAATGCAAGCATTTATCCCTGAAAAGTTCAGTTGCGAAACATATTTGAACTTTTTAAAAGAGCTGTAAATCAACTTGTGAAGGGGAGCAAATGCTGTTTGGGAAACCTTTAAAGCCAAAGCTAAAGCTACCCAAATCTTGTAAAAAAACCTGAAACTTTAGATGAAATTTACAAGCAATTTACCAAAACATTTAATCGTTTTCAACCATATATTGAAAAGTTTGATGAGGATTTTCCTATCGCAGAAAGAGGTAATATCCGGTACGCGCGTGAAAACGTTTATTGGGGTGGTCCTAAGTTTTTTTATTGTCGAATGAAAACGTTCGGGAAGATAGGATGTTTTTAGGTATTGTTTTAGAACGTTTTGGCTTTGAATATTTGCAATTTACTTCAGCGAAACATACAGATAATCAGGAAAAATATTTTTTTATTTGTTTGATAGGGAGACGCCAAAGCTTTTAAATATGCAAGCCCAAGGTTAAAATCAGACAAGGAATTTATTTTAAAAATTTTGAACAAGGCTTTAGCTGAAAAAACACTTGGTGATTTTTAAGTATGTGAGTGAAGAATTAAGGGAGATCGTGACGTTGCATCTTTAGCAATCCAGAATAAAGAAATTCCTAATCTTCAATATGCAAGCGACGAGTTAAAGGATAATAAATTATTTGTGAAGGAGGCTATAGTTTATCATCTCGAGTCTTATAATTATGCAAGCAAAAGGCTTCAAGAAGATGATGAAGTCATTCTTACAGTAATTGAGCAATATATTAAAAAGATTGAAAGCCAAAGAGGTACCTATAACTTTTTTCCTCGGATGCAAATCCTTACAATTTTTCTAAAGATGCATTAACTCAACTTTTCAATTTCATAGAGTCCCATTCTAACAATAAATTAGCTATTTTAGCCGTGATAAAACATTATCCTCTAGCCTTTACTTGTGCAAGTGAAGCATTGAAAAATGATCGTGATTTTATTTTAGAGGCTGTGTCAATTAATGGACAGATCTATACTTTAATCGCTCAAAAATTTAAGGATGATAAAGAAATTCAACTGAGGGCACGTAGGTAGACATCTGCATGCCAGCATAAAGGATGCAGCGACATAGTTTAACACGCAAGCTTGAGAATTCAAAACGACAAAGAATTCTTGGAGGAGCTCCATCAAATGTATGATCAATGCAATTGATTAAGAGCTTGAATAACACCCTCGCGGGTCGAATCCAATCTGATGAGTGATTCGATCCTCGCTGTGTTTATCTGCTGAAATATTTTTCCAATCTTCTCCCCAAATTTTGATAAGTGCGTTGAGTTCATCTTGAATGGATTGAGGCATTAAAACAGCCATGTCGTTCATCATTGTAATATAAGACCAGCCGCGTAAGGAGCGAGTTTAGATCCTTCAGGCTCATAAATATTTGTATTGAGCAAATCCTGAAGTTCACCAAGATTTTTAGGCTTTGCTACAATTAAG
Source organism: Parachlamydiaceae bacterium (assembly GCA_013414685.1). Classification (GTDB taxonomy): domain Bacteria; phylum Chlamydiota; class Chlamydiia; order Chlamydiales; family Parachlamydiaceae; genus Neochlamydia. The sequence goes on along the minus strand of CP058704.1, from coordinate 1,124,470 downwards.
CATATTAGATGGTCAACTTCGCTGTGATACATTCTGGTAGTCAACATTGGATCGAAGAGCGCATAAGGTGATCTCTGTCCACATTCTAGGAGAATCACACTATATTTTGGATCTTGCTTATAATAAATTGACAGGCAAAGATCGAGTAATTAGCCTTGTTATAAGAAAAGATTGAAGAAGGACTTCCACCTTATTTTGGGAATGGGGGATGGGGATTTGAAAACCAATGTTTCCGGGATATGACGGTTATAATGAATATCAAAAAAATCAGGAAATTGAATCTATTATTTGCGATTTCGTAAAAATCTTACCAGGGGTTGATATTACGCCTTATGAGGGAATCGAATTACATTAAATTTAATGACACGAAAACTCAAATGTGAATTGTAGAAAAATTTATATAAAATGCTTTACTATTGACAAAATTTTCATAATGCCTATATTTGAAGGCAATTCTACCTATATTTAGGTCAGAAAATAACATAAATAAGTGTCTTTAGCTACGGCTAAGGAAGAATAGGGAAACAGGTGTAAATCCTGTGCGGTGACGCCGCTGTAACGAGTGACGAAAGTCTCTAAGCTTGATCTATTCAAGTTTTAAAATGCCACTGCTTTAAAAAGCGGGAAGGCTGGCAAGTAGGAAGAACTCGGAGTCAGAAGACCTGCTTATTTGTGCTCATCACATCTCGAAAGAGATGAACTGTCTCGTTAAAGACAGGGTGGGGAAAATAAAGAGCGCTTCTCTTGCAGACCTTTCTCAGGGTCATTTTCTCCTTTTCTGTAATTTATAAATTGGCCTTCGAAATTTTTTCGAAGTTTTTATCTTTTAGGAGAATTTATGATGCAAGAGCCCATCTTGGCTGAAAATAAAGATCGTTTTGTCCTTTTTCCAATTCAACATAAAGACATTTGGCAAATGTATAAANAAGCCGAAGCTAGTTTTTGGACAGCTGAAGAGATCGACCTCTCAACAGATATTCGCGATTGGGAAAAATTAAATGCCGATGAACGGCATTTCATTAAGCATGTGCTGGCTNTTTTTGCAGCAAGCGACGGGATTGTAAATGAGAATTTGGCCGTCAACTTTCTGAATGAAGTGCAGTATCCTGAAGCACGCTGTTTTTATGGCTTTCAGATCATGATCGAAAATATCCATTCAGAGACTTATTCGCTTTTGATTGATACCTACATTCAGGATTCAGCGGAANAAAACACCCTTCTGCATGCTTTGGAAACGATTCCCTGCGTGGCTAAGAAAGGCGAATGGGCCTTGCGCTGGATTTCAAAAGGAAGTTTTGCTGAACGATTAGTGGCCTTTGCTGCTGTAGAAGGTATCTTCTTTTCGGGAAGTTTTTGTTCGATCTTCTGGCTANAANAACGCGGCTTAATGCCAGGACTTAGCTTTGCAAACGAGCTTATTTCACGTGATGAAGGGTTGCATTGCGATTTCGCTTGCCTGATCTATTCTCAACTTAAAAATAAACTTTCTGAAGAAGTGGTGAAAGAAATTATAAGCCACGCAGTCTCCATTGAAAAAGAATTCGTTTTGGATGCTCTTCCAGTGAAGCTTATTGGAATGAACGGCGAGTTGATGTGCCAGTACATTGAATTTGTAGCCGACAGACTGTTGAATGCTCTAGGTTATTCTAAAATTTATCAAGTGCAAAACCCATTTGATTTTATGGAATTGATCTCATTGCAAGGCAAGACCAATNTTTTTGAAAAACGCGTCTCCGAGTACCAAAAGTCCGGTGTGATGTCAAGTAAACGTATCCATGAATTTAGCTTATCGGAAGAGTTTTAGGAGGATGTATGTTTGTAATTAAACGCGACGGACGAAAAGAAGAAGTTAAATTTGACAAGATCACCGCTCGGATTCAAAAGCTCTGTTATGGGCTGGATTCTCAGCACATCGATCCTGTATTAGTTGCCATGAAAGTGATTGAAGGCGTTTATAATGGCGTCAGCACAAGCGAACTTGATAGCTTAGCCGCTGAAGTTGCTGCGACTATGACAGCCAGACATCCGGATTACGCTCTTTTGGCTGCAAGGATTGCCATTTCTAATTTACATAAAAATACCAATAAGTCTTTCTCTGCAAATATTCAGGCTTTGCATGGCTATATCGATCCTAAAAGTCAAAAACCTGCTCCTCTAATCTCTAAAGATGTTTTTGAAATTGTCCAGGAGAATGCAGAATTATTTGATTCTAGCATCATTTATGATCGGGATTTTGGATATGATTATTTTGGATTCAAAACATTGGAAAAATCCTATCTCTTAAGAATGAATGGAAAAATTGTCGAAAGACCGCAGCAGATGTTGATGAGAGTAGCAATCGGGATTCATCAANAAGATGTTGCAGCAGCCATAGAAACCTACCATTTAATGAGCGAACGGTGGTTTACACATGCAACCCCCACACTTTTCAATGCAGGGACTCCTACTCCTCAGCTTTCCTCTTGCTTCCTTCTTCAAATGAAAGAAGATAGCATTGATGGGATTNTTGACACTTTAAAGCAATGCGCANAAATTTCTCGGGCTGCAGGAGGCATCGGATTAAGTATTCATGATGTAAGAGCAGCAGGCTCATACATTCGCGGGACGGGCGGCATTTCAAATGGGATTATTCCTATGTTGAAAGTCTTTAATGATACAGCGCGTTATGTCGATCAAGGAGGAGGAAAACGTAAAGGCTCTTTTGCGGTTTATTTAGAGCCATGGCACGCCGATATTTTTGATTTTCTTGAGTTAAGANAAAATCATGGCAAAGAGGAACTGCGAGCCCGAGATTTGTTTACAGCCTTGTGGATTCCGGATCTTNTTATGCAGCGTGTAGAAGCCAATGAAACCTGGTCGCTTNTTTGCCCAAATGAAGCCCCTGATTTGAACCTGCATTGGGGAAAAGATTTTGAAACACTCTATTGCCGGTATGAAGCAGAAGGTCGCGCGCGCAAGGTGATTCAAGCTCAAGAACTGTGGTTTAAAATTCTGGAAGCTCAGATCGAGACAGGCAGCCCCTATATGCTTTATAAAGATGCATGCAACCGGAAATCCAATCAGCAAAACCTAGGAACGATTCAGTGCAGCAATTTATGTACAGAAATTGTGGAATATACCGCCCCTGATGAGGTGGCAGTCTGCAACCTCTCTTCGTTGGCTTTACCACGTTTTATTAAAAACGGGGAATTCGACCATCAAAAGCTTTTTGAGGTGACAAAAGTTATCGTACGCAATCTCAATAAGATCATTGATATCAATTATTATCCGGTTAAAGAAGCGGAAAATTCTAATTTTAGACATCGTCCGATAGGAATTGGGGTCCAGGGGCTAGCAGATGCATTCTTATTGCTGCGCCTGCCTTTTGAATCCTCTGAAGCGCGTCAATTAAACCAGGAAATTTTCGAAACCATTTATTTTGCTGCTGTTAGTGCTTCTAATGAACTGGCTAAACGTGATGGACCGTATTCTAGCTATTCTGGCTCTCCGATGTCTAAAGGAATTTTTCAATATGACATGTGGAATGTGGTTCCTGGCAGCCGTTGGGATTGGAGTGCTTTAAAGGATAAGGTTGCAGAATTTGGGGTGAGGAATTCCTTGCTCATCGCTCCGATGCCCACAGCATCCACTTCGCAAATTTTAGGCAACAATGAATGTTTTGAACCCTATACGTCTAATCTTTATACACGACGTGTATTATCGGGTGAATTTATCGTGGTCAACAAGCGTTTGTTAAAAGATTTAATTCGTTTAGGCTTATGGAATGAAGCTTTAAAGAATAAGATCATTGCTGAAAACGGCTCGGTACAAGACATTGAGGAAATCCCTCAGGACATCAAGGAACTTTATAAGACAGCCTGGGAAATTAAACAANAAACACTGATCGATTTAGCTGCAGATCGTGGGGCTTTTATCTGTCAATCGCATTCCTTAAATCTTTTTATGCAAAATCCTACGTTCGCCAAATTGACTTCTATGCATTTTTATGGTTGGAAGCGGGGCTTAAAGACAGGAATGTACTACCTAAGAACAAAAGCAGCTACAGATGCAATCAAATTTACAATTGAGGCAAAGCCGATGGTGAGCTGCGACTTGTCCAACAAGGAAGAGTGCCTTATTTGTAGTTCATAGTTGCCCCAAATAATTTAAAAATGCAATATGTTCCCTTTCATTTTTAAACTTAGGAATGCATGTGAATTTTAACAGAAGTTATACTAATAAGAGCGGGTTCAATTGCTTTCATAAATTTGGGTGGATAAACGATAGTTTTCAATCATTACAGGAATATTTATATGATTTAAAGCAAATCGATGATTGCCTGGAAAAAAGGATTTTTCGTCTATTGCAAATAGCAAGGAACTTTTTGGCTCGCATTTTGCAAAATCTTACTGCAATATCAAAGTAAAAAGAAATGGGTGCTTTTTACATAGCAGTTCAACAGGAGAAAATTGTTGTGTCAACGAGGTTGCATTTTTGGAAAATACACAGAATGCGATTGAAGGATTCAGACAATTTCTTTTGAAGGGATCGGTCGAAAAAAATCTTGAAATTACTTTAATAGATCACCTGGTTGATTACTATTTTTGGAAGAATGTTCTTATTACGATATGAGTTCCAATAGCGTTGATGGTAGTTCGTGGAAATTTCTTGTTAATTTTTATCATTCAATCATAGAACCCACATTACCTGAGCTTTTCCAATTTTTTGGTGCAGTTTTAGAAAAAAGCCAAAGAAAGGCCATGATAAAATTTTTTGAAAATAGTCGATTTGAAGAGCTAACAGTACCAACACTTCAAATTCATTGGCAAGATGAACAAAAGCAAAAATATCCCTCACCTAAATTAGAAGATTTAAAAGTTTAGTCTAAAATTAAAGATTCACCAACCTCTGTGAGGTTGGGTTCATGAATCTTTTGATAAGAAAGCATTGATTGATTCAAANAGTACTTCGGGTTTTTCAATATATGGAAAATGCCCGCATTGTTTAATTAAGATAAATTGAGAACCTTTGATACTCTTATGAATATTTTCTGCTGTGGATGAGGGAATGATATCACTATCGCCATGAATGACTAGTGTGGGTAAATTTAATTTTTTTAATTCATCATGTAAGTTAAAGGGCTTCTGAAGCGTATTTTCGTTTAAAAGTGCATATGCTTTTGTCCCATTTCTTATAGCTTCTGTTGTCATTAGTAAGTTGAGATCGTTTGCTGACTCAGGTTTATAACAATAAGTGGTGAAAATTAAACGATAGTACTTTTCAGTTAGGCCAGGATCGCCTGCCAAAAATTCAGGTTGGGTTTTAATCTCTTCAATCTCTTTTATAGCAGACGTGCGACGTTTCCATTCTGCTAAGAAAAGAAANAATTCCTCAGATGAGACAGGAACTGAATTTAATAAAATTAACTTATCAACTGATTGAGGGTAATGAATCGCGTAATGCATTCCTAAAAAACCACCCCAGGAATGACCCAGTACAGATACTTTTTCAAAACCAAAATGCTTTCTTATCGTTTCAATATCATTCAAGTATTGAGGAAGATTAACTGTTTCTGGGGTTATTGCCCCAGTTGAATTACCGCAAGCCCTTTGATCGTAAAAAATGACAAAATTGTCATTTCCAAGTTTTTCCATATAGGGAAGTAAGTAATCTTGCGTCAGCCCAGGACCTCCATGAATGACAATCAATGGCTTTCCCTGACCGAAAGTTCGACAAAANAGTTGAGCGTTATCTGCAATCACATACAACTCTTGAGAGGAAATGTTTTGCTGGACTGTCTCTTCTTTTGCATCAATAAGATTGACAAGGCAAAATAAAATGAGAGAAATGTATCTTACCATGACTTTTCCTTCTTTTCTCTCCAATTATGTATGCTTAGTCTTTTCCAAACAAATAAAAATATTTATTTCCAAATGGCTTTTTAGGAAAAAGTTTTTGTGATAATCCTGCACATGGATCTTAAACTTCGGATTCTCCACAGCTTTTTTAGTCTTTCTTTGGCTGCAGGTTTTAACTCTTGAATTCTCCATTCAGGAATTTTTAATAATAGTCTTTCACTGGTGAGCCGATTTAAATCTGCAGCAAGAAGAGTCTCCACCTGATTGGCGAAAATGGACTGAATCACGTCACTCTTCACATGTTGAAGTTGATGCGGTGAAAGTCGATTGATAATGTTGCTTTGGGATTTATCCAGGTTAGCAAGATGACGCTGACCCAAATATTGTGATAAGGAATTAAATTTTACATTGAATATTTTGATGGCATCATCACTGAGATGAGAGATAAATTCCTGAGAAAAATCTTCCGTACTCAAATGATTTAGTTGGGCTTGTTTGAGCAAGCCTATTTTTGCAGGATCAGTTAAATTTTGATTCTATTCCTGTCTGTTAGCAACTTAACCTTATCATTAGAAATCAAATTGATGCAGTGGATTGGAACTTGATTTACTTCCATAGACTGTACAATAGGAATCAAAATGTTTGTTTGCTGTTCCGTCAGCAGCCCTAGATGAGGTGCAGCTTCTGCAGCTAATAGGAGTTCAGGCTTTAGAATCCGTTTAAAATCATTTTCAAGAAGAGTTGTTAACTGACCTGGTTTGATTTCCTGAATGGATGAATCACTTAACTTTGATAAGTGAGTAGGTTCAAGTTCTTGGATAAGCGCTCTATTTGTGAGTCTTTGTAAATCCGAGTCGCTTAAACTTTTGCTTGTGCAACCCCAATTTTTGCAGCACAGGGTCTTTCACGTGTTGTAATTGTTCACTCGTTAATTGACCAATGAGATGAATATGAGACTCATCTAAAGCTTTAAGATGAAGAACTGTCAAATGTTCCGCTAAATGACATAATTCAAGGGTATTTAAGGACGTAATCGCTTCCTCACTAAGAGCGTGGATAAATTCTTTCGTAAAATCCTCAGATGTGAATCCAACAAGTTGTGAAGAGCGCAGCAAATAAATAAAATCAGTTGGTAAATTTTGAAGTCTCTTTTTATCGCTTAAATTTTTAACTTGAATTTCAGAGAGAAATACAAGGCAATGAAGGGGAACTGAATCGGCTTTCATAGATCTTACTTTTGCAATCAACACCTTCTTTTGATGCTCTGTTAAGGACTCAAAGAAAGGAGCCGCTTCCTCAAGCAGCAAAACCTCAGGATTTATAATTCGTTGAAAATCTTGAACACCAATTGTTTTTAAAAGGCGTCCATCGATCTCTTGAATGGCATCATCGCTTAGCTTAGAGACATTTTGAGGCTCGACTGCCCTGATTAAATGAGGAACAGTGAGTCTTGAGATGTCAGCATCTAAGAGATTTTTAGCCTGCGCGGGGCTAATTTTATTCAGGACAGGCGTTTGAACATGTTGGAGTTGTACCGGCGAAAGCTGACCAATGATTTGAAGTTGCGTCACATCAAGATTTTTAAATGCTTTTCTGTCAGGTATTTGGCTTGAAGACAGAATCGAGGTCTATTTAAGACTTTGATGCCATTATCACTTAAATGTTCAACAAATTCTTTAGAAAAATCTTCAGGCTTTAAGGTGTTCTCAAGTTGATGATTGACAAGTAAGCCTATCTTATCTCCTAAGAGCAAATTTAAAATCCTAGTTCTGTCTGTGAGGGCACGAACTTGATCATCCGAAATAAATCTAAGGCAATGGACAGGAATTAAATTGGCTTTTAAGGAGTGCACAAAAGAAGTAAGAGTCTTTTTTGATTTTCTGTAAGCGAACCGTAATGGAGCGCAGCTTCTTCTGCTTTTAACAAATCAATGTTTAAGATGCGTTGAAAATCAGCTTTTTCAATATCTTTTAGTTGAGAGGCCTTTATATTTTGAATTGAGTCATCATTAATTTTTGAAAGTTGCGTTTTATCAAGTTCCTGAATCAAATGAGGAGCTGTTAAGCGAAATAGATCTGAATCAGAGAGGTTTTTCACTTGTGTCAAGCTGATTTTTGGAGTGTTGAGTCTTGGACTCTTTGGAGTTGTGTTGTAGATAATTTTTTAATGAGGTAATTTTGTTGGTCATCGAGATTTTTAGATGATGATCAGTTAAATGCTCAGCCAAAGCGCACAAATCAGGTTTATTTAAGGCTTTGATGCCATGATCGCTTAAATGTTCGACAAATTCTTTTGAATAGTCGCCATATTCAAACTCTTCAAGCTGCTCTTCTTTAAGCAAGTGAACTTTATCTAATGGTAAGTACTTTATTCGTGTGAACTCTGTTAATTCCTTCACATGCGAATCTGAAATCAGGCCTATATAGTGAAGAGGGATTTCATCGCCATGGAAATGGGCTCTTAGATGTTCCCTTAATAACTCATTCTGATGCTCCGATAATGAGGAGGCATAGGCAATCGCCTCATCAGAGAGAAGCAATTCAGGATTTTCAATGCGTCTTAAATCATCAAGAGAAAGGGTTGGCAACTGATTAGGTCTTAGCTCTTGTATAGCAGCATTATCTAATAAAGAAATTTTTCTTGGGTCAGCTGTTGGATTAAAGCTCGATGGTTGGGGGTTAATTTTTAATTTGCCGATCTTCAAGCCAGCCTGCATATTTCTGCGAAAGGCCTTCTAAAGCTTCAGTTTCAAGTGCGGCGACAAAACCCTTAGAAATACGCGAAGGGAGTTTTGCGCAGGCTTCTCTAACTTGTTCTTTATCTAACCGATTCCATTGACGTGCTTTAAGATCAAAATTAAAGAGCCAGAGATCAGTGTTACTTTTTCATCTGGTAAAAATTGAAATTGATAATCTTTAATTAAATTTAATTGATGGATAATAGAAAAGTCTTCTGAAGAATTCATCCCATCGAAGGCATGTGATAGGATTTCTTCTTGAAAATCTTCTAATTTTTCCACATTCGTCTCATCTAATTCCCACAGCAATTCAGGGTTTTCTAAACGTTTGATATCTTTCTCATTGAGTTGATTCACAATCGATGGAGAAATAAATTGAAAAGCTTTCTGACTTAAAAACTGTGCCTGATTCGCATTCAGATGTGAGATAAGAGCTTGATCTAAAGGATTTTTTCATCCAGTTGCTTAATTTGGTTTTCTACCAAAAGGTCTGCCAGATCAGAAGGAACTCCTACACAAGCGGGATAATGTAACTTTGAAATTAACATGGCTTCTTTACGTGTCAGCTTTGAAGCTTGTGTATGTGTGATGAAAGAACAGTGTTTAAGGGGAATTTCACTGATGAGCTCAGCACGAGTCAATTGTCCAACATAGTTTGCTGGAAGATATTTCACTTGCCAGGGCTTTAATTTACCTTCAGAAAATCCTTTTGCAAGATAATCTTTAAGTTTTTCTTTCTGATCTTCAGTGACACCATCTTCGTCAGGTAAATGTATGAGCGCTTCAGGTTTTAAAATAAATTGTCGATATGTTTTATTAATGAAAGCAGATTTTTCAGCGGGAACATTCTCAATTTGAGCTGGGGTTATTAACCATGCAATTTGTCGATCTGTAAGATCTTCGACTTTGGTGGGGTCTAAGATTTCCACATCTTTTGTTCAAAACGTCTTAAGGCATTGTAACGTTCTTCTATATATTTTCTTCGATCTCCAAAGACGACGCCATTCAAATGGGCAGATCCTTTGAAGTTTCCTGAAGATCTAAAAGATCAAAAGTATACAATTTTCTAAGCTGTTTTTTGTCATAGGCCAATTTGATTTGCAAATATTTGGTCATTTGCTTTTTGTTTTTTCCAATGACTTGCTTCGAAAAAGATTCGTTTTTTCTAAATGATCAATATTGCCATTAAATAAATGAAAATACCAAAGATGGGGAGCCAAAAGGTTTTCTGGAAGATCTGTTGGCTGTGTAGTTTCAGAGATGCCCGCCAAATCCATTAAATAGATATCTTTGGGATGAAATTGATTGATCCATGTTTTAAAGAAGGCTGCATCCTGTTCAGAAAGAGCAACAAAATCGTAATTTTGAGAATTGTTTTTGATGGCAAGCGCAAAACTGATTTTTTGGAAAAGGGATGGTGGAGTGGAAATACTTGCGTGGTGGTACGATAAAAGTTTTCTGTCATGTAAAGATTTGGAGCGAAATATCCAAAGTCGCAGAATATACTTTCATTTACTGCATTAAATGGCTTCAGGTGGGGTGCTATCTGTTCCACTAGAGATTGTTTGGGATCGATGACCCATGGAGCTTCCATATAGGGTGCAGATGACTCTAATTGGTTTAAGCGATCCAGTTCATTGTTGATTTCAATATCCAGTTCGATTTCGCCTTGATCTTCAAGTTCTAAAATCGCTTCTTCATTGATTTCGATTTCCAAAGTGCATCCAAGATCATCTCTTGAAGACTTTTTGTCCATCATCTCATCAGGGGAATTGCATCTTTGTAGAAAGTGAGTAATTTATTAATTTCCTCTTCAACAACGGCAAAATCCTTTGCTTCAGTTGCTTTATATTGTTTTAATCTATTTTTCGCATACTCAGGCAGGACTTCATGTGCAGGAGCTGTTCCCTCGATTCGTCCATATTGTTGATAAGGCTCATCTTCATAGGTATCGACTAAAAATCTCTCAAAGCGTTTAGCGATTCCATTTATTTCAGATCCTGAGGATGCTTTGAGGAGTTTTTTCATGATCGCTGCAAGGATGTAGTTATCTACCTGACCTAATCTGGCTGCATCTTCCTGATCCTTTAAATTTTTCGCTTCGTTTTTAGCAAAAGTAAGAAATAAACTATCCAGGTCTTTGCCCTGATTGACCATTTCTTTTCGTCCCTTTTTAGTCACAATAAATTCATTGGTTTGGTCTTTAAAAATTTTTCTAGCACGAATTGATCCTTGTAAAGCTTTATCCATAGGGATTTGATTGACTGTGTTTAAAAAGATTCCATCGTCTGCCAAGTTAACATCTGTTCCTGTGGTGCGCATTTCGTCAAAAATAGCAAAAAGATTTTCTGATTTGACATGCTGCTCAATCTCAGCTTTTGTCGTAGTCGTGAGGCGAATATGAGTGCCGTCAGATTTTTGAAGGGCAAAATATTCTTTTAGGGTCTTTGTTTTTTCATCCATATATTTATGGAGATAAAGAATGGCTTCAATTTGCGGCCCTCCTTTTTCCTTTTCGTCAGCGAAAAGTTTAAACAGCTCGACAGCTACTTCCTGATTTTTATGGTCTTTTAAAAGCCGCCGGTATCCACCAATGCACGAATACGCTGTTTATAGGGGTGCGTACTTATCAGTTTCAAGATGCTCTTTAAAGGGGGTAATCGATTTCGTGAATAGAAGAAGCATTTTCCTTTTGAGAGTGCAAATTGATAATAGATCCTTCACAACCTATCTCAATTGCATCTTTCACAAAACGAACGTGATAGGTTGAAAGGTTCCATGTCGTCCCTGAACAAGCAACAGATTGAGGAAATAATTCGACTTTTCCTAAAGCATCGCTTGAGAATTTTTCGTCCAATAGCGTGCATGGAAAAGAGCAATTTCTCCCTTTACTTCGAGCAGTCGATCGGTGTCTGTCGGATCGTTCACATAGTGCCAGGCTTTTTCCAGTTTCTCTGGATCAGCAACTTCATCAAGCTTTACACCTGTCATCCTATAAAATTGCTTGGCCTCCAGCGTTTCTTCAAAAGGAACCCGGTCTTTACGTGCATAATGGTTAGCTGCTTGCATCATTTTTCGGAAAGAAACAGCAACTCATCTTTGGAAATTTCACTTTCCAAAGTGGACTGATAGAGATAGGCAAGAAAAAGATAAACGTTGGCAAATTGCCGCTTCGTTGGAGTTTGCGATCCTTCGTACGGGACAATCGAACCTTCGTCTTTAAGAGGATCTTTTCCATAGTTTTGATTATTTGAACGCATGAATGCGACGCGCAAGACTTTATCAAAAATACGTTTGGTTAATGAAATCAGGTTTGCAGCCTCTTTCTTATAACGGTCAGAAGAATCAAAGAAAACTTTCAACTCTCTTATAAATAGAATATTTTCTTGTCGTTCTTGAGAGAGTGTCGAAAGATTTGTGGATGGATCATCGGCAAGGGCCTGATCTTCGGAATCGATTTGATTGCAAATATATCTTCTAAAAGCATTCTTGAACTCTGGAGAATGTTTTAATTTTAGGGGTGAATATTCAAAAAGTTCGTCGACAGCAAAGGGCAGAATCATTTCTTCATATTCTTTAAGAGAGAGTTCAGCCTTTTATTTTCTTTGAAGTTCAAAAATGGCTTGAGCTGCGGATGATTAAGGATTGAAAAATCTTTTTACTAGGTCGCAACGTTCAGGGCGTAAGTTTTTTTGTTCGCCCCAAGGAATGTTCACATCAAGCATTTTTGAAAGATCAATATGGCATTCATCGTGAAAACTAATGCCTTTTTAGCAAAAACATTAAGAATTTGTTGTAATTTTAAAAGAATTCTCTCCTGACTATCTTGATCTTTGTAGGAAAAAGCTTCCATGAGAAACTTTAAAAAGATCATCTGCGGCAGAGAACTTCTCATGATCACCGGGCAATGATTTTTATCTGCAGTTTCTAATGTCCTCAAAATGTAATTTAGAACCTCAATTTTTGAAAGTTCTTGTATCGTATAATCTAAAGTAAAAACCTGCTTGCCAAAACGCTTCTTTTGAAATGTTGGAATACTACCCTTTATCGATGCCATTTGAGAGGGATTTGCTAAAATAAAGGAGATCGCTCCGGCTTCAGACAACATTTCAGCAAGCAGGGAAATAATAATGCTTGTTTTCCCCTGCCATGATCAATTGAAAAGCGACACTTTTTAGTTTTTCATCTTTATGATCTAGAAGAGTCGAGATTACTAATTTGACAATATCGACTTGTTTTTTCCGGATTCGCACATGGCTTAAATATTCAAAAATAGAAGAGAATAGTTTTCAGGGGATATTGTATACACTCTCCCTTCAGCCAAAGCATCTTGCGCTATAACGAATTCTGTCTGGTTTGTATGACCGCTTTCTAACCATTTTTTTAAAGGATTAGAGATTCGTTTTAGATGTTGAACGTGGGTTTCTTCTACCATCAATTCTATGCAAGCAGCCTGGAGCTCTTGCACTTCATCTTCAGAGAGGTGAGGATTGATTTGCCTTAAAGATGCGATCGCATCTTTCTTTGTTGAAGCTTTCAAAACCGTTTCTAAAGCAGGGTTTGATTTATAATATCCAATTGCTACAGCTTGTTGATGTGCAAAATCAGGTAAGTTGAAAGGAGTTTTGTTAGCCAAAATTTCTATGGCTTCCTGAAGTTTTTGCACGCAATGCACTTTTTGTTCTTCAGATTCAAGAACATTTAAAAGAAGATTAAAATCAGCCTTTTCGTGAAATTCTTTTTTATTTTTTCATTTTCTAATGCGGCCTTTGCATCAGCAGCATAATGCTGTATTCTTTGTTCAATATTTTTGCATATTTTAGCTCGGATTGATGAAGCTCAATTTTAGGTGTTTCTTGCTTTAAGAAAAGAGTCGAAGGGACAGGAATTTCTTTTCGAGTGGTTAAAAATTCGTTTTGAAGCTCCTGGAAAAATTGATCCTGGTTTTTTAAAGCGAAAGAGTTATTTAGAACTGGTTTCACTTCAGTATTTTCATTGTTGGATACAGGCGTTGCGAGCAAATTATCATTTGAGTTCCTATCAAGATTTTCAAATTGGGGCAAGTTAGAATCTATGCTTTGAATGGCTGAATGGTTTGCAATATAGAACTCGCGTAATTCCTTCAACCATTTCAATTTAATTTCTTGAGAGGCATTCGGTTCAGGCGGCAGGGGAACTTTTGGAAAATGGGCGGCCAGGAGAAGCATAAATCCTCTTTTAGCATGGATATATCTCAGCCTTCTTTTTAAAATATCCCTAGTAGCAAGTTCATAAAAAATTCCTTGAGTAGCTGGACTCTCAAAAGAATTGGCCTGTGTAATGGTATTTAATGAATTTAGAAATTGGTTGTATTCTCCTAAAGTTTGTCAGAATCTTCTGATTCGAAAAATTGCTTAACCAGTCTTTTTCATTATTCTCATAGGGAAGATTATATTCGATAGGATGAGTCAAAAGGTGAGGAAGATTTGTTAGGGAAACCGTACTAAAGGAAATTTTTGAGACGCTTTTTAACAAAAAGGATTTTCTCTCCGATGCAAACTGATACCTATTGAACAACAATTCAATTAAGTCGAGTTCTGATGTCTTTTCTAAAAGCAGATTTTCTTCTAAGTTATTACGAGCGCTTAGATAAGTTTCATAGATAGAGGCAAATATTAGTGAATTATTATTGAAAACTTCATTTACAATGAAAGGAGAAATCTTACACAAGATTAAAGTGGCATGCAGGCAAACAGCGCAGGCATTACCTGAAAAATCTTTAATAGATTTTAAAGATCCAATTAATTTCGCAAATCGTTGCTTTGTAACTTCAGAAATTTCCTCGCTCATGGAAATGGTTTTTAAAACTTCTAAAGCCTTTTGATAGCGTTTTTGGGCTAAATAGAGATGAGCAAGATAAACTTTTGAATCCAGGGTTCTTCCATTGATTGAGCCTGTAGAGGCGATGTCATACTCATAATAAATGACAGTTCCTTTTTGAAGATCTCTGGGTGAAGGATCTGTTTCAATGTTAGCTTTTTGAAGATAGGCCGATGAAAAGATTTCTCCAAATGGGATCAGAAGTTTTTGTTGGTTCCGGTCTTCATTTGTTAATAATAAATATCGACTCACATTAAAATCAGTTAACGTAGAAAGGAGATCAAGGAAAAATTTTCATTTACATTGTAAATCAAATTTTGATTATTCAATCGAAAAGAAAGAGGAAGGTGATCTTCTGAACGAAAACGACTGAATTCTAAAATTGTCTCTTTTTCATCCATCCAACCATTGATTTGACTTTTATCTTCAAATGTCTCAAGCAATGAATTTTCTTGAAGGTGAAAAAATCTTCGTCCAGTCGCAAGATGTCGTATATGCCCCTGATGATCCGTTCGACAAATCTCTTTTCCTGTTTTTAAATCGCAAATACGGATTTCTTGGGGATTTTTTCATTGAACCAAAGAGCGTGGTCATAGAAAAGAGCGTGATTAAGATGCAACCTAAGGTCTAAAAAGAAGAAGTTTCGGGATTCAAATAAGTAAACCATTCTTGGCCTATTTGACGTTTAATGACAGCCTTCGAATATTTTCCTATGGTTTTAACTCCACCCCATTTTTCATCCCAGAAATTCGTTTCTTCACCGAAAACTTTTAAGCGATAACGATTGCCTGAAAAAGACGCTTTATTGCTGTGCTTACTCCTAGATCTTGATACTGTTCAATCAAACAGCCTGAAGAATTGCTCACAGAAGGTTCAGTTAAATTGATTTTCCAAGTCTCACTCTCAGAAGATCTTGCGATAAGTTGGTAGTCTTTAAAGGTCCACTCAAAAGAAAATTCTCTTTTGAGGATTTGCTTCAAAAGTTCATTTGCAAATGAATTGCGGTTTTCTTCTTTTTCAAAAAGTTCCTTCCATTGGCTTTCTAAATTGAAAAATATGCGTTTGCATTCACGCCAGAATGGATAATCTTCGCATAAGGATTTAGAAAAAGAGTGTTTTTTAAAGAAATAATACTCAAAACAAGTTCGCTTTGCTGCGCAATTGAAAGTCGATTGAGAGGAATACTCAATAAAAGGCCTGCTTTTGCAAGTGTGATTTCAATTTTATCATTTTCTAACGTAGAGGAAAGGTTTTGCCAATTTTCTAGTAAATCCAAAAGTTCTTGAAAATCCATCGGAATTGTATGATCAAGGGAATGATTGAAATTCATGATTTGCAAGGCTTGAGCATATAGACGAACAATGAAAAGGATTTCCTTGAGCTGCGGCTGCATTTTTGGATAAGCATCAACAAACACTTTGCGACCTAATCTCACAAGTTTTTGAAATTTTTCAATTTGGGAAGGTGTTTCAGTTAAAAAGCTTATCAAAGGAGAGGTTAAAACCCCTTTGTCTTCGATGACTTTCATGAACATGATTTTAAATAAACTTCTGAAATCAGCTTGTTTTAAACATTCCATGTTTTCGCTAAGGGCGTTTAAAAGAAGGGAAGTTTGTACTTCTGGAACAGAGAGGGCTAAATAAAATGGTGCAAGCGGATCTGTTTCTCTTTGATTCAAGGTCTTTTTGCCGTACTGAACTAAAATTTCGTTTTCTGTTTTGAGGGTGTCTTTTAGATGGTTCCCCTGAGGATTTTCATAATAGTCGGTCAGGAGGTTCGATTGAAGATAATCAAGCTGACTTGAATGATAAAAATTTATATTTTTATAAAAATTACTTGTGCTCCAGCAGGATTCTCTGAGATCTATATTTAAAGAGGCACCTTCTAAATCAAACTTATCCCACGAACGCTCATATTTTCTTCCAATATCACTGAGCTGACAACTTCGAAGAGCAATTTTTTTAGCATCTTAAGATGAGAAAGTGATTCAGGAAAACAATCTAAAGAGCTAAAACATTTCACAGCCCCGTGGATCGCAAGCTTTTGTTCGTGGGTGTTTTTCCTTTCTTCTTCATTAAGTAAATTGGCAAACTCAAGGGCAATTTTAGGGGATTGCTCAATGTAGTTTATGAGGAAGGCCCCATCGTCCATTTGTTTTTCAAAGAATGGCAGCTCCTCAAATACAAGGTCGACAAAATTAAAAATTTTTCTTTTTGATTCATTGATTGAACGAAAGAAAGCTTCAAGTTCATTGCGCTGAGCTAGAAGATCGGCGTTTAAAATGGTAAAATGACTATCCTTGCGTGCAAAATTGTAAAAATAGTCAACATGCAAGCCAAATTGTTCTAAAATTGCATATTCCTTATCGGCAAAGAGTGCAAGAGAATAGGAAAGAGCTAAAATTTCCATCCCTGTATGAAGGACAGAAGGGGAACCAAAGTCATCCAGTTTAAAGACAGCTTTATTGTAATTTTTCTGTATCTCGAAAAGAACATGAAACAGTGGAACGGATTGTCCATATTCCAAACTTGTTTTTCCCACTTTAATTGAGACAGATTCATTAAGGTGGCATCAACCTGATTTAATAGGTCGCGATACTTTTCCTGTTTGATCAGGTTATCAACAATTTGAGAAAGTTGATTCAAAACAGGACCCAGACTTTTCCAGGTGGCTCCCTTCCCAAGATAAGAGGTGAGATCAAAAGAGGGCTGATTAACCGATGGAGGCGGCGCTTTAAAGATTTGCGGAAGGGTAGCGGCAAAATTTTTACGTGCAGTTGCGCTTTTTGAAACCCATTGAGGATCTAAAGGGTCATTAAAGTGATTCACTTTCCGATCTTTATTTTGAGTGATTTCTATAGCATCTAATTGCTGGAGAATGTGATAGATTGTCGCGCAAGCCTTTGTGTATTCTTCTTTTGTAATCGTTAGATTTGTCTTTTTATAATTTGTTTCTAAAAATCTAAGGTAATTCGCGCTAGCCTCTCTAAGCATGAAAATGGGGTTAGTTGCATTAAAAATATTAAGAATAACCTTAGAATAGTTTTGAGTGTTACCAGCGTGACACTCGGCCAGAAAATGATAAAAAGCCGCAAGGGTCAAGAGTCGAAAATCCAGGGAAATTCTTTTGTAATCTTTTTCGAGATGGACCATGAGACAATTCATGGCTTTAACAGGGCAATTCCCGGTTTGTTGGGCGCTAATGAATGGGAGCTTAGAAGAGGCCTCATTTTTAAAACGATGATAGAGATGTAAGAAACATTGCAGAACAGTATTGATATTACAGTCTTCGTGCACTAAATCCGTATTTCTTAGTGCAATTAGGTTTCTAAAAAGAATGGAATTGCCTTTATCTTTTGCATCAGGAAAAAAAGTTCTTCGAACGTTACGCCTTCAAAGATAAAGCAGGGTGAAATACGGGTTTTATGCATCTGAGATTCCATATCGTGCAACGAACCGGCATTCCCTTCATAAATATAAAGATTGAAAGTGCGTTCACTTATTCTTTTAAATCGATATAACATGGAATGGCCAGAGTTGGCAGATGACCAGCCTCCCTGCATGGTATAGCTTTGACCTGGAACGAGTTGCTGGACTTGTGCCATGATCCAATTTGCATAGGCTTCAATTTCCAGTTCTTTTTTAACTTTTGTGGCTTTTATTAATTGATCTACACTTTGTTGAACTTCTGAAGAAATTGCATTTGAGAAAACAGTCTGGCCTTCGGAAATGAGTTTAAAGACATTTGAATAAAGTTTTGGAAGTTCGTCTGTATTTATTCCCGCATACACCGTATTTTTGAGGAAAAGCCTAAATTGACAGCTACTAATGCAAAAATGGATTGATCTCCTCTTCATTTGAAGATTCATTAGATTTTTTCCTAAGTTAAAAAGATCGGATTGAAATGAATGAAGAAGTGAGAACTTAAGTAACTCTTGTTGATTATTTTTAAATGATGATGGATTTCTTTAGTAGAAGAGACTAAAGTTTCGAGGGGATCCTCTGAAGTCGAATGATTATGATTTGGAAAGGGAAACTTTGAGGAATGGTTATTATTTAATTGAATTGTCATAAATTATTTTGTGTGAAAATTAATAAAAATTAAAATTATAATATTAAATTTGATTGAAATCAATCAAATTATGGTGATTTTTGTTTTCAAAAAGTTAAGTTTCCTAATAAAGCTGCATTGACTTATACAGAGAAAAAGATTCATAGGAATTTGATGAAAGCTTCTCAGAACTCATTTATAAATTCATTAAAGCAAATCCAAACGTTAACCTTCACTCAAGAAAAACTTAAAATTGGGACGCTATTTGAAATTCTTGCGGGTAGAGGCTATGCAGCCCTTTTAATTCTTTTTAGCTTTCCTNTTNGCTTACCCCTGCAAATCCCAGGCGTTTCCACACCTTTTGGTCTTATTCTAGCCTTTNTAGGTTTAAGACTGGCATTCGGGAAAAAGTTATGGTGGCCCAAGTGGATTTTAGACAAGGAGCTTTCTTCTGAAAATGTACATAAGATTGTAGAGAAATTATTAAAGCTTCTTCAACATGAAAAAATGTTTCCGTTGAAGCCCAGACTGACTGTGTTTTCTAAAAATCCTTTCTTTCATAGCTTGAATGGAATGCTTATTNTTTTTCTGGGTGCTTTTCTGTCGCTTCCTCTTCCTATTCCCTTTACAAATTTATTTTCTGCCATCCCGCTTTTATGCATGGGGCTGGGATTACTTGAAGATGATGGAGTATTGATTTTAAGTGCTTATGTCCTTACGTTGATAGGTTTTGGAGCTTTTGTCTTTTTATTTCTTTGGGGAAAAGCTTTTCTTGCAGTATTATAGAATCAATTCTTATAAAAATTTCAGTCGGAAGATTTAACCGATTTATTCGCTCGCTTCATTATTAGGGGTGCCCCTTTTAAAAAGGTTTTCCTTTCTTCTTTATTCAATTGCTGGGGCTGTAATTCAATACTGAGTTTTAAGATTTTGCCAGTAAACTGAAAGGGAACCTGATAATCTTTATCATCTACGGGAGTCCCTGTATCAAGTCCAATGTTAAACGTTTCATCCCATTGTAAAATGAATGGGATGGTATGAGACATCTTTCTTTTCTCAATTTCTTTGCCATCTACTTTCAACGTTCCTAAACCGCTCTTGCCAAATCCAGGTCCATGATAAATAAAGTCAAAAGCGACTGTATGTTTTCCGGGCGAAAGCGGCTCTTTACTTTCCCACCGTTCTCTTTTAAGATCTAAAAGATTCCAAAGAAAGACAGGCCTGCTCTTCAATAAATAAAAACCATAGCCGGCAAACCGACCGCCTTGAGTCACAAGAATTCCCTCTGCGCCGGATTCAGGAATTTCTATTTCGGCAGTGATCGTGTAGGAACGGTTCAAGAGACTTGGGGCTGCGCCCCAGGGAATTTGTTCGACTTGCCCCGTATATGTAAATAGAGTTTTNTCACTTGCCGGACCAGGTCGTGGTGTAATTAAAAGCGAAAGAAGAGAATTATTAAGCGGGAACACATTGTATTTAGAAGCCTCGCTTACAAATAGTTCTTTCATGACTTCAAGTTTTTCAGGCATCTTTTTAGACAAGTCATTGTATTGGGTGGGGTCGTCATTCAAATTATAAAGTTCCCATTTGTAGCCATTCATCACATCGGAAGGAAGTTTGGCTCGTCCCATTAACCATACTGGATCAGGCGGGGGTGTGGACGCTATCCATCCATCATGATAAATAGCTCTCATACCTAACATTTCAAAATATTGGGTTTTATGAGTGGAGGGTGCTTTTTCATTTTCTTTATCCCACGTGTAGGCTAAGCTAACACCTTCGATGGGTTTTTGAGCGACGCCATTGACCATGGTTGGAGCAGAAATTCCGCATGCTTCAAGAATTGTCGGAACAATATCGATCACATGGTGAAACTGATTCCGTATTCCGCCTTGATCTCTGATGCGTTTGGGCCAAGCGATGCACATTCCTTGCCTTGTGCCACCAAAGTAGGAGGGAACCTGTTTTGTCCATTTGAAGGGCGTATCGAAAGCCCAGGACCAGGCAACAGCCATATGCGGATAGGTTAAATCCGATCCCCAGACATCATAAAATTTCATCTGCTCTTTAACGGGAATGATTACCGTGTTAAAGTTTGCAATTTCATTAGGAGTGCCTACAGTGGTCCCTTCTGCGCTGCTTCCATTGTCGCCGCTAATATAGATGATTAACGTGTTATCCAGTTTTCCCGTGTCTTCAATAGCCTGCATGACTCGCCCAATTTCATAGTCGGTGTAAGCCAGATAAGCCGCATAGACCTCCGCTTGTTTTGCAAAAGCTTTTTCTTCGTGGCTGAGCGAATCCCATTTGGAGAGCGAATCAGGCCATGGAGTCAGTTTTGCATTGGGTGGAATAACACCCAGTTTTTGTTGATTGGCAAAAATGCGTTCTCTTTCGATGTTCCATCCATGATCAAACTTGCCTTTGAATTTTTCAATCCATTCCGGGGTCGGGTGATGAGGGGCATGCGTGCCGCCAGGCGCGTAATAAATAAAAAACGGTTTTTCCGGGACAACATTATTCAACATTCTGATGTGATTAATCGCCTCATCTGCCATAGCCGTGGTAAGATTCCAGCCAGGCTTACCTAAGTAAGGCTGAATAGGCGTCATATTTCGAAATACGTTCGGTTGCCATTGGCTTGTATCCCCACCGATAAATCCATAAAAATATTCAAATCCCATTCCTATCGGCCAATTATGGAAGGGCCCAGCAGGACTTGCCTCCCAAATCGGTACATTATGATTTTTNCCAAACCATGAAGTGGCATACCCATTTTGACGCAAGATTTCGCCCAAAGTTGCACAATCTTTTTGAATAATGGTGTTATAGCCTGGGTAGCCTGTTGCTGCTTCTGCCACCTGGCCGAACCCCACAGAATGATGGTTGCGCCCGGTAATTAACGCAGCGCGCGTAGGTGAACACAGGGACGTAGAATGAAAGGTGATATAACGCAGTCCCATTTGAGCTATGCGATCCAAAGCGGGAGTGGGGATTGTACCCCCAAAAGTGCTCGGAGCTCCATAGCCCACATCGTCTGTGATGATCAATAAGATGTTGGGCGAACCTTTTGGAGGGACAATTTTTGCGGGCCAGCTGGGTTTTGAATCCTGAGCATTAAAATGAATGGTTCCTTCAAAAGGCTGAGCAGAAGGNGGAAGATAGAGACCCTCAATTGTTTGATTTCTATTGATTGAATCAGGGGAACTTGTTGGGCCAAAACAGAAATCTGAATAAGGACAGTAGCAAAGAGGAAAAATATAAATTGCATACAAGCCTGTTTTGATGGATCTAATTCTTTATTTAGTTATAAAATCCTTTTTTAAAGAAAAATAGGTGTGATCGTGGCTTCTGTCTTATGTGTATTGGCTTCAGGCTTGTTTTATATCAATGAACCTGTTGTGGTCATGCGAGAAAAACCTGAATTTGATTCAAAGGTCGTTTCTCAAGCAATTNTTTCAGAAGAAATTGATGTGAAAGAGATGCAAGATAGTTGGTGTTTGATCTCCAGTTCTGATGGTTATGCCGGGTGGGTTCCTTCCAATGCATTCTCTAAACTCAGTGAACCTTATATTCCCTCCATAAAGGTCTCACGTCTCGCTGCCCATGTCTATGCAGTTAGTTCGATTGAATACGGTCCAATTAAAACACTTCCCTTTGAAGCAAAACTGCAAGTCTTAGATGAATCAGATTCACGTTGGATAAAAGTGAAATTTCCCTCCGGTGAAGAAGGATTCATACAANAAGGCGATGTAGAACCTGGGCCAAAAATGCGGGATAAAAAAGACCTGGCAGCGTTTAGTCTAAAATTTNTAGGCCTGCCCTATACATGGGGGCGTTCCAGTTTTGGGTATGATTGCTCAGGGTTTGTACAAATGCTTTATTCTCAAATTGGTATTGATCTTCCAAGAGATTCCTGTCAGCAAATTTTAGATTCCCGTCTANAAAAAATTGCTATCGATCAAATGGAGGCTGGTGACTTGTTGTTTTTCGGTCCTGAAGAACAAAAAATTATGCATGTCGCCATGTATCTTGGTGAAGGACAATTTATTCATGCGACAGCGAGAGAAAACCAACCTTGGATCCGATTGAGCAGCCTACAGGATGCGGAGTGGAGAGGGGATTCTCAGGCTTACTATTCTTATCGTGCTGCTTATCAATTAGTTGAATTTGAATGAATTTTTAATTCATTGGTTGTTAATAATTTACATGAATGTGTCTCGTTTGCTCAAGTTGAACGTTGAAAAGATCACATTTTTCTTTATAATTAAAAGAAAAAAAGAAATCCCTGGAGGAATTATGGAGTTTACAACCCTAAGTAATGCAGTAAGTGCCTATCAACAAAAACATCAAAACGATCTAGATTTTCAAAAATTAGGAGCAGGATCTTTTGGAAGTTGGAAAGTGACAGTTCTCCTCCATAACCAAAAAGATAATACCTGGAAATTTGAAGATGCCAATATCTTCCAAAGGGTGTTTTGGAAAATTGCAAAATATATACCCTTTCTAAAGCCTACTTACGAAAAGGTTAACCTCGATAAAATTCATGCTGCGCTCAAAAATGAAACAGACCCGAAGGCGACTATATTAATGGGGCGCATTGAGCAATTGTGGCAAATGAAAATGAAAGGGGTACAACCCAAAGAAGCCCTGGAAACAATCAAACAACAGGCTGCGTCACTGAAAACTTCAGTTAAAGATCAACAAGTTTCAGCTTCTGAGGACAAAAAGGCCGCTGCCAGTAAGTTTGAAGATACAGACAAGACGGAAGGAATGGAAATAGAAAAAAATCCCCCGTTGGTCAATTACCTAAGGATTATGAATGGGCAGTTCCTCAAAAAGCAAAAGTAGGGATATTAAAAAATGACCTATACAAAATAACCTTGGATGATAAATTTGTGATCCTTGAGACGGGAAATGCGACCGGACATGCAGAATATGAAGCAGTAAAAACGCTTAGCCTTGAAGGATCAAGTGGATCAGAAATTGTGTACCATTTCCCCAGGCGGTGCGACTCCAGAAGTGATGTTAAAAACTGATAGTGGAAAAATAAGAATTTATCAATTCCCAAAATCATATGAGCAGAATTATTTAGTTTATCAAGAATTTAATACGATCGAAGAAGCAATAAAGGACTATAAGAGACAGCCAGCCGTTTCAAGCTTATGTTGGATACGAGCTAGAGTGGCTGTCATGGATAAGACTGAAATGTTTTTCGATGCAATTAAGAATGCAGTACAAGAACTCCAAAGCAGGCAAGGGAATTCCCCAGAAATGGTGCAATTTTTGAAAGATGTAATGGATCCTGCAAAACCCTTAAATAAAGAAGCAGATTTGAAAACAATCGATGAATTGATCAAAAAGAATTGAAGAACGGAGAGATTGTAGAAACTCCTTTGGTCAATAGTTAACTTCTTCATCGTTAATTTTGAAGAGGACTCAAAGGATTTCTTCCAATGAGTCCTTTTTTTCACTAAAAATTTTATTGTCCTTTAGAAATCATTACTTATAATCCACTTTTAAAGCCTGTATAATCGCGCGGACTTCCTGAATGCCGACATTAGGATTGCTAAAGAGAACATAAGCAGGTTCAGACTTTGGAAAAAATTTCTCCCAATAAAGCTTACGCTGATTAAGTTTAAAAATTGCTTTCAGAAATTTAAAAATTCCTCGCCCTAACCAGGTGTAAAATTTGTTCACACCCACAATTTTATCCAGACGGTCTGCAGGTACAATCCCATAAGTCAAATAATGGCATTCTTCTTGACGTAAGGCTTCAAGGATCGATAACATAAGAAATTCTGATGTCCCTCGAGGTGCTTGAGGAATGGTAATCAAAAATTTTAATAACCATCCTTTTTGNACTTCTAATCGACTCAGCAGCGCTGCTGCAATCACTTGTTCTCCCTGAATAGCATAGAACCAACGCTTGTCAGCTCGATTTTCAAAAAGNTTTAAGGGGCCCAGATAAATTTGCGGGCCTTTGCGGGATTTTAACCAAAGATTTCCCGCTTCTTTGATCTGATTTTCTAATTTAGGATCTTGAGACAGATATTCATGAGCAGAGATTCCTAAACTACGGACATGACTGACCTTGTTACGAAGTCGATGGCCTGAACGACCTTCAGTTGGATCCTTTCTAGGGTCAAAAATGAGCTCTTCGCCGACTTGAACCATAATCTTGCAAAGATTTTGGATGGCTAAATTTGCAAATTTTTCAGATGCAATAATATAGATGATTTTTAATTGTTTTTCTTTGCAATATTGATGAAACGCTTCCGTTAAGAAGGGCATATCCTGAAAAGAGCAAATAGGATCTCCATGGACGACCGCACAGCCTGCTTTAATGCGATAACCTATAAAGCCGTCGATTTTATCCGTCCGGAAGACATGGCATTCTGAATCTAAGACGGTTTCAGAGACAGAACATCCCCAACGATGAATCCATCGTTCGAGATTTTCTCTTCCTTTAAACTGGTTGTGACATAGTAGTTATTCATATTTCCTTGAACTAGCATATTTGCTGATCTTCATTCAATAAAAAAATTACTTTATTTTTTCGTTTATACCCATAGACAGTAAAATGAGATTAAGGGTAATTATACTTCTTCTGGCAGAAAGACAGAATTTAGACGGCTCTGGAGTCATACGAATGCGACTTACAAGGGCAAGAAGCCTCCAAACAAATCATTGAGAAATTATGTGGACCTTAGCGCTTAAAATGTTGATTGGAAACAAATCCTGTATAGGAGTAATTTTCGGAATCTTTCTTGCAACGCTATTAATTTCCCAGCAATCCGCAATTTTCTTAGGTCTTGTTTCGCGCTCATATCGTTTGGTGACCGATATCCCTGCTCCAAATATTTGGGTGATCGATCCTGCGACAGAGAGCGATCAAAAAGTACGTTCGATGCCGGCTGGTTATTTAGACGTTGTACGCAGCATTCCGAATATTGAATGGGCCGTTCCGATCAATGTGATGGATATTCCGATGGTCACTCCCTCCGGCAATTTTGATGTCAGCCACCTGTATGGGATTGATGATGCCACATTGATTGGTTCCCCGCCTGAAATGGTAGAGGGCAATTTACAGGATTTACGAAGGGAAGGAGCTGTGGTCGTCGACATTTATTCCGCCAATGGCTCCCTTGCAAAAATCTTACCGGATGGTACGAAAATCNCCCTGAAAATTGGAGACACTTTTGAAATTAATAATCATCGTGCGGTGGTAGTTGGTTTGAGTAAAATCACACAAGGCTTTTATCCTCAGCCAATTATGTTTACGAGCTATAGTCAGTTTAAATACTTTACCTCCTTTGCCAGAAATACCATTGAATTTATTGCTGCGAAAACCTTGCCCGATGCCAAAGTGGAAGAAGTTTTGAAANAAATTAACTCCTACTCAGTTTTAAATGGTCTTACAAGCGATGAACTTAAATGGAGAATGGCCAAATCCTTTTTGCAAACAGGGATTTTAATTAATTTTGGACTTTCAGTAGCCTTAGGGTTGATCATTGGTTTTTCCATTGCAGGTCAAATTNTTTATATTATGACACTCAATAATTTAAAATATTATGCCTTGATAAAAGCTTTAGGGNGGAGTCAGGATTTAATCACCAGGATGATCATGATACAAGTTGGCGTTGTAGGAGTGATTGGATACCTTTTGGGAACAGGTGCCACTATATTTTGGGGAATGGCTGTTAAAGACACAACGTTGGCATTTTTATTTCCCTGGCAACTTTTAATTTTCACATTTTTTATTGTTTTGATTATTTGTATATTTACTGCGGGATTGAGCATTCGAAAAGTCTTTAGCGTGGATCCTAAGGTATTAATGGAGAGTTAGACTAGCATGAGCAGAAATATTTTTATTATCATTGTATGTGTTGCGCTTNTTTGTCTTNTTTTGATTTTCTTTTCCTTGCTAAAGGAGATTGAGGCCCCCAACAAAAAGAAATCCCCAATCCTCCTCCCTAGCCCCTTTAAATCTTATATTTCCGGAGTGGGAATCGTGGAGGCAAGCAGCGACAACATTTTAATCGGGACGCCTTTAAATCGCATTGTAGAAAAAGTATTGGTCAAGGTGGGAGAAAAAGTCAAAAAAGGGGATGTGCTTTTTCGTTTAGAGGATCGTGATTTAAAAGCTAATTTAGCGATTCAGCAGGTCGCCTATCGCACGGCTTTGGCAAAATTANAAAGATTAGAAAATTTTCCCCGCCCAGAGGATTTAACAGAGGCTGAAGCCAATTTAAAGAATGCAAAAGCAGAAATGGAAATGGCAAAAAGCCAATATGATAGGGTGCTTGGCCTTCCGGATCCAAGAGCGATAAGCGAGGAGGAANAANAACGTCGTTACTTTAGCTATCAACAAGCGGAAGCAAAATGGAAACAAGCTCAGGCCCAATTTGACAAAATCAAATCAGGGACTTGGAAACCTGATCTAGAAATTGCCCGCTTAGAAGTCCGCTTGGCTGAAGCCAATGTCAACAGCATACGCGCTGAAATAGACAGAACAGTCGTGCGCTCTCCAATAGATGGAACTGTGCTTCAAGTCAATATTCATGAAGGGGAGTTTCCGGCTCTTGATAATGCTAGGCCCNCCGTTATTATTGGAAATACCGAAGAATTATTCATACGTGTCAGCATCAATCAATTGGATATTTCTCGCTTTCGGGAAGGAGCCCCTGCAGTGGCTTATTATCAAGGAGATGCAAGTGTAAAATTTCCTTTAGAGTTCGTGCGTGTCGAACCCTTTTTAGTTAATAAACAAAACCTAACCAATGAAATTACCGAAAAAGTGGATACCAGGGTTTTAAAAATCATTTATCGCATAAAAAAGGAGNATCATTCACTTTTTGTGGGCCAGCAAATGGATGTGTTTATTGAAGCGCCAAAGACTTCCAGTGAGAGTCAGCATGCCTAAAATTTTGCAAATCGTTTTATTGACCTATCTCTTTTAGGGTGCGCAAGGATGCCTAAATATGAACCACCCCATATGGAAATCCCAGAAAATTGGAACAGCCCTGTTTCTGACGGGATGAGCATGGAAATCTCAGAAGAGTGCTTCCATTGGTGGGAAGCCTTTAATGATCCTATTTTAAATACTTTAATTGAACGAGCTTCTTGTCAAAATCTTGATTTGCACATGGCTGCAACAAGAATTTTAATTGCACGATTGGAAGAAAAAGGCGGAAAGGCGGAACTCTATCCTCATATTGATGGTTCAGCCACGTATGGGCATGCACAATATAGCCAAAAGACTTTGAATCAGGTTTTGGGAAATTGCTGCCCTCATAAGGGCTCGAGCTCAAAAAATATTAACTTTTTCGAGTTTGGATTTGATGCAGATTGGGAACTAGATTTATTTGGAATGCATGCCCATGAAGATAATGCCCTTCTTGCAAAAATCCAATCTTCTAAAGAGGAATTTTGCCAACTATGGGTGACTCTTTCTGCCGAAGTAGCAAAAAATTATATTGAACTGAGAAGTCTGCAACTGCGCCTCGCGCAAGTTGATCAAAATATCAACAATCAGCAGCAAAATATGCTTCTGACGCAAAGCCTTATCCAGGCTGGATTTTCAGGCACAATTGAAGAAAAACAGGCTCTACTGCAAGTGCATAATTTTGAAGCTCAAAAGCCCTTGGTTGAATTGGGCATTCGCAAAGCCATTCATCGGCTTTCTATTCTTCTTGGGTATACACCTGGTGAACTATTCTGCCTTCTCCATGAACCAGCAAATCTTCCTTGCATACCCTATGAAAAACCTGTTGGCTTTCCCTCAGAACTTCTTCGTCGCAGGCCTGATATACGCAAAGCTGAAAGAGAACTTGCGGCTGCTACAGAGCGTGTTGCCAGTGCTGTCGCTGCTCAATTTCCTCGCCTTACTTTGACAGGCTTTATCGGGGAAATTGGAACGTTTCAGTCGAATGGGCTTACCTGGTTTGCAGGCCCACGTCTGCTGCAGCCTATTTTTAACAGCAGGATGCTAAAGCAGGATGTGCATTTGAACAAAATTTTGACACAACAAGCGTTATACAATTATCAAAAAACAGTTTTAGAAGCCTTAGAAGAAGCGGAAAATGCGATTTCTTCTTTCCATTACGAATTGTCAAAAAATCGCCAACTCGCCCAGGCCTTAAAAATCAGCCAGGAAGCTTATCAGTCTTCTTATCAACTTTATGAAAGAGGATTTAAAAATTATTTGGAAGTTCTTGTGACCCAGAGAGCTGTTCTGGATGCTGAAGAAGCTNTTTGGAATAGCCAAAGGGAGCTTCTTTATCACTATGTGGCTTTATATAAAGCGTTGGGCGGCAGCTGGGAGCCTGTTCCTGAAGCCACTTGGGATGATGATAACTCAAATTCCTAAAACTTCTTTCGCAAAATGCTCAATTTCGACCCAGGCTCTTTGAGCTGCAAGTGGATGATAGAGGATTCCATTTGAAGGATCGTTTGCGTGAGGGTTAGCAAAAGCATGGGAAGTGCCACTATAAATATGGGTTTGCCAGTCTACTTGTTCCTCGTCCATTTGTTGCTGAAAAATCTCAAGTTCCTGCATCGGGGCAATTGGATCATTATTTCCATGCAAAATGAGAATTTTTGCTTTTATTGGGAAGGTAGGGACGTTTTTAGGTGAATCAAAATGTCCATAGACACTAATTACGCCATTTAAATTTGCACCACTTCGCGCTAAATCCAATGCACATATAGCTCCAAAGCCAAAACCAAGAGCTAAAATTCGATTGGTATCCACATAAGGAAGAGCACAAGCTGTTTCAAAGCCTTTTAAAACCCTGTTTTTTAATCGCAAACGATTGTCGATAAAAGGTTTTTTAAGATAAGCGTTTTCTTCTTTATTTTTNCCAAACACGCCTTTCCCATACATATCAATTGCAAACCCTACATATCCCCAGCTGGCTATCAGTTCAGCTTTATTGCAGATAAATGAGTCTCTTCCACTCCATGCATGGCATAAAAGCACCAAAGGACGTTTTTCTTTAGGATCAGGAGCTGCAATAAAAGCCTCTAATTCCTGGCCCTCGTCTTTATAAGTCATTTTTGTTGTATACATGCTTCCTCTCATGGAGCATCCATCATAAATAGATTTAAATTTTTTTCTATAAATGTTGAAAAACTTGACAAAAGGTTTGTCGATGAAAAAAAGAATCAGCTGCCGATCATTAACAAAATAGCTGTATAAAAGAGGGCCCCGCAGATAAAAGCACTCACACTATTGGGGTTATCCCTTGGCAATTCATGGCGTGTCACGTTCATGATGACACCACCTCCGATAAAAGCGCTTACCAGTGCGATCGCTGTAGCTGACAATGTCATCCATAATCCAACTGTCCAACCAGCAAATATGCTGAGAATTAAGATCCATTTTCCAAACCGGCGGTAGTCGTCACCATGTGCTTCATTTAAGGAATAATCATTGGTGAAATAATGCAAGGAGATTGCAAAAGCAAAAAGAAGCAAAGGTTGTACTTCAGGATTATGAGGATCAGAAACGGCATATCCGATTAAAAAATTAAANAGAGCATACGAGCCTAATGACAACCAAAACGCGCCTTGATAAGGAATGGATGTCTGGGCTCGGTCGACGATGAAAAANAGAAGAAATCCTATGAGGGCCATGATATAGACATGGCGTTCAAAGTAAGGAAACACGCCCGATAAGGCTTGAGTAACGATCAGATCGCTTTTTGAAAGTTTAGGAAGAAGATCTATAAAAATATAAGCAATTGCGATGCCTCCGCCCGCAGATAAAAAACGTCCATGGACAATAAAACCAAGCTTTTGGGTATTGGCTGCAAAGAGATGAACGATAGCAAAAAGACAAATGACAAGAAAAGTCCACGCAGTATAAGACATTTTTACCTACAGGGAGGCGAACAAACTTCGCCTCCCGTTGAATTCTACTTTATCCGTGTTGTACCCCAGTTGGAGTTTGAATTAAAGTATTGTTTTGAATCACAGGAGTGTTGGGTATGAGAGATTGACCAGGTAGAATCGAAGCATTGGGCAGGGTTGGAATTTCGTTGTATTCCACACTTGGAACTCCTGTAGAAGTGTAGTAGAAGTTAGGATCATAAAAATAGCCAGGATTATCACCCCATGCACCCCCGTGGCCGCCATGCCAATACCAGTGATGAAGGGCATGATGATGTCCGTGATGATCGTGATGGCCATGATGATGACCATGGTGATGATGGCCATGGTGATGGCCATGGTGGTGTCCGTGATGGCCATGATGACCACCATGATGCCCGCCGTGTCCGCCTTTTGCAATGAGTTGATTATCGTTAAATTTTTCATTGGCAGAAATTTTTGATAGTCCAAAACTTGCGGACAGCAAACACATTATAAAAATAGCACAAATTAATAATAATTTGTGATTCATAAGCTCTCCTAATTTGTAAATAGTTGAAACTAGTGTAAATTTAAAACTATTATACCATGAAAATTAAATTATATTTTATATATAACCATATTTTTTATAAGTCTCTTATTTACATACGTTTGTTGAGATTGTTTTTATTTGAATGTGTGGTTTTATCAGAATAATCAATTGAATTTAAAAAAATTTACTTACATCAATAAAAGAAGAAGCGGGGATACAGGAATGCTCGATATTGAAGAAACAAATGGCTTATGGTTATTAGGCGGATTTATCGGCATCTTTNTGTCGCTTCTTGTACTTTTTCTTTTTGTACCCGCGATATGGATGAATCCTAGCGCACATCTCATTCTTCAAAGTGTTTTTACTGTGGTCGTGGTTTACACTCTATTTATGATCACCAGGTCTGCTCTTGTGCTTTTTATAGGATTGACCCTAAGCTTTTTATACATTTATTTTGGAGCTTATAGTGTGTACGCAAGTTCCATGGAGACTCTTTATAGTGCGTATGCATTTTATGCAGCTTTACTAGCCTTTGCCATTCTGGTTTCGATAAGAAAAGTCCTGTTAAGCAAAAGAATTAACAGCACTTTAGTTTGCGGGGCCATCATTATTTATCTATTTTCAGGCATTNTTTGGGCAAAACTCTATNTTTTAGTGGATNGGACAAACCCCGGCAGCTTTAAAGGAATTGAACAAGTGGATCCAAAGAGTTCAGACTTAACTACTGGCTACAATGTGCAATTTGATTTTATCTATTATAGCTTCTCAACATTAGCGACTGCAGGTGTAGGAGATATTGTTCCTCTCAATCGTTTTGCAAAATCATTAACCATGCTGGAAGCCATGTATGGTCAATTGTATGTCGCTATCGTTATTGCTAAACTTGTCTCTGTATGGCAACAGAGTCCGGTAAAAAGCAGGGAGAGCCTATGAAATCTCCTTGGAACACAGCTCTTGGTTTCTATCAAAATTTAAAAACTGCAGAGAATGTTTTAAATAAACTAAGAAAAGAAGGTTTTACTCATTCAATTATCATCCATCGCGATCATTATGGAAATATTTCCACCAAGGGCTGGGGAAGAGCTCTTGCGCAGCCATTTGTCTATAATATTTTAGCGTTTGTGGGCTTTATTTTATCTTTTCTATTGAACTTTCCCTTATCCATTATGTACCCAATGTTTATAGGTGTGGTTCTTGTTCTTCTTCTTTGGTATTCATGCGTGTTTTATCTATATAAAATTGATACCCCAATTCTTAAAAAATTTAAAACATTAGTGATTAGCGATGAAACGTTAGTTCTTGTACAAATTCATTCTAAGGATGTCCCAAAAGCACTATCCATTTTAAGACATGTAGAAAGCGGACATCCCACTTCATTTTTGCTTAGATCGGGAAGCACTGAAATAAAGACACAAGCTGAATTCAATAAGGAACCACTGACTTTTGAGGCTCTTGTGGAGCACGCAAGGCAAATGGCAGGGGCTTTAGGACCGATCGATCATAGAAAATTGAAAGGCGTTCCTCTTTTANAAAATCTTCGTCAATGTGAAAAATCTTTAAACGAAATCAGACATGTAATTGAAGAAGCAGAATTCGTTGAGCAGACGATAACTATTTCTGCTGAATGGTTGTTAGACAACGCTTATGTTATCCAAGGAAACGTGGAAGAAGTTCTTCGCAACTTACCACAGAAATTTTATCGAGAACTTCCTAAAATTTCGCAAGGTCCTGATCAGGGGCTTCCTCGCATCTATTGTATAGCTAAAGATATAGTTCAAAGTACGGCGAATCGTTTAGATAGTGAAAATATTGTAGCTTATCTAAATGCCTATCAATCGATTACCCCATTAAAGCTGGGGGAATTATGGGTTTTACCTTTGATGCTGCGTCTGCGATTGATTGAATGCCTAAATGTTTTAGCGTTAGATATTGATCGCAGATTAAAAGAAGGTGAAAACGCTTCCTTCTGGGGAAATCGCTTATTGAACGTTTCTAAGCGTGAACCTGAAAAATTAAATGATNTTTTAAACGCGTTAAAATTAGAGCAGCCTTATCCCTCATCGCACTTTGCCGAAGAGCTCATCGACCATCTTTACGATGAAGAANAAATTATTCCCTTAGTAAGGGCGTGGTTTGAAGAAAAACTTAACAAGAATATCAATGAAATATTTAAAGATGAACAACTGCAANAAACTTCCGAGCAAGTTTCAATTTCTAGCGCTATTGTCAGCTTGATCACACTTTCTCAATTATCCTGGAGAGATATTTTCGAGTCAGTAAATCTGATTGATAAAATTCTTGAGAAAGACCCTGCAGGAATTTATAACAAGATGGATTTTACCTCCCGAGACAATTATCGACACGAGGTTGAAATTCTGTCCAGAGGTTCAAAATATAGTGAAACTGAAATTGCTGCGCGCGCCTTACAACAGGCAGAACATGGAAAAGGTCCGATTGCTTCTCATGTAGGCTACTATCTGGTGGACCAAGGCAAGCAAGACTTTAAAAAATGCNTTGGCTATCAACCTGATNTGGGCTCATTTTTTAGGCAANAAATCATGAGGCATCCAAGTTTATTATATTTTGGAAGCATTCTCATTCTTATTTTGTCGATTGAGTGGGTCTTGGCTTCCATTTTATCGTTAGGGNGTGTCGAAATCGGCCCAAAGATTCTATTACTAATATTCAGCCTTCTTCCTGCGAGCGAGTTATGCATTCAATTTTTGAATATATTTGCAGCCAAAATTCTTCATCCTTCTATTTTGCCTAAATTATCTTTTGAAAATGCGGTTCCCGAAAACCTAAAAACATTGATCGTTGTTCCTTCTTTGCTTATCTCTGAAGAAAATATTAATGAGAATGTAAGTCAAATCGAAATTCATTATCTGGCTAATAGCGATAAAGCCTTCAAATTTGGGATTTTTTATGATCACGTCGATGCCCCTCAAAAACAGATGCAAAATGATCAAAGGCTTCTAGAGTTTGCAATCAATAAAATTCAAAGTCTCGAAACTAAATATGNNGAGCAGGAAAGTTTTTCTGTTTTTCGAGATCGCAGTTGGAGTCAGAGTGAAAGTGCATGGATTGGCAGAGAAAGAAAACGCGGAAAGCTTGAGTGCTTAAATGAATTTCTTATGGAAGAAAACTGTCCGGAATTGATCCTGAAAGTTGGAAGAAAAGAAGACTTGGCTGGAATCAAATACGTGATCACGTTAGATGCGGATACCTCCTTGCCCAAAGAGGTTGCCAGAAAACTTGTGGAAACAATTTCACATCCTTTAAATACCCCAATCATGGGTAAAGACGGAAAGTTGATAAGAGGGTATACAATAATTCAACCGCGTATAGGAACAGACTTGGCTTGCGCAAGAAGTACTTTTTACGCAGATTTTTCAGATGTGCAAAGTGCAAATCCGTATACCCAGGCTGTCTCGGATGTTTATCAGGATCTTATGTCTGAAGGAAGCTATCATGGAAAAGCAATTTATGATGTGGCCTCTTTTTATAAAATACTTCATCATATATTTCCAAACGAACATATTTTAAGCCATGATTTAATCGAAGGGGTGCATGCAAGAGTCGGCTATGCAAGTGATATTGTATTGTCGGATATGTTTCCCCAGGACTACTCAGTCTGGTCTAAAAGGCAGCATCGATGGATTCGTGGCGACTGGCAAATCATTGATTGGATTTTTTCCTTTGTGCCTTCTCAAGGAAAAGAGAAAATTAAAAATGCGCTTTCCTATTTTAGCCGCTGGAAAATTTTCGACAATTTACGTCGTTCGTTAGTTCCCATTGCGTCTCTCTTGCTTCTTCTTACAGCTTTCTTTACTTCATCACAGGCCTGGTTTTGGTCTTTGTTTATTTTTATC
This sequence comes from Parachlamydiaceae bacterium, assembly GCA_013414685.1. GTDB lineage: Bacteria > Chlamydiota > Chlamydiia > Chlamydiales > Parachlamydiaceae > Neochlamydia. Next base: position 1,089,709 of record CP058704.1, on the reverse strand, counting down.
GCGTATCTAGGGCCCGTGATCTGCATGATGTCATTGAACGCTATTGGCGGATTAAAAAAACTTTATTTTTCCCGCAAGGATTTATGGCATCAAGCCATTCGTACCCTAATCAATCTAGCATTGCTTCCTCAACAAGCCTATGTTTCATTTGATGCAATAATGCGCGTGGCTTATCGCCGACGCATTTCAAAGAAANAGTTGCTTGAATGGGAAACATTCAGTCCTCTTTCTACAACAAAAGGGCATAAANAATTTATTCAAAATCTCTATTGGATCTCGCTTTTTGCCCTGCTCTTATTTGGAATAATCCTGCTGATTAATCCTTCTGCCATGTTGGCCGCAGGTTCATATTGCTTGATCTGGGCACTAGCGCCCCTCACAGTTGCCATTTTAGATAAACCCAGATTAGCTGAACCATCAGATCAATTTACAGCAGAGGAAAATAGATTTTTACGTGCTATTGCTAGAAGAACGTGGCGTTATTTTGATGATTTTGTAGGACCGCAAACCAATTGGCTGCCGCCTGATAATTATCAGTCGGCCTTGAATGTAGAGGTCGCGATGCGAACTTCCCCGACTAACATTGGTCTATGGATGTTGGCAGTCACAGCTGCGCATGATTTCAAATATATCACTACAGATGATGTCATTGATCGTTTAACTGCTACATTTAGGTCTTTTAAAAAATTGGAAATGTATGAGNGGCATTTCTTAAATTGGTACGATATTCAAACTTTAAAACCTTTGTTTCCTCGCTATGTCTCTACGGTAGATAGCGGTAACTTGCTGGCAAGTTTTTGGACTTTAGAACAGGCTATTTATCAGATTGCAAATGAGAGTCTTTTAAGCAATTCTATCTTCAAGGGTTTAAAAGATACTTTTGAAATGGGAGATCCAGGTCCAGAAAAACAAAAGAAATCANCCTCCTTAAATGCACTGCGGGAATTATTAAACAGATCTTATTCAAGTTTGTATGAAATTNCAAGGATTTTAGATAAGTCCTTAGATTTCGTTCAAGAAGTTCTTACTCAAAAATTTGATGATCATCAAATGTATTGGTTTAAACAACTTCAAGAGGAGCTCTTTTCCTGGNAGCAGCATTTCAAAGCGTTATTTTTCCTGGCTCCATCTTTTAAAAAGACAAGCAAAGAAGAATTAGAAGGCTTACATCCCGATGCGCTCATGTGGCTTAAAGAAATTGAGGATGAAGAATTTTCATTAAAAGAGATTGCATCCGGTGAAATGCCAAAACCGCTTCAACAGCTATTAAAATCTTTGGATGAAAAATCAAAAGATTCCACTTTGTATAAAGCCCTGTTAAATCAAATCGATGAAAATTATCGAACAGCTCAATGGTTGGCAGGAGAAAAGTTGGGTGAAATCAATGAAATCCTTTCTGATTTAAATACCTTATGCGACGGGTTAAATATGCGTNTTTTATATAATGAAGAACGTAAATTATTCTCGATTGGCTACCAGGTAGACAATTGCCGTCTGGACAGTTCTTATTATGATTTATTGGCAAGCGAAGCAAGAATAGCAAGCTTCGTCGCAATTGCAAAAGACGACGTTCCTCTTGAACATTGGTGGGCGCTTGGCAGACCCTATGGATATCTTTATGGTCGTGATGTTCTGATGTCCTGGGGTGGAACCATGTTTGAATATTTAATGCCGCTTCTATTTAAAAATATTTATCCTGATTCGCTGATGACAGAAGCCTGTCGTAATGCCGTGGCTTGTCAGAGGATTTATGGGGATAAAAGAGGCATTCCATGGGGGATTTCTGAGGCTGCATTTAGCGCCATAGATACGCACAAAATTTACCAGTATCGCAGTTTTGGGGTCCCCGGATTGGGATTTAAGCGAGGTTTAGAAGAAGACCTTGTTGTGAGCCCTTATTCCACAGCTTTAGCCTTATCTATCGATCCAAAAGCAGCTCTTCAAAATTTAAAGCGATTGGAAAGCAAGCGTTATGACCTTTTAGGAGATTATGGATATTATGAGTCCATCGATTTTACCCGGCAACAAGCACGACATGGAGAGAGGNGGGTCGTTGTTTATGCATTTATGGCCCATCATCAAGGAATGTCGCTATTGGCCATTGATAATGTTCTAAACAATAACATTTTGCGAAAGCGCTTTCATGCCAATCCGCGTATATGCGGGATGGAATCCCTTCTTTATGAAAAAGCTCCAGTCTTTCCTACTATTGCTAAAGGGTCCAGAAAAACCATTCCAATCTCACGACTTCCGCCCTTTCCTGCTGTTCCCATTATGGGAATAGCAGAAACTCCTCATGGTTCAGCTCCGAAAGTCAATATTTTATCAAATGGTGTCTATTCCGTAATGATCACAAATTCAGGAGGCGGCTATAGCACCTGGAAAGATTTTGATATTACACGGTGGCGTGCAGATGTCACATTGGATAATTGGGGCTCTTTTTGCTATATTAAAGATGTTCATTCAGGAGATTTTTGGTCGGTAGGATTTCATCCCACCTGTCGAAGAAGCAAANAATATACAGTGAGCTTTAAGGCGGATCGTACCGAAATCCAGCGATTAGACGCTCAAATGGAAACAGATCTAGAGGTGGTTGTTTCACCCGAAGACGATGCAGAAATTCGGTTGCTAACACTGGCCAATTTATCCAAACAAAAACGTGAAATAGAACTTACAAGTTATTCAGAATTAGCACTAGCACCCCATGCTGCTGATGCAGCACATCCAAGCTTTAACAAAATGTTTATTGAAACAGAAGCTTTACAGGATTTGCCTGCAGTTTTAGCTTTTAGACGTTTAAGGGGGCCTGAAGATCGTCCTTTATTTGCCGGGCATATCGTTGCAGGTCATGAGACATCTCTTCAAGCCATTCAGTTTGAAACTGATAGGCTTAAATTTATAGGAAGAGGCAGGACATTGAATTATCCAGCATCGATGGATGGGAAGCTTTCAAATTCCCAGGGGTATGTTTTAGACCCTATTTTTAGTCTGCGTTATCGCATTTCCCTTGCTCCTGGACAACGTCAACAAGTGGCTTTTATAACTGTTGTTTCCGAAAGCCGTGAANAAACGATTGCCTTATTANAAAAATATACAGATCCTTCCCTAAGCCACCGTGCCATTGAAATGGCTTGGGCGCATGCCCAACTTGAGCTTAGGCATTTGCGTATTCATCAAGAAGAAGCGCAGTTATTTCAAAAATTAGCAAGCCGTATCTTATATCCTCATGCGCAACTGCGTCCTTCAGCTGACAGGTTAATCCGAAATAGGCGCGGTCAATCCTATCTATGGGCTTATGGCATTTCAGGCGATCTCCCAATTGTGGTCGTCTCGATAGCAGACATTCATGAGATCGATCTTGTCAAACAAATTGTGACGGCCCATATTNTTTGGCGTTTACGGNGGTTAAAAACAGATTTGATTATTTTAAATGATGAGGTAAGCGGTTATGAACATCCGCTTTTCGAACAATTGCAACGCTTACTTCAAGGCTTATCCAATCAAATCGAAATAGGGAAATCTGGAGGCGTATATCTTTTAAATAGCGATCAGATTCCTGAAGAAGACTTGATTCTTATTTTATCTGTTGCGCGAGTCAACCTTGTGGCAGCCAGGNGGTCGCTGCGTCAACAGCTTGTGGCGCCTTTGGAAGCAACCACTTACCCTCCTCGTCTCATCCCGGATCCTAAAGCTAAAGAACACCCCTCAGCACCCCTTCCATTTGTGGCCTTGGACTTCTTTAATGGCGTAGGTGGATTTAGCCCTGATGGACGTGAATATATGATCTTTNTAGATGCGCATGTGCAAACGCCTGCTCCATGGATTAATGTGATTGCCAATTCTAACTTTGGCACGATGGTCTCAGAAGCAGGGCTAGGAATGACATGGTATGGCAACAGTCAAACCAATCGTTTGACTCCCTGGTCCAACGATCCAGTACTCAATCCTATTGCTGATACGATTTATATTCGTGATGAAGATTTAGGAATATTTTGGACTCCTACTCCGGCGCCCATTCGCGAATTAGATCCCTATCGCATCCGTCACGGCCAAGGATATAGCCGATTTGAACATAATAGTCATGGCATTGAGCAAGATCTGACTGTCTTTGTGCCTTTTGATGAACATGAGGGTTTGCCCGTACGGGTTCAAAGGCTGAAACTGAAAAATCAATCCTCTGTTAAACGTAAGTTATCGGTTTTTGCTTACACAGAATGGATCTTAGGCATTGATCGAGAAAAATCACAGCTGCATATTGTGACGGAGTGGGATGCAGAAAGCCAGGCACTTTTTGGATTTAATCGCTATAATCCTGATTACGGAAATCATTTAGCCTTCGCATGCTCTATCCCGCTGCCTTCTTCTTATACGTGTAATCGAACGGAATTTATAGGACGAAATGGGCATCCTTCGTCACCTGTGGCATTAAAGAGAAAGAAATTATCAAGCTTAACCGGCGCTGCTTTCGATCCTTGTGCTGCCCTGCAAGTTATGGTGGAATTGAATCCCAATGAAGAGAAAGAAATTGTTTTCCTTCTCGGTTATGCCGAAAATACCGAGTCTGCAAGAGAGTTAATTGTTCAATGCCGCGAGAGTGGTTGGGTACAAAAATCTTATCTAGGCACTTTATCCTGGTGGGATAAATTTTTAAGCGCTNTTTATGTTCAGACCCCAGATAGAGAAATCAACCATGCATTTAACCGCTGGCTGCTTTATCAAAATTTAAGCTGTCGTTTTTGGGGCAGATCGGCATTTTATCAGTCGAGCGGAGCCTTTGGATTCCGTGATCAGTTGCAAGATGCGATGGCTCTTCTCTACGCTTCCCCATATCTTGCCCGAAAGCAAATCCTGCTTGCAGCCTCTCGCCAATTTTTAGAAGGAGATGTCCAGCATTGGTGGCACCCGCCTGCAAATGGCGGAGTGCGCACACGGATATCCGATGATTTGCTTTGGTTGCCCTTTGTGACAGCCCAATATATTCGCGTGACTCGCGATATCTCTATTTTGCATGAAGTTGTTCCTTTCATCAAAGGCGAACTTTTGAAAGACGATCAACACGAGGCCTATTTTATCCCTGAGGTTTCCGATGAAACAGCAACGCTTATGGAACATTGCCGCAGAGCCTTACAANAAGGATTGACTAAAGGTCCCCATGGCTTACCATTAATGGGAGGAGGCGACTGGAATGATGGAATGAATCGCGTCGGAATTGAAGGGCGAGGCGAAAGCGTTTGGCTTGCCTGGTTTTTAGTGCATGTCATGAATGATTTTGCTGATCTTTTAGCCTGGAGCGGCCAGCCTGGTTCTGATGAAGGGTTTCGTGCCCAGGCTAAACGATTAGCAGAAATTATAGAAGAGAGTGCTTGGGATGGTCAATGGTATAAAAGAGCCTATTTTGATGATGGCACTCCGCTGGGTTCCAAAGAAAATAAAGAGGATACAATCGATTCGCTGCCTCAATCGTGGGCTGTTATAAGTAAGTCGGGAAATTCAGAAAGGGTCCGTACCGCATTTAAAGCCCTGGAAGAATATCTTATTAAAAACCAAGAAAAGATCGTCTTACTTCTGACCCCACCTTTTGACAAAACCGATAAAGACCCTGGTTACATTAAAGGCTATCCTCCAGGTGTGCGGGAAAATGGGNGGCAGTATACTCATGGGTCTTTATGGGTGCCTTTAGCGTATGCCATGCTTGGCGACGGCACTAAAGCCGTAGAGCTTATAAAGATGATGCATCCGATTGCCCATTCAAGTTCAAAAAATGAAATGATGCATTTTAAAGTTGAGCCCTATGTTTTAGCTGCCGATATCTACTCACTGCCAGGACAAGTTGGAAGAGGAGGATGGACCTGGTATACAGGATCGGCTGGGTGGATGTATCGCATCTTATTAGAAGAGATCTTCGGGTTTAAACTGCGGGGAGATAAATTGACGATACGCCCTGTTCTTCCAAAAGATTGGGATAAAATTGTTCTGCACTATCAATATCATACATCTAGGTATGATATTCACATTGATAATAGTCCTGCCATAAACCCGCATGAAGTCTTAGTTGAATTGGATGGTGTGGCTCAGGAAAGAGAAGAAATATCATTAGTCAATGATGGAAAAGTCCATCAAGTAATTATTAAAGCAAGGAAGGTTGTATGAGATTTACAAGTAATATTGGATTTCTTTTGTTAGCTATTTACTTAATTTTAGTTGGTTTAGTCAGCATTATTCCATCCCTTGCCATTCCAGGCATTGTGTTAGGAATCATTGCGTTGATATCAGGAATTTTTATCCTGATTGGCCGCTAAAATTTGCTTGCTGGGCAGTCGCCCAGCAAGCCTTTCAATTGATTTAAAACATAAGTTTGCTCTTACTTATGCATCTTTTGGGAATTTGGAACCCTTTGAATTTATGTCTTTGTCAGCTGGACGCTTGCGCAAATTTCCGATTTGAAAGTTATTTTCATTTCTATTTTGCTCTTCAAGAAAAAGCTGAGCAAGAGCTGTGAGAGATTTGAAATCTTCGGGATTTTTTCATAGCAGGTTTTTGCTTCTTCAACATTTTGCATGACACCAATTCCATGTTGGAAACAACGTCCTAAATGAAACAAACCTTCAAGGTGTTCTTTTTCAGCAGCTTTTGAAAGCACTCAAATGCCATTTTTGAGTTTTTGAAGTCCCTTTGCCTAGCTCATAACAAATCCCCAAATTAATCAAAGCGTCTATACTCCCTAGATCTTTTGCTTTAACAAACCAAGAAAATGCGAGGGTTTCATCGCCATTCTCCTGGCAAAAGATGCCTTCTTCAAAATAAAGTTGGGCTAAAGAGGGGTTCACTTCGGCATGATTTTTGAAATGAGCTCCAACTCTTCTAAGGCTTTATTCAATCCCATGGAGGCAGCACGTATCAGGAGTTCAACCCCTTTATAGAGATTTTTCTACTCCCTGACCTTCTAGATAAAAACGGGCGAGATGATAAAGCGCTCCTTTATGATGCGGAATCTTTGCATAATATTCCGCAGCTTTTAAAAATTCCTGAGAGAGTTCATAAAAATTCCCAAGATTATAGATTGAACTTTCGTGTTCCTGATCGGCACAAGCTTCCAGAATGGCTAAACCTTTTTTTCATCTTTTGGGGTTCCACGGCCCTCTAAGTGGCAAACTCCCATTTGATAAATGGCACTCAGATTATTGAGTGACGCGGCTTTTGAAACCAGCGAAAGCCTTCAGTTTTAGAAGATTCATCTTCTTGCGTACTCAACGTCCTTCCCTTTTCAAAAATAAGGCGGCCACACTTTCCTTCTGCTGCGTTGTAATACGATCCATGCTATTCTCTACCAGAATAAAAGCTTCTTCATTGCCTTTTTCTGCTGCTCTGATTAATAGGTTCATCGCTTTCTCATGATCCTTTTCAATCTCATAACTGCCATCAAGATAAATCAATGCAGCTTGAAAAAGCGCTTCCTGGTGATTGGGAGCTTTTAAAAATAACTGATTGCAGCCCCTTCATTTTTTCAACCTCTACACCTTCATCGTAAAGGCATCCTAACTGAAAAGCTGCTTCTTCGCACCCGTTATTCACGGCTTCTTCAAAATATTTAATGGCTTTTTCAAATTTTTTGAGCATAGATTCCCTCAAGGTAATAAAGCCCAATTTTATGACAGGCATCTGGATTGTTAAAATCCATAGCCTGAAGGAAATACTTAAAAGCCCCTTCAAATTCTAAGTTTTCTTCTAACCTTTGTGCTTTTTGATAATAAATTTTTCCTAGCTCTTTCCTGCTAAAACTGGACTGGGCTTCAGTGTCACCATGTATGGCAGCTTCGTGTAAATACCTTAGACCTGTCTCTCTATCCTGAAACACCCCAAGGCCTTTAAAGTACATTTGTGCTAAATGATAAAGTGTCCGGGAATTTTGCGTAGATTTGCTGTACCAGCAAGCCGCAAGCCTATAATGAGACGGATTTTGTTTAATTTGATGAAGGAATCCAATATTGAAACAGGCATCCGGATGTCCCGAGGAAGCAGCTTCATGAAACAATTTAAGTGCAATTTCAGGATTTTTTTGGTTCCTATCCCCATGTGATAAAAGACTGCTAAATTATTTGTAGCTGCTAGATGACCTTTTGAAGCTGCAAGTTGATATTTTACAAATGCTTTTTAAATTCTTTATTTGCATGGCAAGTCAATCCCTGATGAAACAACTGTTGCGCATTGTCTTTCACCTTTATTTTAATAAACGGCTCCAAAATTTTTGAGTCAAATTAATGAGCGGTTCTCGGGTTGAAACTGCATAGGGCGAATTTGAAATAGATGATTTTAATAAATTGACTCGTTGAGAGAGTTTACTATCTAATTTTTGATGTTCTAATTGCTTCACAATATGTTCTTTCAAACAGGAAATTTGAAGGCTAGATTTTGTATTTATCTCTTCGGCGAATTCCAGCCTGTTTAGCACTTGAATGTTATTTAATTTAGGAAAGTATGAATTTGAATTAGTATAAGTCATGGTTCCTTTGTCGTTGTAGTCAATGATGTTGATTATTTAAGTTAAAATTAAAATAAATGCGTGTGCCTTTAAAATTGAACTTTATTGATGATAAATTTTATCCAATTGAAACCTGGACTTTGACCTCGTTGCCACTGTCTTTGAATCTGTCTGCAGTGCTTGAACTTACTCAAGTTGTGCAGCTTCGGCTGATTCAAATCAGGGCGCTTCCTTGTCAAATTTTCCAACTTTCAATCGGAACCAGTATTAATCTTCGCTCTCGCTGCTTGGAATCGGTTCAGGTGAACTTTCCATGTCATCGCTCATTTCATCCATAACTTGCTCAAGATCGGCTTCATTTGCGCTCTCGTGATCTGACAAAGGCTCCACGTTGTTATTATTGTGATTGTATTCAAGATCAGAACTTTCATGATCGTGATCATCGTTCGTTTCCTCAATTTGCATATCTGCATTTTCTACATGACCTTGAGTTCCAACTCCTGCTTGTAAATTCACTATAGCAAAATTGTGGTTTGTTTGCAGATGCTGAGGAGCTTGATTATAATAGTTAACAGCCTCGGAATGTAATCCCCAACCTGCATACATACTTGCAAGTTCGATCCAAGCTTCTCCCTTGCCTCGCTCTGCAGCTTTATAAAAAAATCCGGCAGCAGCTAAAGGATGGACATTTTTGTGGATAATGCCCAATTTATAGGCTGCCTCAGGGTGTTGTAGGAGAGAGGCTTGAGAATATTTAATTTTGGCTTCCTCCCATCGATTTTGCTGTTCGAGTTGCAAAGCTTCTTGATAATGACTTTCAGCCTGAGCAGAAATTGCATGATTGTTATTGTTGTTGTTATTTGAAGAGGATAACAGTTGATTTTGCTGCCAGGAATCATTTTGAATGAGATCAGGAGAAATGCCTGCTGGAGTATTTTCAGGGCTTGATAGCGTAGATCTTAATTGATTCACGCGTTCTGCCAATGAACTTTCATTCTCCTTAAGAGTTAAATGTGTCACAAGATAATTTTTGAATTCAACGAGTTTAGGATGAGAGTGCCAATGCCGGCGTTGAATAAAATCTAATAGTGTGGCTGTTGGTACATTTTCAAAAAAACTTTCTTCTGAGGAATACTGTGTATGAAATAGAACATTTAGAATAGCAATTTTGCTTCCACTGATATGATTGGCCATTTTTTTGATCCTTGGATTTAGATTAAAGACATTCTATTCTCATGAAATAGGATGAGTTTAATGCGTTTAAATTTCAATGTTCGAAATAATTTGTTATCTTTTACCTATATTTTAGGTTTATGAAATCATATATACTCCTTCCATTTGAAAGTTGGAAAATTTGACAAGGAAGCGCCCTGAATTTGAGTCTGTTGAAGCAGCACAACTTGAATAAGCTCAAGCGATGCAGACAGATACAAAGACAATGGCAAGCTGACGTAGTCAAAATTCCAAGTTTCAGCTGGAACGAGTATATACCCCTTCCAGTCCAAATAGGGGTCTTTGAACTGGAAAGAGAATAGGTTCGTATAGTCATGAACTTTTACAAAACTCCTCCTAATTTTATATAAGGGGAGTTACTTTTATGATTAAAGACTAAGATTGCTTAAATTTTCACGAATCTCATCCAATTGTGCTTGAGCATCAGAATTTCCTTGAAGTAATGCAATAGTCAATAACATAATACTTTCTACTACACCTGCATTTGCTACGTGGCCGTGCGCCATCAATCTTGCTACCCCACGACTGCTGCATCGTGATGAGGGGCTTGCATGTAGCATAATTTAGCAAAAGGAAATTTTGGGGGACGCCAGTTCCTTCTTCAAAACAATGACCTAAATTATACCATGCATTTTCAAATCCCCTTTGTGCAGCTTTCCAATAATATTCAATGGCTAGCTGATAATTCTGAATTACTTCATGATTTCCTTGTTCGTAAAGGATGCCTAGATTATTAGTCGACTCAGCATCTCCTAAGTCGCTAGCTAGCTTTAGGCATTGGAATTCAAATTTATTGTCCCCAGCCGCTATTTCAATGGCATCCTTAAGCAAGGAAATGGCTGTGTTCACATTTTGACTTACGCCTCTTCCTGTCATATACAACAAAGCCAATCTGTAAAGAGCATCTTTTTGAGAATCGGCTTGCTGATAATAATGAGCGGCCATGCTATCATTCTGTGGAACGCCTTGTCCTAGTTCATGACAAAGTCCCAAATAATAGGAGGCAGTTTTATTGCCTGCAGCTGCGGCTTGAAAAACCAGGCAATTCCTTCTTCATAATTTTGTCGATTCCTGCACTCAAGCCCCAATTGAATCATGGCTTGACTATCTCCAAGGGCAGCTAATTTTTGTGGCATTTGTGGGCATGGGCCTGATCGCCGATTTTGGCTGATTGAGACAAAAGTACGATTCCTCGATTTTCATCCTTATCAGTCCCTTTTCCTTTACGATATAATTTTGAGAGCTCATAGAGAGCTTCAGGATGCTTATCGGCTTTTTCATAGCATTCAAGAGCTTTCTCATAGTTTCTTTCTTTTGCATGGATTTTCCAATTTGAAACATTGCTTCCTGGAAATTTTTTTCCTTTTGCAAATTAGGATTTTCTTTTCCCATTTGGATAAATTTTTCAAAATATTCTAGCGCTTTTTTGTGTTTTCCTGCAAAGCGTTAATTTTTCCCAGGTAAAATAAGGCTTCAAGGGACTTTTCTTTTGAAAATCAGGTTCTTCATTGCTCATACCTGCAATTTTTCAAAAAAACCCACGGCTTTATCCATGTTTACTTCGGTTCCTATGCCATTCATATGACAAAGACCTAAATAAAAAGCTGCAGGGGTATATCCACCTTGTAAAGCCCCTTCATACGCACCAACAGCCGCTGCAGGTTCTTTGTCAATCCCTGTACCTGACTCATAGCATTGCCCCATAAGACAAAGGGCTTCAAGACTTTGTGCTTCTGCAGCTTTACAATAACAATGGAATGCATGATCATCATTTCCAAGCTTTGCCGACTTCAGGAAAAGTTCAGCGCTTTTGACTAAATTTTTTCAACGCCTTCACCCTTAAAATAAATTTTTGCTAAAGAGTATAAGGCTGCCTCATGATCTGTGGCCTGCTGATAATAATGAATTGCAAGTTCATAGTTATCATTTAATTCATAATGGTTTCCCAGATTGTTGTAGGCGATTTGATTGCCTTGTTCAGCAGCGATTTCCAAATATCTGATCATTTCATCTAAATTTTTTCAACCCCTAGGCCTTGTTCATAGCTAAGTGCAGCATTCAGCGAGGCTTCAGCGTGACCTAGATCTGAGGCAATTTTGTAATACTTAAGTGACATTTCATAGTTGCCATTTCTTTCATAGGATTGCGCTAAGTTAAAAAAGAATCTGCTGAATTTTCTTGTGGATTTGTATTTGAAATTGAAGAGTGATTATTATTGTTATTATCACTCAGTTGACTATTGCCTATCGTTGTTGAGAGTGGTTCTATTTTGATGGATGCGGGCATAGAAGGACTGGTCGAGATCCTGCGCTTTTTTCTTCAGCAGGTTGAAAGGCAGAATCTGGGGTTAAGGCAATCGGATTGGGAAAATTATTGTTGTTTTCGTTTTGAGCGAGAGGGTCTGGATTCATAGGGGAAGATTGGCTTGTGAAGAATAATTACGGTATTGATTGTACGGAACATTGGCCATAGTAGTCCTTTGATTGAAGATTAATAACAAAAATTAAACGTGCCATGGAGCTTATTATAATAATATTTTATGTTCAATAAAAAACGGAATTATTAAGAAGTTTTAATAATTGATAAATAGTTCTTATGTTGAGTTTTTTGTTTTTAAGTGATTTTAAATCATTAATAATGAGACGTCTATTTATTTAATTTATCAGTTGGCAGCAACGTTTTTTCTTCACATTGATCGAGAGCTCCAAATGAATGGTGAATTAAATATTGAATGTCATTATTTTTGCTATTAAGTGATTAAACTTCCTCTTTTTTGGCTATTTAGAGACAAAAAAGCGAAATGAAAAAAGGAATTAGCGAACGCATTTAAGAAGCAATGTTACGAAAACCTGTTCGGAAATTTTTGAATTCTTTTTGTGATACTGGAAGAGCAGATATCACTTGATGTTTAACTTAAATTTTTTTATCACGAAAGAATCGATCTTGACTTCAAAAGTTTTTTACTTTATGAACACCAACATGACATACGAAAACGCATACTTTAGATTGCTATTACTCTTCTTAACGATAAACTTGCTAAGCAGTTGCGGATGCCCGCATCGTTTTATTCCAAAGGAAGATCCTCCGCCTTTGCCCTCCTTTTATATCCCTGAANAAATTAAAGTAGCACTCGTTCTGGGCAGCGGCGGCGTACGTGGAATGGCCCACGTGGGAGTTTTAGAGGAGTTGGAAGCAGCGGGTGTATCGGTCGATTTAATTGTGGGCTGCAGTGCAGGAAGCATAGTAGGCGCTTTATATGCAGACAATCCTTGTGTAAAAGATATTAAAGAAGCTGTGTGGAAAATTAAATCTACCTCTATGCTTGATATTGACATATGGGATTGCCGCTTTGGTCTTTGTCAAGGAAAGTCGATGCGCAAAGTTTTAAATCAGCATCTTCATTCCGAAACATTCGATCAACTTAAAATTCCCTTAGTTATTGTTGCGAGCGATTTGAATACCGGTGAGCTTGTTCCCATGGGGGCAGGACCCGTAGAAAGAGCCGTTTTGGCTTCCTGTTCAATTCCCTTTTTCTTTGTGCCATGCGAACATATGGGAAGAGTTTTAGTAGATGGTGGGGTTGTCAACCCTGTCCCAGTGAAAATAGCTCGTGATCTTGGGGCCGATGTAATTATCGCAGTGGATTTATGCGAGCTCCTGCCCAGAACATTTCCGACTAATTTGTTTGGAGTGGTGACACGCAGTGCAGAGATTGCATTTATGTGGCAAAATGAATCCTGCTCTCATCACGCAAATGTCGTCATTCGTCCAAAAACTTGTGATGTAGGAACATTTGATGACAGTATGAAATATCAGCTTTATGAGGCTGGCAAAAAAGCGGCCAGGGAAAAGCTTCCTGAAATTCTTGAGTGCATTGCAACTGCAGATAACTCAGAATATGATTGCAATGCCTGGCGACTCGTTCAGCCTCGCTGTTATACACCTGAAATCTACTTAAAACCTTGACACGGCGCATTCGGCTTTAAATTTCAAATTTTGAAAATGTTAGATTGCTAAAACTGATTTGCCTGATTCAAACTCATCCTGCGCACTTCACAAATTTCCCGTCTTCATTTTTTCTATGAGGAACAAAATAAACTTTTTGTTGAATAAAAAAATGTTTTGTACGAAAAGTATAAGGTACAAAAAACAAAGGAGTCTTATTTTATGAAAAAATTGACGCAACTATTCTTTTACCCTCGCATGCTGTTTTTTCCTTATCACAAGGCCATGCGATTGTTATTGATTCAGGAACAATCGATGCAGATTTGTCTAATTCAACAGGACAAAATCTTGTACAGGTGGCTGAAACTCTTCCTGATCTTCAAACTTTTACAAAGGCACTAAATGCTTCCGGCTTAAATGCCTCATTGCAAGAAAAAGGTCCCTATACAATTTTTGCACCTTCAGATGCAGCTTTTGCCTCTCTTCCAGCAAAGCGATTAGACGAGCTAATGAAAAATCCCACGGCACTTGCAGCTCTTCTTAAAAATCACATTGTGAATGGATCAATTTCGTCTATTAACATCCAGGCTGGAAATATGAATTCAATAGGTGGAAAGCCTTTGCATATCGAGATACGCGGATCCCAAATTACCGTGGACAATGCCAATATTATTCAGGCAGATATTGCAGCTTCAAATGGTTATATTCAAGTGATCGATACTGTTTTAGAATAAAATAAGGAATTTCTCAATGCCCCTGACTATACGATTCCATGCAAGGTTGCCTGATGATATTTCCAATTGGAGAGCGATCAACCCTCATGAGGCCCATGCAAGGTACAAAATCTACGAAGAGACCATGTCTAAATGGGTCAAAGCGAAGATTATTTTTGAGATCGCCCTAAAATCTTTGTTCACTTTGGGTGCTTATTATTTCATTTATCTGAAATGTACTAAAGATGGCAAAGCGGATTTGGAAAATTTAAAAAGCGCATTTTTGTTCATCATATCCCAATTCATCGTTCTGAAGAGGAACAACGAATTCAGAGATCAAGCTTTAGAGCCTTGCATCAGGTGAGCGGAAGCGGAATTCAAGGGCATTCGGAGCTTTTGCAACGCAATCAACTGCGTACAGAAAAAAATGAGGACCCAGTTCAAGTCATCCCGCTAACTGATATTTTTAAATCCTGTATGGAGCAAGTTCAAGATCTTAGGAAGATCTGCACGAATATTAAAGAGGTCATGCAAACAAAACGGGCCCATTTTTTAGAAAATCTTTACGATAAAAATGCTGGCTTAACAGTCGAACTTGAAAAGTTTTTTAATCTAAGCATTGAACAGCAAGACAGCTATCGCTTCATACGCCTGCTCGTTCCTTTTTGAAAGAAAAGATTTGTCTGAAATGTTAACCAATGCTGTGGCAAGTGCAAAAAAGCTCAGGATGATAAAAACTATCTATCATGAAAAATTTGAAGAGTTACAATCTGAACTTAACAAACTTCCTTCAGTCTTAGACTGGTTGATTTCAATTCGGACAAACGACGAACTTCTTTATTTTGTCGAAAAGTTATTTGAGATTGGAGATCAGTATTCTCCGCGCTTTAAACTTCTTTATGAAGATCTCAATGGAATTTATTGGAATTGTCTAACATCCATGCAAAAGGTCCAGGTCGATGAAGAAAATAAAAATGCATTGAAGCAAATTTTAAAGACTGGAAAGTGTTGAATCAGGAGTTGCAAAAAATTTAGCCCCGAATTAGAGGACTCTTATGGAGTTTATTATTCGTTTTTAGACCACTATCAAGAGGAATTGAAAGGGGTAGGCTTTGATGACAGTTTTCAGTTTGCTATTAATACCAATCGAATCGAAGTGGGTTTTGTTAAACTTTACTTTTCTGGTCTTTCCGCAAAGGTCATGCAGGATGTGCAAAATTTTTTCAAGGATGTAAAGCAAAAAGAAACGGCTTTAAAAGAATGCGTTCATAAGATTCATCAAGCAAAAATCGAAGAGGAGCAAGCCGCAAGGCAAGCCGAGGCGCCTGAAACAAAAGCTGCGTTTGAAAAATGAAACACTTTTTTATCGATAATCAAGATTATAATGATGCCGTTTATGCAATGGTTGAAATCGAATTGTTGTTCAATGCTCTTTATCCAAACCAGGTCGATGTTAAATTTTTGATTTTATGCGCAAGCTCAAGCAAAGTGATTTCTTTACTAAAGGAAAAATGGCTGTTTGCAACAAAGAATTTTTCAGGATTTCTCTACTTATTTTGGTCAAATTGATCTTGTGATTGTTCAACTCAAAAGTATTTTGAAAAATTTTAAGCCCAACGTCTTAAAGCCACGCGTCTTTAAGCCTTTGCAAAAGTAAAAAACAACAGCATCTTATCCTATGACCCCAGGAATATCAGCCCCAGTTTCATTGATCGACAGCTACATCAGAGAAAGAGAAAGAACAGAAGAGTGCATTCATTCTCTATTTGCGCAAACCCATCTAAAACTTCCTATCTTAAATCGAATTNTTTATCAATGTGCTGAGCAAATAAGCCTAATACCGGGTTTCGAATCTGTTGCAGAAGCTTTGATGACTGATGAGATCCCTCATAGAATCGACCCGCAGGTTTTTCTGCGCATAGGTTTATGGGTTTCTAACAACCTTGTGCAAATGCTGCCTAATTTCCCTCAAACAGTTGCACAAAATCTTCAACAACTTTTTCAGGGACTTTTGGAACAATATATTGAACGAAGATATACCTCTTGCGATTGGATCACTAATCGATTGAAAAATTTGCATCTAGATGAAAAATTTTTCTTCNTTTTGCCTTTAAAACACATTTCAGGAAATCATTTAAAGAGTATCGCTGTCTATCAGAGGAAGGAAAGTGAAACGTTTGATATTAAATTATTTCAAGCTGATCAAGGCGATTGGAAACATCAAGGTGGGATC
Source organism: Parachlamydiaceae bacterium (assembly GCA_013414685.1). Classification (GTDB taxonomy): domain Bacteria; phylum Chlamydiota; class Chlamydiia; order Chlamydiales; family Parachlamydiaceae; genus Neochlamydia. The sequence goes on along the minus strand of CP058704.1, from coordinate 1,073,106 downwards.
TATACTGCTGGATATGAAAGTTGTTGTCCTCTCAAATATTTCAAAGAGGTTCCGAAGCAGGAACTATTCGGACCTGAATATATTGAAGGGCCTTCCCATCATGTAAAAGAAATTGTAAAAATCCTCGAAGATCCATTCCCTGACAAGCAAGCGTTGACCTTTGTATTTTCTCCTTTTAACGGATATCTTTCTGAAGATGAAATGGCTCCTTTGGTCCGCGTGGAACATGCCCATGCATTAAAAGCTGTTCTTGCAGGTTTATTGTCCCAATTTTTGATCCCCCATANNGAGAGTTCAACACATCTTTATAAAGCTTATCTAAGTGTTCTAAGGCTTGTTCTTTCCATTGCAATCCTAAAATCTATTCGTGAACAAGATGGGGACTCAGTCAATGTCAAATTTGGCTTGCTAAAGGAAGCTGCCTGCAATGCTGCACGTCATTTGAGAAAACAAAAAGAAAACCCTTATATTGCTTCAATTTATGAATCAGCCATCGGAACTGTTGAACAACTTAAATTTAAAGCTGAAAATTTTCTTCGTTCTTCTATTTCAGAAGAAGATCCCATTTGCGATAGAAAAATTGCTTACGCTCAAAAGATCNTGATGAATAAATCCCTAACTGCAAATCGTTCTNTTTTGAAAATGCTGTTCAATTCCATCCATGCAGACCGAATGGATGCAATTCCATGACACCGGATTTTTCATTTGAAAAGGCTCCTTTGCTTTCTCAATACTACGCTTTGTGGCTAGAAAGAACGTGGGAAAAATGAAAAGGCTTATCGCAAATTATCCAGACATGAGCCTCGTGATTTTAAATCATATAATGACTCAACTTCCTTTGCCGCTTGAAAATAGTATTTGGCTGCAGATGTCTCCGCAGGATAAGTTTTTTGTTTATCCGTGATGAATCATTTTTCACAAATGTTAGCCCAGTCAGCGTTTCAGCAAAAACAGCGCTTTTCATTGGAGGTACAGAACAATGGCGCGCGTCTGCTATTAATCGCTCAGGCTTTAGCTGAATCTTTAGATGTTCAAAATATCCTTAAATATTTTAAACCGGCTTTAAAAGGGTATCTAAAATTGACTTCGAGCCCCTACTTTTATTGCGATCCTGTAAGCGCCTGGCAGCATAGACAAGAAATCTTAACCTTCCTTTCTGATCATGATGAGGATCGAAAGCCAGTCTGGCATTTTATCCAAAAGCAGAATATTCCTTTTAGTCAAACTTTTGACGGCGATTTGTCTAGCAAAATTTTGAATGCTTATCCTGAGATCCGCAAGGCCTTGGAAAGACAGCTACGTCTGATACGTCAAAGAAAAATTCTGNATCCATTCATCCATCTTGTTCCTGAAAAGCTTTTTTTANTTTCCTTACTAAATTTAAAAATAAAAGATCATGTTGAAAACGTCCTGGATTTCGAAAATAAAGCCGTGCAGATTNTTTCGTATCTTTCACGCACTGCTCTCTTTGTGCATNTTTTGAGCAATAAAAATTGCGTCCCAAATAAGGGATATGAAGATTCAGTGGGATTGAAGGAAGGGTTGGTTTTTGATCTTACGTTCGTCAAGAGCCATAAGCAATCCTTTGATNTTTTAAGCCAATCCGCAGATGAGCAGCTGCAGATGGAGCAAAGAAATTTACTCACGAAAGAAAAGTGGATTGAAGATCAAAATTCAACGTTGCATCGTTATATACAAAAGGAAGAGAAGTCTTCTTTGTTTACATTCGAAGAAGCGGCTTCAGAACCCTCATTAACAGGCATCCAACTTTTGGACCGTTGCAGATCACAATTTTCCTATTTTGAAGATCCCAAAGTTCGTTTTTCGTTAGAACGTTATNTTTTTAAAATCCTGGTGACTAATGAGNAAAAAGAAGTGTTTCCTCTTATGGAAGAAATGAGCAAATTTCCATCTGTTTTTAACAAGCATCTTCAAAATNTTTTTCAGGTTGCTGCAATTTTCACANAAAATTTTGATTCTGAAGCGATAAGCGAACAGAGCCTGTGTGTTTTAAATCTTTCGCTTCGCATCTACCACCTGGCAAAATCGATCGAATGTCAACCAATTTTAAGAACATTAGAAAGTTTCCTAAAAAAACGGAAAATCNATTTAAGAAAATATCTGGCAAATTTAAATGACAGTTTGCAACCTCAACAATCAGCTTATCTCAAAGTTTATTTGCTCAAAATCCTGGAATTGGACTTACATCCATTATTTGATTGGAAGCATTATTTCATATGGGGAACTGAACTTCAGGAGCATTTAGACNAAAAAGAGGTCGAATTGGAACCCCTTTGCCTAGTTTGGTGGAATCGAATGAGATGGAGGATGGCAGAGAAGCTTCAATTAGGAAAAGAAAATTTGCAAACATTGTTTCCTTATCAGGATCACAACAATTTTGATTTCTTGTCCCTTTCTTATGGACAGGGCAAGTGGCAAACCCCGCCATCAAGTATTCTTCAAAATCCAGAATTTATACGTCTTNTTTCAAATCGAGTTCAGCTTTGGAAAGTTGATGAAAGCCGCCAGCTCATTTCATTTTCTGATTCATTAACAGGCAAATATCGTCTTTCTCAAGCGGATAACTTTCCAAAAGGTTTGCAGCATCAAATTGATGGAATCTGGCATTTCTATATTCCAGAGGAAGAGGTCTCTTCAATGCTTCATCTTCCTTTTGCTATTCGGCAAGAAAGCATTTGGTGGCTCAATCCTGAAAATATGCAATGCAAGGGGTATTATAAANAACAACCTGATAAGCTCTGGCTTGAGCAACAGAGAGACGGTGCTATAATCTTCAGGGAAAAAGCCAGCAAGNGAATGCGGCTCGAGCTTGTAAAAAACGACAGTGTACCATCAAATTTTGAACAAAATACAGGATCTTTTGGCGCGCACTATTATGCGTACAATGCACGCCTTTTGCATGAGCAGCTCATCGAATACAGAGATCAGTTGATTTTCCCAAATCTTTGCATGCCCCATGGAGGTCCGTTGGTTTTCGAACGTCATGGACATGATNTTTTTGAACAGAATGGTAAAGATAAGAGGTTAGTCTCGGTGCTTTACGCTCCTTCTTCTTATATGGATTACGATCATACAAAATATAAAACGGCCTTTCTGAAAATTTATGCTTTGCAAACCAAAAAAATGAAANCAACCTCACTAAGAAATGAAGAAGAAACTTTTCTTTTACTGCCTTTTTGCCGACATGTCTCGGATTCGCATTCCCACATTGTACGCCCTTTGATAGAGGAGATAAGACTACATTCTCCTTCAAAATTAAATACAATAGAAGTGATCGAAGTAAAAGTTGATTCGAGGGGATTTTCTCCTGCAAATTCTCTTGAATTTTTATTTTCAGCGTATCTGTCGCTGATCGGAAAAGATTATTTTCAGGCCGCGGCTNTTTTANAAAATATACGACCCAATCATACTCTCAATCAAAAGGAAAGAACAACGCTTTGTTGGTTGATTGAATCTGCTGACGACGCGAATGATCATTCGGCCACAGCTGCTTCCATTAAACTCTCAGCTTTCAAAATTTTTCTGGAACAAGGGTTTTCTCAAAAATTCAGCCTGCAGCTAAAGATTTCCNCGCAATTATCTTTGGAAACAATCTATCTTAATTACTTAAATCATAGTTCTTCTGTTCCCAAAGCTCTTCGTTTAGAAGCGGAGCTTGAGNGGTGGATCCTGGAGAAAGGATTTGCAATGTGTCCGCACATTCAGGAAAAAACAGTCTGGGAGCAGCGTAAAGCAGCGTTAGAAATGGGTGAAGCAACGNTTGCAAGTTTTGCATTTGCCTACATCTACAAAAAAACTCTTAAGGATAAATGGCGAGAAGAAATTTTAATAGCTGATGATGAACCAATCGATGCGTTGGCAGGTTTAATAGAGGGAATTTTGCAGCCTGCTGAAGTGCCGCTTTTAGCCGGAAAAGATTATCCTTTAGAAGCGTTTGGCTACCATTATCAAAAACTAGTCAATAGAGAAACCTCTGAGCAAGAGCAGTGGGAACTTCTTTATAGTCTTGAAACGGTCAGAATTTCTGNNGACTTTTGAAATCTGCTTTTCACCAGGCTTTCAAAAAAGCAGGAAGCTGCTTCCCTACCAAAATTAGATAAAAAGTCAAATCATGAAAATTCTCAGCTATTGAAAGCTTGGCTTATTGATTTAGTAAACCCTTCGGTTAATGAGATTGAACAAAGAGGTCTTATAGAAGAGAGAATACCTCTTAGAGAACAAGAAATTTTTCTTTTCCTGAGCGCCACAATAAACTNNTTTGGCCCAATCGATTAAAAATGTTTTTCATACCCATAAACAAACTTCCCTTTTAAGTTCATTGAGGTCTTGCAAGTGGTGTTTGCCTCTGAGAAACAGGCGATTTCCGTGAAAGACGATTTTGAATGTCCTTTTGAAGCAGAATTCGATGATGCAATGATGCAAAAAGAATTAGAGAATTATACAGCAGAATGGGGGAAGNGTGTTAAATTGCAGCATCAATCCATTCAATACTCCATTCCAAATCTAGAGCAAATCATCCAATTCCAGGAAGTTTTGGAAATATATTCAAGGGAAATTAATTTAGATAGCGTGCAACGAGATATTGTAAGAATTTTAAATCGACGCCCCTTAGTTCACAATGGGTTTCAGAAGCNNATGTCTTTTGAAGTGCAGGAACACAAAGTAGAGATGGATTTAGAAGATGCTTTAAAAATCATTNTTTTGACCACAACAGAAGCAAAACTGACTATTTTGAAAAGACGAAATCCCTTTTGGTTGNAAGACGATTTGGAATCATTGAATACATGTTTACAGGAATACCTTGAAAGAAGCATTGCAGAGAAAATTTTAGGACAAATAAACGCTAAGCTTAAATGCATTTCTAAGATGCATGGCAGCATTCTTGAAAATGCAGAAGCACAGGAAATGTGGCAGGAAATTGCGGAGCTTTTGCACCCTTACGATCAATATTCTGAAAATCCTCAGATTCGTTTAGAAAGACTTTTATTTGAATATCTTTGCGGTTTTAGAATTCGCGAAAATCAGGCGCAAACCTTGCATATATTGATCNGAAAAATTGTTGAAAATTCTGAAGCCTCATTTTTTGCAATGGTTTTTCAGCTAATCATGNGGGGAGGGAAAACAAGTGTCATTTTAGCACAATTAGCTAAATGGATCGCCCACATGGGAAAAACCCCTATCTTCATGGCTCATCATTCTCAATATCCTTCATTAAAAGCCAACTTAGTCAATACGCAATTTAAACGGTTGAATCAGGATGTGGTCGATTTAAATTTTGAAAGAGAAGATTTAGCTTCTTGTCAGATGCTAAAGTATATCCTTAACACGCTGACATCTGTTAAAAATCCATCGCTTGATATTTCGCACCCAACTAGACCGCTCTTGCTCATGAAAACAAGCTCCCTTTTAATGCTTAGGCTCGAGTTTATCGATCAAGTCCACCTCTTTAAAGATCCANAAAATATGGATCCTTTAAATTTAGAACGCATCCTTTTATTAGCGAAAATTCTTTTCTTTATCGATAACGAAGCCGTTTTATTAGGAGATGAAATTGATTGCGGATTGAATATTTTAGAAGAAATGAATTTTCCTTCAGGATTATCGATCGAAATTTCCAAAGAGAGTTTAAATTTAGTCAAACAAGTTTACCTTATTCTTTCAAAACACACAGAGATTTCAACTTTACTTAAATTATCGCATGATGATCAGGCTCTTGTCTGTAAAAGTAAAATCAGAAATGAAATTCTGCCCTTGCTTGTGGAAAAATTAATTGAAGAGTATCCCCCTTTCTCGTNNTTGCTTACGCTGAAAAATTATCAGGGTATGCAACGGGCTCTGAAAGATTATCTATTAGGCAAAATTGACTCACGTTTAAACGACGGGGTCTTAATTTTTGAGGATTTTCCATTTTTGGATTCATTAGAACTAAAAGATCAGGAACGTGAAAATGCTTTGCATCATTTAAAATTTNTACGCCATCTTTATTCGCTCAAGCAAAATTTGGATCAAGAAGCTATTCGTCAAAGCCTGCATGCAGCTGCTCTTGCCAAAGAATTTTGTGAAGAAATTCTTCCTCATGTCTTATCTAAGAGTCATAATCAAAACTATGGTTTTACAGAATCTGGAGAAATTATTCCCTATCTGGGTGTGGATACTCCCAATCAAACAGAATTTGCCAACATCTATGTGGCAGCTTGCTGCTACTTTCAAGCTGCCTTAAATGAAAAAGTCAAACTCCCTCGCATCAAATTGTACCGCGATAAATTGCTGGAAGCTTCTTTATTTTATGCCGAATTGTATCATTGTGCTCCAGAAAATACACCCGAAGCTAAACATTTTAAAGCTTTAACAGGCCTCGATCTTCATCAAGATATTTCTGAGCAAGAATGGCAACAGTCCCTTTTGGAAATCAATGACGACNCCCAAAGATGTTTAGATNTTTTTGCCGAATTTTCTTCTCTTCATCTGCGTTATCATGGGGTGTTGCTAAACGGCGGACCTATAGCACTTTCAAAAATGGGACATAGATTGATTGGATGTGCAGGGATTTTATGGAATAAAGACTCTTTTTCTCGACCATTGGCAGAAAATTGTCTTCATCAGAAAGGAACGGAGGGCCGAATTTTGGTTAAACTGGCCCAGGATTTGGAAGAAAGAAAGTGCTTTATTTCTGTCGTGGAGAAAGCTGAACCTCAGGCGATTTTAGATGCAGTTCTTGAANAAAGAGGAGTAAAAGCTGCGCAACAACTTCGGGCCTTAGTCGATGCGTGCGGCATGTTGAAGCGTTTTTCAAATCGCAAGGTGGCTAAAGAAATTTTAAACTATGCCNCTTTATCGATTGAAATCGATGGGGTGGTTNTTTTAGACGTAAGGAACAAGCAATTTTACCTGTTANAAAGAGGCGAAGATAAGCCTTTTCCATTGCTTACAACAACTCGCGCTGAAATCGAAAAGACCGGTTTAAAATTGGAACGCATCTTTGTATATTTTGATCAATTGCGCGCGACAGGTTCTGATATTCCATTGAAAGCCAATGCAATCATTGCTAAAACCTTTAATCCTTTGAATACAACCCTGCGCGATGAGCTGCAAGCCAGTTTGCGTGCTCGGAATNTTTTCCACGCCCAAACCATTGACACGATCANNTTCAAAGAGAAACTTTGGAAGGTTGGGAAAATTTTGACACGGATAAGGAGAACCTGAATGCAAAAATCTTTTTTAACAGCTATTCGCAATCAAGNNTTGCAACGAAAAACTCTCTTATTACGTTCTGCTATTGAACAAATCAGAGAAACGTATTGCTCAGCCGTTTTGCAAAGACTGATCTCATTCTTTGTCCAGTATAAAGAGGAAGAAAATTGGGAAGAGCTTGAATTATTAAGTGCTGCTGATTGGCTATTCTATCATGAGTTCAAAGATGATCCTNGTGGGTTCTTTTTAGATCTTAAANAAAATGTCCCGGCCTATCAGGTTGTAGTGTCTTATTTTAATCAAACGCAAAAAAATTTGAAGAGTGTTGCGCTTCCTTNNTTTGAAGCTTTCGAATTAGATCACTTGCGAGAAGAGAACAAAAAAATCACTGATTGGGCTAAAGAGAATCTTATGTGGAGTGTGAAAGAAAACATTTCAACAGTGCACTTAGATCTCCAGGTAAACGTTCAAAAGCAAAATGAAAATCAATTAGAGATCAATGCGCAGATCCAAAGAGAAACTCAAAAAGAACTTCAAAAGTATGCAGTCCGTATCGATGCGCCGGTAGCAAAATTTATTCCCTGGGAAGTATTAGTCGATTGTCCTCGATCATTTTTTGACTATAAGGCGCCCCCATTTACCACCTTTCGAAAACTTTTAAAGCGCGTTCAGTATGACGAACCTTATCACAAGATTTTTCCTAAAGATTTTTATTTAACAGAAAATTTGGCTCGCTCGCATGCCGTCGACCTGCCTGTATTTCATCAGGTGCAANAAAATGCGTATCATATTTTACTTGTAAAAGACACGCATCATTATCGCTCTATATTTATTGATTTGAAAGAAGCTGCATTTTGGCGCGAACAAATTCATCAACATTCAATTAAAGATTGTTGGCTTGTCAATTTGGATGGATTGCCCTTAAATGAAGAGAAGGAGTTTCCGCAAGAAGAGCGCAGCTTGTTAGAACGCATTCAATGGTGGGGACATNTTTTTAATGGAAATGCTGCTTATTTGCGAGCTCATCCCCGCTTGGTCCAGGAAGAGCTANAAAACGAAAATTTTGCCTTAAAAACAAGATTTCTATGTTTGAAAGCCTCTTTCGATCCTATGCAAATGAAAATTTTAGCCATTGATCCTGTTTTATCAGAANAACCCCAAGAAGTGCCTGTTTTCCAATTCAATACCAAAGAGGAAGAAGAGGGGGTCACGGATGAAATTGAAAACTGGATGGAAGAAGAACTTAACCAAATGCCCTTTCATTTTGCCCGTTTTATTAATGATAGGCAGGTGCCTCTTTTANAAAGGGAAGGATATTTCACCTACTTGCCTAAAGAAAAATTTNCCTTTTTAAAGCCGGAACAAGTGAAATACATCCCTAACCATCGTCTTCAATACTTAAGCTTAGAAGAACATATAGCCCAGGTTTCCNCGGAAAAGATTTTTTGGCTGAAAGGCACAGGATTACAATTTATCCCAGAAGAATTTATTAACGCTATCAACCCTGCAGAAATAAAATCCCTTCTTCCTCATTTGCAAATTAAATATCAGCAGAATCAAATCGAAAGACAGGGATTAGAAGCTTTTGCCCATTCTTTCAGACCCTGCATGGCTTCCATCGTTTTACCGGAATGCGTTCCCTTTCTTCCTAAGGAATGCCTGGCTNTTTTAGAAACAGCAGAGCAGCTTGCCAAAGTTTCTCCAGAAGATTATGGATTTTTAAAAGCGTCTCAANTTTCCTCTTCTTCCCCTGAGAATTGGGCGTTTTTATCGCTGGAAGACTACCAAAAATTCCTGCAAGAAGAAGAAATTATAGAAGATGCTAAAGATTTAATTCAGGGGATGGATACCGCATGGGTCAATGAAGTAGATCCCCGTTTGGCAAAATTTNTTAGTGAAATGCAGGTCAGTTCTATTTCTCAACCCAAGCCTGTTCCCTATTTGGATATAGACCAGCTATGTTGGTTGAATGCCTCTTTAGCCTGTTTTCTTTCTCCTCACCAGATTTCAAAACTATCCTTCCTGCATACTCACTTGATCAAGACCATGGAAGATTCAAAACGCTTGTCTCAACTTTCCTATGAAGGTTTGCAGGAGCTAACGATTGAACAAGTCCAGCTCATTGAAGATCGAGAGACTTTACAGTGCCTGGAGACAAAATTTTATAAAAACTTATTGCCTGAGCAGATAGACTTACTTCAAGCTGATGAACCTAAAGATTGTCACATCATTTTTCATCTTTCAAAGCCTCAAATAAAAGGCCTCGATAAGTCCAAACTATTAAGTTTTATCCCCTATTTTAATGAGGAGACGTTAAAAACTCTAGAAGCTTCAATCTTTACTGAAGTTCCCCTTCTATCTTATGAGAGAAGGCGAAAACTGACACCGCATCAAATGCAANTGTTTTTGGCCGGTCAAAAACAAAAGCAAGGAAGTTTGGGGAAATTTCTGAAAGAATTGACCGCCTCCCAATGGGCCGGCATGGATCGAATTTTTATAGAAACATTTTTTGTGAATCTGAGAAAAACGACGGTCCAACAAGTGCCTAAAACTCACGTGCGTTTTTTGCCCAGGATTGCCTTATTGAAATGGCATGATGCGGATTTAAAGAAAAAGCGCGATATGCTCATAGGACTTTGTTCTATTTGCTTTTATCCTTTCATTTTGTTAAGCGTTTTAATCGTAGGCATTTTTGGGCAGCAAAGCTCTTCGGNNGTTGGAAAAATGTTCCATCGGCTGGCTCTTTCACCATTACGCCTCATTGAACGTGAAAGTTACTATCGCATTATTAGCGAGTAAAAGGCATAGACGATCCTCTAAAAAAATTCACTTCTTTAGACTTTTGAATTAATTCACTTAATCTTGCAAATTGACAAAAGATTTTTAATGTGCTTATTGCATTCACTTTTTGATATATTTTTTAATCTATAAATAAGTCATTGGCAAACAATCTTAATACTGTCAGCTCGCATGAAAACAAGATCCTTTATTATTCTAAGGATAATCGCATTAACATTAATGAGGTCCAAAACTACCGTGAAGACTTAAGAAATGCTGTGATTGAGCAAACTAAAAGCATTGGAATTATGATTCATGAGAGCCATTTTAGTGTGAATCCCCATACAGGAGTCCATACATTAAATACACGCTCATTGAAAGAAAGAGTGGCACAAATGAGAGACGAAGAAGGAAATTTGAAATACAGTGGCTATCCATTAGCTGAGGACGAGAAATTTAAAAATGAGCAAGCTTGTGGGTTTGGCACATTATTTGTTGTAGATGCGGGTTCCCAAGAAAGATCGCCTTCGGCTTTAACAGCGGCGCATTGTGTATGTCTTGATGAATCTGATGTATTGGATGAGCAAAAGATAGCCGATACAAGAATTATTTTTAACTTCAAGCTCGATACGAATGGTAATCTTAAAACAAGATATAATGAAGAAGAAGTTTTTAAAATANAAAAAGTCTCTTCTCGTAAATTTGTAAGCATTAAGGACAAGCCAGAAGAGAGAATTGATTGGGCTTGGCTAAAACTAGACAAACCTTTCAATTGAAAACCCTTAGAACTTGATTTTTCACCACTTAATCAAAGTGACAAGAATAAAGGAGTTTATTCTATAGGTCATCCAACCGGCTTGCCGGCTAAACTAGTTACGTCCGCTAGCATTAAAGATGTAGAAAAAAATTACTTTGAGGCTGATCTTTCAATGTTTGGTGGTAACTCTGGCAGTCCTATATTCGATAGGATATCCAAGAAAGTTATCGGTATTTTATTTCAAGGTATAGGTCCGGACTATCATCTCGTCTGCAATTATGAAGGTTTAGGACAACATAGGATTAAGGCTAGACACGCTACGAAAGAAAACATAAAAGAGATAGGTTATGAAAAATGCCAATACATAAGTACAATTAAGGTTCATTTAACTCAAAGAATTGTTTGGTTAAAATTACAAGAAATAAGTGAAGACATTGAATGTTCCAATTTCAAGGCGGCAGGTTATAAAAATTTTTAGAGCAGGAATTAACGTCGCTTAAAGAAGNAAAGAAATTTTTGCAGAGTAGTGGCCTTTATTCCTTTGGCAACAGTTCAGTCAATTTATCGTTTAGTAAAAATTACTGATGAAATCAATAAGCTGAGTGAAATAATATTAAAATTGACGCAAACAGTAAATCAATATCGAGAATATAATGTTAATNTTTTAGAAGCATATCACTTAATTCTAATGAATAATAATAATAAATCTCCAATCGAAAAAGTAAGAATTGCACGAAATTACACTGTATACGAACAACTCCCACCTATTGATTTTATAGATAATAAAGAAATCAAAGTTGAAACACTAATTGAAACACTGACCGAGCTAGAGCTTAAAATCTATGGTGTTAAAGGTAACCGTTTTGAGGAAATAGAAAAATCCTTTGAAAAGAGATTTCCTACTGGAAGCATTGTGAAGCTAGTAAATTACGAATTAGCACAAGGACTTACTTTTGCTAAAAAGACAAGAGAGCGGATCTTAACTTATATGCATAATGAATATGAAAATCCGGAGCAATCTGTTGCCAAAGCAAGAGCTAAGGCTTGTTATAAAACAACAAAACATGAATCCTTTATGAAAATTTTCCTAAAAATGATTTAAAGAAAATTTCATTGTATATGGTAGAAAAAAGTCCAAGGCTTACTTTTGAACAAGCATTTGACGAATTGGGATACAATAGACCACAAACTAACTAAGAATAAAGGAATTTATGAACATTCAGGTAACATTTAATGAGGGCCGTTGCTTCTTCAATGGATTAAATCAAATAAATGACATTGATCCTCAAACTANNAAAGCTGGGATTAACTATTACAGAGTCATAGCAATTATTGGTTATCTTTTAGAAAAACTTGGGTTTGCCAAAGGAATTCAATGTTTTGAAAACGACATGCCAAAAATAGTTTATGTAAACTGTAAAAGCTTTCTGAAATGGAGAGAAAGACACTCTACTGATGAATATTTAACTTTTTCAAGTACCCTCCATGATGATGAATACACTGCAAAAAAGAGACAAGAAGTTTTAAAATTCGGAGAGGATTTTGAAGGTACAATAAAATTCATCATTCAAAGTTATATAACCCTTTCTTATGATGAAGTACTAAAGAAAGCCAATTTAGAACTTCCAGAAGAAAAAGAGAAACAAATAAAGATACAAAGAATTAAAGGAAAATTAGATGAATGTAAATACAAAGAAAGTTATGAAATGAAGAAAAGGCCTTATATTTATTTGGATGAATGCGATAAAGATGATGGTTTTTTAGAACTCTTCCTGGAATAAGAATATTTTGTGAAAGAACTGTTTCACTATTATATAATAACTAATTTCTTTCACCGATAATTAAAATTTAACTATCCGACCTATCTTTTTGAATATTTTCTACATGTGCAACAAAAGTTGCTGGCTCTTCAGCTCATCCTTTCAATTCCATAGAGATTTAAAAAATTTCATTGTATATGGTAGAACAAAGTCCAAGGCTTACTTTTGGAAAAGCTACAGTCTGAGACAGTTTGAGTATATAAAGTCTAATTATTGCTTTCCAGTTTTTGTGAATCTGAGAAAAACGACGGTCCAACAAGTGCCTAAAACTCACGTGCGTTTTTGCCCAGGATTGCCTTATTGAAATGGCATGATGCGGATTTAAAGAAAAAGCGCGATATGCTCATCGGACTTTGTTCTATTTGCTTTTATCCTTTCATTTTGTTAAGCGTTTTAATCGTAGGCATTTTTGGGCAGCAAAGCTCTTCGGGGTGGAAAAAATGTTCCATCGGCTGGCTCTTTCACCATTACGCCTCATTGAACGTGAAAGTTACTATCGCATTATTAGCGATTAGAAAGCATGATGAGCAAGTCATAAGGTATGGATCCTCTTAAAGAATTTTTTCGGCCTACAGACAGGGTGATTTAGTAAAGGCAGTCAGTCAAATTCTTCCTGTCCCCGATTTTTCCTATAACTCTCTTCATTCTTCTGATGATCGGCTTTTGCAGCAAGTGGTTCATTTGGTTGATGCATCTGTGTTTGGGACTCTGCCAGAAGTGGTGATTCAAAATTTTTTGTTAAAGATTTTATAGCCAATCAGGCCCAACAATNCGGAAATGTATTACCAAGTCTTAGAAGGCTTTCTTTTCGAAGACCAATTATTAGCATATCTTTTAGGTGAAAAACGTGAAGATGAAAAACCTCCTGGTTACTTTTCAAAATTAATGGAAATAGAAAAAGGGGAGGGCTGTCTTGAGGAGGAANAAATAAGGGAAATTGTTTCGGCATCTCCCAAACTTGTTCATACTCTTATCAATTTTCACATTGCAATGGCTAATGGATGGCATCAANTTTAAAAAGCTAAGCCCCTTTGGTTAAAAAATTTTTCTAAAGAATATATTTGGATGCGACCTTGGTATCCCTTTCAAAGTACTTTAAGTGTGCCTGCTTTAAATGAAATATCTGAGGATCAAATTCCAATAATCTTTNTTGAGCCTGTCCAGAAAGATCTTTCGTCTTTCATGCATAAATTGCAGGGGCAATCTGCAATTTATGCTTTTATGACGCTTTCCNTCTTTTTTCAAATGCTGCAATTTCCTGCTTTTGTAAACTCTTTAGGTGAAGAAGACCATTTATTGTATATTTTGGAGCTCTATCCTAATCCCCAATTTTCAGAGCAAGATNTTAAAAATTTTCGGTCCAAAAGCTTTNTGCCTATCTGTTTTTCTTCCAATCAATGGATGAATGATTATGTGCCTCCTCTTTTGCAGGCCTTAGAAGCTTGCCTAAATCTTCCTAGAGATCAATTAGCTGCAGATACTCCGGAGGGGAACTGGGCCTATGAAGTTTCAAAACGATTGCTGGTTTCGATTCAGCAAAAACGTTTAGGGTTGCATCGCATGCCGGCTCTGACACTTCGCCTGACTCAGACCAAATGGTATGATCCACACAAAGGACTTACGCCTTCAGATAAGCCTTTGGGGCCTCCCATACAAGATCAGATGCAAGTTTTATTGTCCAAGCTCGCCGAAAATCGTTATGTGCGTCCGAGANATAAAAAAGAGAAATACCGACTCGTCCATGTGGTTCCACAAATTGTATTTGGAGGCCATGCGCCAACAAGATTATTAGAAAATTTGGTCATGAACCATGACTCAAAACACTTTGAAGTCCTAGTCATTTGTACAGAACTTTTACGTGAAGTTCCTCTAGAGTATCCTTTTAATTTTTATCTTTCCATGCCTTCCAAACAAAGAGGGGAGAGCCTCATTCATCAGTTTGAAAAATTGGGCGTTAGAACTTTTATAAATCAAAAATATTTCTACTATCTTTCCAATGCGATGAGCTTAAGTAAATGGTTAAGTGAGTGCGTGGCCGATATTGTTGTATTCCATGGACCTGATATTATCAATTTGATGGCAGCTCAAATGACAGATGTTCCCCTAAGGGTTTTATTCGAACATGGAAGCCAATCTNCCTATCCAGGTTTCGACTTAGCCATTTTAAGTTCTGATGCAGCGCTTCAGATTTATTCCGAACAGTACAAAAAAATAGGAACTCAGGCGATGGCTTTGCCTTTTGCTATTGATGTAAGAAAAGAGTGGCTTGAAAACCCTTATCCGCTTTCTACATTAGGGTTACCTGAAGAGGCCTTGGTTCTTACCACTATTTCAACTAAACTAGACACTCGCTTATCGGAGGAAATGTGCGAGGCTATCGCTTCCATTTTAAAGCAAGTTCCAAACGCCTATTATGCTCCTGTAGGAACACTTAACAATGTACAAAGAATTAAAAACATTTTCCAAAAATATGGCGTAGAAGAACGTTTGCATCCTTTAGGGGCAGCAATTGTTTCCNCAAGTCAATATGTACGTTGCATGCATCTCTATTTAAATGAGTTTCCTGTGGGGGCTNGCTTAGCTATTTTAGACGCGATGGCTGCAGGCTGTCCTGTAGTGACAATGTATGACGAAAAAGGGCCTCAGCAAGCTCGTTATGGAGGAAATTTCATGGGGTTGGATCGAACCGTTTCGTCAACTAAAGAGTATGTTGATTTAGCCGTGCGTTTACTTACAGATCAAACGATGCATAAAGAATGGTCCAATCACACTCTTCAACAATATGAAAAATTTGCTGATGTGAAAAGTTATGTCAAATCTTTTGAAACTATCGTTTTGAATTCTTTAATAAAATCTGAATAAAAGAACTAATTTTTTAATATATAATTATTATTTGCAATTAAACTATTAATATAGTAAAATAAATGTTTAAACAAATAATTAATTATGATTAATACTAATTATAATCCAACACCTGTTCATCTTCCCGCAGCCGTTGTTCAACCGCCTTCTGAACAGCAAATCCCCCTTCATTTATTAGATTCACTGAAGACAGATCCTACTTTTAAAAATAAACGAAATTTGGAGAGGGAATTTAGGTCGCTTTCTGTTGAACAATTAGCCNCCCTTTTAGAGCAATACTGCACCCATCTTTTAGAAAGTCAAGGGGATTTAATAAACTCTATTCATAAACTTGCAGCTCTCATCCCTTATGAAAAGTTAGAAGAAGCCATTCGAGTTCAGCATCCTCAACATAAAGATGCTTTAATCAATGCAAAAATACCCTAGAGAAGGCGAAGCATTTTTAGAGTTAACAGAAAAAACTCCATGCCTCTTGAAGCAAGGGTTCAAAGGGTCTTAAACTCAATGGTGAATTGTTTAGAGAGTATAATCACTGCTTTCGGGGTCGCTGATNTTTTCATGCCGCTCGAGGCAGGTATGCAGCCTCACACAAAAGCTCAGCGTATTTTTTCCCTTATTTCATTGTTTGGTATTCTCACCGCTGCCTTGCTTCCTCTTTTAGGACCAGCTATTGCTGTTCCGGTGGTTGCCAGTGTTCTTCTCATCATTGCTCTTTTGAGCCTTATCTATCCACGAATTAAGCCTATGCCGCATCGTATTCCTAAGGCGGAAAATTGGAGCCAGCAGATTCGCGAGAAACAACTTCAAACTGTAGAGGTTAGCAAAGAATACTTAGATCAAATCGCTGACGCTCTTACCAACGGANAAAAACACCCCATGTTAATCGGAAAGTCCGGGATTGGAAAAACCGAAACGGCTAAGGCCTTTGCTAAGGCTGTAGAAGAAGGCCTCTATCCAAAGCTAAAAGGAAAAAAAGTTNTTTACATCAACGCTGCAGATCTGCTTAGTGGAGGAAATGATGGGAAAGAGCTCAAAAAAATTAGCGAAGTCATGGGTCGGCATCGCAAAAATATTATTCTTGTATTCGATGAAATTCATGTTTTATGCCAAATGAATCATAATTTGGCTGCAGAGCAGCTAAAGAGATTACTGGAAAACTCTTCCAAGGGTTTTCCACATGTTATCGGCATTACAACCGAACAAGAGTTCTATAGAGATATTTATCGAAACAATGCAGCTTTTGCTCGCAGATTTAAGGAAATTTCTATCAAAAACCCTTCGGAGAAANAATTGATGGTCATGCTTAAAAAATGACTGAACGCAAAGATCNCTTTAGCATGGATCGAGGAGGGAGCTATTGAGCATCTGCTTAAAGAAACAAAATCAGCTTTTCCTGAAGATGTTCAACCAGGAACAGCAATCACGATCCTTAATCAATGCTTTAAAGAACTTTCTGAAATACAAATTGATGATTTAACTAAAGAAATTTTTGAGGTCGAGCAGGAAATTGCAAAATTAAAGGAAGAAAATATTCTTGAAGAAGGCAATGGACTTCTTCCCGATCATGAAAAAATAAAGAAGCCATGGAACGGTTGGAATTGCAACTTTTTCTACTCGAAGAAAAATTGAGTTCCTACAAAGAGAGATCCAAACTTTTATAATACAAAAGCAACTCAATCAGGTCAAAAAGCTGGTTTTCAAAATATTGTTAAAATATCAAAACTCTCTAAANAATTAGGACATTCAGATAAAAATCTATTAAATGAGTATTTATTACAGAGCTATTTTTTATCAGAAGCACTGGAAAAGAATATTCGCCAAAATGCAAAAAAATTGAATGTCCATGCCTCTATTAATCCCTCTCTTATCGACAAAGTGATAGCATCAGAAATTGAGAATCAAAACCGTGTGAAGCAGATCATTGATGCAGGTCGCGAGGATCTCAATGCGCGAAGCAGGGGATTTGAAAAAGCTGCAGCTGAGTAGATCATCCATCATAAATTTTAAAAACTTAAAACAACTTTGCTAGTTAGGCATTCTAGCAGTCATGTGTTTTAATCAGTAGATAATCAAAATCAAAGCTTAAACCCTATAAAATCTCAAAACCATAAGATGTAAAATGTTTAAAATAAGTTTTTATGTCTTTTCTTAAAAATCTAATTTACAATTTTTTTGATTCATTATAGTACCAATTAACAGCATAAGGTCATTTGAGGCCCTGATTTCTACCTTTTAAAGCTTCATAATGGCAGTTCTCTCGTTTGATTAGGCAATGTTATCCCGACGACTATGAGGGTAGCTCAACTTTAAATTCTCAGCATAGAGTGAAAACTGCCATAAAGGTAGCAATCAGAGTCTAAGAGACCTAAAATTTTAAAAAAGAGATAAAAATAGGAGGAGAATATGAAGTTAGGTATTTCAACCTTTATGATTGCAACGGCAATCCTTGGAATAAATAATGCAGCTCAAGCACAATGCAGAGGAGATTGGTGCCCAATTCCTAATGCATACTTTGATCAAAATGCTCCTGCTCGCTACGGGTATAATGCCAATTCCGCACCTCAGCAAACACCGAATCCAAACTGGCAAGGAAATCCTTATTGGCAAGGGAACCAAAATCCGAATTGGCAAGGAAATCAAACACCTGATTTTAGGAATGATACAGGTTGGAGAACCAATGGCAGCGGTTATACTTCTTACAATGACCAGTCTTCAAATTCCAATTACCAAACAAATTCAAGATATTCTTCAAATTCCAATAATCCTTCTTCAAATTCCAATTACCAAACCAATTCGAAGTATTCTTCCAATTACAATACTCCTTCTGCTAATTCCAACTATTCTTCCAATTCAAATTCTAATAACTCAGCTCAAGGAAGCTATGCTTTAAGTGAAAATGGTCAGGGAATGTATGTATCTAACTTATCTGAAAATCAAAGCTCTTCAGATACATTGCTCCAACAAAAAGTAGACGATACCCTTAAAAATAATTATTTGAGANAAAATTATAAACAAGTCAATGCGCGCGTTTATAATGGCAATGTGACTTTGACAGGAACTGTTGAATCAGACCAAGATCGTCTGGATGCAGAGAAAAGAGTTCGCGATATTAAAGGTGTACGCCAAGTAAATGATCAATTAAGAGTTGATTCAAGCACGATTGGTTACAATGATGAAATGGCATCAAACCGTAACGCAGATTTAGCGAGCAACACTTCAGATGCAGATTTGCAACAAAAAGTGGATGATACATTAAAGAATAACTACGTCAGANAAAACTTTGATAGCGTTACAGCAACAGTTAATAATGGTGTTGTCACATTAACAGGAACTGTAGATAGCGACAAAGATCGTCAAGAAATTAGTCAAAGACTTCAGAAAATTAAAGGAATCAGCAATATCAACGACCGTTTACAGGTGACATCTGGAAAATGGATAAATCCTATTCAAAGTCGAATGATGGGTCTTACACTAAAACCAACGAGAGTTCTTCTTACTAAAATCTTTTAGGGAGCGCTTAAAGGCGCTCCCGCTTCGACAACTCCTTCCTATGAGAGCTAAAAAAAGCCTGCACGAGAAAATTAAAAGAAAAATCAAAAATTTTGGCAAAAAATTGGCCCAGGTATTGTCACAGGAGCTAGCGACGATGATCCTTCCGGTATCGCCACTTATTCTCAGGCTGGGGCCGTCTTTGGTTTTTCGTTTTTATGGACGGCCCTGCTTACATTTCCCTTGATGTATGGCATACAGGAAATGTGTGCTCGCATTGCTATCGTGAGTTCAAAAGGGCTCACGACTGTTATTAAAGAACATTATCCACGTNTTTTAGTGTTTGGCCTTACCTGTATTATTATTCCTGCCATTATCATTAACATTGCAGCTGACCTGGCAGGCATGGGGGCAGTCGCCAATCTATTATTTCCTGGTATTCCAAAAATTTTCTTTAATTTAATTATTACGGGTCTTTTGGTTTTTGGTTTGATCGTTNTTTCTTATGAGAAGATTGCACAAATTCTAAAGTACTCTACATTTGTTCTACTGTCTTATTTCGTGGTCCCATTTTTGGTGATCCATGATTGGTCTCAGGTCGCATGGAATACATTTGTGCCCTCTTTTGAAATGAACCAAAATNTTTTAACACTTCTTGTGGCAGTTTTAGGAACCACAATTTCCNCCTATCTTTTCTTTTGGCAAACGTCGATGTCTCTGGAACATCATAATCATGGCGTCCATTCAAAAATTTCCGAAATTCGTTTTATGAAAATTGATGTGAGCATTGGAATGCTGGCCTCCAATCTGGCAATGTTTTTTATTATTTTGACGACAGGTGCGGTCTTATTTCCAGAAGGAATTAATGATATAGAGACCGTTGAACAGGCTGCAGAGGCTCTAAAGCCATTAGCTGGGGAGCTGGCTTATTTAATATTCACAATCGGGGTTTTAGGAGTGGGATTTATTGCTTTACCCGTCCTAGGCGCTTGCGTCGGTTATATTTTTGCTGAATTGTTCAACTGGAAANAAGGATTGGATAAAAAATTCAACGAAGCGCCTGAATTTTACTCTATGATCGTGCTCTCGTTAGCGATGGGATTTTTATTAATTTNNTTTGGAATTGATCCGATACGCTCTCTTATAGTGACAGCAATCGTTTATGGAATGACTGCCCCTATTTTTATCGCCATCATTTTACACATTTGTAATACAAAGGCCATCATGGGGCGATATACGAATACCTGGGTTTTAAATANNTGCTGGGGGATTCACTTTTTAGTGATGACTCTTGTAGCTATTGCACTGGTTTATATTTCAATTTAACTTTAATTAAGGGGTATTTCTAAACCGAGATCGTTCTGAATACATTTATGCTGTAAATACACCCGCCTTAAGCGGGCTTGATCATCAAACTGTAAAACAAACTCCAGCCACCCCTCATTAAAATAATAAGAAAAAAGGCTATTATGCCCAAATCGATCAATCCTTAATGCTGAACTAAAAGCATCCTCTGCAAGTTCTCGCGGCATGTATTTNTTAATACGCGTAGGCCGAAAATGCGGGCAGCTGAGCCGATCAACAAATTCATCAAATGTTAAGTAGCAATTCAATTCTACGCCTAAAGCTGCAGCAATGTCTTCAGGGAGGGACACAGGATAACGAAAGCGGACAAAAAANCGATAGAGAAAGTCAAAAGCTTTATTCATATTAGCTCTTTGATAAGAATTTTTATCTCTCTAATTTTCCAACTTTCAACTGGAAGGGGTATATCCAGCACAAGACTGTTGTCTATTAAACCATTAAATTAGGAATTTGGGCAACTCTTAAAGAAAGGGCTTACTTTTGGATCTTAAACCTATCAAATGTTTGATCTTGTAATGGTTAGGAGATTTTTGCTAGATTAGGCACTTATGGATGCAATTTTTCTTGATATTGAGACGACAGGTTTAGATGCGCGTGTGCATCGACCCATTGATCTTGCGTTTAAGATCCTTGATGCTCAAACACATGAAGTTAAAAGCGCTTATCAATCCCTGATCAAATGGCCTTTAGAAGTCTGGNAATGAAAAGATCCTTCCAGTATTGAAATCAATGGATATAAGTGGGAGGAGATCTCTTCTGGCCAAAGCCCTGATGAAGTTGCCCAGCAAATAAAAGATGAATTTTTACGAGTTGGCATTACCAGAGGTAAAGCCATTTTTATTTGCCAAAACCCTTCTTTTGACAGAGCTNTTTTCAATCAAATAGTCCCTGTTTACAATCAAGAAAAATTAAACTGGCCTTATCATTGGTTGGATTTTGCTTCTATGTTTTGGGCTTTGAATTTACAAAAGTCGCTGCAACAAAATCAGCCCCTTCCAGAANAAATCAGTCTTTCTAAAAACTCAATTGCCCAGCTTTACGGCCTTTCTACAGAGATGATTCCCCATCGAGCGATCAATGGCGTCAACCACCTTATCCAATGCTATTTAACAGTGCTTTACCAGCTCCCTTCCTGAGTTATAGTTAATTTTTTGTTTCTATTTTTCTTTATTAATTTTTTCTTGAGTCAAATCCTTAAATACGAGACCATGGGCACGCAAAATGTCCAATCATGAAAGAAGGATTTATTTATGAATATGAAACGCTCCTACACATTTGATGACGTAGCCTTAGTTCCTCAGTTCAATAATATTCCTTCACGTACAGAACCCAATCTGGAAACATGGCTGACAAGGGATCGAAAAATTCATATTCCATTACTTGCGTCTAATATGGATACCGTCATAGGGGAAGAACTTGCTGAATTGCTTATTTCTTACGGATCCCTCCCCATTTACCATCGCTTTACTGATTTTTCCCAGCAAGTCAAGTGGGTAGAAAAATTTAAGGATAAAACATTTATATCCTCTGGCATCCATGCTCATCGCTTAGATGAAATACGCAAACTCTTAGATTTAGGAGCTGTGGGGGTTTGCATCGATGTGGCGCATGGGCACTCCGACAAAATGTTTCACATCATCGAGCAGCTTAAANAATCCCATCCAACCAAGGATGTCATTGCAGGCAACGTTTGTACGGCTATGGCATACCATGACCTGGTGAATGCGGGTGCAGATGCCGTTAAGGTCGGCGTGGGACCGGGAGCTGCTTGTACAACAAGACTCGTGACAGGATTCGGCGTCCCTCAATTCAGCGCCATTTATGAATGTGCAAGAATCGCAGAAAAGTTGCGCATTCCTTTAATTGCAGACGGAGGGATTCGAACAAGCCGTGACGTCGTTTTAGCTTTAGCCGCAGGAGCAAGCACGGTGATGATCGGCAAACTTTTTGCTTTGACAGTTGAAAGCGCGGCTACAAAACGCAAGTCGGAANAAAATCCTCAGCTTTTAGAAGCTAAATATCGCGGTCAGGCAAGTGAAGACTTTCAAAATGATTTCTACGGAGGCCTAAAAGATAAAACTGTGGCTGAGGGGATTGATTTCTGGGCGCCAGTTCAAGGAACGGCGCGTCAAATGATCGAAAAACTTCTTGGGNGATTGCGCAGCGGAATGACCTATGGGNGGNCACGGAATATTAAAGAATTGCAGCGTAAAGCCGAATTTGTCGAAGTGACTGCCTCCTATATTCATGAAAGTAAACCTCGTCAAGATTAACTCTTTGATAAACAATGGTTTATTAATCATATATTGAACCTTTATTCTATTGAAGGTTTTGTGATATAATTCTTACAAAAGAAGAATAAAAGAGGTTGTTATGTCTAGTATTCAAATTTCAAAAAATGATTTTAACCGATTCAATATTGAAAATATTACCGATGAAGGAGTCACGAAAGAGGGAAAAAATTGCAAGGGGTGGCGGGATATCATGGTCCCTTGGCTAATATCATAGGATGGATTCTCGAAAAATCTTCCATAAGACTGTCTCAATTTCAGGAAAAGATGGAACAACCTATTATTTGAATTGTCAAAGTCTAGCAAATTTCTTAAATAGATTAGATTCTAAAGAATTTGCGAATGTAAAAGAACTAGCTTCAAAAGCTCAAAGTTCGAAATGGGTAGAACAAACCATACAGAAGGTTGTTGAGGCAAATCAAAAAAAGATGAACTTCACCAAAAGCTTCTGCAGGCAATTGATGATGTCGATGTTGAAAAATGCAAAGAGCTTATTCAAGCTGGGGCTTCCGTAAAAACTGCCCCCAATCGAGAATCCCCATTATTTAGAGCGCTAGAAAAACCTTCTCAAGATGAAGATAAAAATTTTCATTTATACTCTCTTTTGATTGCGCATGGCGCAAATGTTGACGAACGTGATCGTGAGGGAAGATTGCCTCTGGAAGTGGCGATTAAAGCGAAAAACATTGCTGCAATAATGGTTTTGGTTGGTAAAGGTGCAAATCTAAATTTAAAACCTTCAGATAGTAATAATTTTACTGAATACCTTGAAATAATCAAATTTGAAAATGAAAAAGACAAAAATTTTGTAAGCTATTCTCTTGATCCAACGAATCTAAAAGAAATATCAGAAGGGGTTCAAGAGGGTGAAAGACAATCAGCAGAAATTGAAAAGCAGAAAAGCGTTGAAGCAAATAGAATAAAAGATAGGGAAAAGTATGAAGAACTTAGACAAGCTGCTTTAGGAGCTCATTTAGAGGATTTTAAAGCTTTACTTTCCAAAGGATATAAACCTGAAGTTGGACATTTGCTTACAGCTGTTCACAGCAACCATGGAGATTTAAAAGATAGACTTGAAATTTGCAATCTCATCATTGCTAATAACGTGAGCGTGAATGATCGCGATAATGATATTCTTCCCGCTGAAGAAGCAATTAAGGCCCTAAACCCTGAAACTTTGGAATGGCTCATAAAAAATGGCGCAGATCTTTCCTTAGTGAGTTCACATTGGGAAGGGAGTATATCTTTATTTGAATTGGCCAAAAACGCTTACTTTTTGATGAAGGTTTCATTGGTGAAAGAAGAGCCAAAATCTTTACACTATTAGGGCATGCAGATTTTTAGAACAAGAAAAGATTGAAAAAGAATTTAATAAAAAATTAACGGAAAGCAATATTGAGAACATAAAAAAATTATTGATACATCCGTAGATGTCAAAGAACCGTTAGCGAGTGGTGATTTTCCCTTAAGAAGGGTTTCATTTACCTATGACCAGGCGACGCGTTTTGAAATCTGTAAATACCTTCTTGAGAAGGGAGCTAAAAATAAAATCAATGAAAAGCAAAATAGTGAACTTCCTTTAGAATGGGCGATTTATCAAAATGATCCAAAATTAGTGCAACTGTTTATTGATCATGGAGCAAATATTAACCTGCAAGGTTCAAAAGGCCGTTCTCTTTTACAAATTGCCCAGGAAAAAACTAAGGCTTCATGGGATCATAGAGATAAAGATTGGGATGCAAAACACAATGAAATATTGCGTATACTAACACCTAGTGGAGTATAAACAGGAATTTTCAAGATGAGTAAAAATACACCCTCCAAGACTTGAATCGATTGTATAGAATTTATTTAATTTTTAATGAATGAGCTTAAAAGAAGGTTTTTTATGACAAATATGCAAATTTCAAAAAATAATTTCAATCGATTCGATATAGGAAATATTGCTGATGTAGGCATAAAAAAGATGACAAAACAATCGAAGGAGTGACAGGCTATCATGGCCCCTTAGCTAACATCATTGGTTGGATTCTAGAAAAATTTTCCATAAGACTGTAGCTATCTCAGGTCAGGATGGCATTTATTATCTAAATTGTCAAAGCTTAGCAAATTTGTTTCATCGAATAGACCCTGAAGGATACAAAAATACCAAGGATCTTGCTTCACAGGCCCAAAATCCCGAATGGGTGGAAAAAACAATCAAGAGTGTCGCTGAAATTTCCAAGGCGAAAGTCGAATCGCATGAAGCTTTGTTAACGGCAATACGCACTCAAGATTTTCACAAATGCGAAGATTTGTTAAACGCTGGAGTCTCTCCAAAACCTTACGGAAACAAAGCTTCCCCTTTGAATGTCGCTGTGGAAAAAATTCTAAACCCGACTATCAAACCGAAAGAATCATTAAATCGCTGGTAGAAAAGGGCGCAGATGTAAACGGTCGAGATGGCAAGGGGTTCTTCCCTTAGAAGTGGCCTTGAAAAATAAGGATTCAAAGAGCTTAATCCTACTGCTTCAAAAGGTGCTGATGCAACTTTGAAGCCCTCTGATTGCAGGTCTTTTATAGAACTTGTAGAAAAACTTATACAGCTCCCGATGAAAAGGAAACTCGGGAGGGATTAAAGAAATTTTTTCACCTGAAAACTTAGCAAAGGTAAAAAAGAGATTGAACAAGAAAAAGCAAATGAAGTGGTAAGAAAGGAAGAAGAGGAGCAAAGAAAATTAGCCGACAAGTTCCACCAGGCAGTTGTAAATGCTGAAGTAAAAGAATGCCAGGAATTAATTTCAAAAGGATTTAAGCCCTCTATAGAAAATTTCATCGTGGCTGTTTCAAGTCACCGCCGAGATCAAAATCAATTCGATCTTCTTGAACTTCTGATGAAACAACCAGGCATCGGCGTCAATGTGCGTGATCGCGGAGGCCATCTACCCCTTGAATATCCAATAGAAAAATTCAATCCAGAAATCTTGGAATGGTTAATCAAGAAAGGGGCTGATACCACCCAAAACCGGCTAGATTTGCCTCTTTTTTGATTTAGCTAAACATAAAATGCCGTATGCAAATGAGTGGTATAATGAAGACAGGGTCAAAGTTTTTACGTTGCTTGGACATGCTGATGACTTAGAGCAGGGAAAAAGTTCAAAATAATAACATTCTGCTTGAAGGGAAAAAATGGTGGATGGCTCAATCCCGTTTAAACTAAGCTTTTATTTTGGCTTGTTTCGGTCCTGATCATTGATACAGTTCAGGACCCCTTTATCAATTTTTTTGTTTATTGAATTTTTAAAGCCTATTTTAGAAATATTAAACAATGTTTTTCATCCAGATGATCCAAAAGACTTTCCTCAATGTGCATTCCATAAACGTGATTCATATTAATTAGTTGTTTACTAGGTTTCATGCATTGGGATGCCGCACTTTTATTTTGCATCCCAAAGATGTTTTGTTCCATTTTGTTTTCGGGAGGATGCTTATCTGGCATTCCATAAATGTCTTTGAAAGAATTAGTTTGAACTTTTGGATCCGGCATCCCGTAAATATTACTAAAAGAGTATTGTTTGTTAATTTTCATAAATATCCATTATTAATAAATAAGAATTAATTATAATTAATTTATTAATTAATATCAATTTATGTTTATAAATTTTTGTAGTAAAAGAAGGCTTGGGCTTTTATGTCTATTGAGCCATTGATGATGGCAGCAGTTCCATTTAAGGGGATCTAGATTCTTTATGAAAGTTAGAATATGACTCTCTTCTCGTTCGCCTTCTGGATGTCCAGGATAAAGGGTGAGGCTAATCATCCCGCCTTTTTGAACAAGTTCCAACGCATGTTGAAGGCTTTGTAAAGTTGTTTCAACTTTAGTGGTTTTTGTTTTATCGCCGCCACCAGGAAGGTAGCCTAAGTTGTAAACGACTAATTTGACGCTCTCTGGAAGAATTTCTTCAGGAAATGTGGAATGACAGCCTGGAATGTAGTGAATGCGNCGATAATAGAGAGGAGGTAAGAGAGTTTTNCTAAATTTTTTTGTGAGTTCTACAGCTTTAGGAAGAATATCGATGGCGTATAGTTCACCGGATGATTCATTCAAACAAAGCTTAGCTAAAAATAGAGTATCTTGTCCGTTTCCGCATGTGGCATCAATTACATGATCGCCAGTTTGCACAAATTTTTCCCAATAGCTATGAGCGAGATCTAAATGCGATTGAAACAAAGGAAACCTGGATCTCATTTTTGCAAAATAGGCCGTTGGGCCGCATCATTTTGAAAGCTAATGGAAATTACGTACTCTTGACGATAACCTAAAAACGTNGAGAACAGATCTTTTAGGTCGTTATCTATGCGAGTCAACAAAGCTTTTTGTTCAGCAGCAGGGACAAAAGGAAGATCTGCAGTGATGAAAACTTTATTTTTNTTAAGCACCACATGATTGGGAATGTCTTGAGAGGGAAAAAGTTGTTTCCAATATCCTTTCATGCAATCCTGGAAAATATTTTCATCCAGATAAAAGGCCTGTTGGTTTTTGGATTTAATTTTTATGTACCGTTTTCTAAAGCCAGCTGCCAGATGAAATACAATCGCCACGCCAATTAAGATAGACGCGATTCCAAACAGAGAAAGAAGAAAGGAGTCTTCTAAAATAAAGCTGATCACCTCAGAGCGTATCTGATGAGAGGCTTGAATCATGATCCCAAATAAGCCTAGCAAAATAAAAAATAAGGCGACAATGAAAACGACAAAGGAATACAGAAAATGAATCATGCTTTAGAACTCGTCACTATAGTCTTCTTGAGCAGTTGAATAATTGATGGGATGTGTGACAGGATTAATCAGCTTTTTATCNTCAGTCGTTACAATATTTTTGAAAACGACATGCACAGAAGAAACATGAAGTCCTGTTAAGCGTGTGATTTCTTCTGCAATTTTACTTTGAATCTCTTCGGCTTTTTCAGGAATAGGGATTCCATAAAAGATATTGACTTCGAGTTTAATCCCAACAGAGTGGTTTTTATTGTCCTGCTCAGCCTGTATGCCTCGCGCGCCTTCAGAGGTGCTACGGCCAAGGATGCTATCAATGAAGGTGCTTTCGATAAGGTTAACGCCTTCAATTTGGTTGAGGCATTCAAGCACAATCCCTTGAAAAACCTTATTATCTATATCCCGTATAAATAAAGTTTCAGGCAGTTCAAATTCCTTTGTATCAATTTTTTTNATGTCCACAGATTTTCCTTTCTCTGCCATGCAAAACTCCTACAAAAAGTTGACAGCATCCATAACAATACTATAATAAAATGTTAACCCATATGAAGGTTCTTGTCTAGACTCTTTCCAGCTGAAATTGTGATTTTTTCTAGGTTCCAAAGGCTAATTTTTGACATACTTTGGTTAAAGTAGGAAAACAAGGCCTTATGCGATAGAAATCTACTTTTCAGATGACATTTCGATGGAGCGCAAATTGGGTTTTAATGATCTATTTCCAGGATGAATTTATGAGAATGCTAATAAGTCTGCTTTTACTTCTTTTCTTTGCTTTTCTTTCCGCCTATATTGCTAAACAGCGTGGGCGCGATCCAGTGGCCTGGTTTATGATAGGAATTTTGCTAGGGGTATTTTCTCCTTTGCTGCTTTTAATTTTAAAACCTTTGACGGAACAAGAAGGGGAAAGAGAAACAGAAGAAAATGAGGACTTGAAGTTAGCTCCTCAAAAGGAATTTTTAGAGATAGGCTATGCTCAAAAGGAATGGTTTTATTTAGATAAAAGTCGTCAGCAGCAGGGGCCTGTATACTTTAGTGCCTTAAAACTTCTATGGGTAGAAGAGAAAATTACCCCTGCGACCTATGTATGGTCTGAGGGTATGGACCAATGGAAACGTATTCAAGAGTTGCCAGGGTTTGTCGAAGCTCTTTGAATGCTGGCTTTTCAGACCCTTCAAGCTGTATTTTTGTAAAAATAAAAAAGCCAGAAACAAACCCTAAAAGGGTTTTTCTGACTTTTAAAAATCGAACTTGATTTCTCTTACCAGCTAGATTTTGTGACGCCAGGAATTAATCCGTTTGACGCCATTTCTCTAAAGGTAAGGCGAGAAATTTTGAATTGTCTAATAAAGCCTCTGGAACGTCCAGTTAGCAAGCAACGATTGCGCAGACGCACAGGTGAGGAGTTGCGAGGCATTTTATTAAGTGCAGTACGTGCAGCCTGACGTTCTTCTTCTGAACTGTTCATGTCGGCAGCAGCCTTTTTAAGGGCTTGCCGTTTTTCCCATTTCAGTTTAACGGTTCTTTCACGACGCTTTTCTTTTTCTATCGATGACCTTTTTGCCATATGATTATACTCTTCCTATTTTTACGAGCTGGACCTTTTTGCCGTTGTTTGCGGTTGGGGTCTTTTTGTTAATCACATAAAGACGTCCCTTACGTCGAACGAGGATATCACCCTTCGATGGATCGGCTTTAACGGATGCTTTTACTTTCATGTCTGTTCCTACGTTACACAATTTACAAGTTAAGCGATTGTTATAGCCTAATTCCTATTTTCATTTCAATCCTTTTCTTATGCGGGCTTTTATAGAGGGAAGTGATAGCAAGGATTTTAACTTGCGTTTATTCCTTTTCTTCGGTATCCTACTGCTATCGTTTAATAAAACCTATCAATGAAGGAATTTAACGTGAAGCGTACTTACCAACCAAGCAAGCGCCGTCGCAAATCAGAGCACGGATTTCGTAAAGAATGAAAACAGCCGACGGCCGTAAAATTATCAATGCACGTCGCCGCAGAGGACGCAAGGCTTTGACAAGAGCGTGAGATATCGCTTTCCAAAAGCGTTCGTTTGCGTAAACGTCGCCAATTTCAGCGACTTGCCAGTCATGGCAAGCGCTTTTAGGCGCTTGGATTACCATCGAATGCTCTTCCAATCACACAAGCCTTACCCGGCTTGGCATTACAGTTTCCAGACGTTTCGGCAAAGCGCATGAGCGAAACCGCTTCAAGCGCATCGTGAGAGAAGCTTTTCGTCGTTGCTATGATTCCCTCCCCAAAGGGATGGATCTCGTGGTGAAACCGCGGACCCGAGCAAAAGAGGCGGCTTCTAGCCACATTGAAGCAGATTTATTGGGGCTTGTTTCATGGACGATGGGTTAAATGCACAGCAACGGCAAGCCGTTCTAACTGTTGAAGGGCGCCTTTTAATTCTGGCCGGAGCAGGGACCGGAAAAACTCGTGTCCTTACTATGCGCATGTGCCATCTGATCAATCAATTAGGGATCCACCCTAAACATATTTTAGGACTCACTTTTACAAATAAAGCCGCAGCAGAAATGATGCAGCGCATGTCCTCTTTAGTTCCTTCTCAAGTGGCGAAACAAGTGACGCTCTGTACTTTCCATAGTTTTTGCATTCAGGTCTTAAGAGAAGAAATTCAACGGCTAGGTTATACCCCTGAATTCACAATCTATAGAGAGGCAGATGTACAGCGTTTAGTCTCGCACATCGCACGCGATATTCTTGAGAGAGAAAAAGATCTTCCATCTTTGTCGAGTACAATGGCTTTAATTTCTCAAGCCAAAAATAGAGGGCTTCAAGTTGAACAAATGACGCAAAATCAATCAGCCTGGCATGACCAGTTTGCCGGCAATGTTCATCGGCGTCTTCAAGATAGCATGCGGGCTTACAATGCTGTCGATTTTGATGATCTCTTAGTGCTGACCGTGCAGCTTTTTGAAAAACATCCAGACGTCTTGAGGCATTATCAGGAACGTTATCATTACATTATGATTGACGAATATCAAGACACAAACCCTATTCAGTATCGATTGGCCCAGCTTCTTTCGGCAAGATATAATAATCTATGTGTTGTCGGCGACGATGACCAATCAATTTATGGATGGAGAGGAGCTGAGGTGCGCAATATTTTAGAGTTCGATCAAGCAACAGTGATTAAGCTTGAGCAAAATTATCGTTCGACCAATACGATCCTTAAAGCTGCAAATGCAGTGATCCATAAGAATCAATCCCGCTATAATAAAGTTCTCTGGAGCACAAAAGGAGAAGGAGAGCCGATTGAAATGTTCTACGCTCCAAAAGATACAGATGAGGCAGAAGCTGTTGTTTACCGTCTCGCTAAAATGAGAGAGGAAAAAGGGTTGAAGTGGAAAGACTTTGCCATCCTTTATCGCTCTAATGCGTTATCCAGGACTTTTGAAAATGCCCTTCTTAAGTATACATGGACGGATAATGGTCAATGGAATCGAGGCATTCCTTATCAGATATTCGGCGGTGTCGAATTTTATGAAAGACGCGAGGTAAAAGATTTGCATGCTTATCTTCGGGTGATCGTAAATTCAAAAGACCAGGAAGGGCTTCTTCGCATCATCAACCAGCCCAGACGGNGGATTGGAGAGGGCTCCTTAGATGCTTTAACCAGCTATAATAGAAAGCAAGGCCTTCCTCTTTGGGATGTTTTAAAAATGGCCTGCCAGGATCAATTGCAAGACGATGAAATCCGTTCTTCTCTGCCAGCAAAGGCATTAAAAGGGCTCCAGGATTTAGTATCAACAATCGAAGAAGCGAAAGAACGTTTTGAANAAATGCCCATGGGCGAGACCCTTGCATGGCTGATTGAAAAGGTTAACTATCGGAAAGCCATTGAAGAAGAAGTGAAAAGTGAGCAAATGCGCGCTTTTAAATGGGAAAACTGCCAACAATTCGTCAATGCTCTTACAGATTACGAATGTAAGGTGAGAGATGAGCTGCATAAACGCCCAAATTTGCGAGATNTTTTAGGAACCGTTTCTTTGGATCATGATTGGGATCAAGCACGCCGANAAAATTTTTCTGAAGATCGAGTCACATTAATGACTTTTCATAGCGCAAAAGGGCTTGAATTTCCCGTTTGTNTTTTAGTCGGAATTGAAGATCATATTATCCCTCATGAANAAAGCCTTAAGGAAACTGGCATTGAAGAAGAGCGACGCCTCATGTACGTGGCGATGACCAGAGCCATGCAAAATTTGATTATCAGCCTTGCCTGCTCGCGCAGTCGAATGGGCAAAGAAACGCCTAGCAAACCTTCCCGTTTTCTTTATGACATCCCAAAAGAACTTCTTAAGATTACTTCGTGGGATATGACTGTTCATTCAATGGATTCGAGATGAGATTTTAGTGGGCAAAAGCTGTTTCTCTTGTTAAGAGTTGGGATTGAATGCTTTTAATGGCTGTAGAGATTTCTACTTTAGCGCAAGAGGGAGCGGAAAGATAGGAATTTTCTGCATATTTAAGAGATTCATGAAGTTTATTATGATCGAAGTAAACCTGAGAAATAATCATTTGAAGCCTCCAAAGATTTTCTTTATCTGTGGCACCAAATTTATTGATGTAGTCAATTAATGGAGCTACTGCTAATTCGGCATCTTTTTCCTTGTCCATCGTTTCATGATTGGCCTCAAATTCAATAACAGCGATTTGATATTGAAGCATTTTTTCATTTTTAGGATCTAATTCAATAAGTTGTTGCTTGAGGCTTAATGCTTCAGGAGAAGCTAAAAANCCTTCTTTTCCCAGCATTCGGTAGCGTTCCACGATAAAAAACTGGCTGTCCTCCGAGGACATGCCAGCTTTAATAATTTGGGCTGCATCATTGTCATAGCCAAAATGCTGCGCAGTTTCATAGAGTTTTTTAAGTTCCGCGCTTGAGTATTTTTGACTGTGCATCGACTGCATTTTTTGTTGGTAGCCTGAGGAATCAGACACGATTTTTGATAAGTGATCAGCAAANGCTCTTCCGCCGCCAGGACGATAGCCTGTCTTTCCAATTTGGTTTTGTTGCTTGCCGTCAAGAATTATTAAAGTAGGAAAACCGCTTACATTGAACTTTCTCTGTAGCTGTTTATTCTGTGCGGCGATTTGTGGTGAAAGAGTCGTATTGACTGGGAAGTCAAGCTTTACAAAGATAAATTTATCTCCAGCAGCCTGAGCAAATTCAGGGGTATCTAAGCTTTCTTGCTCCAATTTATGACACCAACCGCACCAGTCCGATCCAGTAAANAATAAAACGATTGGTTTTGAGGTCGATCTTGATTGATTGACGGCCTCTTCATAATTTGTTAACCAATTGATTGACGAAGCGCTTTCAGCTTTGCCTGAGACAAAACTTGAGCCTATCAAAACGCTACAGAAAAACATTAGCAGTTTATTCATATAACCTTCCTATTGATTATGAATGTGATTTTTGACATAATAACCGTTCATTTTTGTTGAACTTTATATTATCTTCCCTATTTATATTATGCAATCCTTTCCTCCCACTGTTATTTTGCGGCATCAAAGAGAAAATTTANAAAAATGCAGTCTTAGGGGCCTCGAATCGCGACCAGATTTCCAATTCTTCAGTTATCCCCATGCAAAATTGCCCAACCTTTCTGGCTATCTTCTTCTAACATTAGATGCCCCTCTTTTAACTTCTAACGACCAGGCGAATGGACTTNTTGTTTTAGATAGTACATGGCGCTATGCCAAAAATGCTCAATTTTGTAGAAAGCCAATGCCTAATACAAAAAGGAGTATTCCTTCGCAATTTCGTACTGCTTATCCCCGACGACAAGAGGATTGTTCTGATCCTGATCGTGGTCTTGCTTCAATTGAGGCGCTTTATATTGCCCTTTCAATACTGGGACGTCCAACAGAGGGCTTATTAGATAATTACCATTGGAAAGATGATTTTTAGAATTAAATTTAAATTATTTTTAAAATTCTTTACTAGTTTGAATAATTCCAGAATTTTTAGATTTTTTTGATGTGGTTTATTCTCTAAATAAATTATTCTCGTTCAAGACCGTATGAATTTGGATCAGTCGAAGCTGTACAACTTGAATCAGTTTGTGAGATAAAAATAGGTGCAAGATGACGAGGTCAAAATTGCAAATTTCAACTGGAAAACTTCATTTATCTGAAGCGTTTTTTAGCACAAATTGCTCCATCGCATGAGCATGCTCTAGAGCTTCGGAATTGACGTTGTCAGGCGCCATCCATATCTTCCATACTCCTTCATTGGTATTTTTATGTAACTCAGAATTTCCATGAATCACGATGATCCAGCCTTCAAATCGATATAAAGTCCCACTTAATTCGAAAGGGACATCCTTTTTAGCGGCATTTTTATAATTTTTCCATTTTCCTTTTTTCGAATGGGCTTTTGAAGTAGTTTCTGGCTCTAGTTGATTCTGCAATTTAGTCGAATAAGCCCATTGAACCATAGCGCCTGCTTCACATAAATAGGGTAGTGTGATGTCTCTTGGATCAAAAGTTAGTTCTCTTGAATGATCAAATTTTTCAAACACCAAGCCTTTGACTTGAGCATGTTTCAATTGAGAGGAAAATCCTTCTTGTGAGAGAACTAATGCATGCACATTTCTAATATTTTGAGCATAGAGTTCTCTTGTCAGAAAAGATTCTATAGCGCATTGGACAGTCATGAGTATGGGATAGCACCTTGAATACGAATCCTTCATCAAGCCCTTACCGCAACTTTTTAGGCTTGCTACAAAAGTTTTGATATCTTCAAGGTAATCTTTTTGAATCTGACAAGTGGAGGCATCGTTAAGTATAAATCGCAGCACATTTTCAAAAATTCAAATCTATAGCGCTCATGAGGCTGTAGAGAATCTGTCGAAATGAGCTGAGGGGTCGTGAAAAGCCTGATCATATCAAAGTGAGTGGTCATATAAGATTCTCACACTTAAGGTTTCTCACTCTTTCAGTTAAAAGACACCATTTGGAATGAGTACAAAATTCTTGCGATGGAACTATTTTAAAACCTCTCAAATGAATTCAAATAAATGCAAGCCCAAAACTTGAACCCATTCATTTAAAATTGGGAAAAGTACATAATACTTCCAACGTTCAATATGTTCTAAGCAGTTTGCCAGACTTTATATCAAAAGTCATGCATTTTATCTTCTCAAATTCAAATTGTATTAACATAAATATTCTAAAATCTATTTTCTTTGACTTTTATGAAAAAGTTAAAGTATAATTTTTATGCTTCTTCCAATCCAAAAACCCCTTTTTTTAAGAAAGGTTTAATTCAAATTTTTGAATCGATCCCAAAAGTTTTTTAAAAAGGAAGAACATAAAACTTTAATTTTTAACGTAATGATCCGATATCAATGATTGACTATCTGTTTTTTCAACTAGAAAATTTCGAAAATTTGCTGTGGGCTTTTGTTGCTGTCCCGATTATTATTATTTTAGGGCTTNTTTTAAGCCTGCAGTCTCGTTTTGTCCAAATTATCCATTTTCCCAAAGTTGTGAAAACATTTTATAGTTTCATGTTTGTCCATGACAAGCATGAAAAAGGCAGCGTTCATCCCTTACAGGCTNTTTTTGCTTGTGTGGGCGGCTGCGTTGGGATTGGAAATATTGTTGGAATTACAACAGCAGTGCAGATAGGGNGGCCAGGCGCTCTTCTTTGGATTTGGATTACAGCTATTGCCGGCATGATGATTAAATACGGAGAAGTGTTTTTAGGCCTGCGTTACCGCGTTCAGAATCCTCAGGGAGGCTATAACGGCGGGCCGATGTACTTTTTGCAACGCGTGTTTAAGGGATCTTTCGTGCCAAAGCTTGTCTGCGTTTTGCTTTGCATCTATGGTGTGGAAGTCTACCAATTCAATGTTATTGTCAATAGCGTGACATCCAATTTAGGGATCAATCCATACTTTGTCTTAGCGATCCTTCTGGGACTCGTTATTTTTGCAGGAAGCGGGGGAGTGCGGCGTGTAGGAAATATTTCCGGGTTTATTATCCCATTTNTTGTGATCCTATACCTTGGCATGGGAGTTTGGGTCTTGATTCAAAACTATCAAAATATTCCTGATGTCCTAAAAGTCATTTTTAATACGGCTTTTACGGGTCATGCAGCTATAGGGGCATTTATTGGAAGCACAACTACACAGGCGATTTCTCAGNGGGTTCGTCGTGGATGCTATACTGGGGACGTGGGTGTGGGATATGCTTCAGTGATCCATAGTGAAAGTTTTGTCAAGGTTCCAGAANAACAAGCCTCGCTCGTTATTTTTGATATTTTCGTAGACACATTTTTAATTTGCACAACCAGCGTGCTTATCATTTTAGTGACAGATCTTTGGCACCATCCTGTCGACTCAAGTTTGTTAGTTCAGACAGCGCTTGCGCAGTATTTTCCTTATATGGAATGGTTTATGCCTTTATTCTTATTCCTTCTAGGTTATTCAACCATCAATGCCTACTTTTGCGTGGGTTTGAAATGCGCTGAATATTTAAGCCCAAAAAGAGGAAAACCTCTTTATTACCTCTATGCTTCTCTAGCTCTGGCAGCGTTTGCTCTCGTCGATACTGCTCAAGCGCAATCTGTAATGACTATTGCAGGAGGACTTTTGCTCGTTTTCAACTGCTATGGAATCTTTCGCTTACGCAACGAAATCTCTTACGATTTTCATAAAATTTAAGCGTTTAAGACAAGACTTGCTGTAATTTAAGGCTTGAGAAACTCTTTTAGAGAGCAAGCTGCTTTTAAGGAAGGCCCAATTCTCCTGGGAAATTTCAGTTCCGGAAATTCCGACCGCGGCAGCTCCTACCAAATTGCCCGCTGCTGCGCATTCTTCAAGTGTTTTACCCTTTAAGTAGGCGGCCAAAAACCCACTGGCAAATAAATCTCCTGCACCTGTGGAGTCAATCACTTGGATTTCAAGAGCAGGTTGATAGATTAAGGCGTTGCTATGTCCAACCCAGCACCCNTTCTTTATCCTTTTTACAATCGCAATCTCTGAAAGGTCTTTTAAATATTGACATCCTTTTTGTCCTCCAACGCCAGTCAAAGTGAAAATTTCCTCATCATTGGCAAACGCGATATCTACAAAGCGTGAGAGAAGAAATAAAATTCGTTCCTTAAATTGTTCGACAAGTTCAAAACTAGCTAGATCAAAAGAGATTTTTGCACCAGCTTCTTTTGCAAGCTTCATTGTTTTNTCAGGAAGAGTTCCCTGTAAAAGGCTATAGCCTTCTATATGCACAAGTTTGACATCCTTAAAAAGCTCAGGAGTCATCGCGGAGAGTTGAAAATCCTGACTTGCACCTAAAAATGAACGCAGAGTTCTCTCTCCGTCAGGAGTGATTAAGGCAAGAACTTGAGAGGTGGATAATTTTGAAGTTTGGAATAATGGAGTGATGCCAGTTGTGCGGATAAACGACATATATTCATGTGCCGCTTTGTCGCTTCCAATGACACCGAAAAGAGCGCATGCAAAGCCTAGATGTGCAAGGCCTTTTATGGTATTGGCTGAACTTCCTCCAGGGATGACCAAGGGAGTTTTTCCTGTCTTTTTAATAATTGATTGCAAAGTCTGGTAGTCAATGGGTTCCATGCCCCCTTTTTTNCCAGGAATTTGCTTAAGAAAATCTTCATCGACGTGGAGGACATAATCTAAAATCGGGCTTCCTACGCCGAAGATTTCGTACCCTTTCATGGTTTTGTAGGGTGAAGAGTCAGGAGTTTAGCAATATACTGCCGGTTGGCATACACATAATCGACGCCCGAATAAGCTGTGTAGAGACCAGCGATGCCCACGACCCACGTGCTTACAATTTGGAGTGTCGAAGCGTTAAGATATCCCATGGAATGAGGAATCATCATAATTAAGACGATCAGGGCAGACAAAGCCTGAATGCCTGCTTTGATTTTTCCGCTGGTGCGAGCCGCTAAAGCAAAACCTTTAAGGGCGCAAATGGTCCGCAGCGTACTCACGACTGAATCGCGATATAAAAAGATAAAAATAAGAGCAAGAGGGAGTCTAACGGGTTCAGCAGTAAACGTCAGAAAATATGAGAGACGTGCAATGCTATCGGCCATCGGATCAAGAATTTTTCCAAAATCTGTGACTTGATTGTATTTGCGAGCCAGATATCCATCAAAGGCATCCGAAAGTTCACTTACGCACAAAAGAAAAATTAAGACATACGGAAGCAGAGTCTGAGTAATCCCNAAAAAGTCATGATAAATATATACGAGTAANAAGATGGGGCTAATAAAAATGCGAATGAATGTGAAATAATTAGCGATGCTCAAGGAAAAATCCTGTGTTCACTTAAAATTAAGATATTTTTGACGAATCGCTCTGACTCTCATCTAAAACATCGATAAAGATCTAACCTGCTGAATTAAATTCAGAAATTTTCTCTTAACCCTTCATTTTTACAAAACTTAGGAATTATTTTCTCTAAAAAGTTTACTCGACCTTAATTTAATAAGGTTATACACTTTTTAGTTCAAGGATATCCATTCGGACTGAATTGAAAGTTCTTGCGATTGAAGTATTTGAAAAGGGCTATATTTATTTCAGCTGAAACTTGGAAATTTGACAATGAGTTCGGATTTAGATGTGCAGAAGAATTCATTTCTAAGTGAATTCTTCTTAAAATTTTTCAATTAAAAATAATATTTGTTTTGTTCTAGTCTATCGACCAAAATTTTCATAATATGACGGATGCGCATCAGTGCTTCGTCAGAAATTGAAATTTCGGATTCGAGCTGAACTTTTTTCGTATTGTAATCCGTTTCATTTGCGTCTAGGCATAGTAACTGAGCTTTTACATCTGAATTTATATTTAATTCACTTAAAAATAATTCATTGATTGTTTTCAATAAATTTGTTTGGAAAGGCGCTTCAAATTGATGTAAATAATTTTGTATACCTTCTGGAGTTAAACTTGCCAAGATTTGCTGAAAGGAATCCTGATTAGAAAAATTGTTGGATCTAAGAGGGCTTGCCATTCTATGACTCCTTATCGTAAAAAATTAAAAATTAATAACTTACAATTTTAAATATAGAATGTTAAGTAGAATTAAAGAAAATGTTAATTCTATTTAAAGCTTTTAAGAAGGTTAATGAAGATATACTCCTTCTAGTTGAAAGTTGGAAAATTTAACAAAGATGAGTACTGAATTTGAATCTGTCGAAGCAGCACAACTTAAATGCAGACAGATACAAAGGCAATTGCAAGCTGACGTAGTCAAAATTCCAAGTTTCAGCAGGAACGAGTTCTCTAATTGCGCGATTTTAATCAATCAAAATTCTCTTTTTTTCTTGGCTTTTTTTGCCAAATACTAAATCAAACGACACTCCCTTGTTCTCTTCGGGGTCTTTTTTATTGAAGTTCATTATTTCTGAATCTTCTGCCCCATTATAATGTTCGAAGCTAAGGTCAGACAATGTATATCACGGCGTCTTAGCGCCAACTCGTTCTCGTCTTAACCCTTCTTCGGATTCGTTTGAATTGTATTTTTCTTTCTAAAAGGCCTTTATTTTTATGCTGCTATTTTTCTTTTTTATCTGTTCTTTCAAACGGCTTTTTACTTTCAAGCATCTTATGCATGATGACCGCTAACTTTCTTGCCACTGCTACTATCGCTTTCTTTTTGCCTTTCTTTTTCATGAGTTTCATTCCCCAAGCTTTCAGTTTGCTCCATGTTTTACAACGTGTTAATAGGACTGTTGCTGCTTCCACAAGTAAGTAGCGCGTTCGCTTTGATCCTTTNTTCGAGATTCCTCCNCTGCTTTTAGTCTCACCGGATGAATATTGGCTGGGCGTTAATCCTAAATATGCAGCTACATTTCTTGAATCTTTAAATCGTCTTATATCATCTATCTCTGCTTTAAATGATAAAGCCGTAATAGGTCCTACCCCGTCTATCGTTTGCAAGAGTTGCACATCTTCATCGTTTTTAGCTAGTTCCTCTATTTCTTTATCTAAAGCTTTAATTTCAGTATTTAAACTGTCCATTACGTTTAATAGGCTTTTAATAACTCTTTGTACCTTCGGGCTTAGTTCTTTTACTGCCTCTTCTACTTGCAGCCTAAAGTTTTTACCTGCCTTTTGNGTGAGCTTTATTCCATAGACTTTAAGGTGCCCTTTCAGGCTATTCACTACATGAGTCTTTTCCTCTACAAGTGTCTGTCTCATATGCAGCACGCTTCTAATTTCCATTGCCTCATCACTTCTATGTACACACTCTCTAAAATGACCTACTCTTAAGGCTTCTGCTATTCCTCGAGCATCATTTTTATCCGTCTTATTTATGATCGTTGCCAAAATCGCTGCCATTTTTCGTGCTTCCATAACCACTACGTCATAACCTGCTTTTTGAAGCCCTTTCTTTAAGTAATGTGTTAAATTTCCACTTTCAAGGCCGATTTGTGTTATCTCGTACCCTGTTTGTTTTAAATATGAACTTATTTCTTCAGGCTTTGATTCAACGGCGTCTTCTCTTACAACTTTTCCCTTAGCATTAACGATGCATATAAAAACTGTTTTCAAAGAAACATCTAATCCAACATAATAGCTCATGGCTTACTCCTTGTTTTTTGAGGTATTTGACCTCGATTTTTTGGAGATCTTACGATACTCCGTATTTGGAGTAAGCCTTTTTTATTTTTCATTGCGCTTTACTCCTAAGGCGCGCAATTACCTTATGTATATACTCGTTCCTGCGTCAAAGACACTCTTTTAGGCTTATTTTGGTCCTCCTTTTCAGTTTAAATTAGTAATTTTAATTTGATAATCGGCTCAGAAGAACCCGAAAATTGTCATAAAATTTTTAGGAAATTCATTGTAAAAAATAGTGGAAACCTGAATTTTTGAATTTGTTATTTTAGGATTGTAAATCTTTCTGCTCGCATGAAATTGTTCAAATTGTGCTAGCTTCGCTTGATTCAAATTATTTCCGCTCAAATTTCAAACTTTCAACTGGAAGGTAACTTAAAATGTCTTAATCTTAAAGCATTCAAAATCACCGAAACAGAGCTGAAGGTCATCGCTGCACTGGCGATCATTGGATTGAGAAGCAATCCAATCATAGGATATAAGAGGCCTGCAGCAATAGGAATCCCTGCCGCGTTGTAAATGAAAGCAAANAANAGATTCTGCCTTATATTGCTCATAGTGGCTCGACTTAAGGCAAGAGCTCGTACAATACCCGTCAGATCACCTTTTACAAGTGTCACACCGGCGTTTTCAATAGCAGCATCTGTCCCCGTTCCCATTGCAATTCCCACATTGGCAGCAGCAAGCGCCGGCGCATCATTAATGCCATCCCCAGCCATTGCAACAATGCGATTTTTATTNTTCATTTCTTCAACCAAACGATTTTTGTCTTCTGGATTAATGCCTGCATGGACTTCATCGATTTGCAATTTCTTTGCAATAGACAGAGCTGTCGCTTCATTATCCCCTGTCAACATAATGATTTTTATCCCTAAATCATGGAGTTGCTGAATGGCTTCAGGTGTTGAAGATTTAATAGGATCTGCAATCACNAAAAAGCCTGCTGCTTTTCCTCCAATCGCTATAAAGATCATTGTTTGCCCAAGCTTTTCAATCTCTTTAAAGGGAAGAGAGTCCAGATCAGAAACATGGTGACTTTCCATGAAATTTTGCTTGCCGATAAGGATTTTNTTCTCACCGATCCACCCAGATACGCCGCTACCGGGTGTGGATTGAAAATCTTTAACATTGGGAAGGATTAAATTTNNTTCCTGTGCAGCCTTTACGACAGCTAAAGCAAGAGGATGTTCACTATGAATTTCCACTGCGGCAGCATATTCCAAAAGGAGATCTTCTTCGTATTCAGCATGAGTGATGATCTTCGTCACTTTAGGTTTTCCTTCAGTAAGGGTCCCCGTTTTATCAATCATGAGCGTATTGACTTTTTCTAATTGTTCCAAAGCTTCAGCGTTTTTAATTAGAACCCCCATTTCAGCTNNCCCTTCCCCACACCGACCATAATGGACATCGGGGTGGCTAAGCCCAATGCACAGGGGCATGCGATGATTAAAACAGCAACAGCGTTCACTAAAGCATAGGCATAACGGGGCTCAGGACCCAACCATACCNCAAAGAATAAAAGTTAAAAGGGCCACCATAATGACGGCTGGGACAAAATATCCTGATACAAGGTCAGCAAGTTTTTGAATGGGAGCTCTGCTTCTTTGTGCCTCTGAGACCATCTGAATAATGCGAGAAAAAAGTGTTTCACTGCCCACACGTGTAGCTTCCATTAAAAAACTGCCATATTGATTAAGCGTACTGCCTGTTACAGAATCCTTAGGCTTTTTNTCTACAGGTGTTGGTTCTCCTGTAAACATCGACTCATCCACATAAGATAAGCCCTCTAAAATAATCCCGTCCGCAGGAATTTTNTCTCCAGGCTTAACTCTTAAAATATCCCCTTTATTGACCTGGTCAATAGAGATTTCTTCCTCTTTAAGATCAACGATACGATGAGCAGATTTCGCGCTTTGATTCAGAAGGGACTTTAAAGCCTGGCTTGTACGGCTTTTNGCTTTTAACTCAAGAACCTGTCCTAATAGCACCAACACTGTGATGACAGAAGCAGCTTCAAAATAGATAAATAATTCACCATGTTCTTTAAAGGATTCGGGAAAAGCATTGGGAAAAAGGACGGCAACGA
Organism: Parachlamydiaceae bacterium; assembly: GCA_013414685.1. Classification (GTDB taxonomy): domain Bacteria; phylum Chlamydiota; class Chlamydiia; order Chlamydiales; family Parachlamydiaceae; genus Neochlamydia. Next base: position 1,031,039 of record CP058704.1, on the reverse strand, counting down.
CGCTATAGAGGTATGAAGCTCCTACGCCTAACGCGATAAGGCTGAACATATTTAACGATCTGTTTACAACAGAAAACCAGGCCTTCTTAAAGAAAGGCCATCCAGCCCAAAGCACAACTGGAGTACTAAAAATNAGTTGAAGCCAATGAGAAAGGTTAGTTGAAATTAGCTGAAAGTTTGTAAGAAAAGGAAACATTGAACTTGCGGTTAAAAANAGAATCGGAAGGGTCAAAATGAGTCCTATCAAAAACCGATGAAGCATCTCCTTGTATTCGGAATCATCTTCGAAGGAAACATCCTTGGGTTCTAGTGCCATTCCGCAAATTGGGCAGTCGCCAGGATGGTCTTGTTCTATTTCAGGATGCATAGGGCAGGTATAGAGATGCGCTTTTGAAAGGGGGCTTTTTTGAAGATGAATGGCAGCAGCGAGAATTCATACTCAACCTCCAGCATTGGAAATCTTTAGAGATAGTTTGGGTTCCTGTTTTCACAGTATACTAGTTCAGATGCTAATTCTTTTACTAAATAAATTGAGTGTCCTGGTGGTTCCCATTTTTCTGCTTATCACTACAACAAGGCTATTGTGATCGCATGATCGTAAGTTACCTTGCTTTCTTCTGTTTGCAAATCACAGAATTCTAAGTATCGTAAAAAACAAATTAGATTCAGCGACCCGTTAGGAATTAAGGTCTCGACGTGCTTTGATACCAACCTGGGTCTTTGTAATCTGAGAGGTTTTCTCTCACTTTAACAACTGTGAACATGCCGCTCATTTCAATCGTCCCAAAAGGCCCTGGGGATCCTAAAGGAAGATAATTGGGCGGGCCTTTCATAGAATGGCCCATGTTAAACATTTCTCCCATTCCATTTGTTCCCATTGACATGTAATCCGGCAAGATTTTTTTAATTTGCTTTTCAATTGTCTCTTGTTGGACTCCTATCATATTGGGAATCTCATGCTCCATCCCATTCATTACATGGTGGCTTTTATGGCAATGGAGCGCCCAATCTCCTGGATTATTGGCGATAAATTCAATTTCGCGCGTGTCGCCAACAGGAACATTAACTGTTACAGCTTCATACTGGGCAGAAGGTTTCAGTCTTTTCCCTCCAAGGGCAACCACAGTAAATTCATATCCATGCAGATGGATTGGATGACTATTCATACTTAAATTAGCGAATCTAATCCTAACCTTTTGTCCTTTCTTTACTATCAAAGGTTCAGTCCCTGGCCACACTGTGCTATTGAAAGTAAAATAATTAAAGTCCAACATGACCATGGGGTTTGGAGTTGCAGCTCCTATTGGAATGGCCCATTCATGCAGCATAATTGCAAAGTCCCGATCTACTTTTTCTTCCTCAATCGGATTTTTAGGATGAATGATGAATAGTCCCATTAATCCCATGGCAATTTGAGTCATTTCGTCATAATGGGAATGGTACATATGCGTACTTGCACTTTGTCGAATCGTAAATTCATATTTAAAAGTTTCACCAGGTTGAATAGGGGCTTGATTCAAGCCTGTAACCCCATCCATGTCGCTAGGAAGCAAGATTCCATGCCAATGAATGGTTGTGGGTTCGGGCAGATGATTGGTCACAAAAATTCTTACTCGATCTCCTTCGACAACTTCAATGGTGGGACCCGGGGTTTGACCATTGTAACCCCAACAATTGACGACAAAGCCGGGAGCAAATTCTCGTTTAATAGGCTCTGCCGTTAAACGAAAAACTTTCACTCCAGCTTCCATTGTCCAATTAAGAGAATGAGAGTTAGGAGTAATAATAGAAAAAGGGGCTGGGATTTTCTGCATGAAGCGTAAGACTCATAAAAATAAGATACAGAACCGTTTTCCAAATCATTCCATCACCTTCATAGTTCCAAGTGATTTATACATAGCAACTTTAATCATCCAATAATTGCGTAATTCTTCGGTATAATGAATCTGTTTTTGTAACTCTTGCTTTTTCTTCTGGAGATATTGATAGACACTCATGGCCATAGAATGGTAGTAGTTTTTGAAATCGACAGAATCTGTTTTTGCAACGGAAGGATCTGAGTTTCATAATTCAAAACCAAGGCGCGCTGGATCATTAGTTGTTCATGCAATGAACGCACTTCAGCTAGAATTTCTATTTTTTGCATGGTAAAGATGGATGCTTTGCATAAATAATGCTTGCAGGCGAGCTCTATCGGCCTGCCCATAATTAAAGAGAGGAAGTGCAAAGGCAAAACCGGCTCCTCCGACTTTGAAGCCTTCTGCATCTTTTTCATAGGACCCTCCAAAGTAGGCGTCGGTATAAGCCCACCATTGCTTAATCCCAAACATCCGAGCCAATCGCTCGATTTCCCAAATAGACACTTGTAAATCGAGCCTTTCAGATAAGGCTATTTCTTCTAAGCAGCAGAAAGAGAGTTCTTCTTCTAGAATGGGTGGCAGTTCAGCTGAAATGATCCAACATGTTTCAAAGAAAGAAATTCCGAGTAATTGATTCATTTTTTCAGTTAAACGAACAACCTCAAGTTGTGATTTATATAATAAAATTTTAGCTTCAAGGTATTCATTCAGTTGCGTCTGGAATTTCAGTTCATTGATGTTTCCTTGAACTTTCTGTTCAGAAGCTAGCTCGCTTGCTGCCTCGGTCAAATCCAAAAGAGGCTGAAGCAAGGCGAATTTTTTTGTTCTGCTTGCAAACGATAGTATGTATCCTCTACCTCAAAAGCGATATTTAAAATTTGATTTGAGACATCAAGTTTAGTCTGAATAAATTCAGCTTCCGCAATTTTTGCGTAGGGGAATCAAAAGGATCTAAAAATTTTGAATTGCAAGCAGATCTATATTCGTCCTTGCATTGTGTTGTAAAGGAAATCTGACTATACCTTCAAAAAGCGGATTAGATAAAAGACCTGCCTGAATCAGATCTGCACGTGCAACTCCAATCTCCTCAAAAGCAGCTTGTATTTTTGGATTATTCAGCAAAGCGATTTGAACAGCCTGATCAACTGAAAGTTCTTGGGATAAAAGTTCTTGAATAAAACATTGAATAGCTTCTTCTTCTTTTTTTCTTGGACCCATTGGACATTTTTGCCAATTTTTCTTCAACAATGAGATTAATATCGCTATCATTGGCGGAAGGAACGCAGGTACAAGCACTCAGTAACAAAAGAAACACACCTGCGAGGAAGATAGGTAAGTCATTCATAATGCACATTTAAAACATAGAATTTGCAATTTGCTGAAAAGAGAACAAAAATTGACAATAATCCTCCAACCTTTTAATTGAAAGTAAAGTTAAAATTTTAATTCAAGGAGAGGGAGATGGATTGGGTCAATCTTATCATTAGTTTAGTCAGTGGGTTAATCGGTGGAAACATTGCAGGTGGAGTCTCAAAAGATCAAGGGCTCGGAACCGTGGGAAATTCTGTATCCGGCGTCATTGGTGGAGGAATTGGGGGATATCTTTTGCAATTGCTCGGCCTATTAGGCGCAGCAACAGCAACAAGCGCAACGGGAGCACAGGCGCCTATCGATTTTGCTCATCTTGATATTGCACAAATTCTTGGCAATGTTGCAGGTAGCGGTGTTGGTGGTGCGATTTTGACACTCATCGTGAACGCGATTAAAAATGCCATGAATAAATAAACGTCTTTATGACAAGACATTTCTTTATGATTCCTCTTAAAGAGAGTCTTGTCATGTTTTAAAATCTCTTCATTTCCTCTTTTCTTCTCTAATTCAAAATACGAAATAGTCTTGGTGTAATCGCAACTTTACACTTTCAACTGGAACGAATATATTATTTCAAAAGAAAATAGATAAGAGGATGTAAAGAAATGCAGTCAGATAGATTTTTAAAAGTTGCTCTCCAAGCTGCAAAAGCAGGTGGTNGTATTTTTGAAAAATATTGGGGAGCGTTATCTGACATTCAAGATAAAAAAATACAAGGAGACTTAGTTACAGAAGCTGATAGGGCTTCCGAAAACGCAGTGATTCAAATCCTTAAAAATGATTTTCCTGATCACACAATTTTAGCTGAAGAAAGCGGTCTTCACGATGCTGAACAAAAAGAATTTTTATGGGTTATCGATCCGCTGGATGGAACAACAAATTATGCGCATCAATTTCCCTTCGTTGCTGTATCCATTGCTTTGATGTTCCAGGGGCTGCCCNTTGTGGGTGTGGTTTATAATCCAATTATGAGCGAGTTATTTTATGCAGCANAAGGATAAGGGGCATTCTTCAATGACTGCAAACTCAAAGTATCAGAGGTTAACGAACTTAAANAAAGTCTCTTAGCTACAGGGTTTTCTTATCGGCGTCGTGAAATTGAGGATAATAATTATCGCGAGTTTTGTCATATGACAAATAGTAGTCAGGGTGTCAGGCGAGGAGGCAGTGCAGCTATAGATTTGGCTTATGTGGCGGCTGGCAGACTGGATGGTTATTGGGAAAACGATTTGAATCCATGGGATATCGCAGCAGGATCTTTGTTAGTTCAAGAAGCTGGGGGTATTGTTTCGTCATATGATGGTAGCCCTCTTGATTTTATGAAACCCAAAATCCTTGCAACGAATGGAAAACTTCATTCAATGATGGTACAAAATCTTTATCTAGTCTCAAAATATAGAACCATCAATTTTTCAAAATAGGAAGTAAAGAGGAGATTACTCGCAATTTAATCGGAATTCGCGTATTTTTTCTACCACACCACATTTTGAATGCGCTAGGCATAGACTTGTTTCAGTCCAAAAGGGTGTCTTTGAACTGGAACGTATATAGCATTAATTGCGAGTGAAACCATGCTATTTTTAAATCTATTTAGAATCACTGTTTTTATAGTTTCAATTGTTTGGACCTATTCTGCTGCTCGCTCTGCAAAAGAGATGACACTGGAAGAGAAAGTAGGCCAGCTTTTAATGGTACACTTTCGCGGCGAAGAGGTGAATGACGAGGCCAAGTTTCTCATCCAAAAACTCCATATCGGCGGAATTATTTATTATAATTGGGCCAACGGATTGCACTCTCCTCAACAAATTCATAATTTAAGCACAAAACTTCAAGAGCTTGCCGTACAAAAACGCTTTTCAATTCCTTTGCTCATAGCTGTGGATCAGGAAGGAGGCGTTGTCAATCGATTGAGCGATGGATTCACGGTTTTTCCGGGCAATAAAGCCCTTGCGATGACTGGGGATTTAAAATTAAGTGAACAAAGTGCCTTTGCCATGGGTCAGGAATTGCGTTCCGTTGGAATCAATATGAACTTAACGCCAGTCGTGGATATCCATAACTATTCTCGCACACCTGTGATAGGCATCCGTTCTTTTGGAAGATCTGTAGACCAAGTCATTGCTTTTGCAAAAATANCAATGCTCGGGTACGGACGAGCAGGTATCATCACATCCTTAAAGCATTTTCCTGGTCATGGGGATGTAGAGGTTGATTCTCACGTGGACTTGCCTGTCCTTAACAAAACCAAGGAACAACTTGAAGAAATGGAATTGGTCCCATTCGAAGAGTTGGCGGATCAAGCAGATGTTGTGATGACTGCTCATTTAATAGTGCCCGCTTTTGATCCGCATCATTGCACAACGTTATCAAAGCCCTCCCTGAATTATCTAAGGCGGGAGCTGGGTTTTGAAGGGGTGATTATGACAGATTCCCTTGTCATGGAAGGATTGCTTAAAAATTGTGAATCTATTGACGAAGCAGCTATTCTTGCATTAAACGCCGGTTGCGATCTTTTATTGCTTGGCGGAAAACAAATGGTTGGTTCTGAGGCAAGCCTTGAATTGAGTGTCTTGGATATCCAGAGAATCCATCAAGCAATTGTAAAAGCCGTGAAAAATAAAATCATCCCGCAAGAAAGGCTTGATCAGGCTGTACAAAAAGTTTTGGATTTGAAAAAGCGTTACTCTCTTCCTATGGCAATGGCGATTGGAACTAAAACCTCTGAAGAAGTCTCTATTGCCAACATCGACCAGCATCAATCCTTGGCTCAAAAGACAGCCTCTCTTTCATTGCGAAAAATAAAAATAAACCTTTGCCGGCTTTAGCCTCTCGCAAGATTGCTTTTTTGCTCCTGAAATTATAAAGAGAGCATTCTTCAGACTTCTTTAACAGAAATCGGAAAAGAATCCTATGCGTTANTTTTTGCCAGTTTAGATCCCTCCGAAGAAGAAATTCAAGAGGCCTATGAATTGGCAACTCAAGCTGAGGTCATTGTTTTCTGCTCCTATGATGCGTGGAAGCATGTTCAGCAAGCTTCTTTGATAGAATCTTTATTGAATCAGGAAAAGCCTGTAATTCTTATCACATTGCGTGACCCCTTTGATGCGACATTATTCCCTCAGGCAGATCAAATTCTCATCACGTTTAGTCCAACACCTCATTCTATTCAGGCTGCGGCTGATGAATTGAATTTAACTAATTTATTTTCTATTTTTGTTTCAACAAAGAGATGCATAAAATTGCAGAGAAAATTTGGAAAAATGAATGTGGTGGGACGATCAAAGGGCTTACCTGGTGGAATAAAGATGAAAATTTCGGCTCTTTTGGGATTGGCCATTTTATTTGGTATCCGGAAGGTGAGGAGGAAAAATTCAAAGAGACCTTTCCTGAGCTCATGAAATTTTTAACTCAGCAAGGCGTTTTACTGCCGGTCTGGTTGAAAGAGGCAAAAAAATGTCCATGGAAAAATCGCGACGAGTTCTACAACAGTACCCATACGGCCAAAATGATAGAATTGCGCCAGATTCTTTTCGATACAAAAGATCTTCAAGCTGTATTCATTACGAAACGTTTAAAAAGACCCTGCCTTTTATGGTCGAACATCTTTCTCCTGAGGAGAAAGAAAACATTGAAATTGTTTTTTCCCGATTAGTTAACAATCCTAAAGGCCTCTATGCACTCATCGATTACCTTAATTTTAAGGGGGATGGGACTTCGGAAAAAGAGACTTATAACGGACAGGGGTGGGGATTGCTTCAGGTTTTACAGGGGATTTCACCTTATTCTAGGGATATTGTTGCTTCGTTTGTAGATCGAGCTAAAATTTTGTTAACTCAACGTGTAAGAAATTCCCCGCCCGATAGAAACGAACAGAAGTGGTTGAAAGGTTGGCTGAATCGCGTTGACACTTACCTGGAATGATCGAAAAACATGAAAATCAAAATCCCGTCTCTTTTTATTGGGGCAGGATAGAGTTAATTAAATCCAAATAATTCGAGTCTAAAGTTAAACAGCCTCTTTTCAGGTGCAAGAGAATAAAGTAGTCTAAACAACATTGTTTGGAAGTTTTATTGAAGTGTTTTTGATCTAGTCCTTCTCTCGTTAAGTGAATGGCAGCGTAAATAATAGCCATTTGGTCCACAATTTTTTTNATTTGCAAGCTTTGCAATTCGAAATTAGATTGTTTAAGGATCTTTAACTCATTTTTNAATTCTGCGAGAGCTTGTTGAATCACTTCTAAATGATGAGAGGAGGAAATTTCTGACAAAAGGCTCTCCAAATGGTTGATATATAAGTCATCAATTTGGTAGCGCAAAATGTCTTTTAGAATTTGCATGCGGAGAGTATTGTGCGTTCCTTCCCAATTTTCGCAGACTATGCAATCTCGCAGAAGACGGGGNAGAATAGAAAAACTCTCGATGGCCCCATTCCCGGCAAGAACATCCAATGAATGATGAATATGCTCTACTGACCAAAGCGCTGATAAATATTTGTTCAAATTGGCTAATAATCTAAGCAATAATTTGTCTTCCTCTTTTGCGATGAATGANGCATCAAGAAGATCTTGTAAACGAACAGTTGCAAAGATGGATGCAAGTAGAGCTGTATTTTCCGCTTTAATACGCGCTAGATTCTCTTTGATAAGAGGAAAACTAATAATGGGATGCTCAAACGCGATGCGATGTTGAGCGTAAGCGAGCGCGATATGAAAGGCTCTACGGCTCATTCCAAGTACACAAAATGTATTAAACAATCTCGAAATATGCAGGACATTTTCCATCACCATTTTGAAGCCTTGCTCAGGCTTACCCACAGCAAAGGCAAGGGCTTTTTGAAAATCAATTTCTGCCGATGCCATAGAGCGTGTTCCAATTTTGTCTTTTAAGCGACGCAAAGTATACTCATTTCGCTCGCCAGTTTCCAAATAGGCAGGGACTAAAAATAGTCCCAAACCTTTTGTGCCGGAAAGNTTTTTATCAAAACGCGCAGTGAGTAGGATAAGTTCAGCATCTGCATTAGAACAAAACCATTTTTCTCCAGTAATACGCCAGTATCCTTGCTCGTCTTGATGAGCCTCAACAGCATTGAGGCCTACATCAGATCCTCCCTGGATTTCTGTTAAAAATTGAGCCCCTGTATAATTCTTTGTGTAGGAAGGAATCATTAACTGATCTAGGTAAAATTGCTTGTGAGGGAAAGAATCTATTTTCTGTAGAACGCGAATCATTCCTGCAGAACAGGCGATGGGGCAGTTATGTCCAGCTTCTCCTGCTTGCGAAGAAAGAAACATAAAAGCCAAAGCTTCAAGCAATCCACCGACTTTTGACATGCGCTCCAGAATTCTAGAACTGTAGACCAGATTTCCTGCTGCTTCATAGGTAGGGTGATGAATGATTCTTTCAATTTTNTGCCCAATCCCATTGTAAGGTTCAATTCTTGGCAGATTCGAGGCTAAATTGTTTTCCATAACCAGGCAATCCAACTCGGCAATTTTCTCTGCAAAGACTGTCAGCTCTTGGTCAAGGGAGGAATTTTCAGGAAAATAAAAATGAATGCTATGTTTAAAATCCTCATCAATTTGATAGATATTTTGTTGGATAGCTTTTTGCCAGGCTTCTAAAGCATTTCGTCCTCTTGCATTTGCATTGCTCATTTGCCATCCTTATCAATTAACTTTTAGTATTAGGCCAATCTATCTCTTGATCTAAAATTTTTGATAATAAATTCACAGCAATATTTGCTGTTGGAAGGCTTACAAGAGTTTTTCTAACGTCCATTAAAGCAGGATCATTAAGCTCCTCATCATCCGCTCTTGTTAAAAGAAGCTCAGATCGAAATTTAGATAGACACTCTGCTTTTATTTTGTCTACTGGCTCTCCACTTTTAAGAGCCTCGTCTACGTCGTCGAGGACTGCAGAAAGCACATACTTTAAAAGAAGTTGATTTTTGTTCGATATTTCTTCATTCAGACTGGCGAATTTGTTAAGAGAAGCTTCGAAGGAATCAAGAATCTGATCAAACCAAAGGGGATTTTCAAGAACTTTCTCATGAGTGGGTTTTTGTATCATCTTGAGTCTCATGCTGACAGGCAGATCATCATTGATCCTTTCACGAGCCATAATACCCTGGAGTTGAAGAATGTCCTTATCTGTCAAATTAAAAAGGATTTCGTGCTTATGTCTTTTTCAAATTCTTTTTGGAATAGCTTCTATCATTTGGATTTGTAGGAATTTCGTCCTTTATGATTTTATTATTTTCTTTTGAAAAGACTTCATCATTTTTTTCCAAGACACTTTTTATTAGATTTCTTTGAAGCCTTTGCAAGCCTCAGATTAATCTCATCCTGGCTTATTTTTTTGCCATCTAAAATTTCTTCTATAACGGATTCCAAAACCTTTTTATATGGAGGTTTTGTTGCAGGATTTTCTAATTGATGAATGAACTGGGCTACAATTGTAAGTTCCCCATCAGTCATCTCATTAATCTTTTCATTTTTCATATGATGAGGTCTTGCAGCCAAGATTGTCCTTAACAATAGAAGTCTGTCCACAGTATTTTCAAAATCTTCTTTTGTTAAATTTCCTTGTAAATGTTGGTTTATCATATTTTGCGCGATTTGCTTTTCTATTTGTGAGCCCAAATCTGTAAAAATTCGTTTCATATTTATTAAATTATTAAGAACGACTAGTTGCTTGTCGCTCATTTGATCGATTTTATTTTTCGTTCTTTCATAGAATGAGGAGTCCATTAATAAAAGGTTCTGTTTTAGTTCATTCAATAGGATAGTTTTTTGTTGTACTTGCGCTTTGATTTGATTAAGAGTTTTGCGTTTTTGGGAGACAAAGACGTCACTTGTCGGTTAATGCTGCTGATAACTCTGGCGATTATTTTTCCTAATGGTGAATCAGAATCTAGAATTTTATTTAGGTTTTGATGAGTTTTGCGAGCGGAAGCTGTTTGATAATATTTAACAAATTTTTTAAATTCTTTTTCTAATGTTATTAATTGTTCTGAAGATGGGTGGCTGTCGATCAGAGCTTCGGAAACGAAACTTCTTATCTCATTTAACCTTGCTGCTTTGTCAGGATGTTGAGTAAAAGTCAAATTTCCATGATCAATCGTAGCAAAAGCCTCCCTTTACTTGATTTTATGACTTGATTGATATGATTCAGCTCATTGAGGGTCTTTAGAAATTTAGGAGTTGAATCAGGAAAGGGAGTGACCATAAAGCCTCCTTTTTTAAATATTATACTATATATACTCATTCCAGTTCAAAGACCCCGTATATACTCATTCCAGTTCAAAGACTTCCGTTTGGACTGATTCAAAGTCTAGGGCTTGAACTGGAATGAGTATGTTCAAATAAATTTCAAAATTATTGAATTTTTTAGGCATTTTGTGTAATAAAATATTCATTTTAATTGAGTGGAATATGATTGGAAAATTAACTCGTTTAATCTTTGTTTGTATGTTTATAATTTCTTCAGCTTATGGGACCATACAGGTAAAGGATATGAGACAAGTTTTTAGCCNNTTCTTAAAAGCTGATATAAACACATTGGTTATTTTTGATGTCGATATGGTTTTAATTCAACCAAGCGAACCGGCTTTTCAGATGCCAAATATGAAACGATATAATTCTGTGTTTAAGAAGATTTTGCAAGAAGTGCCAGAAAACAAGCACCCAATTCTTTTAAGCCTGGCTACCATAAAAAGTGAGTCTATTTACGTTGATCCGCTTACTCCGCAATTGATTTGTCAATTGGTTGAAAGAAAAGTTCCCATCATGGCGCTCACTGCCAACTTAACTGGAGAGCTACAGCATATTCCTCATATGGAGTTATGGAGAGTTGAAGGTTTAAGACATTTAGGCATTGATTTTTCTTCTAATGCTCCTTCAAGTAAGAAGATTGTTTTCGACACTCTTCCACGCTACAGAGGAAATTATTCAATTTATACGGATGGCATTCTATTTGTGAATGGAGCCGTTTGTACTAAAGGCGAGGCTTTAATAGCTNTTTTGGAAAATATAAATTTCTACCCAGAAAGAATCCTATTTGTGGATGATCGTGAAGAAAATTTAACAAATGTTGAAACTGCTCTTCAAAAATTTAACATTGAATATCAAGGAATTCACTATGTGGGGGCTAAAGATTATCCTTCAGAATTCATTTCTGAGAATGATTTTGAAATTCGCTGGAGTGAACTTGCCGATCAAGTAAAAAAATCAATTAAAATTGCGGTAAAGAAATTTAATTAGCAAACGAACCCAATAAATCGAGAGTGTCACAAAAGAAAAATAAAAAGGCCTAGGTAGATAGAAATTTCTGTATGTTCGTGAAAAAGGTGAAAATTTTTGAATGTTTTCCCTTTTATTATCCAAGATAATACTTTAATGAATACATAATAAAAACCAAAAAAGTAAATCCTAGACCTACTGTCATCCACATTTTTTGTCTAATTCAAAGAAGAGCTTTGGAAAAGGGTTTCCACAGCGTTTGATAATATAACAACCCACTCCAATTACAGTTAAAAGTAAAAATGAATAATAAGAAAAAAATTATCTGATAGGTCTGAATTTGCATGGATTAATATCTCGCAACTTAAGATAATTGTGTTAATTTTAGTTTAAAGTTATCTATCTGGATTGAAGTTCTCGCCCTTAGGATTAAATGGACTATTATTATTCAATATAACCCTTATAAAATTAAGTTCAAGCCCGAGACTTTGAATCAATCCAAATAGGTGTCTTTGAACTGGAAAAACTCTATCATACATAAAATATGGAATAAATCGAATGGACGAAAAATACAAANAAGATTTCATTCACGCAGGAAGCTTAGCCAATCAAGTGCGTGCTTACGGAAAGTCTTTGATTAAGCAGGGTGCTTCCTACAATGCAGTCATTTCAAAAATTAATCAAAAAATTCTAGAGTTAGGAGCCCGTGCGGCTTTTCCACCCCAAATCGCTCTAAATGATGTGGCGGCCCATTTTTTACCTCAGCCTGATGAAGATATTATTTTCACCGATCAAATTATTAAATTGGATGTGGGAATTTGCTATAATGGCGCAATTGGCGATTGCGCAGTGACAATCGACTTATCAGGGAAATATCAACATCTAATTGATGCAGCAGAAGACGCTCTATTGTGCGCGGAANAAAGTATCCATGTGGGCCAGCCTGTTAAAGAAATTGGAAAAATTATTGAGGAACGCATCGCTTCTTATGGCTTATCGCCTGTCAGAAACCTCGCCGGCCATGGACTGGGGTTTTACAAGATTCATATGCCTCCTTTGATCCCTAATTACGAAGATAAATCAACCGCAGTTATTAAACCCGGAATGACTTTTGCAATTGAACCTTTTGCAACCAATGGAAAGGGCTCGATTTATGATTCAGGCAACCCGACGATTTTTTCCTTTGCACGCGCACGTGCGGTTCCCTTATCCGTTCCACGTTCTTTAATGGCCAAAATCAAAAATTTTAGCGGCCTTCCCTTTGCGATGCATGATCTTATTGATCAAACTCACACACTCTCAGAGGTGAGAAAAAGTTTAACGGAACTTGTCCAAGCGGGAGTCATAGAGGGGTATGCTCCTCTCGTGGAAGAAGCCCAAGGAATGGTTGCTCAAGCTGAAAATTCGGTTCTCGTCGATAAAGCAGGCAAAGTTTTTATAACGACTAGATAACGACGCTGAAAAATTTAAATTAAGTTTTTCTGGCCACCATAAAAGGGCTACTTTTTCGATATGAATATCTCCCTTTTTAGTNCGTACATGAATCGAATCAATTTTAATATTCTCAGCGTCTAAACCTGAAACCGTTTGAGAAATTTCAAGGTTAAGTTCCTCTTCTATTTGTTGAAGCTGCCTTTGATAATTTTGGAAATTTTCTTCTGCACGCTGGATGTCTTTAGATTCTTTTTGCATTTTTCCAACTCGTTTCATTGAGGTGCCGGCCTGATTAATGGTGCCTTTAGTAATTTTTCTTCCAAAAAGTGTCCCCAATAAAGTGGCACCGATGGAAATAAAAGTTTCTGTCTTTTGCAAGCCGGCTTGTTCTTTTTCTTTCTCTACTTTTTCTTGCGCTTGTTGAAGTTTTGCATTTAGCGAGTCAATCTTCGTCCTATATTTCTCACGTAGCTTATTTACAAGTTCATCGCGCTTTTCCCGAAGACCTAATGCAATGCGTGCGCGGAAATCGCCTTCCGTTTCCCTNACATTAGAACTTAATTTTAAATCGGGAGAGCGGAAAACAGTAAGATATTGATGTTCATTAAGATAGGCAGAAAAGGATTTTTCAAACGCGCGATAGTTTTTCTCTTGAAGAAGCCCTGCCGGAATCGTTTTAAACGTACATTCCTGCCAGGGNGTCTTTTCAAGTACCGATTTGACTTCAGGACGATTCTCACCAAGCTCCCAATGGATTGAAGTACCATCTGCAGCTGGAGGAGCAATAAAANNAAGATCCTGCCAGGTATCGATTTGATTTTTNGCATCGATAAAATGCACTTTTGCCATCCCTGCTAACATGGGTTGATACTGCACTTGTCCACGAGGAATTGCACGGTTGGCAAANAATTCTGTGATAGTTGAAGGAACGATCTGTTTGATCTGAGATGTATTTTCTTTTGAANNGGAGTTTCTTTTGGCCACAACTTGTTCAGGGGTGTATTGTTCCAGAGTTTGAATTTGCGCAAGCGTTAACGGGCCGCGCAAGTAAGAAAGTGCCCATCGCGACTTAAAGAGGACAGGTTCTTTTTCATGCACATTTAATAAGATAAAATTCTGATTTCCTGTTTGGGCTATCATTTTATCAAATGTGTCTGTTTTAATTTCTGTATTGGATGAGCTTTTAATTCCTTCAAAAACTTTTGATTTATCCCTTTCGGTTTGCAACTTACCTATGAACCAGGTCCCACAATTAGCTAGGCCTTTATAGTCAAGATCAACCGGATTTTGCGTCGTGAGTATCATACCAAGTCCAAACGCTCGGGCCTGTTTTAGCAAAGTCAAAAGGGGAAGTTTAGATGGAGGATTGGCCACAGGAGGAAAGTATCCAAAAATTTCGTCCATATACATGATGGCCCGTAGGCTTGAAGTGCCTGGCTGTCTTCGAACCCAGGCTAAAAGTTCATTGAGAAATAATGTGACGAAGAACATTCGTTCAGCGTCTGAAAGATGAGCGATAGAAAGAATGGAAAGCTTGGGTTTGCCCTCATTTGTATAAAGCATTTGCTTAATATCCAACGGTTCCCCTTCCATCCAGGCTTGAAATCCGGGNGAGGCGAGAAGGTTATTCAATTTAATTGAGAGCTCGATGCGTTCTTTACTAGGGAAAAANGTCTCCAAATCTAGGACCCCAATTTTATCAAAAGGAGGTTTTTGTATTTGTTGAATGAGCATTGGCAAATCCACATTGATCCCTTTTGACCATGCCTGGCCAATCAGGGTGGAAATAAGAATATGCTCACGACTTTTCACTGGGTCCGCATTCACGCCTATTAAACTGAGCAAGCTTGAGGCTGTTGAAAGAATTCTATCCCTGAGAGCAGTGGGATCCATTGATCCTTTAGGCGGAGCTGCAAAAGAGCTTAGGATTGAAAGGGGAATGCCTGCCTGGCTTGCAGGGGTATAAATCACCATCTCCACAGCATTTTTTAAAGTGCGGATTCGTTGAGCATCTTCCCCNCACTCAGCTAACTTCTCTTTCCATTTTTTAGCGATGGATTCTGAGTAACTTTTCATGTCCATATTTTTGGCTGAAGCTTCCATTGGATCGATCCATGGATAAAATTCTTCAGGAGATAGATCCGGAAAGGTTAAAAGAAGGTTGCTTAAATCCCCTTTNGGATCGATCACAATAGAAGGAATATGATCAATCGATGCTTCCTCTAAAATAACAATTCCCAGGCCTGTTTTTCCGCTGCCTGTCATCCCGACGCAAACAGCGTGAGTGGTCAAATCCTTTGAATCATAAAGAAGTGGATCGTTTTCCAGTTGGCCTGTTTTAAGGTCAATTTGTTTACCCAGATAAAAAAANCCTAATTTTTCAAATTCTTTCATGGATGATTACCAATTAAAAATGGATTCAAGTCCAGTTGGAGAAGAAGTTGAATCAGATTGAGGCAAGGTTCCTCCTTCGGAAAGACCTGAAGAAGGAGGATATTCTTTNAGATAAGCCTTAATCCGCTGAATGCGTAGATCGGGATTAGGATGGGTTTGAAATATTTCAAGGTTATGGCCCCGACTGCCTGCCTTCTTCAAAATTTCCATGACTTGAATCATAGCATTTGGGTTATAACCTGCTTTCGACATGATTTTTAACCCNCAAATATCTGCCTGAGATTCATCTTTACGGCTGTAGCGCAGCTGAAACATCTGATTAACGACAGACGCAATGACAGTGGGGGTATAAGCACCCGTAGGATTATTAGGATCGCTTGCAGCTGCTCCGACTGCAACAACAAACATTTGCCCCAGCTGGCTTTTAGCCATTTGTTGCGCAGTGTGCCGTTCGATCACATGGCCCATTTCATGTGCTAGAACACCGGCCAATTGTGCTTCATTCTGAAGTTTATCGTAGAGTCCCAAAGTAATAAAAATTTGCCCCCCNGGAAGAGCAAATGCGTTCACTGTTTCTGGATCAGCGATTAGATGAAATTTAAATTTCCAGGGACTGTTTTTTGCTTCGCTTTTATCAACCAGTTCTTCTCCGATCTTTGACACCTCTTCACTGCGTGCATCTGATGAAGAAACCTCACCGCCCATTTCTCGGGCCATTTCAGGAGCAGATTGTAAACCCAGACTAATTTCTTGATCAGGNGAAAGAGAGACATGCTGCCGCTCGCCCGTCACAGGATTTTTNTCAACTTGGCTCATGTACATGATCCAGCCTACGAAAATAATCAGAAGCGCGACAAAAATACGTCCGCCTAGCCCGCTTCTTTGTTCCATACCCCTCTCCGGTTTTGATCCTTTAATCGGGTATATAGCTTAATAGATTAATTTAAAAATGTTTTTATGTATAAAAACCCGCTGAAAGCGGGCCTTTTAACTTTGATTAGTCTTTTATAAGAGTGATTTTTAGAATTTTTTGAGTTTCTATGGGACGGTCTTGGGATGTAGGAACAGACTCAATCTTTTGAACCACATCATAACCTTTGGTTATTTCTCCAAANATGGTGTGTTTTTGATTAAGCCAGGGAGTTGAAGCCGTGGTGATAAAAAATTGACTGCCATTTGTATTTGGACCCCGATTGGCCATTGCTAGAAAGCCAGGATGATCGAATTTGGTTTGGGGACTAAATTCATCAGCAAAAGGNTGCCCCCAAATAGATTGTCCCCCTGTTCCTGTCCCTAAAGGATCTCCTCCCTGTATCATAAATCCTTTAATGACCCTGTGGAAAGTGGTTCCATCATAGTAGTGGTCTTGCACATGGCCTAAAAAATTTTCCACAGCTTTAGGAGCTAGATCAGGGAATAATGTGACTTCGAAATTTCCTTGAGTCGTTTCAAATAAGACAACTGGTCGAGCATTCTTTGAAAATTTTTATCATCTGCGAAGAGATGAAAAGAAACAAAAGAAATGGCGAGCAGAGTTAATAAAATCCATTTTTGCATATAAATACCTTCTTTTTTGCACGATGCATATGGACAGTATCATGAATAGAGAAGTTAAGTCAAAATAATCATTTTTAAAAGTTTTTAGAAATTTAGCATTTTGTTTCAGAACCTGATTCAAGAAAATTTTTCGTGATTTTGGGTTATTTGCTAATTTTAAATTCAAATTATGCCCAAGAAGAATTCAATGACAAAAAAATTCGAATGAGTTTTTAGATAGCTTGAAGACCTCCTAAATCTAATTTACTTAGAAAACTTTAAAGACAATAAAACGAAAACGTAAAATTTTCAATAAAAAAATTAAAATAATTATTTTACATTATTGTTGCATTAATTGCAAGGTGGGTCTATACTTAAAAATGGGTATGTTGTTGATAATCATTCATTTAATAAATTTCCAATATTTAGGTACAAGGAGGTGGATGACATGAGGTTAAAAAGATGTGCTAATGTAAATATAATAAGGAGAAAAACTTATGGTTGCAGAATCAATCGGACCTGTTCCAAAATTACCTTGTAATCCTAATAATATCCCTCAAATAAATTTATATAATATCGAAGAAAAGCAGCTGCAAAATGCTTATACAGTTATCGAAAAGTTAGAAGATAAATTTAAAAATGATCCGCATTTATTGGCAATGGTGGAAAAAAGTGAACAGGGTTTGGAAATAGATTTTCTTAAAATTCTAAGTTCCAGATATCATCTTTCGAGTAGTCAAATTTTAAGTATGGTGAATGATCTTAAAACAATCCCTGGTCAGATTAGCAATATTGTTTCGCAGATGAACAGTTTGGAGTCTCAATTGACGACTATCCAGCAAAATGTCACCTCTGATCAAACTTCACTGGCTGCAGCAGAACAAACCGTCAGCAATGATGAAGCGGCGACTGCAACGTTAAATCAAATGTTATCCACGGATCAATCAGCCTTAGATCAAATCAATCAAATTATAGCCTCTAATCAAAGTACAGTGCAACTAGCATCTCAGGCTGTTGCAAGTGATCAGCAGGCTTTGGCTACAGCAAACCAAAATCTTCAGTCCTCACAAACCGCAGTACAAACTGCCAATCAGGCTGCGGCTGACGCACAAGCTCAAGTGGATTCCGCCAATGCTGTCCTTCAGGTTTATTCCAGCGATCAAGCAGCAATTGATAATGCGACTGCAGGAGTTTCGCTAAGTCAGCAGACGCTTGACAGTGCACAACAAACTTTAGCTTCTTCAACCCAAGCACTTTCAGATGCCAATGCAACTGTAGCCAGTAACCAGCAAATTGTGGATTCTATTCTTGCACAACCCAATTATAATCCAGATGATCTTGCCATTGCGCAGCAAAATTTGGACGCAAGCCAGCAAGTGGCCTCTCAATTGGAAGCTCAAGTTCAATCTGCTCAAACTGCTGTGACAGTTGCTCAGTCACAATTAGATACAAGTAATGCAGTCCTCAGTGCTGCACAGAATCAACAATTCAGTGATTTTGCTTCCTACGGCGCCATCAGCGTAGCGACTGTCGGCCATTTGCAACTTCAAGCTCAACTGGCTGCTACTACTCAACAAACAGCACAAACAGCTTTCACTCAAAACCAAACTGCCGTTGCGAGTTTGCAAGCCCAGTTACAAACAGATCAGACAGCTTTATCTCAAGCACAGTCTATAGTTGGGACCGCTCAGGCGCAACTTTCCTCTGCTCAAACACAAGTTCAACAAGATCAAACTCAACTTGCCACAGCTCAAAGTCAATTACAGGCAGATCAAACAATTGTTCAGCAACTTCAATCCCAATTACAAGCTGATCAGGCACAACAAACAACTGTGAGTGCTCAAATAAGCAACTTGCAAACCCAGGAAAATACTTTGCAGCAACAGCTTCAACCAGCGATTTCCTTTGTAGATGGACTCAGCGATCTAGAAAAGACCCTATTCAAAGAACTATTCAATGTACAGCTTCCTAGCTGAAAGAACAAATAGGTAATGAATGTTGGCCTAGCCGAAAGGCTTGGCCAAATAATCCCAAAATACGAAAAATTTTATTCTGAAGGTTCATCAAACAATTAAAGATTAAATCAGTTTTTGCTGCTTTAATGAATTCTTTGAATAAACTAAGTTTAAGAATAATTTATTTGCTCTTAATATTATTTTAATTATTTAAGTCTAATTTAGTCTGCATTTCAATAAAAAAGGAGGAATTGTGAGTGCAGGTTTGAAATTAGAACAAAATTCAGATTTGCTTGATAAGTATGCGAGTTTAAATATTTGCAATATAGCTGTTAAGCAAGAAACAAAGAAAAGCCTAAAAATAATCATGAGCTTGCAAGAATTTTGTAAGCCGCAGGTGGCTTTGACAAATGAGCAGACACTCAAATCATTAGTCAAAACTAAAGTGGAAAGATATGATCCGAAGTTCTTCTACCAGGATTATGAGGGTAAAATTGATGCAGGATATTTTGATCCCCAATTTGTTAGGATTCGAGATGTTTCCGACAAAATTTTATTTTCTCAAACTACAGTAAGCGATTTTAGCAAACAAGGACGTTACGATCTTCCTATAAGCACTCTTGCTGACCAACTTTTTGCAGCTTTTAAAGAAGAAGGTGCTATCGATATTGTAGACAATGAGGATGGGACGTTTACATCCCTTGATAATAGACGCTTGCTGATAGCTAAAAGAATTGGTTTGGTAGATCGAACTTATGGTATCTGGGTTAAGGTCCATTCGTTTCATTATGCTCTTAATTCACATCAAGAAAGAAGGTTTGAGGCCACGACCTGGGGGATGGCTGTAACTCAACGAATTGGAAATCCTCGTCTTAAAGGTTATTGCCATGATCCGATCATAATGGACGAAGGGCAACAAAAAAGATCAACGTATCTGTCTAATTTTTGATCCAGATTCTTATAATTATGGCGATTTAGATGAAAATGATATTCAAATTTTAAGAGAAAATCCAAAAATTTGACAATTTTTATTTAATTGCAAGGCACACTCAATTTATTGAGTATGCCTTGTCTTGATTAGTTAACGTTTGAGCGCCGTGCTCTTTGCCTTAAGCCAAGTTCAGCGATTTTCATAAGTTCTTTAGTTCTTTCTGACAAGTGATCTGCAGGGAGGTTTTTAATTCATCTAAAATATTTCTTGCTCTTTCACGCAAAGTCGGATGATATTTTAAGCATTCATGCATAAGCTCGGCTTTTATTTCAGGGTTTTTGAAAAGGTCGCACACCAAAGCCATGTGAGTCTTTCATTTTTCGTTATTATTTCGTTGGAAAGGATTGTCTGCGAAATAGTGAATTGGGCAAGTCTTAGATGGGAATCTTCCTCGAGGAAATAATTCGTTCCGTCTACTAAAGCCTTTTGTTGTTCCTCTGGATAAAGGGAAATATCAAAGGATTGGAAAGCGAGGGCATCTTCTGCAGTCTCTCTACAAATATTTTCTGCATCAAACTGGAAAAGGGGAAGAACAAAATAGTAAACTTTTTCGGATTGCCCCCTGCTTGTTTAGAAGCATAGTATTTTGAAACGCCATCAAGAAATTCATTATTTCCTTCTGAGGGCACAACGGCTAATGTGTAATAAGGAAGATGACGCATCTGTGCACGTGCAATATTGACGATAAAAGATTGATTTGTGAATCCATCGATACTTTCAACATCGAAGGCGTCAGGTAGGTTTTGATTGAGCGAGAGATTATTTAATTTAATCAGAAATGGCATTGTACATTCAAATAAATATTTAAAATTTAATTATATTAATTTTTGTTAATTTATGTAAATCACATAATTTATTTAATTAAATGAGAGTTTTTTCCTCCTTACTCTAGTTCCACACCAAAAATTTGTTGAACTTATGCAAAAAAAGAAGATGATTTGCTTTTTTTAAAAAGCCAAACTGACATGATACGAAGACCAGCCCTTATACTGATAGTTGTTTTGTTGTTAATTTTGTTTCTCATTGGCATGATTTTGTTTTTTAGAAACCGAAATGATGAGACAAATCTTATTCTTTATGGAAATGTGGATGTGCGCCAAGTAGATATTTCCTTTCGTGTGAGCGGAAGAGTTATTTTAATGCCTTTTCAGGAAGGCGATATTGTCACTCCCGGGGTTCTCATGGGTGTTTTAGATAAGCAACCTTATGCAGATCAGGTGAAACAGGCGCGTGCAGCGATCTCCTCTATACAAACAAATTTGGATAACGCCGAGAAAATTTATTCTCGTCGCCAGGAGCTTGTAAGCAGTGGAAGCGTCTCTGAAGAAGATTTTGAAAATACCCGTGCTTCCCGAAATGCTTTAGCGGCAAATTTAAACGAAGCCAAAGCCTCTCTGGGTGTGGCAATGACTAACCTTTCTGATACCGAAGTTTTTGCTCCAAATGTAGGGACTATTTTGACGCGGATTCGTGAACCTGGAAGTGTCGTAAAAGCCGGCGATCCGATCTATACTCTTTCTTTAACATCGCCTGTCTGGATACGTGCATTTGTGACCGAGCGTCAGTTAGGAGAAATTTTTCCCGGCATGTTAGCTGAAGTACGTACCGATACACCAGGCGGTAAAGTCTATGAAGGTCATATCGGCTTTATTTCCCCAGTCGCAGAGTTTACACCAAAAACTGTAGAAACAACCCAATTAAGAACAGATTTAGTCTATCGTCTTCGCATCATTGCAGATAATCCAGATGAATACTTGAAACAAGGGATGCCTGTCACAGTGAAATTAATTCGAAGAAAAAGCGATTTCCAGGAAGGGCAGTGAGCGACGAGATCGTTAAGATTCGGAATTTNNATCCAAAAATTTCCTCCCTTTCCGATCCCGGCTTTAGATCAAATTGATGCGGATATTTCTAGGGGAAAGATTGTCGGGTTAGCAGGTCCTGATGGTGCGGGTAAAACAACTCTTATCCGTTTAATTTGCGGTTTGCTGCTTCCAAGCCAGGGTTCTATTACAGTTGCGGGGTACGATTCCGTTACACAAGCTGATGAGATCCACCAAATCATAGGCTATATGCCTCAGAAATTTGGCCTTTATGAAGATTTAACGGTACAGCAAAACCTTGATTTGTATGCTGATTTAAGGGGCGTCATAGGTGAGGAAAGGAAGCAAACGTTTAAGAGATTGCTGACATTTACTTCTCTTGATCCTTTTACGGAACGATTAGCTGGCAATCTTTCGGGAGGGATGAAACAAAAACTGGGGCTGGCTTGTGCACTTATTAAAAAGCCGACATTACTTCTATTAGATGAGCCAAGCGTGGGCGTCGATCCAATTTCGCGCCGTGAACTTTGGAAGATGGTGCATGAGCTTCTTGATGAAGGAATTTCAGTTCTATGGAGCACGGCTTATTTGGATGAGGCAGAACGCTGCGACTCCGTTCTTCTTTTAAATGAAGGAAAACTGCTTTATCAAGGACCTCCTTTGTCATTGACTACTAGAGTAGAAGGGCGAGTTTTTAAAGTAACAGGAGTTTCAACGAATCGCCGCAAGGTATTGACTGAAGTTTTGCTTCAACCCGGCGTAATAGATGGTGTGATCCAAGGGAAGNATGTTCGAATCCTTTTAAAAACTAAAGATACGGCAATAAATCTTTCCAAAATGAGTCACGGATCTAACATTAAGCTTGTTCCCGCTGTTCCACGTTTTGAAGATGCATTTGTCGATATTTTAGGGGCGGGCCAGGAGGAAGATCTCTTTAGCAGAAACCACTCCTCCANNAAACATGAGGGACGACAAATCGTGATCGAAGCTAAAGGATTGACGAAGCAATTCGGCTCCTTTACTGCTGCACAAGATATTACATTTCAAATTCAAAGAGGAGAGATTTTTGGCTTATTGGGCCCCAATGGAGCTGGGAAATCCACAACATTTAAAATGATGTGCGGCCTCTTAAAACCATCTGCTGGCCAAGCTTTTGTGAACGGACTTGACTTGCAAGTGGCTCCTAGTGAGGCGCGCTCTCAAATCGGCTATATGGCGCAAAAATTTTCCCTCTATGGAAATTTAAGTGTGCATCAAAATCTTAAATTTNTTTCCGGTATTTATAATTTAAAAGGCAAGGAAAGAGCCCATGCAATTCAACAAATGGTCGACATTTTTAGCTTTCAAAATTATATCGATGAAACTGCTGATAATCTTCCCTTAGGGTTTAAACAGCGTTTAGCTCTTTCTTGCGCTGTGATGCATCGGCCTGAAGTTTTATTCCTTGATGAACCGACCTCTGGGGTCGATCCAATCACAAGAAGGGAATTTTGGAATCATATTAATGGGCTTGTGCAANAAGGGGTGACTGTGATGGTCACGACGCATTTTATGGATGAAGCTGAATATTGCGATCGCATAGCTCTTGTTTATCGAGGAAAAATTATTAATGCGGGCACTCCGGATGCACTANAAAAGCTTGCAGCGAGTGATGAAAATCCATCTCCGACTTTAGAAGATGCCTTTATTGAATTGATAAAAGAGTATGATAAGGAAAAAAAGGCACGTAAAGAAATGAATGAAAATGGAGGACGCGTTCGACGGCTGCGCGCATTGATAAACAAAGAATTTCATCAGATCATAAGGGATCCGAGCAGCATTTTAATCAGTATTGTACTTCCTCTCATCCTATTATTTGTTTATGGATTTGGGGTTTCATTAGATATCAATCATCTCAGGATCGGACTTGTCATGGAAGATACGGCCCCGGATGCGCAAAGTTTTGCAAGATCTCTTATGGATTCTCGTTTTTTTGAAGTAAAGGTTGGACGCCATCGTCGTGAATTCGATGAGGCTATCATAAGAGGAGATATTCGCGGGATTGTGGTAATTCCATCTTATTTTTCACAGTTTCGTAACCGTCAGGATAATGTTGCTCCTATCCAGGTTATCGCCGATGGAAGCGAACCTAATACAGCAAGTTTTGTACAAAATTATGTGGCAGGAGCCTGGCAGAATTGGCTGCAACAAGAAGCTATTAGCAGCGATCTGCAGGGACTGCCAAAAGTAGATACGCAAACACGTTTCTGGTACAACGAACAACTAGAAAGCCGCAATTTTTTGATGCCAGGCTCTTTGGCTATTGTAATGACACTTATTGGAACACTTTTAACAGCTTTAGTTGTTGCGCGAGAATGGGAGCGAGGAACAATGGAAGCTTTAATGGCCACTCCTGTGCACATATCAGAATTGATAATCGGAAAATTAGTCCCCTATTTTGTGCTTGGGATGGGGTCAATGCTCATCTGCTTTATTGTTTCTGTTTTCTTCTATGATGTTCCCTTTAGAGGCTCTTTGCTTGTCCTTACTTTTGTTTCAGCTGTGTTTTTGCTCGCTGCCCTAGCCTTAGGACTTTTAATTTCGACACTTGCANAAAATCAATTTGTCGCTGCACAAGCTGCTATGGTCAGTGCTTTTCTGCCAGCCTTTATTCTATCAGGGTTTATCTTTGAAATTACTTCAATGCCGACGATTATTCAGGGAATTACTTACCTGATCCCTGCAAGATATNTTTGTCGCTTCGCTGCAAACTTTATTTCTAGTTGGCAATGTGTGGAAGTTGTTGCTTACAAATTTATTTTTTATGTTTTTGTTTGGTCTTATCATATTTATAATTACTGCAAAAAACAGTTAAACGCTTGGATTGATGGCATGCTTCAACGTATTATCGCACTGATTTACAAAGAAATATTAGCTGTTTGGCGTGATAAGAAAAGCCGCATGGTTTTAATTTTTCCACCTTTGTTCCAGCTCTTAATTTTTGCTTGGGCAGCCACTCTAGATGTCAAGAATGTCCATATGGGAATTTTAAATCGTGATAATGGGGAGCAGGGGATAGAATTAACTCAACGTTTCAATGGCTCACCCACTTTTTCAAAAATCACCTATTTAAGGTCTGTAGAAGAGATAGCTCCCTTTATTGATAATCAGGAAGGAATGATGGTCTTGTCTATTGACGAACAATTTTCGCGCAACCTCGACGCAAATAAAAACGCCGACGTTCAACTCATTTTTGATGGTCGCCGGTCCAATACAACCCAAATTGTCGCTGGGTATGCCAGTAATGTAATTCAACAATTTAACAGAGATTTTGCCAAGAAATATAACATTCCGCAGCAGAGGACGGCTATTGTTCCTCGCAATTGGTTCAACCCAAATTTGATTTATACATGGTTTAATGTGCCAAACCTTAGCGGAGTTTTAACAATGTTAGTAGGGCTCATCGTGACTTCTCTTTCCATTG
This sequence comes from Parachlamydiaceae bacterium, assembly GCA_013414685.1. Classification (GTDB taxonomy): domain Bacteria; phylum Chlamydiota; class Chlamydiia; order Chlamydiales; family Parachlamydiaceae; genus Neochlamydia. The sequence continues at coordinate 1,005,974 of CP058704.1, read as the reverse complement.
CAAGAGAAAGAGAGCTAGGGACTTTCGATCAGCTTCTTGTGTCGCCCTTATTGCCGATAGAAATCCTGATAGGAAAATCCATACCAGCCATTATTATAGGAATGATCGAAGGATCAATTATTATAGCAGCTGCTGTATTTATTTTTGGCGTCCCTTTAATAGGCACGCTTTGGTATCTCTATCTAGGAATGTTTGTCTTCATTTGCTCAATTGTAGGGGTAGGTCTTTTTATTTCTTCGCTTTCTGCCACCCAACAGCAGGCTATTTTAGGAGGATTTATCTTTATGGCACCTGCAGTTCTCCTCTCTGGGTATGCGACACCGATTGAAAATATGCCTTCATGGCTTCAAACAGCAACTTATGCAAATCCTTTACGTTACTACTTAGTGATTGCTAAAGGAGTTTTCTTAAAGGACATGCCGCTTTATATTGTTTTAAGCCAGGTTTGGCCTATGATTATTATTGCTTTCTTTACTTTATCTTTATCAACTTGGTTTTTTCGGCATAAATTAGAATAATTTTAATAAAATTGAAGTTTTTGTTATAATTAAATTATCAAAATTTCAATAAAATTATGAATTATTCTAATAATATTAAATTTGAAGATAAAAATTATTTTTATAATTCAAATTCTTCAATCCAAATCAATGATAAAACGATTAGAATTAAACCTTCAAAGGATCTTGATCGATTTATTTCAGAAATATTTCATAGCGTAAGAATCAAAGATGAGAGGGGAACCAAAGTCATTAATAAGGAACTTTTCACAAAATCTGTGATTCAAATTCTTACAGACAATAAANAAATTTCACAGAAATACAAGTCAAATAAAAAAATTCAANAAATTTTATGTGAAACACTTCTTAAATCAGGACTCAATGACTTTTCTAAACGTTTAAATTTGGCAAAGCAAAATATCGAAGTTGAAAATCTCCGATTATTTGCTGAAGAAGAATTGATTAAATCGATAAAAACGCTTGATTTAACAAATAACGTTGTATGTTCTTCAGAGGTTAACTCAAAAATAGCGATTCTTAATCAGATTGCCTCGATAAAAGAATTAATTACTGTAGAAGATTTTTTTATTCGTTCTTCAGGAAAAGGANAAAATAGACTTAAAAATATTGAAAGTAACCAAAATTTTATCNGAAAAATTCTTCATAAAATTTTGGGATTGTTTAGACATCGAGAAGATCTTTTAACAGTTTTAAATCTCGATTATGATTCCTTATCGAATGAGGAAAAAGAGATATACAGAAAAGCAATTAACAATTTGAAAATCCTTCGTAATTTGAACACCAATTTTTATGAATCTCGATCCAAAATTAAAAACAATGCGATTCTAAGAAAGGGTATAGTCATAGGCGAAGCAAAATTTAAAAATTTTGATATAGCCCACCCTTCCTTTGTGACTCCTCTTTATCGGAGTTNNGATCGAAAAAATCGAAAAGAAGCCTTCAGCAGCATGGCAAGCATCCTTTTGACCGATATTTTGCCCGGAGAAGATGAAAGACCTTTTTATAATCAAGGCGGCGTGTCATTTATTTCCTCTTCGCTAGAAGCAGAAATCTGTCAAAGTTTTGAAAATGATTCCATTCCAATGACAAAAGAAGATCGANAAAACCTGAATCTTTATTCAAAATCGATTATCGATAGTTTTCCATTAAATGCTTTGATAGCAAGAATTGGAACTTCTTGGCCTAATATAATTCCCTCCACAGCTGAACAAATTTATAAAAAGATCTTACTGTTGAATAAGCCTGAAAAAATTCATTTGGACTTTGGCTATACGGAACATGGAATGCGGGCAGTCATATCCAAAAATNCCAATGGAGACATTCAAATTAATTTGTTTGAAACCAGCGGGGGCCTGGAGGTGATCGAAGGAAATTTAATGAAAGGGGTTATAGCAACTTTGTTTGAGCGAAAGCAACGTATTGCTTTATCGATAGAGATCCCCGAAATGACGTTTAGGGAGGAAGGCCAAGCCTATTTTGAACAATTGTTAAGCTTAAAAACAAGAATGTATGAAGATGTCATGGATAAAAACAGCCATGTGGTGAATTATCTCTCCTTCTTGAGGGTTTTCAAAAGTATTGCCTCCAAGAAAAAGCTTCGCGCTAATCATTTTCCTCAAAAAAGCCAGGATTGTTTTTTANAGCGTGTAGACGCTGCACAAAGATATTATTTAACTGACCTTAACTATTTAAGATTAAAACAAAGAAGTTATTCAGTTGTCGCTGAACATTTTTTGTCTCACGTCTTGCAAATCCTTTCTCCGCCACATCAGTTGGAGCTGAAGCGCTACTTGGAAAATTTGGATGCGAATGTAAAAGAGCCCACCTCAAAAGAGTTAAAAAACTTTCAAAAGAAAATGGCCAAAAGTGGCGAAATACCTGAAGATATAGAGGATTGGAAAATGATCTTTAAACTCATTCATCTTTATCAAGAGGGGCTATCCTCGCTCCATTTAAAAGACACCGATTTGCTGAATTGAAAGTTCTCGCGAGTGAATTATTTTAAAAGGGCTAATATTTATTCAATATTAACCCTTTTAGATAAGTTCAAGCCCAAAGACTTTGAATCAATCCAAATGGGTGTCTTTGAACTGGAATCGGTATAGAAGAAACCCTTCATTCATTCTCATGAGCAAGAACTTTTAAAAAGCTGCGTGTTTCTTGAATGACCACACCAGAAAGAGCGCAAAGGCCAATCAGGTTAGGAAACGCCATCATTCCATTGCAAATATCCGAAATTTTCCAGACAATATCAAGTTCCAATACTGCACCAGGAATAACGACAAGGGTAAAAATTGCACGATAGGGCATGACAGATTTATAGCCTAATAAATATTCAACGCATTTTTCTCCATAGTATGCCCATCCAATCAATGTGGTAAAAGCAAATAAGACAAGGCCGAGAGCTACAACGTAACCGCCGCCTGGAAAAGAGCGATCAAACGCCTCTACGGTCATAGAAGCCCCATTTAAAATTTTTCCATCGGGTCCGAGTTCCCCAAATACATCTGTGACACCTAAAACCAAAGCCGTTGCACTGCACATCACAATTGTTGCAAGAAAACAACCAGTCATAGAAACAAGCGCTTGACGTCCAGGTAAATCGGTTTTTGCAGCAGCAGCAGCAATGGAAGCTGTTCCTAAACCCGCTTCACTTGTCATCAGCCCTCTGCTAACCCCCACTTGAATAGCCATCAGCATGGTTGACCCCATGAATCCTCCAAAAGCTGCCTGGCCTGAAAAGGCATATTCAAAAATATGACCAAGAGCTATAGGAATCCGATCGAAATTTTTAAAGAGAATGATGCTGGCGCCTCCAATATAAAAAATGGCCATAAAAGGAACTAAAAATCCTGCAACTTTACCGATGGATTTTATTCCNCCTATCAATGTCAACCCTGTGAAAGCAGCCACCACTAAACCTGTCCATAGAGGATTGATTTCGAACATTCCCTTCATGACATCTGCAACAGAATTGGCTTGCAGCATATTGCCGCCTCCGAAGGTGCCTATAGCTCCAAAAAGAGCAAAAAGAATAGAGAGCCATTTCCAGCCTAGTCCATATTCAATAAAGTACATGGGGCCGCCGCACATCTCGCCACGCGCATCGGTCGTTCTATACTTGACAGCAAGAATGGCTTCAGCATACTTGATCGCCATGCCTATTAAGGCTGTCACCCACATCCAAAANAGCGCTCCAAGCCCGCCAATTGCAATCGCCGTTGCCACACCTGCTATATTACCAATCCCAATGGTTGCAGCAAGAGCTGTCATTAAGGATTCAAAATGACTGATATCGCCCTTTCCTTCTTTGTTTTTTTGTTTCCCAAAGGCAATTTTTAGAGCGTAAGGGAGATAGCGGAATTGCAGCCCTTTNAAAGCTATTGTCAAATAAATGCCTATGCCTATTAAAAGAATTAGCAGGGGAGACCCNCAAACCCAAACATAGACGTTATCCAGCGCGCATAATAATTGCGCTTAATTCAAGTTCTTCCGAAGACATGGAATATCCTATTATTTGGATTCTAAGGCTTTATGCAAGTCGTTTTTGGCTTCTAATTTTTCTTGCGCGACAAGATCTAGGAAACGTTGATTTTCAGCTACAATAACTCCTGAAAGTCCAATCAAGGCGATTAAATTTGGTATGACCATCAGGCCATTAGTAATATCTGCCAAATACCAGGCCATTTCCATTTTCATGACAGCCCCTGGAATCACAATTAAAGTGAAAAGCATACGATAAAAAATGACAGATCTGCCGCCAAATATATACTCACAGCACTTTTCACCGTAGTAAGCCCAGGCGATCACCGTTGAAAAAGCAAATAAAATTAGGCCGATGGAAACAATGTAGCCGCCGCCGGTGATCGTAGAGCCAAAAGCTTCAAAAGCCATAGAGGCGCCATTTAATGTTTCTCCCGCTGCGTTTGTTGCACCATGCACTCCTGTCACTGCTAAAACAAGTCCAGTGACAGTGCAAACTAATACAGTGGAAACAAGGGCGCCCGTCATTGTTATCATTCCTTGCCTTCCAGGGCTGTCTGTCTTTGCAGCAGCAGCAGCAATGGAAGAAATTCCTAAGCCTGCTTCATTTGANAANACGCTTCTTGAGACGCCTGATTGGATAGCCATCATGACAGTGGCACCCAAAAAGCCGCCTGTTGCGGCTTGTCCATTAAATGCACTTTTAATAATGAGTAGAAAGGCGTCAGGAATTTTATCATAATGAATGGCCACAATGATTAGCCCGCCGGCCATATAAAANAGGGCCATGATCGGGACCAAAACGCCCGCCACGTGGCCGATACTCTTTACTCCTCCAACAATCACAAGACCTGTAATCGCGGCTAAAATAATGCCCGTCCATAATGGATCAAGATCAATCAAATGATTCACAGCTTCTGTTATGGCATTGGTTTGAACAAGATTTCCCGTGGTAATCGCACCAATAGCTCCAAGCAACGCAAAGCAAAAAGCCATCCATTTCCATCCCAGTCCTTTCTCTATATATTGGGAAGGTCCTCCCATCATTTCGCCTCTTTCATCCAGTACGCGGTATTTTACAGCCAATAAAGATTCAGCATATTTAGTTGCCATCCCAACAAACGCGGTGACCCACATCCAAAANATTGAGCCTAAACCCCCTACTGCAAGTCCAGTAGCTACCCCGACAATAGTTCCTGTGCCGATTGCGCCCGCCAAAGAAGTCATGAGAGCTTCAAAGGGGCTTATATCCCCTTGAGAATTTTCACGCGACTGAGCAAAAACCTGTTTGATTGCATACCCTAGATAACGAAATTGGACACCTCTTAATATAATCGTTAGATAAGTCCCTGTACCGATTAGAAGAATCAGAAGGGGAATGCTCCAAATCATATCTTTCAATTGGCTCAAAAATTGATCCACATTTTCCATGTCTATCCTCAGAGACTGTCTACAAATGTAAACAGAGAATTTTAATAATATTTAAAGATTACAGTGCTCTAGGATAACCTAAATCAACTTTTTATTAAAGATTTTATACCTAGCCGTTCGGAATGATTTAGTTAGAGGAGTAGATTTTTTTTTTTTGAAACTCTCAAAACCCCAATAGGATCCTTTTAAAATTGGAAGATTCTTAATCATCAGATCCAAAGAGGATATTTTCCTTATAGATCTGACGCATGCGACTCCCAGGTGCTCCCTTATTCGGTTTAGAAAGAAACGTGACACCATTTCGTGCACGTGTCAAACTGGAGCTTTGATCCAAAGCTGTCCAAAAAGACTCTTTCATTTCTTCTTCATTAATAGAGCAAGAGACATTAAAAGATTGCATCACAGAAAANATCATTTTTCTTGCATCATATGCAAAATGAACAAAATAATCCCATAAAGTTGTTTTATCGCTCTGTTCAAATCTTTTNCTTTCCTCTTTTTCAAGTTTTATCTGCAATTCACCTAACTGCCCGAGTAAAGACTCAGCCATGATACGACAATCTTGACTTGAAAGTTGTGGACGATTCTCTTCAATCGCATAGGAGCGAAAGCTAGATAATTGTTTAGAAAGAAAACGTATTTGATTTAGAGAGGAAGATAAAATCGAATAGTTCCAATCCGCGCGAAAAGCAGCAAACCAAGCTTCTGTCCATAAAAATGCCTTCTTTTGTGGCGAGCGCATGGTTTGAGCCGCCGTCCATAGATTGCAGTCCAAAATACCTTTGTTTGAAGGGAGGTGATTGGTTAAAGCTAGGAAACCGAGAAAATTTCCTTTGCTGCAACGTCCGAAATATTCATCCAATAAATCATAAGTTAAGATAGGCCATAATCCTTCGCTTCGCTTTACCTGGCCTACATTTAATAAAGGCATAAAAGTCGCCGAGGTAGGGTGGATCTGCGCGCACAGAACATTCCAAAANGGATGAGCGGGGAGAGAGTCATCATAAATGTTTCCTGCTGCTGCAGGGAATGCTAAGGTTGTACGCGTCGACAATTGATTGGCAAAATTCAACATCCAGCCAGCGCTTTGCTGAGCGGTTTTAAAATCGGATGCTGGAAGATAAAAATGATTTTTATGGATTCCTCTAAATTTTNNTTCTAACATTTGGGCTTCGGCTAATACAATTTCAGACAATGTATAGCGTTCTGAATGGGGATCCTCGAGAAACTCAGGATGCAGCCAGGCACTTTCCCAAAAGAGATAATCTATATAAGGAAGGTCTTTAAGGCCGCGAACTGTTGAGGTGTAAAAAGACTGATCAAAAGGTGAGGCAGGTTTTTGACAAGAGGGTTTTAAAATAATTTTTAACCCATAATTCTTCACCGTCTTGCAAAAAGCTCTAAAATTATTTTCTTTCTTTTCATCAATAAGAATTGCATTATACCCTAATTCTAAGATTTTTGAGCAAAANACATGCCATTTTTGGGAATCATTTAAAACAAGAGCTATACTTTCCTTCATCCACAAAGGCCGTATTTTAAAATGCGGTCTGTTAAATCCTAATAAATCCGACAATTGTCTGCTGCTGATCGCAGATTGAAGACTTTGCAAACCATAAATGGCTCCCAAATAACTATGGGCTTTTAATTGCCATATCCCTCCTGCATAGGATACTTCAAAATCTTCAGAATCTTTATGATCGATCGGAAGCCAGTGGATGCAGGCTTGAGATTTTTGCTTTTCATATTTTTGCCTCAGCTCTTCAAAAACTTGCTTAGTAGGGTTCATTTACATTTCCGCGCATTTTTAATGAGAATTTTCACAATCTAAAGTTAAGGATTTTCGATAAGAATGATTTGTCTTTGAGCGGCTGCCCGCAATCAGGACAGGGCGCTTCCTTGTCAAGTTTTCTATTTTCAAATGTAAGATACTTATTGCTGTTTAAAGTTGGAATTTTGACTACGTCAGCTTGCCACTGCCTTCGCATCCGTCTGCATCGCTTAAGCTTATTCAAGTTGTGCTGCTTCGACTGATTCAAATTCAGGGCCCTTCCTTGTCAAATTTTCCAACTTTCAACGGGAAAGTGTCATACTCGTTCCTGTTAAAGTTGGAATTTTGACTACGTCAGCTTGCCACTGCCTTCGTATCTTTCTGCATCGCACAACTTATTCAAGTTGTGCTGCTTCGACTGATTCAAATTCAGGGCCCTTCCTTGTCAAATTTTCCAACTTTCAACGGGAACGAGTATACACAAAATATTAGATTTTGATAACCTGCAATTTTTAATTTTTTTACATATTTTATGATGATCCACAAACCTTTAATTTCACCTCTGGAACTTAAACAAATCTTCCCCTTGCAAAGCAGTCAAAAGGCATTCATAGAGAAATCGCGCTCAGACATCAGGCAAATTCTAGAGGCTAAAGATTCACGGCTTTTGCTTATTATGGGACCTTGCTCCTTACATGACGCGCAAGCAGCTAAAGAATATGCGATTAAACTAAAGCAGCTTGCGAACGAAGTTTCTGATCAATTTCTCCTTGTTATGCGTGCCTATTTTGAAAAGCCCAGGACCGTTCTAGGTTGGAAAGGTCTGCTTCATGATCCTGAATTAGATAATAGCAATGACATAGAAAAAGGTCTAAAAGTCACCCGACAGCTTTTACTTGAGCTTACAGAAATTGAAATCCCGCTAGCTTCGGAATTTTTAGAACCTGCTTCTTGTGCTTATCTAGATGATCTAGTTTCCTGGGGATGTATCGGAGCGCGCACCTCTGCTTCTCAAACTCATCGTCAGATGGCTTCAGGGCTTCCTATGCCGATAGGATTTAAGAATACCATCGACGGCAATGTGAAAACTGCTGTACAAGGCATTGTTTCCTGTCGCCAAGCTCATACCTATTTAGGCATCAATCAAAAGGGATATATTTCTTCTTTTCAGACAAATGGCAACGGCGATGGCCATCTGGTGTTAAGAGGCAGCGAGAGCGGGACCAATTATGATCCTGAATCGATCGCAAATGCATTAAAAAATTTAAAATTAGCAAATTTACCGTTGCAACTTCTTGTTGACTGTTCCCATGGAAATTCAAATCGTAATTTCGAGCAGCAATGTGTTGTTTTTCAATCTTTGATTGGACAAGTTATCGAAGGCAATCCCTTTATCCGTGGGATGCTTTTAGAAAGCCATTTAAATGCCGGTAATCAACAGATGACCCGTTTATCCGATTTGCAATATGCGGTTTCTTTGACGGATCCTTGTTTGGATTGGTCAACAACCGAAAACCTAGTTCAATGGGCTTATAGAAAAATCAAACAGGAAAATTCCTTAAAGAATTCGTCCAAAAATGCTATTCTTTCAGATGATTTTGCTTTTCAAAGAATTTGTTAAAAAATGAAAAAGTTTTTCTTTTATTTGTCCTTTTTGCGCTCACGGGTTGCAATTGTCACCACTTGACTGTTCAAACTCTCTATTTTACGAGAGAGTCTCTTGCGAGTTATTATGTAGAAACTCCTGACCCAATGCTTCTTAACCCCCGTCGGACAAAGGCTTCTGATCACCTGGTCATTACCCTTTCATTATTTGGGTTATAACGATTTACATTTAAATGTTCGCATTCGTTTTCGTAATTTGGAAGAGGTCGAATTGGATATTCCCATTGAGAAAACATGCGGATCCTACATGTATACTCTTCTCAATGAACGTTATTTCGAGACTGAAGGCATTTTAACCTATAAGGTGGATCTCATGGGCGATGGGCAAATTCTTGAAGAATGGCGCCATCAACTTTGGCATGAGCTTATTAAAATTGGCGATCAATCAGAATCTTCCCCACCTTAAGATTCTTGCTATAAAATTCAACCTGCTCCTCAAATTAAGAAGCAGATTGTTCTAAGTGTTCAAAGATTTAAATGGTGAATCACATCTCGTAAGGGAGGCATTTTTAAAGAATTTGAAGGTGTGAGATAATCAAAATAAAATTGAATATCTTCTGGATCAACTTTAGGAGTTTTGCCTATATATGGCCTTGAAGCGGTAGATTCTCCGTATTTAAAAAATAAANNGAAAATACGAATTTCAAGATCTATTAATTTCTCTTTAAATTCCAAATGAAGCATTTTTTCTATGTCTTTTGGCAAATCAAGATAATATTTACTTTCATCATTTGGCAAAATAAAAGAGATTAAAATCTTCTGCTGATTTTTCAAAATTCCTTTTCTTACAGATTCCTGAATTAAATAAAACCCTTCTATATACTGCATGGCTGAATAGGCAGAGGATACATCCAAATCCTTGATGCAATCAAATAAAGAAGATTGATGATTAAAGAAATCATTCATGGTCATGTTTTTCTTTCTGGAGTTTTTCGAAAGCTGAAAAAGCCATTCTTTTTTGGTAATTCCTGACTTAAAAGTGGATAATTCGCTTTTTGAAATTTGTCTGCAATATTCAAAAAANGAAGATGAATAAATACATTCAACTGCTTGAGTATTGATACGATTGATTGCTTCGCCTAGGGGCGTTGTCGCTTTTATTTCTCCGACATTTTTNTTAAAATTCCAAGCTCTTAAAGAGTACAGACAAAGTTTAGCCTTAGGATTTAATCTATAAAGAGGATCAAAAATNTGCCTCTTCATGAAAAGTGCACCGGTTTTTGGCAAGTATTGAGAACCCTCATACCAACAATAAACTTCCATTGCTTCACCCATCGCTGCCAGTTGCTTAGTTATGTTTTCCGGTGAATCGGGTTCGGAAAAGATTTCCAACTGGATTTTTCTTTAGATTGTTCAGCTTCTATCCTCAAGGGAGTTGATTTTGAAATTGCGGTTGTAAAAATCATTGAATTTCCTCTTGTTTAAATGCTTTTGTAAAATTTTATTCGCCATGATTTCCAAAGGATCTATAATGCGCTTATCCGATAGAGATAAGNNTGCGCTGAAAAGAGATAATTCCGTGCATCCCAATAGGACAGTTTTTGATGACTGAGCACGAATAAGGGTGAGTAATTTTTCACAAATGACATTAGTTTCAAAGCCTTTTAAAGTTTGATCAATAATTTCATCAATGTTTGCCTGCGTTTGAACATCAGGGTAGATGCAAGGCAGATACTTCCTATGGAGGCCAAATTGTACCGAGGTGGACGTACAAAANATGAGAGGTTCATCAGATGGCGGAATCTCTTCTGCTAACATGCGTGGCAAGTGGACCAAATCACTTAAGTCATCTGTTTCATCTAAAAATGCATGCAAAGTGTTACACGCAATCGCCAATATAGAGGCATCATTCTTTCTTAGCTGCTTTAGACATTCACGTAATTCATGACGTATTTTTCGACCNTCCATCTCTGGACAAAGCATTTCTGAAAATGGAAAGCTGATTAAAACAATTTTAGGAAAATCTCCATCCCTATAACATCCGTAAACTTTCATGGAGATAGAAATCAAACGTTCAAGTAAAAATGAGCCAGCCAAAGGACCTGCTCCTCCAATAATTCCAATAGATTTTGGTTTCATATAAAANATCCTACATATTTTCACGCACATCCATGCGTAAGATGAGTAAAAAAATAAATTTAAATGTCAAATTTGAAGGGAATAATAAGTCAGAAAGATAACTTCTTAAAGGGCTTCAAAAAGGACAAAAGTAAAAATTAAAGGGGATAAAATTAGCGAGCTGTATGCTCGTGATGATGGAACGAATGATGGATAGAATAAACAAAATTTAACGATGATTTTAGATAAAGTCTTTGCCGAAATAAATTCGGTTCTCTTTTGTAGCTGTATTGCATGATGTTCATGTTATTTTCCTTTGATTCTGAATCCAGGCAAAAAATTCGCCTGCAAATCATATTTTAAGTATATTTAGGAATTTTTATCAATTTTTTAATTATTTTGTTGATTGATAATTGAAAAGGCCTAAAAAAGTAAAATCTGATTTAGCGAGTCAGATTTAAAAATTGTTCCAATCTTTCAAGTGTAGTAGGGTGATCCTCGACTAATTGTAAAAACAGAGGATCTTTTAAAGTCACTGCATCTACACCTAAATCATTGCAAGTAATGAATTGATCTAGGGTTTGCAAGGAGGCGGCCAGAATTTTGGTTTTTAATTGATAACGTTCTTTTGCTTTACACATGCGTTCAATCTCTTGATCCGCATTTCCCNNTGATTTAAGAATGGATGAATAGTAGGGAGCTGCATAGAAGGCTCCTGCCTTAGCTGAAAGAAGATATTGTCGATAGTCGAAAATAACTGTTGCCATCGTATGAATTCCTTGTTGAGAAAGAACTTGGATGGCTTGCAAACCAGCTTGTGTGACAGGAATTTTTACGATGATTCGTGCAGAGATTTGCTGAAGCGCAAAACCTTCTTCAATCATTCCCTCGGCGGATGTTGCAACAGTTTGATAAGTTATCGGTCCATTTTGGCTTTTNAAAAGATTGGCTATCGTGAGGTCAATTTGATCGCTTTCAGCAAGAATAGCAGGATTGGTGGTTACGCCATGCAAAATCCCCATTTTCGCTGCTTTTTGAATAAGCAAAAGATTCACGCTATCTAGCCAAATTTCCACAAGCTTACTCCATCTGAGCTAATTTGCCCGCAACTTCCAAAAGTTCTTTTTCATTTTGCGCAAGTTGGCCTGTATGCTTTTCAATTAAAGCAGGAGGCGCTTTTGAAACGAATTCTTGATTGGCTAATTGAGTTTTCATCTTCTCTACGGCAACAGTTAAACGTTCCCTTTCTTTAATTAGACGCGCTTTTTCTTGCTTCAGCAAGTCTGCAGGTATAGGAATGATTACTTTTAAGTTGTTCAAAATCGTGGAGGAAGCAGGTCCAAAAAGAGGTTCTTTATGATGAATTTCCAATTGATTGATTCTGATTAACGCCCTAAGAATCCCTAGATTTTCATGAATAAGTTTGAGCTGGCTATCATTTGCAGGACCCACAATATGCACATCTGTGACAGCATTCGTTGGCAGCTTCATTTCGCCGCGCAAATTACGAATTGTGTAAACAGCATTTTCAATTACTTCAAAGGCATAATCAATTTCTGGATGGCAATCCTCTCTGCGAATCATTTTAGGATAGGGGGCAACAATGCAAGCAGGTGCTTGTAAAGCTTCAATTGCCTCCTGAGTATAAGGATCGATGTTTGTTTGTCTTTGACTATTTCCTAATAAAAGTTTGAGTTGTTGGAAAAGTTCTTCAGTAATAAACGGCGCCATTGGGTGAATAAGCCGCATCGCCTGGCAAAGAACGATAGCCAGAATTTTNTGCTTGTTTTTTCTATCTTCAGAAGTTCCCTGTTTGCTGAAGAGAACAGGTTTTGCAATTTCTAAATAATAAGAGCAAAAATCTTTCCAAAAGAAGTCATAAGCTTCCAGGGCTGCCTGATCGAACTGATAGTGGCTGAGTTTAAGGTTCACTTCATGAGCGACTTTATTTAACATGGAAAGAATCCATCGATCTTCTAAGGCTAAAATTTTCTCATCCAATCCTTTTGAGAACTCTTCTGAATTAAGAGGGGAGTCACCATCTAAATTCATAAAGACAAAGCGTGCTCCGTTCCAGACTTTATTAGCGAAATTGCGAAACTCTTCAAAACGTCTTCGATCTAAGTCAATTTCTCTAGCCTGATTTGCACTTGCACATAAAGCCATACGCATTGCGTCAGTTCCGTATTCTTCAATAATCTCTAAAGGATCAATAATGTTTCCTTTTGTTTTAGACATTTTNTCCCAGTTGGATTTGACGTCCGGTGGGGTGGGTTTTCCTAAATCATATTCCAAGCGTTCTTTATCAGTAATATAGGAAATTCCTCCATCAGGAAGCACTTTCCAGTAGGATTTTCCATAGATCAATCCATGCAGATAAACATCCGGAAAAGGAACTTTGTGCATCGCATATTCTCCCATAAGAATCATGCGTGCCACCCAGAAGAAAAGAATATCATGCCCTGTAATAAGCACAGAATTTGGATAGAATTTTTCTAGCTCGGGAGTTTGATGCGGCCATCCTAGGGTTGCAAACGGCCAAAGACCTGAAGAAAACCAGGTGTCCAGGACGTCTTCTTCTTGGACCCAATCGAGTGGGTTTTTNTCTACTTCTGGAGGGAGTCCATCCCCGGCATAACAGATCATCTTATTTGAATCATGTCTATTGTACCAAATAGGAATGCGATGACCCCACCAGAGTTGACGACTAATGCACCAATCGCGAAGGTTGTCAATCCAATGGAAATAGGTGTTCTTCCAGTTTTCAGGAATCAACCTCACTTTTTCGTCAGTGACAGCAGCGCGTAGTTTTTTNGCAAAACCTTCCATCTTTACAAACCATTGCTTTGACATGTAAGGTTCAATAATTGCCTTTGAACGATAAGAGACACCCACTCGATTTAAGTGTGGGACAGCTTTTTCCAAAAGGCCTAATTTTTGCATATCCGCAATCACCTCACGACGAGCTTCTTCCATTGTGAGGCCTTTAAATTTCCCACCGTTTTCATTAATTTTTCCATCTGGAGTCATGATGTTAATGAAGGGNAGTTTATGGGTGAGTCCCATTTGATAGTCATTTGGATCATGCGCCGGTGTAATTTTTACCATTCCTGTCCCGAATTCTGGATCGACCAAAAAGTCAGCAATGATTGGAATGTATTGCCCAGTCAAAGGATGATGAACAGTTTTTCCGATGAGATGTGAATAGCGGGGATCTTTAGGCGAAACTGCAATGGCGGTATCTCCTAGCATCGTTTCAGGACGAGTCGTTGCAATGCTCGCAAAGCCTGATCTATCGCTTAAAGGGTATTTGAAATGCCATAANAAGGACTGTTTTTCTTCGTATTCAACCTCATCATCGGCGATGGCGGTTTGAGTGACCGGATCCCAGTTTACAAGATAATCGCCTCGGTAGATCAGACCTTCATCATAAAGTTTTTTAAACATCGCTCTGACAGCTAGATTATTTCCTTCATCTAATGTGAAGCGCAAACGGGTCCAATCGCAGGAACACCCCATTTTCTTTAATTGGCTGATAATGCGATTTTCGTTATCTTCCTTCCACTTCCAAACATGTTTTAANAATTCTTCTCTGGAAAAATCCTTGCGTTTCTTTCCTGTTGTTTTAATGAGATTGCGTTCCACTACGGTTTGTGTTGAAATACCGGCGTGATCTGTACCAGGGATCCACAAAGCTTCAAAACCAGACATGCGTTTCCAACGAGTAAGAACATCCTGCAGGGTATTAGTCAATGCATGTCCCATGTGAAGGCTGCCCGTAACGTTAGGAGGAGGAATCACAATGCAAAAGGAAGGTTTATTAGACTGAGAATCCCCTTTAAAATAGCCTCCCTCATTCCAGAAGTTGAACCATTTGGCATCTACAGTTTTTGCATCATAGGCTTTTGGGAGCTCATTTTTCTGATTTGAATCCATAAAAAGTCTTTTGTAATTTTATATGAAAATCAAGTATATCACTGGGAAAGGGAAAAGTGCAAGAAAAGGGGTAAAGGAAGTAAAATTTCCACTAAAACTTTTAATTTAGATGGTTTCTGAGACGAAAATGTTGAAAAAATAATCAAATTTATGATAAAATAATTTTTAAAATATTTTTGATTTATATTAAATTTTTAATAAATTGAAACATTAATGACAAAAATTGCTCCACAATATAATTTGATTGACTCTCCTGAAATCTTTGAAAGACTGATTTCCTCTAAAAACAGTGCTTTGCGATTTAAAAGGAAACTTTAGAGAAGAAAATAGGTTGATCTCACTGATCAAAAAATCGTTAGTGTGATTTTTAAAGATCTTTTGGATGGGAAGCTCGCAAACAGATGAGTTGGGCCAAGGGTCTTGTCACGATCTTCGACTCCCTTGAACAACAACCTTGTAAAATCAATAAAGGGTATTTTGCAGCACACCTCAAAGCGGCAAAAGCTGCAAAGTCCATTCTTCGCCAAAACAAATCTCCTAATGTGCAATCAGCTTTTTCTGAATTAAAATTAAGAACGACAGCTTTAAAGTATAGACTTGGGGGCGAGTATAGTGAAAAATACATACTTCAAGAAGTGCCGGATGCGAAGCTTTTTAAAGAACTAGAACCTCTCGTTCAGGAATGGAAGAAAACGCAAATTGTTTTTAAAACGTCAGAACTCTCTCCATCAGAAATAAATCAATTAGAAACGCTCACCCGGTATCCGAAAATTGCTGTCCTTGTTAGAGATAATTCTTCTCTCAGAGAAAAGTTTTTGATTGGGCATTTTTGACAAAGAATAATGTCCATGCCTTCGTTCAGTTTCCTAAAACAGTTGAAAAATTGATGGCAGTGGGGCTTGCTGAGCGTATCGGGCGCTTTGGAGGGCAGGATCTGCAAATTGAAGAAAGTTCGGACGAAGAGTTCAGGAAGCAGAAAGACTTAACCCTTCCTTTTGAGGGAAAACGTCATACAATCTTGAATGAAAAACACCTTGTCACGCTTTCCTATGACTATCAGCTTACAATAGGGAAGTCTTTAAAATATTTAATGACCGCAAATGGAAAATGGGTAATGTGGAATACTTTGGAGATGGCCAAGGAGTGACAAACTGGAATTCAAATGAATGGGGGCTTTTAATCCTGTCAAAAATGGTTACGAACATGTTGACATCAATGATCCGGATTGTTTTAAAAAATTCCCTTTACTGAGATTATTTCTGAGGAAGAAGCTTTAGATCGATTTGAAAATAAGAATGGGGAAAAATTGAATTTTGGACCCAACGATTGGGTCTTTACTATCATTTCGAATAACCAATATAAGCATGCAAATTTAACAGGGACGCATACGATGCTTAGCATTGCTGTCCCATTAGAAAATGGACGCCGGGGAATTTGCCATTTAGGTAAATTTGCCAAGGAATTCCCTGATGCTGAAAAGGAAAAATTCAAATATCTGAGAATTGGCCTGGATACAGTCGAGGGGGCCATTCAGCTTCCTGATGAAAATATCTACCAAATGAGACGGGACAGTGAAGGAGTTTCCTGGGTAGCTGGCCCAGAAGAGGCCCAGGTTATTCTGAATAAAATCCGTAAAGATAAAAACGCGTGGAAGAAGGGGCGTTCTTTTTCCAATTCTTAGTTTATAATTGCACCGATTGGGCATTCAAAAAGCTGCGCACGCTAATGAAGCCTAACGAGCAAAATGAAGTTGCGGAGATGAAGTTTTGGGACGCAAAACCCGAAGGAATAATTGCCAATTTTATAAAACTTCCTCCAAAATTGCGTCGCAATATTTTGCACTTATGCGTCAAAATTGCAAGACCTGAAGGAAAAACAAACAAACGCAAAGATGGCACCACGCGTACAATACAATTGACCACGAAGAATGCCCCCTGGAATGATGGAGTTGAAAAAGTCCATCCAGCAATGTTAATTTTACGTAAACGGGAAAAAAAGCAGGCTTATTTAGAGCGGCAAATGCCATTTGCTTTTGCAACTGCTTAAGTTGTTAAGACCTTCTTATAAACTTCGAGATATTCATTAGAAGGTCTATTCCAGCTAAAGTCTACTTTCATGCCATTGACCATGAGTTTTCTCCATTTATCAGGTTGATGAAACCAACATTCAAAGGCTCTATCAAGGGCTGATTCTACGCCATTAAAATCCGGGTATTCAAATACATAGCCGTTTGTCTCTTCAAAAGGTTTGCCTGAAAAATCGACATCAAAAATTGTGTCTGCCAATCCTCCGGTTTTGCGTACAATAGGAACTGCTCCATACTTTAGTGCAATCATTTGCGTCAAACCGCAAGGCTCGAATAAGGAAGGAACGATAAACATATCCGAGGCTGCATAAATCATATGGGCAAGTTCCTCATTATGGTGTAGAATGAGATGAACATGAGGATGATCGTAGAAACGGCGCTTGAGTTCCTGGAACTCATTTGCGATACTTTGAATTGGGCTTGAACCTAAAAGGATGAACTGTCCGCCTTTCTTGAGCGTATGATGTAATGCATGTTTGATCAGTTCAATCCCTTTNTGAGGGACCAGGCGTGCGACACATCCTAAAACGGGTCGATGTTCTTCAGATAAAAANAGCCTTTCGCGAAGCATATTCTTGATATAAGCTTTNTTATCTAACGTATTATGATCTTTTTTATTCTCAGGAAGTTCTCTTGGCGAAAAATGAGCAGGCAAATAACGGTCGATCTCAGGATTCCAATAAGAATAGTCAATTCCGTTTAAGATTCCACAAAACTTGTTTTTACATTGATTTAAAGTTTCGTCTAAACCGCGTCCACCGGCGGGTGTGAGCACTTCCTTCGCATAACTGGGAGAGACAGTTGTAATAAAGTCCGCGTAAAGGAGGGCGCCTTTTAAAAGATTAATGGCATCCTTGTACTTGCTATCCTGCAATTTCTCGGGGACTAGATAGTCAGAGCCATTCAATCCAATTTTATCTAAATCATGCTTTGCGCAATGCCCCTGGTATTCGATATTGTGGATCGTGAATACAATCTTGGGGCCTTTAAAACCCTGTTTTTGATAAATATCATAATATAAAGGTGCGATGACAGCTGACTGCCAATCATGCAAATGAATGATCTCTGGGTGAAGTCCATCTTTTGAGATAAATTCTAAAGCTGCTCGCGAAAAATAAAGATAGCGAGCAATGTCATCTTCGCATCCGTAGAAACAGCCACGATGAAANAAGTGGGCTGGGTGGCGTGGTTCGATGAAATAAACTTTAAGGTTTTCTACCCATCCTTTCCAAATAGTATTAGGAAACCATTCCCCATCATAATAAGATAATAAGCTATCGTTAAAAATTCCGAGATCACGAATTCCGTTTGTATCCATGCAGTCGTATTTAGGGATGATAATATCGACATCATGTCCTTTCCAGGATAATTCACGACTTAAACCTAAAAGAACATCTGCAAGTCCGCCGACTTTTGCTATAGGAGCTAATTCTGAAGCGATGTTGATAATGTGCATACGAATTTTTTTGTTAGTCTATTCGTGATTATAGGGAGCCTTTCTGAAAAGTACAGAAAAATCTCTAAAATATACCCCTTCCAGTTGAAAGTTGGTAAATTGACAAAGAAGCTCCCTGAATTTGAATCTGTCGAAGCAGCACAACTTGAATAAGTTGTGCTGCTTCGACAGATTCAAAGGCAGCGGCAAGCTGATTCCAAGTTTCAGCTGGAACGAGTATTTCTTTTATATTCTCGATACTTGCCAATTTTCAACTCTAAATTTTAGGTAAAAGTGAATGATGCGTGCTCAATCGGACTTTAAAGATAATGAGAGGTTCTTGTAAGGTAACCTCTTTTTGCAAAATAAAAGATCTTGCAAGAAATTGTCTATTCCGTTAGGATGTTGTCTTCCTTATCGTACGATAGAAGAAAGTTATTGGGGTGTCGCCAAGCGGTAAGGCAGCGGTTTTGGTACCGCCATGCGGAGGTTCGAATCCTTCCACCCCAATTTTACTAGTGATATAGGTTAAATGACATTCAAGCCATCTAATGCTTTAATATTCACCGGAAGTGCACATCCCATATTAGCAAAAGAGATCGCAGACACGTTAGGTGTTAAGCTTGGAAAAATAAAGTTAGAGCGTTTTCCTGATCATGAAATTGCCGTTGAAATTCAGGAAAATGTTCACGATAAAGATGTTTTTGTTTTGCAGCCGACAGCCATTGAGCCAAATGACTACTTAATGGAGCTGCTAATTATAATAGATGCCTTAAAAAGAGCATCGGCGCGCAATATTACAGCAATTATCCCTTATTTCGGATATTGCAGGCAAGATCGGCAAGATAAGCCTAATGTGCCTATCACGGCAAAGCTTGTCGCCAATCTTCTGGAAAGGGCAGGAGCTGCGCGCCTCGTCACTGCAGATTTACATGCAGGACAAATACAAGGTTTTTTTGACATCCCTGTTGTCAATCTGCACTGTATGCCATTGCTAATAGGGCAACTTAAAAGTTTAAATCCAANNAACTTGATTGTTGTGACACCCGATGTCGGCAGCATCAAATTAGGACGAGACGTTGCTCTCCAGCTTAAAACCGATTTTGCTGTGATTAATAAACAGCGATTGAAAGCTGACCAAGTGTTGGATTTACAGTTAATTGGAGATGTTGAAGGAAAAGATGTACTTCTCGCTGATGATATGTGCTCCACAGGAGCGACATTGGCATCAGCAGCGAAAGCGTGCCAAGAGAAGGGTGCTAAAAGAATTTGGGCGTGCGTCATGCACGGATTGTTTGTAGAAGAAGCCTATAAACAAATTAACCAAAGTCCCATTGAAGCACTTATAACGACAAATACGGTTCCCTTTAAAGGACCTGTAGGTAGAATCATGAAAAATTTTCATGTTATATCTGCAGCACCGCTCTTTGCACAGGCCATTAAAGCTCTCGCTTAAAGAAGTTCACCATAAAGTTATTAATATTAAAGGAAATTTGAAATTTCCTCACCTTAATTTAGGTCGAATTTTATATTGTATATACCGGAGGCTACATGAAGCTAAACGTAACTAAAAGAACTGCAGGCAAAAAAAGCGAATCTAAGCAGCTGCGCCGAGCAGGTCAGATTCCAGCAATTATTTATATGCGGGGAAAAGAAACCGCAGATAATATAACTCTCAAAGGTTTTGAATTTGAGTCACTTTTGCGTCAAATTCAACCAGGTCGTCTTTCGACACAAGTTTTTACTTTGGTTGACGAGCAAGGAAAAGAACGTAAGGTTCTATTGAAAGAAATCCAATATCACGTCACTAAGTATGATGTCATTCATCTTGATTTTGAAGAATTAGTTGACGATGTCCCTGTGAACGTAAAAGTTCCTATTGAGTGCACGGGTGTGGTTGACTGCATTGGAATTAAATTAGGCGGTGTTTTGCGCCAAGTGATTCGTTTTCTAAAGGTGCGCTGCTTGCCTAAAGATATTCCAAGTGCTTTTACATTGGATATCAAAGACATGGAACAAAGAGAGACACGCCGTTTAAAGGATTTAAATATCCCGGATACAATCAGACCGCTAGTGGATCTCAACGAAGTGGCAGTTGCAATCGTTAAACGTTAAAATGGATCCTTGTCATGCATTGCCTTTTGTCGGATTGGGAAATCCGNGGCAAAAATATGTAAAGACCCGGCATAATATTGGCTTCATGGTGTTAAACACAATAGCTGAAGAGTTGAATTGGGTCTTTAAGGAANAAAAGTATTGTCATGCATGGGTGGCTAAAGGGGAGTTTCAGAAAAAAGCAATTCATCTACTGATGCCTTCGACGTTTATGAATGAAAGTGGCCAAGCTGTGCGACGTTATATGGACGAAGTAAGTCTTGAGCCGCATAATTTAATGGTTGTCGTAGATGATACAGCGCTGCCATATGGAGAGCTGCGATTGCGCAGCAAGGGAAGTTCTGGGNGGCATAATGGCNTTAAAAGTATTGAAGCCTGCCTCGGTACGCAAAACTACGCGCGTTTGCGCATGGGAATCGGACATCAGGGCCCAAGAAATTTGGCAGATTATGTTTTAGAGGATTTTACGATTGACGAGCAAAAGACCCTTCCCGATTTTGTTCAACGTGGAACACTGGCGATAAAACTGTTAGTAGATCAAAACATCACTCATGTGATGAAGACAGTGAATACAAAGATTTAAATTAGTTGTTTAGGAGAAAAAATGAGTCAAAAAAGCAAGAACCTTTACGAAGGGATGTACATCATCAGCGCCACATTAAGTGATGATGCCCGTCAAAAAGCGCTTGATAGAATTCAAAAAGGCATCACTGAAAGACAAGGTGAGGTCCTTAAAATTCATGATCAGGGTCGACGTCGTCTAACTTATGAAATTGATGGACACCGTGAAGGACACTATTTCGTCATTTATTTTAACGTCAAACCAGAAGCAATTGAAGAACTTTGGCAAGAATATCATCTTAATGAAGATCTTGTCCGCTTCATCACTTTACGTGCTGACAAAGTTATGGAAAAATTGAATTTAAACCCTTATTAGAGGAATCCCAATAGGGTTCCATAAGGAGCAATTATGAGAAATATGAATCAAAAATTTTCAGAGCCGGGCGATTTTCGTGCAAAAAACGCAAGCGTTGCCCATTTACTGCTGCTGGGATTAGGCACATTGATTATAAAGATATCAATACGCTGACTCGTTTTATTACAGAACGAGGCAAAATATTGCCAAGACGCATCACAGGTGTTTCAGCTTATCATCAGAAGCATCTGACAAACGCAATTAAAAGAGCACGTCATATGGCGCTGCTGCCTTTTGTTGCTGAAGCATAAAATTTGAGGAGAATGAAATATGGCAAATAAATTGCTATTACTAGAAGATGTTGAAGCCCTTGGCCGTAGTGGAGATATAGTTGGTGTGAAGCCAGGCTATGCGCGTAATTTTCTACTTCCGCAAGGTTTGGCGATTATCGCTGATAAANAAGCTTTACGTATGCAAGCTCGCCTTCAAGAAGAGCGCCGCAAAAAAGCGATTGTGGACCGTAAAGAATCTGAAGAATTGGCTGCAAAAATCCAAGACCAGAACTTAACAACCATTGTTAAAGTAGACCAAGAAGGCCATATGTATGGTTCAGTGAATGCTTCCGACATTGCCGACCTTTTACAGCAACAAGCGTCAATTGCACTGGAAAAACGTTCCATTCAACTTAAACATCCGCTAAAAGCTGTGGGCGTTCATACAATCCATGTAAAACTTAAAGAAGGCGTCCAAGCCACTTTCAGTTTGACAATAGAGCCTGAAGTTAAGGGAGCTCTTCCAGGAAAAGAAAAAGCCGAATCAGCTGTTGAGAAAGAACCGGTCGAAAAGAGCGAAAAGAAAGGCAAAAAGCTAAATAAGCAT
This sequence comes from Parachlamydiaceae bacterium, assembly GCA_013414685.1. Lineage (GTDB taxonomy): Bacteria > Chlamydiota > Chlamydiia > Chlamydiales > Parachlamydiaceae > Neochlamydia. The sequence goes on along the minus strand of CP058704.1, from coordinate 983,681 downwards.
TTTTATGAAGGTGGGAAGTTGTTCTCATCTTCATTTTTCTGATATGAGGATTCAGCCGATGCTTACACTCATCTCGCCAGCAAAAATTAATCTTTTTCTACGGATTTTGCGCAGACGCCCGGATGGATATCATGAGTTAGCCTCGCTTTTTCAAGCGATTAGTTTGCACGATACTTTAGAGTTTTCAATTGCTGATAGTGATGAATTAACTTGCAATCAGCCTTGGATCCCTACAGATTCTTCTAATTTAGTCTTAAAAGCCGCTAATCTTTTTCGAAGAAAAACCGGGTTAAGTTTTGGTCTTAAGGTGCGGTTAGAAAAACGTATTCCACATGAAGCAGGCCTCGGTGGAGGAAGTAGTAATGCTGCCACCACTTTATGGGCCCTCAATCAACTTCATTCTCAGCCTGCAACTCTTAAAGATCTTATTGAATGGTCGGCAGAAATTGGATCTGATATAACTNTTTTCTTGTCGCAGGGATCTGCGTATTGCACTGGAAGGGGAGAAATTCTTGAAAATTTAAAACCCCTTCCAAATCAACAGCTTTGGATAGCAAAGCCAAGAGAAGGGCTTTCGACACCAACCGTATTTAAGGCTTTGGATTTATCTAAAGTGCCTTATCGGGACCCAGCTCTTATTCTTAAANGCTTTTATGATGGCCGACCTGATTATTTCAATGATCTTGAAGCGACAGCTTTACAACTTAAACCCCATTTAAGTTCAATAAAATCAGCACTTTTAGAAGCAGGGTTTGAACAAGTTGTCATGACCGGTTCAGGGACTGCCTTCTTCTGTCTAGGTCCTAATCCCCCTGAAATAGAGGGTGTTCATTTTTACTCTGCGAATTTCATTTATCGACAACCCGGCATGTGGTATATGAAACAATAAACAGTCATTTTTTCAAATGACCTGTTTGATTTTTCAATTTTGGTAGCGGCCCCTATTCGAGGCAGAAAAGCATACTTTCAAGGCTTTTCTTGTGATTTGCTTATTTTTCGCATTTAGTGGGAAAATCTCGAATTTGGACCCTTAGCAAATTCGAAAAGGTCGAGGATGAAAAAGAAATAGCTGTGAGTTGTCAAAATATTGTTAAAAGCTATGGAGCTGGTGACATCAAATTATTTGCCTTAAAAGATGTTTCAGTCGATTTTTTTGCGNGGGAACTGTCCTTTCTTATGGGAGCTTCAGGTTGCGGCAAGACAACCCTTTTATCCATTATTAGCGCAATTTTAAGAGAAGATAGTGGAGAAGTGCATATTNTTGGAACCGATATAAATAAGTTATCCGACGAACAAAAAACTGCCTTTAGGTGCAGGAATATAGGATTTTTATTTCAGAGTTTCTATCTAATTCCCTCTTTGAATTGTGTGGAAAATATTGAACTTCCTCTTCTGCTCCAGGGTTATTCCGAGAAGCATGCGCGCGAAAGGGCACATGAGGCTCTCAGAGAGATTGAAATTTCTTCTCTTGCCTTAAGGTGGCCTCAAGAACTCTCTGGTGGACAACAACAACGCGTCGCGATGGCGCGTGCTATCGTACATAAGCCTAAATTGATAATTTGTGATGAACCGACCAGTTCATTAGATCATGCCAATGGTGTGATCGTTATGGAATTTCTAAGAGGGCATGCATTAAATCCTGGAAATGCAGTGATTTTAGCCACACATGACAAAAGGATTTTGGAATATGCAGATCGAGTCATTGAGTTAGATGATGGGAAGATTGAAAGAATTTATGAGACAAAAGAAATAAAAGCGATTTCAAACTAGCGAAAATGTTGAAGTAAGAGGTAATTCAATAAGCAACTTGTTATCTAAAGGTTATAATAACCTTGGCGTATTCTCTGAAATTCTCTTTCGTTTTTTCAATTTTTTGTATCGCGGGTTTCACACTTTCTATGATTGTATTAAATCGAGTGGTCACAATTCGATCGACTTCTTTACGAACGCCTTCTTTATTAAGAACTTTTACCCTTTTTGCTTTATTAGGATGAAAAGATAAAGCTAAGCCTTTTGAAGTTGTTTATTGTTTTTTTGAAAAATATAGGCGTAATTTAGCTGAGCCGTTTTGAATTTATTCATATAGCTGACGATTTCTTTTTCAATCAGCTTAAAACCTTCGGAAGGAATTTGCTCTCCTCTTTCAACAGATTCAGCAATATTGTTGATTTTGAAACTAGATTATCAAGTCGTGAATTCAATGCATCAATAGCATTACTAGCTTTTAGTAATTCATTTTGTATTTTTTGTTGGTCCAGCCAGGGGAATTGTTAAAACTTTCCGGCTTTTACCAGCAAAAGAGGTAAGGCTTTTCGAACGCTCATAGATTCCCTTTCAAAGGGAACATAACTATTTCTTGTGTTACTATTTCTATTAATTTTAGTCATATATTCTCTTAATAATATATTAAATATTTACATTATAATTATAACATTGTTTTGTTTATGTGTAAATGTTTGATTTTATTAATATTAATTAATGAAGAATTGAATTTTTATAATTTTTATTTACTTATTTCGCAGGCCTTTTTTTCTGGACAGCTTCTTTACGATTTTGGTAGAATTCGCCACCTAAATCTTAGGTTATTGGCATGAAGATATTTGATGATCAATACATTGTTGTGACTGGAGGGGCTGGTTTTATTGGCTCAGGTGTTGTACGCCATCTAAACGATAGGGGAATTTACAATATCATCATCGTCGATCATTTAGGCACTTCAGAAAAATGGAAGAATTTAGTGGGGAAACGCTTTTCGGATATTATTGATAAAAGCCAANTTTTTGAATGGCTCAAAGGGCGTGAATCTGCTATCGAAGCTTTTATCCATTTAGGGGCCTGTTCAAGTACCGTCGAGACAGATGCAAGTTACTTATTAGAAAATAACTATCGCTTTAGCGTGCAACTTGCCGATTATGCATTAACAAACGGACAGCGTTTTATTTATGCCTCTTCAGCTGCCACCTATGGAGATGGAGCTTTAGGTTTTTCCGATCAGGAAGATCAACTTCAGTCTCTTAAACCTTTGAATATGTATGGTTATTCTAAGCATCTATTTGATCTTTGGTTAAAAAATCAAGGTGTTTTGGATCAAGTGGTTGGCTTAAAATATTTCAATGTGTTTGGGCCCAATGAAACACATAAAGATCGGATGGCCTCAGCTATTATTCGCATGCTTCCAGCAGCTCAANAAGAAGGAGTGGTTAAGCTGTTTGCTTCCACAGAACCTGAAAAATATCCGGATGGAGGGCAAAAACGAGATTTCATTTATATCAAAGATGTGGCGCGTATGACATGTGCGTTTCTATTTAATGACTTTAATGGCATTTATAACATAGGAACCGGTCATGCCACAACCTGGAATCAATTGGCTTCTGCTGTTTTTAAAGCCATTGATAAGCCGGAAAAAATTGAATATTTTCCCATGCCTGTTGACCTGGTTGGCAAATATCAGAACTATACATGCGCAGAGATGGAAAAAACACAACGAATCCTCAAAGACCAAGCGAATACGGTGCCTATAGAAGAGGCCGTTGTTGAGTATATACGCAATTATTTACTGACAGGGCATTCATGGTAAAGGTTAGATTGACAGGCCCTTTTAGCCGGCTGGGTACATGTAAAATTCTTGTTGCAGGCGATTTGATGCTTGATGCCTATACAATGGGCAAAGCACGCCGTATTTCTCCTGAAGCGCCCGTTGCAGTTATTCATGTTCAAAAGGAAGAAAATCGCCCTGGTGGTGCAGGCAATGTCATTCTTAACCTTGTCTCATTAGGGGCGGAAGTTGTAGCAGTCGGTCGCATTGGCAATGATAGGCATGGTGAAATTTTGAAGAGGAGTTTAGCTCAGGAAAATGTGAATATTCGTGGACTTGTCACTCAACCTGGCTATCCCACTCCTGTTAAAAATCGCATTATTGCTGACAATCAACAGATTGTGCGTGTTGATCATGAGCAAATCATTCCTTTAGAAGAGCAGCTTGAACAGCAAATTATTGATGATCTTCCTCAACTTTTAGAAGGAATTCAGGTTGTCGCGATATCAGATTATGGAAAAGGTNTTTTGACAAAAACGCTTTTGTCTGCACTGATTGAATGCGCTAAACTTCGAGGGATTTTTGTAATCACAGACCCCAAAGGAACAGATTTTCTTAAGTACTCTGGAACTCATATTATAAAGCCTAATTTANGGGAAGCCTATGCAGCAGCTAATTTCCCCCTTGAAATTCCGCTTGAACAAGTAGCAGATCGAATTTTACACCAGCTAGATGCTCAGATATTAATGGTGACACGCTCCGAAGCAGGTATTTCAACCTTCGATCGTGCTGGTATAAGGCAAGATTTTCCAGTGCGCGTCCATGAAGTCAAAGATGTGACCGGGGCTGGAGATACTGTATTAGCAATGTTAGCTTTTGCCATCGGGAATCAGCTTTCTCTGGCTGAAGCAGTCCAGTTGTCTAATGTTGCAGCAGGAATTGCGATCGAGTCTATCGGTTGTGCCCGCGTAACCTTACCTGAATTGGCTCGTCGCCTGCTTGAGTACGATGTGGTGAATAAAGTTTTTGATGAGGAGCATATTTATGCTCTGCAAAAAGCGTTAAAAGATCAAAAGGTCTCTTTGTTAAACGTTTCAAGCGAAGAAGGGTTGACGCCTGCTTTATTTAAGTCAATTAAACAGCTTTCTCAAGGTGACCAATCGCGTTTAATTGTTTATATTCGCGACCCGCAACCATCCGAAGATTTTATCAACATTTTGTCATCTCTTCGTGAAGTGGATTTTATCATTCTGACAAATAATGACTTACAAAATCTCTGCTGCTCAATTCAACCGCAAGGTATTTATTCTTTAGAAAACACGCAGCTTTTAAAAGCATAGAGATCTTGCAAAAACATCTCATCCCCTTTAAAAAAGGAAAGAGCCTATAGAGGGGATTTATATGACTTTGGTCAATGCCGCTTTCCAATGGAAATGCCAACCTGAAGCTGAACATTTGCTAATCGATATTTTAGAACAAGCAAAGCAGCTGAATCCTTTTATTGATCATTTTGAAAAAGAGCTCCATGCTCATACAAGCACTCGATTGTTTGATTGGATCGACCACATGGCTGTGGGGTATTCCGAGGAGATGGAAAACAAATTAGTAGAAACTGGCTTTATTGCTGAGCAGGCGACACCGAAATACCGTGTCTTTCACCATCCAGGGGCTCAATTACCTCGGTTAATTTTAAAAGATCAGACTTTTAATGCAATTGACATCGCAGTTTCTGTAGATAGCATTAGTGATNTTTTGATGACTCAACGGATAGTAGCTGAAATTGAAGGTGCGCCTTTTAGCAGCTACAGAAGAAGTCAGGTATCTGTTGAAAATGAGGCTTCGTTATGGGTAATCGAACGTCGCGGGTCTTTAACTATGGAGCCCACTTATCCGATGGGGAATTATCTTGAAACCTATTTTTATGCGAAAGAAAAATGGAAAACAAGAGCTCGTGCATTAAAAGATGAAGATCAGGCCATGGAAAATGCTTTAGCAATCGCACAGGAAATAATCCTTAGGCTAGGGGAAGATCGCGCTGCAGCTCTGATTTTGGAATGCGAGCGGGAATATTGGCAGTCACGGAATTTAGCAGGACAATTACAAAAAAATCGGCAAGACCGATTCGGAATGGGGTGGGCTAACCATGATCATCACACTTTCCGTTCCTCAAGAAGGCATTTTCACCATCTTGTCAGACTCTTTGAAATGCTGGGCTTTCATTGCAGAGAACGCTACTATGCAGGTAAAGAAGCAGGATGGGGCGCTCAAGTGATGGAAAACCCGCGTGCGAAACTTGTCCTTTTTCTGGATGTGGATCTTGACCCGCATGAAGTTGAAATTGATNTTTCCCATCACCCGATTCCCGAATTGGATAAACTTGGCACAATAGGTCTTTGGTGTGCTTTGCATGGGGACTCTATTTGCAATGCTGGCATGCATCATTTAGAAGCGCAATTTATGTTCGATGATCTTACCGAAGATCTCTCTCAATCCGGTATTCGAATGATGGACCCTTTCAGCTCCTTTCCTTATCTTAAACAGGCTTTTACAGCGNGGGAAGTGTGGCATGTTGATCCTGAGCGCATAGAAAAACTTCTAAAATCAAAGATGATCACTGAAGAGCAAGCTGAAAAATTTAAACATTCCGGGGCCATTGGAAGTCATATGGAAAATCTTCAACGTCGTGAGNGGTATAAGGGATTTAATCAANAAAATGTCAGTTTCATTATTGAANAAACCGACCCTCGTAAACACTTGAGACATTAAAATCTATTCAACAGTGGCTCCAGTTGAACCTATCATTTTGAGCCCTTAGTTTGGTGATTTCGCGTCGCTTGAGCGCCTTCAAGTTGAGCTGTTTTAGTTTATGGCAAGAACTAGATTTATAAAAATTCTTGGTCTTTTTCTAAAATGTCGGCTAAAAATTCTGCTAGGTGCTCTGCTTTCCTTTGAGTGCCATGTTCAATTTGCGAGCGGCAAGAAAATCCATTGGCAATGATTTTGGTGTTAGGCAACGTATTTTTAATTGTTGGGAAGAGGACAAGCTGGCCGATATCCATAGAAATTTCATAGTGTTCTTTTTCATATCCAAAAGAACCGGCCATTCCACAACAGCCGGTTTTAATTTCCGTAGCCTCGCAATCAGGAATAGCTTTAAATAAATTTTCTATGAATTTTGAGCCTTTCAAAGACTTTTGATAGCAGTGGACATGATATTTAAGATTTTTGTGAGTCTGATCGATGGAGATAGGAAAGTTTCCATTTTCGATATGTCGATTTATAAACTCATCAAAAGAGACGCATTGATTCAATAAGACTGTGAGATTTTGATTGGGCAATAACGAAGGGTAATCATCTAACAGGGTAAAAATACAGCTGGGCTCAAGGCCTACAATTGGTAGATTTTTACTGGCATAGGGNAGAAGATGCTGAACCAAAGCTTCAGCTTGTTTGCGGGCTTCTGGCAACATTCCTTTAGATAATAAAGGACGTCCACAGCATCTCCAGGATGGAATAATGACTTCATAACCCAGTTTTTCTAAAACTTTGATTGCAGATAGTCCGATTTCAGGAGATATAAATTCTGTATAAGTATCATTGAAGAGTACAACTTTTNNCGAGTCTGAAACTCTTTTGATGGCTCTCTGTCAAAAATTCNNAGAGAAGCGTTTTTCAGCTAATTTTGGAAGGGGTCTTTTAGAGGAAATTCCAAAGCGGTCCAACAGGATGCGACTCAAAGGATTTGTAAGAAAAAANTTTGAAAGGCGAGGAAACCTTGAACTCAGTGAAAAGAGGCTACTCAAGTGGCCAAAGAGCCGGGTTCGAAGAGGAATACCATGTTTTTTNTGGTATTGATATAAAAACTCTGTTTTCATTTTGGCCATATCCACTTGAGAAGGGCATTCTGTTTTACATCCTTTACATTGAAGGCAAAGATCTAAAACCTCATGGATCTCTTTTTCACCAAATTTTTCCATAGGGGAGGCACTATGGATCATTGAACGCAAAGCTTGAGCGCGAGCGCGAGTAGAATCATATTCATGATCTGTGGCCTGGAAAGATGGACACATCACGCCTTCACTTTTTCTGCAAAGTCCATTGCCGTTGCAAAGATCGGCTGCCAATTCAAATCCTCCCTCTGGGCTAAAATCTAAAAATGTTTCCAATTTGCTAATAGGTGTTGAAGGAGAGAGTCGCAAGTGATCTAAGAATTCTGTTTGGCCAACAATTTTTCCCGGATTCATTAAATTTTTNGGATCGAAGGCCGCTTTTAATTCCTTGAAGGCTTGATAAATTTTTTTNCCAAACATTTTTCGNTTTAACCATGTTCTGACAATTCCATCTCCGTGTTCACCGCTTAAGGCTCCATGGTGTTCAAGGACCATGTCGGAAATATCCTCCATGATTTTNTTCATTAAGACAAGTTCGTTTGGATTCCTTAGATCAATATAAGGACGAACATGGATGCATCCTGAACCCACATGGCCATAGATGCCTGCTTCTTTGCCAATTTTNTTAAGATAACTTTGAAATTTTTCCATGAAATTGGGGAGTTCTTTTGGATCAATGCTCAAATCTTCAATGAAGGCGATAGCACGGCTATAATCCCTTTTGGAAAGCAGTAAGCCAAGTCCTGACTTGCGTAAATCCCAAACATGTTGAATTTGCGTTTGTTCTGTTAAGTATTCCTGCGCATATCCAATCCCGAGGGATTTCATTTTATTGGTAAATTGTTTTAAAATTTCCAACAACTCTGTCTGTGATGAAGCTTGGAATTCAGCCACAAGAAGGCATTTAGGCGCACCTTTTAGCCAATCAAGTTTTCCACGCATCGAAGGCGCTTCTTTGCCACGATTGAGAATCTGATCATCGATCATTTCTAAACTTAACGGTTTATATTCCATTATCTGGGCAATAGCCTGCATGCCTGCTTGCATAGAATTGAAGAATACGAGGCCAAGGCCTTGATGGGTTGGACGTTCGAGGATATTGACTTTAATCTGCGTGGCTATCCCTAATGTTCCCTCTGATCCGGTGATAATTTTACTTAGATTGAGAGGGCCTGGTTTCAAAAGCTCATCAAGATTATATCCAGAAACTCTTCGGGGNATATTAGGAAANCTTTTTAAGATTTCTTCCTTGTACGCCTCGCGAATTCTGCAGACTTCTCTATAAATATGTCCTTCAGTCGTAGGGAGTTTTAGTTTTTTNTGCAATTCAGCTTCATTGACTTCTTCAAAGTAAAGCACTTCTCCTGAAGAGAGGACAAGCTCCACGCCAGTAACATGATCCACCATTTTTCCATAATATAATGAACGGGCACCAGCAGAGTTGTTGGCCATCATACCGCCAAGAGTAGCACGGTCGCCCGTAGAAGTATCGGGTCCAAGGCGGAAATTGCGGATGGCCAAAATTTTGTTGAGATTATCTTGTACAACTCCAGGCTGACAAATGGCAAACTTATCATGAAAATTCACAGCTTCAATATTTTTAAGATAGCAGGAAAGATCGAGAATTAGAGCTTGTCCGAGGCATCCGCCTGCGATACCTGTTGCCGCCCCTCGAGCAATAACCGGAATTCCGTATTTTGCTGCAATAGTTACCGCAGTAACAACGTCGTCTTTAGTTTTAGGCAGAAAAACACCGATCGGTTCTATTTCATAGATTGAAGCGTCCACGCTATAGACTTTGCGGTGCATCGAATCGAAATAGACCTCACCATTTACAGCGGCCTTTAATTCTTTTTCAAAAGAGGAATTCATAGAAATAAGACATACAAAATATTAGATTTATTGAAAATAATATAAGGGCCCAAGCCTTAAAATATTTGTGACTTCGTCTAAGGCCTGTTGGGTTTCTTTCAACAAGTGCGGATCGGCAAGATCGCTTGGATGAAGGCGATCTCTATAATATTTTTCAATCCAATTCTTTAATTGTAGATAGAGTGTATCTGTAAATAAGATCCCTTGATGAATGCAAGCTAATTCTTCCTCTGTTAAAACGACGCGCAGCCTTAAACAGGCAGGTCCTCCACCGTTAGCCATGCTTTGCCTTAAGTTTAAAAATTCTACCTTAGATAAAGGATTGGCAGGATCTTGAAGAATTTCATTTAAAAGTTCAGTTATTTTAGGATTTTCTGCACACTCAATTGGAGCTATTAAAAACATTTGCTGATTAGGAAGAGTGACGATTTGCGAATTAAATAAATAAGAATTAACAGCCTCTTCAAGAGAAAGACGCTGACTGGAAATTTGGATCACGCACAATTTTTCTCATCGTGTNTTAAGTTTTCTCAGGACTTCAGCTTGATTGACAAAAGCCTCCTCGTGGCAAAAAAACAGATACTCATTACAAACTGAAATGACGTCATTGTGGAAAACACCTGCATCGATGGCCTTAGGATTTTGTTGGACAAAAAGGATTTTCTCTTTAAGTTGATGTTTTCTAACAATTGCTTGAGAAGCCTCATAAGTTTGTCGAGCCGGAAATTTCGTTGGAGCAAAAGATTGGCTATTGAAGCTATAACGTCCCCAGACAAACATTTCTGTACCAGGTTCTGAATAAGAACTGCATAAACGATTGTGATTGGCTGCACCTTCATCTGCAAAGTAAGAGCCTTGCGGCAGAGGAGCATGAACGACAAAATGATCAAAATTATTGAATGTTGTTTTTAAAATCTTTTCTGTTAAGGCCGCTTCGATCGATCGATGAAATTTACTTGAAAGATTGGCAGGAGATAAATGCACTTTTCCGTCTACTGTGTCGGATGATGGAGAAACTGTGGCGGCATTGGCTGTCCACATGCTTGCAGCAGAGCAGCAGGCAAAANNAAGTTCTGGATTTAATTGATGGGTCTTCCGAATGATCTCAGTCTCATGACCTGTAAATCCTAATTCTTGTAAGATAGGCAGATAAGGACGAGGATGAGGCGGTAGAATGGCCTGAGTGATTCCCAATTCATGAAGAAATTTCATTTTGTTGAGCCCTTGCAATGCAGCTTCTTTTGGATTAGAGATAGTAGACTGATTTTTAAGNGAGGCAATGTTGCCATAAGAAAGCCCGCTATAGTTATGAGTGGGTCCTACAAGCCCATCAAAATTAACTTCTTTTGCTTTCATAATNTCCCCATGAGAGAGAAGGCCTGGAGATTTTTTTCCNGGCATTTTTAATTGTTCAGCTTCCAGNGAGGCAACCGGATAGGCACAATAGTCTGCAGCATAGAAAGCGCTTGGACGGAAATTTCCGCTTCGTCCGATTCCTCCAAAAGGCGCTGAACTGCTAGCTCCCGTAAGTTGCGTATTCCAGTTTATCACTCCTGCTTTAACTTCCTGGTAAAACTGCTGATAGTATTCTGCATGGTCACTNAAAAGACCTGCTATCAGGCCATATGCGGTACGGTTTGCTTCAGCAATAGCTTGTTCAAAGGTCGGCACGCGTATCAGTTGTAAAAGCGGGCCAAAATATTCCTCATCCGGCTTATGTTCCAAAGAAGTAGTATCTAGTAATCCTGGTGTAATGAATCCAGATTTTGGTTTTAACTGAATCATTGACATTATGGGAACGGCCCCTAATGAAATAAGCCGATCTTGCGCCTCTAATATTTTCAAAGCGGCTTTTTCTGAAATTAAAGGTCCCATGAAAGGCTCCGGCCGTTGAAAATAAGGACCGATCGTGATGCCTTTGACTTGTTCAATAAGGGAGTGGATAAAGTTTTGACTATTTTTTCCTTCAACAACAATGAGTCGCCGAGCACAGGTGCAACGCTGGCCGCTAGAGAGAAACGCCGATTGAAGAGTAAAGTAAGCTGCAGCTTCCACATTTTTAACTTTATAAAACACAAGAGGGTTATTTCCCCCNATCTCTAAAGCTAGAATCTTTTCCGGCTGAGAGGCAAATTTTTCCAACAAAATTTTTCCTGTCTGCCAGCTGCCTGTAAANAANAGGCCATCCAGCCGCGGGTGTGCTGCAACGAGTTGACCTGTTTTTGCTCCTCCTTGAACAAGATTGAACACACCAGGNGGAAGTCCGCTGTCTGTCAAACATTTGTATAGCAATTCTCCCACAAGAGGTGTGAGCTCGCTAGGTTTAAAAACAAGGGTATTGCCGGCTAAAAGAGCTGGAACAATATGACCATTTGGTAAATGTCCAGGAAAATTATAGGGGCCGAAAACGGCTACGACACCATGAGGTTTATGGCGTGTAATGGAAAGAAGGGAAGCTTGTTGATGTTTCATTTCTGGGCAGCGTGCTTCATAAGCTTCGATTGAAATATCAATTTTATTGATCATTGCTGACACTTCTGTTTCCGATTCCCAGAGTGGTTTTCCGGTTTCTATGGAAATGGTCTCGGCGATAAAATCACGCATTTGGGAAAGGAAAATCTTGTACTTCAGCAAATGATCCATGCGTTTTTGCAGGGGAAGGCTTGCCCATAATTTAAGGGCATGGGCGGCCTTTTCAAAAGCAAGGTCAATCTCCTTTGCATCTGCTTCTAAACCTTCCCAGATCAGTTGACCTGTTGCAGGATTGTGCGATTGAAAAACTGTCATGGTAAATCCTGATTAGTCATGAGTTTGAAAAATCGAATTTCATCGCCCAGATTCACCTTTAAAGCTTGGGCAACTTCTTTAGATAAAGAAATCAATCCAGGTTTGATTATNCTTAAGCCCCCGTAGCAGGCTCTAAAGTCTAAAAGAGTGTTACTGATGATATAGGACCTCTCATTTTTTTGATCAAGATCGAGAGAATCCAGAATCGCCGTNTTGACTTTTTTTATGCATTCAATGTCATCTGTCCTGCAGCCTAATTTAGGCCCTCCATCAAATGGATCGATTTCGCCAGTAAAGCTAAAACCTTGCTGGGTCAGCATTTTTAGAGCTGGAACAGTTTTNTCGTGTGTTTTGGCAATATATTTCTTCGTTTCTTCCGGCAAAAATCGNACATATAAAGGCCATTTAGGAAGCAGATAAGGAATAAAGGAGCGACTTTCAAGTTCTCTGTCGCATAATTCAGCGTAATCGATGTCAAGAAAATGCCTGCATAGAGAGTTCCAGAATGGAACTGTATTATCTTCTTTAATAAAACCGCGCATTTCAGCCACGACATAGTCTTCAAAACGCTCACGATGGCTCGCTATAAATAGAAAGCGACAAAANGAAAGAAGTTTCCCNAATCCTTCTTTACGCAATTTAGCCCTTAAGTAAAGAGCTAAAATCTCAGTAGGCCCGATCGGATAAGAAACAGGGCTAAGAATTTGCATCTCTTTNTTGGTATAATCATTATAAATGGTTTCAATGCGAAAATAGTAATGTGGTTCAATCACTCCCATACGCGAGCAAATGCCGCACGTGCCTTCTAATTCATGGGTTTCCAAATTTTCAAGCACAAAGATATAATTTTCTAAATCAGGACGATTAATGCGAGCGCGAAAAGCTTTTTCAGACAATTGAATTTTTTCTTTTAAAATTTCGCGTTTTTTGGGAAGGTTGATCAATCCCAATGAAGCCTTNTTGGCAAATTCCTCATAGATATCCAAATCTTTNTCTTGAATGGGCCGGATTATATGCATCTTAATCCCTTCAAATAGTGGGTTTAAAAAAGATTAATGTATCTTCAACAATTTGCATGGCTTTAGCTATATCTTCATCAGTGATTGTTCCAAATGGAACAAGAAAACGCACACGCGTAGGATCGCTTCCTGCAACAAATCCCATGACACCGGCTTCGAAAAGCTTTTGCACAAATTCATTAACAACTACGCTATGTCCGCCAAATGGAGTGAAAGCAATCATAGCTCCCAATCCATAGGGTCCTTCGATAAGACATGGATGGCGTCTTGCAATTTGTTCCAGATGATGCGTCATCACTTGTTGGACATGAAAATTTTTCCCATTGGGTCCAAAGTACCCTTCATTTAATAGCTTTTGGATAATTTTCTTTCCGGCACGGATGGCAGACGTGCTTCCAGTGAATGTCTGGCTCAAAAGTCCTGGGCTCGGTGTATAGGAACTTCGAAAAAGAGTCGCACAAACCTGTGAGAGTTTTCCTACACTTACAAGATCTACATAGCCATCCAAGCCAAAATGTTGAAACGCAAAAAGTTTTGAGGTTCTTCCAAAAGTTTGAATCTCATCAACGAATACGGCAATATTGTGATCTTTTAAAATTTGAATAATGGCTTTAAANAACTCATGCGAGCCTGCATAAAATCCCCCTTCACCTTGCACAAGCTCTAATACCATCACCGCATGCTGTTTAGGGTACCGTTTAATAAGCTTTTTNAATGTGTCTAGCGTTTGTTTTGTGCTTTGTTCAGGATTTCCGGCATCATAAAATGGAACGTAATCCACGGCATAGGTCATTGGCAATCCCTCACGAAATAAGGGTTTGTCTGTGATTTGGGAAGCAGCGAGGGTGCGCCCAAGAAAACAATGATCGAAAGCTAGGATGCGATTCGCAGGATGATGTTTTTGAAAAGCAATTTTAAGGGCATTTTCATTAGCCATGACCCCAGTCGTTGTCAGGAAACAATGGTCAAGTCCCGAGGCATCTATCAAAAGCTGGCAAAATTCTAGAGCGTCGGCATTTTGCTGCAAGTTGCCTTGCATAATTGTATCGCTTAAGGCTGCATCAATGCTGGTTTCTAACAACTCGGGTTCGCTATGGCCTAGGCAATGGGGGCCAATGCCTGTTATAAAATCATATTTAATGCTTCCATCAAGAAGTTCGACTAGCGGCCCTTTGCCAATCCCGCTTCCGATGAAAGGAAAAAANAGTTTATTGCCTCTTACTTGAGTAAATTCGTGTAAAAGCTTTTCGTAGTGTGTTTTTAAAGATGGATTTGCAGGGCTTACATTCTGAATTTTTTGTTGATGTTCCTTCAAGGCAGAGACAAGTAAAGCTTTGGCTTGAGAGAGACGAGGATCTTGCGCAAGCTGTTGCGCGACTAATATAGAAAATTCACTCATTCAGCTTCCCCAGGTGTTTTCATTTTGTGCAATTTCCATCAGAAAGTGGGCTGTTAATTGAGTTCTTTCAATTAAACTATCGGTATAGATATATTCATCATGCGTGTGAAGATTTCCGCCTACTGCCCCTAATGTGTCGATTGTGGGTAAGCCTGCAGCTGCAAGCGTGTTGCCATCGCAAACCCCGCCGCTCGGCTGCCACTTAATATCCATTCCTATTTTNTGTGCACAATTTTTCAATGCTTCAAATAATTGGCGATTAGCTTTATTAAATGGCTTAGGCGGTCGATTGGACTGTTCAAGCAAATTAAATGTAATCCCATGGATTGAATGTTTGGTTAATAGCTCATGGATTTTTTTNGAAAGAATCGGAAAATGTTTGGCTTCTTGCAGGCGTATATTGATCTTGCAAATAGCTAGATCGGGAACAATATTAGCTGCGGTTCCTCCTTCAAAAGAACCAATATTGACCGTAATATTGCGTTGTTTATCATTCAAAGCTTCAACATCTTGCACAAGACGTGCCAATGCCAGAATCGCATTGCGACCAGATTCAAAATCTCGACCTGCATGCGCTGATTTTCCATGAGCAATAATTGTATAATTTATTGAACCTTTGCGTTCATTCACAAGGGATCCATCCTGAAAAGCTGGTTCAAAGACAAGACCTAAATCAAATTGGGAAGCTTTTTCAGAAAATAGTTGGGCTGAAGCAGGGGAGCCGATTTCTTCATCTGGATTGATCAAAACCTCCCAGGCGAGCTTATCAGCAAAGGGCTTTTTCAAAAGCTCTAAAGCTTTAAGAAGAATCACTAACCCNCCTTTCATGTCTGCAACCCCTGGGCCGCGCAAAATTTTTGGATCCAACTGCTCAGCTTTTTGAAAGCAGCTTGCAGGAGGATAAACGGTATCTAAATGTCCCGCTAATAGAATTTTAATCGGTGCTTTACTTAGTTTNTTNACGGATAGTGCAGGCGCACTAGGAATGTCTAAGAGTTTGCCAGAAGGGTCAATTTTTTTNCGGTTTGGCAAAGGGATGCGGGTTCTTTCTGCATGAAGAAGAGAAAATGCGTTTTCAAGCACCTGAGTCATGTTCTCGAGTCCTTGAGGATTTTCGGACCAGGAGTTAATGCCTACCCATGTTTCCAGCAAATCAAGCATTTTCCTTTTTCTAAAGACTTTAAATGTGGCGTATAGGCAGGCATAGAATCCGAGGTTTATTTCGGATTCTATCCTATCAATGATTTATTTTAAATCGAGTGGAAAATTAATTAAAATATCTAATTATCAATAAGATATTAATTATTTCGGAGTTTGACAGGGTAGGCTGTAAGCTCCTGTGGAATGTCAAAATCTGCCCCTAAGTCGACGTTGACCAAACGTTTCATCAAAAAGGCAATAATTTTTCAATGGTCTCTTTTTCATTTGTATGAGGAACACTGAGAACATAAGCAGGTTTTGCATTTTCAATTGTTTCATCGGGGCCATGCGAATCAAAAAATTCCACCATACCATCAAAGTTACGCAAGGCTACACTAACGAATCCGTTACTCATCACACAGCCGCTCATCTCTTGATTTTTAAAACGCGTTAAAACAAATTTTAAGAAATGTCGCATGGCTGCTGCATTATTCTCTACAGCGAACGTATCATTATCCATCTCACTGAGAGGAGTACCAAAAGTTTCTAAACCCTCAGCTGTAATTTGAACAGGATTATGCTTATAGCGTTCAATCCTATCATTCAGGTAACCAAATGATTTATCAGCAGCTATGAATTCGTTACCCAATATAACATTTTCTTTAAGAAGTTTTTGTAATCCTTCAGAAGTCGCTGGTTCATTTAAGGCTATAAATGAAAGAGCAAAATGTGTACAACTCGCTTCTCCTTTGACGGAATATTGATTTTCGGCGTTCGCAGCACATATGACAGCAGGAAACTGCTGGTCAAAGGCCTTTATATAGGCTTTTGCTGTTTTTTGAGGGTCTTTGTTGGGATCCAGAAAAATAAAATGAATTTCCTTCAAAGCTTCAGGGTTTTCCTGAACAAATTTGTTAATCGTCTCAGAAGTAATTTGCGCAGCTTCTTCCAAAGGATATCCAAAGATTCCAGTGCTAAGGGCTGGAATTGCTATAGATGTGTATTTTTGACCTTGTGGAAGGTTCGGACTTACATAATTTTTATTTACGTCTATTCCTGCAGCCATTTTTAGACTATTTTCTATAGCATTGACGAGAAGTTCTTTTCTATGCTTATCACTACCTTTTGGACCTACAGTATGCAGAATCGCTTTTGCCTGTTTGATATTGCCATTAGTGGTCATAACAGTGTGTCCAACTGGTATAGAGCCGACATTGAGCTTTTTCTTCAATTGATCGCACTCATCAAAAATACCTTCACCGGCATCCTTTGCAAAGGCTCCGCAGACTCCTGATCCGGATAATAGCTGGGCGTTTGCTGCATTTACCAGCACATCAGCATGAGCTTGTGTAATGCTGCCGAATTTAACGTAAACAAGTGTATTTCCGAGGGAGTAAATCTTTGGATCAATTTTTCAGAGATTAAAGCATCAAGGCGGGGCTGGATTTGTTGTGTTTTTGGTTTATCAATATTTTCTAATTGGTCTGGCTGAGTTTTAGCATGAACTTCATCCTTTTGCTCAGGATGATCTTTTGGTGGAGATTGAGTAAGCCCTTCTATGGGTTTTTCATGCTTGCCTAACGTGGTTTCCAAAGCATTCTGTGTAGGTTTCTCTTTTTGTATTTCCATTGGGCTGATCGGGCTCTTTTTGCATGTTGCCGTCATTTTTCGCTGAAGGTGATGGAGAGGATGGTGGATTTTTGGGTTGTTGTTTATGTTCCTCTTCTTTTAACTGAACATTCTTTTCACAAAAGTCTTTGTAAAGCTTCTTAGCGATTAGGGCAATTCCGGGAAGAATAAAGGCTGTGAGCACAAAAGATATCACTTTTAAAGCTGTTTTCCATTCATACCCTTCAATTTTAACATATTTCCGTTTACCCTCTTTGGTTACAGAAGCATATTCCCGATCTCTTGAAATGTAATGGTCAGCCAATCTACCGATCTTTAATAAAACTTTAGAGGTGTTTTGGGGTAAAGTTTTTTACTCACAGTGAGCGGTTGCCAAAAATCGAATTTGATTTGAGATTGTATTTTTGGTGCCATAAATTTATTTATCCTTGTAGATTAATAATAACATTATAACTTAGGCTTATTAATTTTTCATTAATTTAAAATTTATTTCTTTAACATTTTACTCAAGAGTTGCTAAAAACCTTTTTTAGGGTAATTTTAGACATTTCTGATTGGAAAATGATTATATGCCTCTATTTACCAAAGAAAGTTTAGAAAATTTAAGGCAGCGCATTGATTTAGTCGATGTATTGAGTGCGCATATGGATTTGAAGCGGGCGGGGGCAGCTTATAAAGGACTATGTCCCTTTCATGATGAANAAACCCCTTCTTTTATGATTCAANAAGGAGATACACATTATCATTGCTTTGGATGCGGGGCGCATGGCGATGCAATCCAATTTCTCATGGCCCATCTAAAAATGGGGTTTTCTGAAGCTGTCGAAAATTTAGCTGAGCGTTTTCATGTTCCTTTAGAGCTTCTTGAAAACAATGAAGCAGATAAAGGCCCCAGTAAAGTTTTGCTAAAGGAAGCTTTAGAGCAAGCTTGCCGTTTTTACCATTTTTATCTTTTACATACACAAGAAGGGCATGAGGTTTTGCAATATTTGTATAAAAGAGGACTGGACCTGGATTTTATCAGAGGGTTTCATATTGGATTGTCTCCAAAACCGCCCGGCATTTTTCGTAAAATGATGCATGCAAAATTCATTAAAGATGAAACATTAGCGGCTGCGGGATTGATCGCAGAGAGTAAAGAAGGGCGCTGGAGGGACTTTNTTTCTGAAAGAATTATGTTCCCTATTCGAGATGCAGCAGGAAGTGTCATTGGTTTTTCTGCGCGTAGATTTAAAGAAGAGACGTTTGGTGGCAAATATATCAATACTTCTGAAACTGCGCTTTTTAAANAATCCCGCATCCTCTTTGGTTTAAATTATAGCCGGCGTCGAATCGCGAAGGAAAATAAGGCGATTGTCGTGGAAGGACAGATCGATGCATTGCGTTTGATTCAAGAAGGATTTAATTTTACTGTCGCAGGTCAAGGAACGGCTTTTGGGGAAGGACACGCTAAAGAGTTGATCAATCTTGGAGTGACGCTGATTTATTTGGCATTAGATGGCGATTCAGCAGGTCGAGAGGCCACCATAAAAATTGGGGATTTATTTCAGCGAGAAGGTGTCGAGGTAAAGGTTGTACAAATGCCTCAGGGGCTGGATCCAGATGCTTTCCTTCGTGAAAAAGGGGCTGATGCTTTTTTGNCCTTGTTGGATCAAGCCGTTGAATATTTAGATNTTTTAGTTAAATACCATTCTAAAGTATATGGTTCTGGATCTCCGGCAGCTAAACATCAATTAATTGAGACGATTGCAAAACAAATACGGACGTGGAACTCTCCCATCATGGTGCATGAAAGTTTACGGAAATTGGCACACTTAACCCAAGTAGCTGAAAATACACTTCTTCTTGAGCAAGGGCATACACCAAATTTATACATCAAAAGGCAGAAAAATANNGGGCTTCAGACCATTGATCCTGATCGAATTTTGGAATTAGATTTATTGCGATGGATCTTCATCGCATCCGACCAGAGAGAGCGTNTTTTGATGGCTTTGCAGNAATCATTTAAAAATGATGATTTTCGTCATCCCATTTGCCGAAAACTGTATCATGCTTTGCAAGAGGCTTTTAGCAATAAAACCTCTTTTGATGCGCTTTCATTAATTCTCACGATGGACGAACCCGAAGGTCAAGCGCTGATTTCTGAATTGTTTGAGAAANAGATCAATAAAGAAAAATCTGATGCGGGCTTTTTAGAAGCTCTTCAAAAGATTCTGAACCGTAACTGGATGGAAAGATGCGAAGCCATCAAAATGAAAATTCAAAGTGGCCAATGTCAGGATGATGAAGCCTTAAGTTTAGTAAAAGAATATAACGACCTGAGAAAGTCGCCGCCTCAAATACTTGCCCTTGAGCGGTAGTACAATAAATTAGATTTAACATCGTCTCTATTTGTATCTGTTCCTTCAAGGATGAAAGGGAGTAAATTGGGGTGATACTTATCATCTATAATCATATTAGGACTGGAGAATAAAGTGGAAAGGCCCATAGAACAAGCGCTTTTACTAATGTGGCCGCGGCCAACTAAAGCCACAAATTTACCGTCCTCAAGTTCTTTCAAAGTTTGTTTTATAATTTTATGAGCAAAACATTGCAGGGTTGTTAGACGTAATTCGTCTAAGTTTGGTGGGTAACTGCCCCACTTTGTATCCACTCCAATGACGCGAATGCCTACTGTTTTCGCAGCCTCAAGAATGCCTCTATACCCATAAGGCAGTCTAAAGCCGTCTCTTAAATCCGCACTTAAATTCTGCTGGAGTTTAGCGGATAAGGGTTCTCCTCTCAGAAAAGCATCTAAGTCCGGTTGGTTTTCGTGAAAAATTGTTCTAAAAAATGACTTTAACGCCCTTTTGTTTTAAATAAACCATATTCTCTACAAGGAATTCTTTAGGACTATGCTTACGATAGTTTTCACCAATGAAAAACCTTGATAATGATCGAGCCAATGATCAATAAGGGAGTGATCGTCAGTGATTTTGGATAGATCGGGCAAATCAATAGCAGGGGGCTGTAAATTTGAAATTTTAGGATTTCGAAAAATTTTTTTGTAACGAATAACAGTTCTTCCTTTGAAGAAATTTTGAAAGCTTTGTTTATTTTCAAAGCTTTAATTTTAAGTTTTTTCGTCATGATGACATCTGATTCTTGCTCTGGATTGGGTCTGTTCAACGTTTGATTGATTTGTTTCAAACAGTAATGTCGATAAAGGGCTTTTGCCGCTAAAGCAAGGAAAAGGAGCACAAAAGCTGAAGAAATATAGGCCACGACCTTTAAAGCTGTTTTCCATGCGTAACCATCTACGTTGATTTGAGCGAGATGGCCAGGCTTGATAATCCATTTTTGACGATCTAACGATGCAAATGCATCGGCCGATTGACCCATCTGATAGAGTGCAGTACCAAGACAAGATTTTGTTTGTAAAAGGTCTCTTTCGATCTCAATAGACGCAAAAAAATGAGGATTAATAAGATGGTTTGCTTGGATGACCATATTTAACTATATTTCCTTTAGAATGACCAAAAGATCATGAATTTTATTAGGGCAATCAGAGAGGCGATGAGGCTTATTAGGATGAGAGTATAGATAGCCTACGCCTTTTGGGTGGCAATCAGCTAATTCTATATCACCTGTTGAATCACCAATTGCAACGAGTCCGCTAAAATAGGGTTTATCTTTCAAGTAATCATAGAGCCATGATTTNTTAGTTGTTCTTTTTGACAATGTGTGTCGACGGCTANNGGCGGCAACTCTTTGGAAAAAATGATCAATTTTGACGGCATTCAAAAATACTTCGAGTGAATGGGATTGCGTATTAGAAAGGACGATCTGTTGATGCTGGCTTAAGTGAATGGCTTCCAGCACTTGACTTGCATGAGGAGTTAATTGAATGTATTTTGCAATAATTTCCGGATGTTTTTGAGATATAGCGATGCAGGCGTTTTGAAGCTCGAGACAAGTCGGCAGATCAAATTCAGGCAAAAGAAATGAAAANTATTCATGCCATCGTTTGCCGGACAATTGAGCTGCTTCTTCTACGCTCATGCGCCTGGAAATTCCCTTTGTTTCCAAAACACGATTTGTAATTTCATGAACGGCAAGATCATTTCCATGCTCTAAAGTACCATGAAAGTCCCAAACAAAAAGCTTAATTGGATTTCGATGCCTGTCTGTCATCTTATTTTAGAACACTGATAAAAATCCCAAGCGCACAAAAAAGNTTTGCCAGTAGATTGAATTTTTCTTTGTATAGCCGATTCGCCCATCCATTACATAAGATGAGGGTGGCCACCGAAAAACAGGGTAGCAGAATGCTTTTNTCAAAGGGAAGAGCAAATTTTGTGGCTAAAAGGAGTAATCCTGTCGAACCAAAGTTAGCCAATCCCCTAAAGAANCCAAGAACAAATTCACTTTTNTTAAACCTGCGACGTTCTTTCAAGAATAAAAATAGTTGTAAAACAAGCGCTGTTCCAAAAGTNCCAGGCATAAACCACACATCAAATTTTTCATCAACGGCAAACCGAGAAAANACGCCTCCATTTTTCTGACAATCAAACAAAAGGCAACGTCCTTGAATAAAACTTAAGGCAAGAACTTGAACGATAAAGCCTGCGCTGGCATAAATGAGCCATTTGACTGAATCGGATGCTTTTGAATCAGAATGAGATGCGTCTCTTGTGCCTAAAAANAGCCCGGTTAAAACAAACCCTATTCCCAGCCATTTTAAGCCGGACATTTCGAAACCAAATTCCTGNTCCAAAAGCAAAAATAAAAGCACCCCAGGAAAAACAGCGCTTGCATTTTGGAAGGCAAAAGTAAGGCCCGAGGGGCCTTTTTGCAAGGCTTTGGCAGTTAAGAGCATTAAAGAGATGTTTAAGGCTCCAACACANCCTCCCAGGAGAATCAATGTCCAGCTAGGGGGTAAAAAGACTTCCGGATAAAANATGAAAGAAGCAAGAAAAGAAAGTAGGTAGAATAAAACAAGATACCCATTTGCAGTTGTCTCCGATGCATCTGAATTTTTACGAAAGAATAAATTTGATAAGGTCGCGCAACTGGCTGCTAAAAATGCAAAAAACATAGAGTTATTTAATATAATTATTAAACGTTAAATTCTAGTTTATATTATAAAAATAATCAAGTGGAAATTATAGATTATAAAAGTCCGGTTTCTTGATTGTAATAAGAAGTTGTTCTTTATCTACTGAGGAGGCTAGGTTCTCAATCTTTTGCATTTGTTCCTGAACTTTTTGATCATTTTTTCTATGCCCACGCCCTGATCATAGCAGTATCCTAAAAGGCAAAGGCTTCTATTTGACCCATCTCTGAAGCTTTTTGAAAAATTGAAAGGCTTTTTGTTTAAATTGTCGTTCAAATTCCTGAGGAGCGAATTTGGACATTTGGATATACTTTTTACCCACCAATAAAAAAAGTTCAGGTTTTTCTCGACTTAGCTCATAGACTTCTGGAATATCTAATTTTTCTAAACGGATCAAGCCGACAGCAATTTCATTAGGACTATTTTTTGCTGCATCAATCATCCCTTGTAGCGCTGAAAGGGCTTTTTAGAATCTTGAGGTGTTCCAATTCCCTTTGAATAACAGTAGACAAGATTTTCAAACCCTTGCGGATGATTTGCACGAGCAGCTTTTTGAAAAAGGTGAAAAGCTTTTTCCTCATTCAAAGGCAGCTCGTATTTTCCATTCAAGTAGCCTTCAGCTAAAATAAGCTGGACTTTAGGGTGATTTTCAATAAAAGATTCAACTTCCTTTATCCCTCGTTTTGCAAAAGATAAGAGAAATAACTCCTGGGTGGATGGATCCAGATGGTTTAAAATTTGCAAAAGCGCCGTTTGGGCATGGTGTGAATTTTGTGCCACGCCTCTGCCATGCGAATAACAATAAGCAAGATTGTCATAACCTATCATATCATTTTTCGAGCAGCCTTTTGAAAGAATTCAAAGGCCAAAAGATCGTTCTGCTCCTTTCCGTCCCTGCCTACTAAATAGTCCAAGCCTAATTTATTCCATTTATACGCCCATTTAAGATTGAAAGAATTAATCGCTCTTTTATGAAGGCTAAAGGTCCTTTTTCCTTTTAGGCTCTTGATATTGATGCGTTTTTAATCGATTTTCTACAAAAGAAGTGAGGTCTTCTGACGCATTGTTTTTAAGTTCACGATAGAATTCTTTTTTATTAATGTGTAATTGCTTTCTTAAGCTTTCCGCATTGACGGCAATGTAAGCCATCTGATTTTGAGATTCATCATGTATTTGTAAAATCACTCGTTTTCGAAGACCAAGCCAATTGAGTAAGTCAAATCCTGGCTTTTGATCTAAAATTTTTTTGCTTATTAGACTGATTTCCAGACTTCGTCCAAGATTTGAAAAATTTGAACTCTGGAATTTGTAACTTTCTTCTTTTCTTTTTCTTGAGGAAATAGTAGGTGATTTAAAAATGAACTTTAAGCATAAAAACCTAAAATGTTAATTATACTCAATGAACGAAGAGGCCTCTGGATTTGCCGACGTGTCTTCTAGGTGGGGGTTAAATTTATTCTGGAGTTCAATACCATCTGTCTAAGCTGATGCACAGACAAAACCAAATTTAATAACCTCATTATATCACAGAACAATTTTATTGTTTTTGTGCTTGAAAATTTTCCCAAATACATAGANATTAAATCGCCAAGAGTCAAAGGATCAAATGGTTTCATAATAACATCCGTCACTCCTAATTTATAGTATTGTTCAATTTCCTGTTTCTGACCCTTAGCTGTAATAAAAATAATCGGTACCTTGGATAGATGTGGGATGAGATGGATGGCATTCATCGTCGCTATTCCATCCATTTTGGGCATCATCATGTCTAAAATAATCAAATCGGGTTGAAAAGTAGGTGCTTCCTTTAATGCCTCCTCACCTGATGAAAGGAATTTTATTTCTATATCTTTAAGGTTCTCAAGGCTATATTTGGCAATTGTTAAAATATCTTGATCATCATCAATAAAGAGAAGTTTTTTAAGGGCTTTGACATGATTATTCTCCGGTCCAGATTGGTAAATCAAAATAAAANACAGTTTCATTGTTATAGCTTGTAAAACCAATTTCTCCTTTCATAGCTTCAATAAGGCTTTTGCTTATATTCAATCCTAACCCTGTGCCTGAAACTGCACGCGCATCGCTAGAATCGGCCTGGGCAAATTTTGTAAAAATTTTAGGTTTGAATTCTTCAGGGATCCCAATGCCAAAATTTTTGATTGAAATCCGTGCTTTTGGTTGATCTCTNTCCATGGAGACTAATACAGAGGTGTTAGGACTAGAAAATTTCACTGCATTGGAGAGAAGATTTAAGATGACTTGAATGACACGCCTATAGTCGGCTAAAACTTTTATATCTTTAAATACCCCTTCTTTTACAATATTGATATTGTATTTTTTNGCCATCGGTATTGCGGCGATAATAGCCTCGTCGACCATTTCGATAAGAGAAATAGGGGCAATTTCAAAATCAAATTTTCCCAATTCCAGTTTTTCAACGTCTAAGATATCATTAATAATACTTGAAAGTCTTTGCGAGTTGCGATAAGCGATTTGCGTCAATTCTTTTAAACGTTCTGGTAGATCGGCCACGCTAATGAGACCAAGGGCCCCTATGATCGAAGTGAGCGGCGTTCTGAGTTCGTGATTGACCATAGAAATAAATTCATTTTTAGATTTTTCTATCATCTTGCGCTCGGTTACATCACGATCGGCTCCGCGAAATCCTACGAGTTGATTTTGCCCATTATAAATAGGCTGAGCATTACTTTCTAGCCAACGGATGGACCCATCCTTATAAACCCATGGAACGGTGCGCTTACTCCATCCTGTTTGATTTTTAATACATTCATTGATTTGATTTTTAATCTTATTTTTTTCTTGTTCCGGCAGGAAGGTGAATATTTCTTTGCCTACAATTTCTTCCGGCTCATAGCCAAGAATTTTTTGNATTGGTGGATTCGTGTATGTAAACTTAAAGTTTAAGTCGAGAGCCCAAAACCATTCTTCTGTAGCTTCAACAAAATCACGAAATTTCTTCTCGTTCGCACTTAAAATTTCCAACATCTCTTTTTGTTTAGTAATATCCTGAGCAATCGTAAAAAACGAAATGAGATCCCCTTTTTCATCCCTTATCCCTGTAATCGACTTGTCCAACCAAATCCGCGAACCGTCTTTTTATACCTTGTGTTTCAAAATGTGCAATTTTTTTCCTTCCTTCATTTTTTCTAAAATCATATCAAATTCGTGGATTCTTTCTGGTGCATAGGTCACAGTAATAGGTTTTCCGATCATTTCTGACGCTTTCCAACCAAAAATGTGTTCTGCTCCCGTATTCCAATTTATAACGGTTCTATCAGGTTTAATGTCATAAATAGCTTCCTGAGCATTCGTAACAAGTGCAGCCAACTGTGCATCAGTTCTCTCAGCTGATTTTCTTTTCATATATTGGCCGACACCAATCCCAATGGATGCGATGAGATTAAGAAAACCTTCATCTAGTTTATCAGTAAATGAAGTTTTNTTAAAAAGTTCTATCACTCCTAGCATTTTGGTTCCTGCAATAATAGGGAACGCTAAAGACCCTTTAAGCCCTTCTTCTGCGGCTTCTTTAGCGCGGGTAAACAACGGGTCGGTAGACACGTCAGATATCCATGAGGGCCGATAAGTGGCCCATATGTGTCCAGGAATGGTTATTCCTGTAGAAATTTTAAGTTCCTCAGTCGCTTTTTTAAATTTAGGGATGGAAATTTCGGGAATATGAGAAAATTCTGCCAGCTGAATTTCATTTGATTGCTGATCTAAAGTCCAGATCGCCATGACACTCCAACTTAAGTAATGGTGTAGAATTTGAATGATTTGATCGAATGTTTCTTTGTAGGGNGCATTTTCGCTGAGAACTCTAGCAACTGCTTCAGAAATTTCCAGGCTTTTNTGCGCTTGTTTAGTTGAAGTGATATCCCAGGTAAAACCTGACAGTTTTTCAGGTTTTCCTTCATTGTCNAAAAAGAATTTTGCTTTTGATACCAGCCAATGAATGCTCTCATCCTTCCAGTAGATACGGTAACTGCAATCGAAAGGAGCTTTTGTTTCTATGCATTTTTTNAAATAATTGTCCAAATAGGGCTGGTCCTGAGGAACAACTTGTTTCAGTATTTCTTGCCAGGATCCCTGAAAGACTTCTGGGGTGATGTCATATAGTTTATACATATATTCATCCCATGCAAATCTATTGGTTTTCAAATTGTAAACCCAAGTTCCCATACGTGCAGATCGCAAGGCTTCATGCTGCTCCTGTTGAGCTATTAATAATTGTTGTTTTATATTTTCAACTTCGCGGATTTTTGATTTTGAAAGCTGCCAAAGATGCACCAATGTGGCTATGCTGATAGCAAGAATTGTTCCTCCGAACAGGAGAAGATAAATAAATTTTTTGTTGATATAAAGATCTATGAGCTTGGGGGTAGGATAAAATTTAAAAGAAAAATTTAAATTTTGAATTTTCAGATCGCTTGAGCTGATCCAATATTTAAAATTTTTAAGCCTTCTCCATTAAAACNNCTCTTGAAAAATTGGTCGACCTTCTAATTCAACTGTAAAAGCAAAGTTTTCTCCTGCGGGGACAAGAGGCTCGAAAATTTTTTCCATTGCAATAATAAAAATGACTAACCCTTTAAATATTTCTCCTTGAAAAATAGGTTGAATCATCATCAAATCACAAGAATGATGGATTTGATTTATCAAGGGGATTAGGTAGATTTGTTTTTTAGCAATAGAGCTTTTCAAACTATCCTCTATGTTAAAAAATGGNGATAATGAACTCTTGAGCGCATCCCTATATTTTTCAGGAGGATCGATGTGTTGGATGATCATTTTGTCGTCCGTCCAAAANATAGCTTGTAGTTCATTTATCTCACGAAGATATGCGGAAGCAATTTGTTCGCTTGTTGAAGAATCTTTTTGCAAGGATGAAAGGGATGCTAGCTGTTTTAAAAGGATAAGATCTTCCTGTAATTTTGAATTCATTTTTGCTTTGATTTCGTACAATTTTGCATCTATTATTCCTTTTATATAGGTTGCACGTTCCAGGGCAAAGCTCCAAGCCAATAGAATAAAAAACAGGACAATAAGCAAAGCAACAAGGATAGGGACACGGTTGGCATAGCTGATATGGAATTTGGCATCATAGTAAAAGAAGCTNGAAAGTAATCCAAGCCCAATAAAAATAGCGATAATCTGGGAATATAAATTCAAAGGAGTGCCTGCAAGCAGAAAACTGAATTGATAGGGAACAATGTAATTAAAAACAACAGTGAACCCAAGCAATATAATGATCAAAGAAGAAATAAGGATAAAGAAACTTTGAAAGGTGTTTCTTGATTCTTTTGTCCAGTTTAGCAGCGTGAATCCAATTAAAAAATCCAATTGTCACAATCCCATGCATTTTGTTTGTTGTAACTTCAGCAAGGGGGATTAAGGGAGAAAAATTTCTGTGAATCCAAACTGAAGATTGAGCAACAGTTCTAAAATTCGCCAGGAAGTAACGAAAAGAATAAGCCCCCAAAAATATTTGAAAAGGGAATTCGTGATTTTATAANNAAGGGAAATAATGCCAAGGCCGGATAAAAAAATATTAACTGATGAAGCATATGATAGGATGGCAAGCGCGGGAGGTAATTGCAATAAAAATAAGAAACCAAGATGCCAACCTAAAAGAAATATTATTCCACCGAATAAGACGATTGTCGCACAAAAGAGAGATATATTTATAGATTGTTTCCAATTTGCTATCGTTTTTCATAGACTTTTAGTAGAAAGCGAATCCTGTAGTTTGGATAAATATTTTTCAAATTCAATGAATCCTCCTGATGTTTTTGCAAACTGAAGTTTGAAAGGACTTGGAGGATTTCTTTTCGAATTCTTTGCAAATTTCGCTAGTGCGGGGAAAGCCGAAAGATCCTGCAGATCCAGCCATTTTATGCACCTCCAAACGCAAAGCTTTTAGCGTGCTTTCCTGAGGGTCAGACTTTAATTCATCTATGTACTTGCGCAACAATTTTAATTTTTCCGGTATCTCTTCTCTATATTTTTGCGATAACTTTTTAAAGTGTCTTGAAAATCATCATTTGAGGAAGTAGCATCCATTGTGATCCTTTATATAGTATTGGCGTGTGTTTAAAAATGAAGAAAACAATATATTGATATTGATGCTTCAATCGCCTTTTCTCTTGCTTTTACATAGGGAGCAAATTGCTTCAAAATTAATTTGCCAAGACAAAAATACAAGAAAATCTCGTCGAAATTTTCTATCTTTAAACCAAGAGATTACAAATAGTTTTCGTAAAGTATTTATTTCTTATAGTCAAGCTGTTTCCTTATAAAAAGAGAAATATTTTTGTTAACAACAAGAAAAGGGGCACTGATGATGGGAACTCAGATGTTTAAAACTGAAGGGTAAGGATAAAGTGCTTTTAAACAGATAAGCCTTGACCTAAGCGAAGCTAACGCCTCAAACTTAAATGGCCAAGGCCTAATTTTTTACTATTTGCTAGCAGATTTTTCTTAGCTGTAGCAGATTTTTTGCTGCAGTTTTCTTTACTGTTTTTTAGCAGTAGTAGCTTTTTTAGCAGGCGCTTTTTTGTTGCAGTTTTTTTGCCGTTGTTTTTTTGCGGCTGGTTTTTTTGCTGCTGTCATATAATTTATCTCCTTATATTTGACAGTTTGTTTGAAATTTTTTCCTTCAAGTTGGAAATTTTTTTGCCAGATTTATTCTGGCTTTATTCTAGGGCAATTGCTAGGACCTCATTTGAAATCACTGCGATTTATTTCCATCAATCGTGATTTAAATGAAGCATTTTTAGCAGCACGGAATGCCCTTTTTAAAATTTAATGATCTCTAAAAATATATTTATCAAAGTTTTGTGATTATATATAGCATTTTTTTGCATGAATCCCTTTAGGGATTTTCAAAAATATTAAAAAATGCCTCTAAAATACAATGAAAAAATGATTTTCGTTTTTTAATAAATGTAAAAAAATCAGCATATTCTAATATTTTAACCAGAAAAATTAATTTCCCGTAAAAAATTGCAAAAATTTTGTGTGGCTCTTGGCCTGAACTTACGTACAAAATTTTTGTACCTCTTGATACAATTTAAAACATTCGAATGGCACAAGAAAGGTTGAAATGCGACGATAAATTAGTCTGCCTGTGATTAAAAAGTTTATGCAACTTATTCTCCAATCAACATTGCCTGATTCATCATCATGAATTTTGTTCCGAAGTTGTAAGTTCAAGCCCGAGACTTTGAATCAATACAAATGAGGGCCATTGAACTGGAACCAGTATAAACCAATAGAGGCTTTACAACTTTTATTTTACAAACAAAAAAATCGATTATAAGGAGTTTTAATCTATTAAAGGAGTTCTTATGGTTCAAACTCAAAATGAACCGTCTCTTAAGACGGATTTAAACGCATCCCATGATCAGGCGATGGAGGTTGCCGAAGAAGCACGTGAANAAATGGAGCGTGAAAGTTTTGGGNGAAAACTTTTCATGGGCATTTTTGATGACAAAATGCTTTTTCCTTTCCCTGAACAAAACGCTGAAGATAAAAAAATCGGGGATGAATTTATCGAAAAACTCACTCAAATTTTAACTACAAAATTAGATCCTGATGAAGTAGATGCCAGCCGCGAAATACCTATGGAAGCGATAGAAGAAATGGCTCGTTTGGGTGTTTTTGCCATGAAGATTCCTAAGCAGTACGATGGGCTAGGCTTCTCCCAGACAAATTATAGTCGCGCCGTTATGAAGGTCACTTCTTATTGCGGCAGTACCGCAGTTTTAATTTCAGCTCATCAGTCTATTGGAGTTCCTCAGCCGCTTAGGCTGTATGGTACAGAGGAGCAGAAAAAAGTTTTTCCGCGGTTCCGCAAAGGATCTATCTCTGCTTTTGCCTTGACGGAACCAGAAGTTGGGTCTGATCCTGCACGCATGAGCGCAGAAGCGAAGCTCTCCGAAGATGGAAAATTTTATATCCTGAATGGAGAAAAGCTTTGGTGTACGAATGGAACAATTGCGGATATCATTATTGTTGTAGCAAAAACAGCACCAAAAATGGTGCATGGAAAAGAAAAACAACAAATATCAGCCTTTATCTTAGAGATGAACACGCCTGGCGTCGAAATTGTTCATCGTTGTGAATTTATGGGGCTTGGAGGAATTTATAACGGTCTTTTGCGATTTAATAACGTGAAAATTCCAGTCGAAAATCGATTAGGCGAAGAGGGGAGAGGCCTGGCCATGGCGCTTGCAACGATCAACGTTGGAAGATTGACTTTGCCAGCTGCATGCACAGGGGCAGCTAAACAATGCCTCCACGCATCCAGGCAGTGGGGTTCTACAAGAGTACAATGGGGCATGCCTATTGCTTTGCATGAGGCTGGCCGACAANAAATCGCCTATATTGCCGCCACCACATTTGCGATGGAAGCGATTAGCTGGCTTACAGGCCAGTGGGCGGATGAAGGAAAAGTTGATATTCGCATTGAAGCTGCTATGGCCAAATTGTTTTGTACTGAAGCTCTTTGGAAAATCACCGACCTGGCTTTACAGCTGAGAGGAGGAAGAGGATATGAAAAAGCAACCTCTTTAAAAGCCCGTGGGGAAATTCCTTATCCTATTGAGCGTGCCATGAGAGATTGTCGAATTAATACAATCCTGGAAGGGTCTTCAGAGATTATGAAGTTGTTTTTAGCTAGAGAGGCCATGGATCCTCACCTTAAANAATTAGGCTTTNTGCTAACAGGAAAGGCATCACCTTGGAAATTGGCCATAGAATTACCGAAACTAATGGGACAATACACTTGGTGGTACATCAAACAACTTNTTAGACCGTTAAAGTCTGGGTCCTATAAAGATTTAGCTCCTTTGAGCGGATATTATCAATTTATTGAGCAAACAGCCCCTCGCTTAGCTCGAAATATTGTTTTCTATATGGCTCGTTATCAGAAAAAGCTCGAACATAAACAGATGATTCTGGGTCGTTTGATGGATATTGGGACGGATCTTNTTGTCATGGCAGCTACCTGCTCATACGCGATCATGCTTTCAAAAAAGCAGAATAATGATTCCGCGATCGATCTTGCTCATTATTTTTGCGAACTGGCTGAAAGAAGAATCAATCAAAATTTTAATGATCTCACAGATAATGAGGATGCACAAACCAATGCGATTGCAAAACGAATTGTTAACAAAGAATTTAAGTGGTTGGAAGAAGGGATTATTCGGATTGGACCAGAAGATTAAAACCTAACCTGTGTTTCATCAAACCGCGGTGTGAAAAGTTTGCATATTTCAATTCTCAAAGGTCAATTTTGGTTACTTTAACCAGGTTGTTTAAAGTTAACCTTTGAGATTAAAAAATAACAATTCTTAGCTTTTTCTAAAATTGAACTAAATTTAATGAAAAATTAGATCTTCTTTGACTATTCTCCTCTTACCTTCGAGCAGTTTATCGAAAATTCAAAAACAATTTTATTTCATTTTGATATAGTTGGTTGATAATTTAATTTTTTCAAAGTTGTAAAAAAATAGTATAATGTTATAATTAATTTTAGATAGGAGGAATTTATGACTGATATCTCAAATATTAAGTCTTCGTCTGATCCTCTCTACATGTGGAATGGTTCGAGCATTAACTCAAATAATTTGGATACATTGTTCCAGGAATCGGCTCTTGCTGGAATAAACGATGAAGACCCTATAGATACTCTAACGACAACGAGTCCGACATCTAATACAGATTCTACAGGTTCTTCCGATAATTGGAAAAAGCTCGACGAGCATCAATTGGCATAAAAATTTAATATGAATTGAGGATTTATGTCAGAAATTCAAAAAGCACGGATAGATTAACATCCTGGGGTGGAATTGATATTAACTCAGAAAGTTTAAATTATTTACATCAGCAAGCTGCTATCGCAGGAATCAGAGGGGGAAAGATCCAGATTCAAAAAAGAGGATGATAGTCTCACAAGTTTAGAGCAAAGTTCTGATACAGACTATAAACTTGGTGTTGTAGGAAATGTAGATAATACACTTGAAAAATGGAAGCAGGCAAGACGCTCATCTAATGGAATAAAAATTTAAGCCCGTAAGGGTTTAGAAAGACCTAAAGAATGATTTAGCTTTTGCTAATGTTGTTTTTTAGGTCTTTTTTGTCAATTTCTTTTCTAATTTTTTAAATTCTGCATGGTTTACTTCTGGAAATAGGGTTACTTCTGGAGATCGCTTTTAAAAAACATTTTGGGTATTTTTCAGGCTGCAACAAGAATGTAAATTCACTTGCGTTCCTTTGAACTTTTTCTTTGTCAACTTATTCAAATTGTGGCTTGTCAGATTCAAATTAAAATGCTTCTTTTTATTCTCAACTCACAATCGTTACAACATAAAAACTTGCTAAAAATAAAAAATATTTTATATAGAAGTGAATAAGAATAAAACCTCCAATCAAGGAAAAAATGAACCACTTAACCAAAATTTTTATGGTTGTTTCATCGGCAATTCTATGTACAGCATGTGATAACCCGGATAAAAGGCCTATACAAAATTCTCCATTAGAAAATCCGAATTCTTCCAAAGAAGCTGATACAAGCTCAAATTTAAATATCACTTCTGCTAGAAGTACGTTACATCCTACAAAGGGCAATCATGTAACAGGAACAGTTACATTTACGACCGTGGATGGAGGAATTCGCGTGGTAGCTGATCTGGAAGGATTAAAACCAGGAGAGCATGGATTTCACGTGCATGAATTTGGCGATTGCAGTGCACCTGATGGCTCCTCTGCGGGAGGCCATTTCAATCCAACANAAAAAGAACATGGATCTCCCACACAAAGCGAACGTCATGTAGGTGACTTAGGAAATATTACGGCTGATGCTGATGGAAAGGCCCATTACGATCGTGTAGATAGTGTCATCAAATTAAATGGCCCGGAAAGTATTGTTGGACGATCCATCGTTGTCCATGAAAAAATAGACGATTATGTTTCGCAGCCTACAGGAAATGCGGGTGGTCGCTTAGCTTGCGGTGTGATTGAAGCTCAGTAAAGAGCCCATGCTTTTTCCGTTTTATAGTAGGAAAATTTGACAAGAAAGCGCCTAGATTTTGAATCTGCTTGTTCGCTTAAGTGTATTCAAGTGAAGCTGCATCAAACTTTAAAATCTTTTCCTTGGTCAAGGTTTAAAGTTGGATTGCGGCTAACTAGGGAATTTGATGCAACATTAAATTATATAACCTTCAATTTGACTTTTTCCTGATTGGAAAGTGTACCAAGAAGCGTTTGATGGTTATATCCATGAATTTGCACCGTTTGCAGCGTTCCAATGCAATGATCGCCGCCTTCGAAAATCACATTTTTCCAGCAGCGCGTTCTACCTTTTAAAAAGGCGCTATCTTTTAAGCTGCGTTTTTCGACAAGGACCTCTACCTCTGTGCCCAGAATAGCTTGCCGTTGTTTGGCCACGATGCTGTCATGGAGTTTAAGAAGTCTTTGAAGGCGATCCTGTTTGATTTCCTCGGGGATATCATCTTTCCAGCGCATCGCAGGGGTGCCTTTCCTTGGACTGTAGGAAAATAGAAAAGAAACCGAGAATTCAATCTGCTTCATTAGGTCATAGGTCTGCTGAAATTCCTCTTCAGTTTCGGTCGGAAATCCTACAATAATATCTGTCCCTAAGGCTACGTTGGGAACAATCTCACGCAGCATATGAACTTTTTCAAGGTATTGTTCAATGGTATAAATGCGGTGCATCTTCTTAAGGATGCGATTAGAGCCGGCCTGCATAGGAAAGTGCACAAACTCGCAAAGCGTTCTTAAATCACGGATTGCTTCCATGAGTTCCTTTGTAATATCGACAGGGTGGCTGGTCATGAACCGAACACGTTCTAATCCTGGGATCTTGTCAATTTGATAAAGGAGATCGTGGAAAAGGCAGTTCCATTCAGGCTTGTCTTTTCCGTAACTATTGACATTTTGTCCTAGCAAGATCAGTTCTTTATAGCCCTCTGAAACCAGCTTTTTGCATTCTTCCAAAATATTTTCTGGAGCGCGTGAAACTTCCTGGCCGCGCGTATAGGGGACCACACAATAAGTACAAAACTTATCGCATCCACGTATGATAGAAATATAAGCCTTCACTTTATCATCCCGTTTGGCACTTAGATAGTCCAATTCAAACTGGAATTGGTCGTCTGTTCGAATGACTTGTTGATCATTAGACAAAACCTCGTCGAGCACATTATTTAGATCATGGATATTATTCGTTCCTAGAACAAAATCTACATGAGGCAGCTTTTGAAAAAGACTCTCTTTNTTAGCATTTGCCATGCAACCTGTCACACCGATAATAGGATTATTCTGTAAAGATTGACCTAATTGTCCCAATTTACCCATTACTTTTCTTTCTGCTAAATCGCGGATAGAGCAAGTATTAAAAATGAGCAGATCGGCATGAGCTTCATCCTCGGTTCTTGTAAGCCCTCGTTCCTCTAAAAGGCCGATCATAATTTCTGAATCCAACTCATTCATTTGGCAACCGTAGGTTCGCACATAAAAGCTTTTGAGTTTTCGCATATTCGGGTCCAAGGTAATAATTTTTGATAAGTTGGGGACAATTCTAAGGAAATCAGATCTTTTTCAAGCTTTCGTCACTTGAGCTCAGTAAACTTAATGTGTATAACTATTAACGGCATCAGGCCCGGTCATTGACCAGTTAAATAGGCTATGATCCTTCTCCACTCAAAGATACCCATTTGTACTGGCAGAGTTTGGATGCCCTAACCTATATTCGATACCCAAATTCAGATTTGTAAACTGAACTAAATGACGTGTATTGTTTTTGCAGAGTAAGAGAATTAATCCTAAAGGTTTCTATCGACGAGAAATGCAAAAATGACATGATAAACCCTCTGTTATTTTGCTTTTCTAGCTCTTTAATGAAAAAATCATTGGCAAAAATGATGTGAAATAGGTAACATATACCTTCATTCTTAAAAAAATAGAATTTTGGGTTCTTAAACATGGTTCAACAAAAAATAAAACGATTATGCATCGCAAAGAAGATAGCAAGCCAACTTGGTTTATTCTCGATGCAACTGGTAAAACTTTGGGACGCTTTGCTGCAGAAGTTGCAAAAATCTTAAGAGGAAAGCATAAACCCACATTTACGACTTATTCTGATGCCGGAGATGGTGTTATCGTTCTTAATGCCGATAAAATTCGTGTAACAGGCAATAAAGAAGCACAAAAAGAGTACATTTCCTATACAGGATATATGGGTGGGCTTCGCCGCACGCCTTATCGAGTGATGAAAGCTCGTAAGCCTGAATATATCATTGAACATGCCGTTAAAGGTATGATGCCGCATTCACGTTTAGCTCGTGCTCAAATCAAGCGTTTGCGTGTTTTCGCAGGTGCGGAGCATGATTTACAAGCTCAAAAACCAATTAAAGCAAATATATAAGAAGTAGATAAATATGGAAGAATTTGTAGCCACAGGACGCCGTAAAACAGCCGTTTCTTCAGTGAGAGTAAGACCAGGCACTGGTAAGATTGACATTAACGGGCGTACATTTGAAGAATATTTTCCTCTAGAGATCCAACGTCGTACAGTTTTAGCCCCTTTTGAAAAATTAAATGGGAATGGCCGACATGATATGATCATTCGTGTGAAAGGCGGGNGAGTAGAAGGTCAAGTGATTGCTTCACGTCTCGGTATCGCACGTGCTCTTTTGCAAATCGATGAAAGTTTGCATCATGATTTCAAATCCCATGGCTTTTTAACACGTGATGCACGTAAGAAAGAACGTAAANAATACGGTCACGCTAAAGCTCGTAAGAGATTCCAATTCTCTAAACGTTAATTTCTCGTTAGAAAACTCCATTTACAAAGTGTTTATGCTGCAGCAATCCTGCAGCATTTTTTTGTAATTGGACGCTTTTAAGAAAAATGATTAGATTAATCCTAAGCTTTTTTTGGGTCGTTTAATAAAACAACCCAGGAAATTTGATAACCCAAAAATCAATTGATGCTTTTTATAATAAGTTCATGAAGAGCTAGCAGGTCCGGGAGAGTTGTTATTTGTAAGTTTCCTTTTTGAAAATTTCAGATAACGAGATGAAACAAAAACTCTCATGAAGGCAGTACATACAAGGCCAACAAGGGGACTCGACTACTAGGATTGTTGAATGACCAGAATGACAAAATGAAGCTGCTATTACTACTCTAACAATCCTCGTTCAGTTGAAAGTTGGAAAATTTTGAGAAGATTGCGTCCTGAATTTCAGTCGTAGCAACACTTGAATGAGTTGCACCAGCTTATGTATTAAGTGTAGGAAAGTTGTTTGAATCGCTTGTGAAAGCTTCATCTCGATTTCTTCACTCATCATTATAGCGCCACTGCTTTATTTTGGCTTTGCAATAGCCTGAAATCATTTTCTTTTAGTTTTTCAATTACACTCAGTCAAATTTTGCCAAGAAGGCTCTGAGAAATTGTGACGATTTAAATCGAGTTTCAAAGTTTGCGCTCTAAAATAAGAGAAAAAAACAAAAAAGGAAAAAGAAGCTTTTTCCTTCAGTTCACTGAAAGATCTTCAGGAATCATTGACAAGGAAGCATATTTTCCCCCNATTTCGCGTAGAAGCTGCTGCCAAATTTTGTCAGCAGAGGTATGAAAAATATATCTTGCTGAGGCAGGATGTAAAAACCAGTTTCCATCCAAAAATTCACGTTCAAGTTGACCTCCGCCCCATCCTGCATAGCCAAAACAAAGGTGAATGTTAGGCCCGCTTTCGTCTGTTAATGAATCTTGAAGGAATTGCAAATCCCCACCAAGATAAACACCGTCGCATATTTGCAGAGTTTGATTTGGAATATCAGGAGAAGTATGCAAAAGCATCATTTGATTTGTTTGGACCGGACCACCTGCTCGAATGCCAACACGCGGGTTGGCCATATGTTGAATGCTAATGATTTCTTCAGGAAGCTCCAAATCTAATGTCTTATTAATCACTAAGCCAAAAGAACCATTTTGATTATGTTCGCAAACGAGAACCACACCTCTGAAAAANATGCCTTTATCGATATCAGGTGTTGCAATTAAGAATGTTCCTTTNTGGATTTGCGAATAGGGAATTGTTTCCATGTTTACCTTAAATTAGACTAAACAACTACGAATTTATATAAAATAGCTATAAGACGCAACTTAGATTTCAATTCATAACTTGTCAAGAAGATATACTCATTCCAGTTCAAAGTTGGAAAATTTAACAAGGAAACGCATTGAATTTGAGTCAAGTGAAGCTACTGATGAATGAACGAGCACAATTAATTGCGAGGTATTTACATAAATAAAATGAAGCAAGCTAATGAGTGAATGCAACAAGTTTCTATGGGAGTGTGTCAAATAATTTTATTATAGTCTATTGATTATCAATAGCATAGTTCTGTTTTTCTCACGTCTGTATCTACAAGCTGCTGGTTATACATTTTTAATGCTTCCTCTGTATCTGCTACTCTTCTTAAGAGCTCTGCATAGACTTTNTGGAATTCATAATTCTCAAAAAGTTCTCCGCAAATAGGGTTGTAGTTGGTTTGTTCTACAACAGAGAATACTCGGGAAAGTGCAGTATTGATCTGATCCAGCTCATCATTAAAAAAGTTGCGGAATTCCTGCGGTGTTGAAAGACGAGTTAATAAATTTAGACGGCGGGCACGTAAACGTTGCCAGCCTTTGTCCATATTAAAGAATAACCCATAATGATTGATATCATTGAAAATAGTTTCTCCTTTGCTAAGCAAAGAATTTAATTTAAGGTAGAGTTGATCGTTCATCATAATTTTACCCACCGTCCCTTCGCCTTTCGAGACATGCGTGGTAATAACGTTCAGATTTTGGGAAGCATTCCTAAAATCAAGAAGGGCTTTATCAACTGTTGCCCAGGATTTTAGCACTCTTGAAGACAAGGTATGAAAATTTTCAACAAATTCTTTTAAATTTTCAGGTTGATTTAAAGCTGTGGTAATCTCATTGATATTTTTGCTAGCCACGCCAAAATTTTCGATAATTTTCTGATCCTGAATATCTAAAAAGACTGCTGTCATCGCATCGAGTGTATCAACAAATTTTCCTGAAAGATTTTTTATTTCTTTAAGTGTATCTTCAACGGAACCGACTTCAGTGGCATAAATGACTTCATCGTTGACGATGCGTAGCACTTGGCCTGGTTTAGCCGGAAGGGGAATGATCACGACAGATTTTTCGCCTAAGAGGCCCGATGTTCTTGCGGAAATTTCATCCGTATTAAAAACATTTACTGCAGAATCGACATGTAAAATAAGCTCATAGACATAGATCAATCCATCTCGTGGAATACGTTCTGTAATCGCGTCTTTGATCTCATGAATGGCCGCAACTTCCCCNACAGGGCGACCCGCAAAGGTCACACGCGTCCCTACAGAAATTTTATCAATATTAACAAAACGAACCCGCAAGACACGTCGTTCATCCCCGACAGAAGGATGTAAAAACATAAGAGCAAAAATAATGATTGCCGCAGCCGCTAAAACAAAAATCCCTATCATTATGTTTTTCAGTTGATCGGCCATAATAATTTAGTAGCTCCTAGGTCTTTTTCAATTATTGAGTGTTTTTCAAAATAGCATTTTCGAAAAANTCATGCAAAAGAGGATCTTGAATTTTTAAAAATTCTTTNTTAGGTGCGATATGAATGATTTTTCCGTCGGAATGAAAAGCTAAGCGATCTCCGATTTCCATTGCAGAGCGAATGTCATGGGTAACGACAATGCTTGTCGCGTTGAGCTCTTTTTTNGTTTCGTTAATTAAATTATTAATTTGTTGAGCCGTAATAGGATCCAGTCCGGTCGTGGGTTCATCGTATAACACAATTTTGGGATTATAAATAATCACACGTGCCAAGGCAGCACGTTTACGCATNCCTCCCGAGAGGTCTGAAGGCATGGTGTTCTGTTTTCCTTTTAATCCGACCATATCAAGCGCCTTTGCGACCCGATTTTGTATTTCTTCTTCTGGAAGATCAAAATCATGTTGACGAAGATAGAAAGCAGTGTTTTCACCTACGTTCATTGAATCAAAAAGAGCTGAGCCCTGAAATAGCATGCCCATGCTTTTAACAATTTTAAAACGTTCGTTTTGGCTAAGCTTTGTAATTTCAACATGATTGATTTCAATCGTCCCCTTATCGGGAGATTCGATACCGATAATTTGCCTTAAAAGAACACTTTTGCCGACACCTGATCTCCCAAGGATAACCAAAGTTTCCCCGTCATGGACTTCCAAGTTAAGTCCTTTTAATACTTGAAGTCTGCCATAAGATTTATATAGGTCTTTTACAACAATCATAGGTTTTTTTCTTATTATGCATTTTCTATATATTCATAAGAACTGTTTAAACCCACCGTAATGACAAAATTTGCCACCAGGATCACCGAGTAACAAATCACAACGCTATTTGTCGTTGCACGTCCTACCCCAGCAGCTCCGCCGCGAGTTGTCATTCCACGGTAGCAGGAAATGGTTGTAATAATGGCGCCAAACACAAAAGCTTTAATGATACAACTTACAAAATCAAAAAGATGAATGTTAACAGGTAAGGGATCGATAAAAGATGAAGAAGACATGCCATAATAATGCACTGCGATAAAATAGCCTCCTAAAATACCGCAAAGTGTACTAAAAACAGTAAGTAAAGGCATCATAATAATTCCAGCAATAAAGCGGGGAGCAACTAAGTACCCTAAAGGATTGACCGACATCGATTTTAAAGCATCAATTTGCTCTGTCACGCGCATTGTTCCAAGTGTTGCGCACATGGCTGCACCTACCCGTCCAGTAACCATGAAAGCTGTAAGAACCGGCCCAAGTTCAACCATCATTGCTTTCGTGACCATCAAACCTGTTGCGCTCGCGAGACCTTTGTCAGATAATTGAAAGTAAGATTGAGCGGCTAGCACCATGCCTGTAAANAATCCCGTAATGGCAACAACCGGCAAGGATAGCACTCCAATCTCATAAAGTTGGTCGCGTATCAAATCCCAATGAGGCGGTTTACGTAAAGTCACCCAAATGACGGAGACAATCATAACTGCATATTCACCTAATGCAGCAAGCATCTCTCCAACGGTTGAAGTCAGCAGCCAGTGATTCGACATGTTTCCTTAGTAGATCTTTTTCGAAATTGCTAATGGTCGCGATTCAAGAAAAGAGCTCGAATCGGGGCCGTTATCAACATCGAAAAACGTCTGATCTCGAGTTATCAAAATGAGGCATCCAATTTGTTAAATTTTCATATTATGAAAAATAAATCTTTTAGGGAAGCGGAAGTGTAAGAAGATTAATAATCTTTTTTCCATTTGAGTTGCAATTGAGTACTTGAATCATCTCCTATTTGAGCCTCTGCTTTAATGTTAGGTAATAAGTTGGCTTCAATTCCGATCTGATTTGTTTCTGAAGTGATGCTTTTATTGATCTTTACCAGAACTCCGCGTGAAATATATTTACCTACTTGGACAGACACCTCATTAGATTCATTGCCTTCAGTTTTACTGATATCGATCCGATCTAAACCAAAGCTGTCGCGGATTTTACTTAACACATCAGGTTTTTGATTGGGTTTGCTTAAGTTGCTAATGGATTGAGAAAGTTCTGCTCCCTGAAAAGGAGTAATGTCTGTGGTCCCTCTTCCAAAAAGTATCCACGAAAGAATTTCTCTTTGGGACATGGGCGGATTGGAACGAAATGAAATCAATGGATTTTTAACGGGTCCTTTTAAGATCACCTCAGCAACGATTTTCCCGAGATCCTTGCTAGCAATGACATAGAGCGTGGTCTTTTTATCCGTTTCGCCGGCAAATGAAATTGTTCCCTCTTTAATATCAAAAGTCTGTCCGTTGAAATGGTAATCTCCTTTGACAATCTTGAAATCCCCGAAAACCAAAGGAGAGTGAGTCATTCCTTGAACTTTGACGCTGCCATTCC
The DNA here is from genome assembly GCA_013414685.1 of Parachlamydiaceae bacterium. Classification (GTDB taxonomy): domain Bacteria; phylum Chlamydiota; class Chlamydiia; order Chlamydiales; family Parachlamydiaceae; genus Neochlamydia. The sequence goes on along the minus strand of CP058704.1, from coordinate 942,290 downwards.
ACATTGAAGAAAGGTCTTTGGTTTTGATGCTTCCATTTTTAGGGACATCGATTTGGATATCCATTTCCAAAGGCCATCGCGGCCGAGAAGTGGTAAAGAGAGGAGAGCTTTCCCCTTTGGGCAGATTGATATAATGAACATCTAATGAATGCGCTAAAGCTGATATTTGCTCCGGAACAGTAGCTTGAACAGAATCGGTTATCAGACGTCCCTGAATTTTTCCTTTGCGGGAATCCCCNTTAATAATTAGGTTGCCGCTAGCTGTCGCTTTAGCATAATCTAAATTCAAAATGCGGATTTTTGAAAGTTGCAAATTAAAGCTAAAAGGAAAGCCTGATTCACGTGTTAATTCTAATTGACCCTTGCCCTGAAGGATTCCATCGCTCAGATCTCTCGCTTTAAATTCTTTTAGCACGAGCATTTTATCTTGTGCTTGAAGATGGGCATTTAAATGGTGAAAAAANGCTTCTGTATCGGGGCTTTCGAAAGTTCCATCCAAAATTTTAATATCCCCGCTCATATGAGGATCATTAAAAGTTCCTGAGACATCTAATAAAACAGAAGCCTTGCCTGAGAGTGCCGAGCTGTCTATAACAAGCAATTGAAGAAGAGGAGCAAGATCGCCTTCTGCAGCTACATGTGTCGAAAAGGGAGCAAGGTCATCAACGGATACGTTTGGAGGATTTAAGCAAATACTGATAGGGAGGTTGGTTTTGATTTCGATCGGCTTTTGGGTGACTCCTGTGATTTGTGCAGAACCTTCGATGTGAGTTTGTGAAATGGCTCCTGACAAAGCCATATCAAAGGGCGATGCATGCTGAAAAGCCTCATCCAAAATTTTAATTTTTGATAATTGGGCGTGCATTTGTCCTCTGAGTTCACCGGGTGTTCCAAACAGGTAAGCTTCACCTGAAATTGTTCCTGCAAAAGGCATCACAAATTTAGGTGGGTAAAANATCTCAAGAGGAATTTGATAAAGGCGAGCGGTGGCGTGCGCTTGGTCCTTTGTATAATCAACTGTAGTGAAGAAAGATCCTTTATCAATTGTTAGGGCAAAAGGCGAGAGATCAAAACTCTCCTTGTTCATTGAGAGTGTAACCGGATCCTGCAGATAAAATGGGTGTTTNTTGAGTTGCCCTTTCATAAGTTCAAGATGAACATTGAGTTCATCAGGACCTAAATACCATCGGCCTTTAGCTTGAATAGAAAGCTCATGCTCCATGGAATCGTGAGTGGATAGATGAAAAGGCCAAAAATTCTTGGTATCATCTATAGAGGTTTCTGCAATCAATTCCTTAAATCTCCACCCATTATACATGGCATGTTTGGCTTTCAATGTGAGATCTACATTAGGTTGCTGAAACAAGCCCGTTGCAACACCTGACAAAACAGCGTGTTCAACCCGAATCGAATTGAAGCGGGCTTGATCTGCTTGTATGGTAAAATCGACAGCCTGAGCGGGTTTGAGACCATCAAATGCTTTCAGTCCATAGAATTTTAATCCAACCAAAGCCGATCCTTGCAAATTTATATCGAATAAGGTCTGAAATATTGTACTGTCTTCTGCAAAAGCGTCCAATTTTCCTTCAAAAATCTTTGTGCTTAGCAGGTAATGAATGTCTGCTGCCAGTTGTCCGCTGCCGTAATCTGCTCGAAGATCTTTTAGGCTAATTTGTTGCTCATTCCAAATAAATTGGCTTTGTGCCTTAAATCTTGTCTGTCTGAACTGAAAATCAAATAAAGCCTGACCATTTAATCCATAGTCAGTTTTTGAAAGATCTGCTTCAGCATGCAAATGATCAAGCGGCTCATTGTGAATCTTTAAATTTTCGCCGCTCAATTTTACATTTACGACAGGATTTATTAAAGTTCCGGTTAATAGAGCTGTAGCCTTTAAAGTACCTTGAAAAGGCCATTTAAGATGTGAGTTGAGTTTTGAGGTGTCTGGAATATTTAATTTAAAAGAACTTTCTTGAATTTTATAATTTTTACTTGCCAACAGGATTCCGTCTTCTAATAAAAGCGGGCCTAGATTTCCTTGAACAGAATGGATCTTGATCAAGCCATCATCAAGACACAAAAATTCTCCAAAAATTTTACGATTTGATGAAGAAAGAGGTTCTGCGTCCTCGGTAAACGTGAATTTAAATAAGCCTTTCAAATGTTTGTCGGTTTTTTTNCCTTCAATAGAAAAATGAGTTTGATAAGGGAGCGACAGATTGACGGCTTCGGAAAGTAGTCCTTGTCTATTCTCATTCATACTTGCATTAAAAATAAACTGTTCTGATCCTTGACAGGAGAAATGAAAACGCGTGGCAGATGCAGAATTAAAGGCATGCCTTTTCAAAGAGAAGTCCATATTGGCTAAACGGACATGAGGATTAAAANNAAGAGAGCCTTCTAAATCAAGCGGCAAAAGATGGGATAGACGCGTTTGGTCAAGAACATGAGGATCAACCGTTAAATGATTCAAATGAAAATGAGAAATTTTTATGCTGTAAGGAAAAAGATCCCAAAAATTTTTATCAACTGAAAGCGANAGAGGGGGATGATTGCTAGGCAAGTTTAAAAGATTCACATGAGTCAAAGCAACGTGACTTAAAGCAAGGTCTTTATGAAATAATTCCCAGAAAGAAAAAGAAAGAGAAGCCTCTTCAATAGACAACCATAACCTTTCCCCTCTTTTAATNCTAACGTTGTAAGCGACCCAATGATAGGGAAGTGGAAAAGAAAGAGCTTCAATTTCAAGGTCATGTCCTGTTTTNTCTTTGAAAGTTTGAGTCATAAAGGACAACATCATTTTTTGTGCGTGCATGGTTTGCAAATAACCCCAGGCGGTGATAAAAAAANNGAGCAAAAACGGCAAAAAAATGATTAAAAATTTTTTCATATTTTTAAAATTTCAAACTCTAAATAAACTTTCGTTAGTATAACATGAGAAGGATAATCCTTGAAGTATTTTAAAATAAAACCCACACATCATTCATGAAGGAGTCTCTATGGCAAGTCCCATCCCTTTAGAAAGATCTTCATTACATTTATCAACCCCTCTGCAAATCCCTTTGCTGCACGTTGGTCAAGGTAAAAAAATGGAGCTCATCGAACTCTCCTCAGCTCAAAGCCAACATTTCACTTGTTTAGCCAGCTCTTCTCCTGTCGTCTATTTAAGAGAGATAGAACCCGAAATTTTTCATGCCCTCCTGCAATCCCTGCCAGATTTTGAGACATTAACTTTCAATGTAGAAAATGTGAACCAATTTCAATTTGTCGCTCAAAAATTGGGATCGGAAAAATTAGCACAAAAGTGTCACGCTTTTTTAAATCGTCCCCGAGCAATCTTTGATGCAAATAATGCCAATCATTCAAAAGAGCACGATATTAGCCCTAAACTTGTTGCCTTAAGTGCAGTATTAAGTCAGACAGAGTATCCCTTTCGTTTTCAGACATTAACTCTTAAAGATTTAAATCTTTTAAATCAATTTGCAGAGGGAAATTATACGGAACTTAATAATCTGATCTCGAATATTTCTGATCTTGAATCCCTTTTAAAGGGCGCCTACGAACTTCAAATTTACGATCTTTTAGAAAAATGCAAAATTTATTTGCTGGGTGTCCTTGGGCGAATAAGTGGATATAAGAATGAATATTTTGAAAACAATATAAAGTGGCTGGAACAATTTTTGAAATTTATGAAAGTTTGTCATGCTCATAAGCTTTCTGATCTTTCAAATAAATTCACACATGAATTGAGGGCTTTTTAAATAAAAATTATTTGTAGATCAAGAGGAATATAGAAAATATTTAGCAGTACTGAAAGAAAATAATCTTTATCTCCAGGCTTTTTATTCCAATACATGTGGAATTCTGGTTGTCCGGCCTAATGTTTTAGCCACGACACATGAAATGAGAACGATAAGAAAATTAGAAATAGGTGGAGTTGACCTGCAACAAAAAGAGGATGAAGGGTTTCTTGAAAAAATTGTTGAACCTTTGTCTATTCTTGAATCATTTACTTTTTAGAAAATAACTGCCAGGAAAGCGAATTAGATTCCTTAGCTTTCCTAATGAAGTGTTCAAAACTTAAATCTCTTACAATAAAATGTAAAAATGTTTCGAATGGAATATGGCCCTATCTGAGGCATTTGAAAACCTTGGAAATCCTTGAATTTTCCGAAGCAGGAACCCTTGAATTGCATAAACTTTCTTCTGAAAAAGCATTTAGCAATTTGGCTTCTTCAAACCTGTCAAAGATCAAAATAGGTGTTTCATCTTCTCAAGGAATCCTTCTTGAAAAGCCTTGGAAATTAGAAGATTTAAAAAGGTATTTCAGTCTGATTAAACTTCTAGAAGCCAGGCTTCTTAGAAAGCTTGGCCGATGCTTAAATAAAACTGTAAAACTTCATCAATATGTTTTCTTCGGTGCAAGGGGACGGCCAAATCTAGTCGCAAAGGTCCAACCGGCGTGTTATAGCGAAGGCCAACCCCTATAGATTGCAGAATTTTTTTGTTCAGCTCAGGTAGATAGCTTTCATAGACATTTCCAAAATCATAGAAAAGNACNCCAGCCAAAGTTTCAGTTGCACGTAAACGCGCTTCAAGCGAATAGATCATCATCGAACGACCTCCGATAGGCTCATTGTGCCGTAGTGGGCTTACTGTCATATAATGATAGCCTCTCATTAAATTTTCATTCCCCGCATAGAAGCGTTCAGAGGGAGGTATCGTGTGGCGTTTTTCACCAAAAATTGATCCTAAGGTAGCTTTTCCAGCTAAGATCCAGCGTCTATCTTTACTTAAGGGAAGNTAAAAAGTTCCGGAAAGGGTATTGATGCAATAGCCGAAGTCAGGTCTTCGCACCTGGAGGGAAGGGACGATTTTTAAATTAAGTGTAGCTCCTGAAGAAGGGTCTAAAAGACTATTTGTATTAGACCAGCGAAGATGAAAGGGNGTTTTAAGCAGATCAAAGCTTCTATTATTGTCAGAATGCGTATCTCTTAATCTTTTATACATTCCTCCATACGAGATACGGGTCCAATCATTTAGCTGCCTTTCTATAATTCCGGAAAAACTATACGAAGAGGCATGATAGCCTTTGGTGGTTTGACGTAAAACTTCAGCCAGCCAAATTAAATCTTGTTTGGCTTTGCAAAAATCTGGAATCACGTAGGCAAGCTGACCCTCTTGCAGGCGTTGGGCCACTAATGTTTTAAAGCTAACTTTTTCNCCTCTGCCCCGGACATTGCGGTGCTCCCATTCAGCCAAAACACCGAAGCCATCATCCGTTGAATAACCTATACCCGCTCCAATACTACGCTGTTTGCTTTCTATCACTTCAATTTCAATGGGAATCAATCCTTGATCAGAAACTTCCTGCCCATGAGTGATTGTAATTGAACTAAAAAGACCGGAAGCCTCCAATGCACATTGAGTTTTNTCAATTTTGCATGGGTCGTAGATATCGCCTCCGCACCAGGCAATTTTTTTNCCAAAGAACAGGGGAGAAACTCTTTTATGGCCTTTAAATGTGACTTCACCAAAATAACAAAGAGGCCCAGGATTTAAATGGAGAATCACATGAATCGAATGGGTTATTTGGTCAGCAAAGACCTCTTGTTTTTCGATTTTTGCCAGGGGATAACCAAGCTTTTCCATTTTAAGTAATAAGAATTCCTCAGCTTCAAGAATGCTTTTNGGAAAAGCAGGTGTGCCAATGGTAATTCCCAACTCTGATAAATTTATTTCTTTGCAAAATGAATTGAAATTCTGGTTGCCAACTGAAAGAATGTCAAAGCTTGCTAATGGATAGACTGGACCTGTTTCGACTTTAAATTCTATTTGAGATGTTTGGTTTTCAAAATCAACACTGACTTCAACTTTCGCATTATAGTAAGCCAAACTATGCAAGGCTTTGATTAAGTTAGGAATGTCTGATTCTGCACGGCGTTTGAGGCCAGCCTTTGTAGCAGGGGGATTTTCTTTTAATTCCTCGGTTTTTGAAATTGACTGAAGCAATTGAAGNAGTGGAGGGTCGTTGATTCCAAANAAGCTCACGTTATAGCTTTCAACTCCGTAAAGAAAATTAAAAACAGAGGAGAAAGAGGGAAATTCTCATGCTACTCAAACGACCGGTCATCCAATATTCCTAATAAAATCACTCGTATGATTATCCTTTTATGGCAAATTTTGAACAAGAAAGCTTTTTCAAAACCTAAAAATATATAAAAAACCTGATAATTAATTTTTTATTAATAAATAAAATAATTTTATTACACAAAAAAACTATTATTGTTATAATATTAATTAAATTTAATTCTAGGAATAAAAATGGGTCTATCAAAGATCTCTAATTCATTAACACCCCTTCTTTAAATCCTTCTCAAAGAGAGAAGAGAGCGGAGCTGGATTAGAAAAAGAATTAACGTGAACGAAGTTCTTAGTCAAAGCAAACCCTGCAAGCCACCAAGAAGTTTTGTTGCAAAATGGCTATGGGTATTTAAAATAATTATCACCCATCTTTTTTAAGGTTTTTCCTTGCTGTAAGAAAGAAAAACCCTATGAGCCGCCTATTCTAAATATTAGTGGTCCTCTTTTAACAATTAAATCCACAAAATCTCAAGAAAGTATTTCGCAAGATGAAGATGAAAGGATCCAAAAGAAGGATCATAACGGAGGTGATGAAAATTTTGAGTATAAAGTTTACCCGGAGAAGCTCTATCAATTTAAATCCGAGGATATAGAGGGCAAATTATCAACGAGCATGCTAGAAGAGAAGCTAGAGAGTTTTTAAAAGGCATAGGCCTTGAGATAGATTTATCCCCTGTTATAGGGGGCATCTACTACTGGTACCACTTTGCTACCCAAACAATTTGCAAAAGATTTACATCGAATGGAAAGTATTTACTTGAGTGGTAAAAGGGCTTTTCACATTAAGCAGAATTCTATTGACTATGTAGAAGCGTTTTGTAAGGATTTATTTGACTTGATGGGTGAAAAAGCTCAAGAGCTATATCACGCCTGATCAATCAAGCTGCTGTAGCTTATCCTTTAGGATCCTATTTAAAAATAAAAAACACTGATGCTGACAAAGCCTTTACTCCTTTTCTTGATAGGGTTCAAATAAATATTGATCTTCAAGATGATTTAGTCATTCTTCAGTACAAAACATCCTATGAATGCAGACCGCTTTCAGATCCGGAGAACCCCGATAGGTTTTATAGGTATGGAGACAAGATTCGAAGTCCCCTTAAAAGAGCTTGAAGAGTTAGGAGCTCTCAGCGTTGAAGAATTAGCTTTATTAGATATAAATAAGGACATAGCGCCAAGCTTAGAAGCAATACATACCTTTACAAAAATCTTTCCTACGAGTGAAGAGTCTAACGCAGCAATTGGGATTATTACCGAAGAGAGAAAACTCAAAGTGTTTTTAGAAGATTTTTAAAGTTATTAGGCTTTTTAATTGATTTGCTCGTCATCTTTTCTTGCGCTTTTCAAAAATTTTCTGATCCTCTATGATTCTCCTTATTTTGAGGTAAATCATGAGAAGCCGTCCAAAAAGCCTAGAAATCTATGATCGTCTTTGTGAAGTGATTCCTGGAGGCGTCAACTCGCCTGTTCGTTCGTGTTTAAAAATGAATCAGCCGCCCCTTGTGGTTGAAAGAGGATCTGGAGATCTTATTTATGATGCAGATGATCATGCTTATATTGATTATTGCGGTTCCTGGNGGGCATTAATTCATGGACATTCTCACCCTTCGATTACTGTTGCCGCCCAGCATCGTCTAGGCCTGGGATCAAGTTTTGGCATCACGACAAAAATTGAAGAAGAGCTTGCTCGTTATATCGTCAACCTTGTGGATTCTATTGAANAAATTCGTTTTGTTTCGTCCGGAACTGAAGCCACAATGAGCGCGATTCGTTTGGCACGCGGCTATACGAAGCGAGAAACAATCATTAAATTTGCAGGCCACTATCATGGCCATGCTGATTTCTTTCTTGTACAGGCTGGGTCCGGAGTGGCTGGATTTTTACCTCAAGCTTCGTCAGCAGGCATCCCTGAAGATATAGTAAGAAACACCATTTGTCTTCCTTTCAATCAAATTGAAGAATGCCGAAAATTCCTTCGCGATCCCAAAAATAAAGAAAGAATTGCGGCTGTCATTCTTGAGCCTATCACCGGAAATATGGGCGTCGTTCCAGCGACTCAAGAGTTTATAGACATGTTGCGTGAAGAGACAGCTAAGATTGGAGCCCTATTAATCTTCGATGAGGTCATTACAGGATTTCGCGTAGGTCTTCAGGGAGCTCAAGGCTACTATGGAGTTAAACCCGATTTAACCACGTTTGGAAAAATTGTGNGGGGAGGATTTCCTGCAGCTGCATTTGGCGGACGTAAAGAGGTCATGAATTGTCTTGCGCCGCTAGGCCATGTTTATCAGGCAGGAACTTTATCTGGAAATCCGGTCGCTATGGAAGCAGGCCTTCAAGCCCTTAAACTTCTCAATCAANAAGGATTTTATGAAGAACTTCAGCGCAAAACGGATCTTTTAACGAAACCTATTAAAGCTTATCTAAATAAAACACNNAAAAAAGCCTGCATCCAGCAAGTTGGCTCAATGTTTACTCTCTTTNTTGGCCTTCGTGAGGTTCATACATTTGAAGATACAAAATTACTGGATAACGAAACCTTTGCAAGTNTTTTTCGATTTTTGTTTTCTCATGGAATTTATATCNCCCCTCTGCACATTGAAGCCTGGTTTGTTTCTATGGCTCACACGGATGAGCATCTTATTAAAACACGCGATCTTGTCATTGAATTTTTGGATAGTAAATTCCCTTGACATTTGGATTCTTTTGAATAAGATCGGTCTATATGAACACAATTCAATTTAGATCACATCCTTGGCATGGACTTTCTTTAGGGGAACATGTGCCCGATGAAGTCAATTGTTACATCGAAATGGTTCCAACTGATACCATTAAATATGAACTCGATAAAGCCACCGGCCTTCTTAAAATTGACCGTCCGCAAAAATTTTCAAGCTTATGCCCAAGTCTTTATGGGTTTTTGCCCCGAACGTACTGCGGCGAAAAAATTGCTGAACATTGTATGAAAAAGAGCGGTCTTAAAAATATCCACGGCGATGGCGATCCCATGGATATCTGCGTATTGACAGAAAAGACGATTCCAAGAGGTGATATTATTCTTCGAGCCATTCCTATTGGGNGTTTTCGTATGATTGACGGCAATGAAGCAGATGACAAAATCATTGCCGTTCTTGCTGAGGACTTAGTCTATGGAACAATTCGCGAGATCCAGCATTGCCCCGGAAATCTGATAGAACGTCTGAGGCACTATTTTTTAACCTATAAAGATTCCCCGGAAAGAGAAAATAGCAGGGTGCAAATCACTCATATTTATGATGCAGATGAAGCGCATCATATCATTAATTTAGCTTGTCAGGACTATCAAAATAAATTTATTTAAAAAATCTTATTTTTTCATGCGCTAAAGCCTTTTTTTGACATACTTCTAATTATAAAAAGACGGGTGGATTTGTGTATAAGTCGATTGTAAGAAGCTTTTGTCTTTCTCTCTTTTTCTATCCCATGCTTTTGCTGAAACTCCGCCTATTGTTCTTACTCTTAAAGGATACATTGGAAAAGAGCAATTGGATCAGTTTCGCAAAACATTGGCTCAGCAGGCGCAAGAAAGCGGTAAGACTCTTGTCCTTGAAATTAATTCTACCGGCGGCGATCTGTTGCAAATGTTGGATTTTGCTAAGGATCTTTATGAACTTCGGCATCTTCATCAGGATAAAATCGTTGTCTACATTGAAGATAGTGCTGTGGGCCCTTCAGCCATTCTTCCCTTTCTGGCCGACGAGCTCTATATCTCCTTATTGGTTTCTTGGGGAGATATTCCTCTTAATAATGAACATACCGTTCCAACCAACTTGTTGAGAAATCGGGTTTTAAGTTTGATTGAACCTTCTTCTAAAGCAGACATCTTAAAAACTTTAGCAATCGCTATGAGCGATCCTGACGTGAGGATTGTAGATGAAAAGGGATGGAAAGTGGTTCCCAACGATCAAGCAGCTTATTCTACAGTCATTTCTGAAAAAGGACAAACATTAGTGATCAATCAGAATCAATTAAAAGAGTTGGGATTGGTCGCAGGAAGCTTAGTCTTGAAAGAATTTAATCAACGTTTTGAGTATTATCAGGCAGAGACTCAGGAGCCTTCAGATTCTCAAAGCTTTAAAATTTCTCCACAGAAACTAGTCAAAAAACTGCAGGATCATATTAAATTTAACGCAGCAGGTCCAAATGCAGTAGGACATATTTACATTGGTGACAAACAAAGTGAAATTAACCAAGCCACCTGGATCTATGTANAAAACGCCTTAGATTATTATAAGAAAACGCGACCGATTTTTGTGATCCTTGAACTCAATACTCCCGGAGGTGAGGTCTTTGCGGCACAAAATATTTCCGATGCGTTGAAAGAATTGGATACTCAATATCAAATTCCTATTGTCTGTTTTATCAATAACTGGGCGATATCGGCAGGTGCCATGTTAGCTTATTCCTGTCGGTTTATCACCGTAGTGAAAGACGGTAGCATGGGGGCTGCAGAACCTGTTATTGCTTCAGAAACAGGTGAGTTGAAAGCCGCTTCTGAAAAAATAAACTCAGCACTGCGCTCCGACTTTGCCAATCGCGCTGCCTTTTTCGATCGTAATCCATTTCTTGCAGAAGCTATGGTCGACAAAGATATGATCGTGGTTTTGCGCAACGGAAAAATCATCAAACTCGATCGGGAAGATCAAATTCGGACCACTGGCTTAAGCCCGGATATCGTGATTTCTTCAAAAGGAAAGCTTTTGACTTTGAGTGCTGAGGAGCTTTTAAGGTTTGGAGTCGCTGATATGTTGCTTCTCCCGTCACAAATCCAGCCAATGACCCCAGAAGAAAAAGAAAAAGGTCAGTGGCCTGCTAGGAAGGAATTGCTATTTCACGGGCCTNTTTTTGATCAAATTCCGCAAGTTACCATCGATGCCTATCAGATGGATTGGAAAACACAGTTCTTTTCTNTTTTGGCACATCCTATTGTGTCTTCTTTGCTTTTTATGGGTCTGATGATTGGTTTTTACATGGAAATTAGTTCACCCGGCGCTAGTTTGCCTGGGTCCATTGCGGCGATCTGTCTTNTTTTGATCATCCTCTCTAGTTTTGAGCAAGAAATCGGCAACATGCTCGAATTGATTTTACTTTTAGTTGGATTAGCAACAATTCTTGTTGAGCTTTTTGTTTTGCCCACATTCGGACTTTTAGGTTTTGTCGGTTTAATTGCGTTTGTGGCAGGCCTGTTTGGGTTGATGCTGCCGGGGCTAGGTAAAATTAATTTTGAATGGGATACGTCCTCTTTTAATGCTGCAGGCGAGGTCTTTNTTGATCGTCTAGCCTGGTTATGCGGCTCCATTATTTTATCCTTTGCCATTATCTGGATTCTTGGACGCTATGTCCTGCCTAGTTTTGGAGCCTATAAACGCTTTGTGTTAAATGGCAATGAACAAGAGGCTTCACTGGGCTATGTGGCTGGAGAAGATCCTTCCACCTTGCCAAAACCTGGTACAAAAGGGGCCGTCATAGCCACTTTAAGACCCGCGGGAAAAGTGCTGTTAAACGATTGTATTTATGATGCCATGAGCGACGGAAATTTCATCGAAAAAGGAGAGGAGATTGAAGTTGTAAGGATAGAGNGGAGTGTGATAATAGTTAACCTTTTAAAAAGGGAACAAGAATGAGTGCTTTCATCTTCTTAATCCTCGGCTTTTTTAGTCTTTTAGAGTTTTTCTACCTGGTGCTATTATGGGGGTGGCGGGTGGGATTTTTATTCTTGCAAGTCTTATCTTATTTGCTATGCAAACGCAATCTTTATCGCGACTGCTTTATTTATTGTTGGAATAAGTATCGGCTTGGTTTATTTAGTCAAATTTACCATATGGCGCATTCGCACAGCTAAACCTCAGCGCAGCATTTATTCTAATGCTTCACAAGATGGCTATCAAGCAGTCAGTTATGATGCTTCAGCAGTAGGCAAAGAGGGGTTGTCCTGACAGACTTAAAACCTGGCGGATTTATTATTGTGGACGGAAAGCAACAACCTGCGATTTCCAAGGAAGGGTATTTGTCTAAAGGAACGAAAGTCAAAGTGATAGGCGGCGAGGAATCCAATTTAATTGTTAGAAAGGAATAACTATGGAATTTTATTTTTACTGATCGCACTAGCCATTATTGCGATTATCATCCTAAGCATTTTAGGCAGATTTATTAGTTTATGGTTTCAAGCTTTTGTATCGGGCACACCGATTCCTCTCTTTAATTTAATTGGAATGAGTTTGAGAAAAATTCCTCCACGTATCATCGTGAATGCCCGAATTAATTTATTCAAAGCAGGACTGAAGCAGGTGACTGTTTCCGATTTGGAAACACATTATTTGGCTGGCGGACATGTATCAGAAGTCGCGACAGCTCTCATCGCAGCTGATAAAGCCAATATTCCACTAGACTGGCGGCGCGCAACGGCGATAGATCTTGCCGGCCGTGATTTGAGGGATGCTGTTCAAACCTCTGTGAATCCAAAAGTGATCGACTGTCCTAGTCATGGCGGCTATATCACAGGAGTTGCTAAAGATGGGATTCAAATTAATGTGCGGGCCCGTGTGACTGTTCGGACAAACATTGCACAATTAGTCGGCGGAGCTACGGAAGAAACTATCATTGCAAGGGTCGGAGAAGGAATTGTGACAGCTATCGGCGGCTCTGAAACGCACTTACAAGTTTTAGAATCTCCGCACAAAATTTCCAAAGTGGTTTTAGAAAAAGGATTAGATTCTTCTACTGCATTCGTCATTCTTTCGATTGATATTGTTGAGATGAATTTAGGTGAAAATATTGGCGCTAAACTCCGTGCAGATAAAGCGGAATCAGATAAGCGCATTTTCCAGGCTGAAGCTGAAAAACGACGCGCCATGGCCGCTGCTATGGAGCAGGAAAATATGGCAAAAGTCAAAGACATGGAAGCCAAACTTATTGAAGCTCAATCCAACATTCCTATGGCCATTGCTGAATCTTTCCGATCAGGTCATCTTGGTATTATGGATTATACACGCTATGAAAACATTCAAGCCGATACCAAAATGAGAAAATCTATCTCTGAAGAAGGCGACGATCGCAAAAATAGGAAAGGCCTTTATGGATTTTACACAAATAGTCGGTNTTTTAGTGAGCATGGCTGCTATCTTTTACATGTTTATTAAACGTGCGCAGGATCGGCGTAAAAGTTCTCATGAGCATGAAGAAGACGTGCATCAGGAAGAAAAACTAAAAGACTTTTTACGTTCTCTTGAAATTGACATGGAGGATAGCGAAGATTTCCGCCCTCCGCCGAAGCCGAAGGCTTTTAAAAAAGTCAGTGAACCTTCCCGTTATGAAATGCCCAAAAAGAGCACTNATGAGGAGCCTAAAAAGCATTACAAAAAAGAGAGCATCCATTCTGAATTTAAAACCGATTTAGATGATTTTCAGATGAGGACAAACATTGAAGATCGGCGGTTAAAATTAAGCGTGAAAAGTAAGTTTGAAGATGAATATGGAGAACATCTTTTAAGTCCGGAATTCCGCGGCAAAAAAATTCCGCATCTTATAGGTTATCGAAAGGCTTCTCGTATTTCAAAACTTTTGCAAAATCTGCCTTCGAAANAAGATATGGTCCTTTTGCACGAGATCTTAGAACAACCAAAAGGCTTTAAGTTTTAAACCAGTTTGTCTCTAGCAAATCAAAAGCTGAATCTGTGTTTTTTTCTAGGTTACAAAGGCCAATTTTTGACATACTTGTCTGATAACGTTTTGATGGGTTTTAAGGCATGTCTGCACATGAGAATTATGAACAGTTGAAAGAAGAGGTCTACAATCTGGCTCAAATCCATGGTCGTGATCCTCATGAGATTAAAATTGTCGTTATCACGAAAAATCAAATGTGGACTCAGATCATGCCTGTTTATCAGGCAGGCAGCAGGGATTTTGGTGAAAATCGACTGCAGGAAGCCTTACCCAAAATGGAGGCGGCTCCAAAAGATTGCTGCTGGCATTTTGTGGGAAGTCTGCAAAGGAACAAAGTCAAAAAAGTGCTGGGCCGTTTTGTAATGATCCATTCTGTAGATTCTATTGATTTAGCCAAAAAAATTTCAGAATGTTCCACTTTAATCAATGAANAAACTCCTATACTTCTGCAGATCAATACCTCGNGGGAAGTATCCAAGCATGGGATGTCGCCTGAAGCCTGTTTTAGAAATTTTGCGGAACTCATGTCTTTACCTGGGCTAGACATTCAAGGGATGATGACCCTCGCTCCTTTAGTGGAGGATGAGGGACTCATTCATTATACATTTGAAAGCTTGCGTCTTTTGAGGGATCGAGTCGTGGATGAGTACCGCCCTTCTAAAGGCCTTCCTCATTTATCCATGGGAATGTCTCACGATTATAAGATGGCCATTGCTGAAGGAGCGACGCTTCTCCGTATTGGAACAAAAATTTGGTCTAATCAACAATAGGTACAGGCCAGGAAATACTTTTTCCTCCATAGCAATCATGAACAGCCTGAATAAGTTTTTGATTTCTCTCTTCTTTTTTCCTCCTGCAGCTTCAATGATTTGATGCAACTCAATCTCATTTTGCGGCTTGGCGCCCGCTTCAAATAGAAGCATAAAAAATCTGGGGAAGATCTTGTTTAGTTGCTAAAAGTAAAGGGCTTTTCTTATCTATTGTGGGCTTATTGGGATTTACAAGCAGCTGTCCATCTTGATCTTTTTTGAAAATAAATACTTGAGAACTTCAAAATTTTCCTTTTGAGTGCAAGAGTTAAAGGGGTGTCAAACGATTGGGCAAAATAGTCATTTAAATCTTGCATTGAATCGATTAGCTCTTTGGCTCGCTCTAAATCATTTTCCTGGATATAAAGAATAAATTTTTGAAAATCTTGAATACTAATAGCCCTGTCGCTTTGATCGATCCAAGTAGCCTGGCTGAGCTTTATAATTCGTCCTATCTTTTCAGAAAATAGCACACGAATTTTTTGATTGGTCTCTGGAAATTGTTCATTCTCATTCACTAAATGAATTTTTTTAATTCTTTCCAGACCTTTTGAGGGTCTGTTGTGCCATGACCGATATGAAATAAGTTTAAAAATAGATCAAATAACTTAGAAAAAGATGATCAAAAATATTTTCGAACTTAATCACAAAATGATTGTTTTTGTCTAGTGCAAGGACAGGCTTGTTAAAATGAAAACCCTTTTTTCCATTAAAGGTTTTTGTTTTTTTCCATCAAAATATGTAAAAGAGTCTAAATCATTAAATTGTGTAATTTGAGTGGGTCTAATCACTTTATATTCTCCCTTAAAATGCTCATATTCTATAAAAAACTGAAAATACAAGCAAATTGAAGAGCATGTTGAGGGGAATTTACTTTGAACTTTATTAGAATTTAGTCTAAAATTTTTTATCTATAACCCTAAGGAAAAATATGGCTTCCTCAACAAGTAGATTTTCAATATTATTAAATACAACTCTCTTATTCGGGGTTGCAGTTTGCTTAGGGCTGATTACAGGTTTCATGAATAATGAGAGTCTTAATCATATTGCTCATGGGGTCTCGGATGTTTTCATCAGTCTTCTTAAATTGGTAAGTTTGCCGATTATTTTTCTTTCTATCGTTTCTACATCTTCCGGAATGGAGAGTGCCAGAGAATTGAAAACACTGGGGCAAAAAGTGGTGAAATACACACTTTTAACAACCCTTATTGCTGCAACACTTGCGCTTGCCCTATTTGTGATGATTGATCCAGTGCGTACCCATATCCAGGATTTAGCTGTCTCGACTGGACAGACCGTTAAAACCCAAGGGAGCTATTTTAAGTATATCCAACAGATCATTCCTTCAAATATTGTAAAGCCCTTTGTTGAAAATAATGTGATTGGTGTTCTTTTTATTGCACTTCTCTTCAGTCTCTCTATTATCGCATTGCCAACAGAAAATCGCAAAGTCCTGCATCAATTTNTTTCAAGTCTATACGCTGCGATTATGAAAATGACTACATGGATTGTGAAGCTCATGCCCCTGGCGATATGGGCTTTCATCACTCTTTTTATTCATGATTTACATGAGGGGCTTGAAATAGAAAGTTTGGCTCTTTATCTTTCAACTGTGGTGTTAGCCAACTTAATTCAAGGATTTGTCGTCCTTCCTCTTTTATTAAAATTTAAAAAAATCTCCCCTTTAAGAACAGCGAAAGGGATGCTGCCAGCTCTTTCTGTGGCTNTTNTTACAAAATCCTCAAATGCTGCACTTCCGATGGCGATGAAGTGTGCAGAAGAAAGAGTTGGGGTTTCCAGAAGAGTGGCAAGCTTTAGTTTGCCCCTTTGCACAACGATCAATATGAATGGATGCGCAGCCTTTATCTTAACTACGGTTCTTTTTGTGTCGATGAGCAATGGGATTACTTTTTCACCCACTGAGATGATTCTTTGGGTCTTTCTGGCGACAATTGCCGCCGTTGGAAATGCAGGGGTCCCTATGGGCTGCTATNTTTTATCAAGTGCATTTTTAGCATCAATGAATGTTCCTCTTAACATTTTAGGAATTATTCTTCCTTTCTATACTATCATTGATATGATCGAAACAGCTTTGAATGTGTGGTCAGATTCTTGCGTAGCTACAATCGTGGACAGTGAGCTTTCTCCTCAAAAGACAGAACATCCCATCCTCAACGAAAATCCTATAGAAGCTTAAAGGAAATGAAGAATACAGTCATTATTAAGAAGATGAATACATTTTAATTGCGTGATCGATTCTTTCTCGCGCATTCTGTAAATTCATCGTTGTCGCTTGGATATCGGAAGAAATACGATTGGGATTTGATTTCTCTTGTTCAAGATGCTTCTCACAGGCTTCCATTTTAAGAAAAAGTTCTTCTTTCTTATCAAAAATTTCTTTGTCATCCATGTAAAGGATTTCTATTGCCTGTTGTGTGATAGCCTCAAGCGTTAATGGTTTTTCAAAAACTTTTTCTAATTTGATGTCGGTTTCTTTAGAGATTCTTTTTATCTCTCGATCCTTACTTGATCTGTTGAAAAGTTTTTCCGTTTCTTTCACAGGATCTTGTGCATGACGCAGTCCCAATCTAACTTCCATCTCCTGAAGCTGATTTTCCAGAAGCCGAACTTCAGCCTGTGCAGGCTTAAAACGTTCCGAAATTCGCAGTTCATTTTTCAAAGTTTCCATTTTTGCAATTAATTGTTCCTTATTCTCTGCAACTTCCTCGTCTTGTGCACTTAAAATTTCGTCTGAAAGAAGCATAATTTCCGTGTGCAGATCGCTCATGTTTTTGATTTTATTTTTGAATTCATCCCTATGAAGTGGGGCTTTTGCAGGAATTTCTAATTTTTCTTTATCTTGAATCAAAGAAGTGCGTGAAAAAATGAGATTAACCTCCTCACGTACTGTTTTTCTTCACTTTTTGTGACTGTATGAGAAAATTCTTTTTGCTGTTCATCAATTTCTTTCCTAAAAAATGAGAGAACTTGAGTTTTAATATGATCAAAGAGTTCGTTTTTTTATCAGTTAAAAGAATGCCCCGATGCCCATAGGTGCTCGCTTTGTGGTCGGCTTCCTCCGCGCTTTTTATTGATTTTTCATCCCCAGGTTGATTGATGTTTTCAAAGGGTTCAAATGAGGGAAGATCTGTCAGACCTTTAATATTACTCATATAGTACCTAAATTTAATTCTAAATATTATTATAACATTTATTTAGTTGTTTATTAATAAAAATATTTTAATTTTTAGTATGAAGAGGAAGGAAGGGGTTTTGGTTTTTCTTTATCGATTATTCAGGATGTTTTATTGTAAGGTGTCGAGGTTTAAGATGACTGTAAAATACAATTTTTTCCTTCCGATCGCCAAGAGACAATAATAAAACTTGGGAAAGAAGTTTTAATTGAAAATTTGCGAAGGATGCTGCTCATACGTAATTTTGAGATTCGTGCAGAATCGGCCTATCAGCAAGGCAAAATTGGCGGTTTTTTCATGCCTATATTGGTCAGGAAGCCGTGCAAGTTGCTGCTTTGCAAGCAATCGGTCCAGAAAATTGGTGGATTACCTCTTATCGTTGCCATGCG
Source organism: Parachlamydiaceae bacterium (assembly GCA_013414685.1). Lineage (GTDB taxonomy): Bacteria > Chlamydiota > Chlamydiia > Chlamydiales > Parachlamydiaceae > Neochlamydia. The sequence continues at coordinate 924,053 of CP058704.1, read as the reverse complement.
CTGGCATTATTACTTGGCGCAACACCGAATGAAATTATGGCTGAATTATATGGCCGGGCTGCTGGCAATGCGAAGGGCCGTGGCGGTTCCATGCATCTTTATACCGATCGATTATTAGGCGGTTTTGGCATTGTGGGAGGGCAAATCCCCATTGCAACTGGTGCAGCTTTCACGATTAAGTATAAAAAGCAAAAAGAAGTGGCGGTCTGTTTTTAGGCGATGGCGCTGTCGCACAGGGTGCTTTTCATGAATCTCTTAATTTAGCAGCTTTGTGGAATTTACCTTGTATTTACGTGATAGAGAATAATAAATGGGGAATGGGAACATCTATCGAGCAGGCAATCAGTGTAGCGCCAATAGCAGAAAAGAAAGCTCCAAGTTTTGATATCAAGGGATATACATTTGATGGGATGGACTTTTTAATTGCTATGNCAGGTTTTACGCATGTCTATCATGAGGTCTTAGAAACCAGCCGACCTGTATTGGTCGAAGTCATTACAGAAAGATTTCGCGGGCATTCCATTTCTGATCCTGGATTGTACCGTACTAAAGAAGCTTTAAAAGAATGCATGACGCGCGATCCTTTGGCGCTCATGCTTCAGTCCTTGATAGAGGCCAAATTAATTGATGAAGAAACGTACTCGAAGATGGATAAGCAAGAACGGGAAATTGTCATAGAGGCAATGAAATATGCAGACCAGTGTCCCTGGCCTGATGCCATTACATTAGAGGAGGATGTCTATGCCCCTGAGAATAATGGTAAAATGCAAGTTGTAGAAATGCGTGAAGCTTTACGTCAAGCGATGGATGAAGAGATGACTCATGATACCAACGTTTTTATCATGGGAGAAGAAGTCGGTCTTTATAATGGTGCTTATAAGGTCACAAAGGGGATGCTGGACAAATGGGGTCCCTCACGTGTTATCGACACGCCTATATCAGAGCTTGCTTTTGCTGGCTTAGGCATTGGGGCTGCGATGACAGGCTTAAGGCCTGTGGTGGAATTTATGAGTTTTAATTTTTCTTTTGTAGGCGCCGACCAGTTGATCTCGAACGCAGCAAAAATGTATTATATGTCTGGGAATCGTTTCCCTGTGCCAATAGTGTTTAGAGGACCAAACGGTGCTGCTGCTCAAGTGTCAAGTCAACATTCCCATTGTGTTGAAGCTATTTACGGAAATTTGCCTGGATTTATTATTGTGGCTCCTAGCAATCCTTATGATGCCAAAGGCTTGCTTAAGTCGAGTATTCGTAGTAACAATCCGGTTTTATTTTTAGAATCAGAGCTCTCTTATGGCGACAAAATGGAAATTCCTGTTGAAGAATACCTTGTGCCCATAGGAAAAGCTAAAGTGGTGAATGAAGGAACAGACATCACTATTGTTTCTCATAGCCGCATGGTCCTATTTTGCCAGGATGCAGTGAAGGCGTTACGCGAACAGGGGATCCATGCAGAACTAATTGATTTGCGCACGATCCGCCCTTTAGATATCGCAACTGTGGCAGCTTCAGTAAGAAAAACACATTTTTGCCTTTTGGTTGAAGAAGGCCATTATTTTGCTGGAATCGCTTCAGAAGTGGGCTTTCAACTCATGGAACATTGTTTTGATTATTTAGACGCTCCAATTGAAAGAGTCTGCCAACGCGATACCCCCATGCCTTATTCGAAAGCTTTAGAAAAGAAANCTTTACCGACTGTAGCTAGAATTATTGCTGGAGCTAAAAAGCTCTAAATGCCCCTTAGCNAGGAGATTCCTATGCCTTTTACTCTTTTCATGCCAAAACTTTCACCCACGATGGAAATGGGAACGCTTGTGAAATGGNCACAAAAGGTCGGAGACCAAGTCAAGTCGGATGATTTATTGTTTGAAGTTGCAACAGATAAAGCGACAGTTGAATATAATGCCATCGACGCAGGCTGGCTTGCAAAAATTTTAGTTCAGGAAGGGCAGGATGCTAACGTGAATCAACCTGTAGCGATTCTCACAGAGCAAAAGGGCGAAAATATTGAGGGATATACACCAGAGGCCATTTCCTCTGAACCAGTTTCAGAAAAAAAGCGATAGAGAAAGAAAGTCCTAAAGAAGAAACTTCCAAGCAGACGCCGCGTGCTCAACCAAGCTTTACCCCTCCCCTGCACCTTCCCCTGCCACAAAGCCTGTTTCTCAACAAAAAGGCGAACGCATTTTAGCTNNTCTCCTTTGGCGAAGCGACTTGCTAAGGACCAGGGGCTTGATCTTTCAAATATCAAAGGGACGGGGCCTAGCGGACGAATCATGAGCCGTGATCTTGCCAATGCACCCACAAGTGGAGTAAGAAAAGGTAAAACCTTGCCCAGCACTGAACCTGGAAGCTATACCGAAGAGACTTTGTCGCCCATGCGCAAAGTGATCAGCCAACGCCTTCAGGAGTCTAAATCTTTTATTCCGCATTTTTATGTGCAGCAAAGCATCAATGCAGAGGCGCTTGTTTCTTTAAGAGAGCAGTTGAAGCATTTAGGGCATTCTGTTTCTTATAATGATTGCGTGGTGAAAGCTTGCGCGCTTGCTTTGCAAAAACATCCTGTAGTAAATAGTGGATTTAATTCTGCAAATAATACCATCATTCATTACCAAACAGTGGACGTAGCTGTCGCTGTAAGTATTCCTGGCGGATTAATTACGCCGATCATTCGTTTTGCTGATTATAAAGAGCTTACTGATATTTCTTTTGAAATAAAAGAGCTTGCAGTCCGTGCAAAAGCAGGCAAATTAGAAGCTCACGAATATCAGGGAGGATCTTTTACGGTTTCTAACCTAGGAATGTACGGGGTGACAAATTTTCAAGCGATTATCAATCCTCCTCAAGCTGCTATTCTCGCTGTCGGAGGAATTTTGGAAACACCTGTAGTGAAAGATGGACAAATTGTCGCAGGAAAAGTCATGAATCTTTCTTTATCTGTTGATCATCGTGTAATAGATGGTGTCGCAGCTGCAGAATTTTTAAAATCTGTGCAGGTATTGCTGGAAAATCCTGTTTCTTTGCTTTTAAGTTAAAGTCTAGCACCACTCCTTCCGAGAGATACGATGCTTGTAGCATTCGTTGAACAAATTTGAGATTTTAAAAATTTTTGCTATAATTTGAATCATATAAATTTACTTAAGGTCATCTATGAAAATAATAATTAACAATAATGAGATGAATTTAACAGCTTCTGCCCTAAAAGCTTAGACCAAACCATCACTCTTATCCATGGGAGACGCTTCAGTTATCAATCTAAAGAAACAAATGGTTTTAGAATGTTTCGCTCAATGATTTAATTTCTTCAGTTAAAAATGCTGCTATTGATCCAGAACAAAATATTCAAGAAATCCAAGATTTTGTTAAGGTTTTTAAGGACATCAAGGAAAGAGGATATGAGGAATCAACTGGCGAAATTAATAAGCAGAATCTTTTAACAAGAATTGTCACAAGAATAAAACATTTTTTTCAAATATTGAACGAGAAAGTCTTTTGAGAGAACTAGATGGTATCATCACAAAGAAATCGACTGAATTTGAGATAGCATTAAAAGAGGTTCTTGATCTTCATGGTGTCGTTCAAATCCTGAGAGAAAAGAATTGGCAGAATATATTGATAACACAAATTTAGAAAATGCAGAAATGCTTCTAAAACGGGTAAAAGATCCTAAAGAAGTAATAAATGGTAAACAAAATCCTGATGGTTCGTATGGACAAAACTCTTATCTTCTAGAGAGAGCCATAGAAAAAGGGAATTTTGAGATGGTCAAGCTTTTATTAGACTTCAAAGCTGACCCTAATATACGTGGAAGAGTTGGAAGTCCTTTAGAGCTGGCGGTTAAATTGGGAAATCATCAAGTGGTTAAACTCCTTCTTGAAAGAGGAGCAGATCCTTCAAAATTGTATGGCATATTAACTCAGGGTGTCAAAAATGAGAGTTATTTTGATATTGTTCAGACTCTAATTGAATTTGATGCACCCGTTAATTTGGGTAACAATATGTCACTTCTCTCATGGATGGCTACATCTTGGAATAAGAACTCTGAGAAAGTAAAAGAAATTCTTTCACTCATGGTCTCTAAAGGAGCAATCATGGATGATGAAAGGCCTAATGAAAAAATACCAGAGGAATGCAAGAATTTTCTGCAAAGTATTGGAGTTAAAGTTAAGAGAAGTTAAGTCAAATATCCCTACAAAAACTTATTTCTTATATCACTGACGTTTTTTCATTTCTTTAAATTGACAATATAATTCACGTTTTTGTATACTTAAGCGTATACGGAGGTTGATATGGCAGCAACAGCAAGAATTTCTGTAATGAGCGATCTTATTATTCAAGAATTAGCGAATACAACTGGAAAATCAAAAATAGAAATCATTGAAGAAGCTTTAAAATCTTATCGTTTTCATGAAAGAATGAAATTGCTAAACGAGGAGTACTTTCACCTTCAATCAAATGAAGAGCTTTGGAAAAAGAATTAGAAGAAAGAAAACTGTTAGAAGGTACTATACTCGATGGACTCGAAGATTAATAAGCTACATCCAAAGCAAGGCGAAATTTGGTTATTTGATCCTGAACCTACTAAAGGAAATGAAATAGGANAANAAATAAGGCCCTGTCTCATCCTTTCAAATAATGTTTGGAATAAAATTCCAACAGGCTTAGCTATAATTGTTCCTTTAACAAGTGTAAAGAAGCAAATTTCTACCCATATAGAAATAATTCCTCCTGAGGGTGGCCTTACGAATGTAAGCTATGTCTTATGCGAACAAGTGCGTTCTATAAGTCGAGATCGTTTAATTAAAAAAATAGGAATAGTTTCTAAANAAACACTAAACGAGGTATTTTCTTGGATAATTGATATAATCAGTCTTGATTATTGATTCTTTGTGATTCCAATTTTTCCTTCAGTTGTTTGATCTGTTCTTCTAATGCTCTCAGAGGCTTAATAAAGTACTTCTCAACATTATTTAANAAGACATTATTTCGATTGCTTTCTTCTAAAGGTTGGGCAGGAACGCCGCCATATTTTCCAGCTTTAAGAAGAGACTTAGTGACGCCGCTTCTTCCAGCAAGCATCACCCCGTCGCCAAGTTTAATGTGGCCCGAAACAGCAACTTGTCCGCCAATGACAACATGCCGGCCTGTTTTAGTCGATCCGGCAATGCCGGCTTGAGAAACGATAATATTATGGGGGCCGACGGATACATTATGACCGATCTGAACTAAATTATCGATTTTAGTGCCCGTTTTGATGGTCGTCGTTTCAAAACGAGAGCGATCTATCGTTGTATTGGCGCCTATTTCAACATCATCTTCAATTTCAACTGTTCCCATCTGCGAAAGTTTAATATGGCAGCCTTGCTTATCAGTGATATACCCAAAGCCACAGGAACCAATGATAGCACCTGGCTGCAAGATGACTCGATTTCCCAGTTTACAGCGCTCACGGATCACCACACGAGGATGAATGATGCAATCTGCTCCTATTTGGCTTGACGGGCCAATGTAAACTCCAGCTCCAATAAAAGTATGGTCGCCTACGACAACTTCCTTATCTAAAACTGCATAAGGACCAATCTTTACATTTGCACCAAGTTTACATGTCGCGTGTATAATAGCCGTGGGATGAATTCCTTCAAAACCTGTAAGAGCACCTCTTTCCTTGAAAAAAGANTCAATCAACTGTTGAAACGCAAAAGAAGGATTTTCATGAATAAGAAAATTGCGTCCTTCAGGGATTGAAACTTTTGAGGAGATAAAGATGACCCCAGCTTTTGACTGAAGCATGGCCTGCTCATAACGCGGATTGTCCAAAAATGAGGCTTCATGGAGTTGAGCGCGTTCTAAATCGGCAACCCCTTCAATTTCATGCAGGGGATTGCCAATGAGCCGAGATTTTGTCAGATCTGCAATTTCAGCCAGTGTATAGGTTTTGGAAGAAAGCATGAACGACCTAATTATTGCACAGGCTTATTTTTGGCTTCTTTTGCTTCTTTATCAAAAAGTTCATCCATGATAGCTACAACTTCTTGAGAGATGTCTAAATCCTTGTCATAATAAAAGGTTGCTTCATCATTATTAATAGAATTATAGCCATTCTTTTGAGCAAGGATCTTGCAAGCTTCAGTAATTGCATGATCTAGCTTTTCAAGCACTTTGAAGTTAGTTTGCTGCAGTGTTTGCAAGTATTGATTTTGCTGCTGCGTCATTTCTTGGCTTAACGTTCTGAATTTACGTTTGATCTCTGTTTCGGCTTCAGGAGAAAGACTATCAAGATAATCAGGATCTTCTAATTTTTCCGCTAAGTCGCTCAAAGTTTTATCCTTCTCGCTCAGCATTGTCTCCATCTGTTTTTTNAGAGAGTCGAAATTTGCCTGTTCTTGTTTTCCAAGTTTTGAGTTTTCAATACAGGATTTAAAATTGACATAACGGATTTTTAGACCCTGATCTGCTTTGGCAGCAGCAGCTTCAGCTGATTGAGGCATCAGAAAGCTTAACGTTAAGCTTAATGCAGCAATTTGCAAAATGAGTTTTGATAGCTTCTTCATAAATTCTCCTTTTTGATCTTTAAGTATAAACCCATAGGTCAATAAAATGAATAGGGTTTTAAACGATTGCTTTTAGATTAAAAACTTCCCCTACAGTAATGAAGAAGTTTTTAACTTCCCCACGATTCTTTGGATTGAGAGGAAATCCATATCCCATCGTTAGCGGAGGCATGCTTTCAAGAATTTTAAAGCAAACTCCAATTCCAACAGATGTGCTAATGCGTCCGCCGCTTTTGATTCCAAAATCATACTTTGAAAAGGAGAGATGGCCGGCATCAGCAAAAATAAATGCATCAAAGTTTTTCATTAGGCGGCGCGTAATCTGGGCAGAATAGATTTGCATGGACATCCCTCCGCGTGGATCGCCTTCTATAAAGCGTGGACCTAATTTATAAGGGCGGTAACCGCGGATAATGTTGTCTCCACCAAGGAATAAACGTTCATCCAATGGCATTTCCTTAGGAGTAGTTCCACCAAAGGGAAAAATAAAGCGAAAGTCAGCTCGCAATTTTAAAACGCTTTTTCGATCTAAGCTATAGTAGGCGCTATTGGTGTAGGCTGTTCCAAAAAANCGGTAGTTGCCTCCCAGCCCTGCGATTTCAACCTCTAGCCTAGACTTCAGTCCCTTTTTTGGCTTGGTCGGATGATCTGTTGAATCGTAAGTCCATGTCACTCCTGTTGCAGAGACCATTCCATCATTGCGAGATTCCTCAACAAGAGAGGCTCCGGATTCATGTTTGACCACATAATCGTAAATTTCTTCGTAAACAAGGCCGCCTGAAGTTTCGATATCAGTATGCTTCAAACGATAGTGCCAACCTAATTTCATAAATTGATTGATTTGATAAATGGCATTGAGTGTTCCGCCATAAGTTTTGATATCGTAGTCTTTAGCGATGTACCGATTGACAGAATTTTCTAAATCAAACCCGACGGTCCACTTTGTGTCATTAAAGAAGGGCTTTGTCCATGAAAATACATAGCTGCGGCTTTTAGTTCCAAGGGTTGCGGTTGCATGGGCATATTCTCCACCGCCGCGTAAAGCCTTATAGCCTTCTTGCCAAAAACAGCCGAGTCCCTTGTAGTTAAAGTTTTTNTCGGTCACATTGAGTCCTCCGAAAATACTTTCATTGGTGCTATAGCCAAAAAAGGCGCCAAAGTGACCTGTGCTTGTTTCTTCTACTTCTATATGGACGTCTCTATAGTTTTCTTCTAAACTGCAGGGCCCCTCGGATTTAACAGCATAAACGTTCACATGAGAAAAATACCCCACGTTTGTAAGCCGCTCTTCCGTACGTTTTAACTTTTCAATATTGAAAACTTCGCCTGGTATCACCAAAGTTTCATGAAGGATGATTTTTGTCTGGGTTTGGCAGTTCCCAAANACTTTGATCAAGCCCACACGAAACTGTTCACCCTCTTCTATGGTAAACTTCATATTGTAGATGCAATCTTCACATTCTGAAAGGCAAGGCTCGTGATCGACTGTGGCATCAATATACCCGCGTCTTCCGTAAAGGTTAGTGATATTTTCGATGCTTTCCCGAATCTTTTCCGGAGAATAGACTCCGCCTTCACAAAAGGTGAGTTGACGACGGATGTCTTCTTCACAAAATAAGGTGTTGCCTTCTATCTCAATATTTCCTACGTGATAGACGGATCCTTTATAAGCTGTAATAATGATCACGATGCGATCTTGTTGTGCTTCGCAGACCTGGACGTCAACAGTCGCGTCGGCATATCCTTCATTGTGCAGATAATTGATGATATTAAACTCATCATGCTGCATGGCTTCTTCGTTATAGGTCCCTTCGTTATTGAGCCAGCTTAAGAAGATATTGTATTTNTTAGTGACCATTTGTTCGCAGATGTCTTCTTCTTCCCGGGAAGTGAAATTCACAAATTTAATGTCTTTGATCCGTCCATTTCTACCTTCAGTAATATTAATAATAATATCCACTTCATTGGAAACAGGATCTAATTTAACATCGTAAGTGAGTTCTGCTTCAAANAATCCTTTTTTNACATAATAGGCTTTGAGCGTATGGAAAGCCTGATTGAAGCTTTTACGGTCGAAGACTGAAAAACAAGGGATCTTGAGTTCTTGCTGCAAACGTTTTGTTTTGACTTTTTCGTTTCCACACCATGTAATAGAACGGATGATAGGCTTTGGCCAGATTTTTAGCGTGATATACATCTTTCCTTCCGCCGACTCAAAGACTGGCTCAATACGGTCGTAGTCCTGAATTAAAGTCTTGAGGTCATTGTCGAAATCAGACTGAGAGAAAAATCCTCCTTGCCGTGTTCTGATGCGTGTTAGAACAATGTTCGGATCAAAGTTTTCGCAGGGCCCCTGCATCACAACTTCAATGTTTTCGATTTTNTGGTTTTCGTATTGTAAAGTTTGAGCTGAAAGATTTAGCGTAAGGCTGGAAAGAAAAATGAATAAAACACTTATTAAAATTTTTAAATTACGTATCATGGGTCCTCGAGTGGTTCTATAGATCCGCTTATTATTTGTATGGGTCACATCGAAAAGGCATAATCATAGGGAAGCTTTGCAATATTGTAAAGAAGGAAGAAAGAGGAGGGGAAATCTTAAAACGCAACTTGCACAGTCGCGAGCTGACAGGTCAAATGGGGATTTATTTCTGGGCCTTTAAAGTTTAATTTTTGACATAGCTGGTTAAAGTGGAAGGAAAGTTAGATTTCAAAATCTAGATTTAGCTGAAAGCGCGCGCGCCAATGTGCCTCCATCTACATAATCAATAGGGCTTCCCATGGGAAGTCCAAAAGCTAAGCGATAGGTGATGATCTGAAGAGGCTCAAGTTCTTGCTTTAAATAAAGAGCAGTCGCATCTCCCTCTAAGGTGGAATCAAGAGCAATGATCGCTTCTCGAATTTTGAAATCTAGGATGCGNCTTTTTAAAGCTGCAATCGAAAGTTTTTCGGGGCCGACTCCTTCTAAAGGCGATAAAAGCCCTCCTAAAACATGATAAAGCCCGCGATATTCGCCTGTTGTTTCAATAGAAAAGACTTCTTTCGGAGAAGAAAGAATGCAAATAAAACCTGAATTTTTNCGTTCTTCCGTACAAAACAAGCAGGCATGCTCATCTTTTAAGCAGCCGCATTCCTGGCATTGCTCTAGTTTCTCAGGAATTTCCCGTAAGACCTCGGCCATTTCCTTTAAGTGTGAAGAAGGCCATCCAAGCATATGGAAAGCGTAGCGCTCAGCACTTTTCGTCCCTACTCCCGGAAGTCTTTTTAAGACATTAATAACTTTTTGAAGGTGAAGGGGATATTGCATACAGTGCTCTTTAATTTTTAGTTTGGAAAATTAGGACTGAAAAATAGGTTATCAGGAAAATGGATAAGAGACAAGAACCTACAGATTTAACGTCTAAAATGATTGGGTTTTAAAGCAGACCTTTGCTATAATTTTCCCTTATTATAACGCGATTTTGGGAGTCTTATTAATGCAGCCAAAGGCTAGAATAATTGGAATGGGTTCTTTTCTTCCAGGTAAGATTTTAACCAATCAAGACTTAGAANAAATGGTTGAAACTTCCGATGAATGGATTGTTTCCCGGACAGGCATGAAAGAGCGTCGGATTGCGAATCCGGATGAGCCCCCTTCTTTAATGGCAATCCATGCGGCGCAANAAGCGTTGGAAGACAGTCAGATATCTGCAGGAGATATCGATATGATTCTTGTCGCTACGATGACTCCCGACTATATAACTCCGAGTACAGCGGCTCTGGTTCAAGCTAAGTTAGGCGCTTCTAAGGCAGGTGCCTTAGATATTCAGGCTGCTTGTACCGGATTTCTCTATGGGCTCTCAATTGCAAAAGCTTTTATCGAATCTAATCTTTATCGCAATGTATTAGTGATCGCCACAGAAAAGCTTTCGACAATTATTGACTATAAAGACAGAAACACTTGTGTTTTATTTGGCGACGGGGCCTCGGCAGCCGTTGTTTCAGGTCAAGGAACCGGGCTTGCAATTGATTCTTTTTGCTTAGGGGCAGATGGGGAAGTGTCCGATTTACTGATGATCCCCGCAGGCGGTGCTCGGCAGCCTTCAAGTCTAGAAACTGTCTCCCAAGGACTGCATNTTTTACGCATGGAAGGCAAAGAGGTTTTTAAACATGCTGTAAGAAGAATGACTGCCGCTGCTAAGGAATGCTTGGCGAAAACTGGATTAACAGAGAGTCAAATCGATTGGTTGGTCCCGCATCAGGCCAATATTCGTATTATTGAAGCTTTGGGAAAGAGTTTTGATATTTCCCATGAAAGAGTCTATAAAACTGTCCATAAGTATGGAAACACGTCTGCTTCAAGTGTAGCGATAGCCTTAGAAGAGCTGATCCATGAGCAGCCGATTAAAGATGGAGAGCGTATTTTGTTAGTAGGCTTTGGGGCAGGATTGACTTGGNGGGCTCTGATTTTAACAAAAGTGGGCTCATAAAAACAGGTTAGGAAGGAGAATCTATGTCCAACTCGAGAAACATGGCGTTTTTATTTCCAGGACAGGGTGCACAGTATGTTGGAATGTGCAAAAGTTTTTTTGAGAATTTTTCAAAAGCAAAAGAAGTATTCCAGGAGGCAGATGATATCCTTCACAGGAATTTATCGAAAATTGTTTTGGATGGCCCGGAAGCGGAATTAATTGAGACCAAAAACAGTCAAACAGGAATTTATGTGGCCAGTTTGGCAATTTTAAAGGTCATTCAAGACCTCTACCCCCAGGTCAAACCAAATGTATGTGCCGGTTTAAGTTTAGGAGAATATTCTGCTCTCACGGCTTCAGGTAGGATAGATTTCAGTGCCTGCCTTCCCGTTGTACAGGATCGCGGCCTTTATATGAATGAGGCCTGTGAAACCCATCCGGGAACAATGGCGGTCGTGCTTGGCTTGGAAGCGAAGGATGTAGAGGCTATGGTGAAGGAAGTCAACATGCCTCATGATTTGTGGGCTGCAAATTTTAATTGTCCTGGCCAGGTTGTCCTTTCAGGAACAAAGAAGGGGATTGAAGTAGGTTCAGCGGCCGCCAAAGCAAAAGGGGCAAAACGCGTCCTTCCTCTTTCTGTTCATGGAGCTTTTCATAGCGGGCTGATGAAAGCAGCAGAAGAACGTCTTTCTGATCAAATCCATCAAATGNCAATTAAAAACAGCCCTGTAGGTTTTGTGATGAATGTGACAGGAGATTATGTACAAAATGAGTCGGAAATTAAATCTAATTTAATTAAGCAAGTCACAAGTCCAGTACGATGGGAACAAAGTATAAGACGGATGGGCGAAGAGGCTGTTGATTTATTCATCGAGATTGGATGCGGTAAAGTCTTGTCAGGTTTTAACAAGCGCATTCTTCCTTCAGCGTCCACAATTTCCATAGAAAATATTTCTGATTTAGATCAACTTGCCAAAATATAGGAAGGCTGTATGCAGGATCTTTTAAAAATCAAGTGGCCATTATTACCGGCGGTACTGCTGGAATTGGGAAGGCGATTGCACTCGAATTTGCTCGTCAAGGTGCTAAGGTGGCTATCTTCGGAACAAACTCTGAAAGAGGCGACAAAGTTGTCCAGGAAATAGGGTCGGATAGGGCCGCTTTCTACCAAGTGAATGTAAGTCGGACGAAGGATGTTGAAGAGACCATCAAGCAAGTGCAAGAAAAATTTGGGCCGATCGATATTCTTGTTAACAATGCAGGAATCACACGTGATCAGCTCATGTTAAAAATGACGGAAGAAGATTGGGACCAGGTGATGGAAGTCAACGTTAAATCCTGTTATAATACCTGTAAAGCTATAATCAGACAGATGCTCAAAGCCCGTAAAGGGGCCATTATTAATATCAGCTCTGTCATTGGGCTCACAGGAAATGCAGGCCAAGCGAACTATGCAGCTTCTAAGGCTGCGATAATTGGATTTACGAAGGCCATGGCCAAGGAATTGGCTTCGCGAAATATCCGAGTCAACTGCATTGCCCCAGGCTTTATTGATACAAAAATGACTGAGGCGATGAATGACCAACAACGTCAAGCAACCTTAACTTCTATTCCTATGGAACGTATGGGATCGCCGATTGAGATTGCCAATGCAGCAGTATTTTTGGCCAGTCCTATGGCCTCTTATATTACAGGGCAGGTTTTAACAGTCGATGGCGGAATGGTTATGTAATAACTCGGTTGAAAGTAATTCTATAAAATGATAAAATTCTTTTTCGGAAAACAAAAATAAAGGAAAATTATGTCATCAACAGAACAAAAAGTGATTGATATCATCGTAGAGCAGCTTGGTGTAGATAGAGATGAAGTCACTCGTGATAAAAAACTTGTAGAAGATTTTAATGCTGATTCCTTAGATTTAACAGAACTCAATATGACTTTCGAAGAGCGTTTAGGAAAAGAAATTCCTTCAGATGAAGCTGAAAAATTCAAAACTGTCGGAAATATCATCGACTATTTCGAGCGTATGTCAAAAGAATAATTTCATTTTAATTCAACATAGCCTGTTGGTTATGTTGAATTATTCCGAGTAATTAGCAAATCTTATTAAGAAGCTTTCTGAATTTGAATCAAGCCAAATTGAATGCGTTGTGACTTAAAAAGCTTCATAACCTGATTGTCGTTAATCTAATGTAAGTCGCGCTGTTTCAATTAACCATTCTAAGGATTGCTTAAGATGATTCCTTCAAATCCAGTCCACATTGATTGTTGTAAAATGATTAATAATCCAGAAAGCTTTCAGCTTCCTCCAAAATGGAAAGAGGCAGCTCCATCCCTAAAAGGCCTAGTTGTCGATTATAAAGGCCAGCCTCTGGACGATACTTATTCTGGACCTCGCTATGTCATTATTTGCAGGGCAGAGTATACTTCCATTGAAAGGTATAAAAGAATCGCTTTAGCCATTGTAGCTATTGTTTGTACATTAGGTTTCGCTTACATTTGCTCTCAAAAAGTAAAATCTTTAATCAATAAAAAATCAAAGTCTTTATTTCCCCGCAAGAGATTGCCAATTCTAAGCCAGTTTCAAAGACTCATGAAACAGCAAGTCAAAGTCTAATTTCTGATTATGAGCCGCAAAAATATCCTTAGAACAAGCCAGAAAAGAACTTGAAAAAGAAATAGAAATTGCTGCGAAAACTTTAGAGGATCTTAAAGTCTTATTACCTAAAATCATTAATAAAGAAGAAAATCCTCATTTCCAATTTATAAGCTCCGGACAACATTTTTCCGTGTTTACATTGGATCAAAGACCCGATTTAGTTTTTAAAATCTCCAATTCGAATGAGCTCAAAGAAGGAATTGAAAATCGCTATCAAAATACAGTTAAAGGAAAGCAAATCATTATGCAATTAGGTCTAGATCGGCTCAATATTCCTTCTTCTAAAATCCTTTCTTTTGAATACAATGGAGCTGAATACTCCATGATTGCGGAAAAACGCCTTTCTTTTAGGTCGAACCCTTACGAGCAAGAAGATCTCTATTACAAAAATGTAGAATTTTTAAAACCCATAGTGAAACAATTGGCTAGCTTTATTTTTGAGATAGGGGATAACGATGTGCGCTTTGACAATTATCCTATCCTGGACCAAATCTCTGATCAACCTCTTCAATGCGGAGTCATTGATTTAGAATTTGCAGGTCATCGCCCTATTGATGGATTTATTGGCGGAAAAAATGGAAGTATCGGCTTGATGGGTATGATGCCTACAGAAGAACTTGTGGATTTACTTATTGAAGAATGTAAAATTAGAGGACTCATATTAGAGAAATTATTTGAAGACACTGCCACGATAAAAGCCAACCAGCTTGAAAAAATTGCCGCTTATCATCACTACCACCAATTTTGCGAAAATAGAGGAATAAGGACTGGCTTTGAACCCTTTATGCAACTTGAAGAGATAGAAAAGCTGGAGTTGAATTTAGAAGAAAAAGGACAGTATCGCGACAAAACCTATAAATTGCGAAAAGCAGTTTCTGATGTTGTGAATCAAATGAATAAAAACTTCAAAAGCCAAAACCGCTTCTCATAAAAAACAAATGCGCGAGGTGAGCCTTAACGATAAATATCCGTTTGGTGCTTATAGAAATATAGGCTTTTAGAAGAAGCTTCATCTCTTGAAGCAGAAGCACAGAATTGGATGAATCGGATTTTAAATGCAATGCGTGAGAAGGGATATATTTTCAGTTTTGAAAAGCAAGGCTGGGGGTATTTAATTCAGTGCTAAATCTATAGGTACATTTGGATTGACATGTGGACACTCGTGGCGGCTCAAATTTTTAACTTGGATCCCCTTCATCTTGCCCCTACTGTTCAATTTGTCTGCATCGCTTGAGCTTATTTAAGTTGACTGATTCAAATTCAGGGCGCTTCCTTGTCAAATTTTCCAACTTTCAACTGGAAGGGGTGTATATTAAGGAATTAAAACAGTGTCGATTTCGTGGATGACACCATTGGGGCCCACTAAATCAGTCTTAACCACTTTAGCATTATTAACTTTAATTTGGCCGTTTTCTACTTCAATTTGAACAGATTTGCCGTTGATAGAGGGAGCTTTTCGTGTTTTTAAATTTTTGGCCATATATTTTCCTGGCACAACATGGTATATGAGAAGAGAGGAAAGTTCATCTTGGTTTTCAGGTTTCGAAAGCTCATCTAATTTCTTTTGCCCCAGTTTNTTAAAGGCTTCATCTGTAGGAGCAAAAACTGTAAAGGGACCTGTTCCATTGAAAAGATCTTTCAATTTTGCTTTATTCACAAGAGCTACGAAAATGGTGAGTTCGGGATGATTGGTTGCGATCGAGTCAAAATGTGTTGAAGGGGTGGCATTTGTTGTCACTTGTTCATTGCTGGTTTCAGCGTTAATAAATGATGAAGATAAAGCTAATACCAATGAGAAAAAATCCTACCAGTCATGATGAACTCCTACGTATTCAAAATTTGCTTTTAATATAAACGCTGAAGGATTTCAAGAAAAAATCGCAGTACCCAATAAAACGCAGTTTTGATTTTAAAAATCGAATGGACTTCAGTCAAGATTTATGAAAAACCAAATTGCGATCTCAGCTGATGGTTTGTTGATGAAATAAGTTGAATTGAATTAATCTACTTTTGCGAGCTCATGAACATTATTATTGGTCCATTTAGAAACCAAATAGATGCTCAATAAACTGACAGCAAAAGCAGGGACTTCTGCAGGAACCTCGTAACCAAGAAGTTGTTTACTATAGGTCTGCCATGTCGCAGCGATGATACCGCCTGTTAAAATGCCGATGATAGCACCGTATTTATTCACCGTTTTTGAATACAAAGACATGAGCATTAAAGGTCCAAAAGAGCAACCTAATCCAGCCCATGCATAACGTACTGCATCGAGAACTGTAGTGCTTTTATTATAAGCTATAATAAGGGAAATAACGGCCGTCAAAACAAGTCCTAAGCGTGAAATGAAAAGCAATTTTTTTGGCGAGGCATTTTTATTGAACAGGCCTTTATAAAAATCTTCACTAATAATTGAAGCACAAACCAAAATTTGTGAATCCATTGTGGACATGTTTGCCGCGAGAATTGCGCAGAGTATAAATCCAGCAATTAAGGGATGAAAAAGCTGAGGAACCATATTAATGAAAACTAGCTGAGGGTCTTGAAGCTGATTATTGAAAAATGCAATTCCTACAAGGCCAACTGCTGTCGCACCTAAAAGAGTTAAAATAAGCCAACTCATCCCAATATATTTAGATTTGTACATTTCGTTGACATTATTAATCCCCATAAATTTAGTGACGATGTGAGGCTGGCCAAAATATCCAAGTCCCCAGGTGGCCAGGAAAACCAGCTCTAAAATCGAGGAAAAAGAAGTATCTTTAGCAAAAGAAAGCGAAATTCCTTGTGCGTTAGCAGCCTCTACAATGGTTTGCCAGCCATTAGGAAGTTGAAAATACGCATAGATCGGAACAAAAAGAATGGCTGCCATCAAAAATAAAGCTTGAAATAGATCGGTCCAAGCAACAGTCACAAATCCGCCAACTAGCGTATAAATCACAACTACAAGCATGGCGACGGAAAGACCGATGTAGTAGTTGATACCAAAAACGGACTCGAAAAGAAGGCCCATGGCAATCATTCCGGCAGCCACATACGACGCTAANAANAAGAGAGCGATCACCGCTGTAAGAAGCCGAATCGTGCCCGACTTATCATCAAATCGTCTTTCAAAAAAGGTAGAAAGTGTGTTGGCATTGTACTTTTCGGTAGATTTTCTCAAGCGTGTGGCAATGAACTGCCAATTTATAAACATTCCGATAATCAAGCCCCATGCAATCCAAGTTTTAGGGGTGCCACCAACAAANACCGCTGCCGGAAACGCCATAAANAGCCATGCACTCATGTCGCTGGCGTGAGCAGAAAGAGCTGTGAGCCAAAAATTTAAAGATCGATTTCCTAGAATAAAGTCAGTCGATGTCGTTTGCTTTTTATGAAAGTACAAGCCAATGCAGAGTAAAATGCTGAAGTAGGCAAAAAANGAAAGAACCAAATAGAAATGCATAAGTGTCTTAAGTTGGGAAATAAATGTGTGATTATAAGTAAAAATAGATGATCAGTCAATCTGTAAATTTACTCTTTTACCTTTAACCTTTCTCGTTTATAATTGGATGATTCTGCATCTAATATTATGGTTGTATCATGAAAAAGCAAAAGTTGTCATCATTGGGTCCGGTCCGGCCGGGTATACTGCTGCAATCTACGCAGCTCGCGCAAATCTTGAGCCTGTTCTTTATGAAGGTTTTTTCAGGCCCTTCAGGGGGCAATTAATGACCACCACCGAAGTTGAAAACTATCCTGGATTTCCCGAGGGTATCACGGGTCCGGCATTAATGGATGCATTTAGAAAACAAGCCTTGCGGTTTGGAACACAGATTTTTACAGATGATGTGGAATCTGTTGACTTCGGCCAATGGCCATACAAAATACATGGAAAGCAGAATTCTCATCATGCTGATGCTGTCATCATTGCTACAGGGGCGACAGCGAACCGTCTAAACATTCCTGGGACTTTAGATGGAGAGTTTTGGCAAANNGGTGTGACGGCTTGTGCCGTTTGTGACGGAGCCATGCCTATTTTTAGGAACAAANAACTTTATGTGATTGGCGGGNGAGATTCTGCTGTTGAAGAAGCCACTNTTTTAACAAAATTTGCCAGCAAAGTTTATCTCGTTCACCGAAGGGATAAACTAAGAGCTTCTAAAATTATGCAGGAACGGGCCCTGAATCATCCTAAAGTTGAAATATTGTGGAACAGTGAAATTGTGAGGGTTGAAGGGGATGAAGTGGTCCGACGCGTGGTGATCCTGAACAATCAAACTCAANAAGAAAGCGTACATGATGCAGGGNGAGTCTTCTTTGCAGTGGGGCATACTCCTAATACAGCCTTTNTGAAAGGACAAATTAATCTTCATGATAATGGATATATTGTTGTGAAGCCGGGGACTTGTCAAACCAGCAAAGAATTGGTTTTCGCCGCAGGAGATGCGCAAGATCATGTGTATAGGCAAGCCATCACGGCCGCTGGATCAGGGTGCATGGCAGCTATAGAAACGGAACGTGAGCTTTCTGCAAGAGGGATTGGAGCTTAATGAAAAAGGGTTAAGCTGTCTAGCCTTCATCTTACTACTTTCAGTTTCCCTCCAGGGGTTGAGTTGAAGCCCTGGTATCCTCAAATGTTGCAGTTGCAAGGATGGCTTGATTATCGTTTTCAATCGTTTCCTTCTGTCGATGCTCAAAGGAACTACGGGCATTACTCTTCCAATGACCATTTTGTTGATGGAAGTTTGTTGCTCGTCTATGATCCCTATTCACTCCAGGTTGAAACAGAGTTTGCTGACACAAGAAAACGTAATTTTGATTGGGATCATATCGCATTGACGGGGCGTTATCTTNTTTTGGATGATAACATTGGAGACCCTGTAAGTTTTACAGCAGGGCTGACGTTAAGCCGTGCTTGGCGAGAAGCTGTGAATGATATTAGTTCTTTCCATCATGGCAGAAATGAAGCTNTTTTGCATTTAGCCTTGGGTAAACAAAATATTTATGGAGCTGATTGGTCTTCACGCTGGTGGGGAATTTTGGGTGTTGGAACAGCGGATCGATGGACCCCTTGGCTTATTGCGAATGCTGCCTATGAATGGAATTGTTTTCAGCCACACCGTTTTTCATTCCATCTTGACAGTCTATGGNGGTGTGGAAACCATCAACTAAAAGTTGATGATTTTGAGNGCTATGGGCCGATCGACCACCGGTCTATTGACCTTGGGATTCGATACAGCTATGAGTTTGAGTGTTATGGTGTATTTAGCCTTGGATATGCTTACAGAGTTTATGCTCATAATTTTCCTAAGCAAACCAGTCAACTGACCCTTTGCTATATTTTTCCTTTTGGACCTGAGGCCAATTTCTATCTATTTAAAGCTTATTCGCTCTTAACTGGGAAAAATAGTCCTTTCTAATTGATTGTCGTAAATAAATGTAAAAAATTATAAAAGCTTCAAAAATCTATCTGACTTAATCTCGCTGAACGCCAAATTTGAAGCCTTGAAAATTAACCGATTTAAATCCCTGCTTCCCATACAGCAGTTGCAGTTGCATATTCATGACAATGACTGATGGAAAGATGAATGACGGGATTTTCAAANAGGATTTTAAATTTTTCGGAAAAATTNAAAAAGGGCTTCCCTTGGGCATCGTTAAGAATTTCTATATCGAGCCAGTCGACCCCTTCTGATAATCCAGTTCCCAGAGCTTTCACCACAGCTTCCTTAGCAGCAAAACGGCCTGCAAAATTTCTCGCAGACTCTCGAAAGGATTTGCAGTAAGCTTGTTCGTTCACGGTAAAAACTTTATCAAGAAATTTTTGCCCATGTCGCTTGATATTTCCTTCGATTCGAGAGACCTCAATGATATCAGTGCCGATTCCACGTATCATGAAGAATACTTTGAGGTGTCTAATGCAAAATAATGTTTGTGAACATTCTCTAACGAAGAGAGCCCGATGTCGGATTGTTCGGGTAATAGTTCATCGGTGGCATTGCAAAANATCATTCGGCCAGAACTTGTATGTTTAACAGAAAGAACTTGGGATCTGATGGTTTCTCCAATATGTTCTGCTCCACCATTGACAACGACCATTGTGCCATCCTCTAGATAACCGACGCCTTGTCTTGCCTCTTTTCCGTAGCGTTGGATTTTAATGTTAATGTACTCACCTGTCTGAGTCAGAGGCTTCAGAGCATTTGATAAAGAATGGATGTTAATGACAGTAATACCCT
The DNA here is from genome assembly GCA_013414685.1 of Parachlamydiaceae bacterium. Classification (GTDB taxonomy): domain Bacteria; phylum Chlamydiota; class Chlamydiia; order Chlamydiales; family Parachlamydiaceae; genus Neochlamydia. Next base: position 904,171 of record CP058704.1, on the reverse strand, counting down.
CAATGGAAGACTGTTGTATGCGATTAATATCCGCCGTAATGATGTTTGCATCTATGAATCGGGCCAAACGAACTAATTTTGCAATAGGATCTTTGATTTCAGGAAAATCTGTATCGGAAAANCGCATGTCTAAATGAGGCATGTTCTCAAGTTTNTTACAGACCTCAAGGCTTCTTCTTGCACGTGCCTTAACAGTTTCATCTCCATTTTCTGCCTGAGCGTAGAGTTCTTTCAATGTAAAACGCGGCAAAATAAGATGGTTATCCAATAGCCCTGAAGCAGCAAGATCAATAATTCGAGAATCCAAAAGAATGGATGCATCGATCAGAATATCTTTCTTNTTGTTAGCTGTTGCCTTGAATTTTACAAAAGGAATGCTTAAATAAAATTCTTCAGAAGCTCGCATGGCCATAATGGTACTGATATAACTGCATGTGAGGTATATCATTGTGTTGCATATCGCCTGGATTTCACGCGGAAAAGAAATAGAAGCGAGATCCAAAGATGCATTAAGAATAGTTACGATGGCGCTTCCTAACAAAAATCCCATAAATAAACCAAGCGTCATGATATTTAAAGAGCGTAAAGAGAATTTTTTNACCACGACGTCCAATGATACTAAAAGGAAACCAAAAACTATGCCTGAAGATAGTCCGATTAGAAAATTGTTAAGTGTAATTCCTTCTTCAGCTGTGGCTACAATGCTAAGGGTTAAGAACAGCACAGATAAAAGAATAAATGTTGTCCTAATGAAAGGGATTGATATCGTCATGTGTTTTTCCTAAAGTATTTTTCAAAATTGACAATTCAGCCACAAGGTGCTGAAAACAGTTCTTTTTCTTCTTCAAGTTATTTTTTTCAAAACTTAAGGAAGGTATAAAAAATGCCTAATTTTTGGCAAAGAAATTTACCTTCAAAAAATAATCGTATCTGCGGTAAATTACAATGTTATACCTCACAACAGGAGACAGTATGTTAAAAATGAGTCACAAGGCTTTAATTATTTTTTCTGGAGCTATTTGGTTAGCTGTGGGGTGTTTTTTGCTTCCTTTGGGTTTAAATTTTCTTCTTCAAGCTGTAGAAAATACCCACCTCGGCAAGAATTATCCATTTCTTCATTTACTCATGTCGTTTGATTTTAGTGTAGAAAATGCGGTTGTATTCATGATTGCGATGGCTATGATGATCGGCTACTACAAAGGAAGATATGTTTTAGGAAAATCTGCTTTAAGAGGCGTGAACCGAATTCGTTCCTTTNCCCAACCCTGCAAATTTAAAAATATCTACAGTCCTACATATTACATTCTTCTTGCCTTTATGATGGGGCTTGGCCTTTCGATGAAATATTTAGGGATTCCTGCTGATATTCGTGGTACCATTGATGTCGCTATTGGAGCTGCTCTGATTAATGGTTCGATGATTTACTTTAGACAAGCGTTTGAGAAAGATACTTTAATTAAGCAATGAGCTGATATGCCACGTCTTTCATGAAATACATTATTTATGGTATTGAGTTCCCTTCGCAATCTCAAAAGCGCGATAGATTTGTTCTATTAAAACAAGGCGTACAATTTGATGTGTCATTGTTAAAGGGGATAGACTGATTAATCGATAGCAGCCTTTGATCTCATCAGGCAATCCTTCAGCGCCGCCGATTGCCAGTGTAAGGCGTGATTTATTTTCTACAAATTGTGTTTGAATAAATTCAGCAAACTGTTCGCTATTATAGAGTTTGCCTTTAGCATCTAAACAGATTACAGATGTTTCTTTATTAAGCAGATCTCTAAGTTGATCATTGTTTTTGGCCCAAACGAATTCAAACTTTAAAACAGGGGAAAGACGTTTAACATATTCTTCGATTGCTGCATTCAACCAATCTTCTTTAGTCTTTCCGATAGAAATAATTTTTAATTTTAACATGCATTCAGTCAACGATTTTTCATCATTTTTTGCATATGACGTTTATCATCACGTTCCTTGATGGCTGCACGTTTGTCAGCTGCTTTTTTNCCTTTGGCTAAGGCAATTTTAACCTTGACCCGTCCTTCCTTTAAGTAAAAAGCGATAGGTACAATCGTTAAACCCTTTTCTTGAACAGCTTCGCGTAAAGTTAGAATTTCACGTTTGTGCAAAAGAAGCTTGCGATCACGCGTCTCTAGATGGTTATGGATATTTCCATATTTATAAGGAGCGATATGGCATCCGATTAACCAGACTTCTCCATGAATGACTTTTACATAAGCCTCTTGAAGGCTTCCGCCATTGTCCCGAAGCGATTTAATTTCGGTTCCTTCTAAAACGATTCCCGTTTCAAACGTTTCGAGAATCTCGAAATTATGAAAGGCACGTTTATTTGAAACTAGATCAGAGGCTTTATTATTCATAGTATTTATGATAAACGATTCCTTCTATCGAATCAAGTTTAAACCCAACTTGCAGCTCATCAAACCTTCAGCCGAATTGTGCTTATTTCTTTTCTATCTCAAATGGCAGTTTTGACATGTTTTAATTTGACATGCTTAAACTAGGCCATCAAAATGGGCCTTGCAGATCTGGAAATAAACATCTCAATTGTTAGTATGTGCATTGATCAGATTTTCAGCTCGTTTAACTAAAGCCTCTGCACCAAGTTTTTGCCTCTTCGATGACTTTATTTGCCAGAGCCTCGCCCTCTATAAAATTCCCCATAGCATATTCAAGTTTGGCTTCTAAATGGTCAATATAAATGGCCAATTGTCTATCCAATTTTTGCTTTCGTACATCTGAAATGATTTCCCTGCATCGCGGGAAGTCTTTCATGCATAAATAAATATCTCCCATACGAATGGCTATTCTTTGCAAGTCCCGAAGATTATTTTTATCCTTAGAGTTGTCTGGAATTTGTTCGAGGCATCTGATGGCTTCAGTATAATGAATTAAGGCCTTTTCTTTATCGCCTTTAGGGTTATCTGCATGAGCAGCAGCTAAATTAAAATGAATTTTTGCCAATAGGCTTTTGCAAGTTGCTTTTTTTCTGTGTATATCATGAGAGCTTTTTCGCATAATTCCACGGCCTTTTTGTAAAATTCTTCCTGAAGCCATTCTTTTTGTTTTCCTGCTAACCCTCTATAAGAGGCGGATTGTAGATAGAGCCCCTTTAAAAACAATTCTGTATTCTTGATTGTCTCTGCAGTTCTTGAACATCTCTCAGCGTAGATTAAAGCCTGGCTAAAATGGCCTTGGAAAAAATAAGAGGAAGGAAGGTGGGAACAAATCCGAGCTTCATCATGAGGACGAACATTTTGAATTTCTTCTAAAATCTTTTGACCTTCCTGAATGATTTTCTCCCATTGCTGTTCTTCAGTCCAAGTGTCAAAATTTACATAATAATCTTGCAATTTGTAATCGATGTCTATGGAAAATAAGTGTGCGGATAGCCGAAAGTCTGAAATCTTCATAAGAAAAATCTTTTAAAAAGGGTTTAAGTGAAAGAAATTTTACGCTCATTAAATGTATTTTTCAATTCTGTTTTGAAGTTTTTTAATGGTTTTTAAGACTTGACAAACTGAGGGAGCTCAACTTAAGATGTCAGCCGGAATATATTAGTAAGGAACAACCCTATGAAATTCGTGATTGCCACTCAAGAGCTAAATTATTTGATTAATAAATGTCTCAATGCGGTCGCACAAAAATCGACAATTCCGATCCTTTCAAATTTTTTGATTGAGGCAATCAATGATGAACTCATTATCACGGCCACCGATTTAACCGTAGGAGTGCGCTGCTTTACAGAAGTTAAAATCCTGGAGGAAGGCGCGACAACTCTTCCAGCTAAGCGCTTTGCTCAACTGATCCGAGAATTAACCTCTGTCAATGTCGAAATTTCTAGCAATGACAATGAAGTGACTGAAATTATAGCCAATACCTCTCGCTTCAAACTTAATGGAATGAACAAANATGAATTTCCGGCGCTGCCAAATATTACAGACGCGACGCATTTTAAAATTAAACAGAGTATCCTAAGAGATGTTCTTTATCGTACAGCTTTTGCTGTTTCAAGAGAAGATAATCGCTATGTGCTCACTGGTGTTTGCTTGCAAATTACTGGAGGAACAGCCTCTTTTATTGGAACAGATGGAAAACGTTTAGCTAAATCGCAAACACCCCTAAATATCGACAAATCCTTTCAAGGCACCTATGTCATTCCTTTAAAAGCGATCGAAGAAATTTTAAAAAATCTTGGAGAAGAGGGAGAAGCTACAGTCTTTTTAATGAATGATAAAATTGCTGTCGAAGCATCCAATACAGTCATTATTACTAAGTTGTTATCAGGAGAATATCCCGATGTAAACCGTGTGATCCCGAGCCAATCAGGTGTCACGGTGAACTTGCATCGTGAAGAGCTTATGACCTTGCTTCGCCAGGTTTCGTTATTTGCTGCTGAAAATAATCATTCTGTGCGTTTTACTTTTAGTGATGGAGAGTTAAAACTTTCTGCTAACACGATGGAAATCGGGGAAGGGAAAGTAAGCATGCCGGTCAATTATAAAGGGCAAAAACTTGAAATCGCCTTCAATCCTAACTTTTTCCTGGATATTTTGCGACACAGCAAACATGAAACCATTGAAATGGGAATCACCGATTCTTATAATCCAGGCCTCATTAGTGATTGTGCTNTCTGCAGAAGAAGAAAAAAGGAAGAGCAAAATTCCTTGTTTGTTCTAATGCCCATGCGCTTAAGCGAAGACTAAGATGATCTACCTGCGAAAACTCTATTTAAAATGTTTTCGTCGGCACGAGGAAGCTGTTTTTCAATTTAGTCCAACAATTAATACCCTCATTGGCCCTAATGCTTTTGGGAAAACTACTGTTCTTGAAGCCATTCACTTATTGATGAATGGCCGATCTTTTCGTACCCAACAAGCTTCAGACCTAATTACCTATGGAAAAAATTATNTTTTTGTTGAAGCGAATTTTATAAAACAGGGGATTGAGCAATCTCTTAAAGTTTCCTACGATGGTTCAGATCGAAAAATCATCTATAACAGCACAGTTCTTTCTTCTGCAGCCAATCTTTTAGGTTTATTGCAAGGTGTTGTGGTGACCCCGGACCACGCCTCGCTTATCAAAGGCTCACCGTTGATACGCCGTCATTTTCTGGACTTGCAAATTGCCCAGGTAGATCCGCTTTATGTTCATCATTTAACCCGTTATACACGAGCCATGCGCCAGCGTAATGTTTTACTAAAGAGCAAAGAATTAGCCACTATCAACACTTGGGAACAGGAAATGTCGAACGCGGCAGCATATATTACAATACATCGCAAAGCTGCTGTAGCAGACCTACAGAAATTAGGTCATGAATTACATCAGATGTTAACAGAAGATGCAAACTCCTTAACTTTAGAATACAAAAACGGTTGCGCGCATCTTAATGACATGCAAAAGCTAACTGAACATTATCTCCAGCAATGGAATAAAATGCGCCATCGTGAAAAAGAAATGGGAATGACTCTTTATGGACCTCATCGTGATGATATCATCGTTAAAATCGGGGACCGAGAAGTACGTCTTNTTGCAAGCGAAGGGCAGCAACGCAGTTGTGTCATGGCGTTAAGATTAGCTGAATGGCAGCGTTTAAAATTGCTAAGCCAGGAAGTGCCTTTGATGCTCATTGATGATGTGGGGATCAGCCTAGACAATTTTCGGCGACAAAAGCTTTTAGCTCATCTTAAAACGTTAGGCCAGGTGTTTTTGACATCGACAGAAGAACTTTAAAAGTTACAAGTGCTCTTTTAAAGCGTCTTTAATTTTGAAAAGAGATTCTTCAGAAATTATAAATGAGCGATCATAGGGTGCGTAATTTTGTCCCCAGCGTGTATCTTGAAACCGAATTCCATCAAATTCACGAAATTCTTTATATCTGGGAATAAAATGCATGTGGATAACGGGCGATGAGTTACTTAAAGCTGCATAGTTCATTTTGTCAGGTTCAAAAAGAATTTTAAGTGCCTTNTTAATTTTGCTACCGATGAGAAAAAATTCTTCCCTTACTTCACCTTCTATGTCTAAAAANTCCTCAATATTCAAACTCTCTTTGAGTTGTACGAAAACACGCCCAAGATAACATTGATTCTCGTGAAGATATACATCCCAATATTTATAAGATTTAATTTTTAAAAGATCATAGTCCATGGGTTGCGCCAATATTTGCATTGAGTATAACAAACTGAATAAAAATAAGAAATAACGACTCATTTTAAACTAAAGATTGACGTCCGAATTTAGTTAAGCATAAGCATAATTTATCCTCATGCGTTCCCACATTGACCATTCCTGCTTGTAGAAGGTATTGGCAACAAATTTGTTGGATAAATTGAACTTCATTCTCGTGATATTTAGGAAGAAGATATCTCCAACGTTTTCCTTTATTATGAAGATGAATAGGAGAAACGCTGCCCACTTGAGCTAAACATCCTTTCATAAAATCTTCGAAATAAACCCACTTTCCATGCCCTATCCTTCGCAGGCTTCTCTCGACTTCCCGAAAATCTTTTTCGGAGAATGAAGTGCTTTCAAGATCAAGCATGCGCTTTAGCGTCTCACGATAAAGAACAATAGCCTGGTCGATGAGGGATTTGTCCAGCCATTCTTTAGACTGCGAAGTAGAGGATAACTTTAGTTCTTCTTTCTTTGCAATTTTTAGCAATTGAGCAGCTTCTATCAATTCTGGATCTATATTTTTAATCAAGACTTCTTTTTCTAGGATAGAATGCACAAGATCATTTAATTCCTTCAAAAATCCGAATTCGTGGGGGTATTTNGCATTTAATTTTTGGACATCTTTGATAGGCATGGGGCTTGTATTTTGTAAAAATAACAAATATTCTCTCCATTCATGGAAAGGAGTGACAACTTCTTCCCACATGCTTTCAGTCTTGATATAGCTTATGCAGCATACAAAGCTAAATTCTAAATAAAGCATGTACTCTTCAAACTGTTGTTTAGAAAGTTTGAATTTGTCAATGAGCACATCAGAACGAACAAGATAATCTGGAGCAGAAAAAACTGCTTTCATAATTTCAAAANNGATGGGCTCTTCAAAAGAGAGCTCTTGAAGATAGCGTTCATAAATCTTAGGGTGGAAAAGANNTTTTTCAATAATTGATTGAAAAATATGGTCAGAGTTTCTAGGGATCGCGTACCAGACTAATAAAGAATGAAGGGGAACTTTACTAAGCAAGCTTTGCAAATATTCTAAATCGGGTTGAAAGTGATCATCGAATTTGCTGATTTGAGTCTCATAATATTTGCGCATTTCCTTATCGACGATGATTTCTTCACCTTGAATTTTAAAAAGTCTTGTTTTCGCAAGTTTTTCAAGAACAGTTTTGAGGGTCTTTGGATTGACATTCAAATTATCAGCAAGGCTAGAGAGATAAGTTTTGAGCGAGCCATTGATGATTTCACTGAGAACATCGACTTCCAAAATAGATAAGTCAGCCATAAANAGGCGGTTTTCAATATCTTGACGATAATTGTAATCATTCAGAGTAATCTTATTTTTTCGAATTGTGTTCGACATAGGCTTTCTTCTTTTAACTTTTAATTAGGAGTTTGAAAGCTTCGATGTGCGTTTCTGAGAGACGTTGTAACTTCAAGTTTTGATTTTTTACCAGTTCAAGAGGTAAAAATTAACTTGAGTAATGTCAATTCTAGATCAGGTTTCAGATAGGCGTAAGGAGTATTTTATTCCAATCAACTTTTATTAGCAATGGGTTTATTGATTTATAAATTTCAAATTTTATATTTGAATATTTAAATGAAAGACGTATAATTAAATATATGAAGGAGGCGTTACATAAAACGCAATTGCGAAAAAACGCTTTATATTATGACAGATTCAAACAAAAGTGATCGGCAAATCATCGAGGATGAAATGTCCCAACCAAATGTGGATGCTCTAAATCAATTTGCAGAAGTTCTCACCACAACTTTATTAGAANAAGATTTAACTCAAGCAGATGCTTTTGAATATTATGCACATCGTTTGAGAACGCATCTTTATTCCGACCAAGCTGCTTTTGAAGCTCGTTTTTCCCAAGGCTATCAAGTCTTGCTTGAAGAACTGGAAAGAGAATCTATTCCTTGATCGTCTACCTTGATTCAATCCAAAAGGATAATTCTGGAAATTGATTCCTTAAACGTTCCCCNCATGCTCTGGCTTCTTGAACGGATGGAAATGTCATTGCAGCTGTTGCAAGACCATCCGCAAATGCACAACTAGAAGCCAATACACTTGCACTTGCTACGTTGTCATTGTCAACTTTTAGCGGCTGATAGTGAAACGGATCTATCACATGAAAATAGGAAATTAAGGCGCCTTCTTCATTTGCAACCGTCCAATTTTGTAAATAATCGCCGCTTGTTGCAATCGCTTCATTTTTTAAACTTAAAATCGCAATGGCTTCCTCTGGGTTTGTACTCCCTAAGCGGCTGATGAAAATAGTCCAGGGCCGACGACTCGGATGTTCACCTGAAGTGCGAATTTCGCCTCCCCATTCTACAAACACATTGTTAAAGCCAGCTTGATTAAGCCGGTTAACTAGAAGGTCCACGCAGTAACCTTTCGCAATACCGCCTAAATCTAAGCAGGTGGAGTCATGGTCTTTATGAAAAGTNCCTTCTCTAAAATGAATTTTATTCCATCCAATAGCCGGAATGAGAGCTTGAATTTCTGAAAGAGGAGGGGTGTACCCTTGTTCCAAATAATTTTTCCAGAGTTTTTGCAAAGGTTCAATGGTGGGATCAAATCGGCCATCGGTTAATTGAACGATTTGATCCGTTAATTTTAGTAGCCCTTCTAATTCTTTAGAAATTGAAACCGATATCTCAGCTTTGAGGTTATTCAACTGAGAGAGTTCAGAGGCTGGATTCCATTTATTATAGATTCGATTCACTTCATCAAAAGTGGCTTGAATAAGATTAGAGATCCTNATTTTTTCATCAGGGTTCAATGAACCACCGACTAAAATTCGATAATTGATGGTCATTTCTATTCCTGAAAANACAGTCACTTCTTTATTGGATTGCACGTTGCAAGCAGTTAAAACGAGAATAAAAAATAAAAGAAATTTTTTCATTTTATTTAGAATGAATTCGCTGATGATAGCTTTTAAAAGTGTTGCTTAGCAGCATGGCAATTGTCATGGGCCCGACTCCTCCAGGAACCGGGGTTATCGCGGCGCACTTATCTTTGATGTTTTCATAGTCGGCATCCCCCACAAGTCTAAAGCCTGATGATCGTGTTGGATCCGGAATTTTATTGATTCCTACATCGATGACTGTCACNCCTTCTTTGATCATGTCTGCTTTAAGGAAAAGAGGTTGTCCGATGGCAACAATTATAATATCAGCAAGCTGTGTTAAGGCTGACATGTTTTTTGTTTTGCTGTGGGCAATCGTGACTGTCGCATTTCCGTCTGAATTATTTTGCATCAAAATAGCAGCCAAGGGTTTTCCAACTATATTGCTTCGGCCGATTATCACAACGTGCCGGCCAGCAACTTCTATATGGGACTTTTCTAAAAGCACTCGAATTCCCAAAGGGGTGCACGAAAGAAACCCATCCTTTTCACCGATTAGCATTTTACCCACGTTTGCCGGGTGAAAACCATCTACATCTTTTTCAGGGAGGATTGCTTGAATGACTTTCGAAGGATTAATTTGCGGAGGGAGAGGAAGTTGTACAAGAATTCCATCAATTTCTTGAGCTTGATTGAGCTCATGAATTTTNTGCAAAAGGTCCATTTCAGATGTGGAAGCAGGGAGATTGATTTGCAAAGATTGAATGCCGACTTCTTTACAGGCTTGCGTTTTACGTTCAATGTAAATACGAGAAGCTGGATGCTCTCCAACCAGGACAACAGCTAAGCATGGCTTACGCCCTTGAATTTTTATCAGGGTTTCTTTCAGCTCGTTTTGAATGTCCAGGGCAATTTTTTTNCCGTCAATAATCATCAAGCTCTCGTCTTCTTGTAAACTTCCTGCCTAAAATCTCCAAAATTTGACAAGAAAGTGCTTCCTGAATTTGAATCCGGATAAATCTTTGCCAAATTTTTAAACTTTTAGTTTGAACAAGTCTCTATCCAAAATACCTATCTTTCGTTATTTTGTGTAGAAAGAAGTTGGAGCAGCCATGCGAGAACGTTTGTTTTGGATAAGTTTTTTTCTTTAATCTTAAATTTAGGTTATGGTTTTGATGACAGTTCTGATTGTTTTAGAAAATTAGAAAAATTTTTTTGAATCAGACGCAACTCTTAAAGCTTTCAGTCTTTATCATCTACCTCAATCTTCTTGGACTTTAATTTATGGACAGTTAGTGAATGCATCCGTAAACATTCCTAACCAAGTCAGATTACGGGCAGCCAATTTACGGCCTGATCCGATGAAAGCCCCATTTAATGCAAAAAAGCATGGGAAATTTTAGAACAAGTTCTATTTGAAGTGTTTCAACAAGTCTTACGCAACAATAACGCTTTCAATCAATTTAATGATAACAGCATCAAAGGAATGTTTGATTTTATCGTAGTCCAGCATCAGAAGGAAATTGAAGAGTGTCTGATTCAGTTAGAAAAAGAGAGTGCAAAAAATATTAGCATATTGTAAGGTGTTTTTTTTGCTTAAACAAATTATCTTTTAGGAGGAAATATGTATAAATCAGTTCTAAAGAACTGTGTGGTCTCATTTTTAGGATTGGGAATTTTGCTTTCTTCGCACGCCTTTGCTCAAGAAATGTCTACACAAACTCCCNCAAGCACTCCTCCCGGTTTAGCCGATGAGTGTTCAAGAGAACTGTTGATTTCTTACTTTCCAAAAGTTTTTGTTACAGAGACTTTGAAANAATATAATGTTCCTGAAGATAAATGGGACGCTATCACTAGCGATCTCGCACAAAAAGATCAACAAGTCATCAAGACGGTTGAAGACAAAGCTTCTCAAATGAACCCAAACCCTCTANAAGATCCACAACAGCGTCAAGCAGCTGTAAAGCTTTTCCGGGAAACTTTAACAGATTTGTTTGCATCGACGATGAAAGCAAATGGAGTGACAGATGAAAAGCAGATTTCTGATATGTTAAATGACATTCAGCAGCAAAAAGCAAAACGCTTTGCAATGTGCATGCAAAAAATGTCACAAAGTGGAAGCTCAACTCCATCTGCGGCAGATTCGCAAGATTAATTTAAGGTGAATTCCGGAAGAACCTCAGGGTTCTTCTGGATCCTGTCTTTTTCCTTAATTGATTAAAATAGTCTTTACGTTTTTTCATTTCCCGCTCAAATCCCCGTTCCACAGGTTCATAAAACTCGTGACGTTCAAGCCCATTGGGAAAATAGTTTTGTCCTGAAAAAGCCTCTTCAACATCATGATCATATTGATAATTTTTTCCGTATCCCATTTGCTTCATGAGCCTTGTGGGAGCATTTAGTATAATCGCCGGAGGGCTCATTTGGGTTGTTTTAGAAGCCAGGCCGCGGGCAAGACCATACGCCTTATAGAGGGCGTTGCTTTTAGGGGCCAAAGCGAGATAAACGACGGCTTCGGCTAAAGCAAGTTCTCCTTCCGGAGACCCTAACATGTCGTAAGCGTCTCGAGCTGCAATGCATAAGGGCAGGGCTTGCGGATCAGCAAGTCCAACATCTTCGCTTGCCATCCGAATGATTCGACGCGCAAGAAATAAAGGGTCTTCACTTCCTTCCAACATGCGAGCAAACCAATACAGTGCCGCATCCGGGTCAGATCCACGAACAGCCTTATGCAGAGCTGAAATTAAATTATAATGCTGATCTCCTTGTCTATCATAAAGAGCCGCGCGCCTTTGGAGATGATTTTGTAAATCAGATTCATTTAATGGGCCTTCTGGTCGAAGGCCTTCCAAATTTTCAACAAGGTTCAAAAGAAAGCGTCCATCTCCTTGTGCGGAGTATAGCAGAAGTTTACGTGCTTCTTCTTTCAAAGGCAGGGACCCTTTTTGTTTCTCATAACGTTGAAGTAGAAGTTCTAAAGCATTTTCATCCAAAGGCTTAAGTGTAAGGACGCGAAGTCGGGAAAGAAGGGCATCATTTAAATAAAANGAAGGATTTTCTGCTGTTGAACCGACCAGGATAAGAGTTCCTTTTTCAACATAGGGTAAAAATGCATCTTGCTGTGCTTTGTTAAAGCGATGAATTTCATCAACGAATAAGACAGCGTTTTGACTAAGAAGAGGGGACTCTTCTATCTCTTTCACAATCTTNTTGATATCAGCAATTCCGCTAAAAATCGCACTTATTGAATAAAAAGGAATATTGAAGGCTTTTGCGTATAAACGCGCAATTGATGTTTTACCCGAACCTGGCGGACCCCAAAGAATAATTGATAAAGGCCGCCCAGATTGTATGATCTTGGTGATAAACCCTTGGGCTCCTACAAGATGATCCTGCCCTACAACTTCATCAAGGGCTTTTGGACGCATTTGTTCAGCAAGAGGGGACAGAGGGGATTTTGGAGTTGTCATAAAGAATATACTCTTTTACGGGAATGCCACCTAGTAGGTGCTGTTGAATAATTTTTCTAGCACTTCCGGTGTGCATGAATGATACCAGGTCCCATCAGGATAGACGACCGCAATAGGCCCCTGTTGACAAATCCGAAGGCAGCTAACCTTCGTCCTGTAGATCCCGCCAGAACCAACTAGATTAAGTTCTTGCAGACGTTGTTTCAAATATTGCCAAGATTGATAAGCCATATCGGTCGTGCAGCATTGAGGAGTTTCCTGATCACTGCAAAGAAAAATATGGCGTTTAATTTTAGGGATGCCCTGTTTTTGTATTTTTCGTCTAAAGGGTTCATATCGCTCTTCGTTTAGGTTTCTTTTGCAAACTTATAGGGAGAAGGATGAATAGGAGAAAGCCAAAAGGGCATCGCATGCAGGCATAAGAATGAAATCGACACCTATCCATTGTAAGCTTAAATACATGCGTGCTCCAAATATATAAAGGAAAATGACTTCCAGCCCTGTCGCCGTGCACGAGTAAAGAAAGCTCATAATCGGAAGGGTACTCAAATGGTCGGCAAAAAGTTTCGCTTCTGAGGGTAAATAATAGCAGTCGCTAAAGTATAGTTACAAGCGTAGAAACCAAAAGGAGGTTGGATTGAGAGCAGATCGATAAACAAACCGCAGAAAAAAGCGCACCAAAGGCAGTAAGCGAAATTTTTTGATAAAAAAGAATGATCATAAAGGGGACAAAGTACATCAACCGGATTTTTGGGGCTAGCACGGGCATTAGGAGAGTCAATAAGAAGCAGCAAAGAAAAGCAAAAACTAAATTTTTTTGTTAAATTCATGAGCGATTAAGCCTTTTAGTAGGCTCCTTTTGAAAAGAACATGCTTGGAATCGTTTTAGCTATAATTTTTAAATCCAGAAGAATAGAGTGCGAATCCACATACTGTTCATCCATTTTGATACGATTGGCATAACTGACATCGCTTCTACCAGAAATTTGCCATAATCCTGTTAAGCCAGGACGTATGCTAAGAATTTTTGAAGCCTTAGGGCCTAAATGTTTTGTGATTTCATGATGAACGACTGGCCTGGGTCCTACAACACTTAGGTCGCCCTTTAAAACATTCCAAAATTGAGGAAATTCATCTAACGAAGTTTTACGTAAAAATTTTCCGATTTTGGTCACACGAGGGTCATTTTTTAATTTATGAGTTTGCTCCCATTCCTGTTTTAATTGCGGGCAACTTTCCAGAATGTCTTTGAGTCGGGAGTCTGCGTCAGCGTACATCGTGCGAAATTTAAAACACCTGAAAGATTTTCCNCCNCTTCCTACACGTTCATGTGCATAAACAATTTTGCCTTTTGAAGAAAAGCGCACCATTAATGCAATCAGAACCATCATAGGAGCAGTTAAAATAAGTATCATGACACTAAAAATAATGTCGAATAACCGTTTGAAAGCATTATGTTTAATGGGGAATTCGAACGAGTGGGGGAATGTAAGTGTAGAAGCGTAAGATTCTTCCATAAATGTCTTATAAAGAATTATTTAAATTTTTAACCCTTCAAATTGTTTCTTTTAGATAACAGCACCAGCTATTTTCATGCAATTACTTATTACGGAGAATAAGAAGGCGAGCCAGAGAGGAAAGAAGAGAAGTGTTAAAAGGTAACTGATGTAATTTTGCTAAGCCAGCCTCGTAATGGGCCAAAGCTAATGCTCTTGCCTTTTCCAATCCCAGAAGACTTGCATAAGTGGTTTTGTTATTTTTGAGGTCTGAATTTTTATTTGATACAACATCTAATACGTCATCAATGACTTGAAAAGCAAATCCCAATTCCTGGCCAAATTGTTGCAAAATTTTCTTAGTTTCAGAAGAGGCTTGAGCGATAATAGCGCCGCAGGTAATAGAAGCTGTAATCAATGCCCCTGTTTTTCGTTCATGAATTTCTTTCAAAATNTCAATGGTCACTGGCTGTCCTTCGGATTCTATGTCCATGATTTGTCCCCCAATCATCCCTGGGCTTCCGGCACTTTTGGCTAAAATCTCGATCAACTCAATTTTTTGTTCCGAGCTTAGGCAGGGTGAGTTAACCATCACTTCAAATGCATAAGTCAAAAGAAAATCGCCCGCTAACACAGCGTGTCCTTCGGGAAAAGCTTTATGCAACGAGGGCTTGCCGCGGCGAAAATCATCATTATCCATGCATGGCAGATCGTCATGGATTAAAGAATAGGTATGAATCATCTCTAAAGCACAAGCAGGCTCCAACCCTTTTTCTATATTTTCTCCCAAAGTTTCTAAAGTGGCTAAAACTAAAAGAGGCCTTAACCGCTTTCCTCCCGATAANAGAGAATAGCGCGCCGCTTGAATTAAAGAACGATAGGGGGCATGGTTTTCCGGAATGAGCTTGTCTAGACGTTGTTCAACTAACCGGGCTGCGTTTTGAATGTATTCTTCGATACTGCAAACTGGATTCATTTTTAAAATTATAAGTTTTGCACACTTGTGTTTTCAAGTTCATTTTTTGCATAAAAAGGCACCTGGCCTATACTTATATAATCAAAACCCTTTTTAGCCATTTCATAAGGAGAGTATTGGTTGCGTGCATCAAAAAANGCACGTCCTTCCATAAGAGGTAAAATTTTTGAAAAATCGAGGAAACGGAATTGCTTCCATTCTGTCACGAGCACAATAGCATGTGCTCCTTTAGCTGCCTCTATTTCGTCCATGCACCAGGTTATATTGGGATAATCGGGAATGATTTTCTTGGCATTATCCATAGCGACAGGATCAAATAAGCGCAGCATGACCCTATGCTGCAAAAGTTGTTGGATTAAAATGAGAGAAGGGGCTTCGCGCATATCATCCGTATCGGGTTTAAATGAAAGACCTAGAATAGCAATGGTTTTGTCTTCTAAGCTCGAATCAGCAAAATAGTGGATAATTTTATTTCCTATGACCTGTTTTTGACGTTCATTTACGACGGCTATCGCATCGAGTAGAGGAGTGTCGTAGGATACAGAATCAGCTTGTTTACGAAGCGCAGAAATATCTTTAGGCAAGCAAGACCCNCCAAATCCTGGGCCTGGATATAAAAATTTATATCCAATACGATGATCCGAGCCGATTCCCTTTCGCACTTTGTTGACGTCAGCTCCTAATAGCTCGCACAAGCCGGATAATTCATTCATAAACGAAATCCTTGTTGCCAGCATAGCATTGGCCGCATATTTAGTCATTTCAGCGGAGGCAATGTCCATGATCATTAGGCGCTCATGGCTGAGCATAAAAGGGCTGTAGATTTCCTGCATGATTTGAGCTGCATGGGGATTATTGGACCCAATCACAACTCGATCGGGTTTCATAAAATCCTGAATAGCGTTTCCTTCTTTTAAAAATTCAGGATTGGAAACGACATCAAAATCGAAAGTAACCCCACGTTCTTGAAGGGTTTCTGTGATAATTTTNTCTACAAAATTTGCCGTTCCGACAGGAACGGTGGATTTATTGACAATGATACAGTAACTTGACATATGCTTTGCAATAGAAGTGGCTACATTGCGTACAAAACGTAAATCAGCTTCGCCGGTCTCAAGATAAGGCGTATCAACGGTAATAAAACAAACTTTAGCTTCCTTCATGGAGGAGGCATAATCTGTAGAAAATTTTAGGCGTTTAGATTTCATGTTTCGTTTAACCATTTCTTCAAGACCTGGTTCATAGATAGGAATTTCACCTTGCTTAAGCCTTCGTATTTTNTCTTCATTTATATCTAAACAGGTCACATGATGACCCATTTCTGCAAAGCAGGTTCCTGAGACTAAACCGACATAACCGGTCCCGATGATTAATAATTCCATAATTCCTCATGAAGCTAGAAACAGACGATTATAAACAAGTTAGATCAACTCTTCAACCTAATTTGTTAAGCTCACAAGATGGAGAGATTGTTAAAAATTTAAGAGAGGAATAGGCGGTTCGCAGCTTGCTCGATTGGGTCGTGGAAGACCGACGTTAAAATAAAGGGCAATGCGGTTGTCATTGCGGTCATATTCTTTTCTTTGAAANGAGAGCTTGACATTCCACGCGGTTTGAATGGTGGCCAAAATATCGACCTCATACTCTGTATAATTGGGCTCATGACGACGATTCCATCCATGCCTGGATTCAAATTCCATGGCCCAATTCGGATGCCATCGATAAAANAGATGGAATAAAAGCGTATCGCGTCTGTCCGAAAGCTGGGAGTGGTGAAGTTGTTTTTCTGAGCGGAAAGAATCTAAAATAAAGTTAGTATGGTCGGCTTTGCGCCAATCAAAAGAATCCCGATGCCTCCATTCTAAAGTGAATGCGGCGTTGGGATTAATCGTCCATTCGTTGCGAAAGTTGAAATGATAAAATTCCCCTCGTTCTGTATCCCAGGCAACTCCAAAAATATGACGTAAAGTAGGAAAAGAGTTCCAGGTCGTGCGACTATAGACAACAGGGATCGTTCCTTCAATGGTCGGTGTATCAATAAAGGCATTTGCAAAAAGCTCTAAATGCAACCACCGATCGACCACATTGTTTTGGGTTAAATGATAAAAGCTTTGATCAATTCCAAAAGTGGCCATATTTAAACGAAACCAGCCATCTTCGATATCAAAAATGTAATGCTTGTTTGGCCTCACACCAGGCATCGTATAATACTGATAGCGCACAAAGGGTTTAATGACATGTTTGAGGCAATTGTATCGGCGAAAGAATTGAGTATTTGTTTCTATAGAGGCCATGCCCAAAGTGACCCAATGGTCATCAGCATGTGGATTGCTTCCGTAATAAATGGCCAGCCCTCCAATTTCGGGCGTCGTTGTAAAAATACCTGTACGATAAGAACGGTAGAGCTTGTGATAAAATTCCACCCTCGTGGAGTTAAAGTTGTGAACATTTTTGGAATGCTTAGCATATTGAAAATCTAAATAAGAGAGCCGCCATAAATTTTCGGAAATAATGCCTGTCGATCCCAATGTAAATGGTTTTAAAGTCGCTTCAAAAGAGGGGAGCTCTTGTTTGATGGTTTGAAATGTATTGACGCGCACACGAGTAAAGAAGTTAGAAATCCACAAGTCATCTTGTTGTCTTCTCACTAACAATTGTGTACGGCCTGCTGTTTCAATTTCTAAATTTCTATCATCATAATCAGTAGCCATGTATTGATCGCTAAGCTTATCCCAGGATAAATCCATGTTGATATTGTCATTATCCCACGCATTCGTATAGACCCCTTGAAAGCGATAGCGCGTGCGTTCATTTTGATTAACGGCTGAAGAATCCCTTGCAAAATAATTGATCATTTCAAAATTTTCTTTGTGATCTTCAGAGCTGTACAAAGTGTAAAATCCACCCCCAATNCCACGTTTAATCCTATAATCAAGACGTAAAAANTTTTTAATCCTACGCCAGGAAAANATCTCATATTGCATTTCTAGCCGCGTATGCTGTTTTCCTCCCCAGGAAATATTGTAGCGGATAGGATTATCAAAAATTGAATCCAGGTCAGCCTTAAAAGCTGGCAGCCAAAAANNGAGTCTGACGAAAAAATTAAATCTCACATTTTTGGCGCTTAAAAGGCTTTCTTTNTGAAGATGGGCTTCATCAGCAGTGATCTGCCAGTCAGCTTGATAATTTTCAGAAGTGGTGATAAAACCTTGATAAATGACATAGGAACCGTCGGCGCAAAGTTCAATCGCGCGACCNCCGAAATACCAAGGCTCCATCGAGGAACGTGCTTCGTAGATCACTCCGGTTTTATTCAAAAANTCATATTCCAGGCGATCCCCTACGAAGAAATAATTGCCGAATTCTAATGCCACATCTCCTTCGGCCTCTACAGAAAAAACAGGTGATTCTTCGTTCATTTTTCTGGTGTATTTGATGTTTCTTGCTTGAATACGTATATCGGGTCCTGTAATCACNCCNCCTTCATTTGTGGAAAGAACCCCATCTGAATAGATTGGGCAGCGTAAGTCGACTTTGATTCCTTTTTCAAAAATATTATTAACATTTTTNATGTCGTCTAAGGAAGATCCGGAAAGTGGCGCTGCAAAAAGAAGAAAGGTGATAAAAAGGCAGCATCCGCGAAAATAAAGATTCATCATTTGGATCAGAAAAAGCGTTCTTAATTCATTAGACTCGTTCCAGCTGAAACTTGGTATTTTGACTTCGTCAGCTTGCCACTGTCTTTGAATCTGTCAGCATCGCTTGAACTTATTCAAGTTGTGCTGCTTCGACTGATTCAAATTCAGAGCGCTTCCTTGTCAAATTTTCCAACTTTTAACTGGAACGAGTATAGACCAAAGATTGGTTTTCATCAATGTGAAATAGAGAGTTAATTAATAGCTCGAATGAGGAGTCCTGCTAACGCATATTTATTTTTNGCATTTCCATTCTGGATTGCGTCTAATAAGATATCGATGCCTCTTTCATCTTTATGACTGACAAAAGATTCAAAGGAGGCAATAAGCAAACTTGAATTATCTTCAGGGGTTAGTTGATAATGATCCTCATGTTCATCGCGCATTTCGCGAGGCAAAAAAGGCCTAAAACGGATCATCTCTTCATTTTGCATATTTCCTATCCACGCCCGAATATTGTCTCCATAAGGGCCTGCTTCCTTCAAATTATACAGCGCCAAGTTACAATAATTTCGTACAAGAGGCGCTCCTAGCTGTTGTTGGTGGGCTTTCAAAAGGGCGATTGCATTAGGAGTTTGGAGTTTTTCTAATAATTCTACTAAAAGAGGCACTAAATCATTTTGTTGGCGTAAAAAATCAGCCTGGCTAATGTCAAAAATCTTTTCAGGAAGATCAATCGTTTCCATGAGCGCTTCTTCNCTTAAGCTTAAAGAGATTTCAAATACGTAAGGCTCGTCTTTAAAATTTTGCTTGCCAGAGGGATTAGCTTTCCAAGCTGAAAGACTTTTTCCTTTAGAGGAGGCTTTTGAAAAACATAAACCGCGTGAATCCATAATTAAGATATCAACTAAACCAGGAAGACAACGCGGATCTTGCATGTGTAGAAGAGCCATTGCCGCATTAATCTTCACTTGAATATTATTGTCGTTGACAAGATGAGCAAGCACCTCTTGGCTTTCTTCAATATCGCCAAGAAGGGAGATGGCAAAGATATCTTTNTCATTGGCCGCTTTTTCTAAAGAAGATTTGAATTCTTTGCGTCCCAGATCATATAAAGCTTTCCAGGCTGCTAATCGAATATGTGGAACGGGTGAACGTGCCAAACTCTCAAGTCTGGGAATTGATTTTTCATCTTTTAAATGTCCCAACGCAAATGCACAAGCTTCCTGCTGTGATTTCTCATGGTGGGTTGCTAATGTGCGGATCTTAGGCAGAAGATCATCGCGTCCATATTTTGCAGCACTTAAAATGGATGCAATTCGTACTTCTTCATCTGAATGGTTCATGAGCTTACGAAGCATTCGAGTGGCTTCTGAGGTCCCTATCATAGCAAANAATTGAGGGAAAAGAGGGGTAAGGAGTCCCTCAAACCGGTACATTAAGGATTCTGCGTAAGCATAGGCACGCGGGGCTTTNTTNTGAGCCATAATAAAAGCTGCTTCTAAACGTATAAGGGGNTGACCTGCATTCATCGCGCGACGTAAAATATCATCTGCTTTGTCATTTTGGTATTGAGCAAGATAATTAAGACTGATCAATTGCAATTCAGGAATTTTGCTTTCCATTCCGGCTTCTAAAATATATAAAGTTCTTTCATTTAAGGAAGTTCCGGCTCCAAAAGTCGTCATGATTTGAATATCTGTGTCAGCACTGCGATATCCCTGGTCCAGCAAAAGAAGGCCCATTTCTTGGATGAGTTCTAGGTCATGCTGCTTTGTTTGTTGGTGATATTGCTTGTAGGTGTCTATTGCTTGGGAAATATGACCTGAACGCATGAGGAATAAGACTTGATTTTTATTGGGGTCTCATCAGCAAAAGTGCAGAGGTCCAGAGAAAGCAAATCAATAAGGGTTTGAAGAGGTTATTGCACATAATCCCACAGTTCAATACCGTTTTTCTTTAGCAAAGAATAGACAGTGTTTATCGGAAGCCCCATGACGTTATAGTAACAACCATCTATTTTCTTTACAATCAGTCCGCCTGCCATTTGAATCGCATACCCTCCCGCCTTATCCATCCAATGAATTTTGCTGTGATAATTGCGAATTTCTTCCGGCGTCATGGGATTAAATAAAACGCGTGTTTCTTCCCAGGCTGAATGAACAGTTTCGCCAAGAAGCACGGTCACGCCAGTAAAAACACTGTGCCATTTCCCTACCAGTTCAGAAAGCATTTGGAAAGCTTCGTCTTCGGTTTTCGGCTTATTGTAAATTTTTCCCATACGATAGACAATCGTATCCGCTGTTAAAATCAAGTCATTTGGATACAGAGGACGCAAAACCTGCGCTTTGCCTTCTGAAAGCAAAGTGACATAGGTAATAGGATCTCGCCGATAGATGATGGAATTCTCATCAAAATCCGGTGTGACTTGCAAAAACGGTAAGTTAAAGAAACTTAAGATTTCTTTTCGCCTAGGGGATTGGGAACCTAGAATGATACGATCCATGATTGAATTTCAACTTTATTAAAGTTTATGAAATAAATACTTGTGAGAATACAAGAACTGGCAATTTTTCACTAGCAAACTGTGGGCAATAAGTTTTTAAGTTTTGTGAAATTTTAGCATCAATAATTCTTAACTCCTCAAGGGTGGCGGTATTTTGATTTAAAAAATACCAATATAATCTTTTGATGAAAATGAGTTTCAACTAATTGAGAAGAAGAATCAATTGTTTTTTGTTTCCATAGCAGACTTTGATTCAATAGTAAACGAAGTTCTGCAGTTATGAGGCAGCCTGCGAAAAGTTTGCATCTAATTTTTCCTTCTTCTGACATAAAAATGACTCTATGAAATGTGACAATGAGTATTTGTGAAATAAAAAGGGCTAGCTTTTTCAAGCTAGCCCTTTCGCTATTAGAGTGTTTTAAAAACTCTAATTAGTTCACTATCGTGCTTGATTGCTCAACGATAGGTGTCTTGATAGCGTCTGAAGAGACTTCAAACTTAATACGTGCATCGCCAGATTTTCTAGCTTTTGCGTCTACGCGATATTTAAGCGTTTGTCTAGCAGCCATGCTCTTGATTGGAGCAAAACGGACTGTGTTGCCAGACACTTGGCCTTGTGAATCGCCTGTAGCTGCTGTTGGTTGTACTTCGTCAGGGAAGGTAACAACTAACTGCACATTACTATCAGCTTCTGAACCTTGGTTAATGACCGTGATCAGATAGCTTGTACCATCGCCAATGCAAATTGGATTTTCTGTCTGCTCGATGCAGATGTTCAAAGCAGGACGTCCTTTCCAATGAGTCATAGATTCGCAGTGAGCGTTGCAGTTTTGGCAGTTTGTGACATCAACCTTGTTAGTAAAGCATCCAGGTACGCATGTTGTGAGCGTAAGGTTAAAGGATACTTTTTCACCAGGTTTCATTTCTCTCAATCTCCAAGTTGCTGTGTTGCCATTGATTGTAGCGCCGTTCGCAGCTACGATCGATGTAGAGCTTGGTGCTCTATCGCATACCACAACGTCTGTCAATGGCAAGTCGCCAGTATTCATGACAGTGATTTGGTAATCAGCATTCTTGCCAATCTGTTGTTCTTTTGGACCCACTTTGGAGCATTCAATCTGGCAGCAGCAGATGCAAACTGTTGATTCGCATGATACTGAGTCAGCATTGCAAGCTGTCACAACAGCTGTATTTGTAAACTTGCCGCGTTTTACAGCAGTTGTGCAAATATTCACTGTTTTTGATTGGCATGGTTCTAGGCTGCCAAGTTTATACACAAGAGTTTTTTGGCAGCTTGCGTGTTCAACACCGTCTGGAAGGTTGTCTGTGACGACAACATCTTCGGCTGTGCAGCTACCACGGTTGGTAACAGTAATTGTGTATTCAACAGGATCGCCAGGGCATACTTGTTCTGGACCGCACTTNTTGCAAGTCAAAACTGGTTTTGCGCAAAGCAAAGCGCAGAATCTGACTGGTACAGCGGAAGCGCAGAAGCAGACGCAAACTTCACCTTCACATTCGCATTTTAACCAAACTCTTGCAGGACGGCATTCGCCTTTGTTCATAGGACCGAAGTTCCATGTTATCTTACGGCCTTCTACCTGAGCTTCTGGTTGGCTTCTGACATAAGTCACACCTTCTGGAAGTGTAGCAGATACCATCGCTTCGCAAAGATCATCGCAAGCTTTCACATCAAATTCGAGCGGATATTGGTCTCCCAACATGCACATTTTTGGGTTACGGCCTGTTACAATCAACCCATCTTTGCAGCAAAGTTCGCTGCTAGAAGGATGTTTGCATCTGACTGGCAACTTGCAGTCTGGCTCGCATGGAGGAGGGCAAGCTGGATGGCAAGCAGGTCTTGGGCAAGCTGGCGCGCAGGCTGATTTTGGAGGGCAAGCTGGCGCACAGGCTGGCTTGCATGCTGGTGCACAAGCTGGGGCGCATCTAGGTTGGCATACAGGTTCGCATGCTGGTTGGCATACGGGTGCGCAAGGTGCGCATTCTGGTTCGCTAACTGGGGCGGGCTGTTCACAAACAGGTGCTGTATCGCAGCAATTGTTATTAGCGCAACCTACCCAAATAAACGTTGTAGCGCACAAAAANAGCAACGAGGCTATTATTCCTAGTTGTTTCTTCATTTATGACTCCTTTCGTTTTTTTGTCTTGGTAGATTTAATCTATCGTTCTTTAAGCTTAAGCACTTTTCAGTCGTATAGTTCGAGACTGGAAAACCTTACATTTATCTATTCAAGAGATTGTTCGTGAAATTGAGCGATGCTTTTTGCTGGATCTGGGCCTCTTAATCTTTGCCATATGACTTGATTTGCCCCAAATGCTCCAAGCTTCTCTAGACGCTTTTACTTCCTTACCGATCTCTAAAGATTGACTTTCATTTTTAACCGCCCCTTTTCTAGACTTTAAAACTTTTGACAAAGTTCAGAAAGGGGGCGGTTAACAACTATCATTAGACCGGCATTTTTAATCATGCCGGATTCTATTAATAACCGACTGGACCTTGGTCGCAGCAGTTATCCCAGATGCGAGGAGCTGGGCAGCATTTTGGTTGGCATGGATCGCAGCAGTCATTGTTCCAAGCATTGCATCCTGTCATAACGATAGCAACAACAAATAATGAAGCTAATTTAATCATTTCTTTCATCTTAATTCTCCTTAATTTACAAAGTGTTTTCATAGTTTATAACTCTAAAGAGGAGGAACACCCTCCCCTTGATAATTTTAGTAGCAAGCTGGTTCACAAGCTGGTGGGCAGCATGGTCTTGGGCATGGTTTTGCACATGGCTTCACACAGCATGGCTTTGGAGGACATGGGCATGGTGCACAAGGATCACAGCAGTCATTGCGGTCGCAGCAGCAGCCTGTTAAAGCAAATGCTGTTACCATTAATGCTACAGTCGACGAAAGAAACTTTACTGCTTTCTTCATAACAACTCCTATGGTTTGTTTGTTTTTCTTGGTTTCGTATTTATTTTGCGTTTCCTTTTCCAGTTTTCATTCGTCTTATCCAAAGACACATGCACCAGAAAAAAAGGATTTACCTTTTCTAAATACGCATTAGGCAATAAACTTTCCAGTAGAATTTTTACTTTACTTTAAAATTTTCCTAATATGTATGTTAAAAATTTGGTTTACAATTACTTATATAAAAAAATTGGGATTAATTTTTTTGAAAAAATCTCATGTGAAAGAAAATCTTTTCGCATTTCAATGGATTTTTAGATGAAAAACAGGATCAATTCTCAATAAAGAAACAGCTTTTAATTTGGCGTTTTGCAATAGATTTCTTCGGATTGCCAAAGGTCATTTGCCTCTTATTAAATCTCTAAAAGTTTGCAAAATAAAAACAATACATCTCTTCCAGAAATTTGGAATTTGACTTTGTCAGCTTGTCTCTGTCTGCAAATCCGCTATTCAAGTAGTGCTGCTACAATTGATTCAAACTCAGAGCCCTTTCTTATCAAATTTTCCAACTTAGCTAAAAAGATAATGAAATTTAATTTAGGTTAGAAACTTGAAGGTTCGGAGCTTGATTTTAATTTTCCTGACCAATCAAGTTTAGAACGTAATGTGGAATAGAAATCATGCGGCGGCAAGCTGACAAGGCGAAATTTATTTTCGGAAAGGCGAATATAAAATTCTTCGCCTTTNTTCATTTGAAAATTTGAAAAGCCGTCATAAGTGACTTCGATGGGTTGCAATTCACTTACATAGACGATGCGAATTTGGCTTTTGGGCATTAGGACGATAGGACGATTTGAAATTGTATGAGGGCAAATCGGCGTAATCACAAAGGCGATCAGATCGGGCGTGACAATAGGCCCNCCNGCTGACATCGAATAGGCGGTTGACCCGGTGGGAGTTGCAATAATAATTCCATCGGCGCAAAATGTGTTCAAATAAATATCATCTACAAAAATCGCGAGCTCGATCAGCGAAGGGTTTTGAGAGCGATGGAAAACAATATCGTTCACAGATTGGCAGGTTTGAGCATGTTGAGTTTCGCCTTTCATCATCATACGTTCATGAATGAGATAATTGCCTTTTAAAAGGCGATCCAGGCTTGAATAAATTTCTTGGATAGGAATGTCGGCCATAAATCCTAATCCTCCAAAATTAATAGCCATCAGAGGGGCTTCAATTTCAGGATTGCGATGGATCAAACGAAGAATGGTTCCATCGCCGCCTAAAGAGATTCGAAAATCAATTTTATCTGGAGAGCTTTCAGATAATCGCTTGCAACCTATCTGTTCGGCTATAGCATCCTCAGCATAAGTTTCAACGCCTCTTTCCTTTAAAAATGAAACAATATTGCCTGCAATTTCACGTGATGGCTTTTTGAGCATATTGGGAAAGAGCGCGATACGCATATTCGACCTATTCCAGTCATCTTAAATTTATAGCTTCTGAAGTCATGTTTTTATTTTTTCTGGGAAAAAATCCACAAGAATTTTTGTGCCACTTGAGGGGCGGTTAAACCGATTTCCTTAGACAGTTCTACATGGGAGCCTTGTTCTATAAAAGTTTCAGGAATCCCTAAATTCAAAATCTGTATGTTTGAATAACCATGGGAAAGAAGGAAATTATTAATAATTGAGCCCATTCCAGAAACGACAGAATGTTCTTCCAGGGTGACAATTTTTTGATGTGTCATTAACAATTTGCAAAGGAGCTCAGAGTCTAAAGGTTTGATAAAAATAGGATCCATCAGGGTTGGATGAATGCCTTGTTCGATTAAAAGTTCCCTCACCTTTTGAGAGACATAGTTCATATGGCCAAGGGAAATAATTAAGAGATCCTGGCCTTCTTCTAAAATTTCTCCTTTGCCTATTTGACGCAGCTTCAAAGGTTCGTCTCTCGTAAGAGTGGCCATATTTGGATAGCGGATGGCCGCAGGCTGGCCCCATGAGGGTGCCGATTCCATGAGTTCCTTTAAAAGATGCCCATCACGCGGCTGGCTGATCACCATATTTGGCATGGCATTTAGGAAGGAAATATCATAAATTCCATTGTGAGTAGATCCATCAGGTCCGGCAATCCCGCTTCTGTCAATAGCAAAAATCACCGGCAGCTCTTGCAGACAAATGTCATGGAAGAGATTGTCAAAAGCACGCTGAAGAAAGGTGGAATAGATGGAAGCAAAAACTTTCATTTTTTTGCCATATGCGAGTCCGCCGCAATACGTAATCGCGTGTGATTCTGCTATTCCTACATCATGGCATCTGTCTGGAAATTTNTTCATAAACTCATCTAAGCAGGAACCTGCAGACATCGCTGGGGTTACGGCGATTACACTAGGGTCGTTTTCTGCCATTTTTAAAAGATGGGCTCCAAAGATTTTTGGAAACGTCTGGGCATTTGTCGTAGCTGGAAGAAACTTGCCGGTACCTGGGTTAAACGGTCGAGCTCCATGGTAAGAAATAGGATTTTTGATGGCCTCTTCCATGCCTTGACCTTTATTGGTAAGGACATGAATGATGACAGGCCATTTTGCATCTTTTATCTCTTCAAAAACTTCAACCATTTTTTTGATGTCATGACCATCAATCGGACCAATATAAGATAATCCATAATGTTCAAAGAACGCAGCAGGGCTGACTAAATGTTTCATGGACTCAGTAATTTTATGCCCTTGCTTGGCCAGCGTGGGGCCATAGCTTGGAATTTTAGAAACAAGGGTATCAAGCTCCTGATAAATTTTATCTGTTGTAGGATTGCTAAGAAGACGGCTTAGAATGCGTGTGATGGCACCGACATTTTTAGAGATAGACATTTCATTATCATTCAGAATTACAACAAAACGCTTTAATTCTCTTGGGATATTATTTAAAGCTTCAAGAGAAACCCCGCAAGTTAAAGTTGCATCACCGATGACGGGAATGACATATTCTGTCCGTTTAGTAAGATCTCGATTTTTAGCTACACCTAGGGCTAAGGAGAGAGCAGTCCCGGCATGGCCTGCATAAAAATGATCATGAACAGATTCTTTAGGATGGCTAAAGCCGCATAAGCCTTTAAATTGGCGGATTGTATGGAAGAGCTCCTTCCTCCCGGTCAATATTTTATGAGTATAAGTTTGATGACTTACGTCCCATATAAACTTATCTTCAGGCGAATCGAAAACTCGGTGGAGGGCAATGGTTAGCTCAACTGAACCTAGATTGGAAGCCAAATGACCTCCATTGACTGACATGACATCTATAATGCGTTGGCGCACTTCATTAGCAAGGAGAGTAAGATCGGAAAGAGAGAGGGATTTGATATCTTGAGGGGAATTTACTGTTTCTAAAATGCTTTGATTCATTTTCCCTGTCCAGGCTGAAATTCTTGTGTTATCGGTTTGTTATCTGTGCTCAAAGCTGTTTCTCCATTGCGATTTTTAATCAGAATCTCAATTTTACGTTCTGCATCATTCAGTCTTTTCTGGCAGGAGATGATTAACTTATCGGCTTCTTCATACAGTTTTAAAGATTCATCTAATGGAACAGATCCAGAATTCATTTTCTCTAAAATTTCTTCTAATCGTGCAAAAGCAGCTTCGAAACTGAGTTCTTTTTCACTCACAAGTCTAATTCCTTAAGTTTACAAAAGATATATCCATAATGTTATAGCCGAATAGTGCTTTTTGGGAAAGCAAATACGAGAGTAAGGCTATCGATGTGGCGATGAAATGCATGCAAGTCATCGATAACAATCAAAAAGAATCAGGGTCTAAGACACAATTTAAGTAAAATTATTTTTTGAAAGAGATTGTTGAATTTGATTGAGAAAATTTTTTCCACATTAGAATCAAGAGACTGCAAAAAGTTTGTCCCATCAGTCATCACGTGATAGCGTAAAGACATTGTTTTGACTCGATCTTTTGACAATGCAAGCTGTTGATGAAGATAATCCTGAAATCCCTTCATAGACTGTTCAATATTGAGACTGTCAATGTCTTTAGCCACACCCACATAGACAAGATTGACATTTGGATATTTTAAAATTTCATGAATGATTGGGATTAGATGTTGCCGATCTTCCAATCGATTATCAAAGCTTATAAAATAAAAGGCTTGGATAGGCTCAGAAGAATTTTGATTCAGAAACAAATCGAGTTCATTTTCAGAAATAAACTTTTCATTAGGATAGGCTTGTTTTAAGCAATGATGAATGCCTTTAGAACCCTGCAAGCTATTAAATATGAATAAAGGCAAAGGATTGGATGGGGATTTTTCTCTTGGATGGGTTCGATCGATTGAGGCTTTTCAAGCATCTGTTCTTTCGGAGCAGACTCCAGTTGATTTTTAAGGTCTGAAGATGTTTGAACATTGAAGGGGTGGGTTGCATTCAACGGAGTTTTTATCTGACTTGCATCACTTGAACCTATTTGCTGACTAATCTGTTCAATAAATTTTTTTCAACATTGGATTCTAAAATTTGCTTTCCACCCATCATCGATTTAAAACGCAGGGAGATTGTTTTGGTCTCTTTTAATTGAGGATTGGGAAAAGATTCAGATTGCAGGGCTTCTTCAAATTGCTTCATCTTTTCTTCTAGTTTAATTTGATCATTTTGCATTGAAGCCCCAATCAATGTGAGATGGACGTTTTGATGGTCTTTTAAAATTTGAGCCACTAGATGCTTGAGTGTTGCAAAAGTTTCAAAACTATCATCAAATCTTTTGACATAGAAAATTTCTATAGGTAGGTTTTTATTTTGTTCCATGAGAGATTGAATTTCATCTTCATTGGCAAAAACACAAGTAGGATATGTTTTCTTTAAAATGTCATAAATGCTTCTTGTTCCATTTTGATCTTCAAAAATAAAGAAAGGAAGAGTCTGCTGGGAATGCTTTTCTTCCAGGGGACTTATTTCATTAGCTTCTTCAACTGCTGCTGCCGATTGGGTGCTATGCTGAGGAATGCTTATCGTATGTTCATGGGACGGCTCTTTAATGATGGATTGACGTTCTGCGATGGCCTGGGTAGAATATCCCAAATCCATTTGAGTGTCTGCAACAGCTCTATTGAGTAGACTTTGCTGCTTTGTAAACTCCTTGGATTTAAGAGGGGTGGATAAATTTTGCATGGATTTTTCAGAAGTTTCCACCTGCACAGAGTGTATTTTGATCCCTTGAATTAAAAAAATTTGAGTGGACAATTCATCTGTTTTTTTGCATTGAGCCAACCTTGAGTTTCACCAAGTTGAATCAATTTTATCAATCGATCTTTGACAATTTCAGGCCTTGTTTGATCTATCTTGCCAAAGCAAGCTTTAATCTTTTCAAAAATTCTTCGGAAGATATTTGCATAATGAACGCCCAGTTTTTGATCTATGAAAAGAATTTTGCCCGAAGAATTTTTAGCTTTTCTAAAGCTTGATAATACGTTTCACTATTATAGTTTTTAACTAACTGAGAGGTGCCTGAATTCATCTAATGTAAGCCTTTAAAAACTCAAATTAAAAAAATATAGAGTTCTAAATTTCGTAAGGGTTAACACCCATTATAGTCTATTTTGATCATTTAACACTAGAAAGGATGACTTTTTAGTTCAGTAGCTTCTTTTGTATTGGAACCTCGGTTTTTTCAAATTATTTATGGAATAAAAAATTAAGATTTTCTCATTTGATTAGAGAATTCAATGTTTCCTTTACAAATTCTTCATTTTGAATTGTATTCGATGGAAAGGATGATTCCGCGTTATATTTTATATCAAATGTAACGACTTGATTGAACTGCGGATTTGAAAATTTGGTCTGTGTTAAATACTTTTGAAAATTTTCTAAACCACTCTTCAGCATCACATTTGTGCTTGTTTTAGAAACACCAATGAATGAAAGGTTAACATTCGGACATAAAAACGGTTCTATACGTCTCGCTAGACTCTCATGATCATCAAGTCGGGTATCAAATCTCTATGTAAAAAACTTGCAGAGGGGTATGGATGTTTTCATTTATAAAAGTCAAAGCTTCATTGTTGGCGACAAAAATGCCGTTCTGAAAAAGTTGTTTGAATCTGGTTATTAATGGATTGACAGCATCATGAGGATAAATAAAAAGAGGGACACGTTCTGCACCCTCTAGTCTTTTTTATAGAAGCAGGGGCAGGTACTTCAGAAATTTTTGGTTCGCAAAATGCTTGATTAGATTCGCATAAAGAGACGGTTGAGGGTTGAAAAGAGGTCTTCAATTGTCGGTGGGTTTCTAAAATTGTTTGAAGAGTTGCCATCACATTGTCTTCGTTCTCGATCGAACCAAATCCTGATTTTTCCATTATATTATTCTCAAAACGGACAGAGAGCATCTGCAGCTGTTTTATTTTCGGATTTAATGCAGTATCTTGTAGTTTTTTTGCCTCTCTAATAAATCAAACTCAAGTGAAAGAGGAGCCCCTTTTTAAAAGCGCCAATAAAAGTTAGATTTACATTTGGATGCTTTAGAAGATTTTCTATTGGGTGCATTAAAGTATCCAATGAGGGCACATTAGAATCAAATCTCTGTATGTAAAAGGCTGAAATCGGTTGATTGATATTTTGTGCGATAAAATTCTGAACGTTGTCTTCTGTAGAAAAATCCATGGGGATATTTCTTTCTTAAAGAGTTGATCACTCCTTGAATAGATTCTTCGCAAGAATAAATGAAAAGGGCTAAAGGTTCTGCATTTTCTTTAGAAGAAGCGATGGGTTCTAAGGAGACAAGATGAGGGGGTCTATGAAGATTGGTAAATAGTGGTTCACGCGAAGTAAATATTTCATTGCTCGAAGCTTGCTCTACATTTTCAGAATTTGTTGCAAGAGCAGGAACAACAGGTGCATTTTCAGATGTATAAAACTGCCCGTTTTTAACATAAGGATTAAACTGCAATGGATTCATCTAGGCCTCAATAATTAAAATGAAATATTGAAGGAATTTACGATATTTCAATCGGGAAGTCTAGTAAATTTTATAAACTTAAGTTGGAAAAGTACTTGCGATTGAATAATTTTGAGTTTTTAATACAAACAGAGCTCACAGATTGAGTTCATAGAATTTTAGGTTAGAGGATTTGATCTAATTAGCGAATTTAGTTTTTCAAGGACTAATTTTTCATTCTGAATTGTGTGCGATGATGAAAAAGCATCATATCTAAATGCAAAAGTTTGAACATGTTTTAATCGTTGATTATAAAATTTTGAACTTTCTAGATATTTTTTAAACTTTCCACACCTTCTTCAAGCGGATTTTCTGCTCCTTTTTTGAAACTGCTATGTACAAAAATTAATATTGTCTGAGAATAAAAATGGATCGATTGTTTTGGCAAGGTTTTCGAAATACTCAAATCGTGTATCGACTCGATCTATATAAAAACTTGGATAGCCCTTTGGCTGTTTTCTTTCAAAACTGTTTGGGCTTTCTCTCGCTCCACGAAAATGCCTTGAGGATAAAGGGTTCTTAATCTTTTTCTAACGGCTCAATACATCCACTTTGATAAATAAATACGGGTAGGCGTACGACACTTTCTTCATTTTTTCAATAGGTGAAAGAGAGGTGACTTCTGAAATTGTATGAGAGCTTGTAAGTCGATTTTTGGCGTCTGAGAAGGTGCAGATTTTTGTTGAGCAAGGCTATCTTTTTCAAGAACAAGACGGGGTTGATGTTTTAAAAGAGTCTTTATGTTTTCAAAGACACTTTTTTCATTTTCAATGGATCCGGATCCTGGACGTGAACGAACATCATTTTCAAAGTAAATGGACAGCATCGGAGTTTGATGGACTCTTGGATTTGGATGATTGATTTCTTGAAGATTTTTATGTCTTTCCATCAGTTCAGATTCAAGGATAGTATTTAAGCCCTTTTAAATGCACCGATGTAGACTAAATTCACATTGTACCGGCTTAAAATATTTTCAATGCTTGGCAACAAGGCTTCTAAAGAATCAACATGGCCATCAAATCTTTGAATATAAAAGGCTGAGATCGGCTTTTGCTCATTTTGTTTGAT
Source organism: Parachlamydiaceae bacterium (assembly GCA_013414685.1). GTDB lineage: Bacteria > Chlamydiota > Chlamydiia > Chlamydiales > Parachlamydiaceae > Neochlamydia. Next base: position 872,042 of record CP058704.1, on the reverse strand, counting down.
CAGATCCTGAGCGTTTTCCTCAGTCGTAAAAATTCCATCAGGATATCCTTTTCTTAGGGAATTTATGACACCTTGAATCGAGCCTTCGTCTTTATAAATAAACATAACTAAAGGTTCAAGATCGAGGATTTCTTCAGGAGAATTTACTTCGATAGGGCCCGAAATTTCATCAGCCGATTTCACCTGATTAGACTTTTCAGGATTTTCTTTTAGAATTGATTGAGTGGCTGCGGGTGGTTTTAATTTTAAATTTATTTCCTTAGTTTCGTTGTTATTATTCTCTTCGCTAGAAAAATAATTTAAAGATACCTGAGTCGTTTTTAAGGAAGAAGAAAGAGGTTGAAGAGATAATCCTGAGGTATTAACGACAAGAGATTTTAATTCTTTCACATGTTTTTGAGCATAGTGCTGACTAAATTGATTCTGTTCGAAGCCTCTATTTTGAGTTAGTTTATCAATTAAAGCTTCGATTTCTGCATTTTTCGAGCCATTCGGATTGTATATAAATTTCCGAGTGGCGTTAAAGGCTCTTTTTTATCAAGCCACCCTTTTGAAGCACCGAGCTCTAGAAAATTGAGAAGACGGTAGACGACAATTTCACGTTGCATTTGGTTGACACCGCAAAAGAGTCCTTTAATTTTTTCAATCAAACGTCTTAAAAAACCTGCATAAGACACATTTAATTTCTCATCGATGAGAATAAATTTATTCTTATAGTTAGCTTTTTAAGCTTTTTCAATGCCAATTTATAGGCTTCTTCATCAGGATAAATCTGCGGAATAAATGTGTTTAAATCGGTCTTCATAAATTTTTTAGATTAAGAATTTTTCATCCAATTTAAGCCTGAAATTTTGACTGCAAGTCAATTTTGAATCTAAAATTTTCATGAGGCCTTTTCGGCTTTATCAAAGAGTTCAGTTTTTCGAGGACATATTTTTCATTTTGAATTGGATTTGAGGGAGACAATAAATCATATTTGAATGCGAATGTTTGTGTTTGATTTAAGTGAGGATTTGAAAATTTAGTGTTTTTGAAATATTGATTTAAATTTTCTAAGCCTTGTTCTAGCATAGTTTCTGTCCCGGTTTTACAAACTCCTATGTATAAAAAATTGATCGCATCAGAAAACAGAAAAGGTTCAATTGTTTTTACTATATTTTCATAATTATCGAATCGTGTGTCGACTCGATGAATGTAAAATATTTGTATAGGTCTTTGAATGTTTTCTTGCAAGATTCCTAGCGCTTCATCAGGTTCAATGAAAATGGCTTCTGGGTAGAGCTTTCTTAATCGTTTTTCTAACAGTTCAATGCTATTTTTCGATAAATAAAAACAGGAAGACGTTCTAAATTTTCATCGGGTTTGTTAATAGGAGAGATAGATGACACTTCCGATAACAGACTATTTTGCTGAGATTGAGTCTTGGAGGGTCCTTGAGAAGAAGGAGTCGACTGTGTATCGAGAACTATGCGAGATTGATTTTTAAAAGAGCCTTTATGGTTTCCAAGACACTTTTTTCATTTTCTATGGAACCTGATCCTGGACGATATTGAGTGTCATTTTCAAAACGAATACCGAGCATCTTTGTTTGATTAACTCTTGGATTTGCATGATGAATTTCTTTAAGTTTTTGTGTCTCTCCATTAACTCAGACTCAAGCGAATGACTAATCCCTTTTTAAATGCGCCAATATAGGTTAAATTCACATGTCTATGGTTAAGGATATTTTCAATGCTTGGCAATAAATCATCAAGTGCATCTACGTTGCTATCAAATCTGTTGATATAAAAGCTGAAATCGGCCGATGGTTATTTTGACTGATCAGGTTTTGCGAGTTGGCCTCTGTTGTAAAAATACCATTTGGGTATTCCTTCCTTAATGAATTGATCACACCCTGAATAGCTCCTTCATTCTGATAAATAAACATGATTAAGGGTTCAGGTTGAATCATTTCCACAGTTGATTCGACTTGTTGAGGTCCTAAAATTTCATCAGAAGGTTTCTCTTGGCTGATTGTCGAAATGGGTTGCAAATTTTCGGGATTTTCTTTTGGAACGGTTTGAGACGAAGAAGTTGGGAAGGCAGTCCTTTCAGAGCTGCTCAAAATTTGTTGAGTTTGAGGATCATCAATTGACTTAGAGGGGGCAAGAGGTTGAAAGAGAGTGTCAGATGTATGTGGTAGAAGAGATGTTAATTCTTTCGCATGTCCCTGCGCATAATGCTGACTAAATTGATTCTGTTCGTTTTCATTCCAAGGGCCTCTGGATTGAGCTAGCTTATTGATAAGCTCTTCAATCTCCCCGTTCTTAGAACCATTTGGATTGTATATAAATTGCCGAGTGGCCTTAATGGCTCTCTTTTCGTCAAGCCAACCCTTTGCAGCACCAAGCTCTAAAAATTGAGAAGTCGGTAGACGACCACTTCACGTTGCAATTGGTTGACCCCGCAAAAAGTCCTTTAATTTTTTCAAGCAGGCGTCTAAAAAACCTGCATAAGAGACATTTAATTTCTCGTCGATAAGAATAAACTTATTTTTATAACTGGCCTTTTTAAGCTTTTTCAAGGCCAAATGATAAGCTTCTTCATTAGGATAGTTTTGAGAAATAAATGTATTTAAACTTGTTTTCATATAACTATTCTAGTTTTAGTAATCATTATAGAGAAATTTTTGTAAAAATTCAATCCCTACTTTGATATTTCCTTCACAATAGAGGAGAAGTTTCCATCAGATACCTGAATGCGAAGGATTTGATCTTTAACGACCGTGTTCACCGAGGAAATAACTGAGCCGTCTTCTTCTGAAAATACAATAGAGTAGCCTTTATTCAATAAGTTTTGAGGATTGATCAGATGGAGGGTGTGGCTCGTTCTTTCCAGGCGATCTTTCTTAAGCTTGATTACTCTTTCCATAGATTGGTTGATCGCTTTATTCCAATAATTNAAGCTTTTCTTTTAAATAAGCGATTTGAGTAGAGGGTTTAAGAGATTGAGTTCTTTGATAATAAGCATCAATTTTTATGCGATGCTTTCTAAGTTCTTGATAGATTCCCTGATCAAAACGCTGGCGNNCATATCATCCAATTTTTGAATCCATGCACCCAAAAGATAATAAGGGGATAAAAATAGGGGTTGTTTACGGATTGCATTTAATTGATGTCGATGCTGAGCCAATCGATGGGAGATGCTTTGATGTAGCCGTCGCTTAATCTGTTCTAAATGATTGAGTTGTTCAAGTCTATCGGCGATCACAATCTCGGCTGCAGCAGAGGGNGTGGGAGCTCTTACATCTGCCACGTAATCTGCGATGCAGTGATCCGTCTCGTGACCGACTGCTGAAATAATCGGAATTTGACTCTTAAAAATTGCTTCAGCAACAATCTCTTCGTTAAAGCACCACAGATCTTCGATGCTGCCGCCGCCACGTCCCACAATCATCACATCGACTAATTGATGTTCATTAAAAAAGTGAATAGCTTTGGCGATTTCTTGGGCAGCTCCTTCGCCTTGCACCCGTACAGGGTTGATGAGGATATACAATCCTGCAGAACGGCGGGCCAAAATATTCAAAATATCCTGGATAGCAGCACCTGTGGGGCTTGTCACAATTCCTAAACGTTTTGGCATGCGAGGCAGTGGCTTTTTATGCTCTTTTTTAAACCATCCCAAATGATGAATTTTTTGTTTTAGCTCCTCTAGTTTTAGCAAAAGTTCGCCCAAGCCCACGGGTTTCATTTCATGGATCACAAGTTGATAATTGCCGCGATTAGGATAAACATTAATGGCACCTCGCACCAACACTTGCATGCCGTCTTTAATGGGGGCTTTAAGAGAGGCTGCATCTTGCCTCCACATGACAGCGGTGATCTGTGCATTTTCATCTTTTAGGGAAAAATAGAGATGCCCGGAAGAGTGTGGTTTGAAATTGCTGACTTCTCCTTGCAGCCAAATGAGGGGAAATGTCCCTTCTAAACACAGTTTAATTGCATGTGTGAGTTGTGTAACAGTTAAAACTAGGGGTTTTGGGAAGTCTCAGGCATAGGTTTTTAATCTAGCTGGAATTTTGTTAAAATGCTAGATTTTTTAACATTGCTTTTTAGAGAAAAGAATGATAACATTCATTTTAAAAATAAGGTTNTCATGACTTCAGCTAATCGTTCGGTTATTATTGCTGGCAATTGGAAAATGTATAAAACCATAGAGGAAGCGGTCGCTTTTGTAAAAGAGCTCATCCCATTGGTTGAGCATCACGCTGCCCTGGTCTATTTAGCTGTCCCATTTACCGCCATTAAATCCGTAGCGGATGCAGCCAAAGGCAGTCCATTAATGATCGGGGCTCAAAATATGAATGATGCCTCCGAGGGCGCTTTTACAGGTGAAATTGCTGGTAAAATGTTAAAAGATGCTGGTGCTAAATTTGTGATTTTGGGGCACTCTGAACGGCGCCGTNTTTTTCATGAGACGAATAGCTTTATTAACAAAAAAATAAAAAGAGCTCTTTTAGACAATCTTCAAGTTATTTTGTGCATAGGGGAGACCAGGGATCAAAGAGAAGCGGGAAAAACGCACGAAGTCCTAGCCGCCCAGATCGATGAAGGATTAGAGGGTATCACTGAGGAGCAATTGGAAAGGGTCATTTTAGCTTATGAGCCTGTTTGGGCAATTGAANTGCCTCAACCTGCGGATGCAGACACGGCTGAAGAAGCTCAAGCTTTTTGTCGAAAGAAAATTGGAGAAAAATGGGGTGAAAAGTCCGCTGAACAGATGGTGATTCAATATGGAGGATCTGTCAAGCCCGATAATGCGAAAGAATTTCTCGATCAACCGGATATTGATGGGCTCTTGGTTGGAGGAGCGTCGCTTTCCGTCGAGGATTTTTCTAAGATTATTAATTGTTACAATTCCACTAACGTATAGAGGATCAAGATGACTTTTTATATTATATGACAATTGTTTTATTTATGATGATTTGCGCTGTGCTCTGTTTTGTAATTATGATTCAGGAGAGTAAAAGCACAGGATTAGGGTCTTCTTTTGGTGGAGAGGCAGGAGAATCGCTCTTTGGGACTTCTACAGCCGACGTTTTGAAAAAGTTTACTGCCTGGCTGGCGTTTATCTTTNTTGCAGCTTGCATCATCTTATCCCTTTGGACGAATGCATTAGGGAGAACAAATCAGGGGATGAATGCACCTTTTACCATGGAACGCGTTGAGTCATAAATTTCAAAATGGCCCATCGAATCAGGATGGGCTATTCTTTATTTTGAAGAATATTTCTTNTTGATTTCGCGCAGCTTTGGCTCAAGGGCCTGCCTTTCCTTGGGATCCACCATGCGATCAATAAACAATTTACCATTAATATGGTCGTTTTCGTGCAGAATGCATCGAGCTTCATAGTTGATAAATTCTTGTGTAAATAGGTTGCCGTCCATGCCCATGGCCTCAACAATAATTTTTAATGGGCGTGTCACGTAACCTGATAAATGCGGAATCGAAAGACAAGCTTCAGGAAGGGTGTTAGTTTCTTCACTATAAGAGAGGATCTTAGGATTAATAAAAACACGCTCCACTCCTGGAACCATAGTTTTNTCATCGATATAAGTCGGAACGCACGTAACAAAGAGCCGCAAAGATTTGAACACTTGCGGGGCTGCCAGCCCGATACCATCTTCAGCATGCATAGTTTCTAACATATTAGTCACAAGTTCCCGAATTTCATCGTTAACTTCTTCAACAGGTTCNACCTTTTTGCGAAGAACTGGCTCGCCATAATAGGCTAATGGTAAATGCATAAATTTTATTTGATGTGATATATAGACATTTAATTATAAGACAAAAGGAATTTATCTTGCAATTAGACCGCGTATTCTACAACTCTTTTNTCACGGATGACTGTGACTTTAATTTTTCCTGGATAGTTGAGCTCCTGTTCAATACGTTTAGTTAAATCACGCGCAAGATTGACCACACCGTCGTCATCAACCATATCTGGTAAAACAACTATGCGAATTTCTCGGCCTGCCTGCATGGCATAAGCCTTCTCAATCCCAGGAAAGTCATAAGCTAAATCCTCTAGNCTTTTTAAGCGTTTGATATACTCTTCCACGGCTTCTATTCGAGCGCCAGGACGTGAAGCAGAAATTGAATCTGCAGCACTGCATAGGCTCGCCTCGACGGTCAATGGATTCATTTCAAAGTGGTGACAGCCGATTCCATTCGCTACTTCTTTTGTTTCACCAAAACGCAGAGCAAGGTCATGTCCAATAAGAGCATGAGTTCCTTCAACTTCATGAGAAACAGCTTTGCCAATATCGTGTAAAAGTCCAATCCGCTTAGCCAAACGTATATCTAAACCCAGTTCTCCGGCCATCATGCCCATTAAATGGGCAACCTCTAAAGAATGATGGAGAATGTTTTGGCCATAACTAAAGCGAAATTTAAGCTTGCCGAGAAGTTGAATAAGCTCAGGATGAATATTGATGGCACCGACGCGTAATGCTGCATCTTCTCCGTACTGCTTGATTTGCTTTTGAATATTGAGTTTGGCTTTATCGACAGCTTCTTCTATGCGTGTCGGATGGATGCGGCCATCTGCAATCAGATCTGTCAGGGCCATTTTGGCAATTTCCATGCGGACGGGATCAAAACCTGAGATGACAACAGCACCAGGGGTATCGTCTACAATAAAATTTACCCCGGTGGCTTTTTCTAATGTACGAATATTACGCCCTTCTCTTCCGATGATTCGCCCTTTCATTTCTTCGTTCGGAAGGGTGACAGTATTGACCGTCGCTTCTGAGGCACAAGACGTAGCAAGTCGATTAATGGCTGTAGCAATGATTTTTGCGGCCTCTTGATCGGCTACTTCTTCCGCTTCTTTTTGGGCACGGCGAATTAAATTGGCTGTTTCATTTTTAAGTTCCATTTGAATGCGCTGCATCAAGGCGTCTTTTGCCTCGGAAGAACTCAATCCAGAAGTCTTTTCCAATTCTTGTTTTAACTGTGTCTGAAGCTTTTCTAGGTTGTTTTTCCAGTTCGAGCAGTTCACGGCGCTCTGAGAATGATACTTCTCGTTTTTCAATTTCTGATAATTTTTTCCAATATATTTGTTCGCTCTTCTAATTTATCTTCGCGCAATTTCAAACGTTCTTCTTCGCGGATAAGTTTACGACGCTCTTTTGATAGGTTTCTTCAAAAATTTTTGCTGTTCGACCTGATTTTGCTTCATTGAAATCTGAGCCGTTTTNTTGATGTTTTCAGCCTCATATTCAGCATTTTTGATGAGTTCGGCGGCTAGAGTATTAAAACCTTTCAGACGGATTTTATAAAATACCCATGTGAAGCATGCCCCCAGAAAAATACCCGTACTTATTAAAAGAGCATGCACGGCTATCTGATCACTCATAAACAATCCTTTTAGATAATTCAGAGCTAAAGTTATCAGATCATTCTTGCTGGGTAAAGAAGAAAAAAGATTTGATTATTTCCCTGAACGGTGGGTTTAATCCGCACCTTTTCTACAGCACGATCGCTGGACTCTAACACCTCTAATTCAAAATCATCCTGATGGATGGTAAAGCCAGGGGAAGGAATAGCTCCAGAGATGTGAAATACATAGCCTCCGACTGTATCGTATTCTTCTTCCTGGGGAAGCTGAATGCCGATTTGTTCTTCAACATCTGAAATGTTCATTTTTGCATCCACGATCCAGGAACCATCGTGCAGTCTTTTAAAAGTTTCTTCTTCCTGATCATACTCATCAGAAATGTCACCCACAATTTCTTCAAGAATATCTTCAATTGTGACAATTCCTTCTGTCCCGCCATATTCATCTACGACAATGGCTAGATGGACCTGTTTNTTACGAAATTCCTGTAGGAGGCTCGAGATTTTTTTNGTCTCAGGGGTGTAAATGACATTTTTTTGTATGGTTTCAATGGATGCCTCTATGATTTTCGAGTCTCTTTTCTCCTCGGCCTCCATGTATTTTCTCAGGATATCCTTGTACATTAAAACCCCTACTATATGGTCCACAGTATTTCGGTACACAGGAGTTCGACTATAGCCTTCGCTCTGTAANAGACGTGCAGCCTCTTTGATCGTTGTATCGCTTGGCAAGCTAAAGACGTCGATACGAGGCACCATCACTTCACGTGCAGAGCGTTCTTTGAAAATTAAAACAGACTCGATGAGTTTTTTATCATGGATGTCAAGCGATGGGCTAACTTCTGCCTCTTGAATCAATTCTATAATTTCCTGTTTAGCCTGAGCGCTTGGCTCCTGAGTGGGATCAAAATAGGTTTCGCTTGATAGAGAATGAGAAATTTTTAAGATGATATAAGCAAAAGGAAACGCCAAAAANAGAAAAATTGAAGTCAGNGGAAGTCCGACTTTTAACGCCTTTTCCGGAAAGCGATTTCCAAAAATACGCGGCAAATAATCGCCTACAACAAAAGAACCTAGGATTAAAACAAANAGGCTTAAGATAATCCAAAAGATATCTAGATTGCTGAAACTTGAACCTTCATATATCGGATGAAACAGCTCGGTCAAAGAGAGAAAAATGATCCCGCATGCGGCATAGCCAAAACGGGCTAAATTTTGTGCACAGATTGTAGTAAAAAAGCCCNNTTCATATTCATTGTTCGGTAGTAAAGCAAGATGAAAGGGGCGATAAAANAATAATCTTCCCAAAGCATTCATATGTTTTTGGATATCNTTNTTATGCAAGCGGCGAAACGCGCTGATAATAGCAGTGAGAAANAAGGTGCCAAATAAAAANAGCAAAGTGCAAAAGAAGATAAAAACGAGTAACAATTTTCCCCCTAATTAAGAGTCTAAGAACTTATTTCGGGATAAGTTCAAGGATAAATTTAATTTTCTTAGATTCTCCAAATGTTTTTTNTCAGTTCTGCGCATGATGGCTTTAGAGCGTGAATCCATGTCATCATACCCCATCAAATGCAATAATCCATGGATGATATAAAGGGCGCATTCCTCATACTTATCTACTTTATGTTTTNNTGCATATTCAATGGCGGTGTAAGGACAAACGAAAACCTCTCCTAAGATTTTATAATCTATTTCATCAATTTCGAAATCTAAAGGAAAAGAGATGCAATCTGTCAAAGTGGGGTCATCGAAATATTCATGGTGCATCCTGCAAATTTCTTGATCATTTACAAAATAGACTGAAACCTCATCGCATGGCTGCTCTTCCAGATTGAGAACAGCTTTTACGATTTTNTTGACCGCACTCGAATAGAGTTTAAGATCTTTCTGATGGTTATAAACGTTTATCTTCACGGCAATTTTTTGGTTAAAACACCTTTGTTAGCAGATATGGACTTTGAATTCAAGAAAGAGATTTCGTTAAATTGTTTATCTTTAAAGGTGAGGCATAGGCAAAAAAACATCCATTTAAATTTTTATTGACCGAAGAGATTAGCATTAAACACAATTCAGTGTGCTTAATTTGAAAATTTTCCAATTTTGAAATGGAGCGAATATATTAGAAAAAATAGGTAAGGGTTGAAGCAAAGCAAACCTTACCTAATCTTGAATAAATTTAGAGAACAGGTGTTTTAGGAAGGCCTGTGATACGGGTTTTCTTTTCGTCCCAGCGTCCTAATTTCTTTAAAACATCAATTCTTTCAAATCTTTTNAAAACGTTGCGTTTAGTAGAGCCTTTATTGGCTTTTCCAAAGCTTGGATGTCTAGACATAACTTTATCCTTACAAATTACTTAATTTTTGGAATGTAGGCTTTAGCTGCATGTTCGCCTTCTAAAGCATTTACATGAAATGATTTTAATTTCTCTTTGCGTGGCCCTGTTTTNTCAGCTGGCATTCTAGGTTTGTGAGGGGATTTACTACGTCTTTCTGCTTGTTTACTGATACGTACCATTGTTAACTCCTAAGTCTATAATGGAGTCGATTATACAGATTGAATGGTATTGTTGCAAGAAAAAGTATATTAAAAGAACCGGCATCGAAAATTTGGAATTTGCAGATTTAACTTGAAATTTATTAAAGGGTTTATGTAAAATAATTTTTAAGAAATAAATAATTTTAATTAAAGTAATTATAAATATGCCGGGACCTGTTACACGTGATAGTATTTCTAAGTGTTCTCCAGGAAACGACCTCTACTCTATGATCCGGAACCCTGCGGCAAAAATGCCGTCTAAAGTAGAGAAACCTGTCGATACTCTTAAATCCTTGCAGGGGCAATTGGAGCGAGATGCTGTCGCAAAATTAGGAAAATATCCCAAANATTTTATCTTTGTCGCCCGAGCAGGAANNAATTTGTCTTTTTGGCGATTGCAATGCCCCCTTATATTCTTTTCTATGGACTCCCAAAGTGGGTCCTTACAGATGGATTGCCTAATATTTTGCATTACGGAACAANAACCTTTCCTAATCGTTGCAGATAAATTTAAAAAACTTTTTCAGACGGATCAAAACAAAGGATTCATTAGTCATTTAAAAAATGGTCTGACCGCGATCTCCACTAAGGCCACGGAATATATTCATTGGGTGAATCATGCCTCTAAAACTTTGTTTGTACATCTTAAACATCAGACGATTGCCTTAGGATATCGGCTTTTGCAGCCTTATCTTCCAGCTTTTCATCAAAGTTTCAAAGCTGCTGAAACAGCGACTAAACTCCTGTTGCAANAAACATATAAAACTGGAGATAAAAATCTTGAAATTGCAAAAGAACTTCTTACGTTTGCTTGGAAAACAGCAAAGAAGGAATGGATTGAGCCTNTCTGTAGAAGCTATAAAAATTCAATTGAACAAAGTCAGAAAAAAGCCAAACAAGTCATAGAAAAACCTCGCCTTGAGATACAAAAATTTAAGATTGCAATANACGAGAAGATTAAAAAAGTAAATGAGGTTATGAAAAGTGTTGGTTTAAACATTGCTAAGACGAGCACGATTGTAGCTTCAAGTATTAATTATGCGTTGCAGCCCGTGTACTCATGGATCACTCCTAAAGTTCAGNTGGGCTCAAGCAGCCTTTTAAGCGGTCGTGAAAAAATACAGCGTCAAATTGAGCAAATCCGTGGATTTTTACAAAATGTCTATGCAGGAATACAAGATGTCCTAAAAATAAGCCGAGAGATGATTCTTCTTACTTTTAAAAATCTTNTTGAAAAAGTCATCCCTGAAATTGTCAAAAATTTCTTTGATCCCCAGGAAGGGTTTAAGNAAAAATCTCGGGAATTTTTAAGAAAATGCAGGCAAAAATAAAAACTAAAATTTTAAAAACAAAAAATATGCCCATACCTTTAAAAAACAGATCAGCGAATGGGTGCAAAAATCCGACTTTTCTTGAAATATTTAGGTCATCAAATCCTATTGATGCCAAGGCGATTTCTTAATTTAATTAAAAAACTTNATCAATTAATGGTTTATTCAATCCTCAAAGTTGCCNACTTTTTTCGTTGGATGAGAGTCTGTAGTCGTGTTTTAGCACGATTAGCCTGGCAAGAACTCCTCGAAAAACAGCCTTTCTAAGGAAAAATTAAAATTCATTTTTTTATCAAATCTTAACATAATTTTTATCTGTTTAATTTATAAAAAAATTAAATTATAATAAAATAAAGCTTTTTAATAAAAACTGAGTAATTATTTATGAATCCTACAGGGATGAATCCTCAAAAAATCCTGATTTTACCTCTTCTCATACTTCCTCTAACCAAGAAGAGCAGGCCCTTCCTGTACATATTCGTCCCGAAGTTCCTGCGGCAGCAAAAATGAAACTCGTCTAAAATCTAGGGTCTCTAGAAGGGCAGTTTCCTCTCAAAATATTTCTAAAGCTTCCAAAGCTTTGAAGGCGCCAGCCAAGAAAGCGCAGCCTTCTATGGTTGAACGTTTGATGATGAAAACTGTTTTGAATGTGGCCACCTCTGGAAAGTTTGATTTTGAAACAGTCAATACTGTCTCAAGGCAACAGCTTTTGGATGCTATGGGGAAACTAGTATTGAGGCAATTTTAGATTCTTTCACTCCTAGAATTGCACAACAAATTGAAGGATTGGTGAATGAAAGAATGGGGGAGGGAACCCTCGATGAAAAACGGAATTTGTTGAATAACTGCCTCCATGCAACTCTTTTAAAAATGCTTGCAAGAATTGCTCAAGACATAAAGACAGCAAAAGGACCAGATCAAGCTGTAACACTAGAAGACATTCTCTCTTATTTGATCGGGATGGCTAAAAATCATGGGGAATCCTTACCTGCTCAAATTGCTGAGGTAGAAGAAACTTCAAATCCACAGGAAAGAGAACAAAGACTTTTAAGTTTAATGGGGCCATTCAGGGATGAAATTTTAACAAAACTTTTGCCGAATCAGGCAAACGATTTTGTCCTCCCTTCTGGAATGATCATGAATCGCGTTAAAAATTATCTATATAGCGCATTTAAAGAGGCTCTTCCAGGTTTAATACTAGGTACATTTCAAGGACTTTCACAGAGTGCAGTCGATCGTCAGGAGATAGTCCAAAATTATGCACCTGCAGAAGTTCAATCTCTTGAAAATGCAAGCGATGCTCTAGCCAAAAGATCGTTAGCAATAATTAAGGGAACTTTAAAAGAAAACGCAAAGACAGTTGTTGAGAAATTCAACAGCAATTTTCTTGAAGAACAACTCTCTCATGAAGCTCAAGAATGGTTGAGTGGCGAGCTGGCCAACTTTGGCCGCACAGAAAATTCTTCAATAGCAGACGGTTGGGATTTTGCTGAATCCTACCTTTCCAAAGTCTTCTTTAATCTCATCGGATCCTTGGCCCTGGAATATGATCGCGATCATCGTGCCGAAGGCCGTTATGCAGGCCAAAAGATATCCTGAGGCAAGCATGTTTGCAAATTGTTTCATTAGCTAATGAAGGGATAGAGTTTCTCAATCAGGATCTAATGCATGAAATTGCAAGTCTGAATGAACTTTCAGGTGCCGACAAAGCCGAAAAATTACAAGAGCTTGCTCATAGTATAGAGCCTCTCATTATTCAGACCTTAAAAATATGGGTCTAAGAGATTCTAAAAATTTACCGGTACCGGAATTTCTTAAAGATTTACTGTGGCAAAAACTAACCACTTCGGTTGTCCCAGAGCTTCTCATTGAATACCTGGGGAATGTGGTTTCCTTGTTTCCGCATGAGCCAGAAAATAAAGAAGGATTTGAAAATTTTGAATCGACCTTAAACACCTTGACTGCCAATCTTGTACCTGTGGGTCAATCTATTTTGCAAGAAAATCGAACTGATTATTCACGAAAAATTCATCAGACAATCAATGAAATTGTTCCAGGAATGTTAGAGCAATCCACTGTTGACACACTCCTTAATGAAGCCATCCATCCGCAGGATTTTGGAGTAAAAAAACTTTTCGAGACACTTCCTGCCAGACTCAAAAATGTCGTTGCGCCGCTCGTTCTTAATATTGCTTCAAGTGAGACAGAAGATACTATTTTAGAGCAATTTTTTGGTAATCTAGTAGGTCTTATATCTGCAAATTTCAAGAATCAGCTCGAATCTTACGATGTTCAGTTACTTGACTATGAAAGTCTTACAAATGAAGGACAACTCAACTGTGTAAACGAAACTTTCGGTGCTTTTGTTGATCAGGCCCTGAACATGGCAGGGATAGATTATTTAAATCTCTCTGAAGCAACAAGAAATCAATTGCTTAAACAAACACACAGGCTTTATCTTCTGTTTAAATCCCCCATACAAATTCAAGAGAATTGCCGTGTACAAATGTATCAATTTTTGGGTTTAGATCTCCCAAAGTTAAGAGAGGATTTGAACACCTATGATGAGGTTCTTCAAAATGAAATTCACCCCTTAGAAAATGTATTAGGATATACAGCAGGTTTAGTTAATCAACAAATAAAAAGCTTTATTGAGGAAGATGCCCCTAATTTTCCTGCCCTAATCAATGACATCTTGCAAACAAAATTAGCTGAATCTGAACAACAATGGCTTGGTAAAGCCTTCCAAAAAGCTGCTTCAAGTTCTAATGAAGCCTTTCAGGATCTTTGGAATTACAGCTCCGACATCCTGCACAGCGCTCTATTAAAACTCTTTGTGGATGTTGCAAAACAACTGCCAGAATCAGAAAGAGCTCAAACGACGCTGGCTCCTTTTATCCTCGAAAAGTTTTGTCCGCTGTAGGCACTAATTTAAAAGGCATGGAAGAAAAAGTCAAAGAAGTTCAAAAGCAATCTAAAAATGAACTTGAGCGCACGAAAGCTATACGCGAGTTATTTGCTCCTTTATCGGAGGAATTCCTGAATCAGGCTGGTCCGGATGTTTTCGAGGTTCTCCCGATTCCCGGCGTCTTAAAGGAAATGTTAATTGGCGAGCTGAAGCAAAAATTCTTCCCGATCTTTTAAGCGGTATGTTTATCGATATGACGAAATGGCGTACAGGTATGAAAGACTATCAGAATGAACTGTTTCATCTCTTTAGAAATGAAAATCCGTCTTCTGTTGCCAAAGTGATTGCTCTTTACTCTAAAGAAATTTTACCGGTCCTCATTAAAAATCCTGAGAATCAAATGGGAGAAAAAGCCTTTAGGGCGTTCTCGGAATATATGCACAGACAGCCGGAAGATCGAGCACAAGCCATCTATCAATATATGGAAAAACATCCAGAGGAAATAAAAACTCTTTTTCGGTAAATTTTGAAGAAGTACTGAGTGCTGAAACTGGAGTGACAGAGGTTGCACTGCCAGCCTTTGAAGGGCTCATCGAAGCTGTGATTTTAAAAAGCATGTCCAGTGTTTTCACAAAAATACACAATATCCAAAAAATGATCCGAATTTCCTTGTCGATCTTGGATTGAAGATGATTAAAATCGCCAATAAACATTGCGAAGAAATTTATCGCATTATGGAAAAAAAGACAAATCCTTGGCTTATGAAATCAATCCTAAAGAAATGCGTAAAGAATTTAAGGGGTTGCACAGAGCTCTTCTTGGGAGCCCAAAAAACCAAGAAAAGAAAATGTATAAGAATTTTCTCATTCCGATGACTGAACAAATTTTACATTTATCTGGTATTCATGAAGCCAAAGATCTACCTGTTCCTCAGGCTATGCAAGAAAAAATATTTGAGTTGCTTAAAACTGACTTGGGTCCGTTGCTGATGCAAACCCTCATTTCTTCCATCGATATCGATAAAATGATAATGTCCTTCCTTGAATTAATTAATGAGGGTATTGAAAATCCTGGCGATGAAATTAAGCTTCCTCCTGGACTCGAAAACGATCAAACTCAAAAAGAGCTCAATCAAGCGTGCGGTGAACTTTTTTAAATATGGTTAAATTGATTCCTAATACAACCGTAAGGACGTTTTTCTTAGCGAAAGAATTCGTCGTTTGCCAGCTGAATCCTTTGGTAAAATCTTAAGAGCCCAATTATTAAATACAAATTTATTACAAATGATAGATAAAGGCTTTTTGGCTGGTTTACCAACATTAAGTGAACAAATCACGTATGATGAGAATGGAGAACTTGTGATCCCAGACGATCTTCATTTTAAATTTCCTGAGACCGAAGCAGAAAGGGCTGAAGAAAAAGCAACGCTATCGATTCAAAAAGAAATTATCCGCAAAAAACTAATAAAAGCGCTTACAAGAACCATGCGCAATCAAATTCTTTTCAGAATGGAAGACTTTTTTAAATCGAGCTGGATCGAATTCCAAGGTAAATTGGATGTTTGGATAGAAAAAATTTGGTAAGGGTGCAAAAGATGTTAAAGCGACTTTGGATAAAATTTTCATATGATTGTTTTTAATATTTTAGGTGCAGCTTTCCAAATTATTGCCTTTCCTTTTGTCAAACTCTTAGGATTTGTCATTGGTATTCATCTCAGACGTAAATCTGAACAGATAAGTAATACTCTACATCTTGATATTCATAAAGACGTGGCATTAAAGCTGACAGAAGTTATCCTAGATGCATTTAAAAATGCTGCCGAATTGTCAGAAGAAGAAAGAGAAGATAGGAAAGCTATTGAAGATGAAAAGATGAAGAATCTGACAACAGAAGAACTTGAAGAAGAAAGTCGTCTTCAAAATCAAAAAGCTCAACAGGATTATGAAACGGAGATGAAGCAAATTGAAGAGGAAGACAAATTAATAGACGAAACTAGAAAGCGCAAACAAAAAAGCCGCAAATAACACAGGCATAAACTCTTCTCCAAAATTCGTGTTAATTATATAGATAGCTCAAAGGAGTTGTTTATGGACGCGAAGGATAATTTCTATACGGATCCATCTCAAAACTTTATCATACGCTATCCCCAACCCTTGGATGCTATTTTCTTACCTCAATCCATTGCAGTAATTGGCGCTAAAGACGATTTAGGTTCAGTGGGCCGCACAATCATGTTAAATCTACTTTCTGGAAAACTCCACCATCGAATTTATCCTGTTAATCCCAAAAGAGATTCTGTTCTAGATCGAAAGGCTTACCCAGATATTTTAAGCGTGCCAGAANAAATTGACCTTGCAGTCATTGTCACACCCGCTAAAACAGTTCCTGATCTTATCGAACAGTGTGTTCAAGCTGGGGTGAAAGCTGCTATTATCATTTCAGCAGGTTTTAAAGAGTTAGGGGAACCGGGTTTAAAACTTGAGCAAGAAATCTTAAAACGGGCAAAGAAAGGTTCTATGCGCATCATCGGCCCTAATTGTTTAGGTGTTATGAATCCTGTCTATGGGATGAATGCTACCTTTGCAAAGGGGATGGCCTTGCCTGGAAATTTAGCTTTTATCAGCCAATCAGGCGCCATGTGCACAGCAGTTTTGGATTGGAGCCTTGAAGAAAGAATTGGGTTTAGTTCTTTTGTTTCCATTGGTTCAATGGCAGATGTGAGTTGGGGAGATCTTATAGACTACCTCGGAGGAGATCCTAACACACATAGTATCCTCATTTACATGGAAACAATTGGCGACCCGCGAAAATTTGTGAGCGCTGCACGAGAAATTGCTTTAGAAAAACCTATCATTGTTATTAAGCCAGGACGTAGCCAGGAAGCTGCAAAAGCTGCCGCTTCCCATACGGGTTCTTTAGCGGGCAGCGATGAAGTCTTTGAAGCTGCGATGGAGCGGGCAGGCGTCTTGCGTGTAAGCACAATTTCTGAGCTCTTTAATATGGCTTCGGTTCTGGGCCGGCAACCGCGTCCTAAAGGCCCTCGCTTATCTATTATTACTAACGCCGGCGGGCCAGCTGTTTTAGCCACGGATGCAACCGTCATGAACCATGCTCAAGTTGCTAAATTAGATGAATCTTCCATCAAAGAGTTGGACAAAATTCTTCCTCCTGCCTGGAGCCATAGCAACCCTGTTGACATTTTAGGGGATGCAAGTGCAGACACCTATGCAAAAACTATTCAAATTTTAGCAAATGATAAAAAAAATGATGGAATATTGGTGATTCTGTCTCCTCAAGATATGACCGATCCCATTAAGACGTCAGAAAGTTTAAGATCCTTTTCTCATTTAAAAGACAGGCCTATTTTGGCTAGTTGGATGGGTGGATCTTTTGTAAGAAAAGGGATTGAAATTCTAAATGAAGCAAAGATTCCAACCTTTAATTATCCTGACGATGCTGCGTGGAGTTTTGCTACCATGTGGAAATACGGTGAGAATTTAACGAATTTATATGAGACGCCTGCAAGCAGTTTTAATGTCAATCTATCTGGAAAGAATCAAGAAGTTGAACAATTGCTGCATCAAGCTAGAAAAGAAAACCGCACCCTCCTGACGGAATTTGAATCANAAAGGCTGCTTACTTTGTATGATATTCCTACTGTAGAAACATTTGTGGCTGCGTCCCCAGAAGAAGCTGTTCAGTTTGCAGAGCAAATCGGATACCCCGTGGTCGTCAAACTTCATTCAGAGACAATCACACATAAAAGCGATGTAGGGNGTGTCAAACTGAATTTGCTTGATAAGTCTAGTGTGCAGATGGCTTTTCAAGAAATTTATGAATCTGTCATTAAAAATCATCAAGAGCGAGATTTTCAAGGTGTGACAGTACAAAAAATGATCAGTCTTCAAGGTTATGAATTGATCCTGGGAAGTTCCACAGATCCGCAATTTGGACCTGTTCTATTGTTCGGTGCTGGAGGAATTCTTGTGGAAATTTTTAAAGATCAGGCGTTGGGCCTCCCTCCTCTTAATAAAATTTTAGCTTCCAGACTTATGCAAAAGACAAAAATTTATCATGCCTTGCAGGGCGTTAGGGGTCGCAAGCCCGTTAATTTAAGCTGGTTAGAACAAATTTTAGTCAATTTTTCCCTAATGATTTCAGAAAATCCTAGAATTAGAGAGTGTGATATCAATCCTTTCTTGGTTTCTTCTGAACAAATTGTTGCTCTGGACGCGCGCATTCTTTTGAATGATTGGACTATCAAAGATGAAGACTTGCCGCAATTATCCATCCGAGCCTATCCATCGCACTATATTTTTCATGAAATTTTAAAAAATGGCGAACCCTATCTCATTCGACCTATTCGTCCAGAGGATGAAACAGCCCTTGTGGCTTTCCATAAAGAACTTTCTGAAAATAGCGTACGCCAGCGTTATTTTGAATTTGTCAGTTTGGATGCACGTATTACACATGAAAGATTAGTGAGAATTTGTTTTAATGATTTTGATCGCGACATTGCAATCGTTGCTGAAAAACTGGATAACCAATCATCCAAATCTATGATTATGGGAATTGCTCGACTTTCTCGCATTCCCGGAACAACTGTTGCAGATCTTAAATTGATCATCAGCGATCCCTATCACAATCAAGGCATTGGCATGCAACTTGTTAGACATCTCATTGAGATTGCGAAANAAGAAAATATTCATTCTATTCAAGCCACGATTTTGTCAGAAAATGAAGGCATGATTCATATTTGCAAANAATTAGGATTCAAAACAAAAAATGATCCTAGTAACATGTTTACTATTGCTGAGACATTGATATAGGAGGTGAGTATGCAAGTAATTATTTCTTTAATTTTAAGTAGTATAGCAGTGTTTGTTGCAGCGAATATTCTTCCGGGTGTTCATATTGCAGGCTTTGGTACTGCCGTCATCGTTGCTGTTGTATTAGGACTGATTAACGCATTTATACGTCCAATTTTGCTCCTTTTAACCCTGCCGATTACAATTTTAACACTGGGCCTGTTCAGTTTAGTGGTCATTGCATTTTGTGTGATGCTTGCCACGTGGATCGTACCTGGGTTCCAAGTAGATGGCTGGCTATGGGCATTAGTCTTTGCCGTTGTTTTAGCAATCATTAATGCTTTTATAGGCTCTTTTGAAAAGTAGCTAATTTTTTTATTTTCTAGCTCTTGCCAGCGATGATAAAGTTGTTCAATATGTTCTTGAACTAAACTTAGCTCCTGGCATTTGCTTTGTAAAAGACTAGTGTCTGAAATTGTTTCGATTTCTTCGTGCAAGTTGGAGGCCTGCTCTTCTAACTTGGGGAT
This sequence comes from Parachlamydiaceae bacterium, assembly GCA_013414685.1. Lineage (GTDB taxonomy): Bacteria > Chlamydiota > Chlamydiia > Chlamydiales > Parachlamydiaceae > Neochlamydia. The sequence goes on along the minus strand of CP058704.1, from coordinate 852,545 downwards.
TTGTGATTCAATCTGCTCCAATTCAAATTTTTCCTTAAAGGATAATTTTTTTGTAGAGGATTCAGATTTTTCTCGGGGCTTTTCTAAAGCCTTCTCTTTTGAGAGTTTGAATCATCGATTCTTGNNTTTTTCTTTGAAAGACTCCCATTGTTTATAATCTGCAAANAGTTGAGTAGGACCTGAAGTTCCTAATCCCACAAAAACATTGCATATTTTATCCATCATACATCGATCGTGTGTAATAAGAGCTATTGCTCCTGAAAACTCAATTAAGCTTTCTTCCAAAACTTCTAAAGTAGGAATATCTAAATCATTTGTAGGTTCATCTAATAGCAAAATATCGGCTGGCTGAAGCATTAAGTGCGCTATGAGAATCCGGGCTTTTTCACCACCAGATAATTGACTTACAGGTAAATCTAAACGATCAGGTGCAAACAAAAANCGTTTGCACCAGGAATTGACGTGGATATGTTGTCCCCGGTAGTTGACATATTCACCATCGGTTGCCAAAGCCTCCCGAAGTGTAAGATGATCCGGAATTTTGGCACGATGCTGATCAAAATATACGATACGAAGACCGTCTGCACGTTTCACTGTGCCAGAATCAGGTTCTAATGAACCTTCTATGACTTTAAGCAAAGTTGTTTTTCCTGTGCCATTCGCGCCAATAATTCCTAAGCGCATCCCTGGAGAGAGAACAAAATCCAATTTAGAAAANAGAAGACGTTCTTCAATAGATTTTGAAATATTTTTAGCCGTAAGCAATTTGTGTGTTAAACGTTCGGTTGAAGAAAAATCGATATGGGAGCGGTGTTGCTTATTTCTTGTCTGGACTTCAGATAATTCATCAATTAATCGGCCGGCTTGCTGTACACGGGATTGTGCTTTGGTCGTTCTCGCTTTAGGAGATTGTCTGAGCCAATCCTCTTCATACCTTACCTTAGAGGAGAGCGATTTTTGATATTGAAGTTGACCGCTCAAAAATTCTTCCCTACGAGTTAAAAATTCTTCATAATTTCCTGCGACGGAAAACAATCCCTTGGGAAATTGCCGATTGAGTTCAAGCATGCGGTTAGAAATATTGGATAAAAAATAACGGTCATGGCTGATCACCATAAAAGTCAAATTTTCTTTTTTNAAAAATTTTTCAAGCCATTCTATTCCTTCTAGGTCTAGATGGTTTGTGGGTTCATCGAGTAGTAGGAGATCAGGTTGATCAATAAGGGCACAAGCAATATCCAGGCGTTTTTTCCATCCACCTGATAGGGTTTGAGCATTTTGTCGAGGGTCTGAAAAGCCTATTTTGCTTAAGACTGTATGGATTCGAATATCGGCCTCATGCGGCGCTAGCGAAGAATTTTTACTTTTTAATTTTTCTTGCAGGATCTCTTCGACGGATTTGGAGGGGTAATTAGACATTTGAGGTACATAAGCGACGCGAAGATTGCGCCGGACAGCGACTGTTCCTGTATCAGGGGATTCTTTTCCTGCGAGAATCTTCATGAAGGTGGATTTTCCTGATCCATTCGGTCCTACTATGCCAATTTTGTCTCCTTCAAAAATGCCCGCTGAGATTCCTTCAAATAGATGTTGGGTTCCAAAAGATTTACTGATTGAATCACAATTGATATAGACTGTAGAACTCATAAAAATTAAACCCAAAATGCTGATTTTTGAGTTTAATTATAAAAGATTTAAGTTAATTTTGCACGGCTTCTGTCACATAGTGAAGATTTTCATCTAAAGAATGACGGTTTAACACTTTTTGTTTATCTTGGAAATGCACAATTGTTTCATGATGGACTTGAGGCTGATAGACAACATAGCGAGGACGATACCCATATCCACCCACTACATGCGTTGCATGGTGGCTGACGTGATATTGATTTTCAATATGCGAGATTGAGCGTTTAACTTTTATAGTTTCACCCTTGCAATTTGTGCTCGCACCTATCCGCTTTAAAAATTCTGCCAGCTCATTATAGCTATTTTTTGCTGCATAGAGAATAGGGTTGTATCTTGTGGCAGTAAATTTTAATGCTGCCTTAGGAATAAAAGAAGTCACTGCATGAAAAGAGATCCCATATCCATTTCTATCCCAAAAGTTTTGCTCAAGATTTGCCCCTTTGCCTGCGAATAATTGTGCATGAGCTATTCTGCCAGAGGCAATTGCATGAACCATTTTTTGAAATAGCCTTTGTGATTTTTATGCGAGAGATGATCACGCATGTGATTGTTTGTATCCCAGTCACGTGTTTTATTTCTCATCACCTGGCTAAAGTCGGCAAAATCGCGAATGTTATTTTTATTGGCATCAATTCCATTGGCTTGAAGAAGTTTCATGTAACTTTTTTGTTTAGTGCGCGCGTTTTTCCTTGAAAGCCTACTTCGATCATTTTTCCAAATATTTTGGAAAAAAAGCGTGTCAGGAAATTGTTATAGGAATTGATGCTACCACCGTATCGAGAATTGGCATCTGCCACATGGAGGCGTCCATTGTCTAATGTAGAGTAAAAATTTACCATACTAAATCCTTTAAAATAATTATTTTAGCTGTTAAATCCTACAAGGCTCTTTTCCCGATCTATTAAAAAAATATCGAATGAGATGAAAATTCTCTTTGTTTCATTCCTAATGGCTGATGAATTCTTGTATCATGAGTATGAAGGTTGAGATTTTCATCTAGAGAATATCTATGAGTTTTTTAATCAAATGGCGATATTGATAGGATGAAGTTTCTTTACAAGTTGGCAAATTATTCCATGTGCGATTTTCAAGGTAAAAATTAACTTCAATCCCTTCTCCTTCATAGTTTTTATTAGCTCCTATATGGGATAAAAATTGAGTGAGGTGAGAAAATAGTTCTTGTAAGTCAACATTTTGACTAAATTTCTTTTGTAAGCTGCATATAAAATAGGACTCAGTTTTATAGCAGAAAAATCTTTATAAGAAGTTAATGCATCATATATGGGGTTACAAAATAAAATTTCATCTTCTCGCTTCCAAAATTCCTTTTCGAGAGCGGCACCCTGTCCTGCTAGTTTCTGAGCTTTCTCTGGTTGATCCTGATGAATGGCTAAGACAAGTTTACTAAACAATTTTTCAGATTTAGATTTTGAGAGGTGATCACGCATAGATCCATTTTGAACCCAACATACACTTTGTGTTTTCATCGCTTCATTAAAATTTTTAAAGCAGTGCAGATTATTTGCACTAACGATGACACCATTTGTTTTAAGAAATTTTTCATAGCTTGTTTTATTAACTGCTCGCAATTTTCCATGAAAATTGACCTGCATCATTTTTCCAAATATTCTGGCGAAAAACGCGTGAGAAAATTGTTATAAGAGTTGATGCTTCCACCATAATGTGAACTTTCGTTAGCTATATGCAAACGAGAACGATCCACTGTAACATAGAAGTTAACCACTGCTAACCTCGTTTATATTTTCAGTCATAAAATTCAAAGCTTCATCCAGATTGTGTTTGCTTAATTTGGTCATCTTATCTTCGTATAATTCTACCTTTCCGCTTTGCATTCCGCCGCCTTGTCTAATAAAAACATGCTGCGCAGGATTTGAGGGATCATAAAGACCACTTCTATGTAAAAGTGAATAACCAGATACGAAGGAATACAATGGGGCAGAAAAAGTAAGCATCTGTCTATTTGAAAGGTTTTAGAATCAAAATTCTTCTTAGCACCGATGCTAACCAAAAATTTTGAAAGTTCTGTGTAATTTTTTGGCGGAGTAAAAAGCGGATTGAGTTGAGTCATTTTATCTGACATCGAGCTTGTGGGAAGATGAGAGGATAAAGAAGAACCTAAACAGATTTGATGATTGGATTTTTCCCAAAGGTTTGCTCAATATCAGCTCCTTGTCCCGCAAATTTTGGGCTTTTATTGGATCTCCTTGTTGAATGGCTGTAATAAGTTTTTAAAGAGCTTATGCGTTTTTGGTTTTGAAATAAAATCGCGCATAAAGCCGCCCTGACTCCAGTCATTTTGTCTTTTCAGGACCTGACTAAAATTGGCGAAGTTCAGAATGTTCTCTGAATTGGCCATGAGGCCATGAGATTTTAGGAATTTAATATAGCTCTTAACGTTTATCGTACGCATTTTTCCATGAAAATCGACCGTAAGGGCTTTTCCAAACATTTTGCTAAAGAAACGCGTAAGAAAGTTGTTGTAACAATTTATATTTCCAATATAACGAGAATTTTCATCTGCAAGGTGTAAGCGATGATGATCTACTGTTGAATAAAAGTTGTAATTAATCATGAATTAATTAATTAATAATTAAATTAATGATTGTAACAGTAATTTGGTTGTTTTGTCAATTTTTTAATTTATAAAATGAATAAAAGTGGTTTTTTAGTTATAATGACAGGATCAGAGGAAAGTAGCATGAAAAAGAGCCCTTAGCCTTCAATCTATTCCCTTGTTTCAAGATCCTGTTTCTGCGGGGTTTCCCTCGTCGGCCGACGATTATATGGAATCACAGTTGGATCTAAATGAACTGATGATAAAACATCCTACCAGCACATTTTTGTGCGCGTTCAAGGAGATTCTATGAAAGAAGCAGGCATACACTCAGGAGATATCTTAGTGGTAGATCGAAGTTTGGAGGCCAGTAATGGAAAAATCATCGTAGCAATTGTAAATGGCGAATTTACCGTCAAGCGTTTGGTCATAAAAAATCAGAGGGCCCAGCTTGTTCCGGGAAATCCTGCTTATCCCACTATAAATATTCATTCAGACCTTGATTTTCAAGTATGGGGTGTTGTGACTTATGTCATCCACCAGGCAAAGTAAAATATTCTATGCTTTAGTAGACTGTAACAACTTTNTTGTCTCTTGCGAACGTGTATTTGATCCACGCCTTATAGGTAAACCGGTGATTGTTCTTTCGAGCAATGATGGATGTGTTGTCGCGCGCTCTAAGGAAGTTAAGGAGTTGGGGATTCCCATGGGGGCGCCAGCTTTTCAATACGACGAGGTTTTTCGGAAATATAATGTTAAAGTTTTATCCTCAAACTTTGCATTATATGGCGATATGTCCAATCGAGTGATGCGAACTCTGGAGCATTTTTCTTCAGACATTCAGATCTATTCAATTGACGAAGCGTTTTTGTTATTAAACATTTCTCAAGATAAAGTAGCCTACTGTCAAGAGATTCAGCGAAGAGTTCTTCAAAATACAGGCATTCCTATTTCTATTGGGATAGGATCTACAATGACCCTATCCAAAGTCGCCAATGATAGGGCTAAAAGGACCNCTACCTGTCGGGGTGTTNTTTCTCTGGAATATCCGGAAATTTATAAGCAAGTCTTGGACTCCCTTCCAGTAGAGGATGTTTGGGGAATTGGCAGAAGAACAGCCAGCTTTTTGCACCGTCAAAATATTCATACAGCAGGGGAGTTTAAAGACGCTGATGACCAGTGGATTAGAAATAACCTTACAATTACAGGATTGAGAATGGCTTGGGAATTACGCGGGATTTCTTGCTTATCATTAGACGAAACCCCTGCCCCCAAAAAATCTATCACCACTTCCCGTTCGTTCAGTAAACTAGTTTCAAATATTGAGGAGTTGTCCGAGGCTTTGGCCTCTTATACGGCGCGTGCGGCAGAAAAACTGAGGGGACAAGAGAGTCTGGCCTCCTATCTCGATATCTTTGTGATGACAAATAGGCATCATGAAAATTTTTATTATGGAAATCAGGTGCAGATCACTTTGCCCCAACCCACTGATTATACGCCCACATTGATCCACTATGCTAAAGAAGGATTGAAACGCATTTTCCGTTCAGGATTTTTATATAAANAAACGGGCCTAACTCTTGGAGGACTTGTTTCACGTCATGGCTATCAACTCGACCTGTTTGTAGAAAAAAATGGAAGGCAGGAAAAAGAGCAGGCCTTAATGCAAGTGATTGATCAGCTCAATACCCAATATGGCAGAGGGGTCATAAAAACAGCGGCAGAGGGAATTGAACAGCGCTGGAAATCTAAAAGAGAAAATTGTACCCCTCATTATACCACATGCTGGGAGGAAATTTTAACGATTCGCCTATAGAAAGGGCCCTAGCGCACTCTGTTTTTCCTTGAATAAATTCCTCTCTCTCAATTATTTTTAAGCTTTTTCAAAAACCAAAATTACAAAGAGGAAGAAAATGTTCACGTACGAATATGGATTTTTAATCGTATGCGGCCTCCTAGCTTTGCTGTATGGAATAATTACAATCCGTTCCGTACTTGCTTTAAGTCCAGGGGATGAAAAGATGCAGACTATTGCCGCTGCAATTCAGGAAGGAGCTCGTGCTTATCTAAATCGTCAATATCAAACCATTGCGGTCGTTGGCGTCATTGTTTTTGCCCTTCTTTGCTGGCTGCTTGGATGGTACGTAGGGGTAGCCTTTTTAATAGGTGCCGTTTTATCTGGTCTTACTGGATATATTGGCATGAACATTTCTGTACGTGCTAACGTTCGCACGACAGAAGCTGCGAAGCAAGGATTGCAACAGGCTCTTAATGTTTCCTTTAGATCTGGTGCGATTACCGGCCTTNTGGTGGTTGGATTTGGATTATTGGGTACAGCAGGTTATTATATTTTTCTANAAAATTCGAATATTCCACCGCGCGAAGTCTTAGAATCATTGGTTGCTCTAGGCTTTGGAGCTTCTTTGATCTCCATTTTTGCTCGTTTAGGAGGAGGAATCTTTACAAAAGGGGCTGATGTGGGTGCTGACTTAGTCGGAAAAATTGAAGCGGGCATTCCTGAAGATGATCCAAGAAATGCAGCTGTCANNTTGCTGACAATGTGGGCGATAATGTAGGGGATTGTGCAGGAATGGCTGCAGACCTTTGAAACCTATGTCGTGACTATAGTAGGTACAATGCTTTTAGCTGGCGTGTTTTTCCAGGGCGTGATCATGGAANAAATGATGTACTATCCATTAGGGATTTGTGCAGTTTGCGTCATTGCCTCCATCATTGGTACATTTNTTGTTAAACTTGGCAGAAATAATGACATTATGCAAGCTCTTTACAAAGGATTTNTTGCAACTGCAGCCCTGTCTGCTTTAGCAATTGCCGGCTTGACAAAGTGGATTTTGGGATTTGATATTCCTTACGAAATCGCTGGATTCACATTTAATGGACTTAATCTTTTCTACTGTACCCTTACAGGTTTAGCAGTCACAGGTCTTTTAATGTGGATTACAGAATACTATACTCTGACAAAACACAGACCCGTANAAAGCATAGCTTTAGCTTCTACTACTGGACATGGAACAAATATTATTCAAGGATTGGCTGTTTCTCTTGAGGCAACCGCGTTGCCTGTTGTAGTCATCTGTGCCGGGATTCTGATTTCCTATTTAAATGCAGGATTATTTGGAATCGGTGTTGCTGCAACAAGCATGCTAGCCTTAGCAGGTATGGTTGTCGCCTTAGATGCTTATGGACCGGTGACAGATAATGCAGGCGGAATTGCGGAAATGTCCAATCTACCGCAGTCTGTTCGTAAAACAACAGATGCCTTAGATGCTGTTGGAAATACAACTAAAGCGGTAACAAAAGGGTATGCGATCGGCTCTGCAGGCTTTGCAGCCCTGGTGCTCTTTACAGCGTTTATACAAGACTTGTCTCACTACTTCCCGGAAAATAAAGTGCAGTTTTTATTGCAAGATCCTTATACAGTGATTGGGTTATTTATTGGCGGGCTTTTGCCGTACCTGTTCGGAGCTCTTTGCATGATGGCGGTCGGTCGAGCAGCAGGTTCTGTTGTCATTGAAGTCCGCCGCCAATTCAAAGAGATGCCCGGCATTATGAATGGCAGCGAGCGCCCAAATTATGGTCGCGCTGTTGATCTCTTAACAAAAGCGGCTATTAAAGAGATGATCATTCCTTCTCTTCTTCCGGTCGGGGCGCCTTTTGTCGTCTACTTTGCTTTGCGTTATTTTGCAGGGCAAGATGAGGCCTTTATTGCATTGGGGGCCATGCTTTTAGGGGTCGTAGTCACAGGTCTTTTCGTTGGACTCTCTATGACATCAGGAGGAGGAGCTTGGGATAATGCCAAANAACTCATCGAAGAAGGTCATCATGGAGGAAAAGGTTCCCATGCCCATCATGCGGCAGTTACCGGTGATACTGTAGGCGATCCGTACAAAGATACAGCCGGACCAGCCATCAATCCAATGATAAAAATCACAAACATCGTTGCTTTGCTGCTTCTTGCTATTCTTGCAGCATGGACTAGCCGCGGCTAATCTCATTCACAACTCTCTCTTTGCTAATTAGAGCAAAGAGAGTTTCCTCAAAAATTAATATTGTTGAAATTTCAAACTCTTCTTGTTTAATTTAACTCCTAGTTAGTCAAATTTGTTGCAATTTATTTTATTCCATCGCTATCTTCCTTAGGTTAACTATTTTTAGCTAATAGTCATTTTAAAAGAGGACATAAAAAATGAACGTATTGGGTGGCTTGGGAAACTTAATTTCGGATTGTACAAAACAAATTTTTAATTTTTTAGAAACGGATCTTGTGGCACCAAGAAATGTTGAGCTCAATACTGAAGAAAATTTGTCTACAAGTCCCTCTTCTTCTACATCCATGCATGATGCATTTTCTTTAAAAAATCTTGTAACGCCACCTAAGTTTACAAAAACCAATGCAGGAAACGGATCTAATTCTTGTTCAGATCTTCCAAACACGCATTTTTGGATCAACAAACTGAAAAAGCCTATGAATTACTGGAGAAGTTAGTTCAAAAAAGAGAGAAACGGCTTCTCCAGAAAAAGAGGTTATAGAGGATTTCATACTTGGAGTTAAAATAGGCGAACCTGCCCTTCCAAGAACTTGCTTACACAAACACCTGGAAGGCTCAATTTATGTTTCCGGAATTTTAAAACTTAAACAAAAGTACAATCTTTTTGGGATCCGAATAAAAAAGAGCAAGAAGGCAGGAAGTCTCAAGTAAACCTGAAGATAACGTAAAAGGATTCCTGCTAAAAATTTAACAGAAAAAGATTTAATAGAAGCCTATGCAGTTCAAGTAGGGGATATTGACGAACCAATCGATCCGAATGAATTGATTAGCTTAAATCAACGATTTGATAGTGCTTTTGGGGCAACAGGGAGTGTGTTAGACAGAGTTCCATTAGTTGATCAACTGTGTTTAATTCATGAAGAAGCGGTTTCCTATAATATAAAATATCAAGAGCTCATGTTTGGAATAAATTATGAAATTCCATTAAGCAATTTCGAAAAATTTGCCGAGGAATTTCACGGTAATATGACCCTCGCAAATATTGAAAAATGTCAAGCCTATCTTGAACACAAATTATTAAATGAAACATTGACAAATGAGGAAAAAAGATTCCTTCAACGAAAAATGTCAAAAAGATTTCCTGAATATCCTGAATTATTCAAAGAATTATTAACATGTTCATATATAGGTGCATTCTGCAAGTTGATGGATTTAGAATTGAAAAGACTGGAGAATAAATTAAAAGTCTCTCTAGAAGTGGACATTTTCGATGTGAATTATCCTTATACCATTAAATTGCTTTTTGAGGTCATGCGACATTATTCGATAGGTAAATTTGCTGCATGGTTACTCGGAATAGCGAATTATCTTCAAAAAGACTCTTCTAAAATAGTTGGGGCGACAGTCGATGGCCCCCAGAAAAACGAAAATTCTGTGAAATATTTTAAAGATCAAATGGACCTTTTGCTTCATGTTTTCAAGAACTATAAAACTCGCTTTACGATTCACGCATTAGAATTTAGCAAGCAGGATTTTGAAAGTATGGGCGAAAAATCTGAACTTGCAGATGTTTTAAAGGTTGCTGCGCGTATAGGACATGGGACAATGACTGGAGAAACGACAGATTTAACTATGAATCTTGTCCACCTAAAAGTTTTTAAAAAATGTTTTGAAATATGTCCAACTGTCAATCATCTAACCTCAGGATTAAGAGCTTCAGAGATGCCAATAGATTTTTGAGACGATTCGACATTCCCTGGACGATTGGAACAGACGATGCAGGACTTGTATATAATGGAGTTGTTCCAGCCACTAATTTAAGAAAAGAACAACAAAAACTTCTTGATATCCTAGATCTTAACTATAGAGAATTGGAATGGACGATCAGACAAGGTGTAGAGAGCTCTTTTCTATCCGGTGAGAGTATTTTCGAGTATGTCCCCAAAGAAATTATTAACAATCTTGATAACAATTCTGAAGATCAATCTCAAATCTTAGGGGTGTATAAATTAAAGTCAGCGTATGTGTCTTTATGGAATACATTTAGGTCATTTAATTCTTCTGCTCAAAAAGTATTTCTTATATTAAGAGAGCTCAGCTCTAATCATAAATGTTCTAACTTAAAAACAGGTGATAAGGAAAAACTTGAATCTTCTTTTGAGGAATGTGGTCAAAAAATGCTTTTCTTCAATTTTTAAGAGAGTTGCATGAAGTGCAGGCAGAGGAAAACAAAAATGAAAAGGCTTCAATTGATGCATTAAAAAGAGTTTTTGTTGCTAACACAAGCTTATCAAGAAAACTTTTTAAGTAAATTAGATCTGTCTGAGAAGGCCCGAAAACAATTGCAATTAGAAATGGAGCTTGAAGCGTTTAGAATTAACATTCTTAACTCCCAGTTGGTTCTTGAGCAATTGAAAATATCAGATCCACGCAGGCACTCAGCAAATGAGGTTTCTTGAATTTAATAAGACTCTTTAAAAACCACCGCTAGTTATTATCTTTTTTGGTCTGAGTGTGGTCGTGAAATGGCATAAGGTTTACAAAAAACACTGCTCTTCTACCCGCTCAGATTTATCAATCAATTTCAAATCAAGCGATTCATTTTGGTATCATAAACTGAAATTTTGCTACATGGTAGGTTAATGGTTGATATTTTCTACCCTCCTAAAAATTTTAAATGGAAATAGACCCCTTCCAGTTGAAAGTTAGAAAATTTGACAGGGAAGCGCCCTGAATTTGAATCTGTCGAAGCAGTACAACTTCAATAAGCTCAAGCGATGCAGACAGAGACAAAGGCAGTGGCAAGCTGACGTAACCAAAATTCCAAGTTTCAGCTGGAAGGGATATATGTTTTATCGTTCCAGCTGAAACTTGGAATTTTTTGACTACATCTAATTGTCTGTCTTTTATAAATTATTGCATGCTTGCATTTATCTTAGTTGCGACAGTTTCTTCGATCGACTCCATTAAATTGATTTAAAATCAGAACGCATAATCGTCAAATTTCCCATTTTCAGATTGTTGAGTGTAGATTTTTCCTTTTACCTGTAATCTTCCATAAGGTTTAAGTGCTGCTTTATTTGATCAATACCCTATTTAAAAGCAGGTTAACGGATGAGGGTTTTTTAACTAAACTATACGATCCGTATAAAAATAAATTAAAAATAGTTCTTTTAAAAAATTAATTAGTATGTTATATTAAAAGATGAGTGAGATGAGAAGCTCTCAAATCACTTCTCCACATAATCCAGAAGGACTTATCTGCGACTATTGGTGAAATAAAAACCCGTCAAATAAACCTCACGGAAAGAAAGTTTCAAGCTTTCAATACAGGAAAAATTCAAGAAGAAAAGACTTTGGTCAACATGAATTTTCTCGAATCTTAAGTTGATTTTTAGAGACTTGCGAAAAAAATCACAACAATTTGAAATTGCTGTTGCATTAAAATATCAACTTTTTGTATCTTTAATCCCGTCTTACGAACGAAAGTTCTTAAGCAAGCGAAGTCAACGAGCTTCGCGAGTAATTATTTGACAGTAATAAAAAGACAATGTGCAAGCAAACAAATAAAGTTTGTGCGAACTTTGTTAGAAATAACAAAGCTCGAAAAATTCAGATAAGATAAATAATCATTTATCAAGTTTTCAAAGAATATTTTTTTGAGAATTTGATCTTGGTTCAGATTGAATGCTGACGGCGTGGATGAGGCATGCAAGTCGAACGAAGTGTAGCAATACACTTAGTGGCGGAAGGGTTAGTAATACATGGGTAACTTGCCTTTAACTTGGGAATAACGATTGGAAACGATCGCTAATACCGAATGTGGTGATAATAAGGCATCTTAAAATCATTAAAGTGGGGATCGCAAGACCTCGCGGTTAAAGAGAGGCCCATGGGATATCAGCTAGTTGGTAGGGTAAAGGCCTACCAAGGCTAAGACGTCTAGGCGGATTGAGAGATTGACCGCCAACACTGGGACTGAGAACTGCCCNAGACTCCTACGGGAGGCTGCAGTCGAGAATCTTTCGCAATGGGCGAAAGCCTGACGAAGCGACGCCGTGTGAGCGATGAAGGCCTTAGGGTCGTAAAGCTCTTTCGCTTGGGAACAAGGGGATCTGGCTAACATCCGGAGAACTTGAGGGTACCAGGTAAAGAAGCACCGGCTAACTCCGTGCCAGCAGCTGCGGTAATACGGAGGGTGCAAGCATTAATCGGATTTATTGGGCGTAAAGGGCGCGTAGGCTGGAGAGAAAGTCAGATGTGAAATCCCGGGGCTCAACCCCNNGGAACAGCATTTGAAACTTCTTTTCTAGAGGGTAGGCGGAGAAAATGGAATTCCACAAGTAGCGGTGAAATGCGTAGATATGTGGAAGAACACCAGTGGCGAAGGCGATTTTCTAGCTTATACCTGACGCTGAGGCGCGAAAGCAAGGGGATCAAACAGGATTAGATACCCTGGTAGTCCTTGCCTTAAACGATGTATACTTGGTGTAACTGGAATCAACCCTAGTTGTGCCGAAGCTAACGCGATAAGTATACCGCCTGAGGAGTACGCTCGCAAGGGTGAAACTCAAAAGAATTGACGGGGACCCGCACAAGCAGTGGAGCATGTGGTTTAATTCGATGCAACGCGAAGAACCTTACCCAGGCTTGACATGCAGATGACGATAGCAGAAATGTTATTTCCCTTCGGGGCGTCTGCACAGGTGCTGCATGGCTGTCGTCAGCTCGTGCCGTGAGGTGTTTGGTTAAGTCCAGCAACGAGCGCAACCCTTATCATTAGTTGCCAACATTTCGGATGGGAACTCTAATGAGACTGCCTGGGTTAACCAGGAGGAAGGTGAGGATGACGTCAAGTCCGCATGGCCCTTATGTCTGGGGCTACACACGTGCTACAATGGTCGGTACAGAAGGAAGCGAACCCGCAAGGCGGAGCAAATCCCCAAAGCCGATCTCAGTTCAGATTGTAGTCTGCAACTCGACTACATGAAGACGGAATTGCTAGTAATGGTGGGTCAGCAACACCACCGNNTGAATACGTTCCCGGGTCTTGTACACACCGCCCGTCACATCATGGGAGTTGGTTTTACCCGAAGCCGCTGGCTCAACCGCAAGGAGAGAGGCGTCTAAGGTGAGGCCGATGACTGGGATGAAGTCGTAACAAGGTAGCCCTACCGGAAGGTGGGGCTGGATCACCTCCTTTTAAGGACAGAGAACGAGTTAGGAATAACCGTTCTTAGGTTGAACAAACTTTATGCTGCACATTGTCTTCTTATTATTGTCAAAGTAGCTCTTAGCTATCTTGATGAAAAATGAATATAAAATTCAACTTTAACAGTCAATTTGACTGGCGGTTATAGCTCAGATATTTGAGAGCGCGACATGAAAATGTCGAGGTCCCAAGTTCAAGTCTTGGTAACCGCACCATTTTTCAAACAAGTGAAACATCTATCATAGAATAGATGAATGTTATCTAGACAGGCAAATGATTGAAATAAGAAATCAGAGGGTATTTGCAAACTTGGAATCACCCAAATTTGAGTTCTTTTCCAGGAAATTGTATAATATCCTGGGCAATATAAAATATTACCCAGGATATTATCCAATTTCCTGGTCAGAAAATAATCTCAAATGTGGGCATTCAAAGCTTTGAAAACACCCTCCAATAAGAGTTAATCTTCAAAAGATAAGATTAATGTAAAGTATTCATGTTATTAGCGCATCGTAGAAATACGATAAAGTAAAAGCATCAAATAATAATATAAGTTCATAGACATAAATCGACGCTTGAAGAGTAAACTTCTTACCTAAGTCTGTAAAAAGACTTAAAAAGGCGAGTAAGTGAAAAACTTACAAAAAATTAGTAAAGCTCATTAACTTAATAATGACGACAAAACGTCAGCTTAAAGTCCAAAAATTTTTTTGGTCAAGCTATTAAGGGCTGCTGGTGGATGCCTTGGTATCAACAGGCGATGAAGGACGCGAAACCCNGCGATAGGCATCGGTGAGCTGGAAGAAAGCGTAGACCCGGTGGAATCCGAATGGGGAAACCCGGTGAGAGTAATANNTCTCATCATCCTTAACTGAATACATAGGTTAAGGAAGCAAGACCTGCCGAACTGAAACATCTTAGTAGGCAGAGGAAAAGANAATCAATAAAGAGATTCCCAAAGTAGCGGCGAGCGAAATGGGAAAAGCCCAAANCCAGAGTCATTGATTCTGGGGTTGTAGGACCAATCAAAAGATCAGGAAATCTTAGTCGAACACNNTTCTGGAAAGCTGGACGACAAAGGGTGATAGTCCCGTAGACGAAAAGAGNNGACCTGGCAAGATTGGCACCTGAGTAGAGCCGGACACGTGAAACCCGGTTCGAAGCAGGGAGGACCACCTCCCAAGGCTAAATACTCGTTGATAACCGATAGCGAACCAGTACCGTGAGGGAAAGGTAAAAAGAACCCCTGNTTAGGGAGTGAAATAGAACCTGAAACCAGCAGCTTACAAACGGTCGAAGGCCTATGCCCTTTATAAGGGAATGGCTGACGGCGTGCCTTNTGCATGATGAGCCAGCGAGTTACGCTATATGGCAAGGTTAAAGGACATACGTTCTGGAGCCGAAGTGAAAGCGAGCGTTAAAAGCGCGAATCAGTCATANNTGGCGTAGACACGAAACCACGTGATCTATCCATGACCAGGTTGAAGCAAGGGTAACACCTTGTGGAGGACCGAACTAGTAACTGTTGAAAAAGTTTTGGATGAGTTGTGGATAGGGGTGAAAGGCCAATCAAACGTGGAGATATCTTGTTCTCTTCGAAATAACTTTAGGGTTAGCCTCGGACAAATTCTTTCCAGGGGTAGAGCACTGAATTCACGCGGGGACCTACCGGTCTACCAAAGGAAATCAAACTCCGAATACTGGAAAGCAGTCCGGGAGATAGACAGTGGGGCTAAGCTTCATTGTCAAAAGGGGAACAGCCCAGATCGCCGAATAAGGCCCCTAATTCTATGCTAAGTGAGTAAGGAAGTAAAGTTTCTAAAACAGTTGGGATGTTGGCTTAGAGGCAGCCATCATTTAAAGAGTGCGTAACAGCTCACCAATCGAGAAACTTTGCGCCGATAATATCCGGGACTAAAGCATAGAGCCGAATTCGCGGGTGCATATTTTGAATATGCGNNCGGTAGGAGAGCGTAGTATGCGCGCAGAAGATGTACCGAAAGGAGCATTGGAGCACATACTAGTGAGAATGCATGGCATGAGTAAACGATAAAGGCAGTGAAAATCTGCCTCGCCGAAAACCCAAGGTTTCCAGGGTAAAGCTCGTCTTCCCTGGGTTAGCCGGTCCCTAAGCTGAGGCTGAAAAGCGTAAGCGATGGAAAGCAGGTTAAANNTATTCCTGCGCCACCGAAGACTACAGTGAAGGATTGACGAAGTAAGTAAAGCACGCGGACGATCGGAAATGTCCGTGACGCTACGAGGNNAAGGCTGATAGGCAAATCCGTCAGCAGGATTCCAGATAGCGGCCAAGGGGAGCCAAAAGTGAACCGATGGTGTAGAGCGACACTTCCAAGAAATAGATTCTAACTGTCGAAGGTNGACCGTACCAAAACCGACACAGGTGGGTGGGAAGAATATTCTTAGGCGCGCGAGAGAACTCTCGTTAAGGAACTCGGCAAATTATCCCCGTAACTTCGGGAGAAGGGGAGCCATGAGTCGTGACATATTTTCATATGAAGCGAAGCGTGGCCGCAGAGAAATGGCCCAGGCGACTGTTTAACAAAAACACAGCACTATGCAAAGACGTCTAAGTCGAAGTATATGGTGTGATGCCTGCCCAATGCCAAAAGGTCAAAAGGAGAAGTTAGCAGCAATGCAACGCTTCGAATTTAAGCCCTGGTGAATGGCGGCCGTAACTATAACGGTCCTAAGGTAGCGAAATTCCTTGTCGGGTAAGTTCCGACCTGCACGAATGGTATAACGATCTGGGCACTGTCTCAACGAGAGGCTCGGTGAACTTGTAGTAGCGGTGAAGATGCCGTTTACCCGCAATAAGACGGAAAGACCCCGTGAACCTTTACTGTACTCTGGTATTGGCTCCTAACTTGTCATGTGTAGGATAACCAGGAGACTATGAAGTCCCATCGTCAGGTGGGATGGAGTCAACGTTGAAATACTGGTCTTGACAAGTCGGGAATCTAACGTCCGCCCATGAAGCTGGGGGACGGACAATGCCAGACGGGCAGTTTTACTGGGGCGGTATCCTCCTAAAGAGTAACGGAGGAGTCCAAAGCTTACCTCATCGTGGTTGGCAATCACGAGTAGAGCGTAAAGGTATAAGGTAAGTTAACTGTGAGACCAACAAGTCGAACAGATACGAAAGTAGGGCTTAGTGATCCGGCGGTGGAAAGTGGAATCGCCGTCGCTCAACGGATAAAAGGTACTCCGGGGATAACAGGCTTATCGCCACCAAGAGTTCATATCGACGTGGCGGTTTGGCACCTCGATGTCGACTCATCGCATCCTGGGGCTGAAGAAGGTCCCAAGGGTTTGGCTGTTCGCCAATTAAAGCGGTACGCGAGTTGGGTTCAAAACGTCGTGAGACAGTTTGGTCCCTATCTGTTGTGGGCGCAGGATACTTGAGAGGAGTTGCTTCTAGTACGAGAGGACCGAAGTGAACGAACCAATGGTGTGCCGGTTGTACTGCCAAGTGCATAGCCGGGTAGCTATGTTCGGAAAGGATAAGCGTTGAAAGCATCTAAACGCCAAGCCTCCCTCAAGATAAGGTATCCCAATTAGACACCATGAAGACGACATGGTAGATAGGTTGGGTGTGTAAGCACAGTAATGTGTTGAGCTAACCAATACTAATAGGTCGATTGGCTTGACCAACTTTCTTTTATCGAGACAAGTTGGGTCAAAGTAACAAAAAGACTACAAGCTGACGCAAAGAAAAGCCTGGTGAGAGCTAGAAATTCAAGCGTCGATTTATGTTGATGAGATTTCAATCATTTGCAAATTTTTGCTTGGTGGCAATAGAGAGAGGGAAATACCTGAACCCATTCCGAACTCAGAAGTCAAGCCTCTCATCGCCGATGGTACTGCACACAAGAGTGTGGGAGAGTAGGTCGCCGCCAAGCTTTTTTTCTCTATTCTTTTTCCTGTTAAGTTCCTTATCAATCCTATTTATCAATTTCAATGTAGCCCCTACATCCAACTGCTCTTTTGACATCAGTTTATTGTAACTGTCATTAAGCTTTTTAAAGACATTCACTTCGATTGCATTCTCAGTTCTTTTTTCGTTAGCAGAAAAAGCTCGAGATCTATGACGGATCTGGTCAGTTTTGCTGAATGTTTTAAGACATTTTGTGCATAAGAAGTTTTTAGGAATGAGTGTAATAAATCTTGTAAGGATCTTTCTTTTCCATCTGTGCTGGTGAATGTATAATTTAAATTCAAGGCGCGTTTCCTTGTCAAATTTTCCAACTTTCAACTAATGAGTCAATTTAGCACCTAAACGCTTCTTTTTCAGAAGTTTATTTCTTAAAATGCTGGTTTGACGAAGGCATTTAAGTCGCAAGCGTAAGTCAAAGATATTATAAATTCTATAGCCTCAAAATTACCGACGTTTTATAGGTTAAGAATGAATCTTTATAAAATCGGAGGGCTCATGGCAAATTCAAATTCGACTTGGGTTGTTGTGGCAAACAGTTCACATGCAAAAATTTTCCGATTAACTAAATTTCCGAAAATAGAAGAGGTGACTTCTATTGATCATCCAGAAAGCCGCTTACATAATCAAGATTTAGAAGGTAGAAAGCCTGGACGTAGCTTTCAAAGTGGCGGTACCACTAGGCATGCCTATCAACCAGAGACAGAACCTAAAGCAGTCGAGATTGAAAAATTTGCTAGAATCCTTTGTGAATATATCAATGAGTCTCATCAAAAAGCCAATTTTTCTCGTCTTTATGTAATGGCTAGTCCATCTTTTCTGGGGTTGCTGCGCCAAAATATCCACCCTCAAGTTCAANAAACAATCATTGCTGAACTTTCGAAGGATATGACTGAACGCACAAAAGCCGAAATCGAACAGCAATTGTCTGAACTCTAATTTAACTTTTCATTTTTCATTAAGATGCCCAAACATGTTTTTCAGGGTGTTTTTATAAAAATTTTCCTTTTTTCCAAAAAACAGTTTGAATATGTGTTGACAAATTTTTGTCAATTAGAGTAAAACGTTCTGGTAAAAGGAGAAAATTTATGAGAACTACAAGTTCACCAATAAATATCCCAACGATATTGAACGCAAATTCGTTTTTTCCAAGTTCGATTGGTTCTGATTCTTCTAATTCTCCGGTAGGGAGTCCCTTAGAAAGCAAGTTTATTTCTTCAGTTGAGATTTCTTCTGACATCGAGACTGCTAAAAGTTCTTCGTGAGATCGGTAACTTATCAAATTTTATCTTTGAAAATGCAAATCGCGATGATGCTAATTTAGCTGATGATAATAGAAAAGCAATAAAAATCACTGGTGAAATTCTATCTGACTCATTTGTAGCGAAAATTCTTAAGGACGAGCAATTCAGTGCTGAAGAAGAGTCTGAAGTTAATGCAAAAGTTGAGATGATCAGCAAAAAAATTGCAGAGATAAAAATTGTTCAAATGGTTGGCATCGGGATTGACGAAATTCCGACTTCCATCAAGCATTTAACTGGAATAAGAAGTTTGGGATTGAACAGCAATAACTTAAAAAGTTTACCTGAAGAATTGAAGTTCCTTGTCAGTATGACCACATTAAATTTATGCGGTAATTCAAAACTTAAAATGCTTCCGCGATCCCTAGCAGAAATCAAATCCTTAAAAGAATTTTGATCGATAATACCGGAATTCGGGAATTACAAAGTGTTTTTCACGGAAAAGTAGATCCAACCGCCCAGATTCAAGAGTGGATCGCTTAGTCCCAGTCTTGTAAGGTGTAACACCCATAGAGCCTATGCTAAGGTCTGTGGGTAATTTTCTAATGATTTAATTTTTATGTAGAAAATTCCAGAATCTCTACAAACCCTTCTCCTGAACTCATAATAGGGGCATGGACCTGGCTCATTTTTGAGGAAGATCTTTTACGGTTGATAAAAATTGGATTTTTCAGAAAGTTTTTACAAATTTGGGGCGAGGACAATGTAGCCTTTAGAGAATTGTTTACCTTCAAAATTTCATCCACATACGATTGAAGGTGTTTTTCATCAAGGCCTAAAGTAAATCTTAAAGCTTGCCAGCATTCAATCAAATTAGGCTCTTGAAATCCAAAGCTCGGTTTTATAGTAACAGGCAATGGGAATTTTATAAATGTAGTAAACAATACATACTGCATAATTCGCACAATGACATTTAATTTTCCTAAATCTAAGTCTTGATTAGGAAAAATTTGATGATACATATCGTTAAAGTGTAATCCAATCATGGGAATTTCTTGGCTTCTGACGCCTACCTGAATAGGGTTTAGAGATGGAAGTTCATCATTTTTTTCACCTGTCTTCACCTTAGGTTTTTCTTTCAAAAGAAGAAAAGCTTCTTCAAGTTTTTGATAGACTATATGTGTGTTCTTTGTGATGATTTGATGATATTCCTGAATGAGCGGCGTGGCGTGTTTTATCACCAAATGAAAAGTTCTTGAAGCTTCTAAGGAAAGTGCATCCTCGCCGCTTGCAACCTTTAAATAACGTTCCAAAAGTTCTGCATGTTTGTTTGAGTTAGAACTAAAGACCTCTATTGTCCCNCCGGAGTACAAATCCATGCCTCCCAGTTGCCATTTGATTAGACTTGTTGTTGGAACCATGATCAGTTTACCTTCTTTAATCTCGTCTCCAAGTTTTGCGATCAAATCTTGAATATCTTGGTGCATTAATAAGGTAGTCGCGCAGTCTACCACAACGACTAATGGAAAATTCGGATCCCTGGGTTCTTCTAAGATATCTTTGACGATTTTNTCAATCTCTATGACAGTGACTTTAGGAAGAACTACACGATTAGGTAATCTATCTAAAAAANNGAATGCCAATGCGTTTTTTTCTATCGTGCTTATTGTTGGATGTTCAATAAAAGATTGTACTTCGCACGTGAAATGCTCGCTCATGCAATTTTTAAGGCCACTATCGGATTCTACAAGCTGGTAATAGCAAGAGTGGCCAAATACAGCAATCGGTTTATCCGAGGAGGAATTTGATGGAAAAATTTTNTTCAGCGCTTCATAGATCATGCCCAGACAGGTAATCCCGCTTGTTGTCACAAATGTTTCTTTNTTAACTCCTGCGGGAGGGAGTGGACTCATTTGATTGAAGAGTTCAGGAAGTGTTTCAATTGAATCCGATCTGAAAAANATTAGCAGTATTTGGATGTGCTGGAAAATCAGATGGAAGTTCATGTTTTGCTCGGAAAAGGAAAGTTTATGAACCTGACTCAATAATTTTTGTATCTTTTTAAATCGAAGAACCACAGCTTCGCAAACCCCAGAGTCTGTAATCAAAAGGGANGGTCGGTAGGTTTTTATCAAACTTAAAAANAATCTCACATAAAATGAAACGAATTGATTGTTCTTAATATTATTATTGCAGACTTCAAATGTTTCTAAACATTGAATCAGATCCAAGTGGGCAAGATGGACATCCGTTTCTGTAAATTTAGGAGTGTAGATGGATTCAATTGTCAGATACTGTTCTACGCATTTGCGCTGTTCTAGGGGATATAAATCGAGAAAGGAGTTGGGGTCAAATCCAGAATTTAATAAGTAGGTTTTAAAGCGCATGATTTCAGGAAAGGCACCATGATTACCCTGAAAATCAACAAAACTGTTTTTAAATGTNTCAAGAAGTGCCATGTTTTGAGAATAGAAAAAGCAACAATCCTGATTATAAAAATTTAATAGAGCTCCCAAGAAAAGGATTTTTCCTGTGTAGGCAAATTTTTCAAGGCATTTTTCGACAACCTCTTTTAAAGGATCTTGTTTAGAATCGTTATTCGCATCTATTAAACTCGAAATATCTAAAAATACAAAAGGAGAATTACTATTTCTTACTGAATCTTCGATTTCATCGAGATCTGTTGCTTTGAAATAAGTTAATCGATTGTTATCTAAAAAAAGTNNGTGGCAAAATTGGCGTATTAAATTAAAGTATGTTTGATTTTTTATCACGACTGGTGAATAATTTTCTAACCAAGGATGTTTNTTATCNATTTCTGAGAGAAAAATTAATCCAATTTGTCCTCCATCTTCACGATGATAGCGAGGAGCATTGTCTGAAATATATTCTGGAAATGGGCAATGCTGAACAACATCAGTGTCAAAAATGGGAGATTTGGAAACCATCACCAGGTAATGCAAACAGTAAGTTCGCAGAGAGAGGATGATTTTCTCGATGTTTAAGGCTTTTTCATTATTTTCAGGTTTGATTTTCTCTAATTTTGAGATAAGGGCTAAGATCGACAAAATTCCATGATAGCTCTTCCACATCTTCTGATCTAATTTCTCAATGGCTAAATCTTTA
The DNA here is from genome assembly GCA_013414685.1 of Parachlamydiaceae bacterium. GTDB lineage: Bacteria > Chlamydiota > Chlamydiia > Chlamydiales > Parachlamydiaceae > Neochlamydia. The sequence goes on along the minus strand of CP058704.1, from coordinate 830,743 downwards.
AAATGCCTGGGGATTGAGTTATTAAATTTCTGAGAGATAAATTTNTTAGTTACGTGGAGCATTTTTCTATTANNGAGCCTTAAAATTTTGCTCCCAATCTTCAATGGGGAATAAATGCTGTGCAATTTTTTTGAATCTAACTTTCCATTAGATGCAATTAAATCTTTNTTACCCAACCAACGGACGAAAGCTTTACGTAGAGGCGGGTTTGCTTCGACAGTTTCAACTAAGGGGCTAAGAGAATTAGCTAAACAAGAAATTTTATCGGTTGACTGATACTGCTCAGAGATTTTTAGATCTCTAATTTGTGTCAAAGTTTGGACAAGCGTATTATCGGGTTTCCATGAAATTAAATTCATAATATCCTGATTATTTTTAATTATTAGTAAAATTGGATTAGTGAGTTCATTTTTTTAAATAAAAGAGTGATTGAATTATTTCAATTCACTTTTTTAAATGAAATTGATGAAAATAATGGCGGGTTGAATCTAGCATGTCGGTCCTCGATACTCCTGATACGAAATTAGATGATTCAAAGTCGAAGATAAGAAAGCCAAGTTTTTAAGTCAATTTCTTATTTAAAACGGGCCTTAACTCCTAAATAGACCTTTTTAAATGGCTCATGATGCATCTTAGGGATTTTTTCTGAGAGGTTGAATAGCCTGAATACAGGACCTTTGTTGCTCAGGGCATTGGACATCCTAATTTTGACAACTCTTTGAGGAGAAAGAATTTCGGCCAGACAGACCCAACTTGGACTTGACTTTGCGAATCATCCATGAATAGAGCCTAATAAAGTTTAAGTTGCTTGTTTTACAATATTTAGAAAAACGAATTAGTTTTTTCAGGGTTATGAGTTTTTTGAAATGCGCTTAAGCGAGCTGAACTTAAGAAAGCCTTTGAATACCCTATAAGATCTCTGCTGAAATCAATCTTTATTAATAGTTTTTAATTCCTATTAATTTAAGATTGATTTCGCAGATTGAATAATAATTTCACAACCTAGCAGGGAATTATTTCACCAGGAGAGCTTTGCGGCTTAACTTTAACTGACCGCGCTCATTGATATCTAAAACTTTTACAGTAATAAGATCCCCTTGTTTGACATGCGTGGCTAAATTTTCAATGCGTGCATGTTCAAATTCAGAAATATGGCAAAGGCCTTCTTTACCTGGCAAAATTTCTACAAAAACTCCAAAGGCTACTACTGAAGTTACTTTACCGGTATAGGTTTTACCGATTTCGACATCTGACGTAAGACCATTAATAATAGCCTTGGCTTTTTCGATGCCTTCCAGATTAGGAGAAGCAATGCTAATCAATCCATCATCATTAATGTCGATTTCAACCCCTGAGGCTTCAATAATGGCTCGAATTTGCTTTCCTCCTGGACCAATGACAGTTGCAATTTTGCTCGGTTTAATTTGCATGGTTTCAATGCGTGGAGCATAAACTGACATTTGAGATTTGAAGGTGGGGCAAACTTCCAACATCTTATTGAGGATATGGATACGGCCTTCTTTAGCTTGCGCCAAAGCTGCTTTCATAATTGCTGGCGTAATCCCTTCGACTTTGATGTCCATTTGGAAAGCTGTGATCCCATTTTGATCTCCAGTCACTTTAAAGTCCATATCGCCAAGAGCATCCTCAATACCCAAAATATCCGACAGAATTTTGAACTGATCGCCTTCCAGAATCAATCCCATGGCAATGCCTGCGATAGGACGTTTAATAGGAACACCTGCATCCATCATAGCTAGGCATCCAGCACAAACAGAAGCCATCGAGGAAGAACCATTNGATTCTGTAATATTCGATTCTAAGCGAATGGTATAAGGGAATACTTCACGAGGGGGNACAATGGCTAACAAGCCTCTTTCAGCCAACTTTCCATGGCCGACTTCACGTCTTCCCGGTGAACCAATACGTCCAACTTCACCCACAGAGAATGGAGGAAAGAAATACTGCAGATAGAAACGGCGGCTGCTTTCACCATCAAGATCCTCATAGCGTTGGGCCATTGTTTCTCCGCCGAGTGTACAAACTCCTACAGCTTGTGTCTCGCCCCTTGTGAAAAGAGAGCTTCCATGTGTACGCGGTAAAAACCCTTGTTCAACATCAATTGGACGAATTTGTTTGCTATTGCGACCATCACTGCGAATATCTTCTTCTAAAATCATTTTGCGCATGTATTTTGACTGGACGTTTTTAATTGCTGCTTCTACGTCATTTAGAGGATATTTAGTCTCACCTTCAGCAGGCACAAGTACATCCATCACAGCTTTTCTTGCTGCATTGAGGGCTTCTTCCCTTGCGACTTTTTCTTTTACTTTCAAAGCCGAAATCAAAAGATGCTTGGATAGAGCCTCTACTTCATCATGCAAAGCTTGTGGTAAGGTTTTGACCGTGGATAAATTTTGGGTNTTGCCCAATTCTTTNTGCCAATTTTGTAGAGCATGGCAAATGGTTTTAATACCGGCGTGCCCTGTTTCAATGGCTTCAATAACCTGTTCTTCTGTCAGAAAATCGCACTGGCCTTCAATCATTAAGACAGCGTCTTCTGTTCCTGCCAGCATCAAATCCAATTTAGAATTGTTCATTTGTTCTTGAGTTGGATTGACGACAAATTTACCTTCCACTAAACCGACTCGAACACCCGCAACAGGTTTAATCAAAGGGATATCAGAAATAACCAGAGCTGCAGAAGCCCCGCAGATGGCTAAGGGTTCTGTAAGATTAATTCCATCATAAGACCAGACATAGGAAAGGAGCTGGACTTCATTATAATAACCATCAGGAAACATTGGACGCAAGGGACGGTCGATCAGTCTCGAAATTAAAGTTTCCCTTTCCGATGGCCGTCCTTCTCTTTTGATGAATCCACTAATTGTTTTTCCAACAGAAAANAACTTTTCTTGATAATCGACTTTTAAAGGAAAAAANTCTGCGCCTTCTTCTGCTGTCGGGCTTGCACAAGCTGTGTTAAAGAGAACGGTTTCTCCTGCTTTAACTAAAACAGATCCATTGGCCTGCTTTCCGATTTTGCCTGTTTCAAAAATTAATTCTTGTTCTCCAACTTTAACCTTCATAATGTGTCTTTGCATAGGATGCTCCTGATGTATATTCATTTTTTTCATGGAAGGTGCTAAAAAGGCATATGTCCTTTTAGCTGATATCGAAGAAAAACTTGATTGGAGGGGATAGATAGAATTCAGAAAACAAACTTTAAAAGTTTTAAAGTGCGATTTCTGATTTCTATAAACCTCTTTCTTGATCCCCTTCGAAATCTTGATGCATAAAATACAAAGGACAGGTAAACCCTGCCCTTCTGTAATTGCATTACCTTCTTAAATTTAGCTTTTTAATTAACGATTGATAGCGTTTTGTGTCTGTCGAATTCAAATAGTCCAATAAACGCCTTCTTTGACCTACAAGCTTCAGCAAAGCTAACCGGGAAGCGTGATCTTTAGGAGAACGCTTAAGGTGCTCTGTCAATTCAGCAATACGTTCAGTCAAAATAGCAATTTGGACGTCAGCGGAACCTGTGTCTTTCTCATGAAGCTGAAATTTTTTGTGATTTCTTCTTTCGTTCCTTTATCTAGAGACATTCAGAAAATCCCCGTTTAAGTTTAAAGTCCTAATGCTAGGACTCGATATATTATTAAAAACTCTTTAATTTCACTCTACCATAAAATTATACTGAAATTGTCATTAAAAATCAAGGACGTTTTTGTAAAGATATCGTTAAGGGAAGCCATTTTTCAAACTTTTGTATCTAAAATGACTTCGATAAAATCTGGATAAAGTCCTGTGGCATCTCTGCGGAGCGTAACTTTGAAAGGAATCGTAATACGTCCCTCATATTTTTCCATCTGCAGATCTTCCCAAATTTTTTTTTGAGCTCTTCATTGACAGGTTCACTTTTGTATTTTTGAGAAATTCCTGAATATAATTTTGCTGATTTTCCCGAATAATTTCTTCTCCATAGAAAGGGTGATCATATTCCTTGTAGCTTGACATTTCGGTTATCCTCTTGATTTTTCATTCTGGAGTTGGTAACTTGTTCCCTAAATATATTTAATGAGCAAAGGAAAGACATTATGTTAAAAGATGCGACCTATAAAGAAAAGTGCACGATGTTAAAATCATGGATGCCACAAATCATCGAATCTGTCAAANAAGATCTCAAAAACGAACATCTTAAAAATGATTTTAAGTTCGCAAAAAAATATTTTTCCAGCAAAAACATGAATAAGCTGAGCACACAGGATTTTGTTGAGGGGTATCTCTCAGCTCTAGAACAAGACGAAAATGCAGAGGAACTCGCTGAATTTGTAACGAATCGTTGGCTCTTTAAAAATTCCGAGCTCTACGAATATTTTGAAAATGCCCTTTCGCAGATTTCGCCAGATTTTACACAATTGAAAGAGATCGAGGCTCATAAATCGCAGGAAATTGTGGACGGATCGGTCAGTCGTTTTGGAGCTCCGCGCACTTATTTGTTTTCCGTCATGAATTCAGTTGTTTTTCCCAAGGAAATTTATGAGAGGCTGAATAAACGTGCGATGGAAGATCAAAAACAGGCTGAAAAAGAAGAATCTGCACAACAAAAACAAATGGATTACGAGGATTTAAAGAGATCCTGCGATGAACAGATTGCACGATTAACTGATAAATACGAGAAGAAAATTAACGCTATGGAAAGAAAATACTTCCAGGACGTTGAAGGATTANAAAAACAGATCGCAGCGCTTCAAAAGAAACTCAATGGTTAGCCCTTTAAATCCTAAAGGATCCTTTCCATTTTCAATAACGCCTCAATCAGAAGACGAAAAATTCATGATTGAAGCATTAAAAGAGGCCTGGAAGGCTTTTCAAAAAGATGAAGTTCCTGTGGGTGCAGTCCTCGTTCATGAAGGAAGAGTGATTGCACGAGGTCATAATCAAGTGGAAATGCTCAAAGATGCCACTGCGCATGCCGAGATGCTATGTATTACATCAGGAGAAGCTGCTCTGGAAAATTGGCGGCTTGCCAATACAACGCTTTATATTACCATAGAACCCTGTTGTATGTGTGCGGGAGCTATGTTTCTTGCTCGCGTACCCGTTCTTGTCTGGGGAGCTCCGGATCTTCGTCATGGAGCTAATGGCAGCTGGGTGAATTTATTTGAAAAAGTCCATCCTACGCATACCATGGAAATTCGAAAAGGTGTTTTAGAGGAATATTCAGCGCTTTTATTGCGTGATTTTTTCAAANAACGGCGACGACAAAAGGATTCGACGGATGATGCAGAATGAGATCAAATGGAAGCTCATCGAAGCTTTGCTCCTGGAACTTATTGACCAACAAAAAAGAAGCTACTTCGTTGTGCAAGAACAATTCATCCGAATGTGATCCAGGACGATCTTTTGCAGCCGAACGATTTTCCGGAATTGGAAAATCATCCACTTTCGTTATGAAGAAGGGGTTTTAGCGGGTATTCAAACTGTTGAAATGGCTTTGCGTGCAGCTCAAGCCTCAAGTAAATGATGCAGATTCTTTTTAAAATCCCCGATGATCTGATGCAGTTTGTCGTTAAGTTCTAAAATAGCCTGATTAAACAGTTTTTCCACTAGGGCACTTTCTAAATCCTTAGTCTTGGCAATCTGCTCTAAAAGAGCGTGAGTCGTTTTNTTACTTTCTTGTATTTTNTCCAAAGCATCATGGTACATTTCTTTGGCAGCCATATGCTTNTTGAGTTGGGGACCAAAGTAAAGTAAACGTGGAAGGCCGAACTCGGCTTTTNNGTAAGACAATATGCGATTAATTTTGGCCTTGGCACGATGGACTAACTGATTGGCTGCCTCTTTCTCTGTTCGAATACTATAACCTACGAAACATGAAAGGACTCCAAGAATGAAAGTAAACATGCACACCGCAATCTTTGTGGCAGCATAGTTCACAAAAATGACACTTCCCGCCCAAGTCATCGTTTGCGAGTAGATAAAAAGCTTAAAAACGAATAAGAGACCTAAACCATAAAAAATTGTACGGTATAGTAGAGTTTTNTTNCGTCCAGCCTGATAAGGACGGTGATGAGGACCGGACATCTCCTCCTCGATTTTTTGTCTAAACTTATTTAATTCTACGTAATTTCTGACCGGGCGCTCGGTTTCTCGATTTGGGACATAGGGTGTCGGGTAAAAGTGATGAAGACTGATTAATAAACTTTTGGGATTAAATGCCGGTACTAATTCTTTATTAGTCATTTATATATCCTATAATATTTAAAAAAATAAATAATAACACTTTTGTGGTTGTTTGTCAAATATCATCAAATTTGATTAAAAGTTTGTGTTTTAATTATTGTTTGTTTATTCTCTTTTGAGAATTGATAATAATGTTTAACCATTTTAAAGGAGATGCAATGAATTCAACTAACTGTACATTTTATAGTTTGCCTTATGAGACTCAATCACGGATTTTATTTGAAGCTTGTAATAATGATCCAGCTACAACAAATAGTGTAAACTTAACTTGTCACCTTTTTAAGAAGATTGTAAACGACAATAAAAATCATGAACAAAATTCTGAAAGACATAATGTTAAAAAAATGTTCATTCAGTTTATGATTCAGAGGGATGTGGAATCTGTGAAAAATCTGAAGGAAATGTGGAGATTTTTGGTTTAGCAAAAGAAGTCGGGCAGTCCATGAAAGGTGTTGGAAATTAATTCAAGAAGCGGAAACTGATCTAAACAAACTAATCGAAAAATTAAGTAATATGTTTGAAAAATATGATACACATCATTATGTGAGAGTAGATGCTCATGTTGCAGCTATTGAAGCTGTAAGAAATGAAACTGAAGGTCTAAGCCTTCGATTATATGTCCAACGGAAAGGTGTAGATAATTTAAAAAATTATTCAATACGATCGGCGCACAAGCTGCTGGAGCATTTGTAAAAGAAAATGCTAAATCCTATATTAAGGTAGATACAACAGAATTACTTAAAGAATTCTTTCCTCAGCTTTTTAAAGATTAATCTTCCAATACCTAATCTTTCAGCAATTGCGTGAGCACGCAATTGCTGATTTTACATATACAATCGGTAGGAATGTCATACTTCTTTATCGCTTACTATTTAATTCAATCTTATTCAGGGCTGTGTTGAAAAATTCTCTCGAGAGTTATTGAAAAAATATCTTTAAAAAAGAAACTCCTTGTCTCTCGACCAAGAGAAAACAAAGGAGTTTCAGATGCGCGAACGCAATTGGCAACAGTATAACAAACAATTGATTCAAAGAGGAAGTCTAACTTTTCTTATCAATCCAAAAATGTTTAAGGCTCTCAGTAAACCGCCAAAATCTAAAGGTCGAGGAAGGCCTATTCAATACAGTCAATCCGTCATAGAGCTTCTATTAACGGTGAAAGTTCATTTTAAATTAACGTACCGCAGCCTTCAAGGTTTTGCCNGAGTTTTTTTGTTCAAGCTCATGCCTAATGAAAAAGTCCCAAATTATACTCTTGTGTGTAAAAGAGTTATAGAATTAGGCAAAACGCTACCCTCGCTTGCTAGAGGATCTAGCACGACAGTCATTTTAGATGCCTCAGGCATGAAAATCTGTGGTGAAGGAGAATGGAAGGTGAAGGTCCATGGTCGTAGTAGTCGAAGAAAGTGGATAAAAATTCATCTAGCGATAGATGCAGATACACAGGAAATTGTGGCAGAGATTACAACTGTTTCCAGCGTAGGGGATAGTAAGTTAACAGGCTTGTTGTTAGATCAGATTNCCAATTAGTCCAAAAAAGTTCTAGCAGATGGAGCTTATGACCGCAAACAAGCGCGAGAAGCAATAAGAGAAAGGAAAGCAGAACCCTTAATACCACCTCCGAAAAATGCAAGATACAGGAACGATGAAAGTGAACGAGATAAAGCAATTCTGGAAATTTTAGGGCTTGGTGGGGACAAAGAAGCGCGTACGCTTTGGGGAAAATTAACTGGTTACAGCAGACGAACGCATGTTGAAACAGCTTTTTCATGCCTGAAACGATTATTTGGAGAAAGATTGTTTTCGAAAACATTTGAACGTCAACAAGTTGAAAATAGAGTAAGGTGCCTTCTGATTAATAAAATGAGAGCGATGGTATAAACAAAAAATCAAAAAGATGTAAAACATTAATGTTTAGATTAATTTTTCAACACAGCCCTTATTCAGCTAAACAAAACGCAGCGCTTTAAAAGTAGAATTTAATTACTTTATTTTTCGTATATTTTTTTATTATCCCTCAAAAATAAAAGTCAAAAGAACGATTAAGGTCTTAGCCATTCTTCATTTTCTTTTCTGAAATTTTTCGCATGCGGTCGCGCTCTTGCCAGGTAAGAGATTTTTCGCCCTTCCGCGCAATTTTAGCCAACATCGCATCCATAAAGGCCTCATCATTTAAGGGCGCTTGTCCTGTTTGAATGTCAACAATTTTACTTTCATTTTTAGAGGAAGAAGGTTTTAATTTAGACCGAATTTTTGTCCTAATTCGATCATCAAGAAGTCATCTATTTTTTCCAGGAAATGAAAAAGAAGTGCTAGACTGCCAAGCGATCGTACTATATAGATAACCGATTAAAATTCCGGTTAGATAGTATCCTAAGCTTACGATGTCTAATTCAGAAATAGGATCACTATTGCTAAGTCACATCGATTGATAAAAAACATAAGAGAGTCATTTGTCAAAATAATAAAGTCTGCAAGATACTATCTTAAAAAATTTTTGGCGATAAACCTAATTCAAAATCAATGATTAAAAATCCTTTCGTTCTAAATTTTTTTCTTAAGACTAAAATACGTATTTTATACGACTGTTATATTAAATTATGGAATGTATAATCTAATTAATTTATTAATTTTTGAGGTAGTACATGAATACAAATAGTTTAAATCAAATTCACCAAGGCCGTGCAATAATTTATGACATATCCATAAGAGATCAAAGGCTAAATCTCGATTCGTCCAGATTTTTAAGAGGTTATTCATCCTTAAAGTATAAAAATTTATCAGCTGATGAAATGATAAATGCTCTAGCTTCTTTATTTTTTCTCAGTGTTAAAAATAAACATGATCAAACACAAGGGTGTTTAATAGCTTATTTTCAAGCCAAGTATGAAAAAATCCGAAAAATTTCGAAGAAAGAATCGTTAAATTCTTAAAGAAATTTTCTAAAAAGAATTCTTAAATGTAGAAGAAAAACAATTGCAAACTTCTCAAGTCATTATACAAACAAAAGAAAACTTTTTATGCATCATTGGAATTGGCATATTGCGCCATCCGAAAACCCCTACGAGTTTGAGCTCTTTCCTAAAACATATAAAAATTTTACAGTCCTTAGCTGCGAACAAATTAGTGAAGAAGAATTTAATATAGTTACTAAAACCCTGTCTTTTGAAGAGTTTAGCGTTTCAAGTGTTACGGAATTTATTAAGGATTACGGACGAATTCTAGGATTCACATATACTCTAACTCCATTACCGTTACTTTCGAATGGTCATCTACAAGTACCAAAAAGAATTGAAAGAGAAATCAAACCTCTCTATTTTATTCCACCACATTTACGAACTGATAAAGAGCGAATTGAAATTAATCTTGCAGATATAAATTTGCCTCATAAAGAAAGGCAGACGATTATTGTACAGATGAGATCTTTAGAGGAAATCAACCAAAAAATAAAAATAAGTGGAGTCCAGAAATATATCAAAAGCAAAAAGTTTCGTGATCTATTATATCAATCAAATAGCTATTGATAGCGAAAAATTTAAACTTCCAGCTGACAGTCTTTCATATATTACGGATAATAGAATTTATCTAGCACATTGTTCTAACGATGAGGCTGAAGCAAGTGAATATCTTTTCGGTGAATATAAGGGACCAGATATTATAGGAACACGACTTTTGGAAAAGTGCGTGATTGATAAAGAACTTGATGAAGAAGTTGGCAAAAAGTCGCAGCCTAGTCTTCAAAATTGGAGATTTGATGATTAATTGTAAAAAGGTTGATCCCAATCTGTTCCATTTCGGAAAGACGATCAAAAATTTCTGATCGTCTTTCGCAATGCAGTTTATTTTTGATGTTTTCAAGNAATTTTTCCACAGTTCGATGCGAAATATGAAGTAAGCTTGCGATGTCTTTGGCTGTTTTTCCTTTTTTNAAAATTTTTAATATATCTTTCTCTCGTTCTGAGNNAAGCTGAGAGACATGAGCCAATCGACTTTTTACCGATTGATTGAAAAAAAGAGTTCTTTTTAAATTAGAAATGGTTTCATCAATCTTTGGCGGAAAAAGGATTGTTTTTAAGTAAAGCNNTAAGTTGACTGGATCTCTTTTCATTTCATTGAGATCTTTTTTCATTTCACTTTTGAAGTAATCGATAAAAGACTTTAGGATAGGTTGTTCATTNAANAATAAAAATGATAGATTTGAGAATTTTGAGTGCCTGTAAAAACCAAAACCTTCTGCTTCATTATGCTTTTTATTAATTATGACTAAGGAATGATCTGCATTAATTTTTTTGTCTNNTAATCGTAACATTTCTAAGTATTTTTCATCTCTGACCAAATTAGGCAGGTGAATACCTTCACGAAGTCCTAAGGGGTGTATTAGAAGTGGATTATTTAAATAATATTTTTCGGCATAGTATTCTTCTGTCCAAAAAGGATATGAAGCAATTGTTGAAAATAAGCCTTTTGAAGTAATGGTGTAATAAAAAAACCTNGTAATACCACTAACGCGAGTAAGGGGTTCAATGATTTTTACGATTTTATTGCTTTTNTTAAGTGTGTAATTATTTATTAATTCTTGTATATCCAAAATAAAGCCTATCAAAAGATATGTGTTAGAATAAATGATATAATAAAAATTATTTATCGAAAATACTTTACTTTATTTGCTTTGCATTTTCTTTTCTGAAATTTTTCGCATGCGGTCGCGCTCTTGCCAGGTAAGAGATTTTTCACCCTTCCGCGCAATTTTAGCCAACATGGCATCCATAAATGCATCATCATTTAAAGGGGCTTGTCCCGTTTGAATATCGACGATTTTACCTTCTTTNTTGGATGAAAATGGTTTTATCTTAGACCGAATAGATCTTCCTAATTCGATAAAGAAATCATCCGCTTTTTCAAAGAAATGAAAAGAAGTGCCTGTTTGCCAAACCAGGGTACTATAGAGGTAACCTATTAAAATTCCAGTTAGATAGTACCCGAGGCTTACGATGTCTAATTCAGAAATAGGAATCAGGATAGCCAGAACGATTACGCCAATCAGTAGCCAATCAGCTTTAATGGGAATCAGAAANAAGAGTAAAAGTTGAGTGTGTCGATGAAGGAGGGCCCAGGCCACAAATAGAGCTAAGAGCGAGGGCGTCATGCCTGCAATAATTCCATATTGAGATGTCAAAGAGACAAGAAAAAGAGCCACGAGACTAGCAGCCATTCCGCTTATAAAATAAAGGCATAAAAAGGCCCTNGTTCCATAAGTTTCTATTAGATTGGAACCAAACAGCCAGAGCATATACAAATTAAAAGTGAGTGCAATCAGAAAGCTAATATGAATGCCATAGGTGTTGTTTTGCAAGAAAAGGCAGGTAAAAGGCTGCCAAAGATAGTAGTTGTATATTCCCCACCAGGAGAGTCCAAANAATTCCTGGGGACCATACATTTTAAAAAGGTTAAGAAAAAGAGGCTCTAAAGTTGTGCATAGGATTGTAGTGACGGCTGTCACAGCGATAAGAATTTTAATGCTACGGGGNGTAGGCCCATAACTCCAGGGATTATAGGGGGACTGATAGGTCATAAAACTCTCTTATTTTTTGTCACATTTTGAGCTAATCGTTGAAATTATTTCAATGTGGATTCTTTGGTCTCTTGGATAAAATTCTTGTTTTTGGTGGGATTTGGTATAAAAGTCTTGTTTTTTTTCAAAACACTCTATTGTATACACATCTTTTAGAAAAGATTTTATTTTGGAGCTTATTAATGAAAAAGATGTCCACCCCAAATATCAAAAAGTTTTGTTTGTTGATTCTTCAACAGGCCATAAATTTGTCTGCGGTTCTACTCTACAACCTAAGCAAACTGAAAAGTTTGAAGGGGTAGAATATCCTGTCTATCATTTGTCAACTTCCTCTGCTTCGCACCCATTCTTTACAGGTAGCAAGGCGCTTGTTGACTCTGAAGGTCGTGTCGATAAGTTCAAAAAGCGTTACACTGCAGCACAAAATAAAGGTAGCAACTCATCTTCTGATGAACAAGAGCAAAAAGATCAGAAAAAGAGCCTGCTAAGAAGAAAAAGAAATAATTTCTTAATTTAAGTTTTTGAGCTAGAGAACAACTCTAGCTCATCCATTTTTTCCCAAACTATGATTGAAAATAAGGTCAGACAACTTCTTTCACGCCTTGCTGAAGTCGAGGCGATTTTGGGGCATCCTGATATATTTAATGATCAAAAATACCGTGAAATCACGCAAGAACACTCTTATCTTACTCAAGTAAAAACAACTTGGGAAGAGCTGAAGCGGGCTGAAAAAGAGCTCCTGGACAATAAGGATTTGCTGAAATCAGAAAAGGACCTGGAGTTTGCTCAAATTCTTCAAGAGGATATTTTAGCGTTAGACAAAAAAATCCCAGACCTTCAGAAACAGCTTGAAACGCTTTTAGTCCCACCGGATCCTAATGATAATCGCAATACGATTATTGAAATTCGTGCCGGAACAGGAGGGGATGAAGCGGCTCTGTTTGTTGGCGATTGCGTCCGAATGTATAAGATGTATGCGGACGGCAAAGGCTGGAATTATGAGCTTTTATCTTGCACTCCCTCTGACTTGGGCGGCTACAAAGAATATGTGATGGTGCTTTCCGGTCCTAGTGTCTATCGCTGCTTACGTTATGAAGGGNGGACTCACCGGGTTCAACGTGTTCCTGAAACAGAAGCTCAAGGACGTGTGCATACCTCCGCAATTACTGTAGCTGTCCTCCTAGAGCCAGGGNAGGATTCCGATGTACATGTGGAAGAAAAAGATTTAAGAGTCGATACCTATCGTTCCTCTGGTGCTGGGGGACAGCACGTGAATACCACAGATAGTGCTGTGCGTTTAACCCACATTCCTTCTGGCATTGTGGTTTATTGTCAGGAAGAGCGCAGTCAGCATAAGAATAAAGAAAAAGCCATGCGACTATTGAAGGCTAAGCTAACTGAAGTTGAACAGCAANAAAAGGCTCAGGAGCTAGCTTCAAATCGTGCCTCCCAGGTTGGAAGCGGAGATCGCTCAGAACGTATTCGTACCTACAACTTCCCGCAAAATCGTCTCACTGATCACCGTATCAATCTCACAAAATATAATTTAGACCAAATTATGGAAGGGGATTTAGATGATATCACCTCCGCACTGGTGGCCCACTATTACAAAGAAAATTCAATGCGTAATGTATTGAATGCATTTCGGTAGAATCCATGAAAACTTTACTGGAAATTTTAACCCTTTCCACAAACTATCTACAGCAGCAGGGTTTTAAAAATCCGCGCCGCCAGGCTGAGGACCTAATCAGCGAGGCTTTAGGTTTGCAGCGCCTGGGAATTTATCTTGAATTTGATCGACCTTTAAGTGAATCTGAATTGGAGATTTGTAGAAACTATTTAGCGCGCCGGTCAAAAGGCGAACCTCTCCAATATATAAAAGGGGAAACAGAGTTTTACGGGTGCAGAATCTGTTTAAATCAAAATGTTTTAATTCCTCGTCAGGAAACAGAAATTTTAGTGGATTTAATTGCAAAACGTTTAGAGAAGGAAGATCTCAGCAGGAAAACCTTATGGGATGTTTGCTGTGGGTCCGGATGCATTGGAATCGCTTTGAAANAANAATTTCCTCAACTGAAGGTCTCCGCTTCTGATGTTTCGNCAAAAGCTCTAGTTGTTGCTCAANAAAATGCCGAAATTAATAAAGTGGAAATTGAATTTTTAAAAGGGGACCTGCTCGAGCCATTTAAAGAGCGTAAAACAGACTATTTTGTTTGTAATCCGCCTTACATTGCTGAATATGAACTTTCTCATTTAGAAGGTGAAGTCAGAAATTTTGAGCCTTATCAAGCTTTAATTTCTGGTCCTACGGGTCTGGAATTTTACTTGCGTTTGTCAAAGGAGTTAAAAAATAGTCTAAACCCTTCAGCTTCAGCATGGTTTGAGATTGGGGAANCGCAAGGCTCGGCTATTTGCGAGATTTTTCAAAAGAACGGATGGAACGCTTGTAAAGTAGAAAAAGACTGGTCCGGCAAAGATCGATTCTTTTTCCTTGAAAATGAATAGTTTTTCGAGTATTTTAGATGCTGAATTTATAAAGAGTTCTTCCCTATGTGTAATTTTTCGAGAAAAATCACAGCATTCAGAAGGAAAATGACTCAAAAGGATTTGCATGTTAGGTGCTTTAACTGNNAAAATGCGCGGGCTAATGTCAAAATTAGCCGGTCAAAAGAAGCTGACGGAAGATAATATTTCCGAAGCTGTCAGTGAAGTACGCATGGCGCTCCTTGAAGCCGATGTAAATTATGGCGTAGCTAAAACCCTGGTGAAAAGAGTCAAGGAAAAGGCGTTAGGGGATGCAGTAATCAAATCTGTGACTCCTGGCCAGCAGTTCATCAAAATTGTGCATGATGAACTTGTGACTTTGATGGGAGGAGGAGAGGCTGACCTTAATCTTGAGGGCACTCCTGCTGTGATAATGCTCTGTGGGTTACAAGGGTCGGGTAAGACAACTCAGTGCGTGAAGCTGGCCCGTTACCTGAAAAAGAAAGGGTTAAGCAAAAACCCTCTTTTGGCTGCTTGCGATTTACAAAGACCAGCAGCGGTTGAACAGTTGGTAGCTTTAGGGCACCAGGCCGGGGTAGCAGTATTTACACTAGCAGGCGAGCAGGATCCCGTAAAAGTTGCAAAGCAGGCTCTGGAAAAGGCTAAAAATGAAAATTTCGATATTCTGATTGTCGATACTGCGGGCAGGCTCCATATTGACGATGAGTTAATGCAACAGTTGGAGAAGATTAAAGCCGTCCTAAAGCCTTCAGAAATTATTTTTGTGGCTAACGCGACAACAGGGCAGGATGCAGTCAATAGTGCCGCTGAGTTTAATAATCGCATTGCTGTAACTGGCTCGATTTTGACAATGTTGGATGGAAATGCCCGTGGCGGAGCAGCAATTTCCATTCGTGAAGTGACTGGAAAGCCCCTTAAATTTGAAGGGGTCGGAGAAAAAATCGATGATTTGCAGGTTTTTAATCCCTCTTCGATGGCACAGCGAATTTTGGGAATGGGCGATACGATTAACTTGGTGAAANAAGCCCAAGAACATATTAGCGAAGAGGATGCAAAAAATNTAGAACAAAAAATCCGTTCGGCGACATTTACATATGAAGATTATCTTAAGCAAATCCAATCTGTANAANAGATGGGGTCGCTTAAAAGCTTATTAGGAATGTTGCCGGGAATGAGTGCTCTAAAATCTTTAGAGATTAATGAGAAAGAATTTNTTAAAATTGAAGCGATCATATTGTCCATGACGCCCGATGAGAGGTCTGAAAAAGAGGAACTATCGGTTCCAAGGCGTAAGCGTATCTCAAAAGGCAGCGGAACAACCATGGAAGATATTAATAAGCTCGTTAAATCGTTTAAACAAGCAAAGCAGTTCTTTAAGAACATGCCGAATATGAAAAATTTAGAAAAAATGATGGGAGGATCCCTATGGCGTTAAAATTAGATTGCGGCAGCAAGGCCGTAATAACCGTCCTTTCTACCGTTTGGTAGTGGCTGATTGCCGCTCACCACGCGATGGAAAGTATGTTGAAGCGATTGGTTGGTATAATCCATTTGCTTCCCAAACTGAGCAAGAGTTTTCTTTAGATGCAGAGCGTGCACAACATTGGTTAAATCAGGGTGCTGTATTAACTGAATCTGCACAATCTTTGATTGAAAAATCTGCTCCAAGTTTAGTACGTACTTTGACAGAAAAAAGTTAGCTCTCCGTGCAAAGTGCGCAGAAAAGCGCAAGGCGCGTAAAAGCAGCTGCCTAATAAGATTTAACTTAAGATGCAGATTGATATTTTATCCCTTTTTCCTAACTATTTTAAGGGCCCGTTTGATGAGAGCATTATTATGCAGGCGAGGAAGAAAGGTCTTTTAGATATCAATCTCATCGATATCAGAGCATTTGCAGATAACCGTTACCGAAAAGTGGATGATCGGCCTTACGGTGGAGGGCCAGGGATGGTTTTGATGCCTCAACCAACTTTAAGTGCTCTACGTAGTGTTAAAAGAANNGGATCCAGAGTCATTTATATGTCTCCGCAGGGATCTCTTCTAAATGCAGCCAAATGTAGAGAGCTGGCAAAGCTTCAACATTTGATTATTTTATGCGGGCATTACGAGGGGATCGATGAACGGATCTTAGATGAGGTAGACGAGGAGCTTAGTATAGGGAATTATGTCCTGACGAATGGATGCCTTGGTGCCATTGTTGTCGTAGATGCAATGTCAAGGTTTGTAAAAGGAGTTTTAGGACATGAAGAATCAGCTGCAGAGGATTCTTTTGAAAAAGGATTGCTGGATTATCCCCATTATACACGCCCAGAAAATTATGAAGGAAAAGAGGTCCCTGCAGTTTTATTAAGCGGAGACCATAAANAAATCGCCACATGGCGGCGCCAAAAAGCATTGGAANAAACAAAGCTGAGACGTCCCGATTTATGGCAAAAGTTAAATGAAAATTTTGAGGAGAAAGAACAATGAAAAGAAATGCTGTGATCGCAAAGATCGAAAGTGAGCAGCTTAAAAAAGATATACCCAATTTTCGTGTAGGGGATACAGTACGTGTACACACTCGGATTATTGAAGGTGAAAAAGAGCGTATCCAGGTTTTCACTGGAACTGTAATTGCACGAAAAGGTTCAGGCTTGTCTGAAACATTTTCTTTGCACCGCGTAGCTTATGGAGAAGGCATGGAAAGAGTTTTCCCTTTACACAGCCCCCGTATAGCAAAGCTTGAGGTGGTAAAAGAAGGTCATGTAAGACGTGCTAAATTGTATTATTTAAGAGGCACATCCGGTAAAGCTTCTAAGATTCGTGGACGTGTTGGATCCACACGCGGAAAAGAAGAAGTAGCTGAAGAGCAAGCTGTTGAAGCTGTTGAAGCGACAGAAAGCCAAGTTTAAATTATATTTCATTGATTGGCTCCTGATTGTTGAACCAATGAGGAGCCAAATCATCATTCGACCTTTATTATGGATCTCCGATGGTTGTCAAATTAGGCAAACGCGAAATCAAACGTCTGCAAAAATTAAATATCTTTGAAGATGAAGCGCGAAAGCAAGGTTATCGCGTGATTGCTGGAGTTGACGAAGCGGGTCGAGGCCCATTAGCAGGCCCAGTTGTTGCAGCAGCTTGTATCATTCCTGAAGGGGTTTTCATCCCTGGAGTCGATGATAGTAAGCAATTGACAGCGCAGGAACGCGCCTCTTTATTCGAATTGATCACTCAGGATGAGCGCATCTGTTTTGGCATTGGCATCATGGATTCTCAGACTGTCGATAAATTAAATATCTTTCAAGCTACAGTGGCTGCTATGCTTATGGCCATCTCAAAGCTTGTTCAATTGCCAGAGATGCTGCTTGTCGATGGAATGAAGCTTCCTCATCCAACTATTCCTACTCAANAAATTATCGATGGAGATGCTAAATCTCAATCAATTGCAGCTGCATCTATTCTTGCAAAAGAAACCCGAGATCGTTTAATGGTGGAATTACATAAAGAATGGCCGATGTACGGATTTGACCAGCATAAAGGATATGCAACTGAAATGCATTTAGCGGCCTTGCAGCAGCACGGTCCATGTCCTATTCATCGACGCAGTTTTGAGCCTGTAAAAATTCTTTTAAAAGAAGAAAGCGATCAATTGTTACTACCTTTATAAATTGTTAATATAAAATTTAAGAATATTAAATAATTGAATGTTAATTTCAATTTATGGTAAATTTAAAATAAAAATAACTGAGTGTTTTTATGGAAATCAGATCTACTGGCAGCTATATTATCAACGATTTTAATACTTTACGTCTATTTGAAGTAGAGGTGAAAGAAGGCGACTTTGGTAAAATTTTTGTCATAAAAAGAATTAAATTAAGTGAAAATGACATTACAATTGAAAAATCCGACAGATCAAAAAACAATTGGATGAAGGGAGAATTTGGAGAAAGACAGGGAGTCGCCGCGAAGGGACCGTTAAATACGCAGGGAAGGGATTAGACCCTAAACAAATTGAAAGCATCATCCTGAAAAAACAGATAAAACTTCAACAGATAAATCTGAAATTGCCATTGATATTACCAAAGGAGATGTGGGTGATCAAGTTGAAGAAATGTCTAAGGAAGATATTTCATTACTTGAAAAAATCGTCAATGCCTTGACAAAGCAATTTGGAAATGCTCATCCATCAAGTCCGCAAGCCCGCTCTTATACCCTACGTAGTCAAGCAAAATCTGCAAAAGAAGAAGAAGAATTTGACATATCTTCCGCCAAAGAAGTTATTTCACGCACTCCTGAAGAATTAAAGAGAAAAAGAGCTCAACTGGATGAAGAGATCAATGAAGAGGTTAGGGCAACAAAAAGAAAACGTGTGAAAGAATCTCAAGAGCTTGATGCTGCTTCTGATGCAAGACGTTTAAAGGACATTCGTCATGATGGAAAACAAGAAGAAATCCTAAATGACGATCTTAAAAATAGCTCCAAAAAAGAAAAATCTAATTGAGAATCCTTTAATTTATAGAATTGTTAAAATACATCTCATTTGAGATGTATTTTTTTGCTATATGATATAAAAGTGTCAAATCAATCCAAATTTTTATCCTTATGCTAAGAAGTATGACGGCTTATGGCCGTAGCAGTAAAGAAAGCTCAATTGGACGACTCACAGTCGAAATTCAATCGATCAACAGAAAGCATTTAGAAGTAAATGTTATTCTTCCTCAAGAACTGATCCGTTTTGACACTGAAATANAAAAATGGGTGTCCCAGGCTGTCGGAAGAGGGCAAATCACGGTTAGGATTAGTGTCGTGTTTAATCAAAACAGTCCTGTCGTTGTTTCTGCCAATATTCCTTTGGCTCTTCAGATCCAAAAAGCTGCGCGGCAAATAGCTTCTTCACTAGAAGTCAGTCCGAATGAACTCACACTGAGTTTGTTATCCAGACAACCCGGCATTTTATTGTTAGATGAACAAATGGAAGATGAAGAGTTGTATCGCGATGCCTTGAAAGACGTCTTTCATTTAGCCTTGCAAAGTTTTTTAAATATGAAGGCCCAAGAAGGACGTGCCATTTTTATTGATATCTCTCAAAAGTTAGCAAAACTTCATGAGGAAATGAAGCAAATTGCTCATTATGCTCCAGAGGCAACAAAGCGGTATCGACAGAAGTTAACTGAGCGTCTCAAAGAACTTTCCACAGAGGGACTTGAAACACAAGAGCGAATTTTACGTGAAATAGGCATCTTTGCTGAAAGAGTGGATATTTCAGAAGAGGTGGTTCTTTTCGAAGCACATTTGAAGCAGTTTTCTGAAATTATCTCGATCCCCCATGAATCGATTGCAAAAACTCTTGAATTTTTAATTCAGGAAATGAACAGAGAAATCAACACAATTGGATCTAAGTCATCTGATTTAGAGGTTTCGCGGCGTGTTGTGGAAATTAAAGGAGTTTTGGAAAGAATTCGTGAGATCATTCAAAATGTTGAATAAAGATCAAAAAAAGGGCTTATATTTATTATTAGTGCTCCGGCAGGGACAGGANAAACAACGCTTGTANAAAAACTTGTGCAGGAATTTCCGCAAGTGAAATCGAACATCTCTTATACCACCCGACAACCTCGAGAAAATGAAAAGAACGGGGAAGATTATCACTTCATTGACAGTGGCGAATTTGAAAGAAAAATTAAAGCAAACGAGCTTTTAGAGCATGTTAAACTTTATGGAACTTACTATGGAACATCTCGTAAGTGGGTAGAAGGGCAGCTGAAGAAAGGTCATCATGTGGTTTTAGTGATTGATACGCAAGGCGGGCTGCATTTAAAGCATCAATTTTCGACATCTGAATTAAAATCGCAGGTGGTCCTTATTNTTTTAGAACCTCCTTCCATGGAAGAGTTANAAAAACGTTTACATTTGCGGCAAACTGAATCTGCTGATGTCATCGAAGAACGTTTAGCCTGTTCAGTGAGGGAAATGGAGCAAGGCAAGCTGTATGACTATAAAATTATTAATGATCAAATTGATGCAGCTTATCAAGTGCTAAGAAGCATTTTAATAGCTGAAGAACATCGAATTAGATAACAAAGGAGTGTATTGAATGGAACATAGATATACAAACGAAGTTTTAAGAAAGAAATTTAAAAATCAATTTGAGCTTGTGAGTTATGCTATTTCACTGGCTGAAAATATGATCATAACGGGTAGAGAGGCTCGTGTAAAAACAGATATTCAAAATCCAGCGATGCAAGTTTTAGCTGAAATTGCTGCAGGAAAGGATCAATTTGAACCAGTCATTCAAGCAGAAAAAGCGCGAAGATAAAAACGAATCGCCTGTTTTAGTGATTGCTGAAGCAACAGTTTCTTCTGGGAAATCTTCAACTGAAAAGAAAAGAGCGCGAAAAATTCTCATGGATTAAATCAGCTAGATTCAAGGAAACATAGGTGAATTACCCTGTCGTTGACTACATGTATGTCATTTACTTGACATTTGCAATTCTATCGGCCCTGCTCGTAACGTTTGCAAGTTATATCATTAGCTATAGGGTGATGAATAGGCCTCCTAGTTTGAGTCCTTATACAAAGTTTCCGTTGAGACGTGCGATGGATCTTTCATTTGATAGCAAGGAACGGGTTTTACGTTTTCTCTTTAATATGCATCAATATGATAATCCCATGTTTGATTTTGAAAAAGCGGCTCTTTGCCGCGAGACAGGTCGTATTTTTCCAAATGCTTTGACCTGGTATGGCACAATTAAATTAGATTGGACCTTTTGCAAAAACGTTATCCTGGCAAGTATGTTTCGTGGGGCAGCTTATCCGATGAACAAAAAGAAATCATTCGTTTATCCCATCACTCTTTAGAGGGGTTTCAAACGGAGTATTCAAGTTCAATACCTGCACCGAGCCAAATTGAACCCATGTATGCAAATGCTGTCCCGGGGCCTCTTTATGTGGATCTGGACACTCAAATTTTGCTGGGTTGGAAGCAAGTGCCATTGACAGATTTGGAAGTGCTTGTGGTCCAAAACCCAAAGGAATTTTTGAACTTCCAAAAGCGCTACAATAAAAGAGGCGGTTGCGAGCTTAAAGCTTCCTTAGACAGTGCCGCTTTTAAACTTAAATAAATGAGATATGATCCAACAATTTGAAATTTAAATTGGATCAAATAAACAGAACCTGAATTTTTTAACTGCCTTTGAAGGCTTATTTATGCAAAAAATATTGATCACGTCTGCTCTACCTTATGCAAATGGCCCCTTGCATTTTGGACATATAGCAGGAGCTTATCTGCCTGGAGATGTTTACGCACGCTTTCAGAGATTGATGCAAAATGACGTTCTCTACATTTGTGGATCGGATGAATATGGGATAGCGATTACGATCAGTGCAGAAAAAGCAGGAAGATCACCCCAGGAGCATGTCGATATATTTCATGAGGTTAATAAAGACTTTNTTAATAAGTTGAATATTTCTTTTGATAATTATTCTCGCACGACTTGGGAAGGACATAAACCGCTTGTCCAGCAATATTTTTTAGATTTGCTAGAGAACGGATATATTGAAGAANAAATGACCGAGCAGCTGTATTCAGATTCAGATAAACGATTTTTAGCAGACCGTTATGTGACAGGAACCTGCCCAAAATGCGGTTATGAAAATGCTCGAGGCGATGAATGTCCTCAATGCGGCGCAAGCTACGAAGCTACAGATCTTATCAAACCCCGCTCAGCATTATCCAATGCCCCTTTAGTTTTAAAACCCACAAAACATTGGTTTTTGCGTTTGGATAAATTTAAAGAANAACTTCTCAATTGGATAGAGACANAAAATTGGAAGCCAAACGTTGTGAACTTCATCAAAAGTTATATTGATGATTTACGCCCTCGGGCCATAACACGCGATATGACTTGGNGGGTTAATATTCCTTTGCCTGATACGGAAGGAAAGGTTTTGTATGTTTGGTTTGATGCACCCATCGGCTACATTTCCGCAAGTAAGGAATGGGCTCTAAAAGAAGGGGATCCAGATCTTTGGAAATCATTCTGGTGCGATCCCCAAACAAAACTTGTTCATNTTTTAGGCAAAGACAACATTCCTTTTCACGCTGCAATATTTCCTGCGATGACAATGGGCCAAAATCAACCTTTTAAATTAGTGGATGAGCTGCCTGCCAATGAATTTCTAAATCTAGAAGGAAAACAATTTAGCAAATCAGATGGATGGTACATTGATCTGGAAGAATTTTTTAAAAACTATACGACTGACCAGATCCGCTATACAATAGCGGCCAATGCACCGGAAACATCTGATGCTGAATTCACTNTGAAAGATTTTCAATCGCGTTGCAATACAGATTTATTAGGCAAATATGGAAATCTGGTGAATCGTGTTTTAGTCTTTGCCAAAAATTTCTGTAGCGGACATGTCCCTGTAATTCAGGATTTAGCTTCCATCGATGAAGATTTTTTAAGGAATATTAAANAACTTGTTGAAGAAGCAGCCCAGTGCTACGAAACTTTTAAAGTGCGCCGTGCAAGTCAGGTTGTCATGGAGTTGGCACAACTGGGTAATGTTTACTTTGATGCTAAACGCNCCTTGAAAGATGCTAAAAATCCAGAGAGTAAGCACTCCATGGATA
The DNA here is from genome assembly GCA_013414685.1 of Parachlamydiaceae bacterium. Lineage (GTDB taxonomy): Bacteria > Chlamydiota > Chlamydiia > Chlamydiales > Parachlamydiaceae > Neochlamydia. The sequence goes on along the minus strand of CP058704.1, from coordinate 807,800 downwards.
CAACCATTGCCTGCTGCCTGGAATGCTTGAAATGTTTGGCTCTCATTTCAGAACCTATCATTCCTGAAACCGCTGATAAAGTTTGGAAATTTTTAGGTTATGTTTCAAATTTGGAAAATGGCAGTTGGACGCAAATTGCCGCCACCCCAATACCCTCGCATCAGCAGTTGCAAGAACCTCAGATTTTATTTAAAAAAATTGAAGATGAGCAGATCGAACAAGAATTAAATAAGCTTAAATCACTTTCTCAAAAACAAAAACATCAANCCAAACAAATGTATTCTCCCGTGAAAGACCTTGTAGATATTAATGAAGTGCGTAAAATAGATTTACGTATTGGAGTGATCAAGTCAGCTAAGGAGTTGCCTAAAAGTAAAAAACTTTTACTTTTGGAAGTAGATTTGGGATTTGAAAAACGCTCAATTGTGGCAGGCATCAGTCAACATTATAGTAATCTCGAAGCTCTCATAGGTAAAAAAGTGATCGTTGTAGCTAATCTTGCACCTGCAACTATTATGGGCCATACAAGTCAAGGAATGATTTTGGCAGCTTCTCAAGAAGATAAGTTAGAACTTATCTCTGTTCAGGACATCTCACCAGGCGCTTCAGTCAGTTAAGAGAAGGCAAGCCCCTTCTAATTTATTTCTTTAAGGATTTTTCAAAATGTTCCAGTTCCTTTTCTGCTTTATCTTTAGCATATCCATAATAGGTCTGGATTTTTCCTAATAAAGACTCTCTTTTTCCATTGATTTGAGCCAAGTCATTGTCTGTTAATTTTCCCCATTTTTCTTTTACTTTGCCTTTAAAATCGTGCCATTTACCCTCAAAAAGATCTTTATTCATCATACCCTCCTTCTAACCGGTTAGAGATTTTGGACTCCCTTAACAAGTAACCCACATTTTTACAATTGTAAAGTTTTTTTACATAAAGTTTAGATTCATGCTATGGAAAGGATAAAACAAGATGAGTTATGGCAAACAAAAGAGGCGTTTCTTTTCCCTATGGTGCAACCCAGCTAAAAGAGGGGATAAATTTTGCTGTTTACGCANAAAATGTCTCATCAATGAGTCTTTGTTTGTTTAACGAGAATGATTTAAATCAACCATTTACAACAATTTCCCTTGACCCGAATGTCAATCGAACAGGGGATATTTGGCATATCCTAATAACTGATCTGCCGCATTCTTTCGTCTATGGCTACCAAGTGACCCATCAAGATACAACTTCATCACAGTTACTTTTGGATCCCTACGCCAAATTGATCTCCAGCGATCCTGTCTGGCATGCCGAATCAAGGCAAGATCTTTCTTATCGCCCGCTCGGTAAATTTGTTTTGCAAGAGTTTGACTGGGAAGGGGATCGGCCTCTTAATCTATCGAAGAAAGATCTTATAATCTATGAAATGCATGTGCGGGGTTTTACAGCACATCCTTCGAGTCAGACAAAGAATCCGGGAACATTTAAAGGCATAATGGAANAAATTCCCTATCTGAAGGAGATGGGATTCAATGCAGTTGAATTCATGCCGATTCAGGAATTTTGTGAAGAGGATGTGATTCTCAGTCATCCANAAACCNAAGAAAAACTCCACAACTACTTTGGTTATTCTACGGTCAATTATTTTAGCCTGATGAACCGTTATGCAAGTGAATCTTCTGACGCAAAAGCGGCCCATGAATTTAAAACACTGGTTAAAGAGCTGCACAAAAATGGGATTGAAGTCATTTTAGATGTGGTCTTCAATCATACATTTGAGGGAAATGAGAAAGGACCCGAAAAATCTTATAAAGGATTTGATCCAAGGGCCTATTATTTAATTAACGGGGATAATAATCATTTAAATTTTTCTGGTTGTGGAAATACTTTCAATTGTAATCATCCTGTGGCCTTGGAGCTTATCATTAATGCTTTAAGATTTTGGGTTTTGGAATATCATATCGATGGGTTTCGTTTTGATCTTGCTGCGGTTTTTAATAGGGGGAAGGATGGAGCGCCCATAGAAAATGCGCCGGTTTTGGATTTTATCTCTAATGATCCGGTTTTATCGGCAACAAAATTAATTGCAGAACCTTGGGATGCTGCAGGACTTTATCAACTCGGAAAATTTGCTTCATTCAGTTCTCATTGGTCTGAATGGAATGGAAAATATCAAAGTGCTGTGAGAAATTTTATCAAAGGAACTCCGCNNAGCAAAAATATTTTTGCAGGAGCCTTATGCGGTTCTCATGAAATTTTTGCCCAATCCNCCTATAGCAGTGTCAATTTTGTGACGGCACATGATGGTTTTTGCCTGCATGATCTGGTTAGTTATAATCATAAACATAATGAGGCCAATGGAGAAGATAATAAGGACGGCAATAATGACAATAATAGTTGGAACTGCGATTGTGAAGGGCCTTCGCACAATAAANAAGTGCTTCAGCTAAGANAAAAGCAAATGCGGAATTTTCATTTTGCTTTAATGATTTCCCAAGGGATACCCATGCTGCTCATGGGAGACGAGTATGGGCATACCAAACAAGGAAATAATAATCCCTGGTGTCAAGACAATGAATTAAATTGGTTTTTATGGGACCAAATCGATAAAGAAAAAGAATTCTTTCATTTTTTTAAANATCTCATCCATTTTCGANAAAATAATCCTTTGTTAAGACCAGAANACTTTTTAGATGAGAAGAAAATCAAGTGGCATGGTCATCAACCTAATCAGCCAAACTGGGAGGCCGATGATCGTTTAGTTGCTTTTACGCTCCACAACGAGGACGAAAGCCCTGAGTTCTATGTTGCTTTTAATGCGCTCCAGAAACATCAAAGATTACAGNTCCCTTCCTTAAATTCCGGACGGGCATGGAGATGGGTCATTAATACAAATAATGCTTCACCAAACGATTTTTATACGGAAGAAAATGTGCAAATATTAAAAGATCAATCTTTTAATATTCCAGCTTATAGCAGCATGATGTTAAGGTCAGTTGCGTCATAAAAAGTACCTTTCCTAATTTTTTTATAGTATTTTTTGTTTAACCATTTTAATTCTTTAAAAAAGCTGAAAAAAGGTATAATATTTAATTAAATTACAAGGAAATTCATGTTTGACTATAAAACTTTGCCAGCTGCAATCCATGCTTACCAAATAAAATATGCAGATGATTTGGCCTTAAAGAAGGTGGAAGAAGGATCTTTTGGAGATGGAAAGTAAGAGTGCTTCTATATAACGCAGAAAATCAAACTTGGAAATTCGATGAGGCTAACTTTTTCAAAGATTGATATGGAAAATTGCAAAATTTATCCCTTGTTTAAAATGCACATATGCCAAAGTCAATCTTCATAACATACGTACAGCCTTAGAAAATGAAGTTCAAATCCATTCTGAAGTGCAAGCCTTAAAGGAACGTATTGATACGCTTTGGAAGAAAAGAACGGGAAATCTTTCTTTTGATGTTGAAAAAAGAGATTGCAGAGGCTAAAAACGATCTTCTACAGGATTCTCAATGGTTAAACATCAAAGGGGCGCGTTTTTCAAATGAGAACGGCTATCTTAAAATGACGCTAGGAGGAAAAGAACTAAATTTGATGTTGGGCAATAGTAATCATGGTGAATATTCTGCCGTCAGGGATTTCCTAAAATTGTCTGATCATGAAGCAGGACAACTAGTTACAATCGTCCCGCAAAATAGCGGACCTGATTTAATGTTCAAAACTCCTGAAGGAAAGATAAGAATTTATCAGGGCGGTCCAGCTCAAAATGATTCTCTTTTTCTTTATAAGGAATATGAAAACCTTGAGGAAGCAATCGACGATTATTCGAAAGCTAATCACATCGATTTTTTGATCAGTTTAATACGCGCACAACAATCACTCAACGTGAGAGAACCCTTGAAAGATGATTTCTTTTTAATGCGCAATGGCTTTTTAAAAAGTTATCTGGACAAACCTATTACTGAAGCCCAAAGAGCTTTTATTACGCACTTTTTGACAAAAACATCCCTATTAACAAAGAGAAAGATCTTCAGGAAGTGAATCAATTGATTCAAGATGAACTCTTAAAGCAAAAAGTTCACATTTCGAATTCCCTTTGAAGCTTTTTATTCAAACCCAACTTAAGTTGGGTTTCAACCATTAATTTAAACTTACCAGGACTGCAAAAGGCATTTTAGAAAANACTCTTTCTAGAGGTACATGAAGAGAGTCTAAAACAAGTTCGTCAGCAGTATAGATGTCTTTAAATTTTCTTTTTGTGAACTCGATGGGAACTTCAACAAAAGTTTCCTTCCATACCCTTCCGTCAGAACAGGATGAAAAATCTTTCATTAAAAATGTGAANAACCGACTTGCGATCACAATGACAATTTTTTCATCTAAAGCTCGCGCAAAGGCGATTAAATGATTTTCTTTAGGTCCAGCAATTGAAAGGGGTAAATAACACCCTTTAGTAAATAAGTCTGGTAAGGACCGTCTTAACCGTAGAGTTTGCTGTGTTATAAAAAGTTTAATTTTTCCATTTTTAGGAGATTTTAGATATTCATTTAAGCAAGCTGCATCAAGGGAGTCTAAAAGTTCCTTTCTTTTATAAAANTCCACCGCACGTCTGTTATCCGGGTCAACTAGACTAAAGTCCCATATCTCATTGCCTTGATAAAGGTCAGGAATGCCGGGAGACGTGAATTTAATAAGGATCTGAGAAAGAGAATTCAGCATTCCATAATCCTGAATACGATTGCAAAAAGAATTCAAAGAATCTAAAAANGCCTCATTGGAATTTTTATCTAAAATCTTTTGAATAAAATTTTTCACACCTGTTTCGTATTCTTCGTTCGGATTTACCCAACTGCAATGAATTTTAGCTTCTTTGATCACTTTCATCATATAATCGCTAATTCGTTGTGTATAAGTTTGCATCGATAGATCGTTATCTATATCCTCCAAGGGCCATGTGCCAATGAGTGTTTGATAGAGCAAATACTCATCATTCTTATCAGGAATTTCTTCCTCATTAGTGTTCGTTTTTTGGGACTTGTTTATCTGGTGCCANTTTGTTAACTGTTTTTTCCATTCGTCTGGAATTTCAGATAAAACATTCATCCTGGCGCGAACATCTTCGCTGCGTTTGGTATCATGCGTTGTTGTGGCTAACATTGAAGTAGGAAANAACTCCCAACGTTCTAAATTCATTTTATGAAAATTTTCAACAGTGACACCAAAAAGCCCGGANTCGCCTCCAACTTCACAAAGTGAAGCGAGAGGGAAATAACGATAAAAAGCCGTATCTTCAACCCCTTTTGCCATCACCGGTCCTGAGACTTGCTGAAAGTGTAGAGCAAAATTCAAACAATTGATTTTGAATTCTGAGGATTCATTGTGAAGTTCCTGCAAAAGAATACTTTGAATGAATTGATAAACGGAAAAATCTATGGAAGGATTNGAATTTTTGGCACGAGCGACTGCTACGATGATATATTTTCTATCCTCTTCGTGGATTTCTCCTTTGCGAATGTAGCTTCTATAGACAGGGAAACTGGCCATGATTTCTATGAGAGCATTCTTCAGGCTTTCGGATGTAAAATCTTGTGAATCACGATGATTTTCAGCGAGACGTTCTAAACGTCTTGCCAATAAGTGGAGTTCGCTGGAAAGAACAGTATTTAAGATTAGCTTNTTGCACTGATATTTCAATTCAGCTGAGTTTTCAGATAAACCTGTAAAGGTGTGGTAGATCTCTAAAAGCTGCTTTNNATGGTCTTGATAAACAAAGACGGAATTTAATTGATTTAAAAANTCATACCCGACACTGCCTTGAATGGGCCAACTTTTTGANAGAGATTCATTGCCGGTAAGGATTTTNTCTACAATTAAATAGGTAAGTGCCTTTGATGCATTTGTTTGAAGATCTTCCAAATAGCGTTGAGGATCATTTAAACCGTCAATATGATCCACACGCAACCCCTGAATCCATCCTTTTTTNATATAACTTAAGATTAAAGCATGGGCGGCTTCAAANACTTCAGGTTGTTCTTCACGAATAGCGGCATAGTCCAAGATATCAAAAAACCGTCGATAATTAATTTCATCATTGGCAACCTTCCAATAGCAAAGTCGATAATATTGATAATCAAGAAATGTCTCCAGGTGGTTAAAGCTATTCGGATTTCCTTTAATGCCGTTTAACAAGAATAATTGTTTCATGAGCATGTCATGAACAGCAGGATAACGGCTCAATAAAATCTGTAAACCCTTTTTGATTTCTTCGTAGTTTGAATAATTTCTAGCGTCATTTTGTGGAAGTTGCGAAAGCGATAAAATAAGATTCTTTAGTTCGTCAACACATGCATTATTCTCTTTTAAAAGCTTTTCAACTTCAAAATAAAGCGGCTGTAAAATGAGAATCCAACTTTTNGGATCTGTGGGTAATTTTAAATGGGGAAGTGAAATAAGAAAATTTCCTTTTTCATATTCAACCTTGATCAATTGATTTTCTAAAACTGTGCCAAAAGGCTCATTTAAAATGGGCAGAAAAATTTTATTTTCGAACGTTTTNTTAGGAGGATGCCAGTCTATATCAAAAAANGAAGCATAAGGGGAATAAGGCCCCTTTTCTAACACGTCTCTCCACCAAAAATTTTCGCAGTTTCCTATAAAAATATGATTTGGAACTATATCGACAATCAAACCCATTTTTTTCTTTNNTAAGTCTTGAATACATTCTAAAAACTGCTGTTCTGTTCCTAAGTCAGTATTTAATTGCCGATGATCAATCACATCATAGCCATGCATACTGTCTTTNTTAGCTTGTAAAATCGGAGAAAAATAGCAATGACTGATTCCCAATTGATTTAAATATTCGAGGATTTCCGTGGCATTTTTAAAGGGNAAGGTTTGATTCAGCTGTAAACGGTACGTGGCATTTAAAGAAACATCCATGATCGTTCACTTTATTTTTTAGTTCATGAGAAAATTCAGGGTACAGTTTAGAATAACAACGGAGAAATTCAGCAACACTCCACGCTTGAGCGATGCAGCCGCGAGCATGAAAAGGGTCGCCTGCATCAAAGATTTCATTAATGGTGCCTATGCAGCTCTCATCGATATGCTGTTCCAAAGGAATGAGAAATAATTTGGCCTGTTCGATCTCGTTGGGATGCACTTTAAGCCATGCATCGATGAAAGGTCCAATAAGCCAAGGCCAAACAGTTCCCTGGTGATAAGCTGCATCGCGATCGTATAAATTCCCATTATAGTAAGCTTTAAAATCAGGATGCCTTGGGCTTAAGGTTCTTAACCCATAAGCGGTTAACAACTCTTTNTGAGTCACCTCAATGACTGACTTCCAGTATTTTTGATCTAGCACCGGGTAGGGAAGAGAGATAGAAAANATTTGATTCGGCCGAAGGGAAGGATCATCTCCTTGCTCTCCATCCACGACGTCATATAAATGTTGTCCTTGCTCATACCAAAAACGTTGATTAAAGGATTGATGGCAGAGTTTGGCGATTTCAGATGTTTTACCGCCCCAGCTTTCCATGAGTTTTAACGCATTATACCATAGTGCATTGATTTCCACTGTTTTTCCTCGGCGCGGTGTAACAACCCAGTCTCCCACTTTTGCATCCATCCATGTGAGCTGATACCCCTCTTTTCCTTGCATGAGCAAACCATCCTTATCCATTTTTATGCCAAAGGACGTTCCCTTCATATGATGATCAATAATGCTTTCAAATTTAGGGAAAAGAAATTCAAGAATATCTTGATCGCCTGTTAGAGCAATATATCGGCCAGCAGCATGGAAAAACCATAAGGTAGCATCAGCAGTATGATAGAGCCCCTGATTCTCCCCATCAGGAAACAAATTTGGAATCAATCCATCTCGAATATAATAGGCAAAAGTTCTCAAGATAGCACTGGCAATATTCGATCTGCCCGTTGTTAAAGTGAGGCCTTCGAGAGAAATCATGGTATCACGTCCCCAATCTGTAAACCAGGGATATCCAGCAATTATGGATTGGGCTTCTTCTCCCATGGCTTTTAAGCGCACCATATCAGCTTCACGACTAACTGGTGTCATGATAAATTGATCTGCAGCGAGAATAAGTTTTGCCGCCGTTTTTGAAAATGATAGTGGTTTTGAAGCCTTCAGAAGGGTTTTGCGCCGCTGCTTTTCTGCTATCCATGCTTCCTCTGCATTCATCGCCTTTATCACATTCCAGTCCTCTGTTGAAGCTATAAATGCGAGTCTTTCTGAAGGATGGAGAGTCGTTAAAAAGTATCCCGGACTTTGCAAAGAAGCTAAAAANTCATACCCTCTTTTTTCTTCTAGTTCGTAATAAACATTCTCCAGGCTCTGCTGAGAAATTGTAAAAGAAGCATTCTTTGCTTCTATTGATAACCTTAAAGAAGGAAATCCCTCAGTTAAAATCTCATACCCATGTTTATGTGCATGCATTTGGGATTCATGCGTAATATGAGAACTGACCGAATTTTCTGCACTTCTAAGATTAAAGAAAGGTTGCCACTTAAGCTGGATGGGTCCTTTTGAGGAAACTAAATGATAAAGAACATACACAGTGTTTTGTCCATGGGCCATCCAAATATGTTTTTCCAAGTGCATTCCATCGATCTGATAGGTCCAAATTGGAAGATTATTTTCTAATCTAAATCCTATATTTATTGTTGAATGAAGGTAGAGTCCTTGATCCATTTTTAGTTGGGAGAGACGAATTTCATGATGATCTACCATGGCCGTATCGGCAACATAATTTAACATCAGGGTACGTCCTAAAGGAGCTTTAAGGGCTGCGATAAGAAGGCCATTATACTTACGTATGGGCGCCCCTCCAAGAGAGCCGCAAGCATATCCTCCAAGCCCATTTGTAACAAGCCATTCATCATAAAGGAGACGAGGATCTTCGGGTTCAAAAATGCTTGAGTAATCTTTCATATTTTCTCTATTAGCTCGGATTTAAAAACAGTTGCAGAATGACCCGGAATGTTCCATATTGGAAATTCTAAGGGCACAATACCTTCTCCGCCATAAGAAAGCGCTTGACTGGACCATAAAAGTTTCCATTCGCAATTTTCCGGCGGCGCGAGAAGCGGCTCAGGACAAGGTGAAAACAACTTATCCTCCCCGAAATTCAGGATCAGAAGACGTGCTTTTCTTTGCTTGCTAAAANNACGCAAAACAAAAACATTGTCATCCAAAATAGCACCTTCGATCGGATTTTGCATTTTGAAGACCTCATCTTCTTTACGCAATCGAATCAAATCTTTATAGAGTGCATAATGTTCTTTATGTAAATCCCTTTCCCTGAGATCTAGTTTGCATTGCTGAAAAGTGGCAATAGCGCCTGGTTTTGGAAGATTGTTTTTGGCGTCCTTATCTGTTAAATGCGGAAACTGAGAGAGAAATTTTTTNCGTCCTTTTTCGATAAGAATATTTAATTTTTGATTATGATCTGCAAAGTAATAAAAAGGTTTGGAGGATCCAAATTCCTGCCCTTGAAAGATTAAAGGAGTATTCGGTCCGAGCAGCAAAAGAGCCGACATTGCTCGGTAATTTCCAGGATCGCAAAGTTCATGAAGATGTTTGCCTTTGCCTGAGTTAGCGACTTGGTCATGATTTTCCAAAAANGTGACGAATGAGGCTGGAGGAAAATTTAAAGATGGGGTGCCGCGCAACTTTTTNTGCCAATTATAATACTGACCCTGGTAAAGAAACCCGAATTTTAATGAGGAAATAAATTCCTGAGGCGTTCCCAGATAATCCGAATAATAGGCTTCTCTTTTCCCTTTAAGNCGCACTAGTGCAGTGTGATGAAAGTCATCATTCCATAGAGCATCAAACCCATAGCCTTTCTGTTTATAGGATTTTAAAAGAATTGTATTTTGTTCTTCATTTTCTCCAATCACCACTTTCTTTTTCTTTGGGTTGGAATTTTTNACAACGTTAGTGAGCTCTGAAAGAACATGCTCTTCTGTTTCACAGAAAACNCAGGGTGTTGCATCGACACGTAATCCATCAAAATGATAATTTTCAATCCAATATTTGGCGTTTGTTAAGAAATACTCTCGGCAGGACAAATTGTCAAAGTTGATCGCATCGCCCCATTCTGTCGTTTTTTGATGATTGAAATAATGCGACGAGAATTTCGAAAAAAANTTTCCTTCGGGGCCAAAATGATTGTAAACAACATCCAGAATGACACCCATTCCGAGTCGATGAGCTTCATTTACAAACATTTTAACATCTTCTGGTGAACCATAGACATGATAAGGAGCAAAAAGATGAATGCCGTCATAGCCCCAGCCAAATTTTCCGGGNAATTCATTGATCGGCATGACCTCAATGAGTGTGATGCCTAAATGGGCAAGTTCAGAGAGTTCTTTNGCGGCTGCCTTAAATGTTCCTTCGGGCGTATAGGTGCCAATATGCATTTCATAAATAATTTGATTTTTNAGGGCTACTCCTGGCCATTTGCTATCCGTCCAGGGAAAATAATGATCGACTAAACAAGAAGCACCTTCTACGCCATCTGGTTGATAATGAGAGGCGGGATCAGGATAATGAGAATCCAAATTGTCTAATTTAAAAGCGTAACGCGTTTCTTTTTTAGATGAGGAATAAAATTAGAAAAATACCCGTTTTTTCCTTTTTAAAGGGAATTCCTTATGATCTACGACTAAAGTGACTTTNTTGCGTTCGGGAGCCCAGACACGAAAATGTGCGCCTGAATTTGTAAGCTCAGGACCAATAGGGTATCTACGCTTGTAAGCCATGCTAACCTCACTTTTTACTTCTAAAAGATATGTGCGTTTTAAACAAATGTTTTTAATGAGGAAGGACAAGAAGGGGAAGGCCTGTAGATTTTTTGACTGGCCTCTAAATTTCCTTGCCAATAACCCTTAAGAATGCTAAGATTTTTATTTCAATTATTCGTTTTATCGGAGTTAAAGCTATGTCGAAAGTCTGCACGGTTACAGGAAAAACCTGCGCGTGGGTATAAGTATGCAATCAGAGGGATTGCTAAGAAGAAAAAGGGGATTGGTCTTAAAGTCACCGGAAAAACAAAGCGCCGTTTTCAGCCTAATTTGGTCAGTAAGCGCCTTTGGTTTGGCGACGAAAATCGCTTCGTGACCCTCCGCCTTTCTACAAATGCCCTACGTACAATCGATAAAGTTGGTCTAAGCACAGTCATTCGCAGAATGAGAGCGCGCGGCCAGCAAGTCTAGTATTAGAAGGCTCATAGATTTCTATGAGCCTATTTTAATTATCCATCTTCTGATCAGCTTCTTTTTACCCTTTGAGTAAATTCTTTTGTGTTAAAATCCTACTCCTAACTGGTCTTATTAAACCCTTAACCGAAAAGCACATATTTTTACTATATTTATAATGTCATGATCTATATATAACATTTAATGTTAATTTTATTTGTTGTTGATACTATTTTTTATTTTATTTTTAAATATTTTTTTGTTAAAATTATTTTGCATTTTAAATTACAGTTAAAGGGTTATGAGCTTTTCTTTTTCAAATGTCAGTCAAAATTTTGAAACGCCAAAAATTGAGAACAATCAAAATACACCTTTCTTACCTATAGAAGATGAATTAGAAAAACGTGTGAGTGAGCTAGCCATAAAAAATTGGAATTTAGGTAAACGTTCCATAGATTCAGACAATCATGTAAGTGGAATTTGGTATGAAGACCTAAGAGTCTATAAGGAAAGTTCATTGTATCTTAAAATGAAGGACTCGTTGTTTTCCTGGATAGAAAAAGAAAAGGAAGATTGTCTGGAGAAGAAAATTGGGAGCAGCAGCATTGCTATACTTGGACTTTAAAAAATAATATTTCTGCTTCTCAGGCTGTTGAAAAAGCTTTAAAGGGGCCTTCTCAGTTGGAATGCTATACAGCTACCCAATTGTATTACTATAATATAATCAAGGATTTATTAACTTTCTCAAAATTCGATCACCTCTGTTCTCATCACTCGGTGGTAGTTTCACATAGAATCAATGAGGATTTTCTAAATCATTTTTTGAAAATGCGGGTCCATCTGGTGAGCTGAAGGTCGGCGACTGGTGTTATTTTTCAGGAGCTGAAGAATATCAGAAAGGACGATTTAAAGGGAATGCAGCCGGCGAAAATGTCATTTATATCGGTAAAAACTCTAGTGGTGATCCTCTTTTTATCGGGATGGATTATGATCATCCGGTAACAGAAAAAGAAATTCACGAGAGTTTAAGAGAGTTGACTCTTCATTTTGCCCCTTCTTTAGGATCTAATTTTACTATAAGGGGATTTAATTCCGAAGACCATAAACGTTTAAAGTTCTCTTTTATAGAAAAGTTACAAAAAATAGTCTTCATGGCGCTTTAACAGTTTTTAATGAAACGCACCCCGGATTAAATTGCAAATATCTATTGAAAATAGCGATTTAGTGGCCCTAAACGAACTTATTTCTTCAGGATACATAACAGCAAATGAACTTCTTAAAAAGCAAGCATGGAAGGCCATGTGGATGTTGTCAAATATGCTTTAGAGAAGATAGAACACAATGGAGCAGTCGGAGCTGCATTGTTCTCAGCTATACAAAATCGACATATGGATGTGATAAAATTTATTCTTGCCTCAGATAAAATATCCATCAATGCACTTGACTGGATTTTAGAAAGTGTAGCGGATGATTATGAACTTTTTTATTGATATTTGCACGCTTAATTGAGTTAAACCCAGAGATTTCTCAGAAGTTAATGAATAAATTTTTATCGGTAGCTATAGAGAACGAAAATCAAAGCATCATTACATACCTTTTAAAGAGTAAGAGGGTAGATATTAATTATGCAAACACTCAGGAGGATCCTAATATTTCTCGTGAAGTTCTTCCATGCCCCTCTCTTAAAGCAGTAAAAAAGGAAATCTCAGCATTCTCAAGTATTTAATCGATTCTGGAGCCCATATAACTGAAGCGCGTTCTCCTTTTTGGCAATCGGACGCTCTTATGAAAGCTATTCAGTATGGACACAAGGAGATGGCATTTTATTTAATTCAATATGGATTTGATTTTGATCGATCAAACACTCAGGGAGAAACGGTTAGAAGTATGGCTCAGCAAAAGGGTGGAAGGATCTTCTTCAAAAATCGAAGAAAAATGATTGTAAGGCTTGATTCTTCCATTTAATAGATTATAATTTTTAGACCTCAAAGGCCAATTTTTACTTCCTTAATCAAAGTAGAAAAATTGGCCTTTGTGAAATAGGAAAAGCACCTAATTTCTTTTTCTTTTTAGAGATTGGTTTTGCTCTACCTGCCATTGTTTTATTCCTTTTAAGGTAGTTCTTCCAATCAGTTAATTGAGTCCATGACGAAGTATATGCCAAGGGTATAATCGGCGGATTAAAGCCTTCTTCGCATAAAAGCTTCGATAAGAGTATTAAGTCCGTTTTTCCTTGATGATGCTGAAAGGGATTCAACCATTCCAATTTTTGAAACAGATCTGCAATAACTTCAAGTTTTTGATCCCGGAGTTCTTCCTGAAAATCTGCGCTGGATTGAATTTTAGCATTCAATCGTTGCATTTTTCTTCATATTGATCAAATAGCGCATTGACTAATTCTTCAAGCTTTTAGAGCCCAAATTTTCATAAGTATAATCAGCAGCCCCATAAGTTCTGACAAGCTTTGCACAAACAGGGATTTGTAATTCACTACAAAACTTCTCGATAGAGGCATTGATCTCTGAAACTCTTTTGTCCCATTTGATATGAAATTCTTCGATTTTTTTGACTGAAGAATCGAGTTCTTCTTCCACTTTTACAGAAGAGCTTTTTCCCAACATTCTTTTAACTGAATAGGAGTGCGCATATTCAAAACAAGACTTTATATCTTCCTCTTGATTTTCTTCTTGAGAAATTGCGATTGTACTAAAGGAATACTGGGTCCAGCTATCTCTAAATTTTCCCCCTTTTCCTGAGCTTTCTTCATCAAGATAGCAAAGCTTGTGGTTTAGAGTTTTATAAAACCATAGATCTAATTTTTACCTAAATGTTCTGTCGCGAAAATACATCCCGATTCTATGGCTCTAAAGACGTTGCCATATTTTTCTTCATTTACTAAGTTGCATGAATGCCATCTACTCTCTATGATTTGCTTCCAAAAATCTTTTCCTAATCCCCAGAACGTTTGCGCGCCAGGAAGAGAATCAAAAGAACTTAAGCGGGGCGGGATCTGTCCTGGTTGATAGATTTTGGCGACTGACAGATCAATCATTAAGGAAGCATGGCTCACCCCTGTTTTTCATACTGCCAACGCTGAATGCCATTTTTAGATAATCTTTCCAAGTTTCTAGGGGTTCCCAAGATGAAATGTAGGGCTGCATTAAAATGGGAGGATTAAATCCTTCATCACATAAAAGTTTAGAGAGTAAAACAAGATCTGTTCTTCCTTGGCCATCCATAAAAGGATGAATCCATTCTAATTTTTGATAAAAATCAGCAATCGCTTCGAGTTTTTTTCAGAGATCTCTTGGGCATTGTTTTTATTCGATTGTAGATCCTGATTTAATCGATCTATTTTTTGATTGTAATCCTGGAAAAGCTTCTCTATTAACCCTTCTAATTCTTCTGGCCGCATTTTATAATATTGGAAAAGTCCACCGCCGTAAATGGGATGCACCGCTGCAGCAACCGGAAAACCCATTTCATTACAAAATTCTTTAATATGGCTATTAATAATTTCAAATTTTGCTTTCCAGTTTGCTTGAAATGTTTCAATCCATTTTTGTGAAGATTGCAATTGCTCAGGCGTGATTTTTCTGATTTCAGTAAACTTTGACTCAAGTTAACTCTATAAAAATGCTCTCTTGCTTCCTCATCTAAATTTTTTGAATTGAATTCAAAGGTTGCAAACTTTGTTCTAAACTCTCCACTCTCATAGCTTTCTAGATACGTGTTGTTGACTTCTCCCATAAAATGCGAACACATTCTTCTATGAAGTTCTTTATAAAAATGAATCGTTGGCCTCTCACCTAAGCACTGAGAAGCATATTCACACCCATCTTTCATCGATTGAAAAATCCCGGTTCTTTCGTGCCGCTTAGACCCTCATCAAAGACTTTTGGGCCATGGTGATGAAATCTCCCATCAATAATCTGCTTCCAAAAATCACTTCCGAGCCCCCAAAAGTTTTTCTGCAGCTTGACGGTCGAAGGTTGAATGGGTTTCTTGCAATGAATTTAAAGAGTGCAATGAAAGTCTATCTAAAGAAATAGTCATGATAAAAAAATGATTTGAATGTTTTTAAGGGTTTTTATAACAAATATAGACTTTTTTTGTTTAAATGAAATTAAAAAATCAAACTAGCAAAAGTTTGTTTCTCTCTCTAGATTGGTTTTTCTGTAATCCCTTTCAAGGAAGACTAATCGACAGGTAACCATTTTCCTGAATATTAAAGCGGCGATCTGCTTGTTTGCTACGTTCTTTTTCAACAATTTTGTCTATGGGGTCTTCTTCTTTTACTGTTTTTATAGACTTTTTATAAGCGTCTATTTTTCCCGAAGCTTTAAAACAGTTTTCCATTCTTCATCACTAAGCTTCGAGGGTGCTCTAGCATCTTTTTATTTGAGCAAAGTTTGTGCCCAAATTGATAAAAAGACGTTCGTCATTTTTATGTAAGCGTTTCAATTCTGAGATAAGGTTAATCGCTGTTTTTTTCGTTTAAGTCTTTCATTTTCAGCTTCTTTTTTTCTCTTGTAGTTTTTGATCAGTCGAATCCACGATTTTTTTACGGTGAGTTTATCTAGGCCTTTTCTTAAGGATTCTTCTACCTTTGTAAAATTTGTTTTGGCCATAGCACCTCTATATCGTTTCTTATTTATTAATTCTATTTTAACATTAAAATTTATATTTTACAAATAAGCATGCTTCAAATTCTGGAATTTTGAGACGCTCATCATTGTGAGCCTATTATTGATGTTTCATGTTCAAGTCTTGAAAAGACTTGAGAGAATTTGGGATGCATTGCAAGGATTCTAATTTAAATCCCTGTCTGATTAAAAATCAGGAGCAAGCAGACGAAGTCCAAATTCCAAGTTACAGCTGGAACGAGTTCTCTAATTGCGCGATTTTAATCAATCAAAAATTCTCTTTTTTTCTTGGCTTTTTTTGCCAAATACTAAATCAAACGACACTCCCTTGTTCTCTTCGGGGTCTTTTTTATTGAAGTTCATTATTTCTGAATCTTCTGCCCCATTATAATGTTCGAAGCTAAGGTCAGACAATGTATATCACGGCGTCTTAGCGCCAACTCGTTCTCGTCTTAACCCTTCTTCGGATTCGTTTGAATTGTATTTTTCTTTCTAAAAGGCCTTTATTTTTATGCTGCTATTTTTCTTTTTATCTGTTCTTTCAAACGGCTTTTTACTTTCAAGCATCTTATGCATGATAACCGCTAACTTTCTTGCCACTGCTACTATCGCTTTCTTTTGCCTTTCTTTTTCATGAGTTTCATTCCCCAAGCTTTCAGTTTGCTCCATGTTTTACAACGTGTTAATAGGACTGTTGCTGCTTCCACAAGTAAGTAGCGCGTTCGCTTTGATCCTTTTTCGAGATTCCTCCCTGCTTTTTAGTCTCACCGGATGAATATTGGCTGGGCGTTAATCCTAAATATGCAGCTACATTTCTTGAATCTTTAAATCGTCTTATATCATCTATCTCTGCTTTAAATGATAAAGCCGTAATAGGTCCTACCCCGTCTATCGTTTGCAAGAGTTGCACATCTTCATCGTTTTTAGCTAGTTCCTCTATTTCTTTATCTAAAGCTTTAATTTCAGTATTTAAACTGTCCATTACGTTTAATAGGCTTTTAATAACTCTTTGTACCTTCGGGCTTAGTTCTTTTACTGCCTCTTCTACTTGCAGCCTAAAGTTTTTACCTGCCTTTTGGTGAGCTTTATTCCATAGACTTTAAGGTGCCCTTTCAGGCTATTCACTACATGAGTCTTTTCCTCTACAAGTGTCTGTCTCATATGCAGCACGCTTCTAATTTCCATTGCCTCATCACTTCTATGTACACACTCTCTAAAATGACCTACTCTTAAGGCTTCTGCTATTCCTCGAGCATCATTTTTATCCGTCTTATTTATGATCGTTGCCAAAATCGCTGCCATTTTTCGTGCTTCCATAACCACTACGTCATAACCTGCTTTTTGAAGCCCTTTCTTTAAGTAATGTGTTAAATTTCCACTTTCAAGGCCGATTTGTGTTATCTCGTACCCTGTTTGTTTTAAATATGAACTTATTTCTTCAGGCTTTGATTCAACGGCGTCTTCTCTTACAACTTTTCCCTTAGCATTAACGATGCATATAAAAACTGTTTTCAAAGAAACATCTAATCCAACATAATAGCTCATGGCTTACTCCTTGTTTTTTGAGGTATTTGACCTCGATTTTTTGGAGATCTTACGATACTCCGTATTTGGAGTAAGCCTTTTTTATTTTTCATTGCGCTTTACTCCTAAGGCGCGCAATTACCTTATGTATATTTACTACACTAGAATAAAAAAATCCTGTATAGCAAATAATAAACTCTCCTGTTGATGAAAGGAAATGCTATGGAAGAAATGAGTGTGGACTTGGTGGTAATTGGTTCAGGGCCGGCCGGTCAAAAAGCGGCGATTCAGGCCGCAAAATTCGGCAAANAGNTAGTGATCATCGATAAGCTTCCAGAGCCTGGCGGGAACTGCGTGTATTCAGGGACGATTCCTTCTAAGTCTTTAAGAGAAGCCATTCTTGATCTTACGCGCTTTTACGAGAGAGGCTTTCATAATAATGAATTTGCGATGCAGGAAGTCACCATTTCTCAACTAAACAGCCGTTTGAATCAGGTGATTGAGGAAGAAAGAAACACCGTATACAGACAGCTTAAGAAAAATGGAATACGACTCATATTTGGAACGGCACGCTTCGAAAATCCACATATGTTGATTGTTGTTGATCAAGATTATCGCCTCCTTTACCAAATTAAAACCGAAGTCGCCATTATAGCAACTGGATCTAAACCGAGAAATCCAAATAACATTCCTTTTGATAACGATGTGATTTTAGATTCTACACGATTATTGAAGATGGAAAAAATTCCCAAAACCATGGTGGTTCTCGGAGGAGGCATCATTGGGTCGGAATATGCAAGTNTTNTTGCAGCCTTAGGAACTGAGGTCACGATCATTGATAAGAAAGAGCACATTTTACCTCTTTTAGACCCTGAAATAGGAATTGTGCTGCAAACAGCCTTAACTGATTTAGGACTGCATTTTGTAGGGNAAAAAGAACCTGATCAAATTTGGCGCAAAGATAATAAAGCGTTTGTAAAATGCAAAGACGGTACAGAGTATTCAGGCGATGTTCTTCTGTATGCTTTAGGACGCTCTGCTTTTGTCGACGGCTTGCATATTGAAAATGCAGGGCTTAACATTAATGAGAAAGGGTATATTCCTGTGAATGCTTTATTCCAAACTGAACGTTCTAACATCTACGCCGTTGGGGATGTGATCGGAGGGCCTTGTCTTGCTTCCACAAGTATGGAACAGGGACGTTTGGCGGCTCGCCATGCATTTGGAGCCCACCACAGTCTTTTCCCCGCTTTGTATCCTATTGGAATTTATACAATACCAGAAATATCAAGCTGCGGGTATAATGAAGATGATTTACGCGAGATGGGATTCCGTTATGAAGTCGGAAGGGCCTATTATTATGAGCTTGGAAGGAGTCATATCGTAGGCAGCAACACGGGTATGTTTAAAATCCTCTTCCATGCTGAAACATTGGAAATATTAGGTGTCCACATTATAGGACGCAGTGCAACTGAAGTCATTCACATTGGCCAGATAGCCATGAGCTTCAATGCGAAAATCGATTATTTCATTGATCAGATTTTCAATTACCCAACCTATGCGGAAGGCTACCGTGTAGCAGCGTTAAATGGATATAATAAAATTAAATACAGGAAATAAGAATCAAAATGTCAAGTTTTAAAATTCCCCAAGTTCTGATGACGAGAGTGCTAAAGAGGGGAAAAAACCGGAAAGAATCGTACCCGAATTTGTTTTTAGAAAAAGATATCGAAGATGAAAATTTAGGGCTACACCTCAAGACCCGAGGCAGATGTTCGGCTCCATTGAAACGATGGCAAAAGGAAAGCATCCCTTTTATCTTAGAATTCTTTCCTTTTAGGTTTGTTTATTATGCTAGCGATGGCACTGGTGGCATTCGCTCTTTTTTAATCACACTTACATTGTCTCTTTTGTTTGCTCGTCAGGTCAACTATTTCAATGTGCGTGCCTCTGGGGCATGGAACTGGTTTAAAAAATTCCTTGTTTTTCTTTAGGATGTTTTGTGAGCATTTTTAATTTTAGCCTTGGTTTAGGTATTGTCCTGATGTACTTTATGCTTAGGGGTGAAAAATTCCAAAATCGTTTTTCAGGAATTTACCAATAATCAAAAACGCTAATCCTGTCGATTAGCGTTTTCTTTTTCTCTTTTTCGCCTTCTTTAATTTTAAAATGGATTCTGTCTTTCTCCATATATAATTCAAGAGTGCTTTCAGAAGGAATTCTGCCTTCTAGAACTGCTTTTGATAGCATATTGACGACTTCATTTTGAATATAGCGTTTGAGCGGACGTGCCCCAAATGTTGGATCATATCCTTCTTTTGCGAGGTGTGCTAAGACGTCAGGATTCCATGTTAAGGAAACATCACGGTCATGTAAGCGTTTAGCTAGCTGGTTAAGCTGAATGACAACAATTTTNTCCATATCTTTTTCTTTTAAGGGCAAGAAAGGAAGGATATCGTCCAAACGGTTGATGAATTCTGGACGGAAGTGTACTTTGATAACAGGTTCCAAAATATTTAAAATTTCTTCTTTTGATAAGTTTGCCTTTGACTTTTCAAGCTTGTCTAACAAAAGATCAGAACCAATGTTTGAGGTCATAATAAAGATAGCGTTTTTACAATTGACAACACGGCCTTTACTATCTGTAATTCGACCTTCGTCAAACATTTGCAAGAGAATATTGAACACATCGTGGTTGGCTTTTTCAATTTCGTCAAATAGAACGACTGCATAAGGACGTCGACGTAAAGCCTCTGTCAATTGGCCGCCTTCTTCATAGCCCACGTACCCGGGAGGCGAACCGATCATTTTNGCCACGCTATGTTTTTCCATGTATTCGGACATATCAAGACGGATCATAGCATCTTCTGTGTCAAAAAGCTGTTCTGCAAGAGCTTTTGCAAGCTCTGTTTTNCCAACACCCGTCGGCCCTAAGAACAAAAATACGCCCACGGGTCGTCCTGGATCGCTTAAGCCTGAGCGTGAGCGGCGTATAGCTTCGCTCACGGCTGTGACAGCCAGCTCCTGGCCAACAACGCGCTTGGAAAGCTCTTCTTCTAAGTGGAGAAGTTTTTCAGCTTCGCCTTCCAACATTTTGCTGACTGGAATGCCGGTCCATTTTGATACAATATGAGCGATGAGATTCTCATCCACTTCTTCCTGCAAGAGGCGATTGGATTTAGCATTCAGCTTGTCCTGCGTTTGCTGAATTTCTTTTTCAAGTTTAGGGATTGTATTGTAGCGTAATTCTGCCAGCTTATTATAGTCAGCTTTGCGTTCAAGTTCCTCTGCGTGAAAACGTAATTGTTCGAGCTCATTTTTNTTCTTTTGAACTTCTTCAATTTGCTTCTTTTCCTGGTCCCATTGTTGGCGAAGGGAAGCCAGTTCCTCTTTAATTTGAGCGATGCGTGCTTCGAGTTTTTCTGCTTCTGCTTTAGAAGAAGGGGTATTTTCACGTCGAAGAGCTTCTTGTTCTACGATCAAACTACTGAGCTCTCTTTCTTTGCGGTCAATTGGAAGAGGGCGGCTGCCAATTTGCATGCGAATCAAGCTGGCTGCCTCATCGATAAGATCGATAGCCTTATCCGGTAAGCGACGGTCGGTGATATAGCGGTANGAGAGAAAAACTGCAGCGTGGATAGCTGACTCTGTAATTCGTACTCCATGGAAAATTTCAAAACGCTCTCTTAAGCCTCTTAAGATAGCGATGGAGTCCTCCAGGGAAGGTTCATTGACCATGACAGGTTGAAAACGGCGTTCAAGTGCGGCGTCTTTCTCAATATATTTTTGATATTCATTGAGTGTTGTAGCGCCGATGCAATGTAAAGTTCCTCTAGCCAGAGCGGGTTTTAGGAGATTAGCTGCATCCATCGAGCCTTCTGTTGCTCCTGCGCCAATCAGTGTATGCACTTCATCAATGAAGAGGATAATGCGTCCTTCATTGCTTTCAATGTCGGTTAAAATGCCTTTAAGTCTTTCCTCAAATTCTCCGCGGTATTTAGTTCCTGCAACTAAACTGCCCATATCGAGGGCAAGAAGCTGCTTATTCTTTAAAGACTCGGGCACATCTTCTGCCACAATTCTTTGGGCTAATCCTTCGGCTATAGCAGTTTTCCCNACTCCAGGATCTCCAATTAACATCGGATTGTTTTTGGTTCGACGGCTAAGAACTTGCATCGTCCGACGAATTTCCTCGTCGCGCCCAATCACAGGATCGAGCTTTCCCTGGCGAGCAAGAGACGTTAAATTTTTACAATATTTGTCTAGTGTTTGCAGGCTAGCTTCAGCGTTAGGAGAATCCATATGTCGTGTGCCTCGAATTTTTTTAATTTGCTCTTCAACATTTTTAAGAGGAATGCCTGTGGCTTGTTTCCATGAGGAGAAAGGTTCCCCTCCGTTCTTCCAGTAAGAAAGTAAAAAATGATCACTGCTGGTATAGGTATCATTCATTTTNTGCGCGATATTCTGCGCGTCGGCAATTCTCATTTGCAAACTGCGGGATGTTTGAGGAGGCTGCGGGGAGCCGCTGTAAGTCGGTTGCTTATTAATAGACCTTTGTACATCTTCCAAGAGAGATTTTGGATCCGTATTGAGGTTAGCAAGGATGGAACTAAAATACCCCTTGGGATCCTCTAGTAATGCTTTAAGTAGATCATTCTCAGTAACTTCAGTGCTATTACGCCCTTGCGCGTTAGTAAAGGCGTCTTGGAGTGCTGTTGTCACTGCTTCGGTAAAATTCTGCGGCATAGGAAACCTCATTGATAAGAGTGATTCTGCTAACGTTTAAATTTTTAAACAAAGTCGCTTTCTATTTCAAGAGTAGACTCGTTTAGGTTGAAAGTTAGAAATCAGATAACGAGGCGAGCTGAATTTGAATAACATGATGCCATTGTCGAAGCAGCACAACTTAAATAAGTTCTGATGTTTAGAGATTTAAAGGCAGATTTAGCCTGATAAAGTAAAAGTTTAATTTTCTAATGGAATGATTATTAGATTCTTGAGGAGTCAAAATCGCCTAAATATCTTGATTTAACTGTTTTCTACATTGCAAAATGAAATCATGCATAAGAAGTTTAATCTAATTAAAACAGTTCTTCTGTCTCATCAGACACTGTACCCTGGAGACATATGGCAGCGATGAGAAATATTTTGATTCTGAGTATTTTTGTGTAATTTGGATATTATGTGGCAAACAATTCAAACTAGTTTGCCTGATCTGAAACAACAGTTAGTAGTATTAAATAAATAAAGTTGTTAGCTTCTATCTATTTGTGTAATCAAATGCATATTATAATCATTAAATATTTTTTCATTACTTAAAAAATATTTAGGGTATTTTGGGTAATTTTGTGATTATTTTTTACTTTTATCCTTTCAAATCTTAGTTATAAAGTTTCGTTGAAGATTTATAAGTTGAAATTATTTCAATTCAACACGTATTCTAGATACAATATTTTATTCAAAAGGTGAATCATGAAGTATTGCGAATCGGTATCTAAGCTTAAACGCTTCCCTACCCGTGAAGTGATGGTAGGAAAGGTTGGAGTGNGGNGGAACAATCCTATACGCATTCAGTCTATGACAACTTCCAGTACAAGGGATGCTGAAGCCACAATTCAACAGATTATGCGGCTAGCAGATGCAGGATGTGAAATTGCTCGGGTCACCGTACAAGGAATGAAAGAGGCGGACACTTGTGAAGCCATAAAAAATGGCCTCTTGCAAAAAGGCTATACGATTCCGATCGTCGCAGATATTCATNTTTTTCCGCCTGCCGCCATGCGGGTCGTTGACTTTGTAGATAAAGTAAGGATCAATCCAGGTAATTTTGTTGATAAACGAGCTTCTTTCAAAGTCATTGAATACGACGATCAAACCTATGCGTTGGAATTAGAAAAGATCGAGGAGAAATTTACACCGCTTGTCGAAAAATGCAAAAGATTAAAAAGAGCAATGCGTATCGGTACCAATCATGGTTCGCTCTCTGATCGCATCATGAATCGTTATGGAGACACTCCGGCCGGGATGGTCGAATCAGCTTTGGAATATGCACGGGTTTGTCGCAAAAACGATTATCACGATTTTATATTCTCAATGAAGTCTTCTAATCCACAGGTGATGATTTTAGCTTACAGATTGCTGGTTGCCGAAATGTACAAATTAGGCTGGAATTATCCTTTGCACTTGGGAGTTACAGAAGCAGGGGAAGGCGAAGACGGGAGAATCAAATCTGCGATGGGCATGGGAACATTATTGTTAGATGGTCTAGGGGATACAATTCGTGTATCTTTGACCGAAGATCCCTGGTTTGAAATCGATCCATGCAAACGCCTCATCCAATTTACAGAAATGTACTCCCATCAAAAGGGGAGGNATTTTGAAGAATTGCATCGAGATTTTCAAAATCTTTCACGCCGTCCCATCATTTATCCANAAAATATCTCTATGCACAAAAGCGGGACGGTCATGGTCAGCGCTCCANAAAAAGTAAGCGATGAGACTCGCTTTTACCAACAATTAGGTTGCGAGGTGGAGCTGGGGCGTCCCAAACTTAAAATTTCTTCTGTGGATGGGATCGTAGCCCAAGACGGCACTTTAACGGCTCAATTGATTCAACATTTGCATCAAGCTGGCATTAGCGTCTTTTCGCATTCTTCTCAAGAAGGGACTATCCGATTAATGAATGTTCAAGAAGCTAAACTGTTTATTCAGCAAAATAAGTTTTCGTTGAAAAAACAAACATTAACAGCGCTCCTCATTGAAGATGAAAGTTCTGAAGACTGGAAAATGATTTCAGAGCTTCAACCTGCATTGATTGTGCTGCGGCCTTCTAATTCAAGAATTTTTAAAGCGCGGCATTTTTTCGACTGGTTGAAAGATCACCAAATTGCAACACCTGTAATCCTTAATTTTAGCTATGACTGCAGTCAAGAAGATCTAGTCATTCAGGCTTCAGCAGAGTGTGGTTCTTTACTTTGCGATGGTTTAGGGGAAGGTTTATGGATTGAAGGACCTTATGAGCTCAACTATTTGAGAAATTTAAGTTTTAGTATCCTGCAAGCTGCAAGAATGCGCACTTTTAAGACAGATTTTATTTCTTGCCCAAGCTGTGGAAGAACACTTTTTGATTTACAGGATGTCTCAAAACGCATTAGAAGTCGAACAGCTCATTTGCCAGGTGTCAAAATCGCTATCATGGGCTGTATTGTGAATGGCCCCGGAGAAATGGCAGATGCAGATTTTGGTTATGTCGGTTCAAAGCCTGGCATGATCGATCTTTATGTGGGAAAAACCTGTGTGCAAAAAGACATTCCCTTTTCAGATGCTGATGACAAGCTTATCGAGTTAATAAAGGCCCATGGCAAATGGCTCGAACCTGAAGGGATTCAGGTTTAAAAACTATTGCGCCCATTCATGCGTCTTCTGAAAAGTGCTCAATTTACTCTTCCAAAGGCCATTTTTTCGATTGTATCAAAAATTGGCCCTAAAATGCAGGCACAAGTTAGTTTTAAACTTGTTTGTGGGGTATCCATTGGAGTTCAAGCTTTTGGCAAAGATAATTCACATAACGTGATGCAACAAATAAGTAATCAGATAAGCGATTTAAATACATGATGACGTTTTTAGAAACATCCGGATTTTTACTGATAGGGATAACAATCCGTTCAGCACGACGGCAAATGCTGCGAGCTAGATGAAGAAACGCTCCAGCTGAATGGCCGCCTGGAAGAATAAACGTATGTAGTTCGGGAAGCTTTTCCTCCATTTCATCTATCCATTTTTCCAAAAGTTCTGTTCCATCATTATCAAAACGTGTACGCTCAATTTTGGTAGTGGATGCGCGTGTGCGAGGAGTTGCAAGAGAGGCGCCTAAATCAAAAAGAGTATGCTGGATGATTTCTAGCTGGTCGCGTAAATCTTTTAAGGAGGAGNNCATAAAAGAAAGCGCTATTCCTATGGCTGAATTGACTTCATCTACAGTCCCTAACGCTTCAATAAAAGAGTCATTTTTAGAAACACGTTGTCCTGAAAANAGAGACGTTTCACCCTCGTCACCCGATCTAGTATAAATTTTAACTTTGCTCATGTCATTTCCTTTTTTTAATAGCCTCTTGTACTTGTTCCCGGTATTTTTTACAAGTTTCTTCAATTCAGGATCTGAAAGGGGAGAAGCAGGAAAAATCATGCGTCCCATAAGTTTCAATTTTCCCCAAAATTCAGAGGATTGGTCTGCTGCAAAAATCAAATGTTCATGCCAGTGGGGAACAGTTTGGCCGGCAAGCTTTCCTGTTTTATGGAAAAGGTAAGCGATTGGAAAGCCTTTTGATGATAATAATGAATGATTTTACTGGCGATTTCCTGAGCTTCAACATATTCTTCGAGCGTCAATTCAGGAAACCCTCCACGATGCTCCTTTGTTACAAGTAAAAAGTGCAATTTTTCCGGACCTATTCCTTGCGGGGCATAGTTATAAAGAACGTTAATGGTTTTCCCTTTATAAAGAAGCTGTTTGTTTATGATAAGAGGATTACAAAATGGATCCTCCTTCATGCAAAGGGTGGATGCTGCTGCTCGATAGGGCAAAGAAAAGTAGGATGAGAATTTTTGATATCTATTTTTTGCAGATTCGAGTTCTTGATTGGATAGGCATGAGCTACCAAAAGTTAGCCGCCAAACAACACGCAGCTGTTCAAGTAAATTATAGGAAGTTTTTGAATAAGGAAGGATTTCCCAGAAATATTTTTCTCCTTGGCTAGGGGAATGGTTCCTATAATTAAAAATCATGAATCCCATGTGTCTTCCATAAAGAAGCAACATTTTCTAATAAAAAATAGGCTTGGGTATGATCGCTTGGCGTCCAATCTAAAAAACTAATTTTAGTAAATGCTTCAACAATTAAAGAATTAGATTTTAGAGGGCATTTTGGAACGCACAATTCTATATCTGAAAAACTAAAAATTCTATTTTCCGAAAAATTATAACTCCGATCGTGAGGGATAAAAAGAAGGAATAATCCAACAAATAGCAGAAGGAATATAAAAAAGATTTTTGATCATTTTATTCTGGGCTTAATAAAGCGAGTTGCTGGCGTAATTCTTTTAATGCTTTAGGATGATGCTCTCGAGCAAATGTAATTTTNTCGGCCTGTTGCAAATGCTCCCAGGCTTTGTTGTAGTTCAGTCTCTCAGCATATAAAATGGACATATAATAGTTGGCTGTTGGGTCATTAGGATCAAGCTGATGATATTTTTCTAAAGCTTCCAAAGCTTCACCAGCACGATGCAATTGCAACCATGTGACGGCTAAGCTGAAAATGCCAGATCGAAATTCCGGAAANCTTTTTAAAGACTGATTAAGCGCCTCGCGTTTTTTGATGATGGATTCCTGTGTTTCATCTACATGCATAAAAATAGCTTGAATGGCTTCTGCATCAGCTTTTCCCAAAAGATAATCTTCAGCCATTGTATCTTTAGAGACAGCATGATCAGGGATCTCATCTTTTATTTCCGACAGCAACTGTTTTCCTTTTTCAGTTTGACCTACAAAAATATAATTAAAACCGGAGAGTTCTTTTAGCAATGAGTCATTCGGCAAATAGGGCAATGCTTTCAAGTACGAGGTTAAGGATTTTTCATATTCGGCCTGTTGTAAAAANACTGAAGCCTGGTTAACGTGGGCGAATCCGATGACTTCTTTAAGGTTGCGCTGTTGAAGTTTTCTCGTATCAATGCTTAGATAGTCTTCACTATCAATGTGGACGCCTCTAGCTGTCGTTTCAATATTAATGATCTTGTCGCCATCATGATAGCGAACATAGATGTGGCCAGGNGGAGTGATCATTTCAAGTGGTAAATTCAATCGTTGAGCAAGACAGAGGTAAAGAATCGACACCCCTAGACAGACCCCTTTCCTTGAGTCTAAAACCGAGGGTAGAAAGGTGTAAAGATCAATATCTTTGGCATATAAAGAATGCGGAGGAAAACGGAAGCCCATCTCAGTAAAAACAAAATGATTAATTGCGTGAATCATTTGCTCATGCGAGGCATGAGGAGGCAGTTTTGTGGATATTTGCAAAGCCATTAAATCAATAGAAGCTTCATAACTTTGAATCAGATGCAAGGCCTCTGTATCCTCACCTAGCTGAGACAANAANAGTCCGCGAGCCAAGTCTATCTCTTCTGGTTGAAGTTGGATGACCTCATTTTCATTAGAGGCTTGATAACCTTTAAGCTTTCGATTACCTAGATGATGGCAAAGTTTATTGATCAAATCAAGATCGGACGTCGCTAGGCGAGGAGTCTCTTCATTAGGTTCTTTATTGATGAGAGAAACAATGGCATCAATGGCTAAAGGAATGTTGGGAAGTGAGTTTAGTTCAGCAGTTTGAACCCTTCCATTTTTATTTAGGTGCTTCCAAGCATCTTGAAGAGCTTTTTGGCCTTCTGTTGTTTGAGGATAAAGTTGATAAAACGCCAAGGATTCAGAAATGGAGTGAGGATTCAAGCTATTATACAAGGCTTTAATTTTAGCAGGGTTCGATTCACGCGCATTTGCACTACTAAAAATTGCCCAGCATAAAATCAAAAGAAAGATCATGTGTATTCTTAGGTTTTTCACTTCTAACCTTTGACTGATTTCATCAAGTGTTCTAGTTCAGGATTTTGAGCGATTTCTTCAAAGGAAGGACGAAAGCGATAAGACCAATTTTTATCAGATTGAACAGCAGGATTATTGATGCGTTCATCTTCTAATAATGACCAGGTAAAATTTGGAATCAAAGCAAGATATTCATTGAGTAAATTGATATGAAAGATACTCGTTGAGTGATGACTGTCTTTTAGGATTTGCAAACTTTGATCATAAGTGATCTCAGGTGCATAGCTCCATCCTTTTGATTTTGCATAGTCCTGGGCTTCATCCGGTTGATTCTTCCACCATTGTTTGAGCGTTTCTGAGTCATGCGTCGAGACTGTAGTCATACTTTCCGGTAAATAATTTTGTATGGGAATAAAACTTTTATCGCCATTCCAATTACGTTCCCAGCGCATGACTTTTGTACCGCAAATTCCCAGATTTTTTAGGCAATCCCTAACCTCTGGAGGAACTGTTCCTAAATCTTCTCCAATCGGTAGCATTTTGCAACCTTTTAGCATAAAGACTAGATTTTTNTTNCCGTGAGGAATCCATTGATTTTCTTCTGCTGGAAAAAANTGACCCTCTAATCCTTTTTTTCCTAAGGGGATGGCCCAAATGCGAAANAAGCCGACCACATGATCAATACGGAATAAATCATAAAGATGTTGAGCGACTGCGAGTCTTTTTCTCCACCATTCATAGTCGTGCATCTCCATCTCTGACCAGTTATAAAGGGGNAACTGCCAATTTTGTCCTTCCTTGCTATACATGTCAGGAGGAGCACCGGCAGTGAAATCTAAGAGAAATAAATTTCGATATCTCCAAACATCAGCACTTTCACGGCTGATTAAGATGGGAATATCTCCTTTTAATAAGATCCCATTTTTTTGAGCGTAATTTCTTACCTCGGCAAATTGTTTAAAACACAGATACTGTAAAAAAATATGATAGGCTATTTGGGTTTTGTATTCT
Source organism: Parachlamydiaceae bacterium (assembly GCA_013414685.1). Taxonomy (GTDB): domain Bacteria; phylum Chlamydiota; class Chlamydiia; order Chlamydiales; family Parachlamydiaceae; genus Neochlamydia. The sequence continues at coordinate 778,817 of CP058704.1, read as the reverse complement.
TCAAGCAATTGGCTCATATCAGAAGGGCAAGGATCTTTTAAATCTTGCGGCCATTGCTCCCATGGTTGCCAATCTCTAATGATCTTAAGCGTTTTAAAAAGCGCATAGTCTTGGAGCCAATCATTTTCCTGGACAAATTTTAAAAAATCCTGCGTGTGGGATTGGGAAGGGTAGACATATTGGTAGTAAAGATGTAAAAACTCATTTCTTTTNTGATGTAAAGCGGGATAATCAATACGCTGATGCTGCGTTAGGCGTTTTAGTTGTGTAAGCATAAGAAGGAGATCTTCATGCTCACTAAGCTGAGGCAAAGCCGAAAGGCTCAGATGAATAGGGTTCAAGGCAAATGCCGAGATCGCGCTATAGGGGCTAGGCTCAGGTCCTGTATCATTAAGAGGAAGAACTTGAATGATATCATAACCAATTTTACTGCACCAATCAATCACCGGCTTTAAATCAAGAAACTCTCCAATTCCTGAGCTTTCTTTTGTATGCAAAGAAAAAAGNGGNAGGTTAATCCCATGATGGGATTTGACTTTGATCAGCTCCCATGCGGGCCCCGAAAAAGAGGATAAAAGCGACGTTTGCACATTTGCTGGTATGAGTGTATCCATGTCTTAAGAATAATGATCTTACCAATAAGAATACACACAAAAACCTTAAATATTTAGATAAAAATCATATGATTTTTAATTAAATTGATTTTGGTTTATGTTGCGCGAAAATGCTAAAACGCGCAATGTAAAGATATAAAATTGCGCGAAAATCACTTGTTGTGCAAGATTAAGCATGTTTTTGCGCGAAATTAGATGATTATGATTTTTTTAAGCAAATTGCGCGAAAAATTAAATATCAAAATTTTCAATTGGAAGAAGAACAATGTCCAAAAAATAACAAAAGAACTACACGAGATTGTTCAAATCATTTCACTTCATTCGGATGGAATTTCAGCTACAGAATTATCAAATCTTCTAACAATTCCAATCGCAAAAAGAACCCTACAGTATCGATTAGCTCAGTTAGTTAGAAGTGGGGAGTTAAAAATACAAGGGGTAGGAAGAAGTAGCAAATACTCTGCTCACAAAAATTTTGATGATACGATATTAAAAACTGAATCAGTAAATAAACCTATCCCCCTTTCGCAAGAGGGCAAGAAACTACAAAGACAAATTTCTGTTCCGATTCAGCAACGTCAATATGTAAGCTATGAAAGAGAATTTCTAAATTCATATGAACCAAATAAGACATTTTATTTAACTCAATCCATTCTTGAAAAATTAATGAAATTAGGTGCTTCAGGAAATCATAAAGGACGTCCTGCAGGAACCTATGCAAGAAAAATATATCAAAGACTTCTTATTGATTTATCTTGGAATTCAAGTCGTTTGGAGGGCAACACCTATTCTCTTTTAGAAACAGAAAAATTATTGGCAACAGGAGAGGAAGCTCCAGGAAAAGATCCTAGGGAAGCTCAAATGATCTTAAACCATAAGGACGCGATTGAATTTATTGTAGACATGTCTGAAGAAGTTGATATTAATCGCTATACAATTTTAAATATTCACGGTCTTCTCTCAAATAATCTTTTGTTAGATCCAAGAGCTTATGGCAGACTACGAACGACCCCTTTTAAAATAGGAAAATCTGTTTATCATCCTCTTGAAGTCCCGCAATTGATTGAAGAATATTTTCAGCTAATCATTCAAAAGGCTGCTGTTATTGAAAATCCTTTTGAACAATCATTTNTCNTGATGGTTCATTTACCCTATTTACAACCTNTTTTAGATGTTAATAAGAGAGTAGCTAGACTAGCTGGAAATATTCCTTTTATTAGAGAAAATTTGTGCCCACTTTCATTTGTCGATGTACCAGAAACTGACTATGTACAGGGTTTACTCGCAATCTATGAATTAAATAGAGTTGAANTTTTTCGTGATATTTTCGTCTGGGCTTATGAACGATCGGCTTCGCTTTATTTGGCGACTCTTGAAGCAATGGGACAACCTGATCCTTTTCGGGTTATTTATCGTGATTTAATACGTCAGGCAGTCTCCGAGGTTGTTCAACATAAAATGAATAAATTTGAAGCAGCTCAATACATTGCCAAATTTGCTTATGATAAAATTTCTTCTAAAGATCAGAAGCGATTTGTAGAGGTAACAGAGGTAGAAGTAAGCAGCCTACATGAGGGAAATTTCGCGAGATTCAAAATAAGACCCTCTGATTTTTTTGAATGGCAAAAAAACTGGAAATAAATCCTAAGAAAAATCTAACTTAAACTTTTTTTGTTGCCCAATTTATCGCTGCATCAATTATATATTCTTCATCCGGATTTAATGTTCCAGAATTTTTCATTTCTAAAAGTTCAGTGATTTTCTTTTGTTCTAGTTCTTTTTTTCTTGTCTGTTGATAACAGTATCAGCAAGAAATTCCTCATCAGGATTTAATGTTCCAGAATTTTTAACTCCAAGAGCTCTTCTTTATTTTGTTGTAATTGTTCTTCCATTTGAGGATTCAATACGTTAGAGGAAGGGGACATTTGATCGATTGTTAATTTGGTAACAATTTCTTCTAAGAATTTTTACAACCAGGACTGTAGCTTAAGTGTGGCAAATAGCCATTGTTTTTATCTCTTCATGATTGTTTAAAAAATTAGCAAAGTTTGCTTGATCAAATGACTTTAACTCTTTAGGTTTAACTGCGCTTTTATCTGACTCAGGAAAGTAAGCTTTTAAATCATTGATGAGTTTAGTTAACCCTTCAATAGCTACTTTAATTTTTGTTTCCTCTACAGATTTATAGTCATAAGATACAGTTAGGTTCGATGCGATAGTCTGAGCTGCTTGAGAGTAGCTTACTCCATATAAATGTTCTCTTAATTTAATATCATAAAGAGAATTTACCTTAAGATTTTTAAACAGTAATATCGGGGTCAATGTCATGGCCAGGCTATGTCTAAAGAAAGCCGAGGTTTTAGTGACATGATTTTTAATCTCTCAGATTTACAGCAGGTCAAAAAATAAGCTAAAGTTGCAAATTTTGAATAGGCATACGAAGCTATGGCTTCGGCTAAAGCGATGACTGTCGTTAAAACCCCTAAAGCTAATCCCATGCCTTGAGCGATTTTTTCACGCAGTAATTTTTCCCGCAATGACCATAAAACATGTGCTGAGCTTTAGAATGAAGAAAATGACTTGTGGGTTTTGTGTGAAGATATTTCTTATTTTCAAAATGATCGATAGGATTTTGTACAGAATTAACGGTCATGGGTTGATTTTCCTCTTAAAAGCAAGATTATAAAATAAAAAACTAATCAATGCAATTAATTTTTTTAGAAAAGGCTTGTTGAATTTTATTAAAATTTTTGTTAATATAATGCTTTAAAAAATAATTCAGTCATGGGGGCTTATAAAGTGGAATCTTATAAAATTGTTCAAAATCCTCACTCCTTTAAACTTTCCTTAAAATATGAAGAAATCAATTCATCTCGTAAAGGAGAAACAGTCCTTTATAAAGGTAACTCCTATAAAATTCTATGTGAAGCTCAATATCTTAAAAGTCAACGCATCAAACGATTAGCGTTGGGAATTCTTGCGTCTGTTTTAACCTTTGGACTTGCGTATCTATGTTTTCATAAAATTAAATCTTTAATTGATAAAAATCATAGGATTTACATTCATTCAGCTGACACGCAATCAGCAGACACGCAATCTAAAGCTAAAGAATTAGGACTTCAGACGCTAAGAACGACACCAGAACAATCAAGGGAATCGCATTTAGAAGAAGTTTCAGAAAAAGAGGAGATTGTAAATGCACAGAATGGAAAAAATACTCAGGAAGAAATTGACTGTAATCCTTTGAGGAAAGCTGAGGAGGCAAAAATTCGGAAGTTTCTCAAAATGTTCCTGCGGCTCCCGTTCACTTTAAAGAAGTTTCCCTAGAGCAAGCTGAAAAGGCTTTAAATGAAGGTCTTGAGATCTCCCGGAAACTTTAAAAACAATCACAAATTTGATGCCTCAAATAGCAAGACGAGAAAACACTGAGTGTCTCAATTTTATCAGTAAGGGGCAGTATTTTGCGGTATTTACGCTTCCGCAAGAGCCTGAAATGGTCTTTAAGATTGCCCGTCATAATATTTTTCGGACAAGTCTCCTCAAGGTGGAAGGGAAGAAACGGAAGCGCGTTATAAAAATACCATTCGTGGCAAACAGGTCATCATGCAATATGATTTAAATCTTCTAAAGCTTCCTTCTGCAAAACTCCTCAAGATAGAATGTGAAGACTATGAGTATGCAATTATTGCTGAAAGACGCTTAGAATTTATTGATGGACATTATGATCAAGAAGATCTTTACTATCAAAATGCAGACCGTTTGAAGCCTGTGGTTTCGCAATTAGCAAGATTTATTAAAGAAACAGGGGATGATGATGTTCGCTATACAAACTACCCGCTTTTACCTCAAGACCCAGATCAAACGGAAGCTGAATTACAGTGTGGTGTAATTGATTTGGAATGGGCTGGAAGAAATCCTATGGATGGATTTATTGGTGGCGAGCATAACAGCAGTGGATTAATTGGTATGATGCCGAATGAAGAGCTCATAGATTTTGTTATTTCAGAAGGAAAGAAAATGGGTCTTGAATTTATGCAGATGAATAGTTTTTCCGCAAAGGGAAGATAAAGCTGAAATCGCCAAAGGGACACAACTGTATGAGATTAAGAAGTATTATAGATATCAAGAGTTTTATTCAGGCAAAACCATTGAGCAAGAAATCTTGCCTTTAGCGGAGATTGATAAATTAGAACTTGATCTTGAGGAACAATGGGAAAGCAACTTATATTACGGAACACCTAAAACTTACACCTTAAGAGACGCTGTGACAGATGTGTTAAAATATTTGAACAAAAATTGCAAAAAAGCTTCTCAACAAGTACATATTAAGAAAGCTCGGTGCGGTATTAATCTTCCAACTAGCGAAAGGCCTTTTAGTATTTATCAAAACCTTGGCCTTCCACCTGAACAACCCATCAATACATTTGAGGATTCACAAAAACTTTGGTTGAATCGCATTTTAGGGCTTTATTGAAAAAGGGCTATATTCTCCATTACCATGAAAATGGGGGCATGGTTATTTCATTGATTGCTAATAAATAATTTTGGGATAAACCTTTGCAGCGATTGCTATAAGAACAGCAAAGGTAACCAGGCTTACGGAAAAATCTACAAGAAGATTTCCTGTTGAAGAATGCCCCGTGATCATAAAACTGCGTAGGGCATTCACCTGATAGGTGAGAGGGTTTAAAGTCGAAAGAACCTGTAGCCAATTTGGCATCATCTCAATGGGATAAAGTGCATTGCTTGCAAAAAATGGGCATGGTCAAAACCTGCCCGATTCCCATATCCCTTTCCCAAATGAGAGCAATTCCATAAAAATTCCGATGAATAAAATACTTTGGGCCAAAATGCCTGGAGCGATGTAATCTAAATAAGAGAGATTACCGGTAGGGATAGCCTTCACAGTTGACATTGCTTGGCCGAAGATCAATAACCAGATAGAAGGCTGAATCATGCGCATGAAAAGTTCATAGGGATCATGCTTGATTTTCCTTAAGTCTGCTTCAACGATAGCGATTAGCTGACCTAATTGTCTTCTGGTAGAACTAAAGATTGGAAATGGTGTTTCTGGTTTCTCTGACGTTTCCATAGTCTCCTGTCTCTTTGATTGAACTTCCTGTATGTAAAATAAAGACATCGTCTAAAGTGGCCTTCGGCCCCAAGCTGTTTTTCAAATGCTGNGGAGTGTTCATTGCCACAATATGTCCTAAATGCATAAAAGCAACGATATCACATAAATTATCAGCTTCGTCCATGTCATGTGTAGTCATCAAGATTGTGGTTTTAAATTGCTTTTGCCAATCCCGAATATATTGCCAAAGATTTTTNCGAGCTGCGGGATCTAACCCCACGGTGGGTTCATCAAGAAANAGGACGCTCGGTTCATGAATGAGCGCTTGAGCAATCTCTAAGCGGCGAATCATTCCACCGGAGTAATGTTTGACAAGTTGGTCAGCAGACTGTGTAAGCCCCATAAACTCTAAAACTTCTTCAATACGTTTTTTNCTTTTTGAACGATTTAGTCCATAGAGCTTGGCCGAGAGGAGTAAATTTTCATATCCTGTTAATTCGCCATCGGCTGACAAAAGTTGGGGAACATACCCGATTATTTGTCGTACTTGAGAGGGTTGTTTGACAATATCAAATTCGCCGATGCGCGCGGTTCCTGACGTAACAGGGAGTAAAGTGGTCAGCATTTTAATCGTGGTGCTCTTTCCAGCGCCATTAGGGCCCAGAAGACCAAATGTTGTTCCGGACTGGACGTTAAAAAAGATGNNATCGACTGCCTTAATTGAATTATAGGAGTGGCATAAGTCTATGACTTCAATTGCAGATGAAAGCATGATGACCTTAAGGCCTTATCCCAAAATTCCGCCACCTGAACGGGCTTGAGAAGAAGAAGTGAGAGTTGGAATTTCACCTCTATTGATCGATTCCCTCCATAGGGCAGCTTTTTCAGCTAGCGTGTTGATGACTTGCTGGACCTGTTCTACAGAGGTATCGTTGAGNGGAAGCATATCGAATAGAAAAAACTTTTGAGTTTTTTTACTGAACGCAAAGACCCCGGCATGCAATTGATTTAATCCATTAAATTTAAGAGCTTCACGAAAGATATTTTCTCTGTAGCGGCTTGCAGGAAGTTCAGCAATTTCAAAAGAAATGATAATCAGGGGCTCAGTATTATGCTTTTGCAGCACGACTTCGTTTTTTCCTTTAAGAGTCAGCGTAATATTGTTTTCGCGTGTTGATTCCAGATTGGGTAGTCCTAATTTTTCGCCTAACTCCTTTAAAAGAGATTCAAAACTATAGGCAGGCATAAAATGACCTCACTCTTCTTTCGGTTTGATATGCAATTGTTGCTGTTCTTCTTCACGCATTAGCTTTTCTTCTAATTGATCTTCCAGATCGCTTAAGGCTTCAAGAATGGCACTAAACATTTCATCCCGATGTTGGACCGAGCGAAAAATATGCAATAGGGAAACTTGTCGGATTGCATCGCGCATTTGGCTGATCAGAGCAATCTTATCCTCAAGAGTTTGCGCTCCTGCTTTGCCCGCCGATTGAATGATTCTTTCAGAAGAAAGAAATCTCTCTGCAGCAAGGTGCATAAATTGCCTGGCAATATCGTGAGCGTTGAATTTGGCCATAATCATCCATGAACTTGTCTATTCGGCCAAAATCAATACCCTCGGGGTTAACCACCTGCTCCTGGAGATGTTTTTGATTTATCGGCCTCCTTAGGCGCAGGATTTCGAATTTCAAAATATCTGTCAACGCCAATGATCGCCTGAAGTTTNTTNAGAAGAGCCATGACATTTTTCATAAAAGCTTTGTCTTCATTATCTTTGAGCTTTTTNAATTTGTTAACCTCTACGCCGCAACCCTTTAGTAAAAAGGTTTCGGTTTTTTTNAAATTTTCTCCATAGGCGTCGTCGAGCATTTTGAAAATTGCAGTTGCTTCAAGAGGGTTTGACATCAGGTGATCAAGAAGTTTATTTAAATCGCCGCCCTGGACTACTTTCAAAGCTGCAGCATTCGCATCCTGTGTCGCCTTTAACGCTTCGGCTTCTACTTTNTTAGCGACTTCTTCTTCTCGCTTCTCGATGATTTCTTTATTCAGATCGCTTTGAACACCTCGAATTGATTCCTGGTAGTCATCTAAAGCAACCGAGGCTAGAAACTCAAGCGCTAAACTCGCATCAAATGGGTCGGGATATTCCTTATGGACTAATTCCAAAATTTCTTTCTTGCTCATGCCATCTTTGAGTTTTTCNGTTAAATCAAGAAGACCTGAAGGGGGAAATTGAGGGTTTTTACGTGAAAATTCTCTCGCGGTATTTTCGATTTCTTTGGGTGGAAGAAGTTTTTTNTGGCCTTCTTTGGCCTCTTTCGATTTTTTNACTACAGAGGTATGGGGTTTGATAAGCTTGTCTTGTTTNTTAAATGCAGCGACCAAGGGGTTGCCATCCTGGTCCTGTTGCTGGGCTTGCAAGTTATCTTTTTGAGCATCAGCAACTTTTGCTGCTTCTTCTTGAACTCTATCAGTCTGTTGCGAGGCCTGCATTCCAGAAATGACCTGTGCAAGGTCATCTTTGGGTCCTTGGGTGTAGATAGATGTCATCGTCTACCTCCTTTGAGAACTTATTAAAAACACTTCAACTAGCTTATCTGTATCCTTCCTAAGGGTTGTATACGGATATCAGAGACGATTTCTTGATACGAGACCACTGAGATGTCTGAAAATTCCATTTCCACAAGCTTACGCACGAATCGACGCACGTCGATGGCCGTCAGAATTACTGGAGGTTGGCCTCCCGGTGGTGGAGGAGCAACTGTATTGCGTACACCTTGAAGGATCAATTGGACAGAATCCGGATCCAAAGCTAAGTAGGAGCCAGCTGATGTTTGTTTGATGGCACCTCTCACCATATCCTCGATTTCAGGGTCTAAAATATAAACTGAAAGTACTGACTGTCCTTGTGAATATTTAAAGCTAATGTAGCGTTTTAGCGAAGAACGCACATATTCGGTTAGAAGCACGGTATCTTTTTCTGTTTGTGCCCATTCGCTTAAAGATTCTAAGATCGTTCTTAAATCCTTAATAGACACCTGTTCCTGGATCAGTCGTTTAAAAATATCGGTCATTTTTTGAAGAGGAATCAAACGCGTGACTTCTTTCACCAGGTCAGGGAAAGATTTTTCAACGAATTCTAGCATCGATTTAACTTCCTGAATCCCTACAAACTCATTGGCATAGTGGCGGAAGAAATAAGAAACATGCAGGATCATCACTTCTAAGGAATTCCAATATTTAATTCCAGCTTTATCAAGAAGCTCTTTGTTTTTTAAATCCACCCACAATGATGGCATGCCTAAAGAGTTTTTATAACTGGTGTAGGGCAGGTTGTAGCGTTTAAGGTTTTCTTCACTTTCATTGGTCAAAACGCTGTTTTCAATGATCTTGCCGCGGATAATAGGAACTTCATTCAAATGAATTGAATATTCATCAGGATCCAGGATAGGGGAGTCTGTTCTGACATGAACTCCTGGAAAACGTACGCCCAGGTCGGCATAAAGAGCTTGTCGCATCTTAGGGATCATCTGATCCACAAAACTTTGCCCTTTTTGGGCCTTCTGAATTTCTCCGCTTAGATTGCGACCGCACTCAAGAATGACTGGTAAAGTTAACGCGTAACTATCGACACCTCCGCCAGAAATGACCTTATGACCCGAAACTGACGTGTCCACACTCGGGCCTGCAGCAGCAGCAGATGAAATCGTTCCTCCTCCAGCTCCTGGGACTCCGCCTGCCGCTTTTTGTTTAGCGCTGGACCATAAGGCATAACCAATTAATCCAAGTCCGGAAGATAAGATCAGAAAGGGAGCTGTGGGAAAACCAGGCATAATAGCCATTCCCATTAAAAAGCCTGCTGCTATAAGCAAAGCCTTAGGTTGTTTTAAAACCTGGCCTGAAATTTCAGCACCTAAATTTGATTCCGAAGTTTCTGTAGAAACACGGGTCGTTACAAGGCCTGCTGTAATAGTGATCAACAATGAGGGGATTTGTGAAACCAATCCGTCTCCAATGGACAGGATCGTATAGGTTTGAGCAGCTTCGGCCATTGTCATTCCATTGAGCGTATTCCCAATGATAATGCCGCCAATAATGTTGATTAAAGTAATCACAATCCCTGCGATGGCATCTCCTTTCACGAATTTCATAGCTCCATCCATCGCACCGTACAATTGGCTTTTTNNTTGGATCGCCAGGCGTTTTTCGCGCGCCTGGTTCTGGTCCAAAATCCCTGCGCGCATATCAGCATCAATACTCATCTGCTTACCGGGCATAGCGTCCAATGTAAATCGTGCAGCGACCTCAGCTACCCGTTCAGCACCTTTTGTGATTACTATAAACTGGACTAAGGTAATGATAAGAAAGATAACGCCTCCGACAACGAAGTTACCTCCAACAACGAAATTTCCGAACCCGTAGATGATATCTCCTGCATTTGCGTGCAAGAGAATCTGACGTGTCGAAGCGATGTTTAAGCCTAATCGGTACAAGGTAGTGATCAAAAGAAGGGAGGGAAAAATGGTCAAATGGACGGCGCTAGGAATATACATCCCAACCATGAGTAGCGCGACTGAGATGGAGAGGTTTAAAGCAATTAAGTAGTCAATTACATGAGGAGGAATTTGAATAATGATCATCATCAGGATCCCGATGATCAACGTGGCAAGGAAGATATCACTAACCCTCGAAATATTCTCTAAGGATTTGTCTCCGCCTAAGCGAGCTGTGATTCCATCTAGAATGCGTCTAATAAATTCCATTTCACTTTTCCCCTGTATATTCGTATTGAGTATCCGTATTCAAAGAATTCACCCAGCGCAGGATTTCAGCTAAGGCTTCATAAGTATCTTCCGGAATGTATTGATATATCTCTCCNGATTCCCATAAGCGGTGTGCAAGTTTAATATTGCGCACCACTGGGACATTGTATTGTTCTGCAAGTTTTATAATTCGTTCTGCAAGCAAGTCTTTTCCCATGACGAGCACATAGGGNGCAGCATCAAGTTCTCGATCATACCCGATAGCAATTGCCAAGTGGGTTGGATTCGTGACCACGGCTTTGGCTTTNTTAACCCCTGCGGCAGGACCATCTGAGTAAGCAATTTCTTGAGCGATCTGTTTTCTTTTCCCTTTAATGTGAGGGTCGCCCTCTGTGTTTTTATACTCTTGTTTGACTTCGAACTTTTCCATCATCATCTCTTTAGCAAAGGTTTTCTTCTGATAAAGAAAATCTGCGACAGCAATGATGATAAAGAATAACCCAACCCTTATCACGACTTCCATCAAAAANGCATCAAAGATCATTAAAGCTGATAACATGGGCATAGAAACAGTCTTTACAAGAACCGGCAAGCTGTCCATCATGACCTGATAGATCAAAAAACCTGCAATGCACAATTTAAGGGTAGATTTCAAAAGCTCGACCAACGTTTTCAATTTGAACTTGGCTTTCAGGTTTTGGATCGGATCAAATTTNTTGGGATCAAATTTAAAGACCTCTAGAGCAAAAACCGGTCCTATAGATAAAAAAGTGACCACGACGCCCACGAGGCATACAATGGCCATGATAGGAATACTGGCAATAAAAATCACAATGGCAGATTGGTAGTATAACTGAGGGATAGCCTCGTCTAAATTCGTATTAGCGATCATATGAAAAGTACTTACCGTAAAATCTCCCAGCTGTTGGTAGAGTGTTTCGCTAAGAGCAACAACAGCAAATACAGAGACGATAAATGTAAAGGCAGAGGGGAGATCTTGGGCATGGGCTACTTGCCCCTTTTTTGCATCTCTGAGTTTCTTTGGGGTCGCTTCTTCTGTTTTTTCACCCATACCTGGCTCCTTTGGGAGTAAACGGCAGAAGTAGGAAATTTTTTATCAAAACTTATCCCTTTTTAGAGGGTTATTTTATCCAAAAACTTTCTACTTTCACAAGTATAGTATACTTCTTTTTTCGACACTGTCAAGGGTTTTAGATTGTATAATATCTTTTTGAAAACGAAGGGTTTATATCTTTTTTTCAGAATCCTTTCAGAGATAGAAAGCTTGTTGTGTTTTTAAGATAAATTCTTTATAGTTTCTTGACAGAATTTGTAACTTAATTGAGGTAATCTATGGCAGCAGGCCGGCTTTCATGCGGAATCGTGGGTCTTCCAAATGTGGGAAAATCTACTTTATTTAATGCGTTAACTTCTAATCGTGCGCCGGCATCTAACTATCCTTTTTGTACCATTGATCCAAATGTCGGAGTCGTAGAGGTTTATGACCCTCGCTTAGAGGTTTTATCAAATCTCTCTCATAGCGATAAGATTATTTATGCGACCATGGAATTTGTGGATATTGCCGGCTTAGTAGCAGGTGCAGCGCAAGGTGAAGGGCTAGGAAATAAGTTTTTAGCTAATATTCGTGAAACAGATGCCATTGTTCACGTGGTACGCTGCTTTGATTCATCAGATATTGTGCATGTCTCAGGACAAGTCGATCCGATTCGCGATATCGAGGTGATTAATTTAGAACTTTGCCTTGCCGACTTGCAAATGATAGAAAATGTAATACCTCGACTGGAAAAGCAGCTCAAAGGAAAGAAAGAGCTCGGACCTACGCTTGCTGTGCTGGACCGTGTANAAAACCATTTAAACGCAAGCAAGCCTGCACGCATGTTAGAATTTACACCAGAAGAGCTTGAGATTTTAAAGCCCTACCCCTTATTGACAATGAAANAAGTGATTTATGCAACAAACGTTTCTGAGGATGACCTTCCTTTGATGGAAAACCCATATGTTAAACGTGTTCGCGAATATGCTGAAGCAGAAGGCAACTTTGTCATTCCGATTTGTGCAAGGATCGAAGAAGAAATTGCGCAACTCGCTCCCTCTGAGCGTAAGGAATTTTTAGAAAGTCTTGGATTAAAGGAATCAGGCCTGCAACGTCTGATCAGGGCTTCTTATGAAATGCTGGGTTTGATCAGCTATCTAACAACCGGTGAAATTGAAACGCGCGCTTGGACCATCAATAAAGGATCTTCTGCAGCTGAAGCTGCCGGCAAAATTCATAGTGACATCCAAAAAGGTTTTATCCGAGCTGAAGTCGTCTCTTTTGACGATATGGTGGCATATAAAGGCCGTGTCGGTGCTCGCGAAGNNGGACGAGCCCGATCTGAAGGACGCGAGTACATTGTAAAAGATGGCGATGTCATCTTGTTTATGCATAATTAATCCCTTGAGAACAACCATGCGAAATGAAATTGATTATTTGTTTGTGACCTGCAGCCAGGGAATCGAGCCCTTGCTTATTCAGGAGCTTGCCGAATTAGGCTTTACAGATGTGCGGGAAAGTTATCGAGGCGTTTATGTATATGATAAAAGTTTTAATGCGATTTTTCGAATTAACTATGGTTCGCGCTTAGGCGGCCGTGTTTTATTACCTATAGAAGCATTTCGCTGTTTTGATCAAAAAGCCTTGTATAAGGGAGGGAGGGCTGTAGATTGGTCTCTTTATCTTCCTCCAGGAAAAACATTTGCAATCGATGCCAATGTAAAACATCGGCAGTTGCGCAACAGCTTATATGCAGCTCAGGTTTTAAAGGATGCCATTTGCGATCAGTTAAAAGAGCTGCGTGGAGGCCGACCTAGCGTCAATGTGAAAAACCCTGATGTTCAAATCAACCTGTTTATTCATGATGATCAAGCCTTTATTAGTATAGATACTTCAGGCGTACCTCTGCATAAAAGAGGCTACAGGCAGGACGCAGGGGAGGCCNCCCTCCAAGAATCATTAGCAGCTGCCTTGCTAAAAATTGCGCGTTATGAAGCTCAAGATATTTTGTTTGATCCTTGCTGCGGTTCAGGAACATTACTTATTGAAGCTGCTCTCATCGCTTCTCGTACTGCTCCTGGTTATCTGCGTCAAAAATGGGGATTTATGCTCCTCCCGGATNTTTCTTTTGATGAATGGCTAAAAGTGAAGACCGAAGTAGATAGCCTGCGACAACCGATTCCCAAANATCATCTTTTCGGCATCGATATTAACAAAAATGTGGTTCGAATTTGCCAGGGTAATTTGCGTGCAGCTGGAGTTTTAAAAGATGTCTTAGTAAAGCAAGCCGACTTTAGAGAGTTTAAGCCTGAAATTCTGCCAACGTTAATTGTGACCAATCCACCCCATGGAAAACGATTGGATAGCATTGATGCCTTGATTCCTCTTTATCGTTCTTTAGGGGATTTTATGAAGCACAACGTAGAAAAACCTGCTAGGGGATTTGTTTTCACCGCAAATACCCCGCTTGTCAAAGAAATTGGACTTTCAGCACAGCGACGCCACGTGTTGAGCAATAGTGGTGTGGATAGTCGTTATTTAGAATTTGATTTATACTAATTTTTATTGGTGTTCTTAGTAGAATTAACAACCTTATAATGTTAGGGTAATTAAGAAAAGATCAGTGGAAAGCTTGAAGAGTCTGTAATCATTTTGACCTCGTCAGCTTGACGCTTCTTTCAATGTACTATTCTCGTTCCAGTCCAAATGGGTGTTTTGAACTGGAACGACTTTAAACTTCTTCAGAAACTTCCATCTGCTCTTTAATAGCTTCTTCGAGATCAGGAAAGGCAATTCTGAATACTTCGTCATAGTGTTCAACGAACTTAATCGTCAGGCCCTTNTTAATATAATCTGGCAGCTCATCATAATCCCTCATGTTGTCCTTGGGGAAAATAATGGTTTTTAAACCAGAGCGTCTTGCAGCCACGAGTTTTTCTTTCACGCCGCCTATCGGCAAAATACGGCCTGTGAGAGTCAGTTCGCCTGTCATTCCTAAATTATCAAGGACAGGTGTGTCTGTCAGAAGTGATAGAAGGGCTGTAAGCATCGTGATGCCAGCAGAAGGGCCATCTTTGGGTGTTGCTCCTTCAGGAATATGAATATGTACTTGGGCCTTTTCAAAAGCTATACCCGGGGTATACTTATTAACAGAACTATGAAGATAGCTCCAGGCAATTTCAGAAGACTCTTTCATCACTTGTCCGGCTTGGCCTGTCAGCTTCATTTCAGTTTTNTCAGCAGCGACTTTAATAGCCTCGATATAGAGGGTAGCTCCTCCCATAGAAGTCCATGCTAATCCAGTACAAACGCCCACCGGTGTACGCACGTAAAAACGATCTGACGTGAAAATAGGCTTGCCCAGATATTCTGTCAAACTAGCTGGGGATATACGAAAATGCTGTTTTTCGGGTAGAACCTGCTTGCCTTTGGCACCCTTTTTCTTAGGTTCGGTTTTTGCTTCCGCACGAACAATTATTAGAGCGATTTTACGCATAATTTTCTTGATATTGTTTTCAAGGCTGCGCACGCCTGACTCGCGGGCATATCCATTAATAATTGCGCGAAGACCTTCCACTGTAAACTCAACATCTTTGGCTTTAAGCCCCATTAGCTTACGATTTCTTGGAATAAGATACTTCTTTGCAATCTCAATTTTTTCCTGCATGATATAGCCTGAAAGGCGAAGGATATCCATACGATCTTTAAGCGGTTCAGGTATCGTATCAAGAACGTTAGCTGTCACGATGAACAACACGTTAGAAAGATTGCAGCGGACATCTAAATAATGATCTAAAAACTCGCAGTTCTGTTCAGGATCTAAAACTTCTAATAAAGCAGAGGCAGGATCGCCTTGATAGCTGCTGCCCATTTTGTCAACTTCGTCTAGCATGATGACAGGATTCATTGTTTGGCAGTACTTTAGGGCCTGAATAAGTTTTCCGGGCATCGCCCCTATATAGGTGCGGCGATGGCCTTTTATCTCAGCCTCATCACGCATTCCGCCCACAGAAAAACGATAAAACTTACGATTGAGTGCGCGTGCGATACTTTTACCAATGCTTGTTTTNCCAACACCTGGCGGACCTACTAGGCAGATAATGCTACCTTTCACGCCGCCCACAAGTTTTCCTACGCCAATAAATTCCAAAATGCGTTGTTTGATATCCTCAAGACCATAGTGATCCTGAGCAAGAATTTTNTCTGCTGCAAGGATATCCTGGCATTCTTCACTTTGAATCCCCCAGGGAATAGTCGTTAGCCAATCCAGGTAACCTCTGCAAACGGCATATTCTGCAGATTGAGGCTCCAGAGCTGCTAATTTTTCCATTTCATCGCGTATGACTTTTAAAACGTCAGCGGGCACCTTGCGTTCTTTAATGCGCGCCTCAAATTTCTCTTTATCGAGAGATTTGTCATCTTTTTCGATTCCCAATTCACGTTTAATGGTTTTTAGCTGCTCACGCAAGAAAAAGTCTTTTTGGCTTTTGGAAATGGTCGATTCAATTTTTTGATTAATACTGCTTTGTAAAAGGCTTAAATCCAGTTCTTTNTTCAAAAGCACTAAAGCTTTATCAATTCTTTTNTGAATGTCAAATGTCTCTAAAACATCCTGGAGTTCATCGCGTGACGCTGTGGTCAATGCGACAGCAAAGTCTGCCAACTTGCCAGGTTCAGTAAAATCAGAATGGCTCAAGAAAATTTGCAACTCTTCTTTAAAGAGAGGATTTAATTTTAGCAATTCCTTGATCGTCGAAATAATGCTGATGGCATACGCTTTAAGCTCGGGGGTCAAAGCAGGATTGTCCTCATAATAGGCTACTTTGGCTTTCAAGACTTTAACATCTGAAATGGGACGAAGGATACGCATCCTTTTNTCCATATTAAGGATGACCTGTGCACCGCCTTGTTCAAGAGGGATAATGCGCAGTAATCTTGCAACAACGCCCACTTGAAATAAATCATCAAAGGTCGCTTTATAAATATCGATATCCTCGGAACGGGTTAAAACAAGCCCGATCGATTTATGTTCGGATTTAGCGACAAGCTTTAACGTTTCGAAAAAGGGGCCCGGTTCGATAACGATAGGAGCTGCCATTCCAGGAAAAAANGGTCTTCTTTGAAGAGGGAAAAGGTAAAGTTCGTTAGGTGCTTGGGGTCCTTTTTCTGTTATAGGTTGCTCCTCAAGAGTTTTAATCACCATATTTTCAATTTGCTGAACAGTATCAGGATCGTCAGGGTTCAAGGCGTGCCTCTAAATTTTTATGATTTGCATCAACATTATGAACATTTTAGAATAATCGATAAAGAACAAAATTATTGGGGGGTTACTGAATTTTAAATTTTGGCAAACAATTTGTTCTTTGTAATTAAGAATGATAAATAAGCTTCTTTCCAAGATGAAAGGTTTTCCTTCCTACCATTGATGAAAATCCTATTTTTAAGATATTTTATTCATTTACACGCAGCTTGTCCCTGGCGAATCCTCATCTAAAATTTGATTTTTCTGGGTCTCAAAAGCCAATTTTGACATACTTGATTAAAGTGACAAATTTGGGGTTCAAAAATTGGAAAGAGCTTTTCAGAGGAAGGTTTGATAGGTTGCAAGTCAGGTTATTAATGAGAAGGATTTTATGAGTCACAACACAGAAGTTCTATCCACCTATAGGCAAGTCGCTATCGAACGTGAAAAACTTTNNTTGCATCCAAAGGCTGCACATTCCCTCGACCATTCGCGTCGGGAGGGAGCTGAAGATGACCATCGACTTCCTTATAAAAGAGATGTAGACAGAATCATTCACTCAAAAGCCTACGCTCGCTATACGGATAAAACTCAAGTTGTTTATCTTGTTGAAAATGATCATATTACACATCGCGCGTTGCATGTGCAACTAGTGAGTAGCTTTGCGAGAGGAATTGCTGAAATTCTACGTCTAAATTTAGATCTCGTAGAAGCCATTGCCTTAGGTCATGATGTTGGACATCCGCCCTTTGGCCATGAAGGTGAGGGGTATTTATCTGATCTGTCTGTGGAGTATGGGAATGGTGTTTTTGCGCATCCGTGGCAATCCTGTCGATTATTTTCAGAGATCGAACCTCTTAATTTGGGACTTGCAGTCTATGATGGTTTTCTTTGCCATGATGGGGGAATGGGAAGCACATTGCTATGCCCGCGATTAGGTAAAAGCTGGGAAGATCATTTAAAAGAAAGAGAACGAAAGCTTTTAGATCCTGACCATAACATCATGCCAGGAACTTTGGAAGGGTGTTTAGTCAAATTGTGCGACACCATGAGTTATGTGGGCAAAGACATTGAGGATGCCATTAATCTAGGTATTTTATCACGAAATTTAGTTCCAAAAACAATTTTAGGGATCACGAACAGTGAGATTTTAAGTGCCTTAGCAAGAGATGTGATTAAAATGAGCTATGAGCAAGATTATATTGCGATGTCCCAGGAAGTCTTTGAAGCGCTAAAGACCTTGCGTAATTTTAACTTTGAGCATATTTATGTTCATCCTAAGTTAAAAGTTGAATCAAATAAAATTAAATACAGTTATCGAATCCTTTTTGAATTATTGTTAGAGGATCTGGAATCTTTAAAAGAAGGCAGCTATATTTGGAAGCAATTCATTTCCAGCAAGAGCGATCGCTATAAGAACAGTACAACGCCGGTTCAAATGGTCGTTGATTACATCTCAGGAATGACAGATAATTTTTTTGTACGCACTTTGGAAAAATTGGCTATGCCGAGAAGGATAGACCTGGCTTAATGTTTGGACTAATTATTGATACAAGTACTGAGCAGGGATGTGTCATTTTTCAAATGGCAGGGAGAGGATTTTTCAAGGAGATCTCCCTTATGGACTTAATAGTTCTAAGTATTTGTTAAAGGAAATTGAACGTGGATTGAAGATTTTAAACAAGAATCTTGATGGCCTTAAGTTTATAGCTGTCGGAATCGGGCCTGGGTCTTACACAGGCATAAGAATGGGTGTGATCACGGCTAAAACAATCGCTTTTTCTTTAAAGAAAGATTTAGTAGCGTTTTGCAGCCTAGAAGCTTTTGTTTCCTCTCAAAATGAACCTTTGCGGCTCTCATTGATGCAAAGATTGGCGGGGCCTACATTCTGAAAGAAAACCAAAAAAGCCAAAACTTATTTCTTTAGATTGTTTAGGAGAAGAGCTAAAAGATGTGAATATTTTAGTGTCCCCGAATATGAAAATGATTAAACCTAAATTAGAAAATATGTATCCTCTTGCCAACTGGAAATGGGAGGAAAAAGGGCCGGATGCCCAACATTTAACCAATTTGGTTTATCAAAAATTTTCTAATGGAGATTTTTCTGATCCAAAGCAGCTCGAACTTCTCTATTTGAGAAAAACGCAGGCGGAAATTGAAAGGGAATCAAGCTAAAATAAAGCTAAACTTCGCTGCTATTTTGACAGTTTTTTATTGAAGACTTAAAATCTTTGTATTTCAGAGTTGAAAAATTTCCCCAATTTCCTGTATGATACTCTTAAATTTATAAAACTGACGAATCAATCGTCAAAATTACAACTTTTAAAACTAGGAATTAGCGAATGTCATTAGTTAAAGTCCGTATCGGCGAGCCCATTGATAAAGCCCTTCGTGCATTGAAAAAAGACTGGATAAAGAAGGTGTGATGAAATCTGTTAAAGCCCATCGTTTTTATTCAAAACCTTCAGTGAAGAAGCGCGCAAAATCAAAGGCTGCGTTGAAGTATAAAAGACAACGCTAATCTTCGTAATTAGAATTCGCCAGCGAAGCATTCGCTTTTCTGGATAACCTAGAATATCTTTAGAGTATTTCATTGTGTCTACCATAGTGAAATACTCTCAATCCTCTTACGTGAGCAATTATGGCTGATTATTATGAAATATTAGAAATTCCACGTACTGCCACTGCAGAAGAAATCAAANAAGCTTATCGCAAAAAAGCAGTCCAATACCATCCTGATAAAAATCCTGGAGATGCAGAAGCAGAAAAACGCTTCAAAGAAATCTCTGAAGCTTATGAGATCCTTAGTGATGAGAAGAAAAGACAAACCTATGATCGCTATGGAAAAGAAGGACTCGGAGCAGGAATGNGGCGCTGGCGCGGGCGGCTTTTCAGGATTTTCTTCAATGGATGAGGCCTTGCGAACCTTTATGGGTGCCTTTGGCGGTATGGGAGGGGGAGAATCAATTTTTNNGAAAGCTACTTTGGGGGCAATGATTTCAGCGGCGGATCAGCACAAATGCGCAGGCAGGGAGCTAGTAAACGTGCCAACATAAACATTTCTNTTTTAGAAGCAGCTAAAGGCGTGGATAAAGAGCTTGCAATTAATAACTATGTCACTTGCCACACATGCCACGGAAAAGGAACAACTACCCCTGAAGGCAAAAAATGCAGCCGATGCGGCGGTGCAGGGCAGGTTTATGAACAGCGCGGTNTTNTTAGTATGTCAATGCCATGCCCTCAATGCCATGGAGAAGGAGAAATTATCACGAATCCTTGCCAGGAATGTCGGGGTGAANGGTGTTGTAAAGAAAAGCAGCATGTTAAAATCCATATTCCCGCTGGCGTTGACAACGGAATGCGCTTGAAAATGAGCGGCTATGGCGATGCGGGTCACGGAGGAGGACCTTCAGGTGACTTGTATGTGTTCATTCATGTGGAACCTCATGAAATTTTTGAGCGTGATGGCGATGACATTCTACTTGATCTTCCAATCAGCTTCACGGAAGCTGCGCTTGGATGTAAGAAAGACGTCCCTGGACTTCATTCCCACACTTGCCGTATTTCGATTCCAGAGGGAACACAAAATGGAAAAGTATTTCGAGTCAAAAATGAAGGTTTTCCTAATGTTCACGGTCAAGGTAAAGGGGATTTGCTGGTTAAAATTTTTGTTGAAACACCGACTAAGCTTTCTGAAAGGCAAAAAGAGCTATTAAGAGAGTTTGCTGCTTTGCAAGGGCCAGCTAACTTGCCTAAAAGTAAAGGTTTCCTAGACAAGATTAAAGATCTTTTTAAGTAAAGATTACATTCTCAAACAGAATAAAAAATAAAAAAGGCCGCATGTCATGATCGGCCTTTTTATTTGTGAATATTTTGCTCATTCTTATCAATTTGATTATCAGATAGATATAAAATTAATCTTTAACTCTCCCGATCCATAAGACAGCGTTCATCGAGGTCGGTGCCTTGACATAGATCTTTTAAGATTTAAAATAAAAACTAGAGGGTTTTATCCTCTTATTTTGGAGGTATTTATGAAAGTTATTCATGTATTAGCTTTCGTGTTTCTGGCAGTTTTTAATTATTTCAGGAATTGTAGGCCTGGCAGGAATTGTGCTTTCTCCAGTTTTGGCAACGATTCTTAATTTACTTGCTTTGGCTGCTGGTGTATTATTTTTGGTTTCAGTTGGAAAATGCTGCCATGAATGTCACGAATGCGATAAATGCAACTGTAAAAATAGATTTCCAGAAAATAAATAAATGCATTTTCTGAGGAAGATTGTTGAAAGTAATTTTAACTTTCTTATAACGTCCAAATAAGGATGGTCATATGAAAAAATTACCACACTCTTCCTCGACATTGGCGGAGTCTTAATGACAAACGGATGGGACCGCAAAATGCGTGAGAAGGCCGCCCATGTATTTGATTTAGATCTTATCGATTTTGAAANNAGACATCATCAATTTTTTGATAATTATGAAAAGGGCAAATCAAGCCTCGATCATTATCTAAAAAATGTGATCTTTTGGTCTGAAAGGGATTTTTCTCTTGAGAGATTTAAAGAGTTCATGTTCACGCAATCCAAACCTTTTCCTGATATGATAAGTTTTTTTACGCAGATANAAAAAGAGTATCAAATCAGAGTTGCTGCTATCAGCAATGAAGGTAAGGAATTAGCAGAATACCGCATTAAAACCGCGAATTTAACATCCTTCATTGATGATTTTTTGNTTTCATCATTTGTGGGGTATCAAAAACCTGATCCGCAAATTTACCGCATTGCACTTGAGGTCACCCAAACAAATCCAAAACAAGCGCTTTTTATTGATGATAGATTAGAGAACGTGGTAGCAGCCGAACAATTAGGAATGAAGGGAATTGTGCAAAAATCTCTTCTTGAATCTAGGAAGATTTTACTAAAGACTTTGAATTCAAAATAAACTCAAATCTTCTCTTTCAATGAAACCTTTGTAACTGTCTGAAATTGCTGGGGGCTTTTATGTTTTGACGGTGCTTTTCCTTCTCAAATTTTTGAACTTAAGTGAAAACTTTACTTAAAGCCCCATAGGCCGAGGAAGAGGTTTTGGTTCTTCATCCTCGTCATCGATGTCTTTTCCGTTTTTATCTTTTTCTTTTCTTTTTTAGGTCTTTTAGCACGATCTGACTTTTGAGCAGCATTAATATCGAAAGGTTTTGGGGGCTGCAGAGGGATTATTACTGACGTGTATATTGGGATCTTCATACAAACGTTTAAAACTGCTATCGATTGGACTACCCATAAATTCTCCTTTTTATAATTATATAATTTTAAAATAATTCCTAGCAAGAGCCGCTTTTTTGCTAAACTTTAGAAAGTGATGAAACGATGCACCATCCCTATAAACGCTATCACATAGAAACGNAAAAAACACCGCATATAAAACCGCATCCTAGGCGCTTTAATGTAAAGGTTAAAAGGCTTCAACTTGCTAAATTATTGATTAAAGAGTTGATAACTTATAAAGGTCGTTGGAAAGTGATCTCCAGCCGCCCCTGCGTCTATGGTGTTNTTTCGGGACCTTTGGGTGGTTTTATGCCAAGAGATCATCTTTGTGTGGGCTGCTTGCGTTGCACAACTCAACATCCTGATGTGGTTACAATTCTGCATAATCCCGAGCGTGCAAATCTAGGAGATGATTATTTTCTTCCTTATCATGTCGATGCTGTTGTTTATGAGGCAGAATCAGGGCGTATTCCTATTCGAGGTGCAGGTTTTCGAGGGAGATTTGGCGGAGAAGGCTGGGATAGCATGTGGACCGATATGTCGGAAATTGTGCGACCCACTCGCGATGGAATTCATGGCCGTGAATATATTTCTACAGAAATCGATATAGGGACGAAAAGACCTTTTGTTGCATTAGATGCATACAATAAACCGCTTGACCCATCTCCTGCAACGATATCGATTCCAATTCCATTATTATTTGACGCGCTGCCCGCGCAAGTCATGAATGAAACTTTAGCAAAAATCTTGAGCAACGCGGCTAATTTAATAAAAAGCTTGGCTATTATGCCCCTAGAAGACATTTTGAAATATGAATTAAAAGGGTCTCATCTGATCCCCTTAGTGACATCTGAAAATTACACAGACTTAAGTTTATTGCAGGAACCGCCGCAAATGATAGAAATTAATGGATGGAATGAAAAATATTTCGCATTCNTAAAGCAGCAATTTCCTGAATCTATTTTGATTTTACGGACAGACTACGACAAAGACNTTACTCAGCTTTTTAAAGCCGGAGTACGCAACTACCATTTAACCGCTAATTATCATGGACGAGGAAAAGATGGCCAGTTTGTTTTGGACTTGATTCGTCAAGCTCATCAAAGTTTTTCTCAGAATCGCATACGTGAAGAAGTCACTTTGATCGGCAGCGGAGGAATTATATCGGCTGAACATCTTCCGAAAGCAATTATTTGCGGGTTAGATGGAGTTGTACTTGATACACCACTTATGGTCGCATTACAAGCTAATTTTGCAGGCCCTTGTGTAGATAGAGATTCAAGTCAATTTATTTTACCCAAAGATATGACAGAGGAATGGGGAAAACAGAGGTTGAAAAATTTAGCAGCCTCCTGGCGCGATCAACTTTTGGAGATTTTAGGGGCTATGGGATTACGTGAGGTTCGCAGATTAAGAGGCGAAATAGGACGGGCTATGTTTCAAAAGGATTTGGAAAACGAGGCATTTACTGGGATCGAGGGATATGAAATACGATAAGCGGGATNNGAGGAGTTGATCATAGAAAAACACACCGCCTTTTTACGTCAAGGTTTCCACATTTGGCCCACATTGCAGTATGGAAAAATGCCAGCCCTCGGTGATGCACGCTGGACGGCGGATTTGATTNTTTCGACATGGAAACAGGCCGAAACTGGAAGGCCTCCGGATAACGGATTAGAATATAAAGTGGGTCAATCAGGCGGGNGTTTTGATCTTTTGGATTTTAAATTTTTGCCCGAGTCTGAATGGCTGAATCAAAAAGTGATGCCGGATTTATCTCTTNTTTTGAATAAANAACCCCATGAAAAGAAGCTAAAAATTCCTGTGCCCTTTTATGGGGCAGGTATGTCATATGGTTCGATCAGTGAACATATCATGTTATCGCGTGCTAAAGCGGCTGAGCGTTGGAAAACTNTTACTTGTACTGGAGAAGGAGGCTATCCCGACTCTCTAGTCCCTTATAAAAATCATGTGATCACGCAAATTGCCACAGGCATGTTTGGCGTCCGCGAAGAGACCATTCAATATGCGCCTATTGTTGAATTCAAATACGCCCAAGGAGCAAAACCTGGATTAGGGGGACATCTTTTAGGAGATAAAACAACAGTGGCAGTAGCCAAAATGCGCGGATCATTGCCCTGGATTAGCCTTTTTTCTCCTTTTCCCTTTCACAGTGTTTATTCTGTTGAAGATCACAAAAAGCATATCGACTGGATCAAGACCATCAATCCTGAAGCAGTGATTTCGGTTAAAGTTTCTACTCCTACAGATATAGATATGGTGGCTGTGGGAAGCTTTTATGCGAACGCCCACATTTTGCAAATTGATGGAGGCTATGGGGGAACAGGGGCGGCTCCTGAAATTGCTAAGAAAAACATTGCTATGCCAATAGAACTTGCCCTTCCAAAGGTGCATCGTTATTTATTGACGGAAGGAATTAGGGATGAAATTGTGATTATGGCGAGCGGAGGAATCAGAACTGCTTACGATATTGCCAAAGCTATTGCCTTAGGCGCAGATGGATGCGTGCTAGGAACGGTGGAGCTTGTGGCTTTAGGTTGTACAAGATGCGCCAATTGCGAAAGGGGAAGGGGATGTCCTTTTGGACTGACCACAACCGATCCTGAATTGCAAGAACTAGTTGATCCGGATTGGGGAGCCGAGCGGATCAGCAATCTTTATGAGTCTTTCACCTTTCAACTAAGAGATCTATTGCGCAAATTAGGACTATCGTCAATTCAAGAGTTAAGAGGACGAATCGATCTCCTAAAATATTGTGGCGGCTCCAATCGGGGAGAACCTTTTGTTCTGATGCCGAATATCGAAGAGGTGAAAGGTGACTAATTCCATTTTTCTTCCAGACCAATAGAATCTTTAGCTCTCCCAGCGCGCAAAATTGAAGGCGAAGGAGGTTGCGGTGTTATCGGGTTGGCATGCGAGGAAAAAGTGGCAGGAAAACATCTCTTGCAATCACTCCAGCAGATGCGCAATCGAGGTAATGGGAAAGGGGGAGGGATTGCTGCCGTGGGTCTCTCAGCCGAAACTTTTGGGGTCACCCCATCCCTTTTAGATCAAGATTATTTGCTTACTGTGGCCTATTTGGATAGAAGTTGCCAGCAGGAATTGGAAAAAGAATTTGTTTATTCAATTTTTGATGTTGATCATGTCTACACCCAACCGCATATGCAGGATTATAAAAAGATTAAAGGACTGGAAGTTGAACCCNCTTTTGTTATCTGCTATTTCGTACGCGTANAAAAAGAAGCCAGTGACAGTTTTAAAGAAAACAATCCTCTATTAAATGCATCTCTTGAATCGATTGAAGATGAAATTGTCTACCAAAATTCTTACATGTTGAACAAAAAATTTTATGCGTCTGAGGGTGAAAAACGTGCGTTTGTGCTTTCTCATGGTAAGAACATGTTAGTTCTTAAGATGGTGGGATTTGGGGATGAAGTGATCAGGTACTATCAACTTGAAGAATTTAAAGCGCATGTATGGATCGGCCATCATCGTTATCCTACCAAAGGTAAAGTTTGGCATCCAGGAGGAGCACATCCTTTTGTCGGTTTGAATGAGGCCTTAGTTCATAATGGTGATTTTGCTAATTACTATTCCATTTGCGAATACTTGTCGCAACGCGGCATTCATCCTTTATTTTTAACAGATACAGAAGTGGCCGTTTTAATTTTTGATCTTTTGTATCGTGTCTATGGTTACCCCTTGGAGTATGTGATCGAAGCTCTTGCTCCCACGACTGAACGAGATTATTCTTTACTCCCTGAAGAAAAGCAAATCATTTATCAACGCCTGCAANAAACGCACATCCATGGTTCCCCAGATGGACCCTGGTTTTTTAGTCGCGCAATCTGCCCAAGCAAAGCTTCACCAAAAAAAGGTTTTCGTTTGATCGGGATTACTGACACGAGTATGCTCCGACCACAGGTGTTTGCCTTGCAANAAGGAAATGCTTCCATAGGATTTGCTGCTTCAGAAAAGCAGGCCATTGATGCTGCTTTACAAAGTCTTTCTGAGGAAAATCCAGCCTTTTGGCCGCAGGCTGATTTTTATTGGAATGCAAGGGGCGGAAGCTATACGGACGGAGGGGCATTTGTCTTTAATGTGCATCCTGAGAATGAAGAAAAAGGAATTTTGGAGTGTACTGATAAATTCGGACGGCTTATCCATCAGGAGGCTTTAAAATCTCCTCATTCTACCGGAAAGACTCATCCTCTTTCCCTAAAGCTGCCTTCTTTAAATGCCAAAGAACTTATCGATTGGGCCAAGGAAAAGATATTTAAAAATTCTTACACAGATGTGGAACAATTTTTATCTGCTTTAATCCAAATGGGAACAGATGATGAAAGTCGAAGCACAGCCTTTTATGTTTTATCGNCACTTTTAGATTCTAATTACCCTTTGGGAGAAATGCGTAGAAGCTGCGTTCAATCCTTGATTTCTAAAAGTCTTGATGAGCTGGCTCTTTCTATTGAAAAATATCCATCTTCATTATTTGCTTACTGGGATAACGAAAGAAAATTACCCGATTTTCAAGGACAAACATTAGTTATCAATGCTAAGGGATTTCCTGCACAAGGCAAAGAATCTTTAGCATTGGCAATTGTAAAAGCCTATAAGGCCGGATTTAAAAAATTGATCCTTTTCAAATGCCGGGGACAACGTTTTATTGGGAATGGATTAGGGCCTCTAACCTCAGGCGTCAAAATCGACGTTTATGGATCTTCAGGTGATTATTTGGCGTCAGGCATTGATGGCGCTGAAATTTATGTTCACGGAAGTGCACAGGATCAATTGGCCCAAATCATGAAAGAGGGAAAGTTGGTAGTTTATGGCGATGTGGGTCAGACTTTTTATATGGGGCTAANNAGGGGAACTATTTTCGTTAAAGGCAATGCTGCAGGACGCCCTTTAATTAATGCCGTGGGACAGCCGAAAGTCGTCATTAATGGAACATGCTTAGATTATCTCGCTGAATCATTTATGGCCGGAATTCCTCTTAAAGGCGGCGGTTTTGCGATTTTAAACGGTATTCAATTGGATGATTCAGGAAAAGTTTTGGAGTTAGCAACGCCTTATCCTGGAAACAATTTATTTTCTCTGGCTTCAGGGNGAGCGATTTATATCCGCGATCCTGGAATGAAAATTGCAAAGGATCAATTGAATGGCGGAGAATTTAATGAGATGACCCTAGAGGATTGGAATTTAATTCTTCCTTTTCTAGAAGAGAACGAACGTTTATTTGGAATTTCTAGGGAACGTTTATTGCAGTATGAGGAAACACTTTTAAACCCGATGCAAGCCTACCGCAAGGTTGTCCCTTCCAAAACTCAAGTTTTACAGGAAGAAGAAGCCTGGGTAAAAGGACGCTAATAAATAGATAGCAAGCGAAGCAAAAAAGTTAAAAAACAGGTAATTTAATCCAAGTAAAGTGGCAGAGTTTATATAGAATATTGACAATGCAAAGAACAATCAAAGCTGGATAGCAAACCTGAAGAATAGGCTGTAAAAAGTATGCAATTCCTGTAAAATTCAAGGTAGAAACAAAGAAAGTAATAACCAGGGTGACGAATAAAGACCAGCCATAACTTATTTGATCTCGGCAAATATCCTCATGAAGGAATTCAGCAAAGACCGCTGAAAGAGCGATGACTGTTGTCAAACAGGCTAAAATCACAGCTATATGAGCTGCTATAGCCGTATAAGGCCCAAGTACATGCGTGGCAATCAGACCAGGCAGTTCGCCTTGAGGAGCTCCTTTTAAAGCTGAGCTGTAAAAGGCTGCAACGAAGCTAAATCCAATATAAACCAAAGAAAGTAAAGAAGCTCCGATCACACTTGCTTTTAACGATAAAAAATAATGTTTTTATAATTTGCAGGTACACTAGGATCCGTATCTTTTTTAAACAGGCGATGACAACAGAAGAAAAGAAAAAAGCTGCTAAGAGATCCATTGTTTGGTAGCCCTCAATGATCCCGTACAAAAATACGGACAGTTTTGAGTGCCCTGAGGGTTCTAGCGCAGGGGAAAAGAGAATTCCTTTGATAATAATCACTGCAAGAGAAAGAAGGAGAATAGGGGTTAAAACATATCCAAGAATATCCACAATATTGTTGCGCTTAAAGGTAAAAAGAAAGATCACGACACAGGAAAGAAAACTAAACCAGGGTAATGAGAGTGCATCTGGAAGATAAGGTTTTAAGGTGGCATAAGAGAGGACGATGCACTGGGAATAGCCCCAAAGGGGCCGATCAAGCCTAGAATAAAGGTCATCAATACAAAGCCTGGGATGACTCCTATGCGTTCAAAAACTTTTATAATCTCCATTAAATAAAGTGATAGCAATGAGTCCCAAAAACGGAACCCCGACGGCTGTAATAAGCAGGCCAAGGATTGCATAAAGATTATGCTCTTGTGCATACTGGCCTAAGCCAAGAGGAAAAACAACATTTCCTGCTCCAAAAAACATCGAAAACATGGCAAGTCCGGTCGCTAATGTATTTGTGCTTGGTTTGGCGTGTTTCATTTTTGCTAATGACCTGTTTTCAATAAATGTTGGATCTGTTTAAGACATATAATCTTTTTTAATTCTATTCATAGAAAAGTTTTGGAGACTTGCTTTTTTCAAAGACAACCAAATCTTCTTTCGCGATACTGATCTTCTTAAAAAGAACCGGCAGGTAAGTGATTTACTTTAATTGAACGGCTTTATTTTTATAGGTTTCAAATTGAGCATAAAGTTCTTCCTTGCTCAAATTGGATATAAGATGATTTCTCTCATGACCGTTTGCCCCCATATTCATCCCTCCTAATTTATTGGCATCATAATCCTTCCAGGCTTTAGTGCGAGCATGGAAAATTTCGCCGTCACCAAACAATTGGGCTAAAGTATGAGTGGTTGGCACAAAGAAAGGAGAGCGAGTTAGCTGATCGAAGGAAACAGGAATGGCATAGGCATTTTTTCCGTTACGCATGTAATGAAAGGCAGTTGCACCCCCGTCGAATAAGCATCCGGCAAAAAGACTACTACCAAAAGAAAGACTATAGGCCTTATCCTTATCACCCCAGCAAGAAATAGAGTCCTTTTGAAAGTCTCCTCCTCTATAGAGGAAAAGGGAGTGTTGGGCGATTTTACTGCACTCTAGAGCCACTGCATCTCTTATGATTTGAGCATCGATTTCATTTCGAATTCCCATGGGTTTAACAGAACCCCTGGTTGTTTCAAAACCAAAGTTCGTTGTTGGTCCAGGTGTGCTACAACTGCTGATTTCTTCAACTTCCTCACCTTGTTTAATTTTTGAGTGTTCTCTAGATTTTTTTATAATAGGCTTTTAAAAAATCAATTTCTTTTTCAGCCAAAACAGAAAGTTCCTGATAGGTAAAACCCCGCTTTCAGGATTAAAAATTTTCAGCATGGCCTTATTTAAACGGTAAGCCGTATTTATTACACCGGGATGATGATTATCTCCCACGTCAGTAAAGTAACAGATATGCCAGCATTTACGTTTTAACTGTTCTTCTTTTTGCTCTTTTAAAAGGCTTGGTACTTGCTTTCATCATTCTTGAAACTTTTGAGTGAGATTTTGTGCGAAGAAGGGTCCAGATCGGGACAAATATCCTTATGTTTCAAATCCTCTTGAATGCATTTGCGAATAAAAACTAGTTCATAAAGAGTACGTGGAATAAAAACAGCCTCTAAAGTCGGATCAATCTCTTTTAATTTAGATTTCATCAATTCATAACGGTTTGCACATTCTTCATTGGCTTTTTCAGACTCACTTTTATGATGTTTGCAGGAGAATATTGAAGCAGAACTTTATAAACTTCCTCAAAGGTTTTTGTGGATACTGGCTGTTTTTCACCTGTTGGTAATTTGTGAAATACAATGTATTCCCCCTGACCCATAGTAATTTTGTCGGGATGCTTTTCTATATCAGAAACCCGGTTGATCAAAGATATTGATGATAAAGGCGCTTGAGGTAAATTTTTTTGAGCCACATGATCGATTTTCTCAAGTTTTTGGCATCTTTTACAATCCAGCGTATTGCGTGATAACCTAGATAGCCCAGAATAGCAAATCCTAAGGTGCAAGCACAGAGGGGAATGTGTTCTTTTACAAATTTGGATACATTAAGCATATTAATAAAGAATAATATAAAAATTTATTTTATCTTATTTGAGATTAATGATCAATAATATTTGTGTTAATCATTTTTTTAATTGAGCGTTGAACTAATTCTTGCTCTTAACAGGTTTTTTACATTCATACATAATAGTAGGACTTTCAGGGGGCGCTTCTTCCAGCTTATGTGGATCTGTTTTCCACTTGCCTATGATTTTAAAGCCGTGTTGCATTAAAAGGTTTTCAATTTGAAAAGGTTCATAATGCTTTAGGCGAAAATCTTCGACCTCAATTTGTGAAATCCTATTCTTCTCCCATAATGTGTACTGGCAAAGAATCGTTTCAATGGATGTACAATCATCAAATTTCGATAAAGTCGATAATACGATCTTTGAACCATCCTGTTTATCGACCCAAGTTCCTTTCCAGACACCTGGCTGAGCATTCACAGAATTTAATGTCTCAATCTCAAAGATGAATTTGCCGTTCGGATTAAGCCAGTTTATAACTGAGGTAAGGGCATGGGAAATTTGTTTTTCGTCGGTCAGCAAACAGAACGAACTGCTTGGAATAAAAATTAAATCATAGTTGTTTTTTGGAATAAAAGTTTCAAAAGTTGATTCGAATAGTTCAATATTAAGTCCTAATTTTTGACATTTNTTNCGGCAAAATTCCAACATATGAGGAGAAGAATCAAATCCTGAGATGGGATATCCTTTTTCTGCTAAAGGGACAAGGAAGCGTCCAGTCCCGCACATAGGTTCTAAAATAGGCCCATGAATCTCAGTTGCAAATCTTAAATAGCAATTAAGCGCATCATGAGGAGCTTCTGGTTTATCTAGCTCATAATATTGAGAGCACAAAGTTTTATAGGGAATGGATTCTTTTTGCATTCAAAAACTTTTATCTTATTTCGAATTTAAAATATTTTTACAAAATTCAAAGAGAAGATTAAATTGCTCCTGTGTTTGAACAAAGTTAGGTCGTTGTTCTCTTAGAGTTAAGATTAACTCTAATAGCTCTATGTTCAAATTGTAGGTGTTAACTTCTCCACTCATAATCATTTCTAGTAAAAACTCCAGTTATTAAAGTTCCTGTTCTTCCTATGCCAGCTCGACAATGAGTTACAGAAATGCCTTGTAATTCTTTTACAAAATAGATCAACTTTTGAAAGTTTTCTTCATTTATGACACCGCCATCTGGCCAATCCGAATAACTGATTCTTTGAAGAATTTTATTTTTTTAGTTTTAAGATCGGTTAACTGATAAGTCAAAATATCGCATAAACCATCAGCGCTTTTTTCACTTTCTATGCATGTCACTTCAATCTCCCCATAGGTTTGCGATTCTCCCTTTTCGTTAGGACAATAAGAGCCTATTTGAACTCGATCTTTGCGATTACTCAGGTCAATAATTGCCGTAATTTCAGGTTTAGCTAGCATGACTTGCCAAAATAAATCTTGCTCGCCTAAATCTTTAAAAGGAGCCTGTGACGCTATAAAACGATTCTGATGATTGAAGGAAATGTAATTTGCATGTAAAAATTTGCCATTAAGTTCAACAGCAGTTTTTGGGCAAAAATATTGATAAATGCATGCTTGACTTGATCTTGGTCAAGATAAGCATTCTGATTAAAAGAAAAGCGGCTTTTGGTTTCTAAGACCTTCCATAGATCTTCCACGGAAAGCATGGAAGCATCAAAATTAGGAAGAAATTTTTTTAGACGTTTCTGAAAGGACTGTCTGGTTATTACAATTATTGGATTGTTGCTGCTCTAAAAAGTTTGTTGTGTGCGGTGAGATTGCTGAGGGTTTGATGGATCTGGTTGAATTTTTGGATTAGAGCAAGCATTCTTTTGATTTTGTAAATTCTTCATGACATGACACCAGTAAGCAACGACTTCGTACAAATGCCTGTAGTCAGGAACATTTTCTCTTAATTGATAAAAATACTTTTCTCCATTTTGTTTATTAAGACAAATATGGTAAACAGAATGCCCACTCAGATCTTTTGGATTTTTATAGGCAATCTCTAAATTTTCTTTTTCATTAAAATAAATAATAAAAGTTCGAGATTGTTTCGCCAAATTTTTATCGGCCATGTCGGTTGACATGTTAGGAATACGCTCAGATATCATCGCATCTAATTCAGTTGGATTTTTTAAAGTGGGGTTTTGACAAATTTTATTCATAATTCAAACTTTTTTAAAATTAATAATATAATTATAACTTATCGGGAGTGAGTATATCCTAGCCTATTTTTTTGCCTTAAAAAGCAGAATTTTTTTCATCTTGCACTTTGAAACTTGTTTCATAAGATTTTTCGGGAATGAAAAATTATGATATAATCGAATTTATTGAGTTTGCATATTTTATAAGATTAAAAACAGAAGGTATTAGGGTCGAATTTCAATTTAATATGGACTTATTCTGATGATTTTGGAGGAAAAGACTTTGATGTTGCTTTTGACAAAGTGGCTATGAGAATCTTGTTAGACCGGTCTCGATTTTCTTCCTCTTATTATGCCTCACCTGAAAGTAAATCTGATGAGACGCGGATAAAATTCGAAAGGTAGCCTACGAATTGATGCTGATGGCAACACACGAAAGAATAAAACAATGGATAGAATTTGATTGCGATCACTTGAAGGTTCAGGGCCCTTGATCATTTTTCCTCAAAAATGAAAGGAAAGAAAAAGCCAATCTGCTGCCTACGCTTGACATAGGCAAGTTTTTAAGTTACCCTTAAGTTCTCTAACCTATAGATAGGATGTTAACATGCAAAAACAAATATTAAAGTGGCCCCTTCAATTTTGTCTGGGGATTTTGGACATTTGGCAGATACTGCANAANAAATTGAAGATGCGGGAGCCGATTATTTGCATATAGACATCATGGACGGAAATTTTGTGCCGAATCTAACGATGGGCCCTCAAGCTGTAGCTGCCATTAACAGAGCCACTCCAATCTTCTTGGATGTCCATCTTATGATCTATCATCCTTTTGATTATATCGAACGCTTTGTGGAAGCAGGCGCCGATAATATTACTTTTCATTTTGAAGCCACAGAAGATGTGGAAGAGACTTTAGAATATATTCGCAAATGCAATGTAAAAGCCGGATTGGCATTTTGCCCGGAAACATCGATGTCAATGATTCCCAAATTTTTAGATAAATGCGATATGATTCTCCTGATGACCGTTCATCCTGGGTTTGGTGGGCAGGCTTTTATGCCGGAAGTTTTAGAAAAGATACGCTTCACAAGAGAATGTCTCGATAAGTTAGACATCCGTCAGGGCGGTGTAACACAGAAANAAGGAGCGTCACCCCTTCCTCCTTTTGATATTGAAGTAGATGGGNGGATTACACATGAAACAGCTAAACAATGTGTGGAAGCTGGAGCCAATGTATTAGTTGCGGGCACTTATTTATTCAACGCTCCCAGTATGCGAAAAGGAATTGAGGATTTTCATCATCTTTAAAAATCCAGATTGCATTCTATCAAATAAAAGCGCTTATTTTCTCAAAGGCACTCTTTCGGGTTTTGTTTTACTAGGCGCAAATCCGCTTTAAAACGACTTTCTTTAAATAGCGTGTTTTCTTTTGACTTTTGAGTCCACGTTTTTAAACTATAAGATAAAATGTTGATAGAGAGCAAAGGACAGCTTAAATTTTTACTCTGAGGCAAACAAACCTATGGTGATGAGCAACCAGTTAAATCCGGGGATGACGATCTCGATAAATAATAAACTTTATCGAGTTGAGTCGAGCGTTAAAGTGACAGTTCCCAAAGGAACTCCATTTATAAAGACAAAATTACGTGATTTAACCTCCAACGAAGTAATCGAAAAAACTTTAAATTGAATCAGTCCATCAAAGATGTCAATTTAGCTGAGCGCCGCTTAGAATTTCTCTATCTTGAAGGGAAAGATTATCTGTTTTTGGATATTGAGACTTTAGATCAGGTCCTAATACCTCAGCATATTATTGGAGGGAATATTAACTACCTGAAAGAAGGTGTGGAAGTAAAAGCGTCTTTCTTTGGAGATTCAATTTTTGCTGTCGAACTTCCCCAATTCCTGGAATTGATGGTTTCAAAAGTAGAAGGTGGCGAAAATAAATCTATCCTAGCCAATGCCTCTAGAGTCGCTGTCTTAGAAACAGGCGCCAAACTTGATGTCCCGCCCTTTATTGAAGCAGGGGACATTATTAAAATTGATACACGTTCCTATGAATACATTCAAAGAGTCTAGAAGGAGGCGAACGTGGAATTAAAACAAATCAAAGAATTAATGGCCGCGATGGGGAGAACTGGAACCAAGCGGGTGGCGATAAAAAAGAAGGCTTTGAAATAGAAATTGAGCGTGCCGATGGGGAGCTTTTAAAGTTCCGGAAGCGTTTGAACTGGCAGAAGAGAATTTTAATAAAACCGATGATGCACTTCGACGTGCGACAATGAGTACTGCCCCTTTGACTCAATCTCCTAACGAATCGAAGGAAGATTCGAATGCCGTCTATATTACCTCTCCAATGGTAGGAACTTTTTATACAACGCCTTCTCCGGATGATCCAGCCTTTGTAAAAGTAGGCGACAAAGTGGATAAAAATACTGTGGTATGTATCGTGGAAGCGATGAAGGTAATGAATGAAATCAAATCTGGTGTAGCCGGTACAGTAGCAGAGATTCTAGTGGAAAATGGACATCCTGTGGAATTTGGCACAAAACTCTTTCGAATTACTTAGGAAATATGCGTAAAGTTCTTATTGCTAATCGCGGCGAAATTGCGGTCCGCATCATACGAGCCTGTCATGATTTGGGTTTACAAACAGTGGCTGTTTATTCTCAGGCTGATTCAGAGGCTTTGCATGTTTTGCATGCAGATGAAGCAATCTGCATTGGAGAGCCCTCCTCATCAAAATCCTATTTACGCATTCCGAATATTCTTTCTGCCTGTGAAATTACCGGAGCCGATGCTCTTCATCCAGGGTATGGGTTTTTAAGCGAAAATGCAAATTTTGCTTCTATTTGTGAAAGTTGTGGATTAAATTTTATTGGCCCTTCTCCGTCATCCATTGCCTTGCTAGGAGATAAAGCGAAAGCGAAAGCAACAGCTAAANAAGCCGGGTGTCCTGTAATCCCAGGTTCAAATGGTGTAATAAGTGATCTCAAAGAAGCCATTCATGAAGCAANNAAAATTGGATTTCCTGTTTTCATAAAAGCTGTTGCTGGTGGAGGGGGTAAAGGAATCCGCATCGCAGCTAACGAAGAAGAATTTGCCCGTCTTNTCCCTGCGGCGCGTGCTGAAGCGGAAGCGAGTTTTGGCAATCCAGAAGTCTACTTAGAANAAATGATTGTGAATCCCCGGCATATTGAAGTGCAAGTGATAGGGGATAAGCATGGAAATTATATTCATTTAGGCGAACGTGACTGCTCCGTGCAAAGACGTCGTCAAAAACTCATTGAGGAGGCTCCGAGCCCTCTTCTAAACAGCAAGTTAAGGCAAAAAATTGG
This sequence comes from Parachlamydiaceae bacterium, assembly GCA_013414685.1. Lineage (GTDB taxonomy): Bacteria > Chlamydiota > Chlamydiia > Chlamydiales > Parachlamydiaceae > Neochlamydia. The sequence continues at coordinate 743,154 of CP058704.1, read as the reverse complement.
CCAGGCCGCAGTTAACGTGGTTAAAGAAGCAGGATATTATTCTGTCGGCACAGTAGAATTTTTATTGGATGCAGATCATAACTTCTATTTTATGGAAGTCAATACCCGTATTCAAGTTGAGCATACGGTAACAGAAGAATTAACAGATGTTGATTTAGTTGTTGAGCAAATACGAATTGCGATGGGAGAAAAGCTCAAATATAAACAAGAAGACATTCAATTGAATGGTCATGTCATTCAATTTCGCATTAATGCTGAGAATCCTGCANAAAATTTCTCTCCTTCACCCGGCCGCTTAGAGTATTACTTGCNNCCTGGAGGGCCGCGTGTCCGTGTAGATAGCGCTTGCTATTCAGGATGTGTAATTCCTCCTTACTATGATTCGATGATTGCAAAGTTAATTATTCATGGAAGAACTCGCGAAGAAGCAATTGCGATTGCCAAAAGGGCGTTGCGGGAATTCCATATTGGTGGAGTCGATTCTACGATTCCTTTTCATCTTTATATGTTAGATGATCCTAAATTTCTTTCTTCGGATTTCTATCTCAATTATATTGATAGTTTAATATCTGAAGGGTGTCAGTTTATTAAAGATAATTAATTGAGTTAATTTAATTAATCTTTAATTTCTCTTAATAATCGTTGTGTAAACTCGTTTTTTTAACTTCATGATGGGAAAAATATGAGATACACAGTGAAAGTGATGAGTTTTATTCTGGGAATTGCTTGTCTATCCGTGCAGCTTTTTTCAGACGAAATCAATCAGGATCAAATGATTCCTGCAGGCAGCAAAAACTAGACCAAGAACAACATTTTATTATTTCAAAAAATAGATTTGAAAAACTAAGTGTAGAAGAAAAAAATAAGGAAGCGGATACAAAATCAGCAAATGTAACAAAGGTAAAGCGCGCATCAGCCTCAGCAAAAGCTTATTTGACAACGCATCCAATGGCTGCTCATGGCATTTACAAAGCCTCCCTTTTCTATGATCAAATCGAGCTCAATGATGGAAGCATCTGGCAAGTCTATTACGCTTCAGATAGAAGCATTGTAAGCCGCTGGATGTTGCTTAACGATCAAGTGATCATCAGACCGGGAACAATTTTTGACGCAACAGATTACCTTTTAGTCAGCCAACGCACAGGCGAATCGATTGCTGTCGATTTAATTGGGATGGAAGAAATCATTGGCGATCCATCTTTCATGGGCCAGAGACTTTGGATACATAACATTGACCTTATTTATGATTACTTCTTTGATGTGTTTTACTATCAAATTGTTTTAAATGATGGATCGATTTGGGAACTGGATTCCTACGATAATTATATCGGTTCCTACATGTATCCTGGAGATGTCGTCTTTGTAGGTGTGGATAATACATTTGGTTCACCTACTTACAATATTCTTATCCATTTTAACACCCTTGAATATGTCCATGCCGACTGTATCATAAGATAGGAGATTTTATGATCAATTCTAATTATCATCATTTATCTCCTCACGAGAGATTTGTTTACATTGCCGAGGTCGAACCTGAGCTTAAAGGCTTTAAGCATGCTTTTGCACGTAATTGCTTAGGAAATATTATCCTCAATCTTTTTGCTGCTTTACTTGCAGGCGAAAAAGCGAGTTAGAACAACATTGGGAGGATCATAGAATTTATTTAATGCCCCCTCCTTCGCATGATCACCCAGAATATAGAGCATGGGAAAGAGCAGCACGAAGAGTGAACGAAATGGTTCCTTATTTTCAAAGAATAGAGATTCCTCCTCCAGTCATACGAACTGTTTATATGACAAGATCGACCCCTTCTTATGTTCCCCCAAGGCGTGAAGTTGTAGTTGTGTCTGCGCCTCTTGTTCCTTCAGTGGTTTTTGTTCCTCCGCCACCGCCGCTTCCACCTGTAATCGTTGTGAATCCGCCACCAAGACGCCGCCCGAAACCTGTGGTCGTCGTTCAGCCCTCCAATAGTAATTCCAAGACCCAGGTGTCCTCATCCAGTCCCTGCAAAACCACGCTCAAATCCCCAAGTCATGGTCAATACAGATCCTGATTTTAGAAATTCCAATGAGGTGAAACCGACTTCGCACAGTCATGGAAGAATTCAAAATTTGACTCGTGTCAATCAGGCTGCGGCGCGACAACTAAGGCATTAAAATCAAAGCTCTTTGCCCAAAGATTTTTGGGCAAAGGTTTTATTTCTTCAAGCTTTTGATTTTTTTCTTAAGGCAAATTCAAAAGCTTTTAAGTCTCCAACAATTTTCAATAGAAATTAAAATTCATCGATTTAAGAGAGAACCTCTGTTAATCTCATGAAAAGTTTTTCTCAAACATCATTTGTGAATGATTGAACACGAGAAAAAATTTATAAATTCTTTAATAATTCTTAATGGCGCCCGTTTAAAAAAAACTACGTTAAACAAATTTACCCTTAAAGGTGATCTATGAAAAATTTTAAAACAAAGTTTTTGACCGCATGTTCTGGCATGATAATCATGACATCCCTATTAACTTCACAAGAGCTCCAAATTGAAGAAACTCTACCTGCAGGCACCAAAAGATTAGATGAAGAGAAACATTTAGCAATTAAGCAAAATAGATCAGAAGAAGCACAAAAGAGAGACGAAAAAGGGGAGTTAGTTTCCAATGGGATGTATTTAACGACCCATCCCATGGCTTCGCATGGTATTTACAAGGCTNTCCACTTTTTTGACACTGTTGAGTTAAATGATGGGAGCATTTGGAAAGTATGGTTTTTATCTGATTGGGATGTTGTAAAACGATGGATGTATTACAACGATCAAGTCATTATTTGCCCAGGAACAATTTTCGATGCAACTGATTATCTACTTGTCAGTCAAAGAACAGGAGAAATTGTTCCTGTCAATTTGTTAGAGATCGAAGTTTTGCCAAAAGACCCTGGTTTTATGGGTCAAAGGTTGTGGATTCATAGCATTAACTATCTCTATGATATCTTTAACTTTTGCTACTATTATGAAATTCAATTAAACGATGGATCCATATGGGAAGTCAGTTCTCGAGATGAACATCTATGTTCTTATATGTTCCCTGGGGATGTGGTATTTATTGGCGTGGATGAAAGCTTAGGCTCTCCAACATATAATATTCTTCTCCACTTTAACACCCTGGAATATGTCCATGCAGATTGCGTGGCAAGATAAACTTAAACAAAAAAATTAGGAGTCATATGTCCATCTCGATTATTCCAGAACCAGTCAGACAAAGATATATTCTTATCGAAAACGATACAGTTGTAAGAAATGGCTTTAAATATAAGCTTGAAAGCAATTTTTAGGAAGAATTCTCTTGAAAATTTTTTGCTGCTGTTGTTGGAAAAATGATAAGAATGTCGATTACTGGAGAGATCAGCGTACATTTTTAATAAAAAATGAGCTGATGCCTGATCATCCTGATTACCAACTTTGGTATGGAGCTGTTAGAAGGGTAAATAAAATGCTGCCCATGGAGAGAATTTCTTTCAGAAACACCTTCCAGCAGTTGCCTTCTTATCAGCTCAGAACACCAATCTCTCGGTCAGTTCCTCCAGGTTCATCCACTTTGCATGTCAATACAAGCCAGAGTTTTCAGCCAATGAACATAGGACAGCCTCACACCTCGACTTTAGAGTTGAATACAAGTCCTTTTTATCAACCTGCTTCAACGGGAGTTTCTTATCCAACTCAAGTTGTCTCGGGAAATAGAAGGCCTACAAGTGTGGGGATGCCTCAGGTTGTGCAAGTGACCAGTTTTCAACAACCCAACGTTAGGCCCTCTAGCGTAAACAATCAAAGAAATTCAATTTTTGGAAATGAAGCATCCTACAATGCTCGTCCAGATTCTGTTTCATTTAAGCGAGATGTAAATACTGGAAGCATTCCTTCTCAAAATTCTCGTCCCAATTCTGTGCACCCAGGACAAAGAAGAAGAGGGGTTTAAAAATAATCTCAAACATAGGAATTTTTGAAATGAAAAAATTAAAAGAAAATTATTGAGCACTAGTTTGTGTTTTTCTTGAGCGCGAATGGATGTGCGATCGATCTGGATTCATCCAGGATTCAATGCATCCAAGAAACTTCAACACCGACCCTTGCATCAGAAGTTTTGCAAGAAGATGAAAAGGTGCGTGATATTTTAGATGACCAAAACACGGAACCTCTAGCAAAAGCATTTTCTGAAAATGAAGAAGACATTGAACAATATTTTGATCAACACAGGTCTACCTACTATTCAACCACACATCGAGCATCTTTTCACAAGCCAATAAATACTTCTAAGGATGGCCGCGATGTGGAATTAGAAGATCAGTCTATTTGGCAAGTCCATAGTTGGGACGCCTCAAAGGTAAAAAAATGGAAGTCCTTTCATACAATTGTCATTGCCCCAAATAAAAATATTTTTACTAAAGGTTCTTATCCCTATAAATTGATCAATTTAGATACTGGGCATATTGCAAAAGCTTATATGAAATTTACGCCAGTATTTAATGATCCAAATATAGATATCTATGTGCATTGGATTGATGAAATTGATTACTTTAATCGTCTAATACGTTTGGACGATGGTTCTGTGTGGAGCATTGCTTGGGCAGATGGTAATGTCATGAAACATTTTGACCGTTACAACATTGTCATTATTGGAACAAATGACGGCTGGTATAAGGGATCTTATCCCAACATTCTCATTTGCGTGAAAAATAGCGCTTACATTCGTGGTGCTGTAATTCATTAGTGATTGGATTAGCAAGTGGTTTAAAACCACTTGCTAAATGATAACATCTAGACCAATTCAATTTTTTGAGCAATTTCTTGCTCATCATAGTAGACTTTAATAGAAAAGTAACTTTTTCGTCTATACAGGCTTCAATAGGTGTTCCCACTACTTCCCACACACCGCATGTACTCACATCGAGCACACCATGCATAAGAGCTCTGACGGCTGATCCTCGCTCTTTTTGGTATTGATAAGTTTCTACCAGTTCTCCTGTAGGCATTCTTTCACTGTTTACAATCACAGGCCCATAAGATAAAAACTGACCCCGGGTACGGCATGCCTGCACTTTGTCGATGTTAGTCCCTTCTTTTTTGCTGCCATCATGACAGAACACGAAGAGATTATTGCAATAAAGCTTAAACAAATTAAACTTTTTAATAATAATTTACTTAACATATTAAAACCCTTGTTAATAAAATTGTAGGGATTAAAATGTTAAGTTAGTGATGAGTATTTATCAACTTAAATGAAATTGTTGATTGATTGGATAATTTTAGAAGTTCTTCGGCGCACGATCACGTTGATAATGGCGTTCAATCCCATTGGCAACTTCCTCTGGGTCATCTGTGATTGTCAATAAATTCAAATCGCTTTCAGCAATACACTTCTCAGCTAAAACAGTCGCCTTGATCCAGTCCATCAAACCTTTCCAATAACTGCTTCCCATTAAGTAGATTGGGAAGGAATGGATTTTATTTGTTTGTATCAGTGTGAGGGCTTCAAACAATTCATCAAGCGTTCCGTAGCCTCCCGGTAGAAAAACATATCCCTGGGCGTAGCGAATAAACATAACTTTTCTGACAAAGAAATAACGGAAATTAAGACGATATTTACGATCTATGAAAGGGTTTAGCTCTGTTTCAAAGGCAAGATCAACACCTAGGCCGCAAGATTTTCCATTGGCCATCTGAGCGCCCTTGTTAGCAGCTTCCATGAGTCCAGGTCCGCCTCCTGTAATGATGGCAAACCCTTTNTTAGCTACGTGCTCAGCAACATCGATAGCCAATTTATAATAAGGACTTTCCGGTTGGATTCTGGCTGATCCAAAGATAGAAACGGAGGGGCCAATATTTGTCATGGTTTCAAAACCATCCACAAATTCTGAAATAATTCTAAACACACGCCATGCGTCGGGAGTAAATAGATGCGCTTCGTCATCAATATTTTTATTTAACATAGGATTCCTTTTTCAGCATGGATGGGATGAACGTCAGTTTAATCATGTCTAAATAATTTTCAACTATTTTATCGAAAATGGAAAATAGGTTAAGGCTCCCACTTTAAGGTAAGTGCAGTGTGTTTTAGACCTTTAATTCCCCTTCGCTGGAGTGGTGTTCCAAATAATTTCTCAGGAGATTTTTCAATTTCATCCAAATCTGTTTGAGTTAAATAAATTCCCATTCCTTTTGGNGGCTCAAAATCGGAAGCGATAGCCAAGGAGGAACGCACGTTATGCGGGCAAGAAGTTTGGCAGATGTCGCAACCAAAAATATATCCTGGATTTTTTGCTTGGATTTCTTCCGGAATCGGTGCCTTTGATTCGATCAAATGATAGGAGAGGCATTTTNNTGCATCCAATTTGTAGGGTGATAGAAAAGCTTGTGTGGGACAGGCATCCATGCAGCGCGTGCAGGAACCGCAACGGGGCGTGCGAGTTGTGTGTTCTTTTGTCGGTAATTCTAATGTGGTAAAAAGGCCTGACAATAATGTAAACGTTCCAAAACGTCGATGGATCAAAAGAGTGTTTTTACCCAACCAGCCAAGACCTGCTTGAACAGCGAGTGCTTTTTCCAGAACAGGACTTGAATCGCTGAATCCTTTAGCGATGTTCGTCTGATTGACTCGCTTTTCAAGCCATTGAATGAANTTTTTCAAACGTTTGCGGTGGACATGATGATAGTCCCGTCCTCTAGCATACGAGGCAACTAATCCTTTGTCATTGCAAAGCTGTTGAGGNGGCTGTTTATAGTTAGACACAAAAATGATGGCTGCTTTGGCGCCAGGGAAGTATTCCTGTGGATAGCAACGGATTTTATTTTCCATGTAGGCTAAATCCCCATGATGGCCATCTGCTAACCAGTCATGATAAGCGGAAATGTCGGTTTCTGGAATCGTAGCTGTTGTGATTCCAACATCATCCCATCCAAGTTCTAAGGAGATGCTTTTGATTTCATCGAAGGTGGGGATCATTTTTAATACGCAAAATTCGGAAAGCAACTCCGTTGCGCTATTTTTTTGTACTTACCGGCTTGATTTCCATTCGCGACTTCATGCAAGTTTTCAATCGCAATAAAGGCTGCTGGATCTTCTCTGTAAATGATCTCTTTGAGCTCGGCTAATTGCAAACGCTCTGCAATGACATAAAGAATTTCTCGCGCATCGCCTGAAAANCCGCCGCGGCCATACATAATGGTAAGACCTAATCCCAATTCATGGACGATAGCATCAGCAATTTCTTTAGATTTCGAAGAAATAATAAGCACGGATTTGGTTTCATCCAGACCCACGATCACAACATCCATGATTTTGCTAACAACCATATAAGTGATCAAAGATAATAGNGGAGGATGCCAGTCTTGGAAGGCCAAACCTGCTGCTGTAAAAACGAAAATATTAATGACAAGAACTACTTGCCCCACGGTAAAGCCTGTAAGTCGATTACTAATGATTCCCAGGATTTCTGTCCCATCGAGGCATGCTCCATAACGAATGATTAACCCGATGCCGATGCCTAAAATGGCGCCTCCTATGACCACAACTTCAAGAGTTTCCCCTTTAAATACAGCCCAGGGCATGTAATGTTCGATAAAGAAAATGGCTCCGGTAAAGAATAGCAGGGCAAANAACATATGCAAAACAAAGACTTTTCCAATATAACGATAGGCCAGATACACAAAAGGTAAGTTAAAGATAAAGGTGAAATAGCCCAAATATTGGGTCCCGAAAATATTTGCGCAGATCATGGCAATCCCTACGATTCCACCGTCGATCAGGCGGTTAGGGATTAAAAANACCTGGATTGCAAAAGCCGCCAGGAAAGCACCGGTGATTAGAAAAAANTAAGCAATAAGCTCTGTGCGAATGGATTTTGCTGGTGTACCAACTGTAGCTGCGTGCATAAACTCACATGATTGGGATTGGAAATTGAAATTTGTTATGACAGAGCCTTTTGCAAAAGGCAAGGCTTTAGGGATTTTTTCCCCACCCTTCCTGTCCTAGGGTTAAAAATTTGACGATTTTTTTGAGGAACGTGCCTCAGTCTGCTTCGTCAACTGAAAGCTTAGTATATCAAAAACGCATTTCGCCCCAACCCTAAAGTAGATTTTTCAAAAGGGATTTGAAAAAAAGTTCTTTCAAAGTTTAGAAAATTCTTGTGGCAGAAAAACTTCGCAACAAGATTAAAATTGCTTGTGAGAAAATCGACAAATCTGTATCTTGAATGCTTACTTTGAAAGGGCGTATAGCTCAGTTGGTAGAGCGCCTGTCTTACACACAGGTGGTCATAGGTTCGAGTCCTGTTGCGCCCAACATTGCCTTTGCGGGAGTAGTTCAATTGGTTAGAGCACCGGCCTGTCACGTCGGAAGTTGCGGGTTCAAGTCCCGTCTCCCGCGTTCTATACCAAAACACATTCAAATCTCATAAATTGAATTCTGAATGTGTTTTATTTTTTCCTATTTAAATTTAACAGCTAACTTCAAAATTGCTTATAAATTCTTTCGAAAGGGAAAATTTGACAAGAGCGATCTGAATTTGAATCAATCGAAGCAGAACAACTTGAATAAGTTATGCGAGCAGATAGATTCAAAGGCAGTGGCAAGCCTACGTGGTCAAAATTCCAAGTTTCAGCTGGAACGAGTATTTAAGAATGCTTCATAAATTTATTTTTTTACATTTTATCAATGCGCTTCTTGCTAAATTCAAGCAATTATTATATATAAATTGATGGGCTAAGTGAAAAATTAGATGAAGTCTTTTAAAATTTACGCAGCCTTTAAGTGTTCTTTACTCACATGCAAGCATCAATAAAACCGCTGTAACCTAAGGTTCTCATATGATACGCAGCTATGCAGCCAAATCGGCCAAGCAATCTCTTCAACCTTTTGAATATGACCCAGAGGCCTTAGGTCCGTGGGATATAGAAGTAAAAATTTCGCACTGTGGACTCTGTCATAGCGACCTTCATTTAATTGATAATGATTGGAATATCAGTCAGTATCCTTTGGTTCCAGGACATGAAATTGTGGGGACCGTGTCAGCTGTAGGTTCTAATGTCCGTAATCTAAATGTCGGGCAAAGAGTAGGAATCGGTTGGCAAAGATCTTCATGTTTTGACTGCGAATGGTGCAAGAGCGGCGAAGAAAATTTGTGTGCTAAGCAAGAAGCAACTTGCGTAGGTCATAAAGGAGGCTTTGCAGATTCGATTCGTGCAGATAGTCGATTTGCATTTGCTATCCCTGACCAATTGCCATCAGAATTTGTGGGCCCGCTGCTTTGCGGCGGCATTACCGTATTTTCCCCGCTTCGATCCCATCATGTCGATGCATCAAAACGAGTGGGGATTGTGGGGATTGGCGGGCTCGGCCATCTGGCTTTGCAATTTGCCAAAGCCATGGGTGCAAGAGTCACCGCTTTTTCTTCAACACCTTCAAAAGAAGAGGAGGCCAAAAAGTTTGGAGCAGATACCTTTGTATCAAGCACAAATCTGAAAGAAATGAAATCGCTTGCTGGCACATTTGATTTAATTTTAGTGACAATCTCTCAACCTTTGGATTGGTCGATTTATTTAAATCTTTTACGGCCCAAGGGAGCGCTTTCTTTTGTCGGTGTTCAGTCTCAACCGGTCAGTTTACCTGTTTTTCCACTGATTGCTGGACGAAAAAGCATTGATGGAAGCAATATTGGAAATCGTCATGAAATTGAGGAGATGCTAAAGTTTGCAGCAGAGAACAATGTAAAGCCTCAAATTGAAGTATTTCCAATGCAAGAGATCAATGCAGCTTTGGAAAAATTAAGAAAGAATCAGGTGCGTTATCGGGCTGTTTTAAAAAACTAATTGAGTGCGCCTTCGAAGTGTCCCTTTGCAGTTGAGAAGTGATTGAAATCGGTCAAATCTCCCACATGGATGGGTGCCGCAGCGATATATCCGCGCTGGAGCCAGATAATATCGCTATCTTCATGTTCTTCAAACCGTTGAAGCTTAGCCCCTAGCCAATAATAAGAATGGCCTTCTGCAGGATGATTGCGCACTTCAGGATCTTCTGCCCAAAATTCTTTCCCNTGGCGTGTTAGTTTGAAGCCTTTTATTTCGTGCTCATTTTCTGGAAAATTGACATTTAGGAGCGTTCCGGCAGGAAGTGGGTTTTTTAGAACATATTGAACAATTTTAGGAATGTATTCTTCGACTTTTTGATAGTTTGTATCAAAGTAATTGACGCATGAGAAAGCAACTCCTGGAATCCCCTGAAGGATGCCTTCAATTGCACCGCCTACAGTGCCGCTATAAAGAGCATTACGTCCTGCGTTAGAGCCCCGATTGATGCCAGAGACGATGAGATCAGGTTTTTCGTTCAAAATAACTTTTAATCCCATTTTTATACAATCCGCGGGGGTGCCGGTAATGCTCCAAGCTTTAGTAGAATTCGGCCATTCAATAGGATTGATACGTATTGGATTGCGTAAGGTGATACCCATCCCGACAGCAGATTGTTCAAAAGCGGGTGCGATTATTGTTGTGTCTGCAATTTCTCGCAAAGCATTCCATAGATGGCGAATTCCCGGAGCATGAATGCCGTCGTCATTCGTGATTAAAATTTTAGGACGCGTTTCCATAGAACCTCCCGACAAAAACTTAGGGAAGAATCATAACCTATGTTTTAGCCTGAAGTCAACTCTAACAAAAAATGGAGATTTTTTCATGCTTTTTGCAGATTTTTGGCATAATTAAAATAAAAGGCGTGCATGACTCATGAAGGACACGAATTCTGGACAATGGAAGTTTTATAAAAAGCCTGAAAAACAACGTCTCTCTATGCTAGATCGTTTTGTCGACAGAATTCGCTCTACTTTTCAGCGTTTTCAAAGCAAACCCCAGAAAGATTTGCTTTTGACGGGCAGGATTCAAGATTTGCAAAAGACTGCTCAATCAGTTTTAAGGCAATTAAATTCCATCAAAGAAGAGATANAAATAGAAATCGATTCTGAGATTNTTTCTCAGATCGATGAGGTTTTAGAGCCTTTGATTAAAGAATTTTCGCGTTTAAGAAAATCTATGGAAGAAGCCGGTTCTGTGACACACCAGGCGAAAACTTATCAACGCTATAGCCAGTGGATAGAAAAAGCCAAACTATGGGTGCAAATTTGTTCTAAAGCGAACGATAAAGAAGCCATTATCAAAGCAATCACACATTACACAATTGAGAATTTTTTAGAAGTGATTGACCGAGACATTCAGGTAATTAATGATTATCAGGAACATATGCTGGACGCACTTGCTGTTGAGGAAGAAGAANAAATAGCACTTGCTCAGCATCTGGAAGGTAGGCTGAGTTCTTGCCTCAAGGCTTTGAATGGGTTACGCCGTCGACCCGAAAATCTTCCGCTCCGAGAAATTGCGATTTGGAAAGCGCAAGTCGATAAGCGGCGTGAAAGATATTTTGAGACTGCGCTTCATATCATTGACAAGGTCATTAATGAAACGATCCCTGATACATCCGGACATGAAGAGCACGAACATCTTGCAGACATTCTGTCCCAAATTGCCTATTTGGAGCAAGAAGCTCCGAGCTTATATAATGAAGTAGACGCCATTCAAAAAATTGACCCAGAACAAAAGAATTTTTTCATTNCTCGTCTAATTATTTTAGAAGAAGAAGTTCATCACTTGAATCTGGACCTTCGCTTAACTCCCGATTTAATTGATCGACTTCAAGCAGTCTATGAATTGTTAGAAGAAACTAAAAAGAAATTAGAAGATTCTTAAAGTCCTATATGCTTGAGAAGTGTAAAAGCCCTATTTCAATACCTGCCATTTGAACTTTATCCCACGTCAGTTCAAAGACACTCGTTTCAATTGATTCTAAGTTATCTTGCCGTAGTACGAAGACCTATTTTAAGCCGGGCATTCGAATTGATCGTAGCGGTTAGAAAATAGGAAAAGAAGCGCAGAACACTTTTTAAGGCCCAGTGATGCCCCCATACATCCATGCAAGCAGAGATGGGCTGAAAACCTAATGTGGATTTGGCTTCATTAGCCGTAGGACCAATATCTGCAAGTGTATATTTTCTTGCTTCGATTGCATAACGGATGAATTCATAATGCATTTGAGAATAGGCTTGGGTATTTTGGAATGATCATAGTCTAATCCACAGCATACGGAGTGTATGACTGGTGCTTCATCCAAAATAATTAAAACTGCAATTAAGCTGTTTTCTTGCCAGACGCACATTAATTTATAGTCAGGATTTTTAGCAATTTCGCGAAAAAATCCAGGTCATATAAACGAGTCCCATGCTTGTCAGCGACTTTTGTGTATAATTGGTAGGCTTCTTCTGCATACTTAGACCAGTCGCTTTCCATGAGAGTTATTTTCGCACCGGAGGCATTAAATTTTTTCCGTATCCGTCACTCTAAGATAATGTTTTCTGTTCAATTTTTGAAGGTAGCCCGTAAAGGTTTCGTAGGATGAAATGTCTAATCGCCATCGAGTCAGGTTGGTGATACAAAAATCAGGTTTTTCTTGCAGCGGGCTGTCAGCATCTCTTAGATGAAAGGTCATCAAGGCCTTTGTTTTTTTTCAATCGGTGTTTGCACATTAAAATTGATTACGATTGGCAGGGAAGGGGAATCTGACTTTATTCCAATTAGACCTGGAATAGAAATGCGATGCAGAAAGGAAAATTTTTTAATGGCGTCGCTCGAAACGAGAGCATCCTTGATTTCTCCTTTAGATGAAATTTACAAAGTTTGAAAAAAGCATTCAAGTTTTTAATCAGAAAGCACTCAACCTAAAAGCCATTTTAGATAAATCACAATTTTAGCTATTGGCTGATTAGGAGCAAGGTTTTAAGTATTTGCGATGCGAGAGCTTTAGGCTAATGAGGCAGATTTTTCAACTTTCAACTGATACATAACGAAATAAATAAATATTGGCAAGACGTGAAGCAGGAAATTAAAAATATATTCGCCTGCAATTTCTCTTTTATCCCGGCCATCCAGGACGTGAAAAACCCTGAGTTTATTAAGCGTAACGGGNGAAAGTTGACCAATAGGGATATAAACGACCTTNTTACCAAATCTTCTTGCGAAGCTCTTCATAGAGCTTCTTGGTGGTTTGCTTGCGACATATACGATTAAAGGTTTGACTGCGTAATCAATAGCGGCCATCAAAAGAGTTTCTGCTTTAGAATGACAATCCTCATAGTCTGGATCAGACCAAATATCAAACATTCGACGCGGGGGATAGGACATCATAAATCCTCCATACTCGCAACGAGAAATTCCAGGGCCGACAACATTTGAAGAGATAGGCGTTGCATAAAAGGCCATATCCGATTCCTGACTATGTTCGCCAAGCCAGGTGGTGTGCCATGGAAACTTTTCTTTTTGGTTATTATCTTCAGAAATTGCATCTTCATCAAAAATCATCACCACCGATCCCACACCTCCTGGNGGCTTTCCTGAAACCTTGACGTACAATTTTTTNTCATGCCAATGGCGGATCGTTTCTTTTGTGTCCAGACCATCTTCAAGGCTAGAGGAGAAAGGGAGGGTACGAGCTGCCTCTTCTCTAAGAAGCTGCGTGCCTTTCTTTTTNAAAAANTCGCCAAATTTTTCAATGACAACGTCCTCGGGTGGATAAGAACAAATACTAAACATGCTTGGTGGATGAAAATTAAATTTTGACTTATCCTTTCGCCTTTGAAAGGAAAGGTTTTTNCGACTTTTNTCTTTAAGATGGAAACGAATGAACTTACTTCCTCCCCAAACGTCTTCAATAGATAAATCAATCTCAGGCAATTGATCTATATTGCTCCGATAAGGGTATTCCGTCGCCAAAGCCCACACTTCATAAGCATAATTGTGGTCTACACAACCCTTAGAGGCACTTAATATTTGGAATAAATCAGGCATAAGATGCTGCGTGATCAACGCATAATTGCGTGAAAACTTCATAAGATTACGCAAATTGTAGCCTGGAAATTTATTACCTGTATTTTCAATATATTTTTGAGCAGCTTTCTTAAATAGATCATAAATCAACTTTTGGCGGTCAGGAGGAAAGGGAAGATGATAGTATTCAGGATTTTTGGGNGGNTAATCAGCTCTAGCCTCTTCGTAATTTTTGGAGATCCATCCGCATTCTGCCATCACTTCCTGGGCCGACTTTTCTGTTAACGTTAATAGCTCTATATGCTCACGTGAAGCATGCTTTAAAACGGGAAAGGAGGCTTGATCCATATATTTTAAGATGTTTTCTAAATGCGACATTCCCGTCACAAATAAAATACGTTCGTAGGAAAAAGAAAGCTCCTTCAATCTTTTTGCCATATGTTGTTCGCGTGCATAATCCTGCGGATTCTTGTGAAATGATGTTTCTGAAAGCNNGTTTTTGTAAGCTTCATAATAGGCTTTCAAGCCAATTTTNTGAATTGCGTATGGGTCAGGCATGTATTCAGAAATATCTGGGTAATAATCAACATCCAGGTCAATGCAATGGGCCGGGATGTGCGCTTCTAAGGCGCTTCGCAGGCCTTCGAAAGTAGGATCGCAAGGCTCGCACATATAGTAGAGAGGGGTGTTTTTTTGNTCATAGCTCATCACTATACTGATATCAGGAAGGCGGGAAGCGGCGTGCAATAAACGCAATTCCATCGTTTCAGCCAATTCAACAGCCACACAATCGGGTTTGATAGTTTCAAAAGCCATGCGGACTTGCGCTGCCATTTCCATCTTATAATGAAGAATGGGAACAGCGAAAATACGATCTTTNTGAATGAAGAATGGCCCCATAAGCTTACATCAAATGAATGAGAGCTTCATCGCCTAAGGTCATTAATACGGCCTGTCTTAAAAGACTTTCAATATTGACTTGATTGCTATTGACGCTTTTAAGCCTTTTGGCTGCATAACGCGCAATATTGATGCCGTCACGAATTGTGTAATTTTCATTGCTTGCATGCGCTTTTTGCAAAAAGCTTATGACATAGTCCATAATATGCTCGTCAATAAAAGGCAGGTTTTCTTTTAAAATGCGTTTTTCTTCCTCAGCTTCCGGAAAATCCAGATAAATTTGCGGCTGCAGGCGGCTGTGGATGTACTCAGGAATCTCGAATGTCGAGGCATCATCGTTCATGGTGACACAAATACGAAATTCAGGGTTTGCCGAGACTTTAAGACCGGCAACTATAGACTCAATGTAGCGTCTTGTGTCTAACAAAGGAGCTAAAGAAGCCCAGGATTTTTCACTCATACGGTTCGCTTCATCTAAAATACAGACTCCTCCTCTGATCATTGCTGTCACCAAAGAGGAGGCTACGTAACGAATACCGCCGGTCTTATCAACCACTGGAGTTATTAATAAATCTTCAGGACGTGTATCCATTGTACATTGAAAAATATACACGTCTTTTTTCATTTTTGCAGCAGCATAGGCTAATGTTGTTTTTCCCACACCCGGTTTACCAATTAAACGTGGATTAAGCGGAATGTCTTTNTCATCAATGACCAGCCAAGCTGCCAGCAATTGATCAAGCACATCTTTNTGTCCGATCCACTGAAAATTAAATTCATCTGGAAATCCCAGTGCGATTTCCACGCCCTGGATATTGATTCGACTTTCATGTTCGCTAGGGGAAGGATGAGACATGAGCGGCTCCTTTTTTAAAAAGTTTAAGGGGATTCTCAACAAATGTAAACAGGAAATTGAAGAATCAAAACTAAAAATCAGGGTTTTGAAGCTTTATCAGAACCATAAAGTAACGAAGCTCGTGCCAAATTTTCCCTGGCGTTGGGATAAAGGACTTCCATTTCTTCAAGGAGGTCTTTGACCTTCTTGCGCATTGAATTTTGACCGACTGGGCAACGGCACATCACGCGAATGAATCCATATTGTTCGCCGAAGGTGCGAATTTCATCTTCACTGATATAAATAAGAGGGCGAATGATGGTCACCCCATACTCTTGCATATGAATTTTCGGTAAATTGCCGGCGAATTCGCCTTTATGCAAAAGATTCATAAGCACAGTCTGAGCGTTGTCATCTCGATGATGCCCAAAGGCGATGGTCGTCGCTCCTACACTTTTGGCTGCGTCAAAGATTAAAGATCTCCTTTCGCGCGAGCAGCTATAACATTCTAAACTCTCTAGTTTCTGGTGAGATTGCCGCGTCATAAAATTGACCCCAAGGCGATCACATACGTTTTTNAAATAATTCACGTTGACACCAGCTCCGCATGAAAATTCACCTTCGACCAAAACAGCATGAATCTCTAATTCAGGAAAACCCTTCCCTGAAATCGCTTTGAGCAAAAACAGCAAAGTTAAGCTATCTTTGCCGCCTGACAAAGCAACAGTAATTTTTGTGTTGCCTTCTAGCATTTTAAAATCATAAAGCGCCTTGCGGAAGGCACTTTCCAATCTTTTACCGAGACCTGACCAAGGCGGTTGAGCGATAGGAACGTTTAAATTCATAAGATGCTTTTTGAAAAAACAGGGTTTTTATTTAAAAAATTATCCAGTAGTTTATATTACATTGCTTGAGTTAGTCAAGGTCTATAAACTATTTAGTTATAAAAGGATTCATATGAAACAAAAAGCCGGCCGCAATGATCCTTGTCCTTGTGGATCAGGGAAAAAGTATAAAAGCTGCTGCTGGGGCAAAGAACATACGAAAAAGAAACTGACTGCCAAGTGGCTAAATAAACCTTCCATGCCCAATCTGATGGAAAGAACTTTTGGTGCTTCCATTTCCAAAACTTTTGGACAAAAACCACCCTCAGCCTCTTCCGTAGAAACAACTTCTGAACAGCCTCCCGCAGAAAAATCAGAGTAACGAAAAATCCAGATACTCTTTTCGCTTCAATTTCAAAATTGTTTTTGAGCTGGAGCGATTATATCTCAAAATTTTAAAGCGATTTTATAATGAAAAAAATTCTCTTATTTGCAGTTCTATTTGCCTTCAATGGTCCCCTTTTTAGCCATGAAGAGATTTTAGATAGTTTAGCCTACTGTTATACCAGTTTACAAAAAGAAGAAGATCAATTTTTGTCAGGGGAGCAGGGCCTCTATGAAAAACTGCTTTTTGTCCAAAGCACTCACGATGTTCTTTTGGATTTTTTAAATACTGCTTCAGAAGAGACCTTTTATCATGAAATGCAAATATGCAAGCCCTTTATTGAAAAAATGACTGAAGTCAATAATCAGATTTTTCTCAGATTTATCCAGACCGCTTTTACGATCGACGTTTAACCATTCTAAATGGCAACCCAGCCTACATCTATTTTAATACATTTTCTAAACGCGTACTTCTAACAGATACAGAGCGGACTCATTTATATGAAGAAGAAGTAAATCGTCACAACAGAGTAAAACTTTTACCGAAACAGCGTTTAACTAAAGATCTTGTGAAAAAGCTTGTGCCTGGTCAAACTTACAACTTTGTTTTAACGTTGGATTACAAAGTTTTCATCTCCTATAATCAACGCCACAAACTGAAAAATGAATTTGCTAAAACAGTTCTTTGCAGTCCCAACCATACGCTTTTAGCTGGCAACAATCCTGTGCTAAGCGCAGGTGTGATCAATTATTATAGAATCGGGAAGAAAAAACTTTTCATCCTTTCTTGTTCCTCAGGACATTTTCACCCCTTGCCTGAAGCTTTAATCCCAATGAAAAATTTTTAATTGATCTAGGAGTTCCTGAAGAGGCAATTATTTGCTTAAGTGTTTCTTATGATAAAATGGAAGCCCAGGTTAATCGAATAAAGCAATGAAACAGCTCTTCTAAATTTTAACAAAAATGCAAAATCTCCTTGCTCCTAATCAGAGAATTTTGCTATAAGTTCCCTTTCTGCGCTGACATAGCTCAATTGGTAGAGCACCCGACTTGTAATCGGACGGTTGTGGGTTCAATTCCTACTGTCAGCATCTCTTCGGGGGTATCGCCTAGCGGCAATGGCAAGAGACTGTAAATCTCTCGACTTCGGTCTGCGTTGGTTCGAGTCCAACTGCCCCCATTTAGAGGACTACGTCCCCTAAATACCTCTGCCAAAGGGCCAATGGCCCTCTGGACACACCAAATATAAGCTTCACAAATATCGATGACTATCCATGGTGTCCATATAAATTTCATTATTTGTTTATTACAAATAGATTTAATAAAATGAAAATGTTGTTTAATAAAATTATTTATTTTTGTAAATAAATTGTTGTCATAGTTGATATATTAGAGTTTTTTTATGGTAAATTTGAATAACTTTATTGAACGTCAAATAGAAGATACTGAACCTTTTCAATGCCCTATTTATGGAGAAGCAAAAACCTTTACTGCAGAGGAAATTTCTAGAGTTTCAGGATTACATAGAAAATCCAGAATTGCAAAGGGAATTGAACAAACAATTACATGGGTCTATTGCAAAAGTGGCCAGAAATAGCATCAAAAACCTTTTTCCAGGGGCCACTTTTCAGATCTATACTAAATGTGTTGGCAATTGGGGAGAGGTAACGCTAGTAAAAACAAAGGAACCTAACACCTATGTAATGCGTGTTTTCATATCTTCCCAAGAAGCATTTGCCTATCTCAAACGCTACCACGAAGTTGAAATAGAAGAACATCGGCCAGCTTTAAACATGATTTGCCTTAGTTTTGGCAAAGAAGCAAGATTGTCTGGATCCAATTTGAGCAAAATAACTCTCTTGGATCCATTTAGCACTCTTATTTCCATGTCCTCTTTTAGCCCATTTCCATATCGCCTCGAAAATTTCTCTGTCTATTAGAGCAAATGTTTTCTTTGCTACAACACGACGGTAGTGATTTGACCACCCTTGAATTTTAGCTTTCAAGGTGCAGATCAAGTCCTCAGTTCTGACTCCGGCAATTAGTTTGATCTTTTCTCGGACGTTTTCCAGGAACGTTGTGATTCCCTTTCTCGAAGGTTTGATTAGGAGTTTTCCTTTGTACTTGCGAATATTGTATCCGGGAAAGTCAAAACTTCATCAATGCGCATGATCTTGGTTTTCTCAAGAGAAAGTTCAAGACCCCGTTCTTTCATTTGAATAACCCGTTACAATGAAATCATCAGCATATCTCACAAAGTGAACTTTATCACTTTTGCGTGAAATTGATTTTATGATGTTTTCTAACCCGTCCAAAGCGATATTCGTTAAAATGAGAATGATTAGAAGTTCAGATGCACATGAGTCTTTAGACTTTTTAACAGAGCCTATAGCATCTGCAAGATATCCTTTTTTTTTACTTATTTACAACTTACATTAATTAATTGTAATATATACAGTAATACTTAAGAATTATTATCAAAGTTAGGAGATTTATGAGTTCAGTTGCAAATCTTTCGCCATTTCAACAAACTATGTCAGATGAAGTATATCTTCATATTCTTGCATTTCTGGATAATAGAAGTTTGCAAGCGGTGGCTTGTACAAGTAAACGATTTAAACGCCTCGCTAAAGATTTCCAAATATGGAAACCTAGAACTGAACTTGAATTTGGGAAAGTAGTAGCTGAAGGCGCTAAACAATCCAATAAAAGTTGGAAACAGACTCATGATGAACTTTCCGCTAGCAAAAACTCGTGTTGAAAATGTGGCGAAAGTTATTCAAGCACAAGTCAAAAAGACTACTACAGATGATGTTCAATACCGTACTTCTCGTGCCGCTGCAGCGTTATTTGGATTTCCCATGACTAATCCTAGCACGCATTATTACCCTACCGGACAAACAGGTTATCTCGGTAATCGTAAGATAACTGTTTTCAAAAGTACACAACAATAATACTAAGATTTGATGGTGCACTAGGGTTGAATGCCAGATCTGTTGCACCATACAAATCCTGTTTACCAATTCTATTAACTTTATTTTCTTTATTTAATTGGCTTTCAGAAAGCAAGAGGTAGGTTTTCTACTAATAACCAATCAAAAGTTCTGAACCCGTCCAACTGCTCCCATTTAGAGGACTCCGTCACCTAAATACCTCTGCCAAAGTTGCCAATGGCCCTCTGGCCTCCCTCAGATACGCAAATTTTACACATTTGACTGCAAAAATTTGAATATAATGGGCGCAAACAGCACAATCAATGACATTAGAAATCATTGCTTAAGTTAAGTCTATATTCTTGTTTGTGAGTAGGAGTGAAAACTATCAATTAATCTGATCTTATTAGTGTCAAACTGCCCGCTTCGCTTCGATGGGAGGCGTTAGCTTAAAATTCATTCATTGAAGGGTTTGCAAAATAAAGAAGAAGATGAATTCGAGGATAAAATCCTAGGACATTAAAATAAGTGTTAGGATTTTTTTATTGATACAAAGAGCAGATTTTATCTAAAATTTCGCACCTTTAACTTCTTAGAAGCCATCTTTTAGTTTATAGAAAATCCATTCCTAGGATTAAATATTTATCCAAGAAAATAAAGAAGAGGGATTTTTATGATCAAAGTTAGACCTTATCAAATGAGCGATCAAGATCAAATAGAACAATTATTTTATGATACAGTTCATGAAATCAATAGTCGAGACTATTCCCAGGAACAGATTAATCTTTGGGTGGAACAGGGTAAAAAATAGGGTTTCCAGACCGTTGGAAAAAATTATGCTTTTGTTGCTGAAATAAATGGTCAGGTAGTGGGTTTTGGTGATATTACTTCTGGGGGCTATCTGGATAGACTCTATGTACATAAAAATTTTCAAAGATGTGGTGTGGCAAGTCAATTGCTCAAGGCTATGGAATCTAAAGCTCAGAATTTGCATGTAATCGAAATAACTGCTGACGTTAGCATTACCGCCAAACCATTTTTCTTAGCTAAAGGCTTTCAAACAAAAGAACAACAAACAACCTTTATTGAAAATACACCGTTTCTCAACTTTAAGATGAGTAAAAAAATTTCTTCAAATTAAAAGAGGGGAGTGGACATACCCTTCCAGCTGAAACTTGGAATTTTGACCTCGTCAGCTAGCCACTGCCTTCATATCTATCTGCATCGCTTGAACTTATTCAAAATGTGCTGCTTCGACTGATTCAAATTCAGGGCCCTTCCTTGCCTACTTTTCCAACTTTCAACTGGAAGGAGTATAGGTCATGCAACTTAGGGCGGTTAATCAAAAATGTTAAGCCGCCCTGCTTTAGTCTTATAAGTCTACCAAAGAGATGTCGGTATCGATATGACTTCCCAGCAAATTTCTACACCATAAACCGTCACGCAGATTTCCAGACCAATTGAACTGCTTCTTTTTTGTTGATACGGAACTTCATTCCCATTCGGATCCCTGACAATATAATTAACAATTTTGCCATCTTTGACGTCTGCGAACAATTGATAGCCTGATCGAGTTGTGTTAATGAGATTTTCCCGCTCTCTTAAATTACCTCTACTAAGCTGTGAGCGACATCAATATGCTCAGCTTGGGGAGGATTTTATTTGGTAATTGTTGAATGGCTAGTATGCACTCTAACATAATCAGTAAGCATTGGATTTTTTTAACATAGCTTTCTTAAAATTTGATTCTATTTAAGGTTTGTTTTGCGTTTCAATTTTATAAATTACTGATACTGAGGCGCTCACTTCGACATCCCGAGGCGAGATTGGCGTTTCAGTTTCTACGCCCAGTCGTTCAGCCTTAAAGGATCTTGTCGTCATATAAGGCTGGCTGATCGATAACTCAATAATATCTCCTAATTGCAGTCCCGAAGTTTTTGCCAGAGCTTTTGCATAAGTATTTGCTTGCTTATAGGCCTTCTCAATCGCCTCGATCTTTGCTTCTTCGTCATTTAGAAGGGAAAAGGAGATGCTCTGAATATAATTGCCGCCAACTTTTGTAACCGTGTCTATGAATTCTCCAGTCGAGTCAAGTTTAACTGTTTTGATGATCAAAGTGTTGCGCACTTGATAGCCAGCTATTGTTGGCTGCCAATCGGCAGGAGGATTTTTTGGTTGAGGAGTCATTTGGGGAATTAGAACGAAGTCTTTTGTCTGAAGCTCCTCTTTTGATAATCCTGCAGTTTTTAACGCTTCTATTACAGCCTTCATTTTAACAGCATTATTCTGAATTGCTTTCTGCCTATCTTTATCGAACGTTTCCACACCCAGAATGAGGGTTAATTTATCTGCAGGTTTGAACACGGACGAATTTCCTGTTACCGATAATTTATGATCTTCTGCCCATAAAGGGGGATTAAAAGGATAAGAAAGTAAATCATTAAGGCTAAGCGATGCATAAATTCCCCTTTAGAAAAAAATTAAAAAACATCACAGTAGAAACCGCTGAATAAAAATGCGGATTTATTCCAATCTATAGATAAAATGATCATTACATTTCAACTGGATGCAACCTAATTATTTTATTTTTAAAAAAATATTTTTGCATATAGAGAAGTTTAAAACTTGGTATTTTGGCCCGACAGCTTGAACTGTTATTGAATCAGTCAGCATCGCTAAAGCTTATTCCAGTTGTGCTGTTTTGACTCATTCAATTACAAGGGGCTTTTTATCAAATTTTTCCATTTTCAATTGGAACAAGTGTTTGGATATAAAAATTAAGTGAGAAGAGTCATCATGTTTAACTTTCGATTTTTCGTTTTAGCATCTTATCTGATGTTTGTTTCCTTTTGGATGNCGCAGAGTGTTGATGATCATGTGTTAAAGCTGGCTCAAAGTAATAATACTTTTGCAATTGAGCTTTACCGCAATTTGAGCGAAGGACATGATAATAATTTGTGTTTATCACCCTATAGTATTTCTTCAGCTTTAGCAATGGTCTATAATGGTGCAGAAGCTGAAACCAAAAAGGAAATAGGGAATCTGCTGGGTTTTTCTCAATTTGATGAAAGCATGAATTCCGATTTTGCGTGGATGAATCAATATTTAAACGCTAAGTCAGAAAATAAACAGCCTGATTTTAGTATTTATGTGGCAAATTCCCTATGGNGTTCAATCCGGATTCCCATTACTTCCAAAATTTTGGAGAGCATGGAGAAATATTATGCATCTTCCCTTCAAAGAGTGGATTTCATTCAACAACCTGAAAAGTCGCGTTTAGGCATTAATAATTGGATCAAAGACAAAACGGCTGGAAAAATAGAGAATTTGATTGCTCCGGATGATTTGACTGATACGACACGAATGGTATTAGCAAGTGCAATTTATATGAAAGCCGCCTGGGCGAAAGTTTTCAATGAAAAAGCAACAAAGGAAGAGCCCTTTNTTGTATCTAAAGAGGAAAGCAAACAGGTTCCCATGATGTCAAATACTGAAAAGTTCAGCTATTTCGAAGATGAGCAGTTTGCCTTATTACAATTGCCGTATGTTAATTTGCAAAAANGCGATCCAGAACTTGCTATGCTGATTTTCTTGCCAAAAGAAAATGATAGAATTGTAGACCTAGAAAAACAGTTAAGTGCCGATTTTCTGCAAAAATGGGTTTCTTCATTGAAATCAGAACGGGTTGAAGTCTCCTTTCCTCGTTTTAAGATCCTTGATAGGTTTGATCTTAGTGATGTTCTTAGAGCGATGGGGATGCCGATTGCATTTAG
This sequence comes from Parachlamydiaceae bacterium, assembly GCA_013414685.1. Classification (GTDB taxonomy): domain Bacteria; phylum Chlamydiota; class Chlamydiia; order Chlamydiales; family Parachlamydiaceae; genus Neochlamydia. Next base: position 719,604 of record CP058704.1, on the reverse strand, counting down.
CAATAGAGCTGATTTTTCGGGCATGACAGGTACGCAAGATTTAAAAATAGGGAAAGTTTTGCACAAAGCTTTCATTGACGTCAAAGAGCAGGGGACTGAAGCTGCAGCAGCAACCGCAGTGATTATGCAGTTAAAATCCGCTCCTCCTGGCAAGCAATCAAAGCCAATTATTTTTAAAGTAGACCACCCCTTTGTTTATCTCATTCATGAAAAGAAAACTGGAGCTATTTTATTTATTGGGCGCGTGGTGGATCCAACTATGAAGGAGTAAGAGATCAATTTCGAGGGACTCAACTGAAAGTTAGAATTTCTCTGCTTTGACTCATTCAAGTTTAGGTTGCATAATTTACTGAAGTAGACCTAATTGGTAATGCAATGCACAATCTACATTTACTTTAGAGATTATTTACGTCTCTATCTCTTGCCTTGACGCCTCTGTCTTTCTAAATATTATCAGTGAAGGGAATCAAAAATCGAGCCCTTGTTGTACCAAAAAATATCTGACTCCTATGTTCGTAGGGTATATATGACTCAGGAATTTTTGAAGGGGATACAATGAGTGTTTTTGAAGTGCGAGAACATCGAAAATTATTTTGTTTTATACTCATTCCAGTCCAAATGGGGTCTTTGAATTGAAATGAGTATACCCCTGTATGATCTTTATTAATGACTAAAATACCAGGTGAAAACTCTTGCTTTGCCTGATTAGCTGATGCAGCCGTAAGAAAAATAACGAAATTAAAAACAAATAAAATCTGTTCATCTTTGAAATTCCTGATTTATAAATGATTTACAGTGCAATGAAGAAAATCTAAACTTGTTACAGTTGAAAGTTGAAGTTTTGACAATGCGATCTATTCTATTGATTTGACTGACTGCATAGCAAGAACTTATTCAGTTGTACTACTTCTTCAAACGCCTCTCTTGATGCAAATTCACAACCATTTATGCAAATTCATACGAAACAGCTGGAATAAAATGCTCCAAGAAAGCACAATCATTTCTTTAAACTATCTTCTTCAAGTCTTAGTTAAATGATCTTAGATCATTCATTTTGAAGGTGAAGAATATGCGTCAAAACAGTCATTAGAAGGTGTGTGATGAACAAAAGAATTTTAAAAGGCTTTTTAAGCATTTTATGCGTTTTTACCACTGTATGCCAATGCATCCAATAAAAACACTGTCGTTGCAACAATCGATGTGGGGGTCAATCCAGATGCAATGGCCATCACACCTAACGGACGGTATGCTTATGTTGTAAACAATAATAATTATAATATTGCCAACCAAGATACAGTCAGTGTCGTGGATTTANAAAATAACACTCTCAAAGAAACGATTTACGATAGCAGTTTTGTTGAGCCCTTTAGGATTGCAATCAGCCCTGACGGCAAAATAGCTTATGTAGCCAATAGTGGAGGGACAACACTCTCTATTATTAGTACAAAACATAATAAANGTCATAGGTACGATAGAGGGTTTGATGGACCCTCAGGGATTGCTATCACTGCTGATGGAAACTTTGCTTACGTCAATAATTATGGAAGTTCTCAAGGTGTTGGCAGCGGCAATGGAAACACCATAAGCATTGTAAATTTGGAATTAAATGTTATTGTTGGAGAAATTACTGTAGGGCAGGCGCCTGCAGCATTAACGCTTTCGCCTGATGGCNAATTTTTATATGTCATTAATTATGTGGATGGCAATCCCTTCACTGGTACAATGAGTCTCATTGATACAAGGATTAACGCTGTAATCGATACAGTCTTTGGTNTTTTTGGACCGTTTGGCATTGCAGTAACGCCTAACGGCAAGTATGCTTATGTCACCAACTTTGGCAGCAATAATTTTGCTCCTTTTGGCAGCACCGTAAGCGTTGTAAAATTACAGGATCATCCTAGAATCGTAAGAACAATTGAAGTTGGCATTCAGCCCTCAGGGATCGCAATAACTCCAAATGGCAAATATGCCTATGTGACGAATTATAATACTCTCTATGCCGGTTCTAATTTTACAAATCTCACGGCGGGCCAGGGGACAGTAAGTATTATCAATTTATGTACAAATAGAGTCATTCCTCCCACGATCCCTGTCGGCAGTTCACCGAATACGGTGACAATAGCGCCAAATGGCAAATTTGCTTATGTGACTAATTTTATCTCTAACACCGTGGATGTAATTAAGCTTAAAGATTAAGAATTATGTTTTGTAAAAATTTCGGTCGTTCAATTTCATAAACTTGCTGAAGCTGGGATCGTCTATGTAAGTGTTCATCTGGTAAATTGAATATTTATTATTTAAGCCAAGATGGACAATTCTATATGGAGTCTTTTAGGCCCTAAATACTAAAAAGAATAACGAAGATTGATTGAGCAAAAATGAAACTTTAATACTGACTTTGGTGGATTAAACGAGCATAGCTTACCCGAGCTCTAGCTTTAATTACATTCAACAAATTATAAAAGTTGATTTTCTTCACATCGAATTGATTAAATTTTATACAATTTAAAATATATTTTNTCAGAGTCGGAAGAAACCACCATGTTGAACTTTTTTCCATAAAATGGATTAAAGCCAATCTTAGTTGAGGCCGTCACTAAACACTGGGAAACCACCGAGTTGACAATGGTATCTAATTCTAAATTGGCAATCGTCGTAGGAGTAAGCCATGAAATAATAAGGCCATTGTCAACTGATAAAAAGTTTGAGATATCTACAAATATGCCATCTGCATTTTGCATGCATAAAAATGAAGCAGAGCATGTGCCGACTTTNTCTCCATCAGTGTTATATAAAGGAGCTCTTCCTGCTAAATATGTCGAAGCTAGCGTTGAACTATTCACTACAACATTTGAGGTGGGAATTTCAATAAAGCTATTTATAAAATCTGCTGTATAGATGAAGTAGGATAATTTTTTACGTTTCTTTTCAGATTTTTCCGAGGAACTTAAAGTTCGATCAAAACCCTTCTCGTTGGCTTTTATCGATTGGGAACAAACGATGGGCGTTGCAAACGTGAATAAAATTAGNTAAAAAATATTTCTAAATATTTGATTGAAGACCAGCATTTTTATCCTTCAAATTTTAAGTTCTGACAAGATTAAAAGCCGTTATGAATAATTTTAACTTCAAAGTCAATATTTTTGATCTCTCAACATAATTTTAGCTTGTTAACCTTTGTTTCGATTGAATGAGGAATTTTTTATCACGTTAGCTTGATGACCTCATTGGCTGCAGATTTAGGATTGGCAACTTAGTGGATTAAAGAAATATAGTGTTTTAACCAGACCGGTGCATCCTGATGACTCAGCACTTCAGATACGGTTAACCAATAATATTCAGGAACTTCTCGTCGTGAAGGCGTAATTTCAAGCGTAGAATTTTTAATTTCACAGTGAAAAATGACGTCCAACACCTTAACATCATGAGAATCGATAAAATATGAACTGGTCAAAAAATGGATAGGATCAACTAAATTTAAACCCACTTCTTCAAAAACTTCTCTTTTTACAGCCTGAAGTAAAATGTCGTTGTTATTTTTTCCGTCTTCAGATTCGACTTTCCCTCCAGGAAAAGATAAAAGCCCTTCAGCATGTACGCCTTTAGGTCGTTTAATAAATAAAAACTTTTCCTTAAATTCAATCGCGCACTCTACGACGACTAGAAATTTATCCATATACCCTGTTCTAGAAGAATAAGGCTAGCATTTTAGACATTTTAAGGATGAAATGTACACTTAATATTTATTAAGCTTGAACAAAAAACTAAGATTTTTGCTTAATTGCGCATCCAACGTTTAAGAAAATACCTTTTGGCTAGTTCTACAAGAATCATATAGAAAATAATCACAACAAACACAAAAAAATAGAGGTTTATAGGCAGAACAGTAAAACCTAAAAAAGGCGCTAAAGGAGTAAAAGGAAGAATAAACGTTATCGCAATGATTGACAAAACCGCAATCAAAAGTGATTTACTTGGGCGGCTCTTATAAAAAGGCCTAAAAGTACGTATGATAAGAACAATAAACGCGGCTGAGACAACCGACTCAAGAAACCATCCAGTCCGAAACTCTTCCACAGAAGCGTTTAGCCAAATTAACATTCCAAATGTTGCATAGTCGAAAATGGAACTTATGAGTCCAAAAACAATCATAAATTTTCTAATAAAGCTTATGTCCCATTTGAGAGGTTTTTCCACTCTCTCTTCATCTACATGATCCGTAGCGATCGTTATTTCGGGAAAGTCTTCCATTAAATTCGTTAGCAAGATCTGCTTAGGCAGCAAGGGGAGGAAACTTAAAAATAAGGAAGCGCCAGCCATACTGAACATGTTTCCAAAATTGGCGCTTGTAGCCATGAAAATATATTTAAGCGTGTTCGCAAAAGTAATTCTACCTGACTTAACACCTTCTTGAAGGACAGATAGATCTTTTTCTAAAAGAACGATATCTGCAACCTCTTTTGTTACATCTGCGCCTGTATCTACAGAGATTCCTACATCTGCAGCATGAAGAGCCGTGACGTCATTAATGCCATCCCCAAGAAAGCCGACTACATGACCTGCCTTCTTTAATGCCAAAATGATTTGTTCTTTTTGATTAGGTTCAATTTCTGCAAAAATGGATTTTTGCTTCACTTGATGCACTAAAGCACGACTATTCATTCGCTGCATCTCTTCACCAGTCAGGATGCTTTCTTTGGATAATCTTAGAATACTGGCTAAATGGGCAGCCATGAGTTTATTATCCCCTGTGATAATCTTCAGGTCAATTCCAAGTTTCTTCAGCCCNTCAATATTCTCAGCGATCTTTTTTGGAGTATCCGAGAACATTAAAAAGCCTAAAAANGTCATTTGCTGAATATCTTCTTCCTTAAGCGAATTTTTNCCTTTATCTTTGCGGTAGGCCAGTCCTATGATTCGAAAACCTTGATTGCTATATTCTTCGTATTTGTTTTGTAGATCTTTGGATAAAGCCGTGATATCTACTTCNCTGCCATCTGAATCTTCAGCTTTGGAGCAAATCTTCAATATTTGTTGAAAGGCGCCTTTTGTAATCGTGATTGAATCAGAACCATTTTTAAGNAGAATAGATAAGAGTTTAGTTTCAAATGAGTAAGGAATTTCATCTAGCTTAGACCATGAACCGATATCTATTTTATCAGCTTCTAAAATTGCCTTATCAATGGGATTAGAATAACCTGTTTGAAATTTGGCATTGAGGAGTCCATAAAACGCAACTTTATCGCTTTGATTGCAATTTGTATCAAAAGCATGATCCAACTTTATATTGCCAATCGTTAAAGTTCCTGTTTTGTCGCAGCAGAGAATATTCATACTCCCGAAATCTTCAATGGATGATAATCTTTTGACAATGACCTTGTTTTTGGCCATTCGTTTAGCCCCTTTCGAAAGATTAATTGAAATAATTGCCGGTAATAGCTGAGGGGTTAGGCCCACAGCCAGAGCCAGAGAAAANAGCAAAGATTCCATTAAAGAACGTTGCAAGTAAATGTTGAAGGCAAAAATCACAATTAATAGAACACTTGTGACTTTTAATAGCAGATATCCAAATTCACGAATTCCTCTTTCGAATTCAGTTTCAGGAGCTTGCTGAACTAATTTTTGGGAGATTTTCCCGAATTCAGTTCGAATGCCTGTTTGCATAACCAGGGCTTTAGCAGAACCGCTGACAACATGGGTTCCCATGAAGAGGGAATTGCTTCTTTTAGCGATGGGGATATCTGCCTGCAGTTGCCCAGGTGTTTTTTCTGCGCTGAAAGTTTCGCCGGTAAGGGTAGCTTCATCCACAAATAAGTTCTTACTTTCTAATAGATAGCAATCGCCTGGAATGATATCACCGGCAGAAAGTTCAATGAGGTCACCGGGTACAATTTGATCGATCGGGACTTCTTTTNNTTCCTGATTTCGCAGAACTTTGGATTTGATTTGAACAATTTTCAAAAGTTTTTCCATCGCCTGCAGGGCACTTTTNTCTTGATAGAAGCTTAAAAAGCANCTTGCAAGAATGATCATTAGGATGATAATGGCATCCGTTTTATCATATAAAATCAATGATAGAATGGCGCAAAANAGTAATATGTAAATAAGAGGATTGTTAAATTGTTGTAGAAAAAGCAAAATGACGCTTTTGTGCTTTTTTACTTTGAGAGTGTTATAACCATAATGTTTGAGACGTTTAGCAGCTTCTTGCTGAGATAATCCAAATTTTGGGTCGGTTTGAATGGTTTCTGCTGCCTGCTGAGGAGAGAAGGACCAAAATGCATTGACGTTATTCTCTTCTGCGTTTTTTTTTTTAAGCATTATTTTAAATATCATTAATTAATTTAAAAAAATTCTTAGTCAATAGACATAAATTTTGGAAATAATTTGTGTGTTGTAATTGAATTGATTGGGGTTAAAACGTTAAATGTTTTTAACATAAATAAGTTTTTGCTAAAAAATGTTTATTTATTAGTATTGAAAAGTCTATTTATTTTTTAAAATGAACCCTGAGGGAATATGACATTAACTTTTGATACTGGATTAGAATTGTCTCGATGGTCTTACAAACACCCTTTGCAATCTAAAATTAGGCTTGCAAATGGCAGAAAATTTGAAATTAGAAAAATACTGAGGATAAGACAAACTCTATCTACCAGCTTTACGATCGAACGCTTGAGGATAAAAAAATCAATCTTCAATTACGAGGAGAATTTGAAATTAGGGATGAGATGGCAAAGTCATTGGTACCTGAGGATCAGCTTTCCGCAATCGAGCACTCTGGAAACCAAAGATTGACTTACCTCTCCTTTAGTCAAGAATCACAAATGACGTCAAAATTTAAGGAAGAAGAAATAAGTGCGCTAATGCTGCTGGCGTTTAAACTTAGTAAGCAGGCTGGAAACGCGGGAAGACTTTTTATAAAAGGGGATACATCCCATGAAAAATTCTATTGCAAATTTCTTAAAAGATTCATGAATCAAAGATGACAGAAACTTTTTATATGTATTTGCCTCAAGAGAATGCTTCTAAATTTGAGCAAGAAATGAAGCTGAACGTCACAAAAATAAAACTTCTTGATGAAAAAAGATTGCGGCATGTTGTGGATTCTAGCAGCAGTGACAATGCTTTTTTCTTAAAGATGTCATAATAACCTTAAGAGTGGAATAGGAATTTTTTGTCTAGGAAATTTGCTGAAGTCAGATTTACAGAAAAGAAAAACTGGAGTGTTTACCATTCCAGTTTTAATTGGAGTCGGGATTGTTTTTTTAATTCGAATTCGTATTCATTTTGAATTGGGCTAAACACTTCTATAATTTCCTTTATTAAATTATCTGAATCATAGCGTAAAATAACGATTGCTGTATTCCTGCCAAAGTTTTTTGCTTCAATATGAATCCACAAAACTACACTGTTGTTGTCGGAAATGATCATTTTGTCTATGGGAATGATTTTCCAACTTCCATGGTTTTCATAAACTGATAATAAATCATGTACAAAAGAATCCCTATTTTGGGCCACCCATCGTCCATTAAAGTTTTTCTTGCAAGCATCAGCAAATAGGCAACAAGCATTTTTTCCTTCAGTATTTTCACCGCAGCCGATACTGTTTATAAAGTTAATATATTGAATTGAAAGGTCTGACAAAATTTCGGATTTATCTAGAATATTCATTGGGCTAACTTTTTCAATTGAGTGTAAAGGCAAAATGAAAATATAGGGAATTAGAATTAATAGAGTTGTAGAACAAAAGAAGTTTTTCATAGATAAATTCCTAAAATTTTCAATTTTAAAGATGATATAGATTTTAATTTTTTCAACCAAGCAAAAAGCTGGCCATAACTTTCCTGTGAATTTTTCTTGTAAAAATAAATTGAAAATTTATAAAGTCATTTTTTCACTCACCATCACGAGAGCATCTATGCGTACAATGCATTTATTTATCATTGGTTTATTTCTTTCAATGACCTGTTCGATATTCGGCGTTCCTGTTGTTACGGATCTTAATCCAAGTTTTGGGTCGGATGCGGGGAAACATTGTAATTCTTACAGGCTCAGGCTTTACAGGAACCACGAATGTAAGTTTTGGTTCAGAATCCGCTCCTTTTTTACTGTTTTTTCTGATACGATGATAGGAGCCGTCGCACCTGCTTCGAGACCTGGAAATGTGAACGTTACCGTTACAGCAAGCGGCACATCCGCTCCCGCCCCAGAAAATAATTATACTTATCAAGGCGATTGGGAGGTCGTTGTCAGCAATACAACCTCTGCTTCTGTTACACTTATTGATATTCCAGGGAATACAGCAAGCGCTCCGATTGCAATCGGAGGAGGCCCGATATTTGACCTTGCCATTACACCTGATGGAAGAACTGCGTACATAACCAGAAGAGGTGCAACAGATGTTCTTGTGTTTGACCTAGTCACGAATACTCCGATCACAACAATTCCAACAGGCGACGCAATCAGAGCCGTCGCTTCTCCTGACGGCAGCAAGATTTATGTATTAAATGGACTTAATTCTACGATCAGTGTGATTTCTACAGCTACAAATACTGTAATTACAACAATTTCCCTTCCAGCCTTAGGTGTTTCAGATATCGCTATAACACCAAATGGTGCGACCGTTTATGTATCCAATATTGCAGGTTCTGTTACACCCGTAGATACAGCAACTAATACAGCTGAAACTCCTATCCCCTTAAGTGCCGGCGCTGATGGGCTTTCTATCACCCCGGATGGAACTACATTATATGTTTGTTTGCAATTAGGAGCTTCTGTGGTTCCTATTGATATTGCCACGAACACCGTGGGGTCGCCCATCGTAGTTGGAGGGTTTCCAATCGATATTGCCATCACACCAAATGGTCAAACAGCCTATGTTACGATCTCTTCTCCTGATAGTGTCACTCCTATTAATATTGCGACTCGTACAGCGGGTACCGCAATTCCCATGGCGGGGACACCGACTTCTATTGCTATTACACCAGACGGGACAACAGCCTACGTTGCGATTAGTTCTACCAATTCTGTAGTTCCTATAAATATTTCTTCCAATACAGCAGGCGCCGCAATTCCGACGGGTGGAAGTCTAGCACAATTTCTTGCGATTACACCTGATCAGGCGCCTTTTGCCTTTTTACCGTCTCTGGTGACACTTTTGATGCCTCTCAATCCGTGTCGCCAACAGGCACCATTGTCAATTATTTTTGGGATTTCGGGGATGGAACAACGCTTTCTACCACTTCGCCTGTTATTACACATCAGCTGCCCGCATCAGGAGTTTTTAATGTCACTCTTATTGTCACGAATAGTGCCGGAACTTCAACGGAGATTATTTCTACCGGACAGGCTGTGACTAATAATGGAGGTCAAAGTGCCAGATTTTCCCGCTCATTTTCTCAAAATAATTTTAATGGCTTGGTGATCAAAAATAGGTTTGCCACACAAACTGATATCATCAACCATTTAACCTGGAGTCCAAGCACGAACCCAAGTGTTGCTGGATATAGAATTCTGCGTAATGGAGAAGCAATTGCAACGATTCCACAAAATGGACCTTTTGTTTTTAATGACCATAATCGTCGAAAAACACGATTTATATTTATACATTGATTGCTTTTAATGCCGCTGGACAGCAGGTAAACGCAAGTACCATTGAAGTTTCCACTGGTTCCTCGAAGTAGGGGAGGCTTACGCCTCTCTTGTAATACACATATACTCATTCCAGTCCAAATGGGTGCCTTTCAACTGGAACGAGTATATGCTTTTAAGACGCAAGGTTTAAAATTTTTCTTTTTCTAATAGAGAGGATTTGGCAGCCTCCCATCTTTCATTTGTTTGATGCATCCATTTTTGATATTCATTCATTTTGATGCGATTAGTCATGATTCCAAGATTGCCTGTCGCCCCTTGATGCGTTTTAGAAAGAATATTCACAACAGGATCTTCCATGACAACATCTTTAAGAGACAAGGCAACTTCTTTATAGGCCNNTCTAAACGTGCGTCCTTTTTTAACAAGATCCAAGACTTTATCTGTGGCAAANAGCTCAGATGTAAATGCTTTCAAACACTTTTCTTTATCTACTTTCAGGTGAGAAAANATTTGTTTAAAAACTCGAATAGACATGGTTGTGATTTCAAACCCTTGCATCAAAGGGCGTTTAGTTTCCTGAAAATCACGATTGTATCCCGAAGGCAATCCTCTAATGATTTCTAAAACTTGAATCAACATTCCTTGAACACTAGCGGACTTAGCGCGAATTAATTCCAAAGGGCATGGATTGCGTTTTTGGGGCATCAAGCTGCTTCCGGGGCAAAATTCCTCTGGAAGGCAAAGATATCCAAATTCGGGAGCGCTAAAATAAATGATGTCTGTACATATTTTACTTAAATCCCCCATCACTTGAACGAGTGCACTTAAGACGATTGCTTCGAATTTTCCTCTGCTATTATTGGCATAAAGGACGTTGTTTTGAACAGTTCTAAAACCTAAAAGATCTGAAGTAAGCTTTCTATTGATTTCTAATGAGACTCCATAGCTCGCAGCAGACCCTAGAGGACACTGATCTATTAACCAATAGGCTGTTTTAATAAATTCAATATTGTCCAAAAANGATTCTGCAAACGCTCCTGCCCATAAACCTAATGAAGAAGGCATTGCGCGTTGAAAATGAGTTCTGCCAGGTATTGCGATATCATGATTTTCCTCAGCGAAATCCAAAAGAACCGTAATGGCTTCTAAAATTCCTTTAGCTAAAATAAGGACCCATTCGCGCGCATATAATCGGATATCTAATAGAACTTGATCATTTCTTGAACGGGCAGTGTGCAACTTTTTNCCTATTGGACCTAGCTTTTCGACCAAAGCATTTTCAATTGCTGTATGCACATCTTCATCTTCAGGCCTAATCGAAAATCTTCCTTCCTTTTCTAATTGGATGATTTCAGCCAGTGATTCGGCTAACAGTTGACATTCTTTGTTGGTTAAAATACCAATATGATGAAGCATTTTTGCATGTGCAATACTACCTAAGCAATCATATTGAATTAAGGCCTGATCTAATAAAGGATCATCCCCAGTCATAAATTTTTCCACCAAATCATCAAGCTGGTAGCCTTTTTCCCATAATTTCATAATAGAGCCCCTTCGATTTGAAGAACCTGTTTATCATTTGCATTGGAAGAGCAAGCGCTTTCCTCATTTATTTTTCTAATCAATCTTAGTGCGTTTAGTTTTATAAACCCTTTTGCATCTATTTGATCATAGTTTCCTAAATCATCCATGCTGGCTATATCCTTGTTGTAAAGAGAATTTGGCGATTCACGTTTTGTGATGACCACATTTCCTTTATAAAGTCTTAGATAGACTTTGCCATTCACATGTTCCTGGCATTTTTCTATACCAGCCATCAAAAAGTCCATTTCAGGGCTGAACCAAAAGCCATTGTAGATCAGTTGAGCCACTTTGGGCATCCACATCTGCTTGAGATGCAAGACTTCTCTATCTAAAACAAGGGATTCAAGATCCTGATGGGCTTTCCATAAAATTGTTCCTCCAGGAGTTTCATACACCCCTCTTGATTTCATTCCGACAAAACGGTTTTCGACAAGATCAAGCCTGCCTATGCCATTTTCTTTGCCTAATTGGTTGAGATAATTTAAAAGTTCTACCGAGGATTCATTGACAGTCAGGTTCTTTTCAAGATGGGTGACAGCTATAGGGATTCCTTTGGAAAATTCGATGACAATATTGACTTCTTCATCAGGGGCATTTTTTAAAGAGGAAGTTTGTTGAAACATATCTTCAAAAGGTTCAAAGAAAGGGTTTTCCAAAATCCCNCCNTCGTAGCTTGTGTGAAAAATATTTTCGTCTATGCTATAGGGCTTCTCCATCGTTGAAGATATTGGAATTCCTTGTGCTTCAGCATACTTAATCATATCTACTCTTCCTCTGAACTGATTCAAAAANTCAGGGTCTTTCCAGGGGCTTATTATAGTGACTTCCGGCATGAGCGTCAGGTAAGCAATTTCAAATCGCACTTGATCATTGCCTTTACCTGTCGCTCCGTGCGCCACCATGGTACAAAATTCTTTTTTGGCAATTTCTATTTGTTTTTTNGCGATCAATGGCCTTGCTAAAGACGTCCCCAGAAGATACCTTCCTTCATAAACCGCATTGGCTTTAAGCGCTTGAAAGACGTATTGTTCAACAAATTCTTGTCGGAGATCCTCCACATAAACCTCGCTAGCTCCTAACTTTCGGGCTTTTTCTTCTAGAAGAAGCATGTTTTCCTTCTGTCCGACGTTTGCCAGAAAGCAAATAACATGAAATCCTTTCCCTAGTAACCATTTTAAAATGATGGAAGTATCTAGACCCCCGCTATACGCTAAAATGACTTTTTCATGATGTTCCTTTAAATGTTTGATAAAAATTGATTGATTTTTTCTTTCGACGATAAGTCGTCTTTTTTACTATCCCATTCTTCAATGATTGAACCCTCTTCCATGAAATAAATGTAATCCATTATCTTGCGGATAAAGGGCATATCGTGGCTCGAAAGCGCCAAGGTCATTCCTTTGTGCATGAGATCAAGCAGCAAAGATTCAAGGCTTTTTTGCTTTCCGGATCTAAGGCAGAGGTAGGCTCATCCAACAACAAAATTTTTGGGTTCAAAAGTAGAGCTCTTGCAATGGCCACACGCTGTTGCTGACCTCCTGAAAGCCTAGGCGGTAAAGTGTGAATAAAAGATGACATACCCAGCATCTGCAATACTTCACAAGATCTGGTCCTAGAGTCTTCCTTTGTGATTCCCATTGTTTTATTGAGCGCGTAGGAACAATTTTCCAATGCAGTTAAATGGGGGAAAAGATTGAATTGCTGATGAACATACCCGATGTGCGAAGCCCTTTCTCTCGCACTAAAGTTCTTAATATCTTTAGCCCCGCAGGAAATGATTCCTGTGTAGTGTGGATTCAGATTGGCGATGCATTTAAGAAGAGTGGTTTTTCCAGCCCCGCTTTGTCCCATAAAAACTGTGATGCGGCCAACTCTTAATTCGAATGAAACATTATTTAAGACTGGTCTCTCTTTCTTGTAATGCCATGAAATTTTCTTTCCTGAAATCATAAGGCCTCGCTTTTTTGTGATTTGTCCAAATAAAGAAATACTGCTTGTAAGAACAAGATAAAGTGCGGCTGCGGCTAAATAAATCGTCATTGGATCCAGTTCACGAGCGACGATATCTTTGCTGATTTTTGTCAACTCGGCGACGCCAATGACCATCAGGATGCTTGTCTCTTTAATCAAAGCAGTTAACTCATTGGTTAAGCTAGGTAAAGTGATGCGCAGCATTTGAGGTAAAATGACTCCTTTTAATGTTTGCCAATTATCGAGCCCAAGAACATAAGCAGCTTCCCATTGTCCTTCTGGGATAGAATTGATTCCCCGCGTACAATTTCCGAAATGTAGGCACTTGAATTGATGCCAAGAGCAATCACACCTGCCGCAAAAGGGGATAATGAAATACCAATAACCTCAGGAAGGGCGTAGTAGATTATTAAAACTTGAACAAACAAAGGTGTTCCTCTGATGATCCACACAAAGCCGCTTAACAAAATCTTCGAACATAAATTTCGCTGTTTGTGACAGTTCAGAATTCCAATTAAAAGTCCGCCCAGTAAACCTAGTGCGATGGATGCAAGCGAAATTTGGAGGGTCGCTAAGGTTCCCTGAATCAAAAGGGGAACAGATTTGAAAAGAAGAGAAGATTCTTCGTTCATCCTTCTTCTCCTTTAAACCACTGCTGCTCGAGTTCTTTTATTTCTCCGGAGTCTTTGAGTTCTTGAATGATTAGCTGAATTTGCCTATAAAGTTCTTGATTTTCTTTNTTGATTCCTATGCCAAATCCTAAAATGGCTTCATCTTTAGGAAGAGGAACGTCGAGAATTTTGATTTCTGGGTGTTGCTTTTGGAGATATTTTGCAACATCTGGTTCAACTAAGTTGGCTGCAGATTTCCCGTATTTGACATCCATTAAGGGAGCTAACGCTCCTTGAAAGGATTTGCTTTGAATATCCTTAAAGCGCTCGATAAAACCCTCTGGTATTGTTCCAGACTCAACGCTAATCATAGGATTATCTAGCTTAACGAGATCTTCAAGTGTGTGGATTTCAGCTGGAATTGAATTCCAAAANATAAGACTCAATGAATCTGCTGATTCTCCGTGATAGGGCACCATGGAAATTTCTTTTAAGCGGGAGGGTGTGATATTCATGCCGCTCAAAATCAAGTCAATTTTTCCTTGTTTGAGCGAAAGGATTTCTCCTTCAAATTCCATATCTTTAATCACAAGATTTTTCCCTAATTTCTCTGCAATGCGTTTCGCAAGATCCACATCAAAACCCACAATTTCTCCTTTGCTATTCATAAATTCGAAAGGAGGATACCCGCTTTGCAGACCGATAATGAGTGTGTTCTTGGAAGAACTTTCATGGGTTTGAAATGTTCTAACTGTCAATAACATTAGAGTAAAAATAACAAATAACATTGCAATCATGTATTTTTTAAAAATGCAAACATAAAATCTCCATAAAATGTGTTGGTTGTGATGCCGCTTTAGTCAAACATTTTCAGTTGAATTTTCGTGGATTTTGCAGGTAAAAGCTTTAGCTTTATACCCCAGTCTCTTGAAACGAAAAGCAACCAAAATAACTCACAAAAGAGAAATTTTGACTAATAGGCGTCATCAATTGTTAATTTCAAAAAGTCTTAAAAAATTAATCGACTGTTGTTTACGAACAAAATTGTTCATCGCATCAGGCAACTAAGAACTAAAATAAATGAGAAAAAGATTAACGCCGACGGCGAAAAGAAAAAGAGGAAAGATCAAAAAGAATAGATGAAAAAGAATGCTTTATGGCTGGAGCTTCCATATTTATGTTTGAGCAATAGTTATCGCTCATTTTATACCTCCTCGATTTAGGAATTGGCTTACAATTATCAGTAGATTCTTTTTTAGTCAATTCATTTTTCAGCTTAACTTAAAAAATCTTGAGAACATCACGTTTCCTTTTGAATCAATAGTTACACGTTCCAGCAGAAAACTTGGAATTCTGACTTCGTCAGCCTGCAACTGTCTTTGAATCTAAAGCTTATTCAAATTATGCGGCTTCGATTGCGTCAATTCAGGGCGCTTCCTTGTCAAATTTTCCATCTTTCAAGCTAATTCTTTTATTTGAGAAGAAGATTTAATTGCCATTGAACACAAATCGCCATTTTATTATTTCTTAACAGTGAGATTGTCAATGGGAATAGGGAAACGATTCGGGGATTTGGACATGCTATGGAAAATTATGCTGATTTTTTGTTTGTTGGCTATTTATACAGTTCTTTTGGCTTATTCCTAAATTGTCATTGCCATTAATTTGGAGGCTGAATTGAAATTTTGCCTGGATTGTGAAAGGGAAAGGCTCCCGCATTGACAAATCCAATAAATGCGTTAGCTTCTACATTAAACAAAGCCACTGTATTTTGTGTTGAATTTGTGACATAAACAGTCGAATTATCAAAAGATACTGCCAGTCCTAAAGGTTTTTCATAGGTTCCTCTTACAAATCCAGTTGTTGCATCAGTCGTGACATTGATAGTACTGATTTTATTAGGATTTGGATTTGTAATATAGACTTTAGAGTTGTCATGCGTAGCTATGATATCCATTGGCCCGCTAAGCGGGCAAGCAGCTTGATTGATAAATCCTGTCACATTGTGTGTGGAGGGATCTATGATGCTTATTGAACTCGAAAAATAATTGCCAACATAAACTTTTGTGCTGCCCAGAAATTTTACCATCACAGGCTTGGAAAAGGGCTCTTTATTATTGTTGACATATCCCAAGACTTTATCAGCATTTACATCGATAATACTCACATTGTTTCCATTGAAATTGGCGACATAAGCAATCGTTTCTTCTTCATTAGAATCGATGCCGATAGGCAAATCAAAAGGAAAGCCTTCAGCATCTACATAGCCAACGACACGATCTTTTGATAAATCAATAATACTGACACTATTTCCATTTTCATTAGCGACATAACCTTTAAGGCCGCTTTCTAAAATATGAAAAATTGAAGGAGATGAAAAAGGAAAAAGACTATCGTCTACTTTTTTGATAATTGTATGTGTAGCTACATCAATAATAGCTACTTGATTTATCGCATCGGATACAACGTAGGCTTTTGTTCCGTCTTTGGAAAATTTAATGTCGATCGGGTGAGTCAGATCATAACCATTGTTATTTACATACCCAGTGATTGTGTTTGTTTTAAGATCTAGGATACTAATATTGTTCCCTTGCATATTTGCAATGTAGGCAACCGAATCTGCATGCAGGGTTCCCATGCACACTAGGCATAAAATGATAAATTTTAGCATTTCGCATCCTTTTTATTCAATTTTTCACTACACGCATAAAATTGCTAAAATTTTATGCTTTAAAGATTGACCTTGAATGGTTCTTGAATCGATCTTTTGATTTATTCATCCCACGCCTATGAAAATTTTAAAGAATACAATAAGCAAAAGGGATTTCATGCCTGTTCGTCTCGTATAACCGAAACCTACAGAGAGCATATTTATTTTTCAATAAATAATTATGTATGCTTGTTGAAGTTTAAAAACATTCATTTGGACTGAATTGACAGTTAATCCGTTCTAAATTATACGGACAAAAAACATGCAAGGAAGATATGAAATCTTTAATGAATGCTGAAGAATATGACTTAATTGTTCTTGGAAGTGGCGAAGGAGGTAAATATATTGCATGGAGTGAGGCTGCGAAAGGTAGAAAAGTTGCCGTGATTGAACAGAAATATGTTGGCGGTTCGTGCCCAAATATTGCCTGCCTGCCTAGCAAAAATATCATCCATAGCGCAAAGATAGCGACCTATTTTTTGCGCGGAAAGGAATTTGGCATCGAGGCAAATGATTGGAAAATAAATATGTCCCATGTTCAAAACCGAAAACGCAAAATGGTAGAAGAATTGGTAGAAATGCACATGGATCATTTTAAAGAAAGCGGTGCCGAACTAATTATGGGCAGGGGTGAATTTGTAGGCCCAAAGACCCTTGAAGTCAATTCTTCAGATTCAAAACGAATTCTCAGAGGGAAACAAATCATTATTAATACGGGTAGTAGAGCTAAAATTGATCCCATCCCAGGGCTAGTTGAATCCAAACCATTAACACATATTGAAGCATTAGATTTGGATGTTATTCCANAAAAGTTATTGATTTTAGGGNGAGGGTATGTTGGATTAGAACTTGCGCAAGCTTTTAGAAGATTTGGAAGCGATGTGGCAATCATTGAACGCAACGAACGCTTGATTCATCGGGAAGACAAAGATATTTCTGATGCAGTCCATGAACTTTGCAATGAAGAAGGGATAGAAGTTTACACAGGTGTGCAAATTTCTAAAGTTGAAGGAATTTCTAGCCAGAATATAGAAATTTATGGAAAGCAGGCGTTGGCTGAACTTATTTTAAAAGGGTCTCATCTTTTAGTGGCAGGCGGCAGAACTCCTAATACGGATCATTTGGGTTTGGGGAAAGCTGGAATTGACGTTACAGAAAAAGGATTTATCAAAGTAAACGAAAAGCTTCAGACGACTGCACCTGATGTGTGGGCTGTCGGAGATTGTGCGGGAAGCCCTTTCTTTACGCATATCTCTTTTGATGATCATCGGGTAGTTAAAGCTGCGTTTGAAGGCAAAGAGAAATCAACGAAAGATCGGCAAGTCCCATTTTGCCTTTTTATAGATCCTGAATTTGCTAGAATAGGTTTTAGTGAAACGGAGGCTAAAAAACAGGGGATTCCTTATCGACTTGTCAAAATGCCCATGAAAGATATTTTACGGACTAGAACGCTTTCTGAAACGAAGGGGTTTTTGAAGGCCCTCATCGATGAAGAAACCGATCAAATTTTGGGCTTTGCCGCATTTGGGACAGGGGCAGGGGAAGTGATGGCAATGGTTCAGGTCGCAATGATTGCAAAACTTCCCTTTAATAAACTCCAGNGGGCTATTTTTACACATCCAACCTTGGCGGAGGGACTTGTCCAATTATTCCATTAAACTCACTTTGTAAAAAAACGATTAAATTAAAAGTTTGATTGCTTTTTCTAAATTGATTCCTTTACCTAATACAGGTTTAAATAGATCGCCTTCATGCTTAATCCTTTCTATTGCATTTTTAATNGTAAAATCTGGCGGTCTTAGTCCTTTNTTGACCTCATCCCAGTGCAAGGGCATAGAAACCGTCGCATCAGGTGTGGGTCGAACAGAGTAGGGAGCCGCTAATGTCGCCTTTGGCCGATTTTGTAAAAAATCTACATAGACTTTACCTTGGCGATTTATATTCATTCGCTCAATGCTTGTGAATTTAGGAAGAGCCTCATGGACCTGATATGCAATCAGGCGTGCGAATAACTGGCATTGATCATAGGTGTATTTAGACCCCATAGGAATGTAAATATGCATGCCATCCTTGCCTGAAGTTTTACAGTACCCTGGGATTTTTAGCTGATCCAGCACTTTTTTNGTGACCTGAGCTGTTTCAATAACTTGATCAAACGTGTTTTTNTCTGAAGGGTCAATATCAATGATACACCAGGTTGGATTGTCCGGCTTTTCAATCGTGCTATTCCAGGGATTCATTTCAATTGCACCTAGATTTGCCATCCATAATAGATCTGCCTCATCTTTTACGACTAAAAANTTTTTATCTTCCCCCAAACTTGTTCGGTATGGAAATTTTTGNATCCAATCAGGGGCTGTTGCAGTCACATCCTTTTGATAAAAGCTCAGACCATTCACACCATTTGGAAATCGATTTAAAGATTGAGGTCTATTTTTNAAATAGGGAAGAATATAGGTAGCGGCCTGATAATAATAATTCAAAAGGTCTCGTTTTGTAAAATGGCCTTGAGGCCAGAAGACTTTACTTAAATGATTAAATTTTAGTTCATGTCCCTGTATATTTTTTACCTGAGTTTCTTCAGTAGGGTTAAGAAGGGTTTTGCGTTCTCCTTTTTTATCGGTNGAAAGGTTGAAGGGGCTGGAAGTGTCAGATAATTTTAGAGGCACTTCAGCATGGACGTCTTGAGCATTTTTGTCTATTCTCAACCCTTTAAANGAGGGATGGCGCATCACACCATCGCTTGTTATTTCTGCATAGCTGACTTCGCAGACGAGTTGCGGAGAAAGCCATGTGACCTCAGCATGAGGNGGATTGGGCCTAAACCTTGAGTGTTTATTAAAATCAGGAAGAGCTGAAAAAGGGCATTTTTTNATTCTTAAAGATTTAAATCTAGCTATCAGTTCTTTTTGTTGTGCCTGATTAAATCCTGTTCCTATTTTCCCTGTGTATTGTAACAAATGTTCTTCAAAGACTCCCACTAATAGAGCACTGAAGAGATGGGGNGAATCCTCATTTTTAGTGTATCCTCCAATGACTACCTCATGACGCTTTTGCAATTTGATTTTTAGCCAGTCACCCACACGTTTACCAGGAATGTAAAAACTTTTCTTCTGTTTTGCGATCAACCCCTCAAGTCCTAANTTTTTTGCAGATTCTAAAAATTGCTCGGCTGATCCTGAAAAACTTTGACTCTCTTTTATAGGCCCTTTTTCTGGAAGAAGAAGATTTATCAATGATTTCCGCTCTGATAAGGGCACATTCAAAAGACTCGATCCATTTAGCCATAAAACATCAAAAATGTAATAGACTAACTCTCCGTCTGCCTCGCTTCGCCAATTTTGTAAAGTTTCAAAATTCGAAATACCCTCTGCATTTAAACAAACGATTTCTCCATCGAAAACGGCATGAATTTTAAGCTTTTGCAGGGCATTTAAAATGGGATAAAATTTATCATTGAAGGACTTATTGTTGCGCGAGAGGATATTAACTTTCGTTTTATTACAGAAAGAAATTGCCCGATAACCATCCCATTTAATCTCATAGATCCAGTCTTTTCCTTTAGGAACCCTATCAGTTAAAGTTGCAAGCATAGGTTTAAGAAGTTTTGGGAAAGCGCTTTTCTTAGCCCCATTGATTTTGGAGGTCTTTTCAATCCTCTCCGGTACTATCTTTTGTAGGACATTGAGTTTGCGCATTTTCCTGCATCCCTTAGGGAAATTAAGAATTCTTTCATTTGAATGAATGAAGAAAACAAGTCAAGTGATTTCCAGTAAATTGCTTTTCTTATTGATGATTCCAATATTTATCAGGTTTTATAAATAAATTTTAAAATTTAACGTAATTTAATCGATAACAAACTGTATATTACATTAAAGATATTAAAATAAAGTATTGAATTTGTCTTTAAACTTTTCCTTCACAAAAAAATAATTAATTTAGTATAATAAATGTTCTTTTAGTACATAGGTTTTATAAATGAAAGTTCAAAATGCTTTAGATAATGCAGCTCTTTTTTAACTCAGCCTAACAATAAAAAATATACCCCCTCAACAAGAAGTCTTGCTTGGATTACAAGCATCTTCACTTCGATTATTACCCTCGGGATGACATTTTCCTTAGCAAGCTATGGTTAAAATTACGTTCTTTCAGACAGGAACCTTCTAACCCAAGAACCCAGAAAATTTGGGAAGAACGCTACCCTTCTTCGAATAAAAACAAACAGTCTCAAACAAGAACGTCTAAGTCAGAAAATTCCGAGAAAAAGCATGAAGAAACAGCAAATATTTTGTTTTCTGGGAGTACTTCGTCGTCAGACGCTTTACCTCGAAGAACATCCTCAATAATAGATAATTCTGAAGATTTGCCACAATTAAAGGTTGAAGACCTGGATTCCGATCAGATGAAAGAGATGAGTGAGTATTTTAAAAGTCATCACTCAGGCAAAAGTAATACAATTTCTGTATATTTCATGCAAATTGATTGGTATGCATGGTTTGATCAAGAAACAAATAAGATTTGTATTCAACCAAAATTTGGCTTTGAATCCAATAGGGAGGAACGAATAGAGTTCTTAGTGCAAGATGAAAACATTACTGTCGCAGATTCTCTTGGATATATCCTTCCTGAGGACTATTCGATTTTAATTCACAATTTATTAAATGAAATAGCCTCAGAGCGTTTGAAAAAAATCTACCTTATGAGATCTATCGCCCCAAGGTTTCAAATGTTACCGTGGAAAGTTCAGAACAAGCTGAAATTCAAGCACGAACAATCCTGAATTCAAAAACAGATGATACGACTTTAACAGACGCATCTGACAATGAGAGTGAAGATGTAGAAGAATCGGAACATGAATCGACCCAGAAAACAAGTGAAATTCATCCTGATGAACCTGACGAAATCGAAGCTGAAAATAGCCTATCTATTGAAAGCGAGGATGAGCCTTGCAAGCTTTCATGTTCAAAAGACTGGATTCTTTTTATCTATAGTTTAGAGAGATATCGATTCTATCAACCTATTGATTTAGGAGAAATCGGAAAATTTAATCTGAAATTAGAATCGCCTGAATATCTTGGTAAAAATCATAAAAATGAACATTCTATTTCTCTTACAAAAAAGAACGAAAATTCATCATACTTAAAAGTAATAGTTAACGAATTTGGTGAATTGAAGAAATTCATCCTACAGGGTAAAGAAATGCCTTATACTTCTTTAAGTTCTCTGCCAGAAAATATCTATGCTATTTTAAATGGTTGCTTCATGAAGGCAGTCGAGAATGTTGTTAGAGTTGATAGTTCGAACACTAGTTTATCAGTAACTACCCCTTGAGAGCCTTATCAAAACTTCCTGAAATTTGCTTACAAAAATTCTATGAAAAATTAGTCGCCATACGTAAAAAATTGGAATAATCAGGTCTTTATTCCTGATTTTACAGTGGGATTTCTTTATGATAATTTAAAGCCACAAGAAGGGTCAGATGCGAATGGCTTAAGAAAACAATTCATGGATGATCTAATGCATCATTTAATCAAAAGTCAGCAGTTGTATTTCTTTACATCGGACATTTTGAAAAAGGAATGCCTTCCACCCAAATGGCGAGAAAAGTAGATACAAATCCGTTGCTGACACTTTCGGTGGACAAATATTATTTAGCCGCTGAAGAGCAGTATCTTTTCGTTAGGCTCGGATATGTGATGGGTTATTGTTATTTTCATGAGTTTATTAAGACAGGTATGTATTTTTCTGAGAGTCTTTTTGCGGCCCTAAAAGCATTTGAAAAACAAGATTTTAGTCAGCCTTTTGCGGAACTTGATCAAAAACTCTCTTTCGTATCGCTGACGCTATGGTCACGACCACTCATGAATTTTTTGAATCAAGTAACAAAAATTCCTTACACTTTTAAATTGCCTCAAAATTCTTTCAAAATTAATTGAAAAGGATTGGGCTGAGGACGAAAAAATGAATTAGTCGAGGCTTTGAAAAAGGCTCAAATTCATTTTATGCACGATGATTTGCCCAACTTTGTAAGTGAAGATTACGAATTAAAAATGGACGAAATTCAAAAGAACAAAGAGAATTTTTTAATGAGTTATGGAAAATTTTTATGACTTCCAGGGATACGGAATTTGGAACTCTTTGCCATCAAATCGAAGCGGCCCATTCGATAGGAAAAGGAATGCTCGAGATGTTTAATAGAATGGATACTGATTGGAGTACCCTTAAAAGATTAGACACAAGAAATTTTTCAGATAAAGTGCAAGGCAGTCTGGACCGTAAAAAATCGTTATGCATTGGAAAAGTACTGCAAATCCTTCAGAAGCTGCAGAAAATAAATTTAAATGGTTGCAAGAGTGGATAAAAGATGAAAATACGCCAGAAGAACTGATTCAATTATTTTTAAAGTTTGTAACCGGATCATCCACTTTCGCTGTAGGACAAAGATTGGAAGCAAACCTAATCTATGGAAGTAACTCTCCAATGATCGAAACGCATACCTGTTTTAATCGGTTTGATATTCCTAATGGTACGCATTCGATTGAAATAGATGGAGAAAAATGCTCGGATGATACAAAAGATGGTTTTATAAAGATTTTAACGCGTTATATGTTGAAAAAGAGAATATGGAATTTGGAAATTCTTAAATCAAAACTTTCAATTTGGTGAAGATTGAATTTGTCAATTTTAAATCTGAAAAGAAGCTTGATGCAATTTATCCATACTAAAAGGGATCATACATCAGAACTATACCCCTTCCAGGCTTCCTTATCAAATTTACCAACTTACTGGAAGGGAATTGATCCTTAGTTGATGCATTTTTAATGTTTCTTCTCATATTTCTGAGTTTTGTTATAAAAAGCTGTAAAAGATATTTTCTTTATTGTTTTTAAATTCTCTTTAAAATAATTGTTTGTTTTGTTATAATTTTGTATTTAACTAAATATTTGAAGTTGCATATGAAAATCCACAAAATCTTAGATCATATTGCTCAGTTCTTAATTCACCCTAATGATGCAAAATTTTCTCCTTCGACGCGTAAACTTGCCTGGATTACGACTATTTTTACAGGGATTCTCACGCTTGCAATCCCGCAAATGTTAAGTGCTTTATGGTTAAAATTGCGTCCGAAACCTTCTGATCCTCATATGCAAGATCTCTTTAATGAGAATCATCCCAATTCAAAAAAATTCCTCCCAGCACAAAGTACCTGATCCCTCAATTTCGGAAGACCCCTTAGATACACCCTTTAAAGTGGAAACTGTTAACGGTTTTCCGATAGACGAAATGAATAGTCTGAACGAATATATTAGAAATTATCATTCTGGTTCTGACAATAAATTTTCCATACGTGCACTGGGTAAAGATTGGTGTGTTTGGTTTGATGGAAATGCAAATCGTGTTTTAGTGCAAGAACAAGAACGCTTTGATGCCAATCAGGGTGAAAAAATTGAACTTTTGATTAATCATATAAATGTTTCAATTTATGCTCCTTCCATGGATTATAAATATCTCATTCGACGTATTATTGAAGAGGTCGCTTCAATGCGTCTTATTAGAGAAGAACCCTCCACGGAACAAAGGCAAAGTCCTATTCGTGTAAATGTTAATCAAACTCCTCATCAAGAGCCAATTTCTCGCGTGAGGGAGACACCAGTGGTGTATACATATCCTGAGACAAGCCATTTAAGGAAGAATCCAACACCTATGGTGAACAATGGCCCAAAAGATCTGAAACTTCAATTAACTCATAGTGAAATGCATGAGACCAGGGCTCAGCTTTTTCCTGATGCAAAGAGTGCAGATCAACCTGGTAAGCTTTCTTGTGCCCAAGATTGGAACCTTTTTAGAAATACTTTACGCGACTTCATAGGAGCTATAAAGCATAGTTCTTTCATATCAAAATTTGCAGTCTGCGACTTGGGTGAACTTGGAATTTTCAATGTCTATTCAGAAGGTGATTCAAAAAATCAATTCATTTGTATTACAAAACAAGGAGAAGAATCTCCTTATATAAGAGTAAAAATTGATGAATTCGGGTTTATTGAGACTTTGTTTGTTAATGGAGAAGAGCATATTGCCTTTGAATCCAAGTCAAAATCAAAAAAGAGTCATCTGAAAATGATCTTCCTGCCGATGAAGCTGATACTTCTTCCTCTCGCAGGACAATGCCAGGTGAGATTTATTCGATTTTAAATGGCTGTTTTCTAAAAACAATTGAGAAGGCCTGCAGTACATATCTTAATGGAAATCAAATTAATGTGGCAGTCCCATTTAGGTGTCTTGCAAAAATTCCTGAGTTTTGCCTGATAAAGATTTATGAATTTTTAAAATCCAGTTCCTCCTGGAGTTTTCCTTGTTTCAAAGTGAGTTTTCTCAATGATAATCTTCAAAGAGAAAGAGGAACCGATGCAGGCGGTCTTAGCAGGCACTTTATGGATGATTTATTTCAATATTTGACTCAAAGTCAAAAAATAAGCTTTTTACTTCACAATTATCTAAAGCGATTCCCTCCAGTCTTATCGCAAGAGATATTACTAAAATACTCTCTGCTATTACATTAAGTAAGAAAGAGTTCTGGTTAAAAGATAAGAATGCCTTTTAACACCACAGGAAGGCGATCTTTTTACATGGTGGGGTATTTGATGGGGTATTGTTACTTGACTGGCGACCTCAAAACGGGATTGTATTTTTCACAAGCCTTTTTGCGGCTGTTCTTGCTTTTAATGAAGAAGAATTTTCCCAGTCATTCGATTCCCTGGAGGAAGAAACGTTATTTCGCGTGGCGGCAGCACTTTTTGAATCTCGTTTGACTTTAAGACAATCTGCCACGATGTATAATTTACTTAAAGCTATTACAGCTTTTCGGGACCTAGTCAATGATGATACATGGGGTAAAAAAATTGAAGATCTAACAGAGGAAGAAAAATTAAAACAAACAGAGAAAGATCAGCAAATCATAAAACTCCTCATTGACGCTGGAGTACCTAATTTGCCTGATTGTACAGGTTTAGATGCTCAATTTGTCGATGAAGATGAATGCACTGTCAATTTAGACACGATAAAAGAAAAAAAGGAAGAATTTTTTAAAGAATTAAAAGATCTTTCCTAACCTATCCTGATGCGCAATTTGGAATTCTTTTTCATCAAATCGAGGCTATTCATCATGTAGGAAAAGGGCTTTATAGCTTTTTAAAATTAAGAGATAAGCGATGGAGTACAATTAAGGAGCAAGGTGCTGAGAGTCTTTCAAATCAAATTCAGGGTGCTTTCGATCGTCAAAAATTGCAAATAGCTTGCAAAAATCGCCTTCTAACTTTACCGAAAAAACTGATAAAAATTCGATTGGTTGAAAAATTGGTTGAGTGATGAAGATACACCTGAGGAGAAAATTCAGCTATTTTTAAAATTTGTTACTGGAACCTCTTCATTAGCAAATCATGGTATTATCTCTGTTGGTGCGTATAACCTTTGTGAAACTCCTACAGCTTTAATGAAAAGCCATACCTGCTCGAGTGCAGTTGACATCTGGAATGAAACTTTCACGACGATGGTCGAAGAAGATGGCATTGAAAAAGAGTACAGCGATGACAATGAAGAGGGATTTATAAAAATATTGTCCAGAGGAATTGCTAATAAAGAAAATATGAAATACTTTGGTCAAACTTAATTTGTTTGCATTCACCGCCAACCTTCAATTATTTTTAGGTTAAAATTTAAGTTTCAGGCTTGAATTTTACCCCTAATCAAATTTTTTATCGAGTTACAGCCTAAATTTGAATCAATCTCATCAGATGATTGTCTTTGAAATTTAACCAGTTTTGTTAAATATAAATTTTTTAATTGCTTCAATATTTTTGTTTGATATGGACTTACCTTGCATTCTGCTGTTCATAAAAATATTTAAAAATTGAGGTCAAGTATCTAATTTTTTTGAACCAAAATGCCTTGCAGAAGTTCTGATATAACACTAACTGTGAAGCTTTGTCTAAGAATCGCAAAGTCCAGTGATGGAATTAAATATCACAAATCTCAAAAATCCTGAAAATTGGGGGCTTAAAGTGACTGGTTTACTTACAAAACAACGTCTTTGGATGAAAGCTTTGCCAATGCGTTTGAGAAAATGTTTATGGCTTCTTCGAAATATAGAGTTAAAGAATATCCCTAGCGCAGCCAAGCACTTTAAGCTAAAAGAGCATTGGGTAGAATTCAAAAATAATCAGGGAAAACACTGTTCGACTTTGGCGCTTAATTTTCTTGATAAATATCAAGGCAAACACATTAAAAGGATTACTACCTTTGGACAATCGGGAAGCGAAAAATGTATGGAACCTATGTCCACCTGCACCGTTTGCTCTATGAATTTTGCGCTGGTATTTTTGATATTATTTATGAATGCAACGTTCAGGGAAAAAAATCCTTGATATTGGAGCCTATGTAGGGAGTCTGCCACATTTTTTTAGAAAAGGGTGCGAAAAAGGTGATCTGCTATGAACCTGTTCCAGTAAATTTTGGCGCATTGAAATTGAATTTAAAAAATTTGGCACTAAGGTCGAGTGGCATAAAGTTGCGATGGGGCAAGAAACCGGCATCGGAAAAATTTATTCTGAAGCTCCTTTGGGTGAACTTTGTTTTGGACCTAGCGGTAATGAGAAAAGTCAGTATGTCTTAGATTGCCACTTTAAAACTCTTGAAGACATTCTTCTCAAGCATGAGATTGATATTGTGAAAATGGATTGTGAGGGAGCAGAAATGTTTATGGAAGAGACTCCCTTGGAGCTTTTAAAAGGCCTCTTATTGGATTATTGAGACCCATGGAGAAGAGAATTATAAAATGGTCAGTGAGAAAATGCAGTCAGCTGGATTTTCCAAACTCAAAGTTTTGAATATGGTTCCTGGGGTAGATGTCGTCCATTTTTCCCTTGGAAAAAGTGATCATCCCACGGTATTTATCCCTCAACTTCTTTAAAAAAGCTGCCGATCTTAGATCGGCAGCTTGTTTTATCTATTTTGAATGTATCTGTAAAGGTTATCCGCTGCAGCTTTGTCTGGGAAAGCTTGAGAAGGAGTGGGGGAGGAGGTGAACCATAAAATCCTCCATAAAAGCCATAAGGAGCATTGGAGTTAGCATAAGGGTTATTCATATTGTAATAATATTGAGCTTGAGTCCCATAATATGAAGGGGGAACAGGATAGGCTTGGACAGGTGGGGGTGTTTGTTGAGCAATTAGCGCTTCAGTTGCTGTAAGAGGCACGCTTTGAATCAGAAATGCGAGCACGAAAAGCGTGCAAATTCCTTTCAGGAAAATTTTCATAAAAACCTCCTTTTAATTATTCCTCATTATAGCATAAATATTTTTTTAATTTAAAATATGCATTTATGAACCACAAAAATGAATTGACTTAAATAGCAAACACTAAAGTATTTAAAAAAATAAATTTAACAAGATTATAGACTCATTCTAGCAGGATTTAAATCAGAGCACACACGAATTATTCAAGCTGAAAGTTTATATTTGCTAACTTTAAGAAAAGGTTCATGATCCTTTTTCTTGAGTAGTACTTAAGAAATAATTTGCAAAGTTTTTGGAAGGATTGGTAGAGCCGCAACTGATTAAACCAAAGTTGGGATCAAAAATACGAACCGTACAAGGTTTTGATATAAACAATTGCATGACCTTTTATAGTTCCTTGTCCTACGGAAAAAGAAAGTTGATAAAAACCATTTTTAGCTGATCGAATCTTTTTGAATTTCATCATTTTCTTTTATTTTAGTAAAAAAGTGCTTTCATATTTCTGCTTATTATCTTTTAATTTTAAGTCAATCAAGGCTGCAACATCAGAAGCACGATTTATTTTTTCATTTTTAAGCTGAGCGACCCTTTCTTCTAACGCTTCTATTGAAGCTTCATTTTCTTGAATGAGGTTTAAAAATTTCTGCGTATATTCCTCAGGAGATAAAATCTTTCTTTCATTTTCAAGAATCAGTTTTTTTGATCGATTTTATCTAATTCCTGTTTCACTTCATCCAGAGACATTTCCTCCTTTTCAAAATCCCGATGGCTAAATGCATGATGCTGCAAAGCCGCAGCTTCTGCAGGAAATCCTTTTTCAAAAGGTCGAAGAAGATCAATCAGCTTGCTTTCAGATTGTGGATTTGATGTGAGGAGTAATTTGAGAACCCAAAGTGTTGCCCCAAAACAAATTCCGTCGGTCAACGAGCCTCGAATGCGAGAATTTTCAATTTTAGCCTTTTCTTCTCGGGAAAGCTCTGTCAAATTTTTTGAAATCTATATTCATCGGAGCAAATAAGTTTTTTGAAATCTTCTGTTTTCTTTAAATCCTTTTCTTTCCAAATCACACTTTTTTTGCAATGTTAATGGCTTGGCAAAGAACAGGTTCAAAAAGAGGACTGATTGTATTTAATGGATGGATCACATAGCATGCGTATAGTTTTTTGCTAAAGTAATGGACTTTTGTGAAATTGACTGCCCGCAATGACCAAAAATCGACAACACTAAACTTGCAAGGCGAATCGCTAAGACAGCAAGAGAGCCAAGCCCGCTCAAAATTAAATTTCCAGAGGCCTTTAAGACATAAATTGGTAAAGCGCGATATGGAGAAGATTTTGTAGGTGGATGTTGATGCGCTTTTGCATCAATTGGAGGGCTTATAAAATTTTCAGAACTTACTTGCATTTGTAAAAATCCTTCAAGATAAAATTATTATACCATTATAAATGCTAAAATTCAACTTTAGGGTCATTATGAAAAAGATATTTGTTTCTTTTGTAGTTTTGCTTCTTTCATCAAAGACTGCAGCCATGGAATACGAAGTTCAATTTGAGAATGATAAAGTGCATGTGTCTAAGGCTAACATAATGCCGCATGAAGAAATAGGTTTGCATAGAGACGCCAATCAACATGTTGTAGTGGCATTACAAGGCGGTGTGATCACCCGGCTTGAGGCTGACGGAACTTCAACGAAAGTCAACTTTCCTACAGGTGTACCGGTTTTTAGGGATATTGATCCACCGAACGAATTCCATAAAAGCCTCAATGACTCCGACAATCCTATTGAATTAATTATTATTCAATTGAAATAAGCTCTTTTTTGCTAGCAGTGTTGTTGAATACTCGTTCCAGCTGAAACTTGGAATTTGGACTTCGTCAGCCTGCTACTGTCCTTGAATCTGACAATTTCAACTGTCAATAAGAAAAGAGTATCTCTTCTAATTCGGAGTTCTTCTTAGTCTCACTTTCAACTGGAAGAAGAATAGCAAGATGAAGTATGCTTTTCGTTAGGTTTGGAGGACATTTATGCGATCACTTGCAATTTTAGGCAGTACAGGATCCATTGGANAANATTGCCTGGCCGTTGCTAGGCACTTAGGCCAGGATAAAGTTAAAATTCTCGCCTTAGCTGCAAAATCAAATATAGATCTTCTTGAACAGCAGGCGCTCGAGTTTCGTCCCGAGATCCTAGCTGTTTTTGATTTGGATAAGGCGCATGAGCTTCAACAGCGTCTCCCAGATATCACTGTTTTGGCAGGAATGGAGGGATTAAAAGCTGTCGCAACTTATCAAACGGCAAATCTAATCATTTCAGCAATGAGCGGAGCCATTGGTTTAGCTCCAACAATTGCCTCCATTGAGGCTGGANAAAATATTGGTTTTGCCAATAAAGAGGTTTTGGTCTCGGGCGGCCAAATGATCATGTCTTTGGTACGCAAACATAAAATTGAACTTATCCCGATTGATAGTGAATTGACTGCTCTTTTCCAATGCCTTAAAGGAGAAGGGGCTAAAGTTGTGAAACGACTTCTCATTACAGCTTCCGGGNGTCCTTTTCGGAATTATACAGCTGAACAGCTGGAGCAAGTGACAGTTGATCATGCTTTAAATCATCCAAACTATCGAATGGGTCCAAAAGTGACGATTGATTCTTCCACTTTAATGAATAAAGGTCTGNAAATGATCGAAGCCCATTGGCTTTTTGATGTGCCTTTTAAAAATATTGAGGTCGTTGTCCACCCTCAGCAGATCATACATAGCATGATTGAATTTATTGATAATTCTATGCTTGCTCAAATGGGCGAACCGGATATGCTTGTGCCAATTCAATACGCAATAACCTACCCTGAAAGATGTGAAGGTCTTTTAAAACCTTTTGATNTTCTTAAAAATCACACTTTGCAATTTTCTCTCCCAGATATGAATACATTCAGGTGTTTAAAGCTTGCTTATGAGGCGATTAATTGCGGGNGGAGCATGCCCTGCTATATGAATGCTGCAAATGAAGTCCTAGTTCACCAGTTTTTAAGTCGGCAGATTACATGGAAAGAGATTGCTTTAAAACTGGAAAACGTTATGTCCAGACACTCTGTCGTTTCAATAAACAACTTTGAAGACCTGATGGCTATAGACCAAATGGCTCGACGTGACGTATTGTCTCTCTGTTGATTTGTAGATCAACTAGCGGTTTTGTAGATACCAGTAGAGGGCATCAGAGCGTGCTTTATCCGGAAATGTGTTTCCATAATAGTAAGGGAGTTGCGGGTCATAGTAATAGACATTCCCATAAGGATATCCATAATTGGGATAGTTATAATAGTAGTTAGGATAAGAATACCCATAGGAATAAGGATACCCGTAGTTATAAAAGACCTGATCACTATTTTGAAGCTGTTGTAATTGTCGGTATTGGTCTGGTGGAATATTATATTTGTTGCCGCTGTAAATTTTATTTGACTCTTCAATCATCTGTTGACCGGTGGGCGTAATCGAATAAATAGATCCTGATAAAAAAACTATAAAAAGCAGAAAAGATAATTTATAAATTCCAGGCATGCTTCACCACCTTTAGGGTCTGTGAAACCCCATAGGTGTTATTATACCTTAAAAGTAATTCTTTTCATACCTATTCAGTTTTAAGGGCTTCCTCTATGAGCAGATAAAGGTCGCTCTTCAAATTTAGATCTTTTAATCCACCTTGTTCATCAAAAGCCTCGTAGGCGTAAGGGATGGAAATTTGCCTTTCTAAAACAATTGCTTTTTGATCCAGGAGAATGTCACGAAGATGGGAAAGTCCTTTTGCCCCACCGCTTTTACTCGGCGAAGCACTCATGATGGCGAATTTTTTGCCTTGAAAAGCTTCGCGTGATCTTTCAGCATTTTCACTCCTTGAGGTCCAATCTAAGACATTTTTAAGAACCGCAGAAACAGAGTGATTGTAATCAGGGGACGCGATGAAGATGACCTGGCTATTGATCATGAGTTGGCGAATGTATTTTGCATTTTCCGGCATTCCTTCTGCTTCTTCAAGATCGCCATCATATAAAGGAATAGGGAAATCTTTTAAATCGATCTGAATAACTTGGGCTCCTAATTCACGTGCAATGGAGGCAGCTTGGTTGATCAATTTTTTATTGCAAGAGTCCTTTCTTAGACTTCCAGCAAAAGCAAGCACTGTAGGTTCAGCTTGCAAGGTCGCATTCAGCGTGAGAAAATTACAATAAACCATTTCAACATAAGATGTCCTCAATAAACAATAAAGGCTTAATTTTATCAAATTTAAAAATTAATCACTATCTTTTAGTATACGTAGTTGTTTTTTCTTTGATTCTTTAGTCTTTTTAGCTCGATTTTTAAGNGCAACGGAATAGGGGACTTTAGTCGGAATACGCCTAGGTTTCCTATAATTTAGCTTTTCGATCCTATCGCGCAATTTTTTGAGGCAATTTTTNTTATTGAGGTACTGGCTGCGCTCTTTTTGACTTGTGACAATCATTCCAGAAGGGAGATGTGTCAGTCGGACGGCGCTATCGGTTACATTGATGTGCTGTCCGCCGCTTCCGCTTGCTCTATAAGCTTCTATTTTACATTCTTTTAAAAGGTCATCATCATTCAAAGGTAGGTTGATTTTAGATTGCATTAAGAATTTTCCTGAGTGAATTCATTTAAATCTTCATGCCAGGAAGCGATTAAGGCTTGTTTTTCCTTTCGGCTTAGCTTTTTNATAAAAATTTCTCTTTTTGTGGCATGTGAGCGCGTGGGATGCGACTCCAGAAAGACGATTTTTTCAGGAGCAGAGAAATGAAAAAATCGAGCTCCACATTTGTTTGCATGGGCTGTGAATCGTTTTNNTAGGTTGTTTGTTATCCCCGTATAAAATTTACCCGATTGTGTTTTAATAATATAAAGCTTCCAAGCATTCATGTCTTTCCGATCTTTTTTAAATATAAATAAATGTTCGTTTATATTTTTCAAAGCTTAATAAATTATACGAATATACTCGTTCAAGTTGAAGTTGGAATTAACTTGGAGAGGAGGTAGAGGAAAAGGGCTTGTTTGAAAAAACAAGCCCAAAGGATTAAGCCTCAGATTTATGGACTCGCTTCAAGAGGAAGACGTATCCATTTTTAACTAATTCAGGGGCTTTGTCTACGCCTTTTGAAGAAACTTCGCCTCCAAAGTCATTACAGTGATACCATGTTTCAAGTCCATTCTTAAGATGCGTACCCAGCACATCAGCGACATAGTGTCCTCCATGAATTGTTCGTCCTGATTGACGAACGGATGCTGTGACTCGATATTCATATTTTGGATCGTTCGGTATTTCAGCACCAAATGCTTTTGACATATTAAGAATTAAATGACCTTCTTGATTTTTAGGAAAATGAACAGGAGCATCAATTCTTACTGCAGGATCAGGATTAAAGCGGGGAGGACGCTCTTCAGCTGTGTTTCAGCAATGGATTGAAGTTCCTCGGGTTTTTTATCCTTATATTCTTTTTTCTTTTCCAGATCCTTGACACGTGTTTCAATTTTTTTGGCATTCATTTTTAATTCTTTCAAGTTCTCTTTCAAGTTGAGCTGGCTTACGATAATCATAACGTTTCAATTGAATAGCAAAGTAATCTGGAGGATTTTCTTTATCTATGAATTCATAACTTGTAATAAATTTATCTACGGTTAGATTTTCTGCATCCTCAATTCTCCAAAATTCTTCATTCACTTGATCGGAAAAGAAGTTGTCTACTAAAACTTGTACGTTTGTTTCATTCAAATTATCTAAATCAAAAGGAACATTAAGTTCTACTGTGGGTTCAACTTTTNNTAGCTTCATAATTTGCGTATTTGTGATCAGCCTCAAGAATGGGTCTTGCTCTTTTGCAAAGATTAAATAAGCCAAATTCGGGGCGTGCTTTTCCGTTTTCATCTATTCTCTCATAGATTTTAGGGGCAAGAAAGTTGAGAATAAACTCAATACATGGGGAGCATCATGTTGGGCACCAACGGCACTGAGCTCTCGGCACTGTTTTTGTAAGGCTTTTAAAAGCGCTTTTTCAGCTTTTTGAATTTGTCGAGGTTTTCCACTTTTCATGGCGGAGCTAAAATCGGATAAAGCATTCAAAAGNATCATTGGGTCTTCTTGTCTAAAAGGTTTAGCTCGAAGTCCAGGTTGTGGAACTGGATCTGGTTTTGCCGGCTCTTCCAGTTTTTGATGAACAGGTTCTTCAGGCTTCGTAGGTTCAGGGGTGGTCTTATCAGATTTTTCCCATTCAGCCATTTCCTCTTCGTATTGCTTAACTTTTTCTNNGATATTCATCAAGCTTCTTTTTAAATTCGTTATCTATCTTTTTTGATCTGCTGAATATTTNTTCATTTCTTCTAAATATTTTTTTCTTCTGATTTGTAGGCCTCGTATAAAGCCTTTTATCTGTATATTCAGTGTATCGATCACATTCTGCTTTATAGGCTTTTTTTCATTTTCGTACTCTTGCGCAATTAGATCTGCTTCAGAATATTTATTTTTGACTAATTCATGGAAATAATCTCCCATAGCCCAGAGGAATTGCAGAGAAGCATGAAACCAGCAATTGTTTGCAGCATTAAAATACTTGGGNGGCGATTTTCTAATACGCTCAGCATGCTGTTCGTCACTAAAAACTTCTTCAAATGCCAATACTTGAAATTTTCGAGTGGTTTTTGATCCATTAAGCACTCTTATCTTATTTTCAAGAATCTTAATTTCATCCTTGTTGTATTTGATGACATCCTGAAGATTAGTTTTGCAAGATTGAAGCGTTCCTTTAAAAGCTAATTTTATCTTCAGCGAATTTTTTNNGGTATCTTCATCAAAGGATGGTCCCTTAATTAGGCCTTTTAGGTTGGAAACTTCCGACAAATAGACCGGTGCTTTTCTTTGTAATTGCTTTAATTTTTTTAAATCGTTAGAGGATTTAAATTCAAGGTCGTTGATNTTCGTTAATAAAACCTTGAGCTTCCTCTTCAAACTTTGCAAAAATAGATTGTAACTCTTCTTGTTTGATAGGCTTATCGCCTTTTTCAATTCTGCGATTTTATTATATTGACTCTTGATATCAGAATTGATCCTGAACTCGGCTTTTTCGTTTTCCTCTGATTCGCCTTCAACTATTTCGAGTTCTTCATCGCTACTGAAGCATTTCTGGATGACACTGGCAAACCAACCCGGAATTGAAGCAACCCTTGAAAAGAATGATTTAATGAAGTCACCAATTCTACTAAAACAGTTGTAAGAATTAAAAGATTTTTTGACGGCTTCTTGAATTTTTTGGTCCTGAGCTTTTTTGCTGTGTTTTGCTCGGTGGGTTTTTCTATAGGGCCGCTAATCTCTAAAGGATTTTGATGAATTGCATGTGTTATTTTTGTCATACCTTCTCTCTATAATTGAAATAACATTTTAGCAGAAAATCCATTTTATAGGCAACAAAACTCTATCTATTAAGTAATTTTTACAAATTATTAATTTTTTGCTGATTTTGATTAGATTTGCAATCCTAATTACTATTTTATTTGTTTATTCTTTCAAAATAAAATAAAGCTCCATTTTACTTCTTTGATAGGCTTCTTTAGCAGAGATCTGAATGACCCTTGAACCAAAATTGTCGCAATGAAACCATTGAGGCTCTGATGTCTTAGGGTCTTGAAGAGAAATATTGGCTGTATAATGGCCTAAACCAATCGTTTCCCCATGGTGCTCGATGACCCCTCGCAGTCTATATTCATAGGGTGTAGGGTTGGGTTCGAATAGATGATTGGCCTCCATCTGAATGATAAAATTTTCAGGCAGCTCGATAGATGTATGGTCCTTGAACAAGATTGATTGCGGGGAGGGGGCCTCTTCCTCAATTTCTTCCCCCGAGAGGGTATTGATTAAAATTTCGTCAGATAGGGACTCGTCGTCTTCTTCACTGTGCTCTGGTTTAGTAAAAGGATCCTGGTAACGCGAGATTTGAATAAAAAGAAAATCAGGTGCGTCTGTAAAACCCTTATGCTTTGCGCAATAATGAGTAAAATTTTCCTGAAAGTTGGCATGCATGGGCAGACTAATCACATATTTGGAAAGCTCATCCTGGAAATCGAAAAATTCTTTATTAATCACAACATTGCCTTCAAATTCTTCTGTTAGAAAATCAAAAACCTTTTGTAAGAATTCTCCTACATCGTGTTGCCGATAACCCCTAAATTCAGGCCTCCAGTTTTTAAAAGCATCCAGCACTTTGTCGGCGGCCTTAGGTAAAATATGTGTTTTACCTAGTTCCTTTTGAAAAACAAAAGCTCTTAAAGCAAAAAGAAATTCTAATTTTTCTGATTAAAAAGTTTATTGTAGGTAGATGGGATATCTTTATAATTGTTATACTGGTCGATTTTTTTATTTACCAAATTTGAAAAGTACGGCTCAAAGACCCATAAGAGCTGCATCGCAGAGTGGAACCAACAATTGTTGCCTCGATAGGTGTAACGCGGAGGAGCATTTGGAAAATCAAGAGGTTCAAGGACCTCTAATTTATTAAACAGATTGTTTAAGCGATTTTGAATGACAGTCACTTCCCTTGAATTTTTTTGCTTTTTAAAGGCAAACTTGCAAATTTCGACAAACATTCTTGTGTTAAATTCTGTATTTCTTTCAGTGTAGTATCCCCATGGCTGCTCTCAAAATCGGATAGTTTCTTTTCTATATCTTTTATTTGATGATGAATAGATCTCAATTCGGAAACGGCAGTTTGAGGTTTTGGAGATTTATGCGGGAGGCTTCAGCAAAATTTTGTGCATTTTGAGTTTGGATTGGTGTTTGGCTTTCTTGCTGTGGGCTTAGTGAATTTTTTCTTGAATATCTGTTTTCCTTTGTCTGGTAGGGGAGGAGATTGGGCTGAATTTTCAATATTTTGAGTGGATGCAGGAGGAAGTGTATGTTTAAAAATCTTTGTTATTTTGTCTGGCATGGATCGAAGCCAGCGAATGGCTTTGTTATAACCTTGCCGATCTTAGTGCAAAGCATCGAGCAGAGAGATTGCTGAGCCACATGATGGACTTTTTTCGTGAATAAGAGTGTATATGAGATCTTTTCTTTTTAAAAGTTCCATGATAGGAATGCGAGACGTGATTTCTGTTAATCTTCATTGCATCAAAATATTTTTATACAATTATAGCATTTAAAGTTTAAAATTCCGTTAATGTTTCATGAAGATTTGTTAAAGGTTTTAATAGGAAGGCTCTTTCAAAAGAGCTCACACTTATTTTAAGGATCTTTTTAAAAAGATAAAGTTCGATTTTCCAAATGGGTAAGATGAGCCCACTTATTTTTGAGTTTTTGTTGAGATTCAGTTTTCCATTCAGATAGGCATTGAAGATTTCAGGATGCACATAACATTTGCGGCAAATTGCGACCGTATTTCCTAACTGATTGGCGACTTTTTCAAGAGCCTGGGTCATATTTTTTNNTGCTTCACTTAACGTTTCAAAATTTTTAAATTCTTGTAGAGCAAGAATGGCTAAAATTGTTCCAGCCCAGGTGCGAAAATCTTTAGCTGTAAAATTTTCATTTGAGAGCGAACGTAAATACTCATTTACATCTGTTGAACTCACATTAACCAGGTTATTTTCCTCGTTAATATATTCAAAGAGATCTTGTCCTGGGAGGTCTTTGCATTTTTTGACAATTTTTGCTAGTCGCCGGTCGTCCAGAGAAATGGTATGATGGCGTCCGCTTTTACCGCGAAATTTAAAGGTCATTTTAGTCCCCTTAACCTCTACATGGTGATTTTTTAGAGTCGTTAAACCAAAGGAATTGTTATCACGAGCATATTCTTCATTACCCACTCGAATCAGGGTTGTTTCTAAAAGATGCACGATGGCAGCTAAAACTTTTTCCTTAGGCATACCTTCACGTGCAAGATCTTTGCTTACTTGTTGTCTTATTTTAGGAAGCGCTTCAGCGAAGGCAATCATTTTATGGTATTTAGTTTCATCACGGACTTTTCTCCAATCGGCATGATAGCGATACTGCTTGCGGCCCTTAGCATCAAGTCCTGTAGCCTGTATATGACCATTTGCAATAGGGGAGATCCAAACCTCTTTGTAGGCAGGAGGAATGGCAAGGGCTTTGATTCTACTGAGCGTTTTTGGGTCTTTAATTGTTTTTCCGTTTTTGTCTATATATTTGAAGTTTTTCCCNTGGCGAATCCGATGAATTCCAGGTTTTAGATCTGAGACATATTCAAGGCCGGCGTGTTTTGCNACTTTTTTCGGATTATCGGGGAGCTTTTTTTATTTTTTCATTGCCTTAACTTTTATAAAAATTAAAGAGGTTTTGCTTCTAAGAGTACAGATGAGTAGGGCAGCATATGGATGGACCCGTTAACAGGGGGACCGATTTCATTAAAATCATCAGGTGCCTTGTTAGAAGTATTGACAATAAGAGTCCAAGTTTGATGGTCCTTTATTTTTGGCAGTTGAACATCCAGTTCGATGTTTTGTGCATTGAAGGCGGCGTACAAATCATTTCCTGATGCTTTATCATACAGGGTAAAAGCTAANAAGTGTGTGTCTTTATCCCATGAAGCCTTTCTTGCTTCAGGATCCCACCAGCTGATGTCATCTTCTTTTAGAAATCGCCCTTGATGTAAAATGGGATGATTTTTACGAAATTGAATGAGCAGGCGATAATAACGATAAAAATTTTCCTGATCTTGCAATTTTTGCCACAAAAACCAATTCAGCTCATTATCATGGCACCAGGTATTATTATTCCCTTTTTTNGTATGCCCATATTCATCACCCATTAAAATCATCGGGATGCCTTGTGAAAGCATGAGAGCCAAATGAAAATTACGCATTTGACGCTGGCGCAAATCCTGGATGACCGGATCATGAGTGAGACCTTCCCTTCCGCAATTCCAGCTTTCATTATTGTTTTCACCGTCGCGATTGCTTTCTCCATTTGACAGATTATGTTTTTGATTATAGGAGACCAAGTCATGCAAAGTAAAGCCATCATGGGCTACAATGAAATTAAGGCTGCAGATAGGCGATCGATCATGATAAAGATCTTCAGAACCGCAGAGCCGTGTGGCAAATTTACCTTTCACATTTGGATTGCCTTTGATAAAGCGCCTTAGGGTATCACGATAACGCGCATTCCATTCGATCCATCTTGCATCTTTAGGGTAAAACCCTCCCACCTGATAAAGACCTGATGCATCCCAAGGTTCAGCAATTAATAAAGTTTTAGACAGGATAGGATCTTTTGAAATCGCTTCAATTAGNGGAGCTGCTCCTAAAACCTCTCCCTGAGTTCCGCGGCTGAATATCGAAGCTAGGTCAAAACGAAACCCATCGACATGCATCTCAAGAACCCAATATCTTAAAGCATCAAGGATAAGATTTTGAACAATCGGTTGATTGGCATTAACCGTATTCCCGCAGCCAGTAAAATTCATGAATTTGCCTTCTTTGTCCATCATATAGTAAGTTCTGCTATCAATCCCCTTAAATGAGTTTGTAGGGCCTTTTTCATTTCCTTCGTTTGTGTGATTAAAGACCACATCTAAAATCACAGAGATGCCATTCTTGTGAAGGGCTTTAACCATTTTTNNAAATTCGTCAACACCAGCTCCAGGCTCTTCACCAAAAACATATCGATTCATGGGAGAAAANAAGTTGACGGTCGAATAACCCCAAAATTGATAAAGCGTTTCATGAATATGCGGATTGTGAACTTTATATTCGCATTCGTTAAATTCCTGAATGGGCATGAGCTCAATTGCATTGACACCAAGTTCAAGCAGATGTGGGATTTTCTCAATGACGCCTAAAAANGTTCCTGGAGCCTTGACGCCGCTCGAACAATGTTGTGTAAATCCACGCACATGCATTTCATAAATAATAAGATCTTTAGGTTTAATGTTGGGNGGACGATCATTTTCCCAATCAAAATCATGAGGAGGAAGATAAAGACCGATGGGTTGATACTCTTCTTTTTACCGCATGAAATTNGAACCCCACTTGGTAGGAGTATTTACGGCTTTAGCATAGGGATCTAGAAGAATTTTAGTTGGATCATAAAAGGACAATTCAGTTTCTTGTGTAGGTCCCTCGATCCTATAAGCATAACCGATAACTTTTCGAGGGTCTAAAGGAACAAACACATGCCAAACATCCCCTGTTTTGTTGACATTTGGATCAAGGGGGATTTCCGTAAGAATCTGTTTTTTGTTAAGTGCATATAGTAGAAGAGTGACATTGGAGGCTTGCTTTGCTACTAAAGCAAAGTTGATTCCATTTTTNTGCTGCGTAGCTCCAAATGGTAAAGGATTGCCTTTTTCTGTTTTTAAAATTCTTACCATGCATTTATTCTTGAATCTAATCTGTTATATTTTTATCTTACATGTAAAAAATAATTTTGAAAAGGCTTCAAAGATCAAAGCGTTAAAATTCAATTATGCATTACGATAATGATGAATGCTTATTAAATTTAAGAGGAGGGGAGTAAAAATTACCAAATTTTAAGGAAGGTATTAGTTTGTAATTTTTTTTAATTTATATATAATTATTAAATCTCTATTAAAGGAAACTTATGCCTATTCAGCCTTTCTCCCATAAAGTAAATTCCAATGAGGTAGAAAATTATCGGAATTTACAGGAGGAGTCTAGAACTTCTGAATGCGATCAAGCCGGACATCGATGGACCAAAATAACCTATAAGCATAGTGCATTCTGGCAATTTAAAATGGGCCTGGCTGCTATTATCTCTACCCTGGCCGTTATAATTATTGGGGCATTTTTTATCAATGCCATCCAGAATTTATGGAGGAATGCTCTCACAGGCCGGGAAATTATTGTGATTAAGGAAAAATCTCCTACTGAGCAGATGACTGAGCAAATTTTTCATCAAAAAAATCCTGTAAGAGAGTGTAAAATATTTTTGGTAAAAAGCTTCCTCAAGTTTGGAGATGAATTCTCCCCTGATCTACCCATTGAAGAGCTACAAGTTTGGAATTTTAAAGAAAGACCTCTCTCCAAAGAGCAATTTGATGCTTTATTTCCCCCAGCCCTTGTTCCTGAAGAGTCAAAAATCCAGGAGCTAAGCTTAGAACAGGTGTATGATTGTTTGCCTCTCTTTGATGCCGAGCGTATGTTTTTGCTCTCGGATCAACAGGTTAAAGATTTTGACTTTAGACATCCGAACTTTCAAAATCATCCTTTGAAGGCTGACTTAGTGGAAAAAGGGCTGTTAAAATATGATACGATTTTCCCGAGAGATTTTTAATTAGAGAGGGACTGGATCGACGCATTGCAATAAATTATTGTTCTCGTTTGAAAAAATTAATGAAGAGCAGATCAATCAGATCATTTCCTTTATTCCTCTTCACAAATGTGTAATCATGACGGTTGATCAATTTCAAAATTGGACTTCGAAAAAGTGTCTGATGAACAGTTAAGAGCGCTTCTCTTCAATGAGGTCAATGGATCTGAGCCCCTGTGCGATTGAATGCTTTGACACAAACCCAAGTAAAGGCGAAGTCAAAGTTTTTCTAGATTATCAAAAAGTAGAATGTGCCAACATATGGATCCCAGCAAGGCGCAAGAGTATATCAATTGGGTGAATGAGCTGATTATTGAGGATTTTAAAAAGCAAATCCGGATGTGAATTTAAGCCCTGAAGATATCTCAAGTCTTACTGGTTAATCTGTTGTTTATATTGATTCCAACTTTTAGTTGAAAGCACTATATCCTTGCTCGAGGATGCGCCATGCTCATGTGCCTTTGACGCGAATTGTTTTTTTGCTAGTTATTTAGAATTTACCTTATAATAATAAAAAAATTAACAATTATTAAATTTTATGCCTGTTCAACCCTATTCTCATTCTGTTAGCCCAATTGAAGTAAATAATTATCATCATTTAAAAGAAGTTTCCAGAGAGAATTGTGAGGATGGTCAAGGACGTAAATGGACAAAAATCACTTATGAGCACAGTTCGATGTGGCAGATTGGGATGGGATTTGCTGCTTTTTCTCAACCTTAGCCGTTTTGATCGTAGGTGTCTTCTTTATTGAAAAATTCAAAATTTATGGCGAAACGCCTTAACGGGTCGTGAAATTGTTGTCGTCAACGATAAAAATCCTATTGAGAAAAATGTGGATCAGGTTTTCCATCAAAAAATCCGCATATTAAAAAAGATCAACAAGAAATTTCAATTAACCAGAAAGAAACAATCAATCAAGAATTACAGGATAATAAAAATCATTTAGAAGTTTTGGCAGATAATAAAGAAAGCATCATTCAAGATTTACCGGTTAAATCAGAAGAAATTTCAAAGGAACAATTACAGGCACGGGATTTTAAAAAGAACCCGCTAACTCAAGATCAATTTGACGCCTTATTTCCTCCTCTAGAATGGCCTGAAGACTCTAGAATTCAGGAATTGAGTGAAGAACAACTCTATGATTGCCTACCCCTTT
Source organism: Parachlamydiaceae bacterium (assembly GCA_013414685.1). Classification (GTDB taxonomy): domain Bacteria; phylum Chlamydiota; class Chlamydiia; order Chlamydiales; family Parachlamydiaceae; genus Neochlamydia. Next base: position 677,347 of record CP058704.1, on the reverse strand, counting down.
TTGATGCAGCGCGCATGTTTTTATTATCAAACCAACAAATAGAAAATTTTGACTTCGGACATCCTAACTTCCAAAATCATCCGCATAAGTCTGATTTAATCGACAAGGGACTTTTTAAATATCAGATTCCATTGGGGCATCCAGACAGCTTTCTAATTGAAAGAGGCTTTGATAAAAGAATTTTAACAAATTATAGAAATCGCATGCAGCTTATTCGAGAATCTCAGATCAATCATATTATTCCCTACGTATCAATAACAATGATTGAATATATCACTCTTCCTCAATTTAAAATGTTGGATTTTAAAAAATTAAAGAAAGATCAATTAGATGAATTATTTTTAAAGAATTTTCGGGGGCCAATAAGCCAGAACGTTTAAATGCTCTTTCTGAATCTCAAGTGAGAGCTCAATCTTCTTATTTTAATCAAATTGAGGGTATTCGTTTGCTCGATTTATGGAGCAAGAAAAAGCTGATCAATTTATCCAATGGTACGTAGACCAAGAGAATGAAAAATTTTATAAAAATCATCCTAATTATGATAAAAGTTAATTTTGCTCCGCAATTATCCTCGCTTCCACTTAACTGGCATTAATAGGATTGATTCAATTCTGAAGTTTCTTATCTAATTTTTTAAATTTCAAGCAAAGTGTGTTTAAATCTCTAATTATCAACTATTTAGTTTTTTTCTTTAAGAAATCAATCTGTTAGCCAGCAAATTAATTGCTTCTTATTGCGACAGGCGAATATAATAAGATTAGTAAAGCTTAAACGTGTATTTACAAATTGAAAATCGTAAAAAGCACTCCTTGTCAAGTGCAACAAAAGCTCTTTACTTAAATTGAATAAGTATTGCATCCTTGACGAGTATAGCTAAAAAAATTGACAGATTAAGTCCTTAGGAGGTTTTGAATATGTCTTTTGAAAATGCTAAAGAAAATCTCAAAGAATTCGGTAAGGAGCTTGGCCTCGAAGGTCTTGAGTTCGACGAAAATAATACGTGTATTTTAGGTATTGATGATGAATTTTCGTTGCATCTTACCTACGAACCAAATTCCAAAAGGCTCTACTTATATTCGCCTCTATTGGATGGTCTTCCAAGAGACGATAAAACTAAGTTGCGCCTCTACGAGCGTTTGCTTGAAGGTTCTATGCTTGGCGGCCAAATGGCAGGCGGCGGCGTAGGTGTAGCCGTTAAAGAAGAATTGATTTTAATTCACTGCACAATCGATATGGAACATGCTGTTCCATCAGCTTTACGTGCCTTTGCGCCTCTTTATGTTGAGACAGTGGAAAAATGGCGTAAAATCTGCCAGGAAATTTCCGAAGGTCGCGATGAAGGCTCCAAAGCAGCATCTCCAGCTCCTTCTATGGGTCCTGGCGCTGGCGGACCTGGTGCAGGCAAAGGTCCTGGATTTATTAAAATCTAATTTCTTAAGCAATGAAGCAAAATGGACTTTTGCTTCATTGACTTTTATCAGAAATCCAATTTTGTCTTAATAACTCGATTTCCTCTAATTGTTCATCATTAGTCTTTAACTCCTGCTGAAAATGCATAAGAGTTTGTTCCAGCAATACATAGGCTTCTTCAAAAACGGTATCAATTTTTTTAAACCCCCAACGCAGCCTGGATTCTTTTTGCAGATTTTGAAGAAATGTATCGAGTTTTGGATCATCAATCAAAGGCAGAATCAAATGAATTTGTTCATCGATTGCATGTAAATGTTGGGAAATAATCTGATTAGGGTTCGCTCCAAANATATAACTTAAAATTCCTCTTTTTCGAATCATTTGCCTGGCCTCTAAGACTTCTTTAAGGAGCGCATGAAGATGAGCAAGAATTTGATAGATTCGGTCCAAACTCTTAGATTTTTGTTTTGTTTGCTCTAGAGAATAGATAATTTCCTCATACTCTTTGCGCAAAGATGGATCTAAAAGAATAGAGGCAATCAGTTTCTCCTCTAGTTGAGCCATTTTATCTGGCGAATGTTCTTCCAAATGGTCAAGAAGCGTGTCCAGTTCCCGCAGATGTTTNTTAAGTAATTTTAATTCAGGATCCATGTCATTTTCTAAACGTTTTTGTTCTATTTTTACTTCAAGCTCTTCTCTTTTCATCATTAGGGAGTTCCACTTAATCAGAGCTTTTTTNACATGGTCAAGTTCTTTTTTNAATTGGCGAATCTTATTCCGTTCCAAAGGTTCCATTTTTACCTTGATTTTTTGTTCTTTCGAGGCCTAATAGAAGTTTACAACATTCACGAGGTTAAACAAAATGATTATCATTGAAATTGCTGGACACTTGGGTGCAGACCCTGAAGTGCGCTTTACTCCCGGAGGACAGAAGGTCTCCACATTGCGTGTAGCAACCAATACGCGCAAGAGCGGAAAGGATGAGACGGTGTGGTGGAGAGTGACTATTTGGGGTGAGCGTTTCGACAAAATGATGCCTTATTTGAAANAAGGCAGTGCAGTCATCATCATCGGTGAGATGAGCAAACCTGAGATTTATACGGATAAAGAAGGGCGTCCTCAGGTTTCTTTAGACCTCACGGCTGAGATGATTCGTTTTAGTCCTTTTGGCAAAGGAGATAAAGGCCAGGATTCTTCAGGTCCATCACAGTCTCAAAATTCTTATCAGGAACCTTCGTTCACATCCCAGGCAGCCGGGTTCGGAAATTCTTCCTACGCAGGCACGCAATCTGGATACAAATCCATGAGCACAGCACCTGATGATGATCAGATTCCTTTTTAAATTCTCTGATCGATTCTCTTAAATAGACTACGCCATAGTGGCGTAGTTTTTTCGGGCCAATTGCCGAACGACAAAAGGATAAAAATGGAATTTTTAGTTGCTCAAGTCAGGAGCAGCATCGAAAAACAATCGATTTGATCATACTTCCTNTTTGGGAAGAAGCAAATAAAGCCGAAAAAGCTTCCAAACTGTTTAAAACGGATTTTTCGGACTCCATCGCTATGAAAGATTTCAATGGAAGAGAAGGGGAGCTTCTTTTTCTGTATGGAAGCAAGGAGCTGCCGGATAAACGTATTGCTTTGCTTGGACTTGGANAAAAAGAGAAATTAACCGTAGAAAAATTGCGTCGCGCCTATTCACAGGTTGCAAAGGCTTGCCATCAAAAAAATTCATGAAATTTGCCTTTTTTACCACAGTCCATATTAGATGAAAAAGCAGTTGTGACCGGCGTGGCAGAGGGGATGCTTTTGGCAAACTATGTGTTTAATAAGCTAAAGAGCAAGTCCGAGGAAAATAACCTTATAAAGCGTGTAGGAATCATTGGGGTTTCCAAACAAGGAATCAATATCGCAAAGCGTTGCGGGATCATTGCCGAGGGCATCTACCTTGCAAGGGATTTGGTCAATGGCAATGCTGATGATATCAATCCTGAGTATTTAGTCCAAATGTCTAAAAATCTCTCGCGTAAGCTTCCTTTGAAAGCGACGATTTTAGGCAAACGTGAGATTGAAAAAGAAAAAATGGGCCTTCTTCTAGCTGTCAATAGGGGATCGGCCCAAGATCCTGCCTTGATCGTTCTCTCTTATCGCGGCCGTCCAGGTTCAAAGCACCATACAGTAATTGTCGGTAAAGGAATCACTTATGATACAGGGNGATTAAATCTGAAACCTGTCGCTTCAATGGAGACGATGAAAGCTGATATGGCTGGGGGTGCAGCTGCTCTTGGAACAATTTATGCTGCGGCTTCCCTTCGACTGAAAGTGAATGTATCTGTGGTGATTCCTGTAACAGAAAACAGCATTGATTCTAAAAGTTTTAAACCCGGTGATGTTTACAAAAGTTCTAAGGGACTGACTATTGAAGTGGTGAACCCCGATGCAGAAGGCAGGCTTGTGTTGGCAGACGCAATCACATATGCCANNAAAAAACTTGCCCCTACATGTCTGATTGACATCGCGACACTAACAGGAGGCATTGATATAGCCCTTGGAAATGAGGCATGCGGTCTTNTTNCAAATGATGAGGCCTTATCTCAGGCGTTGGTGCGATCAAGTCAAAATACCTTTGAAAGAGTCTGGCGTCTGCCTATTTATGAAGAGTACCGCGAAGTATTAAAATCTGATATCGCCGACATGAAAAATAGCGCGGGACGTTCAGCAAGCTCAATTCTGGCAGCCAAGTTTCTTCAAGAATTTGTTGAGGATACTCCATGGGCACATCTCGATATTGCTAGCGTCGCTTATTTGAATGAANAAAAGAGATACCAGCCAAAGTATGGCACAGGTTTCGGCGTGCGTCTGCTTATCGATTTGTTAATGAATGAATAAGTGAGAAATAAAGGAATTTAAATGAGTCAGATTCAAGATAACAATAAACCTGTGCAATCAACATTTTTTACTTTAGAACCTTTTACGGCTAAAACTTCTGATGGCAAAAAAATCCTTACCTCAACACAAGAAAAATTCTGACCATTGCTCTAAGTGTTCTTGTGGGTTTGCTCACATTTGGAATTGGAGGAGTTTTTGCCTTCTTTGGGCTTGCGAAGGCACTGCGTGAAAGAAATATCCGCGAAATGCAGAAAGAGGAAACTCCTTTAAGTCGCCTGAACAAACCATTCGTTTCTCAAGAAAATAATCAAGTGTCAAATACACAACCGCCTGTAATAACCCAATCTGAAATTCCTCATGGAGAGCCTGATAATATTTCAACAGTTGAACCTGCAGAAGTTCAAAAACGCGAAGAGGCTGAACAAAAGTTGATCCCAGCCTTTACATCTTGTGCTTTGCCTATTGAATATTCAGATCCTTGCGACAATCCTGAGTTTGTCGAAAATCTTCAAAAAATTGGATTCAACGGAAATTGCATTGAACATTAAAGGGACCCCAAGACAATTAAATTTTCCTAACAGAATCCTAAGAGAAAATATAGAGCAAATGCTTCAAGAGGCAAATAAAGAGGGGAGGCTGGATAAAAATCCTGCTGTGAAAGCTGCTTTAGAAAAATTCTATAATGGGATAGATCTTATTACTTTTGATGAATTGAAAAGAGGGTTAAAAGCATGCTGTGATTTTCTCAATCAAGTCCTGGGCAATGAAAAATTTGCACTAGGTTTTGAAGCAAAAAGCGATGCCGCAAATAAAAATATAGTTGGTTGAGTGCCCTTGCGCTTCCACATCTAAATAAAATGCCTGAAAATCATTTTAATTTTGAATCTAAAATTGGATTAAGTCCACACCTCGACAACTTTGAATCTCTGATGCCGAACGTAAACAATTTTGTCATTTTTGATGATTTAGATTACAGTGGGCATGATTCAATCAATTTAGTCCAGACGATTGCTCCAGTGCTCAAAAATCATCCCATGACACATTTTTATTTAGTGATTCCCTTTATGTCCAAAAAAGCAAAGAATGGCGTTCTATACTATATTCAAAGATACCAGCTTGAAAAACAAATTCATTTAATTACAACAGATCGTTCAATTGTTAGCATGCAAGAACATTTTTCTAAAGAAGAAGTATTAAACCTAATCAAGTTTGATAGCGTTCATGATATTCAAATGCGAGATTGGCATGCGGAGTATTTTCAATCAGGTGCATCAAGAGTCAGGGAAGAGCAGATCCCAGATCGTGCTCTTTCTGTTTCAGAATGGTATATTTCAGAGCATGAAGTTCCGGAAACACTCAAATACAGAAGATCACCAGATTATAAGGAAAAGTGTCGTTTTATGACCCATTTTGCACCTCCTTATATGGATGAAAACCAAGGATTGGATCGTCCTTTTGTGGCAAGTTTTGATGAATTTTAACTTTCAATTACATATTTNTTAAGTTTGCCAGCAAGGGATTGAGGAATGTCGACTTTTAAGAGGACGTCATTTTCATCATAGTCTTGATTAAGAATATTGCCTAAGCGCATCACTTCACTCACTTTATGATACTCGCTTTGCGGGATGCGTAATTCAACGATAGAGCGGCGTCTCTTAAGCTCTTGGATCATCTGTTCTTGAAGGGCATCAAAACCTTCTTTATTTAAAGCTGAGATAGCGACAGATTTTGTGTAGAGCAATCTTAAACGATTGAGCATTTGACGATCTTGGCAAAGATCTATTTTATTGAGTACAGTAATAATCGGTTTATTTTCCGCATTCAATTCTTGTAAAACTTCATAGGTGGTCGCTGCTTGTTCTTCTGCCATAGGGTGGCTTACATCAACTAAATGAAGTAAAATGTCTGCTTGCAAGGCCTCTTCCAGAGTGCTTTTAAAAGCAGCCACGAGAAGATGGGGTAATTTTCTAATAAATCCTACAGTATCAATCAGTAAAATTTCCTGATTGTTAGGCAGCATATACTTTCGTGTCGTTGTATCCAATGTGGCGAACAATTTATCTTCTACAAATACCTGTGCATCTGTGAGGGCATTCAGAAGGGTGGATTTACCTGCGTTGGTATAGCCGATAATGGCAAATACAGGGATTTCCGAGCGCGAGCGTAAGCCGCGTTGTGTTTCGCGATTGGCTTTCACTTCGCGGATTTCTTTNTGCAGCGTATCGATCTGCTTTTTAAGNATTCTTCGATCGATTTCAATTTGTTTNTCCCCCTCGCCTTTTAAATAAGCGCCGCCGCCTTTTCCACCCGTTCCGGCTTGACGTGAAAGGTGAGACCACAAGCGTTTCAAACGAGGGGCCTGATATTTTACTTTTGCCAGTTCAATCTGCAAACGCGCCTCTTTAGTCTGAGCTCTTTGCGCAAACACCTCGAGGATCACTCCTGTACGATCCATCACAGGAAGTTTGAAAAAGTTTTCAAGGTTGCGTTGTTGGCTAGGTGCAATTTCATCATCAAAAATTACAAGGTCTACTTTCAATTCATGGGCAGCTTGCTGGATTTCTTCTAATTTGCCTTCCGTAACAAAAGTTGAAGCGTCAAACTTTCGTACATTGCAAGGGATTTTTCCTGCAACATCCACACCATAAGTTTCAGTTAGCAAGGCAAGTTCTTCAAGATGCTCTTCACAGATTTCACGCTGACTGGTGCCTTTATAAACTGAAACTAAGAGTGCTTTTTTNCGTTTATTCAATTCATTTTCGATAGAATCTTTATGAGTTTCTTGATCATTAGCCATGTTTTTGTTCTTTGTTAGGGATTGGAATTTCAAAATCAATTTCTAGTCCATCATACGCCAATTGATAGTAAGGAGGAAGTTTTGAATTGGTCAGCTCATGGTCAAGTTCATGAGCGATATGTGTAAACCAGGCCTGATTTACGCCTAATTTTGAAGCAAAAGCGATCGCCTCTTCAACATTAAAATGAAGGATAGAGGATTGATGCCGCAAACAACTAATGATAAGTGTCTCGATCCCCTTTAGATCTTCAAAAATTGTTTCAGGATAGTGACGAATATCAGTGATATAGGCAAGGTTGCCAAATCGAAAGCCATTGACTGGCATGCCTCCTTGTTCATAGGTCATATATTGGATGGGCAGGTTTAAAAANTCAGTTTGTCCTCTTGCCCCAAGGTATTGAATGTCGACTTTTGTCGTGATAGTGATCGATTCTGAAGAATCATTAAAAACATAGGGAAAACGCATTTTGAGTTCATCTGCGGTCTCTTTAGATAAAAGGCAAGGCATCGGTTTCTTAGTCCGTGCATTCAGAATGCGAAGTTCATCAAATCCGCCTGTGTGGTCGTAATGAGCGTGCGTAAAGATGATGCCATCAATATGCCTGATATGATGGTCTAACATTTGTCTTCTAAAATCCGGCCCGCAATCAATCAAAATATTCTGATCTTCTATTTTTAATAAGCCTGAGGGTCGCAACCGTTTATTGTGAATAGAATCCGATCGGCAAACAGCACATTCACAGCCGATCACTGGGATTCCCATCGATCCACCGGTGCCAAGAAAAAGAAATTTTCCTTTTATGTTCATGGATTTAAGCTCGTAAAAGAGTCAATGCATTTTCATAAATGCGGGGATGGTAAAAATAGATCCAATTTGTGCCAGTTGCATCCCGTAACTTTAAACGATAGTAATCGCCCTTATATAGTAACTGGAGTTCTTGAAAAAGTTGATTTTTGTCTGATGCGTTTTTGTAATTCTGATTTTGAACCATTATTGTCAAAGATGCGTAGGGTGTTTGATTAAAAGCTGCTGTGATTTCAGTTGGGACTTCTGTCAAGCTTTTGTCATTCACGACGGTCGTATAAAATAAAGCGTATTTGTTTTTATCTATTGGCAGATGGAATGTTTTATGAGTTTCTGCCTCCTGAAAGCTAAATTCTATTTTATCTAAAAGAGGACTGTCATTTTTTGATTTTTTCATTTAATGACATTTTTGCGATGACCGAGGGTGAAAGAAGGGCATTTTTGATTAAATAATCTCCCTGCGGCCCATAGTTGTATAACATGAGCAGGGTTAAAATAATTGCGCTTAAAAACCTGCAAAAAGCACAACTAGAAGATTGCGAATCTGTTTTCTGGGAGTTAATTGGGGATTAAAACTCAAAAGAGATCTCCAAATCAAAATTTGCTTTTATTCAAAATATCTGAAAATTGGGTTTTGAGCAATTCTGTTTTTTTGTTAAAAAATTAATGCAAATATGATATACTCATTCCTGTTCAAAGACCCCATTAGGCTGAATTGAAAGTTTTCGCGATTGAATTATTTTAAACGGGCTAACATTAATTCAATATTAACTCTTTAAAATAAGTTCAAGCCCGAGACTTTGAATCAATCCAAATGAGGGTCTTTGAACTGGAATGAGTATATACTACTCCAGTTGAAAGACCCTCATTTGAATAAATTGAAAGTTTTATTTTAAAGGGCTAATAAGAATCAATATGAACCCTTTTAAATCAGTTCAAGCCCAATTTTGAATCAATGCAAACAGGGGCCTTTGAGCGATTATAGAATGATGCACTTATGAATATAGCAATTATCGGGATGGGCTTATCTGGCCTTGCAACAGGCTGGTTTCTCCTTAATCAATTTCAATGTGAAAAACAAATCCGGATCACTTTTTTCGATGGAGGAGCAGGCGGCGGCACGTCAGGTATGGCAGCCGGGCTTTTGCATCCTTTTGCAGGCGCATCTGCTAAACTCAATCGTGAGGGTTTTGAAGGTTATAGCGCGACTTGTAAGTTGTTAAAGATTGCGGAAGAAAGATTGGGAAAATCTGTCGTCAACTGCCGGGGTTATNTACGACTAGCAACAACAGCTAGGCAACAAGAGGAATATTATCTTTCTTCANAAAAATATACGGATGTCATTTGGTTCGAAACAACTGAAAACAAAATACCAGGAGCAGCTTCTTATCCAGGCCTCTACATTCCTAATAGCTTAGGAGTGGACTGCAGGCTCTATTTGAAGGGACTTCAACAAGCCTGCGAAGAGATGGGAGCGGAGTTTGAATTTAAANAAATTTCCTCTTTGGATGAGCTGAAGAATTTTGACCAGGTCGTTCTTGCAACCGGGGCCTTTGTTAATCAACTTCTTAAGGAAAAGCTACCGGTTGCATGCGTCAAAGGTCAAATGATCGAGATTCAGTGGCCTCACGATCTAAGCCCCTTGCCAGTCGCTTTAAATTCCCATGCTTATCTTATCATGGGCAGANGAAAAAAGACTTGTCTTGCAGGGGCTACTTACGAGCGTAATTTTATTTCCTTAGACAGCGATATAAATTTTGCTAAAAATGATATTTTACCTAAAATTGCTCCTTTAGTTCCTGCGCTAAAGGATCAACACGTTATTGATTGTAGAGCAGGCTTGCGTGCATCAACCCCGGACCATCTGCCCATCATCAAGCAGATCGATAAAAATTGTTGGGCTATCACTGGAATGGGTTCTAAAGGACTTCTCTACCATGCTCTTTATGGCGAAAGGCTCGCTAAACTTATAGTCGAAAGCCAACAAATGAACTAAGCGGGTTTTCCTGCTTTCATTAAACGCACATGTGATTCGGCCGCAAAGTTGAAGAAAAAGATGACGCCTGGTGTCAGAACCGCTGTAAACGGGATCATGGTAAANAACCACTGCAGAATCTGCTGTAAGTGTGTTTCACAGGAAAAACACACGGTCCCTGTCATCCATGCAGCAAGGCTTAAAAANCCTACGATCACCCAAAGAGGAAAAGTGGCGATTAATGCTAGAACAACGTTTGTAAAGGCGTCATTTTTNAAACGCATTGAGAGAATTTGCGCGATTTGAATGCGATTGATTCCTTTCAAAGCTATGATTGGGGCGACAAAGAAAAGAATGGCCAGGCTTAAAACACATAGGATTAAAGATCCTAGATTGATCAANAAGGGCCCGAAGGCCAAAATAGCGCTAAAAAATGGCCCGACACCAGGTATTTCCTTCAGAAGAAANAAGAAGCCTAAAAGCATCCATAGTAAGAGATAGCTTAAAATAATAGGAATGCAAAAATAGGATGCGCCGATCATCACTTCCCAGGATTTGGATAAAATTTCCGTGTAGCGGACCTCCTTCTTNTTAATCTCATCGTGATAGACGCGAATTAAAACAATGCCCAAGGAAAGTAAAATGCCCGCACAAAGAAAGATGGGCAANAAGATCAGACTCATTAAGAGCCATTCATTAGCCTCTAAGGCGAGACCNCTGAAAAANACTGTCAGTACACCGCAAAGGGCCAAGATTGTAAAGACCAATAAAAATTTCTTCTTGTTTAATGCATGGGACAATGCTCTATTAAACATGAGCTGAAGGTCGACAAACGTCATATTATTTTTTTATCTCGTTTCTAGGTTTATAAATGTATTTTGGACGAACAATGGGAGTCCCTTTTCCTTCACGGGCTTCGCATCTTTCATAGACAATTTGAATCGCTATGCCTACAATTCTTGAAAGGCTGAATAAGACCGTGAAGTATTCTGGGTACGGAAAACCTGCAGCAGATAGCGCTGTTCCAGATATTGCATCCACATTTGGAAAAGGATTGGATATTTTGGGATTTTCCTTCAGGACTTTTGTTCCAACAGTTCTGAGAAGTGAAGTCATTTTTACATAGGGATGCTGAGGATAGTTTTTATGAACATAGTCATAAAAAACAATAGCGCGAGGATCTTCAACACGCAGGACAGCATGTCCGAAGCCATAGATCAATTCATTGTTGGCCAATTTTTGATGGAGAAGTTTTTCGACTTTTTCTTCTGAAGATTCTGGCCCTATTTCTTTCAGCATCTTTTCAACAAATTCCAGGGAATCCTGATTCGCTTTTCCATGACGGGGACCTGCAAGCGCGGCTAAAGCTGAAGTGATTGAACCATACATATCCTCTAAACCAGAAGCTGTGGCTTTGCCGACAAAAGTCGATAAGTTGCCTCCTCCATGGTCATAATGCAGGATATTAAATATTTTAAATACTTCAGTGAGCCTNGGAAAGGTTTTTTGCGGAACGTTTAGCATATGGGCAAAATTTTCCATGTAGCCTAATTCTGGCTTCGAGGGCGGAGTCTCACCCCACCCAGCATGATAATTAATGACATGGGCGACAATGACAGGCATTTTTGCAATCAGATTTAAGCAATCCTGACGGTAATCATTTGTCGTTTCAAACATGCCTGCTATTAACATGGCAGCGCAAAGAAGTTTCATAGAATGCCCTTCTCTGGGCAACTTTTGAATATATTCTAACATGTCTGAAGAACATGTTGAGCGCTTTATAAGCTCTTGTTTAAAAGCTTGTAATTCTTGCTCAGAACCCTCTTTGCCAGCATAAAGCAAGTACATGACTTTTTCAGGACCCCAATCTACAATTTCATCCACTGGTTTCCCAACATAAGTAACCCCTTTAATCGGGTCTACGAACGAAGTTGTACAATATCCACAAGGATATCCTCTTAGGCCTGTTTCTAAGTTGTCTTTTGTGATCTCAAATAAAACTTCGCTCATTTATAGCTCCTGATTGACGAGTTTTCTCTCTTCAAGCAACTCTTTNTCAGTGATCTTGATTTTNTGCTTTAANAATTCATTCCATGGCACATCTTTTACAATTTCATACGTTCCGTCGCTTTTTGTTCGACAGGGAAAAGAAAANATTAAATTTTCTTCAATTCCATAAGGGTTTCCGTTGCTGATGACTCCTGAAGAATACCATAGCCCTTCAGGTGTGGGATAAATTAAATCTCTCATGGCATCGATTGCTGCATTGGCTGCAGAAGCTGCTGAGGATTTTCCACGAGCGGCGATAATTTCAGCCCCGCGTTTTTGCACATTACTGATGAACTCATTTTCTAACCAGCTTTGATCTCTAATTGCCTGTGGAATCGGTTGGTTTTTAACGCGCGCATTAAAAAANTCGGGCACCTGAGTAGAGGAATGATTGCCCCAGATGGTCATATTAAGAATGTCTTCAACTTCTGCATGTGCTTTNTTGGCTAATTGATTCACAGCCCGGTTTTGATCCAGACGGGTCATAGCATGAAAGTTGTTTTTNGAGAGATTGGGTGCATTTCTCATGGCAATTAAACAATTGGTATTACAGGGATTGCCTACCACAAGAACTTTTACATTGCGATTCGCCGCCTCATTTAATGCTTTTCCCTGTTCGATGAAGATTTTACCGTTTTCTTTAAGAAGTTCGCCTCTTTCCATTCCTGGTCCGCGAGGCTTAGACCCCACAAGAAACGCGTAATCGATCTCTTTAAAAATTTCGAATGGATCGCTGCCGATCTTTATTTCTTTTAAAAGAGGAAAAGCGCAGTCTTCAAGTTCCATGGCGACACCTTTTAAAGCTTGCATCACTTCAGGAAGTTCAAGGATATGCAAAGCAATAGGTTGCTCAGGTCCCAAAAGGTCGCCACTTGCAAGCCTAAANAGAAGACTATAGGCTATTTGCCCGGCTCCTCCAGTGACTGCTATACGTTTTAATTGTTTGACCATATCTGAATCCTTTCGAAATTAGAACGGGATATCTGGATTCTAAGGTGAAGGTCATTTTTGGCCAAGTGAAAAACTTTATTCAAATCTTCCGCCTTTACTCAGCAAAAAGCCACTAAAGGCGCCCACCCATTTTCCTCTGCAATTTTGGTTGCGGTTTTGCCAGCGTGGTTTTTAACATTGATATCCGTTGTTCTGGAAACTAAGAGTTCAAGTTTTGAGGGTTGGAACCATCTTGCACAGTAATGAATGGGAAGATTGCCTTCATTATCTTGAATATCAGCATTTGCACCTTTATCTAGTAAAATTTTTAAAGAGTCTTGGTTATCTAAAATATGCAAGGCTGTTTTACCTTGATGATTTTTGCATTCATATCTCTGGTTTGTTCTAAGATTCGTCCAAAAATTGCTGGGTAGCCGTTTCGTGCTGCTCGATGTAAAGGAAGCTCTCCGTCTTCATTTTGAAGATTGGCGTCTGCACCTTTTTCAATCAGCCAATCTAAGATGCTGATGTGTGCGTTAAAATCCACGTCTTCACCCAAATCAGCAGCAAGATGAAGAGAGGTATTCAGGTTTTTTGTTGCCACATTGATATCATGCACACTTAATTTCCAAAAGTATCAGCCAATGCTAAATCTGTATACAAAATAGCGTCATGTAAAGGCAAATAGCCCTCTTTATTCGCTTTATCTACCAGACCTCTATTTCTAGCCAAAAAGTACGAAACCCATTCTTTATTTTTCGCACTATGTAATGGAGGGCTGTGTCGCCATCCTGATCGCTTGCAGATATGTCATCCTGATCTAAATAAAAATCTAGCAAATCTTCAATTACCTCATTTTTGGGAATTTCACACTCAAAGATCCAATGGACAAACGAAGTTCCATCGACTGCCGAGGCTTTAATATCGGCACCCTTTTTTATTAGGGATTTGATTCTTTTGGCAAAATCATTTTCATTTTCATCCTGAAGGTAACGTTCAAAACATAGATGCAAAAGAGGTTCATTATTTTGAAAATTTAAATCTGTGACAGAGGCTAAAATCTTTACAAACTTTGGGTCGGCATGCAAAATTGCATCATGCAGCGGTAAATGATTAAATTTATCAGGAATATTTGGATCTGCATCATGTTTTAATAAGCAATTTAGAATTGCGAGGCGGATATCAATCAAATCAAAATCTTCATCTTTTACCGCCAAGTGGAGTGCTGTCATTCCATTATGATTTTTTTATTTTTGTCGTGCGTGAGCGGGATGAGAAGCTCTACACTTCTTAAAAAGTTTCTCGAACAGCATGATGTAGAGGAAGGTCTCCGTTTTCGTCTTCTCTATTTACATCCACATTTTGCGCAATCAGGTCTTGAATTTTCTCGGTGTCAAAGTTTTTGATTGCAAAGATAAGTTGTTTATTTTGTTCTAAACTTTGGTGGTAAACAACTTGAGTTTCTTGTGAAGATTCCAGTTGAGGGGTTTTGGTTTTTCTGAATTTAAAAGAGGTTGTTCAACTTCTGTTAAAAATTCCATAACCTCAATATGGTTGCCTTCTTTAGCTAGCTGAAAAGGCGATTTCTGAAGGTGATTTTCAATCGATTTATTTTCGTGGAATCGAATTAATTCTTTTACAATTTTTAAAAACCCTCTNCTAGCTGCCCAGTGTAGGGGAAAATTGCCTTCATGATCCCCAAGATTGGGATCAGCGTTGTGCTTTAATAAAAGCCTTAGGCATTTGATGCTTCCGATTTTAGCTAAAATATTTAAGGCTGTCATTCCTGCATGATTTCTTGCATTGATATCCAAGGTCTCTTCAAGAAGAATTTTAATCACAGCCCGATTCTCCTTCAAGCAGGCATTATGCAGAGGAAGATTGCCCTTATTGTCAGGAATGCTTGTGTCAGCTCCGCCTTCGATCAGTGAATTTACAAGTTCTTCTTGTACGTCTATTTCAATAATTTCATGTAAGGATACAGCAATATTTAGCGGGGTCATTCCTTCTGGATCCTTGCAATTAATATCTTCTGTTGAATCCATTAAACTCTCAATTTTTGCCAGGTCCCCTTCTTCAATAGCAGAATGTAAGGAAAGATTTGCCTTAGCAGGAGTTGGATTTTCCGCTTCTATTAAAGTTTTTCTTGTTCCAGATGTACTGCAATTTCTTGCAGTGGTGAATTTTCAGAAGTAGAATTTTGTTCAGGTCTTGGAGAGAAAAGCTTTGAATTTTTAAGTGGAATTATAAAAGTGCGTTCTCTACTTAAAGCATCTTTTGCATTTGATGTTTTGTGTAATACACTTGTCGAAAAATGTTCTTTGGTTATTTCTTTCACTTTTGTCAATGTGGGTGAATTTGAATGATTTTTAAGATTTTTAGATAAATCTACTGCTAAAAGTTTTTTTACTAGGGAGCGAAACACCGCAACACTGAGCAATCCAAAAGTAGGTAAAGTTAGAATTGTGACAAGAGTAGTCACAACACCTGTTAAAACTCTGTGTTTAGTATCAAGACGAAAAAATCTTTTAGCGCATGATGTTCTTTTGAACAAGGATGAAAAATGGAAATCTTCGTCATAATTTGGTTCCATTCAGAAATAAATATGAATTTATAAGAGCATGCTTTTTAAAAAACAAAACAGCATGTATCCGAAAATTCGCTTGCTTGATGTAAGGCTAAAAAGATTGTAAGGATATGCTCATTCCAGTCCAAATGGGGTATTTGAACTGGAACGAGTATAGACTATTTTAAACCCAACTTGCAACCTTCAAACCTTCATTTGAAAAATTCAATTTTAGCTGTAGGATTATGAGGACGCAAGTTGAGTTTTAATTAAAAATCATCTTCTTCATCGATTTTAAGCCCGGTAAATTGATGAGGATTTAAAAGAAGAGAAAGACTTTTGTTTTCAATTTTACTATTTAAAGGCTCAGAAGAATTTTCTTCATCCCAGTCGTCATCAAAAGCTAAAAGCTCATTGAGCGCATTTTGAATTTCTTGAGGCCGGGAAGGTTCTTCATCATCGCTAAATTCAATAAGGTCTTTTATGGCATTCTGAAGATCTTTAGACAATGCAGGTTTTTTTCATCAGCTGTCTCTTCAAAGTCCCAATTTAAATCCTCATCCTCAATAGGAACTTGCTTGGAGTTCTTCTCCTTTTGAGTGATAGGCTCTAAAATCTTCACGATTTCCGGAAAACCCTCTTTAATCGCTGAGTCTAAGGGATAAATTTTGTTTTTATCCGGGAGATTTGGGTTGGCTCCATGCTTGATCAAAAATGCAATAAGCTCGGGATTTTTCCAAATTCCGCAGCTAACCTTAAGGGAGTTCTCCCCAATTATCCAGAGCATTTATCTCAGATTTATAGGCTAGCAACAATCTCACAATTTCTAGATACCCATGTAAAGATGCATGATGGATTGGCAAACTGTTCAGATTATCCGCAGAATTTGCATTTGCTCCATTCGCCAGAAGAATTTCAACCATTTCTTTTGTTCAACTTCAGCTGCCACAGCCACTGACAAGGCTGTATTTCCTGTCTTGGATTTAGTATTTATATCTACGGTAGCTTTGATAAGTTGTCTAACGATTTCTGTAAAACCATATCCGGCTGCCCAATGCAAAGGAAGACTGCCTCCATCATCAGCTAGATTAGCGTCTGCTTTTGAGTTAATAAGAATTCAACAATGTCAGTCTTTCCATTAGCAGCAGCAATTCCAAGGATTGTATTACCCGTGCTTATTTTTGCATTTACATCGCTATGTGCAAGTAGACTTTTCAAAATGTTTAAATGGCCTGTGGATGCAGCCCAATGGATAGGAAGGTTTCCATTTTGGTCAGCAAGACTTGCATTTGCTTTAGATGCAAGCAAGAAATTGACAATATTTTCATTGCCGGCCTGAGCAGCATAACTTAATGCGGTACGGTTTTGATGACCTAAAGCATCCACATGGTTATAGGAAATTAAAAATTGCAAAATTTCCAGTTTTCCTTCTTGTGCAGCCCAATGAATGGGAAGACACCCTCTTTTATCAGCCACCTTAGCTAAGGGGAATTCAAAGTTATTCTTTTGACACGAGCTAAATCATTTGTCACAATCGCGTGAATCAAAGGAGTGGCTTGAACAGCGTTTAAAGATTCAAGTTTTTCTTGGCTTAATACGATTTTTGCAGGGTCAGCAGGCTTTTTTGAACAATCGGTAGGGAGAAATTTTTTATCTGCAAGCGTTGCTTAATTTCCTGCTGAAGGTTTTGTTGAGGAAAATTTTTGATCGTTTGCTCCTGCACTTTTAAAGAGGTTTTTTGCAGGTCATTTTCTTCCGTTTGTTTGACGTGGATTTCTTTCGCTGAAAATTTTCTAACTAATTGTCTAAAGGCCAGGATTGCCAAACAACCAAATAAAGGTAGGGTGACTAATGCAATAACGGTCGTAATAGTAGAAATAAAAACCTTTTCTTTCGAATTTAATTTGTCAAAATCTTTTAAAGCATGATAGTTAGTGCAAGGACAACAAAGCGAAAAAATTAACTATGTTATTCATAGAAAAACAACCTGATTTTATTTTTTATTAAAATTGTAAAATATAATAATTGCATTTTTTAATAAAATCAATACTAAAAATTAGTTAAGATTGTTTTATAAAAATCTTTATGTGTATTGATTTTTCCTACTTTAAAAAATAAAAATCATTGTTATTATCTTCGCATGAATTTAGAATCAGATTCCCTTAATCTTATTGAAGTCTTCCGCAGTGTGCAGGGAGAGACAAGCTTTTCGGGCCTTCCAACGACCTTTATCCGTCTGGCTGCATGCAACCTGAGATGCTCCTGGTGCGACACCACTTATTCGTTTGGTCGTGGTGTAGTGACTCCTTTGGACCACATCATGGAACAGGTCTCTTCCAATGGCTGTTCTCATGTGTGTGTTACGGGAGGGGAACCCNTTCTACAGCCAAATGTTTTTCTCTTATTAGATTCTCTTTGTAAGAAAAATTATATTGTTAGTTTAGAAACGAGCGGGTCGTTATCTACAGAAGCTGTGCCTGCTGAAGTTCATATTATTCTAGATGTGAAGTGCCCTGGCAGCAAAATGGAGCATAAAAATCTCTGGTCCAATTTGGATCGTCTCCGCACACACGATCAAGTAAAATTTGTCATTCAAGATCAGAAAGACTACGAATATTCTAAAAATATTTGTGAGAAATATGATCTATTTCAAAAAGTTCAGGAAGTCCTTNTTTCTCCGGTTTTCGGTCAATTAAATCCTCAAGAGCTCGTGCAATGGATTTTAAATGATCAATTGCCTGTCAGGCTCAATTTGCAAATTCATAAGTATATCTGGTCTCCCAACACAAAAGGGGTTTAAATGGTTAAAGCAGTTGTTCTATTAAGCGGAGGCCTTGATTCTTCGGTGATATTAGCTTTAGCTCAAAAACAGGGTAGAGAGTGTTTTGCGTTGGGATTTAATTATGGACAACGTCATGTTATAGAACTCGAACATGCAGCAAGAATTGCCCAATATTATCAAGTCCCTTTGAGAATCGTTCATATTGACCCCTGTATATTTAAAATTTCGTCTTTAGTTTCTGATCTATCTGTTCCTAAAAATCGTTCGCTTGCAGAAATTGGGAGCGGGGAAATTCCGAATACTTATGTGCCTGCGCGCAATACACTGTTTCTTGCCTATGCCATGGGACAAGCTGAAATGCTCGAAGCTCAAGAAATTTATTATGGTCCAAACCTTCTAGATATCGCCTCTTATCCAGACTGTACGCCTGCTTTTGTTCAAGCTTTTCAGAACATTTTAAATGTAGGCACTAAACAAGCTGTACAAGGTCATTCGCCCAAGCTGATAGCGCCTCTTATTAATTTGAATAAAGAGGAAATTATCCGACAGGGGATTGCTTTAAACGTTCCCTTGCAAATGACTTTTAGCTGCTACGACCCCTTGCCCACTAAAGAAGCTTGTGGAAAATGCGACGCTTGTATTTTAAGAACAGATGGATTTGCAAAAGTGGGGGAAAATTATCACAACACTAAATCTATATAAATAGGTTTAAGATTTGAAGAGAAAGGGGATCNATCTGCCCCTGATTAAACTCAATGAATTTTTTAATCTCAGATTTATCGATCCAAAANAGCTCTGTGTATTCGTCGTCACGATCAGCGGTTGATTGTTTTGAAGACGGATCGACTTCAATGTATGAGCAGACTTCATAAATATGTGTTTGAGGGCAGAATAGGAGGAATTTTGGAGTAATTTTTTCAATCATTTCTGCTGTTAATCCAGCTTCTTCTTTTAATTCAATTTCCACCTGCTTCACAATGTTGGCGTAGTCATTTTCGACGGAAGAAGGATCGATTCCTCCGGCTGGAACAAGTTCAAAGCAATTGGCGTAAGCAGTCACATAATCGGAGCGTTTTCCAATCAAAATCTTATTTCCTGCAAAGGTACAGCCGCATACACAAACAGGTTGAATCTGCAGTTCGTTAAAAAGCGATGGATCCCTAGTCTGAGCTAAATAATGCTTATATTCGACAAAATGTCCCTTAATTTGATTCGGNGAGACCTCTGCAGCGCTTAATATTTCACCATTAAATACCTTGCCTCTTGTGCGGATAAGTTCCTGCTTCCAAATTTCTTCAATTTTAAAGTGTGTTTTCTCACTCAGTTGCAAGGGGGTAGCAGAGTAGTTAACCTGGATTTGAAAATCACACGAAATTGAAGTAATGACAATTTCTTTTTCATAGAATTCCTTGCTTGAACTTTTCCAGAAGGTCTGCCCAGTTTGAAACAAGTTTAACCTGAGGAGGAACTTTGATTAAATGTGCATTTTGGATAGCAATCGTGGGAAGGTTTGCACCTAATGCAGAAAGAATCCCATTATAGGAATCCTCTATAGCTAATGAATTTGCGCAAGAGGCAGAGGCAATCTTTAAAGCATAAAGATAGATTTCAGAATCAGGTTTTGTTTTCTTTACTTTTTCCCCCGTAACGAAATGATCAAAATAGGAAGTCAAGTTTAATCTTTTCAATCCTCCTTCAATTAAAGACCAAGACGAGGAGGTGACTAGTGTCATCGATAAACCTTGCTTTTTGCAAAGTCTNAAAAAGCTTTTNGCGCCTTTGATAAGCTGCGCATCATCGGTATAACGTTTTATTAAATCTTTGGTGTAGGCTAGGACTAATTCTTGTTCTGCATCTTCAAGGNNCAATGCTTTTTTCAAAATAGGGATTAATTCTGCAATGGCTGGGCCCATTAAAGAAATGAATTCTTCTAACGAACCGTTCTTCCCATATTTNTTCAAAAANCTTAAATAGTTTTCATAAAGAAGCGGCACTGTATCGACCAAGGTTCCATCAAAGTCGATAAATAAATATTTTACTTTTGCACGGATCATTCCCAATCCCCGATCTGAATTCCTGCCCCTAATGGAATGGCTTTAGCCGCTTTTTTNCCTTCAATTTTCTCTAANAATTTAGAGTGAACACCGATAGGCTGCCGACCTGGCCTTAAAATATCGATGTTGATGCCTTCTTTTAGAATTTCTCCTTTTTTNATGTCGCGTAAAGCTTGAACGCCGCGGCGCGCAAATTGACGAAGCTCTTCTTCAGAAGGGTGAATTGTTTTCGACCAGGAGCCCAACATCAATTCTGTGCGGCGAATGGCGGAAATCATTTCTTTTAATTCCACCGGCGTTAAAGCAAAAGCATGATCTGGTCCAGGCAGCATTGAGTGCAAAGTAAAGTGTTTTTCGATGACCCTGGCGCCTAGAGCCACAGCTGCTACAGGAGCAGCCACAGGATGCCTGCTATGATCAGAAAGCCCCACAGGACATTTAAAACGTTCTTTTAGCCATAAAATTGTTCGCAAATTCATGCTGTCAGCTTCTGCAGGATATTTAGCCGTGCACTGCAAAAGCGTTAAGTCTTTACCACCCTCATGTTGAAATGCTTTTACAGCCCAACTAATCTCATCTTCCTTGGCTGCTCCAACTGACATAAAGACGGGCTTCCCGCACTTAGCAATAAGTTCTATCAGTCGAAGATGTCCGATTTCATAGGAGGCGATTTTATGACGCTTAACATAAGGATCAATCGCCATGAAATCATTTTTAGAAAAGGCTGAAGCCATGAACTCTATGTTTGCTTGTTGACAGTACTCCGCTAATTGAGGAATCATTTCATAAGGCATAGAGAGATCTGCAAACATTTCCTGCATGTCCTGTTCAATGCCTGCTTCTGCTAAATAATCGCTAGTTCCGGCGTTTGAAACATAAATTGTTTCTGGACGAAAAATTTGAAACTTCACAGCATTTGCGCCTGCGTCTGCGGCGATATCAATTAAAGTTTTAGCAAATTCCAAATCTCTTTGAGGGGTACCCATTCTCCAGTTAGAACCTGCTTCTGCAATCACAAATACAGAATCTTTNTTAGCATTCGGAGTGAGACGTGCAAGATAGCGGTGCAGGGTTACAGTTTCGTTGGCCTCTTCGATGCTTCTTGCCCCATCAGTCAATTGTTCATAGCCTGCTCCAAGAAAGGCTTTATGGGAATTCAAGTTTTCAGGTTTAATAACCGCAAAAATATCGTCAAAGCCTTGTTCGTGCACCCAGTCTTTTAATGCTATCAAGGCGGCTGTTCCAAAACCTTGTCCACGAAAACCAGGAGCGACATTAATGGAGATTTCTACACAGCGGCGCCCATGTACCTTTTCCGGATGTTCGATAGATTTAAAATAAACAAATCCCGCCCTTTGGCCTTCCAATAATATAAATAGAGGGGGNAGAAGTGAGTTCGTGAAATACTCATCTAAAAATTCCTTATAAAACGGTTCCCACATTTTAGGTTTAGTGTGCAGGGACATGCGTAATGTTTCAGGATCATTGCGCCAATGCATAATTAAAGCAGCGTCGTCCTCTTTTGGACGAACAAGTTCAAATCCAATTGTTTTTTCCATTTTAAATTTCCTTCTGCTTTACATGGGCATTAATAGATTTCCATTCAGGATTTTTCNNTAATAAGAACAAGATGTCGGAGAGTCTAAATTTTTTATTTTTTGGATACAAGGTTTCAAATATTTTGCTGATGAGTAAAAAATCTTCAGTCGTATCAACAGTTAATCGATAAGAAGAGGCGTCCGGGTGATGAATAAAGTTTCCTAACTTAAATCTTTCCGGATGTAAATAGATAAAAGGCGTGACGTGTTCACGTTCGCTTAATGTTTTAGCTTCATGAGCGGCGATTTTTAAAGCCTCGAATGTAAATACTTCTAAATCCATCCCCCTAGGAAAAGTCCGTGGATGAACATTTGAAAGGTAGTCTAAATTTTGAAAATTCTTGATCGCCTGATTCACTATTGAAGGGTCTAGCAGGGGACAGTCGCTAGTGATGCGTACGATCAAATCGGCAGGATAAAGACAGCAGGTTTGATAATAACGATCAAGAACATCATCTTCACTGCCGCGAAANAATAAAAGATTTTCATTTTTAGCAAATGCTTCGAGCTCATCATCTATGGGATTTGTTGTACTTGCTAAAATGAGGGAATGTGGCATTTTAACATAGCGCAGCCTTTCGATGAGATAGCTTAACATAGGCCGTCCCATGATGGGCTTCAAAATTTTTCCAGCTAAACGCGTAGAACCCATGCGAGCTTGGATGATCAGGTTGATTTTTGTTCCATATGAAAAAGACTTCTATATTAATCGATTTATCGCATGAGGTTTTTTACTTACTTAGTCCTAATTTTGCCTCTTAAATCAAGCCTATTTTGAGAACTTGAAACTCTCAATTTCAGCTAATCGTTTGTTTAGGGTCCAAGTTGGATTATGTTATGCTGCTTTGGAGACTCAAATTGGGACACTTCCTTCTTAATTTTTCCAACTTCATCTGGGACGCATTTATTTCTTCCTCAGTTCAAAAATATCTAAAGGACTGCTTTTAGGCAACGTCTCATTTGATCTTTAATTCTCTCATCATCATTCTTTTCCATCCCTCTGCTGTGAGAATTTTTGAGGAGATGCAGCTTTTGGAAGCTTTTGGCATCGGTTTTTTAGCTGCGACAGTTTTGGCAGCTATTTTCTTTGTTTTGACCACTTTCTTTTGAACAGGTTTTTATGCCTGTTCTTTTAACTTGTTTGGCTGCCGGTTTTTTACTAACTTTTTTACCTTTGGTTTGGATAGTTTAGCATTTTTTTGATAATCGTTTTGCTTTTAGCCATAGAAGACCCCCTTCTTATTCCTCTAGAAGGGAGTATTCAATTTTCATGCCAATTTTTATTGGATTTTTAAGTAATTGAATATTAATGAATTGATGTTTTTGTGGATTTGATGAATTAATGTAAATTTTTAATTGAAGTTTGTGAAGATGGTATAGTTTTTTTCTTCAAACCTAACTTAGGAATTTTTTATGAATTACAGAAAATCTTTTCATGTTTTTGGGTTTTTTCTTATAAACAATGCTTTTCTGGATTTGCAGAGGATTTTTAGGTGACATTATCACGTTGCGCTAACATCGCTTGTTTTATGGTTGAAATTTTTTTAAAACCATTTATCCTTGAACCCCAAATATCTATAAATTAATAAAATGAAGAAAGAAGTCCTATCGTACACAATTTCACAATTGCCGGAAGAGGAACGCCCTCGGGAACGTCTTGTGAAACATGGACCAGAAGCCATTTCTTCAGCTGAACTCATTGCTATCATATTAGGAAGCGGGACAAAAGGACATTCTGTTTTACAAATTGCCCAGGAACTTTTAATCCATTTTGGATCCTTGCAAAAATTTTCTGAAGCGTCTCTGGAAGAATTACAACGAATCAAAGGGCTGGGTAAAACAAAAGCTATTCAATTAAAGGCTGCAATCAATTTAGGTTTAAGAACTTCCAGACAAACTTTTGAGCAAAGATTTCGCATCACCCATCCTTTGCATGCCTATCAATATGTGAGGGATGAGTTAGAAAATGAGAAACGTGAATTAATCGTTGTGATTTTACAGGATAGTAAGGGCTTTGCACTTTCCTCTCATGTTGTGGCTATAGGATCGCTTACGCAAGCTGTTGTTTCAGCAAAAGAGGTGTTTCGTATTGCTGTTCGACATAACGCTGCAAGTTTAATTTTGGCACATAACCATCCTAGCGGGGATCCTGCTCCATCAACAGAGGATCTTGCGATGACTCAAGCTTTAATCGAGGCAGGTCGGTTGATCGAGTTGCCGTTAAATGACCATCTTGTCATCGGAAAAGGGCGGTACGTTTCTTTAAGACAAGACTTTAAACATCTTTGGAATTATGAAGAAAAAATTTAAAATCGTGACATTAGGTTGTCGCACAAATCAGTATGAATCGCAAGCTTATCATGACCAATTAAAGACCTTAGGGTTTTCCCAGGCAAAAGAAGATGAATCGGCTGATATTTGCATTGTAAATACGTGCACAGTCACAGAGTCTGCAGATTCGAGCAGTCGTCATGAAATTCGCAAGTTGGCAAGGGACAATCCTGGGACTAAATTAGTGATTACAGGATGTTTTGCAGAACGCCAGCCAGATGTGGTTCGTGCCATTGAAGGTGTGACGCATGTGGTTCCTAACAAAGATAAAGACCATCTTTTAGAAACTGTTTTTCCTGATGTGGAGCTCCCAGAATTTTCCATTAAGCGTTTTGAAGCTCATACTCGCGCCTTTGTTAAAGTCCAGGACGGATGCAATTCCTTTTGCACCTATTGCATTATTCCTTATGTACGTGGTCGATCGCACTCTCGTTCCATGGAAGAAGTCCTAAAGGAAGTGAAGGATCTGATCGCGAATGGCTACAAAGAAATCGTTCTAACCGGAATCAATATTGGAGATTTTGATGGAGCGCGAAAAGAGGGAGAGCGGCCAGATCGACTTGCGGATTTGGTTCGAGCTGTGGACAAAGTTCCAGGGTTAGAACGTTTACGTCTCTCATCTATAGATCCTGATGAAGTAGATGAGGATTTGGCAGACGCAATCTTAAATGGAGTTCATACCTGCCACTCAATGCATATTGTTTTACAAGCAGGCTCAAATGTCATTTTAAAACGTATGAACCGTAAATACACGCGCCAGATCTTTTTAGAGACTGTAGAAAAATTAAAATTGGCAAGTCCTGACTTTACTTTTACAACAGATGTGATCGTAGGATTTCCTGGAGAAACAGACTCTGATTTTCAAGAAACACTTGAAGTGATGCGACAGGTTAAATTTGCCAAAGTTCATATGTTTCCCTATAGTGATAGGCCTCGCACAAGATCTGCTCTTATGCCCAACAAAATTTCCNCCGAGGTCATTAAAGCTCGCAAACATGAGGTTTTAAGAGTGGCTGAACAAACAGCTTTTGAACTTCGTGAGCAGTTTATCGGCAGGCGTATGACAATCCTGACAGAAAACTTGGATCCTTTAAGGCCTGAAGAAATTTGCGGGCATACTGAAAACTTTCTAATGGTTTGGGTTCCAAACCATATGTATAAAGCAAACGAACTCGTGGAAGTAGATCTGGTTGAAAATACACCTCAAGGGTTTATTGGACGTATTGTAAATAAAAAAATCTGTTGCGGATAGGCATGCATATTAAAATTGCTGAACGTTTAAAACCTTTTTCTCATCTTCCTGGAACCTTTTGTGTTCTACCGGGCTCCTCTTTAAGATTGCAAATTTTTCCTTCTTTTTGAGAGTCCATGATCTTTTAAAATCTGAACCCAAGCTTTTAGCTGAAATTTCTGTTCCCCTTAAAGGTCCCCTTCAAGAGTTTACAGTCCAATTGGATCTTGAAAAATAAAATTCAAATCTGGGGTAAAAGCTCACAAGGATACTTTCGATATAATATTCGTTCTGCGGAGAATCCTTGGGAGATAAGCATAGAAATCGAAAAAGGTCTAACAGATTGGAAACCCGCGCCGCTTCCTTCGTTTTCGTCATTTAAGATTCATTCCTTTGCTTCTCCCTCCTCTTCCTGCTTTTTTAATTGGATCGATCGGCTTTCGCTAGGAAACCACAAAAGCCAGGATTGGGACATGGTGAAAAGAAGAGGAGATTTAACAGAGATCCTTCCTGTCTGGTTACGTTTAGGACAAATTGTTCATCAACCTTCCTTTGTTGCTTATGAAGGAACTCTTGATTTATTAAAAATTTGCCAAAAGCCTCATCCTTAGAGGTTTATCAAGACTTTCTAAATCTTTTTTGCAGCTTTTGACGGTCTTATGTCACCCCACTTAACAGATGAGCGGCATTTAGGCTATGACTTATCATCTCCCTCCACTTTACTTTCTCCTCTTTGTCTTCTTTCTGAAGGTTCTAAAGCCATTCGCTCTTTATTTATCCATACAGACAAAAACACTGTTTCAATTCTTCCTTGTTTACCCCCAGAGTTTCATTGCGGACGGTTTATACAAGTACGCTGCGGAGACTTGGGGTTGTTGGATTTTGAATGGTCCAAAAAATGATCAGACGTATGATTTTTACTCTGAAACTTCAGGTCAGCTCCTCTTTAATTTTCCTAAGGAAATCAAGAGGTTTCGTTTAAATGGAGAGTCTTGCTCAGTTGATGACCCTGTGTGTGTTCAAAAGGTCTCTCTTATTCATTTGATCGTTTTCAAAAATAGTTTTACAAAATCTTGTTTGCATGCGAAATATGAAATAAATATGATGCAGATCAGGTTCTTTGTGTAAATTTCGATATTTTTATGCAAAAATTTACCCATCAATTTGAGGTTGGAAAAATCACAACAGGGGTTCTCATTTTGCATCAGACTATGCCATTATTAAAGTTGCAACTTTAAAATTAAGCATGAGAATAGTTCAGTTTTTAACTTGATTCAATGTTCAATTAGAAGACAAAGACCCTAGCCTTCAGAAAAAATGAGTTATTGCAAAAATTCGATTTTGCGACGAGAAAAATATGACGATCCAAGAGTCTAAAACATTCGATCAACATCTGAGTAAAGCTATGCGTTTAATGCATTTTGATGAATATAATCCTCATCATNTTTTAGGATTGCATGAGGATGAAAAAGGTGGAAAAGTGATTCGCCTTTGGCGTCCTGGCGCACATCAGGTTCACCTTGAAGTATTTGGTGAAATTGTTGAAGGCAATCGATTGCATGAAGCTGGGTTGTTTGAATACCATGTCCCATCCTATACAACCTCCAAAGATTATAAAATTTACCATCAGAATGGATTATTGGCTCAGGATCCCTATGCTTTTGGCNCTTCTATTGGCGAGATGGATCTCTATCTTTTTGGAAAAGGGGTTCACTATCAACTGTACAATGTAATGNGGGGAAGACTTATTCAACATGAAGGGGTGGAAGGTGTAAGGTTTTGTGTTTGGGCGCCGAACGCAAAAAGCGTTTCTTTAGTGGGCGATTTCAACTTTTGGGATGGGCGTGTCAACCCTTTACGTTCTTTAGGAGAAAGTGGAGTATGGGAGTTATTCGTTCCAGGCCTAAAAGAAGGCGAAAAATATAAATATGAAATTCGCACGCAATCGCACGACCTGCGTGTGAAATCAGATCCGATGGCTCTAGCAAGCGAAATGCGTCCTGCAACTGCTTCGCTTGTCATGAATGTCGATCGATTTTCATGGAATGATTACGCCTGGATGGAAAAGCGTTTTCGTGAAAAAGATATTCCTAAACCTATGAATATTTATGAAGTCCACTTAGGCTCCTGGAAGAAANAAGACGGTTGGCAATTTATGAACTATCGCGAAATTGCCAAAGACTTAGCTTCCTATTGTAAAACGATGGGGTATACACATGTAGAACTCTTGCCGGTCCAGGAACATCCTTTAGATGAATCTTGGGGATACCAGGTGTCAGGTTTTTATGCTGTGACCAGTCGATTTGGCTCGCCAGAAGATTTTCAATGGTTTGTGAACCACTTGCATGAACATCATATCGGCGTGATTTTGGATTGGGTGCCTGGGCATTTTCCTACAGACAGTTTTTCTCTGGGCCGTTTTGATGGCACAGCTTTGTATGAACATGCCGATGATCGGCAAGGATTTCACCCGCATTGGAGTACCTACATCTTTAATTTTGGACGCAATGAGGTGACCAATTTCTTAATTGCCAATGCTCTATTTTGGTTTGAAAAAATGCATATAGATGGTTTAAGAGTGGATGCAGTCGCCTCCATGCTCTACTTAGATTATGGACGCGAGCAAGGCGAATGGATTCCGAATAAATATGGGCGAAATGAAAACCTCGAGGCGATAGAATTTTTAAAGCATCTGAATTCAATTGTTCATAAATCACATCCTGGCATTTTAATGATCGCCGAGGAATCCACGGCATTTGGAGGAATTACTCATCCTCTTGAACAAGGCGGATTAGGCTTTGATTATAAATGGAATATGGGCTGGATGAATGATACTCTGCGTTATATCTCCAAAGATTCAATCTACAGAAAGTATCACCAAAATGAACTGACATTTGGACTTCTTTATGCGTTTACAGAAAAATTTATTTTAGTTCTGTCACATGATGAAGTCGTCCATGGAAAAAATAGCCTCTTGGGAAAAATGCCGGGTGATATGTGGCAGCAGTTTGCGAATTTGCGTTTGCTGCTGAGTTATATGATTTGTCAGCCTGGANAAAAATTACTGTTTATGGGCAATGAGATTGGCCAATGGAATGAATGGTCAAGTACTGGCCAAATAGAATGGTTTNTGTTACAATTTCCAACTCATCATGGAATACAAACAATGGTTAAGGAAATCAATCATCTCTATTTAAACAGCCCAAGCTTATGGGAAAAAGATTTTGACTATTCAGGTTTTGAATGGGTGGATTTTAATGATCACCAAAATAGCGTAATCAGTTATCTGCGCAAAAGTTCTCATGAAACTCTATTTTGCGTCCATAATTTTACGCCTAATTACTATCCTGACTATATTCATAGTATCGAAAATATTAGTTCAATAGAGGAAATTTTTAATACAGATGATGTAAAATATGGCGGAACAGGAAAATTAAATCCCCATCCTCACATTATAAAGGATGAGCGAGGACAACCAACCGCTTTGAAACTTCATCTTGCCCCCTTAGCCACGATGATTTTTAGATTAAATTTTGGATAATTTTTTTATGAATAAAAATCAGTACGAGGAGTTGTGCAAGGAAATTTGGGAGCACAATCGCCGCTACTACGTGGACAACGCCCCTGTTATTTCAGATCAAGAATTTGATCTGCTGCTCANNAAAATAGAGGCCATCGAAAGACAGCACCCCGATTGGGTCACACCTTCTTCTCCAACCCAACGTGTCGGGGAAATGATTAGTGGAGGATTTCAAACGGTCGCACATGTTTCTCCCATGCTTTCCCTTGCAAATACCTACAGCAAAGAGGAAATTATTGACTTTATCAAACGTGTACAAAAACTTACAGGCGATCCCAATCCTGTCTTTGCATGCGAGCTCAAAATGGATGGAATTGCTGTTTCTGTCCGGTATGAANAAGGCCTTNTTGTCAGAGGCTTGACACGTGGAGATGGAAGACAGGGAGAAGATGTTTCATCTAATATCCGCGCAATTTCCAACCTCCCTTTACGTCTTTATGGAGACAATCTTCCCGATGTTCTTGAAGTCAGAGGGGAAGTATATATGCCGCATGAAGCTTTCAAAAAGCTAAATGAGCAGCGCGCAAAGATGGAAGAGCCTTTATGGGCCAATCCTCGTAATGCAGCCGCTGGATCCTTAAAACTGCTTGATCCTAGAGAATCAGCTAATAGAAAATTGAAAATAGTTNTTTATGGAATCGTAAATGAACATTTGGGTTTGAAAAGTCAAAGTGCTGTGCATGACTACTTAAAAATTCTTGGATTGCCCAGACTTTATGCGTTTGCCACATGTAAAAATTTTGATGAGATTTGGGCTTATGCTGAGAAAATTTTAGAGCAAAGAAAAAAACTTCCTTTTGATATTGATGGATTGGTTATCAAATTGGATGATATCCTTCAATGGCCTCATTTAGGAACAACAGATAAACATCCACGCTGGGCGATTGCCTATAAATTTGCAGCTGAGCAGGCACTCACAAGGATACACGATATTACTGTCCAGGTGGGTCGAACGGGTGTGTTAACTCCTGTCGCTGAACTTGAACCTGTTNTTNTAGCCGGAAGTACAATCGCTCGCGCAACCCTTCACAATCAAGACGAGATTAAAAGAAAAGATATTCGTATCGGCGACAGCGCAGTCATTGAAAAAGGCGGGGATGTCATTCCCAAGGTGGTTTCAGTAGATTTAAGTCTTCGGCCTCATGGAACGCATCCCTGGCAAATGCCTTCTAAATGCCCAAGCTGCGGCACAACAGTTGTGCAAACAGAAGGGGAGGTGGCTGTACGCTGTCCCAATTCTGAAAAATGTCCTGAGCAGCAGTTACGTCGTTTGATTTATTTTGCAGGCAAAGATGCGATGGACATTGAAAATTTAGGAGAANAAGTCGTTGAACAACTGTTCAACAAAGGCTTTGTGCGTCATCCCTCGGATATCTTTTTATTAAACGAATTTCAACTAGCGCAGCTGGATAATTTTAAGTCGAAATCCATTCAAAATTTATTGACCAGTATTGAAAAAGCTCGTGATGTGACTTTCGCAAGATTTATCATGGCTCTAGGAATAAAATACGTTGGCAGTGGAACGGCAGAGGCTTTGGCTATCAAAGCAGGCGATATCCATCATCTGATGCACATGAGTAAAGAAGATTTATTAAAAATAGAAGGAGTAGGGGAAAAAGTAGCGAGCGCAGTATATGATTATTTTGCAGATCCANAAAACCGGCACGAAGTTGAAAAATTGTTAACAAATGGTGTGCGTCCTCAGTCTATTAAAACGATGACTTTTTCTGGGCATGCCTTTAATGGAAAAACGTTTGTATTGACTGGAACTCTCCAAAAATATGGCCGAACTGAAGCTGCTGCCTTAATCAAAGAAAGAGGCGGAAAAGTGACCGATAGCGTAAGCAAGAAAACAGATTTTGTCGTGGCAGGAGAAAGTGCCGGTTCAAAACTTGACAAGGCTCAGGCATTAGGGGTACGCGTTCTTTCTGAAGAAGAATTTTTGAGTTTCATTTGATGAGCAGAATTTCTTCTAAATTAAGCCTTATTTCCTGGACCNTTTTCGATTGGTCAAGTAGCTCCTATGCCTCTTTAATCCAAACATTTATTTTTTCCTCCTATTTTATCAAGCAGGTTGCCGCTGACGAAATTGGAGGAAGTGCTCTATGGGGAGCGACTTTAGGCATCGCAGGCGTTTTGATTGCTTTTGGGAGTCCTCTCCTTGGAGCGATCGCGGATCTTAAAGGACATAAANAAGCATGGGTGTTTTTCTTTTATCTTATTTGTTTAATTTCTACAGCAGGTTTATGGTTTGTAAAACCGGACTCTTCTTATGTTTTTCTTGGTCTTGTTTTAGTTAGCATTGGAACTATTGGTTCTGAATTTGCCTTTATTTTTTATAACGCGATGTTAGCTGATCTGGTGCCTAGAAATAAGATCGGGTACTGGTCTGGAATTGGGTGGGGGATGGGCTACCTAGGTGGAATGACATGCCTTTCAGTGGCATTTCTAGCTTTTATGAATCATGACAAATCCTGGTGGCTGCTGAATGAACAAGAAGCTGAACCTATTAGGGCCACATTTTTGTTAGCAGCTGCCTGGTATGGAGTGTTTGCAATTCCANTTTTTCTTTTTACTAAAAACTCAAAAACAAACAAATCCNCAATGCTTGAATCCATTTATTTAGGAATCAATCAATTAAAAGATTCATGGCAGCAAATTCATCGCTACAAGCATTTGGTTTATTTTTTATTGGGACGCATGCTTTATATAGATGGTTTAACAACCCTTNTTTTATTTGGAGGAGTGTATGCGGCAGGAACGTTTCAGATGACAGCTCGTGAAATTTTATTATTTGGCATTGTTTTAAATATTTCGGCAGGCTTTGGAGCTTTTANNTTTGCATCCTTAGATGATCGTATTGGAAGTCGCACAGTGATTATCATCTCTTTGCTAAGTTTAATTTTTACAACTAGCATCATACTGCTTACCCAATCCATAAAGATATTTTGGATCGTTGGAATTCTATTAGGAGCTTTTGTTGGTCCTATTCAGGCCTCGAGCCGAGCCTTCATGGCCAAGGTCACACCGAAAGAANAAATGAACCAAATGTTTGGGCTTTTGNCGTTTTCAGGTAAGGCCACCGGTTTCCTTGGTCCTNTTTTTATCAGTGCAATCACATATTGGACCGAAAGCCAGCGTTGGGGCATGAGCGTGTTAATTCCCTTTNTTGTTTGCGGCTTGCTTTTAATTTTTAAAATACCCTCGGAACAAAACTTTGAAAGAGTGTAAATGAAAGAAATATGGATTGCAGAAAATGAGCTTTTGCTACACATCTGACGGGAAAGGGCCATCCAGAATCTCCGCAACGTTTTAGAGTAGCAAAACAGGCACTTCAAAAGCAGGGGTTATTAAAAGCAAGTCATACACTTAGCCTGCGTGCAGCCACTGATCAAGAACTTCTTCTTGTCCATACACAAACCTACCTGGAAGAATTGCAAANNAATATCCTGGCATGTAAATCTTTCGGATTAGTTGATGGATCGTTTACGCTCTCAACAGGTGATGTGCAAATTTGCCCGGTTTCGGAAAAAGTAGCTAGATGTGCTGCTGGATCTGTTTTGGAAGCAGCCGATGTTATCATGCAAGGTCCATTGAAAAGAGCATTTTGTTTGGTGCGTCCGCCGGGGCATCATGCAACTAGTGATAGAGGGATGGGATTTTGTCTTTATAATAACGTTGCTTTAGGCGCACGTTATGTCTGTCGAAAATATGGTTTGAAANAAGTCTTAATCGTAGATTGGGACGTCCATCATGGAAATGGGACCCAAGATATTTTCTATGAGGATCCCTTAGTTNTTTATTTTAGCACGCATAATGGACGGATCTATCCTGGAACTGGCCAAATCAATGAAAAAGGGGCAGGTGAAGGGAAGGGATTGAATTTGAATTTTCCCATAGATCCCTGGCAAAATCCTCGCCTTTTGATCAAGCGTTTTTTTGAAAATGAACTCGCGAGAGCCATGCAAGGATTTAAGCCGGAATTTGTTTTTATTTCTGCAGGCTTTGACGCTCATCAAAGAGATCCATTGGGTGGATTTAATTTGACGACCCTGGATTTTGTTGAATTAACGCATATTGTANAAAAAATAGCGGACGAGTTTGCTGGAGGGCGTTTAATTTCAGTCCTTGAGGGCGGGTATGATCTTACTGCTTTAGCTGAAGTGATTCCAGCGCATGTTCAAGCTCTATCTTTCCCATAAAAATCCTTTTGCAGGCCCTATTAAGCGAATATTTGTGAATGAATTTCCATCATAATGAAAAGCTATCGTTAAAATGTCTCCTGATCGAACCTGTACATGAATAGGGCTTTTCAACTCATAAACTGCAGCAGCAGTTAATGCTGTTGCTGTGGCACCTGTCCCGCAGGCAAGAGTTTCTCGTTCTACGCCTCTTTCATAGGTCCTAAGCAGGATCTTTCCCTCAGCATCCAGTTGAGCAAAGTTTACATTCACCCCTTTTGGATCGAAATCTGAATGACAACGTATTTTTGGACCCCATTCATTTAAATTTATTTCTTCTAAATTTTCGCAAAAATAACTGCATGAGGAACCCTGTATCGAGATAATGAAGGTTCCAGGAATACATAGATAAGAACCAATGGATGTCTTTTGGTTCGGTCATGTCAACAGCAATATCCTGATTTAAAAACTCAACTTTTAAGTTTCCTGCGAGAGTTTCTATATTAAAAGCCTGTCCAGAAATGCCAAGATCTTGAATAAACTTAACGAGACATCGAATTCCATTGCCGCACATTTCCGCCTCGCTTCCATCTGCGTTAAAAATACGCATTTTAAAATGAGCATTTTGCGTTGGCTCCAACAAGATGACCCCATCAGCACCGATTCCTTTTGACGATGGCAAAGCTGTTGAATGAGACTTTCTTGTAAAGGGAATGTCAAAGACCGGTTGTCAAAGATTATAAAATCATTTCCACAACCGGAATATTTTGAAAAAGACTGAAGCATTTTTAACGAACGAGGAGTTCATCCATAGAATTCACAATACCATCCAAAAGACCAAATTCTAAAGCCTCTTGAGCATCCATCCATGTGTCTCTTTCAATCGCCTTCTCAATTGTCTCACGATCTTTGCCGGTGTGCTGCATATAAATTTTGGTCAAAGTTGCGCGAGTTTTAAGAATTTCTTTTGCATGGATTTCTAAATCCGTTGCTTGACCTTTAATGATTCCTCCAATGAGNGGTTGGTGAATCATGATACGCGATTGGGCGGTAGCAAAGCGGCGTTTAGGCGAAGAAGCAAGGCTTAATACAGAACCCATGGAAGCTGCCAAACCACATACCAGCGTAGTTACGGGAGATTTTAATAATTTAATTTGGTCCCAGATCGCAAATCCTGCATCGACAGAACCNCCGGGACTATTAATGATAAATAGAATCGGTTTGCCCGGATCTGTAAGTTCTAGATACCAAAATCTGCGGATAATATCAGCTGCACTTTCATTATCTACCGCATCGCTTAAAAANATGCGGCGTGCTTCCAGAATGACGCTATCGATACGATCTTCGACTTTTACAAAAGGCAAGTTGTTTGGTTCTTTTTCTTTATCTGTTTTCGCCATAACTGTTTTTCTCCGAATTCTAATTTAGCCCTAAACGCGAGCTTTTGGATGAGCAATGGAGGTTTAGAAAAATCTTTTGCTTATCCAAAAACTCGCGTTTTTAAGGCGATTTTTAGCATAGGTCTATTATCACTATTTTAAGTAGTGAAATCAAGAGGCTTTTGCATATTCTGATGCAGGCTCTATAATAATTTCAGGATAAAGGGGATAGCGTTCTAGTAATGCTTTTACTCTTCCTCGTGCATTTTCAAAAATCGAAGGATCCACTTGGGCTTGAGCTTTACTTGGCTGCCCAGTCTTTGCGTTAATCGTAGGTTTTGTATGAGTTAAGACATCTACAATTAAATCGGCAACTTCGATCATTTCATCAACGCCCATGCCGAGAGTTGTTAGAGCTGCGGCACCTATGCGTACNTCAGAGGTATACCAGGGTCCATTTTGATCAAAAGGGATCGCATTACGGTTAACGGTCAAGAAGGCATCCCTAAGGGCTGTTTCCGCATGCCGACCCGTAAGCCCGAACTTTGTAAGGTCCAGAATAAGCAAATGATTCTCTGTTCCNCCGGTCACCATTCCGACGCCGCGTTTCTGAAACTGTCCGGCAAGTGCCTGCATGTTTTCGATGATTTTATTTGCGTATTTTTGAAAGGCTGGCGTGTTTGCTTCTTTAAAGGCGATAGCTTTTGCAGCAATCACATGCGGCAAAGGCCCNCCTAAAACTAAAGGACATCCTTTATTTACAACATCAATATATTCCTTTGTGCAAAGAACAAAGCCTCCTCGGGGACCGCGTAATGTTTTATGAGTGGTCGAGGTCACAATCTGCGCATATGGAATCGGATCAAATTCTCCGGAAAAGACTTTTCCTGCGACCAATCCAGCAAAATGAGCCATGTCGACCATCAAAATAGCGCCGACACTATCGGCAATTTCTCGCATTTTTGCAAAATTTAATTTGCGTGGGTAGGCAGAATAACCTGCTAAAAGAATATCCGGCTTTTCACGTTTGGCCATCTCGGAAAGGGTTTTATAGTCTAGCAGTTCAGTTTTTGGATCCACATCATAGAGGACTGCCCTCATCATCTTACTTGAGATATTATGTCGATATCCGTGAGTAAGATGTCCACCGGAATTTAATGACATGCCCATCACTTTTTGATTAAGCATCAATTGACGGATTGTTTCATACTCATCAGGTGTTAATTCATCGAGGGATTTCTTTCCTAATTTTTCTATCGCAGGATTCTGAATGCGCTGGACTAAAATGGACCAAAACGCAACTAAATTTGCGTCGGCTCCTGAGTGAGGCTGAACATATGCGCCTTCAGCCCCAAAAATGGCTTTAAGTTCATTGACAGCAGCTTCTTCGACAGCATCTACGTTTTCGCAACCTGCATAAAAACGATGGTGTGCGTAACCTTCAGCATATTTATCAGTTAAAAGATTGCCCATGGCTAATTGAACAGCCAAAGAGGAATAGTTTTCAGAGGCGATCAATTTAAGATGAGAGCGTTGATCTTGAAGTTCCTGGAGAATGCTATTGCGTATTTCTGGTGTAAAGGTTTCGATGTGGTCTAATGCAGCAAGAAAAGCGATCGCAGCTTTAGTACGTTTATTTTCAGGGGTTTTAGCAAAGTAATTTTCTAATAAAGGCATAAAGATCTTCCTGATTTAAAAGGTATTCTGCAATTTAAAGTCACCCAGAATGAATAACCTGAATTTTATAGTCTAACCTAAATGATTCTAATTTGTAAATTCAGAAATCTTGACTGTTCTAGCGAAATAATTTTTAACTATAGCATTTCCAGTTGCAAGTTGGAAAATTTGACAAGAAAGACCCAAATTCAAATCTGTCGAAGCGGCAAAACTTGAATAAGTTCAAGCGAAGCGGATAGATTCAAAAACAGTGTCAAGGAGACTTGGTAGTCGAAATTCCAATTTAAGCAGGAATGATTATATAGTGCTCTAAGGCAAAGGCACCCATTAGCACTGGATTGAAAGTTTTCGCAATTCAATCATTTTAAAAAGGCTAGCATTAATTCAATATTATCTTTTAAATGAGTTCAAGCCCAAGACTTTGGATCTCCTACATAGAGGCTTTGAGCTGAAAGCTCTAGATCTTATCGATTAAAGTGAATGAAAATGAGGAGTATACTCAAATGAGGTCCCGCACTGCAATTTGTGGTTTTCACCAAGTTCATATTGTCGATCGTTAATCAGGACTTTAAATTCGCACTTATTAAATGAAAGGTTTGTTTCCCAGACCCATTCGTCAGCTTTTACATTTTTAGCATCAATCCACGGTCCCAACTCAGATCAGCTCCTTCCCCGCGAAGATAGATTGAATTATTAAAACCGACATCATATTTAACTATGATTCGAGTTAAAGGCCCCTTTTTTGAGGACTCGTTTCATGTCTTTGAATCTCTTCACTATGACTTGATATTGGATGGGAAGAGGGGTTTTATCGGATAATTTTAAATCTTTGTGGGAATTTCCTTTTAGGAGAAAGAGTGGAAAGTAGTGTCTGAAAACTGTCTTTTTGGTTCTCATAAAACCCGCCTAAAAATGAAGATGTTTTTCTTTTCTATTTGTCAGGTTTCGAAATGTCTGTCAACAATCGTGCAAAGCATTCTGAATTTTTGTTGAAATGAAAGAGCAGAAATCGGTCCTATTGACTTATAAGTTAATTTAAATTTTTTTGCCAGGCACTAAGAAATTTGGAGTTTTTCTTGAGAATTATCTTTAAAATAGGTACTGTATTGGGACAGTCTTATAAGATCACCTTTAACATTTAGGATAAAGCATGCAAGAAGATCTCAAACATATTTTAGAAATTCAAGAATATGATATGCAGCTCATTCAGCTCATGAGGCTTAAAAAAGAGCGTCAAGACGAATTGGACAATATTAATTCAGTTAAGTCTGATCTACGTCATCAATCCCTTGTTAAAGAATCTGAAATAGCTGAGCTCAAAAAGCATATTCGTCTGATTGAAGGTGAACATCAGGATATAGTAGCAAAACTANAAAAGCTCGAAGCTCAGCAAAATAGTGTAAAAAAAGTTGAAGAATTTAATGCTTTAAGCCAGGAAATGTCAGGTGTTGACAGAGAAAGAATTGCAAAAGAACAACGCTTAAGCGATCTCTATGACAAAGTCGCGGTAGAAGAAGATCTTTTGAAAAATTTGAATCAGAGCTTGGAATCCACCAATGATAGCAGTAAAGTGCTCATTTCCGAAATAATGGAAAGTATTCGCCAGATCAATGCTGAAGGTAGACAGCTCAAAGAAAAGCGTGATGAACTTGTTGCTCAGGCAAATCCTGAAACCTTCCATATTTACGAAAGACTATTACGCAACAAGAAAGACCGCGTTGTCGTTCCTATTGAAAATCGTTGCTGCAGTGGCTGCCACATCATGTTAACGGCTCAAGATGAGAACCTTGTTCGTAAAGGCGAGCGTTTAGTGTTTNGTGAACATTGCTCTCGCATTCACTATTGGCAGGAAAGCGAGGCGCTGGAAGGAACTAGCGTGGCAACAAAAACGCGTCGTCGCCGTTCAACAAAAGCTAAAACTTAATAACAAGAGATATATTCTCCTTCCAGTTCAAAGACCCCCATTTGGACTGGATTGAAGGTTCTCGCGATTGAATTATTTTAAACGGGCTAATATTAATTCAATATTAACCCTTTTAAAATAAGTTCAAGCCCGAGACTTTGAATCAATCCAAATGGGGGTCTTGGAACTGGAACGAGTATATACTCATTATTGTTAATCAAATTTCTTATGTCTGGGAAGAGAGGCAATCGCTCCTATCATTTGGTAGGGGAGGAAAGTCTGGACTTTTTAGGAGAGGATACCAGCGAAAGGCTGGGGGCCGTAAGGCTACGGAAAGTGTAACAGAAAACATTCCGCTACTTGGCTTTTGGCCAAGTAGACAGGGTGAAATGCCGACTTTAAGAGAAGGCTCTGCCTAAGGAAACTTAGGAGATGATAAACCCTATCCAAAGCAAGACAATTAAAGGCGATGCAGTTCTCCGCTGTGCCTTTTACAAGTCGCTTGAGTGTATTGGCGACAATACACCTAGATGAATGATTGCCCTTAACAGTGATGTTAGAGACAAAATCCGGCTTAATATCTTCCCAGACTTTTCTTCAGACTATCTTTTTGTGATGTAATTACCTAAATAATTAGTTAATACTATTATCTTTAATGTTAATTAATGTTGAATTTTTATTAATTTTAATATAAAATATTCTTTTTAAACTAATTTATTTAAGGGATTATGAAAATTAAAATATTAATATGCCTTATTCTATCTTGCCTTATTGGATTTTCTCTATTTTCACAAGAAACAGGAAATCGCGAAACACAACAGGTTGCACTCGTTGCTCAAATCCTTAAAAATTCTTCTACCCAACAGATGCAGAAAGTCTGGCCCAAGTATAATTTACGTTCTAAACCGATCTTTATTACCTTCGGCAATGGGCATATTTATGCCTTCAATATCAAGTTGTCCGAAAGAGATTGGAAAAGACGAATGTNNCAATGGCGTCGAAGTTTTTACACAAGTAAAGACCTTTGGGGGATTACAGCAACTCCCATGAAGTTTGACTTCGTCATGAATGGCCAAGAATCCTTTGTTTTTCGCTTGGATATGATGCCAGAACCTGCATTTTTACCTTTCTTTGTGCTCGTCCATGAGCGTTTCCACGTCTATCAAATGCAGCATTTTGCTAGTGAAAGATTAGACGTAGAAACAGAATATTCCGAAAGCGAAAATGTTGAAAATTTGTCATATATGCAATTGGAAGAACTGGTGTTATTAGATTTTATGAAAGCATTATCGGAAAATTCAAAAGATGAAGCCCTCAAACATTTAAAAACTTTTATCGGAATTAATAAAGAGCGAAGACAACTTCTTGATCAAAGAGCTATTACTTGGGAAGCCCGTCAGCAAATGGTCGAGGGATTGGCTGATTATGCCGCAGCTAAAAATTTAGATGTATTTGCTTATTTCGGCGATCGAGTAGGGCAAAAGCACATCTTGCATACGATGCAAAGTTACACTCAAGACGAAGATATTACTGAAAGAGCTTTAAAGTGGAGGCACTATGGTGTAGGAGCTTCGATTGCCTATGCCTTAGATTTCCTTCAAGTGCCGAATTGGAAGCCTGCTGTTGAGCAAAATATTTCTTTGCAGTCGCTTCTGGAAAAGCATCTTAAAGTTTCTAAAGCAGAAGAGCAGGCGCTTGTGGAGCAAGCAATCGAAAAATATCGCTTTCATGATCTAAAGCAAGTGATTAAACAAAGAGTAGAAGCCTACAGGCATATGTTAACTGTCCATCAGCAAAATTTTAAAAACCTCCCTGGCATTACTATTAAATTACAAAGCCCTCCAAATACAGGTTTAAGTGCTGGCGGATATTCAAAAGGTGTTTATAGTCTTTCAGATGGATCCATGTTTTCTATAGCGGACACTTCTAAAACAGCTTCTGAAGATAATAATTGGACTTTGGAATTACGTTCTATGCCCTATCTTTTCCAAACCAATAATGGTTTTAGACAGTTCAAAATGGATAAAGACAACTTGGAACTTTTGATTGATGGACAACGTTGCTCTCCAAATCAATTAGGTGAAAGGCCCTTCAACTATTTAACTATTAAAGGCAAGGAATGTTCTTTTCACTCAAAGAATAATCCAGGCACTGTTCGATATAAGAATGGTGAGATTAGCATTACATATCTTTAATGTTTTCCAAGCTTTTGACTGGAAGTCAAAAGCTTGGCTTAAGCTCCAAAAATAGCCTTGAGAACCTGATTGGCCGCATTAGGGTGATTAAAGTAGTAATCAGAATGTGCATTTTTCTCACAGGATCGATAGATCACATGCGATACGTATTGATTAATGCGCTTAGCAAGTTCTACATTTCTTTTAGCAACATCATCTGGAAGAAACTGATCCTTTTTGACTGCGACAACCACAATCTTTCCTAGATCTGTCAGGCCTAGGTTTTCCCAAAGTTTATAAATATTAAAACCTGTTTCTTGCGGTTTATCCTTTGCTTCAATATCTTTACTGGACAAGCAGTTCCAGTAACGATCAGCAAGTTTTCTTACGAACCCGCTTTGATGGGACACAAAATCTCTTTTCATATCCGAAAAACCATTTTCAAAAATGAAATTCACTTCAGTCTCATGAAGAATTGACTTTAGATAGGCTGCAGGTCCAACTCCTCCACAAACGCTAGTCACCCAAATTTTTGGGGCTCATAATAATCTTTAATCTTATCAAAGACAGCCTTCGCATCATTATAATAGCCTGCCTCTGAGGCAATTCCCGTGCTTTTCCAAGTTCCTCGGGAATCATAAAAGCAAAAATTTTGCTTGCATCCAAGATAAAATCCGGCACGACGTGCCATCATGATGAAGCTAACGCCAGCCGACTTGCAATGAAAAAAGATTTTTAAAACGATCTTCTTCCTGAATTAAATCTGCATGCTCACACGTCACAATGACTTCTCTTTGTAATCCATCGATTTTAACAAGCTGTTTTTTCCATTTGAACATGGAGATATTTTTCTCAAACTCTTGCCACTCATTAGAAGAATGAAGGGGAGGTACAATAGCAAAGATAGGTTTGCTATTCCCAGCTAAAGAAATTTTGTCCCAACGGCCTCCTAAGGCTTTAATTTTATTTTCAAGCTCCTCAGCTCTTAGATGTAGCATCTGAATCTTAGCTTGCCCATCTTTAGGTGTCACAAATTCAAGCTGAGCTCCTAAAACTTCGTATGACTTTAAGCTTTTCTCGGCTCTTTCCTCATCCACCATTTTAGCTGTGCATTTAAACTTCGTAAAAATTGTAAATGCAGAGCATGAGACGCTCAAATCGACCTTTGCAGGAGGCAATCTGAAAGACGGCAAGCCTCATCAATCGTTGACCTAGTGAATAATTGGGTGGAGGAAGAGTGGTAGATCTTGTTATTTGCATAGATTAGTTTTATTAATTGTTTTATTGATTATTTTGTCCAGCTTCCACTTAAAATTCCAGAAATTTATATTGAGGATTAAATATGAAATAATCCAAAAACCCACTATGAATTAAATTATTATTAATTGACATTATGTTTCCACTTGGATAGCTTTTTTGATTTAAAATACTGGTATTTTTAATTTGTAAAAAATTACAAAAATTAAGGAGATATTCATGCAACCAATTCGTCAACCAATTATTCAGGAAGCAGATTTGCCAGAAGATCCTTTAAATTCAAATCCACCAGTTGAATCTCCATCACCTTTGCTTGCAGTTCAGGATATTTTTCTAAACATTCAAAGCGATTTAGTGAATCAATATGAAGAATTGAACCAAAGAGTTTTACAATTATCACGAACAAACAGAAATTTAAAAATTTTAGCTGGTTTTACTACGGGGCTTGCTATTGCAATGGTTATCATTAACATTTCGCATAGAGTATCAAAAAGCAATAAACTTTATTCAAACGGATCTTTTATGAATGACTTGGACAAAGATTATAAAGTGATTAGCCCCTTCAATTATTTATCAGGCCTTGCAAGCTATGTCAAAGCCTGCAACTCAAAAATTAATGATTCTGTTTTCAGGATAATCGAAAAATTTTTTTGCTGCAGATGAAGAGCTAACGTCAAAAAAATCAATCATACGGTGATTTTAATTTCAAAACCTTGATCAAATCTCCCCATTTTCCCAGTTGCCACATGAGATTTGGACAAAAATATTTGAATTGCTTGATGACTCCAACTTAAGGAGAGCGACCTGTGTGTGCAAACAGTGGAAAGAGATTGGTCATTCATCTAGCATTTGGATAAGTTGGATAAGATATTATTCTCCAGCTCAATATGAAAATTTAGCTGCAATAAAAACGCTTACGACTATCAATTGGGCTGCAATTGGAAAAGGATTGCAACGTCAACGGTCATATGAGTTAAAAATAGAGAGAGAAATTATAAAAATAGAAAAAGATCATCAAGAAATTAAGAAAACTTTCTATCTAAATTTAAATCTAATTATTTATTCAGTATTACTTAAGGGTTTTTAAGGGGTTGAAAAATTCTTGAGAATGGCAAAAAAACATGCTGCTATTCTTAAATATCCAGGATTCACTTATTGGGATGCTGAATTAATAATAAACTCGATTTTTCGCATTTACACTTGAATATTCTGTCGTTTAATACTTTCAAANAATTCTCTCCGAAGAGAATCGTTCGTTTGAAAATTTCCTCTCAAAATATTTGTCACTGTATTGCTATGTTCATTCTCAATTCCTCGCGCAATCACGCAATAATGTTCTGCAATGATTGAAATCGCTATGTTATCGGTTTCTAGAAGAATAGAGAGCGAGTCCACGATTTGGGCAGCCAATCTCTCCTGGACTTGTGGACGCTTAGCAAANAANCGGACGATACGTGGGATCTTAGATAGG
Organism: Parachlamydiaceae bacterium; assembly: GCA_013414685.1. GTDB lineage: Bacteria > Chlamydiota > Chlamydiia > Chlamydiales > Parachlamydiaceae > Neochlamydia. Next base: position 634,308 of record CP058704.1, on the reverse strand, counting down.
CCAATTAGCTTTTTATGCGGCACATAGGCCACATAGGCATAACCACGCATCGGCACAAAATGATGCTCGCAAAAACTTGTGAAGTTGGCTTTTACCAAAATAATATTGGCATTTTCTCCTTTAGAAGGCTGAAATTTATTTTCAATGAAACTGACTTCGGGGAAATTATTGTAATTTAAACCTGAAAAGATTTCTTTCACATACATGCGGGCTATACGATGAGGTGTCCGTTTTAGGGAATCGTCGGAGAGATCAAGTCCCAAAACATTCATAATTTCAATATACTTCTCTGCAATAATTTCAATTTTNTCTTCTTCCGTAAGAGCAGGNGGAGGATTAATAATAGGNGAGGGATAATGTGTTCGGGCATAGAGAGGAATAGAGTTTTTCATTGAGGTTTTCTTTTTGCAGGAGATTTCTTTTTCATATTATTCCTTCCTTTGCCTTTGAATTTCATTTGCAGCAATTGCAAAGGCATTTGCAACATTTAAAGAGTTTTTACGTCCCCTTAAGGGAATTTCTACAACATAATCAGCAAGTCTTAAAACTTCATCAGAACAGCCATATTCTTCATTTCCCAGGGCGAGCGTAAAAGAAGAAGGGAAAATAAATTCATTCAATGCAACCGCATCTCGACTTGTTTCCAAAGCGATCAATGGTTTAGGNAGTTGAACAGGTGGGATGTCTTGATAACATTTCACAGATTTAAAGGTCCCCATGGAAGCATCTTGAACTTGTTTGTGATCAATAAAAGGGGTTTGATCTGAAAAATAAATCGAACCAAGCGCAAAAGCTTCAACAGTTCGAACAATGCTTCCAACATTATGGGCAGATCTTAGATGGTCCAAATAGATGGCAATAGGCCAAATGTCATCGCTTTTTTCACGGTCTCCCTGTCGTATATTTGGAAGCAGTCCGTGTTCTTGATGGGTTTGTTTAGCCAGCTTTAGGTGATAATGATAACGGTCAGAAATTTGTTTAAGATCAGAATTTAATCTATATTTGAGATCCATCCATTGTTGCAGTTGTTGATAATGATCTACAAGTTCTATATCGAATTTGCCGGACAACAAATTCTCATAAATACGCTTTAAAATTTCAGAGCATTTTTTATGCTGCTGTTCAACAGGAAAATCTTGAAATTTTCTTTTAGTGAACATTTTTTAGGCTTTTTGACTTGCAACTTTGACAGTCAAATACTCTTCGAGCGGGCCATCAAATAACTTAATTCCATCAGCTTCGAAAGCTATAATTTTTGTGGCCACCTGAGAAATCAGATCTCTGTCGTGGCTGGCAACCACAACTGTGCCTTTATAATCATTAAGCCCNCATGCTAAAGCAGAGACTGCTTCAAGATCTAGGTGGTTGTTTGGTTCGTCAAGAATGATCACATTATGCTCTGCCAGCATCATCCCTGCGATGATGAGCCGGGCTGTTTCACCGCCGGAAAGCCCATTTACAGGTTTAAAGGCATCATCTCCGCCAAATAACATTTTTCCCATCACACTGCGAATATCCTGATCGTAAATACCTGGACGACGCTCTTTAAGCCATTCGAAAGCAGTTTGTTTTGTGCTTTTATCTACAATTTCAATGTGGTTTTGAGGGAAATAGCTAATATACACCTGATGGCCCAATTCAACGGAGCCTTTNTCAGGCTTCAAAGCGCCAACCAAAAGCTTAATAAGTGTTGTTTTGCCGCGTCCGTTATTACCAATAATCCCGATTTTATCACCACGTGCAATCTCAAGGGAGAAATTTTTGATGACAGGAGGACCATCGTAAGATTTCTGGATGTTTTCCACTTTAAGGATAAGTTTTCCAGGTTGCTTTTCCATAATAGGAAAGCGTACATAGGGTCTTTGAATATTAGACTTTTTNAATTCCTGAGGTTGGAGGCGAGCAATTTCACGTAATCGGGATTGCACTTGACTTGCACGTGTTCCTGCTCCAAATTTGGAGACAAATTCACGTAATTGAGAGATTTTNTTCTCTTTTGATTTTGCATCTGCTTCCGCTCTTTCCCTCACCGAGCTTTTAGCAACGATCATATCATCATAGTTTCCAGGGTAAAGAATAATCGTTTCGTAATCAATATCAGCGATATGGGTGGTCACAGAGTTTAGAAAATGGCGGTCGTGGCTGATAACAACTAAAACACCTTTATATTCGTGAAGAAATTTTTCGAGCCAACCGATGGACTCCAGATCAAGATGGTTGGTCGGTTCGTCCAAGAGCAGAGCTTGAGGATCACCAAAAAGCGCTTGGCATAAAAGGACTCTAAATTGATTATCAGTGGGAATCTCTCTCATTTTTAAGTCAAANAATTCATTCGGAATTCCCATCCCTGAGAGAAGAACTTCGGCATTAGATTCTGCAGAATAACCATCTTCTTCAGCAATGATTCCTTCTAGTTCTCCTAAACGCATGCCTACATCATCGGTCATCTCTACATCATAAAGAGCATCACGTTCACGGAAAGCATCCCAGAGACGCTTATTGCCCATAATGACCACGTCGCGTACATTGATATCGCGATAGGCTTCAATATTTTGCCTTAAAATACCGACACGATCAGGGAGAGTAATGGAACCGCTGGTGGGTTCTTCAAATCCCATAATGATTTTAAGAAGCGTCGTTTTACCAGATCCATTCGGCCCTGTTAAGCCATAACGGTTTCCAGCATTAAAGGTCATTGTGACATCCTCAAAAAGGACGCGGCTGCCAAAGCTTTTTGAAATTTTATTTAGTGTAATCATGCAAATATTTTAATAGGAATGCTCTTAAACTGCAATCGAAAAGCTAAGGGAAGGTTAAGCTGTAGATGACAAAATAAATTGATGAAATTAACTTTACTTTGAAGATTTTAGTCCATTTTTTCGCACGTGGGTGGGCTTGGTCGTAAACTTTNTTCTTAAGTTGAGTGGAGACTTGTGTATAGATTGTCGTTGTGGAGAGCGAAGTATGGCCAAGAAGAACCTGGATGGTTTTGAGGTCCATGCCATTTTCAAGCCAATGAGTGGCGATGGTATGTCGTATGGTGTGAGGCGTCACTTTTCCTGCAAGGCCGCTTGCTTTTAAATACTTGTCAAAATTTCTGTCGATGGATCGTGCTGTTAAGCGCGTGCCGCGTTTGTTTAAAAANATGGCCTGGCTATCTATTTGAGCCATGTGTCCATCTGTAGTCTGATGCCGTTCGGCATGATTTAAATATTTTTGAATCCAATCAGCTGCATTTTTAGTGATAGGGATCACGCGTTCTTTNTTCCCNTTCCCTTTTAATCTGACGAGGAGGTTTTGTGGATCAAAATCACTGCGATTGAGCGCAACAAGCTCGCTGACACGAAGACCTGAGCTATAGAAAAGCTCCATAATGACGCGATCGCGAAAACCCAAAAANGTCTCTACTTCAGGTTGTTCAAAAAGTTTTAGGACCTGATCATAAGAGAGCGAAACAGGGATTTTNTTNTCAATTTTGGGCGTTTCCAAATCTTCGACTGGATTTGAATCTATGAGTTGATGGGAAAAAGCATATTTAAANAATGTACGGATAGAGGATAAACGTCTCACGATTGTTTTTTTATTGGCACCTGCATGAGTCAGATCAGCTAAAAATCCACGAATGAGTCTTCTGTCGATCATAGGTAATGGAATGACTGAATCATTAGGATCTTGATCTGGATTGTGTTCATGATGGATTTTTAGGGANAGTTCATGGGGTTCTTTATCTGATAAATGTCTTTTNTCGATGTAATTTTTCAGTGCGTTGAGATCGATCGCATAATTTCTTATTGTGTGCTCAGAGGCATTTTTCATCGTTCTAAGATATTTTAGAAAATCATGCGCCGTCTTGGTGAACACGGAACTCCTCAATGTGTTTCTTTCCACTATGATAAATTAATAATTTTTGGGAAATTGAAAAGTGAGCAGATCATCTGCCACAAAAGTATTTGGGAAAATGGATTTTGCTTCTTCTTCAAAAGGACGTAAGTTTTGATAACGTGCAGAAAAGTGCGTGAGAATGAGTTGATGGACGCCGGCTTGTTTGGCAATAGTGGCAGCCTGACGAGCAGTAAGATGATAGTGTTTTCTTGCCAATTCGAGATGTTCTTCAAGATAGGTGCTTTCACAGATTAATACTTGGGCACCCTTAGCAATATCAATAGCATTTTGGCAAAAACGTGTGTCAATGACGACAGCAATGCTGTCGCCATGACGGATTTTACTCACATCATCCAAATGGACAGTTTTTCCATCGATCATAAGCATACCTTTATCTTCAATTTCTTTGACCAATGGACCTTTAACTCCAAAAGCGTGAAGTTTGGTTCGATCAAATTTTCGCGTATCTGGTTCTGTGACCCTCCAGGCGAGATTATCGATTCCATGATCAAGTTCTGCTGCCTCGATACGAAACTTTCCGTCATCATGTACAAGGCCTGGAGCAGAAACAGGATGTTCGATCACGTTGATGGTCTCATGGTAAATAGTTCCATATCTCAATCGATCAAAATAACGTTTTCCGCTAGCAGGGTAATAACAATGGATCGGGTGGGTGACTTTATCAAGATTCAAACGCATGAGGATCGACCCGAGTCCTAGGCAGTGGTCTCCATGAAAATGAGAAACAAAAATACGTGTGATGACAGGTGGAGCTACATTTGCAAAGATAAATTGCCTTTGAGTTCCTTCACCAGGATCGAATAATAATCCTTCATCGTTCCAACGTACAAGGTAAGCGCCATGATTGCGTAGGCGAGTAGGCTGCTGGCTAGAACATCCCAAAATAACGATATCGCGTACAGTCATTGAAATCAGTGTTTAGCGGGGTTTATATGCAAAAAANTCTAAAGTTCCTAAAACGGCTCCGATCGCGGCTCCCGACAAATGCGCTGTATTGGCGATTGCTGGGGAGAAAGAAGTCTGCGTATAGATTTCNTGAAAAAAGGATAGCAGTTGAATGCCAAACATCGCAATGATAAATACCATGATAAAAGTAAAAGTAGAGGGTTGAAGTTGATACCCTTCCCAGGCAGCTTTTTTNTGCCTCATCCAAACGAATGTGAGCATAGCGCAGAGAACCCCAGAAAATCCAAGAAAATTCGGGCCTGTCATTAAATATTGCAGGGTATTCGAAAANATCCCAGTCAGCACAATAAAGAGAAGATAGCGCCAGGGACCTAAACGTAATTCCATCTGCTTACCTAAAACAATCAACCAGATCATATTAAAAAANAGATGAAAGATATCATAATGTAAANNAATGGGAGTCAATAAGCGCCAAAATTGACCTTCATGGATTTTTCAAACATCGGGACAGAGGTGTTCCATAAAGGTTCTTTTTGCGTAAAAATTGACGAGCTGGTTATAAAATCCCTTCCAATAGGGNGTGTTATTAAATGTATTAATTAAAACTTTTTCTTCAGTTGACATTTCATGGGATGTTTGAAAACTTTCAAGACCATAAGCTTTAATAATTTTGTCAATTATTTCGTAAGCTTTAGGATAATCATACATCAGTTCTTTATTGATAGGAGGCGTCAAAAGAACATTTGGAGGGATATTTTCGGGTAGATTGTTTATTTGGGGCATGGTAAAAGTTGAGATCATCAACAATAGTGTGCAAATAATCAAAATGCCTGTCGTCACATTGCCAAGATTCATTTCAGCTGCAACTTTTAATTTTTTNTCCCTGATCATTTTTAAAGGCGCTTCTTTAAGTTTTTCTTTTATCGGTTCTTGCAACCAGGTTTTTNNTACCGCTGGAGTCTTTTCCATGGCCGACTTGGGATCATTTAAAAACTCATTCATCCTGGCCACAGCTTCTTCCATTTGATCTTCGTCTATGACCCATAGCGTGCAAGTCGTGTCTCCATAGTTAGGACTTCCCCAATCTTTATTGGTTTCAATCTCTAACTGATTAAGAATGCCTTGATGGTTCAAGAATAAGGAAAGATCTTGTGCTTCCTTCTGATTTTTAAATGTTCCTATGAGACGCATGTTCAGGCCTCCTGTTCTTGAACAGTTATCATTTTCTTTAAAATCTGTGTGGTGGAAAGGCCGGGAACCAATTTTACAATGTGTAGCGACCCGCCATGGGACTTAACTGTTTCTGACTCAATGCAATTTTCTCCATATTCTGCACCATTGACATGGACATTGGGTTTGATGATCTCTAAAAGTTTGCAAGGATTTGTTTCTTCAAACCAGGTGACATAGTCAACAAATGCTAAAGCACTCATCATTTGTAAACGATATTCTAAAGGAATAATGGGGCGTAAAGGGCTTTTATATTTTTGTATGGAAGAGTCAGTATTAAGGGCTACAATTAAGAGATCAGCTTGCTGTGAAGCTTCATAAATAATTTGTAGGTGGCCAGCATGCATCAGATCAAAGGACCCATTGAGCGTTGCGATTGTTTTTCCTTCATGACGAAATTCAGAAACTTTTCGGTGTAAGTGCTCCGGGGAATAAATTTATTTTGACAATCTACGGACCACAGATGTGACATAATCAACCTTGTTTTTTAAACTCAAAAATGAAGCCTTATTTTATCAGGCAAGAGGTTTAGTGGAAATGTTTTTGATTATAAACAAAAATTTGTTTTAAGAAAAACGCGAATTTTAATTAAATAGCGTCAACAATTGAAAAAATTAACTTTAAGACAAACGTCAGTAGGGATAATGGATAAAAAAATAAAGATTAGCGAAAATCTATAAAAGTACCAATCATCCAAAATAGCCCTTGGACAAATGACCAAGGAGGAAATACCTTTGTTGCTGAGTTTCAAAATCGAGTTGTTGCTGCATGCACTGATTGGGATGCAATACAGCTATTCATGCATGCTACTAAAACAATGCAAGCTAATGAAAAAGAAAAAGCAAGAACGATTTTCAAACTGTGACTGCCAAAATATTTTTTGAATGAAGCCAAAAGTACAAATTGGAAAACAGCATTGTCCTGGAAATCAAGAGCAAATTGTATTTATTAATATTTCATCTCTTATAAACCTAAATAATGAATTTGGGTAGAGATTCATCCGTTTGAACGTGGGACTATCATTCTTAAAGGAGAGGGACAAGCTATTTTGATAGTAAATCTTCGATAGTCAAGAAGGCGATAGGATTTTTATTCCAATAGGAACCTCACAGAATGTTGTCAATTTAGGAAAAGAAAGGCATTAAAAAAATAACAAGTTTTTATTCAGCACCGATATCTTAAAAGATGCATTTTATAATATGCACCAATCCCTTCAGTTGCTCGACATAGGATAGAGACACAATTTACAATAATTTTAGATCAATCATAGATGATAATCGCTCTAGCCATTGTAAATCATGGAAGAAATGAGGGATAGATTGTTCAATAATTTTCTCGAAGCAGAAAGTACACCTATCGAATCAGAAGACATAGAGTGAGGATAAATGTCTTCTATTGTATTCGAGATTGAAAAGATTTAAAAGCTTTCTTGTTTTGTACATGGCTTTGATTCAATTTGTAAAATAACAATGCTATCTCTTAAATGAACGACAAGTTGATCATCAGTTAAATACATATATTTAATCTCCGTTGGAAGCGAATGCACCGTTAGCGCCTTCAAGGTCTTCAAATCCCATATTGCTAGGGTTCGAGATTTAGATTTTGTAATTAACATATGATCTTTAAGAATTATTTTTCGATAGATTCCGAAGGAGGAAACGATAAAACGCCCTTTGGCTTTCCATCTTTAATCCCCCAAATTTTTGCATAGTCAGTTCTTTCAACAATTACAAGATAATTTTGATTATGCTTGATTAACCGAGTAGGATTATCTAATTTTTACAAAATCCTTCATTTTTATTGATAATGAATTTATTTCTTGTTCTTATATTAAATACTTCTATCTTGTCAAGATCAGACCCATCTTCTGTAACTAAAATATCATGCTTGAAAGCCACCCACCTCGAAAAACTTCAAAATGGAGGCCTGCTTTTACTTCTATTACCTCGATCAAACAATTTTTGTTAAATCATAAATAAGTAGAGCCCATTTTTCATCCTTCACGAGAAAAGATAAAAGATTATTTTCAATCTGCAGGTTGGAAATTTTTGATTTATGAGAATTTGTCTGATTTGTATAGGTCCATATTTTTGTTTTTTAAGATCCATAATCTCTACAGCATTAGTCTTATCCGTATAAACTAAACTACTTCCGTTTATTTTCATGAGTTCGGCCTCAATTGTGGATTGATAAACAATTTTATCAGAACTCACATCTGTATTTTTATTTGATGCCATTTTCTCAATATCTAAAATCTTTATTCTGTTATTTATTCCAAAAAAGTTTGCCTTTGTCCATTATAGGTTTGTTCCAACTATCTATAAGGATTTCAATGATGGACTCTTTGGATTCTAAATTCCAGACCTTACAAACTGTCTCGTTAATAAGCCAAGAATAGGAGGTTGTAAGTAGCCAAGGACCCTCTTTATAACTATACCCTGCACGCTCAATCTCAACTGTTCCTACTTCTTTAAATTGCAGACTTTTGGGTTCGCAGAATGCTTTTTGGGCATCAAGATAACGTTTTTCCCAATTTACATCGTTCGGTTCCTCTGTAGGTTCTGGCAATTTAAATTTCTCTTCAAAAAGCTTCTTCCAAGTTAGATTATCAGAAGCTATTTGTTTCCATTCTTTACAAGTCAATTTCAATTTGCAAATATCCCAAGGAGAAAGAAAAGAAAAATATGACGCCAAATATCAATTGGAAGTGAAGAAACACGAGTTTGCAAAATTTCATTAGAATCTAAACGAAAAGTAAGGTTTTTAAAAATAATGTAATTAAGTTCATGTGAAAAATCCAAATTATTTGAAAAATAATATGCATCTTAAATGAAATTTGTCAAGAAAGTTTTTTAATATTTTTAATTGTTTTTAAATTATTTGATTATACAGAAGAACATGCGAAAATTTGGAATTTTGACAAGGATGCGCCATAAAACTAGGCAAAGCCGTCGTCGAAGCAGCTCAGCTTGAACAAGCCAATGCAAGCGGTTTTAAATTCAGAAGCTGCCGACGCAGTCAAAAACCAAATTTCGAATGTTAAGTATATTTTAAAGTGTAAATAATGTAATTTGAAAGAACTATAACAGTCGGTTTCAAAAGTTGGAATTTTTAGCAAGGCAAGATATCGGCGAAACTAAAAACCAAATATTGAAATACGAGAGGTTGGCATAAAAGTACAAGTACCATAAAAAGTTCTGTAAAATGCAATTACCCCTAGAAATTCCCCAAGAGTTAAAGAAATATGAGAGTTACCTATCAGAAGAAACATTTTTGCATGAAATTGAANAAAATCCGAAAGAACTTTTATCCCTTTTTCTTCATGCTTGCGAGGATGAAACCTGGACTGAATCAAACAGTACAATCATTAAAAGCTTATTAAAATGGTTGACGGACGCAACACTTCAGCGAAACTTTCCTTCTGACTTTNTTTCTCCACTCATCCCTACAATACACAAGCATATTCATATTTTAAATCCCTGGATCCCTTTGAATCTCCGACTTGAAACTGTTTCGGGCGATCTTGATGTGAACAGCCTTTTATTAGGACATTATAGCTATTATTTTAGAAGGCGCATGACGAATGAATGTCGAGGATTGAAACACCCAGTTCTAGAAGTGAAAGAGCTTTCTTTAGAGGTTCTGCGATGGATAAATGAATTTATTATGGCAGGGGAGATCAAAGATTTATGGAAATTTCGTCCAGCTGAAATATGGATTTTAATAGACAGTGCTGAATTTATAAGCATTTATCCCTTATTGGAAGCTTGCGAATCAATCTTAACAAGATACATTGAAAGAAAAAATGTTTGTGAAATCCTTCAAAAAGCTCACGAAAAATTTTTGCAACATTTGCAAAATGCTTGCATTGAGTTTATGAACGGTCTACAAACGGGGATTCATCTTAGAATTACACCTGTTGAATTTCTTGCTTTTGAGTTTTTAGATTATAAAGATTGGGCTTTTGAATTTTTTGATAAACTTTATCCAATAATTACTCATCTTATCTTTTCTTCAGATTTAGCCAAAGATTCACACTTCCAAGAAGTGATTCATCGTTGTCCAAAACTGATTGGATTAGATTTGAGTGATAGTACAATAGACAACGAGCAGTTAGAAAAGATCCCTAAAAATTTACGTGAGATTCATCTAGCTCGGTGTAGATGGATCACTCCTGATACTTTGAGGGTTCTTTCCTCTGTTAGTCCAGGAATTATTCATTTGGATTTAAGTGGAAATGATCAATTTAGCCACTCTGTATGGGTAGAATTGCAAAGATTTAAAAGCGTGGAAATTTTAGATGTTTCACGTTGTTATCAAATTGGCGACAATGAATTAAAAATGATTCTTCAGTCTTTGCCGAAGCTTATAGAATTAAAACTCATGGACTGTAAAAAATTTCACAAGATGGTTTTTGAAATAGGAAGACTACTTCCAAAACTTTCAAGATTAAATATTTCGAGGTCTTGCATTTCTGATGCTGAATTTATCGATGTGATGTCTAGATGTCAAAATCTTTACGATCTCGATGTTTCACGTTGTTATAATCTTTCTGCCAGGGGAATACAAGAAGGCATCCGAAATTGCCCAGGTCTTCATAGCATTAATCTACGCAATACAGAATTAACATTAGGCGAGGTTCATCAAATTCAAAAAAGTTATCCTTATTTAAGGATTCAATTTGATTCATTGTCAGATTCTTGAAAAGGATTGGCATAAAATTGAGTATAGCTCATTCCACCATCCCCTTTTTTTGTCGTTCGATTTCCTCATTAAATCTTAATCTAAATTCTTGAACAGCATGAGCGAGCTTGGAATCAGTCAAACTGTTTATTTTCACTTTTTCTATAATATATTCAATAGGGTGTGATGCGTGACCAATTTGCTCATAGGACCAAAAATCTTTTTATCCAGGGAAGATTGATTTAATAATTTTTCGCTATATGGAATCAGTGTTATAAGATCAGCTAAAAATGGATACATGACAAAAGCTAACTTTTCAAGAGTGGGTGTATATTCTTTAATTATCAGGTCTAAAAATTGAACGGGGTTCATTAGCTTGCTTAATTGAAATTGAATCAAAAGGGCTTGCTTTTTTTCCGATGTAAAAGGTGTAATAGAACTATCAAGAATTTGATGGATAAGATCAAAACTGATTGTATTTGATTGTTGTAATGCTAACATCTGATCATAAAAATCTAAATATTGAAGACAACGTTCTATTTTGTTCTGACGAGACTGTTTTTGTCGCCAGCTTTCCTTTGATAGGATTGCGTAAGCAATATGCTCTCTTTGCTTTTTGGCTCCGGGTGTATCAGTTAGTAAATCCTGTTTAACCCGAATAGACATACCAACTGAAAGATTCTCAATTTTTCCACCGTTCAATTGAATCAGTTCTTTATAATCTACGTGATAGACATTTGCGAGCTTTGCTAAAGTTGGCTGCATTTGAATATTTCCATTTGCGTCAGTGACAAAATCGCCATCGCTTACAATATGTGGCTTAAACCAATTTGCTGTTTTTTCCATTCTCTTTTGCTGGCATTTTGATTTGTTGTTTTAAATTTTTTATCTTTTTGGATTTCGTCTTGACTTTCAAGTCTATGCTTTTTAGGGGATGTGGTGTTACTTTCACTTTGTTCTTCACATTTTAGCATTTGCTGGACCTGCTTCCAGTACGTTGCATGGATAGATAAATCTGACAAATCTATAGCTATTTTTCTATTAAGTAGGGTTAGATCTAGAGGGATTTCCTTGGCATAAAAACCTAGCGTATATTCTTTTTTCTGATTTCTATTTGTGTCAGATGTTCAAGCCACTTATGCTGCTTTTTATCAATAAAATGCCAAATAAAAGTATGTTTATTGGTAAGCCAATTTTCTAGTTTTTATCTCGCAAGATGTGTCTAATTAAGGAAAGAGAATTTTGTTCTACATTGTCGATTCGAAAATCTCTAATTTGAAGAAAAAAGTCTCTAATCGGCACCATACTAAATAATTTTTCTTCATCTTCATCACAAAATGAATAAATACTTATATTTTCATCTTCTCCACCAACACTATCGCCGTCAAAAAGCTGTAATTCCCATGAAACAGAAAGAGCTTTGTGCAATTGAAGATTGTCTTTTATCTTAACTTGTAAAATTTGTTTAGGGTGTTTGAGAGTAATTAATGAATTTTCATCAATCTTTTTGCTGATGAAGAGTTTCAATAAAGCAAATAAAGATATTTCATGATTAGTTCCCAATAAAGAAAAGGTGAATTGGTTCATGAAAATAAAATTTTCGTCAATTTTGGGCGTGGCTCCTACATTCCTAGAGTGCAGATCGCGGACTTGATAAAGAAGTGTCAAAAAGCTTTATATGATGTGAATGAATCTAGACGTTGAAAGATGACTTTTATAGCCTCAAGACCCCAAAGTTCATGATTTCGTCAAATGTCCACAAATATTCTAATTTTGGCTTACTAAAAACATTTTGAATAGATTGGTTAGATCTGTTGGATTGAATTAACTCAGGGATAGTAAACGTTGTAGGTGTTTCTAAAGCGGTTATTAACTTGAGCTGATCAGAAAATTGGAATTCTCTTATGGAAATAACACGCGCATTATGAGAATCTTTAATCAAAGTTTTCTCTTTGATTTTACCGTTTGCCCATAGTGCATAGAGCTTTTGAAAGGTAACTTTTTCCACTCTCCCATTTCGTCTTTATATTCCCAAATGTATGCTTCGCATCTATTAATTAAAGCCTCAGTATTAGCATCAGGAATTTCAATGGAAAAGAAGGATTGATGGTTTCTATCAATTTGTTGATAAAATTCAAAGGCGTGAAGAAACTTATGGGAAATTCCGATCGTATCTATAGCTTTAAATTCATTGAGAAATTCTTCATCTGGATAAAAGGTTGAATCGGAATCCATCGCTATCTCAACCTCACCAAAAGCTTCTTCTAGGACAAGATAGTTTAAAAGTTCTTCACAAGAAAACGAAAGGACTTGGTTTAAAAGTTTTACTTTAAAAGAATGTTGACTAAAAAATTGATAGCTTTTTTCATATTGTACTTCCGTTTGATTACTTTGAAAAATGACGCCCATAAAGCATTAGACTCAGGACTTTTCAATTTTTTGAAAAAGCTACTTTATCTTGAATGGTCATATGATGAAGAGGATAGCGCCTGAAATGAGGTGCCCATTCATCGAATGAGACTCCAAGTCGAGATAAATTTAAATCTTTAAAATAATAGCTGCCTACAACAGATTGAGGTTGACTGAGTGACATCGCTTGATTGAAGGATCTTTCCTCTTGGGCTGCTTTTGGGGTTAAAACTTTTAGAAATGCTTTCCCCAACATGAAAGAGGTCTGAGCGCCTAGATTCTCTGTCTTTTGAATCGTTTTATTTTGGCGAATCAATTGAATGCTATCTGAAATTGCACAACAACGAGCGTGACCCAATCTAGCTGCCTCTCGTGCACACAAGAAAAAAGGGTGGTTTTTCATTTTTAGAAGTAGATAAGAAATATTATCTTCTAATGTTTTGAGATGCTCGATTGCCTGAGTATTTGTAAATGTTTCTTTGGATAGAAGATCTAATTCAGAATTAAGAAGAAGACATTCATTTTGCAAAGCCTTAAATCGCAAAATATCTTGAATATCGGATGGAGTCCAATCTTTTAAATCATTAATATATAGAGTTTTTAACTTAAATAATTTTGCATTTAATTTCGTTGAAATACTTTCAGAAAATGATTCTAAATTTTGATTTAACCATTTTTTTGTTTGACTTTGTATTTTTCTAATTGAAGAAAAATTGGTTCTTGGGATTCAAAATTTTTTAACAATCCTTCACAAGTGGAGATGATACGAAAGGCTGCGTTAAATTTAGTAGATAGGGGAGCGTTGGGTATTCTAAGTTGTCTAAAACATTGAGACAGATTTATTAAAGTCTGTGTAAATCGTGTGATGTGTTCTAATTCTTTGAATCGATTAAATTTTTCCTTTACCGAAGCCATTAAATCAGCGGAATAAATTTTGATAGGAGTCTGTTCACATAGATCATTAACAAATTTATCAAAAGCAACTTGTCGTATTTTGTAGGTCTGAGTGTTACAAGAAATTAATTTATAATTATTATTAACTTCTTCAATATGAGAAATTTGTTCAAGATGTAAAGAAGCTTTTGTTTCCTTTCCTATGCTTAATCTTAAGTCGATTTCATTTTGTAGATTTTTGAAAAATTAAAATTATAATTTGTTATCATAAAATAAATATTTAGTTAAAAAGTGAAAAATTATAATTAATTAATACTTAAAAATAAATGTTTTTTACGAAACGATTGAATTTTCGGTAGGAATAGTTGATTCGAGGGTTTTTCGGAGGTATTGTAGATCGTAGAGGGTCTTTGAACAATTTATAAAATTCGATCTAAAAAGAAAGGGTAAGGAAAATTTGAGTTAACTCTTTTTAAATTTAATTATCTTATTATTGAATCGGTATGTTATCTTATAAAAATAAATTATTTGGTTTATTTTTATATTTTTATGAATATTGCTTCTTTAGTTAGCATTGACTCCTTTAATCCAAATTTTTTTGTAAAAAGGAAAATGAAGAAGGAAAATGGATGAACTTGTTCATCTTATCCTAGACTTTCTTCCGGTAGATGATCTGAAAGAGATGAGATTAACTAGTAAACGCTTTCAAAAAATCACTGAAACAAAATTGCTCGATTTTATGGAGCTAAAATCACTTAGACAAGTTTATAAGGAAACCGAAAAGGGGATTGAACTAACAGAAGAAGCATTAAATATTTTTAAAAAGTTGGCGATCAATAAAAAGAGTAGCAAAGATCCTAGCAAAGGGATTAAAAACTTTCTCAAAAGACACATAGCAGGTCTAAAAAAATAGCAACAATAACGAAGAAAGCTGCTTATCAACTATAGAACAAATGATAAAAAGTTTAACAAGTCAAAATGAAATTCGTTTATCTTCAATAAAATTGAAAGAATTCAATATTGAAAAGAAGAAATTTAATAGAAAGATTATGGACCTTTTTGGCGGTAAGGAAGAGTTTGAAAAACTTCCTTTGTTAGAACTAGAAAATGGTAAGACATTTTGTATGTCAGCACCTATCATGCGTGTAAAATTTAAAAATATACAAACTAAAGGACCCCATTTTATTCTTAGAATAGATTATAAAAATGAAGGTTGGCGTGGTTGGACTAGTTTGTTTCGTGTAGATGATTTTGGATTACTTGCTTTTCTTCCTATTTTTGAAGGAAAAGACTTTGACTTATGGGGGCATACCGCCCCTCCAACTTATGTCATGCATTTAAGAACCAATAACGATAATACGGATTATTATGAAGAATTAAAATCTCTTATTGCAAATAAGGAAAATAAACGTGTAATCATTCGATAAATGAATTTTATAAAAAAATTTTGAATTGGAGATGACACGGCCTCTATTTAAGTGCCTATATTTTTAGATGTCTAAACATGCTTTAGCTTGGACAATATCGCGTTGAATTTGTGCTTTAAGTTCTTCGATGCCTGAAAATTTTTTNTCAGATCTTAGATAAGAAGAAAANATCACTTCTATCGATTGACTATAGAGATTTTTNTCAAAATCGAAAAGATGTACTTCTAGGACAGGAATTTTGTCTTCCCGCATGGTAGGAGCAATTCCAAGATTGGCCACTCCTTTAAAAGGAAGATTGTCGATGAGTGATGTTACGGCATAGACACCCAGAGGAGGAAGGCAAAGCCCTTTAACATTTAAATTGGCTGTCGGAAATCCCAATTTTTTNCCTTTTCCTTCTCCTTGATAAACAGGAGCATAAATGCTGTAAGGACGTCCAAGGAGTTGTGAAGCTTGTTTTAATTTTCCTTCTTGAAGAAATTTGCGAATTTGTGAACTAGAAATAGGAATTTCGTTGATCAACTGTTGATTTAAATATTCCACATGGAAGTGATTTTTCTTAGCTATTTCCTGAACAATTTCTTTGTTGCCATGTTTATCTTTTCCAAGTGTTGCATCCCATCCAAGAATCAAATGAGAAAAAGGAATTCTATCCTGCAAGTCGACTAAAAATTGATCTGCACTTTGCTCTGAAAAATTTTTCGAGAAATTCAAAAGGACTAATAAATCCACCCCCATCTTTTCCATGAGACGAGTTTTATGTTCGGCTGTACAGATGCGACAAGTAGAGGTATGTGGACGAAGTATCTCTGATGGATGGTTCGCAAACGAAATCACAACGCTAGGTTGTTTTAATTTCTGAGAAGTTTCTACAATTTTNTTNAGGACAGCTTTATGACCCACATGCATTCCATCAAAATTCCCAATGGTAATTACAGAGGGCTTTTGATAATCTAAGGAAGTGGGGAGTTCTTGAATGATTTTCATAGTTGAAAGAATAATAAAACAGACAATAAAAGGCAAAGATCCCTATAGACTTCTTTCGAAACTCGCTTTGATTGAGAAAATTGATTATTTTTAAGCAGATTTATCGGCAAATTTTGAGAGCATATGTAGACATATGGTCGAAAAATTTGATTATAAAGATGTCAAAAATGGCAGTATTAACAACCACGGGCAGATTCGAAAGAAGTCTAATCAAAGGATAGCTCTATAAAATTGCTAAAATGTGGGTAGAAATAAAGCGTTGCTGACTAAGCTACTATCTAAAGATTGAAAAAGTTGGCTCCCATCTATACAGTCTTCGATTTTAAATTGTCCACTTCGTGTGCGTCTTAAAGAGGAAAGATGCGCCCCGCAACCGAGGAGTTGACCTAGATCATGGGCAATACTTCGAATATAAGTTCCCTTGGAACATTTGACGCGGATGTCGAGATTTGGATAAATGTAATTTAAGTATTCAGTTTCGAGAAATACTTTAGAAGGCTGTCGCTCGATCATCTTGCCTTTACGTGCAAGTTCATAAAGTTTCTTGCCGTTCACTTTCTTTGCCGAAAACATCGGAGGAGTTTGCTCAACTTCTCCTTGAAATTTNTGAAGAACAGCTTTTATTTCTTCTTCCGTTGGAATTTTATCGGATGTCATCAACACTTGTCCATCGCAGTCATAGGTATCTGTCGATACTCCAAGATGGACGCGAGCAACATATTCCTTATCCTGGCATAAAAATTGATCTGACAGCTTTGTCATGCTTTTACCAACCAGCATGACCATCACNCCTGTAGCAAAAGGATCCAATGTTCCTGCATGGCCGATCTTTTTAATACCTAAAATGCGTCTTAGAATGCCCACTAAACTGAAGGCTGTTTTACCAACAGGCTTATCGACTAAAAGAACCCCATGAGACTCTTGTCTAGGTTTCAACATCATGGCCTCGGGACTCTCGCTCATGGCTAATTTCACCTAAGATCTTTTCGATACGCATGTGTTTGTCAACACTATCATCAAGCTTAAAAGTTAATTCAGGAAAGTAGCGCATGACAACTTTTTTGAGGCTGTCACAGCAATAAAACCAGCTGCAGTCTGTAAAGCGTTTAAAGTTTCGGCCTTTTCTGTGTCTGTTCCGATCACACTGATATATACTTTAGCATAATGCAAATCTTTAGTGATTTCTACACGTGTGACTGTGAGAAGTTCATTGACATGCGGGTTTCGAACATCTTTACGAATGACATCAGAAATAACTTCTTTTAGGAGCGAATTCAATCTATCTGTTCGTTGTTTTGCCATTTTTCCTCTTAAAACCTTTACAAAAAGAACTGCCTTTTAAAGGCAGTTCGTAGGCTATAATTCTTGTGTTATATAGGTGACTTCATAAGATTCAAAAATATCGCCTTCCTGGACACCGCTAAAATTAGATAAAAGAATACCGCATTCAAGTCCTTTCTGGACTTCGCGCACATCTTCTTTGACACGTTTTAATGATGAAATTGGCGATTTTCCAATGACTGTATTCTGACGCATAATGCGAACGTGATGGTTGCGATTGATCGTTCCTTCTGTCACAATACCGCCAGCAATCTGACCATATTGAGAAGATTTAAACAGAGCCTTCACTTGGAACTTGCCTCGATCTGTTTCAATGGCGATCTTATCAAGGAGGTCAACAAGTAATACTTTAACATCATCAATAGCATGATAAATAATATCGTGCATTCTTACTTTTACACCGTATTGTTTTATCAATGCATCTGCATGACTTTCAATCTGCGTATGGAATCCAATAATCACAGCTTTTGAAGTAAGAGCTAATTGGACGTCTGACTCAGAAACCTCACCCACTCCTGCTGAAATAATCGCTACTTCAGCTTTNTTAGATTGGATTTTAAGCAAGCCTGTTTTAAGAGCTTCTAAGGATCCTTGTACGTCTGCACGTAATATAATATTGAGAATTTTCTTGGTTGGTTCCGATGCTTGCTGCATCAGGTTTTCCATTGAAAGCTTTTTCTTCAATAGATTCGTTTGCCTCATGCCCACCATGCGTGCTTCTGCGATTTCGCGAGCTTCTCTTTCGTTTTTGACGACGATGAATTCTTGCCCAGCTTCCGGCAGTCCTGAAAGACCTGTAATTGCTACAGGCGTTGAAGGACCTGCTTGAGTTATGTTGCGACCATACTCGTCTTGCATTGTTTTTACGCGACCCCAATACTGATCAAAAACAAGAGCGTCGCCAATCTTTAGGGTTCCATTTTGCACAAGCACGGTAGTTACTGCACCCATTCCTTTGTGCATTTCTGTTTCCAATACACGCCCGCGTGCACGGCTGTTTGGATTTGCCTTTAGTTCTAACACTTCAGCCTGAAGAGCTAGCATTTCAAGGAGAGTATTAATTCCGTCTCTTGTAACTGCCGAGCAGTTCACAGTGATCGTTTGTCCCCCNCAAGCTTCAGGTAATAACTCTTGCTCAGCTAATTGACGATAGACATTCTCAGGATTAAAGTTCGGCTTGTCAGATTTGTTGATTGCAACAACAATGGTGACTTTTGCATCACGAGCATGCTGAATGGCTTCCAATGTTTGTTGACGCAGTCCTTCGTCACCTGCGACGACTAATACAACAATATCCGTAACATCAGCTCCACGTGCACGCATTGCCGAAAAGGCTTCGTGGCCAGGAGTATCAAGAATACAAATATCGCCGACGGCCGTTGTACATTTAAATGCACCGATATGTTGAGTAATTGCACCTGCTTCTCCGGCGGCCCGATTACTGCTGCGAATCGCATCAATCAAACTTGTTTTACCATGGTCCACGTGACCCATGAATGCCACTACTGGAGCCCGAATTTCAAGCTTCTCAGATTCAGTTTGTTTAATTTCTTCCCCTACTGTCTGGTCGGTAATACGGATCCTTTGTTCCTCAGACGTATCAATATGAATCTCGCATCCAAATTCATGACCTAGCAGTTGAAGTGTTGTTTCATCATCTAAAAGGTCGTTTAAAGTCACTACAAGTCCTTGCATAAAAAGCTTAGAGATAAGTTGCGAGGCTTTTAATTTCATCTCAGCAGCAAGGTCTTTAATGCTGATGGGAGTTCGAATCTTCAATGAAGTTGGACGAATAGTCGTATCTTCCTGAACTTGTTTCACTTGTTTGCTGCGTTTNTTACGCCATTGAGATCCTTCTTCATCAGCGCGAAGTCCCTGTCTATCTCGTGCATCAAATGTTCGCGTTTGCTCTCCCTTGCGGGTCGGTTTTAAATCACGAAATTCTTTTGCTTTGAAAGCTGGACTTCCTTTTTTGAAGAGNGCCTCTTCTGTCGAATAGTCTTCTTCTTTTCCTTTAAATTTTGCCTTAGCGGCTTTTTCCGAAACTTCTTTGGGCGGAATCACTGGCTGTTCGCGCTCTTTAGGCTTGCCGCTCATGGGTGGAGTATAGGGTTTAGGCGTAGGCTTTGGTGGAAGCAAATCCTTAATATGACGTCCGGTAGGGCCCAATTTATGATGCTCAACTTTAGGTTCTTGCGAAACGATAGGTTTTTCCAGCTTGCGCGGCGGCTCTTTATAAATGGCCCTGGGCTCATTATGCGCCTTCTCATGACGAATTTCTTTTTCAGGAGCTGTTTCGGCAGGAGGTTTTATNTTCCTTTGCGATCGGTGCTTTTTCCTCTGAGGCTTTCTTTTCTGAAAGCTCTTCAAGCTCNNTTCAGCAAAAATTTCTTTTCTTAATTCTTCACTTGTTTTAGCTTTTGTAACTTCGACATCTTTTACTTCAGTCTCGCTAGGTTTTTCTTCCTCGACAGGAGCAAATTTGGGTTTCTCAGCGGCCGCTCCTTCAGCAAATGCTGATTTTGAACGAGCACGAATGCGTGGAGGTGCTTCTTCTTTTAATGCTCCAGGTGCTGGTGCGACAGTCTTTTCACTAGCTGCTGGTTTGGAAGTTTTTGCCCCGCTTTTTTGCAGGTTTTTCTTCTTTTCTTCAGGAGCTTGTTTTTTAGCGATTTTGCTCTTAAGTTTGCCTAAATTAATGGCTTCAGCAATTTGAGTGTTTTTAATCGTTAACTTCAGGTTTTTTGCCAAGGCTTTCTATCCTTTTTTTCTAATTTGTTCTATGATTTTGTCTGCAGTGTCTAGGTTGATACCAGGA
The DNA here is from genome assembly GCA_013414685.1 of Parachlamydiaceae bacterium. Lineage (GTDB taxonomy): Bacteria > Chlamydiota > Chlamydiia > Chlamydiales > Parachlamydiaceae > Neochlamydia. The sequence continues at coordinate 613,710 of CP058704.1, read as the reverse complement.
ACTTTTTAACCAGCTCCTCCGGAGTTGCAATTAATAGAGCTTTTAAAGAGTTATATCCTTCCTCTACGAGATGTTGGAAAATCAGACTATTGATTCCCTCTATTTCTTCAAGAGGTGCATTCAGAGCTGGATCATCGGATTCAGCTAGTTCAGTTCTTTGCAACGCCATTGTACGATTATAATCAGTCATGCGCTGGACTTCCAGCTCATAGCCGATAAGTTCGCTATTAAGGCGGGCATTCATCCCTTTTTCCTATCACTGCCGCAAAGTCTTCATCGTCGACAACGATAGAAATCGTGTTATCATCTTCGCTTATATTGATCTTACGAATTTCTATCGGGGAGAGCGCGTTTTGTAGAAGTTCCACCGGATCTTGAGAAAACGGAATGATATCTATTTTTTCATTATGCAGTTCACGAACCACATTTTTTACACGTACTCCGCGCATTCCTACACAAGCTCCAACGGGATCTACTTTTGGATCCACGGAACGAACGGTCAATTTTGTGCGATAGCCGGCGTCACGAACGATTTTATCAACAATCACTGTACCATCGCTAATTTCGGGAACCTCCTGGATCAGCAATTGACGCACAAATTCAGGATGGCTTCGCGAAAGGATAACTTCGGCCCCACCATTTTCGGTATCATTCACTTCCAAGAGCAAAGCCAAAACTTTATCGCCCGGATTATATTTTTCCGTCTTTGGGTAATGCTTCATAGGCATCATGGCCTCTACTTTTCCGAGGTCGACAATTATATTCGCGCCCCTTACAAAGCGCTTGACAGTACCAGAAATCAATTCATTGACACGATGACGGTATTCTTCATAGATCACGTCACGTTCGGCACCCCGTAATTTTTGTGTTATAATCTGGCGCGCTTTTTGCGCTGCAATCCTGCCGAAATCTTTAGGGGTAACGATCACATCAATAAACTGACCAATTTCGCACTCAGGATCTATTTCTCTTGCATCTTCAAGAGAGATTTCCTGAGCAGAAACTTCAACTTCATCGACGATTTCTTTTTCACTGTAAACATCAATGTTGCCTGTTTTTGGATGAATGGTCACAGTAACATTTGAGGCTCCACTTATACTTTTACGTGCAGCTGCACGAAGAGATTCTTCTATAGCACCTATGACAACGTCACGTTTGATGCCTTTTTCTCTTTCTAGGTACTCAAATATAGCTATGAGATCTTTATTCATCGTTTTCTGCCTTAAATTCTTTTAAGATATATATTATTGGGGCGTTTGAGGCCAGACTTATATCCAGAAGCCACGTTAATTACATGGCTTCTGGTTGCTTCGAACTTGCTTATTCCTCAGACTCTTCTTCTTTATGCTCTTTATGTTCTTTATCTTTCTCAGAAGACTTCTTTTTACGCTTGTTCGGTGTTAAGACGATATCATCATGACTGGTTTGATTTTGATCTATCAAGTATTCTTTAATTGATAGAGCAATTTTNTTGTGCTCTGGGTCTAGCTTGATGACTTTTGCGGTGACTTCATCTCCTTTAGAGACTACATCTTCCACTTTGCCAAAAGCCTGATCAGAAAGCTCAGTTACATGAATTAATCCTTCGATGCCGCTATCTAATTCAACAAATGCACCGAAGGCTGTGATCTTAGTTACTTTTCCTTTAACTAATGAGCCAACAGGCATTGTTTTNTCAATGCTTTCCCATGGATTATTGCTTAATTGCTTAACACCAAGTGTGATTTTNTTGCTATCGCGATCCACAGATAAAATGCAGGCATCGACGACATCCCCTTTACGAAGAACTTCTGATGGATGGGAAACTTTCTTAATCCAGCTTAAGTCTGAAATATGGATGAGTCCTTCAACACCTGGCTCTAATTCAACAAATGCACCATAATTTGTAAGGCTTCTTATTTCAGCTTTAACATTCGTTCCTACCGGGTATTTTCTTTCAACATCATCCCATGGATTATGCTCAGCTTGTTTTAAACCTAGGGAAATTTTTCCNTCTTCTTTNTGGACTGAGAGGACAATGGCTTCTACATCATCACCCTTTTTCACAACTTCACTTGGATCAGTAATATTTTTTACCCATGACATTTCAGACACATGGATCAAACCTTCGATGCCTGGTTCAATTTCTATAAAGGCCCCATAAGGGAGAAGGTTGACGATTTTTCCTTTGACACGTGTGCCAGGAGGATATTTTTGTTCGATTTGATCCCATGGGTTAGATTCTTTNTGCTTCAGGCCTAAAGCTACACGGCCTTTGTCGCGATCCACGCTTAAGATCATGACTTCTAATTTCTGTCCCAATTGAACCATTTCCGAAGGATGCTTGATGCGCTTCCAGGTCATGTCCGTAATATGCAATAAGCCATCGATTCCGTCTAAGTCTAGGAAGACTCCGAAATCTGTGATATTTTTNACAATACCTTCACGTACATCGCCTTCCTTAATATTTTCTAAAAGCTCTGCTTTCTTAGAGATTCTTTCTGCTTCTAAGAGCTCGCGGCGTGATACGACAACATTTTTACGTTCAATATTAATCTTAAGAATTTTGAATTCATAGGTTTTGCCAATGTATTCATCCAAATTCTTAATACGCTTATTGTCGATTTGAGATCCTGGCAGAAAAGCTTCCATGCCAATATCGACCATTAAGCCGCCTTTGACTTTTCGTAAAACACGACCTTTAACAATAGATCCTTCTTCACAGTGCTCAAGGATGTGTTCCCATTGGCGCATTCTCTCAGCTTTTTCCCTTGAGAGGACGATCTGTCCATTATCATCTTCAGCTTGATCGAGAAGAACTTCAACATCTCCATCGAGAACTACTTGTGAAGGATCTGAAAATTCTTCTATAGGGACGAGGCCTTCAGATTTTAGACCTACATCAACGACTACATGGTCTTTCGTAATTTCAACAATTTTCCCTTTCAGAATTGTGCCTGGAATCAACGCTGTGCTATCTTCAGTTTGGGTGGGGGTAGCTTTCCCTTCAAGTAAAGCTTTGAACAGTTCAGCATCTTTTTCCTGGAACGAGACATCATCTACAATTTTGCTCTCATTCCAAGTGTATTGTGGGTGTTTAGACATTTAAAGGTTTCTCCTATTTTTCATAACTAATGGCATTAGGATATCAGATAGGAAAGAAATATTGCAATATTAAAACCTGAAATTTTTCAACCCAACCTTTACATTAAAATTAAAAAAATGTTTTACAGACTAAGAAGGCTCGTTCCAATGAAAGTTTGAATTTTACAAAAGAAGTTTCCTAATTTGGATCAGGCAAAGCAGGGGCCAAATCCGTGCTATTTTACATTTTATCCCGACACAATAGATTCAAATTTGTGTCGCTTCCGTTCAAGTGTCACAAAGTTGAGTAAAAATAAGACCTTAGTGACGAATATATGTTGCTTTAGCAGAGGCCGTTTCATAAAGAGTAATAGCATATAAGCCCGCAATAAGAGGATCTAGATAATCAAAAATCCATTTGCAAACAAATTCTACTGTCGTGGAATCAGATTGAAGAGTTTCGTTTAAAAAGTGATGATCTAAATATTTTTGAATCATGGGTTTTACAATGTTATTTACATCTTGAAAATCCATAATCATATTCACTTTGGGTCCGGACGTTTGAAGGTCTTTGGATCGAATCACCACATGCAAAACATAGGAGTGCCCGTGGATATTTTGACACTTACCGTCATGATGTTTGAGCGAGTGGGCGGCTTCAAAATGAAAAATTTTCTCTAGTTCGTACATTCTGCCTTGCCTTATGACCTTTGTAATAGAATGATTTAAATTGACAGATGAAGGGGATTTTTATAACTTCTGCAAGATTATCACAAAACTCAATAATAAAAAACAAAAACTAACTAACATGCAAACGCTTGTTATGAAATTTGGTGGAGCTTCTGTAGCCACTCCGGAACAATTTTCTCATATTGCTGAAATAATCATTTCACGCTTGCCTGAATTTAAACGTATTCTTGTTGTAGTGAGTGCGATGGGAGATACGACAGATCAGTTGATCGCTCTTGCANAAAAAGTAAATCCAAATCCTCCGCGGCGTGAGCATGATATGTTGGTCACTGTGGGAGAGAGAATTAGCTGCTCTCTTNTAGCAATGGCACTTTCAGCCAAAGGTTATCAAGCTGTCAGTTTTACTGGAAGTCAGTCTGGCATCATTACTTGTGGTCAGCATACAGAAGCTCGGATTATTGATGTACGTCCCCAACGGATTCTCCCTTTATTAGATGCTGGACATATTGTCATAGTTGCCGGTTTTCAGNGGGTTAGCAAAGCTGGAGAGATAACGACTTTGGGTCGGGGAGGGTCTGATACCACGGCTGTTGCACTCGGGGTGACATTAAAAGCTCAGGTGGTCGAATTTNTTAAGGATGTTCCGGGGATATTTGATGAAGATCCANAANAAAATCCTCAAGCTTTATTTCATGAGCAATTAAACTATCACCAAGCCCTCTCGCTTGTTAAGCAGGGTGGAAAGATTTTGCATCCTCGTTGTATTGAATTAGCTCATAAAAATTACTTGCCCTTAAAAGTGCGTTCTTTTAAGACATTTGAGGCTTCATGTCATGGAAAATGTACGATCATCTTTGAAGAAGGAAATCGTCCTGAAAAACCTTTGTTTGAAGATTATACGATTAATAAAGTAGAAGGGTAGAAAAGTTTTAAATATGGCTGAAGATGGTTATTTACCTGAAATCACATCGGTGATCAAGGATCAAAGTGAAGAGCCAAGCCAGCCTATCTATAAAGAAATTGTCTATAATATACTGGGTCAACTTGTTCCCNCCAACTATTTTCAGCAANAAGATTTAGACACAGAATCTCCAATTTTTAAAAGTGAACTTTGCTCTCATGCTCCAGGAAAGTTAGCAATAAGGGTGTTTGGTAAATACCAAAAACACGCATTTAGATTTTTGATAGAAATGCTGTCTAGCTGGCTATTACCAGGAAGACGCTTAAGTTTTATGAATGTGTTTTTATCTGAATTTTGCATTCCATCCTTAGGTTCATCGCCCTATATGATTTGCGAAATTATCATTAATGTGAACTCCCAAATTGATTTTGAGCAAATTAAGAGTAATTTGTCAGTCATTGAATCTGATGTTTGTTTAGGCATGAAATCTTCTTTTTATGCAAAACGAATTTTAGAAGTTAAAGGACTTTCTATTGACGCCAAAACTGCGCTTATTCAAGAAAATATCACCAACATCTTAGAGCGCAAGCCTCAGTATTTTGATTTTGACGTTTTGACTGAAATGCAGCATATTTTGGTCATTTGCCGCAATGAGTTCAAATCTCAAAGAAGCAGCCGGCATTTAAGCCGTATTATTTGTGTCCAATATCTTTTCAGAAAATCCTTAGCTTTGAAATCGCAATTTACTAACCAAAGGCATTTATTCATAAAAATTTTCAGAGCCGAACTTCAGCTTCAAGATTTTAAAAAGCATGTGTTAGGAATCATAGTAGGATTTAATNTTTTGAAAGAANAAGAAGTTTTTGAAAAACGTCATTTTATTCGTTCCATACAAAATCATATTCCCAATGCTGTATGGGTAGAAGGGTCATTTTTGNAAGATCGCAGATCCCCTCAAAATTTCTGCACCTTCTATTTAGAACTGGAAAAATGTGATGGGNAAAAATTCACACACGAAGAAATTGCCAAATTGCGAAAGACGTTGCCAAATGATCTTTTGGATGGAATAGAACAACTGGTTCAATCCGTTTTCATGCCTCGCAACGAAGAAGAGATTATGCGAAACGTTTTAATTCTTGGCGCCGAGGTTAAATTTTTGCGCGACCTTCCCCAAGTCATGATCGCATATGATGAACAAATGCAATCCAAATTGTCTTTTACAGTCATCGTGGTGAGGATCCTTAAGCCCGGAGGTTCTTCGATTCAACAACTCTTTAAAGAGAGCGATACCAATCTTGAATATATTCATGATCGCTGTAAAACCGTGGGTTATTTGCGCTCTAAACATAGTAAAGAAGCCACTATATTTAGCGTTCGTATTAATAAAGATGAATTTATCCGGCGTGACCATTCGATTGATCTTAATAAAGCACGCCAAGCTATCGTTCTTGAGTTATTAAAGATTATTGGCGAATTTAGAGATTATAACGGGNGGATGATTTCTAAACAAAATGAGCTTCTTCAGGAAGTTAAGTCTTTAATGGAAGAAGAAGACAATTTTAATGAGCTCTTGCTAGAGAATTTGTTTNTTTCAATCACACCGATCGTCTTACGAACAGTCCTCGATCCAGAAATCTTGAAAACGTTTTTTGCTTTTTCAAGAAACACTTGAAAAGCTTTTGATGCTGAAAACCTTNATGACCTTCAAATATTAAAACGCCCCTCCTATATTTTTATTGTCATAAGGACGAGGGAGCAGATAAATCAGGAAGAGATGATGCTAGCTTTGAATTCTTTACAAGCAAGGTCATCAGAATTTGCAACTGCTCATTTAGAAGTTCATGGAATCTTCTGTACAGGTTATATTTTTAGATCTCCTGATTCGGCAAGACAAGAGCAATTTATCTCTACTATTCAAAATGCACTTTTAAATTTATTTAATGTAAATGAATCCGCATCCCCGGTCGGTATTTTACCTTTGAAAGAGGAGATATGATGAATAAATTTTTTCATCTTCTAGTCGGAATTTTCTTATTCGCAGGAATAGCAGAAGCGAAAATTATAAAAATTTTTGAAATTCAGGATATANAAAAGGAAATTACACCGCAAACCTGGATATTTTTANACATCGCAGAAGTTCTTATGGATACTAATACAAGCCTAGGATCGCAAGCTTGGAGAAAATATCTAAGAAACCGATTGGATTCAAACACTCATGATCAACTCACTCTTTTCGTATTCAAAAATTTACCCCCGAAAGTCCCTGAAGACATAACGCCAGAATTAATTTTGAATTTACAAAATGCAGGTTTCTTTGTTTTTGCCTTTACTTCAAGAGGACGTAACGAATGGTATGGAACACAAGTGGCAGGCATCGATCAATTAACCGAGGATCAATTGCGAAAACTTCATATTAATTTTGCAAAGACACTGATTCCGGAAAAGATGCAACAACTTAATTCCGATTTTTCTGATTATTATCATGATGGGATTATCTATGCCACCAATGCAAAAGAAAAAGGGGAGATGCTGGAACAATTTTTAAAAGTGGCTGGTTGTAAACCCTCGAAAATTGTTTTTGNNGACGACAAAGAAGATTCATTGAAATCCATTGAANCTAATAGCTCAAAAATCNATATTGAATTTACGGGTTTTGCTTATGGAAGAACCATGCGCGAACATGCTAATTTTGATCCAATGATTGCAAATATTCAACTCGATTGGTTAATAAAATGCGGAAAAATTTTAAGTGACGCTGAAGCGGCAAAAATANAAAACGAAAAGTTTTTGAATGTAGACCCCGAGCTCTATNTTTTAGAACTTATTGATCGTTGGAAAAATTCAAATAATTCCCTATTTTGATATAATAGACAATAAGCTTGTTGAAGGAGGCATTATGGAAAAGTATCATGAACTTTCCCAACAAGAAAAGCATGTTATTCTCAATAAGGGGACCGAATATCCAGGAACTGGTGAATTCTATCAGTTTTCTGAACCTGGAGTCTATATTTGCAAACGTTGTGATGCACCTTTATATTTATCCTCTCATAAATTTTCTTCTCAATGCGGCTGGCCAAGTTTTGATGATGAAATTGTTGGAGCTGTCGAACGAAGACAGGATCCGGATGGAGAGCGCACGGAAATTCTCTGCCGCCGCTGCGGTGCACACTTAGGACATGTGTTTATTGGAGAACATTATACCNCAAAAAATCAACGGCATTGTGTCAATTCCTTATCTATGGCTTTTCTTCCTGCTTTTACTAAAGAAGGGTATGAAAGAGCCGTATATGCGGGAGGATGTTTTTGGNGGGTTGAACAGCTGATANAAAAGACCCCAGGCGTAATAAGTACGACTGCGGGATATACAGGGNGAACAACAGTGCATCCCAGCTATCAAGAAGTTTGTACTGGAAATACAGGTCATGCTGAAGCTGTGGAAGTCATTTTTGATCCTGAAATTATTTCCTATGAAGCTTTAACAAAACTCTTTNTTGAAATTCACGATCCTTCTCAACAGAATCGTCAAGGGCCAGATATTGGCGTACAATATCGTTCGGCCATTTTTTATTTTTCAGAGGCCCAAAGGAAGATAATTGAANAACTCATCATTCAATTAAGAGAAAAGGGCATTCACGCGGCCACAAGTGTCTTACCTGCCAGCAAATTTTATCCGGCAGAAGAATATCATCAAGATTACTATGACAAAACGGGAAAAACTCCCTATTGTCATATTCGTGTTAAGCGTTTTTAATTCGCGCTTTCATAAATTTTTAATGAAAAATTGTTTAATAAATGGTAATATTTTTGACTAAATTATTTTTTATTTAAAAATAATTTTAAAAAAGGAATTATTTAAAAATATGGAACCTCTACTTACCAATCAGGTCACATGGACTCAGACAAATTTGCAACCCCTTTATAGTGGTTTGAGTTTGATCTCTTCGCGTCAGCTTTATGTGACAGAAAAAGCTCATTTCAAACTAGATGCAAAAATAACAAAAAATTTATTGAGAGTTTGCCTCCAGAAATGAGACAAATAGAAGAAAATTATGATCTAAGTGCAGCTTTTTAATTTATTCAAGGCAATTAGCTCCTTTGCATGTAACAAGTTTCAAAGGGAAAAACTTATAAAGTTATAACGTTTTTTACGGATGAAATTTTAAAAGATAATCGCTTAAATGAAATAGAAATAAATTCTTTAAAAATTCAACTGAATGCAATGAAAAGAATTGTTTTTCTTTTAAGAGAAAAGCAAACAGGTCATATACAATACATTGCTGTTCATAAAGAAAAAGTTTTCTCAAATTGTCTGGAAAAATTTGTGGATTAGGTCTCGCAAAATTCAATGAGACTGGCCAATGGATAAGAAAAAATCAAAAGAAATCAAATCAAGTTCAATTGAGAAAAAATTCCTACAGGATTTAAAATTGATTATCTTAGCCATGCAAAACTTCTTCCAATAAATGACACTCTCTATTCAAAATTTCAGGAAAAATTCGAACAGATTTTTGCCATGAAGGCTCCAAAATTCGTTTCAACATTCTGTATCAGCCAATCCCAGCTGAAAATGAAAATTCAGAGGATTATTTTTAAATCCTGTTTGCTAAAGGAAGTTGTGGTCCCCTAATAGCTTAAATTGAGGATCTGAGGGAGTAGAATCGACAGGAATAGAATTATGCTTATCACATTTTTTTATGTTGGTGTTTTTTAATAAATTTTAGAGTCCAACTATAAATAACTGATAATTTATGACTTACCAGAGTCCCAAAAGTTTCCACCATATCGAACCAATTCCAACCCAGATGATCAGGAAAATTAAACTCATTATGAATCCCATCTTCCACCAGGTTTTTAAATTCACATACTCAGATCCGAATAAGATAGGGGCGCAACCTGTTCCATAATGAGTCAGACAGGCAAAAACACTGCTGCAAAATGCTAAAGAAAGTCCAATGAGATAAGGAGGAATTTGCAATGCAATACCCACACTTAGGAAAGCTGCATACATTGACGTCACATGAGCCGTATTGCTGGCAAAAAGATAATGGCTGTAGAAATACGAAATGACTAGGATCGGCCAGGCATGACGCCAATCCATTCCAAGCATCATCTGACGCAGATGTTCACTAATCCAGTTTATCAAGCCAAGATTGTTTAAATAACCTGCCATCATTAGCAAGGTAGAAAACCAAATTAAGGTATCCCAGGCTTCATGTTCCATTTTAATGTCTTCCCAGGTGAGAACACCAGTAAGAATGAATATACTTACACCTAATAGAGCGACAGTTGTGCTGTCAATGGCAAAATAATGTTCACCAAATATCCAAAGAAANATGAGTAAGAAAAANACTCCTAATGTGATCCATTCATATATTGACATTGGACCCAATTCCTGAAGGTGCTTTTGGGCCATATCTTTAGCCTCGGGTGTGTGAATAATTTCGGGTGGATAAAGCTTATACACAATAAAGGGAATTGAAATAAGGCTTAAAAANCCTGGTATTGAGGCTGCTAAAGCCCATTGACCCCATGTTAAAGGGATTTCGGCGTCTAATAGCACAGCTAAAATTAAGGGGTTAGCTGCCATTGCGGTTACAAACATGGCGCTTGTAATTAAGTTACAGTAATAGGCAGTCAAGATAAGATAACTTCCCATTAAGCGTTGAGAATGTCTTTCAGGAGTACTACCAAAGCTGATCGCAAGAGCTCTAACGATTGGAAATACGACACCACCGGCTCTTGCGGTGTTGCTGGGGATTGCGGGTGCTAAAATGAATTCAGTTGCCGCAACTCCATAACCCAAGCCTAAGGTTTTTTTNCCTAAAAGGGCTACAAATAAATAGGCAAGCCGCATTCCCAATTTAGTTTTGATAAAGCTTTTNGAAATGAGAAACGCTGCTACGACAAGCCAAATGATCGGATGGGAAAATCCGCTAAAGGCCTCCTTCATTGTGAGTGTATGTGTCATGATAAGAGTCGTTAGAGCGAGAAAAGAAAGCGCTCCCATGGGTAAGGCTTTACCGATCAGACCTACGATCAGCGCGACAAAAACAGCCAAAAGCTGCCAAGCTTGGGGATTGACGCCTGAGGGCAAAGGCGCATACCATATACAGGTTCCTATAGCGAGAGCAATTGCAAAAGGGATGAGATTAGCACCTTTAAAAACAATCTTCGATTGCGGGTGATGCGACATAGGGATACTCCAATAAATCTATCCGCATCATGTTACTCATCTGAATAATTTCTTTATATCGAAACATTCCAGTTGGAATTAGGTCACGTCAGCTTGCCACTGCTTTTGTCTCTATATGCACCGCAAAACTTATTCAAGCCTCATCGAAAGTTTGGACTCAAAAAGCAATTTTTATTGTTGCACAGCTTATAAGAATGGTGACATAATGTTTGCTCACAACTAGGAGCTGCAAATTATGATAAAAAATTTTAGTGATCTGATGCCTGTCGATGTAGAGCAATTTTCTTCCGAGATAGAAGAATTGAAACAAGAAATTCTTAGTCAATCAAGCGCAGAAACCGAAGGTCAGGATGCAATCATTTTAGAAGTCATCCAAGTCCTGCAGGAGGAGATGGCTAAGCGTAGCGGGAAGACAAAAGAAATGGATTTACAAAGCGAAGTTCGTNTTTTAGCCTACCTTAATTTATTTACAACGCTTATGGATGATGCTTTTGATGAAAATGACGATTCAATGTATGAAGAAGACGAAGATGAATTTGAAGATTTAGATGACGATGAGGAATATGAATTCATCGATGAAGATGAAGAATAATTTTTCACTGTCTTTTTTTCGTTCCCTTTTAAGTTGCCTACGATTTAAATCGCAGGCAGCTTCATATAAAATTAAAAATACTTTGCAAATTCCTTTTGATACATGGTATGGGTAACCTATTGAAACATTTGGATAGATAGGTTTCTGCCAGCTCATTTAGGTCTTTGAATATTCTAAAACTCGTGAATTTTTCGCAATTTTTGCACCAGCTGGCATAGTCTGAAACGTAAATTTAACTGGCAATAGGGCAAATGACACTTCTAGAAACACCCTTTACAAAACAAGCGCAAGTAAAATATCCAATCATTTGTGGTGCTATGTATCCATGCAGCAATCCTGAATTAGTAGCTGCTGTCAGCGAAGCAGGGNGTCTTGGAATTATTCAACCGATTTCTTTAGTATATGTTCATGGATATGAATTTAAAGAAGGGCTGCGTTATTTCCGAACACTTACCTCTAAGCCTTATGGAATGAATATCATCGTTGAAAAATCTTCAAAAATTTATGAAAATCGCATGCGCGAATGGGTTGATATTGCACTTTCTGAAGGTTGTCGTTTTTTCATAACGGCTCTAGGAAATCCAGCTTGGGTTGTAGAGAAAGTTAAATCGGCCGGAGGATTTGTCTACCACGATGTGACAGAAAGAAAATGGGCCCTAAAAGCTTTGGATCAGGGAGTGGATGGATTAATATGTGTCAATAATCGCGCGGGAGGCCATGCCGGTAAATTAAGTCCTGAACAGCTTTGGAATGATTTGCACGATCTTGGCGTGCCTCTAATTTGTGCAGGCGGCGTTGGGAAAGAAGAAGATTTTAGAAAAGCGCTCGACATGGGATATGCCGGTGTACAAATGGGCACACGTTTTATTGCGACTTATGAATGCGCTGAAAAAGAATCCTACAAAGACGCCATTGTGAAAGCAGAAGAANAAGATATTGTGTTGACTGAACGTGTGACTGGAATTCCTTTATCTGTGATTAAAACACCTTACGTGGAATTGATAGGAACAAAAGTAGGGCCTATTGCAAGATGGCTTTTGCAAAATCGTTGGACAAAATCCTGGATGCGCATGTGGTATGCTCTTGCTTCAGGAAGACGGTTTAAGAAGATGACTTTACAGGGAGGATCATCTAAAGATTATTGGCAGGCTGGTAAAAGTGTTCAAGGAATTAAAGCAATAGAGTCTGCGGGAGATATTGTANAAAATTTCGTAGATTTTGTGAAAAATTCATAAAATTTTCAAAAAGAAGATCTGGCAATTTTGGCGGCTTTTTGAATCACACTTAAAAACTCACCTTACGCTTTATACAACCCTCGTCTGATAGGTCTCCTATTTCTTAAAGGACAAATTTAACAACCAAGAATTCAAAAAAATTTGCAACCTAAAAATCTCAATTCAGCTATTGGTTCGCTGAATTTACTTATTCAGGGAAATGTTCAGGTGATTTAATGTGCCTCCAACCTTCTCCGCTTAGAGCTTTTAAAAANCTCACTAAAGCTTTTTTCTCTTCGGGCTTTAAATGCAAGGGTTCGATCAGCGGATGCAAGTTTGAATTGGGAGTTCCTCCCTTATCATAATAATCAATAACTTCTTCTAAGGTAGCTAAGCTTCCATCATGCATATAGGGATGATTATGGGCCGTTTCTCTCAAGACAGGAACTTTGAAAGCACCCCAATCGCGTTTATTTTTCGTAATAGCATATCGACCTAAATCTGGATTAGGAGAATTCATCCCGATTCCTATATTTGTAAATTCACCACTGCTGAAACTAACTCCATGATGACAATCAATGCATCCTTTTTCGAAANNAAGTTGATACCCGTGAATTTGCTCTGCAGTCATGGCTTCGGTATCACCTTTTATATAACGATCATAGGCGGAATTTCCTGAGAGAACAGTTCGTTCGAAAGTTGCAATCGCTTTTGCAATATCCTCTATTGAGCATTCATCATTATTGAATACTTCCTTGAAAAGTTTGCGATATCCTGGAATACTTTGTACACGTTTGTGACAATGATAATGAGCTTCATGAGGGTCTTGAAATAGGGTCATTTCTTTTGGATTCGCTATAGGCCCTTTGCATTGATCCTCTAAAGTTTTTGCCCTGCCATCCCAAAATAAGATGGGTTGATAAGCGGAATTAATAATCGTCATTGAGTGCCGATTTCCCTTCTGACGTTGAATTCCGATAGACACAGGTCTGCGATCTGAAAATGTTTCAGACGGTGCATGACAGCTTGCACATGAAATTGTTCCATCAGTTGATAGCCTTGTGTCGAAATAAAGCAGACGGCCAAGCTCTGCTTTTTGAGCTGAGTAAGGATTATCTTTAGGCCAGGGAATAGGAGGAAGGCCATAAGGTATTTTTAAATCGTCAGTTGTTTTCCCATCAGTTTGTTGAGAATCACACCATAAATATGCACTTGATAAAAAAATGATGAAAAATAAACTAGAAAATCTCATATCAGAAGGTTATCCCAATTTTTTTTATGCCCCTTTATAAAATTGTATTGTGCATTTTGAGATTTATAATTCAAGATATACCCCTTTAAGGTGAAAGTTGGAAAATTTGGAAAGGAAGCACCCTGAATTAAGATCTGTCCAAGCAGCGCAACAACTAGAATAAGCTCAAGAGCTGCAGACAGATTCAAGGATAGCGGCAAGCTAACTTAGTCTAAATTCCAAGTTTCAAATCAAACGAGTCTATAGAACGTGTTTAGAAAACACGTTCTATTTTTAGCGCCTTATTGATTTTTAACGGCTTCAACAACAATATTGTTAATCACATTGTTTTCGCCAGCTATATCTTTTGCGACTACTTCTATATCATCTTTTGTTTCTTGATCAGGGACTGTGCCTTTTAAAGTGACTTTGCCTTTTTCTGTTTGAATCTCAACTTTGGAGGCATCTTGTGCAAAATCTTTATCCTCATTGATTTGTTTTTTATTTCCTTGGTAATTTCATCGTCATTTTGAATGACCACATTGACTTTTTGAGGATTTGCTGTGTCAACTCCTTGCAAATGCAGGATTGGAGCTGCGATTAAAAATAATCCGGCAGAAACTAGTGTCAATAATTTTAAGTTCATCATAAAAAACTCCTCTTCTCTTAAATAAGAGAATTTACCATTCTTACATTATAGGTTATTGTGTTTTAGTATTCAAAAATAACTTTACTTCAATTTATTGATCTTTTTTTGATCATTATAATTTATTAATACTTATGATTAAATTTTTGCATAAACCCTTCTCGTTCAAAGAAAAAAATCGAGTTTCAATTTCTGTAACCTTTAAGGAAAATTAAATTAAATAAATTTTTAAAAGATTGAAGATCAATAAATTAAGATTTCTAATTCAGTTTCAAAAGCTATAAATAAGAGTAAAATTCACGATTTTTTCTAATCCGAAGAAAGGTTATAATAAAAAGATAATAACAAAGGGGGTGGTTATGTTACATAAGCTTGTGATTCGCAATATTCTTTTACTGAGTTTATTTACATCCATTCATCTTTACTCCAATCTACCGATTGAAAAGATTGCAGACCGAGGGGGATTCGATCGTTCTAATCAAATCTATAGCGGAAATCGATTCGATGAAGGAAATTTGGGGCGGTCCAACCAAATCTATAGTGGAAATGCTTTTGATGCAAATCGTTTCAATAATAACTTTTATCGAAATGTAGAAAATGAAGATGCTGGTTATTACAATTATAGCGCACCCTATGCACCTGCATATGGCTATGGATATTTTGGTTCAGCTCCTGAGGAGCCAAATAGCCAGGAATTCCCAGCTTCGACTGAAGCTAACGCCCTCTATTGGGGAGAAGTCCAACAAATGGAACAGCAATAATCTCACACGGACCTAACTTACCTTATAAGTTAGGTCCGATAGACTCATTTCCAATTAAAACCTTGGGTTTTGCTTAAACTAGATTGGCTAGGGTTTTAGAATCTGTCTTCGGCTGATTCTAATTCAAGGGATACCTAACAAATTTTCCAATTTCAACATTAAGCTATTGTGATTTCATTGCAGAGATAAACATCCTGTATGGCATGAAAAATCTTAATGCCTTCTTCAAGAGAACACTGGAATGTTTTGCGACCGCTAATCAATCCCATTCCTCCTGCTCTTTTATTGATCACCGCAGTGCGGACAGCTTCTTCGAGATCATTCTTACCAGTTGAAGCACCACCAGAGTTAATTAAACCAACGCGGCCATTATAACCGTTTAAAACTTGGTAACGGCATAAATCAATTGGATGATCGCTTGATAGATTCGTGTACATGGATTCGGTATACTTCCCATAGCTTCCTTTCTTATCCTTATTAAGAGCTTTGTAGCCNCCGTTATTGATCGGAAGTTTTTGTTTTACGATATCTGCTTCAATTGTTGCGCCAAGATGATTGGCTTGTCCTGTTAGATCTGCACTTTCATGGTAGTCCACACCTTCAACCTTGAAAGCAGGATTGCGCAAGTAACACCAAAGAATTGTGGCCATTCCAAGTTCATGCGCTTGTGAAAANGCTTCGCTGATTTCTTGAATTTGACGATCACTTTCCGGAGAACCAAAATAAATTGTAGCACCTATGGCTACGGCACCCATATCCCAAGCTTGCTTCACATTGCCAAAAAGTATTTGATC
This sequence comes from Parachlamydiaceae bacterium, assembly GCA_013414685.1. GTDB lineage: Bacteria > Chlamydiota > Chlamydiia > Chlamydiales > Parachlamydiaceae > Neochlamydia. The sequence goes on along the minus strand of CP058704.1, from coordinate 597,625 downwards.
GTAGTGATTAGGGTAGCTAAGCAATTCATTGTGATTAATTTTCACAATGAAAGGAATACGGTGTGCATATTTTCGGGCCATGATGCCTAAAACGCCTATTGTAGAAGCGACTGCATTGCAGCCTCCCTCAATGGCTAATTTTATGATGTTTTCAGGATCGAAATAAGCTGGGTTTGGCGCAAAAGAGGCGCCGGCAGAATGTTCAATACCCTGGTCGACAGGGAGAATCGAAAGATAACCCGTTCCGCCTAACCGGCCATGCTTCAATAGAGATTCAAGGCTAGAGAGTACTCTTACTGGCCGATCACTGTTCATATGGATTGAACTTAACCAATTTGGACCCGGTAAATGTAGACTGCTCTTAGGGACTTTACATTCATGTTTAAGGAGGGACTCTGCTTCTGCCCCGAGAAATTTTTCAATATTTTGTAGCATTGTCATAAAAGCCTCCTAAATTTCATTTTTCTTCTTAAAAGTAAATTTATAACCTTAGCACTTCTCTTAAATAAACTGTTAATTTTTCTGGAATTTCATCCGTGAGGGAGTAAACGACAGGGACTATGATCAATGTCAAAATCATAGACGTGGAAAGACCTCCAATGATGGCCATGGCCATGGGAGCGCGTGCTTCAGAGCCTGCTCCTTTACTCAGTGCGATAGGAAGCATTCCAAAGATCATGGCTAAAGTCGTCATTAAGATCGGACGTAAGCGTGTAGGTCCTGCTTGCAAAATAGCTTCATCTTTATCTAAGCCATCTCTTTTTCGTAAGGTATTGACGTAGTCAACAAGTAGGATCGCATTTTTGGTAACAAGCCCCATAAGCATAATGATGCCTATGATTGTAAAAATGCTTTGGGTCATCTGCGTAAGGACTAAAATACCCAAAGCGCCAATAACGGAAAAGGGGAGCGATAGCATAATAATTAAAGGCTGCAAAAANCTTTCGAATTGCGAAGCAAGAACCATGTAAACAATAATTACAGCCAAAAGAAGAGCAAATAGAAGATTTTGAAAAGACTCTTTCATGGACTCTGCGCTGCCTGAAAAACTTGCACTATACCCTGGCGGCATATCCATTTTAGCTGTCATCGCAGAAATTTCATGAATTGCTTCTCCCAGAATTTTNTTACCTTCCTGTAAATTACAATAAATTGAAATAATTTTAGATCGGTTGTAACGATCAATCTGTACAGGACCTTGTTTTTCATAGACATGAACTAAGCTGCTTAACTTAATCAGATCATTTTTAGGATTTTTCACAGAAAGATTTAGAATGTCCTTGATTTTATGGCGGTATTCTTCACTAAGACGAACACTAATGTTGTAACGATCCCCCTCTGAGCGGAATTTCGCAATATCAGAACCGCCGATGAGAGTTTTTATTTCTTGAGCGATAGCCGAAGGGGGNATTCCTAGTGCAGTAGCCTCACTTCGTTTGATATGGACTTCGACTTCAGGTTTTCCTTTTTCATAGGATGAATCAACATCAACATATCCTTCNGCTGTTTTTAGTCCTTTAATAATATGATCTGCTAAGGTTTCAATTTTATCAAGTTCAACACCCTTAACATCTAACTGCACAGCGGCATTTTTGCGTCCTCCNCCGGAGATAGACGGTACGGGCTCAATACTTGTTTTGATTTCACTTAAAGAAGATAATTTTTCGCGCACAAATTTCATTGCCTCCTTCTGTCCCCATTCACGGGATTCTTTAGGAGTCATTTTCACATAGATCGATCCTTCATTGACTTTATTGAAGCTATCACTTCCAATCGTGCTGAAGGCATATTTTATCCACGGCTCATTAGAAATTTCCTTCAGAATGTGTTGGATAGCTTCATCTGTGACTGTAAGCGAGGATCCTAAAGGCGTTTTTACTTTGATAAAAAATTCACTACGATCTTCGAGAGGAAGAAATTCCGAGCGTATGTATTTGCCTATAAAAAGAGTGCCAATGAGAAGCATGATGGCGAAGGCAACCGTTGTTTTGCGGTACTTCAATGTACTCGATAAAATTTTCTTGTATCCTTTATCCAGACCATTCAAAAGACTTTCTATCCACAAAGAAAACTTGTTTTTATGAAAATGTAGTTTGAGTAAACGCGAGGCTAGCATGGGTGTTAATGTAAAGGCAACAAAAAGACTGATGATCACAGAAAAAGTCACAGTCATCCCAAATTGATAAAAGAAACGTCCGATTAATCCCTTCATAAAAGCGACAGGTAAAAAAACTGCGATTATGGACATTGTAATTGCAAAGGCTGCAAGGCCAATTTCTTTCGATCCAAAAGTTGCAGCTTCAGCTGCGGATTTCCCCTTNTTAAAATGCCTGTAGATATTTTCCACAACGACGATCGCATCATCAATCAGGATTCCAATAGATAATGAGAGTGCCAGCATGGTCATGTTATTAAGAGTAAAGCCTGCCATGCGCAGCAAAATAAAAGTGGCAACAACACTTATGGGGATCGCCAAGGCGCTGATCAGTGTGATGCGGAAATCTCTTNNAAAGAGAAAGACAATAATAACAGCTAAAAGCCCGCCAAAGACAAGATGGAAATCTATTTCTTCTAAAGAATGTTCAATAAAAACGGCCATATCCTGTGCAATCTCTATTTTTACACCCTGAGGTGCCAAATCTTTNTGCACTTGCTCAATCTGTTTTTTAACTGCATTGGCAACATTCACTGTATTGGTCCCGGATTGCCTTCGTATTAGAAGGGCTACAGCCCGCTTATCGTTTAGTCTCGCCATCGTTCTGAGTTCTTCTAAGCCATCTTCAACACGACCAATGTCAGAGATATTGATTGGGTATCCATTTCGATAAGCGACTACAATATTTTTCAAGTTGTTGGCATCTTCCATTTCAGCTTTAGTTTTAACAGCTACTTCCTGAGAAGCTGTCGATAAACGACCNCCAGGAAATTCAATATGTTGTGCAGCTAGCGCTTGAGTAACATCCTGAACGGTAATGTGCAATCCTTCCATTTTATAAGGATCTAGATAAATCCAGATGTTCCTTTCTTGCTTTCCAACAATTTTAATTTGTCCAACACCCGTGACTTGTTGAAGCCGATCCTTGACGCTCTTATCTGCAATTTTAGAGAGTTCCTGAATGGGAAGATCTCCTGAAACGAGAACCGCCATGATAGGAGCAGAATCGATATCGAATTTTTCCACGACGATTTCTTTTAAATCATCCGGTAGTTCTTTTCGTACCGTCCCTAGTTTTGACTGAATTTCCTGGTACGCGATATCAACATTTTTATCTAAATCAAATTCTATAACAACCTGAGATATTCCTTCAGCACTTGTTGATCGAAGATGTTTAATTGAGTTGATGGAGGAAACAGCTTCTTCGATAATCTCAGTAACTGTTTTTTCCATTGTCTCTGGATCGGCACCCGGAAGCTTTGAAACAATCGTCACAACTGGGAAATCGATTTTAGGAAAGAGATCTACGCCAAGTTCTTTGTAAGCAATCAAACCGAAGATTGCTAAAGCAAACATGATCATAGAAATAAAAATGGGACGCTTGACAGAGAGGTCAGAAAGAATCACGTTGGGTTTCCTTGTTTAGGAGAGTGATCTGTTTAATTTTTATTTTTATCCGTGCCAATGAACCGGGCCTTAGCAGGCATTGTTCATTTGCAATCACAGCGCGGCAACGCAGTGAACGAGTCGTTTCATCCAAACTGGGATAAAGCAGGTCAATTTGAGCAGCAAGATTCTTAGATTCTATTCCGTCGATTTCGAAAGTTAAAGGAGTTCCAAGCTTGAGAAAGGAGGTGTAAATTTGAGGAACGCAAAATTCAAGGTACAAAGGATCTATAGCCTGTATCTCTACTATATTAGTCACAGGTTGAACCGGGATTGAATCTCCAATATCGACAAACTTTTTGTCACAATTCCCTGATAGGGCGATTTGATAAGTGTTTCTTCAAGTGAAAGTTTGGCTCGGTTGAAATTTTCCTCGGCTTGTTTGACTTGAGCAATAGCTTGTTCATATTTTAATTTCGCATCTTCAAATCGTTTGAGAGGAATGGAAGGGGTTTCTCCTTCTGGCTTTTCCCATAATTTTTTCATTCTAAGAAAATTTTCTCGGCATCAGCCATTTCTAATTTAGCTGCAGCAAAAGCAGCCGATTTTTGTTGGAAATCGATTTCGTAGTATCTTTTATCAAGCTGCACAATAGGCTGGTTTTTAGTGACAGACTGTCCGACATCAACAAAAAATGTTTCCACTCTGCCTGCCACTTGAGTGCTAAGTAAACTTTTTGCAGAAGGATACAAAGTGCCAATGGCGGTAATTTCAGAGTCCATGCAAAAAAGGGGAAGTGGCAAAATTAACAAAAATAAACAGAGACAGAGAAGTCTATTTTTTTCATGGTAACATCCTTGATTGTAGTCGATCAAACCTGCTGCATGAGCCAGGTCTGCCTTAGCTACATGAAATTGATAGAGGGCTTGATAATAATTATAAAGAGCTTTTAGGACTTTTTCCTGATCATTAATGACTTCTAAGTTAGTAATCAAACCTTCAGCATAATGATCCTGCGTAATGTTTAAGTTTTTTTGNGCTAAATGAAGGCCTTTTAGAGCAACTGGAATTTGATGAAGAGCATTTTCAACATTTAAGAAAGAAGAACGAATGTTGAGTTCAATGTTTTTNTCTTCAGCTGCATAGCGTTGTTCAAGCTCGCAAACTTCCTTTTTAAGACGTTTAATTTTTGCCCATGTTGTCCCTCCATCATAAAGAGAAAGCTGAATGCCAAGTCCTGCATCAAGTCCATGTTTGTAGGGAAGGGCATAGTCATCAGTTGTGCTATAGTTTGAGTAACCATACAAAACCGGGTAAAGACGTCCCTTTTCTGCTTTGTGAGCGTAATGAGCAGCTTCAATCTGAGCTTCTAAAGATTTAAGAAGAGGGTGGTTATTTTTTGCTTCAAANAGAATTTGAGAAAAATTGCCATTCCATGAGGTTTCTTCTAGCACATCGATAATTTCAGTAGGATAATCCATTTCATATCCAATCAAGCGATTCAATTTGGCAGTTGCCAGAGAAACATTATTTTGGGCCTGAAGAAGTTCTTGTTCCATTAAAGAAAGTTCAACTTCTACAAGAAGACTTTCATTTTCATGAACGAGGCCTTGTGATTGGAAATCTTGTGTGATTTTTTGTTGGCTTTTTAAAGAGAGGATGGATTCTTTTACAATCCATTCAATTTTTCGTGCTTCTAATAAAATAAAATAGGCTTGACTTGTAGCGTGCAAAACATTTTGCCGGGCTTTATCGATGTCAATAAGTGCAGACTCTTCTTTTTTNTCCTGAGCCGTTATCGTGTTATATGCACCGTAATTATACAAAGGTACAACTAAAGATACCCTGGCGTTTTTNGTGCGATCATGATGATGGAAGTTCGTATGGCCCTTTGTAATAAAGTCTGCTCCCGCAGTGAGTTGAGGAAGAGCAAACCCNCAAACTTCCCGTGTACGGTCTTCTTCAATTAGAGCTCTTAAGTCCGCTAACGTCATAGCTTCACTGTTGGCAATGGAAAGGGCATGGCAATCTTTTAAAGAGAGTTCAGAAAATGCAAAAGACAGTCCCAAAAAAGACTGTTAACAGTCGGATAAAAAAATCATAGCGTTAATTCAATTAGAAATGGTGATTAATTTTATGAAGAAGAAGTCTTTATAAACAAGAAAAAAATAAATTTTTTGATTGCAGATCCCTGTCTATAATTTAGTAGGGCTAAATCGACAAAATAGCTTCGCTTTTGATAAACTATTTAAAATAAATCCTTCAGAGGATTAAAAGGTTATTCATAATTAAGAAGTCAGGTTTCTCGTTAGAGCATCTGTGAAGGAATGGCGATGATTAAACAGATTGATATTGTTTTCTCAAAGGCGAATCAACATAACGAANAAATTATTTTTCAATGGCTCAGTGAACCGCATATGCAAGAGTTCTGGGACAATAGCCAAGAACATAAGGAGGACATTAAAAATTTTATATATAGACGAACGCAAACTTACTTTNTTGGGACTACGCAGTATTGGGTTGGTTCGGTTAACGAAACTCCTTTTTGCTTTATTCTTACAGATCAGATTTTAAAGTCTCAATCTGATCTTTCTGAGCTTCATCGAAGTCATTTATCCTTCACAGGACATACGATTGCATTAGATTTTGGAATCGGAAACAAAGATNTTTTAGGAAAGAACTTAGCAGCACCGGCATTGAATGAATTTGTTATGTTTTTCAAAAAAGTGGATCCTCTTGCGGATACTNTTTTTATCGATCCTAATGAGAATAATCCGCGAGCCCGGCATGTTTATGAAAAAGCGGATTTTAAATGTGTCGGGTCTTATGAAATCAAAATGGGCGCTTTTAATGGACGCAATCATTTATTAGTGAAACGATTAATTATATAAATCATCGAAGGTTGCGTAAAATTAATTGTATCTTCAGATTTCATTCCATAGTTACGAAGTTTTTCCTATAAAAAACAAAAAGTCTATAATAATAGAAAAAAACAAGGAAAATTATGTCAGTGCTTAAAGTCATCCCTTACCCTTATTATTGGCAAAATGCAAAAGCAGAAGATCCTGATCAGCTTTTCAAAAGTTACATAGGAAAATCCAAAGGAGAATGCATCGATCCTCAAAAAACAACAAAAATCATTGCAAATGCTAGTTTTCTGTCTAAAAAATTTTAGCTTTCGCAGAGTATTTGGAGGCAAAGGAAAAAGAAGGGGGATTGAAAACAAAAGTGATTCGCCCTTTAAGGTACTTTATAGAGCATTTACCTTTTATTCAAACGATGAAAGCAGCTAAAATTTGGCTAAGTGTTTCAGAGGCCTTTGAAAAACAGAATTGGGATGCAGCTCTTGAGCATTTGCACAAAATGAATAGATGTAAAACCAAGGAAACTGTGATCCAATTTCAATTTTCTGGGTGGGAAGATTTTAGAGATCACAGCGGGGTCAGTGCAATGACGTTAGTGGATTTGAGCTCTTCAGTAAAGGATGCAAGCTGGGTCGAAAAAATACTACTGCGATATGCTCATTGGAATTTATCGCTCGCTTGTTGCAACTGCTTATTTTAATCGAGCATTAAATATTCAATTACGAGAAGGTCAACTTTCTTCAGATGCAAAGAAGGATCTTGCAAGAGCAATGGCTTATGTTGGTTCTTCAGGTAGGGGAGGCGAAGCTTTAGTTGTTGAGGCTATTCGATCTTTTGAAAAGGGAACTCCTATTCAAAAAATCGAACAGATTCGTCAAAACATCTTAGTTTAAGAACGTTTAGGCTTATTTGAACGTCTGAAGTGAGGTTTGAATGGCCTTTTTGGTTTGAATGCTGGCTTATTTAATTTTGCTTTAGGTTCCATGCCCGCAATGACTGACGGGGTAATTTGATAACCAGTAAATTTTTCTATTTGCTTGACCAAGCCTATATCTTTAGAAGCAGCAAAAGAGAGCGCAATTCCTTTTGTCCCTGCACGTCCTGTACGGCCAATTCTATGCACATAGTCTTCTGCATTTCTTGGAAGATCAAAATTTATGACGTGGCTGATCGTTAAGACATCAATTCCTCGAGCTGCTACATCTGTAGCCACAAGTATGCGCAAATTCCCTTCTCGCAATCTTGTAAGAGTGCGCGTTCTTTGACGTTGATTCATATCACCATGAAGTGCGGCAGCTTCATGTCCATTGTCGTAGAGGATTTTCACGAGCTGATCGGCAAATCTTTTAGTTGCAGTAAATATGATAGCCTGATTCAAGCTAGGATCATTCAATAAATGATCTAAAATCTGGCTTTTGTGGTTCATGTCGTCCACTAAATGAAGCCGCTGCTCAATATTTTCATGTTTTGTTTTTTCTGGAATGACGCTGAGTTCGACAGGGTTATTCATTAGACGGTTAGAGAGGCTCAGAACTGTTCCCTTCATTGTCGCTGAAAACAAGAGAGTTTGTCGATATTTAGGTGTGGCGGCCGCAATTTTNTCCACTGGATCAATAAATCCCATATCTAACATACGGTCGGCTTCATCTAAAATAAACATTTCGAGACGATTAAAGTTGATTCTCTTACGTTCCAGATGATCAATAAGTCTTCCAGGTGTGGCAACCAAAATTTCATGAGGTTGGGAGAGTTCTCGGTTTTGCTTAGGATAAGGAGCCCCACCGTATATACATACGGTTTTAATCCTAGGGAGATTTTGACTGAATCTTTTTGCTTCCTCGGCAACTTGCAGTGCTAATTCACGAGTCGGCACCAGGATAAGAATTCTGGGGCCATGGCCATTTACTTTAGAAGGGACTAATAAACGATGAATGGCAGGAAGAAGAAAAGCGGCAGTTTTTCCTGTGCCAGTTTGAGCAGAAGCTCGTAAGTCAAAACCCTCTAAGACTTTAGGAATAGCCTTTAATTGTATGGGNGTTGGATTTTCAAATCCTTCTTTTAAGGATTTGNNCAGGATTGTGGGATGAAGATTTAAATCGCTAAATGTCATGATATTCTTTTTGTTGTTTACATAAAGTGACTATCATAACATATATAAAATATAAATGATACAATATTCGAATAATTTTTAAAAAGATGATTTGTTTCGAATTTCAGGAATAAAAATCATGATTTTAGAAAATTTGAAATAATCCCTACGTATTCTCTAGGCTTTTCAATCATTGGACAATGGGCAACCCGATGAAATTCTATAAATTTTGCATCCCATATATGATTGGCTAACGTTTCTGAATCTCGTGGACAAAGAAGATCTTCATCGCTACCAATAATAAGTGCAGGTCCTTGAATTTGCTTATACCATTGGGTTGAATCAAAATTTAGTAGAGCTTCAAGTTGACGTTTAAAGCCTATAAAAGTTTGAGGGTAGGGATGACTGAGTTGTGAATTTATAAAATTTCGGACATTTTGTTCATCCATTAAATAGAGACTTGAAAAATCCATGGAATTGCCGCTTCTGTAAGAGTTTGCAAAGGCTGTCCTTCAGCATGTAATTTTAACATGAATGTTTGAAAGTGAGTGCTGACTTGGTTAAATTTAATCAATGAATTACTAATGATGATTTTGCTCAGACAATCTCGTTTGTTATAGGCTAATGATTGAACAATGCATCCTCCCATTGAATGACCAAGGATGTGAGGTTTTTAAAACCGGCATGTTCAATTAGCGAAAGAGTATCAAGAGCTAAATCTTCAATCCGATACGATTGATCGATGCTACTGCTTCGCCCTACCCCTCGGTTATCGAAAATCAAAATTTGGAAGTGCTTTTAATTCATCTAATATGCCGGACCAAAAATTTAAGTCGCATGTCAAACCAGCCACAAGCACAAGTGGCTCGCCTCTTCCATGTATTTCATAATAAAGATTGTTTTCATTCAATTGCAGAAATGGCATGGATGACTCCTTATTGTAAAAGACTCTAGCCTTATGGAAAGGAATTTGAACAAGGCTATTTGATAAATGCCATTCGAAAAGCCCAATTAATCAAAATCCTAAACATCAAATGTAGCGAGCCTATACTCATTCCAGCTGAAACTTGGAATTTTGACCTCGTCAGCTTGCCAAATCATTTGAATCTGTCTGTATCGCACAACTTATGCAAGTTGTACTGCTTCGACTGATTCAAAGTCAGGACGCTTCCTTGTCAAATTTTCCAACTTTCAATTGGAACCATTATATTATTCAACTTAAGTCATGAGCCGAAAATTATCCAGTTTAAATAAGATTCGCAAAATTGGTAGACTCTACACATAACCTAGAGCTTGATTTTTAAATTTCTAAAAAATGAGGGCGATTATAAAATCAACATTCGGCAAATTCTGATGCTGGTCCGATGGGTGTCTAATAATATTTTTAATATTAAAGTTTTATTTTTTAAGCAATTGAAATTAAGATCTCTACGATACATTTTCAAAAATAAGTCAAAAAATATTTACACAAAAACTGCAAAATATCAATGTGGGGTTAGATGTAACTTTTATCGTAAAAGCTGTAGGGTGCAGCTGGAGCGAATCATCAACCGCTTGCAGATTTTAAAGTCTCAAGTGTAAACATTAAAAATAACGAGGAATGTAAATATGAAGAAACTTATTTTTGCAGGTCTTGTTCTGTGTGGCCTCTTTGCTGCACAACACAGCTATTCTGACGAAGTTGTTTCTAGCTCTATGGGCAATCCTGGTCAATTTGCTAACCAAGAACAGTCTTATAGCCAAGGTGCAGATGCTCAATATTGGAGCCATGATGGACGTCGTTGGAATGATGGCCAATGCCCAATCCAAGGCTGCGATGAGCCACGTGCAGATCATGCTTGCGCTGATACACAAACAGGCGACTGCTGGTGTAAATATGTTCACTATGAACCATGCTACTACTACACAAAACGTTGTGTAACTGAAAACAAATACTGCACAAAAAATGCTGCAGACAAGTTCCAAAATATTATCAAGTACAACGTTGCAGATATGTTCCACAATACTATTGCGAAACATGCTGCAAAATGTGCCCAGAATATTATGATGTGCAAGAATGCATCCCATGCCAAAAATGGGTTTGCGATCGTCATTGCAAATATGTACCACGTTACTACTGGAAACATGTTTGCGGACAAGCTGGATGCCCAACACCATGCCCAGAACAATCAGCTTGCTGCCCTCAATAATTGAGTAGCTAACTGACTCTTTTCGTGACTGCTATCAGGTTCAACTGATAGCAGTTTTTTATTCCCATATTTCTTTCTTTCGTATAAAAAGATTTCAACAAATAATGGAGTTGGATCATGGCTGGCAGAACAAAAATATTAGCTTTTGCAGGAAGCTTACGCAAAGATTCTTTAAACAAAAAATTAGTTAAAATCGCAGCAAATGGCGCAAAGGAAGCAGGTGCTGACGTCACATTGATCGATCTTAAAGACTTTCCTCTGCCTATCTACGACCAGGATATTGAAGATTCTCAAGGTTTACCGGAAAATGCATTAAAATTAAAAGAGCTCATGTTGGCACATGATGGATTTTTGATTTCTTGTCCGGAATATAACAGCTCGATGTCAGCTGTATTTAAAAACGTGATCGATTGGACTTCTAGAAAAGCTACCAAAGATGAGGTTTATCTTTGTTGCTTTATTGATAAAGCAATTGGTCTTATGAGTGCCTNNCCAGGGCAATTAGGGGGACTGCGTGGGCTGGTTCATGTCCGCTCTATGTTTGGAAATATAAATAGTTACGTCATCCCCCAGCAAAAATGCATTTCTCAAGCCGATCAAGCTTTTAATCAGGATGGGACATTAAAGGATTTCAAAGCACAAACAGATGTCATAAATCTTGGTAAAAGTTTAGTAGAGTTTGTAAATAAACTTAAAAACCAGCGTAAGCTTCAAAATTGATATCACTTGTTTTCTAAGTCTGGTTTAGCAGGATTTAATAGATCGCCAAATCTTTTTCATGATTTGATCTGAATCTAAAATCGTTTTCAACTTTCGCTAAGACTTATTTTCGTTTCTTTCCAGGTCATAAAGCCTCCTTCGATTTTTAAATGCATCAACGATGCGTCTTATCAATGTCGGATTTTTTTGAGATTGGACAAGTGTTCTTTCCTATGATTTGATAGAGAATGCACCAGCTTGTTATGGCCTCAAAAAAATAAAAACCGCAACGGCAAATAAAATCCAGCTGTTTAACCAAATTGACAAAATAAAAAAAGAAACGATGCAGAAAAACGTAAAATCCGATCGCTAGTACCTAAGTTTTTTTCATAATGTCTCTACCTTATGTTGTGAAAATGTTTTATGTTAATTCGTTCAAATTCAAAAGGCGTTTAAATACGAAATAGAATAAAAAAACACGTCTTCATTATTCTTGAAGCAAGTGTGGCGTTTTAAATTCTAAGTCAAATTCAGCTGGACCAGGCTTCTCACTATGCTTAAAGCGTATTTTTACAAATAGCCTATGTCGGTTGGTTTTGAGCACATACCCATTCTCGACATGTTTAATTTCTTCAATAGATTCGCCTGATTCAAGCATTTGTCCCAATCTTTGATCATCCAAAATAGCTTTAATTTCTGCAATATTTTCAAAAAGTGGAGGCAGAACAGAAAAATATTGCGGGCGAAAAAAAGTCAAAATGAAAAGAGCATATCTCAGAATCTTCATCATATCTCCTTGATTTTAAATGATGTTTGTCCACCTAAAAATTGCATCGTAAACATCAGTTTTGCAAAATGCAATAGAATTTTTAAAAAAATTGTGTGTTTATGAAAAAAATTAATTTTCTCTATTGAAAAATTTACTTCCATGAGCTATGTTCTCGAATTGTTGAGACATCCTTAAAACAACGTAACCAAGGAACTCGTTATGAAAAAATCGTGTTATTAACAATCTTGTTTGCTGCGTTTTTCGTACCATCACAGTACGCAAAAGCAGTAGACTTAGAAGGCTTTNACATCGGTGCGACAGGAGCTGCAGACTTTCTTTCGAATGTAGGCTTTAGCAATAGTGGATATTCTGGCTATGGCTATGGTCATCGTCATTTGAAGTTTGATACTGGTTTCTTCGGTGCTATTGACCTCGGATACCGCTGGTGCAATGGCCTCCATTTAGAAGCTGAAGTAGCTTACAGATACAACAGAGAAAGAAGACGTCATTTTGATTACTCAACTTTTGGTTATTCTGGAAGCAGCCGTCGTGGCCATCGTGATGTATGGGCCGCTATGGTTAACGTGCTCTATGATATCAACACATGCTGGGGTGTAGATCCTTATGTTGGAGTTGGTCTCGGTTATGCTCACGTTAGATACAAAAGACCAGAAATCTTCAATGGAGCAAGTTTTGGTCCAAGAAGACATTATGATGACAATGACTTCGCATGGCAAGTTATTGCTGGTGTAGCATATCCAATTATGTGTAATGTTGATGTTGCTGTTGAATACCGCTTCTTCAATGCTGTTAACGACAGAAGACACCAANAAAATGCATATAACAATGACATCGGCGTTAATCTTAAATACTACTTCTAAGATTATTGCATAGATCATTGTGATTCAATGTGTCTTAGGTTTGACCTAAGACACATTTTTGCCTGAATAACATTTCATTTAATTGATATAAATGAAATGCTTCACATTCAAAAACGTTTCTTAAAGGTATCTAATGAAAAATTGATATTTTTAAGCCTGATCCTCGGGCTCATATTGCCTTTGAATGTTATGGCTTTTGAAGGGATAAGATTTCATGATTTTTATATGAATACCGCTCTTTCATTCAATTTCGCCACTCAAAATAAGCATCATTCAAGAAAGTTAATCTATGATGTGGGGTGCTATGCGCGCCTGCATTAGGATTTTATTTATCTAGGCAAGTTCGTATAGAAGGAGAATTTGCCTACCGTTATAACAAATTGCAAAGATTAAGGTACCATGGAGAAAGCTTTCATCCAAAAGGTCATCTGGAAACATTTTCTGGATTAATAAATGCCTATTATGAAATTCCAATTTGTTGGTGTTTAATACCCTATGTTGGAGCCGGCATGGATTATGCTTATACTCGAGATAAAGTAACACAGGGTTATTCATTTCAAGGCGAAGATTCTAAAAGTGGGATGGCCTGGCAAGTGATAGGTGGGGCGGTTTATCCTTTATGTTTTAATTTAGGTGTAGGTTTTGAATATCGCTTCTTTCAAAACACTCAGCTAAGTAAAGTCCAAAATCATGCGATTGGATCCACGATTAAATATTCTTTTTAGATTAAGAAATCTCAAAAAGAATATGCCAGAAAAAAAAGTAAAGAAAAAGTCTGCCAATTGACTTGGTTCAAGCGCGTTTCAGCTTTTTTGAGTGTCCAAATTCATCCAAGAAGAACGTTGTANTCACATCCATTTCTAAGTCGCATAATCTGATATTTAGTCAAAACACTCAAACAGCATGAAGGTGAAAATTTACAATAGCTTCCAAGCAACAGGAAAGATCCTCTTGCATATCCAGCATGTTCAAAGTCCCCCAAAAANTCGGTACGCAAATTCCAGTGACCTGAACCCCGATAAAAACTCCAATGATATTCATAACCACCAAAGAGTTCCCAACTGCATGTCAATGGATAGTTGATATCCAATCCTATCCATGGACCATACCATTGGGCTCGATAATTGTTATGAAGTCTATCTAAAGGCCCTTTCTGATCTGGATTAAAAATATCTAACACGAGATCCCCGTGAATCATACGTAAATGCTGTTCATGATGTGAAAAACCGAAGGCAGGTGCAATCATTAACTTNTCCGCGCAAAAGGTATAGAGCTTAGCTAATCCAAACGAAAAATCAAAAACTTCACCCCGATTTGCTTGGCTGTAAGAAAGAGAAAAGGCNTGAGTTCTATGATTTCCTAAGTAATCTGTATCTTTATTATGACCTGAGAAAATTTTTCCATAGTCTCCATAAAATCTAAAGTACATCTTAAATGGAAGAGCGATTTTCAATTTCAGAAAAGACTCCCAACTTTTTAAATGTTTCCACTTAAGTTCGGACAAAATATTGGGCCCGGATTTACCTCCAGAAATATTCCAGTTGAGGGTGTCACATCTGTAACCAGTACCGAGATCTAGAAAATTTTCTTCACTCCTTACAAATGAGCAAGTGAAACAAATATAAAAACCGAAAAATAGAATCTTTGTCTTCATCAAATAGAAACTACTTTGGTCCCAGCATTTTAGAAGGATCGACCAGCTTGTCGAAATCTTCAGCACTCACATATTTAAGCTTTAAGCAAGCTTCTTTAAGAGAAAGGTTTTCTGTATAAGCTAAATGAGCCACCTCTGCCGCCTTATCATATCCAATNTTGGGGGCCAAGGCCGTGACTAGCATTAACGAGTTGTCTAGATGTTCTTTAATTGTTTTTTCATTTGCTTTAAGCCCATTGACTAAATGAATGGTAAAAGAATGACAGCCATCTGTGAGAATGTTGATCGAATTCAAAATATCATAAGCAATCAAAGGTTTGAATACATTCAACTCAAAATTACCTTGCGAACCAGCCATTGTAATAGCCAAATCATTAGCGATAACACGTATACAGACCATCGTAAGAGCTTCGCATTGTGTTGGGTTTACTTTTCCTGGCATAATGGAAGAACCGGGTTCATTTTCTGGAAGTTTAAGCTCATTGATCCCGCACCGTGGTCCAGAGCCCATCCAGCGAATGTCATTCGCCAGTTTCATTAAACTGCAAGCTAATGTTTTTAAAGCCCCGCTCATAAAGACAATGGGATCGTGAGAAGATAAGGCAGCAAATTTATTTGCCGAGGAGACGAAAGGTAACTGAGTGTAGTCTGCAATTTTCGCTGCGATTCTTGCGCCAAATTCGCGGTGAGTGTTTAATCCGGTCCCTACCGCTGTTGCTCCCATCGCCAACTCATAAAGATCTGGCAACGCTGCTTTGATGCGTTGAATATTATCCTCTAATTGAGAGATATAGCCGGAAAATTCCTGCCCAAGCGTTAAAGGGACTGCATCCATTAAATGCGTACGGCCCATTTTTATAATGTGCGAAAATTCTTTNTGTTTTTTAATNAGGGCATTTTTTAACTCTTCCAAAGACGGTATCAGTCGATTAATAATTTCTTCTACAATAGCAATATGCATAGCTGTGGGAAAAGCATCATTTGATGATTGTCCTTTATTGACATGATCGTTGGGATGAATAGGGGTCTTACTTCCTAGGATCCCGCCCGCCATTTCAATGGCGCGATTAGAGATCACTTCATTGACATTCATATTAGTCTGTGTTCCACTTCCTGTTTGCCAGATGCTTAAAGGAAAATGCTTTTCAAGTTTTCCTGAAATGATTTCCTCTGCGGCTTTTGCGATTAAATCTGCAATATTTTCAGGAAGTACTTTCAGTTCCTTATTCACTTCTGCGGCGGCTTTNTTAATGAGACCAAAGGCGCGTATGAGACTTTTCGGCATGCGTTCGTGGCCAATACTGAAATGAACCAATGAACGTGCAGTTTGCGCTCCATAATAATGCTCATGGGGGACATCGATGGATCCCATGCTATCGCTTTCACTTCTGTAATTTGTTTTTCAGTCATGTTGATTCTTTTTGTATGAATGGGTTGTAAATTATCACTTTTTAGATAATTCATAAATAGGGGAGTAGGGACCCAGATATTGACGTTTCCACCATGTTCCNTTGTGCTTTTTCGTTTTAAAATCTGTAAATTCATAAAGATAAAGCTTGGCTTGGATATAATGAGGTGGATTTCCTGTAAAAGGATTATGACGAAAGAGTCGCTCCACATGAGGAGAGCCAACTAATAAACAGAAAAAGTTTTTCAACCAATCTTGTTCTTCAAAGCTTCCAAAAGGTAAAAACCAAGCTTGCCAGTCGATGCGAGGCTGATAAGGCGAAATACGTCGCGGCCTTCGGTTGATTTCAGAAGGCTTTGCTAAAAATAANTATTCTTTCCATTCAATTTGATCGTGGCTGCCTTCAATCACAATTTCATAACGGTCTGTTGTCATGATCGCAAAAATTCCATAACGGTTTGCCAGATGCAGATGGTAAAGGGAGCGCGAAATTTTCCTAGTGAAAAGTGTAGGCCAATAGTGATTTTTAAAGGCTAAAAGTTGCAGAGCAATAAAACTTAGGCCGATAACAGAAATAAATGCATTCAAAAGCCCATACGTTTCTTTAGGAGGTAAAGATGCGCCAAAAATGGATTCCAGATAAGGATTTGCAATTAAAATTACACAAAGAACTGCTGTTAAGAGATTAAGAAATGAAAAATTACCTGTTGCCCAAATNAAAAACTGCAAGCCCACTAATAGAACAAATGCTGCTAAACGCATTTCTTCCGTCCCAAATAAAGCCATAAATGGTATGACTAGCTCGATNAAAAACATAAGAAAAGTAGAAAGCTTGTGAAACCACATAGGAAATTTATGAATATACCAAGCCATTGTATTTGGTAAAGGTTGGGATTGATAGTGAAACTTCAACGCTGTTAAATTACGCCAGTTAGGATCCTGGCTTTCGATCTTGGAAGTGCCTGCTTCAAAATGAAAGCGGAAAAGAAGAAGATTAAGACTGATCCAAACAAAGAGATTTGGACTCTCTGTTAAACTAAGAAAANNAGCATTATAAGAGACTTCAAGCAGAAATCCTTCCCAGCCAAAACTTAAGAAATCCTGTCCAATCGAAAGAATCGACAAATGTAAAAAGATCAATAAAGGTAAAAGAACTGCTGGGGGCCGNCCTACAAGAAGAATAAGTGATAAAATGGTTCCGCAAATAGGTACTGCAAGCAAGACGCGATCGCTACAATTCCACCAAAAAATTGTCGGGAAGTANATAAAAGCGGTTTTTTTGAATCGGAATTTAATAAATTTTAGATATTCAACTGCAGGTAGAATTCCACTTTCGCCCAAAAGACCGCGAATTTGAAAACAATGAGCCCCAAAAGAAAAAAANTAGATTCCACCCAGAAGATGCAAGAATAGATTGATGCTATGCGTATACTCATTTGCATTAAAAATTCCTATTTCAAGCATTCGTTCACTTTTTATTGGTATGTCTAATCCACATTTTTGTATAAAAAGAAAGCTTATCAAGATATTTTTTTATATAAAGGTTAAAAATGCATGCACCTGAAATTGAGTTCGAACTTTCTCAGGAATTAACGGACATTCCTTTGCCGATCATTGGGGAATTCCCTGATTGGCTTTCTGGTGTCTTGATTCGTAATGGACCTGTTCAGTTTCGACTCAATGGCCAACAGGTTGCTCACTGGTTTGATGGACTGGGAATGTTGCACGCCTTTCAGTTTAAAAACGGGAAGCTTAAGTACAGTAATCGATTCCTGAGGTCCAATGCATTTTTTCAAGTGACTGAAAAGGGAACACTTAATTATGTCGGATTTGCCTCAGATCCTTGCCGCACCCTTTTTAAACGTTTAAAAGCCTTTTTTTCAAAATCCTTTTCCANNTTACATAATGCCAATATTAATCTTGCAGAGTATGGACAAAAGTGTGTTGCTCTCTATGAAACACCTCTTCCTGTTCGATTTGATCCTCAAACATTAGAAACGCTTGGGGTGTTCGAGTATCATGATTCTTTANCAAAAGCTTCATGCTTTGAATCGGCTCATCCTCATTATGATTCTATCCGTGAGGAATTCATCAGCTATCTTGTGGAGTATGGATTCAAAAGTAAATACATTATCTATNCGATTAAAAAAGGAAGCCAAACAAGAGAAATTCTTGCTGAAGTTCCCATTGATAATCCCTCCTATATGCATAGCTTTGCTTTGACAGAACACTATGTAATTTTTGTCGAGTATCCATTTGTTGTAAATTCAATGGATNTTTTATTAAAAAATTTACCATTTATTAAGAACTATAAGTGGAAGCCTGAACGAGGAACTCGTTTTCTTATCATTGAAAGAGAAACAGGACGAGTTGTTCATCAATTGCATACGGAGCCCTTCTTTTCATTTCATCATGTAAATGCATACGAAAATAATGATCAGATTCATCTCGATTTGATCACTTACCCTGATACTGCTGTGATTGATGAACTTGCTCATCATTCTTTTATGAAACCTCATACAACCCAATTAGAACCAGGAAAAGAATCGTTTCAAACAAGTTTAAAACGGTTTCAATTCTCTTTAGATTCCAACAACATTTATTCAGAGACAATTTTTAATGAAACCCATGAGCTTCCAAGAATAAATTCAAACTTTGACGGACATTTTTATCGTTATATCTATGCTGCAGATATTCGCAAGCCCTATCAACCTAATGACCAGCGAAAAATTTATAAAATTGACGTTCAGAATAAAAATGTTACTTTTTGGAGAGAGGATGGATGCTATCCTGGCGAACCGATTTTTATTCCTTTAAATAGGGAAGAAGATNCAGGGGTAGTGTTAACTGTCATGATGAATTTCAAAAGGAGAAATNCTNTTTTGTTATGTTTGGACGCGAAAAATTTTACTGAGATTGCGCGCGCTGAAGTTCCTCATCAAATTCCTGAAGGTCTGCATGGTCAGTATTTTTCTGAAACGCGTACCTAAAAGAGATTGAAGAAGAAGTTGTCTCTGATCCTCAATAGCTTCTAGTTGGGGCTGAATGTTTTTAAAAAAGGANTCAGAAGAATATAAGCTGGATGAACCGACTTCAGGATGCACCCCGCTTAAAATGGCTTTTCCTTTTCCAACCTTGCAATATACAATGGCAGCAGGTTCATGGGGNATTTCAAGATATCTTGCTAAAACTTTTACATTTTCCAAACTGGATGCCTGATCAAAATAACAACCACCATTAAAATAGGAAAATAAAATAGAGCCATTATGCATCCTAAGTTTTGCCACTTTGGCGCCTTTTGCGCTCATGTAACAAAAAGTACCCTGGCCAAAAGCTGGGCCGCAAGCAAGACCAGGAAANAATTTGAGTTCTCGTTCACCCTTAACTTCTAAGGACTGACCTAAATCAAACTCTAAATTTGCGCATCCATAATAAGCACCTGCACAAATTCCCAAATAGGAACCCCCATTCACAACGAAATTCCTAATACGAAAATTGGCTTCGCCTTTTAAGGCTTCGTGATAGGGAAGGTCTCTTCCNCCGGGCATGATGATAGCGTCTGTTTGATCTTCCCAATTATCTTTTAAAAATCTTCTTTAAGCACCCAACGTAGCTGATGGCTCTGGTCATAGCCTGCTTTTGAGTTCTTTCCAAAGATAATTGGCGTTGACAAGACCTACACCTTCGTCTTTATAAACATAAATAAACTTATGATTCAAAAGACGTACGCTTTTAAATAGGTGGTGACCATTAAGACTTTTAATGCTTCTCCGGCGATAAATGGATAAAAGCCCAGAAAGAAAGCTTGATTCCAGCCTGTGATTATAGCTAACTTGCATGTTCCCATCAGCAAAACTGAAAGGCATGCTAAAGATAGAAGGAAGATATTCAAACTTATTGTCTTTTGATTAGAAACTTTTCCAGCGATGTAGGCCATTAGTGGCATACCCAATAAATATCCTGCNGTTGGGTCCAAAAAAACGAGAGGTTTGATCACCCCGCCTGCTAAAAAGGGAACNCCAAGAGATATCTCAAATAAGTAAAGAAGCGTGCAAGTGAATGCTCTTTTGGAACCCAAAGTCGCTCCTAAAAGNAGAATAGCTAACGTTTGGCAAGTTAAAGGGACGGGAGTGAAGGGGAGTGGAAGGCTAATCTGAGCGCATAATGCAATAAANAGTGAACCTGCAAGCAGTTGGGCCCAA
Source organism: Parachlamydiaceae bacterium (assembly GCA_013414685.1). GTDB lineage: Bacteria > Chlamydiota > Chlamydiia > Chlamydiales > Parachlamydiaceae > Neochlamydia. The sequence continues at coordinate 577,329 of CP058704.1, read as the reverse complement.
GCTCCTAAGGTGGATTTAACCGAGACAAAAGATTTAAATAACAGAGTTTGATGCATGGGAGTCTCCTATATTTTTTATTAATTTTAGGGAGAAAAGTTGAAGTTGGCAAGAAAAATTCTCCTTTCAGCTGAATTTTCTAAATGTTTCAAAGCCAATTTTTGAAGACTTGGTTAACTTCAGAAATTGGCTTTTGAAATTAGGAAAACACTTTTAAGAGGAGGACACTATGACGGTGACAAGTTATAGTTAACTTGGCAAGGTACTCGGGGTGTTTTTAAAAGTTTCCACGCTCGTATCGTTTCTTGTCCACATAAAATGTCGATTATCAACTTCCTGCAGTTTTNNTTCATCCACGAACAATCTTACACGATCACAATATTCGTTATACAATGCATTCCATGTATTTTGTATTGTTCCTTTTTCATAAAAGCGCTTTGAATGTTCCATTGAACAATTTTCTGGAAAAGCTAAGCCTTCNAAACGTTTTTGATCATTAATAATAAGATCTGATTCTGAGAGATCTTTGAGAGTCCATTCAATCGCTCCTCTAAGGTCATGATAAATGGTGGTACATATGTAAAATGTACGATATTGGTATGAATCTTGTTCTGTTAATGCTTCAACGTATGTTCTTTTTATTCCTTTAGAGGAAAGGACCTCTGTAAATGAATGGAGATCGTCTAAAGTTAAATTACTGATTGCGAATCCTAATTTCATTAATGTATCAGCAGCAATCGTTATTTCTTGATTGCTCCAAGGATCTATTTTTGTCTCTTTCAATAAAATCTCAAATTTTTCGAATTCGTCATTATATAGAGTTGTTAATCGTGCTATTTCCTGATTGACAGGTTGATGGGTTTGCTCTGGACTACACCAACCAGCTTTAAATTGCTTAGGTTGAATATTGGGATTCTCGCTCAGTTTTTTTCTTGCAAAATCTAAAGCTTCTTGGCCCACTGAAGAATAAGGTTTTATACTTTTATTCTGGAGAACAGATTTGACTCCCTGTGTTTTTAAATCTATATTCTCTTTTTGGTCAGACGGTCTGGAGTAACAGCAGGTAAAAATATGGTAGAACCCTAATGGGATTCCCAGGGTAAGAATATGAAAAGCAACAGTGGCAATTTTCTTTATAAGAGACTGATTTTCGCAAAAGATATCAGAAAACAGGTGGTTTTGGTGAGAACAATCTATTTTTGTAACAGGGATGCTATTCATAATTTACCTTCTATTTAAATATAAATATTCTAACATATATTAGATTAATTGTAAATAATTTTTTAATTATGATTGCAGGGAGATTTGTTAAATTGTCTCTTAAATTAATATTTAATATTAGATTTCGGGTAAAAAGAGTGACTTTAATTGAAACTAAGAAAATTCCTCAAAGAACTTTAGGAATAACGCTGTTTTAGACTGTCACCTGAGCAAATTCAAAACGTGTGCCATCAAATAGGCCTTTATCGCTAAGCTTCAAGGAGGGGATGACCAACAAAGCCATAAAAGACAAGGTCATGAAGGGATCGTGTAAAGTTGTGCCTAATGATCTTGCTAAAGCAGCGATTTGAGAATACTCCTCAGCTATGTGATATCCATCTTTTGGACTCATCAGACCTGCTACAGGGAGTGGCAGGACAAGAGTTTTTCCCTGATTGGCGACTGAAATTCCACCCTTTGATTGAATTAAAGCATTGATGGCATCGCAAATATCTTGATCAGACGTTCCGACTGCAATCATATTATGTGAGTCATGGGCAATTGAAGAGGCGATCGCTCCTTTTTTNAAATTAAATCCTTTAATAAAGGCGACAGCCGGCTTGGCATCAATGTAACGGTTAACCACTGTCAATTTTAAAACATCGATATCTGGATTGGAAATCACATTGTTTTTNTCAATTTTCATAGGATGTAGNAGATTTTTAGTGATTAATTGGCCATCTAGAGCTTCAATGACTTGTAGTTTAGTGTCTCTGGGCCTAAAGATGAAATCTTCTACTTTTTTAACATTTGCGTTGAAAGTGTTGGGCGTTTCTGCGTGAACACTTTCAATGAGTGTTTTACCGTTCTCAGCCACTTTTTGACCGCGTATATAAGTAGCTTGAATGTTGAAATCGTTTAAATTATCGACTAGGATAAAATCAGCTGGATCATCGAGTTGTAATAAGCCAACATCTAAGTGATAGTGTTTGATGGGATTGTAGCTTGCACAACGTAGAACGTCCATGACATCATATTTTTTCGTNTGNATAGAGCGTTTGACGAGTTCATTAATATGCCCTTTAGCGAGCTCATGTGGATGTTTATCATCGCTGCAGAACATCACTTTTTCAGGATGACTTTTTATAATAGAATGCAGAGCCTCATAATTTTTTGCAGCTGACCCTTCGCGAATGAGAATGTTCATTCCATATTTGAGCTTGTACTGGGCTTCTTCTAATTTAAAGCATTCATGGTCTGTCGTAATCCCTGCCTTAATGTAGCGTTCAGCATCCTCTCCCATCAATCCAGGAGCATGCCCATCAATAGGGCGTTTAAGCTCTTTGGCAACTTCAAGCTTAGCCATGACTTCAGGCACACGATTTAACACCCCAGGGTAATTCATCATTTCACTTAAGTAAAGAAGGCCATCTGATTCAAATAATTGACGAATATCTTCTGCTGTAATGTTGGCACCGGCTGTTTCAAAATTTGTAGCAGGCACACAGGATGAAGCACCGAAAAAAATGGAAAGGGACTTTTTGCCGTTTTCAATCATATACCGAATTCCAGATAACCCCAAAACATTGGCAATTTCATGAGGATCTGAAACAGTCGCAACAGTCCCGTGCGTAACTGCTAAACGAGCAAATTCAGAGGGAACAAGGAGAGAACTTTCAATATGGATATGTGAATCTATAAAACCTGGTAAGATATAATTAGAATANATTGGCATTTTTTCTGGTAAAATAGATTCAATTTTCCCGTCGTGGACCGTGAGACTTCCAGGAAAAATTTTTCGATTAACCACATCAACAATCTGGCCTGATAAAACAAATGGCATAGCAATCTCTTTAAATGTTATCTATTCCATGCCAGAATGGATTAATAAATTAAATAAATATTTGATCTTATTTAAGTCAATAATCCAATTGACGAAGAGAAATTCCAGGCATTCGCTTTAGAAACCCGATTGTGCATCTTCTCACTTCTCGCTCGATCTCATTTATAGGTCCAAAACTTAAATAAGGATAATCGATATTGATTTCTTCTTCTTTTCTCCACCGATCCTCCATGCCTATATCAAATTTTGGTTGTTTATTAGCTTTGATTGTCTTTCCATATTGAGCATTTTCAAGCTTTTCTTCGATCCTTTCTAAAATTTTGTCTTAGTAAGCGTGATTTGCAAATTCTAAGTTTGCTTTTTTATGACTTCTTTATAACTTAGAACAAAAGTTCCCTGGAAAATACTATTTTTGGTTGAAAATCATGATGAGAATGAAAATGGTTTAACGTGAGGAGTTTAATAGCATGAGCAAATTTTTTATCAAGAATTGCTGCATTGAGCTTATCAATTTCAGGGTTGGTGTCTTTTCTGTGCCTTTCAATCCATTTTTCGAAACTTTGTTCAGATAGACGATTTGATATTTGCCCTGATTTGTGTAGGATATTTTTGTGCGAAGCCAAGCTTTTCTAATAGAACACCAATAATTATAAAATAATAATAATTGACCCTGATAACATTGTTGATGGATTGCGATCATTTGAGGAATCAAATTCATTAAAATAACAACGACCACTTTTAAATGATACATTTATTTCCATAAATTACCTATAGTTTTGGCTATTGTGCTAAAGTGAAAATTATTTTATGAAAACTATTTGTTTTTTGATGAACCTCCTTCATGAGATAATCCTTGTAAATTTTACTCCATTAAAAGAAAATGCACTCTTGATAAGTATTTTTAAGGAATTTTTAAAAAATGATGAAAAATTTTTTCTGGCTACTCTCTGCTGTTTGCTAAGAATGGCTCTTTGGTTTAGATATCGAATTAAAGTCGAAGGCCTCGAAAAGTTAACCCCTGAAGCGCTTAACAAATCCGGCGGGGTTTTATTTTTACCTAATCATCCTGCCGTATTAGTCGATCCAGTGGCTATAACCTTAGCTCTTTGGAAAAAATTTCCTATTCGTCCGATGATTATTGAGTACATGTTTTATGATCCTATTGTGCATAAAATTGCTTTAATGCTCGACGCCTTGCCTGTTCCAAATTTTGATACCTCTGCCAATAGTTTAAAAAGAAAACGGAATGAGGCTTCTTTTCAAGCGGTGATTAATGGATTAAATAATAAGCAAAACTTCCTCATGTACCCGGCTGGAAGAACCAAAAATACCAGTTTAGAGATTTTAGGAGGCGCTTCAGGAGTCCATAAATTAATTCAGGAAGCTCCCAATGCAAATGTCGTCCTCGTAAGAATCAAAGGGCTTTGGNGAAGTAGTTTTTCAAGAGCTTTTACAGGTACAGCCCCTCCAATGACTAAAACCCTTTGGAAAGGCATAAAGCATGTTTTTAAGAACCTTCTTTTCTTTACTCCTCGTCGAAACATCACTATTTCTTTTGAACCCGCCCCAAAAGATTTTCCTTATAAGGGTTCACGGCTAGAGCTCAATAAATACCTGGAAGCTTGGTATAACCGCCCTGACGGTTTGACCGAGCAAAGAGGATNNTTACCAGGAGACTCTTTAATTTTGGTTCCTTACAGCATGTGGAGTCAAAAACTTCCTGAGGTACCTAAGTTGGAGCGGGTCGAAGAAGAAGCGATCCCGATGTCTGAAATCCCTAAAAACATTCAAGAACAGGTGGTTAAAAAGCTGGCTGAAATAGGCAATTTAAATCCTGATAATATTAAGCCTGAAATGACGCTCGCATTTGATCTCGGCCTAGATTCACTCGATATGGCAGAACTTGTGGCCTATCTTCAAGATCAATTTGATGTAAGCGGAGTGCTCGTTCCGGATTTAACAACAGTAAACAAGTTAATGGCCTATGCATCAAAAAAATTGCGACTAAAGAAANCTGCAGAAGTTTATGCTAAAATTCCTAAANAATGGGAATTCAAGCAGCCGCGTAAACGCTCCTACATCGCTGCAGGAAGAACGATTCCTGAGGTGTTTTTAAATAACTGCGCAAAATTGAAAAATTTGCCCGCCTGCGGCGATGATCGCATGGGCGTTATGAGTTATGCTGATATGAAGCTGCGTGCAATTCTTTTAGCTGAATATATTCGTTATTTACCCGGAGAATATATTGGAGTTCTTTTACCTTCTTCAGCAGGGACGGCGCTTCTCATCTTAGCTGTGCAACTTGCCGGTAAAGTCCCTTTAATGATCAATTGGACTGTGGGTCCCAGACACCTTGAGTCTGTGGTCCAAACCTCTAAAGTTGAGGTTGTCCTCTCTTCCTGGGCATTTTTAGATCGTCTAGAAAATGTAGAATTAAATGGCCTTGAAGACAAGCTATTAATGCTTGAAGAAATTCGTCCTCATCTAGGCCTTGCTCAAAAACTTAAGGCTTTATGGCGCTCCAAGCTAAGCACANAAAAGATATTAAAACTCTTCGAGTTTAAATCAGATGAAAATCAAAAAGCCGTATTACTTTACACAAGTGGAACTGAGAGCATGCCCAAAGGCGTTCCATTAACTTATAAGAATATTCTTTCAAATCAACGTGCAGCGCTTGAGGATATCGAAGTCTTTAATGATGATGTCTTCCTGGCTATTTTGCCTCCCTTCCATTCGTTTGGTTTCACAGCAAGTAGTCTACTGGGCCTCCTGGCTGGATTTAGAACAGCATATTATCCCAACCCAACAGATGGAAAAGGTTTGGCTTCGGCTTTTGAACGCTGGGGTGCAACTTTGATTTGCGGAGCCCCAACCTTCATTAAAGGAATGTTTAAAGCCGCAAACCCGGAACAATTAAAGAATTTGCGCCTTTGTGTGACAGGGGCAGAAAAAGCTCCCCCTGAGTTATTTGCCATGGTTGAAAAGACAGGGGCAGGCCATGATTTGATCGAGGGATACGGCATTACGGAATGTTCACCAGTTTTAACCTTCAATCGACCCTACAAGCCTCATAAAGGGGTTGGCCAGCCGTTAACAGGTGTTGAAATTCTAATTGTTCATCCCGAAACATTAGAACCCGTTCCTTCGGGGACTCAAGGATTGATTCTTGCACGAGGTCCCAATATCTTTGCTGGTTACATTAATCCAGGGTTGACTTCACCTTTTGTAACGGTCCATGGCAAAGAGTGGTATCGAACAGGGGATTTAGGGCAACTTGATGCGGATAATNTTTTAACCCTGTCAGGAAGATTGAAGCGTTTTGTGAAGATTGGCGGAGAAATGATCAGCCTTGAATCAATTGAAAGCGCCCTTTTGCACGCTGCAGATGCTCAAGGATGGTCGCATGAAGAAGGGCCCTTGCTTGCTGTCAGTGCAAAAGAATTTGAAGGGGAAAAAACAAAGCTTTTTCTTTTCACACGCTTTGACTCGACAGTGGATGAAATTAACCGAATTTTAAAAGAATGCGGGTTCAGTAATCTTGTCAGAGTGACTTCTGTAAAAAAATTGGAAGAAATCCCTATCATGGGAACTGGAAAAGTCAATTATCGTTTGCTTGAAAGTCAATACCTCACTTTTGCTTAAAATAAGGATAACTATGACGCAACAATTCGATGGCTTGAATAAAACTCCTTTGAAANTTTTTAATACTGAAAAACGCGCAAAAGAAGTCTTTACGCCTCTTCATAACGATCATGTCCATATGTATACATGTGGTCCAACCGTTTACCACTTTGCACATATTGGCAACTTTAGAACATACGTATTTGAAGATCTTTTACGAAGGACACTCAAGTTCTTTGGATATAAAGTGACGCAGGTCATGAATTTGACAGATGTCGACGATAAAACTATTAAGGGTGCTATTGCTAAGCAAATAACTCTGCATGAATACACAAAACCCTATATTGAGGCTTTCTTCGCCGATATCAAGACATTGAATATAGAACCTGCAGAACATTATCCTGCCGCAACGGAATATCTCGATGAAATGGTCAAGATGGTTCAAGTTCTATTGGATAAAGGGATTGCCTATAAAGGAGGAGATGGCAGCATTTATTTTGCAATCCGTCGTTTTCCTCGATATGGCTGCCTTTCCCACCTAAAGCTGGATGAACTTCAAGCCGGTGCTTCAGAAAGAGTTGCTTCTGATGAGTATGAGAAGGACAACGTGGCAGATTTTGTTTTGTGGAAAGCCTATGATCCAACGCGAGATGGTAAAATTNTTTGGGAAAGCCCTTTTGGTCCTGGTCGGCCAGGATGGCATCTGGAGTGCTCTGCAATGGCGATGAAAATTTTGGGGGAAACTATAGATATTCATTGCGGAGGAATTGATAATATGTTTCCTCATCATGAAAATGAAATTGCTCAATCTGAAGCGTGCAGCGGAAATCCCTTTGTAAAATTCTGGATGCATGCTGAACATCTAATCGTCGACAACAAANAAATGTCTAAAAGTTTAGGGAATTTTTATACCCTTCGCGATCTTTTGAATAAAGGGTTTACAGGGCCTCAGGTCCGTTACATGCTTNTGCAGACTCATTATAAAACCCAACTTAATTTTACATTCACAGGTTTAGAAAGCGTTAAAAATACCCTCCAAAGGTTGAATGATTTTATTCAAAGATTATTGGATTATCAAGACGGACAAAAGAGGNGGCTGGTTAAGCCTCTGATAGAAAAAGCTTATAAAGATTTTGCTGATGCTTTAGCCGATGATTTAAATATTTCTGTAGCACTGGCAGCAGTCTTTGATTTCGTAAGAGAAATTAACGTGCTATATGACACTCATTGTATGAGCAAATCTGAGACAGACCAGGTTCTTGCTTTGATGCAAAAGTTTGATACAGTTTTAGGCGTTTTGAATTTTGAAAAATCAGGTGAAGAAATTCCATCTGAATTGCAAGAAGCTTTAAATAAAAGAATCGAAGCTAGAAAAAATAAAGACTGGTCGCAGTCAGACCAGCTGCGTGATTTTATCTTATCTAAAGGCTATTTAATAGAAGATACCCCTAAAGGCGCACGTTTAAAAAGGCTTAACATGGTCCATAAATCAAATACTGCTGATGAAAGATTTATTATTTGCGCTTACCGTACAGCGCATGCACTAGGCGATATATCGACCCCGTTGAATCGCTATGAAGTCGGAAAAGAAGCTGGTATTAATCCAAAAGCTGTGAACGCGATTTGTAAATTGCTTGTTCAGGCAAATTTTATTAAAAAGGCTTCAGATGAAGAGATTTATCTAACAAAAAACGGTGAGCAATTAGCCTTAAGATTAATTGAAGAAGGGTAATTTTTATCTGGTATTTTCATTCATCACGTCGATGACGAGTTCTTTATCAATAATAGCCCTAACGTCAAAATTTTTAGCTGTTTCCTCAATGTGCTCTTCTAAAATTTGACCAAGAAATTTTGAAGCAAAAAAGTTTGAGTTGCTTTTCGTTTTTGGATTTAGCTTTTTTGANGCAATGGTGGATATTTTAATTACAGACCGATAAGTTTCTTTTGTGATCCTGGTCAAAAGTTCCCTGAACTTGAATAGATTATTAATCTCCTTTTGTTCCTGAGCCAAGACTTGTTGAAGTTCTTTCATTTGTTTTTCAAGCTCATTAATTTGATCTTTCACATCTTTCTTTCTGCCACGTGTTGCTGCAGCTAAAGCACGCAAAGAGGAAATTTTATTATAAACTTCAGTGATCTTTTTTCTGTGNGAGGATCTTTGTGTTTTTTCGGTTTTATGGATACATCTCTTAAAAATTTTTATGGAGGTGGCGGGCTGAGGAGCATCTTCATTTTTACATGATTCGGCGTATATCTGATCTAGCGCGTCCTCTTTAATAATAGGATTAGAATGACTTTTCAATGACGCGATGCCTAAAATTTTCAGAGTCTCATCCTGACAGGTATTTTCAATATTAACCCTATCAAAACGAAGAGAGAAAGCTGTGTTATCTTTTACATAATTTTCGTATTCTTCTTCGGTGGTAATTCCGATGACGTGAGGAAATTCACCGTTTTCATCAAGAAATGTCTTCAGCTGATCGGCNAATTTTTCATTGTTTTTACAAGCCATGTGGATTTCATCTAAAACGAGGATAATATCATTGCGATGACGTCCCATAGCGGCGCTAATTTTATTTAATATTGTATTGCCTCCACCTAAAAACGAGGCGGTTTGGCCCACAATGTCTGTGGTGTTGATACGAAAAACAGTTTTNCCTTTAAGTTCTGGATAATCGCCTCTTTCAATCGCTTGGGCAAAAGCCTTGGCTGTAAGGCTTTTTCCTACTCTTGACGGGCCGACTAATAGGGCATGCCGGTTCATTTTGATGATATTAGCAATTTCATCTAGCGACTCTTTCCGTCCTTGCGCAACAAAACATCCATTTTGAATTTGTTTGGTCCAATTCTCTGCATTGGCAGGAAGATGATTGGTTTTAGGTTTAATCAAGGGCCAGAGAATGCTTAGCGCTGCAATTCCCAGCAAGAGGCCTCCGATAATAAGTCCTCCAGTTGCAGCTCCTAATATAGGAAGCACCATTGTCGTGATCATACTAAAAATACTAAGCAGCATCATTATCTTTTGCGATTTGAAATCTGCATGAAGATCGCTTTCTGCAGGTTTGAAAAAATCGCTAATCCCAAATGCATTGATCACGCTTTCTATCACTGAGATGATGGCATCCAGAATGGAGGACAGCCGTGCTTTAAATGTTGGAGAAGTACTGCCTTCTTTCATTTCAAGATAGAGCTTTGCTTCTTCAAATAGGTCTTTTGCTCCTGCTAAAATATCATCCATATCTGAAGCGGTTGCTTCCTGAATTTTTGTTAGGGGAATTAGATTGGCCAGTCGGTTTAAAATTTTATCAGGATTGGAAAACGTATTTTTCTCCATCAGCTCTAAAAANAGGCACTGAAGAATGTTCGTTAAGTCAATAGGATGAATCACTTTTAACTTGTTGATAAGAACATGATCAGGTTTAAAGAAATATCCAAACTGGATTTTTTTAAATGCTGTAAAATATCTGCAGATTCCGCAGATAAAACAAAGGGTGTGGGCTGAATGCCGCTTATTCTTTCCGAAACCTGAGTATTCATAGCACCTTTAAAAGGTAATTATTATTAAGATAAATAAAAAAAACTTTTTGTTTTCAAGATATGTATTATTGTTTTTTAATAATATTTAAGTCAATTGATGATTTGTTAAAATAAAATGAATTTTAATGATCTACAAATAAAAAAAATGGAGAGAGAGTTTGAAAGAAAAATTACAAAAATTGAAGTCATGTAGTCAAACTTTAGTTGATGAATCTAAAACAAAAACATTTTAGATTCATCAAAATACCTGTTAGGATTCTTGAGGTTTCATCCAGGGAAANAATAAAACATCACGAATGGAATGAGCATTGGTCATGAGCATGATCATACGATCGATCCCTATACCCAATCCAGCTGTAGGCGGCATTCCTTGGCAAATTGCCTCGATGAATTCTTCGTCAAGAGGNGAGGCTTCCTCATCTCCAGCATCCCGTCTTTCGGCTTGCTGCTCAAGGAGCTGTCTTTGCAGTTCAGGATCATTCAACTCGCTATAAGCATTGCAAATCTCTTGCCCTAAGACAAAACTCTCAAATCGTTCTACAATTCCTTGCGCACGCTCTTTGGGATCGCGATGCAGTTTGCACAACGGGGTGGTTTCAATAGGATGATCAATGATGTGATGTGGCTGGATTAAATGAGGTTCTACATAAACAGAAAANAGAGCTGCTATCAATAATCCTCGAGCCATGGCACCTATTTTNTTCGGATCGACATGCCCGCTGTCAATTAAAATTTTGCACATCTCATCATCTGATAATTGATCGACATCAAGCTTGGCAAAATGCTGAATACTCTCTTTCATTTTCAGCCTTGGCCAGGGGGCTTTAAAATCAAGCATAATTTGTTCATCAGAGTCTACCAATTTAGCGGGAACTTTCGTTGTTCCGTAGAGTTCAAGAGCAACCTTTTCAAATAAATTTTCCACAAAGCGCATCACATCGTTGTAATCCCAATAGGGTGCGTAGGCTTCTAAAAGAGTAAATTCAGGATTATGATTGCGGTCGATACCTTCATTGCGGAAAACTCGTCCGATTTCAAACACTCTTCCCATTCCGCCGATGATTAATTTTTTNAGAGATATTTCTAACGAAATGCGCATAAACATGTCTTGCTCTAACGCGTTTAAAGTGGTCGTAAAGGGACGTGCTTCTGCACCACCGTACATGCTTTGAAGTACAGGAGTTTCTACTTCAATAAAATTCTCCTCTTCAAAATACTTGCGGATCAACCCTAGAATTTTACTTCGTTTACGGAAAGTTTCCTGTACGTCTATATGGCTAATCAAATCCAGCCACCGTTTACGATAGCGAAGTTCTTTGTCTGCTAAGCCTGAGTGCTTGTCAGCCAAAGGAAGCAGTGTTTTACAGAGCACGGTGGTCTTTTTGGCAAAAATGGTTAGTTCGCCCTTATTTGTGTGAAAGAGATATCCCTCGATGCCTAAAAANTCTCCTAGATCAATCTTCTTTTCTAAGAGTTTATAAGCTGAAAGAGGCTCAGTTCCTTCGGTGGAAACAGGCTGGTAACCATTGACTTCAGAGGCATCTCTATTAAACATAATTTGAATTCGGCCTGTCTCATCTTGAATATGAGCAAAAGTATTTTTCCCNATTGAGCGATAGAGGACTAATCGTCCCGCAATGCAAACTCTTGGCGTTTTNCCTTCGATGGCGTCTTCGCTATGCCCAACGGTAGCACCTTGATATTGTTCCAGTAAAGCCTTCGCATTATGGGTAGGTGAATACTTATGAGGATAGGGGTCGAGCCCTAGGCTTTTCAATTCAGATAATTTGCGCGAGCGGTTTTGAAATTCTTCATGACTATGGTATTCTGGTTTTGCTGACATGATCACTTGATTGTTAGTAGGATTCATATTTTTTTATTTTTGAGAGTTTGTTTCGTTCTTTTTCTGTTGTTCAGAAGATGGGGTGCTTCTCACGTAATTTAATCTTCCGTAAACATAGAGGGTTGAAGCAATAATAAGGAGACCGTAGAGAGCCCAATTGAGGATAAAATATTTTGTGTGCGGGTTTGCTTCACGATATTGCTTTATCCAATTAAACATAATAAAACCTCAAGTTTTCCCGATTTTAACTTAAGGATCTTTGTTTTGCTATTTTTTTAAACCACTCGTCCTACCAGGTCATAACCAGCTACCTCAGCAATTTCCACAGTATAAAGCTGCCCAAAAGCCTTTACTTTACGACCATCATTAATGATAATCTGTCCATCAATCTCAGGGCATTGTCCATAAAAACGCCCAACCATGAGTAGGTTAGTTTCAGGATGATACCCTTCTACAATAACTGGGAGCTTTTTGCCTACAAAATTAGCATTACGCTTCTTTACAACTTTTTGCTGTATTTTCATCAGTTTATGATAGCGTTTNTCCTTGACTTCCTCAGAAATTTGATTGGGAAGATCATAGGAATGCGAGCCGGGTTCGCGTGAATATTTAAAAATCCCAATATTATCTAAAGGATAATCTTGCACAAATTGGGCCAGCTCTTCGAACTGCTCATCAGTTTCTCCAGGGAAGCCTACAATCAGACTCGTCCTAATGACAATATTTGGGATTTCTTTGCGTAATTTTGTGATGGTTTCAATGATATCTTCTTTAGACGTAGCTCTACGCATTGATTTCAACATTGTATTATTAATATGTTGGATGGGCATATCAAGATAAGGGCAGATTCTTCCATCACTTTTTATGAGGGCAATCAAGTCATCTGTAATTTCATCCGGATAAAGATATAGAAGCCGTAGCCAAAATTTTCCCTCTACTTCAAGCATCGTTTTTAAAAGATCAATTAATGCATCCTGNCTTTTTGCCCCCAAATCTTTCCCGTAGTCGCCTAAATCCTGAGCAATCAGGATAATTTCATGGACCCCTTGCTTTAAAAGGTGATTAAATTCCTTCATGATCTGCTCTTTGGGCTTGCTCTTCAAGGGACCCTTAATGGTAGGAATAACACAGTATGAACATCTCTTTCTGCATCCTTCGGCAATTTTCAGATAAGCATAATGCTTGGGNGTGGAAATTTGTCTGGGCACCTCGCCATTTTCCAAAAANCTTCGTGCAGTTGTGACATTTTTTCCCTTTTGAGTAGACTGGACAGCTTGTAAAATTCCTTGCACATCACCTGAACCGAGAAGATAGTCAATCCCAGGAAACTGTTTTTGCATTTCATCGTGATGAGTTTGCACCATGCAGCCTGTCACGACTAACTTGGCAGTTTTTTTNCTCTGTGCAAGTGTTTCTTTTACGGTGTCCATTGATTCTTTACGAGAGGCTTCTAAAAACCCGCACGTGTTGATCACTAAATAATCTGCCTCAGGCAGCTCTTCTGTGACTTCATAACCAGCCTGAAGAAGAATCCCTAACATGACCTCGCTATCCACAAGATTACGCGGGCAGCCGAGACTGATAAAATGAATTTTATTTCCTTCATAGTCGAAATGAAACGCCCCATCTGAATTTTCAGAAGAACAGGGATTGGCTATTTTGGAGGAGCTGATAGATGTGCTTTCCGAGGAACAACAATTTGATTTTGTTGAACAGCACGAATCTTCTTTTGAGGATGCTTTGTTCTTTTTGACCATAGGCAACATACGACGTCTCCAATTTCCCAAATTTTTTATCAAAGATTATCAAGATTATAGATTTTAATAGAATATTTTAAAATAAAAAAGAAAAAACTTTGGGGTCTATAATTGTTAAATCCTTGACTTTTTCATTATCTTAATCTAATCTTTAAGAAATTGTGCTATATTTATCAGTTCAATCCATATTTGGGGTTTTCTAAATGAACATGAATCCTTTACAGCAAACCATTGAAAATAAAGAATTAACCAAAGAGATTGATCGGATACATGCCGATCCTGTCAGTTCGTATGTGAACAGAGTTTCCCAGCATTTATTCTATGGACACTTTGGCAATCATACATGCTGCCAAATCGTTGGAAAAATTTCCGGTTTAGCTGTAGGTTCTTTAGCTTCTTGCCTGGCAATAGCTGAGACGATTGCCTCTTTCGCTTATGCGATTTTAACGACACTCGCACACTTAGTCTCTTTGGGTAGATCCTCATCCCTTCAAAATCATATGATCCAATCTTGGGCATTTTGCAGACATAGTGCTCTTATGGTCCTTACTCCAATTTTATTATTTAAGCATATGGGTCACCCTGAAAAAGGCGATGTCTTTTTTAGAGAGCATCTTTATAAAATCAATAATGCTCAAGCAGCTCAATCGATGGGACGTTTTTTTGATTTCCTCGCTTGCAGAAAGTCTATAAATGGAATTTCACAAAGTGAAATTCGTTCCCTCGAAGTGGCTTTACAAGGGCTGCCTAAGCTTATCGATGAATACAAAGTGGTCGCAACCTGTCCATCACGCTGAGTTTGGTCTGGTTGATCCAATTGAGATACCTAATGACATTACCCAAGAGGCTTTTTTAAATTTTTAAGAGAATCAATGGATCTCAAGGCGCAATATGAATTTGATTCATGCTATACCCATATGAGCCTTGATGATGAGAAGAGTAAAAATTATGTAAAAGCTCTTATGACTGCAATGGTGATTTATAAACACCAAAATCCAAGTGCTTTTAAAAGAGTTGATCAGAAAAGTGAAAATAAATCACATGAGGTTAGAGAAAATACAGGTGAGCGTTATTATCGAACAAGCGACAATTCATCGACAAGAGAACCTGATACGGTTCATGAGAGAGTTAACAATCTTTATAAGGATGTCAGCTTTACACACTCCGCACCTGATCAGCCCTCTATTAACGAAACAGATCGGGTTTATAGTCATTTAAGCGATTCAGCAAGAATTGAAAGTCCTTCTGCAAAAGTTCCTAGACAAACAGCAGATTCTTTGAGAAGAGAAGATTTTAAAACAGAAGAAGAGTATATTGAAGCACTTGCCAAAATATTTGAAGAAGAAGATCGAATAAAAAGAGAAGAACAAGAACTTCAAGAAACACAAAAGTATTTAGAAAATGAGAGAAGAGCAAGCCGCGAAGCTGAAAATAGAAGACTCGAACAAGCGCGTGCGGCAGTTGAAGCTGCCCGACAAGTTCGAGATCAGGCGCAAGCTGAACAACCAAATGTGCACCTAGCTTCTCAAGCACCGAACATTCCAGCTGAAGAAGATTTGTCAAATGATCCGGGAAAACTTCAGCGAATTAACAAAGTTGCTTTACAAGAATATTTTAAAAACCGCAGCCAATCCGATGAGAACCTAGATACGAGTTCGGATGATTCTGATAAAGAAGTAATAGAAACTAAAGCCGATTCTGGTAAAGAAGTAAAAACTAAAGAAGAACTCGAAAAAGAACGCGAAAAGATGTTAGAGATGTTTAACAAAATGGCCAAGGAAACAGATACTGTCACGAGCGAGCTTAAAGATCAAAAAATTGTTAAGGGTAATAATTTTAATTTAACAGATGACTCGAATTTAAAGGATGAACTCGCCAAGTTAAAAATTACTGATGAGGACTTTTGGAATAAAGAAACTTCAGCTGTGCCTGTTGATCAATTATTGATGAAAAAGCAAAAATGAAAGAAGAGCTTACAAAACTTTGGCCAGTTTTGTCTAAGCGGAAAAATTTAGAAGGTAAAGACATTGACAAGCTTAGTGACATAGATCTTTTCAGTCTTTTAAGGCCATTTAAACAATATGAGATAGCCCTAGCTAAATATGCGCTGAATGCAGCCAATCATATACTTTCTAATGAAGAATACATTGGAATGTATCCAGTAAATGAGGGCTATTTTCCTAATAGACAATCTTTGACAAAGCAAGAAGTTAAAGATTGTATTATCGATGCCATGGAATCTGAATCCCTTTATTTCTATACAGGCATGTTAGAAATCATTTCTCTAAGTCGTAAATTTGGTGTTGAATGTCCCAATGAGATTTATTTGGATGCTGCCAATAAAGACATGAAAAAGATCGTTTGCAAGAGGGCGTGAATTTATATAAAGATATCCAAGATGATGAAGAGGCAAAAAACGTATCATCAGAAAGATTTTTAAAGATGAATCCGTTGAGAATGAATGGGCTGATAAATTAAAAGAAGATCCTAAATGGAGAAATATTGAAAAGGAATTTTTCAATGTATTGTCCAGTATTTATCGAACATTTGAAATTCCATTAGTCTTTAATTCGATTAAAACACTTGACGATGACGATCTCTAAAATACTTAATTAAAAAATGTAGAGGTGGGGTTGACGTCCACCTTCATTTTTACTTTTCGATGTGGTTTTACGTTTTGTCTAAAATTCTCAAGGGCNTTGGCAAAAGCATAAATATTTGTGCCCCTCGTCAAGAATTGATAGCGATGTTGCCCCTTAACCTTTGCATATCCTGCTGGAATCACTTCATGCCACTCAAATCCTGAGATGCCAGACATTAACCATCTGCGAACGTACTCTGCAAAGTCACTTGTTTCTTTTTGATGGGGGCCTGAAAAAGCGATTTTAATCATATTTACAAAAGGTGGAAACCGAAACATCTGTCTAATCGCAAGCTCTTCTTGAAAGAACTTCTCGAAATCTTGCGATGAGGCTAGCTGAATGGTTAAGTTATCAGGTAAACCGGTTTGTAAGATTACCTCACCCGGTAAATTTCCCCGTCCTGCACGACCTGCGACCTGCGTAATTAATTGAAAGGTCGTTTCAGAAGATCGAAAATCAGGAATGTTTAACCCTGAATCACAATTTAGAATACCGACAAGTGTAACAGAAGGAAAATGCAAGCCTTTCGCAATCATTTGCGTCCCAATTAAAACATCAGCTTTTCCACTGCTGAAAGTCTTTAGTAATTTTTGATGGCTGCCTTTATGGCGTGTGGTGTCAGCATCGATACGAAGGGTCCGAATTCCAGGAAAAAGCGCGTGAAGGTTTTTNTCTATCAATTCCGTCCCTACACCGCGGAATTTCATTGTCTGATGATGGCATTTTGGACATTGCTGCGGGGGAGGGGAGTGTGAAAAGCCGCAAAGGTGGCAGGCGAGTGCATTTTCTCCCAGGTGGAATGTTAAAGCAACATCGCAATGCTGGCATTTGATTGCTTCATGGCATTTTTGGCAGAGCAACGTTGTATGATACCCTCGGCGGTTAAGGAATAAGATCGTTTGTTCGCCTTGATCGAAACGCTTTTTNATGCCGTCAATAAGTTTTTCTGANAAGTTTGTAAACCCTTTCGCTTTTTCAAACTCCTTCTTCATGTCTACAATGGTGACATGAGGGATCAGGGCCGTGTCGGCACGTGCGGAGAGTTTGCTTAGGGTATATTTTTTTGANGTCGTGTTATAGTAGCTTTCCAGGCTCGGTGTGGCGCTGCCTAAAATGACTGTACTCTGACTCATCTTTCCGCGCATCACAGCGACGTCACGAGCGTTATAGCAGGGTTGTTCGTCTGATTGTTTGTAAGACTGTTCGTGTTCTTCATCCACAATAATCAAGCCTAAATTTTCTAAAGGACTAAAAATAGCTGACCGTGCCCCTATAACAATTGGGGATTCTCCTCGACGAATTTTGTGCCATTCATCGAATCTTTCACCAGGACTTAAACGGTGGTGTAAGATGGCGATCTTGTCATCAAAGCGGCTACGAAATCTTTCAATTGTCTGCATCGTCAGGGAAATTTCAGGAACGAGCATAAGAGCGCTTTTTCCTATGAGCAAGGCTTGTTCTATGGCTTGTAGATAGACTTCGGTCTTACCGCTCCCAGTGACACCAAANAGAAGATGGGTCTCAAAGCGATTTTCATTTAAGCTGGCGTTGATTTTTTGNAGCGCCTGATCTTGCTCTTCATTTAATTTTTTCGCTTTAGTTTTAAAATATTCCTCATCGATCAATGGAGAACGATCGACACGGACAATATCAATTTCTAAAAANTCCTTCTTTACAAGCGAATCAACAGGGCTCCGCGAGCAGTCTGCTTCCTCTAGAAGTTCGGATAATAGAATGCCTTTNTTGACCAATAACATGACATCAATAACTCCAGCTTGCGCTGGATGCTTGCAGCGAATTTTTTCACAGTATTCCTTAAGTTCGTCGCGTGTTTTTTTACGCATCACAAAAAGCTGTTGTTTGTGCTGCATATCTTTACGAACACTGGCCGGAAGAATCGTTTTTAAAACCTGTCTTAGAGGAGTGCAGTAATATTTGGACATCCAAAGCGCCAATTCAAANAGAGAGGGAGTAATAAGCTCAAAATCAGAAAGGAGTTTAGAAATCGGTTTAAGATTGGAAAAATCAGAGCTATTTTTAAGGGCAATCACATACCCCTTCTGCAAACTGTTGCGAACAGGTACTTCAACACGCATGCCGACTTTGATCGAAGAAAGAAGGTCCTGAGGTATGCTGTAATCCAGGGGTTTGTCCAAGGCTACATCAAGGACAATTGAAGCATATTTCGTCATGTCGAAATTGTGGATAATTGTTTTGAAAGGAGGTGCCAAAGTTGCGCTTTTTGCTTAGCATCCCCAAGATAAATGTCCAAGTGAGGAATTTTGAGAGAGGATTCTGGAATGTTTTTGTTAATATCGACGATTTCCAAGTCTTGATCAAAAACAGTTTTCACTGCGTGTTTTAAATTTTTAATGAACGAGGCATAGGAAGGTTGAATGTTTGTAGCTAGGATAATTCTTGGCTCATTTGTTTTTTTCCACCCATTTTTTATCGCCTTGGCGACTGCATCCGAGGGAGGCTCCGGTAAAATTATTTGTTCGGGAAAACGCTCGGAAAAATTTTTAATATCTGAAAGATCAAGAATTTCATTTTTAGAGGATTGCTCCAGAATGACCTGCTTGGGTAAATCTTTCTTCTCTTCGGTAAACGAAATTGTTTGACTTTGTATTGGCTTAGAAACAGGTGCTTTTTCTTCTTTTTTATAGAAACTTCATTTTTTTGAATGACTTGCTCAGGTCCTCGTTCCTGTTTTTGTGGAACTTTATTTTTAGAATAGTGAGTTGAAGCTGCATAAGATCGATAATATGCATAGCTTTCTCTATTGACCTCTAACCAAGACTGAGAGGAATACTCTTGAAAAATATAGCGTTGCAAAAGCGCTGCAAGTTCAGGAATATTTGATTGCATGTTCATTGTGATTTTTTTCTTGTAGTTCTCTAAAAGCTTCTTTAATTTTTGCTATAAGAGAATGATAGCCGCGTTGGCTATATTGTTGCAGTATAAATTTTTCCGCTTCAGGAAGACCCTTTGAAAATATTTTTGTGAAAACTTTAGAGACGAAGGGCTGTTGGAAGACAACATCAAGCGTCGAGTGGTTTTGCAATAAGAAAAGTAACACGGTTTCATCATCAACGAATTGGTAAAATAGTTTTTCAATGACACGTCCCATT
This sequence comes from Parachlamydiaceae bacterium, assembly GCA_013414685.1. Lineage (GTDB taxonomy): Bacteria > Chlamydiota > Chlamydiia > Chlamydiales > Parachlamydiaceae > Neochlamydia. Next base: position 557,758 of record CP058704.1, on the reverse strand, counting down.
TTTTTNAAATATTCATTTATTTTTGGAAGAATTAAAAGAAGCATCATGGCTGTAAGGTCTGGTGGAGGCCCCTCTTCTTTTTCAATCATTTTCCAAAGTTGGGAGCAAAGTNNCGTGTAATTTTTGGACATACTCAATGAGTTTTTGAGAGCTTTTCCTTTTTCAGACAATGAGAAATATTGACAGTTGTGCTGCAGTCTTGGAAGTCGTCCATTTTCCTGAAAAACAGAAGAAATGCTTAATCGATGAGTTTGAAAATCTAAAAGTTGAGTTAAAAATGAAAGAATTTTTTTCATTTTTTGAACCAACGCCTCTTCCATTTGAATAAAAATTTTGCTGATCGCCAAATATTCGCTTACGATAAATTGAAAGATAAGACTATAGTTGTTTTGCAAATACGGTCGAGGTCGCATAATGCCTTCTTCCTAACATGATTAAGATTAGGACCAAAAGTCAAATTGCACATCAAATGGAATGCATGAAGTGCAAATCAGGTTTCATTGTTCGCGTTCCATATAATGATGAGCTTAGCAAAAAGTGCACAAAAGGAAAACACCAATATTGAAAAATGGTAAAAAAACTTATGAAAATGAAATTTTTATCTCTTTTTGTCTTTAATGATAGGTCTAATTGTAAATTTGAATGCAGACCCGCTGCCTTCTGAAGAAGCGAAGACTTCCGCACACCCTCCAAAAATTATTTTGAAATAAAAGTGGATGATAAAGAAGGGGATCGTTTCTTAAGTGAATTTATCAATATGATGACCACATTGGGTATTATAGTGGCCATCATTTTGATTGCCACATGGTTTCTCAAAAGATGATGAATACTCGCATGGAGCAGCTGAATACGACTAGTGAAATAAAAATTATAGAAAAGCGCCTTTTAACACCAAAAACCTCTCTTTATCTAATTGACATTCATGGGACTGGTTTTATCTTAGCAGAATCTCTAAATGGCGTCACAAGCCTAGGAAGTTTCAATGTGAACGAAATGGAAAATTCAAATGGGCAGGAGCCATTTAACAAATTAATGGAAAATAGGAAGGAAAATAGACCAAACGTTTGATTTGAATTTATGTATAATAGAATTTTGTATATAGTGGTTCCAGTTAAAAGTTGGAAAAACGAGGAACGTATGAGAAAAGAAATCCGCTTCTTTTATGTTTAATTTGTGTGATCAGCAGCTTGAATTTTATGAGTTGTTACCGTATGCCTACTGAGGAAGATTATTCTGTTGTACCATCGATTAATAATCCTGACTATACAAGGGAAAAACCGAATAATCAAATGATTCCCAATGTGGGCTTTTAAGCCTAGGAGAGATAAAAATACCAGCCTTTTCAATTGTTGAGGGATGAATCTTTTCAAGAGCCTCAAGATTTTTCAATTGAAATGCTGGCCAAATAAACAGGAAACTAAATCCTAAATTATTTGGATAGGCCTTAACCCTAAACAAGAGCACCTATGATTCCTTTAACTTTAGATAGCCTTTTTAGTTTACTGACCGATAACCAATTTGATGTTAAACGTCAGCCTGAAACTCAACAGCTCTATATTCTTCTTAAAACTCAAGAACAAGACTATCCCATTTTTTTGCGCGTGATGGATGAAGGAGAACTGTTGCAGCTATTAGCTTTTATGCCTGTCTCTTTAGAGACAAAGACAGCCTCTGATACAGCAAGGTTGTTGCATTTATTTAACAAGGAAATTGATATTCCGGGTTTTGGGATGGATGAAAATGCTAAAGTCATCTTTTATCGTGTTGTCCTTCCCTCTCTTGATAGCCAAGTTTCCGGCGAGATTGTTTGCGGCTACTTAAATTCAATTAAAGTTTTAACTGAAACCTTTTATCCGGTCATTGCAGCAGTTGTCACAGGGAAAGCGACCTTTGCTGAAGTTGTANAAAAAGCAAACCAGATGAAATAATCGAGTCATCCTATGGCATATCGTCCTATTTTTTATGATACAGAAACAACAGGCGTCAGAGCGGATAAAGATCGCATTATTGAAATTGCGGCCTTTGATCCTTTAAATAATCGTTCTTTTGAAAAACTTGTCAATCCTGGCTGCCTAATTCCAAAAGAGGCTACGGCCATTCATCATATTACCGATGAGATGGTGAAAGATTGTCCTGATTTTTCGCAAATTGGTCGTGAATTTATTGACTTTTGCGAGGGGGAAGTTGTGCTTATTGCGCACAATAACGATGGATTTGATATTCATNTTTTAAGGAACGAATTTAACCGGCACTGTCTGCAGATGCCGGCATGGAGTTTTTTGGATTCTTTGAAATGGGCGCGTCGATATAGGCCCGATTTGCCTCGACACACCCTTCAATTTTTGCGAGAAGTCTATCAAATTGCTGAAAATAATGCGCATAGAGCTCTGGATGATGTGATTGTTCTTCATCAGGTTNTTTCTTGCATGACTGATGATTTGGATATTGAATCAATTCTTAAACTCATAAATAAGCCTAGGGAAATCCATCATATGCCTTTTGGTAAACATCAAGGTACGCCATTGAAAGACGTTCCAAAAGATTATATCAAATGGTTAGCCAATTCTGGGGCTTTTGATAAGGCAGAAAACCTTGAACTTCGTTCCAGTTTCGAAAAATTGGGTTATCTGCAAACTGCATAATAAACTCCTTATTATAGAGATAAAGAGCAAATGCGAATTTGTATCATTGGCTGTGGTTATGTAGGAAAGGCCATCGCTCAAAAATGGAGAGCTGGGGGTCATGAAATTGCTGTGACCACTCGCTCTTTGGAAAGAGCCTATGAATTAAGATCTGTGGCAGATCTTGTTTACATTCTGGATGAAGACTGGAGTGAGCTGATAAAAAAACAAGATGTGGTTTTAGTCTCTGTAGCGCCCGATGTTAAATCGGATTATATTCAAACATATCTACGCACCGCTGAAAATCTGCTTAAAGCTTTAAAAGGCAGTTCTGTTTCTCAAATTATTTATACAGGAACCACTTCAATTTACGGGGACCATCAGGGTGATTGGGTCACAGAGGATACTGCCCCCAATCCCGAACATGCGAATGCCCACATCTTGCTTGAAACAGAACGGNATTTTTTGAAAATGACTTCAGACACAAGAAACGTCTGTATTTTTCGCTTAGGAGAAATATATGGTCCCGGACGCTCAGTTGAAAATAGACTTCAGCGGATGCAAGGGCAAAAATTTCCAGGCAACGGACAAAACTATACAAATCTGATCCGTCTTGATGAAATTTTATCTGCTTTAGACTTGAGTTTGAAAAACAAATGGAGTGGCATTTTTAATCTTTGTAACGATATTCATTTGCAACGAAAGGAATGGTATCAANAAATCTGCGAACTCCATGGATGGCCGCCCGTTCAATGGGATGAAACTCTTAAGAATCCTCATACTGGAAATAAAAGAGTTTCAAATCTTAAATTGAAGTCAATGGGATGGTCTCCACTTGCAAAAAGTCTGGACGGTTAAGGCGAAATTAATTTTTATCCATTAGATCCCTTATTAAGGATGAATAATCTTCAGGTTTCAAAAACCCATCAGAGCATTCCATTCCAAAGATGGGATATTCTTTTGTAAATACGATGAACTCTCCATGAGCAGCATAGTCTGTTAAAAAGATAGGTTGCTCAAAAATTTCCTTTTTTCTTCGTCAGACATTTCTTCTAACTTTAAATCAAAATCTTTTGCGTACTTTTTGATTTGGCATTCCCTGAAATCTTTGCAAAGATCAAGGAGGTATTCTTCCTTTGTCTTGGAAGTAAAAGGTTCATGTTTTAGCTCCGTGTCCTCAAAAATGGGGCATTGAATCGTGAAAGTTGAGGGGGATATCTTTCTTCTCTATCGTGGAATGAAAATATGCGGATTCTAGTTAAACAATCATTAAAATCGTCATCCTCTATGTTGAAGGCAGTTTCAAAAAAACTTGAAGATTTTTATTTTTGCCAATTCATAAGCACTTTTACAGAATTCAAGGCATTTTGTACTTCCAAATGATTGAAAGGTGCAAAGGGAGAGAGGTGAACGTTTTTAAATCTTAAGCCAATTTTGTCTGTTAAGTAGATGAGGAGTTGGTCATTTGTCAGCTCATTAAAGTGAGATTGGTGGATCGACAATAAATAAATCTTTTCTAATGTAGCCAACACATGGCTTCGATGGCTTTTTGTCAAATATTTCGCAGTCATGGCTTTGTCAATAATTTCATAATAAATAGAGGATGAAGGTGCTTTTGGAAAGTGTTTAAAAGCCACATGAAGCTGTTTTTCTAAACGGGAAGTACCTATTCTAATGTGTAAAATATTTCCAATCGCTAAAAAATCCTCATAAGACAAAAACTGTTTTTTTGGGGGATTTTTCAGTTATATTTTCCATGGCCGCAATAAGATTTTCAATTTGAAAGAGCTTAAGATTAATAGGACGTGCTCTTTTTGGCTTTTAAAAGCCTCGCAACAAAGAAGCAAAAGCTTCCGTTCGGATTGATTTAAACGCTTTCTTTCTAAGGGATCTAGATGCTGTGCAGTTATTACAGCTCTGGAAATCACATCAAGGTTCATATATTTTCCCATTTTCAAATGAAGTATTATCTAGATAATTTTATTTCAGGATGGGCTTCTTTAAACTCTTCGATTCCTTTATTTTTAAGTTTGCAGGCCGGACAAACCTGGCATCCATGAAAAGGAATTCCCTCATAACAGGTGATTGTATTCTCTAATAAATAGTTTAAAACNCCTAAACGATGCGCCACTTCTAAGGTTTCTTTTTTAGTCATATGGACAAGAGGAGTCCTAATTTCAAAAAGCGGATCATTCAAATCGATTCGTAAGAGCTGTTGTTTGAGATCCATGTACTCTCTTGAACAGTCGCGGTAGCCTGAAAAATTGCCATCTACTCCAATGATTCCCATATAAATGCAATGGGCACCAAGATATTCTGCATGAATCGCTCCTAATCTCGCCATTAAGCCATTTCTTCCCACAACTAAAGTATTTGGAGGAGCGTTTTCACGTTCTTCAATTTTTAACGTATTATTAATAAGTGCGTTGTCAGTAATACTTTTCATGCAATTAATCGTAAGAATCGTGTGGTCAACTTTCCAGTCTCTACAGATTTTTGCTGCCTGGGCTAATTCCGGCACATGTCTTTGTTCATAATTAAAAGACAAACCTAAAATAGCATCCTTACCAAATTCTTGAATAGCAAGCGCTAAACAAATAGCGGAATCCATGCCACCTGAATTAATGACGACCGCTTTCTTTTTTTCATTTTTATTATCCTTCAATTCCCACATCGTTCTAAATCCAGGACAAATTTTTAAAAGCTCATCTTTCGTTCCCTCGGCAATTTTGACTCCTTTTTCAAGATAGATAATTTTATCTGCATCTTCGATAGTGGAGAGTCGATGAGCGATGATAATTTGGGTGATTTTACCGCGTAGTTCTTGAATCGCATTTTTGATTCGGACCTCGCTAATTGTGTCCAACGAGGAAGTGGCTTCATCCATAATTAAAATCGGTGCATTTTTNGCAAGCGCGCGCGCGATAGCCAAACGCTGTTGTTGTCCGCCTGAAAGGTTTTTTCCAGTCTCGGAAAGCTGAGTTTGGTAGCCTTGAGGAAGTTCAAGAATAAATTCTTCCGCGTAAGCTTTNTGCGCAGCTTGTTGGATTTGATCTAAAGAAAGCTTCTGACCGTAGGAAATATTTTCTGCTACAGTATCCAAAAAGAGAAAAGGTTTTTGCGGCACAAATGCAATATTTTCTCTTAAAGATTTTTGTGTAAATGTATGAATCGATTTGCCGTTTATGCGTATGGTTCCTTGCTGAATATCATATAAACGAGGAACGAGTTGCACGATGGTGGATTTGCCTGCACCTGTAGGTCCGACTATAGCAACAGTTTGACCTTTTTCAACTTTAAAGCTCACTCCCTTTAATACCCAATCGTTTCCATAATGAAACCAAACATCATCAAACTCAATGCAGTCTTCAAACTTTTCAAGTGCTTCAGCCCCATCGGCATCCTGGATGCAAGGGTGAAGATCTAACACTTCGCACATTCTTTCTGCAGCCGCAATTCCGCGCTGGATGTGGCTATTTTCTTCGGCAAATTTCTTTATGGGTTCGTAAAATATGTAGAGCATTCCGCAATAAAATAAAATTTCAGGCACGCTCATTTGTAATACATAGAGGCCATAAAGCAAAGCCGTAGCTAAAAANAACATCCCTATTGTATGGACAATAGGCCTTGAAGATAAATCATACCGTGCGCTTTTTTGTTCGAGATGGGCGAGTTGATTGTTTTGGTCTTTATATTTATTAAGCGAAAAATCCTCCATTCCGAATAATTTCACGGTTTGGATGCCAGCTAGAAAATCAATGATGACAGAGGTGAATTTTTCCTGATTTNNTTGTAATTGCTTTGAAACACGTTTGACTCTTTTTGCTAAAAAGATGATGGGAAAAACAATGAGNGGAAAGCCGATAAAAATAATCAAAGAAAGCTTCCAGGAAGTATAGAAGCACATGATTAATGTGGTCAATACTGTAAAAGGGGTTTGAATATAGTTTACAAGGCAAGCGTTAATGGCTTCTGCTATCATAAAAGAATCGCCTACGACACGTGAGGAGAGGCTGCCAATATTATGCTCTTGGTAAAACTTCATAGGTAAAGTTTGAATATGTTCGAAATATCTTTGTCGAAGATCCCGACTGATGCGAATCGCCATTAGCCGGGTCGAAAAACGATGTGAGAAAAGAGTGATGGCTTTAAAAAGTGCGACAAAAACTAAGAAAATCGCCAAGTTAGCAAGGTTTTCTTTAATTGGCAAAATGTGATTAACCCAGACAGTGACTTTTTCGATCAAATCATGNTTTTTAGTTTGGGTTAAAAATTTTTCAATTTGAGCGGCTGTTATGGTCCCAGTATGTTGTGCATCGATTTGATCAAAGCGAAGAAGCAAATCTTTTGGTGGATAGCATCTGTTTTTGAGTTTTCCATCTTCCAAGGGGGCAAACAATTCAAAAACATCAGGCCCTTTTTTNGTGATGACTCCCAAAGCTAAAATTTCCAGTTGAGAAGCAAAGGTCAATAAAATCATTGCAGAGATAATGAAACAGATTAAAAACGTATGTTTATGCTTCTCAAAGGCTATTTTAAATACTCTTCTCATGAAAAACTTGGATTCTAAGCTTGAATGAATTCACCTATTTTGCGGAACTTAAGGTAGCGTTGTTCCAGCAAAATATCTTTAGGGATGTTGCGTAGCATTTGCCATTGTTCTAGAATAAATTGTTGCATGTTGGCATAGGCTTTTTGCGGATCGTGATGGGCACCTCCTAAGGGTTCATTGATAATGGCATCGATGATATTTAATTGAAGCATATTTTCCGCATTTAATTTAAGAATGCTTGCAGCTTCTGTATTNTTNTTCGAATCTTTCCATAAGATGGAAGCGCAAGCCTCAGGNGAAATGACTGAATAATAAGCATGTTCCATCATTCCGATGACATCGCCCACTCCCATGCCTAAAGCACCGCCGGAACATCCTTCACCAATAATAGCGACAATAATGGGAGTGGCAATGCGTGACATCTCCCTTAAATTTTGCGCGATCGCCCAGCCTTGGCCTCTTTCTTCGGCTTCAAGCCCTGCATTTGCNTCAGGAGTATCTAAAAAGCTTACGACGGGTAAATTAAATTTTTCAGCGAGCTGCATAAGTCTTAAAGCCTTCCTAAAACCTTCCGGATTTAGCATTCCGAAATTATGATAAACGCGGCTTTCGGTATCGTGGCCTTTTTCTTGTCCGACGATGACGCATTTCATATTTCCAATTTTAGCAAAGCCGCCGATGATCGAATGGTCATCGCTAAACGTGCGGTCGCCACAAAGTTCATAGAAATTTTGAGAGATATTTTTGATATAGTCTATCGTATGGGGACGAGAAGGATGCCGGCAAATCTGGACACGTTGCCAGGGNGTCAATTCGCTGTAAACTTTTTCTTTGAGTTTTTCCAGTTTTTGCTCGAGCTTTTGTATCTCAGAATTAAAGATCGGATTATTATTGTTTTGCTTCTTGAGATGCTCTATGGTTTTAACATACTCTTGAATTTGTCTTTCATGAGGTAAATGTTCCAAGCAGTAACTCCATAGTTCATTGGTTACTAATACTTTATTTAATATGACCAGGTAGATTATACATAAATGATATTTAAATTACACTATTGTTTTTAAGAAAATTTAGGTGAAAACCAGAGGTCTGTTTTATTCGTATTCAAAAATTTGAATGGCAAATCTTGATACCTGCATGCAATCAGCTCTCAATTAGAAGATAAACTGCTCAGACTGATCTCGGTCAAGTACCCCTTCCAGTTGAAAGTTGGAATTTTTTCAATGAAGCAGGGTTGTATTTGAATACTGTCGAAGCAGCACAACTTGAAATAAGCTCTAGCGAGATGACAGATTACATTGGTAGCTGACAATATTCCAGATTTAAGGGCTATATTTAGTTAAGTTTGTTTTTCACTTCAATTTTCGGAATAGGTTGAATTTTGTTTTCTGCATCAAAAAANTCTTTTACAATTTCTACGGTTGTGGGTCTTGTGATTATAATGGCGTAGAGTTCCTCTATGTCAGAAGATGCCATTCGTATGCATCCATCACTTTCATGTTTACCAAGGCTAGAAAAATCCTCGACTAATTTTTCATTNTTCATCGTCCAGGGNAGGCCATGAATGCCAAAACCTTTTGCAGGCGCCGTCGTGTTTTTNATTTCTGTCTCAAAGGGAATCCATCGTGTGCCAAAGACACGAATCATTTCAGTTTTCGATCCGTTGTGCATACCCATCACTTTAGGTTTATAGGTTGCAATTCTGGAGCCGAGGGAATAAATGCCAAGCGGTGTTAACAAACCAGAAATTTTAGAATAATCTTCCCGTCCGACTGCGACAGGATAAGTTTTAACCAGGACTTTNTCCTTAGTGTCGAGATCGTGGTAATAGAACCACATTTTGCACCGAGTCGTATCAATGATAAGATGAAATTGTATATTTTTATCTGGCTTTAAAATATTAAAGCTAGCTCCCTCAGCCAGATCCTGCTTTAAATAATCAGGTTGTCCATTCAGGCTGCGGGCAATAAAATGCCGAGATGTTTTAAAATGCCCAGCATAGTCTGATAGCCAGGCAGGCCTACCTTTNTGCCACGGCACTCGACTCTTATAAGTGATCGTTTCAACAATCGGAAATTTTGGCTCTTTGAGATTGAAAAATTCTGCCACACGATCCTCTTCAGGAGGATCCTTTTCAGATTTTTGCGCGATATGTTCATTGGGAGGAATAACAGTCTCANNTATGAGAGGAAGTTTCCTCCGCAAGCGAGGGGGAGATGCGAGAGTTTCTACAGGAGCCGCTTCTTTAATTGCCTGATCCAATTCTATTTCGATAGGTGCAATAGGGATTGCTGAAGAAGATATCATCTGNTTTTTCATTTCCTTTTTAACATAGGCTGCCACGCCAATGACGCTAAAAAGAATAAGCGATGATAAGGCTAGTAATTTAGGTAAAGTCATGTTGAAGAAACCTTTGCTTGAAGAGACTAAAGTCGCCCTTGAATTAAGTATTTAATTTTGGCCTCAAAAACTTTTAAAAAGTTAGGATAGGGATATAAGATTTTTTGAGATGAAATTTCTTTTGAATCAGTGAAAGCATCGATGAAAAAAATTTATCAAAAAGATAAAAAAGGCGCCTCAGATATCCATTCCTATCTAAATGTCAGAGTACAAAAAAGCGGTAATACCTTACCGCAATCTTATTGCTATTTTAAATAGAGTGAGTTGTTCTATTTTTCTCTGTGCGAAGATAATGATTCTACAACCTTCGTCTTTACACAGTTATAATCAATACTCTAGGACATTAGAATTGATTATGACCTAGCTATCATCTGACGGGGTCTTTCAATGAGTTTACGCATTTTTTTNCCTGGCGTAAATTTCACAGCGTTTCTTGCTGGAATGACAATTGGTTCAGCAGCTTTNTTAGGATTTCTTCCAATTTTTTGTTTTCGTTCAACAACTTCAAAGACACCGAAATCTCTAAATTCAAGACGATCACCACCAGAAAGACATTCAGTCATTTTATCTAGAAAAGATTGTATGACATGGCGCACATCATTAGGGTGGATCCCTTTTTCTTGAGAAATTGAATTAATCAACTTCTTCTTGGTCATAGTGCTTTTCTTTGTCATAGTTGTCATATATTTAGAACTCCTTAAGTTTTTGAATGTGCGATGTATGGGCTTATTTTCATGCCCTTTTCATTTACTAGCAAGCTTTTCTAATGAACCTTTCACCTTATGTCTTTCGACAGTTCTTTTTGAATTTTTCTCAATGAATTTAATTTATCATTTTTCATAAAGGACCTTGATAAAAGCAAACTTTTTGAAAAACGATTCATGCCCTCACGATCATTTCAAAATGAAAATAGTTTTTCTGATATTCGACCTTTATCTTTTAATAAAGACGAGTCCTATTTAGATAACTCTTAATGATAAACAATCCCTTTTTCGTTTCAAGAAGATTTTTTACTAAACTACTTGAGCTTTATAAGTTTTCTTACAACTCCACAACATATAATTGCAATCGGTCTGTGAATGTTTAGTTAGCGACTCTAATCAATACTTTGTTCTTNTTGCCGACAGCCAATAAAAANAGACGTTCTTCTATGAGGTCGCTTGTTTGAATCAAGTAATTCTCGTCCTCTATTTTATGATTATTTAAGTAAACGCCCCCATTACGAATTAAACGCCTAGCCTCACTTTTGCTTGGTTGAAGGCCAATTTGACACATAAGATCTAGTAACTTCGCATTGAGCACTTCAGGCATTTTAAGAGTATAAGAGGGCATATCACCTGCAATAGATTCAAGAGTTGAAGCATTCAATGTTGTTTTAGCTCCAGGAGCAGCAGCTTTTGTTACTTCAAGAGCAATTTTTAAATTCTCGTCTCCGTGAACAATACGGGTGACTTCCTCAGCTAACCGTTTTTGCGCAGTATTTGGAATATAATCAGGCTGCTGCATCATCGCTTGATATTGTCTGATTTCCTCCATTTCCATGAAAGTAAGGATGCTCATCATTTTAATAACATCAGCGTCGGCAACACGAATTAAATACTGATAAAATTCATAAGGAGATAATTTTTCAGGCGATAACCAAATGGCCCCTTTCTCGGATTTGCCAAATTTTTGACCATCGCTTCGTGTTAAAAGAGGGAAGGTTAAGCCGTACGCCTGTTGGCCAATAGATTTACGAATAAGCTCTGTGCCGGCTGTTATATTCCCNCATTGATCACTACCACCAATTTGTAGTACAACACCGTAATTTTCATATAAATGTAGGAAATCATAACCTTGAAGAATCTGATAGGAAAATTCTGTAAAACTCATTCCTTCTTCAGAGGTCATTCGGCCTTTGACAGAATCCTTGGCCAGCATGGGTCCCATTCTAAAGCATTTACCCACTTCACGCAAAAAGTGNATAAAGGAAAAATTTTTGAACCAATCGTAATTATTTAAAAAGACAGGGGGATTCGAGGGGGATTTTAAATCTAAAATGTGGGAGAAATTCTTTTTAATTCCACTGAGATTTTTNTGAAGTGTGTCTTCGTCAAGAAGCTGCCTTTCAGCTGTTTTACCAGAAGGGTCTCCAATCATTCCAGTGGCACCGCCAAGCACAATTACAGGTGTATGGCCTAAGCGCTGGCACCAGGCAAGGCCCATGATCCCAACCATATTACCAAGGTGCAGGCTATCTGCAGTTGGATCAAATCCGCAATAAACTTTTATTGGTTTTTGCACGATTTGCTTCAAATCATCGCTTGTTACCGCATCTATAAATCCGCGCTCGTTCAGAGTCTCAATTAGATTTCGCATATCATCCTTAGTCGAAGGGAAAATTGCCCTCATTCTCCAGTTTTAAGTATTTTTCTGTCAATGACCTTCAATTCAAATTCTAAGACGTAGGCCTCATTTGAATTTAAAGAAAGTATTTGATATTATTAAATTAGACATGGAGGTTTTATGGTTGATAGAGTTCGACACATACCTATAATGCCTAAAGCTCCTGAAAGTAAACAAGTTGAAAAAGCTCGTCAAAAATTAAAAATCAGATTCAAAAAGAACATCATCTTATTACAGAGGAAGCAATTAAAACTGCAAAGCGGGAAATGAATGATTTGATTTCACGACACTCACAGGATCGGGTAAAATTGAAAGGAAAGTATAGTCGTTTTGATGAAAATCAGCACCCGGAAAACGTACATAGCCGCTATGTGAAAGATCTTTTGAGAAAGCTTGCAAAGCCTGTTCCTCCTCTCGAAGAACAAGATTTGAGCGGGCGTGTGACAAAAGATATTTAAAAAGGATTGTAAACATCAATAAACTGGTGTTCCAATCCAAATTTTTCACTCAGATGATTGCCGAGGGATCTAGGGCCGATTCTCTCCGTGGCAGAGTGTCCTAGAGCATAAAAATTCATATTCTCTTCAAAAGCTTGATGCCAGACAGGTTCATCAAAGTTACCGGTCACAAAACAATCCATTCTGTCAGCTATTGCCTGATTGATAAAGCGATAACCGCCGCCTGAAACAAGAGCAGCTGTTTCAATCTCTTTNTTCCCTCCTAAAGCAGATTGAGCAGGGTGTTGATAGTAGTCCTCAAGTTTTTTNTGAAAATCTTCTCTGGAAATTTTCTTTAATCGTCCTTTAACTCCCAAGTAATGTCCCTTTATATTGCAAAAAGGCTCCAAATCCGTCCATCCCATCTCAATTGCGGCCTTCCAGTTATTTCCAAGAGACGTATGCATGTCAAGCGGAAGATGATAGGCAATGAGGGAAATTTCATTTTTTAATAGAAGGCTTAGCTTTTCTTTTTTNATCCCTTTAATTTGATGATTATCCTGATTCCAAAANATTCCATGATGGACTAAAAGAGCGTCGGCATTCAATTCTGAGGCTCTTTGAAGGGTGGCTAAATTAGCTGTGACGCCCGTGGCNAATTTTTCGATTTCTTTACGGCCTTCCACCTGAAGGCCATTGACACAGTAGTCCGTTATGGGAAAGGGTTGAAGAAGCTGATCTAAGTACTCACAAAGTTCTTGTAATGTAATCATATGCCCACCGATAATCAGTTTTTAAATCTTGTTTATTGGAATAACATATGCCAAAAGATCATATTCTCCAAGGTCAAATTGCCAAAAAAGCTGCTGGATATGCAGCTGCTGACTTGGTGCAAAATGGAATGATAGTTGGATTAGGTACAGGAACGACTGCGACTTTTTTCATTGAACGTTTAATCGAACGTTTTCATGAAGGCTTGCAGATTTTTGTCGTCGCTACATCGNAAAAATCTGAAACATTGGCGCGCCAAGGTGGTATCCCTTTTATAGATATTGACTCGTTATCTTCTATCGATTTAACGGTAGACGGTGCAGATGAAATTGACCGCAATAAAAATATGATTAAAGGCGGGNGAGGGGCTTTACTCAGGGAANAAATTATAGCCAGTATGAGCAAGCAAAGAATCGTCGTCGTTGACGAGAGTAAATTAGTAGATCGGTTGGGGAGATTTCCTTTAGCTGTTGAAATTGTGCCCTTTGCATATTCTGCTACCATTCACCGTATTGAAAACATGGGATATTCTGGAAAACTGAGGGTGGATGCCTTAGGCGAAATCTTCATGACGGATAATGGAAATTATATCTATGATATTCATTTTAAACAGTTAATTGATAATCCTGTAGAGCTTCATCATCTTTTGCGCGAGATCGTTGGAGTGATCGAGTCTGGTTTATTTATCCATTTAGCAGATAAGATTGTGGTGGGGTATTACGATGATCGGGTGAAAATTTTTCTTCGTGACTAATATAGTCATTAGTTTATAGAATCAAAATTGGTAACCTGGACATTAATATTATGCATTCTGAACTGATTCAGCTTTCCTTCGATAAAATCATGCAGACTCGTTCTTATACGGTGATTGTCTTAAACGGTCAGGGAAAACGTTTTGCGATCTATACAGACCCAAGTATTGGTCGAAATCTTCAGGTCTTTTTGACAGGATCTGAAAAACCGCGTCCTTTGACCCATGATCTTCTTAACTCTATTTTTCGAGGGTACGAAATTCGTATAAAGCAAGTTGTAATTAATGACATCCAAGATACAACATATTTTGCTCGCCTTTTCTTAGAGCAAGATCTTGGTGACATTCGTCATATTGTGGAAATCGATGCTAGGCCAAGCGATTGCATCACACTTGCATTAATGAATAATGCCCCTGTATATTGTTCAAGAGAAGTTTTAGAANAAACCCTTCCTGTGGATGAAGTCTAACATCCTGAATTTTAATTTTTGAACTCCTGTTGTAAAGCTAGCAATAGAGAGATTCTAACTAGCTAATATCATGTACTCTATACCCATTCCAGCTGAAACTTGGAATTTTGACTCCGTCAGCTTGACTTTGTCTTCGAGTTGTCTGCATTTTACAACCTACAAGTTGTGATGCATAAACTGATTCAAATTCAGGGCCTTTCCTTGTCAAATTTTCCAATTTTCAAATGGCACCTCTATATAATGAGATTGATTTGCACAGGTTAATATTTAATGTTGAAGTTGTTTTTAGCTAGCTGAAGAAGACTTGCGACGGCTTCTTCTGCATCATCGCCTTCTGCCTCTACGTGAATTTTAGAACCTCTACTTGCGGCTAGCATTAGGATTCCCAATAAAGACTTTGCGTTGACCTGGTTTTTATGATGAATGAGGTAGACCTCGGATTTGAAATTTGAAGCGCACTTTACTATTTCTGTGGAAGGCCTAGTATGTAATCCACGGTCATTCTGCACAATGAAAGTGCCTTTGATTTTTTGCTCAGGATTTTTGTCATACATTTTACCTTTATATAGCTGTCAATAGAATCTGATTTTACGGACCACAAAGTTTTCATTTTCATTTTAGATGGATATAAATCTTTTCCTTCTAAAGAAGCTTTCATTTTTCATGTTTCAAAATTAAGAAATTTTTAGTTCCTAACATTCTCAATCTTGAATCTTGGTTCTCAAAGATGAATACGCTCTTAAGAAATTTTCTGCAAATCAAATTTTTGAATTTGTTCAAAATTGAATGTAAATAATTAACAATCATTAATTTATCATTTTTTATTCGTAAACGCAACAGGTAAAAAATGCTGAATTATGCGTGAGGAAAGTTCTTTCATAGGGAGGACAATAACCGGCAGGAGAATAACAAAGTCAGATCGATCAAAGATTTGTAATACTGAGAAAAAGTTAAAAATTTGATTTAGGTACAGCTTGTCACTGTCATTGAATCTATCTCCTACAAAGTTAGGGCGATCTCTTGTAATTTTTTCGAGTTAAAAGGGGATAGATTTTACATGGAAATCAGAGATCTGTATACTACGCTTTTTAATATAATCGAGGTCGATCAAATATGGCAAAAATCGTTCAGAAGTATCTCATGATGATAGATGGAATGTTGAAGCGCTTTATTCTAACTTGTCAAGTTGGCAAAAAGACTTTAAATCGGTCGGTGAAATTGAAAAATTCCCTCATTGGCCGCAGCTAGCCCGTTTCAAAGGTAAGTTGGGTAAAGATGCTAAAACCTTGAAAGCTGCACTTGAAACTTTATTTGAAATCTCAAGAAAACTTTCTAAGCTTTATACTTATGCTCACTTGCGACATGACGAAGATATTGCCGATGACACCTACAAGACGGCCTACATGCAAATTTCCCATTTGATGCATGATTTCAACTTAGAAGGAGCCTGGTTTGAGCCAGAGCTTCTTTCTTTGCCTGCTGCCGGTTTAAAAAAATTGATGGCTTCTCCTCTCTTAAAAGACTATCGCTTTTATCTAGAANAAATTGTGCGCNTTAAAAAGCACACTTTAAGCTCAGATAAAGAGGAAATTGTGGCTCAGTCAGGCAAAGCGATGACGACAGCAATTAAGGCATTTTCAGCCATTTCTGATGCCGATTTTCGTTTTGGAACTGCATTTGATAGCAATGGAAATGGATGTGACCTGACTCATGCAACCTATGCGCTTTGCATTCGCAGTCAAGACAGAACGTTACGANAAAATGCTTTTGAATTGATGCATAGCAAATATTTGGAATTTGAAAACACAATGTGTGAACTGTTGAATGGGAATGTACAAGCTCACCTATTTAATGCAAGAGTACGCAATTTCAATTCGTGTCTAGAGGCTTCTCTTTATCCANAAAACATTAACGTAGACGTCTATCATTCTTTAATTTCCGCAGTGAATGACAACCTCGATGTTCTTCACAAATATATGCGTCTTCGTGAGCAAATTTTAAATATTGGTCCCCTGCATTTGTATGATATTTATGTTCCTCTCACAAAAGATGTCGATATAAAAATGAGTTATGAGCAAGCAGAGCAAGCTGTCATAGAATCGGTAGCTCCTTTAGGAAGTGAATACCAAAATATTTTGAGAAAAGGACTTTTGAGGGAGCGATGGGTTGATCGGTATGAAAATAAAAACAAACGTTCCGGTGCTTACTCAAGCGGCTGCTATGATAGTGCTCCTTATATTTTGATGAATTACAAAGGACTTTTAAGAGATGTGTTTACGCTTGCCCATGAAGCTGGCCATAGCATGCACAGCTACTTGAGCCATAAAAATCAACCGTATCATTATGCAGATTACCCCATTTTCTTAGCAGAAGTTGCTTCCACATTTAATGAAGACCTTTTGATGCGTTATTTAATGAAAAATGCCAGATCAAAAGAAGAANAAATATTCCTCATTAATCAACAAATTGAAGATATTAGAGCGACTCTATTCCGTCAGACCATGTTTGCAGAATTTGAACTCTTTATCCACGAGATGGCTGAANAAAACACCNCCCTAACACCAAAACTTTTAAAAGAGTACGCTTCAAGATTGAATGCTATCTATTTTGGTCCAGTGGTCATTGACCCTTTAATTGAAATTGAATGGGCGCGCATTCCGCATTTCTATTACAATTTTTATGTTTACCAATATGCAACGGGAATTAGTGCTGCCTTGGCTTTATCCGACAGAGTTGTCAATGGTGATAAAAAAGAACGTGAGGACTATCTTGCCTTCTTAAAAGGCGGATCAAGCCAATTTCCAATCGAAATGCTTAAAAAAGCAGGGGTTGATATGAGATCCTCTGCACCTGTTGAAGCTGCAATCAGTAAATTCCGCCATTTAGTGGATGAGTTAGCGGAGTTGCTTGGAAAAAGCCGCAACGAAAAGAAGCAAAGCTTTAGTTTAGAGTCATTCTCAGGGGCAACTGCAAATATACAGTTTAGTTGCCCCTTTCTTACTTTCTTGATTTTATTTTTAAATTATCTAAGACCCTGTTAATCAGCTTCTTGTAAATAGCGCTTAAACTTGAAGGTCTTTTTTTGTTTAAATTTTGATAATTTATTTTTTTTATAAAAAATAAATTATAATAATTATAAAGGTGGTTTTTATGTATGATCAGAAGATTATTTCTTATGAACATGAATTAATCGACCTAATTAAAAATGAAATGGCTTCACTCGTAAAATTGAAGGCTAAAGAAACCTATAAGCCTACGCCTTTAAAAACTTTTCACCAACAAGAATTGGAAATTAAAAGATCTCTTTTAAGGGTTTAAATCAGTTTCTAGAAAGAATCAAAGCAGGATGCAGGGTTCTTTTGGAAGAAAATATACCAGGTTTTAAAAAACCTTCAGGATGAGATTCTTGAAATTTTTAATCAACAAACCTGTGTCTTTGCTTCAGGAGAGAGTTTACAAGATAAATTGAACATTGCAGATCAAACTTTTTTTTATGTTATGAACATGGACAGCATCTCTTTCAAATCAAAAACTATCAAACAGCTTCCGACGTTTTTATTTTTAAGCACTTTGAACTCTTTAATCCCTTCCGTTTGGGTCGCCCTAGGAAGAGCAGAAGAATATAATAAACAGTATGAATCTGCGCTATTAGCTTATTTAATGGCACTAGAATTAAATTCTGAAGATCTGAATCCATTGTTAGATTGTTTGCGTTGTCTAAAACAATTGAAACGCTTAGATGAAGCCAATTTATTAATTGATAAGGCGCTTGAATATTTAAAACAACATCCTGAACTTGAAGAATATAAAAATCAAATTTTATTACAGAAGTCAAAATTGGCAGGTAGCTTATGAATATCCAACCTATTCGGAACCCAAATCTTCCTGCCTCCCATATAATTGAACAGGTACAAGGTGCTTCGCCTGATCTTCCTCCGCTTGGTAAAATACAGGATGAAATGTCAAAATTACGAACAAAAGATAATCATGCAGAAAAAGTAAGGAACAAGCTGAAAAATATTAAAGAATTTGTCTTTTAGACTTAGCCAAGTTTGGACTAGGAACGGCAACTGCGAGTGCTTTGACTGTTCCAGCAAGTATTTTATTAGCTGGTGTGATGGGAGTGTTTATTGGCAGTAATCCTGTCGGATGGGCAATTGGGGCAGCTATCGTTGCTGGAGGGGTAATGGCCCTTACCGCTGCTTCCATTGCAATTTTCAGAGGAAAAGATCTGCATCCAGGCGAAATTCTTGCACCCATGGGCAATGGTGCTATGGTGGCCTGTATTGCACTGATTGTCGTGATTGTCATTGCTGCAGCTGTGGGGGAGGAGGAAATTTTGAGATGGGCAGAGGAGGATTTGGAGGAGGGCATGGTTATAGTTTAGGATTTATGAATGGTGTATTTTTTTATCACTGCCTTGTCCACCATAGTTATCCAGTGTCGCTGATTGATTGCGATTTTTCCTCAAAGAAAGAGATGCCAACAGAAACACTTAGTCCTGACCAAGCAAAAGAGAAATTGCAAGAAGTAATAGAAGAAAATCTTGTTCCAAAAATCACTGGAAATGCAGATCAAGAGCTTGAGAAAGTTTCTAAAGAAGGGGTAGAATTGTTAAAGGGGATAGGAATAGCCTCTCCACGGGATAAATTAAATGATGATCAATTAGAAAAGGCCTATCAACATGCTGCTTATTTAACAAATAAAGGTGACATTGATTCAGCTTTCAAGGTTCTAGTCGTCTTGCATAGACAATTTCCCGACCATTCTGAGCTCACAAAAGAGTTAGCGCAAATAGCTGTTCGTTGCAAAAATCCACCCAATCATTTGGCTGCGCACCTTCAAATCCAGGTGATGAAAACTCAAAAAGATCCTTTATATGTGAAGAATTTAGTCGATTGTTTAAAAAACTAGGGTTTCGCCAAGAGGCTAAACAGATTCTGGCTTATAGGTATTTGATCTCTAAAAACGAACCTAAAGAAAGTCATGACGAAAAAATCACATATTCCAAATCCAGGCCGAAAGGCTTCTTCGAGAATTAAACACATAAAATCAACATTTTAGCACTTCGTACGCAAGATTGCTAATTTTTTGCTTGTGCGAATTTGCTCCCTGCACTATATTGATTATTCAAATTACACCAAAGAAGGGAGTTTTCTTATGGCACAAACACAAACAAAACAAAAAATTGATGTGAAATTTAAACCTCTCGGTAACCGTGTTCTTGTGCGCCGTCTAGAACAGGAAGAAAAGTTAAAAGGTGGAATTCTTCTTCCTGATACGGCTAAGAAGAAACAAGAACAAGCTGAAGTTGTTGCAATCGGTACAGGAAAAAAGATAAAAGCGGCAACTTGATCCCCATTCCAGTCAAGATTGGCGATATCATTATCATGGAAAAATATTCAGGTCAAGAGATCAAGCTTGAAGATGAAGAATATGTCATCTTGAAAGCAGATGATATCATAGCCATCATAGAATAATTTAAAAGGAGTAACAGATTATGACCGCAAAAGATATTAAATTTAAAGAAGACGCACGTCAAAAAATTCTCAAAGGTGTGCGCATCCTTGCGAATGCAGTAAAAGTCACACTCGGTCCTAAAGGCCGCAACGTCAT
Organism: Parachlamydiaceae bacterium; assembly: GCA_013414685.1. Lineage (GTDB taxonomy): Bacteria > Chlamydiota > Chlamydiia > Chlamydiales > Parachlamydiaceae > Neochlamydia. The sequence goes on along the minus strand of CP058704.1, from coordinate 537,758 downwards.
TATCGACAAATCTTTCGGAACTCCTCATATCACAAAAGATGGTGTGACGGTTGCAAAAGAAATCGAGCTAGAAGACAAGCACGAAAATATGGGCGCACAGATGGTTAAAGAAGTGGCCAGCAAAACTGCCGATAAAGCAGGAGACGGCACCACCACGGCGACTGTGTTAGCTGAATTTATTTATGGAGAAGGGCTGCGCAATGTGGCTGCTGGAGCGAATCCTTTAAGCCTTCGCCATGGGATTGAGAAGGCAGTTAAAACAGTTGTCAAAGAATTGCAAACTCGCAGCAAAACAATTAAAGATTCTAAAGAGATTGCACAAATTGCGACCATTTCTGCAAATAACGATAAAGAAATTGGTGAGATCATTGCGAAAGCGATGGAACGCGTAGGCAAAGATGGGACAATTACTGTAGAGGAAGCGAAAGGCTTTGAAACTACTTTGGATGTGGTAGAGGGAATGAATTTTGATCGCGGATACCTTTCTGCATATTTCATGACCAACCCAGAAACACAAGAATGCGTCCTCGAAGATGCCTATATCTTGATTTACGAGAAAAAGATTTCTGCTGTAAAAGAATTTATTCCAATTCTTCAAGCCTGCGCAGAAAGTGGAAAACCCCTTCTCGTTATTGCTGAAGATGTGGAAGGCGAGGCTCTTGCCACATTAGTGGTTAACCGTTTAAGAGCTGGGTTAAAAATCTGCGCTGTGAAAGCTCCAGGCTTTGGCGATCGTCGCAAGGCTATTTTAGAAGACATTGCGATCCTGACTGGCGGCCAACTAATTAGCGAAGAACTTGGCATGAAATTAGAGAGCACAACTCTTGATATGCTAGGCCGCGCGAAANAAATCATTGTTACTAAAGATGAGACAACAGTGGTTGAAGGGGCAGGCGACAAGAAGAAAATCAAAGAACGTGCTGCTTTGATCAAACGACAAATTGAAGAAACAGATTCCGATTACGATCGTGAAAAACTTCAAGAACGTTTGGCGAAATTATCCGGCGGAGTTGCGGTAATCCGCGTAGGAGCTGCGACAGAAGTTGAAATGAAAGAAACAAAAGATCGCGTCGATGATGCTCATCATGCCACAGCAGCAGCTGTAGCTGAAGGATATCTTCCTGGCGGGNGTGTTGCCTATGTACGCTGCATTCCAGCTGTCCTATCTCTTGCAGACAGCCTGGAAGGCGATGAAAAGACAGGGGCACGTATCATTGCGAAAGCATTGAGTGCGCCATTGCGTCAAATTGCTGAGAATGCTGGCCAAGAAGGTTCGATCATCCTTCAGCAAGTGGAAAAACTCCCTGACACGCAAGGTTATAATGCGTTGACTGGTGAATTTACAGATATGATTAAAGCTGGAATTTTGGACCCAACAAAAGTTGCACGTTGCGCCTTAGAAAATGCGGCTTCCGTTGCAGGTCTATTAATTACAACTGAAGCTTTAATCGCTGACATTGTAGAAGAANAACCAGCTGCAGCAATGCCTCCAGCAGGAATGGACTACTAAAATAAAAAAGCGGCAGAAAATTCTGCCGCTTTTTCTTGCTAAAAACCAACTTTTCATAGAATGTTGCTTTCTTATTCCGGAATAGCTCAGCGGTAGAGCAGTGGACTGTTAATCCATTGGTCGTAGGTTCGAATCCTACTTCCGGAGACTCTCAGCTACAGGCACTTAAGGAGCAATCCTTTGGTGCCTTTTTATTTCAGCGGGGATTTTTCCCCACTTCTACCCCACACGACCACAACAGATTACAACATAAGACAAAACGAGAACATTACATCGTTTGCTCGTAAGTTTTTATTTAAGTGGGGAAAATGGGGAAATTCTTATTCTTTCCAACTTAAATTCGATAATTTACGAGAGCAATTATAACATAACCCTGGAGAATATGAATCTCCTGAGTTCAATTTTTAGATAAAAAGAGGGTATCAATGGCATCTATTAAAGAACTTCCAGATAAAGATGGAAAGATACGTTATCACGTTCAAGTCAGAATTAAGGGATCTCCTCCTCAATATGCTTCCATTAAACGTAAAACCGATGCTGAAAGGTGGATTCAACAAACGGAATCGGCAATTCGTGAAGGCCGACATTTTAAAACAACAGCAGCGAAGAAACACACCTTAGGACAACTCATAGACCGCTACATGTCCGATGTACTTCCAACTAAAAAGAAATGCGAGCAAAGACAAGGTGCACAACTTCTCTGGTGGAAGAAGCAAATTGGCATCTACCTACTTTCCGATATCACACCAGCTCTTATAGCCGAACAGCGAGACTGTCTTCTTAAAGGAATGACGAAAAGAGGGAGACAACGAAGCCCATCCACCGTCGTACGATACATGGCTGTTCTTTCACATGCGTTTACTATAGCCATAAAAGAATGGGGATGGATAGAGGACTCTCCTTTGCGTAAAGTGACAAAACCAAGAGAACCTCGAGGAAGAATTCGATTCTTAGACGAGCCAGAACGAGCAAGACTGCTGCAGGCTTGCAAAGATAGTCCAAATTCTTATCTATACACCATCGTCATTCTTGCTCTCTCTACTGGAATGAGGCAAGCAGAAATTATGAATCTGAAATGGTCAGATGTGGATTTTGAAAAAGAAAGAGTGATTCTTCAAGAGACCAAAAATGGAGATATCAGACAAGTCGCAATCACGGGACATGCACTTGAATTGCTTAAGCAGCTTGATAAACTTCGTCGTTTAGATACGCACTACCTGTTCCCGGGAAAGTTTCCACGAAAGCCTATTGATATTCGTTCTGCTTGGGAAACTGCTGTGAAAAAGTCTCAAATCGACAACCTGCGTTTTCATGATTTACGACATTCGTGCGCTTCTTATCTAGCAATGAATGGAGCTAGTCTTGCTGAAATTGCTGAAGTTCTCGGACATAAGACACTAGCTATGGTCAAACGATATGCACATCTCTCAGAAACACATACAGCTGGTGTTCTATCCAGAATGAATNCAAAAATTTTTGGAAGAATTGGTTAGACATGGCTTTGAAACAAAATTTGGAAGAAAACGTAAAAATATAAAAATATCTGATAAAACTATTTTGGGAACTACGTGAGGCTGTTGCTTTGCTTTCTGGCAGTGTCGATTTTGGATTGTGTTATTCTCTTGATGATGAAATATCACGAGCCTTTGGAATTTCAAGTTTTGGTATGTCTCCATTAAATTTTGATGAAGAGAAAAGAAAAATGATTTCAAAGCTCTTTTAAAGCTGATTTCCAAAGCTGCTAAAGAAGATATAATCACGGCCAAAGCAATAAAGCCATTCAAGATTGAATATCGTTGCGAACCCAAAAACTACACATATCTTCTGAAACCACATGAATTAATATTTTTAACTGTAAAGGAAGGCTTTATACTTCCTATTGAACTGCAAACAGCCTTAAAGATGTATCAGATTGACTTAAAAAGAGTTAAACTTTCTAAACCGATGATTAAAGATATTAAACGAGAAGCGATTGCTTATGCTATTTGGTGTAAACACCCTAATGAATCAATTAATAAAATTACGGAGAAATTTCAATCGTTAGGAAGAGATCGAGGGTATGAATTTATTTATGATAGTGAGGAGAAGGCTCGTTACGTTGTTCGAAAAGTTAAACCTAAGCCAAATGATGTTCAGGGCGCAGTGCCAGGGACTATGAAAAACTTGGTAATATTATCGCGTTTAATTTTCAAAGGCTGAATGTAGTATTAAATACTTGGGCCGACCTTATAAGCTTGCAAAAGCCCAATTTGACGTTTGAAGAGATTATCCAGCATCCGTTTATAGATTGTTACATTCAGGCTGGAGGTGGCATTGTAGGTAACTTTCTTCATTTTAGTTTAAGGGAATTTAAAGAAATAATGTATTTAAAGGACGCAAAGCCTGATTTGTAGTATCATCTACCCCCATTTTTTATATACCTAAATTTTTGGGGAATGGACGATTTTAAGAAATATTGTTTAATGTTGATTAGTTTTACAAAATGCTTTTAGGAGTTATTTAGAGCTGTATTAACAAATAAAAGGGGAATTTATGGAAGGAAAACTTGAGTCAACAAAGACAAGGTATTTGAGTTGCGCAGATTCGTGTAAAGAACATTCTTGGCCTCCTTTAGGCGGGTTAAGGCATTTAATCTTTCATGCTGCTACAAACGGCTTTCACAAAGTCATTCGAAGATGTGGGAGACGTATATTGATTAATGAACAAGAGTTTTTCGATGGATTGAAGAAAAAATGGCAATACTGAACAAGCAACTGCGAAAATTGGCAACAGAAAAGCAATCTAAAATAGTATGTGAGTGCTAAAATGCTTATTAAAAAATTTTATATATGTTATGATGTTGTTTGAGATTTTAGAGATAAGAAATGACCCTAAGGATATCTAAAAAGAGCACAACAAAACTAGGTATTAGCTATGAAGGAAAGATAAAATGATAACTAGAGTCATAAAAAACCGTGAAAAAGCAGCGAACTTTATCACGGCTACAAGCATGGTTAGATGACCTATGCGTCTTGTGACTCAAGATTACCAGAGAACTACTTGTGTTTCAATAATAAAATTATTTTTGGAATTAATGTAGGTTTATCTTGTTAGCCTTTCCTACATAGCAATGTCTTTATTAAAAGGATTTGCTATGTCAACATCTTGTATCGATTTATTGATCGAAGATCTGAATAAAAAGCTTGGAGATCGTCCATTCTATACTCTTCGTGAGCTCACATTGATTGGCTTTTTGGTTCATTGCCTGCTGCTAGGTTAGCCTTAAAGAAAGGTGATTTGGTTTTTATTAAAATTTCGCCACGACGTTTTATTATTCCTCGTTCTGTTGTTTTGGAATATGTGCGAAAGAATCTATCTAAAGGTCACCAGCCAACTTCGTCAGGCAAAAAATAAGAGACTTACTCATGACAGATAATACAGTGCGGAAAGATATGGAGCAAGAATACGTCAAAATTGTAGAGATGAACAACGACAAAACAGACCCGAGAAGTGAGGAAGACAAGGTGGTTGAAGAGTTAAATAAAAAGCATGCTGTTGTACACACGGATCAGTTTTATATTTTAACGGAAAAACCACACAATTTATATGAAGGTGTTGACTTTACGTTAGAAAGCAAACAATCTTTTATAAATATGTATGAGAACCAGACTGTTACCATAGATCAAAAACAGAAGAATAAAGCTAAAATATGGTTAGCTCATCACAAAAGACGTCAATATTGGGGAATAACCTTTGATCCGACCACAACAACTCATAGAGGAGGCCTTTACAACATCTGGAAGGGATTCGCAATTAAAGCAGCTAAAGGGGATTGTGAATTATTCAAANAACACATTCAAGAAGTTGTTTGCGATGATAATCTGGAATATTTCATTTACGTTTGGAAATGGCTCGTGCATCTAATTCAAAATCCACACAAGCTTTCGCCTGTTCTCGTTCTTATGGGGGAGCAGGGCATTGGAAAAAATACATTCGTAGATCCAATCGGTAAAATTTTTGGCGTGCATTACCTACCTCTAGACAACATTAACCAATTCCTCGGAAACTTTAACTTTCACTTGAAAAATGCTGTTCTTATCCACGGAAACGAAGCGGTATGGGGTGGAAACAAGCAAGCATTGGGCAAACTAAAGGCCATGGTAACAGAAAAAGAATGCGTGATTGAGGGTAAAGGAAAAGATCAGATTAGAATGAGAAACTTTAAACACTTAATTTTATCCAGCAATGAAGATTGGCCAGTGCATATGGAGCGAGATGCTCGTCGTTTTTTAGTTTTAAACGTGAGCAATAAGTATAAAGATGACCGAAATTACTTTAAACGTATACGCGATGAGTTANGAGGGGGAGGTTTGGAAGCTCTCCTTTATGAGCTTGAGCACGAAAATATTTCCGACTTTGATCCTTGGCTTCTCCCACAAAATATAGAAGCTTTTGAAGTGAAATTGATGAGTGCGTCTTCTATTGAAAGATATATTTATGAAGCTCTTTGTTATGGTACCTTTGATTTGGGAAACGCAACACCTACTCAACCTTGGAAAAGTCATATTTTGTGCGAATCTGTTTATGGTGATTATAAGATATGGTGTGGAAACCAGTCTCTCAAACTAGAGAATTCTGCACAATTTGGCAAGCTTTTACGTAAATTAATACCCTCTATCAAAAGAACAAGAGAAACCACAAGAGGAGACCGTCCTTATTACTACGAATTACCTACTTTAAACGAAGTAAGAAAACAGTTTGAAAATTCTTTCCGCTTAGATTCAAGCATCTGGGAAAATTTATGATCATTACTGTGTCTTTTTGTGTCTCAATTTCGCCAGAGCATGAAAAAAACATAAAGTATTGTATTACAGTATAGTGTCCTAGATGTCTTATGTGTCTTATAATAAATAGAAACGCTCAACATTTTATTAGAAAATTTGTGGCGAAAAACTTTCAATTTTGAAAAAGCGTGGGCGATTAAAAGTGTTTGGAACCTAGGGAATCTATGACACATGTTAATAATTAATTGTTTATGAAATTTTTCCTAAGGCAGACTTCATAACATGTTAAGACACATTTATATTGGATTTACAAAATATTGCTTATTTATAAACCTTGGGTATTTCAATGAATACTGAAGAAAGCCTGAAAAAGATGTCCTTGGGCAAGAGTCTTTTCACTTAATATGGCTTCAGTCCTTGGGCTTTGATATCAAAAGTTTGAATATAGGGAATTGGGTTAAGTGTGCTGGAACTAGTGAATCTAAACCGAGTGGTGCTTTTGCATATAAGACATGGATGAACAAATTGCGTGAAGGTGACAAAGGCATGATCACGCTAGCAAAAGTTCATGGTAAAGATCACAAATACGAGACATTACCTAACAAAGGCAATTCGGAAACATCTNTTTTCAGGCTTTCTTCAATATCTCTTTCTACTCAAGAGAAATGCCCGATAGAAGAGCTGAAAAAACATAAAGAAGCTGCACGAAAGGCTTACGGTTTTTGGGAACATTCTTTAGTTACTGGTGTGTCAGATTACCTTATTCACAAGGGTGTGGGGTCTTATGGCATCAGGTTTAGAGAAAACGAATATGGTAAAGTTGCTGTTGTGCCAATGATTGATACCAACGCGAAGATATGGAACTATCAACTACTCAATCCAGACGGAACAAAACTATTTTCCAAAAACGGTAGAACCGAAGGTTTGTTTCATGGTTTGGGGTCTATGATTGATGGAAAATCTTTGGGAATAGCAGAGTCTTATGTGACGGCGGCAACTTGTTATGAGCTGACTGGTGTTTCGATTATCTGCGCTTTCACATGCCATAATCTCGTAGCTGTTACCAAAGCTTTACGGATAAAATATCCACATAGTCCCATTGTGTTGTTTGCTGACAATGATAGACACTTGCCGAACAATCAAGGTGTTTTAAAGGCCAAGGAAGCGCAAAAAATTGATCCAAAAATGATTTCATTAGCCCTGCCTGATTTTGGCAATATTGAGCCTTCTAAAGAAGCAAGTGATTGGAATGATCTTGTGAGGTTGAAAGGAAAAAGTCTAGCTTATGTCCAAATTAGAGCTTTCACAACTTAATTATTCTCTAAATCCATTAATAACCCAATTGATAGTCTTGGCAACTCCTTTAACCCCATACAATCCAAGTATAAACGAAATAAGGACTACTAGTATCACTATAAAGAAAGTAGGAAGATAAACTGAAAAGATATTTGTTAATTGTAACTGTAGAGATCTATTATCAAAATTTGGATGATTTTCAGGTTCATCTTCTACTAATTCATAACCTGGTGGTAAATTAGACTCAGTTTTTTCTTCTTTAGTAGATGCTAAATATTTATTTATTTCTTCATCTGAATATCCTGCTTGTTTAGCTCCTTCATAATCAAAATTTGTTTTATCCATAAAATTGTCTGCTACAAAATTGTCTACGTAAAGCCCAGCTAAAGGGTTTTGCCTCGAGTTTTGATTAAAAAAATAGTTAAATAATCCAACTTCGAAACTATAAGCTGTCACAACAAGTGAAAAGAAGATTCCGAAAATAACTCCAGAAACAGTTCCAATTCGACTAATACCTTTTTCTAAACCCATTTTTAATCCTATAAACAAATTAATCTACAAAGATGGGGAAGACTTCAAACAATTCACACCTCTTGCAATATGTCTTAAAAGCTTCCTCATCGTGATTTTCTTTTACAAATAGTTTCTTCAAACGATATATGTGAAAAAATGATGTGTTTTCTCTCTTTTTTAAACATTCTTTTTACTTTTTTGGAAGTGCATAATAGCTTGGTTATGAAACTTAATCGTAGGAATAATTTTAGTTTTGCATAAATTTTCGTAGAATATAGGTTGTTTCTTTTCAAATTTACATAGAAGCTCTCTATTTGAGCCAATATAAGCTTCAAATTTATCTTCATGCATAATGATTACAGCACTAGCTACGTCAAAAGCAGCATAATATAATTTTTCTACAGTTCTTTTGCGTTCGTTTATTGTTTTGTTAAAAATTCTGTTTCATTTTTGATCCACATAATGCATGAAATTTTTTGATCAATAGTAACGTCGTAACATATTTTTGTTGCTCCTTCTTGTAATTTTCTTAGCGAGTTTATGATTTTCTCATCGGCTATAGAATTGGGATTTATTAAAAGAAGCATATTTAATTTTTCTGTATATAAATTCATTAAAGAAGGCTTTGTTTTACATATAGATAAAAAATTTTCTTCAATGATTCTATCTAAATTTTCGGACGCCTCACATTCATAAATGAATAAATTGATAAACGTAAAAATATAAAAAAATATTTCATTGGCACCTAATTTGTCTTAAAATTTTTTATTTATTTTTAATTTTTAAAAATTTGTTGTTCGAGGATTAAAGATTGATTTAGTATTAATAATAATTGCTATCTTCGTCACTTTCATTAATGGAAAAAACAAAATAAAAGCAATTACAATGCCCACTACAAGTAACCATGCTTGCCAAACTTCAAGATTCAAAAACCATTCTTTTGTTGTTTCTGCAAGTTGGCTAACTTTTTCATTCAATTCGTAAATTTTCAATTCCAATCCTCAAAATTATAGTTGAATTTTATAAACGTTTTATTATGCATAAATATACCTAATATATTCAATTACAATGATTTATTTAAAAAGTCTTAGAAGCGAAAAATTTTTATATTATCCCTTAAGATTCTTGTATTGGGTAAAACAAACTTTTCGCAGACTTGTATTCAGAGACAGTGGGTATGATGGAAAGTGTTATAGAATACTAACTTATAATGTTTTGGTGCGATAACGCTTTTTTTATTAAAAATTCTATGTTCTATTTTTATTCTCGGAAAATTTTTGTAAATGTTTTAAATATTTGATCTAAAATTATAACGCATCCTGGTTTAATTTGTTCTTCTTGAATCGTTTCGTCATTTAAATCCTGATTAATTGGTATAGCGACGTTGTATATCCACCACTTCTCAATTTTTTCAATTAGCTCTTTAGCCTTTATTAAAAGATGAATATCNAACGTCTTTTGTGGTTCCAAAAGAATATATGGAAGTTTGTGAGCTATGACATTCCTTTGATCCTTTATAGAAATTAAGTGTTGAAAATCTTCATTACTTATTGCTTCCATGTCTTTTAGCTATTCGCAGCAAGCTAGATATTCTTGATCCCTTTTATCCTTATATTTTTTTGCATAAATCTTCATTTCTTCTTGATACTTTGCGGCTTTTTTTCTTAAAATCTACTTCTAATTCAGAAAAAAACTTCTAATATTAAAAATTATAGTTGAATTAAGGATTTCAAATGTTGCTAAATATAAAGCAGAAAGAGTCTAGGTTATCATATAATTTTTTAGCATCAAAAAATTTAATATATTCATTTTGTATAGTTTTATAATTATCTTCTTTCATTGCTTAATCTTATTTTTCAAATTTTTTGGGCTTCAATGTTTTTAACTAAAATAATGTCTTGGAGATCAAAAGATTTATTAAAGCAATAAACAACTCCAGGGCACATATAGCATTGATAATCCAAAGCCTTATTAACCCATTCAATCATAGTCTTACCATAAGATAGTCTTGCTCTTATAATCGCTGAATCGTCCATGGTAAAGCAAAGCACTCTTTGAGGAGGTTGTGTAGTGTTAGAATATATGCCACATAGCGCAAAATGTATTAAGTAGGGATCATTGAGATCTTTTTATTTTTAAGATGAGCTATGGAATAAGGATCTTGGAATTTTCTATCTAAAGCTCGTTCCTGTGCATCGCCAAATTGAGAAAATACTTTTCTTGCTTTATCGAAGGCTCTAAAATAGCTAATGTTTATCCCTCTTTTAAGAGTATCAACTGCCATCGAAAAAAATCGTGATATAGCTGACGTGTAACTTGGATTCGCTCTTTGTTATTGGGATAATTTTTTGCTAGGAGTTCATAATAGGGAGTTTTTGTACATGTTCTAAAGCCAAATAAGCACAAATATTTGCATGATAGGTGTTGTTGGAAGAGCTTTCAAGTTGCTCTAGAGGGTACCTAATAATTTCTTCAACGATTTGACTTACTATTGGATTCGATGCATACATAAGCTGCCGTTTAGCTTGTTTGATTAAAGTTTCCCTTAATACTCTTCTAGAAAAAGATCATTATAGAATTTAACAAGCTTACTGGGTAATTCTTGAATGTTTTGTTTATCAATATTTAGATTTGAAGGGATTTCATTCCAGACTTTGGGAAAAGATGTTATTCCAATTGCCTCAAGAAATGTAATTGGAGTACTTATAACATGAAAGTCGTTGTCAAATAAATCAACTGACAGCACTTCATTAAGTGTTTTTACAAACTTAACAGTCTCTATTGGCGAAGGGTGAGTTGCCAAATAACTGAATAGGTTTTGATCATAAAAGTGCCATTCAATATCATTCAAAGGAAACTCATTGGAATAAAATATATGAGCAACTAAGCATTGACTGCATAATCAACTGAAAACTCTGGAAAAGCTCTTTTTATCTTAGTAATTATTTTCAAGCTTGGATTGCAGCGTTTGCCTTCTAGTCTTTGATAACTATAAATTGTATCAAATCCCATTTTTTTNGCCGCTTGTTGCTGAGTAAGGCCATGCTTGATTCTGCAATAGCGAACCATAAATGCAAAGGCTATCTGAGGATCAAGGGCTACTTCAAGAATATTTCTGGCTGCATGCATTGATTCATTCGGAAGGGGAGCTAGTTCCTTAGAATCCTCTGGTTCTTCAACATAAAGATTCAAAGCTTCTTGCATATTTTTNTGCAGTTCATCCATTGAATCGGCTTCAGTAACACATCCAGCCAATTCAATGCATTGTGCCCAAAAACCTTTTCCTTCTTTATGGACTTTGAAATGGTATTTCATGGATTGTTCCTTTTATTTTGTTTCTTCAAGTATCTTTCTAAGGGCATGCTCAGTGCCTTTTTTAAGCTCTTTATGATTTGGTATAATTACGGTTGGACACCCTTTCTTTTTCAATTTCCAATGACTTTCTTTACCGCCCGCCAGGCACGAGTTCATATTTATATCTTACCAAATATAATTGGCAAGGTCAATCGGTAAGTGAAAAAATTTTCAGTGACCTTCTGACTATCAGAATAAGTCGCCTATTGGGGGCAACACCCTTTCGAGCCTAAAGAATTCTGAAATTTATTAAGTATAATATGAATTTTTTCCCCAATTTTACCCCACTTCGCTACAACAAATGGCCAAAATTCAAAAAAATCAGCAAAAGAAAAATTGTTGTAAACTTTTAATTGTTTTGCTGTTATGTTCTGTATTCTGTTGTGCCTTGTGGTGTTACTGAAGACTGTTAATCCATTGGTCGTAGGTTCGAATCCTACTTCCGGAGATACTTAGATTTAGGCAGTTGCGGCGAGAGCAGTAACTGCCATTTTTCATCATGGTGCACTGATGGTGCACTTGCTCACAAAAATGCCAACACCTCTCGTTGCCAACAATAAGCTTAATCTAACGGACAAATGGGACAATAGGGACAAATCCGATTGTTTCTTTATTGGATACGAATAGCTAGAAATTCTCATTAAGATTTTCTTTAACTGCACCACCAGTGCACCAAAAGCAAAACTTAAGTGAGGTTATTGCTTTCACAGCCCAATAGAAATATGAATTTGGACTAATCATCCTAGGATTATCAATCCGTCGTTGTAAACCAAACAATAGGGCTGTTTCTGCGATGCCTTTTCGCAAAGAAATGGACTACAATTTTAATACTGCTTTTCAATCGCTTGCAGATTGTGAGCCAAGGGATTCTACCGAAGCAAAACTATGTCTTCAATCGACAGTCCTGTACGCACAAGGTTTGCGACATATGGAAAAGGCAGAGAATAGCAACCGAGTTGATCACAGTGAATTTTACCTAAAAATGCTATCAAACTTTTAAGGTTGCATAATGAAACTATTGAAGCACTTGCCAAGTATCGCTGTGGTGGCGAACAGAAAGTTATTGTGCAGCATGTTCAAGTCAATGATGGCGGCAAGGCCATCGTTGGCAACGTAGTTAATGGGGGTGGGGGTAATAATAAAAATGACGAGGTAATCCCATGCTAAGGTTGTGTGGTGCGAAAGCGAGAACAAACGGACACCAACCTTGTCGCCAACCCGCTATGGCAAACGGACGATGCCGTTTGCATGGCGGGCTTGTCCCAAAGCACAATCCAGGACCAAAGACAGCTGAAGGANAGCTCCGTCAGAGGATGGGAAGTTGGAAGCACGGCTTAAGGTCGAAAGAAGCGATCGCCGAAAGACGCTCTATCCGAGAATTGATTAGACAAGGCAAAAACCTCATCAATAGAATGTAGTAATTATCCCATTTGACTTAGTTGTCCTTATTCATTAAGGCATGAAGTCCTTTGGAGAGCATTTCAATGCTTTTGCAAGTTGAATGATATTTTCCAAGGTGATGTTTCCTTTTCTTCTCTTAACCGAGCCGACTTAAGTCGGGTGTAAATCAGCTTTTTCAGCCAATTCCTCCTGGGTAAGGCCGATTTAGTAACGATGCATCCGTACNTTCAAACCGAAAGATTTCAGGATAGGGGGCTTTCTGTTGTGAGATTCACCTATGTGTACCCAAAAACACATAGGCTAGAACTTTTATCATCGACAATACATAGACTATGAGCACTAAAAAAGATTATGAGTACACAAAAAGATAACAAACATTTATGATACAAGCCATTCATTATCAATAATATTAGGAGATTTATGAAAAATTGTTTTTTAAAATACTTTGGCCCCTTGTTACAGGATTATTTCTTATCGGAAGTTTCAATACGCTTTCTGCTACTGAAGTGGATAGCGGAATGGTGGTGGTTGATCGTAAGCCATGGAAAATATCATGGATACAACAGGATGAAAAAACATGGGTTTTATTAGCAGATTTCGACAAAGGAGAACTCAGAACCTATTTTAAGCAGCCGCCTCCTAAAACAGGTTTGGGATTAAATCGAACAAACAAACCAATAAAACAGGAATTTGAATTTTTGGTGGGCAGAAGTTTGTGTCAACAAACTGCCAATATGAACAATGGCCAGATGGTGCGAAAGCCTGGGCTTTTAAATTTGACAATAAATTCAAACGAGGCAATCAGACTTACCAATTTGGAACTACTGCGGTAATCGAAGAAGTCGGTGATGCTGAAAATGAAATTCGTTACGCCATTTATAGATAATTCAATTAACACGAAAAAATTATATTAATTTATAAAACAACTAAAAAAATTAGTTTTTATATTGTGTTTTTATATCATTAAAAGGAAAAACATAATGAAATATATTGGATTATTTTTACTGTTTACCATTTTTGCTGTCAATAGTGCATTTACAATTGATTATAGAATTACAATTCCCGCTGAAATTATTTCTGAATCGACACAGAGTTGGAGCGAATCTATTAATAATATGGATGAAATATTAATTTATTACATTCAAAATAATACTGGAAAAGGATTATACGCATTGTGGTCTATAGGACAGCCCCCAAAGGATATACCAAGGGTAGATGGAGGCAGTAGCTTTGATCATTATTCAAAAGTTGGAGATACTGGAATAGTTATAGGATTTTATCCAATAATATGGAGACAGAGTTTGGGCTCGCAACGATTAAATATTGAAAAAGACTTAAATAAAATAAAAGAAAACACTTTACCAGTATTTATTGATGTTAATAGTAAAGGCGATATAATTGGAACTTATCAATCAAAAGATAATAGAAAATGTTGTTTTATTTATTTAAATCGGAAAGCAATCAATCTTAACATTGATGATTTTCTTTTAGCTCAAGGTTATCAATTTATAAACATANAATCCAAAAAAATTAACAATACTGATTGCATTATAGGTTATTTTGATTTTGGATATAAGCACCCACTGAAAAATAACTGGGTAATCGAGGGCAGTTTATNNCATTTTTTCGATGGAATGCAGATTCATATATTTGATGAAACTTTAGAAGCTGAGAGTCTAAATAATAATAATGATGTATTGCTTCGAAAAAAATAGCAATAATAAAATTTATAAATGGAATCCTATGTCTGGATTAGATTATTTATTGGAAAATTTCCACTTGTGTGGTTCCCAATGTTTTAATGATTTAGGACAGATTTTAGGATGTATTACGTATCAAGATGACACAAGCCAACAAGTACTTTATAACAATGGTGAGCTTGTTTCACTTTCATCTATCACAGAAAAATTTGGAGTAAAAAACGCATCCTTTAAAGCATTAAATAATAATGCCACAATTATTGGAACAGGAAATATTTGGAATGAAAATCATGCAATAATACTTCAACCTATTAATTATTAATATGTTAAGTTTCACTGTCCACAGGACGTAATAGTTTAATTTTGTCTAAGCGTGATTCAACACGACTAAAGTTGCGCACATATTCGTAGCCGATGTTTTATTCATGGTGCACTAGTGGTGCACTTCAGCACAACAAAAAGCAAAAAACTACGACAACTCACAAAAAGCAGTTAATTCACAAGTTTTTGATTTTGTGATTGCTATGTATTGCTAGTTGTTGTAGATTGTTGGCTTACGCCGGACTGTTAATCCATTGGTCGTAGGTTCGAATCCTACTTCCGGAGACTCTCAGCTACAGGCACCTAAGGAAAAATCCTTAGGTGCCTTTTTCATTTTCGGAGTTTTTATATGCGAATGATTTCTGAACATGAGCTATTGCTTTGAATATATCTTTAAAATCATCATCTTTTTTACTGATTCTAAAATATTTATGGAAAAGGAATATTAATAAAAAAAAGCGATGCAGGCAAGTTGAACACTATTCGGATGAAAATTTCTATGTCTGATTTAAAAAGTCGCACTTCCATATCATCCTTTATCTGAACAAAAGCAAATCGTCCGTTTCTTGGACTATAAATGCGCCCAGATAAACAAATTCATACAAAAGAAGAAACGTCTTATCGAGCAGCTTAAGGAACAAAAGCAGGTCATCATCAATCAAGCTGTCACTCGCGGGCTCGACCCAAATGTTAGGCTCAAACCAAGTGGCATCTAGTGGCTTGGCGACATCCCAGAGCATTGGGAAGTAAAAAGTATAAAAGAGATTCAAAGATATTGAGGGGTAATTTGTGCCACAAAGCCTTCTCCCGCTCAATAAACAGGGTTGTTTTCCGCATCATAAATTAAAGTATCGAATTGTTGTGAAATATTATCTTCAGAATCAACTCCTATCTGGACACATTTTCATGGTTATGACCCTTATTTTGAACTAGAGCGTGACAAGCAAGAATGAAAAGTTAACCCTTTGATTCAGCCTTCTGGAGTTTCTCTAGAAATACGGCGTATTTACCTGAGTGCCCTTCAGAGACAGACCATTGTTCAACTTCGGAAAGATCGATATCTTGTTCTAGACAAATATTGATGGATTGCTTTAATCCCTGACGGTCATTCCAATGATAGTAGGCTCCTAAGCGATCTTTTACACTATCCACAGGACGCAACAGTTTAATTCTGCCAAAGCGCGTCTCTACACTGTTAAAATCACGCACATACTCATTTCCTATAGCCGCTGGCGGGGACACAAACTCCACAAACCAGGGACATCCTGGATGCTAAAAATAACGAGCCTTCTCAGTAAATCCCATTTCCAATAATGCCTTNTTAACTTTGCGNATATCCTCATAAGTCACATAATCCAAATCGTAAGACTGATAACGGTTCTGGGTGTAAATTGTTACGCAAGCGCCACCGAAAAGAATTGTCTCGATAGCTCGCTTTCTGAGCTCTTCCGACACGTAACCTGCCAATCTTTTAGAGTGATGTTCTTCTAATCATAGAGGCTTCCCTATACGTCTTGGCCGTTTCCTAGTCATTTGTTCATAGTACTTATCGCGTATGTCTTGAGGAAATCCATCATAAGCTCTTTCTAAAAATGACTTCAACTCCTTAAGAAAAGGATAACCCGGATTAAATTGGTAGAGTAATGTCTTACCTTTCCGATGGCTTATGATGATTCCACCTTTTTCCAACCGTGCCAAGCCTCTTTGGAAACTAAAGAGCGGTATTTGAAACACTTCCTTAAGTTTNGATGGATAACACTCCTCATTAACCACAAGATAGAACAGTATCTTCTCAATGACGGCATTGCCAAATAGAGACTCTAGCATTTTTGGTCATATTACCACTAATATTGGTGATAGTCAATCGTTGATGAGGACTTTATAAATGGTGAACTGGTGGTGCACTTTGCCATAAAAATTGACGAAAGACTACAATAGATTCAACATTTTGATTATCGTGTATCTTCATATTGCCAATGTAATAGCTTATTGTCTTGCGCCGGTGATCCACTTATCTTAGGTTGAGAATCCTACGTCCAACATTATTTGATGTCACATTGCATAGAGTCAAAAACGTCTTGTGATTGCCCATATATCTTTTCTACCCAACTTCAATTTTGAAAGGATAAATTTAGCAATTATTTCAAGCCGAACTTTCCTTTTGCTGAATCGGTACAAGACAGTTTTTATCGTAATAAGGTTCATCTACTATTCTCAAAGGCGTTTCCTAGAAATTTCAAAATCCCGAATACCAAACAACTATTGAAAATTTAAACGAAATAATTTTTTATCTTGAGTTTTATCAACTAATTATTTATCTTTAGCCGGTCAAATAAAAATTTTTATACTTAATGGAGTAGTTTTTATGGCAAATGATTTAAGAAATTGGAATAGTGCCTTTACAAAAAGTTATTCAACTTCCGGTTTTGAATACGCATTTAATGAGATTGAGGTACGTTTAGAGTTGAAGGATAAAGTTTTAGGCTTCTTTCCTTTTAAGGACAAAGATATATGTGTGTATACCGAAGCAAAAATAAAGGATTTAAAGTTCGTCAAATACGTTTTGATTCGTCGTCCAAAGAAAAAGAAGCAAAGAATACCAAAGAAAAAGAAGCAAAGAATACCAAAGAAAAAGAAGCAAAGAATACCAAAGAAAAAGAAGCAAAGAGTACCAAAGAAAAGAAGCAAAGAGTACCAAAGAAAAGAAGTAAAGACCATCAAAGAAAAGAATTAAAAACCCTTTTTTTAAAGAAGAGATTTGTTCTAAAGCAAAAGTATATGATGGAAATAGCAAAAATCTTGTTATTTCAACTAAAAATGAAATAAAAATTTGGAGTTTTGAGAAAAAAATATCTTAAAGTAAAGCATTTTGAAAATGATGAAATAATTGATTTTGATTTTAATGAAGAAAATCAATTTGTAATTGTCACGAAAAAAACAATAACGTTGTGGAATTCCACAAAAGACCAAATTTATATTAAACCTTTCGAACAAAGTGATTCGAATGCAGTTCTTTTTGCTTCATATGTAAGAAAAAAAGGAGAAGTTTTTGGTACCGGTGAACTGTATGTATGCAGACAAAAAACAATAGAAGTAGCATCTATTAGTTTTTGAAGCTGAAAAACATTCAGCGATTAGCGTTATTGGAGCTGATAAACATTCACCGACACCAAAAAACGATCAGCTTTTGTTGAAAAGAAAGTTTCAATTCCAATACCCGGCACACAAGATGAAGATTATGAATTTGTAGTTAAAAAATTTGAAAGTAAAAAAGTTCTAATCTTCCAAGAGACACTAATAGCAACTATTTCACAAGTTCTGAGGTTGATGAAATTGAGCAAGAGGTAAAAAAATTAAAGACTGGCGATTTACCACTGGTCATCTTCTTACACAAAAAATTGATGTTCCAACTGCCATGTTTGTAAAAGCTACTGCTGATATGGAGACTAAGGTAGTCGTTGGAACAGAGCAAGGGAATGTGTATTTATTTCAAGCTAATTTGAACACTTTCATTCCTCTGCCATCTATGGGTGAAACTGATACCATAAAACACATTACAGCAACTAAAAATCACTATTTAATTGCTCAACGTGAAATGATCAGTGTGATAAATATAGACAATTTAGCCACAGAAAAGATTGTAAAACACCCCTCTCATATGGAAGTATCCTATATGAAAATGAATAGAGAACGATTGGTTGTGGTTTATGATGACAAACAGATAAAAACATATCTTGATAAATAGAGTCTATTCAATTTAATAGATCTCTTTTACCAAGACATCCATTTCTTTTTACCAATTGCAGCTCAGTATATAGTGCTTCCAACTTTTGTTAGAAGCACTATATCTCATCCCTTTGGAAGTCTGAAAATTTTGGCAAAGAAGCGCTCTAAATTTAAATAAGCTTGCGATAAAAACAGATTCAAAGACAGTGGCAAGCTCATGAAGTCAAAATCCAAGTTTCAGATGAAACGAGTATACATTAGTTTTCTGAACTTTATGCTTTAAACATTTATTTAAATTGTGCCGCCTTAGCTGATTAAACCTAGTCCGCCTCTTTTTATAGTCAATTTAGAGCTCAAGGCTTTTGATTTTATATCTTTCTTTTATTTTTGTGATTTTGATAGGATGCAAAATTTTACTACTAAATCGGCTTAGTGATTAAAACCTTTGCGCTCCAGGAATCAAAAACTGAACAGTTTTTACATCATTGTTTGAAAAGAATAAGTACTTTTAAGCGGAGGCTTGATAGAGCGTAAGTTGGGTTTAAACATAAGGCAAGTATATGATGAGTGGTTTTAATTTCTTTAAATTTGGAAATTGTAAGTTCATGCGTTATCTATTCATTTTACTGTTCTCTAATTTTCTCTTTGTCAATTCTCTGGCAGGAAATTTAATCTATGTTGCGAATGTTGATGATAACAGCGTGAGTGTGATCGACAGCAACACAAATAGTGTGATTGCTACCGTAGCTGTTGGTCAAAATCCAGAATTTGTTGCCACAACTCCAAATGGACAATTCGCTTATGTCAGCAATTTTGGAGACAGCACGATCAGTATCATTTCTACTTCTAGTAATACTGTCGTTGGCATTATTAACTTACCGCCAAATAGCTCGCCAAATGAAATCGTATTTACACCCAATGGATCATTTGCCTACGTTGCGAATAATAATGATATTGTCAGTGTAATTGAAACTGCTGGAAATACTCTTATAAAGACAATCTCTTTATCAGCAGGCAGCGAACCAAATGGCATTACAATCACTCCTAATGGTCGTTATGTTTATACAGCTAATCAAGGCAATAATACAGTCAGCGTCATTGAAACAATTGGGAATACAGTACTGACTTCCATTCCATTGACAATTGGTGGAAGTCCTTATGATTTAGCTATTACACCAAATGGAAATAATATCTACGTAGCTGAACTTTCAATTGATCAAATAAGTGTCATTGAAACTGCAGGAAACACTCTTACATCTATCATTAGTTTGCCCGCAGGAAGCGGTCCTGCAGGCCTTGAAGTTACTCCTACTGGGGCGCTCGTTTATGTAGCAGATAGCATTTCTTCAGCTGTAAGCATTGTTGAGACTTCTGGAAATATTCTTATTGGCAATCTTTCAATTGGCGCTTCCACAGCTCCGCAAGATGTTGCAATTACTCCTGATGGGAGATATGTTTATGTCACAGAATATTTAAATAATAGCGTGGCAATCATTGAAACGACATCAAATACCTTAATTGGAAGAATTGGAGTGGGATTAAATCCAGTAGGCATCTCGATTGCTATCATTCCGCAACCACCCCTTCCAAATCCTATACTGCCTCCTAGACATTTCAACGGTAAACGAAAAAAATAATTTCGCCGTAGCAAGTGAATATTTCAACTCACTTCATTGGGAACCCCCACTTTCAGAAATTTTAGGGTACCGTCTAAATCGCAATGGGGGACTGATAGCCATTTTGCCAAGGAATGAAACTTGCTTTAAGGATCATAATCGTCCTCCTTCTCAAACAGATGTTTACACGCTCTCAGCCTTTAATGAAACAGGCGAGAGTCAACCCGCCATGACTATCATACGAGGAAAATAATGCTTAGAATGCTGTATCTCTTGTATGTGCTTTTAATCAGTGTTTCAACTGCAATTGCAGACTGTCCCGTTAAACAATCCTCACCCTGTCTTTCTCATCTTGAAATCAGTTTTAAGACAGGATATTTTTTCACCTCGGAAAAAATGCGTCGTGTTTATAAAAATGGCGGCCTTGATCTTCAATTTTCTGCCTGTTATCCCATTCATCGTTCCTTCAGAGCCTATGGAAGCTTTGAGTACNTTAAAAAACTGGGCCATTCTATAAAGGGTCATCAGTCAACTTCGTTTGAGGCATTTCCCNTAAGCTTAGGACTGCAGAAGATTGCTAAGATTATTTTTNTTGTGCCCATAGATTGCTATTTTTCCGTAGGCCCTCGTTATTTTATTACGAACGTTAAAAATCATTCTTCCTACGTTTCAAAACACATGCCGTCTAATGGATTTGGGGGATTTGCCAATACCGGGATATTATTGCGTCTTTACTCGCATTGGAATTTAAATCTCTTTGGAGAATATTCCTATGCACGTCTTCATTATTCAAGCTCAGTGAAGAACTCTCAAAGCCATACGGTTCAANGCGGGGGTCTCACCTTTGGAGGAGGGCTTGTTTATGTCTTTTAACCTTCTTTCATTAATTGTATTCCAAGCAAAGTTTTAAAACGCTTCTGAATTTGAATCAATCGAAGCTACTGAACTGGGATAGCTCAGTCGATGCAGAAAGATTCCAACTATCGACACCCTTCCTAACCTCTAAATTAAGGCGTATTGAATACCTTTTATGAGTATGGTATAATTTTATTATCTCGTATTAAAACTTTGAGTTTAATATGGAAGTGTTAATTAAAGGGAAGTTGACTAATTTAACCCCAGAAAGAATTGAGGCGTTACATCCGACATTTAGCCTTTTGCATGGCAGGCAATTTAATTTGCAAGATGATTGTGGAAAAGTATCTTTGAACAATTTGATATCAGCCGTTAAAGATGCTGCTCTAAAGAATAAACAGAATCTCTCTGAAGTAGAAGAAATTCTTCGTGTTTTTAAAGCCATAGAAAATAAGGGTTATGACTTTTCAAATAATGATATCAGTCAAGAAAATTTCTTAATACGTACCATCACAAAAATTAAACATTTTTCTCTAAAAAGCCTCGAGAGTTACTTTTAAAAGAGATTAAACAAATTCTTTCAAACCATCCAAACACTTCTCAACAAACACAAAATATAAAGAGTTCAGGTCCAGTCCATCTAAATAAAAAAGATCCTGTCAAGGACCTGCAGTTTTCTCAGAATACTAAAAAAATCTTATGGCGATGACAAGGGTCTTATTAGGAACAAGATTTAAAGAGGGAACTCCTATTTCTTGTTCGCTTCAGGAAATTTTGATAGCTGCAGCAGATCGGCTTTCAAACGAACCTAATAAGGAACAGATTTTAGGCGATATAGAAAGACGCATTAAAACTGAAGACTTTCAAATAAATCCTCAAAAGTATGTGGAAGGTTTTATTAAAAAGACTGTTCCTCCCAAAACGCACGTGGATGCTATTTTATTGGATTTTTTTGTGCTTTAATTAGGGATCGGGATACAAATCCGGATTTTCCCTGGAACAAATGATAATTTTTAGACTAATTTGAAAGTTGGAAGCAAGCTGATTTCAAGATTAACTCAAAAATCTTATTTCTTAAACGTCACCTAATTGATTGGGATTTCTAAATTGAGGGAAATATGTTAATCCAAATCTTTCACTAGGCTGTGGATAGATAAATTTGACCATATACTGTCGAATCTGAGCAGAATCTATTTGCTTCATTCTTTCAAATTGGGCGATATTATTCATATTAATTTGATGGTTAAGTTCATTAGCCCTTTGAAAAGCAAACAGGTAATACTTGAGTTTTTCATTCTCTTTTTCAAGATCTTCGACTTTTGCATGCAGTTGATGTACCCGTGATCCAGTTAAAAGATTGTGATTTGCTAAAGATAGCTCTTTTATTGCCATTCTGGATGATTCTGTTTGAAATTGTAGCTGAACGGCTAATTCTCTAATTTTTGAGAGGTGTTTGGAAAAACCATTTTCTTGGTTTTTGTAACCTGTCTTAATTGATGTTCCAATTGAATGATCGAATCTATTAAATCCACTCCTATCTTATCTGGATCTTGTCCTGTGTCAACGGCTTGTTGAGAGGAAGGGAGGTGATTCGCCGGTTGTTCCACAGCTACATGTAATTGATTTGCCTCTTGCGAAGTTAAATAAGAGGAATGAACATATTGTTCATTTATAAAGTTCATTTGTGCGCGCAAAGATCGATTTTCTTCTTCAAGCACTGCATGACTTAATTTAAGTTTTTGATTAGATTCAAAGATTTCTTTTAAATCCACCATCTGCTGTTTGGATTCATTTTTAACTTCACCTATAAGATTCAAAAGCGAAGAAGATTCATTTAATTTTAACTTTTTATTTGTTCACCGAGACATTCGATTTTTTCAATTAAATTATTTTCATTTTTTTGCTTTTCTGTGAAGCGTGTTGATCCTGTTTAGCTCCTCTTTTCCTTTTTACGTTTCTAGATTGATCTGGTTCATTAAAATTGAAAGGTTGAATTTGAGAAAGTGCTACAGTCTGGGGTTGGCTCTCATCAAAAATTGGATATTGTGCTTGTAACGAATTGATTGAAGGGGATTGGTTTGTCATAGGAGGACCTAAATGGGTTTGAATGAATTAAACAAAGATATAATCAATTTTAATTTTATTTGCTTCTCAAATATTTATTTGTTCTTTTGTTGTATAAGAATTACTTTCTCTTTAAAATTTTAATTTGCACAAAAACTTAAATTTTCCCTGATGGTTGTTTGCATTTTGCAGCTATTTACATCATTCAAAGTATTAACATTTAAATTTTTACATATATAAATTGTTCAGACTAAAGTATAAAGACAGTTTATATTCAATTGTTAAAATAATTATTTAAAATGTTATTAATTTTTTAATTAAGGTGTTAAAATAGAAAAAAAGGATGAGGGAGTTTTTCTTATGACTTCTTTAAATGATTTGATGGAAAAATTTAATCAGGAAGCGGATGCTATTACTGATTTTCTAGCGAAGGGTGCCAATCCTATGCCAGGAGATCTTTCTTTCTCAAAAAACAAAATTCGCCAAAAATCAAAAGTGAACTTATTGATGAAGAGTCATATCCCAGATTTGATAAGGGACTTGGTTTAATTCTAAATAATCTTAAAGCCCATTTAACACCCGTACAGTTTGAGGATCTGACAAATGAATTGAATCAGGCTTTAGAAAACATGGTGTCTTTGGGAACCCAATGGGAGATCTCAACAGATGATCTTGTGAACAAGATAGATTCATTGCCAAATTCTTTGCAGGAAGTTCTGGGAATTTCAGAAAAAACTATAGAATTCTTTTATCAAGAAGGACGTCGCTGCTACCAGCACGCTCATTATATTGATGCATCTGACATTTTTATACGATTAGCCTCTTATCACCAGGAAAATTTAATGTGTGGCTTTCCTTAGGTTTAGCTGAGAAAATGGCCTCCCATTACGATAAAGCTCTGCAAGCTTTTGCCATGGCAAGCATTCTCGATCCAATTTCTCCATTCCCTCACATTCAATCTTCTGAATGCTATCTTATGTTAATGGATAAAACCCATGCGAAAGAAACCCTTGAATATGCTTTAAAAATGCTTTCTGAAAACCCTCATGCTAATTTTGAGAGAGAAGAAATAAGAATAAAAAATTTATTAAGTGAAAAATTTGCAAAATAGTTAGCGAGGTAAAGAATGAGTACATCAGATTTATCTCCATTAGGAAAAATTCCTATTTCGTCTGGCGAGCCCAGTAAACTGGATAATTTTCAGGCAGATTTAAATGATGTTCCTGAAAATCCAGGTCCTTCTTTAACGCTGAGCAATGTGCTCGAGAATGTTGAAAAATTGATCGAAGCCATCCTGTGCATGGTTCATATCTTGGAATTTTGACAAGAAACTGTAGTTCGACCTTTCAGATGACCTATAATGCTCTATTTAAAGCTTTGCCTATCTCAATGTGGAAAAGAATTGATACGGGAAGCCCCATACAACTGTCATTCGAGCGACAGCTGCCATACTTGGAGGTGTTCTATATGGAGGTTCTTTGCTCGCCTGCGCTGCTTTAAAAGGCGTGCTATGGATTCCTGTAATAGCAGCAACAGCTGCTGGAGGAGGACTTTTGGAGCTTTAGCATTTATTTGCACAATGGGAAACAAAGAAGCTGCAAAAAAGGATTTAAATTTGGAGCCAATATTGTGGGCGGTACTGTAGGCTTGGCAGCCTCGCTTGTTGCTGCATCCTTAGTTATTGTCAAAGGTCCTTTGCATTTGTTGGGAATGTTAGGAGCCCGCTTGCAAGAGGTTGGAGGGTTATCGCCAGAAGAAAAGGAAAAACAAAAGCAACGCGGTCTTATCCTATACGCTTCTTTGTGGCAAGCCATTGGGGATTCTTACAGTCTTTGGACCTTAGGAGGCGAATCTCCATTTCATGAGATGAGGCAAAGAGAGAAAGCGCCAAAAGATTTACAAACTTTATTAGATATAGGTGCCAATATTTATGGAGAGAATATCTTTAATGATACCTCAAACAATTTTGAATTCATCATGGAGCTCAATTACGATCCTGAAGTTCGCAAGCAATTTAATAGAAAAGAGCCGGAAAAAATCTATACTGAGATGCTTGGAAAAAGTCGGGAAGAATTTTTGAAGATTTAAAGAGCAAATTTTCTTGATGACTTTTCAAAATAATCTCGAAACATGAAATTCAAAGGCTTTTTAAAAATCACTTCAAATTTCATGTCTACTTAAACAATGAGACTATTTTTAAAAATATTTATCATCAGGTTTATTCCCCTATGAAAATTATATCTTCTTCTCCAAAAGCTAAAAATTTATTGTTACTTGCCACGTTATTGACTGTCACCGTATAAGGAGTGGGAAAACAGCCAATTTGTGTGCAGCCGCATTCGGAGCAAGGACTGCAAGAAAGAGTTCGTTGAGCCTCGTTTCCGAGATTTAAAATGGCAATTTCATTATCTATTGAGACGATCTGATCCCAAACGGAATTAATATGAAACCAGGAATCAAAGCCTACCTGACAATTTTTTGCGACACAACGATGATAGAGCACATTTTCGGCAGGCATCAGCAGCGACGGGCGGGGATCCGGTGCCCAACCAAATCCTACCCCAAATCCTAACAAAGGAGACTGGTGCCCATGTTCATCGAAGACCTGTACATTTTTTGCCTTGCAATTCATGAATGCCACACCATTTGATAAAGCACAGCTAAAACCGGTCGATTGTTTATCTTCAGGGTTAATGGCATAGATNGTTTTTACAAAACAATCACTGACTAGAACGTTATTAGCATAGACTTCAATCCCTGTTGTTTTTGCTCCCTTNTTAGCAGCTCCTGCACCATCTAATATATTGGCAACGTAACAATTTTTGACGACGGCATTTTCACANTAAAAGACGCTGATGCCGTGTGCATCATCACAGCATCCGGTCACATTTGAAACAGAACAATTCTCAATAGTCAAACCTATAGAAATAAAAGGGATCAATCCAATTGCCGTATGACCTTGAGTATTCAGATTGTTGATAAATGTGCTTTTGATCCCATTTAAGTCGCAAGATTTAATGAGCGCATCCGCGCATAATAAATGACCAATTCCTGTGCATGCACCATCATGGTTGAGAAGATTTCTGACTTTGCAGTTTGTAATTTTGGACGCAATTGTAGCCGTCATTTGAATGGCTGCGCATGAATCTGTCAGAACTTCCATGTTCTTAATCGTGCATCGATCCACCGATACATTGAAGCATTCGCTTGCTAAAATCCCTGTAGGAACAACATAAGTGGCGATATCATTTGTATAGATCCCATCCACTTCGATATTCTTTATAGAAACGTTGGCGCAAAGAGTGCTTTGCACACCTGAAAGCCCCATATTTTTAATTTTTCCATTTTTGATTTGGAGATTTTCACTGAAAATGGCCGATATCCCTGTTGTTTTAAAATTTGCCGAGGAAGATTTCAAAGTATGCCCTTGCATATTCAAGGTCACATCGTTAGCTTGAATGGTAATGGCTGCTCCTCCNCCAACTGGACGCCACGTGAGGCTTTTCTCAAAAACATAAGTTCCCGGTTCATTAATGATAATACCGCTTGGAGGAATTTCTCTGATTACATGTGTTTCTCCAAAAATGACGTTGGAAAGTGAAATGGAAATAAGCCAAAATAGGACTTTTTTCATATCTGTGCCTCATAAAAATTTATTTTAAAGTGGAATATAGATATTCAGAAATTTTTAGCTATCAAATAATATTTCTGTTGCTTTGGAGAGGCATCCTAAATAAAAAAAGTTATGGTTTTAAATGAGATCCGCGAGGCATTAAATAGGCCAAAACAATTGCAAAGAGATAAAGTGCTGGGATATCACCATAAAGATGCCCGTATTCTGCAGGATAATAGAGAGCTTGGAAAAGCATGATTGAAGCATGAACAAGACTAGACCACACAGTAAACCAAATCAAACTTGCATGTGCAAGAGGATTTTTAGAGGCAAGAAATAAAAACACAGCAAGTGTCGCATAGATCCCAATAATCATTTGTTCATACTTGCTTTGGTGAGGTTCCCACATCCACCCTGAAGGCCAAACATACATGAGTGGATATAACAGCAATAAGGCGACACCTACCAAAATTAAGGCATAACGAAGGTAGTAAATTTTTCGGGTGTCATCCATAAAATATTCCTAGTTTTATCTTTCAAATATGAAAAATGAGAAAATTTGGCAAGGATATAACTGAAACTTGGAATTTTGACCACACGATTAGATTCAAATTCAGAGGGCCTAGTCTAATTTTCCAATTTTCGGAAGGGGTGAATTTAAATTCCCTAATTCTTTTAATATTTTAAATAGAATTTTAATTTGTAAATAATATTTTTTAATATATATAATATTTATAGAATCCTTAATTTTAAAAAATCCTATAAAGGAGATGTTTATGACCTCTCCAGTTACGAATAATAATTCCAACGTCGTCACAAACAGCGGAAGAAGTCTTGATGCCAATTTGATCTATCAGCAATATATAACTTATTATAATGACATAAATACGAAGATCAACGCACTCAATCAAATCCCTTCTACAGAGGTCAATTCTTCTGCAAGGGCGCAGGATATTGCTCAACTGGTAGACTTGCAAAAGCAGCTCTATCCTATCTACCAGGCACAATACAACAATTCTAATGCAACTTTGGCTACTTTTAAGCAAGCATGCAACGATATCAATAACCAGGCTGCGTATGTCTACACAGTTGCGACTAGCCCGCCAAGTTCGAGCTCTTCTGGGAATTCAAGCACTTCGCCCATTTCAGTTTTCTCAAGCGGGGCGTCTTCAGGGGCGTCAGGATCAACTGGCAGTTCCGGAACAACAGGGACAACTGGCAATACAGGTTCAACAGGATCTTCTTCAGGTACGTCTTCTACCGGATCAACAACTAAAACTGCAGGAAGAAGTACCGATGCTAGTGCAATTTATAGTCAATATCTGACTTATTATAATGATATTAACGCTAAAATCACTGCGATAGATCAATTACCTCGTTCCCAGGCAAATCAAGCAAATGTTGTCCAGGACAGGCAAAAATTGCTCTCTTTGCAACAGCAGTTGTATCCAATCTATACAAGTCAATACAATGACTTTACCAAAACTCTTGCAACATTTAAAGAGGCTTGCTCTGCAATTGAAGCGCAAGTTGTACAAACTTATAATGACGCTATTGCAGTCAATACAAATTCAGGCGGAGGATCATCAACGGGAACAGGAAGTACAGGCTCAACAGGTTCTTCTTCTGGCTCGACAGGTTCATCAGGTAGTACCGGCACGACAGGAACAACAGGGACGGGAGGTACAACAGGCGTGACACCTGTCACACAAGGTTCTTCTGCTGCTAATAAAGTAGAAAATGGAACCTGGTATATTGATTGGACGAGTTGGAATACTCCTGTTCCTCAAGGCGTTAATGCAGTGAACATATTTGTAGGAAATATGTCGCTGGATCCGAATGGAAATCCTGTCATTGGCGGTTTCGGGACGATGTCTCAAAACCCTGCACAAATGTTGTCTTTCATCCAAGCGTGCAAAGCTCAGGGAATGAGTGTAAAAATTTCTTTGGGTGGAGGGNGAGGTTCTTATGATAATACCTGGGATGTTTTAACTAGTACTAATGTTCAACGTTTTGCGCAGGCCTTGGATAATTTTTGTAAAACAAATGGTTTGGATGGCGTGGATTTTGATTGTGAAGAATTTACATCGGCGCAGGATAAGCCCGCTCAGCAGGCTCTTGTTGGAACTCTCATAAAGGATTTTAAAACCATCAACCCTAATTACCAAACGAGTTTGGACACAAATGCTGGTTTTGGGCCCAATTTTCCATGGCAGGGAATTGTTCAAAACATTCTGAATGCCTCTCTTTATAAAGATCCAGGCACCGGTAAAACCGCTTGCGGAGTAGACCGTGTAAATATTATGGCTTACTTTAATAGTTTGTATGATGAACAAGGGTGGGTGACTGGCTGGGCAAACTGGTTAAAAACAAACTATAATTTTGCGCCCTCACAAATTACTGTGGGATTAGATCCAGCAGCGGGAGCTTATAATACCAATACATTTGCAGCTTGGGCTGCAAAGCAAGGCTACAGTACCTATTTTTGGGATTATGACCCAGCAAACCCAACACAGTCTAATCAAATTGCAACAGGGATTTTAAATTCCTACAATGCTGCTAAAGCTGCCTAAGATCTATACTGATTCCAACTGAAAATTGGAATTTGATCTCGTAGGTTTGATTCTGCCTTTGAATCTATCTGCATCGCTAGCCTATTCAAGTTGCGATGCTTCGATGATTCAAATTAAGGAAGCTTCTTTCTCAAATTTTCCAACTTTCACAAGGAGTATATTTCAAAAATTTGCTTAATTCAAAATCAACAATTTATTGGTCATTTTTTTGTTCAAAGTGTTACAATTTACTTCCTAATATTCTTGCTCGCTGTCATCCTTTTAAAATCATTCAATAAACACTAAAAAGTAGGAAATGTATGAGATTTCGCTTGCTGCCGTCTATTGTGCTGTTCTGTGTTTTTAATGTCATTTGTCCAGAAACTTGTTCAGCAGTAGAAGAAGCACGAAAAATCGTTATCATTACGAGTGCTTCCGGAGAGTTAGGAGGTGCCGCAGCTAAAGTATTAGCAAAAAATTACGATCTCATTTTAACCGGAAGAGACGTTCACAAATTGAAAAAATTGAAAGAGGAACTAACAACTAGTCATCCAGGACAATATGAAATTATCACGCTTGATTTCATCAGTCCAGCCTCGAGAGAAAGATTTAAAGATTATTTAAGCCACAACCAAAAGCCAATTTCTGGTCTGGTCTTAATTACACCGAGACCCAACTTTAGTGGAAAAGCTGTTATTCAGGAAGAAAGTGTTTGGTTGAATGTATTTCAAAATACATTTACAGGTCCTACTGAAGTTTTAAAAGACACTCTAACCCGCTTCTCTTCCTCTGGTAAAATAGTCGTTATTTCAGGAACTACATCTGTGCAGTTGCAGCCTGAATACGGCCTATCGTGCGTGATACGTAGAATGTGGACCACTTATACTAAAGCCTTGTCTCATGAATTAGGGCCTAGGNGAATTAGTATAAATGCTATTTCTCCGGGTATTGTAATGACTCGTTTCCATGAGGATCGTATTCAAAGCAAAGCTGATTCAAGAGGCTTAACTTATGAGGAGCAGCTGAAAGAAGAGGTAGCTAATATTCCGCTCCGCAGGCATGCAATTCCTGAAGAAGTTGCACAAACTATCCAATTTCTTCTTTCCGAACAATCTGATTTTATAAATGGGACGAATCTAATTCTCGATGGGGGATACACTTCAATTTATTAACAACATTTCATGCTTTCGGATGTTTGGATATTTATATCTTTAAAGAATTTAATTTTTCTTTGCTTTGAATGAGACTCTTATTTATTCTATTTCCTGTTAGTTTTGTCCTTTGTTTATAACCTTACTTCAAATAAAATTTTTGGATAAAGTATGCCATTTCGATTCATCCCAGCAGTTTGTAATTTACCTATGCGAAAAAATTAATTTTACTTCTCATTTTTCTGCTATCATTTTTTAATCTTGAGGCGTTTGAAAAATCCGTTCTACTGGAAGTTGAGACTCCCATTGGTTCCTTTGTCGCTTATCGACCTAATGCTGAAGAGATGGAAAGATTGGCTCCTATTGCGAAGGAAATTTTCGTGGAAGCTTTCTCAACGACCTATACAGGTTATTATTTAGACAGCGGTGTGAGTATTTCGATTGAAAAATGGCTTAGACTAAGAGAAGGACTCACCTTAAAAACGTGGTTAAGCCTGACCTTTGATGGAGAGTACGAAGAATTTCTTTTAGGAGAAAAAGGGTTTATATTTTTAACAACATTAGATGGAGAGCTTGTAGGGTGGTTATCCCATAGTTTTCTTTCAGAAAAAGGTGAATTGTATTTAAGTCAGTGTTCGCTTGAGCATGGTTCCAGAAATCAAAAAGTAGCTAGCACTGTTTTTTATGAGGTTTTTACAAATAACTGTATCAGTAAAATATTCNCCGGGATAAAAGAGATCAAATTGATCACTCGAAAAATCAATACGATTGCAAGAGGGCTATATACAAAAGCTGGTTTCCATGAAGATGAAAACATTGATCCCAGTGTGTATGGGGATAGTTACGACGATCGTTATATTGGCTACAGATTATCAATTAATGATTATATAAAAAATTAGTAATTGATTTAATTTCAATATCTTACGAAGATTTGATGCTTTGTTCCAGTCTTAAACTAAAAGCTTCTAAAAGCAGCTTTTTAAAGAAGTTTTTAAGTTTTATTTGATTAACTTATTTAAATAGTTAACTTTCAAGATCTTATTTATTGTTTATTTCTGTATTTATATATTTAATTAAATAATTTATAATTATAAATAATAATTATGGAGATGTAAATGCCTATGCAACCTCTTCAATTTAAATCTAATTCCTTTATTGATATGGTGATTTTCTCTGGCAAAGATTTTAAATATGAGAATCAGCTTATAGGCATTCCTCTTCAAGGCGAAGCGGCTCAAAGAGCTTTAGAACAATTAAAACAATCCTACGAAAGTCACAAGTCTCAAATCAATTTTAATTATGACCAGTTTATAAAAAAGTAGAGACCAACTTTTCAAAATTAAATGATCCTGAGGTCTCTCAGAAGGTAAGAGAGGCTGTCGCCAATAAGTTGTTCGATATGTCAAAAGCACGTTTGGATAGAGAAAATAAATTTTCTTTCATCCACAAGTTTTTCACAAACTTGGCCAGTTGTTTCAAGGGCATGGATTCAAAACGAAAGGGGAGTGGGGAATTCAGCTCGCAGGTAGAATTAACAAGGGGAATGAAGAAGCTTTTAAAACAAAACTAGAAAAGGTGATTTTCCATAAGCCTGGTTTAAAACTCCATGAACGAAGACCGCAAGACATTCTTAACGAAATGAAGGATGAAATTAATGGGCTTTCTGATCAATCTTTCAAAAAATATTGAATGACCTTATTTTTAAGAAAAAGAAGGGGTAGTTTTCGGAGAAAAGAATAAATTCCTCTTCGTGCAAAATTTGAATGAAGAGAAACGCAATTTATTCGAAGAGGATCTTTGAAAAGATCCGACTGGTATGAACAAGCCTTTGACATTGTTGAAGGAACTGATGAGAATCAAATGAATCAATTCATTTCTGATAAAATGATCGAACGTTTTAAAACGCAGCAAGACCAAATCATTAAATCTTATCAAAAGGAAAAACTTCCTAATGGCTGGGTCACTCGTTTCATCCAGTCCTTCATCGAATCAACAATTCGAAATCATCTTAAAAATGAGAATTACTTAGAGATTGCTCGTTTTGTAAGTATTGATTTCCCAATAGATGTAAGAGAAATGTTAAAAAGCCTCTCTTATTAAATCCTGAGGAAATTAATAAAATCAAAGATAATGTCCGAATGGTATCATTTTAGGACGATTACTTCTCTAAATTTCAAAAAAATTTCTATTCTTTATTGTCTAATTTTTGAGTTTCGTTTTATGAGCCAATATTGTTTTGCGCATTTGTTTAAGTTAGAATGTGACAAGAAGCATAGCATTTGAATGAGTCGAATCAGATAAACGAGCAGATAGATTTTAAAGGTTGAATGAGATCAAAATTTCCATTTTCAACTGGAATGAATGTATGATGTTTCTCTTACCCATCATACAGTAAGATAAATTGATTTTTCTAAAATTATTGATTTTTAATTTATAAAAAAGGATAATCCTATGTTTTTTACGTAAATATAATTTATTTTAGAGGTTTTTTATGAATAATATTGCACAAAGTTTGTTATCTAATGCAGCGCCTATGTCTTTTGGCAGCAATGACAATAATGAGCCTACACAGTCAACCCCGGTCACTTTAATGCAGCAAGCACAAAGGAGTATGGACGAGCTTAGGACAACTAAAAAGAAGATAAAAACATGACAAAATTGTACTAACCTCTATGATGGAACTTGTTGAAAAATTCGAGTAATTAATGAGAAAATATGGATTGCCGAGCAGCAATTAGAAAAAATCGATGGATCTGATCTGGAAAAAGGTTCAGCTGTCGAGAATTCTATGCAAGAAGCCAAAAGCTTTATGATGAAGCAAAAGCTCTCATGACAGTCATAAACCACCAGAGAGAATGTCTTCGCAGAGAAAAATCAAAAAGAAAATTTGAACAAAAAATTATCCTGAATCTTTTATCACCACAATTAAGATACTAGTTTATATAATATTCAAGCTTCTCAGAGATATCCAAGAAGAGAAGCTTGTTCTTAATAATAAAGGTTCTTTTTTAAGAAATTGTCAAAAATTATAGTCATTTAATCATAAAATTCATAAGCGATCCGATTCTAATAATGCGCGCGATCAGGCATTTTAGAAAATTCTTTCCAAATTTCAATAGCTTCATCGCGCATGTGCTGTGAAACCTTAATTCTCCTTTGTATAGGATTTTTACGTACTTCATCTAAAATATCAATGTCTGCAAATTCACCGTAATTTAAGGCATCGTCTGTCGTAGAAGCGTAATAAATATGATCAATATGCGCCCAATAAGCACTTGCAAGGCACATAGGGCAGCATTCAGCACTTGTATAAAGAACACAGCCATCTAAATGAGGAGTACCTAATTTTTTACAGGCATCTCGAATAGCCTGCATTTCTGCATGCCAAGTCGGATCATTATGTTTTTTNACTTGGTTGTATCCCTCGGATATAATTTTGTCATCTTTAACAATTACGGCTCCAAANACTCCNCCAGATTTTTCTTTAATAGAAGCTATTTTACTTAACTCTATAGCTCTTCGCATAAATTCGGGTTTAAATTCCTTTTGATAATATTCAACGCATTTTTTCTGACATAGATCCCCTAATCGTAAAAAGTGGATTAAAATAAATCGAAATCAAGAGCGAGAAAATGCCCCGTTTTTAAAGATTCTATAATGCTTAACGTTAATTATTGTCAAAAATTTATTATTGAAAGAAGGCTTTTAAAATTTTTATTTACTAATATAAAGATCTGTGATAAAATTTAATCAAAAAAGGTTTTTTAAATGGATAAATTAAGTTTTTCTTCTACTCTTTATTCAACAGCAGGTTTTAAAGCTGTCGCGGCTTTTGATAACTATTTTTCCTTTTCAGGAAGAAGATATAAGGTGATACAGGCTTGCTCTATAAAAGGTGAACCGGGATACCAGGTTGAGAGATTAAAGATTAGCCAAAACATTCCATTGAATATTCTTAAAGTCATCAGCTTCATGACTCTAATTATACCGTTAATCATGGGTATTGGAAAGTTCCTTTTGAGAACAAGATATAACTTTTTATTGAAAAAGCAATTGTGTCATCCCCTGATTTGGCTAAAACATCTACTGAATTAGGGACAAATAGATCCAACCACACAGAAGATAAAGAAAATCTCAGAATTTCAGATCCATCAAATCATTCAATACCCAGTAAAAAGCTGCCTCTTCAAAATCCCAAAGCAAAAATTCTTCCTGCTGACGAGCAAANATTTAAGCAATAGATTAAATGCAATACAAAAATTTAAAGCAAATGCCTTAAATAGTTTACAAAATCCTTCACCGAATAAAGAATTAGATTTTTCATTATCTGAAGAACAAAAAATACAAATAGCTCAAGCAAGCAAAAATAGATTTTTAAAGAACCCTCATCTTCAGGGCTTAAAAATTTTAAGGGGAGGGGAGCAGTGTGTATTGATTTTTGATAACATCCCAGGTTTTGTATTTAAACCCATGGATTCTAAGGAATCAACTGAGTTGGATAAAAGGATGGCAGAAACATATATGCATATTAATAAAAATGCTCAAAAGGTTGTTGCAGAAAACAATCTCACTTTGTTGCATGTGCCAAAGTCAGAAATTGTAGAAATTCATGGCAAGTATTTCATCATGCAGGAAAAAGCAAACTTATTGGCAGATGTAAATGACGAACAAGACGGAATTTACAAAACTGCCTGGAATGATGACGAGCTAANNAAATTATATGTACGCTCTTTTTCCCAACTTTTATGTTTTATTGCTAAGACAGGATTTTCAGATGTAAAATGTAACAATATTCCTTTTACAACTGAAGGTCGAGTAGCCTTAATTGATTTAGATCAAAATTCCGTATTTGAGGGTTTGACAAAGGGTGGAGTGAAAAACAAACATTATGGATTATTCAACTTAATCCCTTATTCGCATTTAGATCATTTCATGGAGGAAGCCAAGTTGCATTTAGATGAGGAATTATATCTAAGTTTAGCATCTGAGCTGGTTAGTATAAAAGAGCGTGCAGCAAAAAAATCGNAACGTGATAAAGCTTATGCGCAATATACCGCAGAGAATGCTATTGTAGATCCCTCCCAGTCTTTCAGTACAAACCTTCCAAAAATATTTAAGGACAATAAANAACAAAAATTGGCCTCTTTTATAATTGAGGATTTGAATAAANAAATATCAAATTCAAAGAATTTTTCTNTAAAAGAGGGAAGAAAAACTGTATTAGAAACAGATGCCCATATGCCTTTGTTTAAAAAAGCTGAAAAGATTTGGGGAGAAAATCTTCAACATAAAGAATTCAAAGCATTTCTTCCTGAAATTCTGGACGGACTCAAAAAGGCTGGATATATCTATAAATATAAAAAGAGTCTTTATTATGAAATAGTGAAAGTGATTTTCTGATATTTCAAGGCTTTATTTTTCAATTTAATCTTTTAAATTTTGGACAGGCTAAATTCTTTTAGCCCGTCCCATTATCCTTATCTATTTAACATATTGCTGGAAGAGTGAGCGTAGATGTTTCCCTGATCTGTTTGATTGACAGCGTTAGGGTTATCAATGGGATTATTTTTATTAGCATTGAATTGTGTGTCTTGGTTTTTCCAAGCATATCATTCACAGAACGATTGTAAAGGTCGTCCTGATCAGCTCTACTTCCAAAATTATGTGTTCCAGGTGCTGCAGGAACTTGAGTTTGCGTGTTGAGCGGTTGTGTGTTATCGACAACTGCAAAACCATGAAGATTTAACATCGTTACTGTAGCAACTAGTAGAGAAATTAACTTAAGATTCATAAATACCCCTTGTAAGTTAGGGTCTTCAACATCCATTATACTCCTTTAACTAATAATAAAAGTGAGATCAACTCACCATTTGTGACTAGTGTTTGATTATTAATGATTTAAGATTAAAAATATTTTACTAAACAATTTAGGGTCTGTTCTAAGAGAATAGAAATTAAAGCCTGTCATAATTTTCTTGAAATAAAAAAATATTCTACCAATGTCCAAAAAAAGCGTGTCGGACATTTTTCAATTCAAAAATTTAAATTAAGGGAAAATCATGTCAAATAGATCAACAGGCAAAACAGGCCATAAAAAAACAGCTCGCAAAGGATCTAGTCAGGGGAACCCAAAAAAATGAGCACTAGTCGTAATGGCTCTCATATTCAATCTCATAAATTACAAAGAACCAATTCCAAATCAACTAGAAGCAAAGGAAAGGCCCAGACATTAAATAAGCTGTTTATAGATGAATTAGAAGATATGTATAG
The DNA here is from genome assembly GCA_013414685.1 of Parachlamydiaceae bacterium. Taxonomy (GTDB): domain Bacteria; phylum Chlamydiota; class Chlamydiia; order Chlamydiales; family Parachlamydiaceae; genus Neochlamydia. The sequence goes on along the minus strand of CP058704.1, from coordinate 501,053 downwards.
TGCAGAAAATCAAATCGTTGATGCTTTACCAAAATTAATCAAATTAGCCTCTTTCTCTGATCTAAAAGAGTCGCTTTCTAAACATCTAAAAGAAACAGAAAATCAGGTGGCTCGGCTTGAACAGATATTCTCTCTTCTCAATTTACAACCAAAAGAAAAAACCTGCGAGGGAATGGAAGGAATTATAAAAGAAGCAAGCGAAATGGTAAAAAATAAAAAGAAATCTGCCACCTTGGATGCAGCTATTATTAGTGCAGCTCAAAAAGTTGAACACTATGAGATAGCCTCTTATGGTACACTACGCAGTTTTGCAAAATATTTAGAACTCGATAAAGAAATTAGTAATCTCCTTCAAGAGACTTTAGATGAAGAAGGTTATGCGGATAAAACTTTAACGAAAATTGCAGAAGGTTCATTTNTTTCAAGTGGTGTTAATAAGGAAGCCGCTGTAAAATCTCTCAAAAAATAGGTTTGAATCAATATAAAGAACAGGCTTGTCAGTCTGTTCTTTATTAAATATTATCTATTTTTCAACATCTCATTTACCGAACGATTATAAAGGTCATCTTGTTCTGCTTTGTTAGCTGCGTTATTGCCTGTCCCCAAACTGCCGCCGCCTGTTGCATTTAATTGTGTGTCTTTATCCTTGCTCAACATTTCGTTGACAGAGCGATTATAAAGATCATCTTGTTCTGCCTTATTGGCTGCGTTATTAGAAGTTCCAAACCCTCCGCCGCCTGCCGGGGCTGGCACTTGGGTTTGAGCGATTAACATTTGCTCATTTGCTGCAAAGCTTAAATTGACAAAGGAAATTACCGTTATCCATAAAAAAGTGTTTGTTTATTCATAAATAGCTCCGTGCTTAGTTTTGATTAAGAATTATTTTTCACAGTGTGGACAGATAAAACTTATCCGCTGGCGCTCACCGGTTCTTTTTCGTAAAACTTTTGTTCCACAAATCTTGCAAATGCTCTGACGATAAACCTGATAATGTTTTTAATTCGAATTTTTTCGCCATTTATAAAAGTGAAAAACATATTTTCTCGTATGGTCTACAATGCTTTTTAATTTTCTCTCTGAAAGCTCCTTTACTTTTCTAAAAGGGGAGACTTTTACTAAAAGAAGCACTTCGTTTTTGATGATATTTCCTACACCAAGAAAAATGGACTGGTCTAAAAGTACATCAGCGATTTCATGCTCTGGAAGGTTTTTNACTTTAAGATATGCTTTCTGACCATCCCAGCTATCTGACATAATATCAATGCTATAGTCGCATGAGGCTTTTGCATTATTTTGTTCGATGTATCGAATAGAGCAATTATACATTTCGATATGCCCATTTTTAAGTTGCATGGATAAACGCGGAATACGGTTTTTAGGATAATCTCCTGTCACCTTTCTCCTATTGATTGTCGCTTCAAAACTTCCATAGAGTAAAAAATGCACACGTAAAGCAAATGTCTCAAATTGGAAANNAAGATATTTTCCATATGAAAATATTGAGAGGATTTTGTGTTTTAAAAGTCTCTCTTTACCGATTTTAGTATTTCCTGAAACTTTTTGAATTTTTTGACCAATAAAGGGAGCTAATTGTTCAGAAGCTAAAAGAGAAGGTCCTTCCATCGGAATCCTTAGGTGAAATTATTTAAGAAATAAAATAGACGTCGAATTAAAGACAATTAATTTTATTGCTTTTATACTTTTTAAGTTTTATTTGTTCGGTAATATTTGTTTAGGGAATAAAATGAAAAATCCTTTGGAAGTTCGAGCTGAAGGTCTCTATTGCAAACCTGGAAATTTTTATATAGATGCATGGAGTCCTGTCAAACACTGTGTAGTCACGCATGCCCATGCAGACCATGCGCGTTTTGGCCATGAGTCTTATCTTGCAACGGAAAATACAGCTGATATTATTCTTCAACGTTATAATCAACCTTTTTCAATAGAAAAAATCCCTTATGGGAAAAAATAAAAATTAATGAATGCTGGATCTCTTTGCACCCAGCGGGGCATATTTTGGGATCTGCACAAATCAGAATTGAAACAAAACAATGCGTTTGTGTCATTTCTGGCGATTATAAGCGTGTTTTAGATCCGACATGCGAGCCATTCGAGTTGCTAGAGTGCGATCTTTTCGTTTCCGAATCCACATTTGGACTTCCGATATATAATTGGGAAAATTCCGAGTCGATAATCGATAAAATAATAGATTGGTGGCAGGAAAATAGCCAAACAGGACACGCTTCTGTCTTATTTTGTTATTCTTTGGGCAAAGCGCAACGCCTTTTAGCTTTGTTAAAAGCTATTCAGACCCCATTTATGTTCATGGTGCCATTTTGCCCTTAGCTGACCTATATAAGAAAAAGGTATTCTAATGGCAGACTATCTTCCTATAAGTGCCAAGGATAAAGGCGATTTTTCTAAGGAGCTTATCCTAGCTCCTCCTTCAGCAAAAGGAACGCCCTGGATGAAACGATTTTTCCTTATCGAACAGCTCTTGCTTCAGGCTGGATGCAGGTACGGGGGACAAGAAAAGAAAAATCTGGATCGTGGGTTTGCTTTTTCCGATCATGCCGATTGGCCGGATCTTTTAAAAACAATTAAAGAGACAAAAGCGTCCCTGGTATTAACGACGCATGGGAATGCTGCGACCTTAGCGCGTTATCTAAAAGAGCACAATGTAAATGCACATTCTTTAGCTGGTATGGAATGGTTGGATGAAGGCGAAGGGGATTAGCATTTACAATGGAAAAATTTGCAAATCTTTTTAGTCGTCTTGAACAAACAAAATCCACAAAAGAAAAGATTTTATTCATAAAAAACTATTTTGAGACGACGCCTTCAAAAGATGCCGTCTGGGCCTTATACTTCTTATGTGGTAATCGATTGAAACGTTTCATCACATCGAGAATGCTTTTTGAGTGGTGTATGGAAATAACTCATCTGCCCCCTTGGCTTATGATGGAATCCTATTCTGCAGTAGGAGATACAGCAGAAACAATCGCCCTTTTATTACAAACTAAAAATGAGACATCTAGTTCACTTTCTCTTTCAGATTGGATAGAACAAAGAATTTTGCCTTTGCGCGGGCAANAAGAGGAATCTGTGAAACATAAAATTTTCGATTATTGGAAAGAATTGGATGCAAAAGGAATTNTTTTATTGAATAAGATTTTATCTGGATCTCTTAGAATAGGTGTTTCAGAGCTTTTAACTCTCGAGGGTTTGAGCCAGGCTCTCAACATCCCTAAAGAAATTTTAAGTCAAAAGTTAATGGGCAATTGGACACCTGATTCTGAATTCTTCGATTCTCTTAAACTAGAAAATTCAAATCAATCCAGTTTGAATCCCTATCCTTTTTATTTAGCTTCACCTTTAGATACAGATCTTGAAGATTTAGGAACTATTCAAGATTGGGAGGCAGAATGGAAGTGGGACGGAATTAGAGGTCAATGCATTCATCGCAATGGCAAGGTGGCAATCTGGTCACGTGGAAATGAACTCATTACAGAGCAATTTCCTGACATTGAAGAAGCTATTTCGCAGACGGAAAACGGAACTGTGCTGGATGGAGAAATTTTAGCTTTTGCGGGAGATCGTCCACTTCCTTTTGGAGAATTGCAANAAAGATTGGGAAGANAAAAAGTCTCCTCCGCGATGATTGAAAAAGTTCCGATCGTTTTTATGATCTATGATATTTTGGAATATCAGGGAAAAGACGTTAGAAAAATAATTTTCGAAGAAAGAAGAAAATTATTTGAAAAGTGGAATACAATTAATCCTCGAATTAAAATTTCACCAAAAGTCCAATTTCAGAGTTGGGAAGAGCTTAGGCNNAAAAAAGAGGAGTCTCGTGCCAATGGCACAGAAGGGATCATTCTCAAGANNAAAAAATCTTTCTATGGAGTAGGAAGAAGACGGNGGAGCTGGTGGAAGTACAAAATAGACCCGCATACCATCGATACTATTTTGCTTTATGCTCAACCAGGCCAAGGATGGCGCGCCAATTTATATACCGATTATACCTTTGGTGTTTGGCAGGGCGATGAACTTGTCCCCATAGCAAAGGCCTATTCGGGCCTAACTCAAGAAGAAATTATCGAGTTGGATCGCTGGATACGANAAAACACAGTGGAGAAATTTGGGCCTGTCAGAAAAGTTAAACTCGAACAAGTATTTGAAATCGCCTTTGAAGGGATTCAAGAATCCAAGCGCCACAAATCAGGAGTTGCCCTTAGATTTCCCCGAATCTTCCGATGGCGAAAGGACAAGCCTCCTGCAGAATGTGATTCCTTAGAGAGCATTCGTCAGGAATTTTTTGAAAATTATTTATTTATGAAGATTTTCTTTGAAAGCACTAATATACTCATTCCGGTTCAAAGGCACCCATTTGGATGGGAAGGAATATATTCATGATTCTCGCCCAAAGAGCTTTCGAAGTTCAACTTTTGCTTTTTGAATCGCTTCTTTTCTTGTTGGCGAAAGATTTTTNCCTGCACGATTTTGATAAAATGTTAACATTGACATAGCCGAACGAAACGGNGAAGACTTTCTACGCGTGCTGTGCTCTGCAGATCTTTTTAATGATGCGGCGATTTGTTTAGGTGTTTTTGTGAAAACATTTTTCTCTAAATCTAAAGCGTTGCTATTTTCAGTGACCTTTTTTGACCAACGTTTCTTTTCCGCCATAAAACCTTTAATGATGTTTGAAGTATTGGATCTCCCGTTCATGTTTTAGCGCTGCTTCTTTTGAATCAAATGTTCCCAAATTACGTCGCTTACCTGTTTTGGAATCAATTGATCGTGAATAAATTCGATATTTTCCAGACTTTAGTTTGCGAATCATGGTTTTGTTCCTTCTATAGGTTTTAACTTTCGTAAATCATTTTTATGGTCATTCCACCATCCACAATAAAATTCTGCCCTGTAATAAAGGAGGCTTGCTGTGAGATTAAAAACATCGCGAGGGCAGCTACATCTTCAGGTTGGCCCACTCTTCCTACAGGATGTTGTTGATGATCAATTTTTTTNAGTTTTTCATGCTGTGTATGAATCCAGCCAGGACTGATGCAATTGACCCTAATATCAGGCCCTAAGCTAACTGCTAACTCATGCGTTAGAGAGATAAGTCCACCTTTAGAAGCCGCATAGGGTTCATTGTTGCCCTCAGATTGCAAGGCACGTGTTGAAGCAATGTTAATAATATTGCCTTTANNCTTTTTCAAATAGGGAAAGGCATATTTAGCGCAAAGAAAAGCAGCTGTTAAATTAGTAGCGATATACTCATTCCATACCTTCAGAGTCATTTTTTCAAATGAGGCGTTTTCTTCAGGTAATACACCGGCATTGTTCACAAGGCAATCAATTCTTCCAAAATGACGAATGGCAGTTTGGATCATTAGCTTAATGGCTTTTTCACTTTTTACATCGGTCTTTAATAAAAGAAGCCTTTCGGGATCTTGTAAGTTAAAATTTTTGTGAGAAGGAGATTTTTCAGCCACTACAACTTTCATATTCTGGGATAGCATGTGCAAAGCAATTTCAGCGCCTATTCCCTTTCCTCCCCCGGTCACAATAGCGACTTTATTTTCATTCATCGTTTTGCCAATGTCGATTGTGAGAAAAGCTCAATCATCGCTTTATTAAAAGCGGGTATGTCATCAGGTTTTCGGCTGGTGACTAAATTGTTATCTTTGGCAACCTCGCTATCAATCCACTTGGCTCCGGCATTGATAAGGTCAGTTTTAATCGAAGGCCAGGAAGTGATAGTTTTTCCTTTAACAGCCTCAGCATTGATCAATGTCCAGGGGCCATGGCAGATGGCAGCAATGGGTTTATGCGATTTTACAAATTCTTTAACAAAATTGACAGCTTCAGGATTCATACGAAGAGTATCTGGACTCATGACTCCACCTGGCAAAAGAAGCGCATCGAAATTCTCAGCTCGAGCTTGGCTCAATTCTTTATCGACAGGGAATTCATCTCCCCAATCCTTGCTTTTCCATCCCTTCACCTTTCCTTTTACTGGAGAGACAATAATAGTTTGCGCTCCGGCCTGATCTAAGGCTTTNTTAGGTTCTGCTAATTCTGATTGTTCAAAACCATTGGCCACAAGAATAGCTACTTTTAATCCTTTAAGATTGGCTTCCATAGATGACTCCTTTTAAAATTATTATTTAACGTTTAAAACAAGCGATGTCATCTTCTATTTTTTAAGGCTAATTTTATCACTTTAATTCTCTAAAATTGATAGGTTTATAATAAAATGATTTTCAGAAATGATACTCATTCCTATTTAAAACTTGTGTGTTTCAACTGGAAGGGTATTTGAGTGACAAAAAAACTTGTTTTAATAAGATTACATATAAAACCACCTAACAAGGGGATTAGGTTATGCTTGAACTGAAAAATCATCTTGTATTATTTCAAATTTTAAAAACATTCTTCTTTCTTTTCTTATTATCCTTCCTATTATCGTCCTTATTAATTCCTTATTTTTAATCTTATCTCTTATTGCTTAATAGAATTAGCTTAACTCAACATTTTTAAGCTTTCTAAAAGTTGCCCATAAGGGAAGTAGTGTTTTAATTGTAAATAATTTTATTTAATCTTTTAGAGGACTTATGCATGCTCAAATGAAAAATCATGGGCTCACTACGAATAAAGCCNCCTTTATAGAAAACGCACGGCAAACTGGTGCATTATTTATCCAGCAACCGTATGAGTTATATAATGAAGATAATCAANAAGCCTGGAGACTTCTGTACCGTTTACTTTTGCCAAAGTGGCAAAAATATGCTCATGAAAAATTTTTAACTGGAATCGAGAGCTTGGCGCTGAGCNCTAATGCCATTCCTAAATTAGACGAGATAAACAAATTTTTGGCTCCTTTAACCAACTTTAAAGCAAAAGCTGTGAGTGGATATGTTCCGACTTATTTGTTTTTTGATAGTCTCAAGAGGCGAGAATTTCCTACCACAATAACGATTAGGAATAGTCAATCTTTAGATTACTTGCCAGAACCGGATATTTTCCACGACATTGCTGGTCATGTTCCTATGCACACAGAAAAACTTNTTGCAGATGTTTTGGTCAAATTTGGTTCACTGGCTAGTTCGGCTGTCAAACGTTTTAACGAGATCGGTGATCCCTCAAAAACGCGGCTATTAAAAAGCAACATTCAAGCGTTATCGCGTNTTTTTTGGTTTACCATTGAATTTGGATTGATGCGTCAANAAAATCATTTATGTGTCTATGGCAGCGGGCTCCTAAGTTCGGGCGGAGAGATAGAGCATTCTGTAGAAGCAGCCTGTGTGCAAAGGTGTCCTTTTCAACTAGAATGGGTGATTCATCAATCCTTTCAAATCGATCGCTTTCAGCCGCTCTTATTTGTGATTGATTCATTTGAGCACTTATATGAAGAAGTCGAACAACTGGAAGAGTGGTTATTTGCTGGAAAACTTGATAATGTAACTGATTCTGAGCCTTTTGTGGATGAAACAGATTTAAAGGAGTTTTTAATTTCCAAATATTCTGGAAGTTGCGATGCTCTTAGTGGAGATTTAAAATGATTATCACAAATTTATATCAAATTCTTAGCGCTGCTTTTTGTGTGATTGCTGTCATTTCAAACATTATCTCAGCAAAAATGGTTCCTTTACCATTTACCTCTGATTTATATATTCCAGCCGGATTATTTATTTATCCCTTAACGTTTTTATTAAGCAATCTGGTGATAGAATTTTATGGGGCTAAGCAGGCTAAATTGATGATCTATACGGCTTTTGCTATGAATCTAATGAGCCTTGTGCTTATTGAGTTCGCTCTCAGGCTTCCCTCGTCTGAAGAGGAGCAATACTTATTTAAGGCGGTTTTAGGATTAAGCGGCTTGCGTATTTTGGCCTCCTTGGCTGCCTATCTTGCAGGGCAGCTTGCTGATATAAAAATGTTTACCCTAATTCGTGATTGGACGGATGCACGCTTTCTTTGGCTTCGTAACAACGGTGCCTATTGCATTTCACAAATTGTAGACACATTTCTTCTTGATGTGATCTATCTTTACATTGGGTTGGGCATCGCATGGAGTCAGGTCTGGCCGATTATGTGCTTTTCCTATCTTTATAAAATTTCTTTTAATATTGGCCTGACTCCTTTTTTATATTTCAGTGTTTATATCATGAAAACAAAATTGAATATAAGGAGGACTGTATGAACGAAGGCTGCGAACTCTCAAAGAAAAGTTGTGTGCCGTGTAGAGGAGGAGTTTCTCCTTTANAAGGTAAAGAGCTGTTGGGCTTTTATCAACAGCTGAAAGAGGGATGGAGTGTGATCGATGAACACCATTTGGAAAAAACATTTAAATTCCCTGATTTTAAAGCTGCTTTAGTTTTTACAAATAGAGTAGGGGAATTAGCAGAAGAAGAAGGACATCATCCTGATCTTTTCCTTTCTTATGGAAAAGTAAAAATTCAACTTTGGACACACAAAATTGATGGTTTGACCGAAAGTGATTTTATTCTAGCCGCTAAATGTGATGAATTGCATCCTTAACTAGGACTTTTGAGATTTGGGATCAGATAATTGAACGAACGACTCCTCCTTCAGCTCGAAGAGCTGCACCATTTACTGCAGCGGCTTGTTCGCTGCAGATAAATGTAACAAAGGCTCCTATTTCTTCAGGAGCTTCGAAGCGCTTAATAAGCGAACTCGGCCTTACATCTTTAAAAATCNNTTCTTCAACCTGTCTCGATGTTTGATTTTTAATGTTTGCCACTTCTTTCACAAATTGTTGAACACCTTCAGAATATGTAGGTCCTACGAGAACTGAATTTACCGTCACTTTCGTCCCAATTGTCATTTCGGCAAGACCTCTAGCGATAGCAATTTGAGCTGTTTTAGTCATTCCATAATGAATCATCTCTACAGGAATGTTTACTCCAGACTCGCTTGAAATAAAAATGATCCGCCCGCAATTTTTCTTAAGCATCAAAGGAAAATAATGGCGGCTCAGTCGAATACCGCTCATTACATTAATATTAAAAATGCGAAGCCAATCTTCATCTGTAATCTGCTCAAAAGGTCGAACTTCATAAATACCAAGATTGTTTATAAGAATGTCAACTGAGGGAAAATTTTGTATTAATTTTTCGATCTCTTCTTTATCAGAAAGATCAAAGACTGCTGGAAAGGCTTGTCCTGTAGCCTGCTTTAACTTATCTACTGCCTGTTGAACTTTTTCTGAAGATCTTCCATTGATATAGACTGTAGCACCTTCTTCGATTAGGGCTTTCGCAATAGCAAAGCCTATGCCTGCTGTTGAACCTGTGATGAGTGCCGTTTTACCTTGTAATTTTAAGTCCATACAAATCCCTATTTCTTTTATCTGTCTTAATCCTCTGTATATTTGTTGAGCTATAAAACTTCAATGTCCAGGTGAGTTATAATCATTACGGTTCAAAGGTATCCATAAGAAAAGTCGCGAGTGGAATTTAAATATTCTAGTATAATACTTTAAAGATAGTAATCGAGACTGTCATGTGGCTATATGCTCAATTTTTTATTCAATTCTAGATTGTTTCATTTCGTTGATGCAGTGAGGAAAAAATTTACAGCGATCTACACTTTAAAATTTGCTTCGATATTGAAATTTTTAGTAAAACCCAGATTAGGAAAGATACTTTTCAAACCAATCTTTAGCGAGTTTTGCCACTTGTTCTAAGGCCCCCTGCTCTTCAAANAGATGGGTGGCCCTAGGAATAATTTCAAATTTTCTAATGCCGTTAAGTAGTGCAAAGGCCTCTTGATTTAATTCAATGACTCCAAAGTCATTTCCACCGACAATAAAAAGAGTCGGAATCGTCACTTTATCCAATACGTTTGCAGCTAAATCGGGTCTTCCACCACGCGAAACAACTGCTTTGATCTCAGTTCCGGGTGTTGCAGCCACTTCAAGAGCGGCAGCAGCTCCTGTGCTTGCTCCAAANAGTCCGATGGAGAGTGTGTTGGTATCNTGGGTTTTTAGCCAATTGACCACATCAATCAGTCGTTCTGAAAGGAGGGCAATATCAAAACGATTTTCATAAATTTCATCTTCCTCNAGGGAGAGTAAATCAACTAGCAGCGTGCCCAGATTGCCATGTTGTAGAACTTTAGCTACAAAATTATTTCTAGGGGAAAAGCGGCCGCTTCCGCTTCCGTGGGCAAATAGAACAATTCCTTTTGCTCCCTCAGGAATGTTTAGCATTCCTTCAATTTTGTTTTCTTTTGTTCTGATGTGTATGAGTTGTTCCATCTTAAAACTTTGGTTAAATTTTTAACACGAAGCTTGAAAAATCCCTTTCTTAGCTAAAATCTGCGCTTTTAAAAGATCAATGACTTCCTGATCTTCTGTCTGAGAAAAATCTTCGTAGTAAGCTCCCACAGCTCCCAGAAAGTCGTAATCAGTAGGTACAATTAAACCAACAAAATCACTCCCTTGCGATTTAATAAGTTCTGCAGTACTTTGGGGTGCGACAGGGACAGCGACGATNAATTTTTTTGGATTCTGATGTTTGACCTCCAGGATTCCGGCCTGCATGGTCAAGCCGGTTGCTATCCCATCGTCAACAAGTATAACGACTTTATCTTTTAAAACGTTGCTAGGCTTATCCTTAAGATAGAGATCTCTTTTGCGCTTAAGCTCTTTCATCTGTCGTTTTTTCATTTTCAAACCAGGCTTTATCTACTGTTTGCATCTCTCTAGGGTTGCCAACAATAAANNGCCATTTTCTGTGATGGCTGCGATAGCATATTCGGCGTGATAAGGATGACCAATTTTATGTGCAAGGGCTAAATCCAGAGGAGCATTCAAAGCTTTAGCGATTTCATAGGCTGTGACAACTCCTCCTCGGGGAAGAGCCAGCACGACCACATCATCGTCTTTATATTTAAGCAGAGCCTGGGCAAGTTTTTGTCCAGCATCTTTTCGGTCTTCAAAAACATGATTATTCAATTGGCTTTTTAAACCCACACATAGAAGAATTAATATTAAAAAAATCTTTATTTCTCTTGCTAGAAAAAAATCTGAAAGAAGGGTAATTTGAAAATAAAATACCTTTAATTTGAAGTCGCTTAAGCCTCAGCTATTTTGTCATTAATAGATCGAATAAAGGAATCGGATAAAATGCCAAAATCAGTAAGGCTGCAAAGGAAAGCATTCCCACAAAAACAGCAGCGCCATTGAAGAGAGGAGCAGCTTCTTCTGCTGGATGTTTCGTGAGCATTAAACCGATCATTCTTAAATAATAATAAGCTGCTAGAATGGTCGTAAGCAAGGCTGTAATGACTAAAGANACATAGCCCGCCTCAAAAGCGACTTTAAAAATAAAGAATTTTGCAAANAATCCTGCTGTGGGCGGGATGCCTGCTAATGTGAGAAGACAGAGAATAAAAATCCCNCCAAGTAGAGGGGATCGATAAAANAGACCATTTAAATGATGCATCATCACACCTTCATCATCATGATCTAANAAGGCCATCACTGCAAAACATCCTAAAGTGGCAATGGCATAAATCGCCGTATAAAATAAAAGCGCAGAAAGCGAGTCAGGGGTTTCTGCAGCTAAAGGCAGCAGTAAAAAGCCTGCATGGGAAATTCCCGAATAAGCAAANAANCGTCTTAACTGAACTTGCCGCATAGCTACAGCATTCGCATAGATCAGTGTCGGATAAGCAAGCAAAGCAATCCCTTCATTCCAAAGAAGGTTAAATTGGGGAAGAGCTTCCATAAATACACGTATGAAAGCAGCGAAAGCTCCTACCTTTGTCCCGACAGACATAAAAGCAGTAACTGGTGTTGGAGCTCCGCTATATACATCAGGAGCCCAGACATGGAAGGGGACAATAGCTGCTTCAAAAGCTAGGCCTATAGTGATAAGTGCCACGCCGGCGAANAAGAGGGCTTTGCTTTGACTAGAGGTGAGCGCATGATAACCTTCCATTAAAGCATCTAGCTTGGTGGTTCCTGTTGCTCCATAGATCAGCGCCACTCCATAAAGAAANAATGCGGCAGCCAAAGAGCCCATCAAAAANTACTTAAAGCTAGACTCTCGTGAAATGTCCCATGCCTTCATATATGAGCAAAGGACATAAAGGGAGAGGGCTAATGTTTCTATGCCTAAGAAAATCATTAAAAANTCCGCTGCAGCTCCAATAAGGATAAGTCCGAAAAGTGCTGAAATTAGCAAAAANTAATATTCGCCTCGCGTCGCTTCAAAACGTGCAAAGAAGGCAAACGCAAGAAAGGCGGATCCTAATCCAATTAATAAAAAGAAAAGAGTAAATATCTTTGTGAGGGTATCAAATTTGAGCCAATGGGTTAGAAGAGGATTTTGACTATCAGGCGCGATGTAGGTTGAACCTATTGCTGAAAGAATTGTGACTATTGTCAATGCAAAGGAAAAACGTTTGGAAAAACTGGCNGCAAAACTTTCTATCAAAAGAAGAATTAATCCTCCTGCAAGGAGGATAAGTAANGGACCTAAAGCTGCCAAATCTTTTAAATGTATCGTTGTTTCCATCTATGATTCCTCATTTAGTCAGAGAATGCTGAATTTGTTCTAATAAAGGCGAAGGGTAGATGCCAATCCATAAAATCAACGCGGCAAGAGGAAGTGAAATGGCGAGTTCTTTTTGGGAAATATCTGTCCAGGCCGGTTGAAAAGGGTGCGGAGATTCAAAGTAAACTTTTTGCATCCAACGCAGCATGTACATCACAGACAGAATGACTGTTAAACCCAAAAGCNNAGTGAGCCAGGGATTCTGTCCAAAGAGGCCAAAGAGAATAAACAATTCTCCGATAAAATTGTTCGTGCCTGGCAAGGCCACGGAAGATAAAACAAAANNAAGTGTTAACCAGCAGAGTTTAGGCATGAAATGCGCAAGGCCGCTTACCTGATCGATTTTGGTGGTTTTGATTCTTGATTCGAGCCAGCCAGCAACAAGGAACAAGGCAGTGATGGTCAATCCATGATTAAGAGATTGTAAGATGGCACCAGTATGAGCCGTTTCATTCCAAATAAAAACTCCTGCTAAGATGAAGTTTACATGAGAAAGGCTTGAATAGGCAATCAGGCGTTTAAAATCGTTTTGCATCCAGGCCGCAAGCCCGCCATAAAAAACGCCTGCAATCGCTAAGCCTAAAAGGATCGGTCCCCAAACTTTTAAAAGATCAGGAAAGAGCTCAAGTCCGATTCTTAAAAAGCCATAGATTCCTGCCTTCGATAGCAAAGCAGAAAGTAAAATAGTTCCGGCAACGGGAGCTTGATAGTAAGCTTCTGGAAGCCATGCATGAAAGGGAAACAGNGGAGTTTTAACAGCAAAAGCCAGGGCAAAAATAGCTCCAATCCACACAGCATAAGGAACTGAAGAACTGATTTTTGCAAGTTCATCCATATTGAAAGTGCCTGGTCTCTGGCTTGAATTAGCAAAATAAAGGAAAAGGACAGCGGCGATCATCAAAGTTGACCCTGCAATCATATAAATTAAAAATTCTAAGGAAGCTGTTTGACGGTGCGGCCCACCCCATAAATTAATGATAAAATATAATGGAAGAAGCATGGCTTCAAANAAGAGAACAAAAATGGCTAGATCCCTTGCTGTGAAAAAACCAAATAATAATCCCTCAAGCAATAGAATGAGTCCAAATAACACATGGGGTAAAGATAAAAANGAGGTTTGTACAGCTAGTATACTGATAGGCGTTACAAGGGCAGTCAACCAGAGAAAAATTAAAGAGAGAGAATCTATTTTTAAATAAAATTCAATTGATAGAGCCGGCAGCCAAGCCTGACGAACTTGTGAATCAATCATGTGGGTAGAGGCCAACAAGGCAAGCGGAATCAAGCTCAACAGGAACGCAAAGATTTTAAGATTTCTTGCCGACATAAATGAACAAGCAAAAAGCAGGAAAGAGGCAATAAATGGAATAAANAAGAGTGGGATTAATTTTTCCATGATAAACTCACGCTATGTAATAAAAATTAAAAGCACAGTCCCTACGGCCATCCAGGCTACATAAGAACGAATTTGCCCACTTTGCATGCGTTGCAGCCAGCTTGCAAATTTTTGCACCGCATGAGAGAGTTTTGATCGAGCCGACAAAAATTTAGGTTCTAAAACTGCATTAATGAATCGAGAAAAAGCTTTTAAAGGAGTCACGATNAAAAATTCATAGATTTCATCTATGTAAAAGGAATTTCTTAAAATGGCGAAAGTTTTTGTGCGGATCTGATTGCCATATCGAATATAAAGATAGGCTGCAACTCCAATCCCAAGAATGGCTCCAAAAATAGACACTATCGTTTCTGGAGAAAAAAGAACCTCATGAGGAACGGCTAATTTAACGTCAGCTTCGTATAAAAANTCCTCAAGAATCGGATGCTGAAAAAANGATCCAAGAAATCCGCCGAAGATTGAAAAAAGCGCCAATAGGCACACAGGAATCAGCATCACGCGAGGAGCCTCTTTGACAGCTTTCAAAATTTTCTCATCTAAGTGCGGCTGACCNAAAAANGTAAGCCAGTAGGCTCGGGTCAAATAAAAGGCTGTCAGAATAGAGGCTGCTAAGCCAATATAAAAGAACGTATGGAATCCAGCTAAATAGTCCTGTTCTAAAATAAGATCTTTGCTAAAAAANGCAGCCAGCGGAGGAACTCCAGACATCGCTAAGACGCCTACAAAAAGAGCACATGCGTGACAGGGAATTTTAGAGAGGCCGCCCATTTTATCCATTTCAGTGATTCCTCTCATCATATGGACCACATCGCCAGCAGCTAAGAACAAAAGAGCTTTCATAAAAGCATGCATGGTTAAATGAAACATGGCGGCATAAAANGCTCCTACCCCGCAAGCCAGGAACATAAGACCTAATTGGCTGACGGTTGAATAAGCAAGCACACGTTTTAAATCTGTTTGTCCCACAGCGCATAAAGCTGCATAAAGGGAAGTGATTCCACCCACGGCTCCAACAAAATGCAAGGTCATAGGGGCTTGCATAAAGACTGGATGCATTCTGACTACAAGATAAACCCCTGCAGTCACCATGGTTGCAGCATGGATAAGTGCAGAAACAGGAGTGGGACCTTCCATTGCATCAGGCAGCCACACATGAAGGGGAATTTGAGCTGATTTACCTGTTGCTCCAATAAAATAAAGCAGCGTGAGGATTCCAATCAAAGGGCTCCAATTGCAAATTTCTNNGTTCGCTTTTTGGATTACTTCGGCGATGTCAGTTGTGCCGAAGAGATAAAAAGTCATCAAAAGGCCAATAAGCAATCCCAAGTCACCGATACGATTGACAACAAACGCTTTTGTTGCTGCCTGAGCTGCTGAGGGGCGAGTATAATAAAACCCGATCAGCAGGTAGGAGGCCAATCCTACTCCTTCCCAACCAACAAANAGGAGTAAAAGGTTGCCTGCAAGCACAAGCAGTAGCATGGCAAAAATGAAAAAATTCATGCAGGCAAANAAGCGTGCAAAATCTTCATCATGTTCCATATAGCCTGTAGAATAAACATGAAT
Organism: Parachlamydiaceae bacterium; assembly: GCA_013414685.1. GTDB lineage: Bacteria > Chlamydiota > Chlamydiia > Chlamydiales > Parachlamydiaceae > Neochlamydia. Next base: position 485,495 of record CP058704.1, on the reverse strand, counting down.
GAGAAAACCTACACCTGTAATCACTAACACCATCAGAAAGGAGAGAGGATCCAAATACAAACTAAAATCTGCTTTAAGTTCAGGTAAGGAAATCCAATGAAAAAGTGTAAAAGAAACGGGTTGTAAAGGCTTTTGCACATAAAGATAAAGGGCTGAGCAAAAACCCATAAAGGAGAGTAAAACTGTTGAACAACCGATCCAATTGGCTTGACGCCGGCCAATGATCGAGGATAGAGTCATCAAAATAAGAAAGCCGGCTAACGGGATAAAAATNGCAAACCAGATGAGATACACCATATTTATCCTTTTAGAAGGTTAAATTGATCGATATCGACCACGCGTTTAGCTCGAAACAAATGTATCATAATGGCTAATCCAACAGCTGCTTCTGCTGCTGCGACAACAAGAACAAAGAAGACCCAAATTAAACCTGTTTGATTTCCCCAAAAGGTAGAGAAAGCGACGAAGAGCAGGTTGGCAGCGTTTAGCATCAGTTCGATCGAAAGAAATAAAATAAAGGCATTCCGACGGATAAGAATTCCAATGATTCCTAGAACAAACATCGCCATGCTTATATAAATGATTAGAGTGATATCCATTATCTCACCTTCTTTGCGATATAGAGCGCCCCGACCATGGCAATCAAAAANATTAAAATGACGGCTTCAAAAGGAAAAAANTAGTCTAAATAGAGCGTTTTTCCAATGGATTCAACCATCCCGAACCCATCAGGCAGCTTCTTTGACGCTTTTGGAAAACCACTGAATTGAGCTGCAAGAATAATCATCGCCAGAATAAAAGCTGTTCCTGCNTCCAAAGATAAAAAAGGGAAACTTTGACCTTCCACTTCATCAAGTTGTTTATAAGCGTCCTGAAATAAAATAATCACGAACATAAAAAGGACAAGGATGGCGCCGGCATAAACTAAGATCTGCATCACCGCAATAAATTGTGCAGACAGCTGTAGATATAAAGAAGCTAAAGTTAAAAGAGTCATGAGGAAAAANAGACTGGAATGAACAGGTTTGCGAGCCAGAATCGTTCCTAAGGAAGTCATCACTAAAATAAATCCTAAGATCCACTGAGTGGGATTTTCCAACCAAGTCATCCTAGATCTCCCTTTTTGGATCACGGCCAGAATCGCCAGGACGTTTTTCTGTCAGCATATCTTTGGTGTAAATCAAAGATTCACGGGTATATCCTGAAAGCTCGTATTCATTTCCTAAAATGATTGCTCCTGTTGGGCAAGCTTCTTCGCAATAGCCGCAAAAATACAACGCAACATATTGATCTGAAAATCTGACGCATAACGTTCCCCATGCGAATGAGGATGATCAGGATCATTTTGCGCAGGCTTTACATAAATGGCCTGGGAAGGACAGACGATTGCACAAAGCTCGCAACCTACGCAACGCTCCAGGCCGTCATCCCATTTTGTTAAATAATGACGTCCGCGTGAACGTTCGGGAAGTTTGCGTTTTTTCAGGATAACGGATGGTAGTTGGACGTTTGAATGCATACTTAAGGACGATAAGAAGTCCTCTTAGCATGGCTATGACTTTATAAATTGTCTCTTTCATATTACACCAAAATAAAAAANGCTGTCACAATTAAATTCAATAGAGCCAAAGGCATTAAAACCTTCCATCCAAAAGTCAACAGTTGGTCATAGCGGAAACGTGGAAGAGTGGCCCGAACCCACATAAAGAAGAACACAAAAATTGCTAATTTGACTAAAAACCATAGAACAGGGATGTTGCCAGGTCCCATCCATCCACCAAGAAAAAGAGTGATCGCAATAGAAGAAACGGCAAGGATGTTGACATATTCACCCAGAAAGAAGACAGCGAATTTCATACCGCCATATTCAGTATGATATCCACCCGTCAATTCATGCTCTGCTTCCGGAAGGTCAAAAGGGGCACGATTGGTTTCAGCAAAAGCTGTGATCAAATAAATGATGAAACTAATGGGATTCGTCCAAATAAACCAATGGTCTTTTTGGGCTGCTACAATTTCAGGAAGGCTTAAAGTTCCGGCTGATAAGACAACCGTAAGAAGGGCAAGCCCCATAGGTACTTCATAACTAATCATTTGGGCCGTTCCGCGCAATCCGCCTAGCAATGAATAACGATTATTTGAGGACCAGCCTGCCAATACAACGCCATAAACGGCAAGCGAAGAAATAGCCAAAATAAATAAAATCCCGGCATTCACATCAGCGATGTGCAAATTCACTTCATGTCCCCAAATATGCACAGTACCGCCAACGGGAATTAGAGCAAAAACAAAAAANGCAGTAAATAATGAGATTGCAGGAGCAAGCCAGTAAGTAAATGTTTCTACATTCATAGGCTGGAAGCGTTCTTTAGTCAAAAGCTTTAAACCATCGGCAATAGGTTGTAACAAGCCTAAAGGCCCGACTCGATTAGGACCAATGCGCAATTGCATTCTCGCCATTAAGACTCTTTCCAAAAGAGTCATATAAGCAGCAGCGCCAAAAAGAATCAACACAACCACAAGTCCTTTAATTAAAACTTCGATCGCAGCATCCAACACATTTACCTCGTTGTTAACCGTTGAAGTTCAAGAGGCATTCCATTCAATAGATTGACGCCTAGCTCTTGAACCGGAATTTCCGGAAAACCTAAAGGAAGGACTAGTGTCTCTTCAGCAACTTTATCATCAAATTGAAGTTTCCCTTTGAAACGAGCTTCATTTCCGATAATTTCTACCACTTCTCCGTCTTTAAAACCTCGCTTTATGCCTTCATTTGGATGCAATCTAATTCCTGGCACTTTAGCGAGTTGAATAACATGCGGATTATGCCTCATGCGTACACCATGATCAAAGAGGGCAGGGGCAAAGGAGGCAAAAAGATTACCGGGAGGCTTTGATTGCAATTGTTGCTCAACTTTAAAAGTAGGAGGGAATTGAATTCGATGACCTTCTTGAAGTTTTTGAGAAAAATCTGTTTCTATGTCTAGCGATTTATTGATAGCAAGTGCAATTTTGAAANNAATTTCTCCATCGCTAAAAATTCCTTGAGGGAGTTCTTTGCCAGGCAGCAATTTTTGAACTCGACCTTCGATATTTACAAAACTTCCTCCTTTCTCAACAAAGCAATAAGAGGGGAGGACCACATCTGCTTGCTTCGCAGTTTCCGTAAGAAAAATATCCTGAACCACTAAAAATTCNAGACGCGCACGAACTTGATTCCATACTTTTGTAGGATATTTNTTCGCCGGGTTTGCTCCAGCAATGTGTAAATAATCCCAGCCTTCTTTTTGGATTGTCTCTAGGAGTTGCAGCACATTGAGCCCTGGCGATTTAATCGTTTGACCTAAAGGTCCCTGATCAGGGAGCATTCCTGCCAATGCCGCACCAAAACTATTTCCGCGTCCTTCCATTAGATTTAATGAAAGGTCAGGCGTGNNTTTTTTCAATTCAATTAGGAAGGAGAGGATTGCATGACGCTGCGGTGAAGCTAAATATTGACTGCCCACAAACAAGGCACCTTTTCCACCTTTTTGCGGTAAATCTTTAAAAATGCTTTGCAATGTCTCCAGTTCTTTTCCTGGAGTATGTAAAACAGTTTTATTTAATAGATTGGAAATTTCTGGAGCAAAGTGTCCGGCAAAGCAAACGTCTGCGCCCTGGTTCATAGCTTGCTTCAATCTTAACCAGATGACAGGAAATTCTTCGGTTATGTCCAAGCCTAATAAAAATGCGTAGTTAAGATGTTCGCATTCCCCGATAGACATTTCCATTCCGGTTATTTTGCTGCCTTCAACAAGGGGAACTCCTACACGATGATCGATGTGGTTAACACCGATGCTATCGCGCATCAATTTNTGAAACAGAAAATTTTCTTCAACTGTCAGAGGATTGCCGCCGAGAGCTGCCAGTCTTCCATGTGGTTTCGCGTCATGAATTTTAGAAGCTATTAAAGCGATCGCTTCCTCCCAAGAGGCAATTTCCATTTTATCATTGCGCCGAATTAAAGGTTTATCCAGACGTTCCTGTTGATCTGAAAATTCATATCCAAACCATCCTTTGTCGCACATCCAAATATCATTGACCTCTTTATTTTCCCGGGAACGCGTACGCATAATTTCTCCGTCCCGAGAATCTAAAATCATACTGCATCCCACAGGACAAAGCGTACAGGTGCTGTCGGTAGAATCATTATCCCAGGGACGTGCACGAAAGCGATAGACTTGGCTAGTTAGTGCGCCAACAGGGCAAATTTTGATGGTATTGCCAATAAATTTTGACTCAGCGGGCTTTCCGTCAGGCGTGCCCACTTCTGTGCGATAGCCGCGATCTATAAACTCTAAGGCATGATCCCCAGCAATTAAATCCCCAAAACGCGTGCAGCGCGCACAGATGATGCATCGCTCGCGGTCCAGCATTAAAACAGGTCCTAAAGGAAGAGGTTTNTTAAAGTGTCTTTTTCTTCAAAAACGGCTTAGGCCAGGTCCATGATTAAAAGCATGCTCCTGCAGCGGACACTCGCCTCCGCGGTCGCAAATGGGACAATCAAGGGGNTGGTTGATAAGCAAAAATTCTAAGATGCTTTCTCTTCCTTTAACAGCCTCAACGCTCATCGTTTTCACAACCATCCCTTCTGTGGCTTCTAGTGTGCAGGAGGTCTGAAGTTTGGGCATTTTTTCTACTTCTACTAAGCACATTCTGCAGGCCCCGAAGGGAGGCATGCGATCTTGATAGCAAAAAACTGGGATTTCGATTCCAAGCAGCCTGGCCGCATGATAGACCGTTGTTCCTTTCGGCACAGAAACGGGCTGCCCATCAATTGTTAAATTCACGGTAGTTTGTGTCGTGGCTTGCGTACTCATAAATCACTTCTTTATATACGGGTATGATACAGTCATTTCAGGTTTTTGATCGGCTTTAGGATTTTTGCGTATATAGGCTTCAAATTCATCCTTAAATTCTTGTATGGCACTGATTACAGGGGANGCAGCACCGACAGCTAAAGGACAAAAAGAATTTGCAGCCATATTTACACATACTTCTTCAATTACAGGCAAATCAAAGACCGTTCCCCCGCCGTTTTCAATGCGAGTTAGAACTTGCACGATCCAACGTGTTCCTTCTCTGCAAGGGGTGCACTTGCCGCACGATTCATTTTGGTAAAATTGCATTAGCCTGTTTGCAACTTTTACCATGTCAGCCGTATCATCCATGATAATAATGGAAGCAGTTCCTAGAGCTGATTTGTGAGCAAGAAGCGTATCAAAATCCATCGAGATATCAAGGTCGCGGGCTGTTAAAAGAGCGCACGAAGATCCTCCAGGATAGCAAGCTTTAAAGCTGCGGCCAGGCAGCATACCGCCCGCTGCATCAATAACTTCCCTCAGTGAAACACCCAAAGGAAATTCATAGCAGCCAGGCTTTTGTATCTGCCCGCTAATTTGAAAAATTTTTGTTCCAGTATTCTTGGGCTTGCCGATGCTTTGGTACCAGGCGGCGCCTTTATTTACAATATGAACAACATTGCACAATGTTTCTACATTGTTGATGATGGTGGGTTTGCCGTAAAGACCCACCACCGCAGGAAAAGGGGGCTTTAACCGGGGAGTGGCTCGATATCCCTCAAGCGAATTAAGCAGTGCTGTTTCTTCACCGGCAATATAAGCGCCAGCACCTGGATGAACGATGATTTCAAGAGAGTAATTCGATCCCAGGATCTGATTGCCCAGATAGCCTTTTTCTTTAGCCTGTTTTACGGCATTGTTTAATCTTTTAAGTCCTAAGTAAAATTCCCCGCGGCAATAGATGAAGGCATAGTGGGCATCAATGGCATAACTGCTCAAGATAATACCCTCGATCAATTGGTGAGGATCGTGTTCAATTATAAGACGGTCTTTAAATGTTCCCGGTTCGCTTTCATCACTATTGCAGACTAAATATTTCGGNTTGCTTTGTGTTTTTGGAATAAAACCCCATTTAGCACCTGTGACAAAGCCAGCTCCGCCGCGGCCTCTCAATCCAGATTCTTTCACTTGATTAGTCAATTCTTCAGGAGGAATCCCGGGGATGGCTTTACGAATTGCCTGATATCCTCCATTTCGTTCATAAGTTTGAATATCCCATTGGTTAGGTTCATGAATGTGGGACATAAGAATGCGCATCTCAGCCATGGTCTTCTCCGCTCACTGGACAGGGATGACCTGGGGANNTGTTTTTTAATTGCTCTAATATTTTTCCAAGTCTTCAGCTTTAACCGGACCGATCACCTGTTCATCCGCAAGAAGCATAGGAGCACGATCACAAGCTGCAAGACATTCTGAAGGGATGACGGTAAATTCTCCGTCAGCTGTGGTTTCATGGGGAGATACGTTTAATTTTTGACAAAGCTTTTCAAGAACTTCATCTCCTCCTCTTAGCATGCAAGAAGCATTTTTACATACATGGATGAGATGCTTTCCGACCGGCTCTTCAAAGAACATATCATAAAATGTGACGACAGCGTTGACCTCATTCGGATCTAATTCAAAAAGTTCTGCTACCTGATTTTGAATTTCCCGGGGCAAATAACCTTTTTCTGCCTGAGCAAGATGAAGTGCAGGCAGAAGGGCCGAACGTTTTTCCGGATAGCGTTTTTGCATCTCTAAAATTGCTTTACAAGTTGTATCACTGAGCATTATCGANTCCACATCTCCTAATATTGGGTCTACACTTGCAATTGCCACGACAACATCAGATATCACATATCCTGGCAACACTTTCTTTAATACTTCAACATGCGGAAATGAAGGAGAGCGGACTCGCACACGATACGGTCTGTTTCCTCCATCGCTTGCCACATAATAACCTAATTCACCGCGGGCTGATTCCACAGGATAATACACTTCTCCGATCGGTGGATGGTAGCCTTCGCTGACCAGTTTAAATTGATGAATGACTGCTTCCATGCTGCGAGCTAATTCACGGCGTGGGGGCAAGGCTAGTTTGCGATTTTCTGTGATCACAGGCCCCGGTTTTAAGCGGTTTAACCCTTGTTCAACTAAGGAAGCGCTTTGCCGCATTTCTTCCATTCGGACTAAATAGCGAGCATAAGCATCACCGGCAGTTTGAGTGGGGATATCAAATTGATAATTCTCATAACCTAAATAAGGATAAACCTTGCGAATATCGTAAGGGACCCCAGCCCCTCGAATGACAGGACCTGTGCACATATATTGCTTGCATGTTTCCTGATCAATAACAGCCACATCTTGCAAACGTTCGCACCAGACATAATTATGTGTAAGCAGATTATCTAAATCTTTCCAGGTCTTTGGAAAATTTTTCAAAAANTCACGCGTCTGAGCTTCGAATTCAGGATTCAGATCTAAGGAAAGTCCTCCAATTCGCCAAACAGAAGGGAACATCCTTGCTCCAGAATAGCCTTCAAAGATATCAAGAATCTTTTCCCTTTCAGCAAAGCAGTACATAAAAACAGATGACATATTGAGTTCAATAGCGCTTGTTCCACACCAAAGCAGATGGCTGGCTATCCTCGATAATTCCAGAATAATTAAACGAATGGTCTGTGCACGTTCCGGCACCCCACATCTAGCNATACGTTCCACAGCGCCTGCAAAGCCTTGCTCTTCAGCCGGCCCGGACAGGTAATCTAAACGATCGACTAAAGTAAAAACTTGGTGGTAGGTGCGGCTTTCGCATTCTTTTTCCACCCCTGTATGCAAGTAGCCAATAATCGGTTCAGCTGAAATCACGACCTCGCCCTCAAGGCGCAATTTTAAACGAAGCACTCCATGAGTCGAAGGGTGCTGCGGTCCCATGCTCAATTCCATGATTTCGCCGAATTTTTCCAGCTCTTCAAATTCTTCAGGTGAGACTTTTGTCATAATGTATAATNNTTGTGAGGGTACTTTAGGTTTTACGCCATGTTTAAATTCTACAGGTTCTTCTGATAAAGAATAATCGCGCCGCATCGGATGACCTCTCCAGTCATCCGGCATCAANATGCGTTTTAAGTCCGGATGTCCTTCAAAGTGCACACCAAACATATCAAAAAGTTCTCGTTCATACCAATCTGCACCCTCCCAAAGATCTGTCACGGATGGAAGAGGTTCCTCTCTTGCAATAAAGAAAACAATCCTTATTCTTTCAAAGTTAGTGGGGTTATGGAGCCAATAAACAATTTTGGTTCTGACTGTTGGAACTAAATAATCAATAGCGGTCAGATCCATTAACACTTCAAACCCGGATTGTTTGAGCAATGTCAGGGTTTGTTTTAAATCGTCTTTACGTATCTCTAGTGTCGTTTGGCCAAGATATTGAATTTCCTCAAGAATGGTTTGAGCCATCGAGTCTTTTAACTTTTGGACAACTTCAGCAGTCTTCATTTAGCGTTGCTTCCTTCTTTCAGACATTTCACCGCTTTTAATTTTCTTTTGCAGCATGATCAATCCATCTAAAAGCGCTTCAGGTCGTGGCGGGCAGCCTGCAACATAAACGTCAACAGGAACTAAATGATCCACGCCTTGAACGATCGCGTAATTGTTGTAAATTCCTCCGCTGGACGCACAATCGCCCATAGCAATCACGTATTTAGGCTCTAACATTTGATCGTAAATGGTTTTTAGCACAGGAGCCATTTTTTGACTGACACGTCCTGCCACGATCATCACGTCACTTTGTCTGGGGGATGCACGGAAGACTTCGGCACCAAAGCGTGCCATATCGTAGCGGCTTGCAGCAGTCGACATCATTTCTATTGCACAGCAAGCGAGTCCAAATTGGGCTGGCCATAATGAATTGGCGCGTGCCCAGTGAATGAGTTTTTCTAAAGGCGCGACTAAAAAGGTACTTTTTCTTTTGATTCATTCCCATTGAAGCCCGCCTTTTTCCAGATGTAAATAAAACCAGCCAAGAACACAATTAAAAAAAGAGCATTTCATAAAAAGCAAAGGGACCTATTTGTTTTGCAATCACAGCCCATGGATATAAAAATAACTTCCACATCAAAGATTAAAAAAATCAGTGCAACTAGATAATGCCGTAAGGGAATGCGTTTTTGCAGCAGATGTGTTTCAGTGAAAATTCCTGACTCATAAGGTTGATATTTAGCAGGCGACCCTTTTGAGGAGGAAAAAGACCAGACACTCCCAGGACTAGCAAAGTCACTATTAAAATGAGTCCGAAATAGATGTAGATCGCAAAAATTCCACAGTGCCCTCGATGTTGAAGCTTTACATATCAATAACTTCTTGGGACTGTCAATAAAAATATCATTTACAGAAAGGATAAAAGGGATGCAGTCAGTTGGGGAATTAAATTTAAGACAAGGAACAGAAAAGATGATGGGGTCTTGCGACCCCATCATCTTATGAAATTGAATAAGACTATAGTTTAATCGCTGCTGATGAATTTTCTGCATCAAAAACGATTGGATTTTTCTTCGAAAGTGCATCCGAACTTAAGGCTTCTTCAAGAGTCTTAAGATTTAATGCATCTTTTTGTTCTTTAGGCTTATTAAAACTTTTTGAAATGGCACTCACATTGACTGTAAAGACGCCATCTTCATTGTCTTGACCCTTGTTAGTTAGATGCTCTCTGGTCGTCTTATAAATTTGATAAAGGATTTTTAAGCCTTCTGCAAAGCTGCGAACCTTAATCTCCTCCGGCTTCATATCAACGAGGTCAGGAGCGTTAAAGCTATAATTCCAGATATTCTGCATCAAAACTGGTGCATAGTAGACTAGGATAGCTTTTTGCCATCAAGTCCTGATACGTTGAGTTCCTCAATAAACGCATTGTATGCGCTGTTATTGTTATTGCCGGACGGCATAAAATTAAATGCCTTTTTAACTAACTGAGCCTTGTCGTTTTCGAAGAGTCTCAGCATGCAGCAAACGCGAACAATAGCATAGTCTTCTGGTTTTGTTATATCGAAGTGAAGTCTATTTGGATCATTTTCCTCAAGACCAAGATCAAAAATTCGGCCCTAAATGCTAAATAGCGTGAATAAGCTTGTTGAGGTGTTTCTGCCTCGATCATTTGCTTATGGGTTTCTTTCCAGGCCTTAAAGGTGTTTTCATCTAAGGTTCTGCAGCCATTCACAAAATTGCCTTCTTTGTTTGGTTGTCCAAAACCCATCGCACCGGCCAAATCACATAAGTCATGGAACATAAAGTGATCGGCAAGTTCTGGTTGTTCTTTCATTGCCTTTAAAATTTTGGCTAGACTTGCAGGTACGCTTTCGCCTTGAATGAATTGAGGTCCTAAATAATCCCATGCCCACTGAGTAATTAACTCTTCTTGCTGCGCTTTGGGTAAACGTTGGAAACTTGCTAAAAGAGTTGGATGCTGATTAAAGATATGGAGGAGAATCTCATCATGTTCTCCTTTAACTCCATCTTGCTTCGCTATATCCTGGATAAAGTCTACTTTACCAAGGTCATGCACCGCCATAGTCGTCAAGAAGTAATCCAATTTTTCAATCGTGTTGTATTTTGCTCGATAGATGGCGCAGAGTTCTTTAAAGGACTCCCAAGTTAATTCTTTGCCTGGTTGTTGCCCCCTTATGAAGTCTTGATAAGCTGCATCATCTTCTTTTTTAAATTAGGATTATGCTGCCAAACCCAATAGACAAATAAAAGAGACATTTCTGTTCTTTTACGTTCAACACCAGCCTCATTTGCCAATTCTGGAGTACTGTTAGTCGCACCCTTATAAAGTTCGATCTCAGGATAGAAAGTAACGATTTGCTGCAAAAGGTTTTTCTATCTGGAATTGTTCCATTAGCGACTTGTCGTATAAATTCTGTACGATCCTTAGGCAATTCATAAACGGCTTGGGAGTTTTGTGTTTTTGGTGTTTCATCCACAGAGGTCGCACTCTTTATTGTTATATCGATTTGTGGGCCTGGTTTTTGTACAGGATCTAGGTTGTTTGATTTAGTTTCACCCTTAGCCAATGTTTGGTTTTTGATTTCTTGAATTAAATGAACAAGGTCATTTTGTTGAGAGAGGGAGATCTTTTTAATTGTTTTTAATTTTTCAAGTGCAGCAGACAAGTCTTTGGCAGCGTTTTCCTGAAGTTGTTCAGGTTTCTTTAAGATATTTTCTGTGCTTACGATCACTTTATTGAGTCCTGCATGCAATTTTGGATTGATTTTAGCATGACCGCAAGTGATCACCCAAAGGATCGTACGCCCAATTAAGTACCAAATACTTGGTTTACTTGTAATTGAACCCTTTTCATTTAAACTTTCCTTCTCAAGATTAATTTCTTTAAGAGCGATAATTTCATTTAATTCCATAATTTTCCTTTTAAAATAGCAAGATTTAAGTAAAAATTGTAATCAAGCCTATATAAGTTGTCAAATATTAAATTTTCTTTAGATTTTAATTTCTCATAAAATTCTTCATTTTTTTGGATGAGATATACTAAAAGTAGTAAAAATGATAATTGAATGCTATAATAAGTTTAAAAATTAAATTAATAGTAGTGAGATTATGATAGATAATACTTCGATTTGGATCAGTAAATTAAACACCGAATATGCGAAGATAACCGACGGGGAAAGAACATTAAACTCCAAGGTGAGAAATCATTAGAACTGCACCAGATTGCTAAGGGATTATCAGAGAGCATTAAGCTTAACAGAGCCGATCAGAAGAATAGCGACCTGTTAAAAAAGTTAAAGTTTTAGCAGAACATCAATTAAATTATTATAAAACTCATAAATTTTCCTTTATAGAACAGTTTTTTTCTTCTTTGAGGAATCTGTTTGTGCTAGGTCAGTTTCATTCCTCAGCATTTCTTATTATGAAAATGACAGATCGTATGAACGTGCCTCAAAAACTTCAGGGGGCAGCTTGAAGAGAGTAGACAAAAGAATTTGGATGAAAATTCTGAAGTTTCCGAGTTCTCATCCAAGATGGAAAGTGATTTAATTAAGACCGAAAATATTGAAGAGTCAGATCAAGAAATTATTCAATCTGACGAGCCCACACTCATTCATCCATCACAATCAGAAAATGTTTTACCATCAAAGCAGAAAGAGATCTTAGACAACCTTATGAGTCAATGGAAAAAAATTACTCCAGGTGCATTATTCATTCACACCTTGTTAGAGAATTTGCTTAAAAATGGGGAGATTAAAAGTTGGGAAAAAAAGATTCAGACTATAAAATTCACTTCACTAAACCCATCAAAGGTTCTTATAAGACGTTTAATTGTACAATCTTGGAAAATTTTGAATTTAAGGTGAGTGAAAGTGATAACATTAAAACTGTCCACTTTCCATCCACTAAGAATAGAGGATTAAGAGGTCCCTTTGGAGCAAAATTGACCGGGATTGAAGTGATTGAAAACATGATGGACCCTGATAAGAGTGAGGCTGTCTTTATTGTAGAAGGGGCCTTCATATTCAACGGAAATCATAAAGTTCCCATACAAACTGCTCTTAAAAATGTAAAAAAATTTAATTGGTTGCCGTAAAATTTCGATTCTTTTTATGCTAACCGCATGTCGACTTGTCCATGCGGAAGCACCAAAGAATACCAATTTTGCTGTAAAAGATTCCATGAAGGAGAATTACCAAAAAATGCCCTTGAGTTAATGCGCTCAAGGTATAGCGCCTATGCTTTAGGCTTGCCAGACTACATTATTCATACCACGCACCCTAAAAACCCAAATTATAAAATTGATCCTTTAAAGTGGCGTGATGAAATTCTTNTTTTCTGCAAAAATACCAAATTTATAAAGCTAGAAGTTCTTGATTTTTTTGAAGGAGAAAAGGAAGCTTTTGTCTCTTTTATTGCTTATCTTAATCAGCAGAATAAAGAAATAAAACTGTTTGAANAAAGCAGTTTCAAGCTATTAAACAATCGATGGTTTTATTTTTCTGCAGAGGAACTGAATGTCTTTTAAAATTTGTTTGATTGTTTGCCATAATCTTTATTCTTCTAAATTCCATTTTACCCTTAAACTTGCTGAAGCCTTAAAACGAAAAGGTGCTGAGGTCAAAGTTTTGCAATGGCCTAGCGGACCTGTTCCCGATACTATTCTTTCAATGATCCGTAAGGAAAAACCGACGCTTACAGCTTCCTTTAATCAGCCTGCACCTCTCGAGGATAAGAGTTATNTTTTTGAAAATTTAAAAATTCCTCATCTTACGCTTTTACTGGATCCTGCCATCTATGAAATTAATCTTGCCACAAGTCCCTATGCGATTGTTTCTTGCGTCGATCATTTTGACTGTCAATTTTTCAGGCAGCCAATTTTGAACGGGTTTTTTCTGCCCCATGGCGTGGAAAAAGAGCTTTCATTTGACCCCAAAGCTGAAAGAACATTCGATGTTGTATTTAGTGGAACCTGTTATGATCCAGATAACTTGCAAAATTGGTGGCGAAGCCATTATCCTTCGAACATATCCAAAGTAATTGAAGATGCCGCTGACATTGTTCTTGGAGATAATCATACAAATTTTTATCAAGCTGTCATGCAATCGATGCTGGCAAACCAAATTTCACCTAAAGAAGTGGATACTTTGCGGATTGCCTATTTTGTAGATTTTTATATTCGTGGAAAAGAACGTGTGGAACTCATCCGCTCGATTAAAGATGCGAAAGTTCATATTTTTGGATCACAGAGTTGGCGAGAAGAGCAACCGATCCTAACCTGGCAAGATTATTTTAAAAATCAAAAGAACGTAATCATTCATCCTCCAGTAGAATATGGTGAATCTCTTGAAATTCTCAAACGCACGAAAATCTGCCTAAACAGCATGCCGATGTTTAAAAATGGATCTCATGAACGTATCTTTGCCAGTTTGGCTTGCGGAGCCTTACCCATAACGTCTGATAATTTATATGTGCGCGATCATTTTGATGAGGATCAAGATCTTTTGCTTTTCCAATTTGATCAGCTAGATCTCGTAAACGATAAAATTAATTTTTACCTCTCTCATGAGGATCAAAGAAAACAGCTGGTAGAGAGTGGACGAAAAAAAGTGTTAGAGTTTCATACCTGGGATAATCGCGCGGATACAATACTTGAAAGATTGAAGGATTTTGAAATCGTTTGAATAATTAATGAGTGTGATCTGATAAAAATCCAAGGTTATTTATTAAAACTCCTGCAAAATGCGGTTGCATTTTGCATGCATTTTGACAAATGGCTTCGCCCTTTTGACAAGTGCGTGTTTGCGAAATCAAAAAAATATTCGTTCCAGCTGAAAACTTGGAATTTTGCCCACGTCAGCTTTCCTTGTCTTTGGATCTGCCTGCATCGCTGACACTTATTCAAGTTTCCCTGCTTTAGCAACGGCAAGGCCTGATTCGAAGTCAGGGGCCGGTCTTCCTTGTCAAATTTTCCCATTTACAATTGGAATGAGAATAGATCGACCACCCCAAATACCTATGGAGTGCACAGGGCATCGCCCTTTGTCGGGAGTCCAGCGGGCGGAGCCTTCTGGTGCAGTTTAGCTTTTTATCCAAATGGAAGCTTGAGAGACGCCCCATTCATATTTACGTCTATGCTCTCGGATAAGAAAAGGTAGATCNAAAAGCCTTTTTAGCTTAAAGTGATCGCTCAAGATCTCTTTTAGGCTTTCTAAACCATTTTGCAGCCAATGTGATTGTGGAGTAAATTCTTCCAACCAGGAATAGGGAGATATCAAAATCAGTTGGCCCGATGCTGTGACTACACGATGAATATTCTCCAGAAATGANGCGGGGTTGGGGAGTCTGCAAATGAGATTGGCTGCGAGGACAATATCGTGCGCCTCATGATGAGTTTTTACAAAATGGACTGCATCTTCGCAAAAGAACCGAACGCGTTCGGGATGGGCTTCTTTGGAAACATGAGCAATGCAAGTTTTTATGTGGGGCGGCTCTTCGTAGATAGAATAGTCAACCTGTCCAAATTCTTGCAGCTGTTTAGCCACTTGAATAAAAGATTGAGAATTATCGATACCGATGACTTTTTGGCAATAGCGTGAAAGTTCAAATGAAGAACGTCCAACGGCGCAACCTAAGTCCAGAGCTGAAGCATTTTTGGGTAATAAAGTGAAGTCAACACACTTTGTGACACACCTCACAGGAAAATTCAAATCACTCGGGCCAAAATCGAAAGGCATTTGATCATGGTCGCTTCCATAGTGAAATAAGAGGTATTCATCTAATAAAGTGTCTGTTTCGTAGCGGGATTTCATGAAGCCTTTAATTGAAGGAGATATTCGGACGGTTGATAATTTTCAATGATCGTAATGGGGGTGTTGTTTCGATTGAGTATCACTCTTTTAAGCTTGATTTCTGGAGTTTTTGTAGACGAAAATAAGATGTCATCATGGGAAGCATTTCTTAAATATTTAAAACGTTCTTTGGTGATATTTCCGTTTAAATGATCGTTTCTGCCTGTGGCAAGATGGAAGGTACCAAANATTTTTTCATCTTGAATATCGCTGCCTGCATAGGGGTAGACTTGTGAGCCAAAGCCCAGCTCGCCTAAAATTCCTGTGGCTGGGTCGGAATCTAATTTTTCNTGTCTTTCATCGATGAGTTTTTGATTTCCTTTAATTAATGTGATTTTTTCAACCCGACCTTTATTGACATGCATTAAACCGATCGTCTTGTTGTCCTCTTCAAATTTTATTGGAAATTCTCCGTACGCATTTGTCGGTACAAAGTAGACCTCTCCGGCAGGAAGGTTGGCGATGTCAGGAGCATCATGGCAAATCCCGTGGCTTTTNTGAGCATTTTGATGACTTAGATCTATGTGAAGATGATAGGATTTACCTTCGACTTCAAAATCAATATCCGCACTCTCAGCGTTGGTCATGCCTTGGCGCAGTTTTTCGGTTTCGCTGCTGACCTGATTGTAGTCAACGGCCAGGCCGGAACTTAAAATAATATCATTCATGCCGTGCATTGTAGCGCCCCTGAAACCATATTTTTTAGCTGCAGCTGTAGCAGGAGCAGTCGCGGAAAAATTTGTGATAAATAAAATAATGTCATAATGCCGATAAATATTGTTTTCGAGACTTAATTTTTTNCCTTCGGAAGAAATGACAAAATGAGGAAGTTCCAGGTTGCTTCCNCCAGTCGTTTCATAAGCAAAAAAATCACAGGTGTTTAGGCCTAATTCTTGCATGAGCCCTTTGCGCAATCCCAGATAAAAGACTTCGTAAGCTTTNTTNTGTACGGTTAATTTTTCGTCTTTTAAAAATTCAAAATTGATGACATCTTTAGGGTTTTCAAGATCGATGAGAATGCATAATTTTTCNCCTTGATGAGGCTTAAAAACGGTTTTTATCAAACGTCCAAGGTCAAAAGCTGGAAAATTCAGATTCGCTGCTGGCGAATGAATGGTTGAAGAATGCATAAACACCCCTTCTTGCAGAATAACCCTTATAACCGAATTATTGAGCGTCATGATAAATCTGTCAATAAATAACTTTAAATTATTTTTTATAATCAAAAATACAAGTTGAATAATTAAATTAATTTAATTATTATTTTATTTTGTTATGAGGAATGTATTTATATGGTTACTATTCGAATTAATCATCACTTTAATTATCCATATCAAATTCTTGGATGCGGATGCCAGCCTATTGAGAGTGTCAGCACTGAATTTAGAAAAATTTAAGAACAAGGGGGCAACCCACAGCAGACCAAGCTATAAAAATCCTAAGAAAGATTCAGATCAGATCACAAATCCAATCTTTTTACAAAACCTGTGGTCGCAATTTCTCTCACTTTAGCAGCCACAATTGGGGGATATCTAGCTTCGGCCTTAGCGACTTTTTCTCTTGCTTTAACGATCTTAGGAATTACATTTGCCGTGACAGGGACATTTCTTTTGGGATTAACAGTCCGTAGTGCCTTCAATGGATCCTTACATAAAATGTCGCAGGCTTATCATGAAAAAGCAGAAGCTGCGCAAAAATATATTCAAGAAATCCAGACCGCAAAGAAAAACAAACTTGATATACGAATAAATATTAAATAAAGGTCTGCTTATTTTACTTTTAATAGATTGAATTGAATATTTTTGCTTATCAGTATACACTCATTCCAAGTCAAAATTGACATTGAAGCCCCTGAATTTAAATCAGGAATAAACGGCAAAAAGCATTAGGATAAGTACTTGCTGCGAAATGCAGAGGCTGCTTGCAAGTAGAACCAAATTTAAGATTCTTCAGCCTACAATTGATCGGAGAACCATGAGCGTGATAACGATACCAGCAAATATCTATGGAGAATATTCTTTATTTCCCGGCGTCAACAATATTCAAGTCGGTTTACTTCAATCTATGAAGGACAATTTGGAAATTGAAGGAAGAGAAGAAGTGACCAAAGAAGTGGCGATTCAGGCATTGAAAAGTGTGGAAATGTATTCAAAAATTAAGGCATTTATGTCAAAACCTATTGTCATTATTTTAACGGGTGCATTTTTCTTAAGTGCAGCATTAGCTTTAAATATAGCAGTCAATTTGCTTTTCCCTGTGCTTCCTTTACTGGTCATCCTAAAAGTGATGGCTCTTTGTCTTACCGTTTTAGGCTTGGGGACAATAGGATATGGAATCCGTCAAATATTTAATAAAACTTGGTCCAACGTTTATCAATTCTATCAAAGTCAAGCTCTTGATGCACATGCTTGGATTGAACGCTTGGAAAAATCAAAAATATAAAAATTATATTACCATAAATAGGTACAAAAAATGAGTATTCAAGGTTTAAATCGTGTGGTTTTAGAACCGTTCATGCTGTTTGAGCCCTTAAAGAAAAACTACAATCTCGAACAGATGTCACAAAAGAAGTGGCAATCAAAGCTTTAAAAAGTATCGAGCGTTCTTTAAAGATTAAAGCGTTTTTAGTAAAGCCTTTGGTAGTCGTGCTATCAGGGATTGTTCTCTTGGGGTTGGGATTTACAGCAGCAATGCTATCTCCCTTAGCCCTTCCGCTCGTCGCTCTAGTCATTGCGATTCGTATTGCTGGAATTGCGCTTTCCTGTCTTGGACTTTGCATGTCAGCAATTGCTTTAGAAGATTTTAAGCATCTTTCTCAACTCTCTATTAAATATAAACAAGATGCAGATTTAGCTCATAAATTGCTTGGTTTTTGCAAGATCCTGCAAACGAATCGCTTGTTTTAAGACCCTTAGAGGGATGAATTTGAATCCTTTTAAGACACCTTTCTTGACTGAATTAGTTCTCGGGATTGAATGATTTTAGATTGGCTCATATGAATTCAATAGGATCCCTTTTAAATAAATTCATGCCCGCCACTTAATCTAAAGTGTGTCTTTGGAAGAAGTCTAAGACTCGTTCCAGTTTTAAATTTTTCTTACTTCAGTTTTGTCAAGGCTTTGAATTTAGGTCCAATTGATGCCTTGACTTATTCAAGGGGCTTTCTTGTCAAAATTTCCAACTTTCAACTGAAATGCAAGGATCTATTGCAACAGATTATTGCCTTATGATTACGTTTAGGCCTTTTTTAAGTATTCCTGATAGCGCTTTTCAGATTGTTTAGATTTGTCCGGGTGTGTTTTGTCATACAATTCGTAGATTGTTTCGAATCCATCTAAAAGAGGGGAGGTNTGTGGAGATAAGTTAATCAGAACCTTTGCTTGATTTAGATTTTGCTGATGTGTGGTAATCACGACTTTTTCTTTGGAAGGGGAGCTTGCTGTTTCATGGGGAAGAAAGCTGTCGTCTGGATATTTCCATAAGAGTTCGTCAATATAATGTAAGGCTTGTACTGAAGGTGCTAAGATTAAGACTGCATCCTTTTGATCAAAGTAGCTTTGTGCTAGCTGGCAAAGAGCCGTGATTTTNTGCTGGTTTGTTATGATTTCAAGAAAAATAATTTTAGGGGCTTTCATGTATTTTTCCTTGATATGTTGGCATCATAATCCCGCACGAGACTAAAAGTTTGAAGGCTTCTTCTATTTTCATCTCGCTGTAAATCACCTGGTCTTTAGGAAATAATAAAATAAAGCCAAACGTGGGGTTGGGAGTGCCAGGAACAAAAACTGGAATTTTATCTTTTATTTTTGGTTCATTTGATCCGCTTGAAATGTCGGAGGTTAAAAATCCTATAGAAAGAGAGTTTTTATTTGGATAGGGAACAAGGACCACTTGTTTAAAGGAAGAGCCGCTTGCAGAAAAGAGGGTATGGATGACTTCCTGCATGGTTTGATAAATTTTGTTAATTATTGGGATACGATGGATCATTTTGTCTGTCAGCATAAAAAATGAGTACATGAAAAATGTTTGAGTCAGAAATCCAATTAAAATAATAAATAAAAAGATCATTAACAAAACAGTCGCGCGAATGAAGAGGAGAAGAGTTGCATTCTTGCTGAGGGACCAGTTTTGATAACCTTCTATTTGATAATAATTCAAAAGTCCTTCAATGGCGTTGATAAAAGGATCTGTTAATAGATTGACAAGGAAACCAACAATCAAAAGTGTTAGAATAGCAGGCAGCAGGATTGCTAATCCCGTGATAAAAATCTTTTCATGATGCTGCTCCTTCCATCCCCTGAATAGCATGAAAAGGTATTGTGATGACCCCGCAGGAAATTACATATTTGAATGCTTCTTCCACTTTCATGTTTAAGTAGATCAACTCTTCTTTNTTAAACATCATTAGAAAACCCGAGGTGGGGTTTGGAGTACAAGGGATGAATACAGCAATCAATTCTTCATCAGAAGGGCTGCCAAGCCCGCGCATGTTATCTCGGGTCAAAAATCCTAGACAGTATGTATCGGCATTTGGATAGGGGGCCAGGACTACCTGCTTGAAAGATTTGTTTTGGGTTGCAAATAACGTTTTAATTACATCTTTGCAGGTATTATAAACAGCACGAATAAAGGGGATGCGTTGAACTAGACGTTCTGAGATGCGCAGAATATAATTGATCAAAAGCCAACGTCCGACGATGCCTAAAAAAACGGTAAAGAAGAAAAGAAGGATGAGAATAATAATTTGGCTTAGTACCTGTTGAAACTTTTCCGGCGTTTTTTCTAAAAAATGATGATGGCTAAAAATTTCTTTAATCAAACCTGCAAAAGGTTCAGTGAGAAGATTAAAAACAAACACCACAATAAGCAGAGTTAATGTCACGGGAAGAAGAACCGCTAAACCTGTAAGAAAGTACTTTTTCATAGAATTGACTATAACACAGCAATTGTAAACTGTAAAGTGGTAGGCTTTGAGAGTAAAAGCAACCTGTTAAGGTGTCTATCAAACAATATAAATGTCATGCTAATTTATCATCCAGTTGGACATTAGGAGATTGTCTATTATTTTAAAGATCGAAGAGGGGATTTTGAGTCAAAAAACTGCCAGGAACTTGATTTGAGCTTGAGGAAAGAATAGCTGTAATTTTTAATTTGACTTCCCTTCACATGAATAGTGGGTATTAAATATAAACATTTATTATTGAAAGAATCAAAATTTCATTTTCCTTTTGCGATCGCAATTATTTATTTAAGCTATGAAATAAGCCCTGTTTTTAGTAAAAGTGATACCCTTACTCTTGAAAGTTGGGATAATAAAGAGATAAAACGCCAGATGATGGAAGTATTAGACGATACCGTTCAAAATTTCAACTTTGTAGGGATGAGCGATTTGCTTAACTTAAATTTTAGATTGGAGGTTTTAATGAAAGTAAAAATTATCGATACATATATAACAGAAGATTATTCAAATTTGAAACATTCTCAGGTAAAAAAACGATTGAAAAGGAAGGTAAAATATACACGTTACTCACATGCTCAGAACATACTTATCGGATTCCTCAGAGAATATGGCTAGGGATTCGTGTTCTTGCAAAAACGTTATTTTCCTTAGGATTTGGTCTTATCTCAGTCAAAACGCAGAGTCAGTGGAAATCTTTTTTCTGGAAAACAGGTAGTCGCTATTTACACCTCTAGCATTTTGTTTCTAGCAAGAAAAATTTTGGCAGAAAGTGGCGATATCGAGAGCCAATTTAAAATAGGCATGATGTATTTTAAAGGGGATGAGGGGTTAAAAATACTCAAGCGGCTTTCAATTACATTAAATTGGCAGCTGATCAAAAACACGCTGAGGCGGAAGAGACTCTTGGCGAATTTTATGAGAAAGGTTTTGGGGTCGAACAAAACCCTTTGCTTGGAATGGAATACTATAAAAAGCGGCGGAGCATGGCAATTTAAAAGCTCAATATAACTTGGGAGTCTGGTATGATGTGGGTTGTGGGGTGGAGCATAACGCTGAAAAAGCTCTTGAATATTTTGAATTAGCAGCAGCTCAAGGTGATGAAGATGCAAAAGTTCACGTCGAAAGACTAAAAAGGAGCTTATGTATTGTCGATTAGGGCTTTTCCTAAGGTTTAGTTAAAATAACTGAAAGGGGTCTATTGATGACGATAAATAAACCGCCACGGGAGATGTGCATCTTCTCCGGCGTAATCTATCCCTACACGAGGGCCTGTGATAATAGATTTATTATCGACTTTAATTTGATGATCTTCCAACCAAATTTCTGGTCCGGTTAAGGGAAGGCCATTGTGAATCATTTCAATGCCAAGAGCTTCTGTTAATGTTCCCGGGCCGCCGGCCAAAGTGGGATTAAGTTTTACTTTATTGCGGCGTTTAAGCATATGCTCAATTCCTATCAAAGGATCGATAGCGCGAATTAAGATCGCATGCGGTATGTCTAAATGATTGGTAACAATGTTAAACATCGTATGAATGCCATAAATAAAATAGACGTAAGCAACTCCGCCTTGATGATACATCACTTCATTTCTTTTGGTGCGTCGGCCTCCAAATGCATGGGAAGCTTGATCTTCAGGTCCCCTGTACGCTTCTGTCTCAGTAATGATCCCGCCTGTATAAACGCCATTTATATGCGTCCTTAAGACTTTCCCCAAAAGATCTTGACTAATCTCTAAAACATCTTCCCTTGTATAGAAATCAAGCGGCAGGGGTTTCATCGTTTTTCTTCGATTTCTTTTTGGCTTTCTGATGTTTTTTTGTGAAGTTTTCAGTGGAGGCTTACTTTTTTCCTTTTGAAGCAGCAAAAATAAAGTCCCTTGCTCTTGATTGAGGAACAGGCCGAGCTGAACCTTGAGATTTACCCTTGGGAGATACTGAGCCGGGAGACTTTTTTGCGGTGTAAGACCAGGTATTGGTTTTNTCTGGAATGAGATTCCAAGAACTTTCTAAGGTAATCAGATCTATTGATTTTACCATTACGGTGATCTTATCGCCGGCTTTAAAACTATTACGCGTATGGCGGCCTTTCAATGTGGAAGATGCTTCATCATAGAGATAATAGTCTCCATCTAATTCTGACACATGCAAGTAACTTTCCAGCATAATATCCAAAACTTCAAAGATGATGCCGAAATTTTTAACTCTTGTGACAACAGCTTCATATTGCTTATTGGGCTCAATATCTTTTCTAGAGCTGAGGAGGCGCAACTTTTTNAAAAGTTTAACATTTCCTTCCGCCCGCGCACTTATACGTTCTTTTTCAGAGCAATTATGTGCAATAAGTTCCAGATTTTCATAAGATTCTGCTTCATGGAAAACGGTCCGATGAATGACTAAATCGATATAGCGCCTGATCGGACTTGTAAAGTGGCAATAATGCGAAAGGCCTAAACCAAAGTGACCAATATTATCAGGNGAGTAGATCGCTAACCTCATTCTTCTAATATAGCTTGAGGCTAAATATTGACCGTAGGGAGAATCCATCGCTTCTTCAAATAAGTGTTGGATTTCTGCATTTGATGGGTTGTCGGAAATGTTATATCCAAAAGCTCTAGCGAGAACAGCGAAATCTTTCATGCCATCTTCAGCCGGTTCGTCGTGGATGCGATAAGTTAAATTTTTCCCNATGGAATCCAGGTGCCTTGCCACCGTTTCATTGGCCTTCAGCATGAATTCTTCAACAAGCTGATGCGTCACATCGTAAGTGATATAGTCAGTTCCTTGAGGCACGCCATTTTTATCAACAAGAATGACAAGCTCAGGAAGTGCAAATTCAATACTTCCACGTTCATAGCGTTTNTTCTTAAGGAGCCCGCATAATTCCACCATTAATTTTAAAGTTGGAGCATGCGGGGAAGTNTTNTGACCATCTAAAACTTGCTTGGCTTCTTTATAGGTAAAGCGCTTNTTGGCTTTGATCACGCTTCGAGTGATTCGATATCCTGTTTCGTTTCCTTGCGCATCGAATGTGATGATGACAGAAACAGTCAACCGATTGACTTTGGGCTTTAAGCTGCATAAATTATCTGATAGGACAGAAGGAAGCATTGGAATGCAGGCACCGGGGAAGTAGGTGGAATTGCATCGCATCGTTGCTTCTTTATCTAAAGCAGTGCCGGGACGTACATAGTGGGAAACATCTGCAATGTGAACGCCAAGCGTATAATGTCCTTTTTCATCTTTTGAAAGACTGATTGCGTCGTCATAATCCAACGCTGTATCAGGGTCAATTGTGAAGCATTCCAATTCGCGGAAATCTTCTCGTCCTTCAATCTCTTTTGGAGAGACGCGAGTCCCCATTTCTTCAGCTTCTAAGATTGTTTTNTGAGAAAAATCAGATCTTAATTCGAATTCTTCGATGGCTGCTTTAATGTCGCAGGAAGGATCGGAGATATGACCGATATAGTGCGAATATTTGCATCGCGTTTCAGTTTCTTTGCTCCCCCAATCGGTGACTTCCATGACGATTCGATCGCCTTCCTTTAGCGCGACTTCGTTTGTAGGCTCTACAATCACTCTCTGAGACGCTCCTAGGAGAGGAACATAAGCAAGGATTTCCCCATATTGACTCACTTTTCTGATCACGCCTGCAATATGCGTGCGGCCTCGCGCTAAAATTGTGACCACTTTTCCTTCAGGGCCTTTCTCTGTGAAGGTTGTAGGATCCACCAGAACCTCAACGGAATCCCCATCGACAGCGTTTTGAATAAAACTTTTCGGGATAAAAATATCCGTTGAATAGATCGATGAGTCCTCAGGTTTCAGGAACCCGAATCCACGAGGATGAACATGCAACGTACCAGTAATGATCTGCGCGGCTGAACTTTTAAGNGAATAACGGTTACGTGAAATCTCGACCAGGCCGGATTGATGCAGATGGTCTAAGATACGACCAAAAAGTTCTCGATGCTGGGACGGCATGCGAAGACGTTCAAAAAGCTCGGCCTCATTCATGGCCACATAGCTTTTTCCGCTCATAAATTGCTGGGTCACTTTTAATAAATTATCAAAAAGACGTCCCTCCTTGCTTTTTGTTTAGGTTGAGGAGGGTTTTTTTGACTTTTTGCTGTTTTTTGTCATAACATCTTAGTGTTTTAAATTTAATATACTATATCCGGACATAAAGATGAAATACGATCATAAAAAAATTGAATCTAAATGGCAAAAATTTTGGGCTGATAACAAAATTTTTAAAGCAGAGATAGATTTTTCTAAACCCAAATACTATGTTCTGGATATGTTTCCCTTTCCTTCCGGGGCAGGACTACATGTGGGACATTTACTAGGATACACGGCAACTGATATTTTAGCACGCTATAAACGTCAAAAGGGATTCAATGTCCTGCATCCCATGGGATGGGATAGTTTTGGTCTTCCAGCGGAACAATATGCGGTCCGCACAGGCACGCACCCTGCTGAGACCACAAAAAAACACGTCCNNGTCTTCAAACGTCAGCTTTCCAACGTGGGTTATTCTTACGATTGGGACCGCGAATTTGCTACAAGCGACCCCGAGTTTTTCAAATGGACGCAGTGGATTTTTACAATTTTGTATAAANAAGGCTTAGCCTATGAAGCTGAAATGCTAGTGAACTATTGTCCTGCTTTAGGAACTGTATTAGCCAACGAAGAAGTAGAAAATGGTTTAAGTAAAGAAGGGNGCCACCCCGTGGAGCGCAAGCCCTTAAGACAGTGGATTCTAAAAATCACAGCTTATGCAGAAAAGCTCATCCAAGACTTGGATTTGGTTGATTGGCCTGAAAGTTTAAAGAAGTTGCAGATCAACTGGATTGGCAAAAGCGAAGGGGCTAATGTCCATTTTCCTTTAAAAGATCAAAATACGTTCATCGAAATCTATACGACAAGACCCGATACGTTATTTGGAGCCACTTATATGGTTTTGGCTCCCGAGCATCCATTGGTGNCAAAAATCACCACACAGGCTCAGGCAAAAGCTGTGCAGGAATACCAAAAAATAGCTTCTTCTAAATCGGATGTAGAAAGAACAGATTTAAGCAAAAGCAAAACAGGCGTATTCACAGGCTCTTATGCGATCAATCCTGTCAACGGGCAGGAGCTTCCCATTTGGATTTCCGATTATGTGATTGCCGGGTATGGAACAGGAGCGATTATGTGCGTCCCAGGGCATGATGAAAGAGACTTTGAATTTGCCAAANAGTTTGGTCTTCCTATTGTGTACGTTTATAGGCCAGATTTAAAAGATCATTCTGATAAAAACATCAAAGAAGAAGAACTCGAGGGCTCATGCTGTCTTCCAAATGATGGAATTTGCATTCGAAGCGAAAATGCCGAAATTTCACTCAATGGATTAAACCAGGCAGAAGCGACACAANAAATCATCTCATGGCTGGAANAAAAGGGAATCGGAAAAGGCGCTGTCACCTATAAACTCCGCGATTGGCTATTTTCACGTCAAAGATATTGGGGAGAACCTTTTCCCATTTTGCATTTTGAGGATGGGACCAAACGTGTGTTAGAAATTGACGAACTCCCGCTTTTGCTGCCCTCTGTTACAAATTACAAACCTTCAGGAGATGGACAAAGTCCGTTAGCAAAGATAGAAGAATGGGTCAATATTGTAGATTCTAAAACAGGAAAAAAAGCTCGTCGCGAAACGAATACAATGCCAAATTGGGCTGGATCCTGCTGGTATTATTTGCGCTTTTGCGACCCCCATAACGCTCAACAAGCCTGGAGTCCGGAAGCTGAAAAATATTGGGGACCTGTAGATATGTATGTTGGGGGAGTGGAGCATGCAGTTCTTCATCTTTTGTATTCACGTTTTTGGCATAAGGTCCTTTTTGATGCAGGTTACGTAAGCTCTCCTGAACCTTTTAAAACGTTGCGTAATCAGGGCCTTATGGTCGCACGTTCCTATAAAAATGCTTCGGGTGTTTATATTGAGCCTTCAGAAGTCGTGGAAAAAGAAGGAAAATATTTCCATCGCGTCACTGGTGAAGAGTTAAGAAGCCAGATCGAANAAATGTCTAAATCAAAGTTAAACGGTGTTTCGCCCGATGAAGTGATAGAAGAATATGGGACGGATGCGCTGCGCCTCTATGAAATGTTTTTAGGCCCCCTAGAAAAAGAANAAATATGGAACACCGATGCTGTTAGCGGCTGCAAGCGTTTTTTAACGCGCTTTTTTGAAATGGGCACTTCGGAAAAATTGACTGATGAAGATTCTGAGGAAGCTTTTAAATTAGGACATCGACTTGTCCACGGTGTTGAAAAAGATATAGAAAGTTTACAGTTTAATACGGCTGTAGCCAAAATGATGGAGTTTATCAATGATTTTACTAAGCTTCCGGCTTATCCTCGCTCTGTGGTCAAAATGGCCACCCAAGCCTTAATGCCATTTGCTCCTCACTTAGCAGAGGAGATCTGGGAGTTTTTAGGTTGTAAGGAAAGTTTATCCTATGCACCTTATCCAAAAGTTGACGAAAAGTATCTTCAGGATGCCACAATCACCTATGTAGTGCAGATCAATGGCAAAGTTCGAGGAAAGTTCGAATTGCCAAAAGATGAAAGCCAGGAAGTTGTTTTAGAAGCTGCGAAANAAAATCCTACTGTAGCAAAATACCTGGAAGGTCAAACGCTGCAAAAAGTGATTTTTGTGCCAAATAAACTTCTAAACCTTGTGTTAGGATAAATTTACACTTTAATAAATACCTTTTAATATAAAAATTATAATTAGGTTTTTAATTTAAAATGTAGGTAAAGATAGCTTTTAAAACTGCAAGAAATTTTGTACCAATTTGCAAAATCGTTTTGTTACGATTAAGAAGATTCATTTAAAAAACAAAATTTCTGCAGTTTTGTTCGTCGTTGCTTCCGGCTGGATTTTCTTATCAATCGATTTTTTTGTATTTATTCGAGTCTGAAGTGTTTGCCTCTGTTAGATTCTTTGAAAAGGCTCCTTAATAGTTTTCCAGCTTTTATCGTCAAGGGCGTTACAAAACCCGCAGAGTAAAGCTCAACCTCAGATTGTTGATTGCATTCGTTTGGCACATAAATGACAATTGTTTTAGACTGCCAATAAGCGGCCTCCAAATCTTTCTTCGGGTCATTGTTTTGCTGTGTTCTTTTGAAAATTTTTATAAAGGAATCTAGTTCCGCATCTTTTCAGTTGTAACTATATTATTAAATATTGCAAGTTTTGTTCTCGAATTTTCTGAATTTTATCAGCCCCAGCATTTGGATTTTTCGTTCAAATATAGCCAGACTTTGTTCAAATATATCTTCTAAAACCTCTTCGGAAGAGTCAGCATCTAAAACAAATTCGGCAATTGCGTTTTCATTTATCGTACGGGTATAGATAGATTTTGAAGAAAACAAAGCACTGAAAAAAGGCACAACTAAAGCGGCCCCATCTAAAGCTGTCCATGTACGGTTTAAGGTAATTTTTCTTGCTAATACGGCTGATTTGGATCCCCCAAAGTAATGTTCTATTTGATCAACCTTAATTGAATCATAAATGCCCTGCACTTTGTTTAAAATTGCAGATCTTAAAAGATTTATAGGAATAATATTTAGTGTATTGTTATCTACATAACCTGTAACTTTTTTTAATATTTAGAAGCTCTTTTCGCAAATCCTCATTCTCTTTTTTAATTTATCTAGACTCTCATCATCTTTTAGATTTTGAGAATTATCATTTTCCTTTGTTTGATAATTAGAATGTTCAGAAAAGTTTACCCTATTTAAACTTGAACTTGTTGAATTCATTGTTTTTTTCCTATTCAAATATTTTTAGTTATGAGTCTTCAACTCTTCTATGGTGTAAAATTAAATAGCATCCAAATCTCTTTAAGCCCGGAATATCAAGATGAGAGAAGCGATTTTCTACATCATCGACATCAAAGGCACTGAATCTCCAATCAGACAATTTTGCAAGAGCAAGGGAGGCGAGTTCTTCCAATTGAGTTTCTTTATCCCTTTGATCATTTTCTTCTTTGTGTGGAAAAAGGATTCAACTAACCACCCTTTCTCCGGTAAAGAAAATACAGATGGTTTTGCTTTTATGAAAGTAATTGTTGTTACCATTTCCTCATAATCATTTTCATAATACTGATTCGTCTTCATATTTGTGGAAATTCCTGAAAAATTCCATTTTTCACAAAACTTTTGAAATAATTTGAAAATTCTTTTACAGATACTTTAGGCTCATAATATCCTTTCATTTTGCAGTTATAAGTTTCATTTTTTTTACTAAAAATAACTGCTTTATCTTACTACAGTCTTTTGTAATAACACACTTTTTCCTAAGGGGATTTTAAGATATAAACTCTCAAATTTTTCTCCATTTCAGTCATTTCTTGTTGGAGATTGGAATCTTCATCAGCTAATTTTTTATTTTGCCTAAGGTGATTTCTAGATCTTGGAGAACTGTATTGTATAAATTTGAGTTGTCACTGTTCTTTTCTGCAGATTCACATAATTGAAAAAGCAGTCCTTCAAATCTGTATAATTTATAAGCTTCCCTTCTTCGTGATCTGTTAAGTCATCCTCACATTGCAATTCATTTTGTTCCATATCTTCAGATGAATATGATCCGTCGAAAAGTTGTTGTATTCTCTGATGCCTTACAGTCTGAGGATTAACTTTTGCTGTGTAAGCTAAGGTGATACTTGGTCGAGGAAAGATTTTTAATGAGCAATTAAATGTCTCTTGAATTTGATTTTGGTTAGTGTTTTTTTATAGTCTGTCTCTTCATTGAAGGAATCAGCTGGTTCTTGTCTTCTGAAATAAATTCTTGGGAACATATTACATTCTCCTTAATCCAAAGAGCATTTAGAGGTAATCTATAAATCTTCTAATAGATTCTGTTGATATAGGATTGACTTTTTATTTTTAAGACATATTATACAATTAAATTTTTTTATGCAGTTAAATTTTTAAGAGGTTTACAATGAACATTCAAGCATCCGATTCCAATAATCGTTCAACTATAATTACCACTTTTCCTGCGATGGCTCAATCCTCACAAGATGTGGAAGAACTCAAAGCATTAAGAAAGCAAGTTGATTTGAAAAAGCTATCGTCGAACAACTCTCCAAACATCTTCCTCCAGCTTCTTCAAGTTTAGCGAATAAATTTAAGATGATTAGTTTGAATACAAAATTTTTCGATGATGAGTCGCTTAAGGATTTTACAAACCGTAAATTTGATAATATTAGTATTCAATTTATTAGAATGATCATTGATGATAATTATTTTCCTATGTACAAGCCAAAACTTCCCTCCATATTTAATCAATATTTTAGCTCTGATCTATTACTAAGACATTTGAATAATTTACTAGAGTATAGTGACGCATTAAAATTAAAAGATACGGTTCATTCAAAAGCTATTCACGAGCAATTGACTTATCTATGTTTGGATAAACTCATGCTTGCTGTAGGCTATTCCAAAAATGATTTTTGGCTTTCATTAGAAACGGCCAATCTATATCAGGATTTAACGGAAGATCCATTGGCTGTTCAGTTCGAAAAAAGCAGGGGAGCTAAAGTCAAAATGGGGGCTTTTATTGAAAGTTTTTGGGACGAGCAAAAAAATCTACTTGTGTCCGAAGAAATGCTAAGTACTCAAACCCCTACATCTATTTTTGAAGCTCAAAGCATTTATCTTGCTTATGTGGCTCGTTATCAAATGGCCGCTATGGTTGGAGCCACTGTTACTTCTGCGCTTCCTCCCCTGTCAAATTTTTAGGAGCGGGGGCATTAGCACTGCCCAGTCTATCTTCAATTGCAAGAAAAATTTATTTACGTTGGATGCGAACTGCGCCTATAGCAGTCCCTCCACTAACAGATTATAGTAAAAAATATCAAAATTCCTTTTCCAGCTCATTTATTGGAAGAGAAGATATTTTTCAAAATATTCTTAGAATTTGGCAGCAGAATAAGCACCCGATTCTTGTTGGAGAACCTGGGGTTGGGAAAACGACTATTATCATGGAGCTAGGTCGGCGTGTTGCTATGGGTGAGATAAAGGAGCTAAAAGGAAAAACACTTTTTGCAGGTTCAGCAGCATTAATCAATGAGCCTGATATGATGGGTGCTTCAGCTTTTCCAAGAGTGATTAAAACTTTAAATGCTTATCGAGATAATGTGATTTTAGCCTTGGATGAAGCACATGCTCTTGCTTCTAATAAAAATAATTTAACTTTACTAAGAAGTACAACGGACAATTCAACCGAAAGTTTACGTTACTGTTTATTCGCAACAACACCTGACGGTTATGAAAGCTTTGAAAAGATGAATCATTAAGAAGAAGGATTGTTAAAATCGATGTGCCTTCTTTAAGCAAAGAAGAAATGATATATTTTCTACATGAAGAGGCCAAACTCATTTCTCCATTATTAACCGTGGATAGTAAAGCGATGGAGATATTATATGAGAAAAGCAAAGGGGGCAAAATGAAACAAGACAACTTTTGCATAAACTTCTTTCCAGTGTTGAATCTAGAAATATGTCCTATCCGTTGATTAAAAAAGGGATCAAAAAGCATTTCAAGTTCAACTTCTTTTAACTCAATATCGAAATCACCATACGGAAATCACAAGCGAAGCAGAGATTGCACAATCAATTAAAAAGGAAATTTAGAATTGGACGAATTGAACCGTCAATGTTTAAAGGAGAAGGAAATTCGAGATGAACATATTTATTTAATGGAACGACTTGTAAATTCTAAGGAGAAAAGACTTTTTATCTAAGAAATTATATCGGAGTATAGATTCAGAAGCCAAAAAGCTCGGAAATTCATTAAATAGTTTCGATTATTTTGATGATAAAAATTTTATAAAGGAGTATGAAGCCGAATTAAAAGAGATTATTTTTCTCCAATATGTCGATATACCTTATCAAATAAAATATCTAAAAAATTTGAAGAATTGCACGGATTAATTAGTCGTATTGATGACCATAATTTAGCTGATTTTATAGATAATACCAGTCTAAAGCCCTTTCAACCCATGGAAGTAGAGTCCTCATTAACTCAAAACTTAGAGCAAATTAGTAACACAATGATTCAAGATTCTGAAACTAAAGATTAGCAGGCAGCTATGCTCATTTTAGTGGAAAGTTGGAATTTTTGCCCCTTCATCTTAACGTCGCATCTATGAGAGCATTAAAATTGGCAGCTTCAACTGATTTAAGGTTAAACTGCCTTTCAAATTTCCAAAATTCAGAAGGGTCTATTCAAGCCTCCATTATAAATTAAAGTTGATGGAGGCTTGTCTAAACTTCAGATATTTCTTCTTCTAGTTTTAGAATAGATAAAACAGACTCTACAGATGGCATGACATGATTGATTTCCATTTCTTTTGATGCGTACTCGAATGAGAGTCTTTCCAAAGGTTCTATGACTTGTTGACCATCTTCTCGAAGTGTTTGCACACTTCTTTGCAACGCTTTGCTCCGCCACATGGAAGAATTCATATTTGGAAAAAAATCACTTTTTTTCATAGGCTAGAATTGTTGAAGTTAAAAGTGTATCTGCCATTCCATAGGCTGCCTTAGAAAGAACATTAGCTGTTGCCGGAAGAATAGCAAAAATTTCTGCCCATCGTGCCAATTCCATATGTATCAAATTTTCCCTGAAAAGGAAATTCGTGTGTATAGACCCCATTAACGAACATTCCAAAACTTTCTTTAGGGACAAATTGCGTTGCACTATAAGTCATAATTAATTTTATTTCAGAAAAGTGCTGGCGAAGGGCTAGTAAATAGGGCGGCATTGTGAGTACGCCAACTGTTCCTGTCATACCAATAAGCAATCTAGTCATCTTAAATTCCTTCGATTAAAAATGGAATTGTCCAAGTGTCTTTTTCTTTTGAATAGGTNAAAAGTGCTAGGAGTATACCTGAGATTCCTTCAAGTAACCCTACTTTATCAAATTCAATCAATTCATTTTTTTGAGTCTGTGTTATATTTAAAAANGTTTGATCTAAAAATAAAGGTTCAACATCTTTAAACCCGAAAGGATGAGATCGATCAAAAAATTGTAAAAATGTCGCTTCGATTTTTCCAATCCAATTATTCAGTTCAAAAGAACCTGTATCTCGTGCCATTAAACGTGTGATCGTCAAAAANCCTGCAAGACCATGGCAAAAAGAAGGAGTTGAAAAATGGTTTGAAATATCAATGTGTTTAAAAATTCCACAAAAACTTTTNTCCGCGAATTTCTGAGTTTCTTTATTTTGCAAGGCTTTTCCTGCAAGGTAAAGCACTCTTGATACACCTGCTGCACCATAACACCATGCATGAAGAGGCGTAGGGGAGAATCTCTGAGGTATTTCAGATATTTCTTCCTCAAATGAAACATGGTAAGGCCACCAGAGAAGCCCGTCTTTTTCTTGTTTCTTTGCACAGATCCAATTCGTTATTTTNTGAATACCATCCATTTGGCCTTCGATTGTGACGCCTGCTAGCGCAGCAATAGAAAGAAAAGCTAATACTCCTGGAATTCCATGCGCGATACCAAGATTATAATTACCTTTTGGATAAAGGCTTTTATCTAATTCGGTAAACTGATAATGNCCGGGGACGTACCAACCAGGTAAAATGTGATTTCCAACTTTAATTTCTTTTGTTAGAGCAACACAAACAGTAAGAATTTCATGAAGGCAATCAATTGCTAGCGGCGCGTCTAAATTCTTTAATGCGTAAACCCCAATTCCACAAATACCGCTTATGGGATCATAAAGCTCTGGAGAAACAGGAAGATTTAAGTCGATTTTTTCTTTTAAAGAAAAAAANTACGTCTCGTTAATTTTNTTAAACAAAAAATCATTTAAACTGTTGAGAAGCTTTTGATAACGAGTTTTTTGCCTCGAGATTTGCTGGATAGCTAAACAACATCCTGCAAGACCACCAAAGAGAGAGAGGTTTGGAATACCAGCTGATTCAATCTCTGCTTTTATTTTTACTACATAAGGATGTGCCACTTTATCCCAGCCTTCATCTGGATATAATTCATCTAATTCAGCAAAAAGACACAAAATACCCGGATAGCCATGCGAGAGGGAAAGCCCGCTCAAGGCCGCGGTNCGTTTATAAATGTCAGGAGTAGGGTCTCTCAATACCTTGGCTTGAACTTCCTCGGGATTTTTCAAGCGTTCGGATATTTCTTTAATAAGTGTGATCATCATATTAATTTACTGAGGTTTCTGAATAGCGGTTGGGCTTTACTGCAGTCTTTTTTAAAGTGAAATAGGCAATTGCACGAGCTTTTTTCTAAGACATGATCAATACCGAGCAAACGATTGCAATGCATGTGTATAAAGCTATCAATAATATGTTCCTGATGATTACAAATTTCATCTTTGGTCAAAATTTTCATTTTTTCACAAAAATTCCTTATTTTTCTGATACACATTTCANNTATTTTCCTGAATCTGGATAAGAAATGCCGAATAAGACGTTGGNNATGATTTCTATCAAAAAATAAAGCATCAGATGTGGTAGTAAATTTTTTTAGAAAAGAACGAAGACCTCCAAGTAAACTTAAGTCTTTTTCGCTGAAAGATAAAGAATTCAACATTAAATTAATATCGTCTGGATAAAAGCTTTTCAAAATATTTATGATTCCTAAGGCTGCTAAAGATTCAAGAGATAGCTGTTCTACTGAATTTTTCTCATATGACTCAAGAAGAATGGAAATGTTCTCGCTATCATAACAGAAAATTTCTTCAGCTAAATCAATTAGGTTGGGTCCGCCGTATCTTTCAATTTCTCTATCGTAGCTATGCAATGAAAATTCACTNAATAATTTTTTAGCCATTAGTAAAGAAGCCCATCTTGATAAAGATGGTAGCACTTGGCTATTTAAAATAGCGCAATCCCCATATGCACGAAATCTAATGTGAGGCTTTTCATCACTATAACGTACGTAAAACCATTTATCGATCCATTGGTTTTCTTTAAGGAAATTTGCAAAATTTTTAAGNTGCAAACTTATGAATTCTTTTTCGTGTTCAGCTGGCATATACATTTTTACATATAGCCAGTTACTGCTTCCAATGGGCTGAATTCGTTCCTTAGGAGAGATGTATTGATGATTAATGATTGAAGTTTTAATAGATGTGTGTTTTNNTCTCACTAAAGGAACAACAAATTCTGTGACGTGATTTCCTCCTTCACTACATGCCAAAGGAAGCGTTTTACCCGCAATGCATTCTAGTAAAATTATCTCTTTNTTAGATATGAATTGATCAAGCATGATTTTGAAACTTTGTGGACATTTTCTGTGCAGAAGCAAACGATTATCATATTCAGTTAAAAAAACTTGATCTGGGAGTTCATAAGTTGTGAAAATTTTTTGCAATTCATCTGAAATTGCTTCATATTTGGCATCTTTTTCAATTTTTAAATTATCAAAAGAAAAATACCATCTTGCGGGACTAAGAATGACATTCTTGTAACGTATACGTGGAATATACATAAAATGCATAATTTCTTCGCAAATAAAAGGAGAAAATGAATTGAGGCCGTAATCTGAAATGTTCCATAATAACTTTAAAACAGGAGGAGCAAGGTCTTGATTTACCGCTGTATTGGAAACTATTCTAATTTCCTTGTTGAGCTTTTTNGAAAACAAATAAAATCTGTTTTCGTTCGCTCCAACATAGATATCCTCCAATTCTAGAGTGGTAGCAGTAGCCTCATGATAAAACAAGTGCAACTGGTAATCTCGAATATTTTGATGAAAACAGACATTTTCAATACGCGCTTTCAATGGCCTGAAAGATGCCTCAACAAAGGCTACATCGGGTAATAACTTTTCTTCCTTGATTAGCAAATCTTTGAGTTGTTGTTTTTGTTTAATATTCCATAAATTTAAAAACCTGCCAAATGTACTCCCTGCTTGTGTAGAAGCGACTACGGGATTCATGATGATTAAATAATTTCCATTTTCCAAATTAGCATTACTGTCAGCTACTAAATCAAAAAACAATTCAACGGAAAAAGGAGATTTATCATTGTCATTGGTGGTTCTTACGATCGTATCTAAAATGTTGTCTAAAATAATTTCGGTTGCGTTCTTTGAAAGATAATCGGATAAAACCTTACTGAGAGGGTTTCCGAATGTCCTTTGATTTTTATATCAGCAAGANGGAACATCTAAACCCATTGTTGGACTTATAAGCTCTTTAATAGGAACTAAACGTGTGGTCCCATACTTTTCTGTAAATTGGCGATAATATTTTGAGATATGTTCAGATTTAGTAAGATGATTTGTTAAGTGGGATAGAATGGATGCAATTTCTTCCAAGTTAGATTTGATATGTTTAGGAAGAAGAAGTTCTGATTCATTTAAATAAGAGTCAACGCGAATTGGATGATCTATTCCTTTACATGTATCAGCGAGCTCTAATAAATCTTGTAAGGTAGAAATTCCTTCTCCCGGCTTCTGATCTGCATATTCTTTTAAAACTTCGCAAATTTTTTCAATAATTCGAGCGCTTCCAAGCTCATGCTATTTGAAAAAATGAGACTTTTCATGGATTATATGAATAAAATGACCGAAATCGAAAGGTTGATTGAGCGGAAAGTTTAATTCTGATATAAANAANCCACGCTGAAAAATATCCCACAAGCTGTTTTTTACTTTTTCTGAATCATGCTGTTGAAATAACGTAAANAGTTGTTTTTCAAGTTCATTATAAAGAATGGGNGAGGCAGACAATTTCATTGCTAGTCTTGTGAATTCTGTGCACTTTATTGAGGTCATTTCTTGTTTTTGTGAAGTTGCATTAAATGACTTCAAGTAAAATTTCTGGTTTTCTTCGTAAACAGATGGATTGACCATGATCTTAAAGTTTTTGATAAATTCATGATCTTTTAGAAATATTTCGATGAAGAAATGGATCCATTCCATGTCAGGATGAATACTTTTCTTTAAGGATTGTTGACGAAAATTTAAATTTGATTTCTCACCAAATTTTCCCCATCTAACAAAAGAAAATAGCCCGAATGGGGTAGCCCGATGAGCCATACGTAGAAAGTATTTAAGCGCCCCTAAATCTATTTTTTTAAATCATTTTGTGAGGTAATATCAATGTTTTTGAATAGATTTAAAAAGGGTTGGACTTGCAATTGCAATGGCTTCTAAAAATAGTGGATTTTTTTGAAAATTCTAAAAAATTTTTGGTGTTTCTAAGTTTGCGGCTAACAGGCTAGTTCGCGCCAGAAAAAANTCTGCACATTCATATAACGTTTCTTTTAACATAATTCTAACTTATCGCGAAGATACGATCCCAGGTTCTATCGTTGTTTAAATGCACGTTTAATAAAGAAAGCGCAATTCCTGCGGCACCGCTAAAAAGACCCGGATCATCAATCCATAAGTATTCATTGGATGGAGAAAAGCTTACAGAGCGAAAACCAAAAGGCGTATCAGGGTCATAAAAATTTTTNAGGCCGCTTTCTAGATCTTTTAATTTTTGATGAAGTTCGGGGTTTTTNGTCTCTTTTACCATTCTTTGCGTCACAGCGTAATGACCGGCCCTGCCATAATTAAAGGAGGTTCCGATTAAATTCCAATCTTTTTCTGGCTTAGACCAAAGAGAGATAAAAGCATTTTCAGCAAATTCTTTTAGCTTATAATCATTTAAAGCTTTACCAGCTAAATATATAGCTCTTGCTGCAGAAGGAATCCCATTTCCCCAGGTATCACGATTTAATTGTGGAGGATGAAGACTACCTGATAGTTCCTCCTGGAGGGACACGGTATGATTCCAGAAAAGTCCCAAGGGTGTTACACCTTGTTTNTTAGTGAGCCAACTAGAAATATCTCGTAATAATTCAAATCCTTCCTTAGGACAGAATCCTTCAAGAGCCGCAATTGCAATTGCGGATAACAATCCTGTAATACCAAAGGGCGTGCCTAAGATGAAGCAGCCTTCTGGGTAAAAATTTTTNTCCGTTTCTATTAAATAGTCGCTTGGTGTGGTGAACCATCCTGGTACACTTGATTGCATGACCTTTTTGTTTTTAAAAGGAATGATANNATTTTTAATGCAATCTGAGCCAATTGAAAGAAGATAAGGGTTATCTTTTCTTAAAGAAATGTAAAGAAGTATCCCGCTTAATCCTTCAGCAAGGTTGTAAATTTTGGGAGCTATATAAAANGATTCCGATTCCATCCTTACCGTTAATTTCTTCCATAATAGATTTTGGACTTCTTCAATTATTGCATTATCTAATTTTTCTAAAAGTTTNTTGTAGCGTAAGCCTACGCGAGAGCAAAAGTATGCCGCAGTCCCTAAACCAGCAAGGCCATTGAATAAAGAACAATTTGGAAACCCTTTATTTTCAAATTCGTTTACAGCTATTTGTAAGTATTTATGAGCAATCCCATCCCACCCTTCATTAGGAAACAATTGGTCCATCGTTGAATAAAANATCGCCAATCCCGGATGACCATTTATGAGGGATTCTGAATCCCATCGCAAGGCATAAAAATTTCCTTCACGAAGAGAATTATCAACGCATTGATTAACAAACTGGGGATTGGATAATTTTTGAGCAACTGTTTGGCAAATATCTAGGACATGATACATAAATTTTTGCCTCTAAAAAATCGAATAAGTATAAAAATTCTCCAAGATTTCATGGTATGATGATGGATTAACCTGGATTTATAAATTTTAGGTTTTGAACAGACTATGAAAATTGGCTGCGTTCAACATTTCATAGTCTTGTTAAGATTGCTTTAACAGCAAAAACTATTTCCAGTTCCTGTGTTTCCACATCCAGGTGTGCAAAGTGATTTGCTTGTTACTATTTCTGTCATGGGAACTTCAGGCTTAAATTCTACAGTTTTGATATCGATGTCAAAAGGATCTGCAGAATCTACTTGAGCAGTTTGAACTTTGCTCACTCTTTTAACCTCATCCGAAGAGTCAGTGTTTCTAATTATAAAATTACTCATGTTAACTCCAATTTAAGTGTGTTAAGTGATCATATTTTAAAATAAAAATATGACCCTTCGCCATTATGAATATAAAAAATATAAGTCAAATATTTTTAAGTAAAAATTTAACAAATCAATCAACACACCATTGTTGTGCACGCTCGACTTTGAATTGTACAAACGGCATGCGTGAGTGGAGAGGTTTCAATTATTTCACTGTTCATTGTGACCGTTTTTATATCTAGCTCAAAAAGATCGCTTAATTTTTCGTTAAAATCTTCTTGAACTTTATTTATCCCTTTTACTTCTTCGGAGAAGGAAAGGGTTTTTATTAGAGAATTGCTCATTAAATTCCATTTTAAAAATGTTAATAATCATACTGGTTCCAGTTGAAAGTTGGAAAAATTCATGGAAGATTGACCTCAAGGAATCAATAGAGGCAGCATTCTCATAATTTTGTCATGCAGATCAAACTAGGAACAAGCCATTTAGTGGAAATTCACGGTTTCAATTTTAAGACTATTTTAAATCATGAACGTTTAGATCAGCAAGCATACGCCTGACTGCAAAAACAAGAACCTCCAGCACTACAAACATTATGCGTAAGAGGTGTTGC
Source organism: Parachlamydiaceae bacterium (assembly GCA_013414685.1). Lineage (GTDB taxonomy): Bacteria > Chlamydiota > Chlamydiia > Chlamydiales > Parachlamydiaceae > Neochlamydia. The sequence goes on along the minus strand of CP058704.1, from coordinate 446,684 downwards.
TTCATGAGTTTTTGGGCTTATTGAAATAGTTTTAATTTCAATATCGAAGGGATCATTATCTAACGAGTTATTAGATTGAAAATCACTATTTGCTAGAGCTGATTTTTCAATGGTATCAAAAGAATCTTGCTTAATTTTAAAGTAAGACATTTGGCTCCTTGATTTACAAGTTTTAAATTTAAATTTATTATGCATTTAAAACATTTTATTGCAAATAAAACGAAATCATCAGCTATAAATTTTTGAAGGGGTACATAGTGCTTCCACTTCAAACGCACCGATTAGGACTGAATTGAAAGTTCGGGTTTGAATTATTTTAAAAGTACTCATAATATTAGCCCTTTTTAATGTAATTATACCCTGAGAATTTGAATCAAATGGGTTTCTTTGAAATGGAAGCACTATTATTTGTAAGAAACAATTATAGGCTATGAATTATTAGCATGATTGAGTGCAATATAGTGTACAAAATGCTTGAGAGCAAAATCCGCAAGATATTTGAGTCGTATGTGGTGTCTCATTGTTGGTGCATGAAAGCAATAAAATAGTTTTGATGTCAAGATCAAAGGGATCTTCTGAATCCCACTTTGGGGATTCATTCCTAGAGATTTTCTTTTGTTGGATCAATTGGCTAATTGTTTTTATGTCAGACATTTTTCCTCCAAGGAGATTACTTAAAGTTTAAACAGAAGTTATCTGATGTTAACTTAAAATATCAGGCTTTAATGAATACGCACCTTTAAGTTGAAATCTAGGCGTTCATTTGAAAGTCCTTACGATTGAATCATTTTTACATGGACTAAGATTAATTTTGTATTAAACCTTTTAAAATAATTCAATCGCGAGATCTTTCAATTCAATCCAAATGGGGGCTTTGAGCTGGAATGAGTATACAAAATTCATCATTGAAAGGACTTATTTTCACAAGAAAAACCTAAGCAAAATAAAAAAATAAAATATTTCCATTAAGTTTTTAAGAATTAGCCAAGCTTAAACAAGCTTGGCATACCTGGCTCTAATCAGGATTACTTTCTTCAATACGTTTTAGCGATCTTTCTAACAACTGAACCTGTAAAGCTTCATTTAAGTCATGATTATCAAAGAAAGAATCATAAAATTTTCTTATGGCTTCAAGTAAATGTTCTGGATTTTTATCTGCAATGGCATGCCAGCCAGTTCTAGCTAGAAAATTAGCAAATTTATTATCTGTTGTATGCTTCACGGCATATTCTATTAAATCGTACAACATATAAGCTAAAAGCTTTAGGCCTTTTTCGAAACGATTTTCGATATCAGCATATCTTGATGGTTCTTCATCGAGTTTTTTTGTGNNCTTCGACAATTTCTGCCTCAATATTTGTTTTTCCTGATTCAGTTCTTCTAATTTTTTAATATCTTCACGAATTTTGGGGTCCGAGGGATTTTTAGTTTCTCGTTCATGTTTGATAAGCCTTGCTCTATTTATTTTATCNTTCAATTGTGTCTTTTGCTTCGTTAACGCTTGGACTGACCTGGGGTTCACAAGGCTTTTTATGAAATCATCATCCAGATATTTTGCTGTTAATCCATCGGCTGTCAGACGGGTGACTTCACGGATTGAGGCGCGTATTGGATGTAAAGCTGGAATTAATACACCTGAGAGAATTGCTTTGCCGGATTCAGCACTGGCAAGTTCCACGATAATTTTATTAAAAGCGCCTCCAAAATTTCCCATCTTAATCATATTGGCAATAAGATCGACATACTGTGTATTGCCATCATTTTCACCTTCAAAGTAATGCTCTATCGCATTTTCAATTTCCTGCGGAGTTAAATCAGCATCAAAATCCTGACGTTGTTTAGTTTCCTGAACGTCTTGTAGTTCTCGTACTATCGCATCCACAAAAGGTTGCAGGTAAACTTCAAAGCATCGACGGGCTTTAGATCCATCAAGATCATTTTTAAATATACTTCCATATTGCCTTGTGAATTTGAACATTAATAAACTGTTGAGATGAGCCGCAGCAGTTGTATTATTTTCAGACCTTATACGATCAATTAAATGCTGGCTATTTCTAAAATCATTCGATTTCACATAACCTTTAAAAATAAAGTTTGTGATCCCTTTTAAAATATCCGGTAGATATTGCTCCCTGAACGTTTCAAGAGAAATATCCAGGTCTTCCCAGGAATGTTTGAAATTATGCTTGCACAATTCATAGAGATCATTAATTAGTTTATTTTTAGTTTCAGGTTGATCCTCTCCTTCAATCATTCTTATAAAAAGTTTTTCAGGTTTGGGATCTTTACTAATAATTAAATTCACAAATGATTTCATAATTTGCTGGTTCATAGCAGGAAAATTGTCCGCTAAAAACTCTTGGCGCATTTGTGCATCCGATATGATCTTGAAAGAATCGCCTAGTTTTTCTGCTAACAATTTTGTGGCTTGCTGCCTGCTGCTATTCATTACAAAAGCGAAAATTAATTTNTTAATTTTGTGTTCAGCAAGATCTAACTTATGTCCGTATTTTGTTGGGATAAGAGATTTGATAATTTGCCTAAATTCATTGATCGCATCTGTCACTTTAGGATTAATTTTTATATTTTCAAGAAGCTCTTGTAAGGCATCCCCNAGTTTGATTTTTGGGAAAACGAGCTCTAACATTCTTTCAACAATTGGTTCCAGGGCCTCTCTTTCTACTTTTAATTTATAGGCATGCAATCCAGCTTCCTCTAAATTTTCAGGCGGGCTCAGCAGGGCTCTTGCAAGACTATGAAGATCATATTTTGGCTGTCCCTGCGGGGTTGTTTGAATGAGTTCTTGAACGATATCTTCCGGCTCGAAGTCAGCGTTATTCTTTTTTACTTCTTGTTCGGCTAAAATGAGCGTTTTCATTAAGCTATTAAGGTCACTTGCGCAATCATCAAAAAGNTTTTTGTATTGATCATCCGTCACATTGTTAATGAGGCCTGCAACACGATTGAAAAGAAGCTTCGATAGATGCTGCATATTTTCTTCAACAAGTTCCTTAGTCAAATCTGATAAATCGTCTGCTAAGAATTTTTGAAGGCTTCCGACGTGGCTTTCAATTTTATATGCGACTAACCACTCAATTGCAGTCACATAGACTTCTCGCATGATGCCATCNATTTTTTCAAGAAAATCACCGAGCAATTTAATATCTTCAACTTCGGTATAACTTTGGGTTAACCAGTTNAAAAGAGGATTGAGGTATAGATCAAATTCATCCTCATCAAGTTTGTACTTGTCTTCATTGATGGTTTTTAATTTATCCTTTAACTTTTCCAAAGCCTCATTTTGAAGTTTNCCATCTTTATCTTTTAACTCTTTAAAAATGAAGTCAAAGAAAGAACGTGTTGAATCGTCGAGTTCAAAGTCATACCCTTTNTTAACTACGTTATTAACAATAGTGGTTGCTAAAGGAGCTAAAAATCGGCTCGCCCAATCGAGTATTTTATGAATTGTTTCGGGTAATGTATCAGANTTTGTTTTTACTTGTTGTATAATGGGTTCTATTTTNTCCTGGTAGACTTCATCACTGATTTTCTTCATAAATTCAGAGACAAATGTTCCAACTTTTTGAAGAGATGAGTTCAGATTAGGATTTTCTTCTTTAAANAACACTTTTTCGCGCGGTTCGCTGATCAGACTGAATTCTTCACTGATAAAGGAATTGAAACTATTTCTTTTTGCCTCTTCTGTTTTTGATTGATCTTCCGCAAGAGCTGCAATCTCGCTTGGATTTTTAACCCTNTTAAGTTCATCCATTAAAAGAATTTGCTCGGCAGAAAGTTTAAGCGTTTTGCCTTTGAAACCGTTTTGTTTAAATTGAAAGAATTTCCCTATCGTTTTAAAAATTTTGNNACCACACTTAAAAAATTCGTTTTAAAAGGGAATCTTTTTCTTGGGCTTTTCAAATTCAATTTGAAACGGCTTTGCATTTAAGGATTGGGCATTGATGGCTATAGAGATTTGTCCCAAAGATTTCTGATTAACTTCTTGCAAAAGAGGTTTTGTTTCCTGAATGTCTAAAATCGACTTAGTCGTCATATGCAGACCGGTCATCGAAGCTAGAAAAATTTTGCTGAGAAGCTGCTCATTAAATGCCTGCCTTCCAATTACTCTATTAAACATGGTCAGGACAACTCGGCTTATTTTTTCAGGATTTGGACCCAGGATTTTNTCAAAGCANAATTGACCTATGAAAGGAATTTGCTTTTTTGCTTTAAACATGAGCATGTCAAAGCCAAGTCGTGAGATTTTGTCTACTTCCACTGACGTTNNGTTTTTTGCTTCTAGAAGCTCGTCCTCATGCTGTTTAATTTGTTGAATGACTTGCTCTTTNTTCAGCCTTTTTGGCATCAAGTTCCTGATGTTTATTTAAACGTGTTGTTTCTTTCTCAAGAATTCTATTTTCTAGATCCGTTTGATTAGTTTGTCTTTTTAAAAGTTCAATTTCTCTATCAAGCTGNNACGTATATCGCTTTCGATAGAATCGATTTTATTACTTAATGCTTCAACACTCGGAGTATACTTGATCAATTCATCAATGACTTCTTCATGACCATATTTCTCATGAAGAATTGAAAGACCCAAATTGAGTCCTGGTCGATAAGATCCACGTAGAGTTTGGATTGACTGGGTCATCAACTTGCTCACTACGTTGCGCGTGAGCTTCATATTCATAATAGCAGGCAAAACGGATCCAAATTCACCTGTTCGAAGAGCTGCATCGACAAAATTTGCAAAATAGGGGTTGTTATCCTTGGAAGAGGTGTCATAATTATAATATTCTTTGATGACACGATGAATCACTTTCTGATCAAAAACTTTAGTTTTCTTNTTGATTTTGCAGAGTAATTCAATCATTTCTTCAATACGCGGAGAAACGATGCGATGAAAATCTGCCTCATGCTCTTTNTTAAAATTAAATTGGGCGGCTTCTTTAGAGGCTATTTTAAATAAAACATCGAGAAGTTCTTGCTTGGCTTTTTCTTCACCATTCACAATTTTTTCTAAATAGGGGGTAAGCTTNTTAAGGTTGGCATGGATCAGGTCATCTGCGAAAAGCCTCATCATTGTTTCAGTCGCAGAAGGCAAGGCACTTTTTGCAAGAACTAAATTTAATTCTTCAGGTTTTGCCATTTGCTTAACCACTAATTCAATCGCTTCATTTAAACCAAGTTTAATGACTTCGGCGCATCCTTCTAAAGCAAGATCTTTAAGTCCGTCTGCAGCCTTCCCTAAATCTAGCAATTCTTTAAATCTTTCAGGCGTTAGAATAAGCTCAGCGATTTCTTTGGCTTCATTGATTAACAATTGACACTGTTCCGGCAAGGTAATTTTTGATAAAAGATTTTCAAGCCCGTTGACATTTTTNCCATCTTTTAAAACACTTGGCAGGAGGGTTTCTAAAATCAGTTTAGAAATTTTNTCAGAAATTCCATTATCGAGAGTTGGAATCTCATTTCCATTTAATTTTAAAAANGAGGCAAGAAGAAAATCTTCTTCAATTCCAGGAAGTCCTCCTCTTTTNTCCAAATTTTCCAAGTACAGCACGCACTCATTGTAAATTTTTCGGTCCCTNTGGATTGGGATTTTTGGGGGATTGTCGACTATGTTGCGAACATAAGCTTCTAATTCTTTGTGATTTTTTACCGATTTTTCTGCTTCTTCATGACTGGCCGTGATGGTACTCACATGNTTTACCAGCAATCTCCACCATTTTATCGAAGAGGACGGTAAATTGTTCATCGCCCATGTTGTCTAAGATTTCAGCAATTCTGGTCGATAAAGTATCCGTAATGGCAAGAGCATTTTCGCTAATTGTTTTTCAACGATGGAAGGAAGTTGATTTTGAATTAACTTATCAAATTCTGCTGTATACAGATCAATTTTTTTATTGATAAGTATTTGCATGCAGGTATCCATTACTTTAGTAATAGTTTCCTCTGCGGGTCTTAGCGGATCGTTGTCAAACAANTTCATTGGGGATTGACTATGATTAGAGCAAAACAGCCAATGAACAATGCGATCAATGCAATGATTCATAAGCTCAGTTTCATGCTGTACATCCTCAGCTGCATTTTGTGCAGGATCTGTTTGAATGAGCGTGCGTATCTCATTTTTAAACTGATCTAAAAAATCGACGATGGAGTCATCAGTCGGTTTGATGCCCTTTAAAATAAAACCTAAAATCTTATCGATTTTNTCCATGGCGACGCTTTCATGAAGATCAAATTCACCTAACAATTGGAAAATAGGCTTGGCATATTGGCTACCAAGATTGATTGCCTCTTTAGCAATATTCTTTAAGTGAACAGGGACATCCACAGCCGCTGTCTTATTAAACTCTTCTACCNNTGAGGAGAAATATATTTTTTGCACACATCCAATAGTTAATTCAACCATTTGATGGGCAAAAGTCCGCATTCCTTCTAAAGTTTCATTGAATTGCTGCGGTCCATCAAGTTCGCTACCTTTTTCTGCGAGAGGACAGGCATTTAGTTTGCGTTCCTTGAATTTATTAATGACTCTTACTTGATGTTCAGAAAGAGGGGGAGGGCATAATCTTCCGCAACTTAAGAAACGAATGACAATAGAAATAATTTTTTTAGTGTACTTCCCAAAGAGTGTTTGGCTTCAGTTGCATGACTTTTTTAGAAATAGAGGAATTCGCAAGGGAAAATTGCATTTTAGTGGATGCTGATAGATGAACCATGGCTGAGCCTCTTAGTATTAAATGTTAATGCGTAATTTTAGCATTTAAAATTATTTAAGCAAGCTTTTTAATAAGGATTATTTTTCTGCTAAAATTGTTAAAAATAAGGGAAACTCTTCGCGACTTCTATTTTCCATCTTGGCTCGTGGACCTGTGCTTTCTTTGTTTGAACACCATTCTTCTAAATCAGTGATCTTAAACCCTGCTTCCTTAAGCCAATGGAAATAATTGGCCAGGGGATAATGGTAAGAAGTGAGCTGTGCAGATTGTTCTCCTTTGCTCGGATGGGCGGCAATTGGAATTTCTAAGGGAGCAGCGTATCGATCTATTCGACGATATTGAATTTTCTTCGCTTCGTCAATTTGCCAGGAGGATTGTCGTGGGATTCTAAAGCAAGGGTGGTTTAAAACGATGATNAAATTTCCCCCTTTTTCTAAATGTTTATGAGCATTCTGAAAGACAGATAGNGGAGATTTTATGTTTTGCAAAGCTAAAATAATCGTGATATGTGAAAATAGCTGTTTATCAATTGGTAGTGTTTTTGTCACATCAGCAATTAGATATTTATGGATAGCATTGGCATCTAAGTTTTTNGCTTCCTTAACGAGCGAAGGGGAAAGATCAATCCCGGTATAAGGAATTTTAGGAAGCTGACGTCCCAAAACACCCTGGCCACAGGCTAGGTCTAAGAGATGAGGGGATAAGTGGGCTGAAAGATTTAATAGGCGTATTACTCCGGGCATAATAAGATGTTGATGGTAGTAATGGCCTTCTTCTCCTACAATATTTTTGTACCATTTACTAGCAGGTTCCCATGAAGTAGAGCTAGATTTTGATTTCTTTTGCGGTTTTCTTATCATTTTGAATACCTTCCTAAAATAAGTTCCAATTCTACAGAATTTTCCAATTTTTTCAGATTTTTCATGAAAAATCTGTAAAGAACCCTCTTTTAATTTGCAATTCTTTACCCGAATGAGTTAAAGCTATAAAATTAATTTAAAGAATTAAGCAAAGAGTTGGTTATGATTGAACCTATTTCTCCTGTGGAAATCAACAATCAGTTATCTGAAACGTCCAATGTTGTCATCAGATATATGAATCAGATCAAATCTCAACCGGATGATTTTGCACATAAACATTTAGAGGAGCTGCAGCAATCCCTTAAAAAATCGAGTGAAGCGCTTGTGAAATATGAATTTAAAAAAGAACACACACCTTTAGCTTATGATGAGACCTTAGGGGTACTTGAAGAAGCGATTTATTTTTTGACACAAAAGAAAATCTTGAAAAGATCAAGGCAAAAAATTAGAAAGCCATGAAGAACTCGCCACTGAGCTTGTGGTGGCAGTCAATGCAATCCAGCAGTTAGTGGGCCTATTGGAAGATGTTCGTGCCACAACTCCTATTCATGGAGTAGATCTTAGAGATAATAGTTACAAAAGAGGACGAAAAATAACTAAAGCCACAGATGAACAATTTAATGATGGGAGAACTTAACATGCATCTTGAAAGTCCAGCTTTTGAAAATCATCAATCGATCCCCCAANAATTTACTTGCGACGGAGAAGATGTCTCTCCTGCCTTATTGATCAGCGATATTCCAGAAGGAACAAAAAGTTTTGTCTTAATTGTGGACGATCCGGATGCACCACAGGGTGTTTTTGTGCATTGGCTTGCATGGAATATCGATGCATCGACCGAGCAAATAGCTGAAGGAGAACAACTGCCTGTTCAGGGAAGAAATCATTTCGGCGAATTAGGCTATCGTGGTCCGTGTCCTCCTAAAGGCAAACCCCACCGTTATTTTTTCAAACTTTATGCAATTGATAAAAGTNTAGATCTTCAATCGGAAAGTACCAAAAAACAATTGGAAGATTCCATTAAGGGACATATACTAGGCCAGGCTGAACTAATAGGCTTATATCAAAGAGCTTGATAATTGATTTCACGAAATGAGATCATAATTTCGAATAGGATCTAAGGGACTTGAGGGAAGTAGAATGGTAAAAATGCTCGTAGAGTACAAGGGACAATTTCATTGTAAAGCTTCACACCCTTCTGGTGCCACCATTGAAACAGATGCACCCAAAGAGGTAGGTGGGAAGNGGAGAAGCTTTTCTCCAACGGATTTATTGGGATGCGCTTTAGCTACATGTATTGCCACAACTATTGCGTTGTATGCGCAAAGAAAGGGTTTGGATATTTCTGGCATGAAGCTTGAAGTTGAANAAAAGATGACGGATCAACCCTCTCGGAGGATAGGAAATTTGAATGTCGATATTTGGATTCCTCACACATTTTCCCAGGATGAAAAGCTTGCGATCGAAAAAGTTGCCCATAGCTGCCCAATCGACAAAAGTTTAAGCAGAGATGTAGAAGTTATTTTAAAGTTTCATTGGAAAGATTAGCTTGGATGTTCCTATAATAATAAAATAAGAGAGTGGTCAGGGTCTTTGCATCATGTATTTCTCCATTAAAGATCATTTTTAAAACTTCATTCCATGTTCTTTGTTCAACAATAATGTTTTCAGTTTCTTCTAATTTTTGACCCACAAGTTTTAAATCTTTGGCCGTATAAGCAAACATTTTCTCATTGCAAAAGCCTGGAGTTGTATAAAAATCGGTTAAAAATTCAATCTTTCCTGCTTCGTAGCCAGTTTCTTCCACTAGCTCTCGAGCGGCCGTTTCCTGCGGGTGTTCGTTGGTTTCTAAAGTACCAGCTGGAAGTTCCCATAGAGTTTTTCCAATTGCAAATCTCTCGTTACGAATTAGAATGAGTGTGTGTTCATCGAGCATCGGAAGAATCACCACAGCTCCAGGATGAATCACTGCATCCCGCTTTCCATTATTCCTAACAGAAAAACGAGAACAGGAAAAGACAAGGGCGGAGTCTTTCAAACTCGAAGGGAGTTTGCCGAAATCTTTACCTAAAAGAGGTTGATATTTAGTTGTCATCGAGTTACCCTTAAGCTTTCAATCATGGATTTAAAATGACTATATCAAAACTCTTCTTTTTCTTTGGTGCTNTTTTTGCCATGACTTCTGTGGTTCTGGGCGCATTTGGCGCTCATGCACTTAAACAANAAATTTCATTAGACATGTTGAATATTTTTGAAGTCGGTGTGCGTTATCAAATGTACCATGCCTTTGGATTGATTCTCATTGCTTTGGCTTTGCAACTTTTTCCTGCTAATACACTTGTGATAGCTGGATGGTTGTTTATTGCGGGAATTGTTCTATTTTCTGGAAGCCTCTATCTTTTATCTTTATCGGGTTGCACGCAATGGGGAGCAATCACGCCAATCGGCGGCCTGATCTGGATCATAGGGTGGATTTGTGTCTGTTATACTCCTTTTAATTAAAGAAACGCTATGTCAGAGAAAAAGTTAGTTTAAGTGAGGGGAAGGAAAAAGCTCTTTTAAATCGCCATCATTGGATTNTTTCTGGTGCGGTTAAATCAGCACCTTCTAATTTAGAAGGCGATATTCTTCCGGTCTACTCCTATAAGGATGAATTGTTAGGACATGCTTATTTTAATTCCAAAGCCAAAATCTTTGGGAGAATGCTTAGTTTTGGCAAAGACAAGCCTCTTGAAACTATTGAGCACAATTTAAATGCTGCTTTTGAACTACGAAGGCAATTTTTCAATGAATCTTCTACTAATGCTTATCGTCTCGTGAATGCTGAGGGAGATTTTCTTCCAGGATTAATTGTGGATCGTTATGGAGAGGGTCTTGTGATTCAGCTTTCAACTCTTGGAATGGAAAAGTTGAGAGTTTTTTTGATTGAATATTTAAAAATAAGCTTCNGTCCAGCCTTTATATATGAGAAATCCATTTTGCCTTCACGCAAAGAAGAAGGATTGGAGCCTTTCGAAAAGCTTCTCTATGGAGATTTAGCCGAGGAGATTCTTGTTCGTGAAAATGGCTTAAAGTTTCTAGTCTCACCTAAACAGGGACAAAAAACCGGTNTTNTTCTTGATCATCGCGCAATGCGCGAACAAATTCGTTTATTGTCTAGAGGAAAAAAAGTCCTGAATTGCTTTGCTTATACAGGAGGTTTTAGCATTTATGCAGCCAGTGGAGGAGCGACATGTGTAGATTCCGTTGATATCTCTGCTTCTGCGATGGAACTTGCTCGGAAAAACGCAGGGTTAAATGGTTNNTTCTCTTCCTATGGAATTTTTGCTGCCGATGTTTTTCAATTTCTGCGAAGCTCGCCTTTAGATTACGACTTAGTCATTTTAGATCCTCCTGCTTTTGCTAAAAACNGCAAAGATGTGATTCAAGCCTGCAGGGGATATAAAGATATTAATCGTTTGGCGTTGCAGAAAATGCCTGACTCTTCACTCTTATTGACTTCATCCTGTTCTTATTTTGTAGACGAACAGTTATTTCAANAAGTTGTTTTTCAGGCAGCTGCTGAAGCTAAAAGAAACGTGCGTATTATTGGACGTCACCATTTAGCAATGGATCATCCTATTAATATTTTTCATCCCGAAGGAGATTATCTCAAAAGTCTTTTGCTATATGTTAACTAAATAATTGGACTCTTTATTCCCATTGTTTTATTAGCAAAAGTATGTGGTATCAAAAAGTTTTTAAAGTTTCTGTTGCCATTTTGCTTGTGCTCTTGATTGTTTTCATGAGCTTTCAGCTTNTTCCTTTGTTTCAACTCTTCTTTCAATTTGTAACGACGCTTNTTTTTCCTGTTTTTATTGCAGGAATTTTTTATTATATTTTTCGGCCCATCGTCAGGCTATTTGATAGANAAAAAATATCCCGATATCTTTCGCTTTCCGTGATCTACCTCTCCTTATTCATCATTATTACTTTATTGATCAGCACCGTTTGGCCTTACATTCAGAAGCAAATAGCTGAATTTAGCGCATTCCCCAATGAAAAAATTAAAGAGGTTGAAAACAAGACAGTCGATATTATGAATTTATTTAATTTTTATTCTTTGTCGCATGAACAGCTTCGAGAATATCTACTGTATTACTTACAANAAATTACAGTATGGGCGACAGGCGGTGTCCTCGCAAATATAACTTCCGTGACAAAAGTTGCGACTTATTTTGTGATCACGCCTTTTATTCTTTTTTATTTCTTAAAAGATGACCATCAGTTTTCTCAAAAGTTTCTTAAATATGTACCTGAGACCTATAAGNAGCTCAGCAAAAGAACCCTTCACGATATTGACGATACCCTTTCCAGCTACATTAGCGGGCAAGTCATAGTCGCATTTATTGTGGCTTTTCTGATTTACGTTGGCTATTTGATTATTGGTTTGAATTATACATTCTTGCTTGCACTCATTGCGTTTATTTTTAATCTTATTCCTTTTGGAGGGCCCATTATCTCCACTATTCCAGCCTTATTTATTGGACTTTCACAAAGTCCTTTTATGGCTTTCAAAGTTTTACTGGTCGTTTGCGCTGTGCATCTCATTGATTTGAACCTAATTTCTCCAAGGGTTGTCGGCCAAAGATTGAATATTCATCCTGTCACAATCATTCTTTTATTGGTCGCAAGTGTTTCGCTTTTCGGATTTTTAAGTTTGTTCTTCATTATTCCTGTCTATGCAGTTTTGAAANACCTTTTTGTCGATNTTTGGGAGAAAAAGGTCATCGAAAGCGAAATCCTATAATCCAAAAAAATCAAAAATACCCGATAAAAAACTAATTTAAATATCTAGTAATCAATGTTATCTATCTAAATTTAAAAAATAAATTGCTTTTCACCTTTACTTGAAATAAGATCAGGTTTAGCTAAAAGACTAATGTTAACAATAAAATTTAGAAACCAGGAGATCATATGAAAAGCTTATCTTCACTCTTTTTGCGACTGTTGTTGCTGTGACAAGCACAATTTCATTAAATGCTCAAAGTGTAAATTCGCAAAGCGGATACAATTCCTCACCATCGAATCCTAGCGCAAATAGCAATGCCTGGAATTCAAATGCTTCAAATAGTCAAAATAGAACAAGTGCGAGCACATGGAAGTCAAATCAATCTACACAAGGGATGTGGGATGCACATGTTTCGACAAGCCCCAATCATGATCCAAACCAGCCTTACACTCAACCATCTAACTTGCCAACTAGCTACAACGATTCAAGAGATAATAAATTTTGGACATGGACTGACGAAGAAATAGCTCAAAAAATCCGTTGGTCGATACGGGATGATAAATCTCTTTCCACACTTGCAAAAAGTACAGAAGTTACAGTGAAAGACAAAAATGTGACTTTGTCTGGTACAGTAGATAACGAAAGCGAAAAAATCGAATCGCTACCATTGCACGTCAAACGCAAGGTGTCAAAAGCGTTTCTAACAATATTAATTTGACAAAAATAATAAATTTAAATCTGCGATGAAGGAAACTTTGTCGCAGATAATTTAGAGGATTCAATTATGGAAAGCACACTCATCTATGAAGTATGCACAGTCATAGCTACATTGGCGTTTGTTGCCCTGGCTGTTTATATAATTTTAACTCTTAAAGCTTTCATCGAATCTCTAAAACAAATTAACTCAAGTTTATCTAAACTCGAAATACAAATTGAACCATTAAGCAATGAGGCAATAAGGCTGCTAGAAAATTCAAATGAAATTGCGGAATCTGTTCAGGAAAAACTTGCAGATTTGGATCCTTTAATGGGGTCTATTTCAAATGTAGGCTCTACTTTGCGAAATGTTACCGATTCATTTCGGCATGATGAACCTCAGGGAAGGTTCTTCCAACGAAAAAAAGTCCAATTGGCAAGGTATAGCAGGTGATTTAATCAAATTAGCCACCATAGGAGTTGCAACATGGCAAAAATTAAAAAGCGAGGAATAAAAGTCGCAAAATATACTAGAAGCTCAAGAAAACCTTTTAGTGTCAAAGTGCCCAAGTTAAATGACCGTGTTCCGCCCATTATGTTAGGTGCGGCCGCTGGCTGCTTAATTGGAGCGGCAGCAGCATNNTTTTTAACGCCTCAAAAAGCAAGGCATGGATTTACACAAAGCTTAGATGATCTTTACGATCAAGTCTCTGATACTGCAGAAGATTATTTAGATAAAGGGCATCATGCCTATGAATATGCAAGAGATACGATGGGGAATATTTGTTCCAGTGCAGCCAACGCATTTTCAGAAAATGGAAATCGAAATCGAAATTTAATGCTAGGCATTATAGGTGCAGGACTTTTAGGTGCCTCAGCCGTCTATGCATACGTGCAAGGAACGCATAAGCACTTAAGTTTTGCCGATAAATGGAAGTTAAATAAATGGTCAGAAATGGCAAACCTTGTCTTTGATACTGTGTCTGATAAACTCCAAAGTCAACATAAAGGAACTCATCCAATAAACCAAGTCCTTGATTGGGCATCTGTAGGTCTTAATCTCTGGCAAGAGATCAAGAAAAGGGGTTAATGTTTATGGGACGGACTAAAGGGATGTTATTTGGCGCGCTANGCAGAAGTTTGATCGCTTCTGCCGTAAGTNTTTTAAATTCACAGCCTGACCTTGTCAAAAAGTTAAGAAGGCAAAGTCAGGATTGGACGGGAAAAGCAAAAAATATTCAAGAGAATCTTTGGGAGGATTTGCAAAGTTTAAGCGAATCCAGAAGAATTCAACGTAGAAAAACATTTNCTGAAGGGAACTTTTTAGGACTGCTTCTTGGTATAGGTTCTGCAGTGCTATTAACACCTAAATCCGGAAAACAATTGCGCAGAGAGCTCACACAAAAATACAAGGGTGTCAGTGATAAAACGCATGACATTGTTGAAATGATCAATCGCAATGGATATCGAAAACAATTGAATCAGTTGACAAGAGCATTTAGAAAAAGAAAACCTGCTATGCGTAAAAGTAAAGTTTACTCATCAAGCAAGTTTTCTATGATGGAGGGATCAGCCAACGTGCTGATGTCGCCAAGTTCATCATGCTTCTTTTCTGCGATTTTACGCAGAATACGACGCATGATTTTTCCAAAGCGTGTTTTAGGGAGTGCCTTAGCAAAACGAAAGAAATCGGGGACAGCAATGGCCCCGATTTCTTTATGAGCGGCCAGGNNATTTTTCAAATCATCTGATTCTTCAACATTATCTTTTAAAGTAACAAAAGCGCAGAGACATTGTCCTTTGATCTCGTCAGGCTTAGGAACAACCGCTGCTTCAGCAACCGCTTCATGGCTGACTAAAGCGCTTTCAATTTCTGCAGTTCCAATGCGATGGCCTGACACATTGACGACATCATCAATTCTTCCTAAAAGCCAATAGTCTCCATCTTCGTCGACAAAAGCTCCATCCCCGGAAAAATAAAGATTTTTAAAGGTTTTAAAATAGGTATCAATAAACTTTTGATGATCTCCCCACATTGTTCGCATAATTCCTGGCCATGGATGACGAATGCATAAAAATCCGCCCACGTTAATTTTACTTGGAAGGCTATCATTTTGAAGGATGAAAGGCTCGATGCCAAAAAANGGTTTACCGGCACTTCCTGGCTTTGTCGTATGACATCCGGGAAGAGAAGAAAGCATAATACCACCCGTTTCAGTTTGCCACCAAGTATCCACAAGCGGACAATTTTCTTTACCAATAATTTGGTAATACCACATCCATGCTTCAGGGTTGATAGGTTCTCCTACTGTACCCAAAAGCCGCAATGAAGAAAGGTCGTATTTTTCTGGGTAATGTTTTCCAAAACGGACCAGAGAACGAATAACAGTCGGGGCTGTATAAAANACAGTGACTCGGAATTTTTCTATAATTTCCCAATAACGTCCGGCATCAGGATGATTGGGAATTCCCTCAAACATAAGAGATGTAGATCCGTTTGCTAAGGGACCATAAAGGACATAGCTATGTCCTGTCACCCATCCGATATCGGCTGAACACCAATAAATGTCATTATCTTTTATATCGAAGACATATTTATGGGTAATGGACGCATAGAGTAAATATCCTGCTTGCGTATGAACCACACCTTTAGGTTTTCCAGTTGAACCTGATGTATAGAGAATAAATAAGGGATCTTCTGCCGCCATGGGTTCTGCCGGGCAAAAATGTGAAACATTTTCCATTTCGTTTTCATACCAAATATCGCGTCCTTCTTTCATCACACAAGGATCATACGTTCTTCGTACGACAATCACTTTTTCTATCGAAGGTGTGTTTTCCAGCGCATGATCGGCGATTTCTTTCAGGCGAATGGGTTTTCCGCCGCGCATAAATTGATTGGCGGTGACGAGTAACTTGCAGGAAGAATCGTTAATACGATGACTAAGAGATTCGGCGCTGAATCCTCCGAACACAACAGAATGAATAGCGCCAATTCTTGCACAAGCTAAGACAGCGACTGCGATTTCAGGAATCATGGGCAAATAAATGCAAACCCGGTCCCCTTTATTGACCCCNCATTTTTTTAAAACGTTGGCAAAACGACAAACGTGGTTGTGTAATGTCTGATAATCCCAGGTTTTTGTCTCATGCTTTTCATCTCCCTGCCAAATAATTGCCGGCTTGAGTTTTCTATGACCTTCAAGGTGTCGATCCAGGCAGTTATAGGTGACATTTAAAATACCATCTTCAAACCAACTGTGTTCTATCATATTTTGGTCAGATTCCCAGAGATACTTGCAACCCACGCTTGGTTTNTTGAACCAGGCTAAAGAATCTGCTTGTTCTAGCCAGAAATTGTTAGGCTGTTGAATAGATTTTTGATACATGGCTTCATATTGATCAAAGGAAGACAGATGTGCATGGGCAGAAAAGGAAAGAGGGGGAGGAAATTTGCGTTTTTCGTGAAGCAGANNTGGTCCATAATTTTTATTCTCGTTTATAAAATGAGAGTCGTTTATAGCAAAATAAACAAGCAGAGTGAAGTGATTTTTATGTTTAAACATTGCCCCAAACTTCTTTCCTTAAGAAAGATTTGGTCAAAAGCTAGACATAATGCCTTGACCGATTTGATTCATTACAAAGGCCTCTGGTATTGCATCTTTCGTGAATCATCCAAGCATGTTTATGGAAGAAATGGATCTATACAACTCATCTCAAGTCAAGACGGGGAAACCTGGCACAGTGTGAAGCATTTTGTAGAAAAAGGTGTGGATTTACGCGATCCTAAACTTTCAATCACCGCAGATGGCAGACTAATGGTGCTGATGGGCGGGACTGTCTATGAGGATAAAACCTATGTGACAAGGCAGCCCCGAGTGGCTTTTTCTGATAATGGCAAATCTTGGTCTTCTTTACAGCTTATTCTTGAACCTCATGAATGGCTGTGGCGCGTGACTTGGCATAAAGGGAAAGCTTATGGCGTCTCTTATCGATACTCTGATATTTATGACGAAAATGCTGAGTGGCAAGTGAATCTTTTGAAANGTTCAGATGGGATTCATTATCAACGTATCATACAATGGCCCATTCTAGAACATCCGAATGAAGCGACGATTCAATTTTTTGATGATGATCGTATGTTAGTGCTTCTTCGTAGAGATGGGCCGGAGGATCGAAAAGCTTTGTTAGGGTCCAGTCTGCCGCCCTATAAAGAATGGCATTGGAATAAAACCCATGGTTACTTTGGAGGGCCAAATTTTATCATCCTAGCTAATAAGCAAATGGTTGCTGCAGGACGAATATTAATGATTAGCCCTTATGGGTATTTTGCAAAAACAGTGATTGCAGAGCTTTCACTTTCAGACTACAAACCTCTATTTGTTTTACCTAGCATGGGTGATTGTAGCTACCCGGGACTTGTCTACCATGAGGGAATTGTTTGGATGAGCTATTACTCTTCCCATGAAGACAATAAAGCAGCTATCTATCTGGCAAAATTTAAACTTTAGGAATTTTATCTATTGAGAATAAAGAGTTTCATAAACTTTTTGAGCGATAGATTTATACTTATAACTCATAAATTCAATTTTTTGAGTTATAGAAGTTGATTTATAACTCAAAAATAAGCTAATATGTGAGTTATAGAGACAAGGTCTATAACTCATGACTTGGAACTGGGAATTGCCGGATTGGCCAAAATTTACATACGATTCTAATAAAATATTGCACCTGGAGAAACAATTTCTGCTGCGCGCAGGTCAATCTAGTGCTTTCTTAAAAAATATAAATCCGATTGAATTTGGCCAGTTTGCAATAGAAATCCTTAGTTTAGAAGGTTTAGAAAGCTCCAGGATCGAAGGAGAAATCCTAGATAGGGAAAGTCTCCAATCTTCAATTAAGCATCATTTCGGGTTAAAAACTGACCACAAGAGAATAGGTCGGAAAGAATCGCAAATGGCTGGACTTTTACTGAATGTTTATAAAACTTTCAATTTACCGCTATCTCACGAAATGCTTTGGAAATGGCATGGCTTATTATTTGATCATCAGATTCAAATAGAGTGCGGTAAATATCGGACTCATGAAGAGCCTATGCAAATTGTTTCTCGCCGCTATGATTTACAAAAAGTTNTTTTTGAGGCGCCACCGTCGAATAAAATTTTTGATGAAATGACAAGCTTCATTGATTGGTTCAACTCCAAAGGTCATTCAGAACCAATATTGGGAAGAGCTGCAATTGCACATGTTTATTTTGAAAGCATCCATCCTTTTGAGGATGGAAATGGGCGAATAGGTCGTGT
Organism: Parachlamydiaceae bacterium; assembly: GCA_013414685.1. GTDB lineage: Bacteria > Chlamydiota > Chlamydiia > Chlamydiales > Parachlamydiaceae > Neochlamydia. The sequence goes on along the minus strand of CP058704.1, from coordinate 428,329 downwards.
TTTAGTCGAAAAAGTTTTATCGCAGGGGATTGAGCAGTCTGTTTTGATTGCGGTTTCAAAAATCCTAGAGAAAAGAAAAAAGAGTNATTACTCAGAACTTGAAAAATGTAACAGAACCTTAGATGTTGGGGTTNGGGTCGAATTTTTTCTANATGCAATTTTACAGGCCCAGGAGGAATCTCTGAATCTCCTCTACTTTTTGATTAATAAGTCAAAAATGCTGACTGCTTTATCGGGTCAATTAAATCCACGTCAAGAAAAAGCCTTATTAAGAATGTTTGATGAAGGATTGAATGGTTTTCAAGGGNGATTAAGTGCGGAAAATTACATTGCTATTACCAAAACTTCCAGGGCAACTGCTACGCGTGATTTAGCAGATCTTGTTCAAAAAGGAGCCCTATTAAAAACAGGCGAATTGCGCCATACCCGCTACTGGCTAAATTTCTCCAGGGCCTTAATTGGTTCCTAGAAGTAACTATCATCTACTTGTAAGCGTAATATTAGAATTTTGATTTTGGATAAGGGATTAACGTGCCTAATATTTTTGCGCATTTTATAAAACCCGCATCTCAATAAATGATGGCTTAGATAGTGATTACAAGCCAATTTTGACAAACCTCATCAAAGGTGTCAAAAATTGGCTGAATTAACACTTTTCAAATGACCACAAGTAAGATTAAATTTCTTGTGTTGCAGAGAGAATTTCAATGGTTTCTAAAGGAACATCACGATGAAAACCTTTAGAGCCAGTTTTCACTTTGCGCATTTTATCGATTACGTCCATGCCTTCGATCACCTTACCAAATACACAATAACCAAATTCATGGGGGCTNTTGCTTTTGAAATCGAGAAAATCATTATTAGCCACATTAATGAAAAATTGACTGGTGGCACTATGAATATCATTGGTACGCGCCATAGCAATGGAGCCACGCTCATTTTTNAAACCATTCCCTGCTTCGTTTTGGATAGGCTTCTTCGTAGGCTTTTGTTCAAATTCTTTAGTAAATCCTCCACCCTGGACCATAAATCCATCGATTACACGATGATAGATTGTATTATTGTAATGGCCTGAGGTCACGTAATCTAGAAAATTTTGGACGGTAAGNGGAGCTTTTTCCGGATACAGCTCAACTTTAAAATCGCCCATAGTTGTTTTAAACAACACAGTCGGATGTTTTTGTTTTGCATAATTCAATTCCTTTTTTGATGGATTAACGATGGCGCACTTCGATCACACATTTTTTNTCAGCGAGCTGATCAATTAGTGCAGATAAAAGTTCTTGGTTTTCTTTGTCTAGATTGGCATCCCATTCATCTAATAATAAGACATCCACGTTGACTTTTTCTACAATTTCCTGGAGGCGCTTTCTTAAAGATTCACCCGTAGAATGTTTGTTTGTCTCAGAATAGAAGCTCAATTGGTTATGGGTCGGAAGTAAAAATGCTTTTCCGCCGAGTGCATTCTTGATAAGGATCAAAGCGGTCGATTTACCGCATCCATTTTCTCCGCGAAGTGTCAAACGGCCCTTGCGCTGCGATAAGCTAAGGAGGTCATTGTGTGAAAGTACAGGGCGCGGATAAGCCAAAGACACATGGTTGTCATCCACTGCTGTGGATTGATGATTGGCTATAATTTTTGGCCAGTTAATCTTTTTNTCCAAAGCAGAGTGGGACTCTTTGGAGGCTTGAATTGAACGATAGATCGCCATGAGTTTGCTTTTATGCATGCCCCACCGGAATGCCAAGGATAAAGTTTGATAGGTAAAGGAAAGAATTTGAAAAAGAAGAGGAAGAATAACAATGAAGGCCGACAATTTAACAGGGTCATTGGCAAATTGAATGGCAGAAAAAACGACTACTATCAAAGAGGGGATGGCTGTAATTAAAGCGACAAATATTGCCAGGACTTGATCAAAACGCTCAAGCTCTACATTACGTTGCAAACAGCGTTTCATGCGTTGTGTGGTTTTTTCTCCCCAAAGCTTAAAATTATAATCATTACCTAAAAGAACATTATCCCAAGCAGCGAGTAATTGCTGAGAGAGCTCAACGCGCGCTGTCAAGGCTTTTTGCGTTAACTGTCTTTGCGTTTTACGGCGCCATTTCATTATGCCGATTACGCAAATGACTGAAACAATATAGGCCAGCGCAAACAGAGGTTCAACAACGATTGCTAAAGCTAAAATATTGAAAAGAACACTTAATACATATCCAGAGAGGTCCCATACATAGTCTATAAGAGCTTGCAGAGCTGCCGGGCCTTCTGCTGTAAGAATCGACAGCTTTTCTTCTTTAATAGCCTTGTTGTTCCATTCAGTAATATTATTGCGATTGGATGAAACAAAGGCATTAATAAAATGCCGTTGCGCCTCTTGCTTCCAGTGTGTTTTTACAATTAAGGCGATGCATCCCGGAATATAGGGGAGGGCTAAGAACGTCAAGTATAAGAGAATGTAAGGTAAAAANTCTCCNCCGGATGTTACTGTCTCCATTAATTTTACAAGCCAGATGGTAGAAGAAGCTTCTAAAATTTGCTGAAAGGTTAATATTCCTAAGCAGGTCAATCCCCATGGATTAATGAGCAATCCCAGAACTTGTTTTCGAGCCTTTAATGAGGTAGGATCAAACATAGCTGACTAAATATTTATGAGTTTGATTCATTAACTTAGAATGACTTAGATTATAGTTATCCAAATTATTAACACTCTTAGTGTCTAAGGGATCGTTTATGCACTATCTTAAACAAATAAAGAAAGAAGCATAGCAATAATCTTAAGATATTTGCAATAATATATCCCCCTTCCAGATGAAAGTTGGAAAATTTGACGAGGAAGAGCCCTGAAATTTGAATCTGCCAAAGCAGCACAACTTGTATAAGTTCAAGCGATGCAGACAAATACAAAGGCAATGGCAAACTGACATAGTCAAAATTCCAAGTTTCAGCTTGAAGGGGATAGACTCATTCCAATTCAAAGACCCCGATTTGGATTGATTCAAAGTCTCGGGCTTGAACTTTTCAAGTTGCCATCCGACGACTGAATCAAATCAGTTCGCTCTATCGTCAATTTTTCCAACTTTTCACAGGAAAGATCATCTGAGAGTTCAAAAGCCAATAAAAATCTTGTAACAGAGAAAGGTTAAGTCACAAAGTCTTTATAATGATAAATTTTAATTGATTTATTAAAAAAATATTTATATTGAGGAACAATACTCGTTTTGTTGAATAGACCCTCATTTGTACTTTGTAAACTTAATTTTTGTTTTTCTAACAGTGTTAAAACCATCAGATTGGAGGATCTAACTGCTTCATGGGTAAGATCTTTCAAATACAGGGGTTGATAGAGCCGTAAATGACAAAATTAAGTTTACAGAACAACAACGCTCTGTTTCAATAATATTCTAAAGTTTTTATGCATGTAGAAGCAATCACATCGTCCGTAGCCAATGTGCAGGAAAAAAATNTAACCAGGTACCCTAGTGGAAGCCTCAGGGAACTTTGGACCATTTCTTTTCCCCTCATGCTTTCTCTTATGTCGGGTAGCTGCATGATTTTTATCGATCGTTTGCTCTTGGCACGTTTTTCTATCGATGCTTTAAATGCCTGTGTGAACGCGACAGTCATTGCTGCAGCCTTGCAATTTGCTTCGCTGACTACTGCTGCCATAGCTGAAGTCTTTGTGGGGCAATACAATGGGGCAGGACAATATAAAAAAATTGGGGAACCGGTTTGGCAAATGATCTGGTTTTCCATTTTGTCTGCTATTTNNTTTATTCCTCTAGGACTTTTTGCAGGCCCGCTTTTTTTCTTTGATCCTATGTTTGCTCATCTAGAGATAGCTTATTTTAAATGGCTGATGTACTTTGGACCTATATTTTGTTTGTCTGCCGCCCTCTCTTCATTTTATATAGGACGAGGTAGTGTGAATTTTGTGACTGCTATAGTCATTTTAGCCAATTTACTAAATGTAGTTTTGGACCTTCTCCTTATTTTCGGATTTGAACCTTTTGTGCCTTCCCTAGGAATTGCAGGAGCTGCAATTGCGACAGGAATTTCTCAGTCGGTTCAATGTATCATTTTATTCTTTGGCTTTATGCTGCCAAAGTATCGTATTCAATTTGGGACTTCGAATTGGGCATTTAACAAAAGTTGTTTTGTTCAATGTCTGAAAATAGGCTTGCCGAATTCCATTGCCCATACACTTGAAATTTTAGCTTGGGCTGTTNTTTTTCGCATGATGACAATGGTAGGGGATGAACATATTACCGTAGTCGCTATTTGCCAAAGTATTTTTATGTTGTTTGCCTTTATTGCAGAAGGTGTGAGTAAAGGATCTACAGCTATTGCCGCAAATTTAATTGGAGCAAAGCAATGGGATTTAGTTTGGAAGCTTTTTCGCTCAGGAATAAAGTTTTATTTTCAGGCGTTTCTTGTCCTAGGTCTTATTCTAGTCGTGGATCCTGGACCCTTAATTGATTGGTTTATCGGAGGTGATCCAACGATTGCTTCAAATGAAACTATAAAAAATGTAGCAATATCGGCTTGCCTATGGATGTGGGTCTATTTTCTTNTTGATGGGATTCATTGGTTGGCTATCGGACTTTTGACTGCTGCAGGCGATACAAAATTTCTTTTGTGGGTCAGCGGTCTTTCTTCTTGGNTTTTTGCAGTGCTGCCTATTTATNTTTTCATTGTTATCCAAGGCCATCAGGCAGATGTTGCATGGCTAATAACTGCAGTCTATGCTTTCTTAGCCTGCGTAATCTATCTGTGGCGTTTTAAAACAGAAAAATGGCGCGAAATAAAAATCACTTGTGATGCAACTCCCTAGCTATTTTCAAAGATCAGTGAAAAATATTCAAGCCTTCACTTAAATTAACCTAGCTTTCTTTTTTCGACGCATTGACAGAATGATTAACGAAAAAGCGCTCAGCACAGCCATCATTCCCGCGGGCATGAGTTTCAATGTAATTGCAAAACGATACATGAAAAAAGTGTAAGCGCAAAAATAACAATCATTGCAAAAGTGTAAGCAAGAACACTTCTTTTGAGTATTCCAAATCCACAAATGATAAGCAACACTCCGGAGGCCGTACCAGCAATGAGTGAAGGAACACTATGGGCTTGATTAAAACCTATGACGCCTCCAATTAAAATAAGTAGGGCAAAAATAAAAACGACGAGTGCGGATAATTTCATAAAATAAACTCCTAGGAGGCTAAAGTTTCGGCAAAGAAATTCTTCATTGCAATCCAAGCTCTTTGACTTGTTTTNTCATTATAGACTAAACCTTTGGCGGTATCGTGTGCGCGTGGATTTGTAAAGGCATGGGACGTGTGGCCAAAAATATCCATTTGCCAATTCACACCTGCATCATTCAGTTCTTTTTGAACATTCCACACATCTTCTTGTGAAACAAGAGGGTCTTCATATCCATGCAAAATAAGAATGGAACCTTTAATATTTGTAGCAATTGGGACGGTTTTTGCGCCACTCTTTCCTAACACAGCGTGGAAACAAACGACACTTTTGATGGGCGTGCCGCTACGCAATAATTCTAGAACGGCCAAACCACCGAAACAAAACCCAATTGCCCCTATGCGCGATTGATCGACCTGGGGCTGCTGGCTAAGGAAATCATAGGCTGCAATGATTCTTTCCTGTAATTTNTTACGATCCAGGAACAAGGGTTTAATCAATGAGCCGGCCTCATCATCATTTGCAGCATTTTTTCTGTTTCCAAACAGGTCAATAGCAAACCCCACATAGCCAAGTTTTGCAAGCTCTTTTGCTTTATTTCTTGCAAAATCATCCTGTCCGTACCAAGCATGTGAAACTAAAATTGCAGGTTTTGGAGCCTTGCTTTTATCATCAAAAACCAGAAATCCTTCTGCCTGAATATCAGCTGCTTCATATGGAATAGCTGTTTCTTTCATCGATTTACCTATGTATAAATTTAAAAATCGAATTTAATGCATCGTGCATTTTCTTTACACAGAAAAATTCCTTGAGGAGTATGCTTTTGCCACTTTACCGATTTATCATCTGCATGCAAAAAAAGGAGGCGACATGGAAAGCATAAACGGAAAAAACACTTTAGGATTATTTTTGCTTGGCTTAACTCTAGCTTTTGGGATTATTTTTGGAGCGTATTTCATTTCTGCAGCATTAAAAAGATTAAGCTCANATAATGGGACGATTACTGTCAAAGGATATGCCGAAANNAAAATTACATCAGATTTTGCCAAGTGGGAATGTGAATTATCGATTCCTCAAAGCGAACTTAAAGAAGCTTATGAAAAATTAGTAAAGGATAGGCAACGGTTGATAGATTTTCTTGTTGGACAGGGGATTAAACATGAAGATATCAAATTTTCTCCTGTAAATATGCAAGCTCTTTATAAAATAAACAATGAAGGGTATACTCTTCACGAAATTGAAGGATATAAGCTTTCGCAGAACTTATCCGTTACGTCGAACGACGTACAAAAATTGGAANAAATAGCCACAGATGTCACACAGCTTTTACAAGAAGGGATTCATTTATATTCTGCTTATCCTCAGTACCATTACCTTAAATTGGATGAACTAAAAATTGCGATGTTAGGAGAAGCTGCTAAAGATGCANAAAATCGTGCGACGCAACTAGCTTTCAATTCCGGATCAAAAGTAGGGGAACTACGTTCAGCGCAGCAAGGTGTTTTTCAGATCACTCCAGCTTATTCAAACACCTGTTCTGACTATGGCGAATGTGATATAAGTTCTGTAGAANAAACAATCAAAGCAATAGTGACCATGGAGTATGGCATTGAATAACTTTTATGTGCCGCCGCAGGGCCCCGCAAAATTCCCCAGTAAAGATATTTATGCCCTTATGGGGGAAGACAACATTTTTAAAATGTTGGAGGATTTTTACTTAGAGCTCGAAAAGAGTCCCATTCGGGGATGTTTCCCGAGGACATGAAAGCAGCTTCAAAAAATCTGCCGCTTTTTCGTCGCAATTTGCGGGGGCCCCGCTTTATCATCAACTTTACGGTCCGCCCATGATGCGGAAACGGCATTTAGCTTTTAATATAGATGAGGCAGCGAGGCAAGTCTGGCTAAGCTGTTTTAGGATTGTTTTAAATGACGCAGAAAAAAATACAACTTTCCACCTCAACATCTTCCTGGTTTCTGGAACTTTCTTGAACAGTTTTCAGGTTGGATGGTGAACACACGAACACATTCATAGGGGATTTTTATGGCATTTGACATGATAAGGCATTTAGTGGAAGAGCTTTCTTTACCTGCAAAAGGGATTGCGGCGGTCATAAAGCTTTTAGTGGAAGGAAATACTGTTCCTTTCATCGCTCGTTATCGTAAAGAAGCAACCGGAAATCTTGATGAGGTGCAAATTCGAACAATCCAGGAAAGATATCATTATCTTCTTGAAATGGAAGAGCGTAAANAATCCATTCTTGAGAGCATTGAGTCTCAAGGCAAATTGACAGATGAATTAAAAGTTCAAATCAATGCCTGTACCTCAAAAGCGGGGCTAGAAGATTTATATCTTCCTTATAAGCCTAAACGACGCACAAAAGCTGCGATTGCANAAGAAAGGGGATTAGAGCCTTTGGCTTTAAGGATTCTAGCACAACCCTTGGAGGGAGACCCTTTGAGAGAAGCTATTGCATTTGTGGATCCAGCAAAAGAAATCCATCAGTCTGAAGATGCTCTATCTGGTGCATTAGATATTGTCGCAGAAGTTTTAGCAGAACGTTCGGACATTAGAGCTTTTGTTAGGGAGACTTATGAGAAGGAGGGGATAGTTGTTTCCAAACTGATCGAAGGGAAAGGCAACGTACCTACAAAGTATGAAATCTATTATAATTATCAAGAAAAAGTGTCTAAAATTCCCTCTCATCGCTACTTAGCGATTCGCCGCGGGGAAAAAGAAGAGATTTTGCAATTTGAAATCACAATACCGGAAGAAGCTGCCTTGAACGAAATTAAACGTTTGGCTGGCCATCAACGTAAATCGCCTTTTGCTGATGCTCTCGAAAGAGCTGTCCTACAAGCCTTTAAACGCCATCTAAGCCCCAGTGTAGAGACAGAAATCAAAGTGCAGCTTAAGATGCAATCGGATCGTGCAGCCGTTCAGGTTTTTGCCGAAAATTTAAGACATCTTTTGCTTGGCGCTCCTATGGGACCCAAAACTGTTATTGGGATTGATCCTGGAATTCGCACGGGCTGTAAATGTGCTGTGATTGATGCCACAGGTAAATTTCATGAGCATGCAACGATCTATCCGTTTACTTCTCAAACTGCTAAAGAACAGGCGGAAAAAACATTATTAAAATTGATACATACCTATCAGCCATTTGCAATAGCTGTCGGAAATGGGACAGCAGGGCGTGAAACCGAAACGTTCGTTCAAGAGCTTCTTTCTAGATCAAACCTGACAAGTATCGTTTTGGTGCAGGTCAATGAAGCTGGGGCTAGTGTTTATAGTGCATCTGACATTGCAAGGGAAGAATTCCCCGATTTGGATGTGACTGTTAGAGGAGCGATATCCATCGCAAGGCGTTTGCAAGACCCATTAGCAGAACTTGTAAAAGTCGAGCCTAAAGCCATCGGAGTCGGTCAATATCAGCATGATGTTTATCAGACTTTGCTCCAGGATAAGTTGCATGAAGTGGTAGAAAGTTGCGTGAATCACGTTGGAGTCGAGCTTAATACAGCAAGCGCAGCTTTATTAAGTTATGTGGCCGGCATTGGTTCGAATATGGCGCAAAAAGTTGTAAAGCACCGTGAATCGTCCGGTCCTTTTAAGAGCCGCAAGGATTTATTGGATATTTCAGGATTTGGTCCCCGGACATTTGAACAAGCAGCTGGCTTTCTTCGCATCCGTGATGCAAACCATCCTTTGGATGCTTCTGCAGTCCATCCAGAACGTTATGAACTTGTAGAACGGATGGCTCATGAAATGGGAATCGACCTCAAACAATTGATGGGCAATGAAACGTTGATCAAAAAGATCGATCGAAAACGCTACATTTCGGATACTCTTGGAGAACATACACTAAATGATATTTTAGCAGAGCTTCAGAAACCAGGAAGAGATCCAAGAGAGACATTTGAAAAATTGCAATTTAGGCAAGATGTAAATACGATTCAGGATTTAAAAGCTGGAATGGTGCTGGAGGGAATCGTAACCAATGTTGCAGCGTTTGGAGCTTTTATAGATATCGGTGTACATCAAGATGGTCTCGTTCATCTATCAGAATTGACCGACCGATTTATTAAAGATCCTGCAGAAGTTGTGCATGTGGGCCAGCGCTTAAAGGTTGAAGTTCTAACAGTAGAACCTGAGAGAAAACGCATTTCTCTAACTGCACGTATTGGGCAGTCCAGGAAAACTAAGGAGATTGAAAAAATGGTCAAAAAAGAAAAAAAGGTTNTTAATTCAAATCCTTTTGCTAATCTATAAAAAAATTATGTTTTTTTCTTTTTATATGAAATCGTTTTATTGATAGCGGCTCTGATCTATACGCCAAAACTCATCTACGATTATTTTGTCCGGAAGAAATATCAGCGCAGCCTTACAAGACGCCTTGGCTTTAATTTTCCTTTAATCGATAAAGGGAAAAAGTCGCTTATTTGGATTCATGCTGTTTCTGTGGGTGAAACAAAGGCTATTGCATCTTTATTAAAAACAATCCGGCAAGAATTGGATCAGCCTATCATTGTGGTCTCCAGTATCACAGAAACAGGACATGCGGAAGCCAAGCGAAGTTTGGGAATAGCAGACTACCATGTTTATCTGCCGTTTGACTTTCGGTTCATCATTCGTCCCATTATAAAACGTGCATCTCCTGATCTGGTGATTCTATCTGAAACAGATTTTTGGTATAATTTTCTTCATGCTGCTAAAGATTCAGGATCCATAATTGCCCTTGTGAATGGCAAAATTTCCGATCGGTCTTTTAAACGTTTTAAAAAATATCCTTATTTTTCAAATAAGATATTTTCATGTTTTGATCTCCTGTGCATTCAAAGCAACCATTATCTTGAAAGGTTCAAAGCACTCGGAATAGATGAAAATAAGCTGAAGATCACCGGCAATTTAAAATTTGATGATGAATATGCGTCTTTTACTGACGAGCAGCGGGAAACATGGAAAAATCAGTTTCAGCTACATGCAGAAAATCAAATCGTTGTTGTGGGATCCTCGCACGACCCGGAAGAAAAATTAATTTTAGAGCAGTTTAAACGTGTTTGGAGTGAGCTTCCGCATGTTAAGCTTATACTCGTTCCACGTCATCCTGAAAGATTTAATAACGTGGCTGCTCTTTTGGAANAAGAGAATATTCCCTATGCGCGGTTTAGTCAGTTGGATTCTAATCTTAAGAATGCGAAAGTCGTTTTAGTCGATGCGATGGGGCTTCTTCGCAAGTGCTATCAATTGGCAGATCTTGCTATAGTAGCTGGCAGCTACATTTCACGAGTCGGCGGACACAATATTTTAGAGCCCTCTTGGTATGGAGTTCCTGTGATCTATGGCCCTTTCATGCACTCTCAGCCTGAGCTTCTAGAACTTAGTGAAAATTACGGAGCGGGCTTGCAAATTCCTATGGAGGATCTTGGAAAAGAGGTGGTCGCATTATTGAAAGATAGCTCCAAACGTTTGGCAATTGGTCAAAAGGGTCTTCAGATGCTAAACGATGTGAAAGGAGCGACTCAAAAAACTTGGGAAACGCTTCAGCAATTTTTTAATATAAATTTAAAAGGCTCCTGAGTGCTATGAGAACATCTTTTTGAAATTATTTTCATTTTTACGGAATAAAGCATTGTAGGAAATTACCGACTTTGGTATCTTACTACTATCTTAACTGACGCGGGGTGGAGCAGGGGTTAGCTCGTTGGGCTCATAACCCAAAGGTCGGAGGTTCGAATCCTTCCCCCGCTATTTTTCTTGAGGCGGTATAGCTCAGTTGGTAGAGCAACGGAATCATAATCCGTGTGTCGTCGGTTCAAGTCCGGCTGCCGCTATCCTGTCAACCAAACCTAACTAAATTGTCAATTTTACCCTTTATAATCATTCTCTCAAGTTTTAATTAAGCAGGTTAGGTCATCCTTTACTTTGTCGAAATAGAATAAGTGATAACCTCCTGTAATCAGAATTTCTTTTTTATAATGTTCAATTTCCCACCTTGAACAAATTTTTTTGTCTTGAAGCGCACATTTAGAAAATGCATAATTTCATTAAATAAAATTCACAAGGAAGTTTAGCTATGTCATCCACAGTTCAAAATCCAATCCAAGGTGTTAATGTAATTATTGCCGTCGGTAGTGTCGATGGAATGGCAGGAGCAGCTGCCTGTATACGGCATTCAGCGAATCCAGATGTTCAAGTCATCTTTACTCAAGCATTTCAGGTGAATACGATTGAAGTAGCAAAGTGGCCAGCGAAAAGTAAAGTTGGCTTTATAGATCTAGCTGTTAATAATGAAGGCCAAAGTCCTAATAAACAGCTCACAATTGATTTCGTCAAACAAATTTATCAATTTGGCCACACAATTCTTTTANTAGCAGATGAACATGACAAAAAGGCTTGGCAAGAAGTTTTACAACAATGCGGCCATAGTAAGAATGAATTAACAATTAAGCCTAAAGATAGAGCAAAATATACGAGTAGTTGTGCCATCTTAAGCAAAGCATTTGGTGCATCAGCAGACTCTCATACTATAGCATTATTGCATGCGGGTGATCAAGCTGATCAGATGAACTTCAATACAAAGTTTGGCGAGATTTTTAATCATTGCACTAAATCAAATATGAGTGATCCCTCTCGTCGTCCCTATGTTGTTCAATATATGGCCTATCATGACATCGTAGATGCAAAAATTCAGGGTTGGATGAATGAATATGCTGAAATCCAGGCCAACTTACCTAAAATCATGGCTTCGGGTGTAGATTTAGAAGACGGAATTTATTGTTATGACGGGGCAATTGGCCGGCATGATGCCACATCTATTTTTAACGAAGCTTACAAAATAAGCCCGGTTGTTGTGTTAAGCCGTACAAACGTATTTCTTGAAGGCAAAATGCAGACCGGTGTTTCTATTGCAACGAATATCAAGAACTTTAATGTATTAAAAGCAATTAAGGATGCAGGAATTGACGCTGGGGGCATGTCTGCTAAAGCCAACCTTGCACTTAAAGATTTAGAAGCTGCTATCTTGGCAGTTCGTGAAGCCATTAAGCAGCAATAAATTTTTATTCGGCAGGCATAGAAAAAGGATTTTTAGTCTGTCAGTTTATTTTTTATTCACCAAATAAAAAAACGCGATCGAAAATTTTGTAGAAGCGTACATATTTTTTTGAATAAATTTCTTATTTAATTTATGAAGAAATTATTCTAAATGGGGAGTTAAAAATGCCAGACCAAAAACAATTGAAAGAGCAGAACAAGATAGAATAGAAGGAAAATCACCTAGTACCCAGGCAGGTGAATTTGTCCGTGAAGAGATGGAGCATATTCGTAAGGGTAAACATGGGGCGCGCTCTGCAAAGCAAGCAATCGCTATCGGATTATCTAAAGCCAGACGTGCAGGAATTGAATTAAAACCCCAAAAAAGGGAAAGTCTCGGAAAAAACAAGAAAGAGCGCTCAATCAGCCTCAGCGAAAGGGAAGAGAAAAGAACCTATATCTAAAAATCGTTCAGTTGCCAGCAGAAAAGCTCTAAAGAAAGAACCTAATTCAGCAGCGTCTCACTTAGCGCTTTCCAGACAAGCACATGCAGCTTCCAAAAACGCAGTCCAGCTAATCGATCGAAATCTGCGAAGCAAGCAGTAAAAACAAAAGGACCACAAAAACTTTCTGCTGCAGCTAAAAAAGCAGCTAGACCGAAACAAAAAAACTCGTTAAAAAATGATTAATAATTAGGAATTTTCAGTCATTTTTTTGTAGAAAAATGTTTTTAGAGTTTAGTTAGCTTAATTTTTCTGAAAACTTTGAGATATTATAGATTGCTTCCTAATGAAAGTTGGAATTTTGACTCCGTTATCCTGCCACTGCTTTTGTATCTCTTTGCAACGCTTGAACTTATTAAAGCTGTGCTGCTTCGATAGATGCAAATTCATTGGGCCTCCTTATCAAATTTTCTAACTTTCAATTGGAACGAGTATATGTCCGCTAAATTTAAGGTTAAAGAGCCCTAGAAACTATTCTATTTCTTCCTCTTCTTGCGAATCATCAGAGTCTGGATAGAGTTTATTGATCCAATGATTTAATTCGGACTGAGAAATACAAAAGTTATGATCATTTTTCTAACGCTTGAAAGGCTTCCCAAGCTTCTTTGGCAGAAATTCGTTTATCAGGATCTTTCTGCAACATGCGATAGATTAAATCCTCAATCGATTTAATGGGGCCTTCTTCGCTTACATCTTTAGAAAACCATTCCCTTATCTCATTTTGCTCTAAACTGAGAATTCTTTCATACAAAGCATTCGCATTTGTAGCATCTAACATTTCCGGCAAAGAGGCGATCGATGCCATTCTAAGTTCAAGTAAGATCAATCCAGCCGCCCACATATCGCCTTTTGGACTCACAGCAATTTGAATGGCTTTTGGATCATCTCCTGTCCCTTAGCGATTTGATCTTCTTTACCAGTTGAACTGAGCTTTTTCCTTCATTCAAGAGGGAATATGCTTCAAAAATTTCTGGAGGAATATAAGTCGGTGTTCCCACGAATTTCACAGCGTCATCGGCTTTAGCATCAGAGGTGATTGCGTAGCCAAAATCAGCTATTTTTAAATGTTTTTCACCAGATTCATCGATTTTTATAACTAAATTATCTGGTTTTAAGTCTCGATGCTTAATATTTTTAGCATCCATTTTCTTTAGCCCGCTAATGAAAGATTCTGCGAATTTCCAGTAGAGTTTTTGAATATCAGGATGAATTTTTTCCAAATTTTCTTCGCCTATCTGTCGTAAGTTCCCCCGTCGCAGATTTCCATCATAATGCCAAATTTAGGCGTTTTATTTTTCCCTACATAAGAGCAAGTTGCTAGGATCCTAACAAATTCTGGTTCATCAAGTAAGTTCTGCATTTTGATTTCATTTTCGATGTCCGGCGTTTTCTCATGTAGTTTAATTGTTGCACGAGCTACATCGGGCTCAAGGGTGCTTAAATCTACTGAAATTTTGACGACTTTGTGTGCCCCTTTACCAATAAAGACATTTAATTGTGCATACAGTTTCCCATCTGGATATCTTTCTAATTTAAGTCCAGAATCTTTAAAACGTAAAACTTCTTTTGAAGAATCTTCAGGAATGGAAATCGTTTCAATATCTTTTATTATTGAAACAAATTTATCTAAAGCGTTTTTAGATTTATTTGCCCAATCGAGATAATTTTGCCTTGCCTGCTGATCATGGGGGAGATTTTGTATCGTTTTTTTGTAAATTTTTGAGACTTTCTCTTGAAGTTTTTCTAACAGAATATTTTTTTCTCTTGGAAGATGGAAAACTCTCGAAGCTTGGGTTTGTGCTTTAAGCACTTCATCATTACTTGTGTCAATGTCAAGTTCCTTTATATTAAAATTTCTGTTACTAGCCGTTTCTGGTGAGTTCGGGATTTTTTTGCTAATTTGAGATTTTTCTTCAGCTTTAGAAGATGAATTTTCATTTGTCATCTCTGATGGAGTTTGCTTATCTCTATAATTAAAATTAGAATAATTTGTTTGCATTTTAATTAAACCTTTAAAAATTTATAATTTAATTATAACATTATTAAGTATTTTAATTAAAATTAAAAAATATTATTGTGTTGAAAAATAAATTAATAACGGTTAAAATGATCGTATGAAAATTGATTCTTTAGTCACAAAATGTCTTAAATTTTTTATTCACAATCCTGAGAAACAGCCTTCTCTTAAACCTTACAGTGAAATGTTTCTTATTGCTTTTAAGAATTTCTTAGGTCAGAAAAATAATGGTTATAATAAATTATTGATTGAAAAAGTGAATCCTAGTTTTGAGGATATTGAAATCTGGAAAACGTCCTTTCTTTTCTTCAAAAGCATTGGTGAGGAGATCCCAACACATTTAGTTCAATTGTCCTTATTTTATCTTGATTCAAAAGTTGAACGAAAGCTTTCCAAACTTTTACAATCTAATAAAAACTAGAAGTTATTGATTTTCAAGGAATTAAACTGCCGTCTAATTTTGTGAGTTGTTGCAAAGAACTTAAATTTCTTAAAACTCTAAAATTGAAGCAATGCTCAGATTTCGGATTTGAAAAGTTATTAGAGCTTTTGATGGATCAATAGCTCCTCCTGTCGAGGACTTAGCGTTACCTACAATTGATTTGAACGATGAAAAGTTTCCTCGCTTATTAGAAAAATGCGGGAAAAAGTTAAAAAAATATATTTAGAACATAAAGGTAAAGAAATAGTTTCTCAGAAAACTTTAAAGGGAAAATCGATTATAAAAACTTCTTTTTCAAACAGTTCTGATACCGTTAAAGCAGACAATCTTTTTCAAATTGGAAAGTATTGTCCGAATTTAGAAGCTATTTCGCTTGTTAATTTTCAGTTTTCATCCGTGTCAGACAGTCGTCATGAATCTAATTTGACAAGCATCTGGATGAAGATATTTTCTCCGTTAACTAAATTAAATCATATTGTGTTGCGGAACTATTGTAAATTTGACAATACATATGATTTGTCCTTTCTAGAAAAATGGACCTTTCTTCCTGGAAGCATCTAGTCATTGAAAGATTTCCAGCTGCAAAGAGGACATTAGCTGTCGTCCGATCAAAATATCCAGGGCTAGAAATTGAAATAAAAGATTGCGATTAACTGGATTCAGTCGATAGCAATCATCGCCTTTATTTGTCTGTGCAAAAAAATTTGCATTTCGTTATAGACTATAATTCAAAAACTATACCATCCATCGCATGGTTAAAAACACTCAAAACAATTTTGAATTGGAGTCATATATGCAGACAATGGATAACCACAAGAAAACAGGATTGTTTTCTTGCGACTGGAAGTTTTACCTGGTACTTTTTACATTTTTATTAGGCACTACAAGCTTACAGGCCAATGACCGAGGAAGCATCACAAATGAAAGAAGCAGAGAAACATTTCGAGATCTTCAAGAAGCTATTGAGTTTGCTTTTCCCGGTGATACTTTAAGAATAAGCGGCACGGTCAGAGGCAACTTTTTAATCACTAAGAATTTAATTTTATCCGGCCATCATAAAGCCACACTGGATGGAAATAAAACAGGGTCTGTCTTAGTCATTGTGACTCCAGAAGGATCTCCCGAGCCCATTTTTGTGATCCTAGAGAACTTGAAAATTCAAAATGGCTTTGCAACAGCACTTGGGGGTGGGGGAATTTTGAACATTGGTGCAAGTGTCGTAGTTAACAATTCAGAAATTGAAAATAATCAAGCTCTTCTTGATGCAGGGGAGGAATTTCAAATGTCTCTATTCTTATGCCGGCATTCATGACTATAGATGAATCTGAGATCAGCCAAAATACAGCCCGATTTGGGGGCGGTATCGCAAATACAGGCGGGTTTTTGGAAGTCACAAATTCCAAAATTACAGCTAACCTTGCAGAAGAAGCAGGAGGCGGAATTTTCAGCTTTTTGGAAATAATGCGATTAGAGACTCAAAAGTTAGTTATAACGCTGCTGTCCTGCAAGGTGGTGGCATAGAAAATATTGCTGATAGCGAAACACTTTTAAATGATGTTGAACTGATCAATAACCATGCTGGACAGGGTGGGGGAATATTTAGCGGCAGCGCATTTTTGGTGGAAGCAGCATTGCCGTATTCAACAGCAATCTGCATGGAAACAATTGCCAAACTACAGGGGGAGGCATTCATAATGATTCAGGCTCTCAGGCAACATTTAATTTTTCTAAGATCAATAGAAATGGGGCCGCAGACGGGGAGGTATCTTTACAAATCCTGTAGGAGCGGTAACTCTTCTGAATGAAACAGAAATTAAGAAAACGTGCCTAATAACATTGTGGGTCCGATTCTTTTTCTTAACTAATTCTTATTTTAGATGAGCTTGAAGTCTTATTCTTAGTGAAAAGACCTTCCTTTGAGGAAGGTCTTTTCTTATCATCCAAAACATCTCAACCGATATTTTGTGAATCTTGTCAATGTTTACAGGTCAAATTCTAATCCCGCATAAATCGAAGGGTAACAATTTCTTTTATAAATTTAATGAATTCTTAATAATTTTATAGTATAATAATTCTAACTAATTTTTTAAGGTTTTATTTTATGTTAGTTTGCTCAAAAATTCTTTTCCGAATATATGTTCGGACGAGGTCTGGACAATTCGACGCCCGCGGAAAAGCTCAATATTCGAGTAGCAAGCGTCGCCTTAGGAATTTTTACATTAGGAATTGTGCATGCTATATGTGCAGCAATATTTTTGACACGTCAAGTAAAGGCGATTCCACAAACTCCTTCTCCCAATATTAGACTGCAAAGCGAGCGATTTCATCAATCTCCCAATAAATTAGAGAGAAAGAAAGATGAAACCAAGGAAGATTTCCAAATCAAAAAAATTTGCAAATCAAAAGATCGGAAAAAATTTCCAAAACAAAAACTCATCAACGGGTGACTCAAGAAACTCGTTTTAAGCAGCATGACTATGATTATACAGATTATTCTGAAGAGGACATCAGAAAGCTTCTGGATGCAATGAATTGTTGTGCTTTTCCTAAGTTAGCACTTATTCTTGCTGAAAAATACCGGTTAGATTTGCATGAAGCGTGCAAACAAATTAATGCTGCGGGAAATAAAATTGATCCCAATAACATTCCTGCTACGCTTACACTTGAAGAAGTGTTGAAATATAGATAGAGTTATCTTTCGCAAGAATTTATTCTTTGCTATAATTCTTTTAGCCAGCAATTTAAAGGAAAGTCTCATGTCAGAAATTCAATCAAATTGTCCCTTTAAAAGAGTAGAGGGACGTCTATTAGTCCAAAATCCTTATTTTACTGAAGGTGATGGACTTCGAAAAGGAATTCATTTTTATAAGTATGAATTTTGGGCAAAAATATTGACCCTTTTCAATCGTGCGATACGATTCGATTATATGGATGTTGAAAAGGCGAACGAGTGAAAGTTTATCTCAGTACAGAGAGCCTTAAGCACTTTAAGATAAGATGTTCTACTCAGCTTCCTTTGGATTCACTTCTGAGAAAATTGATGATTTAATTGACCTCATTATAAAACAAAATGAAGAAAAAGCTAAACAGACCCAACGTGAAAAAGAATCTAAGGAGTCCGTCCAAAATTTTTCAAAAGTGGAAACTGCCGAAGATAAATCTACTTCCATGGTTCATACAGAAAGGTTAGGGAATCTACCAAATTCATCTATTGAGATAGTCCGTCCCGAAATCTCTACTTCAGAATCATCACAGACATCTGACTTAGAATCCTTAGAAAATCCTGAAACCGAGAAATTGCAAACTCAATCAGAGGCTTTAGAAGATCAAACGGAGGATGTTCCAGAAGATCGTTTGCAAAAAATAGAAAGAGAACTATTTGAAGAGTTGGATGATTTAAAAAGCAACAAACCGCTGTCTTTATATGAGCAAACCATGAGAGGAAGCAAAGAGCTTGCGGTGTTTAATGCTTTTAAAAATATTATCGAGAAACATCAATTGAGTGAAGAGGACCACCTAAGTTTACTAAAAGCTTATTTTTCATCAGAAAAATTAAATCTAATGGATTTTTTTAAAGCCCTTTCTCAACCCCTCTTATTTGGAGTAAAGTATTCAACCCAGTTAAGCAGAGTTTTAAAAGAGGTGATTTTACTGCGTATAAACCGTTCTAAAGTTGAAGATGATAAAAAATGGGATGGATTTTCGTCGTTACTTCTTCATCACTTAAATACCCTTTTGATCGAGCATAAGGATAAATTGGAAATTGCATTTGCTATTATTAAAAGAATTCCAAGTTATTTTGTGTATAGAATTTCCCCTGGGGAAAATCAAATTAAATTTGAAAAAGAGGATTATCCTCTTCTTATTGATAATTTATTTCAAAAATTTGACGAAATTAAAGATTTAGATTTGTTGAAATCCCTTCTTAATTTTATTAACGAGCATGATTTAAGTGTGGAGGATATGGCTGATTGGATAAAATCTTGTATAGGACCTGACACTGAATATATCATTCAAAAATTTATTGTTGATCTTAAGGATGGGAATATCAAATATGGTCTTATTTCAAATTTATTAAACGATCTGCTCAATTTACCAGATGTGGGCCCTGGAGCTGTAAAATTTATGCTGAGATTGATTGAGCAAAGCCGTATGATTGAGCGTCTTGATCAGGAAATACTGAATCAAATTATAGATCTTTGCATCCAAACCGAAGTTTCAAATCCTGAATTTAAGAATTTTATTTCTGCCATCCCTAACGAAAAATTGAGGTTGGCTGCCAAAGAGTACCATGCAGCCAAAAAGAATCAGTTAAAAGAGTTTTTATCAGATCCAGGCGAAAAAATTGAACATTAAAATAGAGTCAAACCAAAAGAATTTATCGTGTTTTAACTTAAATGTTGAATTGAATGGGAATTTATAGATGACAGGATTAAGTTCAAATTATCACTTTAAAAAGTCGGAGATCGTCTACAAGTAGGGAATCTAAATTTTAAAGAAACTGGCCCCCGTAAAGGAATCCATTTTTATAAACACAATTTATGGGGAAAAATTTTAGCCCTTTTCAATCGCGCTGTAAAATTTCATTATTATGATGTAGATGCAGGCAGCCAAAAAAATTTACATTAGCACTGTAAGTTTAAAGCACTTTAAAGAACGCTGTTTATCAAACGTAGAGGGATTTACTACGAATGAGCTAGATACTCTCATTGATTTGGTAATAAAGAAAAATGAAAGCATAAAAAATAAAGCACTTGAAGATATTTTGAATGAAATCTGGACAATTTATGAGTCCCAAAAAATGAGGATTCAGAAGCAATTTTCAATGCTTTCACTCAAACAATCAATAGTCACAATTTAACCGAAAGCGAGCGTTTAAAATTGCTTAATTTGCTATTGACTTCCGACACTCTAAGTCAGGAAGAGTTTTTAAGGCAATTTCAAAACCTTTGTTGTATGGATTTAAAAATTCACCAGAACTAAGAGAAATTTTTAAAGAATCAATCTTAGAACACCTATCTAGTTCAAATAATGATGAGAAGTGGGATAAATTAACGCCTTTATTACAAAATAGTTTTCAATTGATGTATAAACGTTTTGACCTAATTAAGTTTTATATAGATAAAATTAAATCCTTTGAAGACAGGATTGATCGATTGGAATCCATGACTCTGAAACCTGAGCTTAGAGAAGAGCTTCATGCAATAACTGAAGATAATGACAAATATAAACTGATGTTACAGACTATCAATGAAAGCCTTGAGCGATTAAAAGCTGCTCTTGATCAGTTTATTAAACTTCGGGTCGAGCTAAAAGATGAGAATATCATTCAGATTTTAGAAACTTGCATGGAACTACAGGAAGCATCAGAACGTGAGCACGAGTTTTATAAAGCAATGGCAGCTCAAACGTGAATTTAGTTTATTCCTGTGAAAATTGGAAAATTTAACTAGCTTAAATCTGAATGCTTTATAAATGCGGTTAAAAATCAAATTTTCCCATTTTTTCTGTTTAAAACCTAATCATACTTGATTAATATTTAATGATTTAATTTTATATGTTAAGTTTCTTGCTATAATATTATATTCTAATTACATTGCGGTTAAAGAGACTGATCTCTTGAACCCATCTCCAAAACAAGATCATTTGACTGTTGGGTTCTTTGAAGTCGAGAATTCTAATCTTAATTAATAAGGAGAATTCATATGGCTGTTACATTTAATCAAGCTATTCCAAATTTACAAATCACTGATTTTCATCTTCTAACCGTTGAGCAAGATAAACAAGACCCAATGATTTGCTTTGAAAAGGCGGCAAATGCGTTTCGTTCAGGCGACTCTTCAAATGGATTGCGCCTTTGGGAAAAGGGGATGAGTCTGGCTTCTCTTTCACAGCAAAAGGAATTTGTCCTCACTTTTAATAATTTAAGAAGATTTCACGGTCAAAAAGAAAATGGACTTGATATTACGTATAATTTCAGCCGGGCTTGCAATCAAGTTCGTTTACAAACTCTCGAAATATTTTTATTTTCAAGAGTCGTTAATTCCACTGCTCAAGCGACGCTTTTCAATGAAAATTGCATGGCGACTCAATCCGATGATCTTAAGCAACGAGTCCATCTACAAGGAGATGGCGATCAACCAATTGAAAGGGCTTCAAATAAGAGACTAGAATTCATTATAAGTTGTACTCGACAGCTCCTATTTGATTTTGGACTTGATGCAGTGCCAGGAGGAACCGTAGCTAAGTTTGTGCTTAGAAGATCTCTCGATACATTTTGCGATTTTTACACCGCGCCAAGCGTTCAATCTTTTGTTTCTAATACTTTAAATACCCTTAGACACAAGGGCATGATTATCCTTAAAGCTTAAAGCTCAACTTAGAACTGGAAGGCGAGCGATTAAAAATAATTTGTCAATCAATAGTCTTTCTATTATAGGTGTTTTTAAGCAGACATACTATAAAGAAGGAGTATTGTATGGAGGTTAGTACGGGTACACGCAATTATTTGCGGGACATAGAAGACGCCAGAAGAAACTGGGGATGGTTTTTGGCGTTAGGTGTTCTTTTGATTATTTTGGGCTTGGGAGTGATCAGCTCCTCTTATTATGCCACCATGTTTTCTGTCGTTCTGCTAGGAGTTTTCTTACTTGCTGCCGGTGTTGTCCAAATTATTCAGGCGTTTCTAGCGCCTAAATGGAGTGGATTTTTTCTGACCTTGTTTTTAGGCATTTTATATTTAATTACAGGTTTTGTTTGCGTTGCAAAGCCAGGTTTAGCTGCCGTAAGTTTAACATTATGGATCGCAGCTNTTTGCTTTATTGTTGGCCTTTTANGAATGATCAGCTCCTTGATTCTTCGCAATGATCAGTGGGGGTGGGTGTTTTTCAACGGCTTAATTACCTTCCTGCTTGGGGTGATGATCTACTCAAATTGGCCTTGGTCGGGTTTATGGGTGATTGGACTTTTTATTGGAATAGACCTGGTTTTGTCAGGCTGGGCCTGGATTTGGACAGCCATCGCTGCAAAATCCTACCAAAGATAATTAGTTATAAATAGGCGAGGCTTCTGCCTCGCTTATTTAATTAGTTAAATGCATAAATTTTTGTGTCAAAATTTTATTTTTTTCACCAAGTTTTTGAATATTCGTATTTGATTTTTGGTTCATCGTTTCGCTGCCAAAAAATTGCAACAAGTCACTCAGTTCTTTTTTATAGTTTCAATATTCGTGTTATTAACCTGTGCAGTAAACTCTTCTTGTGAAGTAATAAGATGATCAATTAATGCATTGAATTGAGCCTGGTTTAATTTCTGACCGGTCCAAGATCCGACTTTGGCCCACTTTCTTAGATTTAAGAAAAATTCCATTTCCACATTAGGTTCACCTTGCTTTTCTATAAATGTTTTCAATTTAATAGATAAATCTTCAGGAAGGCCTAATTTTTTAATTTGTTCAAATCTAGTTTAACATCCGATTTCTTAGGGGATTGAAGTGTCTCAGAAGAACGATTTAAGTCATTGCTCGTGCGTTGAGGACTTGGATCTTTATCCAAAGATTTTTAAGTTCATTTGGCTTACCAGCAACAGCGCTCACAATTTTTGCAATAAGTTGGGTTCTTGTTCCACAGGCTTTTCTTCGACAATTTCCTCCGCAGGTTCATTTTTCTCCTGAGTTTTGGGGAGCTGTGGAGAAGGTGGAGGGGTTGGAATTTCAATAATTGGCAATGAAGGAGTTTCTTGATCCTTAGGTTTTTCTAAAATTAGGTCTTTTACCTCTTCAGGCGGAGCTTTTGGGATCGTGCTTGTTTCATGGGAGTTTCATCATCATTTTGGGGAGGTTGTATTTCAACCTTCACTGGCTCATCTTTACCCTCTTTATTTTCAGCCTCAACGTTCATAAGATTTACAGGTGTTTGCACCTCCTCTTCGTTGTTTTCCACTGAAAAATTGGTCCATCATTTCAATGCATGTTTCATAAGAAATAGCTGGATTCAATAAATCGTCAGGCACCTGGAGATCTTTTCCAGAGTTAAAGACACCCGGCTTTATTCCAAGCTCCATATGAAGGTCTTCAAAGGGATATGTGACAGTAAGTTTTTTTAATTGTAAGGCAATGAAGCGCTTTTCAATACGAATCAAAACTTCTTTTAAATAATCGATCTCCTGGGCAGGAAGGGTGAATTCCTCCTTTGAAAAAAAGAGATGTTTTTTGATGCCCAATTCTTCTTGGAGAAGAGAGGTGGAAAAGGATTTAGCCAGCTCTTCACAGACTTTTTATCAGCCTCACTGATTTTTTTCTGTTTTTTTCTAGCGCTTTTTTGAAAAAGCATATTGTGCCTTGAGTTTTTCTTTTAATAATTTTTCTTGCTGCGCTCTTAATAGATTCTGTTGCTGCTGTAGTTCTTGAAATTGTGTCTCAAGTGCTAGGATAAATGTGTCACGGGCCTCTTCAGTGTTCTTGTAGCTTTCAAAGGCTTGTTGCCAGTCTAAGTTTTCGGATAAAGTTAGCAAAAATTTAATTTTTCGATGACACTCGCATCGCAAGGAGCTTTTTGAGCTCGCATTTATCAACTTCTTGCTTAAGGATTGAAATTCGAGTCCAACGCATCTGGGCTTGCACCGCAGTTTTAAATGATTGTCGCGCAAAGAGAATTTTTGGTGTGCATTTTTTTATCAGCTTCCAAAACTTGAAGAGTCTCATTTAAATGAGGTTTTTTCGGGATGTGCATCGAGTTGAGCAAACAGTTTTTGTTTTTCATATTGGAATTCAGCCTCAATCTCATCTTCGATGGAATTTATCACTAATTGCTTATGAGCGATCTGAGCTCGATGCCATAGATAATCATGATATTTTTTATCTTGATGACGCAAATTGAATTGGATCAATCGATCGATGAACCTATACCAAACGTAGCAAATTGAGTTGAGAATCCCTATTCGTGTGCTATACTCAACAAGTTTTTTGACTATTCTTCCTTGAAAGACTGAAACTTTAAAATTATTCTCAGGAGGAAAAACTGAGAATTAAGGGACAGCTCATTAACTTCTTGTGTTTTATTTTCTGCAGGGATGCTCATGCGCAGTCTCCATATGAAGCAAATTTTTGATGCGATTATATTCGGAATTTGTATAATTTGCAATCCAATGAAATTAATTTTTAGAAAATGTTTACTGATTGGCTATCTGAACAGTCCTATGTGTTGTTAAATCCCTGCATTCATGCTAAAGAAGTCAAGGATTGGGAAGCCATCGTCAAACTGTCTCCGGCTTTTAATGCACATATTTGGCTGATGACTTCGGGCTCAACGCAAGCAAAACTCGTGGCTTTGCATAAAAATGCTCTCCTTGCTTCTGCCCAAGCTGTCAATCATCATTTACAAGCTACATCAAATGATATATGGATTAACCCCTTGCCGATCTTCCATGTAGGTGGCTTGAGCATATGGGCCCGCGCTTTTCTTAATAAAGCTTCCGTGGTTAGTTACAGTGAAAAATGGTCGCCAATCAATTTTTATAGGTTGCTTTGCGAGGCAAAAGGCACCTTAACTTCTTTAGTTCCTACGCAACTTTTTGATCTTTTGTCTCAAGATCTACCTGCACCCAAGAGCCTTCGTGCCGTAATTGTTGGAGGAGGGGCTCTGCAAGAACCGCTTTATCTAAAGGCACGTGAACTCGGCTGGCCTCTTTTGCCAAGCTATGGAATGACTGAATGCTCTTCTCAAGTTGCAACAGCAAGCTTAGAGAGTTTGAAAGAGAAGCGTTATCCTTCTTTTGAAATTTTATCACATGTACAAGTCAAAATAGCAGATGGAGGACTCATCTGTATTCAGAGCCCAGCCCTGCTAACAGCCTATGCGACAAACATTCAGGGCAGATTTGATTTTAAGTATCCTGTAACGAACGGTTGGTTAATTTCTCAAGATGCCGGATCTCTTAGTGGAAAATTTTTAACCTTTTCAAATCGTGTCGGAGATTTTATCAAAATTGGTGGGGAGAGCGTTGATTTTGCACGTTTAGAATCCATTTTTGAANAAATTAAAATTCAGCAAAAGATACTTTTTGATGTAGTCATTGCGCCTGTTCCCGATTCGCGTTTGGGTTATGCAATTCATTTGTTTACAACGAATGAAAATACTGGATACCTGCAGACCCAATATAACAGTTCCGTATTGCCCTTTGAACGTATTCGGAAAATTCATAGGGTCACATCTATTCCTCGTTCCTCTCTCAACAAGGTCNTTAAAAAAGAGCTCATTAAGCTTATTTCTGAGCAATAAGGATAGTAGCAACCCCTCCCATTAAAGGCTTCACAAACGTTTTTTAAAACCCGCATTTTTTAATAATTTCTCAAGTTCTAAAGGATGTGAAAATGTTTTAATGCTATTACACAAGTATTGATAAGCTTCATGATTAGCAGTCAAAATCTTGCCTAAGCGGGGACCAAAGTTGTAAGATATAAATGATGACCCAGTCTGAGCAGGCGATTTTGTGGTTGAGTGAGTTCTAATATGCCTATCGTTCCCTCTTCTTTTAAGACGCGATAAATTTCATGAAAGCATCGTTGAGGATTTGGGATATTTCGAATCCCGTAAGCCATGGTTGCATTATCTATTGAATTTGAGGGCAAAGGAATTTCCTGCGCATCAGCTTCTAAATAGGAAATTGAATGTAGGGGTGATAACTTTTAAGGCGGTCCTTTGCACAGGCTAGCATTTCTGGACAAAAATCTAATAGATAAGCCTGACAAGACGATTTTTTTCCAGGTATTTTAAGGCTATTTCACCTGTTCCGCAGCATAAATCTAAATATGTCATAGAATGCGGCTTTTTAATTATTGTTTTAATCAATTGATAGTTCCAATAACGATGCATCTGCAATGATAGAAGGGCATTCGTACGATCATATTGCCTTGCAATACTTCCAAACATCTTTTGGATAGATTGAGGATTGTTCTTATTATATGGGATCATTTTTTAAGTCCTTTTTTGGCATAAGCCGCAAGACACTTTTTCTGAGCAATTTTCATCTTTTTTGCGTCGGGTCTCGGCCGCAGGCTCCGAGTTTAATTTTGGATTTTCCTGTAAATAACCAACCTATTCCTAGCAGCAAAACAGCTGCTAGGACAATAAGAAAGGCAATTATTGTAGTAAAGATTAAAGTGGACATAGGAACCTCGTTGAATAATGTAAAAGTTCTAAATTTGCTTTTGCATACATCAGGCGTAAGCCGCTTTTTGGTTCATTTTTTAAATCGTTTTTCAACTTTCTGATGGAATAATGGATGTTCTCAAAATAACAATTCTCATACAAAATACTAAATTGAACTTTTTCGTTTTAACTATAACTTGAATAGAGTAAAGAATAAAGAAATTTTATTTTACACATTTACTTTAAACATTTTTGCGCACCTGATATTTTTCTAGGTCTCAAAGGCCATTTTTGACATACTTGGCTAAAGCAACCCCTGCCTGTTAAAAGTTGAAAATTTGACAAGAATGTGCTGACGTGTTTGTTTACAAGTTTCAACTGTAACGATTAAAGATAAGCATCTTACAGATGAGGATTTATAGCCATAAAGAGCAGGTAAATTGACTGACTCTAATTTAAAAAAATAAATCTAGGGATTATGCGTATACATTTGTACAATGGAAAAATCATCAAAAATGGCCAAATTCGAGATGAAGACATTTGGATTCTGGATGGAAGAATTGTTGAAGCGTTTGATCAAGCTGATCAAAGAATTGATCTGGAAGGAAATTATTTAGCCCCCGGCTATATTGATTTGCAAATCAATGGAGGTTTTGGCGTTGATTTTACCACAAACCTGTCCGATGTTCATAAAGTCGCTCGAGGGTTGCCAAGACATGGAGTCACTGCGTTTCTTGCCACAATGATTTCTTCTTCTTCAGAAAATTATCATCATCAAATTTTGAATTTTAATCCTAACTATGAGGATTTTCATGCTGCTGAATTTTTAGGACTGCACTTAGAGGGTCCTTTTCTGAATCCGCAACAAAATGGAGCTCATTCCTCTCATTTTATAAAAGAGTCCGTTGAGGAAAATTTAGAAGCATTCTATGGATCTTTAGAATTTGTTAAAATGGTAACACTTGCTCCTGAACTGCCAGGTGCTATCAATGCAATCCATCGCTTGAGCGAAAGAGGAATTATAGTTTCAGCCGGACATACTGATGCCAATGAGGAGGAGTTAAATGCAGGCATACAGGCTGGAATTACAACAACGACACATTTATTTAACGCAATGACCTCTTTCCACCATCGTCGTGCAGGGGTGGTAGGAGAGGTTTTAATGAATCCAAACCTCTATTTTTCATTAATTTGCGACGGTGTCCATTTGAATGATGTGGCAATTCGTTTGGCTTGGAGATTAAATTCCAAGAGACTTTTTTTAATCAGCGATGCTGTTGCATTGTGGGGAATGAAAGTAACCTCAGGACATCTTGCCAAAAGACATATTTTACGCGAGGCANAAAAAGCCTATGTGGCTGAAACGGGTCGTTTAGCTGGGNGGTTAGTGGGGTTGGATGCGAACGTTCGACATTTTCGCGATAGCACGGGTTGTTCAATTGCTTATGCTGTTGAAGCTGCAAGTACTCGGCCCGCTCAGGTCCTTGGAATTGAAAAAATGCACGGGAGTCTAAATGTCGGGTGTCATGCAAATATGGTCATTCTGAATGAAAAATTAGAGGTTTTAGCAACATATTTAAAAGGGCACTGCGTCTATAGAAGAGAATCAAGAGAATAAAACGAAAGGTATCTTTAAAAGACCACGTACATAAAAGGTAATAACATTAGCAAAATTTGGTCAAAGGAGTTTAATGAGAGGTTGGCAAACATTTGATTTATGCTAATCTCCGCATAAAATACGGAGATTAGCTCTTAGATTCTTGCGTCCTAAGCACAGGGATCGATTTTAATCTTCATCATCGTCGTCATCATCATCATAATCAAAATCATCCTCGTCTTCGTCGTCGTCATCCATTTTGACCGGTTCAGGTTTTGGCGCGGGTTTTGCGACTTTTGAGACTGCACGTTTAGGTGTGCTTGGAACAAAATCAACCCAGATAGGGGAAGACCATGCCATATGGCCATCATCCTGTACGACCCGAATATAATAATAAACAAAAGGAGGCCTTTTATCTTTAGAGGGAATTGCAACTTTATCAAGCTGGGTCAGGTCGTCATATTCAAATTCAAGACTATAACTATCCGGTTTATAGGCTTTTAAAACTTTTCCATTTCGAATAATTTCTACAGATTTCAGTTTGGTTGTTCCTGCAACAAAACCGGAAATATGCCTGTTAATTAACAATCCGTGCTTTTGGGCGGTCGAAATTTCACTTCCCATTGGCAAACCGGCGATGTATAAACCGACGATAATACGTTCTCCGGTTGTCGCATAACATGAACGATTATAAAGAGCTTCGCCAAGAGATGCGCGTGAATGTTCTGGTGCAATAATTGCTGTAAGACCCGGAGAATATTGGATTTGATCCCCTTCAAAAAANGGAGTGTAAATTCCTCTATCGTCAAGGCCGCCTGAAACAAAGCCAAAGCGGCAATTGTTTAAAAGTGCTTTTTGAATAGCACCCTCGGCATTTTCTTGTACCCCAACCTTCCCACTTGTCCCTATAGGACGTAAGTTTCCTTCTTTNTTAGTCGTTTCGGAAGAACCCCATGCATTGTAAATTTCGACCACACGTTCATAATCGGGATCATAATTTTGAAANTTATACTCGTATCCTTTACCCATAGTAAATGAAGGAACAGAGATAATCTCTTTTGGAGAGAAATTTTTATGCAATTTTTTNAACGTACTATATTTTGTGTCTTTTTTCCGTATTGGCTGTTTGTGGTCTTTCAAGAATAATATGTGACGTACACCTTCTTCACCGGGAGTTCCGACCCACTGCATCCCTAAAAANGTTGTGAAGCGGTCATTTTCATCAAACTCAAGCATATTTTGGCTGATGGTCTTCCACATTTCGTTTGTGGTTTCATCTTGATTCTCAAAAGGAGAGGCGCCAAAAAAATTCATTCCTTTATCGTCGCGGAAGTGTCTTAAGCAGCTTTCAATGTTTTCAGTTGAATCGATTCTGTCCGATTCACCATGTAAAAGTCCCCAAAATACGCTTTTATTGTTTTCTGGGAAACATTTAATAGGAGGGGACTGAAAGACTTCTTTAGTGTGCGTGTTAAGTAGACGGATTGTATAAATACCCGGCTCGTTGAAATATAAGTTTGGCAAGGCGATAAAACCGGTCTCTGGGATAAAAAGCTTCCAATTTAAATTTTCCCTCAAATGCTCATAGGAAAGTTCAATTAAAGTCTCTTCGGGTGCGTCGCTTGTGAGGTTTCCATACTCATCTTCAAAACGGACAATGACATCAAAGCGTTTGTTGCGTGCTACATAAGAGGGTGCGACAACACGGATTGAATTGAGAGCGCTTCCTTTGATATCCATACTAAAAACTTCAGGCTCTGGGTAATGGCCTTTGCCTGTAGGATCAATGAAAAGATAAAAGGCNCGGCGCCGTTGCGAATTAGTCTGTGCTCGATTTCCATTTTTNTCAGCCTTTTTGGANTCTGCAGAGCCAATGACAACGGTAAAATTGCTGCCAGCTTCTAGTGCAGTTGGAAGTACAAACTCAAAATCAGGAGTGAAACTATCGGATGAGGCGATTTCTTTAGCAGGGATCACCTTTCCATTTTCAAGCTCAGCATAGATGACATTAGTCCCTTTTTTAAGNTTACTGCTAGGAATTTCCCAGTCAATATCACGTCCCTTGCTCAGCATATCAAATTTAAAGCGCGTCCCCTTTGGAAGGTTAGTCGCTGATGTATAAACAAATTTCCAGGTGTTTACCTTTCCTGCTTGGGCGTAAGCGGGTTCACAGTAACAGATAGATCGTCGCATGCATGTCTCCGTAAATTTTCTATAATGAAGCCATTATGTGGAATAATTGATTCTTTTTCAAGCAGGATATTTTAATTTTATAACCAAGAAAATTCAAATTAAAGTTTGATGCTTGAGTGCTGGGGAAATCTTGATAATAATTGTTTGGCATAGAATGTCTTGATAAAGATCAAAAATTAATCAATGATTATTAAATTCTTAATCATTTCTTAATAAGTTGAGTAAATAATATTATCTTAATTTTTTTGTGGGTTAACATGACAGTGCAAATATTTGATCATGGGGATGATCATACCTATTCTCACTTTGAGAATTATAATAATATTTCTAAAAGCCTTCCGAAATTGCCTTCCCAAAAGTCACGTATAAAGTTGAGCTAAAAGATGATATCTTTAGATATCAATCTAGGGCTAAGAAAATCGCACGTATTGCCTGGTTAATTTTCTCTATCCTTATTGTGCCTGTGGGAATTGCGCGTTTAATCGGAAAAGTTATTAATCATTATTCTACAAAATTTGGCTTTGTTCAAGGCGTAACAATTAAACGTGAAACCTGTGACTTTTATAGAGAAGCCTATACTCATGATCGTCGCTTCAAACGAATTGCGATAGAGACAGCTGATCACGTGAAATTAGATACGGGAATGGTAGAAAACCCCAAACAAATGAAAGAGCTCGTTCAGAATCGAAAATATATTATCTTTTTTAATGGGAATGCTGGGACATACGAAGGAATGATGTCTACCCTTATAAATATCTCTGAAAAGACTGGCGCTAATGTTTATTGTGGAAATTACAGAGGGTTGGATATAGCGAAGGGTTTCCGACTTGCGTTCAGGACTTAGTTATGGATGGCGAGGCGATGGTTCAATACTTGCTTAGCCAAGGTGTCCAACCTCAAAATATTCTTATTCATGGATGGTCTCTTGGAGGCGGCGTGGGAGCGCATGTGGCTGCGTTGCATCAGGAGAAAGGCAAAGAAATTCATATTTGCAATGATCGTTCTTTTGAGTCGATGGTCAATGAAGTAAAAGAATTAGCTCGCGAGTTAAGAAAATATATAAATACAAGCACTTTATTAGGGAAATTGGTTTCTGCAGCTCTTGCGCTTGCGCCTATTACGATTCCTTTAATTCATATGATCGGATGGGATTTTAAAAGTACCCAATGCTATCAGAAAATTAATGGACATAAATTTATTATTTATCATCCAAATGATGAAATCATTGTATACTCAGCTTCGCTGCATAAAAATTGGAGGATATGATGAAAGTAAAACCACACTCTCATCTTAAACATGTCATCAAGTTAGATTGCGGCGGAAATGCTCATTGCACACCAATAGATGAAACCCATCACTTTGACATCTATCAAGTTCAAGTTGGCTTAGCTTTAAGTTAATTTATGTTTGCAAAAGATGTGAAACAAGCTGAAATCGATTTGATGATTCTTGTGCAGCCAATTGAAAAACTTTTTCCTCCTTGAATTTTTTTAACTTCCATTAGGTTAATATTCTTAGCTTGTGTTACTCTAATAATCATTAGAGTCACATCCATGCAAATCAAAGCAACACAAAATTCGCAGAATGCATTTTTCTGCCATCAAAAATAATACCCGAAAAAGATTGCCAGAGCTCCGTTACTCTGTGGCTGTAAGCGAAAAGGCTAGCAATACACTTAAAAAATTTCAAAGATGGCCTGGTTAATCTTTTCCATCTTGGTCTTTCCTGTCGGTC
Source organism: Parachlamydiaceae bacterium (assembly GCA_013414685.1). GTDB lineage: Bacteria > Chlamydiota > Chlamydiia > Chlamydiales > Parachlamydiaceae > Neochlamydia. The sequence continues at coordinate 396,463 of CP058704.1, read as the reverse complement.
TAACTCGATTAGTTAGGCTAGCCATCAACCATCTTGTTACCAAAAACCTCCTTCTTCCGGCATTAAATCTCAAACTAGCACAACTAAATGCTCAACGAGAGAAAATGATGGGTGAGCCTGATTTTCAGGAATGTTGTGAATACTTTAGTGTGGAAACGGAAGATTGTCTTAAATTGGATACTTTATTGATCCATCATCCAAATCAAAAAATCAGGCAATCTGCGAACAGAAATTTTTAATTTTCTTAAATGGAAATGATCATACTTACGAAAATTCATTTGATTCATTAAAAAATTTCCGATGAGACAGGTTTAAATGTCATTTGCGGAAATTACCGGGGCGTGGGTCGTAGCCAAGGATATCCTGCCGGCATACAGGATCTTTCAAAAGATGCAGAAGCTTGTTAAGTATCTTTTTCCCTAGGGGCGAAAAAGACAATCTGTTGGTTCATGGATACTCACTGACAGGTGGGGAGTGGGAACTCAAATTGCCTCTACATACTCATTGAGCTTTTGTGGAGATCGAATCTGCAGCAGCCTGGCAAAACAGGTTAAAGAACTCTGCCGTTTAAAATATGAGAAGAGTCAGGATAAAAAACACTTTTAGGTAAGTGCCAAGCGATAGCCTGGAAAATCTTAAAGCCTTTCCTTGTAAAATTAATGTGTCTTTCTGATTGGAATTTTAATTGCATGGATCACTTCCTCAAAATTCAAAAGCATAAATTTCTTTTCTATCATCATAGCGATGCATGTGTTCCCTATCGAGCTTCTTTATACAAAAATTGAAAGATCTTAATAGATCAAAAGAAGAAAAATATGCCATCTGGGAGCGAAAATTACAAAAAATTAGATGCCGGTTAGATAAAATAGATTACGATAAGCCCAAAATCGAAAGAAAATATCGTCCTCCAGATGCAATACGTTTAGATCAAACCATTGCACAAAGCTATGCTCATGACATTTCCATAGTTGCGACGCCGCAATTAGATGACTATAAAACGCATGCATTACTTGCCCTAGGATAGTATAAAGCATGGATTCTGTTTGTGCACTTTGCCAAGTCGAGCTTTCCAAATTTCCTGTGGTGGATAATGAANAAAGTTTTTGCTGCACTGGTTGTCACTTGGTTTTTAATATTTTAACTTCTAAACAGCAATTAGAAAATTTTGAAAACACAACGATTTTTAAACAGGCGTTAGAAGCCGGTTTAATTTCCAATCCAAACCTGTTAGAANAAATCAAAAGCCAAAAGGACGCATCGCAATCTTTAGAACTAGAAAAATTGCATATTGAAATTTTAGAAATGTGGTGCCCCTCCTGTGCAGATGTCATTCGTTTGATTCTACTGCAACAANAAGGAATTTTTAACTGTGTCGTTGATTATGCCACAGATTTAGCTTCAATAGAATTTTCTCCACGATTGANNTCTCGCAAAAAAATTTGCGAATTAATTCAGGTCCTTGGCTATGGAACCCTTTCTTTAGACAGCCCTGAAAGAAAAAAAGTCAGTTTAGACCTCTATCTACGGTTGGGGGTTGCGGGCTTCTGCTCGTTAAATGCAATGATGTTTGCTTATCCGCTTTATGCAACTTATTTTGATCCACAGGCTCACGAAGATGGCAGAATTTTTGCCTGGCTCACATTTTTCCNNTCTTTACCTGTTGTGACCTATTGTATGTGGCCTATCTTAAGACGTTTTTGGTCCAGCCTAAATGTGGGTCTTTTGGGGATGGAAGCTTTAGTTGTTATCGGAGTTNTTTCGGCTTTTGGACTTTCTTTTTATGAATTAATGCACAATAGCAATCAGGTTNTTTTTGATTCTATGTGCGTCATCATCACATTTGTCTTATTGGGTAAAATCATCGAGACGAAAGCAAAATTTTCAGCAAAAGAAGCCATGTTCAGACTCAACAAGTCTTTGCCGCGGCGAGCGCGTAAACGTTTTTCAAATGGCTCTTTAAACTATGTCAATATCAAAGAAATAGACGAAGGAGATATAATTGAAGTCTATTCTGGCGAANAAATCGTCTTTGATGGGGAAGTGATTGAAGGGGAAGGAACATGCGATGAATCTTTAATGACAGGAGAATCTTTCCCTGTGNGTAAAAAAAGTGGAGCAAAAGTTTTAGGCGGCTCAATTTTGAAATATGGCCGGCTTGCTTTTCGGACCATCGGAAATTCAGAACAATCGATTCTCAAGCGAATCATACAATCTGTCGAGCAAGATTTAAGCCACAAGTCGGCCTACGTACGCGCAGTAGATCCGGTGGTCTATTGGTTTGTTCCCATCGTATGCAGTCTTGCTTTTGCAACCTGGGTGACGNGGACAAATTTTTTTGCAGAAACCGCCATCATTCGTGCTATTTCAATCCTTTTAATTGCTTGTCCCTGTGCGATAGGAATTGCAGCACCCNTAGCTGAATCGCAAATTTTACATAAGCTAGCCTCTATAGGAGTCGTCGTTCGTAATCGAGGATGCTTGTCCATACTTCCCTCTGTAACTACTTTTGTTTTTGATAAAACCGGAACAATTACGAAGGGATGTTTTAAGGTGCTCGAAGGTTTAGAAAATTTGTCTCAAAAAGAANAAAGTGTGTTGAAAACACTTTGCGAGCCTTCGAATCATCCCATCGCGCGCTCGATTTTCGAGTCCCTACAAGGAGCTTCCTTCCATTTAAATCATGTTGAAGAATGTCCAGGCAAAGGAATGAGAGGATTTCTTGAAAATCAGGTTTTTATATTGGGTTCTAAGCAATTTTTACAAGAATGTGGATTTTGTGTGAATGAACATAAAGACAGCATTAACAACTTTTCTACCTATGTTTATTTTGCTCCTTCAAAATCTCAAATTTACAAACTAAGCCTCGGAGATTCAATCAGGGAAGAAGTTCCCTCCCTTTTAAAAGACTTAAAAGGAAAAACAATTTTACTTTCCGGTGATGGAGAGCATTCAGTGAAAAGTGTGGCGGCGTTTTGCGGCTTTGATGAATATNTTTTTCAGGTGAATCCATTGCAAAAGCGTGATTTTGTTGAAAATTTGAGAAGAAAAGGCGAAGTGGTATGCATGATTGGCGATGGGATCAACGATGCTTCTGCATTAACAGCTGCCAATGTTGGGGTCTCTGTTGTTTCAGCGTCGGATATTTCAGTACAAGTTTCCGATATATTGCTCACTGGTTCCCATCTGCAAATCGTTCCTAAAATGCTAAAAATTGCAACTCAGGGTTGCAAAATTTTAAAACAAAATTTGTTTTGGGCCTTTNTTTATAATGGAATTGGCATTGGACTTGCTATGGCAGGACTTTTATCCCCCATTTTTGCGGCCTTTGCAATGACCTTAAGCAGTCTAATGGTTTTATTCAATTCCAAAAGAATAAAATAACTTCTTTTTACAGTGTTCAAATTCAAAATTATCTGATGGCATAGAAATTGCATTATTTCTTTTAATCCCTCATTGGAGTCTTTATGTCCGCTGTGAGTCGTAAAAGTTTTAGTGATTATTTCAAGATCCTTAATAAAGAGGCAGAAAAAAATCCTCAAAATAGGGCCAAAGCAGTCGTGGAAATAAATCGTGTGTTTGAATCATTTGGATTTTGGGGCACAAAGAGATCTAAAAACTTAAATCTTAACGGGCGAATCATTCCTATTGAAGAATTGACTCCTAAAGAGCTTATCATCTTCACTGTGTTTGCAAAAAAATACTCCAGAAAGTTGAAATTCCTGAGCAGCAGGCAAGGATTTTGCTAAAGAATGTAAAAACCGCAGAAGAAATCATAGAAAATATTTTTCAACACGATAAAGAAAAAAATTAGTAGACGAATGCCTTCAAAATATGCTGGAAGCCAAGCGTCTCGTCCTCTTGCATGAAAAACTTGATCAGCCTCCTCGTGTACGTGCTGAGACGATTGAGTCGGAGGCGAAAAATTACCTTAACCATCTTTTAAGGGCGGAACAGTCTAAAGCCTTATCACTGCAAAATCAGATCAAAGAAGAAAAAGTGATTGAAAATCTTATCACCTGGACCGCACGTGGGGTCTTTACTATCGGTGTCGCCCTCTTTTTGACTACCTTTCCGCTATTAATTTTTGCGGGAGGAATCATCGGTCTTCCATTCATGTTTTTGGGCGCTTTATTATCGATGGGAGCGGGGCCCTATATCGGCTATTTACCGGATAGACAAAGCCTGATTATTGAGCGGAAATTAGAACAAATCCTAAATGAAATGGAAAAATTACACACGTGTAAAAATATTGTGACTGAACCTGAATTTGTTGCCTTTGCTGAAGATCCTAAGAATCGATTTCAATTTTTAAGAACAATGAAAGAAATTTTAAAAAGTTCATTGCGCTTTATCGCATTCAAAAAAATTATGAATTGAGACGTCATGAAGCTGAGGCGCGCATTCAGATCATTGAAGAACAAATGCTTGTCAGAAATCAGGATCAGCAGCGTGAGGGACTTAAGGCTATCGATTTGGAAGTCACATCACTGACCGATGAAAGAAAACAAATCAATTCTTTGCGAAAAGAATTGCAGTTAGAATCCCTTCCTATTTAGGAGGTGTATAATCGTTGTTTAAAAACAGTATTTGGACTGAATTGAAAGTTATTGCGATTGAATTATTTTAAAAAGGCTAATATTCATTCAATATTAACCCTTTTAAAGAAGTTCAAGCCCGAGACTTGGGATCAATATAAATGAGTGTCTTTGAAAAGGAGCGAGTTTATATGACTGTCATTGAAAGAAGTACGTTTAGGAACTATTTTGATGATCTTATTGCTCACCCCGAAAGAGCGGATGAGAATTTAAATGATGTGTTTGCTAAGCTGACAGAGACCTTTACTGCGCTTGCCTCTTTAATGACTGATTCTCCTAGGGATATTCTCATTCGTGGCGAAACAATTCATATCAGAGAATTAACTGCTAAGGAAATCAAAATTTTCACAGAATTCGCAAAAAAATTTCTTGAAAACCATGAAGTTTCTGAAGAGCAGGCTGAGGCTTTATTAGATACTATGATTTTTGTCGAACGTGGAATCATGAAATTAAGCGAGGAGGGAGTTTCTCATGGAAGCAGCTTGAAGGAAGATGCAGTTCTTGACGTACGTATTGCCAAAAAGCAGATCTTGCTGCATGAAAAATTTCAAGAAGAAACTCCCGCAAAAGATATTTCCATTGAAGCTAAAAATCATATTAAAAGATTATTGGCTTCTACACAGGTTCAGGCCCACCAAGCCGAAATAAAATTTGATAAAGCGATGGAAAAGCAGAGAAACTTTGCTACCTTATCTGTGGGTGCCGTTGCGGGAGGGGTTGGGTTATTTGCTGTTTCTATAGCCCTTTTGGCTGTGGGAGGCCCTATTGCCGTTGGAATCATAGGATTAATAGGCATCGGCGCATTTCTCGGGGATTTATTTCATTAATTCGAGGTGATACAAACGCAGAGATTAAACAAGTTCAAAAAGAATATAATATGAGCATAGATAAACTAGAAAGGCTCGAAAGCTATAAAAAGCTTGTGATGGATGAAAAGTTTCGGGAGTTTGCAGCCGATCCCGCCAATTACTATCACCAGATCAGAAATGATGACGCGAAATTTGAAGAGTTTTTAGATAGATATCACGTGTTAAAGTACTCATCGGGAAAATAAGTACTGATGAATGATTCACAAAAGAGCCATCACCTTTTCTTAAAAGAAACATTGGTCGAGTTGGTCTGTTTTAGAAATTCCTAGATTTAATAGCGATCCGATTTTGGGTACAATGATTGTTTGTCGAAGCAGCTCTTCAATTTCGTTTGGCAAAAGAGTTTTATTCTCAGCAAATTTTAATTCTTGGGTCATTTGAAAGAGCTCAACATAGACTTGCTTTTCGTATGAGGTTAATCCACTTTCTTGTTCAATAGATAAAGCCGCTAAAACTTTTTCTACACTCTCTTTNGTATCACTCAAGTGAAGGTTGCCAAGCTTAAAGGTCATCGTGTGCATGTAGACCGTCTTGAGTTCCAGAGCTCTTTTCAAAAACTCTTCTTTGCTCATTCCATGTTCATAAATTTTGGAGATCATGATCTTAAAATGCATCCAGAGGCCATCTACTGAAGCCTGATGCGTGCTTTCCATGTCTTTTCTGACTTCATCAGGCCCGCCAGGTTGAAAATTCCAACAAATATTGAAATGCTCTTTTAACTTTTGAATGTGATCTTCATTTAAACGGGCTGTGTCGCCGGCAAAGTAGATATCCCCCTTTTCATGCCCCTGAATGACATATCCGAGGAAAGTTGATTCATGGCCTCCGCAAGGCCCCTGTCCGCTCCAGTGACGTGCAGGGGTTGCTGTGATTTGCATCTTAAAGCGCTCGCCCTTTTTNTCAAATTCGATCTCTTTGTTTTCCCACCAATCTAACTCAATAATATTGCTGGTGCTGAATCCTGATTCTTTGGCTATTTTACGGTAACGATTCCCATCTCCCTTTGGAACGATCATCACAGGCTGTTGAGCAAAAATTTTCTTCACAGTATCTTTGCTGTAATGATCTAAATGATTATGGGAAAGTAAATAGACATGCGGTGCTGGAACATCTTCCATTGGACGTGCAAATTTCGTTTGTCTGGGGTACAGAAGGGGATTAAGATCACCTTCGACAGGATCTGTGATGACCTGGAAGTTGGCGACGTTCCCTTGAGAAGATTTCAAAGGCACATTTAATAGTAAAGTCGCATGACCCAGCCAGTAGGAACTCGGATCTGGAGACAAACTTAACGGATTTTTTTGTGCAACGTAAATTTGAGTATCTTTTTCACAATTTCTACGATAATGATATTTTTGAAAGGCCGCAATTTTGAAATTAAAGAGCTTAGCTGCGCCTTCGATCACTTTACCAATCAAACTGAGTAATCTCTCTTTCTGAGTGCTAGTGAAAATGTGTCCAGCTTCAACACTATGATCTATTCTATCTCCTGGATAGCGACGAATTTGATATTTTTTTAAAAGACGTCTTTCCTTGACAAGCTCTGGTTTATCATGGACTAGGTCGTTTGGGATTTCTTTGCTCGAGATTGCAATGACTTTTGATGGATTAAGTTCTAAAACCTTATTATTCTCAACCAATTGTAAACTTATACGATGAGCTAAAGAGCTTTTAGCTGTTAAAGGGGATACTTTAGAATTGCAAAGAGTTTGGTTGTATTTCTGAATCGCTAAATATAGATTTGTGGGTTCGCAGTTTCCTTTTATGAAACATTCGCGTTCTAACACCGAAGCCTGCTGGATGTTTTTTAAAAGCAGTTGTTTAAGTTTTAAAACATGAGATTGACTTGAATACAATGGATAAAAAGCCATNCTTCTAATAAATCCATTTTTCTTNAAAACCTCAGCGCCATTTCTTTGCTTTTCAACTCTAAAAAATGANATCCCGTGATGAATATGGTTTGAAAGATTGAGAAAATTTTTTCTAATGTTAAATCATTCATAAGACTTAAACACGAATTTTTAATAATTGCACTTACTATTACGATGGGTCTGATCGTCTAAAGATTAAAATATCGCAACCCTGACCCATTTCAACAAGAGCCGTTTCATCAGAGACGATACCCACTGACGCATCATCAAATTTGATCCATTTGCCATTAGATTTCACAAACGTGTAAGCATGATTTTCAGATCCGCTTTGGCAAGAAACTAAGTCATATTTACAATCTTTTAAATTAGAAAATGTTAGGGTATTAGGAATCGGCACTTGGGGTCCATGATTTCGAATGACATAAACGGGAATAAAAGAGGGGCTTCGCCTTTTAAATTTGACACTTCTTTGTTATTGGGTTGGTAGGCACCATCCTCTTGCAAGACAAAATTTTAAGCTCGCCTTTTCCTGTAGGGACTTCATCTTCTGAAAAGATGACGACCGATGTGGCTATGGCCTGTGCTTTCTCTGTGATTTTTTACCATTCTTTAAAGTAATGACTTCTTGCAGATGAGGGAATTTAAAAATCTTAAATAACGCTTTCATGACATCTATTGTATGTCCGGGTCCAGTCCCTTGAGGGATGCCTCCCTCATAATCATTCAAAATCGAACGCAGCTCTTGAAGCTTTTCACCGGAAGATGTTATGCCTTGGTCTGAGTCTGCAAGGAGTTTTAAGATCTTTTCAGCCGCAAATTGACGTTTGGCAAATTGCGTGTATGTTTCATTTTTAGATTTTTCATTAGATCGACATGCTTAGGTAAAAGCTCTTTCATTGTATTCAGACAATGAAGTGGCGCCGCTATGAAACAGGTGTTACCAGCATTAGTAAAACCGCCTTTAAGTGTCTTTGTTGAAAGTTCTTGCTGTATTTTTTCAACTCGTGAAAGATCAGGTCGATAAGAAAGATAGGATAGAACAAATTCATTAAAGTTATGGTGAAAACGACAAAAAATTAGAATAATTTTGATAAAAAGTCGCGTGATAGGGTTTTGTCGTGCGATGGATTCTTTAATATGGTTATATTTTTGTAAGATTGGAGGTGTATAGAGCGGCTTCGGTAGATGATTGACATTTGTGAATCTCAGTGCGCGCAAACTTAACAATTTGGTTAAAATCCAAAAGATTGCGGATGCTTCCTTGTTTTTTCGGCTTTTTCAATACCGGATTGTCTTAATACCCACTTTTGGTTTGATTCAATATGAGAAAGATTTGCTAAAGCCATATAAAAATTAAATAATAAAAAAATATTATACCATGTTAAAAATTTAAATCTCAATCAGTTAATTGATAAATCAACACACCACATTTTTGACATTTCATTAAAGGCCTCTTCCTCATTGACCCTAGCCACTGAAGAATCGTTATACTTCACCCAATCATCCTGAGATTTTACAAAGGCATAAGCATGGTTGTGAGAGCCGCTTTGGCAGGCAATCAGGCGATAGCTCTTGCCTTGTAAATTGGAAAAAGTAAGATTTTTCGGAATGGGTATGCGATCCGAGGTATCATTCCTATAAATTAACACAGGAATAAACAAGGGAGCTAGGTTGTCATTTAAATTTGTCATCTCTAAATAAAGAGGTTGAAAGCTGTCCTCAGTTTTTGTTTCAAAATCCTTTAAGATGCCAGTTTCTTGCGTTGCTCCGTTGTCAGTAATAATGACTAGAGAACGCTCCTTGGTGGAAATTTTTTGACCATTTTCTAAAGTGGAAATAATTTGCATCTGAGGGGTTTTAAAAATTTTTAAAAACACCCTCATTAACTCAACGGAATCCCAAGGTTGGGTGCCTGCTGGAATAAGTGGATTGTATGAATGCAATATTTTTCTTAGTTCTTGAAGTTCTTCCCCCTGGATGTTTTCCCCTGGCTGGATTGATTCAAAAGTTCTAAAATTTTTTCTGCAACCTTTTGCCTTTTAGCAAATTTTTCGTCGGATTCACCTGATTTTTTCAAATCCACAGCACTTTTAGGTAGCATTTCACGCATGGTATTCAAGCAATGAAGAGCGGCAGCAATAAAACAAGTATTTCCACCATTGGAAAATCCGCCGTTTAACACTTGAGGTTGGAGGGGTTTGTCCGTTTTAAGGGACCGAAAGGAGGTGATCAACTTATCAAAATTTTGAGTAAAACCAGAAAAAAACAAAATAATTTTTAGAAAGAGACGTGTAAGTAGATGTTGCTTTTCTATAGATTCCTTGATGTGCTGGTATTTTCTGGTCAGATTCTTCACATAAAGAGAGGCTTGTACTGAAGTGCAATGGTGAATTTCCTTACGTGTAAAATTGACCACCGCATTAAAATCCAAAAGATTTTTAGGCTCTTTTGCGTTTTTTCACTTTATGAATGGAGCCGTGGTTTAAAACCCACTTTTGATTAGATTCAATCTGTGAGAGAGGTAATAAAGGATTCATAAAATTTTTTATTTAATTTTATCATAGCCAAGGATTTAGGTAAATAAAAAGTCTCATGTTGCAAATTACAGGCGAATTTTTCAAAATCAGGTCAAAAGGAAGAGATTGTTATGAAAAAGTGGAAGAAAAAGAATCGCTTGTTTTTGAAATCAATGGGGAAAAGCTTTTTGGCGTCTTGCATCTTCCTCTTCATCATGGAAAATTTCCTGGCGTATTGATGTGCCATGGTTTAGCTGGTAATAAAACCGGACGTTTTCGCATCTATGTACATCTAGCCAAAGCCTTAGCGAAGGCAGGGATTGCTTCTCTCCGGGTTGATTTTCGCGGTTGCGGGGACAGCGATGGGGAATTTGCGGAAGCAACAGTTAAAAATNTTTTAAATGATGCCAACGTGAGTCTCCAACATTTGATCAAGCATCCTGGAATTGACGCCAACCGCATTGGAATTTTTGGCCGCTCTTTTGGTGCAGCATTGGCGCTAATGGCAGCANGAAGACTACAAAAAATTAGAAGCCTCGCGTTATGGGCACCTATGTACAATACAAATCAGTGGAGAGAAAAATGGCGTTATTTTAATGAAACGGAAACGCCTGAGCATGTACGTGAACAAATGTTGAGTGTAGATGGGCAGCTGGGCAGTGTTGAATTTTTTAAAGAATTTTTCAAANTAAACTTAGAATCGAAATTGGATTTATTGCAAAATGTTCCTCTTTTGCATATTCACGGTACAAAAGACGATATCATCGATATTCACCATGCTGATCTGTATGAAAATAAAAGAAGCCAGGCGCAGGCAGCCACAAAATTCATCAGATTGCCTGGGGCAGACCATGACTTTGCAAATAGACCTGATCAAATAAAAGCCATTTCTGAAACGGTAGAATGGTTTAAAGAAACTTTATAGCGAAGAGGAACCATGTCAAGTGTACTGCAAAATTTAAGAAAGCAATATCAACCTCCCTTGCCTAAAATTTTACAAATTCTCAACTCTCTTGAGATAAAATCAGAAGAAAATGTACTTTCCAAAACGAATCTTGAAAAAGTATTTCCCAAAACATACAAGCAGCCCGCTCTTCATTTCACTCAAAGTCACAAAACGATTTCACACAAACCTTTACGTGTCGCTTTTGTTNTTTCTGGGGGCCAAGCGGCTGGGNGGCATAACGTAGCCTCAGGTCTTTTTGATGCATTANAAAAAATGAACGATCAGAGTCAGCTCTTTGGTTACTTAGAAGGTCCCAAAGGAGTTATTGAGAATAAATACCGTGAGATCTTAGAAACAGAACTAGCTGCTTACCGTAACCAAGGGGGCTTTGATCTTATTGGATCCGGCAGGACAAAAATTGAAACAGAAGAGCAATTTATTGCTGCAGCCAAATCTGTTTCTGATCTTCGATTAGATGGTCTAGTCATTATAGGGGGCGACGATTCTAATACAAATGCAGCTTTGTTAGCAGAATACTTTCTTGACCATAACATTCAAACAAAAGTCATTGGAGTTCCAAAGACAATTGACGGGGATTTANAAAACGAGTTTATCGAAATTCCCTTTGGATTTGACTCAGCCACCAAAACGTATGCCGAAATCATTGGAAACCTACTGGTTGATGCTTTATCAGCCAAANAATATACCTTTTTCATAAAGTTGATGGGACGTACAGCTTCTCACATCGCTCTTGAGTGCGCCNTTAAAACTCATGCCAATTTAACTTTGATTGGCGAAGAAATTGAATCTCAGAAAAAGACATTAAGGGAAATCACAACTGAAATAGTTGATCTTCTTGTCGAACGGTCAAAACAAGGAAAAAATTACGGATTGATTTTGATCCCTGAAGGACTTATTGAGTTTATTCCAGAATGCAAACTCCTGATTAAAGATTTGAATAAGCTTCTTGCACCTGATTTACCTCATGCCAAACAGTTAGATGCGCTGCATGAANAAAATAAAAAAATTGAGTTCATACAAAGTTTATTGTCTTTGGAATCTCAACAATGTTTTTCTTCGTTACCGGAGGAGATTCAAATCCAGCTGCTACTTGACCGCGATCCGCATGGCAATGTTCAAGTTTCGAAGATTGACACCGAACGCCTTTTCATTGAAACTGTTTATAAAGAGCTTAAAAACNGTAATGAAAAGGTAAAGTTTAGCCCCCAACCCTATTTTTGCGGGTATGAAGGAAGAGCTTGTCTACCTTCCAATTTTGACTGTCAATACTGTTATGCATTAGGACATGTCGCGGCATTGCTTATCAATCACGGCGCGACTGGGTACATTAGCTGCATAAGAAATCTTCATCTTCCTGTCGAACAGTGGGAAATTTTAGGCGTTCCCCTTGTTTCTATGATCCACATGGAAGAGCGCCATGGCAAAGCCAAGCCGGTCATANAAAAGGCGCTCGTTGACTTGGAGGGAAGGTCTTTCGAACAATTTAGAAAATTACGATCCGCCTGGCGGCTTGAAGATGACTATCAAAATCCCGGCCCCATTCAGTTTNTTGGTCCGTTTGAGCTTACCGATTCTAAGCCAATCACTTTATGAGCGTGAAGGAGTTGCTGAGTATAAGGATGCTTGGGAAGATTAAAAACTTGACTGGTTGGACCTTCTTCGACAATTTGTCCCTGATACATCACAAGCGTTCGGTCTGCTAATAGATCTACTGCAGCTAAATCGTGAGAAATGAAAAGCATGGTTAATCCTAATTCCTTTTGGCAATTTTTAAANAGATTAATAATCTGAGCCTGAATGGATACATCTAAGGCTGATAAAGGTTCATCACAGACTAGAAATCTTGGCTCTACAGCCAAAGCTCGGGCGATGCAAATGCGTTGAAGTTGTCCACCGCTAAATTGATGGGGATATTTGTTAAGCTGGCTCTTGTCTAAACCGACCATATAAAGCAAGTCCGCAATTCTTTTTGAGCGTTTGCTTTTCATATAAAGCTTGTGGATGTCCAGAGGCTCATTTAAAATTTGCTCTAAGGTCATGCACGGGTTTAGGGCGGCATACGGATTTTGAAAAACAATCTGAATTTGTTGACGAATTTCTTGTCTTTCTTGACGGGCCAATGTGGAAAGATTTTTCCATTAAAAAATTTCCCCTTCGCTAGGAGGTTCTAGCATTAAAAGCATTTTTGCCAAGGTAGATTTGCCGCTTCCGCTTTCACCCACTAACCCGACTGTTTCAGATGAAAAGATTTGCATAGAAAGTGTTTGAACAGCTTTAAAACAAGTGTTTTTCTGTAAAAACATTTGGAAACCTTAACGACTTCGATGAGCGGTTTAATTTCCATCTTCTTCCTCATTGAAATACTGCCAGCAAGCAACTTGAGAGTTTTTAAATTTTGAATTTTTAGCGGAGTTTTTTTCAACGCAAATTCTAAAGGGTTTTTGGCAACGTGCCGCGAATGAGCAGCCGGAAAACCGTTCNTGTAATTTTGGAGGCCTTCCAGGAATGACAGGCAATCTAAAATCTTTTCCGAGTCCCAGACGAGGGCGCGATGACAATAAGGCTTGCGTATAAGGATGAAGAGGTTGGTTTAATACTTGGTCGACACTTCCGCTTTCTACGATTTCGCCTGCATACATCACTAGAACACGCGAGCACATACTTTCTATAACGCTGAAATCATGCGTAATGAGCAGAATACTTGTTTGTGTTGATAGACGGATTTGCTTCAATAGACTTAAAATTTGATGTTGGACATTGACATCTAAAGCTGTGGTAGGTTCATCTGCAATGATCAATTGAGGCTTGCGTGCTAAGGCAATTGCTATGATCACTCTTTGGCACATCCCACCGCTAAGTTCGTGAGGATAGCTTTGAAAACATCTTTCTGCATCATTTAATCCCATCTGCTTCATGAGGTGAATCACGTCTTGCCTGGTTAAGGATTGACCTGCCTCTTGAATTTGTTTGCCAATTCTCATGGTGGGGTTTAAGCAAATTTGAGGATTTTGAAAAATCATTCCTATTTGAGCCGGACAGATTTTTCTTTTNTCATTTTCATCCATTTCATGGAAAGCTTGACCATTGCAATAAATTTTTCCTGTAAATGGATGGCTGCCTAGGCAGGCGATTGTCTGAGCCGTCAAGCTTTTGCCGCAGCCGGACTCTCCTACAATACCCACACACTCTCCTTGCTCGATTTGAAAATTCAGATGTTTGACAACAGGAATAAGTTGTTGCTGCTGACGTATAAAAATATTTAGCTCTTGAACATCNCAGGAGAAGCGTCATAGCAGGTTTTCTCTCACATCAAAAGCATGAGCCAGGGCATCTCCAATTAAATTGAAAGCAAGCATTGTTGTGCTGATAGCTAAGGCAGGAAATAAAAGCCTCCAGGGGTAAAAACTGAGAGCAGGCAGTCCGTCATGCGCCATACTTCCCCAGCTGGCCATGGGCGCTTCTATTCCCAGACCTAAAAANCTCAGAAATGCTTCGACAAATATTGCTGCAGGAATCGAGGTGGTTAAGGTGACTAAAATTGGACCTCTTGCGTTTGGAATCAAATGCCTTAATAAAATCCGAGGTGTGCTTGCTCCTAAAACAATGGCTGCTTGGACATATTCAAGCTGTTTTAATTGACGAACTTTTCCCCGGACAATGCGTGCCATTGTAATCCATCCCAATATAGTTAAAGCCATAAGAATGGAAAAANNACCTGAGCCCAGCACTAAACTTAATAAGATGACAATTAAAAGATAGGGGAGCGAATAAAGAAGATCAGCAAAGCGCATCATGCACTCTTCTATTTTACCTCCCATATAAGCGGCAACACTTCCCCATAAAACACCAAATACCACGTCAATTAGGGCAGCTGCAATTCCAATGGATAAAGAAATACGGGCTCCGTACCAAGTACGTGTAAATAAATCCCGTCCTAAATCATCGGTCCCGAACCAGTGAAGCAAACTGGGTGCCTGATTCTTGATTTCTAAATGGATGCTTTCATAGGAATAACGACTCATTAGCGGTCCAAAGAGGGCCATTAAAGTGATGAAACTAAGAAGAAAAATTCCAATAAGGGCACTTTTGCTTTTAAATAGACACATCCAGACAGAGCCTCTTGACTCTTGCATGTCTTCGATCGCGATTCTTTGGGTTAAGGGGTCAAAAGTACAGTCATAAATCTCTTCTAACTCTNNTGGGTCTAAAAGGCCATGAACGATGTCTGCAAGAAACAGGAATGTAAGAAGGATAAAACTATAGAAAAGCGTTGTTCCTATAATCATGCTGTAGTCACGATTGCCTACGCTATTTACAAACCATTGACCTAGTCCAGGAATTCCAAANATTTTTTCAATGACAAAACTTCCCAGGAGAATATTAGCTGCGAGTTGTCCAAAGTAGGGCATCAAAGGTGAAAGAGAGTTTTTAAGAGAATGTTTTAAGAGAATCTGTGTATTGGTTAAACCTTTCGATTTGGCTGTCTTAATGTATTCGCTTTTTAAGACTTCTTGCATGTTACTGCGAACAAGTCGCGCAATATAGGCCGTTGGCATTGCCGCTAAAGAAAGAGCGGGCAGAATGCTTTGTGCGAAAGTTCCCCAACGAGCGATGGGCAGCCAGCCTAATTTTATAGCAAAAGCATATTGTAAAAGAGTGGCTAGAATAAAACTTGGAACAGAAATCCCAATCGTAGCCAGCAGCATAAAACAATATCCCTGCCATTGATTAGATTTAAGTGCAGCAAAGAGGCCAAAAATAATTCCACAGCTTAGAGCAATAAAGAGAGCTTCAAGACCTAAAACAGCTGATAAAGGAAAGCTTTCACTTATGATTGCGTTCACTGTCCGATCTCTATATTTGAAAGAAGGTCCTAAATTCCAGGTAAAAGCAGACCATACATATTTTGAATATTGTTCGTACAGAGGAGCCTCTAGACCGTAATGTTTTCTTAAGGCAGCATGAATTTCAGGAGGCAAACCTTTNTCATCAGTAAAAGGATCTCCGGGTATGATCTTCATGAGAAANAAGGTAAGAGTAACAGTTAAAAATAAGGTAAGTGCGAGATAGAATAATTTTTTTGCGATAAAACCAATCATTCGGCAGACTCAGCTACATCCNTCTATAAAGGCATATTTTAAATCGATAATTCCTAAATCTGACAACCCCATTCCTCCGGTATTTTCATTTTCTAAGTAATTAAAGGACGCAAAAAGAGGAGCCACCGGCATATGCTCCATTAAAATGGCCTCTGCCTGCATAAGATATTTAAATCTAAGAGCGGGATCTGTTTCACTAGCTGAAGCGTCCAACAAACGAATATATTCGGAATTTTCCCATTTTGTTCGATTGCTGGAATTTGTTTTAAATTTAAATACTTCTAAAAAGTTAATCGGATCACTAAAGTCTGCATACCAGGATCCAGTTGAAATTTGATAATTTCCTTTAAGAACATTTTCACTGAACATTTTGGCTTCCTGACTTTGGAGCCTGATGGGAATTCCAAATGCTTTACTCCATTGTTGCTGAACAGCCTGAGCTATTTTATGCTCACGATCGTTAGCCGCATAAGTGAGAGTAATCGAAGGCAACTGTTCTTTATCCAAATGCATTTCTTCTAAAGCTTCTTGGAACAACTGCCTAGCAGTCGCGGTATCATTATCTCTATAATAGGAAGTTGAACTCCAGCCTGCCAACGAGGGGACTATACCCATGGCTATAGTTTGATTTCCCTGGGTAACATGTTCCACGATCGATTGGCGTGATAGGGCTGCATTAAAAGCCTTGCGCATCTTGATATGATTCATTGGAGCAGCTTCAGTATTGAAGCGAAACCAATGTGTTGCGGCAGCAGGCTTCATCTTTAATTGTTTGGTTTGTCTTAAATAAGCGATCGCATCTTGCGGAAGAGTCGCTGTAGGAGAGCCTACCCGGTCTAACTGTCCCATTTCAAACATCTTATAGGAGGTGTTTTCATCTAAAATTGTAAGAAGCACTTTCTCAAGTGAAACCACTTTAGAATCCCAGTATAAAGGATTTTTAATTAGGACAAGCTCGTCATTGTGTTTCCATTCCTGAAGTTTAAATGGACCATTAGAAATCACATTNTCTGGGGGTGTCTAAGACTCGTAGCTCGGAACTAACGGGCAAATAAAAAATGAGGCAACTAATTTTGGGAAAAAGGGAGCAGGACTTTCAAGTTCAACGACTAAGTGTTTGGGGTCTAAGGATTTTATACCTACATCTTCAATTTTGCCTTTGCCTTCTTTATAGGCCTTTGCACCTTTGATATAATAAAATTGATAAGCATTTGGAGCTGGAAAAGAAGGATTTAAGAGGCTTTTCCAGGTTTCTTCAAAATCTTTTGCTGTGAGTGCTGTGCCATCCGACCAGGTCGTTTCTCGTAAAATGAAAGTGTAGGTTTTTAAATCTGAGGAAAGGTCATAGGACTCGGCAATACCAGGAACGACTTGACCATGGTAATCAATGCGCATTAATCCTTCATAAAGCATTTGTAAAACATTGGCTGTTTGTAAATCCGTGCCTTGTCGGGGGTCTAAGGTTCTAGGTTCCTGATCGAAAGCAATCTTTAAAGCTGCTTTTCCATCGTTTTGAGATTGATTGCAAGCTGTCAATATCGATAAAGTAAAGGCTATAAGAAAAAAATGCTTTCATAAATGTCCATTTGATTTAGCCAGGCACTATAACATTTGACCGAATTTTTTTCATTTTTCTTTAATTGTGCTAATTGCCGTCTAAGAAAAATCATAGATTTTCTTGAATTTAAAAGAAGCAGACCCCTTTTATTTTCCAACTTTTCAAGCAAATTACCAGGCTGATCAAAGCTTGGAAAATCAAATTTAAATTTTACACACGAGAGGACTTATCTACTTTTTATTGTTGTTTCTATTTAAGATCTTAAGCTATAAAAATTTTTAAAGGTACACAGATGCGGAAGGGCTGGTTATGTTCAAAAGTTTTTTAGCAGGATTTGTTATTCTTGCCTTAGCTGTTGCATTAATTCTTTATGCTTATGGAAAAAAGTTATTTCAAATATGACTACGCCAGCAACAGAAGCTTATGTTGACAACACCACTGAAGCAGCTAATGAAAATATATGGACTGAATATAGTCCTCCTTCCAAAAATTCACAGCGCGTTTTCCTTCCAATCCTCAACACGCTGTGGATCGCTCGACAGATGCAAAAACGCAGGAAAAAAGCAATATGAAATGTACATCTCAGAAAACAATGGTAAGGTGTTTATGATCAGTGTCATTTCTTTCCTTGCGTCTAAGAAGATAGAGGAAGACGATAAAATCTTAAGAAAAATTGTAGATGATATGGTCTCTTCAAATTCCAGTAACAAACTCGATCATATCGAGTATGGAACATTTGAAGGACATAAAGATGCAGACTTTGTGATTACAAACCCCTCTTTTGCGATTGCCGGACGTGCTTTTGTCGATCGTAATCAGCTTTACGTGTTATCAGCTTTGACAAAAACACCTGAAGAATCAAAAAACGAGTTTAATCATTTTGCGAAGACTTTTAAATTAAACAAAGATGAATCTTCTAATCTAACTCCTGCTGTAACAGAAAAATAGGAAGAATATGAAAAAGTTGGCTTATATTTGGATACTGACTGTTCTTTTAGCTGCACCACTCTATTTGTCAGCCGATCTACCCGGACAGGCCCCGACATCGATTAATAAGCCTAATCCAAATCCCTTTCCCAAAGCTGCGCCAACAAAAGAACCACGCGGACCTTCCCCTCGAGCACAAAAGCCTCAGCCAACGGCAAAAGATGTAGGCACCNCCTTTACTCTTCCTGGTATTATTGGGATCAGAGCGTCGGGTTGGGTAGGCAGTGATAATTTATATAATGTCGCCCCTCATATCAGCATTTATATTGAAGTTGCCACACCCGAAGGGCAAAAATTACTCGTTAATGAGGCTCAATTAAAAGCTAGGGTTGCAGGGATTTTTACAAAAGGGNGGATCCAGCCTATAGCGCTTCATGCCCCAGGTGATCCGTCACTTCCTTTGTTTCATGTCTTGATTATGTCCAATCAGGTCGAGCAATGTATGACAGCGAGCGTGGCAGCACGTTTATTTGAAGCAGTCACGCTTAAACGTGCAGCTTTTGATCCAGGAATCACTTTCCAGGCCATTACCTGGGAAAAGCAAGATCTAATTACAGCTGCACAGAGCGATTTTTATAGTTTGCTTGAAAAGACTATCGATGAGTTTGCGCTCGATTTTGTCGATCGCTTCAAGTATTTTCAAAATTTGAAAGTCCAACGCCAAGAAGGTCTTTAAAATTCTAAATATTTCTCACTTATAATAAACACCTAAATGCTGAAGAAATTTACCAGCCATTTTAATCTTTTTTATTTGTAATTAACACCTTTACAAATAAGGTAAAGATTTATTATAATTTTATTTATTTTATTTGGAGTTTTTTAATGTTCGCGAAAATTTCAACTCGCAATCCTGAGATATCCGTTGTTCCCACTTTTCCAGCAGCAGAAAAAGCAAACGATAAAACAACACAGATAGGGCAAAAGACTATTGCAGAAATACAGCAGAAAGCCAAAAAGCCTTTGCGGCCGTATGATTAAAGTTTTGAAAGATCTCATCGAAAAATCTGCAAATGTTTTAAAACTGCTTTAAACGACCTGAAAAAGAAAAATCCCCATCGAGAGTCAAGACGCTTCAAAAGAAAAAGCTCTGCAGGATTCCAAAAATACAAAGCGATTCTAATAGTGTTCAAGCTGAGGAATCTTCGCAAAAACATTCCTGAGAAGTCATTAAATCTAAAGCAAACACCTTCCTCCTTAGCAAATGATGCTCAAAATGCAGAAAAAATACCCCTAAAGAAAATGCGCCTGTTTCTGAGTCTTCAAATAAAAATTCCCTTTCCTCAAATTCTTCAAACGAAGAAGGTTCTGGAAAAGACACTTTAGAAACATCTGCAAGGCAAGAAGCTACTGTTAGTAAAGAAAATCAAGCTGCACCAGTCAATTCAATTCCCACAAATGAGATCCTGCAAACTTCAAGAGAAGCTTTTTCAAGCAATTAATTTAATGTCATGTGAGCTCGCAATTCAACGAGCCTCAGATATTTACCATCCTGTCGACTGTGTAAAAATAGGTCCCTTTAATCAAGAAGAACAAGAGCAAAGATTTCAGCAGCTCAAAGAAGCCCTTGCTAAAATCCATTCAACACATATCAATGGTAGTATTTCTTACAATAACGATTTAATTCCCCAATCAACAACGCTCTTAATTCATGCATTAAAACACATAAAGGATCCCGATCAACTTCTTGAAATTGTGACCTTATTGAAGGAGAAGGGGGCAGATATAAATGTTCGAGATTGTCCAGTGAGCGGGGAGAAAATGGATCCCATCAAAATCGCAGATGACAGAAATGACATTAGACTTTTATGTGTGCTCTTAGATCAAAGTCCAGAGCAAATTTCGAGGGAAGCAGTAGATCAAGCCTGCGATCTTATGTACGAAGACTGGGTCCAATTTGATGGCTTACATGTTTTTACAGGCAATAAATTCTCAATAGGTGATCCTTACGAACTGAAAAAGCGCTTTGAAGATCTAAAACGGCTTTTGTATAGAGTGCTTCCTGAGCATGTTAATACCTTGATTACTTATAAACTTTCACGAAGCGATTATAAATACACAGTTACGTTGCTTATCCAGGCTTTGAGAAAAATAAAAATCCCGAAAGATGTCATGAAATTGTAAAAATACTTCTCGATAAAGGTGCCAATCCTTCTCTCATGGGAAGTGAAAATGACGAGTGCAATGACAATTTTTGCACATTTGAAATTGCTAAGAAATTAAATGACCAGGAATTAGAAGAGCTTTTAATGCGAAATATTCCTAAAGAAGCACTTGCTTGAATTGACCTGCAAATTAAAGGCATTTTGACGTTAGAGAATGATTGCGCTTTGATGAATAACAAGCATCAATTTAACCTCTTCATACTTCTAATTTCATTGTAAAAAGTCATTCAAGATAAAATATAAAGTTAAATTTAGGATATCATATGATCAGTAAAATTTCAGGTTTAAATCCAGTCGCTACCTCTAATCACAAAGAAGAGCTTTCAACCTCAAGCAATAAATCTTCAGAGATAGCTCAAAAAGCGCTAAATGAAATGCAAAACCAAGCTGAATCTAGCTTATGCAATCGCTTTGTTAAAATTTTGAAAGATATTATTAAGAAAATACAGAACTGCTTTTTTCGTTGCTTTTACATAAAAAATGACAAAATAGATTCTGAGACTGAAAGAAGCTTAAACCCCGCAAAAACAACCGAAAAGACAGACTTTGAGCCGTCAAAAATTCTGAAGTAAAGACCGAAGTTTTGGATGAAAAGTGGAATGATACAAATTTTGTGGAGAAAACAATTTTCAACATAATGGCTCTCATGCTTCCAAAATCTGAATTGGATTATTTAAAATGGGATAAACGCTTAGAAGGGGCAATTGTCGATCCGGAAACTCCTTTCACAGCAGAAGAAAAGCTTCAAAGGTATGAAGCCCTTAAGAAAGCTATTAACGATCTTCCTTCACAATTCTTAGATCTAAATGTTGCAATTGATAGAGATAAAAGCACATTACTATTATTTGCAATCGACCAGATAAATGATAAAGATCAGCGTTTTGAAATTGTAAAATTATTGCTTCAGAAGGGAGCAAGCATTGAAACAATCAGCGGACTTTATGAGGTAAAAACAAATGCAATCAATGCAGCACAAGAGAAAGGGGACTTTCGTTTAGTTGGCTTATTTTTAGGAGTTGGGAGCAGAGAACAACTCTCTTTACAATCTCTCGAAGAAGCTCGGGACATTCTATTAAACTTTGTTCATAAGGATATTGAAATTTTCAAAAACTACGCCAAGTGATAGGAAGAATTTTGCCAGAACATCTGAATAACTTAGTGGAGTTTAAAATCGAGAATAATATTCATCAAGCGACTTTACTAAATTTGGCTCTTGCAAAAATGGAAAGAGGCTCTATGCTTAATTGGATTATCAAGGACTTACTAGATCGGAACGCAAATTTAGATATCAATGGAACGATAAACGGGCATACCTGTAATGATTACAATACAAGATTAGTTCTTCGGAATAAAGCTTCTTATCTAGGCTGGAGTTCGATTTAACCAGGTAAAATTAATGTAAAAATCAATTTTACTAAATTTGTAGACATAAATCAGTGAATAGAAGATAATGAAGATATCTGCAATTTAATGAGGCGAGAGCATATCTAAGAGTATTTAAAGGCAAAAAAGGTTGTTATACCTAAGGAGTTAAAGGTTCTTAACTCCATTTTGGGATTATGTTTGGACTTCATTAAACTACAAATTCAAGGATCTCCTTACAAGATTTGCCCGATAGTTTTTAAGGTCAATTTTTAATTACCTTAAAGCTTCTAGGTTTCTACCTTTGTAAGCATTAAAGCACCCCTTTTGATACACCTAGTACCTCATAGATGCAGCCGTTAATCAACCCAACATGGAGCCCATATGAAAAAAATTTTTGTAGGCAATTTATCCTGGAAAGCATCAGAAGAGACTTTAAAACCTCTTTTTGAAGCATTTGGAACAGTTGTCTCCATCAAAATTATTAGAGACCAATATACAGGCAAGTCTAAAGGTTTTGGATTTGTTGAAATGGAAAGTGACGAGGAAGCATCGAAGTGCATCCAAGAACTTAATGACAAACCTTTTCTCGATCGTAACCTACGTTTGAGCCCAGCTCAAGAACGTCAACCAGGCGCACCTGGATCAGGCGGCGGAAGAGGCCATCGTGGTAACGGTGGTGACTCCTACAATAGAGGTGGTGGTCAACGTCGCGAAAGAACTTATGCTTCTGAGTAATTAGTTTTTCGTTCTCTTATAAGCCATGTCCTTTTTAGGCATGGCTTTTTTTTATTCTAAACTCATCGTTTTTGTCTCTTATCTGCTTATAGATTAAACTCTTATGAAATGAAATTCGAATGCAATCAAAAATATGAAAAATAATCGTCACATCCTACAATTCAGATTGGCCTGACATTTTTGAAAGAGAAGCTAAAATAATCAGCGGCGTTCTGGAAGCGAACTGTATCATTATTCATCATATTGGCTCTACTGCTGTTCCTGGTCTTTCGGCAAAACCTATCATTGATATCATTTGTGTTGTGAAGAATCAGGAGAATGCTATTCGTCCTCTAGAAAGCTTAGGTTTTAAGTATAAAGGTGAATATAACATTCCCTTGCGCTATTATTTCGATCGCTCTGAGGGGACCCAAGTCAATCTTCATGTTTACAAGGAAGGTCATCCGGAAATCGAGCTAAATCTCCTTNTTCGGGATTATTTGCGCCAAAATTCTGATGCGCGGGAACAATATGCTCAGCTTAAAGAAAATCTTCTGAAGGATGAGTCTTCTTGTGAAAAAATTAACTCCATTTTTACTGGTTATAATCTAGGAAAAGATAGTTTTATTAGGAAAATCTTACGTTTAACCCATTATAATCGTCTTCGCCTCATTAAATGCACTCACTATGCCGAATGGGAAGCGGTCAAGCTTTTAAGAAATAAAAACTTTNTTGATCCACTTTCTATTTCAGATCCTTATACCTGGACATTTAGTCATCCTGAGCATGTTCATCTTGTTNTTTATCGTGGTGTTGAAATGATTGGATATGCGCATATTCAACTTTGGCCCAATCAAAGGGCTGCTTTGAGAATCTTTGTCATCGACGAAGTGTACAGAGGTTATGGATGGGGAACTCAATTTTTGCAACTTTGCGAACATTGGCTTAAGCGACAAGGAATAATATCACTTCATGATGAAGCAAGGCCCAATGTCGTGGGCTTTTATAGCAAAAATGGCTATGTCAACATGCCCTTCAAAGATCCAAGCGGTGATCCACCCAGTGCGTACGATATTGCAATGGGTAAGTTCTTATAAATTTTAAGCATGGGTGCCTTTGAAATGGAATAAGTATAAATTTTATACATCGATCCGGACTCGTAAATTTGCCTAGATCGAATCGGCAAGAGATGATATACACAAATTTTGAAGGATTGGTTTTTAGCCGAATAAGCTCATGCAGTTAAATTTTCCGCCATCGCTTCACTCATCAATGCGCGCTTATGAAGTTCGGTTTAGCCAAGACTGATTGAAAATATGGTAAGCTCCGATCCTTCAAATAATAATGGTTCCTATTAAAGTTGGATTTTTGACTGCTTCGGCTTTTCCACTCTTTGAATTTGTCTGCGTCGCATAACTTATGCAGTTGTGCGTCCTCAACAGATTCAGGGCGTTTTATTGTCAAATTTCCAACTTTCAATTGGAAGGGCAATTTTGACAAATGGTCTAAAAACTGGGACAATTGGGATGTTTTCTATTTCAGAGAAGAAAGGAACCATCAGTCNCTTCATTCGGAATAGAAGGTTCTATTGCAATTTTAGCTATAGTTAGTATCTTCTTGCACTTGGTTTTAAGGTACTTAATTCCTGAATTTCAAGCTTACGCTTTTTATCCACTTTATCTTGCACTTGCTTTTGGCGGTGGGCTTTTAGTTTTAGATCTACTAATCAAATTGATGAGTTTCAATTTTGGCTCAGACTTGCTTGCAGGAATCTCTATCATTACTGCCATTTTACTTGAAGAATACTTAGCAGGTACCCTGGTTGTCCTGATGCTTTCTGGTGGAGAAACGTTAGAAAATTATGCCATTCGGACTGCTTCCAGAATGCTCGAAGTGCTTGCTAAACGTGCACCTACGACGGCCCACCGTAAANAGGAGAATCTGTTGGAGGACATTCCTGTATCCGAAATTCATGTGGGAGATACGATTTTAATCTATCCACACGAAATTTGTCCTGTAGATGGCGAAGTCATTACAGGGCATGGTTCTATGGATGAATCCTATTTAACCGGCGAGCCTTTTCTTATCTCTAAAGCTCCCGGTTCAGGAGTTCTTTCCGGCTCCATTAATGGAAATGCTTTAATAACAATACAGGCCACTAAATTAGCTCAGGATTCTCGATATGCTAAGATTATGCAGGTTATGTCAGAATCCGAACAAAAACGTCCTCGCATGCGAAGGCTTGCAGACCAGTTAGGGGCATGGTATACGCCGCTAGCTATTCTTATCGCGATTTTAGCCTGGTTAATCAGCGGGGATGCTGTTCGTTTTTTGGCAGTGTTAGTCATTGCAACGCCTTGCCCATTACTCATTGCAATTCCTGTTGCCATCATTGGATCTATTTCTCTAAGTGCCAGGCGCGGAATTTTAATCAAAAATCCGATTGTTCTTGAGCAAATCGATCAATGTAAAACAATGATTTTTGATAAAACAGGAACACTGACTTATGGCAAGCCTACTTTAACAGATCAGATTGTTTACAATGATAGAAATCCTCAAGAGGTTCTTAAACTTGTGGCAAGTATGGAAAGATACTCCAAACATCCCTTAGCTGATGCCATTCTTGAAAAAGCTGCAGAAGAANAAATCCAATTAGTGGACGCTGAACAAGTTAGCGAACCTAAAGGGGCAGGCCTTCATGGCGTTCTGGAAGGACATGAAGTCGTCGTCACAAGCCGCAAACAACTTGATAATTTTGGACTAGGAAAAGAGATTGATAATCTTCCTAAAGGCATTACAGGGCTTGAGTGCGTGATTCTTATTGATCGTCAATTGGCAGGACATTACCGTTTTCGAGATTCTCCTAGGCTGGACAGCGAATTGTTTATACGACATTTATTTCCTAAACATGGTTTCAAAAAGATCATGATTGTTTCAGGGGATAGAGAAGAAGAAGTTAAATATCTTGCAAACTTTGTTGGAATTAAAGAGGTTTACGCGGGCAAAAGTCCTGAGGAAAAAGTGGAGATAGTCGTTCAGGAGACTCAGAAAGCAAAAACTGCATATCTTGGCGATGGGATAAACGATGCACCTGCCTTGCTTGCTTCAACAGTTGGGATTGCCTTTGGCCGCAATAGCGATATAACGGCGGAAGCGGCGGGTGCGGTTGTCATGGATAGCAGTTTAGAAAAAGTTGATGAATTTTTACATATTAGCAAGCGAATGAGATCTGTTGCGTTACAGAGTGCCTTAGGGNGAATGATGCTGTCAATTATTGGAATGATTATAGCAGCGTTTGGATTTCTCCCACCAGTCGCAGGTGCCATTCTTCAAGAGATCATTGACGTATTCGCTATTATGAATTCCTTAAGAACAATTTGGAAGCCAAGAATCATGTGCGATATGAAACGGGGAGACTCTCAATGAAAAAGAGCGTTCAAAGTCTTTCATCTTATGGTTTAATGAGATCGGTATTGAGGATCTTTCTCTTGTGGGCGGCAAGAATGCCTCTCTTGGAGAAATGCGAAAGAGAACAAAGGTTAGAATTCCACCTGGATTTGCAATCACAGCTTATGCTTATCAATACACTTTGGAAAAAGCCGGAATTCTTAAGAGTTTAAAAGAGATTTTAGAGGGGCTCGATATAAGCAATCCCCATGCCCTGGAAAAAGCGGGTCAAAAAGCACGAAAGTTAATCATGGATTGTGAGTTTCCTCCGGAATTAAAAGATGCTATTGAAAAGGCTTATAAAAAACTGTCTTCAGAAAGCAAAGTAGAAAATTTAGACGTTGCAGTACGCTCTTCAGCCACTGCGGAAGATTTACCAAGCGCGAGTTTCGCTGGACAGCAGCAATCTTTTCTCAATATCTGTGGCCTCAAGTCCTTGATAAAAGCCTGTAAACAATGCTTCGCCTCATTGTTTACGAATCGAGCTATTGTTTACCGTCAGCAGCATAAATTTGATCATTTTAAAGTTTATTTATCCATTGGTGTTCAAAAGATGGTCCGCTCTGATTTAGCTTCCGCAGGCGTGATATTTACCTTAGATACAGAGACAGGCTTTCCAAATGTGGTTTACCTTACAGGCAGCTATGGGCTTGGAGAAAGCGTTGTTCAGGGAGCGGTTAATCCTGATGAGTTTTATGTCTTTAAACCAACTTTTAATCAGGGTTATAAATCATTGATTAGTAAGAGGCTTGGTGATAAAGCCACAAAAATGGTCTATAGCAAAACTTTGCGGCGCCCAATCAGGAAAGTCAGCACACCGAAAGAAGACAGAAAAAAATTTTGCTTAACAGATTCAGAAGTGATGAAGCTCACCAAGTGGGCTATTGCAGTTGAAGATTATTACAGTTCGAAATATGGAAAATGGACACCCATGGACCTTGAATGGGCAAAGGATGGACAAACTCGCGAACTCTATATAGTGCAAGCTCGACCAGAAACTGTGCAATCGCAACGGAATCGAAATATCATAGAAGAATACAAGTTGCTCCAAAAAAGCAAAATCCTTGTGCAAGGTAAGAGCATCGGAAATAGGATTGTTAATGGTTTAGCGCGTGTCATTAAGGATGTTAAGGACATTGCCCAATTTAAACCTGGAGAGATCTTAGTAACAGAAATCACCGATCCAGACTGGGTGCCGATCATGAAAATTGCTTCTGCCATTATAACAGATCGAGGGNGGAGAACCTCACATGCTGCTATCGTAAGCCGTGAACTTGGACTGCCCTGCATTGTGGGAACTAATCATGCAACGCATGTCATTAAAACAGGAGACCCCATTACTGTTGACTGTGCTGGAGGAGAGAAGGGGTTAGTCTATGGGNGGCTGCTCAAATATAAAATCGAAAAGATGAATGTTCAAAAAGTTCCAAAGTCCAAAACGAAAGTGATGATTAATGTGGGCCATCCCGATGAAGCATTTGAATTAAGTNTTTTACCCAATGATGGGGTGGGGCTTGCAAGAGAAGAATTTATTGTAACTGAGTCTATCACGATCCATCCCATGGCGCTTGTAAATTTTGATAAAGTTAAAGACAAAAAGACAAGAAGTAAAATAAATGAATTGACAATTGGTTATAGGGATAAAAAACAATATTTTGTTGATAAACTTGCAACAGGAATTGCAATCCTTGCAGCGGCTTTTTACCCTAAGGATGTGATCTTGCGCTTCAGTGATTTTAAAACAAATGAATATGCAAACCTGATTGGCGGAAACTATTTTGAACCTAAAGAAGAGAATCCGATGATCGGCTGGCGTGGAGCTTCAAGATATTATAGTCCAGAGTATAAAGATGGATTTGCTTTGGAATGCAAAGCTGTCAAANAAGTTAGAGAAAAATTTGGCCTTCTCAATTTGAAAGTGATGATCCCAGTATGCCGCACAATCGAAGAGGGAANNAAAGTTTTAAAGGTTTTAAAAGAAAATGGGCTTGAAAGAGGCAAAAATGGCCTTGAGGTTTATGTCATGTGCGAGATTCCCAGCAATGTGGTTTTAGTGGATCGATTTTGTGATATTTTTGATGGATTCAGTATTGGGAGCAATGACTTGACACAAATGACCTTAGGTGTGGATCGTGACAGCGAATTAGTAGCAGACATCTTTGACGAAAGAAATGAGGCTATTATGCGCATGGTCAAACATGTCATTCAGGTCGCTAAANAACGCAAACGCAAGATTGGAATTTGCGGCGATGCTCCTTCTACTTATAAGGAATTTGCTGAATTTTTAGTAGATTGTGGAATCGATAGTATGAGTTTAAGCCCGGACGCCGTCTTAAAAACGCGTATGCTCATTGCCAAGCGTGAAAAAAGAAGCGAAAATAAAGACTTTAATTAAGCATCGTTCCTGCTAAAAANGGAGTTTTTGANGCAAAAGCCAGGATATTTGAAACACTAATTTTAGCAATTTCGCATAGAGCCTCGTGGGTAAAAAACCCNTGGTGCGCAGTAATTAGAACATTTGGAAAAGTAAGCAAACGAGATAATTCATCATCAAGTAGGATTTGATCCGAAAGATCTTCAAAAAANACTCCTTCTTCTTCTTCGTAAGTATCTAAGGCAACACCTCTTATCCTGCCTGATTTCAGGGCTTTTATCATGGATGCCGTATTGATGACTTTTCCACGGCTTGTATTAATAATGAGAACGCCAGTTTTCATTTGATCTAATGCTTTATCGTCAATCATATGAAAAGTTTCAGGAATCAAGGGGACATGGAGGGAAATAATGTCGCTCTTCTCTAAGATCGTTGAAAAGCTGACGTAATCTATTTCATACTTACGCGCCCAATCGATATCCTGAATTGGATCGTAGACAAGAACTTTTGTGCCAAATCCGCGAAGAATTTGGGCTACAAGTTTTCCAATTTTACCAGCTCCAATAATGCCGGCGGTTTTACCATACACATCAAAACCGATCAGGCCTTTNAAAGAGAAATTTAAATCACGTACACGATTGTAGGCTCGAAAAATTTTGCGATTGAGAGAAAGAAGTAAGCCTATCGTATGTTCTGCAACTGCATGAGGAGAATACGCGGGCACGCGAGTCACTCTTAGATCCAGATCTCTGGCTGCTGTTAGATCCACATTATTATAACCAGCGCATCTTAAGGCAATATGTTTTATACCTAGTTTTGAAAGTGTTTCCATACAGGAACGATCAACGATGTCGTTCACAAATATACAAATGGATTGCGAGCCTTGGGCTGTAACCGCTGATGCTTCAGTCAAACGAAAGTCTAAAAANCGCCAGTGAATATCTTTGCTGCCGTGAGCTTCCTCAAGATATTGCCTATCATAGGGTTTGGTGTCGAAAACCGTCACTTCGATCCTATTTTCTCTATTACTTATCATAATAACTCCCTAGACTCTAAATAGTTAGGAACAGAAGCTTTCCAACCTAAGTGATCTTCAATTTTAGATTTCAACGATTCAGCCGCCGCAGGCTCGCCATGGGTAATAAAAATATGCCTAGGGGGANNTTTAAAACCTCTTAACCAATCCAAAATCTCTTCATAGTCAGCATGGCTAGAAAGGGTATCAAGATTTTCAATCTGAGCCTTCACAGGAATCATATGACCATGAATTTTAATTTCTTTTTCACCTTTAAGTAAGCGATCTCCACGGGTGCCCTCAGCTTGAAATCCTGTCAACAGAATAGTATTTTGCTCTTTGGGGGCGTAATGTGCGAGGTGATGCAAAATTCTTCCACCTTCTGCCATTCCGCTTGCGGAAATGATAATAGAGGGGAAGGGTGAATCATTCAGACGTTTAGAATCTTCTCGTTGTTGGACATATTGAGCAATGGAACAAACTTTTGAACATTCTTCTTTTGAAAGACGATGTTCTCCGGCGTACTTTTTCCATAACAACGTAGCATCCTGAGCCATGGGACTGTCCAGATAGATGGGAATATCGATTGAGAGGCGCTTTTCCTGCCTCAATCTGTAAAGATAGTATAAAAGAATTTGTGTACGTCCGACGGCAAATGCTGGGATGACAACTGTTCCTCCCCTTGAAAAAGTACGATTAAGAATGTCTTCTAGCTTTGAAAGGACATCAACAATTGGATGACGTCTATTGCCGTAAGTCGATTCTAATATTAAATAATCTGCAAATTGTATTTGATCAGGTGTTTTCATTACAGGATCATTCGGACGGCCGATATCACCAGAAAATGTGAGAGTTAGGTTATGGCTCTTAAGAGTAACGAATGAAGATCCAAGAATATGCCCTGAGTGCGATAGGTTAAATGCGAGCTCCTTATCAAGGAAATGTTTTTGATCAAAATCCACAACATTAAAAAATGCCATCGCTTCTTTTGCATCTTTTTCAGTATAGAGCGGCAATGCAGGATGGTGTCTGCTGTAGCCATAACGATTTGCTCGCCTGGCATCCTCTTCTTGTATTCGACCAGAATCTAGTAAAAGGATTTCGCATAAATCCCTAGTTGCATGCGTGGCGTATATTTTTCCTTTGAAGCCCTGTTTAACAAGCAAAGGAATATATCCACTATGGTCAAGATGAGCATGAGTGAGTAAGACAGCTTCAATTCCTTTAGGATCAATAGGAAAAGGCTCTCGGTTGCGTAAACGTAGGGGCTTCTGTCCTTGAAATAAACCGCAATCAATGAGGNNTATTTTTTTGGTCGATTTCAGAAGGTATTTAGATCCTGTAACTGTATGAGTGGCACCTAANAAGGTGAGTTTCATTTTTGCCCTTATTTAAAGTTGCATTTTACTATCTGTGTCAAAATAACGGTCGCCGAAATCACCTAAGCCAGGGATGATGCGTTTTTGCTCGTCGAGCCCTTCATCCACTTGAGCAACAATCAGACCCACTTCCGAGCATTCTTTTTGGAATCGCGCAATTCCATCAGGGGAAGCAATAAAAGAAATCAATGTAATCTGTTTTTCTAAAGCTCCAGCCTCTTTCAAAACTTGAACTGCAAGGGCTGCACTTCCACCGGTCGCAATCATCGGGTCTAATAAGAGAATAGGGGTATTCTGATCAAAGGAGGGCAATTTTTTATAGTATAGCTCTGCAATTGCGGTTTTTTCATCTCGTCTTGTCCCGATGAAGCCTATGCTTGCTTTGGGATAGAATCGAATGAATGGAGGCAAAAGAACAAGGCCAGATCTTAAAATTGGAACTAAAACGGGAGGATGTTTAAAACAAACCCCATGTGTACGGGCAAGNGGAGTGTCGATAAACACTGTCGCTTTAGCAAAGAGATTATCGCTTTCAATAGCTAATACGGTGCCCAGCATATCGGCAGCTTGACGATATTGTTCTGTGGATGTATCACGATTACGCAAGGTCGTAATAAGTATCTTTTCATGATGCCTTTGATGAATCTTTAGACCCACTTGTTTCTTTGGCTTATATCATCCATTAAAAAGCTTGTCTCTTTTTTTATTGTTCGTGTGATAAATAATCGATTAATCAAGGTGCATAGAATCCACACAAGCAGCGCTAGTATTGCAATCACTTTCCATTCACTTAGGCCTAATGGAACAGTCTTAAATATACTTTGAAANAATGGTGTATAAAGAATGAACAATTGCATGAGAAAAGACAGAGCGACAGCTCCAAGAATAAGAGGATTTGAAAAGAAACTTATGTTGTATTGCGACCTGATAATCTGCACAGCTATTAGTTCCAATACAACGAGAGTTGTAAACGCCATCGTTTGAGCCATTGCGCCGCTTTTNTGCAGCCCGAAATAACAAGCTGTTAAGGTTCCTAAAGCTATGACAACACTAATCAAGAGGAGATGAAATGCTTTNTTGCAGGAAATGATGGATGCAGAAACTTTTCTAGGCAGCCGGTGCATGACTGCGCGATCAATAGGATCCATGGCAAGTGCAATCGCAGGCAATCCATCTGAAGCGAGATTAATCCAAAGAATTTGGACTGCAGAAAGAGGCACAAATGAATTTCCAGCAAAATCAGTAAAACCTAGCAACATACCCATAAAAACTACGATAATTTCGGCAAGATTTGATGCTGCCAGATAATACACAAACTTAATAATATTATCATAAATGCCGCGGCCTAATTCGACAGCATTCACAATGGATGCAAAGTTGTCGTCAGTGATAATCATATCCGAAGCCTCTTTTGCTACATCTGTCCCCGTAATCCCCATAGCAATACCGACATCAGCTTCCTTGAGGGCAGGTGCATCGTTTACCCCATCTCCAGTCATAGCTACAATAGCTCCAAGTGATTTCCAAGCACGTACAATTCTAAGTTTGTCTTTGGCTGACGTGCGGGCAAAAATGACCACATTTTTTAAACATTTNTTNAAATCACTGTCATCTATTTGGTCTAGCTCGGCCCCTGTTAATATAGTTGAATCATTTTTNAATAGCCTAAGTTGCTTAGCTACTGCTACAGCGGTTTCTTTGTGATCACCGGTGATCATCACTGTTTTGATGCCTGCATTTTCGCAAATTTCGATGGCTTTTTTNACTTCAGGCCTTGGTGGATCTATCATGGCAAAGAGTCCTACAAAAATAAGATTCTCCTCTAATGAATCATTGATTGCGCCTTGATCAAGAGGACGATACCCCACAGCTAATACTCGAAGCGCTTGGCTTGTTAGAAAAATATTGACTTGGGAGATATTTTTTATCCTCTTCNNGTTTAGAGCTTGGACTTTATTATTCAAGAGAATAGATGTTGAATGGTCAAGTATCTTATCTGCTGCTCCCTTAATAAATAGGGTAGGCCCCTCTTTTGTTTGACGAATCATACTCATTCTTTTTCTATCCGAATCGAATGGGATTTCTGAGATAAGCGGATATTCCTTTTCTAAATCTTGTTTGATCAGATTTGCTTTTCCGGCTGCTACAAGAATGGCTCCTTCAGTAGGATCTCCTGTCAAATTCCAATCTTTAAGATGAGTGGTTTGATAGAGTTCTGCACTGTTGCAAAGAACCCCTATTTTGAGTGCCATCAGCAATTCCGGAATTTCTATGGGATTAACAGTTTGCTGATTGATCTGAAAATTACCTTTGGGAGTATAGCCAGTCCCGCTTACATCAATAAAAGTGCCGTTAACCCAAATTGAACTTAGGCTCATCTCATTTTGCGTAAGTGTACCGGTTTTGTCTGTGCAGATTACTGTCGTACATCCCAGGGTTTCAATGGATTGAAGCCGCCGTACTAAGGCGTGACGTTTTGCCATTTTATGTACACCAGATGATAATGAGATTGTCACAATGGCGGGCAGCCCTTCCGGAATGGCAGCAACAGCAAGACTTATTGAAATAAGTAAATTTTCTATTAAAGGTGTTCCTTTTAAAAACCCCAAGATAAAAACAAGAGCAACAATACCCAGACAAAGAAAAACAAGTCGAAGACCAAGATTTTTAGGCCTTTTNTGAAGAGGAGTCTGAGTTTCATTTCCTTGTTTCAAAAGGATAGAGATTTTGCCCAGTTCTGTTCGAAGGCCAGTCTCTGTCACAATCATATAACCTTTTCCACCTACGGCAGTCGTGCCTAGAAATCCCATGTTTTTNTTGTCGCCTATTGTTAAATCATGCTCTAGCAAAGGATTCGTAATTTTATGTACAGGGATGGATTCCCCGGTAAGCGCAGCTTCTTGAGTCGAAAGCCCAAANGAGCGAACTACTCTTCCATCGGCAGGAATATGATCTCCGGCTTCAATTAAAACGAGATCACCTGGAACAATTTCTTTTGCCGGTACGAGTCTCAATTTTCCTTCTCGGATGACTTTTGAAAATGGAGTGATCATTTTGCGCAAAGCAGCAAGGGATTTTTCTGCTTTATACTCCTGAAANAANCCTAATAGCCCGTTTAGAACAACAATAACTATGATCGCCAAAGCATCAATCCACTCGCCGAGAGCTCCTGCGATCAATGCTGCTGCAATTAAAATCCAAATAATAAAATTTGAAAATTGTCCAAANAATATATGAACTGCTGACGCAGTTTGAGGCTCAAGCAATTGGTTAGGACCAAATTGATTAAGACGTAGTTTAGCTTCGCTTCGGCTCAATCCGTAATGGGAATCAGTCTGAAGATTGCTGGCGACTGCTTGCTCTGACTGAGACCACCAATTTGCAAAATGAATGACCTTCACTTTTAAGCCCTTGCTATTAGTTTGTTGCCAAACGTTTATATTTATAAATTAGCATATCTTTTTTAAACACGTTCCAGCTTAAACTATGTCTGATTGCCACTGCTTTTGAATTAAAGATTATTCAGTTGAGCTCCTTTAACTGATTCAAATTCAGAGAACATCCTTGTCAAATTTTCCAACTTTCAACTGGAAGAGGGACTATGCACACTCTTAAAACTCTACTGTTAAATAAGTATTGAACAGATTAAAATAATGCAACAAAAGAAATTGCCCTTAACTTTAGCATCAGGAAAGCCTATGAGCAAAGCTGTAGAAAACCTTATAAAAGCACAACAATTAGCTATGAGTATTCGTCCTAAGATAGGTGGTTTTCCTTATCTGGCTGAAGTTTTAAGAAAAGCGGGAATTAGACAAAATATTTGGAATCTTCCCTCTTGTCAAAGTATATATTTGACTGAATATGGTTCTGTTGTGAGTCAGGGTACCTCCTTGATTAGCATGACCGTTGATATTCCTCCGTTTGATCGCGAGGCTCTGGTAAAAGCTTTAAGGAATGATCAAGCAGGAAAAAGTACTTTTCCTGAATTTTTAAAAGCCTCCTGGGAAGCAGGTGTAGTGAAATATATTGTTGATTTTGAAAAACGCTTCGTTATCTACTATGGAGTTTTGGGCGAGTCCTATACTGAAAATTATCCTGCTGTTGAAATCAGAGATTGAAAAAGGTTTAGTCCAAAAGAATCCATTCCTCAATCTTATGGGAATTTAAACACCAATTTTAACGAGATGTCTATTGAAGATGCGTTGTGGTTGAGGGAAACAGCAGTTTGAGTTTTAAGGCTTAGCTTGTTGTGTAAAGTTTTCATGTCGCATCCCAGCTTATCCTAGTTCATCATTGTATTGTAAAATTAAAACGGAAGCACATTCCTCAATATCGAAGTTGCTTTATCCTCGACTTCATGGAGAGGATGTTTTGTGTCTGAACGTGGCTTTTCAGGTGTGTCGCTGCCTGTGCTCCAGGGCAGGGGATTGGTTGTAGGGGAGGAGCTTTCTCTTCTGTAAGACCGCCTGAAGCGATGTGAAGCGCTGTGCCTATAAGTAAGCCTTCCGGTCCGCGATTAGAGGCTACAAGGGCAGCAATTTTTGCGATAGCTTTTTCTTATCGATGGAGGCGCTGCTTATCGTCCCTTTAAAAGGAATTTGTAAGATATAATCTTTTCCAAGATCTGGTATATTAAAGCCTTTTTTAAGGGCTTGAGCAGTTAAGCCGATTATCATGTTAACCTTGTCTGATGCAAGATCAACAAGGCCCCAAGTTGCAATAGGATAGGCATCCATAATTAACATGTCCATGCGTTGAAAGTTAATCACGCCTTCTTGCATTTTTACATAGAGAGGAGTGAACCAAACCGAAATCTGATCTGTACCAGAGGTATTGAAAAGACTAAGAATGGTGCCTAATTGTCCCTCGCTTCTAAAACGAACCTTTCCTAGCTCTAAAGAAGCAGATCCGATTTGTACAGATTTGATGTTAAAGTTCTTTATAGGTAAAGCAAATCCAGCTGCATCTATGTTAATAGTTAGAGGGTTATCCGAACCTATGAGACCTCCTGCAAGAGGGAAGATATCTTCAAGTATAGCCTTTCCGAATTCTTTTGTGAGTGCAATTTGTGTGCGAAAATTTTTGTTAAGGGTTAAAATTCCCTTGTTAATCTTAGCATCCAATGAAATTTGTCCATTGTCACCTCCAATATTGGCTGTAACTGGTCCTTGAAGATGATCGATATGCACATGCACATCGGCGTTGATTGTATCTCCTAATACAGCGGAAATCCGTTGTGAAATTTCAGGCGATGTGCCTAAAAATTGTCCTAAAATTTTCACTGGGAATTTTTCAAATTTTGTATTCAAGAACAGCGTTAAATTGTCGCTATTCAATTCACCTGTTGGCGTAAAGCTATTTTCGGCCCGTCCATTTATAGAGAAGGGAGGGGAGTTTTGTGCAATTGATTGTGGCGTCCGCTGATTGAAAAAGAGATATTTTTGGCTAGTTCTGGGCTCTCTAAAGTTCCCTGGATGTCTTGGAACCAGACTTGCTCCCCGTTACTCTTGTCTTGGATGCTTAAACCATCAATAGCAAGATTAGCAATAATATTTGCCTTCAGCCATAAAGGTGTTTCGCTGGTCCTTAATGGAAATGCTAAGGAATTGATGGTGAAGAGAATTTGAGATGGAGCTGACAGAATCATTTCAGGATAGTGTTTTTCTTGATTCAGAAAACGCTTCCTTAAAACTTGAAATTGGTCTGGCATTAGGTTTAGTTTGAAAGTAAAGGGCGAACCCGCCTTGCTGACAACAACGCCGTCTTTGACGGAGAATGCGCCTTGACCAGATAGATCCTTGCCTTTGATTGAAACTTGTAAGGCTCCATTGAGCTTATCAAGATCTGAAAAATTTGCATCGGCTTCTAAATTTACAGCCTGGCCGATTAAAGAAATTAAATCCTCTTGTGAAGTAATTTTTCTATAAACCCAACAGGAAAATTCACTAACTTAACTTGGCCAACTAAACTTGCGTGAGAAAAATCGATCTGCTCATCGTTAAACCAGCGAGTAATTTTAAAAACCATCTAAAGACCCTTCTACCATTCCACTATTTAAACGTGTCAGTCCTTTAGCTTGAAAGCTCATATAATTTTCTGGAACATGAACTTCCCAGGGAACAGAAAGCTGTCGCAAAGAGCCTGCATTGCCATAAAGATTAATTTGATCTACAGTTAGCGAACCCTTAAGATTTAAACGTGCCAATTTCAGATAAATTCCTTTTGGGTCGGGGAATATTTGAATTTGTATTTGGGAATTATTTTCAAGTTTTAGACTTTTCAATCCCAAGGCATTGATGGCGTCTGGAGTTAAATTGAGAAGGATTTGTGCGGGGGCGGCTAGAAATAGTTTTTCAAAATTCTCCAGGTACCCCTTGACTTTGGCTTGGATTTTCTCACTTTTAAGCTCTAAATTTAGAGGACTTTTATGCGTATCAGCTAAATCAATTCGCATCTCAAGATCCGTATCTCCTCCAAGAACGCGATTGAGTTCATTATTGTCTATGGAGGGAAGGATTTTAGCCTGAAAATTTGCTTGTTGATTATCAGACGTATCAAAGGTGACTTTGAAATTTTTTAAAGAAAGATCACCAAGAGCAGAAGATTGAAGTTCTGCAGTATCAATAGACAAGTTGGCTATTAAAGATGAATGTGTTAAATCTATGAAGGCATTTTTATCATTTTCAAGATCGAAAACCAACTCTAATTTTGGCACATTGAAATATCCTTTAGTGGCTTTTATGAGCTTAATTTTTGTTCGTTTAAAAGAGCTTGATTCAGTTTTTCAATTAAGATCGGCTGCAAGGTCATTTCGATTGCATTTGATTTATTAATCACTAAGCGATCATCTTTTAATAGGCCCTGTAGAGTTCCGTTTGCTAAGGGACTTGCAATTTTTATATCGACACTAAGGCCTTCATTTGCTCTGGATTCATGTATGTTTAAATCCAGCCAATCACCAAAAGCAGCCAATAAGAGACCTTTGTATTTCGGTTTAGAAACAGCAAGAATTTCATCTAGTAAACTGACAGGAAAATGTCTGACATCGGCCTGCAATTTAATTTGACTTAGTTGATCAATGTTTAAATGGTTTTTATCTTTAAAAATTTGATCTTTGCTTAAATGATCTAAGGCCGCAGTTAAATTAAAAGTTCCCTCAATTCCATTCTGAAACGTTTTACCAGAGGCTTCAAAATGATTTTGACTAGGTTCAAGAGAGACTGATGCATTTACATCCTTAAGCAAAATAGAGAGGAGGTTTTGATTTTCATTCAAAGAATGTGAAGATGAATTTTTAGCCATCAAAGCTTGGCTAATATTGATTTGTCCATCAGCTTCCTGGATCACTTTAGCATCGAGATTAATAAGTTCATAAACCCCTATTTTTCCACCATTGAATAAAAGTTTCCACAAAGGCGTTTTTGCATAGAGGGCATCAAAGGATAAAATTTCTTGTCCCGCTGAATCAAAAAGTTGCGTTTTTTTAACGTCTGTTCATCAAACCAATTTAAATTCAATTCATCAATAAAAAGGTGACCTGCGATACGTGAATTGATGGACTGAACCAGTTTTTCTTTTCCCCAGTGTGTTGATAGGATAAAGGGAGTGAAATGACACTTGCTAAGGCAAGAAGAATCACAATCAGAAGAATCAGGAAGAGAATTTTAAAAGCTCGTTTAGGGGTCTGCCATTAGAATTTTTTCTAACATCTAACAAGCTCCAATTTAATAACTTATATTTTCCCAATTAGTCTATCTATAAATCTTTTTCTGTAAAGTAAAGGCCTTAGACAGCTTCTTCCTGGATAGGTCGATTTAAAAATATATTTTCAGGTTCATCAGCTGTTTTTTCATCATAACTTTTTACCTTCTCTTCCAAATAAGTTACAATTGAATTGCCATATAAAGATACTTGGTCATGCTGCATAGCGGGAAATATGTCTGCAATTGTCTTAAGAGAAATGGTGCTGACATCACGTGCGGGCTGATAATGAATTTCATTATCTACATAGGCCGTTTCTGAAATAATTTTATGTTGAAGCAGCACTTTGATAATATCATCAAGANNCTTTTTCGAGGCACCTGTCAATTCCGAAAGCTGGGATATTGAATAAGGTTGCTTTCTGTCNACAAAAGCACGAATGATATGATACACAACAACTAATGCTAATACACGCCTGGAAACTAGTTTTTGTAAATATTTAGCATGAGTAGGAATATAGTTCCAGGCAGAGATTTCTGTTTGATAAGCTAATTCAGCGCCTGCTAAAACAATCATCCAGCTTAAATTGAGCCAGATTAAAAANAGCGGCAGAGCAGCAAAGCTTCCATAAACAGCCCCAAAGCTTGATAATTTTAATTGCACAGAAATATAAAAAGCTTGCAAGAGCTGATAGGCCGTTCCGCCGACCGCAACACCAATAAGCCCATATTTGATAGGTATTCTGCGATTCGGCAGAAANAAGTAAAGAAAAGTAAACAATAACCAGGTCAAAAAGTAGGGAAAAAGATGAACCAGACTTCTTTCTAAAAGAGCATTTAAGCCTGAAACCTCTTCAAAATGCGTTTTTAAATAGATCGTTAGGCTGCTTGAAACAACAAANAATATTGGGCAGATAATAATGGCTGCAATATAGTCTGTAATTTTGCGTACCCATGAGCGGGGATTGGGAATTTTCCAAATCGTGTTTAAAGCTTCCTCAATGTTACCTAAAATATTGTACACACTCCATAATAATAGCAAAACTCCGATACCGGCTATAACACCGCTGCTCNNGTTTTCTAAAAGAGAATAGGCAAAGTTGATGATATATTTAGCAATATCGGGTTGTTCTTTTAATTGGTCTTTAACGACCTCTTCAAGAATCTGTGCAAAGCCAAAGCCACGAGCAAGTCCAAGTGCAACAGCAAGAACGGGAACGATGGACATCAATGTAAAGTAGGTGAGTGCTGCCGCTCGCGGGTTGCAACCGTCGTCATAGAAACCCTTGCCCGTGTTGAATAAAATTTGCCAAATCTTTCTCATAATTGTTAACTTAAAACAATCCCTAATCTAACGCAAGTCTTATGCCATCTACTAGTAAGAAAAATCTTTATAAAACTTAACGATTTATTTTAAAAAAATTTATTTAATTCATTTAAAATAAATACTTAATAATTTTATTTATTAGGAGAGTTTTTATGGTTAACAAAATTACCCCCAACAATTTCAGGAGTTAAAAACTTCGAACCCTTTAATAAAAAGTCAAAGGGAAAGAAGAGCTGACTCAAGAAGCAGCAATAAAAATTTTAAAAAATATAGAACGTACATCGAAGGTGAAAGCTTTTTACAAATCCTAAAGTTGTTCTGGTCCTTGGAACATTGACTGGACTATTGGTGGGTGCAGGCGTTGGCGCCGCGCTTTTTATGGATTGGGTCTTCCATTGACAGCGATAGTGGCCTTAAAGATTGCGAAACTAGTTCTCACAATGGGGCTGCTCTCGACCCTCACAACTTATATGACGCTTGGCAAGTTTGAAAGGATCTCTGCTGATTATTCACATCAAGCCCGCCAAGCGAATCAATTGCTAAAAATGTTAGATATTAACAATGATAAAAATTAAGTAGGAGTTTCTTTAAATGTCAGTACGAGGAATTGATCCACAAATTTATAATAACCTTTTACAATTTCAGCCTTTTAAGGAGAAAATCAATCCTGGGGACCAAATTACCAAAGAAAAGGCTATTAAAATCTTAAAAGGAATTGAAAGATCCACAAAAATAAAGTCTTTTTCACTAAGCCTGTTGTGGTGGTGTTAACTGGCATAGCTGCATTAGGCATTGGAATGACACTTTTGATGACAGCACCTCTCGCTTTGCCAGTCATAGCTTTAGCTGTAGCTATGAAAGTTGCAGGTTATCTTTCTTCTATTGGAGGAATTGCAGCATTCTCTACGGGCCTTGTCTACAACTTCAATCTTTCCCAGCTTTCCAGAGCCTACGCCTACCAATCCAGAACAGCGCAACAATTTATTTGGGATTTAAAAACTCAGGATGCTGTTCGAATATAAGGAATTCTAGTAGATCTAAACTCCGGTTTAGATCTACTATTAAATATTGATTTCAATTGAAAATTGGAAAATTTGACAACAAAAACGCTTCTTCATTTGAATCAGCAGAAACGAGCTTTATCAATCAAAGAGAGTTTTAAGAGTGTCGCTTAAATACATATTATCAGACTATGATCTTAATGCAAAGCAATGGGTTCAGTCTGTATTTGTCTCAGAGATTGGTCTGCGGCATGCAAAAAGCTTTAAATGAGAAAAACAATGGCGGGGCCATACAGTCATTGCCATTATTTTACTTGTACCTGGCTTAGGGCTTTTAGGTTCGCTAATTGAGAAAGTGATTGCTGCCTGCCATAAATACTTTCATCAAAGAAAAATAATAACAAATACTCAACATTCAATTACAAATATGCCGATAGGCTTCCCAAATCTTGGGCATAGCTGTTTTATGAACTCTGCTCTCCAGGGAATTTTCGCTAGCAAACACATTTCTAAAATTCTGGAGCGTCCCTTAAAGCCAAGAATGCTTCCGATAATCACAAGAGGCGTAGATGGTGAAAATGAATTAACAGAAGTTCAGGAATCACAAAAATGTTTCGAAGCCCGCAAGAAATTACAGCATGAATTACAAAAACTTTATCATGCCTATACATCTAGAAACCACAGCGAGATTTCTTCTATTCTTCCTAAGATTGTCGAAACAATTAATGAGGCTGAATTATACATAAGCTCAAATGAGTGGGAAAGGGAACGAAGGATCAATATACGTTTGATCCTGTTCGAGAAGGCAACGATAGCGATAGCTTTGCTTTTAAATTACTTTCTGCTTTAGATTATCCATATGATTTAGTTGCTTATGATACAGAAATCGAAGAAATAATCTGTAAAAAGATAAAATTTTAGTAACTGAAAAGATTAAAAATTCAAATAGTTATCTCTTTAAGTTTAAACTGGAAAGATTTTATGAAACATCAAAACTTCAACAAGATCTTCCACCCATAGTCATGCTTAGAATGCTTAGTGGGGCAATAAAAATTTTCCAATTCCAAGTGATTCAGTCTTCGATTTTTCTAAATCTTTGCCGGATGAAGTTCTTCAAGGAAAAAAAGCTTTGTATAAGCTCGTCAGTCGAAATACAAAAGTTCCTGGCCACAGTTTTGCCTATATCCTGCATCAAAACCAATGGTATCGTGCCGATGATGCTCAAGTTAAACAAGTTGAATCAAATGAAGTCGTTTTGCATAAAACAGGTGAATCTGAAGTTTTGATCCTAGATTTGTGCGAATAGTAGAATTTTCCTTAAGATGGACTCATTAAGAACTAAGTCTAAGCAGTAAATAATACCTCTTAATATATACCCGTTTTTGAATCAGTCGAAGCAGCACAACTTGAATAAGTTGTGCGATGCAGACAGATACAAAGGCAGTGGCAAGCTGACGTAGTCAAAACTCCGAGTTTCAGCTGGAAGGGGTATATGCTGGCTAAATGGTAAAGATCTATGTCCTGATGTGCTATGTAATATGGGAAAAAATGTTTCAAATTCAATTGGCATTTGAAGAAACATACTTAATTTAACATAACATAGATTATCAGACGTTGTGTTTAAATGATGAAACAGCCTTAAACGCTTAACTTTGCCAGTTTTTGCGCAACCTCTCATTTTTCTTTCGTAGTTCCAATCTTCAACTCTAAGAGTTGCCTGGCCAATTTTTTTTGTTCATTTGGAGTAATTTTATGACAATTTCTGATGTAAATAACCTTTAAGCTAACTAGATGACCAAGCGTTTCTAACTCCTCATAAGTAATGTTATCACACCCTTTTAAGTAAAGCGTTCTTAAATTTTTAAGGATTGAATTTTCTTTAATAACTGACTATCTATATCTACGTAGGAGATTTTTAAATGCTGCAAACTTTGGCAATTCTTTAACCATTCTCCAATTTTAAAATAACGTCTGCATTCATTCAAATTGAGTGTGGTCAATTGCTTCAATTCACTTAATTTTTTACCAGTCTCAAAGCCTAAAGAACACGAATAGAGCGATAGATAGCGAAGATCTTTACAACTATTTAAAATTTTTCCTGTTGCACTATCAATTTGATTATGGAGAACTAAGCTCTTTAAATTTTTTAGATTTTGGAAACCAGGCATTTTAATTTGACGTTTTATGTAGATATGAAGATGTGTTAATTCCTTTAGCTGCGCGATTTTCTCTATGTTAAAAAATTGGTTATCATGCAAAGCCGTTAGACTAAGTTCTTTGACTGTTGAAAATGCTTCTATCACTTGTCCAATCTCTTGATTGTTTCTTGTTTGGTTAGAAATTGTGTCAAAATTCAATCCCCTCGCCTTAAAATCCGCAATTTTAGTGATGAAAAGCAATTCGCTAACATGAAATCCATTCTTAGGATTTCCAACTAGATTGGAAAGAATCTTTGGATTTAGATGGACTTTTGAAAAGTTTTGCAGGTTTTATGAACTGCCAGTAAATCTTCTCTAGAAAGCTCGGAGAATATGAGAATCAAAAGATCTTGCGGAATTTCTGTAATATGAGGTGGAATGATTTTTGGATTATCTTTAAAGGCGGTTGAAGGAGTTTTTCTGCCCATCTTTTGGCGCTTTGTATGAAACTAATCGTATTTGATAATGCACCCATCTCTCCCCTTCTCGCAAATGAATTCCGACATGTAAAGGTTATCTAACTCTCGTTCGACACGGGAATGTGATTTTTATGATTATCTTGATGACAGGTTTTTAAAGAAACAAGAATGCAGTTTAGGTGTTCATACGTAGTTGGAACAACCCCCAAGCATTGGTTTTTTTACTAGTTTATTTTTTTCACAGTTTAATGTCATCAATTAGCTCGTTTCCAATATTTTCTCTTAACGCAAGGGTTTTAATGACAGTATTATGAGTATTTTCAATTGTATCAACCCATTCTCTAAACTCGGGATAAAGTTCGAATCTTTCCTGGAAAGATTATCAGCAAACGTTATTTAAATTTCCCTTACTTCCTACCTTCAAGATATAAAAATACCATTGAGACTTACTGAAAAGTTATATAAAATTTCACTATTATTTAGGAAGACATGTAAGATAACCAAAAATTTATTAGCCCATGACCACACTTTAGTTGGCAAAAATAAAGATAGTCACCCATTCAACGAAGAGAATCGTCTTAAATCTGAAGTGAGTAAGATGTTACCTCTAGAACGAGTATATACCAATGCAGGACGCAGATCGGGAAATCTAGATCCTTTTAACTTAATTCTTCAAAAGTAGGAAAATGCAATGATTACTTTTGAGATTGATTTAGGGAATTACCCTTTAAGGAGAAAAACTTCATGAAGAAAAGCCTTGTCCTTGCGACTATTTTTTTTACAATATTTTTAGATNTTTTCAATTTAGGCCTGATTTACCCTATATTTACTTCTCTTGTCTTTGAAGGAAATGGAAACTTGATCCCATTAGAATCCTCCGAGTTTTACAAGAACGCTATGTTTGGTGTTTTGGTAGCAGCCTTCCCTTTTGGGCAATTTTTAGGAGCTCCTGCAATCGGACATCTATCTGATCAATATGGACGCCGAAAATTGCTTATTCTTTCTTTGATTGGTACTGTAGCGACTTTATTCATTTGTGCTCTTAGTGTCATTTTTCAGNACTTGTATATTTTGCTCTTAGGTCGCTTCTTAGGCGGCTTAATGGCTGGAAACATGACGTTAGCCTACGCTTCTCTTGCAGATTTTTCCTCTCCAGAAGAAAAAGTAA
Organism: Parachlamydiaceae bacterium; assembly: GCA_013414685.1. GTDB lineage: Bacteria > Chlamydiota > Chlamydiia > Chlamydiales > Parachlamydiaceae > Neochlamydia. The sequence continues at coordinate 351,732 of CP058704.1, read as the reverse complement.
AGAATTTTGCTCTTATCCCTCTTGCAACAGGGGTGGGATTTGCAGGTGGTCCCTACATAGCTGGCCTATTAGCTAATCCCCATACGCATGCATTAGCAGGCCCAGCCCTTCCATTTCTCTTTGCTACCTTATTAGCCTCGGTGAATTTGACGTTAGTTTTCTGGAGATTTNCGGAAACATCTTCTATGAAGCAGAAAGAAAAAGTAATCAACAGCTTGATCTTAAGCATGACAAGGCTAGGAAAGGCATTCCAAGAAGTCTCTTTAAGACCCTATTTATGGATTTTATTTTTAATGATTTCTTCTAATCTAGTATTTGTACAATTTGCAGGTCCGTTTGCAATTGATAGGTTTAGTTTTAACGTCACACAAGTTGGCTTTCTTTATGCAAATATCGGTATCGCTGTATCACTAGGACACATATTTCTGACGAGAAAACTTGCAAATCGTTGCTCATCTGAACAGGCGTTAATATGGAGTCTATTATGTTTAGCTATCCTGATAGTTATTCTGTTACTTTCAAATCAAGTGGTGATTTTACATATTTTGACGTTTTTGGTCATGCTTGCTTGTGCCGTTGCTTATACAAATTCAATGGCGCTCGTATCAAATCAAGCTAACCAAGAACAACAAGGCGAGATTATGGGCGTGGCTGTTTCTATTCAAAGCTGCGCTGAATTTTTACCAGCCACATTATTGGGATTAATAGCCTTTATCTCTCAGGCGCTTCCCCTCCTCGCTGCAGCGTTATTGGCAGGTTCTGCTTATCTTATTTTGCGCACTCTTATTACTAAGGCACCAGAAAAAGTATCTAGTTAAATTTATTGGAGATTTTATGTCGGTCATAGCAAACACAAGACAGAATGAAGTGGAAACTTTAAAAGAGCATTTTTACTTTTTTATCAAAGGATCTCTGAATATANAGCTAGTGAAAAATGCTCATTTTGATAAAATTAATGGAGTTTACCGTTCTCTTACTGGAATTCCCCATCCTTACAATAATGCCATGATGGGAATTCCTGATTCAAAACACAGCTGGGATCATTTCATTACTCAACAACTGGATTATTTTAAAAAACTAAAAATGCCTTTTGTTTGGTATGTTGATGATAACTCAAATCACGAATTTATAGATAAACTCAACAGCCATAATTTCAAAGACGTTGGAATTTTCCAAGGTGTTATGGGCAACCTTGACCACTTCATTTCTAATCCCACAGTTATCGAGGGTTACAAGTTAGAACTAGTAGAAAATAGGGCAGCTTTGGACGATTTTAATGAATTGGTTTGCACTGTTTTTGCTATTGATGGCGTAAGCAAGGAAATGTATAGAAAAGTATTATGGGAAACAATGCAAGGAGATAAGCCAATCATGTCTCATTGGATAGCACGAAAAGAAGGCAAAGTTGTTTCGGCAGTTTCTACTTTGATTAAAGATGAACTTGTAAGCTTTTGGAATGGAGCTACAATTCCAGAACTTCGCCGAAATGGACTTAGCACGACTTTAAGATGCTTAGCTTTAAAAGATGCAATTTCAAAAGGTTGCCGTACCGGGGCCTCCTATCTAATGTCGGAGGGGTTAGCATTGGGCATCTGTAAAAAACTGGGGTATCAAAGCAAATGGCGCTTTCATTGTTTTTTTGCTCCAATTGAATGATTCAATATTTATGGACATATTGGAGATTCGAAGGCCCTCAAAGGTTTGAAGGTGCTCTAGCTCTTTTAACAATGATCTTGTTCTGTCAGATGGGTTCTATATAGGGGCAGACCCACAAGTCGTATCACCAGCTTCCGCTTGGATTATTATCATAAAACATAAAGAATTTTATCAAAAAATCATCTTTAAGTATGAAATCTTTGAATTCAGAGAACATTTGAAAAATTTATTTAGAAACATTTTTTAATAGGTTTAATTACACTGATTATATATAATCATGAGAACAAAACAAATAAATACATATTATAAGTTAGTATATGTTGAATCCTTTTGATAAATTACCAAATGAAACGCTATTTGATATTTTTGGTCGATTACCTTTACAAGATCAAGCTGCCTTATCTCAGACATGTAAAAGAATGAATAAAATTTCACAACATCCTGCTCTTGGGCTATTAGATGTGAAATTGTTAAATCGAATCATTACATTTACTCTAAAAGTTTTTACTCCTATGAATCAAAAAGAAATGATGCTCGCCACCCAAGAGCTGTAAAAATTTTAATTTAAAAATAAAGACAAAGAAATTAAAAATATACTAAGTCAAATTAAACACCTATTAACAAAAAAGCAAACCCCAATTATAAACAATATTTACACGAAGCCGTCTTTCTATATTTCGTTTTTAAAGATTTGGAAAAATCGACTGGGCCAGCGCATAAATATCATGATAATAGACAGCCAGATAATATGCTAAAATTAATTCATGTTCTTCTTGAGAATGGAGCTTATGTAAAAATTCCTCCATATAAATATAATGGTTATTCACTAGATACAATGAAAGTTATTGGTAATCTATGGAGACAAGTGAGATATAAAGGTGAATTAAATCCAGAACAAATGGTAGGATTTTCCCCTATAGCTTATGCTGCAAAATTTCAAAATCAATATCCAGAAGTCTATAAATTATTAAAACAAAATCAAGAAAAATATTGTTATATGCTATAGAGGAAGTTGCACAACTTTGTATCTCTCATGAATCGTAAAATTTAGGCCGTATCAAAGCGATCTCCTTAAACTGCGGCCATTTAGGGACGGCCATCTTTCGTGGTCTTCCTCCAGCCCGTGCAGCAGCTAAACCGGCATTTGTTCGTTCTATAATCAACTCCCTCTCAAATTCTGCTAAAGTAGCAAATAATCTAAATACAAGAGGACCATTTGGAGTGGTGGTATCAATTTGCGCTCCATGACCAGTAAGTACTTTAAATCCTACTTGTCTTTGATGCAGTTCATCTATCACCGTCACCAGTTCCTTTAAACTACGTCCTAAACGGTCTAGCTTCCACACTATAAAGGTATTTCCGGGCTGCAAGGCTTTAAAACAGGCTTCTAAGCCAGTTCTTGAATCTTTTTGACAGAAAGAGATTTAGCGGCGTTGCCTACATTAATTTGGGAGCATATAAACCCGTTTGGTCGTTTTGATCTCGATATGAACGCACGAATTCCACTTAATTAATCCCCATTGGAGGCTGCTGACCTGACTGTTGGGTCTAAGAATTGGTGTGACAAATTGAATCATAAGGAAAAAATTTGATAGGTTAATCAATAAATAAAGCTGTGAATCTCCTAATGCAAAAAAAGATTTAATGATTTTGACTTGAAACATCACAAAGCCAAGAAGAAAATCTTACTTAGCTTTCGCTACTTAATCTATCTATTGTCTAAGTGATTTAAATTGGCGTTCCTTGTTAAATATTCCAACATTATTCAGTTTTTGTCTTTTTTATGCGTTCAGGAGCAACCATGTTTTCTAAATTTGAATTTTCATTCCATTTGCTATCAAATTCATTTGCATAGAGTTCATCATCAAACGGATTTAAATTTGGCAACATCGTATAAAGTTCCCTATCACTACTAGAATTTTCCTGATGCTCTATTGTTGAATAAGGTCGGTTAGCATCCGTCATTTTTGAATCGTTAAAAATATGGAGGCTTGCAATAAGTTGGGAAATATCCGTTTTTGCCTCAGATAAAAACTCCACTCTCGAGGAGGAGTAAGACTCATTGAATCAAAGGTTGGATAAGGAGAAATCAATGGAGATGGAAAGTGCGCTTGATGTTCATTACTAGATGAATAATTAGAGTTGTTTTGTTCTTCTGTTCTTGGTGAAGGCGAGTTGTAAAAATTATTATTTTGAATCATAAAAATTAATCCTTTTTTAAATAAAAATATTATAACATAAAAAGGATAATTTTCAAATATTTTAAAAAATAAAATCATTGAATTAATTACAATAATTACTATTTTATAGTAATTATGTAATAAGTTTTTTGGTTAGAGGGCAAATAGTAGGTGAAAGACCTCATCATTCAACTTGGATAAGTCGATGCATATTTTAAGTCAGTGGCAAACTGCTTGGTTAAAATTCCAAGTTTATATAATGCTATCTGTTAAGGTCGGATAGTCCATCAACCAATTTTTACGTTTCATTTAATCTAAATCTAATTTCGAAAACTTAAGGAGATTAAATGTCTCGACATCAATATATTTCCAATGCTCAAGAGAAAAGTAACTAGCAAGAAAATTAATGTTGTCAGGAGAAAGCAAAGGGATTCTTCTTCCAGCATTTGTTTTTGTATGTCGTTCAAAACGTTTTTCATGTGAGTTATCAAACAACTCATTAATGACTTCTTTGAATTTATCTTCTGTTAGATTAAATTTGGAAAAATCGAGAGTAGCAGCTTGTTCATCTCTAAACCATTTCCAATGATCAAGAGTAAAATACTGAGCCAAAAATAAATGCTCTCTGGGGGTAGCTTGGTAATGATTCCTGAAGCTGGTATATTTCCCCAGTGTAATGAGGTTTTAAATAATTCATCAAACATTCTATTAAATTGATCATCGCTTAAATTTGATTTCAGATAGGCAAAGTCTAGGTTTGCAATTCCTTTGTTATCTCGAAGATGAATCCAATGAATTGAAGAAAAATAAGGGGCAAGTCTATAGATGCTATCGACAGAAAGTCCTCGCAGTCTCTGGGAGGTTTTTGCAAGATGTTCTTCGGACGGATTAAAAAGTTCGTCCACTACATTTTGGTTCAACTCCATCTTGTTAAAATCAAACTCTTCTTCAGGTTCGACAGTCTCTTCAATTGTCTGTTTTTGCTCAGGGGCAGTATTTGGTTGAGAAACGTTTGTCTCTGATTGAGGCATATTAACATCAGGCAAAATATTCTCATTTGGAACAGAAACAGTTGCTTGTAAGTTTGATTTGCTTTCAATTTTTGACTTTTCTATTTTTTCAGACGTAAGTTCGTCCCTAAGATTTTGTTGAATAAGATCTTCATTCGGAACTAATTTTTCGGTTCGCTGAACGTTTTCATCGTATTCAGGAGATTTAGATTCTGGCAAAAAGTGATCTTTGAAAACTTCATTTTGTGGTTGGGAAGTTTTGGAATTTCTTGTAATCCCTTTTTGTCGTTTATTTGTATAGCTTTAGATTTTTCTTTAAAATTTTTTAATGTCGTTTCAATCCAGGCTGGATCATGAATGTGTTTATAAAATTCCTTCTCGCAAATTTGGTTTCGTTTTGCCCAATTGTTTAAGCTGTTGCAATTTAAAATATATTGCGTTCCATCATCCCCTTGAATAATCACGGCCTTCTGGAAAACTTTTAAGATTAGTCCAATTAAAGTCCCTATGAGACCGTCATAGCCCTTAACACCTTTTATTTCTAATTTCCCGGGTAATCCTTTATCATCAATTCCTGCTAGATTAAAACGATTAAAATCATTTTTTTAATTAACATAAAACCCTAATGTTTTTAATGTTTAAATATAAAATTCTGTTTAATTATAATGTAAGTATTATTGATTTTTTTAATATACTCTAATTGAATTGAAAATATTGTTTTTGACAAACTAAAGTTTAAAACAAATACTCGCACATAAATTCTTCACGAAGTATGATTTCGATTCATTTTAGAAAAAGGTCTCTCTATGAAAAAGTTAATTCACGGCATTGTTGATTTCAGAAAAAGTCTTACAGATGAAAATAGAGAGCTTTTTGCCAAATTGGCTTTGGGACAAAAACCTGATGCTCTTTTTGTAGCTTGCTCCGACAGCCGTGTTGCCCCAAATGTCTTTGTCTCCACTAATCCTGGCGATTTATTCGTTTTACGTAATATGGGAAATTTTGTTCCAGCCTTTACAGAAAGTTTTCAGGATACAAGCGCCTCTGCAGCCATTGAATTTGCTCTTTCTTCCTTAAATGTTTTAGATATCATTGTTTGTGGACATTCAGAATGTGGTGCGATTCAAGCCATCATAGAAGGAGTAGACAGCAAGTCTTTTCCCCACTTAGAAAACTGGTTAAGACATGGGCAAGAAGCCTATCACAAAGTAAAGAATGGTTTTACGATTAACACGACCCTATCATTAAAAAATCAGATTTCACAGGTCAATGTCCTTCAGCAAATGGAGCATATTCGCAGTTATCCCCTCGTTAAAGAAAAGCTANAAAAAGGGAAACTTCGCATACATGGCTGGTGGTTTGACATTGCCCAAGCTGATGTTTATTGCTATGAAGAATCATTCAATCAGTTTGTCCTCATCGATGAAAATGAAGCTCAATTGATTTTAGAAAGATTAAATTCATGAAATTTAGAATCTACCCATGACAGGCATGGGTAGAATTACAAAAATACTTATTTAGCCTCATTTTCAGATGCTTCAGAACTTTCATAATTTGGATCAAACCATACACGAAGTTCTTTCTCAACCACTTTATCGAGTTCTTTTGGAACTTTGCCTGCATGGTAAACTTTAGAAAGAGTATATGCCCCTTCATAGTTATCAGTTGAATCTGTTTCTGTCCTTGAAAGTTGAATAAGGTATTGGATTCCCTTTTTGATTTGTTGTTCGTCTGTTTCTTCTACAAGCAATCTGCCAAGATCAAGAAGAGCGGTGGAGTGCGATTGTGCAGCTGCTAATTCATACCATTTTTTTGCTTTTTCTAAATTTTCTTCTAGCCCCTCACCATGCTCAAACATAAAACCAAGAGTATAGGCTGCTTGCGCATTACCTTTAAGAGCTAGAGTGGCGTATTGTCGTGAGGCTTGTTTGTATAATGCAGTGGCATTTTCCTCAGATTCACACTTCTCAGCCTCCGACAATAACTTATCGGCAGATTCCAGGGTAATTTTTTGAATTTTTTTAGGTTGTGTAGAAATACTTTTATCTTCCTCTGCCCATGCGTTTTCAAAGTCATTGGAGAATCGACGTTTTAATTTTTTTCGTTATTGTTATTATTATGATCATTGTTTGATTCAGCTTCAATTTTAACTTTCTCTAATAGGTTTCTAACTTTCTCAATTTGCGGGTCGCGTGCCTCATCTCTTGGCGAACTTACAGGTGATACTTCAACTAATGAAGGTAAAGGAGAAGGGGATCGATTAGATGTATTAATGTTCATAAATTATCCTTTGATTTAAAGTTTAATAGAAAAATCCTAAGAATTTTATTAAACCAACTATTTAAAATCAATTTAATAAATTTATGTAAATAAAAATAAAGGTATGTTTATAAACAATTTAAATTTTTATGTTTTCTTATAATTATAAAAATACTTTTCTAGTAAAGTTAGAAAAATTAAAAAGATTTCTTTTATGAATTAGCCAAAGATGTTGCCGAAGCAACGTAAATAGATTCGCTATAAAGATAGATTTAAAGTCAGTGCCATCAAACTTAATCAATTAGAATCTCAAAAGATTATTGATTTTGCGAGAAGCAGGAGAAGAAAAAGGGCTTTGTCGGATTAAATCCTGACGTCTTGGTGATTCCTTTTCCATCACATAGTCTGATAAATTTTTTAAAGGAGGATTACAAGTGTTAATGGAAGCAAAATATCTCTCTCCATGTCTTTTATAAAACTCAGCAATTTCTTCAAGAAAATCCTGAAAGAATAGGTCTTCTTCGTCTTCTTGCGGATTGATCTTTAAAATGGCTTCAATGATTTTCGGATGCCATTCGCTTTTATCTAAGATTTGCACCAGAAGAAAAGGAGATTCTGCATAGCACAGAGATTTTAATACTAATAAAGTGTTTTCAGCATTAAAGTGCACACCGCAACTTAATATCCTCAATACATTCGATTGGCTACTAGAACGAATACTTTGACGAACAGCTATTAATCCAAACAGGTTCTCAATGAAGTTTTTCACTACTTCTTTATCAAGATTTTTCTAAAGTCTCTGCCACTTTTGGAGAACTATCAAAGTCTCTATAGAAAAATTTCAAAATTTCAGGAAAGATATAATCATAATGCTTATTTTTTCAGTGGCATGACTTTTTCTATTTTTATAGTTATCGTCCCGCTTATACTCATCTTTAAATGAAGGCAAGCTTGTTACATAAGCGCTTAATTTTTCCTTATCAATGGGTTCAGTCGTAAGAGCTTTGAATAAAACAGGGAGAAAATTATGGCTTTCGGACACAAAACTTAACTGAACTAAGGACTGAATCGTCTTAGGTGAAAGCGTTTTTGCGTTTTTAAAAATCCAATCATCAGTCGTATGTCTAAGTGCTGAAAGTAAAACTTCTTTTTGATCATCTGGCATTTCACTAATTTCATTAATCTGAAGAAGGCACATTTGAATTTGTTTTAAAACATTGTGCAGATAAGTTTTTTGTCTACAACCTGTTGTAAATATCCTTGCAACTGGTGGTAGGGATTGGGCTCGGCCTCTTCTTGATTTGCAACTTTTTCCTGAACGAAATTGCTAATGGACGGAGACGTTTGGGAAATTTTATTTGTTGGAATTTGCTCAAGATTAGAAGGAGAGATGATTTGGATGCTTCTATTTCCAAAAGCTTCCTGGAATTTTGAATATGTCTGGCAACATAAAAATTTTTGAATGATGAGAACAATTCTTTCAAAAATATTGAGGGAAATAATTGCAACCTTCCCGTCAGTTTTATCCTGAAGCAAAAATTTTCTGTGGTAATTAAAAAATTTCCCCTTGCTGCATTCTTTAAGCTCACTGGCATCTATCAAATTAACAGGACAAAATTCATGAGCAATTTTCATAAAAAAACCAAAAAATTTCACACTCTATTTTAAACGATTATAAAAAAAATAAAAGAAAAATAGAGTTACTTTTAGATATGTAAAGAGTAGTTCATACGAAAACCATTAAAAATAGTTTTCGTATGAGATGAGACTAGCGACTTAAGGCCGCTTCTGGCTGATAATGAAAAATGTTATAACGTTTACAGAGGTCATCTAACCACGCTGAAGAATCATAAGTACGGTAATCTTCTGTAAGCTCTTCCCCTTTCTTAATATCTCTGCATGCTACAGAGTATTGCCAGGAGTTTTCCATATTAGCGGGACCTTTCAAATTAGGATTCTCTGAGTGGTTTACGAATCGACCATTGTCTAAACAAAGAATTAAACCATTTAATTTTGCTTGAAAATAAGTATAGGTCAACAAATATTGCATGAGTTCTTTTTCTGTTTTATGAAAGCTATGGATCAGAGTGTCAATTTGATCTTTAGTAAACAAACTGCAGCTATCCGGCGTATATTTCCAAACAGACGATCCTTCTTTTATATCTTCATCAGCAAAAAGTCCAACACCTGCAATTGAACTTGGTTTAACCACTGTTTTAACTAACAACATTGCAAATCTCCATCAACTAATTGTTAAAAATGAGGCTAGGTTATACGATCTCACTTATCAAAGCAATAACTATTCAAAAATAATTGCAAATTTCTAAAAATGAGATATTTGAAGCGCACCCTCATTTTCGGAGTTAATAAGCTATAAAAATCGAAAAATATTAATAAAAAATGATATCTTAATATAAGAACATAACTATATAATAATATTTAGAAAGCAATCTATTTGGAGGATTTATGAAAAATATTTTTGTTATCTCATTTTTCTTCTCATGATACTAGGGTTTAACCACTCATTAATCTCAAATTCTTCTTTCATAGCTGAACGAGGAGGCGGCATGAGAGGAAGCGAAGGCCATGAAGATTTCAACCGAGATAACTTTAATCGCAATGACTTTAACCATAATGACCTAAATCGAGGAGATGTCAATAGCTTCAATGCCGGCGAAGCTGTAGGAGCTGATAGAGGGGCTGCTTATGGCGCTGCTGCTGCCACTGGTGCAGAAGGTGCAATTCCTGGTGATCCTAACGCAGCTGAGCAAAATATGCTTTACTATAGCGGTGTGCAAAATATGAATCAGGGACATTAATTAGAATTAAAGGTTATTATGAACTTACATAAATTAAAATTTCTTTTCTTTGTAACCGTATTATGGATTGGAGCACACTCCTCCCCTATCGATTCAGCCAGTCCTATGACTCATGAGGATCAAATTTCCGCAAGAGTAGGGGCAGGACGAACGAATATTGGAGGAAATCGAAATTTCAACCGTGGTGATTTTAATAGAGGTCTGAATAGAGGCGATTTAAATCGTACTGATTTAAATCGTTTCAACCCAGGTGTATGGGGTTCTGGTGCAAATATTTATACAGGAACGCCCTATTATAGCCCTTATACCTATAGCACTGCAAATCCTTATGGAACTACATATCCCTACGGAACTTATCCATATGGCGCCTATCCGTATGGATCAACACCATCCACAACGATTATCATTCCACAAGCCACAACTACAACTCCGACGACTACGCAGCACTCTTAAAATAATTTAACGAATTTAAAAAAGACATTCATGTATAAGGATTTTAGGAACGTGTTTTACCGTTTTTNTTGATCCAGAGAATGAATAAGACAACAAATAGAATAGCCCCAAGAAGTTCGATGGGATGCTCGTCCATGAAACTTAAGATATGGGTCCAGTAGGGTCCGAAGTAATACCCGATAGAAAGGAAAGTTGTCGCCCACAAAATTGCACCTGTGTAGGCAAAGAGAGCAAATTTTGGGTATTCTAACTCAGTCATTCCTGCGATAATACCCGTGACATGCCTCACACCTGGAACAAAATATCCGAATGTTAATGTCCATTTCCCTAAATATTCATACCAGTCGTGGGCTTTNTTAAGGTTTTGATCATTAATTCCAATCCACTTTCCGTATCTTTTTATGACAAAATGGCCTGCTGTGCGTCCAATTAAATAACTAAGAGTAATACCGCAAATAGTCCCAAGATAAGCCGCGATAAGGGTTGGAATCGGAGACATATTTCCCTGATGAATAAGAACGCCAGAAATGACCATAAGGGTTTCGTCTGGAATAGGCAAGGCTACAATTCCCAGAGCAAGTAANAANAATAGCGCCAGGCTTCCATATTCAAGAAGCCAGGAGACAAAAGAATCGTGTAAATATTCCATCAATAAAACCACTCATGCAAAATGCTGCTGATGCTAACTTTTGAATTCGATAGCTCAGAGCCTAATTATGTACAATCTTGGCATCTGCAAAAAGTAGGCATTTGATAAAGTTCCCAAAGGGTGGATATTCCAACACACTTTCTGAGAATTTTATATAATAACAGGAAGCATTATTTGAATGATAACTTCAAAATTGTACATCATTTAGCTTACGTTATTTTATCGCAAGAGCCCTTTTACCAAAGCTTAAAGCTAAAACATGCCAGAAAAATTTCAAAATTGTGCTAAGTTTATAATCAAAAGAAAAATCAAGCATATCTTTAAAAGAAAGAGACCTAAACGCCTCCGCATAAGTTTCTAAACGGTTATCCTGTCTCTCCTTGTACATCCAGTTCATAATGAATTCTGAGGTCTTCCATCTGAAGCCGAAATATTTTCTCATCTCTTTAACAAAGGGAGAAAAACTCTTTGAATCACCTTCTAAATACCGTGAAATATGGGCGGCTGCTAGAGCTCCACTGTACATGGCATGCCTGATTCCTTCACTTGCCATCGGGTTTAAAGTGGAAATGGCATCTCCAATTGCTATGACATTATTATCAAACATGGAATCTTTTTGACCGCGAAAATAATACAAGGTTTTTCCATGTGTATCTAAAATTTGATAATTTTTAGCAGGAAAATTATTTTCTTCCAGCATTTTTTCAAGATAATGACGATAGGAAGGTTCATGAGGAACAATTAATTCATGAGCAAAATAACGGACGACCCCAATCTTTAGTCGATTTGCTTCCATTGGAAAAATCCAGGCATACCCCTGCGGCATCCATTTCAAACCCAGAAAAAANGACAAAGTTTGACTATAGCGTTTATAGAGATCTGGGTCTACTTCAATGAGATATTCGATTCCAGTAGCTGCTAGAGCACGCTTNTTATCAAACCGTCCCTGCATAAGCACGCGGCGTTCTGCGCCTGTAGCATCCACAAGAACCCTGGTCTCATAAACTTTAGTTTCGTGATTATGCATATCTTTTATAAAAACCTGCGTGCTATCCCCTCTTGATTCATGACGCAAATACGCATGGTCTAAGAGCATTTGCGAACCTTTTAGTAAAACCTGCTCAGCCAGGTAAGCACGTAGTTTCATAAAATCTAATACGACACCTTTATAAGAGGGATCTTTCCATCGATGTTTTTTTGTCGAGGTATAAAGATCAATTTGATTCCAGGTGGATCCTACAATCGACGGGGGTAGAGAGTAATCACGGATCAGTTCGGCAGGAGCTCCTCCGCTCGAGTAATTATTTATAGAAAAATCCTTTGCTTTTTCCACTAGAAGAACTTTNTTACCAGCAGCCGAGAGCTGTCGAGCGCATTGGCCACCGGCGGGTCCAGCTCCTACTACGATAACATCAAAACTTTTGGACATTTTTTTACCTGATTTAACTCTTGTACTTCTTGCTTATTCTCTGCGGTTTATAGCAATCTTTAAATAAATTTGTATATAAATATTTAATCCTGTAAATTAAAATTAAAAGGATTCTTGCATCGCAAAGCATGCATACTATTAGAAATCTATTCGGGTTGCAAGAGTTTAAAAGATAGGAGGATGTCTATGTCAACATTAGGAATCATTCTAATTGTACTGGCGATTCTCGTGATATGGGGAATCGGAATATTCAACAAACTTGTCTCCTTACGAAACCAGGTTAAAAACGCCTGGAGTCAAATTGATGTTCAATTACAAAGACGTTATGATTTGATTCCTAACCTTGTTGAAACGGTTAAGGGTTACATGACTTACGAAAAGTCAACTTTACAATCGGTGATTGAAGCCAGAAACCAGGCTGCTGCGCTGAGAAAAGACATCCAANAAAGCGGTGTTCCTTCCGAAGAAGAGATGAAGCGCTTGATGACAGCCGAAACCACACTAAGTTCCGGCTTAGGAAATATTTTCGCTCTTGCTGAAAATTACCCACAACTAAAAGCAAATGAAACGATGCAAACTTTGCAAGAAGAATTAAGCACCACAGAAAATAAAGTTGCCTTTGCAAGACAAGCCTATAATGATCAGGTTTTGGCCTATAACAATGAACAACAAAAATTTCCTGCTGTGTTAATTGCTGGAGCCTTAGGTCATAAAACGGCAGAATTGTTTGAAGTAGAAACACCAGAATCGCGTAAAGCTGTGAAAGTTTCTTTTAAGTTGTAAACTTTTTAATCTAAAAGCCCAGATAGCGATTTGGTTTGAAAGTTCATTGATTTTCATTGTTGAAATCATAACCATTAAATGAGCATTCAAGTTTACAAAATAAGATTGGTAGTGTTTTATGGCAATGGACTTTTGGAAAGCACAANAAAGGGCAAGATCAAAAACAAGCCTTTACGTCTTAATTTTTGTTGCTCTCACCCTCTTTAACGCCATTTGGATTGAATATGCCATGCGTTATTTTGCGGCGCCGGATTATGACCCTCCTTTTCCAATTCTTGGCTTTATTTTTCTTGCCATCACTTTCAGTGTGGCTCTCTTCGAATATTCAATGTATAAATCCCATGGGGGCTCCTATGTCGCTTTATCTCTCGGAGCTCACCCAGTTAATAAGAATTCAAATAATTTTAAAGAGAAGCAGCTCTTAAATATTGTGGAAGAAATGGCACTAGCCGCTTCCTTGCCTGTACCGCCAGTTTATATTCTTCCTTCACAGTCGATCAATGCTTTTGCTGCAGGAATCACATCAAGCAATGCTGCCATTACAGTTACTAAAGGCACATTGGATGCACTTTCTCGTGAAGAACTGCAGGGAGTGGTCGCACACGAATTTGGACATGTTTACAATGGGGATATGAAAATCAGTATGCGCTTAGCTGCTATGGTCATGGGTTTTTTCTTCGTTTTATACCTTGCTATGCGTCTCATGCAATTTTCACCAAGAGACCGAGATAAANAAGGCAACCCCATTGCCATCGCTGCCCTTCTTCTATTTGTAGCGGGAACCTTGACTTGGATTTGCGGGTCCATTTTAAAAGCTGCTGTTAGCAGAGAGCGAGAATATCTTGCAGATGCTTGCGCAGTTCAATTCACACGCAACCCAGATGGGATTGCAAATGCTTTAAGAAAAATTGAAAAATCGGAAATTTATGACATGCCCAGTAAAGGAATGGCCTATTCACATTTATATTTTGATGATAATGTCAGCTTTAGTTCGATTTTTGCCACCCACCCTCCCTTAAGGAAACGAATTGCTGCTATCGAAGGCAGAGAATATATACCGGCTGAATGGAATATCCCGCCTCCGAAAGCTTAAGTCTTATTTCTTTATTTTTTCTCTAAAAGATAATCAATTGAAACTTTTCCAGGTCCAAAAATAAAGACTACCAGGCAAGCAAATAGGTAGACGAAAGCCGTATTTGTGATTAATTTCTGCGGATCATCATAAGCAGCTGACAAACTATCAAAATTAGCAGTCAATAAGGCTGTGATCATGACAATGATCAATAAAAGAGCACTCAAACGAGCTCCCAATCCTAGGAATAAGCAAGCTCCGCCTACGCACTCAATNAACCCCACTAAATAGGCATTTAACAAAGGAAAGGGAATATGGATCTGTGAAAANAATTCTGCAATCCCATGAATATTTTGGAGTTTGCCTAACCCGCTCATAAAAAACGAACCGCCCCAAAAAAGCCGGATCGCTAATAAGAAGAGAGATTGAAGGTTAGAACCGATGTTTACGATCATTTGATAAAAACTTCTAAATATAGACTGTTGCATTGTGCATCACCTTGTAATGATTTAGGGATTTTTTTGTTGTGTATTTGGCATATAGAGAGGACGACGTTGATTGACTAAAAATGCTGCTACATCCAGAGCTTGCTCTTGAGTCAAAAANGGATCATTTTGAGGCATGTTATAAAAAATAAAGGAAGACATTTTGCTCAAAGTCGACATTCCAGCTCCGTCATTAAAAGCATGAGGGCCCCAAAGAGGCGGGTTATTCACAGTGCCTTGCCCGTTAACCTGGTGGCAGAATGCACAATGTTGTTGATAAACTTTGGCCCCATTTTCCGCATCCGGAATGTGCTGTGTAGTTAAGCGTGGCAAACCAAGCCAAGGGTACTCCTTCCTCTCAGGAATTTTTGAACCAATCCACTTGAGATAAGCAATGATGGCCTTCATTTCTTTTGAATCCCTTTCCAGCGCTTTCCCATTCATGCTTCTTTCAAAACAATTGTTTACGCGATCGACCAAATCGATCACTTTTCCTATGCGAAGGGAAAAACGTGGATATACTTTATCTACTCCAACTAGAGAAATACCTCCTCTCTTGCCACCAAGTGTATTTCCAGCTGAGATATGGCAATTGGCGCATGTTAAACGATCATCAACATATTGGGGCAGAAGCTTATTTGTGTGCAGGAGAAGTTCATATCCTCTCATAACATCTGCTCGAATATCCTGAGGAGCCATCTCAGGATCAAGAAGATCAAAACCAATTACCTCTTTATCAAAAGTGCGTTCGACATGATGACTTTTTTAGCCTGATCAATTTTGCTTTGAGTCAAGGTTGGCAGCGTGATTTTTGCAAAAGCAAAAATAGCAGCAAAAGCAATCAAACTAAAAATAAGAAGCGCGAAATTTTTAACCATAGTGTTCCTTCACAAATCCTACCATACAAGATGCTTTGTTACCTCTCAATAAAAAATGAGATCAATTCTTGAAGAAAATTCAAAATGCTGCTTTATTGAGCAGGAATGCAAATGAAGGTTGACTCATGAATATTGACAAAACTAGCTACATTGTCTCTGGAATTTCGTTAGTTTTGAGCTTCATATTATTTTTTAGCGATACCTTTGAATTTGCAAAGTCTGGTGGCTGCAATTTTGCTCGCAGCTCTTGTGTGGGTTTCATATATCATGATACGCTGGCTTATTTTAGCCTTACGAAAATAGGACATAACATGTTAAGATTATTCATTGCTTTCCTTTTACTTTTTTCCGAAACAACAGCGCTTTTTCTTTTGAAAAAACTACGTAATCGAAGGAGCATCAAACTTTACATTTNNGAGATCGGTGAAGATGAACCTGGTCAACAAGTTGTCCTTGAAAGCTACCTTCTTGAAAATATTTCCGATCAACCGATTGAGGATATTTTTCTTTCTTTAAATACAAACCGGCTTGAACAGAAAGAGTCTATGCATAAGGAATTGCTAAAGACCAATAATCTTTGGAAATGGGCTCAAGTTCATCAGCTATCAGGTGAAAAAAGTGGTTTGTATTCATCTTTGCAGGCCAGTGTTCTTAAAGTTCCTTCCAGACCAGTTCCCTATGAATCCTCATTAAAGGAATTCTTTNTTGATGATAAATGGCATCTAATCGATGATCAGCATCACCTTATTTACTTGCATTTGGATAATCAAAATGTGGCAGGATATGAAGATGTCGCCGACGAACCCTTCCTTGCTCTTCGAACCAAAACCACAGCATTAGAAGAGTCATACAACTTCACAAAGGCCTGCGAAAACTTTGCGCGTTTTGATCTTTTTCCCAAAAATTTTGATTTTTCAGAACCTTTATCTAATGAAATTTCTTATCAGTGGCATGATTACCAATTTGATCTATATCCGCACGAGACACTTTTAGTAAAAGCAGATGGTACCGTCGAACAAACTATTCAATTAGAGGAACGCTGCAAAGAAGAAAAGCTTAATATAAAAAGTGCTTTTCCTATTCTTCAAGTGAGCAATCACTCCNCTGAGTCCATTACATTAGAAGAACAAAATTTTCTGCTCGAACCCCACCAAACCTATCTTCTTGAAGAACCTGTTTTTTCCCTTACACTGGATGTGGCAGAGGGTTCAGGCAAGGTGACTCTTNTGGGCAAGACAGCTGTAATGCCTTCTTTAAAATCCGGAGCCAATGAAATCGATCTGAATACTTCTAAANAAATGGGTAAAATTCGCTTTAAAATCAACTATAAAATAGATCCAGCTCCCTCTATCTTTATAGCTAATCAGGATCAACATTTTGATCATGAAATTCCTTATTTTTTAATAGAANCACGAAGGCAGACCCCGGAANAAATTTGGTGGCAAATCTCAACAGATAAAAATTTTGCTTCCATCATTCCAAATTTTCAGGGAATTCAGGATTTTGCAAAAGTGATCAAGTTAGATGCGTGTTCAGATACCTTCTTTAACCCTCAGCAACTCTACTATTTTCGCATAAGAGAAATGAAGGATGGGGAATGGTCTGCCTGGACGCCCGCTTATGTATTTACCGTTAGCAAACCTGATCAAGTCNAAAGACCCCCTTTTAAAAAAATTGAGGACAACAAATATCAAATCAGCTGGATGCCTTCAAAAGAACCTGGCACGCAGTATTATATTTTTGCTTCGAACGCCTTTGACTTTATGCCTTCCATCTATCATCAAGAGCAATATAATGTCATCGGCGAAGAAGAATTGATTTCTGAGGAGGTCGACAACTTAGTTGCTATTACATCCGAATGTTCCATGAATATTGGAACTGAATACGCTTTTTATCGCATTATAGCTGAGAGAAATGGAAAGTTTGCTATTCCTTCTCCTCTTATTCGTGTTTACGATTATGGCCTCAGCATTCCTCGCCACGTGATGCAAAAACACAGGTAGCACCAAAAATATCGTTTAGAAAGGATCCCTTTTCCACCCGCCTACCCAGAGCTTCAAAAAGAGAATGTCTCCTCAGGCAAAAGCCGAGCTCTTGATACAGCTAGTTTGCTTAAATCCTACTATACCCCATCACCTTATGTTGATCCAGCTGCCTGGACCTACGTATCGCCCTTCCTGTTGCCAGAGAATCATCCGGTAAAACCAAAGCTAGATCGTCTTTTTAGCACTCGGGTCACACAAAATAACGTTTCCNTTAAAAAAGCAGGCTTTACAAGACCCGAACCCATGAAATTTAGCAAGACGATTGTAAGTCCCAACAAAAAGATTCCTGGATATATGTTTAAATTTTTTAGCGATGAACAAAAAGGCATTTCCGATTGGGAAAGATTGCTCTCAAGAGTAACCGGCTCAATTTTTATCCAGGATGCTTTGAACCGTTATAATGTGAATCATTTATTTGTCGTACCTCGCAAATGGCTCTATCCTCTTCCTGCAGATCCTTCCCCGACCCTAAATTCGGAAAGANAAAATTTTGTATTAATTGCTGATCAACTGGATATTTACACAGGGAGCGAAAATAACCGAATGTGGAAAAGCCCGATCATTACTCCATTAACTCTAAATTGGGTCTTTTACTTGTTGCAGGAATTAGGGCTTAATGATTCTCCCTACAGTTTCAACATGCCAATCACAAAAGATAACCGTATCGCCTTTATTGATACAGAACATCATCATAAGTGGCCTGTTCCACATAATAAGTTATGGCCTTTCCTGTCTTCCGAAATGGGGGATTATTGGAATCATCTATGTAAGATTTGCGCCCCTAAGTATTAAGTAGTTACAAAGGAAGCGGGCTGTACCTAAGCCTTCTTCCTTCTCTCTAGAGCGTTCAAACTTTTAAAGGTTCGGCTCTTAAGGTTTTTAATTAATTAAGAACTCATTACATATGTGTCTGTCAATCAATTATTTAAAAACACCCCTAGCTTTCAATTAAAAACCTTTAGAATATTCGTTTTTTCTGCGATAAAGAAGTTAAAGGCCCCTTCTATTAATACATTATAATCCTTTAACAAGGAGTGTTTTATGTCTACATATTCAGATCCTCGTATAGGCACCCAACCCACCACCAATGTTTTAGCGAGTACACCTCCCATTGCTAGGAAAAGCGGTACAATGAATAGTAGAAGCTTCTCTCAACAAAATAATAATGATTTAGATCCTAAAGAGATTAAAGAATATATTCAACATATAAAAAATACAAATAAAGATCTTATAAATAAAATCGAAGAACACAAAAATCTAATACAAAGATTAGAAAATGAAAAGACCCATTTATTGGCGCAAAAACAAGAAGAAACTGCCAACTTACGCTCAAGAATTGAAACTCTTGAAGGCGAGCAAACTCGTTTAACTATTTCTATTCAAAATCTTTCGCAATTGGCTCCCTTGGCCAATTCTATATTATCTGATAAAAAGTTTTATCAGCCAATGATGAAGCGCCTGTGGGTCAAGATCCTATTGATAAAAGGGCAGCATTGCTAAAGAGGATTGCGGCAAAAGTTGAAGATTTACATACCGTTCTTGCCGTTTCGTATTCCGCTGAGGAAAACAAACAACATTTACAATTTTATGTTGGAAAATTCAATAAGTTTAAAAAGAGTTGATAGAAGAACAGGATATTCTTCAAACGATTTTGGGTGATAATAGAGTCACTCCAAACGATGCTGAAGTCGCAAAATTAAATGATAAAACGAGAGTTATTTTTAACCGATGCATGGTGAAATTAGGGGAAATGAGCGATCTGTTAAAAGACCTCTTAATCAAAGCCAATCCTACGGATTCCAGGTTACCAGCAACCGGGCTTGTGACTCCTTTATTTAGAACATACACTTCCGCAAGAATTTTTAAAATTCCTGGCGGCGACCAACCTTTTCAAGCCACAAAGGATACGTTGCAAGCGCCTGCTGATTGGGTCTACGAAGAATCCATTGCTGAAGATCCAAAAGCTTCGGAGTCTAAAAACAGACGAACCTCTAAATCAAGAGCAACCTCAATCTCAAGAGAAAAACGTAAACGAAAACGCAAATTAACCAAAACTGCTAATAACCTAAAGATGGCCTCGCCATTTTTAGGTTATGATTAACACAATACAATATGCCTATTGACCTAGCACCAATAGAAATTCATTCTTCTATAGAAACTTGTACCCTGGAGCAAAAGCTTTCTACTTTTGTAGAGCAGTTGTTTCAACTTGAACCGCATCTTATTATGGGAGAGTCTAAATTATTTCAATACGATGGACAGAAACATTCACTCTTTTTATCCCCTGCTTTTAAAAATCTTTTGTTGTTACTGGTAGAATTAAATCAATTGGATCCCCAGGCTTTGAGAGTCAAATCATTAGCTGAACTCAATGCCATTTTACAAAAGCCTCAAGGGTTTAACGGGGGCTTGATGCGAAATGCGGGAATAGAGCGGTGGCAACTTGAAGATTCTCTTTGTTTANAAAAATATCAGGATCTTTTCCATCACTTGTTTAAAGAGTTAGGATTTTTAACCCCAACGTCTTGCCCTTCTTCATTAAAGGCTCATCACTGTCTGATCTTTGGAGCCTCTGTGGAACGCATGGAANAAAGAATTTTTGAGACAATAAAATATCTANAAAACAATTTAGAAGTTTCAGGACAAATTNTTTTATTAGGTTCTGAACGTCGACTGACTTCTGAGGAAATCAGAAAATTGCAGGATCACCTTCAAAGATTAGATAAGGAACAAAAAACTTTTTGGGAACAAGTTTTTGAAATAGAGAATGAGGCTACAGAGGCCAATGCGTTTGCATTCTTATGGAATTACACTGCACCGGTAGAATTACAAAATAAATATAAAGATAAACTGGTGTTGATCAAATCCAATCGAATCGGTCCTTCGTATCAAGGCAATCAAGGACATCGCGCGACTTTAGAAGTGACAATTACAGATTGGCTGGCTTACTATAACAATCAAGTCCCCCAAACAATTTTTGCAGTCGTTGAATTCCCCTATCTCCGTCTTCTGGATCAATTACGTTTTATTGTTCTGACAAATGACCAAAAAGCGTCGCTGGAAGAATTTATCCAGCGTTTCAAAAATACGAATTTCAATTTCATTATCGTTCCAACCAATACAACACCTGCTATTTCACTCATCTTGGATGAAATTGGTAGAAATGTTTACAAACTAAATCAATCATTAAATTATTATTATTTGCTGGAATTTAATTGATTTTTAATAAAAATTTGATAGATTTATTTTTTAATTAGAGGACTTTTTAATGAATCAAGTTTCAAATCAACCCACCTTTTTTGTTCAGGCTGATCGATTCATGGAAAGAGTACCCATAGCAAGTACCCTCTCCAGCATTGTAAAGATTTTTATTAAATGTGTTCTTTGTTGCATTCCTCAAGAAACAATACAAAAAAATCGGTATTTTTCTTATGTAAATGCTCAAAGTAACATTAGAATTATGACTCTTTTGATTCCAGTTATTGGAAATTTAATAGTATGGTTACACGATCTCCCTGATCCTCAAAATATACCTCCAGAANCTAAAAAGTCTTTCGTCTCTAATTCTACTCATGAAAATCCTCGAGCATCGACTGGTTGGAATACCAACTGTAGTGGAACTTCAATTGATGCAATGCCTTCTATCTCCACTTCAGCCCAATCTCAAATGACAGCTAGCGAGGCGTACCAAGCGGCTAATTTAAAAGCTAAAAATAAGCAATATTCAGACGCTTTTAAACTTTATCAAACAGCATCCAGCTTGGGTGATAAGCGTGCAATCTTTCGTCTTGCGAAATATTATGAGAAGGGCAAGGGAATGGAACATCTCTCGTCAGCTCATCAATCTGAAAGACTGAGAAAAACCCATGCTGAGCTTTTATACAAAGAGGCTGCCAAAAAAGGGCATGTCGAAGCTGCTCTGGTTTTGGCTGACCGTGCGCTAAAGGCTAATAAATTCGAAAAAGTAGATAAATGGCTTACGATAGCAGGAATTTCACATCTCACTCAATCGTTTGAAGTTTTCAAGCAAAGTAATCGTTCCGAAAGCCGAAGAAATTTAATGATTTCCTTTATTCATGCTCATATTTCAAAAGAAAAAAATTTGAGAAAGTTAAAAATTGGAGTGAGTGGTTGTGATTAAGGTGCTGTTTTAAGAGAAGTTTTGAAAAACCGTTGGCAAATTTTGCGTAAAGCCCAATAAATCGCAAGTCCCAGAAGAATTCCCAAAATCGCATAGAAAAACCCTTCTGGATTTAAGGGAAAGCCAACTTCAAATTTTGCCCAGGTTGAACGGGCAATGTCTAAATCAAGATAACGTACGAATAGGATTGGTTTTGCATAGAACGGAGCTTCTTGCAAAGCTTGCTGGCCTTGTAGAAGATGGTCATAACGTTGGAGCATATTGTTCAGTATTTCNCCTTGATGCTTGAAATCAAGGTCTTCGCTTTGCAGAAATTTCAGGATGTATTGTTTAAGCGATTTTCCGGTAAGCAAGGCTGCGTTGCGCATGCTGTTAATTTGCAGCTGCAGTTCAGAAATATGACCCGTCAATTGTTGTTGATACTGCTGCATAAATAGTGGAAATTGCGATAAAATCAAAGCACCGGCTACAGCAAAAATTCGATCGATCAGACCTCCGATCCAGGAAAATAAAAACATCAATGGTCTCCAGGATAATAAGGTTCTACATGGACAGTTACATCGCGGACTGCCGGCCAAACTTTCTGAATTTCTGCGCGAACATTTTGCGTGATCTGATGCGCCACTTCAACAGACATTTCCGGGTCCACTTCAATGTCAATATTCACATGGGCATCAGGACCATATTGCTGGATCAGAATTTTTTCTGTTTCTCTCACGCCTTCTACATGTAATGCGGCCCCTCTGACTTTGTCAAANAATTCATCATTCGGTGCCGTATCGATGAGTTGATAAAGATTATTCTTAGCTGCATAAAGTCCTATTCCGATCATAAAACCTGCTATTGCCATCGCCCCTAAATGATCGAAAAATCTCCCCAATTTNGGAAAATAAGCTGCGATCAACAAAGCGATGGTTGCAATCGCACTTGTGATGCCATCAATTCTATAATGTAGCGCATCAGCGGCTAAAGCTGGACTATTTTGTTTTTTTGCTGTGCGCATGACTGTCCTGTAACAAATCTCTAGCAAGACAACAGCTATGAGAGGAATGATCCATGCATAAGAGGAAGTAAGAGTTCTTTCGGCACTCTCAGACAGATGAAGAAATTGTTGAAAAACCGCAATGACTCCAATAGTCACAATTAAAACGCCGATCTGCATTCCCACAAGCGGTTCAAACCTGCCATGGCCAAAAGGATGATTCTTATCAGGAGGACGGTCTGCAAATTTGATGAAATAAATCAGAGAAAAACTAAAGAATACATCAATAAAGCTAGAGATGGCGTCCATAGCAAGCGCCCAGCTAGCAAAATACCAGGCCCCTATAAATTCTCCTAAAATAATAAACAAGCGAATGAATACCCCNCGCTTTGCGGAGGCTACAAGCTGCCTGTTTCTCTCGCGACGAGCCGCATAAACAAACTGCGGAGGCTTAACTGGATGCGGGTAATGTGTCATACATGAAATATAAAAGAAGGGAGATAAACGATAAAGAAAAAATCATCGTATGACTTGAATTTATGACACAAATAGTTTATACTTGCTGCGTTTGAAATTAAGGAAAAAATGACAGAAGCAAATCTGCCAAAAGTTGTCGGAATCATTCCCGCGAGATATGGCAGCTCCCGCTTCCCGGAAAGCCATTAGCAAGCATCCTTGGAAAATCTCTCATTCAGCGTACCTATGAAAATACAAAAAAATGCCGCGTGCTAGACGATATTTTTGTAGCCACAGATGATTCTAGAATCTTTGATCATGTTGAGCAATTTGGCGGAAAAGCCATTATGACATCCAGCGCCTGCCCAACAGGATCCGATCGTCTCATTGAAGCTGTAGAAAAAATCCCCTTTTAAAGAAAGCTGAGATTATTGTGAATGTTCAGGGAGATGAACCTTGCTTAGAACCTAGGGTGATACAACAGGTTGTAGAGCTTCTTCTTGAGGATCCCAATACACCTATGTCAACAGCGGTGATGAAAATCCACTCAGAAATAGAAGCCTTGAATCCTTCAGTAGTAAAATGTTCAATGGACAAACAAGGGCATGCTCTTTATTTTAGCCGTGCTCTAATTCCTGGAGGACCTGGCGCAAAATTTAATCCCTCACTGACCTATTTCAAACACATCGGCATTTATGGATACCGCCGAGAATTTCTATTAAAATATGGAAAATTGCCGCAGACCCCTCTTCAGCTAGCTGAAGATTTGGAGCAGCTCAAAGTATTAGAACATGGATATAGGATCAAAACAGCCATTGTGGAAAGCGTGAGTGTCAGCGTCGATCATCCTGAAGATATTAAAAAGTTGAGTCACTATTATGCAAACAAAATACATCTTTATAACAGGGGGCGTCTGCTCCTCATTGGGCAAAGGCTTAACAGCGGCCTCTATCGGTATGCTTCTTGAANAAAAGGGCCTTAAGATCGCCATGCTTAAATTCGATCCTTATTTGAATGTAGATCCTGGAACGATGAGTCCTTATCAACATGGAGAAGTGTATGTTACTGACGATGGTGCTGAGACAGATCTAGATTTAGGACATTATTATCGTTATACCAACTCCCCTCTTTCCCGTGCGTCTAATGCAACTTCTGGACAAATTTACAATACCGTGATCCGTCGCGAACGTCAAGGCGACTATTTAGGAAAAACGGTTCAAGTGATCCCTCATATCACTGACGAAATTAAGCAACGCATCCATGCTTGCGCTAAGCAACAAGAAAATATCGATGTTGTGCTGGTGGAAATCGGAGGCACCGTAGGCGATATTGAATCTCTCCCCTTTNTGGAGGCAATCCGTCAGTTTCGAAATGAAAATAAAGGAAGCTGTTTAAATATCCATCTAACTTACGTTCCTTATTTAAAGGCCGCAGGTGAAGTGAAAACAAAACCCTCTCAGCATTCTGTACAGGTCCTAAGGNAGATCGGAATTTTTGCAGATATTATCATTTGCCGTTGCGAANAATCTCTTTCTGAAGATGTAAAAGATAAGTTAAGCCTCTATTGCAATGTAAGCCGCAATGCAGTGATCGAAGAGGTGGATGTAGAGTTTAGTATTTACGAAGTTCCCGTTAAGCTTCATGAGCAAAATATCGATTCTATGATCTGTGAAATGCTCCAGCTGCCTAATAAGCCTGTAGAGCTCAAGGATTGGGAANAAATTTTACAAACTTTGCGCCATCCCAAGGGGACTGTGACTGTGGGTGTGATAGGCAAATATGTTCAGCATCAAGACGCCTATAAATCTGTTTTTGAAGCTCTGCACCATGGCGCTCTTTCACTTGGCTATAAGCTCGAGATCAAACGTTTTGAAGCAGATAAAATTCTTGAAGAAGGTAAACTTGAAGATAATATTGCTGGCTGCGATGGATATCTAGTGCCCGGCGGCTTTGGTGAAAGAGGCTGGATGGGGAAAATTTATTCTGCTAAATATTGCCGTGAAAACAAAATCCCCTTCTTTGGAATTTGTTTAGGAATGCAGGTCATGGCCGTAGAATTTGCCCGCCATGTGTCAAAGCTTGAAGATGCCAATTCTACTGAGATCGATCCATTCACCAAAAATCCTGTGATTTCCCTTTTAAGTGAACAAAGAGAAGTTCAAGAGATGGGCGGCACCATGCGCCTTGGAAATTATGTATGCAGGTTAAAAAGCGACTCCAAAGCTCACAAAGCTTATAAGTCTGATAAAATTTCTGAAAGACATCGCCACCGCTATGAGTTCAACAATAAATTTAAAGAGCTGATGGAAAAGGATGGCTTTGAGATTTCTGGAACTTTAGAAGAAGCTGCTCTTTGTGAAATTGCCGAAATCAAAGGACATCCCTGGATGGTCGGTGTGCAATTTCACCCAGAATTTAAATCAAAGCCTACACAGCCTCATCCTCTCTTCAAGGAGTTTGTGCAAGCGATGATCCACCATAAAGGCAAAAAGCATGAGCTCTTCCCTTGCAAGGCCAAAGGCCACTCGAATAGCTTCTATAGACTATGGGTTAGCACGTATTGGCCTTGCGATTTCGGATGAAACAAAAACAATTGCCATGTCTCTTCCCACACTCACTTGTGAANAANAAACGGAAGACACAGCAAAAAAACTGATGAAGACATTAGAAGACCATCAAAAAGATCAAAATTATTCGCTCTCAGAAATTGTTATCGGACTTCCCNTCATGATGAGTGGAAAGACAGGCTTTNTGGCAGATGAGACCCAATACTTTATTGGTCTTTTAAAGGGCCTTACCTCTATCCCTATTATCTCCTGGGATGAGCGGCTAACTTCTGTTCAAGCCGACCGATCGATGAGAGAAGGAAATTTAAGCCGANAAAAGCGTGCAAAATCTGTTGACAATGTAGCTGCAATCATTATCCTGCAAAATTATTTAGATCACTTGAAACTGCGTAACGGTTTAAGCTATGGCATCTAAAGTCAACTATTGGTTAATGAAAACCGAACCTTCAGTTTTCTCAATTGATGACTTGCAAACTAAAGGATTTTCGGATTGGGACGGGGTACGTAATTTTCAAGCCAGAAATTACATGCGCGATGAAATGAAAGTTGGAGATCTGGTTCTTNTTTATCACTCTAACGCCAATCCTTCAGGTATTGCAGGTATTTGCCGCGTGTGCCGCGAAGCTCATCCAGATTTTACTGCCTGGGATAAAACAAGCCCTTATTATGATCCCAAAGCCACTCCAGAAAATCCAATTTGGATGATGGTCGAAGTAGAATTTGTGGAAAAGTTTTCTCATTTTGTCTCGTTAGTTGAACTGAAAAAACATCCTCAGCTTAAAGGTTTACGTGTCCTGGAAAAGGGATCGCGTTTATCAATAACACCTGTTGAANAAAAACATTTTGAATTGATTAGCGTTCTAGGTAGAGATATAGATGCAAAACCTCATAAACCTTCAGTTTCTAAATGATTCTTTTTATCAATTAATCTTAAGGGCTACATGAGAGTTAAAGTATAAAGTGCTTAAAATCACGAAAAATTGACTTAGCATTGAAAACAACTGATTTATTTAGGAGCAAACTATGCTGTTTCAATTAGTTGACTGCGCAATTTTCAACTTGATCATTTTGACTGTAAACGGATGAAGCAATTTTTAAAATGCTCATAAGAGGGACCAGTCTATTTAAGCCAATTTGAGTCACATTTCGACCAATTGATAAAACTAAACTATTTAATTGAGAAAAGTTAGCTAAAATTTCAATGTCTTCATCCCTGATATTTTCACAATGAGAAAGATCCAGTGAAACTAAATGAGGCAATTCACTTATTTTTGTTAGAAGCTGAGGACTTAATTCTTTATTTCTTAAGCCTAAATGTTCAAGCTTGGGAAGTTGACCTAACAAGTCTATTAAGTCATTGTTTTCAATCTGAAAAAGAGGACCCAATATGAGAGTTTTAAGATCTGCTAACTTGGAAAGCTCGTTTTTTATATTTTCCGACTCCACATTACAAGGACTAAGTAAAAAGTCTATTTTTTCTAATTTTCTTAACCTAGAAATTTTTGTAACCCATCTAGATAGACACGTCTCAAACTAAATGTGAGTTCATTTAAGTTAGGTAAACGATCAAGGAGCAAAACAAGATCTTCATTTGAGATATTAATATTGTTAAGATCTATTTTTTTACTAAATGCCCACAAAAATTAGCACTATTTAAAAGCCAGTTGACAGAAAAACTATTAGAATATTTTCCTATAGTACAAATTTCTATTTTAGCTGCACATAATGTGGGGTCATTAGATAAAACATTAATAAGTTTACCGGCATATTTTATTTTTTTAAATCTTCCTGCGTGAGTTTTGTGGAATTTAAATAAATATAACCCATTTTTACATAATTTTCTTAAAGATAATAATTCATCTTTAGATAAACTTGAGAAGTCTTCTTGAATCTTACCGATTATTTTTGCAGATCGCCCGATAACATTCTTGTGCTTATCGTGCAAAGATGAATCTCTGGAGATCGCCTCTAAATCTTTTATAATTCGTAGAATTTTATCTTTTTGGCTAAAAAGAACTCTTCAAGCGATGTACTTTCTGTTAATGGGATGAATTCTTCATTCATTCTATTCTGAGAGTTGTCTTCAAGACAATTTTCGAGTAATTCACTATTCTGTTTTTTGTCGCTTAGAGAATCATCCTCAGCTTCTTGACTGAACTCTTCATCGATAGGTATTTCGTCTTTCAACAAAGAACCTATCACCTTGAGATCTTGTTCAGTGGGAGCTTCAATTTCTTCTTTATTTTTTGGCTCTTGCCTAATGTCATCGCTAGGTTTTTCGTCTTTCAACAAAGAATCTTTCACATTGAGATCTTGTTCGGAAGGATCTTCAATTTCTTCTTTATTTTTTGTCTCACTGGGAAATGTTTGATCAATTTTGGGTGAATTTTTAAATGATTTAACTGCAACTTTATCCGATTCAGCCGTTAAACGATCGGTCAAGTTGGCTGATGATAATTTTTGATTTTTTCAAGCTCACAGTCTTGTTCCTTTTTATGAAATAAGGGAAGATTGGTTCTAATGATTTTTTTGCCTCTCTAAACTGCTTAGAAAAATATGGAATATTAAATTCAAAATTCTATCTAGTAGAGAAAGCTGTGTTTTAGAAAATTCAGCACAAATGACTCTTTCTGCTAAGGTTCCAGAGGGAATAGTGATTCGGCTTGAAAAATAATTTTTTTATTTTTAATTGAATCAGAAAAATCATTAAAATTAATAAAATCATTTGAAACGTATTTATTTGCAATCATATTAAACTCACAATATTTAAAATATTTTACAAAAAATAATTTTACACAAGGTTTTTATGATTTTCCTAAGCTGAAAACTCTCCTAATAAGAAACGATGAATTTTGTGGTGCATTATTTGCAACTTCATGCTAAAAACATACCATTGATCAATTCTAAGAGGAATACTTTTCATGGCACAAGCAACGACGATGCCTAAGACATTTTCTAATCCTTTGATGGATCCCGGCGTACAAAAAATTGCAGAACCTTGTGTGATGGTGATCTTTGGTGCGACTGGAGATCTCACGGCCCGAAAACTCATTCCGGCACTTTATAATCTTAATAAAGAAGGCCAACTCCCCTCGCACTTTGCCTGTGTCGGCTTTGCGCGCCGCGAAANNAAACATGATGATTTTCGTGTAGAGATGAAAGATGCTATCAATCAATTCTCTCGCACTAAACCAATTGATCATGAAATATGGGATTCTTTCAGCAAGCAAATTTACTACCATCCATCCGAATTTCATGATGATGCAGGTTATGAACGTTTAGCAGATTTATTANAAAAATTAGACAGCAGCCACGGGACAAAAGGAAATCGGGTTNTTTATCTCTCCACGCAACCCAGTTTTTTCCCTCNNATCATCGAAAAACTGAACCAGCACAATTTAATTTATAAACCTGGAGAAAACCAGGAAAAGTGGTCGCGAGTCATTATTGAAAAACCATTTGGCGAAGATCTTGAGTCTGCAAAAGCACTGCAAAAGGAAATCTCTAAATATCTGGATGAATCTCAAATTTATCGTATCGATCATTATCTCGGAAAAGAAACAGTCCAAAATTTGCTGGTTTTTCGCTTTAGCAACCCCTTATTTGAAGCCGTTTGGAATAATCGCTACATTGACAATGTACAAATTACAGTGGGTGAAGAAATTGGAATAGGATCTCGTGGTCGATTTTTTGAAGAAGCCGGGATTTTGCGGGATATTGTACAAAACCATATGATGCAACTTTTATCTCTTGTGTGTATGGAACCGCCGCACAACAGTAAAGCTGATGCCATTCACAACGAAAAAGTAAAAGTGATTGAATCTATTCGTCCTTTTCCTAAAGATCATATTGATGAGTTTGTCGTTCGTGGTCAGTACGGACCAGGTTTTATTAACGGAAAGCCTGTGATTGGGTATCGGCAAGAAGAAAATGTCGATCCGAATTCATCTGTTGAAACCTATGCAGCGCTAGAACTATTTATCGACAATTGGCGATGGTTTGGCGTGCCTTTTTATCTCAGAGCTGGAAAACGCCTTCCTAAACGCTCGACAGAAATTGCGATTACTTTTAAACCTGTACCAGGGTTTATTTTTGAAGAAATGGGGAAAACAATAGAGCAGAATGTATTGGTGATTCGCATCCAGCCCGATGAAGGAATTTCTTTGAAGATCAACTGTAAAGTTCCAGGCATTAACAGTCCCATACAACCTGTAAAAATGGATTTTCAATATGGCGCTTATTTCGGTTCCACACCTCCCGAAGCCTATGAAAGGCTTATTCTCGACTGCATGTCTGGGGATAACACTTTGTTTGCACGTGTCGATGAAGTCTTGGCATCCTGGAAATTATTCACTCCTGTTTTGAATAGCTGGTCTGAAAATAAGCCTTCCTATTTTCCCAATTATGCATCAGGAACGTGGGGCCCGGAAGCTGCCGATAAATTGCTGGAAAGAAGCAATAGAAAATGGAGATTAATTTAAACATGACGGCCCCGCATGACGAGATACAAATTGCAGATGTCATTCAAGAACTTGCAAAATTGGGAGCAGAAGGACAANAAAAAGGGCAAATAAAGGGCTGCCTGTTCAGTTTAATTGTCTATTCTCAGGATCCTGCGCGCTCAATTTTTCTCAATGAGATTGTACAAACAATTACAGAAACATTTCCTTGCCGAATTATCTTTATTGAATGTACGCCTCAGGCTGACCATAATCTTTTAAAAGTATCTGTGGAATCGNAATGCGTTAAAAAATCTTCGCCTACCATTTTTTACGACCGAATCAATATTAAGTGTTCAAATGGTTATTTAAAACGTATTCCCTTTCTTGTCCTCNCCTATTTTGTTCCTGACCTTCCTATTTATTTACTTTGGGGGCAAGATCCAAGCCAGGAAAATGAAATCCTTCCAAAATTGCAAGCTTTTGCGACGCGTTTGATTTTTGATTCGGACAGCTCCTGCGATTTAAGAGCTTTTTGCAGAAAAATGCTCTCTGATGTGGCGCATAGTCGAATCCCTGTTACGGACATGAATTGGGCTTCATTGACAAGTTGGCGGGACATTCTTTTTCAGGTTTTTGACACTGAAGATAAAATTAAAGAATTAAAACATTCTAAAGAATTGATCATCCGTTTTAATAATAAAGTGACTCAGATCTATCAGCACACAGAAAGACGTTCTGTTTATCTTCAAGGCTGGCTGGCTTCCCAGCTTGATTGGAAATATAAAAATTCGAGGGTGGAAAAAGGTTCCTTAAAAATTACTTACGATAACGGAGTAAATGAAACAGAAGTCAGACTGATAGGAGNNAAGAAAAATGAACTGACTCCTGGTGCCATCTTTGATGTGCTAATTAACACGCAAGTAGACAGATCGTATGATTTGATAAGAATGTCTGCGGAACCTTTCATTAAAACACATATTACCGCTAAAGATGCATGCGAACTGCCCGCTACTTTACCTTTGCGTCATTCTAAANAAGGTTTAATTTTTATGAATGAAATCTTTNTTGCAAAATGCAGCGGCCATTATTGGAAAATGTTAAAAGCGATAGAACCCNTTCAGGTGCCATGTTAGAAAGTTGGAAAGCTCAAGTTCAGGATTTTGATGATCGAAGAGAGATTGTAATCCCTGGAAATTATGCAGAGACCCTTAAATATTGTGTCGATCAATTTATCGAGACAGCCAATCAATGCATTGAAGATCATGGCTACTTTGCTGTTGCACTATCAGGCGGCAGCACACCAAAAGCAGTGTATCAGGAATTATCCTCTGATGAAAATCGTGAAAAGGTGGATTGGAGCAAGGTGCTCTTATTTTGGAGCGATGAAAGAAGTGTGAGTCCTGCTAGCAGGGAAAGTAATTTTCTGATGGCGATGGAGGCAGGCTTTGCGACCCTACCCTTAAAGCAGGAAAATATTTTTCGAATGAAAGCTGAAGAAGAGATCGAAAAGCATGCAGTCGAGTATGAAGCTTTGATTCATGCAAAAATTCCTAAAAAAAATNTTGACCTCGTTTTGTTAGGCATGGGTGAAGACGGTCACACAGCTTTATTTCCTATGACCCATGGACTAAAAGCAGAAAATCGTTTAGTCATCGCAAATTTTATTCCTCAANAAGAGACATGGCGCATGACCCTGACTTATGAGTGCATCAATGCAGCCGCTCATGTGTTTCTTTATGTGCTAGGANAAAGAAAAGCTGAAATGGTTGCTCGAGTTCTAAAGGGGCCTCATGAACCAGATCTTTTGCCTGTGCAANAAATTGGAACACGAGCTCATCGAGCCTTGTGGATTTTGGACAAGGATTCTGCTGTCAAGATTTAGCGTAGTTTTGAAACTAGAGATTAAAGCCTTTATCCGCTATTCTATCCAGCTGAAACTTGGAATTTTGACAAAGAAGCGACCTGTCCAGGAATCAATCCTAAATGGGTGCCTTTTATATACAGGGGTTTAATGTTAGTTCTTGGTATAGAAACAACCTGCGATGAAACGGCTTGTGCGATCGTAAAAGATGGTAGAGAGATTTTGTCGAATGTCATTTCTTCGCAAATAGACATTCATAATGAATATGGCGGAGTCGTTCCTGAATTAGCTTGTCGCAGACATGTCGATGTCCTCCTTCCTGTAATAGAACAGGCCCTTNTGCAGGCTCGATGCCAATTATCCGATATAGATCTTNTTGCTGTCGCTTATGGTCCAGGGCTTATAGGCGCATTATTAATAGGTCTCAATGCAGCCAAAACACTCTCCCTTTGCCACCAAAAGCCATTCATTGGCATCAATCATGTAGAGGCCCATCTGTATGCAGCTTTAATGTCCAATCCTGAAACAACATTCNCCTGCCTGGGCGTCGTTTTATCTGGCGGACATACAAATTTAATTTTGATGCACCAAATTGGACTGTATGAGCTTATCAGCCAAACTGTCGATGATGCCATTGGAGAAGCTTTTGACAAAGCTGCAAAAATAATGGGCTTGCCCTACCCAGGCGGCCCGCAAATTGAAGCTTTAGCTGAAACAGGAAATNCCATTAAGTTTCCCTTGAAGGCAGGAACAGTCAAAGGGCGCCCTTTAGATTTTTCATTTAGCGGCCTTAAAACAGGGGTTTTGTACACTTATAAAACAACGTCTGATAAATCTGATCTGGCAGCATCTTTTCAACATGCAGCTTTTCAGGATGTGATAAAAACCTTAAAAGCTGCTGAACAATTTAATTGTCAAACTCTTGTTTTTGGCGGTGGCGTGACAAACAATAAAGCTTTAAGAAAACTCTTTGCAGAAAAAGCCCCTCACTATAAACAGCTTTGGCCAACACTTGGATTAAGTTTAGACAATGCAGCCATGATTGCAGGCCTAGGCTACCATCGCTTTAGGCAANAAGGAACCGGAGATTCTTTAGAGCTGGAGGCTGCAACTTCAATTCCCATCAACTCCCTAAAATAATGTCATTTTGTTGAGGTGATCCGGGCAAAAATTAGATCAAAGATGCCTTATGCATGAGGCCGATTAAAGTTTTTACAACTAATCCTTGAGAAAATGCGATTTGACAGTATGATATTGACCTTTATAACAACACTGAGAGATCCGGAGCTTATCCATGGCGAGTAAAAAAAGAGAAAAATTAAACTTCAAAGTTCTGCAAGTCATTATCAATACCACACGATCAAGAATAAAACCAACACTCCTGATCGTAAAACATTGAAAAAGTATGACCCAGTCGTACGCAAGCACGTTGAGTTTAAAGAAACAAAATAAGATTTTTAACGTTTTTCCTGTGAGACAGGCATGTTTGAATTATCAGTCGCATGCAAGTATCTTCGCCCGCGCTGGCGTCAACTGTCTGTTTCAATCATTAGTTTAATTTCTATATTTGTCATTGCATTAGTTGTCTGGCTGATCGTTGTTNTTTTTTCAGTTACACAAGGTCTGGAANAACGCTGGGTTGAAAAGCTCATAGCTCTTACAGCCCCCTTGCGAATTACTCCTACAGATACTTATTATCATTCCTATTATTATCAAATAGATAGCATCAGCGAAAACTCTAATTACACGCTGAAGACCATTGGCGAAAAGTTGCAAGCGGATCGAACAGATCCTTACGATCCAAATAGCGATGTGGAAGTGCCTGCTCAATGGGCTGCGCCCGATCTAAACGCAGACGGTTCTCTTAAAGATCCGGTTAAACAAGCTTTTGCAATCCTGAATAATTTTCAATTAAAGGCAAAAGATTATGAGGCAACTGCAAGCAATATCAGACTCCGGCTTCTCCGTTTTACCCAGGATCCAAAACCACAACTCACGCAGTCTTNNTTCTCTCAATCCACCTATTTGGGTTCTCTAGATAATGAAAATGAAAACATCCTAAAAGCTATCCAGCCAATCAGCGAGGCCGATTTAAACAATCTTTTCTATAGTCTTTCAGTGAATTCTGAAAATTCGCAAGAGGAGACTCCCNTTTCAGCCGAGCTTGTACAACAAGAGCTGTTAAAAGAGCGTGTTTTAAACTTTNTTAATTACGTCAAAATCCTGCAGCTTAAAGTTCCCTCTTCTGGATGGACAATCCCCGCTGCTCTTTCCAAAGGTTTTAAGGACATTAAACGGCTCGAAGGAAATATAAACCTTGAAGCTTCGGTAGACAAAGAATCGCTTGAAAAAGTGACCAGCATTCGAAAAGTTCAATTTAATGTAACATTCGAAAAAGAGGGACAAAAGCTTTCAGGTCTAATCCCATTAGGCTATTTGCAGTTTTCCAAAGCGGATGTAACTTCTCATTTCGACCGCACACCTCATCCTGCACCTTTTTGGTTTTATACGGTCAGTGAATCGAATCAGACAAAACAGGTTNTTTTACCCTCCGATTCAACTTTAGGAGAGGGAATTCTGCTTCCTAAACCTTTTCGGGATGCTGGTGTTTTAATTGGTGATAGAGGATATCTTTCCTTTCAAACTCCAACTGCAAGTACAATGCAAGAACAGCGTGTAAAGGTTTTTGTAGCCGGATTTTATGACCAAGGCCTGATTCCTATAGGTGGAAAATTCATCTTCGTTAATAAAGGATTGACCAATTTCATTGGTGCCAATCAACATGAGGGTCAGACACAATCAAATGGAATCAACGTTCGCTTCAATGATTTAAATCAGGCTGAAGCATGGAAAGGCAAGCTACAACAGGCTTTCAACGAGGCTGGAATTGCCCCTTATTGGAAAATTGAAACCTTTCGTGAATATGAATTTACAAAAGACATTATTCAACAGCTCAGCAGCGATAAACATCTTTTCACACTTATTGCAACAGTGATCATTATTGTAGCTTGTTCGAATATCATTTCAATGCTCATTATCCTGGTAAACGACAAAAAATTGGAGATTGGAATTCTTCGCTCAATGGGAGCTTCCTCCGTCAGCATTGCAACTATTTTTGGGTTTTGCGGAATTGTGATGGGAATTACAGGAAGTTTGATTGGCATTAGTGCAGCTGTATTAACATTGAACCACCTAAATACTCTTGTCCATATTTTGAGCTCCATTCAAGGTCATGAGGCTTTTAATCCTCTCTATTATGGGGACAGCCTGCCTAATGAAATCAGTTTGTATGCTTTAATGTACGTCATGGGAGCAACAGCTTTAATTTCTTTAATATCGGGGCTTGTGCCAGCTATAAAAGCCAGTATGATGCGACCATCAACCATCCTGAGGGCTGAATAAATTTATGTCAGACCTTATTTTAGAAGCAAAAACATCTGCAAGTCCTTTTACTATCCAGCTCAGGTGTCTATTTTANAAAATCTAAATTTAAGCGTGACTCGCGGAGACACAGTGGCCATCATGGGCCGCTCAGGTCAAGGTAAAAGCACTCTTNTACAAATTTTGGGAACACTTGACAAGCCGTGCTCAGGAAAACTCAAAATTGCAGGGCAAACGCTTAACCGTTTTAATTATGGCAAAATCAGAAACCGACACATTGCCTTTATATTTCAATCCTTCCATCTACTAGAAGACTATACAGCCATTGAAAATATCCTTATGCCAGCGCGCATCGGCAGACGCCCTGTCTCAAAAATGAGCGAAGCTTATCAAAATGCGATGCACCTCCTTGAACGTGTCGGTTTAGTCAACCGTGCGCATTTTAATGTCAAATTACTTTCAGGAGGAGAAAAGCAGCGCGTAGCAATCGTCAGGGCGCTATGCAATAATCCTGATATCATCTTTGCCGATGAACCTTCTGGAAATCTGGATAAACAAACGGCTCAGGATATTCATCAAATTCTTCTTAATTTTGCACGAGAAAAAGGAAAAACCCTTCTGATTGTCACACATGACCCAGCTTTAGCTGCGATGTGCNAAAAAAATTATATTCTTGAAAATAGCCAATTGATTTTATCAAAAGATGAATAGCTATCAATTCGTACTAGCAACCGATCTGGATGGAACTNTTTTAGAAGGCGATTTTCAAACAAAACACTATTTGTATAGTGAACTTACACGGTTGCAAGATCAGGTCCTTCTGATTTATTCAACAGGACGACCTGTTGAAACTGTCAAACAATTCTGCCAACGAGGTTATCTTCCTNCCCCACATTTTGTGATGGGCGATCACGGAACTCATATTGTCGATGGAAGAACTTTTGAACCGGTTGATCATTTGCAAGAGCCCATTATTGAAAAATGGNAAAATGGCAATCATCTTTTGCGAGAACTCNTTAAAAATGACCCTGGCATTCAACTTCAACCTATAAATCCCCCTTATCGTGTCGCTTACTATTATGATCCANGATTTTTACAGGCTAAAACAGTTGAAAAAATCACTCTTGCGGGATTTGATGCTCTTCTTTCCTGCGACTCCTACTTAGATATTTTACCGCGCGATGTGAATAAAGGCACCAGCCTCATGAATCTATTAAATCATCTAAAAATCTCCCATGACTTAGTCATTACATGCGGGGATTCATTAAATGATCTTTCTTTATTCAAAACTGGTTTANAAAGCATCGCTGTCGGCAACTCTGAACCTAAACTTGTCGCAGAGATTGCTCATCTCAAAAATGTTTATCACAGTCAATTTCCAGGTTTATTAGGAATTTTAGACGGCTTGCGCTTTTACAAGAAAACGATCCTCTTATCAGGTGATTCCCGATTAGTTCAAGGGATCACCCACCTTGCGAAGATGCAAAAGTAAAGTTTAAGCATGAAAAGAAGTATAATTGTTCGATCCATTCGATCAGGGCTTTTTTCCTTTAATAAGTTTAAAGCTTTTTGAACTAATAAATAGATGCTGAAGGGTTTACCTATATAATCGATGGCGCCTAACTGTAAACCGGATAAAATATCACTATCTGTGTTTAAAGCAGACAAAATGAGAATCGGTATTTGAACTTTGGATTTTTCCCGAAATTCTTTCAAAATATCCAGGCCATCCATATCTGGAAGAATTCGATCAAGGATTAATAAAAACCCCATTTAAATTTTTTCATCTAGCAAAAAGTTACGCGCCTCTTTGCCGATTTTAAAGGTGATCACTTCAAATCCTAACTCTCTAAATTCATGACCTAACAAGAGTAANATGTAATCATCATCATCCACAACGATGATTTTTCTTTTTATATCTGCCATACCCTTAAATCCCGATAGATATCATTAGCTACAAAATATATTTTTTATATAAGCAAGAAGTCCTAGGCTTGATCGTGATTAAAAGATACATAATCTATTTTGGATTGTTACGCAAGAGAGGGAAGATTGAAAAATATCATTTTTAATTGGGTTCTTTTCCTATGCGGTTCATTTCTTTTTGGCCAGGAGCCTATTCTTCCATGGGTTGTTTATTACAATGATAAAGCAGATTCTCAGACATTTAACCCCTACAATCCTATTGTTTTAGATAGCGAGCACCACCCTGATTTATCCCCTTTAATTGCACAGAAANAAGTGATTTTAGGATATTTGAATGCCGCTGAGGCCGAGGATCGCCACGCATGGTTTAAATCTATTAAAGATGAGAACATTTTAATTGAAGAAAATCCTCACTGGAAAGGCAGCTGGTCAGTCGACATCAGAAATCCTGTTTGGAAAAACTTTATTTTGAATCAGGCGGTTCCTAACATTTTATCCCAGGGTTTCAATGGGGTTNTTTTGGATCAAATGGATATCGCGTTGTATTTAGAAAAATNNGAACCCGCAAAATTTAAGGGCATGAAAGAGGCTTCCATAGATTTGATCAAAGCTATTCGTCATCAATATCCTAATATCTATCTGATGTTAAATAGAGGTTATGAAATTTTACCTGAAATTGGTGGGGTTATTGATTTTGAACTCGGTGAAACGTTGTATACAAATTATGATTTTGGAACAAAGGAATATAAAATTCGTCCAAAAATGNAATTCGAGTGGCAGTTGGAACAAATGAACCGAGCAAAATTTGTGTATCCGAAATTGGTTTTATTTTCTTTAGATTATTGGGATCCAAAGGATCAGGAGATGTATCGCCAGATTTATTCTATTGAACGACAACATGGGCTGCGTCCCTATGTAAGCACGCCCAAATTAGACGAAGTTTATCCGGAACCTGCGAGTAAGTCACCATGAAGTTGAGAATTCTCTTTACCCTATTGCTTCTTCCTATAGACCTTTTACAGNCCCCGCTTGATCGCAAAATCATCGCCTTTTGGGATAGTTTGGTCGACAATGTTGTAGAAGATTCACTTGTGCACCGAACCGTAGAAATGCCTCTCAACCATCTCGGGCTTGATATTGAGTATTACGATGTTCAAAAACCTTTGCCTGCGCTAGCTAAAAATGATGGAGTCAGAGGAGTATTAATCTGTTTTTCAGAAAATGTCAAAGTCCAGGATCCGGAAAAATTTATCAATTGGGCCGTCAACGCTATTGATATGGGTAAAAAGTTGNTGCTCATGAGAAACACCGGTTTTTGGNCCAATTTGCAAGGTGAATACACTTCAGAAGACACACAAAATCGTCTTTACGAAAAATTAGGAATTTCAAATTCACAAGAATGGGTCGACTATACATACGATTACCAAATCGCCGCATCTTCTAATGAATTGATTCCATTTGAAANNAAATTTAATCACCCCTTGCCGGGATTTTATCGCACACGGGTCTTTGATTCTTCCGCAAAGTCCTATCTTAAAATCGCTATCCCCGGCAAACCAGAGACTGAAGTTGATCTAGTTGTCCTAAGTCCGCAAGGTGGCTACATAGCAGAATATTATGCGAACACTTTCGATCCAATCCAATTTAGTACAAACTCAAGACTCCTTGGGTGGTATGTGAATCCTTTTCGATTTCTGGAACTTGCATTTGAAACTACCAATCTCCCGATCCCTGATACCACAACTCTTGCTGGGCGAAGAATCTTTNTTGCAACCTGCCATGGAGATAATTGGAATAACGAGACTTCAATGGAAGAANTATCAGGGAAAGAAATTTACAATGCCGAAGTGATCTTAGAAAAAGTCATCAAACCTCATCCTGACATTCCGATTGCAGTGGGGCTTGTCGCGGCAGATTTTGATCCCAAATGGNGCAGCAAAAAAGAAGCCAGGAAACAGCAAAAATACTTTGAAACGCCTCAGGTAGAAGCAGCCACTCATACTTACAGCCACCCATTTNTTTGGGAATTTTTTCGCACCGGCGCAGACGAGAAAGAAAGGGATTATCTAAGTTTTTATCCTTATGGATCGTGGGAAAACAGTTTTCAAAGTTGGTTTCGCGCCAGAATGTACCAACTATACAGCCCGAAGGAATTTGCCAAACGTTTAAAGTGGGGCTATTTTTTACCCAGGGCCTACGCAAACGAAAAATTCAACCTGGAAAAAGAAATTGGCGGTTCTGTTGATTATTTAAATCAATTTGCGCCTAAAAACAATCAAATTAAACTCATGATTTGGCCGGGCGACTCTAGACCTTGGGATCAGCCGGTCCGTCTCTGTGAGACAGCAGGTCTTGAAAATTTTGGAGGAGGTTTTGTGCAGTTTGATGCGGAACATCCTTCAGTTTTATTTGTTTATCCCCTAGCAAGAAAACCCGGTGGATGGATTCAACTCTATGCGGCCGCTAATGCAGAGAATGCCTACACTCAAGGTTGGAAAGATAATTTTTATCGTTTTTCCCTGCTTCCTGAAACTTTANAAAATCTGGAAAGTCCAAGAAGGTTAAAGCCCATTCTTTTATATTATCACTCTTATTCAGGAGAATTCGACGCAAGCGTAAATGCCATCCTTAGCAATATTAAATTCATTAAATCCCAGGCTCCAATTGCAATCCAGGTCAAGCGGTATTGCTCTATAGGAAAAGGATTTTTTCTGCGGTCATTGATANAGCTCACTGATAGATCATGGAAAATCCTGAATCGTCAAGGACTGCAAACCATCCGTTTTGATCATCCAAATGGAAAATCTGTCGATTTTTCCACGTCGAATGGGGTCATCGGTTATAAGAACTATCAAAATTCCCTTTACGTTTATCTTGATGCTGCGGTGGAAGAACCTCTCATTGCCCTAGGAGATTTACAAGATGGAAAAACATCTTATTTAGAAGAAAGCAGCTGGGAGATTTGGGATCTTAAAAGAAATCAGGAAACTTTAGAATTTAAAACCAAAGGCTGGGGCCCCTTATTCATGCAGTGGAAAATGCCAAGGGCTGGCACTTATACAATGCAGGCAGCTTCAAATCAACAAACTTTAGAGACGTCTCCTGATGGAATTTTGAAAATTGAGCTGAATCTTCCTTATAACAATACAACACTTATAACGCTCACAACCAAATGAAACTGGCTTATTTTTGGATTTTATTACTTGTAGCCGTAGGTGCTTTGATCACTCTATATCTAATTCCATCCGGGGAAGAATTAGCTTTGATCCAATTAAAAAGTCAAAAATATTCCGAAGCAGAACAATTTTATATTGATGAATATAATAAAGGGGTGCGGACACCCGGGATTATCTATGAACTTTCGATTTTGTATGAAAAAAGGCGATTTAGATCAGGCCATTCAACTCATTAGAGAATATGTTCGCCATAATCCGGACGATGTCGATGCTCTTAAACGATTGCTCGATCTTTATTACTTAGATAATAAGTATAAAGATTACGAACAAACGTTGATAAAGCTCTATGATCTTCATGCTAAACTTGATATTGACAGTCTAAGAGAGTTAAAAGACTCCTATCAAACCAAAGAAACCCTGATCAAAAGAAGCTTTACTCAAAGAGATCTTACTTTCAGGCAAAGCGGATGAAAATGATTATAGAGATTTAGCCACCCTTTATGTTCAAGAAAACCAATTTGCGAAGGCTGCAGAGGTCCTGAAGGATCGAAGAACCCTTTTTCCAAAGGCCAGCACGGCCGATATGATTTTATTTGAATTTTGGGTCAATACGCATTTAGGCCAAATTAAAAGAGAAAGCTCACTTGAGATGGTAGCCGACTACCTTAAAACAAAAAAGGACAATTTAACAACCTCTTTTGTCTTAAATCAGTTTAAAGAACTGTATCCTAAAGACGCCCTAAAACTTCTTTCTCTTTTAGGCAATGACATCAACAATTCATTAAAATTGCAAACGATCAAACTCCTGATTTTGTGGGATCATCCTGATCAAAAAGAAACAGTTCAACGTGACGCAATTAAACTTGAAAAATACGCGAAAAACGACCGGGCCCTCCAGAATTTTATCTTTGATATCTATCTTGATGAAAATAATGAGAAGCGCCTTTTGCATTACATTGAAACAACCCCAGTCCAGAAGCTTGAAGAAAGAAAAATCATAGATCTGTCCATCTTAGCAATCTATCGCGAACAACCTGCAATCGCACGCGCGATGCAAAAAGCGTTGGGAGCTCATTATCTTAAAGACCATCCTTTAGCAGCCTTAGCTCTCACCATGGGAGCGCAGGAAAAGAGGCAAGAGCGCAGTTTGATCTTTATTTAAAAAATCACAAGCCTACACGTACGGAAAGCCTTTTTCTCTTCAAACTGGGTGCGGCCGCTAAATATGATGAGGAAATATTAAAAATCGGACAGCAATTTCCACCCTTTATTGGC
The DNA here is from genome assembly GCA_013414685.1 of Parachlamydiaceae bacterium. Lineage (GTDB taxonomy): Bacteria > Chlamydiota > Chlamydiia > Chlamydiales > Parachlamydiaceae > Neochlamydia. The sequence continues at coordinate 309,807 of CP058704.1, read as the reverse complement.
ATGAAAGAAAGCGATCTTTTGGAAATTGCGCAAGCTTATGCAGGAATGAAAAAGCGGATCTTCTTTACCCTTCTCTCGCATCTGCTGTTTCAACTGGCGGAATTAAAGTGGCAGGTCCTGCACTGGCTCTTTTAAATATTGCCACTCATCGGAGCCAAGCAGCCATGGAATGGATGAAAACACAGCCCCTAATTAAACAAGAAACGTTAAAAGCTTTTTTCGAGGTGGCGAAAGAAAATCAACAGGCCCCACTAGAACTTTATATTGCTCAAAGACTGATGCAGGATTATCCATCCGTCTCTTCTCAATCAAGCTATGGTTTAGCCTTAATAGAAAATGGTATGATTCAGGATGGGATCAATATCTTAAAAACTTTATGCAGAGCACCCTTTAAATTCTCAAATTCAACGAGACTATCTTTCTTCTCTTGTCATCGCAACAAAAAAGACCAGAAGTATGCTCATGAGTTAAGATCGCTGATGTTTAATTGGGAACGACAAGGACATTTATCAAAAAATCGGTTGAGAGAATTTGGCTACATCTACATCGAAACACTCCATGATTTTAATAAGGCCAAACAAAACTTTTATATCCTTTCAAATGAAACGCCTGTGAATGAAGAGGATGTTCAGACATTGATTTATTTATGGGGCCCTAAAGTTAATGAAGAACAAGCCCTATGGATCGAAAGAAAAGCCTTGCAAAGCCATCCAAAAATTTGGGCTATTGGCTTGAGACTTTGAATTATATCGGACACTTCCAATCAACGATTTGTTTATTTGAACAACGTTTTGAAAATTGTTTAAACCAAAAAGCCTATTTTGCTTATATGCAAGCGCTTGCAGTTGAACAACAGCCTCAGAAATTAAAGCAGATCATCGATTTTGTCTTCCCAATCCTTTCGGAAAGAAAGCATTTAGAGGAACTCTCCACTTATGCTGAAATTGCAGGTTATGTCGAGGCAAGGGTAAGGATCTGGCAAAAAATTGCCTGCGAGTATTCTGATGATCCTCTAGCCTGGCAAAACTTGAGCAGAGCCCTGTATGACATGCATGCCTTCTGCATGGCACGCACTTCTTTGGAAATCTTTTTTCTTTGGAGGATGGCTCTAACTCTAAACTTTATGAAAGCTATTACGAATATGCAGAAGTGCTAAGAAAACAACGTTATTTTGCCTTGTCAAAGTGCTACTATATCTTAACATTAAATCTTATTAATTCTGACAAAGCTCCAACGCTCAATATGCAAGAAATAGCCGCGCAAGCCTATTATCAGCTAAACGAATACCGAATGGGCTTAGATGTCATGAAAAATTATTTTGAACAGACTGGCAGAGATGCCGATGCAGCGGCGATCTATGCAAATATGTTGATGGATGTGGGGCTTTTAAAAGCAGCTGACAAATTATTGGATCGAACCTTTAGCCCATAGAACTATGAAAGAACGAATCAATAAATCAATCCTTGGATTTGGCTTAAGCGGAGGGATCCTTCTTCTTGGGTTAGCTCTTTTTCACAAACAACTTTTGAAAGCCGCGTCCAATTTTCCCTCCAATCCGGTCAATACATTACTCAGCAGCAGAAGCCTCCTTGTTGCCTCAAATGACTCATGCCACCAAAAATGCGGAAGTAAAAATTGAAACGCTCTCCTGCTCTCCTGGTTCCTGGATGCTCATTTTTCATTTTCCCGAGCCTGTTGAATTTAAAAATGAGATTGAAGAAGGTCAATTGTACCTTGAATTCAATCAAGCCATTGACTCCAAGGATTTTTTAACTGCTCAGGACAAGATCAGCACTTTAATCAAAAGAGTCTCCAATGGTTACCACACTTTGCTTTTTGAGGCCAGGCGTCCATTAATTTATCAGATGGAATCAAGCGGATCTGTTTTTTATCTGCATCTCATTCCAGATTTAAATGCGCCTTTAGAGATGACGAAACAATCTAAAGTCGCCTTCGCACGCCTGCTGATAGAAAAACGTGCCTATCAGGCTGCTTTTCAGCAGCTTAAAAGACTTATGCAAGAATATCCCGATGATAAAGATCTATGGATTCTCTATTCGACCTTAGAAGGTTTGCTTCCCAAATGGATCAAACAGGTGGAAATTTTAAGGGAACTGCATTTGAAAAATCCCTTAGATGAAGACATTGAAACTCTTATGTATGAAGCCTTTTCCCCTCATTCTTCCTATGTTCTTGCACAGCGCCAGATGCAAAGAACAATTAGTATCGCAGCTGTGCAGGTGTATTTGTTGGAAGGCGAAAAGATGATTCATTGTTTTCCTGATCATGTAACCTACTTTGGAAGCCAATATCAAGTATGGGACGGCCACGTCTCTTCTATCGTAAATTCTTCAGGTCAAGCTGTAGGATTTAAACAATGGAGAAATCGAGGCGCCTTCTATCTACGCAATGATTGGAGAAATGGAGACAGCCTTAAACTTTCTTTCTACGGTCAAGAGGGAGCCTTGGGAGCTGGCTTGGAATATAAAACGCTCATCCCGTTTTTACAAGGGTCCATTTTTACTGATTTGCAATGGCATCGACCTTCATGGGAAGTTTTTGAAGCATTAGCCTTCAGCGGCAGGGAGGATCGCCTTTTTCTCAGATCGAATCAGTGTATAACCGGTATCTCTCCTGGAGTCTTGGAGGAGGAGCGAGAAGGATTGGGATTAGCGGGACCCCTGATGGATTTACTTCTGCATTGGCCGATGCAGGTCTTTATCTCAATTTAGTCATTCCCAATCCAATTTTTGGCCTCAACTACTCTTTAAATGCAGAGTATGTTTTAGCTCGGGAATCAAAAATTGGCGTAGATGGAATCAAATTCTTTCCGGTCCCTTATACCAGTTTTGAAAATCATACGTTCCAGGCCTATTTAATTTACATTTATAGAAGCCGTTGGTACATTTCGGCTTATGCCGGAGAAACTTTTAATCGCCTAGGCCTCAATGATTGGACGCTGGGAGCTGAGTTGAGATATGCAAAACCTCTTCCATGCGGTTGGGAAATTAAATTTTCATACAATCGTTTTCCCAGTACGATTATTTCAGGCGCTACATCAGAATTTTTAACAGGCTCTTTCATGATTAGGTTCTAAATGAAAAATGTAGAACACTTTTTTAGGCATTCGTGTTGCTGCCTGGGTTGAAATTATATGCTTTTTCATTTTAATTCTTTTAATCGCCATTTTCACAGGCACAGAGATAAATTTTTTGGTTTCAATCCTCATCCCTTTTGGATTGTTGTGATCTTAATTTCTGCACAATATGGAACTTTAGCAGGCTTGCTGGCTGCCTTGGTCTCCACAGGGATTTATCTGGCCGGACCTCTGCCTAAACAAACGTTATTACAAGAATGGAGTCAATATTTTTTCAATTAACGAAGCTTCCACTTCTTTGGTTTGTTTCCGCCCTTATTTTAGGCGAGCTGAGAATGAAACATATTAGGGAGCGGGATCGTTTGAGAATTCTTGCTTTGGAAGCAGAAGAAAGAGAGAGGATTAGCAGAAAGTTATGAGGCTTTAAAAGACTCAAGGAGCGTTTAGAATATCGAGTAGCCACACAAATGCCAACGACCTTAATGGTCATCGAAGCTTATAAAAAATTAGAAGAAAGCGAAAAATCGAATTTGCTGAAAAATACCTGTGAACTAATTAAAGTGATGATTTCACCGGATAAATTTTCGATTTTTTTAAAAAAGAAGATCGTTTGGAAATTGCACAGCAAGAAGGATGGAAAGCGACTGATCATTATATGAAAACATTTTCTTCTGAAACTGCGCTTTATCAAGAGATCATCGAGAAAAAAGGGTCTTATCTCTAAATGCACAAGATGTGTTGATATTAAATAGTGAAGGAATCTTAGCGGTACCTATCCTCTCCTCACCGGAGAGTCCTGCCATGGGTATGATTAAAATAGAAGAAATGCCCTTTCAAGGTCTAAAGCTTTCGACTATCGAGTCCCTGCGATTGATTGCCACTTCGCTAGGAAAAGCCTATGAACGATAAAAACTTCATAACGGTCATTCTTGCGGCTTTTTTATTTTGTTTTGAAGTGCTCAATTTTTACTATGCGGATACAATCGCCAGTTATTATTTTTCATTTATTGATAAATTTAATTATTCTCAGTTATGTATATCTCATTTTCAAATTAAAACAGGATCTTTTGTATCCTTTATTGGCGTTTGCAGCAAATTTAGGTGGAGGTGTGTTTGGTCTTGGCGCGTTTCTTTTGATGGCGATCCTACATCCTCTATTTTCCGTAATTTCAACACAGGCTCATATCTGGTTTGAAGGTTTATTTCCTGAGCAAAACTTGAGTTTGTTTGATCAAATCATGCTGCGTATTCAATCCCGTTGGGATGATTATACTAAAAGTCATGAAGCTTCTTCTTTTGAAAATCTTTTCAAATACGGGACGATCTCAGACAAGCAAAAAGTGCTTGATACCATTGCTGAAGGATTCAATATAAGTTATTCGCCAATTCTTCAAAGTGCCTTAAATGATAACCAAAATGTGGTACGCATTCAAGCTGCAGCTATCCTCACCAAAATCGATACAGAATTTGACAACAAATTGAAAAAACTGGAAAAGCTTCATCAAGATTCACCAGACGATCTCGTGATTCTTTTGCAATTGGCTGAACACACAGACCTTTATGCCACGATTGGAATTACAGATGAGGTCCGGTCATTGGAAATAGCTTCCTCAGCCGTATTTTATTATAGAAAATTTTTAGAGGTTAATAAAGATCAATTTGTTGTTTGGTTGGCTGTGGCAAGGCTGCTTTTATTTCAGAATGACTATGAGTCTTTTATAGAATGGTATGAAAAAGGAAAGGATCAGTTTAAATATTTACCGAGCATTCTCAATTCATGGTATCTTCAAGCTCTTTATAAACGCAAGCAGATCAACGAAATGTTTTGGAACTAAATCAGGGTTAAAACATGACTCAGGAAGCCGATATTTGTATCATTGCTGAAGGCTCCTACCCTTATTATGTCGGGNGTGTTGCCCAATGGGTGCATGAATTAATCACGGCACAGTCTGAATTTACCTTTCATATCATCACCCTGATGCCGCCCCATCCCACCCTAAAACTCTGCTATCAATTCCCCAAAAATGTGATCGGACATACGGTCTTTATTGTGCAAGACCTCCCCGAAGGTAGCTTTTCCTTTCAGTTTCCTAAGGAGAATTGGGAAATCGTTCATTCCGTCTTAGAAGGCGTCATGAGTTTGCCTGATTTTGAAGCCTTTCATCCATTGCTTGATGTTTTTGAAAAATATAGAAATCGTCTAGGAAAGCGCATTCTTTGTGAATCAAAGGAAGCATGGGATATGTTTCTTGATCTCTATCAAAAAATCGCCCCTTCAAGCTCTTTTAAATCCTATTTTGCCACTATTTATACCCTCAGCCGCAGTCTTTTCTCAGTTATCTCGCCTCAACTTCCAAAAGCTAAACTTTATCATGCACTTTGCACGGGTTATGCCGGTTTTATTTTATATCGCGCCAAANAAGAACTTGGTGTGCCTTGCATTGTGACAGAACAAGGAATTTATAGTAATGAGAGACGCATTGAAATATTTATGTCTGAGTGGATCATCAATATGGGATCGCTGAATTTAGCCCTTGAAGAAAAAGAAACATCTTTAAAGGATATATGGCTGGATGCTTTTCTAAGCCTGGCACATGCTTGCTATGTAAGTTGCGACGAAATCCTTTCCACATATGATGGCAATCAAGCGTTGCAAATTGAAGGGGCGGAGANNTCCAAAAAAATTTCTACAATTGTTCATGGAATTGAATTTGAAAAGTACGCANCCGTTAAGAAAAAAAGAGCCAAAGCTCGGCATGTGGCATTTGTAGGACGCATTGTCCCAATCAAAGATGTCAAAACATTTATTCGTGCTTGTAAAATTGTCAAAGAAAAATTCCCTGATGTCCAACTCTCCGCTGTCGGCTCCTACGAGGAAGACCCGATCTATTATTTAGAATGCATAGAATTAGCCAACAATATAGGGCTTGGTGATGACTTAAAATTTTTAGGACATGTGAATTTTAAAGAATTTTTAAATGAAATGGACCTTTTAGTTTTAACAAGCATTAGTGAAGCGCAACCCTTAGTCATTTTAGAGGCAGGCGCAGCAGGCATTCCAACAGTTGCCACCCATGTGGGCGGCTGCAGCCAACTTTATATGGGGATGNAATCCGAAAATCCACCGCTTGGAAAAGGAGGACTCATCACTCCCNTAAGAGATCCAAATGCGACCGCCCAAGCCATATTAAAAATGTTGACAGAGCCGGAATTTTATCAAAAATGCGGACAGGTCATGGCAGAAAGAATACAAAAATATTATGTGTTTGAAGAAGAACAAGAAAAATATAAAAATATTTATCAAAAATACATAGAGAAGGATTAACTGTATGGCCGGGATTGGATTTATCCTGCGAAAATTAGCTGGCGAGGATAATCTTTCGGGTTTTATTCGAGCCTATTTTCATTCAGCCATTGTTGCCGTCGGGCCATGGTTGATGATTGTCATTTCAATTAGTTCTATCNCTTATATTTTCTTCTCATTTTTAAGCTTGCATGAATTAAATGAGTTTCTTTCTATATTTATTTACAACCTCTCTTTTTCTTTTATTATCTCAGGTCCTCTCTACATGATTTCTGCTAGGTACGTATCTGACTGCCTCTACCTGCGCCAACTTGATCCCATCCCGGGAATCATGGTGATTTCCCTTTTTTCCTGCTTGTACCTTCGCTTACCCNTGGGAACAATCTTTTATGTTNTTTATGCAACCATGACACCCAAATTTATAATACTTAGCATTGTGAATCTCTCTCTGCTTTGCCAAATATGGGTGATCATGCTTTTTAGGACTTTTAAGGAACNNTTTAAAGCTATTACAATCTCATGGATGTTAAGCATGTTTATGCTTACGCTTATATCCGTCTATTTAGGAAGTCTTTATGAAATTTTTGGTATTTTAGTTGGTGTCAATATAGGTTTGGTCTGTTTGATCGCTTTTCTCACCTCTCAGATTCTGGCAGAATACCCCTATTCGTTTAAATGGCCGAAAAACTTCGAATTTTACTTTCGTTTTTATCCTGGTTTGTTATGGAGCGGCTTATTTTTGTTCACTTCCATGTGGATAGACAAAATTATCATGTGGACAGCACCTGAGGCCGTGACTCACATGAATAATCTTCGAACCTATCCAATTTATGATGGAGGGATGTTTCTTTCGTATTTAAGTATAGTTCCTGTGATGGCGCTTTTTACTTTTAGCCTGGAAACCAATTTTTATGATTCTTACATTCAGTACGTAAGATCAATAGAAGAAAATGCTCCCCTCTCAGCAATAGAAGAGCAANAAAAATTGATTCTTTTAAAAATCATGGAAGACGCCAGAAGTTTTCTGGTTCTCCAGNGGGCGATTTCTCTCATTGTTATAATTTTTGCTCCGCAAATTTTTTGGCTATTTGGGATGGATTACTTACAGTTGTCTATCTTTCGGCTGGGAACTGTTGGAGCCTTTTTCTCTGCACTGAATTTTTTTATCGTGATTATTTTTTCTTATTTTGATGCTCAAGAATTTATGTTCAAAGTGACTTCTATCATGCTCATCTCAAATATTGTCCTGACCTTTATTTCCCTTTCTTTTGGTTTTCCTTTCTATGGTTTTGGGTTTTGCTTATCAATGATTTTTTCATTTTTAATTTCAGCTACTTTGTTAATTAATTTTTTAAACAATTTAACCTACCATATCTTTATCACAAACAATATTAAAAGACAGCGAATCCGTGAGAAATTATTTTTGCGTCCTGCTTTTGATAAAAACATCCTGGAACTTGAATTTTGACTTTGAACTCATCCTAATAAAAAATTATCGTCGATTTTTTTCTTTCGATTCAAAAGAATCCGACTGAAACTTCTTATTTGGATAGTTTCATGACAACTTGTCATGACTTTTGAATCTATACATCTTGCAACTTCTTCAAAATTTATTGTTTCAAGTCATTCAAATTGAAGACGTTTCCTTATCTAATTTTCCAACCTTCAATTGGAAGAGACGATGCGAAAAGTAAAATTTTCTTTGCAATTTTAGATTTTTTGAATAGTGTGGGTTTCATGGAAACTCTCTTAAAATTTACATGAATTTTTGGAATATATGAAAGAAGATCAGTCTCAAGAAACGGCTAAAACTAAAAATGCACCAGCTATCCTGGTAATCGATGATGACATAGACTGCTGCACTTTCCTGGAAAAACTCTCGCCTCGTTGGGATATCAAGTCCAATCTGCATCTACGGGCAAGCAGGGATTAGAGATATTAAATCAACATCCTTTCTGTGGAGCCTTTGTAGATATTTTTTACCTGATAAGGACGGATTTGAAATTGCAAAATCAATTCAGGAAGAAAAAGGAGATTCCTTTCCAATTGTGGCTATCACCTGTACCCCACTGGAAACTCTTCAGGAACGTTTTCCAAATTTCAACAAATATTTCAAAGATATCTGCATTAAACCATTTACGTACGGACTGCTTCTAGAAAAATTACATTTGTTTAATCAAGCGAAGACCCCAAAGGAACAGTCCCTTCTAATGATTATTGAAGACTATAGAGCCTCTATTCCCAATCGACTTGAGCTTTTGCAATCCCTTGTGGATGAGATGCGTAAAAATCCACGGCTTGAGACCCTCAAAGAACTTAAATTGCAAATTCATAAATTGGCCGGTAGTGCTGGTCTTTATGGATATGAACAAGTCAGTCTCATATGCAAAGAATTCGATGAGCGGCTCAGTATAAAAATTGAACAATTTGAAAAGGAAAAGACGCTTGAGAATTTAGAAAATGAATTTGAAAATTACCTGGAAAAATTAGAACCGGCTTTTCTGGAGCCGAAAAATCTATCAGCACTTTGCAAAGAAAAATTCTAGAANAAAAAGCTCTTATCGGGGTCATAGGGCTAGGATACATCGGTCTTTCCTTGCTTGATTCTTTTGGTAAAGCCGGTTTTCCTTTAGTCGGTTATGACATAAATGCTGAANAAACGAGGATGCTGCAGAACAAAGAAAACTATTTAAACTTTATAGATGCCAAACCTCTTTTTGAATTAATCGATCAANAAACGTTTTCTCCGTCTTCGGATCCGAGTATTCTTAAAGATGCAGATGTGCTTATTATCAGCGTCCCCACTTCGATAGATCGTTATGGAACCCCTAATCTTTCGAATTTAAGGTCTGCTTTTCAGACGGTGGCTCAAAATCAANAAAAACAACAGCTCATTATTCTACAAAGTTCCACCTATCCTGGAACCACCCGGGAAGAGTTGCTGCCTATTTTACAGCAATCCAATCTTCAAGTCGGGATCGATTTTTACCTTGCCCACGCACCCGAAATCGCAGATATAGGCAATCCTAACTTTGACTTTATGCAAGTTCCTCGTATTGTGAGCGGGATCACTCCGAGTTGCTTGAAAATGGTCTCCCAGCTCTATCAATTTATTACACGTAAAGTTGTGCCCGCTTCAACAACAGAAGTCGCTGAATCTGCTAAACTCCTGCAAAACGCTTTCAGGTTGATCAATATTTCCTTTATTAATGAGATGAAAGTTTTATTTGATCGAATGCACATTGATGTCTGGGATGTCATTGAGACGGCAGCAAGCAAACCATTCGGCTTTATGCCTTTTTATCCAAGTCCTGGGATAGGCGGCGACTGCATTCCTATCGCGCCTTTTTATTTAGTATGGAAGTCTAAAGTGACCGGCGGACCTTCGACGATGCTTGAAGAAGCAGGTCGCATAAATTCTGCTATGCCTCACTATGTCATTGGCAAATTAATCGAAGGATTAAACCTAAGANAAAAAACCATCCGCGACTCCAAAATTCTTATTCTGGGTGTGGGTTATAAAAAAGATGTAAACGATGTAAGAGAATCGTCGGCCTTAAAAATTCTTCCCNTATTGCATACGATGCAGGCAGAGGTTTTCTATCACGATCCCTATGTGAAAAAATTGNAAAGTTTTCCAGAATATCCAGATNTTTTTATGGAGTCTATCATTCTGGATTATAAAACTTTAAATTTATATGACGCGGTCGTCATCCTGACAGATCATTCAATGTATGATTGGCAAAGTATTGTTAAAAACAGTGAATTGATCATTGATACCCGCAATATTTCTCAGCGCGTCACCAACACGGAAAAAATTATAAAGGCATAGAGTTATGGAGAAAAAATATTCTTGTAACCGGCGGAGCAGGTTTTATTGGATCCAATATTGTGGCAGACCAGCTCGCAAAAGGACATCATGTGGCAGCCGTTGATAATTTAGTGACAGGCCGTATGGAAAACCTTGCCCTATCCTTAAAAAATCCTGCGTTTAAATTTTATCAAGCAGACCTGAATCAATGGGATCAAATCGAAGAAATCATCGCATGGGCCGATTGTATATTTCATATGGCAGGCAGCGTCGGGCAAAGATTTGTCNTTAAAAATCCTGTGTATACTATTTCCAATAATATCCATGGATGTGAAAATATTTTAAAAGCCATGGCAAAAGTCAACCCTAAAGCGCGACTATTAATTGCTTCAACCTCGGAATTGTATTGCCATAGCCAAGAAAATCCTGATGGCACAGTTTCTGAAGATGCGATCGTAAGTATTCATGCTGATAATTTTTTACAGGAAACCTATCCCATTGGAAAACTAGTTAATGAAGTGATGGCTCNNTCTTTTGCTTATGAAAAAGGTCTCCATTGTACGATCGCAAGAATTTTCAACACCATTGGCGTCAACCAGAGCGGTGCCTACGGGATGGTGGTTCCCACCTTTATTAAACAGGCTCTTAAAAATGAGCCTATTACAATCTATGGAGATGGAAAGCAAACGCGATCTTTTAGCGATGTACGCGATACAATCAATGCTTTAGACCTTTTGATCAGCACACCTCAAAGCAAGNGGGAAGTTGTAAATGTTGGAAATGATAAAGAATGTTCGATCAATGCTCTGGCAGATTTAATTAAGAAANAAACGCAAAGTCAATCAAAAATTGTGTACATGAGCTATGAAGATGCCTATGGCGTCCCTTTCACCGATGTACGTAGACGCCAGCCCGATCTANAAAAACTCAAACGTTTAACAAATTATCAAGAGAAATGGACTCTTGCCGACACCATCGATTCAATTTTAGAGAACCTCTCAAAGAAATCGTAAGACTTTTCAGCGCTTAAGCGATTTCAATACCTTCAAGAAACTCGATATACTCCAGCTTCTGCTGATCCGCAACTTTTTAGCGATTTCAACAGCCTGAGTTTTCTCAGCGAAAATGCGATTGCTAACGCAAATATTGCTTGAATTGAAAAATAACTTAACAAATGCCCAACCCTTTGAAGATTTCCAAACCGACATCACAGGTAAATGCGACTTTATCCCTTTATAGACATACGAGAGACTATTTTCATAGGCAAATTTTTGGGCCGCAATAGCCGCTGTTTTTTCATCAAAAAGTCTTGAGACGTAATGCATATATGCATCTTCATCAATTTTAACGACACACCATTGTCCACCCAACTCAACTGTGGTGACGATATTTGTACCAAAACTTATCATAGTTCAATCGTTTTTTGATGTTTAAGTTAGCAATTTAGAAGTCAATTTTCAAATGTTTTTGGCATTTTTAAATCAAAATACTACAGGAATCTTTTGAACAGGAAGCACAAGATATTAAGTCAACGCTTTCAACAAAAGACCTTCCATTGAAAGGCCAGGTCCAAAACTTGCACCGATTGTCCAAGGTTTCTTTTCCTTTTGCCGGATTAATTCATCCAGCACAAATAGAATCGTTGGACTCGACATATTACCATAGTTGGCAAGTGTGTTCCAGGAAGCTTGTGTCTGTGAAGAGTTAAGTTTTAAAGTTTTCTCCACCGCATGAAGAATGGATTTTCCTCCTGGATGAATAGCCCAACTGCATTCATTTTCCTGTGCATGGGATTCCAAAAGGTTAGAGACAAATGACTGAATATGGCGTCCGATCAGGACAGGCACAGCTGGTGATAATTTCATTAANAAGCCATGATCGCTTGCGACCCACCCCATTTTATCTAAAGAATTCTCNAACCCCATCGAAAAGATGTTTTGAATCTCCCAAAGTTTTGGCTCATGCGCTTGAGGACTTGCTCCGACAACGACAGCAGCAGACCCATCCGAAAATAAGGCATTGGCGACAAGAATGTCAGGATCGATGCTTGCTTGTAAATGCAAAGAGCATAGTTCCGTACAAACAAGTAAAACACGATTCTTAGGATGACTTAGGGCAAACGCATGCGCTACAGACAGACCTTTTAAAGCCCCAAAACAACCCATAAAATTAATACCTAAGCGATTGACAGAAGGGGCTAATTTTAAGGATTGCATCAAGTTGAATTCAAGACCAGGAGCCACCACACCTGTACAGGACACTGAGATCACATGTGTGATGTCGCAAACATCTCCTCCCCACATTTTCAAAGCTTGATGCGCAGCTTCATAAGCAAGCTTGGGAGCTTCTTGTTGATAGACCTTATTTCTTTGGGTCATGCCAGGGATTTTAGAAGGGTAATCCTGGCCCCAAAAGTGCCATTTATCGCGNTGGATGTAAAAATCAGGCAATACACAATGGCGTTTATGGATCGCAGAATTTTGATAAATTTTTCTGACTATCTCCTTNTTATCTTCGTTCATGGGAAAAAGCTCGAGCATTTTTTCAGCCACAGAATCTTGGTAAAAGATATGAGGCGGTACTGCTGTTGCCAAACTAAGGATGGAACTGTTCATTGTGATTTGCTTCTTTTAAATCAAAAAAGCTCTTATAATTAAATGAATGTTTAAACACACTAAATTTCATGACCTGCACTGCTCTTTTGGCGGAGAAGATTAACAAATCAGGACCATCATTAAAAAGAAGCATATTGACAGATATGAATCTTCAAGTCTAAATTGAGCTAAAAGATAACTCTGATTTGCGATCGAGGTCGATGAACACTAATAAACTATTGATTTCAAATAACTTATTCACCAATAACTATCAAAGATGGCTATATGGAATCAGTACATTCGGAATTCTTGCAGGTCTTGTGCTCTCGATTATTTCCTGGCTGGAAATTTGTTCCCAACAATGTGCAGCAGCCCATTCCTATCGTCTTTATGGATTTAGATTTGAAGATATCGGAATGGCCTTTNTCCCTATTTTATTAGGCTTGCATNATCGGTTCTTTAAAAAAACTTTTCTTTCATTTGTGGCCGGCCTAATGTTAGCAGGTGCTATTGGAGCCGAAATGATTTTTATCCACGCCCAANAAGTGCTAATCGGCCACTGGTGTCCTGTTTGCTTAAGCATCGCTGCTGCCGTTGGAATCACTTCGCTTGCTTATCTACTGGGCTACATCAACCGCTCAAAATTATTTATTAATGAATCTAGAAGGAGTGAAACAATGGTAAACTTGCGCAAAGGTATCGGTACAGGTACAGCTCTTATCCTTGGTTTTGTCTTGGCATTTNTTGGCCTGGGAAAAGTTGATGAACTAAAAGCTGCTGAAAATTCTATCAAAGACAGTGTAGCTTTTGGAAACATGAGAAGCAACATTGATGTTTACTTCTTTAGCGATTGGCAATGCCCGGCCTGTAGACAGGTAGAACCTAAGCTGAAAGAGCTTTTTCCTTTGATTACAANNAAAGCTCGACTGACATTTGTGGATTTCACCATTCATCCCGCAAGCTTAAATTTCACCNCTTACAATCTTTCTTTCATGATTCACAACAAAGGGAAGTATTTAGAATTAAGGGACGCCTTAACGACACTTTCAATGGAAACTGAGACACCTAACGATTCTCAAGTTGAAAATTTAGCCAATGAGCATAATGCTCGTTATCGACAGCTCAACTATTCGGATGTCGCCTTAGGTTTAAAATACTTCAAAACCTTAGGTAATGAATTTGATATAGACAGTACTCCCACATTGGTTCTTATTAATGAAAAAACCAAANAAGGTAAAAAACTTTACGGGGTCGCTGAAATTACCGCTGACAATATCAACAAAGCGATTGATAAACTGAATGAATCATAATCGTCTAGATAAAACAGCAATGAATCGGAATCTGCCTATAGGGGCTGATCCGATTCTAAGCAAAGCGCTTCACTTCGAACCTGAGAAATTCCTAATAAGCCATTCTTAAGAAAGACAATTCTCAAATTAAAAGATAAATTCTTGCGGCTTGTATTTTACTTTTGTCTTCTTTATAATTATTCTGATAATAAATATTTTTTTCATATGATTTCAGCTAGTCATCTTACCGTTCGCTTCGGAGGAAAAATCCTCTTTAAANAAGCTAATTTCCAGCTTAATCCTGGCCAACATTACGGGCTTGTTGGCGCAAACGGGTCTGGAAAATCCACGCTTATCAAAGTATTGACACATGAAATGGTTCAAGAGGAGGGCGACTTTAGTATCCCCTCCCAATGCCACGTGGGAACTTTGAAACAAAACCACTTCCTCTACGAACAGGTCCCTATCATTGATACCGTTTTGATGGGAAATGTGAGACTTTGGAAAGCCATGGAAGATAAAAATGCGCTTTTTCTTAAACCTGAGTTTACTGAAGAGGATTGCAATCAGCTCGCGGATCTGGAAAAAGTGATTGAATCCGAGGATGGATACACTGCCGAAAGCGTGGCTGGAAAAATTTTAGAAGGCCTTGGACTGCCTGACCGTATCCATCGTCAGACGATGTCGACACTTTCCGGGNGGTATAAATTGCGCGTCCTTCTGGCGCAGGTTTTATTTAGCAAACCTGATATTCTCCTCCTGGACGAGCCGACTAACCACCTGGATCTTTACTCTATCAAGTGGCTGGAAGACTATTTAACAAATTTTCCAGGGACTTTGCTTGTCAGCTCTCACGACCGTGACTTTTTAAATCGAATTTGCGACTACACGCTGGATTTAGACTATCAAAAAATTACCACCTACAAAGGGAACTATGACGATNTTTTAATCACAAAAGCAGCCATTCAGGAGCAAAAAGAAGCAGCTTTTGCCAAGCATGAAANNAAACGCGATGACATGCAAGAGTTTATTGACCGATTTAAAGCTAAAGCAAGCAAGGCTAGACAAGCGCAATCCAAGATGAAAATGGTGGAAAAGCTTGAAGAAGAAATGTCAACAATTGATTTTACAGCCACTTCCCGCCTTTATCCAAAATTAAAATTTGAGCCCTACCGTCCCTCTGGAGCAATCGCCTTAAAAGTCAAAGACATTCGAAAATCTTATGGACCTAAACAGGTGTTGCATGGAATCACATTGGAAGTGGAGAGAGGAGATCGAGTCGCCCTATTAGGTGCAAACGGAATTGGTAAATCAACTCTTTTAGAAATTTTGACCGGTCATCTTCAATGCGACGAAGGTTCCTGGGAATGGGGCCATGCGGCGCAATTTGCCTATNTTCCCCAGGATCACATGCGTGAAGTGCACGGGCAAATTTCCCTTNTACATTGGTTAAGTGAACAAGAGCCAAACACTCCCGAACAACGCTTGCGAGAAATTTTAGGTCGCGTTCTCTTTACGGGTGATGATGTANAAAAATCGGTGCATGTATTAAGCGGAGGCGAAACAGCCCGATTGATTTTGGCCAAAATGATGCTTGTGAAGCACAACGTTTTAATTTTTGATGAACCGACAAACCACCTGGACATGGAATCCATTGAAGCCTTACTTGATTCATTGAGTACTTACACAGGAACCATCATTTTTGTAAGCCATAACCGCCATTTTGTCTCTCATTTAGCCAATCGAATCATCGAAATCAGCGAGAAGGGCGTTCAAGATTATCGTTGCAGTTACGAAGAGTACATCGAAAAACGAGAAACGGACTTGCTTTCTAAAAATTTACGACAGGCAAAAGAANAAACAACTGACACGCAAGAGGCAAAGACCAAGCATCAAGAGCAAAAAATCAGCGTAATTTAAAATCCCAACATGAAAAAATGCTGCCCAGGCTGAAAAAAGTGCCAACAGCTTGAAGAGAAGATTAAAATTTTAGATATTCGCATGGCTGAAGAAGATTTCTATCTTAAGACCCATAATGATGAAATCCAAAAACTCATGAAGCAAAAAGAGGACTTAGAAAAAGAGCTCACCCTCTCTATGGAAATCTGGGAAGAGGCCATGAAAAAAAGTTTAGAGTAAATTCATCTGTGAAATAGATTTTATTAAATCTTGTCCGGCTCTCATATCTAAAGTGCCTGTGTAAACATTCTCGCTTGATTTGAAGGATTCTTGGATATCAGCCACCTTCCAAGTTCGATTCCTTGCCTTATATTCCGGACGAATTGGATCTATCTCAAAACCGATTTGATAGAGCTGAAGATTCTGCTGTCCGCGACGATTTTCCAATTTAATAGCTTGAATAGGAAGGTTTTTAAAGGACTCTTCGGATTCCAAAACGCTCTTTAAAGCAGACCTTAAAATGTCACCTAGCTCTGCATTTTCAAATTTTTTCTAAGATCTATGTGTGACATTTGAATGATCAGTCCATCACTTTCTTTAAGAATATTGAATTGGCAATCAAAGAGGATCTCTTTTTGATCTTCCCCTGCAATTTGAGATCGGCAAGAAAGTTCATCTTTGTCAATTTCAACATGTGTTTGGATTTTGTATTCTCCTGATTGACTCTCGATACTTTTAACTTTCTCTGTCTCTTTAGAAACGTTGTCGTCCACAAACTCTGAAGAAATAAATGTTATCAGCTCATCGCTCGCTACCATGCTTAAAAAGCCTTGATAAAGTTTATTATAGTACTCATTATCTACTTCAAAGCATTGCTTCAGTGTATCTAAAGTATAAGCCTTTCCATCGTGGATATTTACCATCGTATTTGGATTTATTCTAAAACCCATTCTATATAGCTGAAGATTTTGTTCGCCTCGTTCATTTTCTAATTTTATTTCTTGAATAGAAACCCCAAGTTTTAAAACACTCCTTAATATAGATCTTAAAATATTTTTTATTTCCTCATTATCAAATGTCTGTTCCAAATCGATTTTAGATATATCGATAATCGCTTTATTATCCTCAAATGTGATCTTGAATTCGCAATTAAAGATTTTTTTGATTATCATCTTCAATTTTTGAAAGGCATACTAAAGCATTGGGTGTTTGTGTCGTATCGGTTTGTATTTGATATTTCCCTGCTGTGCTTCTGATAGTTTTTCTTCCGCTTTGGGTGGGACTGTATTTTTAGGAGTCTCTTTCAGCTCGCTTGGACTTGAGATATTTTGTTCTTCCACTTTAAGTTGAGTTTTTTCTGAGAAGCTGTCTCTGATGTCGATGAAATAAATTTAATTAAATCATCGCTTGCAAGCAGGTTCAATCTGCCTTGATAAGACTCTCCTCTGTCGAGAGACTCTTGGATCTCTTGATTGGTAAATACCTTCTCTTTATTTCCATATCCTAAAGTTTGAGGATCGAGTTGAAAGCCTAATTTATAGAGTTGCAGATTATGTTCACCACGGTAATTTTTAGTATAATCCTTTTAATTAATTGATTCTTTGTGCCTACGGAAGCTACAGCACTTGTTAAAACAGATTTCAAAACATCTTTTAACTCTTCATCTTCGAATGCTTTATGTAAAACCAAGTCAAACATATCAATGATTACACCGTCATCCTCTGAAATGATATTAAAATCGCAGGCAAAGACGTTCTCTGTTTTTGAACGACAACAGCATTCATTCTCTAAGTATGGAGATATTTCTGTTTGAATTTCATAGTTATCAGTTTGACAGGTTACAACTTTCTTTTCTTGATTTTTGATTCACTCAGTTCCTTAGACCAATGATCTGTTTTACTGGGGATAGATTCATTCTTTGGTTGAACTGGTTCCTTCTTCTTTTCTGAATCGGGTAATTTAGTTGCTGGTTTAGATAAGCACTCGGCAGCAACTTCATTTGTTTTTCTCATCTCTTGTGGCAGTAAATCATAGTCCACATAATGTTTGACTCGTCCTGCTATAGCCTGTGACCATTTATTACGAGCATCAGCAGAGAAAAGAGTGAAAATCAATAAAAAGAAGGCTTTTAAGCCTAATAAAAAGACTGTCCCGGGGTCAATTTTTCATAGAAAATTTGATAGGTACGCCCATCGGCCCGCCCTATTTCACCCCTCTGAAAGCTTTTAACTTGCTCGTAGGATTCAAATTTAGGAAGAATTTTATTAGACATTGAACCTCAATAATTTAAAAACAGGTCTTCCAAATTAAGTAATTCTCATAATCAATATATGCTTACGATTATAAGAAAAATTTTTATTCTATCAATAACAAGCTAAAATTATGTAAATTTTTTCGTTTTAAAGACATTGTTCTAATCTGCAAAAGATTATTAAAACCTTGCCTCTTAAGGTCAAAAAAACTAAGAAGCCGAACCGACAATTCGAATTTTTAAAAGAAATAATCTCAACAAAAATCATGAAAACTTTTTGTTGGATAGGTTCTTGTTTCTCAAACTTATTGATAAAAAAAAACTTGTCGTTTAGGTTAAATTTTAAGTATTTAATCATTCAAAGTGACGCACTTTATTTGAAATGAATATAACCTTCATACCCTCTTTTTATTTAGGTCTTATGGATTACCCCAATATTCTTGACACCATCGGCCACACTCCTCTTGTTAAACTTCAGCATATCGTCCCCAATCCCCTAGTCACTGTTCTTGTTAAACTCGAATTTATGAATCCTGGCGGCAGCATTAAAGATCGCATTGTCCTGCATATCATCAATGATGCAGAGAAANAAGGTCTTTTAAAACCGGGCGGGACTATTATTGAAAACACATCTGGTAATACAGGTGCAGCAGTCGCAATGATTGCCGCGATCCGCGGATATAAAGCGATTCTCACGATGCCCGACAAAGTGAGCCAGGAGAAGCAAAACGCTCTTAAAGCCTATGGTGCTGAAATCATCGTCACGCCTACATCTGCCCCTCCGGATTCCCCTGATCATTATGTTAATACAGCCATTCGCCTCGCTGAACAAACGCCTAATAGCTTTAGAGTGAATCAATATGACAATTTGAAGAATCCGGAAGCTCATTATTTGACCACAGCTCCTGAGATTTGGGAACAATGCCACGGACAGGTAGATTATTTCGTGGCCAGCGCAAGTACAGGGGGCACGATTAGCGGAGTGGGTCGCTTTTTTAAAGAANAAAATCCTCATATAAAAGTGATTATGCCTGATCCAATCGGATCCATCTACTATCACTACTTTAAGACAAAGAAAATTCCTGAAGGCGGGAATTGCAATTATTTCTTAGAAGGAATCGGTGAAGATCATCTTGCACATGCTATGGATTTTTCGGTTCTCGACGATGTTATTCAGGTGAAAGACCAAGAGGCCTTTNATGTTACACGCTTGCTTGCCCAANAAGAAGGTATTTTAGCCGGAGGCTCCAGCGGTGCAAATGTCTGGACTGCTTTAGAAGTTGCTAAGTCGCTGAAAGAACCCTCTACAATTGTTACTATTCTTCCTGATGGAGGAATTAAATACTTAAGCAAGATATTTGACGATGAATGGCTGAAAAAACAACCTGCAAATAGGCTCTTAAACCTTTTGCGTCGATTTTTGGATTGTTTGGACCAATGTTTGACTTCATTTGTACTAAAAACAGGTCAAAAATATCTAAAAATGGAATAAACATTTAATTATACGCGAGGTCTAGTCATGAAATTTGCTACGAAAGCGATCCATATCGGCTATGAACCTGATCCCACCACAGGATCCATTATGCCGCCTATTTATATGACATCGACATTTATTCAGGAAGCGCCAGGCGTAGCTAAGGGATTTGACTACACGCGCGCCAATAATCCCAACTTTGAAGTACTAGAAAAGCAGTTAGCGTCTCTTGAAGACGCCAGATATGCCACTGTTNTTTCTTCGGGGCTCGGAGCTTTAACCGCATTGATCAGCACTTTACAGCAAGGTGATAGGGTGTTAGCATTTGACGGCGTATATGGGGGAACTTATCGCTTATTTAGTAAAGTTTTTAATAAATTCGGTGTGGAATTCATCACATTAAATCCCAATGAAACAGAAAATATTGAAGCAGAGATCATCCGTTATAAGCCAAGCTGGCTGTTTTTTGAAACACCCACCAATCCCCTGCTTGATATTTACGATATTGAATCTTTTGCAAGGCTGCAAAAACATCATGTTCTTACCGTTGTGGACAACACCTTTGCAACACCCTATTGCCAAAATCCCCTGAAATTTGGTGTGGATATTGTTTGGCATAGTTCTACCAAATATTTGNGGNGGCATTCTGACGTCATTGGAGGGGTTGTCATAACAAATGATGCCTCTACGAAAGAGCAGATGGATTTTGCACGCAAAGCCATCGGCCTCAACCCAAGTCCTTTCGATGCGTGGCTCACAACACGAGGTGTTAAAACTTTAGCTCTTCGCATGGAACGGCATATGCAAAACGCCACGGCCTTAGCGCAATTTCTTGAAAAACACCCAAGAGTANAAAAGGTTATATATCCGGGTCTTCCCTCCCATCCAGGCCATGAGCTTGCCNAAAAGCAGATGAATGGGTTCAGTGGGATGATCAGTGTAGAGTTTAATCTATCGCTTGAGGAAACCNAAAAGCTGATCTCTTCTTTGAAATTATTTTCCTTAGCTGAAAGTCTTGGAGGCGTAGAGTCTCTAATTAGCCATCCAGCTACCATGACCCATGCTTCTATTCCGCCTGAAGAAAGGGAAAGAATCGGAATCACAGATGGACTGGTCCGCCTTTCTGTAGGGATTGAAGATATTCAAGATTTAATAGAAGATCTTAAAAAGCCTTATCTTAAGAACCTTGTATCTTAATTCGATTGGATTCAGCTGAATTTCCTTTTTTAAAGCTAATTTTTAAAATTCCATTTTTGTAAGAAGCCTTCAGGTTCTTTCTTTTCTTCATGGTGATCGATTTTCCTGTGGTATCAGATTTCGAAAGGGTAAAAACGATTGTATTTTTCTCATCATAAACATTTAGATCCCGCTCTATTTTTCAAGTGGAAAAGATCAAAATGAATATGCAAGTGAAGATGTGCTACAAGTTATGATTGTGTTTTTAAAGAGAATCATTTCAAAGTGAAATGATGATTTATTTTAAGCATATAATGGGAAATTTTTGACATGCTAACTAAATTAAGTGACAATCAACCTTTAATCAAAAAAAGCTTTTAAGCTGGCCCCTTGATGAAGCGTAAGCTGGGACTTCGTCTCTTGTATAGGTGGATTGCACCTAATTGCGTTTACCGTGCATTTTGATGGGTGGACTAATCTCCATTTACACTTTGGAACACAAAAATGGTTGATTCTTTTTGAATTTTGTAATCAGCAAAAGTTTTTTTATCCTCAAGGACTCTTCCTGAAAAACCAATTTATCAAACTTGATATTTTTTTCTTTTAATTTATTTTTAAAATCAAGGATAGTTTCTGAAGAATATACTGAAATACTAAAAAGCGTTCCTTCTAATGTCTGAACAAATACTTGCATTTGAGCAGGATCATTATTGTTCAATGAATCTAAAGCATGAACTTCTGCATGATTTGCTAAATGAATTTTTTGAGCATTAACTTCGGTTCCTGGTATATGCCTCCAGGAAATGATCATCTCCATTCTTTGTTTAAAATTTTCTGCTGTTAACGGGTATGTTCTTTTACTATTCATGATACTTTCAATTGCTTGCTCTTTATACCTCGCTAACGCAAGAGAATCAGTGCAGTTATTCTCTTGAGTTCCATAAAGAAAAGTATCAAACTGTGCTTCAAATATTTGATAATGTTGATCGGATTTACACGTATTAGGAAAATATTTTTCCCTCATAAGCGTTTGAAAATTTAATGAACAATTGCCACAATGGATGAGGTTCACATCTTTAAGTTTTTTCAATGACATTTGGTCATTCGAAAATCTTTGTTTATTACAAGCCACGCAATTTTGAAAGATTCGGCTAACTTTTACTCGATTATCTTTATCTTTTGTAACATCAGACACTATATAAGAATTATCAGACAAATATTTAAAGTAGGGGGATAAATCATTACAAACTTCGGTTCTTGGGTCCATAATAAATTTTCCTTTTAGATTTCAAAACGTTGAATATATTTAATTTTCAGAAAAAATCAATATAAATTATGAACTTATCCCAATGATTGATTTGTAGATTTAGTTCATTTCTTAAGTGATACTTCGTACTAACTTGAATAAGTTGTTCGAGGCAGATAAATTCAAAGGCTTAGGCGAAATGACTTAGCAAAATTCCAAGTATCAGCTGGAGGGGTGCTGAAGAAGCTATCCTTCAACTGACCATGCATGAGGATTTTTTAATTGTGGAACCAACGTATGGAATTCAGGTCCAATAATGTTTACCAATTTCTCATTCAGATAATTTGCCAATTCCGGATGGTGTCTTTTCAGCCAATGGTGAAATTTATAGGTTTTACTAAAAAGCTCCTGTTTATAAACGGATGGATTTGAAATCTCAGGTTTAAAAACAAATTGCCCCACATCAATATGAACAGGAGTTGTATCCAAAGCCCCTGTATTCTGCATTAAGGCATGATCATTATCTGCTAAGCCGCGGCTATACTCAGACAGAATCATAGCAATAAGGTTATCAATTAATTCTTTGGCTTTCCCAGTTTCTCCTGCTTCAACAAAACGCGACACAGTGGGGCAAAGCATATCCGCCCGCTTCTGAAGTAAAAATTCCATCTGATCCATTTCCAGCTTATGCTCAAATCCCATTTTGTCATAAATAGTTAAGCTAATTTGCAAATCCTCTGATTTATTGAGATGAACGTAAACGAGGCCTGTTTCTTCCTTAAGATTTTCATATGCGACTTTCCAACTCTCAAANAGCATGTTGAGCTTTTTTTCCTTTTTCTCAATTTTTGCTAAGCGATACCGATTGATAATAGGGATCGATGCAAAATAATCTAACCAAGCTTGAGGCCGAAAACGTTGATATTTAACAAATTTTAAAACGTATTTTCCATCTTCACTCCCAAAAACATACGATTGGCAACCTTTACCTAAGTAGTGAAAATTTTGCGACAAAATCGTTTTAAGATCNTGTTTTTCAGAAAGTGAAAGAGGAGCAAGCGCCCATTTTTCATTGTAAGCAAATTCTGAAGTGATATTGCTAACCGCAAAACCTGCAGTAACCGCATAATAAAGGCGTCCAGCACCATAAATCATTAAAATGGAAAGACTCAAGACAAAGAGAGCTTTAAAATATTTTTTCATATTGAATGCTAGTTTACTCATTTAAAGGGTTCTTATTATCTAAAAATGAAAATTCGAAGGCAAGATGTTTATTGCCAAAAATATTTTGAATCTCATGATGCAAAATAGACCCCATATTAGGCTGTTTTTGCATGCATGATAAATATTCTTCTTTCATAGAAAAGCTTTTTCTCGTTTGACCCTGATGCAAAAATTCATTCTTATTAGTTGTATTTTTGCTTTATCGATCCTTGTTGCCATCATTTGGATGATCTGCTTGCAAAATCAAGCTATTCAAGCGGTTAACATGGAAATTATGGGAACAAAATATGAACGTCATATCCGAAAAATCTATGAAAATATTGACATTCATAGGCATGAACTAAAGGAGATTTTAACTTCAAAAAAATAGATAAGACCTATCTTATCCAACTAGAAAATGAAATCAATGCTGCCTTTTCTGATTTAATAGAATATGATAAACAAACAGAAGATGAGCTGCACACGAATAAATCGGATTTTGTAAATAGCGGCCATCGTAATGTGAAGCCCCAGGAAATCAAACAGCATTGGAATGAAATCGTAAACAATGCTTCAAATTTAAATTTTGATCAAAATGATAAAGTCCATTTGGCACTCTTAGAGGATCTGCAGTCGCTCATCCTCTATATTATTGAAACATCTACGCTCCTGCAAGATCCTGAGATAGACAACTATTATCTTATCCACACACTCTCTTGGCTGCTGACAGAGAATTTAAAAACCGTTCCCTTTTTAGCCATTAAATTAGAAGAATATCAATTTGATAAAAAATTAATCCTGTCAGGGCAGATCAAGACCTGAAAAAATTAAAGAGTTATTAACAGTATTTAATTTGCATCTTGCAGAAACGAAAAAAATCTTCAAAGGGTGATCCTGCATGATAAAAACCTTGCCAGAAATCCTGAGATTGAAAAAACTCCGCGAGCCCTATGAGGCCTTAATGAACTCTTTTGAAAATTACTCTCGTCTCATTGAAGAAAGCATGACCAAAGAAAGCCCTCAAATTGAACAAAAGAGATCATTAAAGATATTACAAATATTTACAGACAAAACTTTGCTCTATCGGATGTCATTAGCGACACTCTTGAAAAAATTCTTAAAGATCGTCTTTATGCCTTAAGGCAGCAGCAATGGATTGCACTTGGGGTCACCCTTTTACTTGCATCGATTGCTTTTTAATCGGGATAGCGATTATGAAATCAATAGCGCGACCTCTAAACGATTTAATGAAAGCGGCGACAAACTTTGGAAAGGGGGATCTTTCTGTTCGCGTCCCCCATTGTTGATGAAGAGATGGGAAAGGTTGGGGCTGCTTTCAATAAAATGGCTGATTCTTTGCAAGACACGGTTAAACAGATGCAGTGGGCCGGCATCCAATTGACAACTTCCACAGAAGAAATCGCAGCTACTGCTCAACAACAAGAAAATACAGTTTTAGAACAAGAATTAGCGATCAAAAAAATTGCTGGAACAGTCAAAAATCTGACAGACACCACAAAGGATTTCGCCCAAACAATGAAAACGATCAGTGCAGGAGCTGAAAAAACTTCCTCATTTGCAAACTCTGGCAAAGAGGGGTTAAATCAAATGGAAAAACGATGCGATACATCGTGCAAGCAGCTTCTGATATTACTGCTAAACTGGCTGTTTTGAATGAAAAAGCCAACACCATTACCAGCGTTGTTACAACTATTTCAAAAGTTGCAGATCAAACCAACCTGCTATCATTAAATGCAGCGATTGAGGCGGAAAAGGCAGGTGAACATGGCAGAAGTTTTGCGGTCATTGCTCGCGAAATACGTCGCCTTGCAGATCAAACAGCGAATGCTACCTTGGATATTGAAAAAATGGTCAATGAAATGATTGCCGCAGTTTCCATGGGCGTCTTAGGTGTGGATAAATTTTCCGAAGAAATTAATAGTGGAGTCACGCAAGTCACTTCTACGAGAGAACAACTTTCAAACATTATCGAACAAGTCCAGCAGCTGACAAACAGTTTTGAAACGGTGAATGAAGATATGCAAGCACAATTTGTGGGAGCTGCTCATATCAATGAATCGATTCTTCAATTGAGTGAATCAGCCCAGCATACATCTGATTCAATTCGTCAATTTCATAAATCTCTTGAACAACTAAATCAAGCTGCAAAAGAATTAAAATCAATGGTGTCAAATTTAAATTCATAACTCCTGTTTAAGATTTTTAAATCCTTCAACCCAAGTTTCATATCTTATAATTGTAGTTTACATTTTCCGACAGCTTGTTTTAACTCTCATATACTCATTCCAGTTCAAAGACCTCTATTTGGACTGAGTTGCCCATGCTTTTAAATCTACCCTTATCCTAAGAACTTTCTTTAGTAAATAAACTCAAACAAACCGCTTAGTAAATTAAAACACAAAGTATATAATTAAAAAAACATTTACAATAAAACATAATTTAATTATAAATATAATTTACTATAAAATTAACAACTCAATTATGACGTATAATAATTTAATTGATTTAGATCCCCTATATATTGAAATTTCTTCGTTTCATAGGGAAAAACATCTCCATTTAAATCAAGAGCAGGTTTCTTCGGAGAAAAGATAAAGTTTTCCTTACATAAATTATTTTTAGAACACATTCCCCAGCAAATCGAAAATTCTCAGGCACGACAACATCCCCGCTTTATAAGCAAGCTGCCTTATGCAGTCTGTTTACTCTAGGGACTGTTTTATTTCGAAATCACCCTCCACTAGGTGTCGCCCTTTCAGAAAATGTCGCCCTCACACTAAAAATATGATGAGGACAGCCGAGCAATATTTTGAAAATTTAAAGGAACAACGAGAAGAGATTGGACAAGTTACAAGCTCCTTTAGGCAGTTTAAATATTTTAAATATGGTGGTTTAGCAGCCAGTATTATCTCTTTATATGCAGTTGATCTGCTCATTGAAGAATTTGCGGAAAAAATCTCCAACTGGGCCAAGCTATGATGGGCATTTCCTTAAAAGTTTTAGAACGTGAACTTAACTTATTTCTAAAGGGATCCAAAGTTAAAGGTCCTGAAAAAAAATGATCAAATCTGGCAGAACAATGGGTATAAAAGTTGCTATTTTAGTAACCTTTCTTTTTGCAGCGATTATGACTTCTTATTTAAAAGGTTCTCCTATCTTAATCGATGGATGTGTCGGCGGAGCTGCACTGGGCGTTAAATATGTGGCAAAAGAAATAAACTCCAAAAAAGCATGGTCTCTATTATCCTTGGGAACTTTAAGTGCTTATCTAGGAGACTATTTCATTTATGGACTGTCTTCACGAAAATGGCTGAATTTAACCAACGCCTTAGAGGATATTACCCTAGGACCAATTGGATTAACGTTGAGCTTAAAGACAGCTCAAAGAAATATCCTTCATTGGCAAATTGGCTCAGATGAAGAAGAGGAGGATGAAATTCTCAGTCAAAAAGAATCAGGGGGCGCTGCACCTGTCTGGAAACAAGCTTGTGTGACAACGTCTCTTATGGTGTGCGGATTTGCAATGATCTATATTTACCAAAATCCTCCTCCAAGTCAGAACCTACTAAACAATGCCCTTACTCAAACAGCTTCTCGAATGGGAGTCAATATGATTCAGTTACTCCCCCAATCAGAAAAAATAGCCCTTATAGCCAGCATGACGCTGCTGGGAGCGCAAACTGCCCTCATGCCAATAAAAAATCAATTGCCTCTTTGGTCATTAACTACTTTGATTGTACTTGCCATTTTGGAGCGCGCATGTCCGATAAGTTAATCAAAAATTATCAACTCGGACGTCAATTTTCTAGGACATAGGTGCAGCTTTTAAAATGAAAAAAACAATCTCTTTTCTTTCTAGAGGGGATAAATTTGCCAGGCTGCTTCCATGAAGCGCTCATTAGAAATCTTTTTATCTGCTGGATGCTTTGCTCAGGGACTGCGATGACTTGGGGTTTTTCAGGCGGCTCTGCAAAGTCTTTCAATATTTCACAGGAATACTTGCAGTGTTTCAAGATGAGTTCATTGATTTTTTCAACTTGTCTGCAGCAAGGACATTGGATAGGTTGAAGGATTTCATTAAGACGAAAATCGCCAAATCCTTTGTGAATGAAAATTGTCTCATTTGTACTAGAACATTTACTTTTAACAATTACACCATCTTCAATGACATCGTCATTAAGATCCACTTTCTCTGCTGGGTTCAGGTCATGTATCTTTCGCGCTTTAAAATAGGCAGTCAATAAATAAAAAGAAAATGGGGCAAATAGCAGTGAAAAAACAGCCACAGAAATCGAAATAATCTTTTCTTTTGTAGAAAGGCTTGCTTTTTCATTCTGATTTATCTTAAAAGGAGAAAACCAGTGTTCTTTGCTAAAAGCTATCCTGCAAACCTCATTTCCCATTTTAAAGTACTCCACATTTATATAAATGATAATGATAAAGAGTTTTTAATTTCAATAGACTTCCCTTCCTCTTGAAATCTTTACAAGATTCATTTAATCCCTTATTCTTATCTCCTTAAACCTAGCTAAGGGAGGAGCCATGTTAAATATTAATCTTAAAGGTAAANAAGCTTTTATTGCCGGCGTCGGCGACGATCAAGGGTACGGTTGGGCAATTGCTAAAGCTTTAGCTGAAGCCGGAGCTGAGATTTTGATTGGCACCTGGACCNCCATGATGAAAATTTTTGGCACCAGCTTAGCTAGCGGTAAATTCGATGAATCTCGTCGTTTATCTGACGGTACCTTGATGCAGATTGCCAAAATCTATTCTTTAGATGCAGCTTTTGATACGATGGATGATGTTCCTATAGAGGTGAAAGAAAATAAAAGATATAAAGAAGCCACAGAATATACAATTTCAGATGTGGCTAAAGCGATTGAAAGGGATTTTGGAAAAATTGATATATTTGTACACTCCCTTGCTAACGGCCCAGAGGTCCAAAAAGATCTTCTTGAAACATCCAGAAAGGGGTATTTAGCTGCGCTAAGCGCATCATCCTATTCATTCATAAGCCTTTTAGCTCATTTAGGCCCTGTGATGAATCGCGGCGGCGCAACAGTATCACTCACTTATATTGCCTCTGAAAAAGCCATTCCAGGCTATGGTGGCGGAATGAGTTCAGCAAAAGCAGCCTTAGAAAGCGATACTCGTACACTGGCTTGGGAAGCTGGACGTAAATGGGGTATTCGCGTAAATACCATTTCAGCAGGCCCCTTGCGCAGTAGAGCTGCAAAAGCCATTGGATTTGTAGATCGCATGATTCAATATGCAGAATCCAATGCCCCTTTGGCCAAGGATCTACAAGCCTCTGAAGTAGCCTATGTTGGGACTNTTTTGGCTTCTCCTTTGGCTTCGGGTATTACAGGTTCAATCATTTATGTCGACAATGGCATGCATGCAATGGGTGTCGCTGTGGATAGCCCTGCTTTGAATGTCCTTCAGGCGTCATAAGAGTTTAAAGCGTAGATAACGCTCAGGAAACTTAAGCAGATTGTCCAATGTGTAAACCGACGGACGCGGATGGGTCTTATAATACCAAGAAAGAGCATACTCTGCTCTTTCTTCTATGACAACTTGCATTAAGCTTTTCTCAAGAATATCTGGCGAGGAAAAAGTAATTTCGGAAAAAGCCGAA
This sequence comes from Parachlamydiaceae bacterium, assembly GCA_013414685.1. GTDB lineage: Bacteria > Chlamydiota > Chlamydiia > Chlamydiales > Parachlamydiaceae > Neochlamydia. Next base: position 280,804 of record CP058704.1, on the reverse strand, counting down.
TCCGACCATAAGCAAATTTCACGTCCGCCAAGTCTCATATTCGCATCGACTTGCATAGAAATTTCACAATCGAGGTACAATCCAGCAAAAGCTGCTACTTGAGCAGCAAACGAGCAGCACTGATTGCCTGTTATTGCATAATCAGAAAAATCATAACATTCAATAAATTTCAAAATGCGTAAAAATTGAGCTTCTGTCAGATCAATTTTTGCTGCAAATGTGGGTGCGTGCCTCCCTGAACCTATTTGAAAAAANCCATCTTTNTGAGATTCCCAAAGATAGGAAATTGGATTAACATCCCCTTCTTCATAACGTAANAANACTCCTTCCATATAGCGCGGCTGATGCTGTCCCAACTCTCCCGAATGGCCTCCTTCCAGACTAACAAGCTCTCCTTGATAAATCCCTTGTAAATAGATCCACGCATGACCGACATCGCCATTTTTACTCCCATCGCTTGGGTGCTTGGCTAATGTTTTAAAAAANGAATGCGGATCTGAATAATCTAAATGCCTGGCTGCGACTAGAACGACAAGAAAATAGGGCGTCTCTTGCAGGAAGGTTTCTGAAAATTTCTCATCCTTTACATGCTCGTAAAAAGCGCCGTACTCGACGGATTTGGGCACAAATGTACAGGAGGTTAANAATAAAAGAAGCAAAGCAAGCTTTTTAGCATGGTCGAATCTGTAAAGTCACTTTAAATTCACAATGCTCTAACCGTCTAAGTGTTCTAAANAAGATTTGCCAATCAAAAGCTTTATAACGATGTTCGCCTTTGGTTAAAATTTGGCTCAGGCGATTCCCCTTCATGAGATGTCCTAANAATTGCCCTTCCCCNTTGGCTAATGCAACTAGCAGGAANAGCTGAATTTGAGAGGTAACTAGAGCAAACTCTTCTTCCAGACCGAAGGTTGTTGCGACTTCTCCNTGAATGGTCATCTTTACATCTTTTTCCATATCAAAAAAGAAAGAGATCTCACGGCATTTNTCACGGTCCTCAAGTTCAAAATTTGGGATTAATTTGATAAAGAGTTGAATTTCATTGGGCTGAAAAATAAAATCAAAACTCTCAAAATTCCCGCCCTGGCAAACAAATGTGTGCACTCTTTCAAAATTCCCCCAGATGAGATTGAGAGGATGGAAAGCATTTTCATGAGCTTGATTCAATAAAGCGCTTTTATTGATCAAGCTATAGGCAAATTGCTCATGTTGGTAAATCGCCCATTTACTTTCATTTAAATTCCCCTCAAGCATTGCCGGCAGATTTAGATTTGGCAGAAGTTCTTCAGTTTGACGAATTAGAATTGCAGATAAATGGTAAGGAGCATCTTTTAAAGCCCTGGCTGAAAATCCTTCCGAAAAATAACCTAAGAATAAATCATATAAGTTAGGTTGCGGCTCTTCTCCTTGCTGAAATTGTTTGAGCCCAGGTCCTATGTAAGTTCGTGTGGGCCTATGCCATGTATGCAGTAAATGCTCAAAAAAATGGTTCCATGGGCTNGTCTGAAATTTTTTAAAGACTAGCTGAAGAGCCGTGCAAATATCGGCAATCGAGGATGGAACGCACCAGGCGGGCTGAATTCCCATGCTGTGATAATGGCTTAACAGCTGCTCTCCTTTAGTCTCTAAATTAGGCTCTCCAAAATACCTGCCGAAAACTTTTGCAGAAGCAGCGATTTTCATTCCAATCCCATATGAAGGGGATTTTTCTTCGAACATGTGGAGATTAAAATAAATGAGCTGATGTGCTGCTTTTTGTATTCTTTGTTTCAGCTCTGCTCCTAGGACAGATTGAAATTCCTCTAAAATNATAAAAAGGGCAGGTAAAATTTGCGCGCCCAANAAGCGATCTTTGCAGTGAGGAAATTCATGAATATAAATCGGAAAATTTCCCTCAACTTGGAAAAATAGCAGGCGTTCTAATAAGTCTTTAGCTTCAGACATTTGCTCAGAAGTTTTAGTTCTCAATAGACTAAGGGCAAAATAAATATTTTCTACAACCGGAATCGTTTGAGGGGTCTCTGCCTCATTAGAATAAAAATGATGCACATAGCCTGTTTGTGAGCTTTGTCGCTTTCTTCCAGCTAATAAAGCCATTTCATTTAATTGTCGTCCGATTTGAACAGTGTTTGGTAAATCTTGGTCTAGCATTAAAGTTTAACTCCTCCTGCCACTTCAATATTTTGTCCTGTGATGTAGCGGGCTTTATCAGATAAAAGAAAGGCCACAACCTCCGCTACTTCGCTGTTTTTTGCAGCTCGATTCATAGGGATTTTTGTTAAATCTTTCGGAAGATCGACAGCATTTTCTAAATAACCAGGTGAAACCATATTCACATTCATTCCTTTTGAAGCCAATTCTAAGGACAAAGATTTTGTTAATGTTAAAAGCGCAGACTTCGTCAATGCGTAGGATGTTGCATAAGTATCTGCACGGCTCGCATTCATACCTGCAAATCCGATATTAATAATGGAACCCTTAAATTTTTCCATTGCGGGCAGAAGGCTTTGAACTAACATAAAAGGCGCATGAAGGTTGGTTTGAAAAAGCGCGCACCATTGTTCAATGGGGGTATTTAAAGTTGCTCCCAAAAANTAATTTCCTACATTATTGATAAGATTTTTAGTTTCAGGAAATTTTTTAGANTAACTGTTGATAAATTTTTGTGTGGATTTTACAGTGGAAAAATCGCCCTGGATAGGTTCGGCATCAACCTGAAATTTTCGGCATTCTTCTGCAATCTGATAAGCCTCATCCACACTATTTTTATAATGAATGGCGATACTATAACCCTGGCGCGCTAATTCAACACAAATGGCAGCCCCTAAATTTTTGGCACCTCCAGTCACTAAAGTCCATTTCATGGTGTTCCTCTTTCATATTCCACAAATGCATAGGAGGCAGAAGATATCGCAGAAGGCTTTTTAATCACAACTTTTATCCAGGAAAGCCGATAGAGGTCTGTCAGCTGCTGGACAAGTTCAAAGGCTAATGTTTCCAGCATATGGAATTGGCCTTTCTTTGCAATTTCAGAACAAGAATCTGCGACTTTTGCATAGCAGATCGCGTGAGTCAGATTATCAGTCAAAGCCACTTTTTGAAAGTCTGCTTTGATGGATATATCGACAAGAATTTCTTGTTCTTTTATCCGCTCTTCAGCATTCACTCCAACGATGCAATGGATGCGAAGATTTTCAAACCCTAGTTTTCCANNAACATGCTCTAAATACCAATCAATTAAAATATACAGTTCTTTATTAAGTTTTAAGTTTAAAGCTTTTTGAGGTTGAATCCAAAGATACCTCTCCCCTTCTTCATTTAGAATAACGCTATCTTTTGAGGATTGAGGCGCCAAATTTGCCACATAGTCATTCATAATAAAATGATTCGAATTTAAAAATTCGGGAGAGAAAATAGAATCCTGGACAATCGCAAAACGAATGTCTTGAATGTGCAAGCCTGTCTCTTCAAAAACCTCTCTTACAAGAGCTTCTTCACGTGTTTCGCCTCGTTCTACTTTTCCTCCGGGAATGGTGTATTCTACACGCCATTTAGGAGAATGAATAAGCAAAATATCGCCATCTTCTGCAACAATTAAGGCCCCGACGGTAGCAATAGGATATTCGTTTTTCTTATGAATCATTTTTTTGTCAATAGATTGAGTGGCCACTTTGAGTCCTTCAATGATTCCAGCAAGAGAGGCAGGTGGAGCAATGATATTTGCCTTAAGTTTGAGCTCCATGGGAGCATTTTCCATAGCTATTTTTATATTAGCAGCATCAAACATGGTTAAATCATTTAGATCATCTCCAGCAGCAATGATGCTGCCTTTAAATCCCGTCTGCTGGACAAGATCTTTCAAAACTTGTCCCTTGCTCACATCAGGATGCGTGGCTTGAGCGACATAGTAATCTTGATTAAAAGGATCTTTGATAAGAGGAACATGCAACCCTAAATACGTTTCGATTTTAAAGGCAATTTCTTCTGCGGATTTTAACTCGCCAAAACACTTAATCGAGGGAAACTCATCTAAAGGAAGCAGGTCAAAGGAAGAGAGATTTTCNCAAGTTTCACGAAAAGCTTTNTGACGCGCTTCAAGATATTCAAGGATTTGATCGGAAAAATAATTTTTACGATAAAAGCATTGATTATTCCATTCNAGGCCGGCATAGACAACGAAATCTGTAGAGTACCCCTCGCAAATGTTTTCCATTTGAGGAATAATTGATTTATGCAAATATTTTTTGAGNATGATTTTCCTATCTGGCATGGAAAGAAGGATTGCTCCATTTTGAACAGCATAATAATATTCAAAAGGTAAAATAGATAGAACTTGATAACCGAAATCGAACGTACGGCCTGTAATAAATACAAAAGCCCACCCTAGATTATTAAGATGAGTCAAGTAATCAACAACATCCGTTGAAATATCTTTCATATCAACAGTAATCGTTCCATCGATGTCAAGTGCTATAAGACCTTTGGCATTTTTCTTCATGCCAAAAATTATAACACATCCAAGTAAATTTCGCGAAGCCTGGTGTTTTTAGCGAAAATTTAAACTTATTTGCGGAAGTTTATAAGGGGAAATGGATAGGCAGATATAGGGCAGCTAAAATTAGCTTTTTAAATCACTGTTTAAAGTCATTTTTAGAGAACACTTTTGAAGATCGAAAAATTCCAGGAGCGGCAAGCGCTCCTGGATAAATCTTACCAATTTGAATTAGGTTTCTTTTGTGAAGGATTGCCTTTATTTGGATTATAAGGCTCTTGTTTAATAGGATTTGCAGGTTTTTGGCTTGGATTTTGTAAAGGATTTTTTGTTGTTGTTGTTTTTTAAAGTCCATAATTAACCTCCGAGTAGTTGTTTGAGGACAATCTTCTTCTTGTCACATCAACTCAACATTGTCAATTAAAAATTTTAATCTCTAACATCACAGAGGGGTAAATTAAAATCCAAAAATACGGATAAATAGTTAATTAATGTATTAAAATTAAATAAATACTTAAATTAACCAAAGAATGTCATTTGAAATTCATTAATTTTTGACTTTTTGNNTTTGAACAACTTTTTGGGCTTTGAAGGCTCAAATACGCTTCTTTGATTTGCATTTTCTTCCAAATGCAACAAAATTTCTTTAGCTCGTGCAATCACCTGTAAAGGAAGACCTGCTAAGCGTCCTACGTGAATTCCATAACTTTTGTCAGTGCTGCCNCTGACAATTTTTCTTAAAAANACAATCAAATCGTCAGTTTCATGCACTGCCACGTGATAATTCATCGCTCCAGGAACGCGTTCTTCTAATTTAGTGAGTTCCCAGTAGTGTGTCGCAAANAGCGTCTTAGCCTGACGGCCTTCTGTTGTTAATAAGTATTCCGCAACAGACCATGCGATAGAAATTCCATCATATGTACTCGTCCCTCGGCCAATTTCATCAAGAATCACTAAAGATCTTGAAGTCGCATTATTTAAGATATTGGCGGTCTCAGTCATCTCGACCATGAAAGTGGATTGCCCACGCGAAAGATCATCGCTTGCCCCAATACGGGTAAAGACTTTATCTATAGTGCCAATGTGTGCGCTTCTTGCCGGAACAAAAGACCCCATCTGGGCCATAATAGCGATCAAAGCCACCTGACGAATGTACGTTGATTTACCAGCCATGTTAGGACCTGTAATCAACAGCAAACGATTGTTTTGATCATCCATCATTGTATCGTTAGGCACAAACTTTTCACTTGTATGAGCTGCCTCGATAACAGGATGCCTTCCATCAATAATTTGCAAAATAGGGCTATGGTCTACAATAGGTCTTGAATAATCATAACGCAATGCAACTTCGGCTAACGCACGAAGGACATCCAACTTAGCGATTGCATGCGCAATNTGAAAAACCTGCTTTGTGTAACGTGCAACCTCAAGCCTCAACGAAATAAACAATTCATTTTCAATGGACAAAATCCTTTCTTCTGCCGTTAAAACCTTTTGCTCGAACTCTTTTAATTCAGGTGTAATATAGCGTTCACCATTCACAAGAGTTTGTCTTCTTTGAAAGCTCTCAGGCATACGGTCTATTTGGCCTTTGCTCACCTCAATATAATAGCCAAACATGCGGGTAAAACCCACTTTTAAAGTTTTAATGCCTGTTTCATCGCGCAACCGAGCCTGGTAAGAGGAAAGCCACGCCTTGCTATCTTTACTGATGGCACGCAATTCATCCAGCTCTGCATGATAACCATCGCGAAAAACAGCCCCATCATGGATTCTCAATGGAGGATCGTCCACTAAGGCACAGGCGATTAAATTTTTCATGGGAGCCAGATCATCTAACTTTTGCTCCTCTTGATCTATTAAAACGGAATAGACTGTTAAAGGTTGCAAGCTGTTTTTTAAGCGCGGCATGGCATCGAAGGAATTTTTCAGCGCAATCAAGTCACGTGGAGAGGCATATCCGGAACTTATTTTCATCATTAAACGCTCAAGATCGCGCACTTGATCGAGCAATCCTTTGACATTTTCAAGGCAGGCTTTATGCTGCAAAAANGCCTGAATAGCATCTTGTCTACGCTTAATCTCATCGATAGAAAGAAGAGGGAGCTTGATCCAATTGCGTATTAATCTTCCTCCCATAGGCGTACAGGTCTTATCCAGCACATTTAGCAGCGTGCTTTTTCTAGACCCATCATATAAACTGGCTGTGATTTCCAGATTGCGCTGCGTGATACGGTCTAATGACATGTATTGTGAGGTGGAATAGGTGCATAGATCCTGCACGTGATCCAGGGATAAGCAAAGATTGTCTTTTATATAATTCAACATCGCACCTGCAGCGTTAATTCCTGCAACCATGCCTTTCAAACCAAAGCCATCCAAATTATGAACCTGGAAATGATCGATTAAAATCTGATAAGCCGTCTGATGTTCAAAACGCCAATCTTCATGTGCGGTCACTAAAAANTCATGTGCTTGTCTAAGATCTTTTAGCAAGTCTAAATGTTTTGAAAGAAATTTATTTGAGACCAGGCATTCAGCAGGACGAAGCCTAAAAATTTCATTAAGTAAATCTTGTTCATTTTCAAACTCTATGACTTTAAATTCCCCTGTTGTTAAATCGATAAAGGCAAATCCATAAACGCTTCCCACCCGATTGATCGCTGAAAAATAATTATTTGTTTTATCCGATAACAAAGATGAATTGATGACAGTGCCCGGAGTTACAACCCTGACAACTTCACGTTTCACAATGCCTTTTGTTTTNTTGGGATCTTCAGTCTGCTCTGCGATAGCGACCCTATATCCTTTTGACACAAGCTTATCTATATAAGCATCACTTGAATGATGCGGAACCCCTGCCATCGGAACTTCTTGCCGCTTTGTCAATGTAAGCTCAAGTTCTTTGGCTATCAGTTGAGCATCTTCATAAAACGCCTCGTAAAAATCTCCCAATCGAAAAAGCAAAATGGCATCCCCTGCTGTCTTTTTACAACTAGTCCATTGGATCATCATAGGAGAAAGTTTAAGGTCTGTTTCATTTGTATTCATAAGATTACTCAAATTTGATTCAGCGTCAACATTGTTACAAACCCATTTGAGTTATGCAAGAAAAAACTTTCGTTAAAAAATTTAGTTCATATAATGCACATTTCAAAAGAAAATAAGGAGTTTTATGAAAGACAAGCCAGGCTACAGTAAGCATCTCTTGTTGGAGGTTGACAATCAGTTTATTAACTTCCTTCAACAAATTATTTTATGGAGTGTGAAAGCCCTCGCTCTTTTTATGGTCATTGTTATTGTCTGGAGCACCATTGATGTCGGCATGGTCATTGTAAAAAATATTTTTCAACCTCCTTACCTTTTAATGCCTTTTGAAGACATTATTCATCTTTTGGTGCTTTTTGGTGGTTTTAATCGCAATTGAAATATTTCTTAACATCATTCTCTACATGCGAAGGGATATGGACCATATAAAACTTGTTGTGGCAACCGCTTTAATGGCTATCGCAAGAAAAGTCATTATTTTAGACTATGAGAAAGCTACGGCCATTCAACTCTATGGAATAGCTGGAATAATAGCTGCTCTGGGTGTGACCTACTGGCTGATTCGAAGACCTGCTTTAAACAAAGATTATTAATGATTGTAATGAAAAGTTTATTCATTTATAGTTAAATCTCTTTAAAACATAAGAAGATATAAATGAGTATAACTATATCCAATCATTATATTAATGAACTAGATCGATCGAACTCTCAGGATGTAAAAAGCTCTCAGAATGGATTTTTGAAGGGTAGGATTGTCTCTTTCATTGCTTTAGGGACAGCCACCGCTCTTTCGCTTACCGGCGCCGTCGTAGCGACTCTCTTTGCTGCTTATCTTTTAGCAGCAATATTTGCAGCTGCAGCTCTGCTTTCAATCGCGGCCACTGTTTTAACTGGGCGTATCAAAATTGTACAACCTTCAACTACAAATGCACCCCAAATTAACATACAAAAAGAGCCGGAAACAAATTCTAAAGAAAATTTTGAAAATGAAAATTTAGAGTTAAAAAAACAAATTACAGATTTAAAAGCTTCTTTAGAGGACAAATTTCCAATTGAAGAAGTTGAATCTCTAAAACAAGAACTCCTGCAAAAACAAACAAAAATTGAAGAGCAAGAACTAGACATTGAAAATCTGCGTACTGAAAATCAAAACCTTTTAACTGAACTTGAAAATATCAAAATTTCGCAGGATAAGCTAAAAATAGAGGTTGAGGATTTAGACGACAAGAGTTCGGCAGAGTCAGTCAACTCTGAGGTTTCGACAGAGAAGGAAACAAATCATGAAAACCTAAGTTCAGTGATTTCAGAGATTTCAAATGAAGAAATCTCTCAACACAGCACAGAAAAAAATTTCATAAAATTAAAAAACGTTTGTTCAAATCCAACAAAAATAAGAAAGAATTAAATCTTACACCCAAAGAACAACAGTATCTGACCCGAGACCTGATTCCTAATAATATTTCTAAAAAGAAGATATTATTCAGTACTTTACGATTATGAAAGAAATCGAAAAGATTGAACAATTAGAAGAATTCAAAGAGTCATTTGATGTTTTAAAAGAGTCGGAGAAAAGATTAAGGATATTTTGACTGAGTTTAGACAAACTGAAATCCAATTTTTCGAAGGTATGAAGACTCTTCATACCTTTTTGAATAAAGGAATTGAAAGCAAGGTACTAAACGAGGAATTTTCTGAAATTACTGCAAATTTAGATATTCTTATCAATGAAAGTCAATCATTTATAGGGAATTTGCCGGAAAATCTGCTTTCGATCGAGGAATGTCTAAAAATGTACTACAAAGCGACTTATCCACAGACTATACAAAAATATTATGAAGCTTTTTAACAATCGTTCCCAAATTTAATTTTATCAGAGAATCCCTGACCCAAATATCAGAAAAAGGGAAGGGGAAAAAGTTAATCGAGGGATTTAACAACCGACCTGATGGTTTATGTATTTTTGATTTTTCTATTAAAATAGTTCAAAGATTTCCTAAGTATGTATTAATGATGCAGGAGTTAATCAATTCCTCTAAATTTAGCCAGAAGCAAAAGGAAGCGCTTGAAAAAATCTATCCTATATGAAACTTACAATAAAAAGAATGAATATTCTGACGCCACGTATTGATACACCTAGTCAAACAAAGAAAAGAATTTCTGCTGGATCACAAAGTTCCGAAAAATAAGCAATTTAAAGCCGACAATCAAGAGAATTATTAAAAAATGTAGGCTAAAACCTGAAAGTTTAAAGAAATCTTAAGAAAGCTTTAAATCTAAAGATCTTCAATCAAAAGATCTGAAAGTTTTTCAGCCTGTTTATCTTGTTGATCAAATAATGCATTGAGATTATTTTGAGCCTTTTTTAAAGCATAACGGCAAAAGAATTTTGCCGTCTCAATATCGCAGCCTAAAAGTTCTTGTTTTTCATGAGCGCGTTCTAAATCACTATCCAATTTGCTAATGACAGTTGCAACTGCATACACGCAAATCACGGCATTTCCAATTCGTGATATGTCTAATTGTTTTTCTGAAAATCTATCTTTATACCTTAGTAGCAAACGGACAACCGCCCGGCCAAGTTTCTGGACTTCTCGGGTTAGAGACTTGGCTTCTTTTTTNAATGTAGGTGAATTGACTTCGATGCTTGCAGGCCAGAAGAGTTTAAAAATAGATTTACCCCCTTCTCTAGCTTCGATTGAAAACGGATTTTTCAAAGCCTCTATAAAATTATTGAAATTGACATTCACTTCGTTGATACCGGTAGAAGAGAGAAAAAGTCGTAAAACGTCATTTGAACCTTCTACAAATAAATTAGGAAGGCTGTCGCGCAGCATCAATTCAAAAGGCCAGGCCTTAAACATGGACTTTCCACCAAAAATTTCCATTGTATCAAAAATCATTTTCAAAAGAGATTCAGTTGAAAANACTTTAACAATTGCCGCCTCAAGCATAAAATCTGTTTTGCCTGCATCCACTCTTCCTGCAGTGAAATAAGTGACAGCATCAATGGCATAAGCCTGTGCGGCGAGCATGGCCAATTTATGTTTGATCAAGGCAAAACTTGATAAAGGACGCTGGAATTGAAGGCGTTCCCTAGCATATTTAAAAGAATGATCAACAAGAAGCTTAGCAGGGCCTGTACAGGACGCGCCAATTGTAATCAGTCCATAGTTAAGCACGGACAAAACAACTTTTACTCCCTCACCTAATTGTCCTAAAATGTTTTCTGCTGGTACAGCCATATGGTCAAATTCCAAACTGCTGCTTTGTATCCCACGCATACCGATTTTATCTTCTGCAGACTCTATCAGTTTAAATCCCGGCATATCAGAGGTCACGAGGAAGGCTGTGATTTTTNNGTTTTTCCCCAAAGAAGTTTCAACTTCTGTTTTGGCCAGCACAGTGAAAATTTTTGCAAAGCTTCCATTCGTAATCCAACGCTTTTTACCCGTTAAGTAAAAGACATTTTTNGCAGAGTCGTAAATAGCTTTTGTTTCAATAGAGTTAGGGTCTGATCCAGCATTCTCCTCTGTCAACGCAAAAGCTGCAATTGTTTCACCCTTGGCAATTGAAGGAAGCCATCTTTGTTTTTGCTCTTGAGTCCCAAANAGCAAGATTCCCCGATATCCAATACTTTGATGGGCTATTAAAAANGCGGTAGTCGAGCCGCACCTTTGGGAAGTGACTTCTAGTGCTCTGCAAAAGGCAGTGAGTGACATTCCAAGTCCCCCATACTGTTGGGGAATATTTAGACCTAGAAGGCCTAATTTTCCAAGGCCATAAAGAATCTCTTCGGGGATTTTAGCGTCACGATCAATAGAAATAGGATCAATATAAGTCTCGCTAAATTGCCGTAATTTGTGGCAAAGAAGATCGATTCTTTCTCGCTCTTCTAGCGGTACACGGGGATAAGGAAAAAGCCTGGAAGTGTCGATTCGTCCAAAAAANAGCTGTTTTGCAAAGTTTAATTGTTCAATTTTTATTTCTTTTTGTGACCTTCATCTTCTAAGTCTAAAGTCATAAAGTTCCCCTTTTCCTGGGATTTTTAAGAGGAATAAATATTTTTAAGTTTTACCATAAAAATCAAAAGTTGGTATATGTTTTTTTGATTTCCAAACTTGAGGAATAAATGAGCATCTGGAAAACACCCATCAAAATGCAAGAGATAACCGAANACAAGAAAAATACCCTGATAGAATTAATGGGGATTGAATTCACTGAGATAGGAGAAGATTATTTAAAAGGCCGCATGCCGGTTGATCGACGTTCCCACCAGCCTTATGGAATAATGCATGGAGGAGCTTCCTGTGTTTTAGCCGAGACGCTTGCGAGCATTGCTGCTAATTATTGCGTCGACTCCTCTAAATATTTTTGCGTAGGCTTGGATATCAACACCAGCCATATCCGCATGGTCAAAACAGGCTTTGTATATGGAACTGCAAAGCCTGTTCATTTGGGTCAGGCCACACAAATTTGGGAAGTGCAAATTGTCGATGAACAGGATCGGCTCATTTCCATTACTCGCCTAACTCTTTTCGTACTTGAGCACCGCAAGGATTAGGTGGCTCTTACTGGCTTAAAGCGGACCCCATACATTTTTTCATAGTGTTTCAAACGCTCTATAACGTTTGAAATCCCCACATCCTTTGCGTACTGCATGATACCGCCGCGGAAAGGCGGAAAACCTGTGCCCATGATCATAGCCAGATCCACTGTATCTTCGTTTTCAACAATGCCCTCATCTAAACAACGCCAAGCTTCATTAATCATTAGGTATAACACCCGTTCGATAATTTCTTGATCCGAAATTTCTCTATCGCTGCGCGGGTAAGCTTTAAGTAAATGTTTAATCTCAGGGTTTTCCTTCTTATCTTTACCTTGATAGATGTAAAACCCTTTACCTGTTTTCTTACCATACAGCTTATGATCTGTAAGTTCTTTCAAGAGGGCCGGAGGCTTCATTCTCTCTCCATAGGCTTTCTCAAAAACTTGAGATACCTTATACGAGACATCGTTGCCCACTTCATCCCCTAATTCAAAAGGAGACATAGGCAAGCCAAAATCTAATAATACTTTTTCTAATTTTTTCATCGGGACGCCTTCTTGAAGCATCCAGATCACTTCGTTAGCGCCTAATACAAAAACGCGGTTCACCAAAAAACCGTGGCAATCCTGAACAATGATAGGAGTTTTTCCAAGCTTGCGGCAAAAATTTACAGCTCCTGCAACGATCTCAGGTTTAGTCTGACGGCCCGGAACAATTTCCACTAAGGGCATCCGATCTGCAGGATTGAAAAAATGCATGCCAATGAACCGTTCAGGATGCTGCATACCTTCAGACATTTCTTGGATCGTTAAAGAAGAAGTGTTAGAGGCCACCATTGCTTGCGGGGAAAGACACTCATCAAGATCNTTGAAAATTTTATGCTTCAAATCAAGATTTTCAGTTGCTGCTTCAATTGCAAGATCGACCCTTTTAAAGCCGCTATAATCTGTTGCAGCACTGATATGATGCATTTTGAGGCTGACTTCAAAGCTCTTTAACTTTCTTTTTTTCAAGAGTTTCTCATAGATCTTACTAATTGCTCCAAAAGCATTCTTTAAAATCTCCCAACTGATATCTTTCAGACGCACAAAATAATTTGCATTGCTGCAAAGATAGGCAATTCCAATGCCCATCGTTCCAGCGCCGATAACTCCCACATTTGAAATTTGCGCAGGAACCGTTCCTGAAGGGGCGCCAGTCACTTTTTTNAAAGCATCCTGGACAAAGAATAAGTGGATCAGATTTTTNGCCACAGGAGTAAGAGCAGGAATCGATTCTNNAAAAATAGCTTTTTCTCTTTCCAGGCCCTTCTCTAAGGTCATCTCATTAGTTTCTTCAATCACTTTCAAGGCAATTAGAGGAGCAGGATAGTGGCCTTTTGTTTTGCTTAAAATTTCATTCCTGGCCTTTTTGAAAAGATAACTTCTTCCAAGAGGATTCCCTTCAATCAAAAACGACAAAATTCCCTAGACTTTNCGCTTCTCTTCTATTTTTTTGCTTCCTTTTTCAGATAAACATTGGCTGACAAATTTGTCTAATTTTTCGTCAACAAATTCAATAGCAAAAGATTCATCAGCAAGATGGATTTTCACAGCTTTTGATCCATTGACAGGTCGGCCAGATGTAATCATCTGCACACCTTCCATCAAGCCTACTAAACGAGGCAGGCGCTGGGTTCCTCCCCAGCCAGGAAATATTCCTATTGTGGTTTCAGGCAATCCTAGAGAGGTTTTAGGATGATCGGAAACTAAGCGATACTTGCATGCCAAGGCAAGTTCAAGTCCTCCNCCTACACAAATTCCATGAATGACAGCAATTGTAGGAAAAGGCAAAGCGGCTAATTTATCAAAAGCAGCACGGCCGGCAGATAAAGCATTGTCGATAAAACTAGGNGTATTAAATCCTTTTTCAAATTCATGCAAATTCGCTCCGGCAATAAAGGTGTCGGGTTTACCGCTCTTAATGACCAAAGCCTTTATTTTAGGATCTGCTTTGATGCGATCTAAAACAGCTTCTAATTCCTTAAGAACATCGAAAGAAAGAATGTTCACTTTTTCGTTTGGTACATCGATGGTCAGATAACCAACTCCTTTTTCGTTGAGATCTAATTTCCAAGCTTCCTTATTCATGCTTCCTCCCTGCTGACGATCACTGCTTCCCCTTGACCTCCACCGATGCACAAAGCAGCCAGGCCAAGATGCTGTTTTCTGCGTTTTAGTTCCATTAGAAGTGTTAAAATAAGACGTGCTCCACTAGCTCCGAGAGGGTGTCCAATAGCGACAGCTCCTCCGTTCACATTCACTTTTTCCAAATCCAGATCTCCGACAGCTGAATCATAACCAAGTTCCTTCCTAGAAAATTCATCCGAAGCTAACGCTTTTTTGAANGCTAAGACTTGCCCGGCAAAAGCTTCATTGATTTCAATAAGGTCAAAGTCATTGAGTTTCTTTCCTGTNTTNTTAAGCAGCTTTGCAATTGCATAGGCAGGCCCAAGACCCATGCGGCTTGGCGAAAGTCCCACGGATGCATAATCAGAAATATAACCTAACGGTTTGAAGCCTAATTCTCTGGCTTTTTCTTCGCTCATCAAGAGAAGGGCCACCGATCCATCAGTCACCTGACTTGAATTTCCTGCAGTTACAGTCCCGTTGACTTTATCGAAGACTGGTTTTAAATTGGACAACGCTTCTAATGTTTGATTAGCTCTTGGCCCGTCATCCACTGTTTGAACTTTTGANTATTTAGGAGGAATAGGAATCGGAACAATTTCCTCAGATAAAACACCGCTATTTGTCGCATTCATTGCGCGTGTTTGACTTTTCAACGCAAATTGATCCTGCTCCTCACGTGTCACATGAAGTTCTCGGGCGATCACTTCCGCTGTTTGTCCCATAGAAAGTCCGCAAAGAGGATCTGAAATGCTGGGAACATGAGGTTTAAGAAAAGAGGGCCGAAAAGTTAAGAGGGTAGAAAGTTTTTGCTTCCATGTTTTAGATTTATTTAAAGAAACGAGGAAATCGCGCATTTTTTTNGAAAATGAAACAGGAAATCCACTCATTGACTCAGCTCCGCCCGCAATAATAATCTGGGCATCGCCCAATACAATTCTATTCATGGCAGTGACCACAGCTTCCATGCCAGAGGCGCAATTACGATTCACAGTAAATGCAGGCATCTCAAGAGGAAGACCTGCTTTCACTGCAATAATGCGTGCAATATTAGATGAACCAGGAGGTTCAATGACATTGCCAAAAATCAATTCATCGATTTGCTTAGGATCGATTCCGGATCTGGCAACTAATTCTCTAACAACATAAGCACCCAAATCATCGACTTCAAGATCGTTAAAAGCGCCATTAGCGCGGCAAAATGGAGATCGGACTCCTGCCACTATAGCGACTCGCTTTTTCATTGTGAATCCTCCGGGTACATCCTATTAATTAAATCCATATATTTTTTNTCCACCTCATCGCGGCGAATCTTCATGGATGGGGTCAGTTCGCCTTTTTCAATTGTAGGTGCATGCGGTATCATTCGAAAGTCTAAAACTTTTTCAGCCTTGCTAAGGTGTTTATTAATTTCATCCAACGCTTTTTGCATCTCTTGTCTTATAAAAGGAGAATTTACGAATTCTTCATCACTTAAATTCGTGCAGTCTTTATTCTCCTTTAATTTATGCAATATTTCGATATCAGGAAAAATAATACACGTCGTGTATTTCCTTCCTTCAGCGATCACCATGGCCATATCCACGACAGGTATTTTTGATAAGGCCTGCTCGATGGGAACAGGAACTACATACTCCCCTGTTGAAGTTTTTAACATTTCTTTTATGCGCCCTCTTAATGTTAAATACCCCTCATTGTCAATTATACCCTTATCACCGGTTCGAAGCCAACCATCTGAGTTGAAAGCCTCTTTTGTCATTTCAGAGTTTTTGTAATACCCTTTCATCAAAATGGGTCCGCTTACTAGCACTTCGCCTTCTTGGCCAATTTTAATTTTCATGCCTGTCAAGGGACGCCCTACCGTACCAATTTTTCGATGTCCCGGGCAATTCACGCAAACCGTTGCCGCTTCTGTCAACCCCCAGCCCTCGTAAATTGGAAGTCCGATGTCTATATAAAAATGAGCCAAATGGGGATTGAGTGGAGCGCCGCCTGAAATGATAATTCTTATTTCACCACCGAAAGCTTCTCTTAGGGTAGAGTAAACGATTTTATCTGCGATAGGGTGTAAAAGCTGCTTATAAAGGCTATCGTCATGTTCATCATTGGCCAAATCAAAAGCCCAATGCCCTATTGTACGTTTCAAAAATCCTGCTTGATCCACATTCGCTATCAATCTAGCATAAATTTTNTCAAGTAATCGTGGAACAACGACCAAAATTGTGGGATGTATCATTTGGCATGCCTTAGCCACTAATTTTGGATCATTTAAATAATAAACACTTACACTCCATCCCACGAGGCAAAAATTTAACATCCTACCAAAAACATGCGCCAAAGGTAAAATATTCAAATATCGGTCCTTCTCGCTCTTCCAGGAAAAACCTTCAAATGTAATAAGAGCAGTCATTGCGCGCTGTGTGATCTCTGCTCCTTTAGGAATTCCCGTACTTCCGCTTGTATAGATAATTGTAGCCAGGTCATCAGGTTTTATTTGATTGAGCAACTCACTATACTTTTTGGGTTCTTCTTGAATTTTTTTNCTACCTTCCTCCCTTAAACGGTTCAAAGACATTCCTAGCGGCTCAGGGCTATTTTCATCTATACAAATGACTTTGGTAAACAAGTCCTTATGACTCTCATATAAGGAATCTGAAATACCTTCTCCTAAAAANACAAGCCGGGCATCTGTCTGCTCGATTTCAAAGACTAGACTTTCTTCTGCAATGTTTGGAAAAATTGGAACACTCACAGCCCCTGCAACAATAATTGAGAGATCGACCATCGTCCATCGGGGAGAAGGAAAGGCTAAAATAGCTATTCGTTGCCCTTTTTCCACGCCTATAGCGTAAAGCCCCATGGCAATTTCTTTAATTTGCTGAAGCATTTCTTGAGTGGAAACAGAAACCCAATTCCCATTTATGAATTCGTTTAATGCTTTAGGATTTTGATAAGCTGTCTCAAGATGTAGTAAAACTTCTGAAACGGTAGACTTCTCTTCCATGTCAACCCATATATCGATTATACTCTAAAATTTATTTCTTACTCCAATCGCTAATTTTTTGCCTGGAAAAAATGATAAAATGTATACTGAAGCTTCTTTTTTGATGGGAAAGACAGGCTCTTTAAAAGAAAATTTTTAAAACTAACCTTTTAATATTAATTTAATAATGAACACATTAAAAAAATTGTCTATTGTATCTATATCCTTTTGTTTTTTTCGATTACAAACTCTTACTCGGTTAATTATGAAGATAAAGCCATTCAGGCAACTGCGACTCTGCTTTTTCATTTAAATCAAAAAATTGAGGCCAGTGCCTCTGCTATAACGTTTGAAAACCAAGAGGTTGAAAATCTCTGGTCTGCGGCTACTCCACTTGATTCTTCAATCACACTCTTACAAGAAAATTATTGGGCTGCACACCAACTCGCATCAGAAGATGATAAACTTTTGCTCAAAGACTGCGCGGACCAGTTAAGATCTATATGGTTGAAAGCCAACNTTTTAGACCATCACACTCAAGAAGTCAGTTTTAAATCAAATCACTACGCACTTGATAATGTTGTCGGAAATCCCTTAGCCNACTCCAAAATTAATAAAGAAATTTCCAGGTATTTATTACCATCTGATTCCCCATATACCCCTCTTATGGATCAACTCTTCTCTTCTTCAAGGGCCACCTATAATTCTTCTACCCTTCAGCAGGCTGGCTTTAAAATCCTTCACGAGCAGCCAAGAAGCTTTATTACCGTCGCAAGCCACCCTGCTCTTCCTGGGGTACTAATTAAACTGTATTACGATACAGAGCTGCGCCGCAAATATGGGGATCCAGGCTGGAAATGGTTTGCCAGACGCTGTTCTGGAGCAGAAATCATCCGCAATGTCATTGCANAANAGCACATCAAATATTTCACTGTCCCGTTCAAATATATCTATGTTTTGCCTCCGCAAACAATCCCTCTTAAAAGCCCAACTGTAGACCCAAAGCTTGCAGTGTTAGTTGTGCAGGATATGCAATTAGTTGATGAGGAATTAAACTATGCTGCCTGGAAGGTTTTAATCACTCCTGAAATCTTGAACGAACTCTATATAATTATCAGCAGGGCAAATGGCTCCAGCTATCGACCTGACAACATTCCATTTACTAAATCCGGACAATTCGCCTTTATTGATACGGAATATCCTTATCAAAATCCTGACTTTGAAAGTATAAGAAAGTACTTATCTACACCTATGCGAGATTATTGGGATAGTTTAGTGAAGCGGGGCGGCCCCTAACAGTTAGAAAACCTCCGCACACTTTCTAAAATGGAATTTTCGATTTTGTTCTTGGATTTGCAAAATTTGTTCAATGTCAATACCTAAAAGCTCTGCTACAAGGATATATTCATCAGACAGAGTGGTCATGAAAATCAACGGGTCGTCTGTGCAGATAGCCACAGGGTGTCCTTCTAAAATTAAATTTAAAGCAGGATGTTCGTTTGCATGTTTAATCATGCCAGCTTTTACAGCACTTGTTAGACACATTTCGACTAAAATTCCTTTTTCCTTAACCCATTTTTTTGCTTCATCGCAGAGATGGACTCCATGCCCAATTCGCTCAGGCTCTAAAAGAGTAAGTTCGAGCATCTGCTGAGCAGTTGTTTCATCCAGAGACTCTCCTATGTGCAATGTAATTGGAAAGCCNTTCCTTTTTGCACGGCCTAAAGCCTCGAAAATCTCTTTACCATCTCCCTGGGTTGAATCTCCCGATAAGTCGATTCCCACAATGCCATTCTGTCGATACTTTATTGCCAAGTCTATTGTTTTTTCGGCAATATGAGCGGGTGTGTCCCTTCGCAAACTTAAGATGAGCCCAACTTGCAGGGAAGTGCCGTAAGTTCCCTCTTCAATTCCTTTTAAAACGGCCTGAAGGTATCCCTCTAGATCAGAACCCAAATTTTTCAATCCAGTGCGAATTTCTACATAGGCGACCTGATCCGCCAATAAATCTTTACAAAGAGCAATGACTCCGTTTGTTACTTTGGCGTCAGTATTCACAATTTTATTGGTTAAATGAAACACCTGAAAGGCTGAATGATAATCCATTTCCCGATGGTGAATTTGATTTAACATCCCGCAAAGCTCTTGAAAATCTTGAGGATTAGAAACTTCTTTTAAATACTGTAGCGGCCAGGCTCCTCCCAAATGAAGATGGAGTTCGCTTTTGGGCATATTTTTATTCCAGATGATAATTGATCGCCTATCCTTTCAGAATATCCGCAAACTGTTAGAAATTGCGCCAATAATAGATAAATGCGAATACATTTAAAAAAATTCATTTTTCACCTCTACTTGCTAATGGGTGGCAAATAAATGCCTAAGTATTTTCTCTTCCACCATGCCCCTGTTTTCCTTCTTTCTTCATTGCTTGTAAAATGATAATCATAAAGCAGCGCTCGAATGTATGTGGGCGGCGCATCAGGAAATGGGTTGCTCTTTAATAATTTCAACACTTCGGGCGATCCTTCTAGGAGTCGATACACAAAGTAGGAAAACCAAGGGTTTTGCCGGACGTGTCCCAGAGCCGCAAACCACATTTGCCAGTCTAGCCGAGGTTGATGTGGGGCGACTTGCTTTGGAGGATTTTGGACATTTCCGGGCTTCCATTTAAATTCATAGGCTGTCCAATTTTCTCCGTCATGGCTCCCCTCAAGGATAATTTCATGACGATAAGTCGTCATATACGAGAAAAGCCCATAACGATTTACAAGGAAGAACGGACTGATTAGACGCAAAATTTTGTCCACTAAGGGCAAAGGTCGGAAAAGCTCAACGAGCTGGAAAAAGTTTAATAAGATCATGACTGTAGAGATGATAGAAACTAAGAAGGAAGCGGTCAGATGATGTTCAGCAAAGGGTTGGGAAACGTAATCCCTGGCCCAAAAGAAGTAGCGATCATCCACTAATGGAAAGCAGAGAGCAAGAGTCAGAAGGTTAAAAAANGCAAAATTGCCCGTCAACATGATCAACAATTGAAATAACACCATGACCACAAAAGTTAAAAATCTTAATTCTGGCGTGGTAAAAATAAAAAANGGCAGGATGATCTCAATAAAAAANACAAGTCCTGTCGATGCTTTTGCCACCCACTCAGGCTGATGGTGAAAGAAGTAGGCAATTTTGTTTGGCAAGGGTTGTGTTTCATAATGAACTTTCATTGCGCTTAAGTCGCGCCACTCTTTGCTACCGAAGAAAAATTTTACGATTCCGGACGAGAACATAAAACGAAAGAGAATCAACCACATCAAAAAAACAGCGATTGGCAAAGGAGGTGTTTGCAAGGAAAAGATAAAGCCGGCAAACCCCACCTCAATAAGTAAAATATCCCACTGGAAGGAAAGAAAGTAAATACAGGTGGACACATAGGATAAATATAAAAAGCAAAGAAGCAGTAAAATCCAAGGAACAGCTATTCCCCAAAANACTAAAAAGGCGCCAATTATTCCCGTCAGAGCTACACCTCTTAACATGGCATCGCTTGTACTTATCCAAAANATCGAAGGCGTATAATAAAAATGTGACAGCCACTTGCTTCTTTTGATCCCTTTAATAATTTCACGCATAGGAATGATTCCTTGCGCCCCATACAAACCTTTAACTTGAGTAAAAATCGACCAAAAGGCAATGAGATAAGATAAAGCCAGGAATTTTATAAAAATCCATTGACCGACTATGAATGTAGCTTCGGGATTAATAAATGTATGCATCGAATTTTCTTATGTAAAACTTGAATGCTATACTTTTATTTCGTCAATTGATTTTGATCAAGATTTTATTTTAAAATAAAAATAGGAGGGTTTTATGCGAGCCATGATCCTTGAAAAGATTAAAACACCTCTTAGATTAGTTGAACTTCCTATCCCTGAACCTGGACCTGATCAAATTCAGATTAAAGTCATCGCTTGCGGCATTTGCCGAACAGATCTTCATATCCTTGATGGAGAGCTCCCTTCTCCGAATCTTCCCTTGATTCCTGGACATCAAATTGCAGGTGTGGTCGAAAAACTCGGTTCAGGAGTGACTCAATTTAAAATTGGCGATCGGGTTGGCGTACCTTGGCTTGGAGGATCCTGCCAGCATTGCAAATTTTGCAAGGAAGAAAGAGAAAATCTTTGCGATCATGCTGTTTACACAGGTTACCAAATGAATGGTGGCTACGCCGATTATTGCATCGCAAATGCACGTTTTTGTTTTAAACTTCCCGAGGAATACACGCCCCTTGAAGCAGCTCCCTTACTTTGTGCAGGTTTGATTGGCTATCGTTCTTACCGTATGACTGGAAACGCGAAGCGCATCGGCTTTTATGGTTTTGGATCGGCAGCCCATATTTTGATTCAGGTTGCCCGCTATGAAGGGAAAGAAATTTATGCTTTCACACGAGAAGGAGACCCTGTTACACAAAACTTCGCTAAATCATTAGGAGCCGTTTGGGCTGGGAGTTCTAAAGAAAAAGCCCCTGTTAAACTGGATGCTGCGATTCTATTTGCTCCTGATGGAGACCTGGTTCCTGTTGCTTTAGAAGCGATCGACAAAGGATGCCCTGTGATTTGCGCAGGAATTCACATGAGTGATATTCCTTCTTTTCCTTACTCAATTTTATGGGGAGAGCGCCTCATACGGTCAGTTGCGAACCTCACGCGAAAGGATGGCGAACTTTTACTTAAAATTGCCCCTAAAGTTCCCATCAAAACACAAATTACAGTCTTCCCTCTATTACAACTCAACGAAGCCCTAGAGGAATTTAGAAAAGGAAAAATCAAGGGAACAGCTGTCATTGATATGCGCATTTAATAGTTACTAAATTTTATCCAGAGCTTAGTTACTGCTTCGTCCCAGCGGCTTGTAATAAAGAATAGCTAAAGAAGAGACTTAACTATCAATCAAAATTTTTACAAATGTGTAAAACTTTAATTTAAACCGTAATTTAATGAAAGCATGATAAAAAAATGTAACTTTGTTACATTTTAAATTAGCCCGCATTGTTAAACATCAATCTTTTTCATTTTATTTTTCGTGAAGGGACTTAGATAAAGCTTGGGCTTAATGATTGTATTAATTGACCAATTTAAAGCAGGAATAAACAATAAATTATTTTAAATGGATAAATTAAATGTTAAGCGATATGAGAATATTGTTTAAAGGTTGTTTCATAAATCTTTATGAATTCCCTACTTAAAACTCCTCATCGCGTCGGCGAAAATCTATATAGAGGACTACTCGATCCTCATCAGAATGATTCCAAGCACTATGTTCAAGATTGTCATTAAACACCACTATGTCTCCGGGTTTTGTCCAGAGGTGCGTTTGATCAGCCACTTTAAGGCCGCAAGTATTTCCTGCAGGAATAATCAATCCGATATGGCAAATCCAAGCAAAAGGATTGTCATGTTTATGCGGATGCAAAGTGCTTTTAGGATGAAGCCTTGAAAAAGCGGCAAAATTTAATGCTTCAAAAGGTTTCAAAAGCTCTATTGTTTTAGGAAATTTTTCTGGTAAAGAACTTAAAATGGCACGCGATTGTTGCTCGTCTAAATCCCCTAGCTGCATCCCTTTATATCTTCCAAAATAGATGGGACACACTTTCCAGTCTCCCGATAAAAATGTGCAACGTCCTTCAGAATCGTACGAATCACTCCCCCAATTCAGCCATAATCTGTTTTTCTTTAATTCTTCAACAATGTCATCCACATGTTCCTTTATCCTCACAAGATCGGGAAATTCCTCGTAATTTAGAAAAGGTCTAGTATTTCTTTCATAAATGAATGACATTCTCACACCAAAGGTTTTCTAACCCCCATTATAATATTTTATTTACATCTTTTAAACTCAATTCTTTAATAAAAATTTTTTCAATCTGGAGGTTTCGCCTTGCACAAGAGTAATTTGAGATTTTGAAATCGAGAAAGTTTTTGCTAAAAACCTGATCAATTCAATATTCGCTTTTTTGGGGACAGCAGCAAGGCGGATTTTCAAACGCTCATTTTCTACACCAACTATTTCAGTTTTGCTCGCGTTTGGAATGACTTTAATTAATAAATAAATGCCGTCTTTGCTTTCCTGATACATTGAAAACCAGATTAAAGATATAATTTTACATTAATAAAGGCAGGGATTATATGTCGAATCAAAAGGAGTCGCCTTATGGATTTTTTACAGCAGCATCGCACTGCATTTATTGTGGAAAGTATTTTGTTAATTATCTTAGGAGTCATTTCAATTGCTCTGCCTTTTTATGCAACCTTAAGCGTGGAGCTTATCGTTGCCTGGATTTTATTACTAGGCGGAATTGTTCAGCTTTTTAAATCCTTTTCTGGATTTCAACAAGCCGGAGGAGCCATCTCCTTAATTGGAGGCATTATCTATATTGTTGTCGGGGCTTTAATGCTTCTCTACCCATTAAAAGGAATTGCAGCACTTACAATTCTCTTAGGAGTCTTTTTTCTTTTAGAAGGCTTAGCAAAAATAGTATTTAGTTTTGAGTTAAGGCCTGCACAAAATTGGGGTTGGCTGCTTTTAAGTGGAGTCATAGCCCTCATCATGGCTGGCATTATTTTGTATGGATGGCCTGAAACTTCCCTTTGGGTCATAGGTTTATTAGTTGGAATTAACATGGTCTTTNTTGGCTGTTCTTTGCTTGCCTTAGTAACAAGTTTGCCAAAAAAACTTGAAAATTAATCTTTTCACGGCTTGATGTATTTCTTTAAAAGTTATAAAGGAATACATCATGGCCAAAAAATTCTCTGGGTTATTTTATCAATTATTTTGTTGGCCAGTATCACTTATATGGCCCTTCAATCCAACCGAGTTCGCGTAAAATTGGGTCTTCCTTTCAGAGAAAGCGCTCTTGCTCATCGCTTGCTTGATGGCCTCAGCGGTCTTGAAATTGGGGGCGCAGCACATAATCCCTTTGGATTAAAAACTCTCAATGTAGACTTCACAGATCATTTAGACACAGAGTACAAACAGGAGGAAACAAAAACTGCGNGACATTGCATGAAAGTGGACATCGTGGCGCCTGGAGATCACCTCCCCTTCCCCAATAATTCTGTCGATTTTGTGATTAGTTCTCATGTGATTGAGCACTTTTATGATCCAGTGAAAGCCATGAAAGAATGGTTAAGAGTTGTGAAGCCAGGAGGATATGTCTATGTGATTGCCCCTCATAAAGAAAGAACACCTGATAAAGTTCGTCCCAGAACCCTCTTGCGGNAAATTGTTGATCGGCATGAACATCCCAATCCACCAGAATATGACGATCACCACCACTACTCAGTTTGGGTTACAGAAGATTTCGTAGAGATTGCTAATCATTATGGATGGAACATTGTGGCCTTGCAAGATGTGGATGATAAAGTTGGTAATGGTTTTACGGTGGTTATTCAGAAATAAAACAAACGCTTGATTTATAAAATCATAAATTAAAATTAATCAAAAATTAACAATTTTTAATTAAAATAATTAATTTATAAATAAATTAGCGAGGCTTTATGAATAACATCTCAGAATTAAAATCTTCTAAAGCTCAATTCTTCATTCCCAATGAGCAAAAACACGCCTCCAAACTGCATCAATTTCCAAGAAAAAGCCCCGCAAAATCAGGAGAATCCAGCCAAAAGTTGGCACACGCGTGTGATTCATCGTATGGATCAATGGGATGAAAAATTAGATCATTGCCTGCCTAATTTTACTATTCAGGAAAGAATCGAATCTGTAGGAAGATACATTCAGAATAAATTTGAACCCTTAGAAAAATTCAATCAATGGCTAGATAAGAACGGACAAAAAGAGTGGTACAAGCAATTAACCACATTTTTGTACAAACTTCCTATGCGAGCGATACGCAATCTTGTTAGACTTATTTATAATATAATTAAAGAAGCCTGTTATGCAGTTGTGCATCCTTTAAAAGCTGCTAATGGTCTTGCAAAAATGCTTGTAACTCTTGTTTATGAACTAACTAAACCAGAAACTTGGTCCAAGATAGGAGCGGGTGTGATAGGAGCAAGTTTAGGGCAAGCGCTGGTCTCAGGAAACCCTCTTTCAATTATAGGACTTGGAATTGGTGGAGCTATGCTAGTCGGAGGATTGTCCGTAGGTGTTTTAAAGGCAGCAATACAAGCTCAAAAGGAGGAAAAACTTCAGGAAATTAAAAACNACTTATGGGAACAAGTTAAACAACTTCCAGAATCCATGTTGACTGGATTCTGCATGNGGTTTAATTGTAGGGGAATTCAACGAGCTATTTATGAGCATCAAATGAAGCACTATCGTGTTTCAAACTATGAACAAGCCCGCCAATATGCTGATTCATTTGTTGAGGAACACCATCTTCCTCCTTACTCTTCAGTCACTTTAGATCCCTCCGGAAAAATTATCATTGAATGGTCTAGTGGCCAATTAAATCAATTCGATCCACGCCTCTTTGCCAGAACTACCACTCATCCCGCAATCGAATTTCCGACCAAATTAAGGCTCGAATTGCAACCAGGAGGCACTTCTCACTTACAAGTACGCTTTCATGGTTACGATGGATTTGAAGGTTATAATTATACGCAAAATATGAACGCTAATGACTTAGGACTGAATGGTCGTCTCTATCCTAGTCCAACAGAAAATATCGCTTTAAGTCAGATGGGAGCTTTATCTGGTTCCGCTCAAGTTTTTAAGGCTACGTTTGATAAAAAAGCAGAATCATAAAAATGATTAGAGTTAAATTCGTGAATATTATACAAGAATTGACGTTGAAACTCTTCACAAGATGGATAAGACAAAAGAGAAAACGGAAATATTTCTGCACCGATGAATGCACTGAAATGCTTTCCAGGCGATAATATGCAACTTGGATGGCAAAGATAAGAGAATTTTATCCTGATGCTAACCTCAGAATTTGAAACAAATCTTGTTTAAGTTACAACTGATATGAGTCCTTATATGAAAGAGATTCTCGCTTTATCCAACCTTTCAATGCCAACTTTGATCTATGGCACTGCATGGAAANAAAATAGAACTACCGACTTAGTCGAAAAAGCAATTGAGTATGGATTTAGAGGAATCGATACAGTCTGCCAGCCTAAGCACTACAACGAAGAAGGTGTGGGAGAAGCTCTTCGAAGACTCACAAATGAAAAGATTGATCGTAAAGATTTATATACATAAGGTAATTGCGCGCTTTAATCCTAAGGCGCGCAATTACCTTATGTATATATTCAAACGAAATTCACTCCCTTAAGCGGCCAAGACCCTTTCGATATCCCTTATGATAAAACAGCCNCCTTGCCTGAACAGATTGCCCAGTCTTTTGAAATATCCAAANAAAATCTCGGTGTCAGTTATTTAGATGGATGGATTCTTCATTCTCCATTAGAGAATATTGATCAGAAAATAATTGCATGGAAATCAATGGAGCAAATTNTTAAAAAGGGCGGAACAAAATTGCTTGGTATCAGCAATTGCTATCATTTAGAAACTTTGAAGCAGCTGCAAAAGGAAGCCATAATTAAACCTGCGATTTTACAAAATCGCTTCTACCAGGATACAGGTTACGACAAAGCAATTCGCAAATGGTGCCAAGAGAATCAAGTGATTTACCAAAGTTTTTGGACCCTGACTGCGAATCCTCAAATTCTGAATAGTGCACCTATGCAAAAGATAGCTCAAATCGTTCAANAAACCCCAGCCCAAATTTTCTTTCACGTTTTAATAGATATCGGTCTTGTACCACTCACCGGAACTTGTTCTGATAAGCACATGAAAGAGGATCTTGAAATTTATCAATTTGAGCTTCCAGAAAATGCAAAAAGAAATCCTGTCCCTATTGGATTCTTAGATGCCTTATTTTTTTCTGTTAAACGAAATCCAAGCGCCACAAAGAGCCCTGCAAGAAAGCCCCCAATATGCGCCATATAAGCCACTCCCCCATTTTCTTGTGTAGAATATAATGAGCCCAAACCACTTACAAATTGTAGAAGAAACCATATTCCAATCACGATAATAGATTGCATGGCCACAATGGATCTGCCCAACAGAACATTGACTTTTTGACCTGGAAAAAAGAATGTAGGCTCCCAACACGCCAGCAATGGCGCCTGAAGCTCCAACGTTTGGCAAATCTGATTGAGGTGAAAAGACATATTGCGCAAATGTCGCTGCGATGCCGCTCAGAAAATAAAGACAAGTGTATTTGACTTTGCCTAGATGATCTTCAACATTATCCCCAAAGATCCATAAATAAAGCATATTTGCACCCAAATGCATCCAGCCAGCATGCATGAACATAGAGGTAAACAACGTGACTAGATTCCCACTAGGATCTTCACTAAAACGCTGCGGAATAAACGCCCACTCTTTAACAAAATTTTCTCCACCAGCTAATTCTATCAAAAAGAAAATGATGTTGAGAGCAATTAATAGGTAAGTCACAAAAGGAATGGTTTTCCTTAAAGAGTTATCATCTCCGATTGGCATCATATGTATAAGTCCTTTTTTTCAAAAACACGTCTTCCCTAAATTGGTCAATAAATTTGATTTAAAAACTGGTCATCTTAAAAGAATCCAAATTTTTCGAAAAAGAGTCCTAAAGCGATAATTTTTTCATGTTGTGAAAACAATTTGATTTCAATATAAATTTAATTTAAAATCAACTGCATTAATAGGATTTATATGTCAGTTAAGTTAAAAGATAATATTCTTTTTTAGCCACTCAAGTCAATTCCCAAAAAATTCCATCTCTTTCGACCCTGCAGGTCAAAAATCGTCCATGCAGAGAAACGAACATGCATCGCAAATTTTTTAGATGGTTTATTCACCTGATTACTTGCCATCGCGTTCCTCGCAATGAAAGACTTGACAAAGTTACTTTAAGTGTTTTGCAAGAAACTTTACCGCTTGACTTTTGTGCGATGGAAAGCCAGGAAAGAAGTTTAATTAAGAAAGCTATTCTAAATTTAAGTCAAATCGTAAAAAAATGGTGGGGGCGAACAACACAAGATAAAAGACCTTTTATTAAAGATTCAGAAAGCTGAATCCTCTGTTTTGGGCTCACCTGAAAAAGCTGAGAAACAAAAGGTTTTAAAACACTATGAAAACAAGACGGTCGAAACTTTTGTTGACAATGCACGCCTGCGAGAGATTGAGCAAAAGACAAACTCGACTTCAAAACAAGAGACAGAAACAGCTGGATCTAACAATGACGATGACCATCATTCGAATAAAGGCAGTAGTGAACTTCCTGATGGAATGGAGCGCTCTAGCGCAGATATCCACGCGAATGAGAGCCTTCCAACTGGCGACAGCAAGACCGCATCTATTTCATCTGATGAAGAAAAACAGCTAATGAACCCTCTATTGATGAGGTTCCTGAAACTTTACCCATTGAAGACAACGTTCCTTTGCCTCGTATAGAGAATTCTAACTCAATACAGCACCCAGGCGAAATGACCCGATCTTTTAGCAATTCGAATCCCATAAGCCTTCTTGGAAATGATTTTGATTTCTTTTTTAATAGAGCAGAAGCGGGTAAGGAATTAGCTTTAAAATTTCAAGTGATGCTTCCCTTGCTCTCAGAACCCCTTAGTTCTTCAACACTAAATCCCGTCTATATAGCGTGTGGTCTTTCTTATCTTGATAAAAGTTGGTTGGAACAAAATATTGGTCAGCTTGCACCGAGCATAATAAAATTTTTGGTAGAGGTTAGTTTCTCACATTTTAGTGAAGAATTTATTCTCAATCTATTCGATGCCCTCTTAAAATACCCTACAGATCAAATAAGGCTCGTCGCTTTTTTAGAAGGTTTTCCAGTTTTTAATCCTGAACTTCGTGATTCATATAGCACAGATCTAGACAAGATAAATGCAAGGATTGATAGATTTTTCCTGATGAAAATCATGCATCTAGCTTGAAAAGACAGCAGATTTGGCAACAAATCACGTCTAAATTATTGATTGAAAATAAATTTAACGACCAGACTACTTCAATTCTAGAGGATCATTTGCCTGAAAATAGGCTACACGCTTTTATCACCCATTTTTTTGGTATGATTGCGCTGCAAGGCACTCGAACCTTTTAAAGAAGCCTTACAAATTCTTAATCTTTTCAAAGAAGAAAACCGCCAATTAATCATCCAGACATTGTGCTACTCCTTGGATACAGAAAACCTTGCAAAGCTCTTTTTCACTGCAAAACAGAAGACCATGTCGCTAAAACTATTCTGGAATTAAATCCAGCGAACAATCCAGACGACTTTTTAAATCTTTTGTCACTCATCTTTCTTTGGAGCATGCCGTATACGAAAACAATCGTTTGTCTGAAATATTCAAACATGTGTTTGAAGAAGAATCTGATCACCGACAACATCTATTTTTTAACCACACAAGCATCAAGTTGAAAGCTCGATTTATTGAGGACATTCCCGTCTCCTTTTTAAAGAAACTTCATGCAAATCAACTCAAAATTCTTGCCATCGGCATTGCAAATATGACGGATTTTCAAAAACAAAAAGCGCGTTGCAAATTTTGAAGGAAGCGATAGAAGAAAATTCTGGCAAGAGTCAAATCGAAGATTTTCTTCGTGCCAAAAATATGATTTAAAAGAGAGCTTTTTAAGACATTCGCAATTACAGCACTCGTTTCGAGTAAAAATTGCAA
This sequence comes from Parachlamydiaceae bacterium, assembly GCA_013414685.1. GTDB lineage: Bacteria > Chlamydiota > Chlamydiia > Chlamydiales > Parachlamydiaceae > Neochlamydia. The sequence goes on along the minus strand of CP058704.1, from coordinate 250,866 downwards.
TTTTGACATCTTTAGCTTGAATGTCTTTAGATATTAATACCGAGCACAAGTCATAAATTTGGGCTGCATCATCAACAGTTTCGCTTAATTCTTAACCTCGCTTCTTTGTTAAAATTTCCAACTTTACTTCTTAAGCGCTACGACTTTCTTTTGTTTCTTATTATTTTATAGGTCACAAGCAAGTTGCGCTTACAATAGAAATTAATCAATTGAATTAAAATTATTGATATAATATAATGTTGATTTTATGAGGTTTAAATGTCACTTAATTTCAAAAACGATATTATTTTTTTAGCCACACATGTCGATACTAACAAAAATAGCGTTACTGTTGATGATGTTAGTAAAAAATTACTCTTGAAAAAAAAAGGTCCTTGATCTCTAACTTCTTTCATTGGGTTATTAGTCTTATTACTTGTTCTCGATTACCCCAAAATGAAAAACTTGACAAAGTCACTTTGCGCGTTTTGCGTGGAACTCTTTCGATGGACTTCTGCTCTATGGAAGGACAAGAGAGAAATTTAATAAAAAAGCTATTATTAATTTAAGTGAAATCGTAAAAAAAATGGTGGAAGCAAGCAAAATAAGATAAAAGAACTCCTAAAAAAATTGAAGATGCTGAAACAATCCGATTTCCAAAATCCAAGAACTCCCTTGTCCTAAGAATGAGCTTCCAGAATTCACATCTAATGACGAAACTTTTTCTATTGCAAATGAAAATTTTAGTTCAAATGCTGTACAACAGGTTAATATTCAATTAACTTCTTCAAAGAATGAAGAGCCTTTTAGTATAAATTCGCAAACATTGCAAGAATTTGAAAACGAAATTTTGAATCCTAACTCAACTGAAAATATTATTGAATCTAATCCTGAACTTGACGAATTTCCAAATTTAACTACTCCATCAATTCAGGTCAATCAAAGATTCAATGGGGTTTCTCTTACAACCCTATTAAATAACTTTCATAGAAATGCTAGTGAAGATAATGCGTATGAGAAATTAGCTACTCAATTACAAACAATACTTCCTACTTTATCAGAAGTTCCAGACATTAAACAAATACATCTTACCAACCTTGTTAAAGGTGTTTCAAATCTTGATAAAAATTGGCTGCAACAAAATTGCCATCGAATCTCACCAGATGTAATTAAATTTTTAGTACAAATAAACTTTGAACATCACTGGAGTGAATTTATTCCCAATTTATTCGATGTACTCATCCTTGAACCAATTGATGAAACAAGGCTTGTCGCTTTTCTAGAAGGTTTCCCAGTTTTTAAGCTCGAATTCCGTGGATCCTATAAGGACGATAGGGAAAAATATACAAGAAATGTTTTCCAACTAAAGATCCGTCAAAAAGCTTTTGAAACATTTTAATTGGCAAAGAATTATTAAAAGGTTAATTAAGGAAAATAAATTTAACACTCAAAATATTTCCACATTAGAAAGAATTTTACCAGAAGATAAATTAAATGAATTCATTCGTAATTTTTTTGGATTAATTGCCATTCAAGGAGACTTGAAACTTTTTGAAAAATCACTAAAAATTTTGAATCAATTGAATGAGAACAATCGTAAAGTAGCTATAAATGCCTTATGCTGCTCACTTGTAACAAGCCAATTAGCCAAACTTTTTTTCCATTGTGCGTCCACAGATAATGTTCTCAAAATAATTTTGGAAATGAACCCCAAAAGATCCGGATGATTTTTTAAAGCATTAATTGTAGATATTTTTAAAAAATAATAAAGAACGTTATTTAGATTTTTTGCAATATGTATTTGAAAATGAATCAGAAGAACGTCAACAACTATTATTTAACGTCCTAAATATTAGAACAAAAGTTTTATGTATGGACTATATTCCGGTTTCCTTATTGAAACAGCTTAACGGCGATGATTTAAAATCATTAGTGGTTGGTATTAAAAATTTCCGATCATGAAAACCAACAAAAGCTCTGCAAATTCTTGCTGAGATTTTAACAGACCATCCCGAACGTACTGAAATTGAAGAGTTTTTAATGAATCATGTGAGTTAAAAATTACAATATTGGAGAGGAAAAATACGCTCTTTTGCAGACATTATATGAGTGCTTCTAGTTGAAAGAATTTTGACTCCTGCAGCTTGCCACTGTCTTTGGAACTGTCTGCATCGACCAACTAATTCTGTACGTTCTTCTTTTGGATTAATGCTATTTTTCCCTGATCAGCGAAGAAACCGATCTTACAAGAATGCTCGTTATCCCGAAAACAAGAAATCCCCAGCACATATCCATAATTGCTATACGTAAAGGCCAACCAGCAAAAAGAATATAATTCGTTAAGTCGTAAATCCCGTACACAATAAATCCCAGAAACCCGCCCCAGAGAAAAGTCATGGTATAATCTTTTTCTCTACTTTTGGCAGAACAAAATGAAATCGCTAGCGCAATCAAAAAGTACACAGTCACACTGGCAGCTAGCAAATTCGAAGTCAACTCAGTATTGAATTCTGCTTTAATAGGCTCTAAGGCTGTATCGTAAATTCCACCGACAAAGTTAAACCAAATGATGTCTAGGATAATGACTGTAAANAATCCAAGAATAATTTGAAGCGATTTTTCAAAAGTATGCTCATGATTATGCCATAATTATTGTTTTAATATTCACAAACTCTTTAATCCCTTCTTCACCAAGTTCACGTCCAAAGCCTGATCGTTTAATGCCCCCAAAGGGATATTTAGGGTCTGAAGCTGTCATCCCATTAATAAAAACGACTCCCGACTGAATTTTTCGCGCTAGTTCTTTAGCTAGAGAAGAATTTTGCGTCCACAAGCTCGCGCCAAGTCCATAAACGCTGTCATTAGCTATCTCAACAGCATGGTGGGCATCGTTAGCTTCAACAATCGCAAATAAGGGTCCAAAAGTCTCTTCATCAAATGCAGCCATCCCCTTCTTCACATTTCTTAAAATTGTGGGGGTANNATAATAACCGACTTTATCTAGTGTTTTACCTCCGAACAAAAGCTGAGCGCCCTGGGCGATGGAATCTTGTATTTGTCGATGAAANTTTTTCAAAAGATCTTTGCGAGCTAAAGGACCCACCTGCGTCTCCTCCAGCATAGGATCTCCTGTTTTGATGTGTCGGACTTCTTCAATCAAAAANCGGCAAAATTCTTCGATTAACGGTTTTTCAACAATAAAACGCTTGGCGGCAATACAGCTTTGGCCTGCATTTAATAAACGTGCGGAAACGGCCGCTTTCATGCATGACTCGAGATTCGCATCCTTCAAGACGATAAAAGGATCTGAGCCGCCAAGCTCTAAAACACACTTTTTCAGAGACTGTCCGGCAACAGCCGCTACAGCTTCTCCAGCACGATCGCTGCCGGTTAAAGAAACACCATGAATATGCGGGTTTTTAATAAGATTCTCGATCTCTCTTTCTTCTACAAAAATAGCTCGCACAAGATTGTTTGGAAAACCAGCTTGAGACATTAACTCCTCAATAGCAAGGGCGCATCCGGGAACATTTAACGCATGTTTAATGACGATGCCGTTTCCAGCCATAAGTGTTGGAGCTAAAAANCGAAAAACCTGCCAAAAGGGAAAATTCCATGGCATAATTCCTAAAATAACACCTAAGGGTTCAAAGGACACAATACTTGTTTGCTTGTCCTCGTTAAAGACACGATCTTTTAAAAAATTNTGCGCTTGATCTGCAAAGTAGCTGCAGGCGTAGGCACACTTTNNTATCTCTGCACGTGCTTCAACAATGGGCTTGCCCATCTCCTGCGTAATTAAACGAGAATATTTTTCAGTTCCATCAATTAATAAATGAGCGAGCATCTTCATTGGAATCGCTCGTTCAGAAAAGGATTTTTCTGACCAAATTTTGCTGGCTTCAAAGACATCTTTTAAAATTTTCTCTATCTCTCCCTGAGGTGTAAAAGAAAAGCTTGCGGCAATTTTTTCATTTGCAGGATTGATACTGTTAAACATAAAAGCCAATAAATTTTGTTATGAATATATTAAATTAACTCATATCTTATAAGTGATATTATAATCAACTTAGCAGAGCTCTTTATGCCTGAACTTCCTGAAGTCGAAACGATTGTACAAGAACTGATTGCAAGCAAGATTGTTGGAAAACAGATCCTTCAAGTTCATGTTCACTGGAATAAAATTATTGAAACCCCTGGAGCAGAAGAGTTTATTCAAACAATANAAAATCAAGCCATTCAGCATCTTGAAAGACGTGGAAAATACCTTGTCTTTACCCTATCCATGGGAGTTCTATTTGTTCATTTACGCATGACGGGAAAATTTGAGTTAATCNGAAAAAAAGAACCGGTGGCCAAACATGAGCATGTGCGTCTTATTNTTTCTGATGGAACCTGCTTACGTTATCTTGACCCAAGAAAGTTTGGCCGCTGGTCCTATCATCAGAACTCAGAAANNAAAATGGAACAATTGGGTTTAGAACCTTTAGGATCTCAGTTTACACTTACAGCTTTCAAAAAGCTTCTTCTTGAAAGACATGCAAAAATTAAACCTNTTTTATTGAATCAAAAATATATCGCGGGTCTTGGAAACATCTATGTGGATGAGGCTCTCTGGGAAGCTAAAATACACCCTCTTAGATTGAGTCACACATTAACCGATTCTGAGATAAAAGCTTTACATCAAGCCATCCAGCATGTCCTTAAGAAAGGAATCGAAAATTTAGGAACAAGCCTAGGCAGTGGCCAGGGAAATTACTATAGTGTCAGCGGCAAGCGCGGCGGACATCAATATCAATTAAAAGTCTTTCGCCAGGAAGGTAAAGTTTGCCAGCGCTGCGGTGATAAGATACTTAAAATTGTCGTAGGCCAACGTGGGACACATTTGTGCCCGACTTGCCAAAAGGAACCTTATGAAACCTAAATATATCATCTTTGATCTTGGAGGCGTCCTTTTTCATTGGAATCCCAAAGAGATCCTGCGAATTTTGAAACTGGAGGATCCTNCTTTTCCGGAAAACATCCATGAAATGACTTTGACAAAAACCTGGCTCGACCTGGATCTTGGCCTTATTAAATTGAAAGAAACTGTCGATATTCTCTCACAAACTTACCAAAGGACGCATGTCGAGCGTTTTATTGAACTCTCTTTAGAAAAACTGACTCCTTTAGAACAAGGTGTACGCTTATTGAAGAATGTCCAGGAGCAAGGTCACAAAACGTTTGTTCTTTCAAATATTTCGGAGGAATTTNTTAAATCTTCTTTTGCCCCATCANCTTTTTTAAAGAGTTTTGACGGGGGCCTGTTTTCTTATGAAATTCAAGTTGTAAAACCCCAAAAGGAAATTNTTTTAGCACTTTTAAATAAATATCATCTTAAACCTGAAGAGTGCTTGTTTATCGATGACTCCCCTGCAAATATAAAAACTGCCAAAGAACTGGGAATCCACAGCATTCTATGCCAGGATCATCAACTTGTTGAAAAAGAACTTAAGGATTTAGGTCTTTTGTAGAAGTGGAATTTGACAAAGATTTGCCTGATTTTGAAACAGATGCATGCATGAATTGTGGCCGTCTCCAATGGAATGATGATCTTATCAAGTTTAAAGTTGCAAAGAAAAATGACACCTGCTAATTCTCATTTTATATGCAAAAAGAAGGTGGGTCATGGCCAATAAGCTAGGCATCAGTGAAAAGAATGTAAAAAAATCGNTCCAGGATCTTTCCCACATTCTAGCAAACACCTATGTGGTCTACTTAAAAACACAGAAGTTTCATTGGAATGTGATCGATGAGCGTTTTTATTCCTTACATAAAATGTTCGAAGAGCAGTACGAGCAGCTTGCTGAAGCTATCGATATCATCGCTGAACGGATTCGCATGCTTGAACACCCAACTCCGGCTACCATGAAAGATTTCTTAAAGTTAGCGACGGTTAAAGAAACGGAAACTTATCCATCTAGCGGCCAGCAAATGATCCGTATATTAGTGAATGACCATGAACAAATTATCAGAGAAATTCGGCCANAAATTGCAGAATTTACCGAACTGCATGACGATGGTTCTTCAGACATGTTAATCAATCGCATCCGCGAACATGAAAAAATCGCCTGGATGCTTCGTTCCCATCTTTAAACTCAATCAATTCAGGGCTAATTTTTCTACTTAAATCCAGCCAGCCAAAAATTGGATTTGGCGGCCTACATAAATATCTCAAATTCATCTTTTCATGCATGCGAATTGAGTTTTAAGTCAATTTGACTGTCCAGTCCCGGCCTTCCCACTTTTGACTTTCCTTCCAGAAAAANGTAAAATCAATTTGGGATTCACCAGAAAGTTGTTCGGACGGCAAGTCAACATAATGGACCCCAAGTGANTTCGTCTGCGTGTCCATTGTATGAGCTGTTTTCCACTTATCAAAGCTCCAATGAACGAATGCTTCTTTCGGCAGTTGAATCCGCAATTTTTTNCCGTTTGGCAATAATTTAAGTTGTTGATGAGGCGCCCAAATTGCATATGTCGATTTGTGCTGCTTTTGTAAATAACGTTCCACCGTTTGCGGCGGCATAGGAAACACTTTTTGATCTCGGATGGAACGTAAAAGAGTAATATATTCAGCATGCGCCCAAACTAAAGGCTTAGCCGATCCTGTTGAATGTCCGTTATAAAGACGCTTGTGGGGTAGATCGGCAGAATCCCATACCTGTTCGGGAAANAGACCGCCAACTCCGGCAAAATCTGCCATCACTCGACACAGGCGTGTGGCTTCCATTAAATCGCCTTTTGCAATTTCATAATGGGCACGCTCTCCAGTTAAGAGAGGCCATCCTCTTCCAATGCCTGTGCCGTCAAAAGCTGAGCCATCTTCTTTTTCTCCATACCCATCTTCATTATACCGATGCCAAACCGGGCCTCTAACAGTTTCTATTTTTAGCAGATGATCGATCGCTTGAATGGTGTTTAAAATATGCGGGTCATCAGCTCTCCTAAGCCCCATTCTAACAAGGGATAAAGCATCCACACTTACAATCTCGGTATAGGGATAATAATTTTGCCCTTCAGGGCGGTTATTGATCAAAATGTAAGGATCGTCTGGTAAGCAATCGATGTCATTTCTGCATGGACAGGCGCGTACGTAGTACCCTTCAATTCCCAAATTTTGAGCTATTTTTGTTCCTTTTACGTAAAGCCAACGTTCAATTGACTCATTCCACCAATCGGCACTTTCTCGAAGGTATTGTGCTTCTTTCTTTCTGCCTTTNTCTTCAAAAAAATCGGCAGCAGAAAGCAAGGCTGCAATTTGCACGGCAAGGGTTGCCGGTGTGTAGCCAGATGTTTCTTCCCAACGATCCTGTCCGGTAATGGGACCCTTTTTTATAATAAATTCTGCTGCGCGGGCCACCATGTGAAAAGGCTTTATTAAGCCTAATTGATGGTTTCTTCTTAAATGGTCGGCTAAAAGAATAGGCAAAGCTGTTTCATCCAGCTGCATGCCTGTCCAATAAATACGTCCATCTTCCCACATGCATTGAGCCCAGTCCCCTTTAGATTCCTGAGTCGTCATCAAAAAATGAAGGACCTGTCTTGCTGTGTTAAAATCCTCGGCGGCAGTAAATGCATAGGCTGTCATCACCTGGTCCCTTGGCCATATTAAATGATAGCCGCCTAGTTCATTATCACTTTTNTCAAATCCCCAGGGAATAGATAAACTTGCAATTAAGCTTCCATTATAATGCTTTCCTTCATGAACTTTTAAGACCATCGTACTCATACGAAAAAGCCTAGAGGCTGTTTTATCATGAGGGCACACAAGCTCGTTACAAGGTTTTTGAACCTGCCGCCATTGGTGCATATATTCATTCAATATTTCTTCTTTATTCCGAATCAACGAAGCCCGAACCTGAAAACCTGCAGCTTCGTAACGCATGCCAAAACCGAGCGCTAAGATGAATTTGCCCCTGCTTGCTTTTAAATTAATTTCCCCGCACACAGCGACGTTGCCATTGTGCGCTTCTGGATAAAACTGGGTCATTCTTTTATTGACACTTATGTCTTGCCAGGCATCGCTGATTCCTACGTAACCGCAACTCATATTGATGAAAGGTTCATTGCAGGAAAAAGCCAAACTTAATGGGGTATGCTCTCCTCTTGCATAAAGCATCGGATGCCCTTTAAAATCTCCGACTTTGCAGCTATTATGCCATCCGGCATTTAAAATATGAGGGGCAAGAAGAGCGTATAGATGGTAGTCTTCTAAATTTCCCTCAAAAGGAATGAACTCAATCTCTTGTAAGAGAACATTTTTTCTTGGATCGCAATAGATAAGCTTTTTAATTTGATAACGTTTATCCAGGCAAGTATTGGTGACTCGATAGGCAGGGACTCCATCCTCCAGAAGCTCATATTCATGTTCCGCATCTCTTTTNTCTTCAGAAAAAAATCTTTGNCCGTCTGTAATTAGCAAACCCAAATCGCGTATATTTGCCACATCTAAGCGCGGATAATAAACTTCGTTGATAATTCCGTGGGAAATTGTAAACCAAACTGTGCTATCAGGAGACATCGCTGTTCCCACACCAATTTTAGCACTCGAAGTCCAACGCGGACTAATCCCGGGATAACCAGGCGGAGCTTTTACTTCCATGATCTCTCCTTCTCTTGCCTCGTTATATAATGAAACCGAAATATCAATCAAAAAATGTTTTGATAAATTTTGAGTTTAATTTTTATTTGTTCCTCTTTAAAATCTTCTCTTCATCAGGGAGGAATCTATGAACAAAGCCTTTTAAATCATCTTAATCAGCAGATCGCGGAGTTAAAAACTACAGGACTTTATAAAGAAGAAAGAGAGATCGCCTCCCCTCAGCAAGCGCATATCACTCTTGCAAATGGCNAAAAAGTGTTAAATCTTTGCGCTAATAACTACTTAGGATTGGCAAATCATCCTGATATTATACAAGCTGCTAAAGAAAGCTATGCAAAATATGGGTATGGACTTTCTTCTGTGCGCTTTATCTGTGGAACGCAAACTGTTCATCATGAATTAGAAAAGAAAATTTCCCGTTTTTTAAAAACGGAAGACACCATTCTCTACTCTTCTTGCTTTGATGCAAATGGCGGTCTTTTTGAAACTTTGCTTGGCGCGGAGGACGCCATCATTAGTGATGCTTTAAACCATGCGAGCATTATTGATGGAATCAGATTGTGCAAAGCCAAACGTTTTCGTTATCAAAATAATGACATGGAGGACCTTGAAAACNAACTAATAGAAGCCAAAGACTGCCGCTTCAAAATGATTGCGACAGATGGGGTTNTTTCTATGGACGGCAATATCGCTAATTTGNAAAAAATTTGCGACTTAGCCGACAAATATAATGCCCTGGTCATGGTAGATGATTCCCATGCGGTAGGCTTTATCGGTGAAGGAGGGCGCGGAACACCTGAGCATTGTGGAGTCATCGAAAGAGTAGATATTCTAACTGGTACATTGGGTAAAGCCTTAGGAGGCGCTTCAGGCGGTTACACATCTGGCCGAAAAGAAATTGTTGAATGGCTGCGTCAAAGATCACGCCCTTATCTTNTTTCCAATACGCTAGCTCCGGCAATCGCCAGTGCTTCTATCGCCTGCCTCGATCTTCTGGAANAAAGCGGGCAATTACGTTCAAAATTAAAAGAAAACAGCCATTATTTTCGTCAAAAGATGACTGAACTTGGCTATCAGCTTCTTCCCGGTGAACACCCCATTGTTCCCGTGATGTTAGGCGATGCAGTTCTCGCACAAAAAGTGGCAGCAAGAATGCTTGATTATGGAGTTTATGTGATTGGCTTTTGCTATCCGGTCGTCCCGCAAGGCAAAGCACGCATTCGCACCCAGATGTCTGCAGCTCATAGTAAAGAAGATTTAGACATAGCCTTAGATGCATTTAAAAGGTTGGCAAGGAATTTAAAATCCTTTAAAATAGCTGTCTTTTAAACCCATAAAGGTACCTGATGAAAGCTTTAGTGANAACGCTATGCGAAAGAAGGCCTCTGGATGGAAGATGTTCCAGTGCCAAAAATTAAAGATGACGAAGTTCTCATTAAGACTCATAAAGTTTCCATATGCGGAACAGACATTAGTATTTATAAGTGGAGCCCCTGGGCGCAGAAAAATGTTCCTGTTCCCCTGGTAATCGGTCATGAGTATGTGNGGGAAATTGCCGAAGTTGGTAAAAATGTCAAAGGTTTAAAAGTTGGAGACCGCGTGAGCGGGNAAGGCCATATTACCTGCGATATCTGCNCCCCTTGCCGTAAAGGCCAAAAACATCTTTGCATGAACGTTTTGGGGTTAGGCTATCACACCCATGGCTGTTTTTGCGACTATTTTACGATTCCTGCAGCCAACGTTNTTCCTTTACCTCCTACCATTAGCGATAACTTAGCCGCTATTTTTGATCCTTTCGGAAATGCAGTGCATACTGCTTTAACTTACGATCTAACAGGGGAAGATGTTTTGATCACCGGAGCCGGGCCCATTGGTATCATGGCGGCCACCATTGCGGTGAAAGCTGGAGCTCACAATGTCGTTCTAACCGATGTAAATAATTATCGCCTTGAACTTGCCAAAAGCATGGGCATTCCCACTGTCGTCAATGTCTCCCACACCTCAGTTGAAGAAGTGATGAAGGCGATCGGCATTCATAATGGCTTTACCGTAGGGATGGAGATGTCAGGGCACCCAGACGGCTTAAAAACCCTTCTTGAAACAGCCCAGCATGGCGGAAAAATAGCGCTGCTAGGGATTCTTCCTCCAAATTGCACGATCGATTGGGATTTGATTATTTTTAAAATGTTGACTGTAAAAGGGATCTACGGGAGAGAAATCTTTTCGACATGGTTTAAAATGGTCAATCTCCTAGAAAGCGGGCTCAATATCGAACCCATCATCACCCATCATTATCCAGCAGATGAATTCCAAAAAGGGTTTGATGTGATGATGTCGGGAAATTCTGGAAAAGTTATTTTAGATTGGATTTAGGGCAAATTAAAACACTGAGAGGATTTGAAAGCTTAAATCCTTTCATTGTTTTAAAAATTAGTTACACTGATCTGTGGCAAATCTTAATGAATTTTGCTGAGTACGCTGATTTTCAAGCATTGTATTTAAATCAAAAGGTTTCGCATATCTAAGAGCAGCACTAATGGCTTGTGAACTATATCCTTGCTTCTCGTCATCCGCCACAAATTTTGCATCTAAGAATTTTTGAAGGGATTCCTTTTAACTGCCAGAAACATGCTAAGTTCGTCTAAATTCCAAAAGCACGATCTGTTCCCTTGGGAAATCTATTTTCTTTTCCAAAGACCAGGTTACTAGCCTGCCAGATCATTTTAACGCTCCATCTCATTCTTCCGCTAAATTTATTTTCAATCGCATCGGAAATCGAACGCAATAACCAATCCATTGTAGAAATATTTATAGGCACTTCTTTGCTATGGAAAATTTGAAGTCTAAAAATAGCTCGCGAAGATCATTTTCTTCTATGTTTAGACATGCGCTGATCTCTTCAAGAGACCAATAAAGCTTTGTTCTGTCAGCATTATTATCCCATCGCTGTATATAAGATTTAAATAAAGTTTTTGTTTCATCACTGAAATAGTCTGGATTCAGACCTTCCTCAATGGGAAGGTTTGTTAAAACATCGCGTAAGCTTATTTTTATCGATTCTTTAGTAGATTCCACGGACGCAGCTACTTCATCAGTCTTATTTGTACTTTGAGAAGGAGGTTCCCCTTCTGGCTCAACTTTCATTTCATGGATGAATTCATCAGAATTTTTCAAAGGAAGGGTTGATTTTTCAGAAGACTCTTCATCCGGTTTTGTGCCTGTTTGATTATCGTTCTTGATACTTGAATGAAACCCTTCCTGGACTTGCTGGACGGATTCAGCTACGGATGTCAAATTTGCTAGAGGATCTTGCGAATTTGTTTTTTTTTTCTTCTTGTACCTCGGCATTTTTTCTGCATCTGCTGCCTGAATTGATATTGAATTCTGCTTATGCTCAACTTTGGGTAAATAAATTGCATGAATCTGTTTGCCTTTAAAAGCAGAAAGCCATTCTTCCCTAAATTGTTTTGAAGAAAGTTGTTTTCCCATTGACTGTATCATTTTTCCTAAGCATTGAAAAAAACTAAAAGTCTTTCTTTTCCAGTTAAATGACGAATAAAAACTTTAGACAGTGAGTATGTATGTCCTTGATAGTCAACACTTTCCTGAAATTGCTTATTTAAAGATGGAGCCTCAAGGATACTTTTTGAGAGTTTAAATTCGTTTAAATTATTTAAATAATGGTACATACACACCTTCTAATAAAGATAGAATTATAACAAAATAATTTAAAAATATCAATACTTTAGATAACTAACCAGATTAAACCAGATAAAAAGGCTGTGGCCGGTATCGTTAATGTCCAGGCCCAAATTATGCGAGCTGCAACTTGCCATCTGACCCCAGAAGTTCGATTTGCGACTGTTCCCACTCCCATAATTGCCCCTGTAATGGTATGGGTTGTTGACACAGGAATGCCCAAATAAGAAACAAGGAAAAGAGTTAAAGCTCCTCCTGCTTCTGCACAAAAGCCGCCGATAGGTTTCAACTTTGTGATTTTCATTCCCATTGTTTTGACGATTCGCCAACCTCCAAAAGCGGTTCCTAAGGCCATTGCTAGCTGACAGCAAAGGATAATCCAGGCAGTTTGAGGGTGCCATAGCGATAAAGTTGTTTCAGATGAGATATAACCTGCAGCCAATAGGAGAGCCATGATAATCCCCATTGTTTTNTGGGCGTCATTCGCTCCATGTCCGATCGAGTAAAGAGCTGCAGAAATCAGTTGTCCTCTTCTAAAATTGGAATTTATCACTCCAGGAGCCTTTTTNCGAAACATCCAAAAAAGGAGAATTAATAAGCAAAAACCCAATAAAAAACCTAGAATAGGTGCAATCACAATAAATGCAAAAATCTCGATTAACTTATCCCATCGTATTGTTTCCCAACCTGCATGGGCAATTCCGGCACCTACATATCCGCCAATGAGTGCATGCGAAGAACTCGTCGGAAGCTTGATCCACCAGGTNAAAAGATTCCATAAAATCGCACTTGCCAAACCGCATAAAACCACATAGATGTAATTAAGATCTGCAGGTTCGATTTTAACAATTTGAGAAACCGTTTCTGCTACCCTAGGAGCAAAAATAAACATCGCAATAAAATTAAAACAGGCAGCCCATATCACTGCCTGCCTGGGTTTTAACACTTGCGTTGAGACAACTGTTGCGATAGAATTAGCTGCATCGTGGAACCCGTTAATAAAGTCAAAAAGCAGGGCTATCACAATGGTGAGAACCACTAGGCCGACTGCCCCTTCCATCCTAGATGCTCTCTAGAATAATGGTTTGCACAGCATCTGCAACGTCTTCACAAGCGTCTGTAGCTTGTTCAAGGGCTTCATAAACTTCCTTCCATTTGATAATAGTTTTAGCATTTTCTTCTTCATCGAAGAGTTTAGCGATCGCTTGATGAAGCAACTCATCTGCTTCATTTTCGAGTCGATGGATTTCCACGCATTTTGCAGTGATAGCTTCTCCGTTTGAAAGATCCCGAAGTCCGCGGACTGCCTGTTCAACTTTTTGGGATGACAAANNAACTACGCGCGCTAAATTTTGCAATTCCTGATTTGAAGTCTTCAGACGAAAAATTATCAAACTATTATAGGCGGCATGAATGGCATCAATCACATCATCCATGGCAGAGACAAGACGATAAATATGATCCCGATCAATGGGTGTAATAAAGGTTTTATGAAGGGCATCTAAGCATTGATGGATCACTTCATCAGCCTGATGTTCAAGAGATTTAATAGGATTGGGATGTATAGACAGCTCTAATGTTGCCTGTGAGACTAGGTCCAGAAAGATTTTTGCCGTTTGAACAATGAATGCAGCATGTTGATCAAAGAAATCAAANAACTTGTCNTCTTTAGGTAAAAATCTTTCGAGCATCAATCCACCTCAAAAATCAACCTAACTTAAAAACGAGATTTCGAAAATCAAAATTTAAATAGGTGGAGGATCAGCTCGATGCACATAAGCAATATGAGCAAGAAGATCAGCAGCTTCCTGGCATGAGGGTCTTTGGTTGGGATCTAAGTCTAACAGTTTTTCAATCAGATCAATCAATTTATTCTTTTGTTCTAAATCTTTTTGATTGAAAGGCGGTTTTAAAATTTTAGCTTCTTCCCGCAATTTTTCGATTAATGATTTCACATCATCAGAGGTAAAAAAACAAAGTCAGGTAAATGGATCCCTTTTAAAAGTTCTGGCTCAAGTATAAAGGCCAGCGACATGCCTAGGGCATAACTATCCAATGAAGGGTGAGCCTTTTTAATTCCCCTGCCCTTAAAGCTTCACTATATTCAGGAGGAAGAAAAAGCTTGGTGAAAGCAAGAATATCTGCTCCCTCTTTGACCAAAGTTCCAAAATCAATGAGCACAGCACGATTGTCATGCAATAACGCATTTTGAGGTTTCACATCACCATGTACAAACCCATTTTTATGCAAAAAGGCTAATCCCTTAGCTACATCATGGCCAAATTGAGCAACTTGTCCGAGATCATAAGGCTTGATATTAGCTCCATTCCCAGACATTTTCTTTTCAAAATAGACAAGTTTTTCCTCTCTCTTTTTGTTTTTGTTAAAATGCGAACTTTACTAGGACTTAAAAGATAGGGATTTTTTCTCTTTGTAAAAGAATTTTTATTTTTCTTCGATCAAAACATTTTTGACGTTTTCATATCCCTTTACAGAAATTTTCACCATGGTTTCGCCTGTTGAAAGATTTTTAGCTTCGTTTACTTTCTTAGATTGACCCCGATCTAATTTGTTTGAGGCAAGAATCACTTGACCTTCTTTTGTCACACTGAAGCTATAGGATTTCCCTATCTCTTTTTTACATATAGATCTTTTGAGGGAAGCCCATTTCTTAATAAGTCTGATGCTTTAAGGAAGGTCTTTAATAAAATTTGCGGAGCTGTTGAAAAAGCAAGTTCTTTTTCTATGTTTTCTATGGGAACGTAAGCACTTAAGCGAACAATTGAGGCTAATTCGACAGGCGTGAGGTTATATTTTTCTGAATTCTATTTGCTCCCTCAATGATTTGATCAATCTCCTCGTTGATAAGAATCTTTGGAGCCGTTTGCTTTAACAACTGAAGAGTTTTGTACTCTTGAGGGTTCTCTAAGGTATGGATTCTTTCGCTTAGTTTTGGATTTTCTCTTTAGGAATTTGCAAGCTCGCTGTATTAAAAATAGTCTCAATCTTTCTTTCCACAATTTTAAAATTCTGCATGCCAATCCATTCACCTAAATCCTTCCCTTCTGGTTTAAAATTTTCAGGTTGAATTCCACAGGCCGTACAAATCTCATCCATGCGAGCGTAAAATTTTTTGACTTTCCTTGTCTCCGAGTCAAAAGCACTCAGTTTGACAACAGTTTTCCCCTTTAAAGCATTTTTAATTCTAAATGTTAAAGAATCAAAAAAGAAGAACCGCTTAAACGAATTTCACGAATCCGACCTTTATCTTCTGAATTGATGACCCGTATGCATAAGACTTTTGGATCCGTCGCGCTTTTCTGAATATGCGGGGCTTGAAATCTCTGAACGTGGGAAAAGCGCTTTGAATATTTGAAGGTTCCATACAAACCTCTACATTTAATATAAATTATAGCATTTTATTAATAATAAAAAATTATTGAATTTAACTAAATTATATAATACAATATTCACTTATGAATATTAAAGAAGTTAATAATGAATCCATCCCCTTGGCATTCAGAGAGACTTTTAAGTCGAATCCTGTTCGCTCTGCTCTAAAGATCGCGGCTATTGTTGCTACGATTGCCCTTTCGATTTTACTTATTGTCTCCACTTGGCCAATCTCCACTCTACCTGTCTTTCTTGGAGTTATATCTTTTAGTTTACTGAATCCCTCTCTGACTTCATGTTTTTTCTTTTTAGACATTAAAAATGCTCTCTTCGCTCAGTTTAAAAAACCATGCTGCAGAAAAAGTAGCTAATAGCGAAGTTGTCTTAGTCCTTGAGGCAAACCATGATCACAACAGGATTTTCCAAGAGGACCAAAGAGCACTTTTTAAGAAGATCAAACAAAGATATGCTCTTGCTTATGAAAAATTTCTAATTTAAAAGACATTCAGGATCAAATTGATAAAGTTCAAAAACAGAACAATAAAATTAAAGCCATTTGGATTAGAGCTCATGGATCTCCAACGAGTCTTTGCTTAGATAAAAATAGCTATCTAAATTTAAGCAACATCTCACAACTCAGTCCCTCCTTAAACAAAATGGAACCTGAAGGCTCTATTATTTTGGACTCCTGCTCGACAGGCCGAGAAAAAAATTTCCTGAATATTGCTCAGGCTATTGCATTTTTGCTCAAGGTAGAACTGTGATTGCTTCTTCTCGAGATACGACAAAATTTTCATTAAAACTTGGCAAAGAAAATTTATTTGATATTAAATTTTGGACTGCATTTCCTTCCAAAAAGCCAAACTTAAATTCTGTTCAAAGAGGATTAATCTCTTAAAATATCCTTCCAGATTTATAAATGCCGCAAAAGAGTTAATCTTTCATGCCACAGAAGGGAGAGGAATTTTTAAAAACTTTGCCTATGATGCGACAAAAATCTATCGACTTGATCCGTCTTGTTTTTTATTGAACTAAATCGTTTGTATCGTGCAATTTGATTTTTAAGGTTGCACGTCATGTACCCCTGATTTTTCGCTGGTCATTTTATTTTCTACTTTATCATTAAAAGCAGATGAAACGCCGCTCCCTGTTGTAANNAAACACATTGAAAAACTGATGAGCGATCATGAAGTTCCCGGGNTTGCAATTGCTCTAGTATACAAGGGAAAATCTTATCTTTATCAATTTGGATATGCCGATAAACATCTGCAAAAACTGGTTACTTCAAACACCATTTTTGAACTTGCTTCCATCACCAAAGTTTTTACATCGACAGCTTTAGCAATGGAAGTGTTAAATGGGAAAATGGCCTTAACAGACTCTGTGGCCAAATACATTCCGCAACTCAAACAAAACAAGTATCCGATTGATCAAGTCAGATTGCTTGACTTAGCCACCCATACCTCAAGTTTACCTCGTGGAATCCCGAATCATAAAAAAGGAAACCGAACAGCACAGGTTTNNATTTTCCTACGCAACTGGAAACCCTCTTATCCCATCGGGACAAAGTATAGTTATTCAAATTTTGGGTTTGCACTGCTAGGTTTTGCGATTGAAAATATAGAACATGAAAGTTATGAGCAGGTCATCGCAAAATTCATCACAGATCCTCTTCAAATGACCTCAACTTTTGTTCATGTTCCTTATTCACATGTCAATGAATATGCGCAAGGTTACACCAAANATGGCAAAATGGCTAAACGTTATAAATCCNCTCTTTGGCCTGGTGGAGGAGCTTTAAGATCTTCCAGCAGCGACATGCTAAAATTTNTGGAAGCAAATCTTGAGCTGGCTGGCCCCAAAGAATTGCAGAACGCCATGCAATTGGCGCAAAAGGGTTATTTTAAAGTGAAGCATAATTTTGAAATGGGACTTGGATGGCAACGCTATACCTCTCCTCAGCAAATTCTGATTATTGATAAGAATGGGGGCCTCGAGGGTTTTTCAACCTATATTGGCATGGTCCCTGATGAAAAACTGGGAATCGTCATTCTAGCTAATAAAGCTAAAGCTCATTCAACGAATGTTGGCAGAAAGATTTTGATAAATTTAATTTTTAACAAAAAAATTAAAATTAAATTTTAATCTCTAGAATTTCAAAACAAATCTGCAATATAATAAAATAATTTCTGGAGATTCTTTGAAAATTAAAAATTAAATTGTTATTTATTAATCTTAATGATATACTAAACTTTTTAATCACAATATCATGCCTATGACCTCAATCCAAGAACCTCTCCGAAAAGATTCAACGCAGTATCCCTTAGCGGAGTCTTTTCAGAAAATGGAAAATGCAGCAAGTCAGTTTGAAGATATCATCAAAAATTTTGCTTTTCATACCAATCCTCTAGGCGTTTGTTATGGAAAAACGCTCCAAAATAAAGTTAAATCCATCGCTTTATATTTTGACAATCTATCTAACAAAACGGCCGAGGAAGGCTGGAATTCTAAAGACATTGAAACAATTCAGACATTGAAAGATCGCTTTTCCCAGATGCATAAAGACTTGAAAAATCAACTAAAAATTTAAAACTTCCTGAACTTCCAGTGAAGAATGCACCCGACGAAAAGAATGTAAAAATCCAGCCTCAAAATGAATTAATAGGAAAAGGAATTGCTGATACCTTTAAAGAACATCCCTTCAAATCTACACTTAAAGTAGCAGCTATCGTCGCTGCAGTTGCGCTTTCAGTACTTGCCATTGCCTTCGCATGGCCCCTGGCACCTTTAATGACAACATTTTTAGGCATCACGGCCTTAATTATTTTTATTACAATCTCTTTGGATGTTTCGGATGCTCTTTTGATCAATTTAAAATGAACCACTCTGTTGAAAAATCTCGAATAGTGAAATTGTTTTAATTCTTGAAGCAAAGGGAGATCATAACCAAGCTTTTCAAACAGATGAAAGAAGGAAGTTCAATGAAATCAAAAAGACCTATCCAATCGTCTATGAAGTGATTGAAAGTATCAACGATATCAAGTCATGCATGGACAAATTGCAGGCACAAAATAATAAAATTAAGGCGATTTGGATCAGAGGCCATGGGAACGAAAATGGTATCACGTTAAACAAAGATTCTAGCCTAACAAACGATAATTTGCATGAATTAATCTCTCATTTTAATAGAATCGATCCTAATGGCTATATTATTTTAGATGCTTGCCTAACAGCTGGAAAAACGCCCCTAATACCTTTAATTTTGCTAAAAACTGGCCTTATTGATACCAGGAAGAACAGTGATTGGTCCTTCACGACCCACTTATTTCAGTAGCATTCATTTAGGAAAGGATCACCCGTTCCATCTTAAATTTTGGACAAAACTTGACGCCTCTAAACATTGTATTTGGAAATATCCTTCAGAATTTTTAACTCGCCTTAAATATGTTTTCTTTAATCCTGAAAGCAAGGGACGAGCCAAAGATTATGCCCAAGACGTGACTAAAGTCTATCGCTATGGCTCAGCTCCCTGTATAAGTTAGCCTTATATGGCAGTTAAAATTTCATCACGCAATTTTTGTGAAGAAGCTAAAATATCTTCCTTGTCTGGCGAGCTATCCGCTATTTGATCAACCTTATTTAACCAATTTAGAGCTCCTTTTTGTCGCCTTTAATAAGCAAAAGCCTCGCTGCTCCAAGATAGTAAATAGAGTTATAAAAATGAGGGTTTAATTGAGAATATTCGAGAACTTTTTCAAGTTGATTTGACAGCACATCGATATCCATTTGCTGAGCTTTCAATGCAAACGCAATCTGATTATTACGAAACATATTGAGAAGAAAGGGATCAAAACCAGACGTTTTCTCTGCAATAGAAAGAGCCTGGCTAGATAGCATATAGCAATTCAATACATCCGCAGGGGTTGTAGCAATTTTAACAAGCTCTATCGCCTGGATATTATAGATTTGTGCAAGCTTTGTGATTGCACGTAAAGAATTTCCTTCTTTTCCAGATAAGGTTTTACATTGTCCAATAAGGCAATTTTACCACGCGCATCATGAGGATGCTCAAAATCATGCAGAAAACGATCTGCATTATAGAAAAGCTCTGCCATCTCCCAAAGCGCATTTTTTATTGTCTGATAATTATCTGAAAAATCTATTACATGTTGATTGCATATGCAGGCAAGCCCATAAATACACTCAAATCGCTGATAGGAGCTTCTCAGGTCGCTAATATTTTGACATGCATGCCCCATCCAACGAAGGGCACAGGAAAATTCAAATAATTTTGTCTTATCTTGCACTGCAAGAACATTTTCCTTATGCAACGCTGAAAGGATTTTTCTGGAAGATCTGTCAAAGCAGAAAAATCTTTTGTTTGTTGAGCTAAGTAATTTTGAAGAGCTTCAGGAGTTGGAACGGAAAATAAAGTTTCCAACACATTTGTTTCAGAAAGACCAAAAGTTTGCAGCTTAAGCAAAACAGAAGCCTGAAAATATCTACGGGCATTTTCCATCTTTGAGCCATAGTCAAGTCGACCTAGCAGAAAAAAAGGTTGGCAATTTTATCTAAATTATCTACGGATTTAAAAATGTAGGATCTACTTTTTTATTTCATATAATGTGGAAAAAGCAGCCTGTAATTTTTGAGTAAATACAAATTTATTTGCACCATCGGGAACCCGATCAAATTCATTAAATAGCTCGCAAGCGGTATTTAAATTATCATAAAAACTTTTGGGTTCAGAAGTGATGAAAGAATTTTCAATTGTGGAAGGACCTACAAATGGGTATTGTATTGCGAAAGTCATTTTGAAACCTCATAGTTAATCAAATAAGAATAGAACAAATATAATTAAAAATTCAAATCTTGAAAATTATTTGGATAAATGATAAAATAATTTTTAAATTAGTTAGGTTATAATGGTAAGCAATATTTTTAATCAGGCAGATTATCAGGCACTTTCTCGTGACTATGAAACTCTCACGAGATTAGAGACTGATCAAAGGGATAAGCTTTATGTAAAGAATAGCTCCCTGGAAATTACAAAAGGGGGATTTTTACAAGCCCCTATCCGCACTTTTAAAAACATCTTTACAGGTGGATATAATCGCTCCGCTGTTCTTCAACATTTGAATACAATGGCCGACAAAACTGAAGCCTTTGCAAAAGAATTACTAAACAACGCACAAAATATAAAAAATTTTCCAAAGGAAGCAAAGAAATTTCAGAAAAAATAAAGGAGGTTGCTTCTATAATCAGTTCGCATGAACCTCTTTATCGCAACAATTTCAAACGAAATGCAGACAGCCAAAAATTCTCAACTCTTTATGACAGATTCTCCGCAGTTAATAAAATCATGAAGGAAAGGCTTAAGGATTTAGACATTCCTGAAATCGAACAAAAGCCTATCGATTTTGATGAACCGGTTCAAAAAGAAAAATTAAAGCTTACATGTCAAAACATCATACGGTCGATGATGTGGTACGCTTGGCACAAGGAGCTGAAAAACAAATCGTACCTCTTTGGAAAAAATTGGAATCGTGGCCTTATATGCTCTTTCGACCGCAATCGTATGTTTGCCTTTATCCATTGTTCAAACCATGAAGTGGGTGATCTGGAATCCTATTGAATTAATTTTAACAAGAAAAGTCACAACAGAAAGTCCAATGGAATGGTGGGTGCAAAATTGTGCAAGTTTAGGAAATAAAATTCTTACCAAAGCACCTGAAAGAGCTGTTAAAACTTATGCTCAACAATTGCTACGTGCAAAAGTAGTGACAGACGAAAATATAGAGGGTTTTGTAAAGCTAATAAAATATGTGAAAAAGCTGATGTGTCCATGCAGACAATTGGTTTTACAAACTTGGATGAACTTATGAACGAAGTCAAAAATTCAATGATTTTACAGACCTCGATTTTAATTTTGGAATTCATGCAAAAGCTGCTCTTGAACAGATGCTTCAGGAATCGCAGCGCAAAGTGATCCGTCCTCATGATTTTAAAATGTTTTTAGTGACTCACTCTGATCACTTAAAATGGCTTGACGATCCAAATACTGATTTCAATTATCAGAGTTCACAACAGTGGATAAGCAGGTTTCAAGGCAACGTAAGAAATGCTGAAGAAAGAAAAGCCTATTTCATGCAGTCAGCTTCTCTTGAAGAATGTTTTGATATACCGAATAGACGATTTATAGCCTACTCAAGTGTTTTAAAGCTTATTGAAGCGATTGGTAAAGAACGCCACATCCGTAAGATCTCAATTGGAGTAAGCTATTTAAGAGACTACCCGCAACTTCTAGAACTTTTAAAAATCAAGGGTTTATTTCAAACCCTGATAAACGTTGGGAATTTACAAGATAATTACATGTTTTTGTCGAGTATCAAACCTCTACCATTTGGATAAATTCGGAGTGAATTAAGTCCCACTTCGGCAGGCAACTTTAATTTGGTTAAAAGCCTCAAGATATTTTTATCAGACTTTAGCATTTTAAAATCGTAAGCTGACTTAAACTTTACAATTTCCCTAATCTTCAAGTTTTGCTTTACATGCAGCATGGCCACTCGTTCGCACATTCTTTCTATTTGCTCATCATCAATAAGCTTGGCTTGCTGTAATCGTTGAAGGAGAGAAGGAATTAAAGTTTGTATTTTTGGATAGTTTCTTTTGATCCAGAACTGAATGTTTGATTCGCATAAGGAAGATAGGACCAAATGTATTGGTTTTTCCCGTAAACCTGTTTTGCGGATGTTTATTCGGCATAGCATAACCATTATCGATGCAATAAATTTTATTTTCTGCAACGAGCCAATTCCTTTGATGCCGATCTAGATTCCCCTGCACAATGTCAATGATCACCATTTTCTCAAACTCTTCTTGAGAAATTAAACCTTCCAATCGCTTAACTTCAGATTCTCTATTAAAATGCCATTGTGCGAGCTGCGGAAAAGAGCTCCAAAAATAAGGAATTTTCAAAAGTTTTTCTGCTGAGACTAAATCTTGCTTGTTTATAAAAACCTGTAAAGATCCTGTTTGGGTCCTCATGTTTTTTAACAACGGTGATTCAAGTGTAGTTAATTTGGTCAAAGGCACATTGTTTAATCCAAGATGCTTGCTAATCAGCCAAGCTGCTGCCTCGGCTTTATGAGCATTGCCTGAGCAACAAAAGATGGCTGTTTGAAAGCAATTGAAAATACGTCTGATAACATTGAGAAAGCAACGTTTAGCCTGACTTGCAAATTTTGAAGAATCTTTAGCAAGCGGTTCTTCATCTAGCGGTTTAAAAACAGCAATATTACGATTTGACAGGTCTTTTAAAAATAGGTTCCGCTAGAGCCTTCCTTGACTTTTTCAGGCCTAATACCAAGCTTAAGCGCAAATTTAGCAACAGACTCAACCTTTTTAAATAGTTTTCATCCTGTGTAAAATCTGCCTCAACGTCAATTGATTGATAGTCTTCATCTAATAACTTAACCAGCCGGCTGCAATCGACTTTATTGAGAATTTCACGATTAAATATTTGTGTATTGAATCGAGCTAACTTATCAAACACAAAAATTTTATATATTCTTTTAGTTTCTTCAGAAGAATGTTCTATCGTGTGATCAATAGCTTTTAAAATTTGAGCCACTTGTTGGCTAAGATCTTTTGAACTGACATTTTATAGTCACTGCTCATTAAATAACGAAGACGGTCGATCCCTTTCAATTCTTGAATAAGACCATTCTTGACGTGCAAATATTGATGGCTAGTTCTATTATATATTAAATTAAAATTTGATAAATTAATCTCATTCATGACATCTAACACTTAAATAATAAATTTATTTATAACAATAATGTTTACATTAAACAAACGAAATTTTATACTTTTAAGTATTTTAACTACATAATATTTAAAATCTCTATAGGAGTCAACAATGACAGCAAATGTGAATAACAAATACATTAAAATTTCAACCTATGAGCTTTTTTAAGCAACATTGATAATAATGCTATTCAACTTGAGGGTAAAAAGTTCTCATCAAAAAGGCACATTGGCAGAACGGGTCGTAAGTTACAATTTGTCTAATGAAAACTCAAATTAATAGACAGAATCAAAGACTTTATTTTGAGCATTTTTCAAAGGAATATCGAGCCGCTAAAATCGATTTAAAAAAACTTATAGTTAAATTCCATGCAGACTATAAAAATGATCCATATGTCATTCTTTATGAACAAAGATTAAGTGAAAAACTTAAGGAAAATCCTCCCTTGAAAAAATGAGTGAAATTGCAAAGAACGTTAAAACTGAGGTAAATACCTACACGCGAGAAGAGGTTCAGGCATTAGTCAACAATCTGCATGCAGAAAATATAAAATCCAATGTCAAAAAAGAAGAAACCCATAAAGCACACGAGAAATCTACTGATACGCCTACGCTTGCCATTGAAAAAGAGAACGAAAAAGGTGCCGAACTAGAAAATCCAGAAAATGAAACTGCTAGCGCTGAGAAAGAAGAAATTCAAACTACGCAGGTGGCTAAACAGTTCCATGAAACTGACCTTCCTGAAAAAACAACTAGAAATGAAACTTAAAAATGCACAAGAGAAAGTGGAAGGATTAAAGAAAGATATCGAAGATTTTGAAAGCAAACACCCAAATCAAGGTTTTTTAATTCTTTGTTTGGCTCTAAAAAACCAGCAACGATGAAAGGACTCCTGAAGAAAAAGAAATGGATAAAAAACTCTTGAAGAGATGAAACTTAAGCTTGAAATTGCTGAGCAAAAACAACTGTTTGCTCAAATTGCATTAGATGCTTTCGATGCAGAAGACAGAAAGCCCTATGATGCAAAAATTAATGATGTTCATGCTTCAATTGAAAAATTAACACATCAATTAGCTTTGATCAATTCATAAATAATAAATAATGTCTCCTATAAATTAGGAGGCATTTTTTAAAGAGGCAAAAATTGTTGTTTATTTAAAAGCTCGTCAAATCCAAATCCATATCCTTGAACCGCATGAATCCAGGGTCCTTGATGTTGGATCATCTGCGCAAAAGGATTAGTTTCATAGGTAAAATGGGATAAAAGACCGCAAGGTTCCTTCGCAGCAAAAGAAGCCATATAGGCTGCTGACATCTGTCCCACAGGATGATCAAGATAGGAAGTCACAATTAGTTTTTGCCCTGTGCTCACGGGCTTTAAAGTATGAATTGCTGGCTTCATGATTAAAACTTTGGCTGCTTCAGGATGTCCATAAGCCTCTTTGTAATGTCCATCAGCTGCCAGATTAATTAAAAACGTCTCTTGAATTTGACGCCAGGCTCCATAATTAAATGCAAAGGGATCTTCTATATAGTCGATTGAAGAGTTAGCAAAAGAAAGACGATCCAAAAAGGAAATAAACTGATCTTTTGATAACTTAGAATTAAAATCGAGCCTAAATTTTGCATTTGGATAGTGTTTAATCGCTTCTTTTAAAAGACCTTCTTCTCGATCCAACTCTTTACCTAACTTGATTTTAAAATGAGTAAAGCCATTCGAAAAAGCTTTTCCCATTTCATCTAAAGCACTCGTATCCAAATAAGAAATTAAGTAATGGCTCATCGGAATTTGCCGTGCTGCCAATAAGTTTTCCTTATTTGCTCTGGCGTTCGCGTCAGCTTTCGCAAAATAAATCGACCGAGCTGTCAGCCGTGTACATTTTCCATTTTTTAATAGTTCCAATTGAGTTGACAATGGAAAATCACCAAAATCTTCCCAAGGATGACAGTCTGCATACCCCACTTTTCCATCCTCAAACTCAACACGTAGTAAAGCACCTTTTCTTGAAGTGTAGGTCCTTTTNGATTCAATTGGACGCTTACAAATTAACTCATAAAAAGAATGTGAAATTTTCATTAGATCCAAAATCCTATAGATAAAAATAATCCAAACAAAAAATTTAAAAGAGCAGCCATTCCAAAGAAAGTATTATATATCTTTGAGGGTTCGTAATACCATATGCAGCGAATTAATGTAAATCCTAACGGCAAGGAAACCAAAGGCAAAAGACCCGCTCTATAAAATCCCTCATCTCCCCAATAAACATTGAGAAAGTAAGGTAAAAGAACCAGAAAAGTAATTTCTAAACGTGCAAAAGTTTTTCCAAACCGCACCGCTAAAGTTTTNTTATTAGCAACTGCATCTGTTTCGATATCCCTCAGATTATTGATGGCTATTACTGCAGCGGCTAAGCATCCAAGTTGAATGCCGGCCAAAAANGCTCCAACGCTTAAGGTATTTGCCTGCAAATAAAACCCTACTAACGTGCTGATAAGTCCATAAAANAGAATCACAAAAATTTCTCCTAAACCGAGATAGGCTAAAGGAAAAGGGCCNCCTGTGTAACTATAGGCAAGTAGAGGGGCGATGATAAGCAGAGCTAGAAAATAAAGTCCTCCATGCAAAATCATAGGGATGCCCAACAAGAAAGCCAAGGCAATACAAATTCCAGACCCCAAGAGCACTTCTTTGTAGGTTAACCACCCCTGTTGAGTCGCACGTTGAAATCCTAAGCGATGAAGGTTATCTGCACCTTTNTTAAAATCAATGGCGTCATTGATCAGGTTGACACTGATTTGAATCAATAAACTGCTCAAGAGAGCTGAGAGCATTAAGATCCAATGAAAAGAAGTTGCCTGATGCAGACCTAAAAGAGTTCCAGTGAGAATTGGGGTCACGCCGATCATTAAAGTTTTTGGACGTGCCGCATAAATCCAGGCTTGCCATTTTGGTGGTTTTGTCAAAGTATTAGAACAGTTCATTTTATTCCATGGTCCTTTTACTACCTTCTAATCGATCAAATTTGAGTGCTTTCGTTAGCTTAAAAATAGGCCTTACTAACACTTAAAAGTTAAGCCAAGCTCGAAATTTTAGTGCGAGCAAAAACCTCAAATTCGTAAAGCAAATTGTTTAACACATGTTAAATTCAAAGAAAAGAATAAAAGAATCTTTATGAAAAAAATTTAAGAGTTCAAATTGGGATTGCTGCTTTAAAAGCAGCAATCGAGTAGATGTTCACAATATAAAGAATTTAAGGCAAACGAGAAAACTTAGAAAAGTCAGGCTTACGTTTATTTAAAAANGCTTCTTTTCCTTCTTTTGCTTCATCGGTCATGTAGTAAAGCATGGTCGCATTTCCAGCTAAATCCAAAAGTCCCATTTGACCATCGCAGTCAGCATTCATGCAAGCTTTTAAGCATCGCAAGGCTAAAGGAGAATGCTGAAGCATTTCGCGGCACCATTTTAATGTTTCTTTTTCAAGAAGCTCTAAGGGAACGACCTCATTGACTAACCCCATCTCAAGCGCCTGTTCTGCATTATACTGCCGGCAAAGATACCAAATTTCGCGAGCTTTNTTNTGTCCAACTATCCTAGCCAAATAGCTGCTTCCTAATCCTCCATCAAAAGAACCAACTTTAGGACCGACTTGCCCAAAACGGGCATTATCGGCTGCGATTGTCAAATCACAAACCACATGCAGGACATGACCTCCGCCGATAGCATAGCCTGCAACCATAGCTACAACTGGTTTTGGTAATGAACGGATTTGTTTTTGAAGATCCAGAACATTTAAACGAGGTACCCCGTCTGAACCTACGTACCCCTCACTTCCTCTTACACGTTGATCTCCTCCGGAACAAAAAGCCTCTTTGCCTTCCCCTGTTAGGATCACGACACCGATAGACGGATCATTACGGCAAAATTCAAAAGCATCCTGCATTTCTTCAACTGTTTCGGGTCTAAAGGCATTGCGAACTTCGGGCCGATTGATGGTAATTTTTGCAATTCCATCTTCGGTTTTNTCTAGCTTAATGTCTACATATTGTTTAATCGTAATCCATGTGTCTGTCGCTACAGGCATAATGAAACCTCACTCATAAAAGATTGAATAATTTTTAAAAATTTTTCAGGTTGTTCCCAAGGGACCCGGTGGGCAGCGCCCTCAACAATTTCCAATCGCGATAATGGATGAGAAAAATGTATTTCTTTAGCCGCTTCCTTAAAAGTTGGATCTAATCTTCCGCATATCCATAGAAGCGGGTTGGGATGCCTTTGGACTGTTTTTGATAAGTCGTCCTGATGACCGCGTGAACCCATTCGCAATAAACGGCCCAATTCCTTACGGCAAAAACTCTTCTCTGCGAGGGATGGAAAAATCCATCCCGCCAAATACAGGTTGAGAGTTCCAATCTTTTAGCACTTTTTCCCAGGCGTCATTCTCAAAGCGTTCTGCCCAGGCGTTGTCAATTAAAAGCCGGGCTGCCTTATCGCTTTCTTTTTTAAAACCTGTGTGGGATGAAATGATAATCCCTGCTTTCCATTTATTGGGCTCATCAAATAAAGCGTGAAGAGCTAATCTTCCCCTAAAGAATATCCCATCAAGACCCCATTGTCTGACACCGCTGTTTGATTGAAGCGTTTGGCCCACCCCAAAATCCATCCGGAGCCGGAGAAATAGAGGGGTCTGAAAGATTATATGTAAATAAATGAGGAAGTTTTAGCGCTTTCCAATCGTCCGGGCGACCTAAAAAGCCGTGAATAGCATGCAATTCTAACATCATTTTCCTTCTATTTCATTCCAAAAACGCATTGTCGATTCTTCGTTAGGCAAAATCTCGATGATCCGATGACCCCCATAAGGAATATTATCCGGCAGACAAGTGTAACATTCATAATGCATCTTCCATAATTCAGCAAGTGATTTGAATCTTATCCCATGAGGGTTCTGAATCTGCTTTTGCGGAAACATGCGTGCAAAAATTTTNCCGCCGCCATTATTGATAATCACCAAATTCAGATCTATTGTTTGCATTTGATCTAAGATCCAAGGGCCAGCAAGATCATAGATGGCGGTTAAATCCCCAATCATGCCCCAATTTTTTAGGTTTGGGCTGCACATTCCTAAGAAAGTTGAAATTTGCCCGTCAATTCCATTGACTCCCCTATTAGCGCTCACCTCAGGATGCGGATTTTCGCCTGTGGCATAGGCATCCCATTCACGGATAGGCAAGCTATTTCCTAAATAGACAAATGAGTCATCTGAAATACGCTGGGACAGATGATAAACAAGCGCTGCTTCAGATTGAGGTTCCTGATCAAAAAGTGTTAAAACTTTTTCCAANTACTGCTGATCAGCTGTCTTCCACTCTTTCGAGGCCCGATTCACTTTTTCTTTAAACCATAGGAAGAAAAGAAAGGTTCTAATTGTGTGTGGCAAATTTTTCCCCAAAAACTCCTGAAAAGGCTGTGAACTAATTGAGCAAAGTTGAATTTGGCCTTCAAGATCTTCTAGATCTCTCCAAAGGCGAAAAGTTGGAACTCCTCCTATTCGTAAAATCCCATCTATTGGATAATTCGCAGCTTTTGCAGCTTTCCAGATTTGTTCTGTGCGTATAATTCGCAAATGACTCAATCTTGGATCTTCCCTTAAACCAGAAACAGCCTCCAGATAAACCGGGGCTTGATATGTTTGAAGAAAATGCACAATCGCTTCTCGCGATTCTTTTTCTATTGCACTGACAACCACAAAAGGATAATGGCTGCTACAGATAAATTGATCTAATTCTTTTGTAGCAAATTCAATCGCGTTGTCTGGCTTGATTTGATACGTAGTGTCACTAATCAAAGGAGAAACCTCCTCAAATTTTTGAGTCAGCGGCTCATCCAGGCAAACATTTAAGTGCACAGGTCCATTTTGCTTCCAGTCTTTAAGATCACATTCATCGGGTCCAGCAATATCTTGAGCAATCACTGCATAAGGGCCAAAAAGACCGACTTGCTCTGCTGACTGCGGAGCACCTGAGCCTCGAAAGCTTCTAGGCCGATCAGCGGTAAGCAAAATGAGGGGAACTCCTGTGTAAAANGCTTCCATTGCAGCTGGAAGAAGTTCTCCAACAGCAGTCCCTGAGGTTGTTAAAACAACAGCCGGCCTTCGTGTTAATTTGCTTCTTCCTAAAGCAAAAAAAGCAGCAGATCTCTCCTCAGGCCAAAAATATTGATTGAAAAGGGGTATTTTGTCCAAAGCTGCGATAAAAGGCGCATTGCGTTTTCCAGAACAGACGCAAATATCTCGCACGCCGCAATTGAGTAGTTCTTGAAGCACACGCATAACGATCTTTTCGTTGATAGAAATTTGAACAGGATCTAATGCGATTGTCATAAGCTTAACATCTCCTTGATAGACAAAATTTTTAAATGAATCTCTTGCCATTCCTTAGTTAAAGAACTTTCAGGAACGACTCCGCATCCAGCTCCGATCCTAGCTCTCTTTTTTTCCCATTGCACATTACGAATTCCAACAATGCACTTTGCAAACGTTTCATCTACATACCCTATAGGAGCACCATAGCGCTGACGTGGCAACTTTTGTTCATAAGCGTAAAGCCATTTCCAACCTTCTTGCTTAGGGAATGCACCTAAGGCAGGCGTTGGGTGCAAAGCCTTTACCATCGACCTAAAATCCATAGGATGTGCTGTTTTCAAGCGAATAGGTGTTTTTAAATGTGATAAATTGGGTAAGTTCAAAATTTGCGTTTGTTCTCTGATCACTGTTCCCAAATGTGATAAAGATTGATAAATCCCTTCTATGACCAGCCGATGTTCTAAAAGTTCCTTTTCATCATTCATCAGATGATTTGGATCCGTATGACTTTTAGTTCCTGCCAGAGCCACTGTTTCTAAGACACCCTCTTGTTTTGTATAATTAAAAAGAATCTCNGGAGAAGCTCCNAAAATCCCTTCATTTTCATCCCAAAATCCGTAGATGTGCACCGGATTTTCGCTCGCATAAAGAAGGGATTTTTGCAACGAAGCTTGTACCTGAACAGTATTAAATGAGAGGTCTGCTTCGGTAAATACATAAGGAACAGCCTTTTTCAACATCCCCAAATCAAANTATTTTTTTATTTCTTTAAATGTTTCTTCAAATTGAGCAAAAGAAGGCTGGTTCCATTCATTTTTCAATTGTTTTTGCTTCGATAACTCACTGAGAAGCTCTGTACCCGAAACAATGAGAGTGTAAGGATGCTGAAACCAGGGCGTTGAATTGGACAAAAANAAGTCAGGAAAATAAAANAAGGGGCCGGAACCTTCCGATTCCGTCCAGACTCTTTTCCCNCATCCGATAATGTAATGATTATTTTCGAGATAAAANATGCTTCCGCATTCTAAAAAATGATTCCAGTTTTCTTTAAGGATATGTATAGGGTCTCTCTTCATTGGTAATAGCTTGTAATGTCGCTAAATCATTCTCTTGAATGTAATTTTTGCCAGGATTTGAAAGAGAATTTGTCGCACTTTTGGGCTTTTTAGTGAAGGAGAATTTGCAAATTTTGCAACAAGGGTCTTTTTAACATCTAAATCTAAAATTGCAGCCTCTAGCTCAACTTTATCGATGCTCATGGGCATCCTTGTTTGATCCTGGACTCTATTTGTCAAATCCTGAACACGTTGCTCCGCATTTTGAATTTGTGCATTGAGCTGATCATTAAGTTGTTGCATTTGATCCTGCGTTAAAGCTGGATATTTAAAAGGCGTGTTTTGATTGGTAGAAGGGTTTGTTGAAGGTTGTGTTGCCGTCGGCGTTGGAATTGCTTGATTTGCTTGAGAAGGTGCTATCGGGGTTCCGTTTGGCCCTAAATTTAAATCTGCATTAGTGAATGACTGAACACTTTGATCTGTAGCTGTTTGTGACTGAAGTGCTGCGGAATAAATCCCTATGGATGTCAATATGACTTTAAAGGTGTGACTTTTCATTAAAAACCTCATTTGTTAATTCAACGTTATTTATAATTCAAATGCCATCCCATCGTTTTTTTGACAAATATATTCTTTAACGAATTCTTATAGCAAAACATCCTGAATTTATTTATATTTTATTGATTTAATCCAGGCAATATTTCTATGGTTCAAATTCTAAGTTTTAATTCACGAACTATTGACATAGAATTAAAAAAACACTCAGCTCTTTCTTCTAAAAGAAATTTAAGCCAGGCCTTAAAAATTCAACTGATCAAGGAAATCGTANAANAAACATTGATCGAACTTGCGGTTTCTTTGATTTTTGTAGGTGCTGCCTGTTTATTTGTCGCAACGCCCTTAGGAATGGCAACTTTATTAGCTTGTGCTGCGACAGCTGTAGCTCTCAATATTCTTTTCCGAAGTTTGGCTGGATTTTGTCATTATCGTTTATTTCAACTTAAAAATGCCCATACGCATGCTGTATTAACAAAGAAAAATTCTTTTGAGGCCGCTTTAAGATTTTTAAATTATTTAGTTCCAATGACCTTTAGCTCTCTTACAGATGCACAGACACGCGAGTTGATGGTGCATGAAGCTGGACATGCGATAGCGTCTCAGGTTCTTATTAAAAATCCGCAAGCACGCATAAGAATTAAACCCTTTGAAGGTGCAGTGACCTCTTACCGTTTGGGGACTTTGACAAAAGTAGGAGAATTTTTAGGTAGAGAAAATGTTAAACTTTTCATTGCAGCTTCTGGGCCAGCTTTTTCTGTTCTTACAGCAGTTGCCGGTTTTTCAACAGCGTTGGCCATTCGAAAATCTAAACCCGAACTTAGCCGGTATTTAAAAGTGATCGCAATCGACAGTATTGCCCAGCATGCTTTCTATGCTCTTTCAGCCTTATGGACATCTTCAGCCCAAATGGGCCATGATTTTGTACGGCTTATGGCGGGCGGCGTTCATCCGGTTGCGGCTACTATCTCAATGCTTGCATTGCCGATTATCGTAAGAATCGGTTTCTTCATTTATGATAAAATCAAAGAAACAAGGCAAATAAAAGTCCTTGGAGAAAACTCTTGTTTTCTCAAAAACCATAGAATTCAAATTATAGATAGACAATCATTTAAAAATGCTATTCAAGCGGCTTAGGTGTTTAATAAGCCTCTTTCGAGGCTTGGATTCGTCAAGTTTTGGGATTATTTTCAGGCACACATTTCTTGCAGTGTCGCGAGAATATTATGAGCAGTTTCTTTTTCAATTTTTCCGATTAGTTTTACCAATCGTGATTTGTCTACCGTACGAATTTGATCCAAAACAACATATCCTTCTTTTTTNTCAAANAAGACAGGTATACTTGTTAGGTATATTTTACATGTTGAAGTCATAGGCGCTATGATGACAGTATTTAATCC
The DNA here is from genome assembly GCA_013414685.1 of Parachlamydiaceae bacterium. Classification (GTDB taxonomy): domain Bacteria; phylum Chlamydiota; class Chlamydiia; order Chlamydiales; family Parachlamydiaceae; genus Neochlamydia. Next base: position 217,967 of record CP058704.1, on the reverse strand, counting down.
ATGCATTTCATTTGGCGAGATAAAGACGCAGGGACGTGTTTTTTTCTCGCTTCCATTTGTTGGGTCCAGATTTATCAGGTAAACTTCGAATTGCTTTACTATTTCCACTCATCCCTGTCAAATTCATTAGGGAAATCGTCTAAAAAGAAGGTTTTTAGGTTCTTGTCGAGATTTAAATTTTTATTCCCATCCTTCTCTGGCTTGCTTTTCAGGTGAAATCAACAATCCCTCTTTAGTAACCCTTTGAAAACAAGATTCATGTTTTCTTCGAATCCTAGCTGTTGAATGACTGCTTTAGGAATTCTTACACCAATTGAGTTCCCTATGTGAATTATATGTGTCATATAGCCACGTATAATACTTTGTACAAAAAGGTTGATCTTTGAGCTTTGACAAAAACTTCAAATAATGTATAAACGAAGCATGAAAACAGAATGCATAGCTCATATTATTCCTTCCATTATTATTGGCAGCCAGCTGCCATAACATTATCCCTTGTCTCCATACATTTTTCGGTAAGTAAAAATAACAAAAGATAACTATTACCTTAGTTAGGAATAATATGAATACAAAATCATTAGTCGTCACAACAGGATTCGCACTTTTTGCCATGTTTNTTGGTTCGGGGAATCTCGTATTTCCTTTATTGGTTGGTACAGCAAGCCAAGGCCATTTCTTATTTTCATCATTTGGCATTGTTTTAACTGGAGTTCTCGTTCCTTTTATGGGTGTGTTGGCCATGCTTCTTTACAAAGGCAACACACATGAGTTTNTGGGAACAATGGGCCGACCCGCAAAATTCTGGTTTCCTCTTATTGCTCTTTCATTGATGGGACCCTTTGGTGTGCTCGCTCGCTGTATTACTGTTGCGCATGGAAGCTTTGCTTTACTTTTCCCGCAATGTTCATTGATCGTTTTCAGTATTGCTTTTTGCGCGGTCATTTTTCTTCTCACAGCAAACAAAAACCGCATCATTCCTNTTTTAGGTTCAGCCCTTACCCCTTTCTTATTACTAGCTTTAATGGCAATTATCTTCGCTGGAATGTGGTATAGCTCTACACCTGTATCGGAAAATTCAAATGTATGGTCTGCTTTTAAAGAAGGAGCTTTACAGGGTTATCAAACAATGGACCTGCTTGCAGCCTTCTTCTTTTCTACTTTTGTGATCAACCATTTATCCNAAAAATTCTCCTCTGATACTGAGAGTAGTCTTCTAGTTAAAGTCTTTNTAAAATCTGCCTTGTTAGGCGGAGGCTTGCTCTCTATAGTCTATTGCGGACTTGTCTATTTAGGAGCTGCTTTCGCAAATAATTTGGAAGGAGTTGCTCCTCAAGCTATGTTGGGAATGGTCGCCCAACAAACGTTAGGATCTTTTTCTGCCCCCATTGTTTGTGCTGCAGTGGTCTTGGCATGTTTTACAACGGCCGTGGTTTTGGCCTCTCTTTTTGCTGATNTTTTCCGACAAGAAGTCTGCCAGGACAAGGTCAATGCTCCTCTTTCGTTGCTTGTCACACTTAGCATTGCATTCGGGATCTCAACCTTAGAATTTTCCGGGATCGCAGCCTTTTTAGCCCCTATCTTGGAAACTTTATATCCAGCATTAATTGTACTCACACTAGTTAATATTGCAAACAAACTTTGGGGTGTAAAATTAACCCGCTGGCCGGTTGTTCTTACCTTTGTGGCTAAACTCTGTTCGTTGGTTTAAGAAGATGGCAATATTTTCCAAAATCTGATTAACTAGGGACATGAATGAAAAAGAGTATTTTTGCGCTTGAAGTTCATGCTCCCTGGCCTGAAAATCTTCCTCATGGTCGTATTTTAGCTGCAGAGGACCGTCATGCCACCCTTGCTTTTTAGGAGAAGTTCCTTTTGAACCCCTTCTAAATTTGCTAACTAACGAATTTCCGGTCCCGCCTTTTAAAGTCGGCTTTACAGGTCATTTTGCCAAATGTCTTTTTCTTCCACCTAGACACCCCAATGTTGCGGCGTGGGATGTACAATGGAACGAAGATAACAAGGCGCTTGCTGAATATCGTGAATTTTTTTAAACTGGTTAAAGTCGCATCATTATCATCCCAAAGAACATGAAGGCCCATGGCTCTGTCACGTCACCTTAAGCCGAAAGCCTTTTGATCGTGAGGAATGGAAGAAAGCATTTATTCCTTTGCCTCTGTCAATTCATGGCATCCATCTTTATGAAAGCTTAGGCCAATCCAAATATAAGCCCATTTGGTCCTCTCCCTTAATTGCGCCTTTTACAGAAATTGAGCATACAGCAGATATCGCCTTTCTCATCAGAGGCGATCATTTCATTCAACTGCATCGGCATGCGCAAATTGCTTTAGCTTTTCGTTTTCCTCCTCTACTTCAATTTCTTAACCAAAACACATTTGATAATTTGGAAGATATCATCATTGACTTAAACGATACAATTGCCAAAGCTGACTCTTTAATAGGCTGTCCTTTCAAAGCAATCAGCTTCCATGGGCAGATAGAGGAAAAAATTCGATCCTTGAATGGGAGATGATTGTAGATGTCTAACATGCAAAACTTCGAAACCGGCATGTATTTACTTCCAAAAGAAGGCGGGATGCGCGTGCCTGGCCTAGTCGTCGCCTCTGAAACTTTATTGCATCAAGGCGATATCGAAAAACCGCTAGAACAAGTTCGCAATGTGGCCTATCTACCTGGTATTGTAGGCTACAGTATTGCAATGCCCGATATTCATTGGGGATATGGATTTCCAATTGGCGGAGTAGCTGCTATGGATGCCGAGCATGGTGTCCTTAGCCCGGGCGGTGTCGGTTACGATATTAATTGCGGAGTACGACTTGCTGTTATTCCTATGCCTTTCAAATCCTTAAGTGATTCCCAANAAACCAATCTTCTANAAAGTATTTTTAAAAACGTCCCCTCAGGAGTGGGTCATGGAAGAAAATCTCTATCATTAACTGATAAGGATTATGATCAGCTTGTCCATAAAGGAGCCCGTTGGTCCATCGAACAGGGCTATGGCTTTGAAATCGATCTAGAAAATATGGAAAGCCATGGATTTATTAGTGGGGGCGATATTCAAGCAGTTTCTAAACAAGCACGTGAACGAGGAAGCAATCAACTGGGATCGATTGGTTCCGGCAATCACTTTGTAGAAATCGGAGAAGTTCAAACAATTTTACTTTCAGATATTGCTCAAAAGTGGGGAGTTGCTGAGGGACAAATTTACGTCCTTATTCACTCCGGCTCAAGAGGCTTTGGCCACCAGATCTGCCAGGACACATTGAACACTTTTATTAAGCATGGCTATGATAAGGGCCTTCCAGACCGTCAACTTGTTTCAGCACCAATTCACAGTTCTTTAGGCCAGCAATATTTTAAGGCTATGGCTGCCGCGGCAAATTTTGCCTTTAACAACCGTCAGCAGATTCTTCATTACGTTCGTAAAAGCTTTGAAGAAATTCTGGGAGTGAATCCAGAGGATGTTCGACTTATTTATGATGTCTGCCATAACATTGCCAAATTTGAAACGCATGAAATTGAAGGCNAAAAAAGGAACCTGTGCGTGCATCGAAAAGGAGCCACTCGCGCTTTTGGGCCTGGACATGAGGAACTCTCCNCTCTTTACAAATTAACAGGTCAACCTGTTCTTGTGCCGGGTGATATGGGTCGAGCAAGCTACCTTATGGTAGGCCAGGGAAATCCCNTAACCTGGTGCAGCGCCTGTCATGGAGCTGGACGCGCACGCAGTCGCGTGCAATCTCTAAAATCCTGGAAAGGCAAAAATATCCGTGACTATATGGCTCAACAGGGCGTTCATGTGATGGCAGAATCCTACGCCACAATCGCAGAAGAAATGCCGGATGCTTACAAAAATGTAGATGAAGTGGTTCAATCTGTACAGGAAGCCGGCCTTGCCCGAATGGTTGCCCGGCTTCGTCCTCGTCTTGTCGTTAAAGGCTAAATCTTTTCAATTTTCGAAGCTATCTTTTAGCTGCTTGTAATTTTCAGATATTTCAAAAGGAATATATTGAGGATCTTTCATAAANAAGTCGTCGTTCTGAAGAATTTTNTCCTCTTGCCAATACAGTGGAAGATTGAAGTTTTGTAAATGATCTTTCAATTTAGTAAGAATTATTTTGAGTGAATGTTTATGATAAATTTCATCATTTTCTAGGGCTCGAAGAAGGGAAATAAAATAAAGTTTTTTGTCTGGATAAGTTCCAGATAATTTTGAGAACAAATATCGTTGACAAAGTCCTATTCTATTACGAGGCGACCAATGTGTCATTAATTGGGAAAAGAAGTCACAAAAATCATCAATCTCTTTAGGATCATTAGGCATGACCGCGATGTTTTTCGTAAGATTTTCTTCAGTACCTTTTAAATCAATGGAAGAGGAAGAATAACTTATTGGATTAGTCAGGTACATGTCATCCCAAATGCGACAGTATTCAAGCGCCTTCTTAGAAAGTGAGACACCCCTTTCTAATGCTAAAGCCTGAAAGAAAATATTTTCTATTCGAATGGCTTGCATGTGTGCAGGCCAAAAGGCTGAGAACCGATCCCTATCAAAAGGAATGCCTTTCTCCCATTTCATAGACAGCATCTCGAATACTTCATGGGCTTTCATACATGCTTTTTCAACGCCAGAACTTCTAAAATAGGGTTGATAACCTAATTTTCCGTGATTGAGCCTTTTTAAGTGCTGCTCAATGGATTCATCTGAAATTTTNTGACAAAGAGCTAAAACTTTTTCTTTAAACAACTTGGTCATTTCAGGGGTATTTTCAACAATGCTAAGACGTTTGATTTCAAANAATTGACGATATTCTTCACGCTGCTTTACATCCCAAACAAGGGTCAGGCGAAGGAGGATCCAGGTCATGAGATCCAGGAAGTCATTCTTTTTCTTTCAAAAAATTTGATAGGTTAGAATTTTTAAATGTGGTTGTGATTCTCATGCACGAATGCTCGTAAAATTGTAAATTTTAAATTGTAAACACGATTCCAATTCTCATGGATTAATGTTAATCTCTTAACTAACTCATCAAAACTCTTATCACATCTCCAACATTGAACTGGAATGATTCTACGGCAGATCCTTATTTCATTTAAAACAAAACAATTGAATTTAAAATTTAATTGTTAAAGATCTCATTTTTGTTATATTTAGTAAAAAAATTTCAGACTCGAAATGAACACAACAGACTGTATTCAAGAATTTCACAACAAGGAATTAAGAGAATATAATTCCCATCTTTCTACAAAAGATAAGCTAAAAAATTGGTGCTTTAAACATTCTACCACCCTTAAAATCATTCAAATTGCTGCTCTCGTTTTTGGTGTTGCCGCTCTGATTCCTTTTCCCTTGTCAATCGCAGCCTTTGGGGTTTTGACACTTGCAACAGGCTTGACTGCAATGCTTGGCCTTACCGGAGCTTTAATTGCAGCTGTAAATAGTGTAGCACTAAAATTTTTCGATCTAGTCATTGCCCCTCATCATAACATGGCATCTCATAGCTTTAAGCCTGCTAGTTATGGTGTTGGCAAATTATATTATCAGGGTGATGTCCCAATTTTAGAACTTCAATCCGACGATCCCTATCAAGCTGGCGTAGCTCATGGATTTATAATGGGACCGCAATTAAATCAATTAATAAGCCGTTTAAAATTTGCATTTAGGTTGGATTCCAGGCCGTTAGCAAAAGATATCCCAAATGTCATACATGCTATACGCGAAACAATTCCTAAAGACTATTTAAAAGAATTACAAGGAATTGCTGAGGGTTACAGCAAATGGCGGCAATCTAAATTATTCAAANGAAAAATCACTTTAGAAGATCTCATTCTGTTTCATTTATTGTCAGAAGAGCTGCACTTTTTCCTGCTTATCTTGAAGCCAAACTAAATCCATCGAATCCATTTCCACTCCCCCAATCAATCACCCAGAATCTNNGTTGTGGGTTGCACAGTTGTTATCGATAAAGACGAAAAAGAAGGGTTAGTCTTTGGCCGCAATATGGATTGGCCATCTTTGGGACTTTTTGGAAAATTAAGCTTAATTATTAATCGCAAATATAGTGGTGAAAAAATTNCCACCATTGAAATCGGCCTGCCTGGTTGTGTAGGGACTTTAACAGGAATGAACGCTAAAGGGCTTTCCCTATCAATGAATGTCTGCGATGACAGGACTGAAGAGATTCAAGGAATGCCGGCTATGTTTTTCAATCGCATGTGCCTAGACAGCTGCACAACGATCGATGAAGTTGAAAATAAAATTCATGACTTCCCGCCTTTAGGTGCATATCATTTAAGCGCCGCTGACAGTCAAGGTAAAGCCAAGGTTTTCCATCTTTTCCAAGGGCTTCTTCGCACCCATGTCACACGCAATTTAAAGGATGATCAACCTTTAATTGCTGCCAACTGCTCGTTTATTAGAGATGATATCTCTGCCATAGATGGGCATTGCAGTAAAGAACGGATGGATATTGTTTCAAGATTATTCAAGCATGCAAAAGAAAATATTACTCAAAATGAAATCAAGAAGGCCGAATTAGTAGAAGCCTCCTTAGCGTTACCGCATGTCTGCTATGATCTAACCGTCCATCGAGTTGTGATGCTTCCTGAAAACAAAAAAATCAAAGTGGCCTTTGATAATGCCTTTGCAGGAAACGTAAAATTAAGAGAAGTGGACACATCAGGGCTTTTCGAGTAACATTTTCAAAGGTTTTTACTTTCAAAATTAGATGTAATAAAAGGAGTTTTTACTATTCTCTATCCTTTTAAAGGAACCGCATGAACCTGACTGCTTTTATAGACAAATTCCATTCAAAAGACTACGGCCTACCTAAACTCGATAAGGTTAAATACTGGATTCATAAACATCCAACCCTTCTTAAAACTATCCAAATTGCTTGCATTATCTTTGGATCGCTGGCTATTTTATCTACTCCCTTCTCATGGGCTCTTCTAGGAGCAAGTGCGATTGTTCTTCCAGTTGCTGGCACCTTACTGGTCACTCTTAATGCGTTAGCTTTAAAATTCCTCGACATCTATATTGGTCCCCACCATAGCATGAAGTCTCATGTATTTAAACCGGGTTCTTACAGCGTTGGTAAACTCTATTATCAAGGCGATATTCCCATCTTAGAACTACAGGCCGATGATCCTTATAAGACAGGTGAAGCACATGGATTTCTTCTAGCTCCGTCTATTCATAAGATCTTTACTCGCTTGCAATTTCTTTTTAAACTTGGTCGGCAACCTCTTGCAAATGATCTTCCGTTTCTAATGAAGAAAATTCAGGAGATGATTCCTGAAGAATACCTGAAGGAATTGCAAGGCATTGTCGATGGTTATAACAAATGGGGCCAGTCAAAGTTTATCAAAGTCNCCAAAATGTCATTTGATGATCTGCTGCTGCTTCATCTTTTGCCCGATCAAATCCATTTCAATCTTAAAGAAACAGAAGATCATTTAAGTGATTCCATGGGTTTTGCCTGTACAGCTATTATTGATAAGGATGAAAAAGATGGAATTATCTTTGGACGTAACATGGACTGGCGATCCTACGGCATATTCGGCACTCAGAGTCTATTAATTAATTATAAGTTTTCAGATNCATCGTCATTCATTAATCGGCCTAGGCCCCCAGGCATTGCAGGAATTCTTACAGGCATGAATAAAAATGGGCTTTCTTTGGCGATGAACGTTTGTTCCTCTTATGATTTAGAATCGATTGAGGGAATGCCCGCCCTTTTTATAATCNGCAAATGCTTAGAGACCTGCAAAGTAGTTGAAGAGGTGAATCAACTTGTAGAAAAACATTTCCCTTTAGCGGCCTATCATTTAACGGTAGCCGATACAAAGTCAGCTCAGGCTTTCCATCTTTTACAGGGTGAAGGCAATCAACATGTTCTACGTGAATTATTTGAAGAAAAACCCTTGATTGTCACAAATTTCAATTATCCGGAAGAAGATAAAACGACAGGTAGGCGATTTAGGAGTCCTCAGAGAGATAAAATCATTCAAAATTTATTTTTTAATGCTAAAGATCAAATTCCTCTTGCTGATTTAGATAAAAATCTACTTGTAAAAGCTGCATTAAAACTTCCCTTCGTGAATAACTTTATGACAATCCACAGTGTGCTTNATGAAACCATTGAAAAAGAAATCTCCATAAGCGTAGATAATGGTTTTGCTGCAGATGATCCATTGATACATGTCGACACAACGCAGTGCTTTGCAACTTAAAACTAATAGGTTGTCAGGTTTTCACCCCGAATATTGACGTAAACGACCGCATCCGACATTTCTATAACAATCATGCGATAGTGTTTCTTAATTTTTTTTCCTCCCCAAGGTTTCTCGCTTTTNTCTGTTGTCCACTCAATTTCATATTGACCAGGAGCAACATGAAAGACTTTGGAGATTTTACGATGCATAAAGCTTTTNTTAGAAATGTCCATTTCTTCATGATTCAATTTGACTTCTTGTACGATCCCTTGGCCCAACTCAGCATCCTCCACAGAAAGATGTAATTCAACAGAATTAGCCACAATGATTGCATGCAGAGAAAAGCTAAAAAAAGAAAGGAACTGATAAAAAAATAAAAATTTTAATTGTCTCATCGTCTTAAATCCAACATAGAAATTTTTGCGAAGACTTTAAGTGAGTCATTCCACATTTTATAAATTCTCAAATTTTCCAACTTTCAGCTGGAAGAGGTATTTACTCGTTCCGGTTGAAAGAGCCTCATTGGACTGAATTGAAAGTTCTCGCAATTGAATTATTTTAATAGGGCTAATATTAATTCAATATTAACCCTTTTAAAATAAGTTCAAGCCCGAGGCTTTGAATCAGCCCAAATGGGGGCTTTCAACTGGAACGAGTTCTCTAATTGCGCGATTTTAATCAATCAAAAATTCTCTTTTTTTCTTGGCTTTTTTGCCAAATACTAAATCAAACGACACTCCCTTGTTCTCTTCGGGGTCTTTTTATTGAAGTTCATTATTTCTGAATCTTCTGCCCCATTATAATGTTCGAAGCTAAGGTCAGACAATGTATATCACGGCGTCTTAGCGCCAACTCGTTCTCGTCTTAACCCTTCTTCGGATTCGTTTGAATTGTATTTTCTTTCTAAAAGGCCTTTATTTTTATGCTGCTATTTTTTCTTTTTATCTGTTCTTTCAAACGGCTTTTTACTTTCAAGCATCTTATGCATGATAACCGCTAACTTTCTTGCCACTGCTACTATCGCTTTCTTTTGNCCTTTCTTTTTCATGAGTTTCATTCCCCAAGCTTTCAGTTTGCTCCATGTTTTACAACGTGTTAATAGGACTGTTGCTGCTTCCACAAGTAAGTAGCGCGTTCGCTTTGATCCTTTNTTCGAGATTCCTCCCTGCTTTTTAGTCTCACCGGATGAATATTGGCTGGGCGTTAATCCTAAATATGCAGCTACATTTCTTGAATCTTTAAATCGTCTTATATCATCTATCTCTGCTTTAAATGATAAAGCCGTAATAGGTCCTACCCCGTCTATCGTTTGCAAGAGTTGCACATCTTCATCGTTTTTAGCTAGTTCCTCTATTTCTTTATCTAAAGCTTTAATTTCAGTATTTAAACTGTCCATTACGTTTAATAGGCTTTTAATAACTCTTTGTACCTTCGGGCTTAGTTCTTTTACTGCCTCTTCTACTTGCAGCCTAAAGTTTTTACCTGCCTTTTGGTGAGCTTTATTCCATAGACTTTAAGGTGCCCTTTCAGGCTATTCACTACATGAGTCTTTTCCTCTACAAGTGTCTGTCTCATATGCAGCACGCTTCTAATTTCCATTGCCTCATCACTTCTATGTACACACTCTCTAAAATGACCTACTCTTAAGGCTTCTGCTATTCCTCGAGCATCATTTTTATCCGTCTTATTTATGATCGTTGCCAAAATCGCTGCCATTTTTCGTGCTTCCATAACCACTACGTCATAACCTGCTTTTTGAAGCCCTTTCTTTAAGTAATGTGTTAAATTTCCACTTTCAAGGCCGACTTGTGTTATCTCGTACCCTGTTTGTTTTAAATATGAACTTATTTCTTCAGGCTTTGATTCAACGGCGTCTTCTCTTACAACTTTTCCCTTAGCATTAACGATGCATATAAAAACTGTTTTCAAAGAAACATCTAATCCAACATAATAGCTCATGGCTTACTCCTTTTTTTGAGGTATTTGACCTCGATTTTTTTGGAGATCTTACGATACTCCGTATTTGGAGTAAGCCTTTTTTATTTTTCATTGCGCTTTACTCCTAAGGCGCGCAATTACCTTATGTATATATAAAAATAAATTCGCAGGTAAAATCAGCGATGCGATATTATAGCATTTTTAGCATTATTTACTTTAATTTTCGAAAAATTATGCAAGATATTGAAACGTCTAAAATCAATTTGATTGAAATCGCTCGTCAAGCCATGCTGGCAAGAGGTTTATCGCCTGATTTTCCCAAAGAGGCAATTGTGCAGTTAAATGAAATGCAAGCACCAGCTCCCTGCTATTCCTCCTCAGATCTCGTAGACATGAGCGACAAACTTTGGTTTTCCATTGATAATGATGATTCAAGAGATCTTGATCAATTGACCTATGCCGAGAGGATCAATTCCGATCTCGTAAGAATTTATGTGGCTATAGCAGATGTAGATGTAATGGTAANNAAATCCACCCCCATAGATCAACATGCCGAAGCAAATACGACTTCTGTTTATACACCTATGATCATTTTTCCTATGCTTCCGGAAAAATTATCCACAGATTTGACCTCTTTGAATCCTGACGAGAAGCGTATTGCCGTCATTGTGCAAATGGATGTTAATCCATCTGGACAGGTCATCGATTCTCAAATTTTCCGAAGCTGCGTTTTTAATTATGCTAAGCTTGCCTATAACAGCGTTGGAGCATGGCTTGAAAACTCTGCTTTACCTCCAGAGCCCATCCAAAGAGTTAAAGGCTTGGATTCTCAAATCCGTTTGCAAGATGAAGTGGCACAACGAATGAAAAGTTTCCGTCACAAAAGCGGTGCTTTAACATTTGAAACTTACGATCCCCAGCCTGTAATAAAAAATGGTAAAGTCATTGATTTACAGGATGTGAAAATCAATCGCGCCCGAGAGTTAATTGAAAACTTTATGATTGCAGCCAACACCTCGGTCACTCTCTTTNTAGAANAAAGCAATCATCCTACAATTAAAAGAGTCGTTAAGACACCCAAGCGCTGGGACCGCATTGTATCGCTTGCTGAGCAACATCAGTTTAAGCTTCCTCCTCAACCGGATTCTAAAGCTCTAGAAGCATTTTTATTAAAAATGCGTGCTGAGGACNCCCTACGTTTTCCTGATCTTTCCTTAATGATCATAAAACTATTAGGCCGCGGCGAATATGTGGTAGAATTTCCTCATGAAAACCCTATTGGCCATTTTGCATTGGCTCTCACAAGCTATACCCATTCCACAGCGCCAAATAGAAGGTTTCCCGATTTAGTCGTTCAGAGACTGATCAAATCTACACTTCATAAACAACCTTCGCCTTATTCACTGCATGATCTTCAAGACATGATGCGCGAATGTACAATCAAAGAAAGCAGCGCAGAANAAGTCAAACGCAGCGTCATGAAATCTGTTATTGCGCTTTACCTAAAAGATTCAGTTGGAAAAGTTTTTGAAGCATTTGTTACAGGTGCCGGCCCCAAAGGCACTTGGGTTCGACTTATCAGCACAGCAATTGAAGGAAAGCTCACAGAGGGCTTTCAAAACATTGACGTAGGCGATCGCATTCAAGTCAAACTTATTTCAGTCTCTATTGAGAAAGGTNTTTTAGATTTTGTCAGGGCTTAATTTTTTCCATTTTTGAATAAGTTTGCTATACCATCGAGCGCTTGCTTTTGGTTGCCTCTTCAAAGTTTCAAAATCCACATAGACTAATCCAAAGCGTTTTGAATATCCATGTCCCCATTCAAAATTATCTAATAGCGACCAGGCAAAATAGCCTTTAATGGGGATGCCATTCTCTAAACATTTTGAGACTTCCTCTAAATGTGCTGCAAGATAATGGATACGTCCTTGATCGTTTTCTTTNTCATCTAAAGATGTTCCATTTTCTAAAATATAGAGCGGCAAACGTGTATACACTTTGTTTATTCGTTCAATCGTTTCAGCAAGACCTTTTGGATAAAACTCCCACATATCGGAATAAGCACTAGGACCAAAAGGAACAGCATGCCCATGCAATAAGGGAACATTTTTATCAAAAGCTACTCTTGTAGTCGTGTAATAATTAATACCCAGATAATCCATCTGGATTCTAATGATCTCCATATCTTCAGGTTTTATTTCAGGAATGGAGATTTCTTCAGGATATTTTCCATAAAATAAAGCCTCCAAAAACGAGCGATAGAGGTAGGTATCAAANAGATAAGCAGCCAGTTGGTCGTCCTTAGAATCCTTATTGATCGGAAAAACAGGGGATAGGTTTAAAGTAACCCCCATTTTTACATCAAAATCGGGCTTTATCCTTTTTAATGCCATTCCGTGAGCTAGTAGAAGATGATGCATGCAAATTAAAGCTGCTTCAGGGGTGTGTAGGCCTGGAGCATGAAAGCCCCAAAAATGTCCCGCAAAGGCAACAACAGAAGGTTCATTAAGCGTTGTCCAATTATATACGCGATCAGAAAATGCCTCAACAATTGTATAAGCATAGTCGCAAAAAGCTTCACATGTTTTTCTTGAAGACCATCCTCCAGCATCCTGAAGATATTGTGGAAGGTCCCAATGATAAAGCGTAGGAAAAGGTTTAATTCCAGCTTCCAAAAGCTTGTCGATTAATCGACTATAAAAATCAATTCCTTTTTGGTTTATCTCTCCCGAGGAGTTTGGATAGATCCGGGGCCAGGAAATTGAAAAACGATAGGCATTCACGCCGATCACTTTCATCAAATGGATATCTTCTTTCCAAAGGTGATAATGATTGCAGGCTCTATCTCCGGTGTGACCTTCAAAAATCCGTCCCGGTTCTCGACAAAATGTATCCCATATAGAAGGCCCTCTTCCATCTACATCAAAAGCGCCTTCAATCTGATAAGAAGAAGTAGCCACGCCCCATAGAAAATTTTTCGGAAAAAGTTTTAAATCCAACTTGTCCCCCAGAGAACCGTCACTAAAAGTCTTATTTCCTACCTCAAAGGCCAATTTTTGTCTACTGAGTCAAAATTTCAGCTTTAGGTCTGCTAGGACGCAAGTTGGTTTGATGAACGCTAGGCTATTCATACGCTTAGGATCGATCTGTCCAATCGCCAATATTTATAATTAATTGAGGCTGGATTTTAAGTGACTTTACTCAATCGCACGCATGTCCCTCCATTTTGGAAATATCAAGCGAGGTTCTCTATCTAAAAATTTGTCGGATTTAGTGATCTTTATATAGACGTTCGAAATCACGTTTGTATCTTGCAAGTTATTTGGTTCGACTTGATTTAGAGAATTTTTGTACGAGTGATTCCAGGCTCTGATGACTCTACGTTTAACCAATTCATCCAATAAGGGTTTTGCAATCTGAATGTTCACGCTGGGAATTAGTAAAACCGTGGCAGATTTTCCTTCCGAAATTCTCAAATAAAATTCCACTGAAAGAAAATGAAGAATTTGTTGAGCTTCTTTCGGATCCGCGAGCCTATTGGCTTCTTCTTGCGTTGGCATTTTTTCATTTGCATAGCTTGATCAATTTGCTGTAAACGCAGTTTTGAAATGACCTCATTATTTTCGGGTAATTTTTTTCAAATGTATAGAAAGAATACCCATTGTTTGTCTTTTTGTACCCACTAATTCTATCGGTCATAACCAAATACTGCATAAACATGTCAAAATAAGGTTGATGAAAAATGTAGCTTGTTAGAACTTTTTTGATTCTCTAAAATTTTCGATAGAAATAAAACCACCTGGATTTTCCTGATTAAATCTTTCAAATGCAGGGACTTTAGATTCAAACATTTCTAAATCAACGGGTTGTTCGATTAGATGTACATATCCAAGCAGGCGTTTTATTTGATCCTCATGAGTATCTTTCCACGCAAATATAAATTTCTGTTTTTATTATACCTATCACGAGGAGCTAATCTAATATACAGATCAATTAAACAATTGTCGGCAGTTTGTGTTGCATTCCAATCAAAAATCACTTCGGCTGCAACTAATTCATTCATTAAGGTAATATATTTTGGATCAATTTCAGGAATGCATAAAGCTTCATCTAAAAATTCGACATGATGATTACAATTCATCCTCTCATAGATTTTTGAAATAATTTTTTGGTTTCACTATCCCTTATTTTTTGTTTTAGCGCATCGATGGATGGTAACTGTTTTTGGTAACAAGATGCGCAGATCTCGTCTCTCCTTTATAAAAGAGCAAATAATTTTTGCCATCCCTCACATAGCTTAAAATGTAATCAGACAATACTAAGTAATCGATAAACATTCTAAAGGACGATTCTGATAAATGTTTTTTGCAGGTGTTTTTTTTACCTTAGAAAAACTTGAAGAATTAAAGATCATTGGATGAACACGCAGATCCTCACTTTTGGAAATCAGTGCTTTAAATGAAGGTATGAAAGATTCAAATAATTGTAAATCAGGAGTTTCATAATGAAGTAACTGTAAAATACTTTTTGTAACTGCATCTGGTGAAGGTTGATCATTGACGTTTGAAGGATTCCTATTGATGCCTTCAAATGCATCTAGTTCTTCCTTATTGAAAGGGATGGGATCTTCTGCCTTTTCGAAAATTTGTGACGTAAATATATCCTGATGAATTTTAACTTCATCTTCATCACTAAGATCGGCCATGCGACGTAAATAATTTTTGGCCCCTTCTATTAGAGTTAAACCTTTACCACTATACTCGTCTTCACTTTCATGATCGGAGATAGATCGACAAACAATTGTCCTATTTTTAAAAATCTGAATAAATTCTTTTTTATTATTTTCATCTGATAAATCTTCATTTTGATTCATTGCCTTTGAGACAAGATTTATTGAATGTAATGGGTGATTTAAAGGTTGCTTGATCTTTTTTATTTATTACTTCTATCTTGTCCGAACTTCTGCCTCCAATTAAATGATTAGGACGATTTTGATCTTTTAATTCGTTCTGCGGCAGAGGATCTGTCATTTGAATCATCGGAATATTTTGATTAGATACACTGGGATTAAAACTCATAAATGATTCCTTTTATTTAAAAAACACAAAATAATATATTAAAAATATAAATTAATGCAAATTAAAAAATTAATTTATACACATTGAGTTATCAAAAATTAATTTTTTAATTAAATAAATTATGGGCGTGTTGAAACTTCACACTTCGAAAATAAGGAAAATCAAGTTAGATTAGCTGCAGTTCAAGAAAGAGTTTTTCCAGACAGAGATTAAAAGAGGTCGATCGTTCGAGACTAAAAATCGCCTCTTTGATTTTTNNTTCAACAAATTCTAAAGGAAGGAATTCCCCNCTTTGGTAGGCCTGCATAATGGCGAAACGAAAATCTGCATTTTCTAAAAGGCCTTGGCGTGCTCCTGAATGAATGGCATGCATATCTCGGTACCAGGATAGGATATCGTGCAACACTTCTTTAGCGTGGAGATTCAGGCGCATAGCCGCAACACCCTCTATTTCTTTTTCAAGAGCTTGTTTTTGAAAGGCATTCATTTGATCTGCAGGAATTTTTTGNAGCTCTGTTTTTAATGATTCTGCTTCTGCATTTTGAAAGTCTTCTATGCGCTCTGCAATTTGTGCTGCACCTTTAGATAGGGCTGTATAGGTTCCTTGCTTTCCTTGCGCTAAAAAGTAAAGNACTTCTGTCCTTAGAGGACTTTTTGCNTTAGCCTCTGAATGTGCAGATAGCGGTTGAAAACGCACAATTCTGCAACGAGAAAGAATTGTAGGCAATAAAGCGCTAGGATGACTTGATAACAAAATGATGACACTATTAAGGGCAGGCTCTTCAAATGTTTTCAAAAGTGCGTTGGCACTGTAGGAGAGCATGCGTTCTGCATCATGAATCATAAACACTTTCCACTCCCCTTCATAAGGCGGAAGATAGACCTCTTCACAAAATTGCCGCATGGCGGAAATACTATGCATGCCAATTTTGCCTTCAGGTCGGTATTGATGCAGGTCAGGGTGCGTGCCTGCCTCTATTTTTCAAGGGCTGCTNTCTCCCATAAGCATTTTAGCCAGTGCCAAAGCAAATTGATCTTTGGAAGCATTTTCAGGTCCGGCAAATAAAAGAGAATTGCCTATAGCTCCCTTGGCTACCATATTAGTTAGGCAAGTCTTGATAGAATCGTTGCCCTCAATGTGTTCAAAATAGTTTTTCATATAATTTTATCGATTAAATAGGAGAATTTCAAATAGTGAAATATACTCTTTCCAGTCCAATTGGCTTTTTTTCCAAGTTTCAGCTGGAATGAGTATATACTCGTTCCAGTTGAAAGCCCCCATTTGGGCTGATTCAAAGTCTCGGGCTTGAACTTATTTTAAAAGGGTTAATATTGAATTAATATTAGCCCTATTAAAATAATTCAATCGCGAGAACTTTCAATTCAGTCCAAATGAGGGTCTTTCAACTGGAACGAGTTCTCTAATTGCGCGATTTTAATCAATCAAAATTCTCTTTTTTTCTTGGCTTTTTTGCCAAATACTAAATCAAACGACACTCCCTTGTTCTCTTCGGGGTCTTTTTTATTGAAGTTCATTATTTCTGAATCTTCTGCCCCATTATAATGTTCGAAGCTAAGGTCAGACAATGTATATCACGGCGTCTTAGCGCCAACTCGTTCTCGTCTTAACCCTTCTTCGGATTCGTTTGAATTGTATTTTTCTTTCTAAAAGGCCTTTATTTTTATGCTGCTATTTTTCTTTTTATCTGTTCTTTCAAACGGCTTTTTACTTTCAAGCATCTTATGCATGATAACCGCTAACTTTCTTGCCACTGCTACTATCGCTTTCTTTTTGCCTTTCTTTTCATGAGTTTCATTCCCCAAGCTTTCAGTTTGCTCCATGTTTTACAACGTGTTAATAGGACTGTTGCTGCTTCCACAAGTAAGTAGCGCGTTCGCTTTGATCCTTTTTCGAGATTCCTCCCTGCTTTTAGTCTCACCGGATGAATATTGGCTGGGCGTTAATCCTAAATATGCAGCTACATTTCTTGAATCTTTAAATCGTCTTATATCATCTATCTCTGCTTTAAATGATAAAGCCGTAATAGGTCCTACCCCGTCTATCGTTTGCAAGAGTTGCACATCTTCATCGTTTTTAGCTAGTTCCTCTATTTCTTTATCTAAAGCTTTAATTTCAGTATTTAAACTGTCCATTACGTTTAATAGGCTTTTAATAACTCTTTGTACCTTCGGGCTTAGTTCTTTTACTGCCTCTTCTACTTGCAGCCTAAAGTTTTTACCTGCCTTTTTGGTGAGCTTTATTCCATAGACTTTAAGGTGCCCTTTCAGGCTATTCACTACATGAGTCTTTTCCTCTACAAGTGTCTGTCTCATATGCAGCACGCTTCTAATTTCCATTGCCTCATCACTTCTATGTACACACTATCTAAAATGACCTACTCTTAAGGCTTCTGCTATTCCTCGAGCATCATTTTTATCCGTCTTATTTATGATCGTTGCCAAAATCGCTGCCATTTTTCGTGCTTCCATAACCACTACGTCATAACCTGCTTTTTGAAGCCCTTTCTTTAAGTAATGTGTTAAATTTCCACTTTCAAGGCCGATTTGTGTTATCTCGTACCCTGTTTGTTTTAAATATGAACTTATTTCTTCAGGCTTTGATTCAACGGCGTCTTCTCTTACAACTTTTCCCTTAGCATTAACGATGCATATAAAAACTGTTTTCAAAGAAACATCTAATCCAACATAATAGCTCATGGCTTACTCCTTGTTTTTTGAGGTATTTGACCTCGATTTTTTGGAGATCTTACGATACTCCGTATTTGGAGTAAGCCTTTTTTATTTTTCATTGCGCTTTACTCCTAAGGCGCGCAATTACCTTATGTATATATTGTGTTTTGCATCAAAATGTATTAAAATTTGTTCCCCCAAAACTGAACGCATTTAATGCTTTTTGTGAATGATTTTTTTGAAAAATTTTCAAAGAAATTAAATTACCACAAGCCACCCTTTTTAATCCAGATCTTTGAATAGCTGACAAGGTATTTTCATAATTATTTTCTTTCCAATATTCCTCAGCAATACTTTTCCACTCCAAATCAATCAACCTACCATGCTTTATAATTCTACCAAGAGTTTCAAGTGCTTTTGTTTCATAACCTTGTTTTTTATATTTTTGCAATATCTATATATAAAGCCTTTGCCTGCCCATGATCTTCATTGAAGATCACAAATTCAACAGCATGATCAAGATCATTTAATTCTATATATTCTTCTGCCAATTTGGCCCGCAGTTTATCCCTTTCGTTGTACTCATACACGACTTTCCTTAATGAAGCTTCTGCACTTTCAAGTTTATTTTGTTCAATATACGCTTCTGCAATTTTCAGATACATATCTTCAACTAAATCCGATCTTAAATAACTTAGGACTTCCTCTGCCTTTTCCAGATTTCCATTTGAATAATATTCTTCAGCAATTTTACAGAAAGTTTCTTTAGTAAGTTTTTCGCGTTCAAGAATAGGGAAGTCTTCAAGAAATTCTTTAGAATCTTCATATTTACCCAAACGACAGCATTCAAGAGCCAATTTTTTGTAGAGAGGAGATATATTTGATTGGCTGATACCAACGTCCTTTAAAATTCCAATTCCTTCTTTAAATTTTCCGTTCTGAAAATAGACTTCAGAAATTTTTATTGCTCTTTCTTTTTCTTGTTCATGTGTAAGTTTTATTTCTTTATCTAAGGCTTTTTCAAGTTCTCCAAGTTCAATGTATTTATTTACAACTTGTCCTGCTATCTGCGTTTCAATTATATAGGACAATCCTTTTGAGCATTCTAAAGCCTGCTCGAGCTTTCCAAGTTCTAAATATCTATTCGCGACTTGTCCTGCTATCTGCGTTTTTATTTCATAGGGCAATGTTTTGGAGCATTCTAAAGCCTGCTCAAGGTCATCTTTCGCAAGATATTTTTCGCTTATTTTTTCGATATTCATTCTCTTTTTCATATCTCATCAGTTTCGCAGCTTTCAAAGCTTCTTCAAGCTTGTCTTTCTCCAAACAGATGCATGCAATTTTTCAGAAAATGCGTAGCTATTTCCATTAACTGAAGATAGCCATTGTGTTGCTTTCAATGCGCTTTCAAAATTTTCTTGCTCTATAAATGCTTCCGTCAGTTTAACATAAAAATCTTCTTTTAAATACCAATTAGTTGCGATTTTAAAAGCCTGATCAAATTCACCCTCTTCGAAAAGTTCTTCACCTTTTTTGAAAAAACTCTACAGCTAGGAAGTATTCATTGTTGAAGCACTTTTGGCTGTTTCACAGTCCCCATCTCTACAAAAAGTAGATGCAAAGTCCTTCCGTATTAAGTTATACTCTTTTTTCCCTTCCAGAGTAGGAGCAAAATCATCAAGGACGGTGACTGCTTGATCAATCAAATTCTGTTTAAATAAATCACCCACCACAAATTTAACAAATTTGTTACGTTCAGAAACATCGGAGAGATCTTTCATGGCCCTTAAAGCTTCATCAAAATTTCTTTCTTGAATAAAGTGATGTATTTCTTTGCTTTTGGCGACAGCTGTGTTGAATCAGGAAATAGATCTTCTAGAGGATCATCTATAACTTCACTCTTAACAGATTCTTCTCCTTCATTTTCAACAGATTCTTTATTCTTATCTTCATGATCGGCAGTCTTTTCAGATTGTAAATCGACTTGCGGAGGGGGTAAATTTTGAACCACATTTGTCTTTATTTGAGTAGATGAGATCGACGCATTCCCTTCATTTTTGGGTCTTTTGCAGGAGATTTTTGTGGTTGAGAAGCGATAGATTCTTTTAGTATCTCTAAAACGTATATGTTAACAGTTGTTTTACTAATTGCTTGCAACTTGCGCTTTAATAAGTCTTGATAAGAAGTGAAGGCAATAATAACTCCACATGTTGCAGGTATTAGAAGAGCTACAGCGATAAATTGAAATAGCTTTGTAATCTTAGTGACTAAATTTGTTTCTAAATCCACTTTTCCATAGAGACGATAGTCTTTGCCATTATAAGGTTTTGTTTCAACATTCTCTTGTGAGATAAGTTGAATTGACGAGTACTTTTGTTTTGCTTCTAGGGATGAAGATAAAAGATAGAAGTCATAGATATGGACCTTATTTACAGATTGAATGTAATATAATACATTATAATTTTTATTTTGCAAAATATTTTTTTCTTTTTTATAAAAAATTAATGGTTATTTTTCTATCCACAAACCAGCTGAAACTTGGAATTTTGACCTCGTCAGCTTGCCACTGCCTTTGAATCTATCTGCATCGCACAACGTCAAATTTTCTAACTTTCATCTGCATATTTTACTGACCGATTGTATAATATATTAATTGCATTGGAAAGATTTTTAAGGTGTGGATAAAAATCTTTTGGTCCAAAAAGTTAACTTAAATCTACTTGCAAAGATTAAATTTGAACATACAATATTAGATCATTAAAAGAAAAATCTACAATGTGGTTTGCTTTTTTAAAGCTTCTAAAATTCTATATAACCACTGATTTTTTCTATCACTACCGTTAATACCAATATTTGTGAGTGGTTTTAATTCATTTTGCTGCAAATATTCAATTGTCAGAAGACGGGTTCTAACAATTTCTTCAAAATTATTTAAAGGGGGTAATTCTTCTTCTATGCTTTTTAACATATTGTTTATTTCACAAATGACTGCTTCAACGCTTTGACGCATGAAAATTTTTTTCGGTCAAGTACTGAATTCCTTCTTCTTCCATATTTAAATCCAATTTTGTGAAATCTACATCCAATGGTTTAAAAGGATTTTGATAAATTTCTTCTTCAGTGTATTTTTGTTTTAGCTTTTGAATAAATTCATGATGAGCTTTTACTTTTGCCATAAAGAAATCCTTTGCACCTATATCCATTGGTAGTCCTTCGGATTGAAACCAGACAAAACCGAATCTTTCGGGTGACATAGATTTAACAACATTATAATTCACATTTAAGCCTTCGGTGATAACAATTTCCATTTGTTGTATGGTATTACAACGCTTAAAGAGTTCTTCTATTAAATTAGGATGTTTTTGAAATGAATTGTTAAGTGCATTTTGTGCATCGATTGTACTCTGATTATTTTGCAAGTCAGTAATAATTTTGACTAAATCTTCTAATTCATTTTCTTTTGTTATTTTCTTCTCTGTTTCTGTGGTAAAAAGGGCAAATCTATCGACGTTTCTTTCAATTGATCTGCGGCTATTTCAGTTGCTTCAAGACAATTTTTTCAATTTCTGTTGGCAAAGAATTTGCGTGGTCTGATAGATCTTCTTGAGCTGCTTTTGAGGGAATATTGTTATTATTGACAGAAAAACCTGGTGAGAGTTCAGTAGTGTTCTGCTGATCAATTGGAGTCCCTAAGACTTTCTGGGCTATGGAAACCGGGACAATCTGTTTTACAATTTTTGCCTCATCGTTCGATGGATTTATATTCAAAGGCTCTATATTTTCATTTTTTGTTTCCTGAAGAGCTTTGAGGCGTGACACTCCAATAGAATATGTTTTTAAAGAAATTAGCAAATTGGGATGTCTTTCAAAAATTTTTGCTTTTGAGGGTGCTTCTCTAGAAGAAATAATATTTTTTCAATCGTGATAAAGCCTTTCCCAGAAAAAAGAAATTGGATGGCAATCCATATTTTTCCACAGTAATTTTTGGTATGAGAATATTCAATATACTTTGTTATATTTCCTAAATCATTTTCTGTTAAAGTGCACATTCCAATTGAAAGTCTCCCAAGCTTTGTAGAATCAGTGAATTGCATAAAAAAACACTCCTAAATAAATCAACAAGTATAATTTATCAAAGTTATATTAACTTTTATTTTAAAATTTATAATCGTTCAAGTTGAAAGTTGGAAAATTTGATAAGGAAGCGTCCTGTATTTGAATTAGTCGAAAAAGCACATTTGAATAAGTGTGTGATAAAGACAGATTCAAAGACAGTGGTAAGCTGATGGGGTCAAAATTGCAAGTTTCAGCAGAAACGAGTTTATACTTATCCATTTCGATTGAATTTAAAGTTCTAGATATAATTATTTCAAGAACGCTAATAATAAATTAATACCTCTTTCTAGTTCCTCTCAAATAGGTACTCATTTTCTTGATGAGCCAATTCCCCTAGTTAAGATTATAGGGTTATTGAAATGCATTCATTAAGAATTGTGGAATCTTCATCAAATGGCCTTCTAAAGGTCATATTGAATTTTTTTAATATTTCCTTACTTTTTGTTTTGTCACCTTTAATGGAGTATTTTTGAGCTATATTTTCGTACAATCTATTCCTGACGGAAACGCTCTCACCACATGGTGCATAGTAATAGGCTTTTTCTAAGTTGCCATTCTCGCAAAATTTTTCCGCTAATACAAACAAAAATCTTGATCTTTGAGTTAGTTTTGAAACAGCACTAATTTTTCAAACGCTTCTGCTGCTTTGTCTAATTGATCTTGAGCCATAAATCCACTACCAATCTTCTCATAAAGTGTATCCGCCTTAGTTAAGTAGCTTGCTAACTGCATAGCCTCATCAAAATTGCCATGTTTACAATAATCATTAGCGACGGAATTAAAGATCTCATTTTTAATTCCTCATGATCTTCATATGATTTTTGGATGAATTTAATTGAATCTGCATATTTAGCGTTTTGACAACACAAAAGCGCAAATTCCTTAATAAGACGCTTCTTTTCCTCACGTTCGAATAGATATTTATGTAATATTCTAATGGCATTTTCTACATCAGCTTTTTGAAAATAAGCCTTTGCAATCTTAGTATAATAATCTTTTCCAAGGAGCTAAAACAATAAGATGGAACTTTTGAACAAACCTGCTCAGCTTTTTCGATTAAATCCTCTTGTATATAAGCATCCACTATTTTAAAATAAAGAACTTGCTTTGCCTCATACGAGACAGGATCGCTTATATCTATAGCCCTGTCATAAAGACCTCTGCTAAAGTATACACTCGCAATTTCAAGTAAACAATTATCTTTTTCAGCAGATGAAAGATTATTCGCTACTATTTCTGCGTCATCTAGCAAGCCTAATTTAATATATTCAGATACAATTCGTGGACCTATAGTATCTACTCTAATGTAATCCATTGCTGAACATACTTCTTTTGCTTTGTCAAGTGAACCTTGCTCGATACATTCTTCAGCAATTTTTTGAAGACATTCTTGCTTTTCTTCAAACGATCTTGGACACTCAAGAAGAGCTTGATCAATCAAACCTTTTTAGCAAAACCAATTGCTATTTTTGCTTGGTTATTTATTTTAGTAGAATAAGAGAACTCCTCAATTAATTTTTGCTTCATCAATTAAACCTCTTTCGATGTATAAATTAAAAATTTGCTGAAACAAACTTTCTTTCAATTTATAATTTGAAAGTTTAGAAGCAACCGTGATAGCTTTTTCTAGCTCTCCATTGTCAGTAAGGACTTGTGCCAATTCATTATAGTGGTCATCCAGTGCAAAAACTTCTTTATGATTAATCGAATCAAAGGCTCTATCAAATTCCTGCTTCTCTAAAAACTCATTAGAAACTTCTAAAAACACTTCCCGTATTAATCCAAAATCACTAGCCCTGAAACACTTTTTAGCAGTTTCAAAATCACCTTTTTACAATAAATCAATCCGAATTCTTTGCATAATTCATATATTTTTGTATCAGGACAGTGAGTTTCAAAAAAGATTTAAGGGCTTTATCTATATGATTTCTTCTAAAATAAATTCTTGCAATTATTTCAGAAAATTTTGTTTTTCTGATTGATCAATTTCAAATTTAATAATCATAATTGCTTCTGTAAATTTTTCTTTCAATATTAATTTTTTACTTCTTGAGCTTTTAAAGAAGTCAAATTCATTGATGATATTAAATCATCGATAAATTGTGCTTCATCATTTGCTGGTTCATTTTGATCTTCAACTCCATCATTATTTAAAAGTTCCGATTGATTAATATCGATAAATTGTGCTTCATCATTTGCTGGTTCATTTTGATCTTCAACTCGATCATTATTTATAAGTTCCAATTGATTAATAACGTTCTGAATTGGTTGCTTGACTGATTCAACTTCTTTAGTGGTAATTTCAGATTGATTTTGTAAAGGATCATCTATTTTTAAATTTTCTGAAGCTAAGATTCTTGGCATCATTTGATCAGAAGCGCCTGTAGATTGCTTTAGTTGATTCAAAACATATATATCAATTGAAGTTTTTGAAATAGCTTGAAATTTGCGGTTTAATAAATCTCGAAAAGTCTTGAAACCCAAAAGAATTCCACATGTAGCAGGTACAAGGAGGGCCGCAGCAATAAACTGAAATAGCTTTGTAATTTTAGTTACTAGGTCTGTTTCTAAATCCACTTTTCCATAGAGACGATATTCTTTGCCTTCATAAGGTTTTGTTTTTGCATTCTCTTGTGAGATGAGTTGAATTGACGGGTATTTTTTGTTTGCTTCAAGGGATGAAGGTAAAAAGATAGATTTCATAGATGGACCTTATTCAGATAAATAAAAATCATATCAATAAATTATTTTTATTTCAATTAAATTAATATTATTAATTAATACAAAAGCGATGCTTTCTGTTTTTAGATTTTGATTATTTCTTCAAGCAACTGCTTGGCTTGTCGAAAAACGCTATCTTCACTTTGATTGGCGTCAATAACTTTTATTCGCTCAGGATAGCGCTTTGCAAGGGTAAGAAAACCTTGCCTGACGCGTTCATGGAAGTCCAGACGTTCAGCTTCTATGCGGTCAAGTTCACCAGGCCTTGCATTTTCTTTTGCCGTTTTNTTCGTCCGCATCAATCCAACTGACGGATCGACATCTAAAAANAGCGTGAGATTGGGGATGATGTCTTCAGAGACGATATCACAAAGTTGCTTGACATAGTCCATGCCAAGACCACGCCCCAGACCTTGATAAACAATGGTCGAATCATTAAAACGATCGCAAATCAAAGCTTTGCCCTGTTGCAGGGCAGGTTTAATGAGTTCTTCAAGGTGTTGTGCACGTGCGGAAAGAAACAATAAAAGCTCTGCTTTATACCCTATAGGTAGATTGGAATCTCGATTAAGAAGCCACTGGCGAATATGATTACTTAGACGAGAGCCTCCCGGCTCCCGAGTCGTCACCACCTCATAGCCGGAAGATTCAAGAACGCCAGACAATTTCCCAATTAAAGTGGTCTTTCCGGCCCCTTCTCCTCCTTCTATGGTGATAAAAAGTGCCATGGTTATTCTTCAGTTGGCTGTTCTGTATGCTCTTCATGATTGATCGGAGCATTTTCAGCATTGGAGTTTTCTCCGTTTTCTTCAGAACCTTCCACCTTTTGGATCGCAACCAACCTGTCGTCTTCACGCAGGTTCGCTAACTTAACACCTTGAGTGTTACGCCCAAGAACACGCAACTCACGCATACTGATGCGTACCGTTTGTCCGCTAGATGTCATCATGACCATCCCATCGGTATCCGAGACGCAAAGTGCACCTACAACATTTCCGTTACGTTCGCTTGTTACAATTGAACGTACGCCCACACCGCCACGGTTGGTTTGTCGGAAATCTTCAACTAAGGAACGTTTGCCAAATCCATTTTCACAAACGACCAGAATAGTTTCGTCGCCATTGACGACTTCACAGCCGACTACATAGTCATTCTCATCACGAAGCGTTACGCCTTTCACTCCTCGAGCCATACGGCCCATCGGTCTGACCTTATCTTCAGCAAAGCGCACTGCCATACCAAGATAAGTAAAGATCATCACCTGCTGCCCTTCTTTCACTAAGCGTGCAGCCACCACTTCATCGCCTTCATCGACATCCAGGGCCCAAATTCCCTTGCGTCTAGGATTGCTGAAATTGCTGAGCTCAGATTTTTTGACAACCCCTTTTCTAGTTGCCATTAAGATGCAGGCTTGATCTTCGAAAGAAGAAACACGAAGAATGGTCGCAATTTTCTCATTAGGCTGAATATCTTCTAAGAGATTGATAAGTGGCTTTCCTTTTGATTTTCGGCTCGATTCAGGTATTTGCCAAACTTTTAACCAGTAGCATCGGCCTAAGTTCGTGAAGATCAAAAGATAATCGTGTGTAGAAGCGACATAGAGACCTTTAATGGTATCATCTTCGCGCTTCATTTGCATGCCTGCCACCCCTTGGCCTCCACGTCGTTGCTCACGGAAGGTATTCACGGGCATACGTTTGATATAATCATCCTCAGAGATCGTAATGATAACAGGTTCATTGGCGATCAAATCTTCCATATTCATTTCGCTTTCGGCGGCAATGATCTGCGTTTTGCGCGGTGACTTATGCTTTTCCTGAATGTCTGAAAGCTCATCTTTGATGATTTCACGTACCATCGATTCACTAGCCAAAACAGCTTTGAAGTAATCGATCTTTTTCAACAGATCCTGATACTCATCATTAATCTTATCATGTTCAAGGGCTGTTAGCTGGTAAAGGCGTAGATCCAGGATAGCTGTCGCTTGTCTGTCTGAAAAGGCAAATCGATCAATAAGAGCTTTNTTGGCCTCATCCCGGTTATTGCTCGCGCGGATCAGTTTGACGACTTCGTCAAGATGGTCTATCGCTTTCAGATAACCTTCTAAGATATGTGCCCGGGCCTCTGCTTTATTAAGCTCAAAGCGGGTACGGCGTCGGATGACTTCAATGCGGTGCTCAATCCAGGCATTGATGATTTGCTTGACGTTCATAACACGCGGCAAACCTTTATCAAGAGCCAGCATATGACAGCCAAAAGTTACTTCCAGGTCACTGAATTTATAGAGCTGATTGATCACAACTTCAGGAATTTCACCACGTTTTAATTCAATGACGATACGCATCCCGTCTTTATCGGATTCGTCACGAAGATCCGAAATGCCTGTCAGATTTTTNGCATTGATTAAGCCTGCAATATGCTCGATCAAGCGCGATTTATTAACATTATAAGGAATTTCATCAATGACCAAACGTTGGCGGTCCGGATTATCTTCCATCTCTTCAACACGGATCACACCTCTAAGAGTAATTTTTCCATGGCCGGTGTGGAAAGCCTCCTTGACGCCTCGATAACCGCAGATGATTCCTCCTGTAGGAAAATCAGGCCCCGGCATCACTTGCATGATCTCTTCGATGCTTGTGTTTGGATTGTCCACCACAAGCAAAGTCGCCTTGATCAATTCGTTTAAATTATGAGGAGGAATATTGGTGGCCATCCCCACGGCAATACCGGAAGATCCATTACAAAGAAGATTTGGAAACTTGGCAGGGAAAACGACAGGCTCTTTTTTNGTTTCGTCATAGTTTGGAATATGATCGACAGTTTCTTTATCCAAGTCTTCCATCAATTGAGAAGATGCATGCGTGAGCCGGGCTTCTGTATAACGCATCGCAGCAGGATCATCGCCGTCAACAGATCCAAAGTTTCCCTGACCATCGATCAGAGTATAGCGCATCACCCAACTTTGAGCCATACGCACTAAAGTTGGATAAATCACCTGCTCACCATGCGGATGGTAATCACCAGAGGTATCGCCAGAGATCTTTGCGCATTTACGGTGCTTCGCACCAGGCGATAAATTTAGTTGTCTCATCGCATAAAGAATGCGGCGCTGTGAAGGTTTTAGACCATCGCGAACATCCGGCAACGCACGTGAGATAATCACAGACATTGAATAGCGCAAATAGCTGTCTTTCATCTCGTCTTCGACGTTACGAGGAATAATGATTTCATTTTCCGTATACGACATAATAACCTAAATTTTGATGATTTTAGATATCCAAATTTTTTACTGATAGAGCATGCTGTTCAATAAAGGCACGACGTGGCGGAACCTCTTCTCCCATAAGCATCGTAAACATGTGATCGGCCGCCACCATATCGGGAAGGGTTACGCGAATTAAGGATCGTTTTTGAGGATCCATAGTGGTTTCCCAAAGCTGGTCGGCATTCATCTCGCCCAAGCCCTTGTAGCGCTGGATTTCAATCCCCTTCCGGCCGTTTGCTCTTAAGAATTCCAATACATCTCGCAATGTATGAAACTCATGTTTATGCTCATCTTCGAAAACTTCTACTAAGACTCCATTCGAGACCAAATACTGTGTGAGTTCAAAGCCTAAATTGGAAAGCTTTCTATTCAATTGCTCTAAATACTCTTCTTCGTAAAGTTCTATAAAATGTAAACGGCTTGCCTTAAAAACACGCATCTCAGCCGTTATTTCCTCTGCAGGAATCGCCGCAAGAGTTTGTTCATGTTGTGCTCTTTGCATCTGCTCATCGCGAACTTTGAGTTCCTCAAATTCATCAAGCGAATAAGCAAAGTGCATTCCATTCGTTAAGGTAATTTGGAAGCGCGGCAAAACACCTTGTTTATTTTTGGCATGAATGAACTCCCGGAAGGTAATTCCTTTTCTCTCAATGCGATTGATAAAAGTTTCCAGCTCAACAATTAATTTAAGCAAGTCTTGCATTTGCTGAGATGTCATGGACTCTTTAGAAGCGGGCAGCTTCATTTTAATGTCGCTGATGCCTAGCTCTAACAAATATTCATCCATTTCTTTTTCAGAATGGATATAACGGCTTGTTTTCTTTCTTGATACCCGATAAAGCGGGGGCTGCGCAATATAGACAAAATTATTTTCAACCAAAGCAGGCATGTGTCGATAGAAGAAAGTCAACAGCAATGTACGGATGTGGGAACCGTCAACGTCGGCGTCGGTCATGATAATAATTTTGTGATAACGCAATTTTTCTAAATGGAATCCATCCGTTCCGATTCCACAGCCCAAAGCAGAGATGATCGTGCCCACCTCAGTGTTTTGTAAAATCTTTTCAAGTCGGGCTTTTTCCACGTTAAGGATCTTACCGCGAATTGGAAGAATAGCCTGGAAGCGTCTATCACGACCATTTTTNGCTGAACCTCCGGCAGAGTCCCCTTCCACAATGTAAATCTCGCAAATTTTAGGATCTTTTTCCTGGCAATCTGTCAGTTTACCGGGTAAACGTCCGCTATCTAAGGCTGATTTACGGAGGGTTAATTCNCTTGCTTTTCGCGCAGCTTCACGCGCTTGAGCAGCTAAAATAGCTTTATCAGAAATCGTTTTGGCAATCGCAGGATGCTCATCCAAATAAATCGAAAGTTCTTCCCCTACAATTTGCTGAACGACAGATCCTACATCACTATTACCTAAACGCTGCTTGGTTTGACCTTCAAATTGCGGATTGGCCACCTTCACCGAGATAACAGCTGTCAATCCTTCCCGCATATCTTCGCCAGAGATGGAAATCTTATCACTCTTTAAAAGATTATGCCCTTTTATGTAGCTATTTAAAACACGTGTGAGGGCTGTGGAGAAACCTGTTAAGTGCGTTCCACCATGACGTGTAGCAATGTTATTGACATAGGAGTAAAGATTTTCCGTGTACCCGTCATTCCACTGCATCGCCACTTCAAATTCAATCGGCGCATCGTCCCCTTCCCGGGTTCCAGTAAAATAAAGAGGCTCCGGAAAAAGAGTCACTTTGTTTTCATTTAAATAAGATACAAACGAAGAAAGACCGCCGCTGTAGCAAAANTGCACGTCGTCTTTATCCTCATTGCGTTCATCATGGAAATAAATGTTGATTCCCTTATTCAAGAAGGCCAATTCACGTAAACGTTTTGCTAAGATGTCATAGTCAAATTCTATGACAGTCATAATTGCTTCGTCAGGCCAGAAAGTGATCTTGGTGCCGCGTTTAGTCGTTTCNCCTATGATCGAAATTTGTTTCTTGACATGTCCCTGAGAAAATTCCATTTCATGGATTTTTCCGTTCTTGAATACTTGGACATTCATCTTCTTAGAAAGCGCACATACACAAGAAACGCCCACACCGTGGAGGCCGCCAGACACCTTGTAGGTGTTCTTATCAAATTTACCGCCCGCATGAAGAATTGTCATGACCACTTCCAGGGCTGAAACTTCACGACCTTGCTTAAGAGATTCTTTTTCGTGCCGTTCAACAGGAATCCCACGACCATTGTCTTCAATTGTTGCTGAGCCGTCTTTATGAAGGGTGACATAGATGGCTGTGCAATAACCTGCCATCGCTTCGTCAATACAGTTATCTACAACTTCATAAACAAGTTGATGAAGTCCATTAGATCCTGTATCTCCCACATACATCCCAGGACGTTCCCTAACCGCTTGCAATCCTTCTAAAACGGTAATAGAACTGGCATTGTATTCTTTTGCCGTTTTTTTAGATTCAGTCAATTTAGACTCTTCTGAACTTAACGTATCATTCGTCATGGGCACATCCTAAATAATTTATTTTCATCCTATGCGGAATAAGATATTTTCAATTTGTAGACGCGGAAACCTAGCTTTTAAACCAGCGATGATTTTTCCTTTATCATGTTGGCTTAGCAAACTATGAAGAGTGGAATTTTTCACTTTCACCAACAAAACTCCCTCACTAAAAGACACAGCCTGGGTCATTGTTGAAAGTTGCGGTCCAATCACTTCTGGCCATGCAGCCAAAACAAGATCGGGACGATCTTGTTGAGTTTCACGAATTTTAACTAAAACATCTGAAAGCAAAGCAGAAACTTGATGAGTTGTCGTCGCTGTCCCATCATAATTTTTGGTGTTCTTCGATTAGATTTCCGCACGGTTTATACCTTTTTCGAAGGCTTGATTTTATCACAATTTCACATCCCTCAGCAAGCATTTTTAAAGTTAATTGCCAGTGAATTTTGAGATAAAGGATGCAGCTAAAAATGGTGACTTTTAATCTCACCCAAAACGAGCCTGAACAATCGGTTTAGGCAGTTGAAAAACAACATCTTCTGTCGTATAAACTACATCTTCCACTTCCTTCACCCCTAAAGCGATCAATTTTTTTATGCAATCCTGCACAATCCCTTCAGGCGTAGAAGCTCCAGCTGTTAAACCAATTGTTTGTACGTTGATCATCCATTTTGGATCGATTTCACTTTCGTCATTGATAAGATATGAAGCAATCCCGCGATTAGCCGCCAGTTCACGCAAACGATTCGAGTTTGAACTTTGAGGATCTCCTACAACTAAAACAAGATCTGTTTTATCGGTAATTTCTCGAAGAGCCATCTGTCGATTGGTTGTCGCATAGCAAATCGAAGAACTTGGCAATGTTTCAATGTGAGGATACTTCGCGATCAAAGCTTGTGTGATTTCTTTCACATCGTCAAGACTGAGTGTTGTCTGCGTAATATAAAANAGCTTTTCATCTGAGCTAAAATTCAAATTTTTNACATCATTAATAGATTCAACAATTGTTGTGACATGAGGAGCTTCACCTGCCGTACCGATAATTTCTACATGATTACGGTGGCCAATAAGAATGATCTGATAACCTTGATTTGCAAAGCGTTTTACTGCTGAATGAACCCTTGTCACAAGCCCGCAAGTGGCATCAATTTCGATCAGTTTGCGTTTTTGCGCACTTTCACGCACTGCAGGAGAAACACCGTGGGCTGAATAAATCAGTCGTGCACCTTCAGGAACATCATTCACATCTTCAATGAAAATTGCTCCTTTCATTTTTAAGCCTTCTACAACATGTTTGTTATGGACTATTTCATGTTTGACATAGATAGGCGCGCCCCAAAGTGAAAGAGCTTTTTCAACAGTTTCTATTGCACGTTCTACGCCGGCGCAAAACCCTCGAGGTTTAGATAATAAAAGCTTCATGATATCCTCCATCAAGCCAAGGATTTTATCATGAGGGTAGAATTATCTCGAAATAGATTCGGATTTATGTTTCTAATTTCTTTTTTTAAGATGGGAAATGAATCCCAGGCAAGAATCTTCGATCATATCTAAGACATTATCAAAGGCTGCATCACCCTGGTAAAAAGGGTCAGGAATGGCTTGGTTGGGATAGCAGGAGCTAAAAGCTGTAAAAGATGTATTTTTGACTTCTGCTCAGGTGTCTTTGCATAACGATATAAGTGATGCAGTACTTCATTATCAGCTGCAAAAATATAATCAAAGTCGTCTAAAAATTTAGGTTCGAATAATCGAGCACGCGAAATCAGATCTACACCTCGAGCCTTGGCTGCATGTCGAATTCGATCATCCGGAAGACTTCCTAGGTACCAAGACCCCATTCCACAGCTTTGAATCAACATAGGTGTCAGTTCAGGCTCTTGCGAAACGAGATGGCGCATCACACCTTCTGCTGCCGGCGAGCGACAAATATTTCCAAGGCAGACAAATAATACTGAGTTCATAAATCAATAATACACCTTTTGAATAATTTAAAATTCTGTCGATTTTTCGAATTCAAATGACAGAGGTCATACCAGTTTGAGATGACCTCTGTCATTTGATCAAAAGCGCCTAAAAGATTCCAAAAGGAGATCTATTAGGCAAACTTTTGCACGATTAAAATCAAGGCTTCATCAAAATTGAAGTGCTTTTCAAAATTAGGCACTTTAATAGAAGCGACCTTTTCAAAATAGTCTACATTGGGATCATTTATGATTAAATCAAAAAATTCTGAATCTTCGTACTTTGAGATGACATCATCAGAAAAACAGGAAAACCGACTTCCCTTTCTCATATGATTTTTCAAACAATCCTTTAGAAAAGCAAAAGAAGGATTTTGCTGGCTGGAAGGGTTCATTGTTAACGATTTTTCTTCTAAATGATATTTNTTCAGGGTCTCTTTAAATTGTTTTTCAGTGATAAAACCATAGTCTTTTAATTTAGAAAAGAAACGGGGCAGCTCCGTCCTGTTATGCAAACCGATTTGATTATAAAACTCACTGATTTCCTGATCTGAATAACGAATCTTAAGGTCGGCAAGTTGTTTTTCCAAGTTAACGAGCATTTCTTTTGCTTGTGTGGATTGTTTTGCAATTTCTTCAGTATGAATGCGATTCATCATGCCCAGTTCACTTTGAATGGGATAATCGTTAAAAAANAGAGCATCAAATTGGCCGAGCTGCGGAAGTACAACTTCCCATGCCCCNTCCAGAACTTTGACATTGGTGTGATTTTTCGACCACTTCAAGGCTTCTTTAAAAAGGATGGGATCGCTTTCAACAATCGTATGGCTTGCGGGTTTAAATTTTTGAATGCGTTCTGCAGCATAGCCATTTTCGAACCCCACCTGCAATACATCACCTTTTGGAGATAACTCGTCAATGAGAGCTTCGAGATACAGCTTTTCNCATTGCAAGATGACTTGTCTCTTCTCTTCTATTGTATTTTCATTCTTGTTCATGAGTCCTCGCATAATTAAGGAAAAAAACCATAAAAACAAAAAAGAGACAACTTGCAAGAAATTTATTGCACATCGGCTGCACAACGAAAACCGTAGGTCCCATTGACTGTGCCAGGATTATTACGATGACGACGCGAGCATCTTAAATCTTCTTTCAAACTCTTCCAGCATCCACCACGTAAAACACGATAGACCCCCTGAAGCGGACCGTTTGGATTTTCTGGTTCCTGAATAGACAATTCATAGTAGTTATATCCATACCAGTCCTGGCACCATTCATAGACGTTGCCAACCATATCATAGAGGCCGTAGCCATTAGGGGCGTAACTCATCACAGCTGTTGTATCAGCGCTAAANAAGTTTGCTTGTGTTTTNTCTATATCGTCCCCNGTGGGATAAAGAGAATTCTCTCTTCCACCCCGTGCAGCAATTTCCCATTCAGCTTCTGTCGGCAAACGTTTTCCGATCCATTTAGCATAGGCAATAGCTCCATACCATGTCACTCCTACTACCGGATGTTTTGCGTAGCCCGATTCAATACTAAGCTTGCCGCCGCTACGCTTAATTCTGGAATCGCGCATGCGAATGATATCCTGATGATTGCTATCTTTTTCTCCCCCNATCACTTCAAGAAAGCGCACAAATTGTTCATTGGTGACAGGGTGAATATCGATCGCAAAGCTTGATAAGTAGACTTGATGGCGAGGAACTTCATCCCGGTTGCCATCGTTGCTTCCGCGATAAAAACTTCCTCCAGGAATGACAACCATGTCTGTCAGCAAGGGAGCTATATTTTTNACTTCTTTGTGTTCTGGAACGTAAGACTTTACTGTTGTATCAATTTGAAAAATAGCCGCAGGATCAGGGTCTGTTTGAGGACGCTCTAACTGCGTCGTGCGTAAAATGGGCCTTAAACCTTCAGGTTGGTTAAAACTTTGTATTGGAGCTTCATTGATAGAAGAGTTTGCGACCTTAAAAACTTCAGCTGGGGGATGGATCGCGGACGCTCTTGATGGAGAAGAAAAGACTTGATTCAGCTCTTCTACAAGAGAGTCTGGTCTTTTNGAAGGCTCACTTTGAAGACAGTTTCTAACTAAAGTATCCCAATTCCACCGAATGTCCAAACGTTCTGAAGGCAAAGAAAANATGCCTTCAGGAAATTCGCCCATAAGTAGATAATAGGCTAAAACGCCAAATGCGTAGCAGTCTGCAGTCGCTTCAACGACTCTTGGTGCATCTAAACGCTTTTGTTCAGGGGCTAAAAANGCATAATTTTGCAAAAATGAGGCGTGCAAAGGAACCAGTTTTGCTGTTTCAATGGAGGGAGTGTAGCGTTCTTGGCCTGTTTTAGTAGTATTCATCAAAGCACCTATTCCTAAAGCTTCAGCCACATTTTTATAGGTCCTGGTCAAAACAGCACCTACCCCTATAATGCGTGAAAGCCCGAAATCTGAAAGATAAAGATCAATTTGCCCCTCTCCAGGCCTTTGACCTACAAGGATATTATTCAATTTGAGTCCACGATGGACCAATTTTTTGCTGTGCGCATAATCAAGTGCATCCGCAATTTGCTGCAGCAAGCGCAGCAGTTCTTCTTCTGCCAACGGTTCCCTTCTTGCACTTATATATTGTGTTAAATTGGTCGTCTCGCCTAACTCGTCGACCACACAATCTGTAACCAAAAANTATTGCCCATGCGAGTAGGAGACGTTATGAATTTTAACAATATGAGGATGATCTAAGGATGAGAGAATGCTTATATCTTCTTCAAAGCGTTGAATAAAAGAGCGATCCGCACTTAATTCTTCTGGTAGGACCTTAAGAATATAGTGTTTNTTCATAAAACGATGCTCAGCCAAATAAACACTTCCTAGAGACCCTTGGCCAATCTGCTTGATGATCGTATAGTCTCCTAAAATTTTGGCTTCCTTCATCCTAATTTCCATCGGCTCATTTCCTTATTTTTCATCGAGATGCTGTTGAGCTGCGGCAATCGCTCGGCTATAAGCATACCACTCTTTGGCTTTGTCTAAAATTTTNTGCGCCAAATCGTATTGTTCAAAAGCGATGGCAACTTCAACATAGTAAGGGATATCACTGCGTGCAATCACGATATTTTGATTGATTATTTTATTCAAGTAGTCGCTCAAAGCAGAACTCTTCTTATGATCAGGCGTAAATCCTAATATCATGCGATACAAACTGCTATCTCTGGGTTGCAAAGCAGCAGCTTTTTCTGAGAGTTTAAGGATGTATTCGCGCTGTTCTTCCCGTTCAGCCTCCGTTTTGGCTCTTTCAAANAGTTTTACATGCAAAGCTGCTTTCGATTTATAAGCTAAAAANTGCTCAGAAATTTTGATATAAGAGTTATAAAACTCTTCAAANAATTGATCGTATTGACCCAGGTTTGCAAAACTCACTGCAATAAAATAGCCTAATTCATGAAAGTCTGGGTTGTTCTTAAAAACAGTCCGGTATTGAGATAGAATTTTTGCNGCCGTCTCACCTGGCGTCAAGCCTGCATGATCCAAATAAATGGCTAGCGCTTCATTCGCTATTTTTNNTTCTTTATTAGAGGATTTGTAAAATTGTTGTAAAGGAGCTTCATCCAACGCCTCAAGAAAAATCTTAAATGCTTTTTCATGCTCCTGGTCACGATAATAGACTGCAGCAAGCCTTGCTTTTGCAATTCCTTTTTCATCTTCAGGAGCTTGTTTCAAAAATTCCCGTATAATATTTCAGCCTCTTTGATCTGTCCTAAACTTAGAGCATAGTCGCTTTNNTTCCTGGACCGCTTCAAATGTAGCACTCCAGGCAAGCAAGGCAGGCAAAACTGTAACGGTCATATAGCGTTGTTTCATGGCAATAAACTAACATAACATAGATTTTCGCACAGCATCATTTCTGAAAAATTAACTCTTAAAGAACCTTCTAAAATTTTTGCAATCCCGTTCTAAAAGGCAAATAATTAAGTTAAAAATAGAAGTTGGCATTCAAGATTCAGCTTAAAATGATTTTTGCAATTCCAACTTTTAACTGGCTGCTGATCTATAAGCTAATTCATTAGGCTTATAACTAAGAAATGCTTTTTACGAACAGTTATCCATGCGGTCGATTTCTGATTTTATTGTTAGTACAAGCGAACTAAAAAAGCGAAAGCCACGATTTTTACGCAACTTGCGGGATCGGCTGGATCAACAGCAAAACTTGCAAGGATCGCCCCACCTGCAAAATTTAGAACTAAATCTTTTCCAACTCTCAAAATTCCAATTGCCACTTTTCCCGTTTTGCAAAGGTAACTTTCATACTCTTCGTCTTTTTAAAATGCAGCAGCTCTGTTCCTTCACAATTATGAATATGACAATATTTTTGAATCATGTTCAGTCCTTTTTATGATTTTGCTAAGCACAAATAAATACTCGATCCAATTTGAAAGTTGTAATTTTGTCCTCGTCAGCTTGAACTGAATTTTGAATGAATCTGCAGTCGCACAACTTATCCAAATTTTGCAGATTCGACTGATTGAAATTCAGAATGCTTCCTTGTCAAATTTTTCAACATATTAGATAATTATTAACCAAATAAATTCCAAGATATTTTTGAATTAGTTATCCTGTTTGTAAATCTCAATAATAAAGTTGCATGTTTTTGTTGATTTTGTAGATCAGCATTCAAAATCGGCATGAGCATTGAATCTGAGTTTCTTGGTTTTAAAGATTGTCTCTTAATGAATTTATATGATAAAGTTTTGACTTTATCTTAAGAAATTAGCGCAAAAACGTTCTAAGCAGATTTTTGCGCTAATTTCTTAAAACTTTAAAGAAAAAGTTCAATTATGGATAAACGTACAATTCTATTTGTTTTATGTCTAACCCTGGCCATGTTTGGAATCAACTGGTATTTCGAAGGGCAAAATCAAGAAAAACTAAAACATTGGACTGAACAGCAANAAAGCAAAAATTTGCAAAGTCAGCAAAAGCTTGAAAAAGAAATTTCTCAAAAGACTATGGATGCCAGTGCTTTGCCGCTTGTTAATCTATATGCAGATGAAGCAGGACAACAATTCCTCACCACTGGAGTAGAAATTGAGAAAGGAATTTTAGCGTTATCCTGGGAAAATAAAACTGCTCCAGAAACAGTTTATGTAAGAAAACCACATGAAACTAGCCAACCATTACCAGCTAAAATCCTGGCAACAGAATCGAAAGCTGGCGAGCCTCTGATTTATGCTTTTGATGGTCAAGATAAATTAAAAGTCGGCTACCTACCTGACTTTGGTTCTTTTGATTTGCAGCTTGTGGAACCCAATCTAAAAGGGACCCCAAAGATTNTTTTAGGTGAATACAAAGATGGTCATCTTTCAATTCCAGCCGTGCGCTTATCTAATCTTAAACAAGATCTTATAGAATCTGAAAAGCGCCAAGAAGTGAAGCTTCCTGAGAATTCCATTGCATTATTAAAAACTGCCGCAGGTTATCTGCCTGTTGGGGTCTATGAGCATGCAACGAATAGCTTGGAATTAATGGAAGAGTTTGTTCCGGCTAACAATTATCTCTCACAACCTGAATTGAAACAGGCCATCACGACAACACAAAAACAGGAAGAGAAGTTTNTTGTTCTTGAAAATGCTTATCAACAAATTGTTTTCTCAAATTACGGGNGAGCAATTGTTGAAATTAATTTTCCTTTTCAATCTGAAGAAGATAAATTAAGCGTGGTCAAAGAAATCGAATATGACCGTGAAATGGTCAAAGATCACCCTTACAACGCTTACTTTCCAGCGCATGCCTATTACACTCCTGGCATGACGCTTCATCAAAAGGGAAAATTAGGCGGTTATTATCCTTTGCTTAGAAGGGATCTCATTGAAAAGGNNCCAAAAAAATCGACCCGAGTTCCTCCTCGCTTTTACGCTACAAACATCGTTTCAGAGTATCCCGAATTAGCTGAGCTTGTTTATGAAGTGAAGCATTTTGATGAAGATAGCATTACATTTGAGGCCACTCAATCTCATCGTAAAATCACCAAAACTTACACATTANAAAAAGATGAAAATGCGGCCNCCTACACGTTTGATCTAGCGGTTAATATTGAGGGAGACAGCCGCGGACTTTGGCTCACATCTGGTGTTCCTGAAGTCGAATGGATTTCAGGCGGTCCTGCGCCTGCTTTGAAATTCAGGATCACGCGCAATCAAAAAGCAGCTGTAGAAAATATTGATCTTCCTAAAGATGCCATCACTGTGAGCTCTGTTTACCCTGATTGGATTGTAGACTCCAATGGTTTTTTTGGCATGATCTTAGATCCTCTTTCAAAAATAGACGCAGGTTATCGTGTCCAGGAAGTCCCAGGCACAGTTGTGCCTTCGCGTTTAGTCGAATTAGACAATGTGTATGATCGTTTTAAGCCTGCCAATATGCCAGGTTACATGGTCATGCTTCCGTTGGCAAGCAGCGGCGGTGCAATGGAATTCCGCATTTTTAGCGGCCCCTTTGCTGAAACGATTCTGAAANAAGTCGATGCAATATATTCAGACCCTGCGACCGGTTACAATCCTGATTACATTGCCTCTCAAACTTTTCATGGCTGGTTCGCCTTTATCTCCGAGCCGTTTGCAAAATTCTTATTTATCTTAATGAAATTCTTCCATCAACTGACAGGTTCATGGGCCTTTTCCATTATTCTCTTGACTGTTGCCTTACGCGTTATGATGTATCCATTAAATGCTTGGTCTACAAAGTCCATGTTGCGCATGCAGCAAATTGCTCCTGAAGTGACCGCAATCCAGGAAAAACACAAGAAAGATCCCAAANAAGCTCAGCTTGAAATTATGGCCCTTTACCGTGAGCGCGGCGTCAATCCAATTTCAGGTTGCTTTCCCNTGCTCATTCAAATGCCTTTCTTAATAGGAATGTTCGATCTTTTAAAATCTACATTTGAATTGCGCGGAGCAAGTTTTATTCCAGGATGGATTGATGACCTGGCGGCCCCGGATGTTCTTTTCAGTTGGAACACCCCGATCTTTNTTATCGGCAATCAATTCCACTTATTGCCGATCTTACTTGGCTTGGTCATGTTCGTACAGCAACGTTACATGTCGTCAGCTCCAAAAGATCCTAAGCTAATGACTGAGCAACAACGCCAGCAACGCGCAATGGGAACAATTATGACCGTGGTCTTTGCAGTTATGTTCTATCATTTTCCCTCAGGATTAAATATTTATTGGTTATCTTCTATGTTATTGGGAATGTTGCAACAATGGTGGACAACTAAGCAAATGCAAAAGCAGGCTATGCAACCGCAAGTGATTGGACAGCCCCAAGTGAAAGCGAAGGGTAAGAAATTATAGGAAATATTAACGATTCCAGTTCGTTCATATTCTCTTAAAGAGAGGATCCATGCAAGCATGGGATGAATTCATTGCTCAGCAAGAAGTTGAATTAGGGATTGAAACCGTTCATAAATGGTTAAAGTCCCTCAAAATCCTGCATTTTGATGCTTGCAATCTTTATCTTGAAGCTAGAGATTCTTTTCAGATGATGTGGTTTGAAGAACATATCAGACCTAAAATTCAAACTCAGTTTGTTAATAATAACANNAAAAAAATTAAAGTGCATTTGGCGGTCGCTAATGTGACTGCTCGAAAACCTAAGGATTCTAAACGTACAACAAATCCTGCTAAATCCTCAAATCCTGCCCCCTCTTTCAATCTAGACTTTGACACTTTAGATCCTTTTTGCCATTTTGATTATTATGTAAGTTCTGAANAAAACGAACTCGCAGAAAAGTTGCTGCGCAACCTAACTTCAGAAAAGTCTAGCCAATTGGGAATTTTTAATCCAATCTACGTCCATGGCTGTTCAGGAACAGGAAAAACTCATCTATTGATGGCCACAGCGCACGCTTTGCAAGCTCAAGGTTTGCGTGTTCTCTACTCTAGAGCTGAAACTTTTACTGAGCATGTAGTTTCAGCCATCCGCTTGGGCGAAATGGGTGTTTTTAGACAAGCTTATCGTAATAAAGATGTTTTAATAATTGATGGTGTTCAANGTTTTTCGAAAAAGGCTGCAACACAGGAGGAGCTTTTTCACACGTTTAATACCTTGCACCTTGAAAATAAACAAATGATCTTAAGTGCTGACTGCGCCCCAGCAGAACTTCAACAGATCGAACCGCGCCTTGTCAGTCGCTTTGAATGGGGAGTTGTTGTCAATTTATTTCCTTTAAACCGTGAAGAGCTGTTGAAAGTATTAGAGCAAAAGCTAAAGTTTATGAAGTTTCCTCTTCATCCTAAAGTAATTGATTTTCTTTTGGATCATTTTAGCTCGAGTGCCAAATTTCTGATTAAAGCGATTGAAGCTTTAACACTAAGAACTCATTTGTCGGGACGTCAATCAAGCCAAATGATCACCGTCTCAATGGCCAAACAAATTCTTCAAGATTTGTTGGCAGAAGAACAACAACGCGCTTTGACCNCTCCGAAGGTGATACAACTTACAGCGGAAGTCTTTGGCATTAAATCAGATGACATTCTTGGTAAAGGTCAAAAGCGCGACTTTAGCCTTCCCCGTCAGCTTGCGATGTATCTTTGTCGCATACGCTTAAAAATGCCTTTTACAAAAATTGGAGAATTATTTTCAAAAGATCACTCTACTGTGATGACCAGCGTCAAGCTGATACAGGAAAAACTCGAGACAAACGATCATGAGGTTCTTAGCTCTTATCAATCCATCCAAAAAAACTCGACACAAACCAAACGAATGAGAGATAAAGCAATTTAGACTGATCCACACTTAGTGAAGGGTTAAATTGCTCGCATGAAAGACTATAAAATCGTTGACGACTTAGATATCTTTGCTGCTCTGGCACAGGAACTAATTAGATTAGGAAATGCCGAAATCAGCCTTGCAGAAAACGAAATGCCTGGCCTCATGGCCTTGAAAAAGCAATATAGTCCTTCCAAACCTTTAAAAGGAGCTCGCATAGCTGGCTGTTTGCATATGACTATACAAACTGCTGTGCTTATCGAAACGTTGATTGCTTTGGGTGCTAAAGTTCGCTGGTCCTCCTGCAATATTTATTCCACACAGGATCAGGCCGCCGCCGCCATAGCCGCCAAAGGAATTCCAGTTTTTGCGTGGAAAGGGGAAACACTTGAAGAATACGATTGGTGCATCGCGCGAACACTTTTCTTTGAAGACGGTCCTTTAAACATGATCATTGATGATGGAGGAGACTTAACCGACTATGTACATAGATATCATCCTGAATTATTACCAGGAATCAAAGGAATTTCTGAGGAAACAACAACGGGGATACGCAAACTTCAAAAGAGATTATTAGAAAATACGTTAGGTGCGCCAGCCATCAATGTCAATGATTCGGTCACAAAATCGAAATTCGATAATCTTTATGGTTGCAGAGAATCTTTATTAGACGGTCTTAAAAGAGCCACTGATGTCATGATTGCTGGAAAAACGGCCGTCGTCGCTGGTTATGGCGATGTCGGGAAAGGATGTGTACAAGCTCTCTCAAATCAAGGGGCCAAAGTTTTGGTCACGGAAATTGATCCCATTTGTGCTTATCAAGCCGCCATGGAAGGTTATCCAGTTGTCACTATGGAAGAAGCAGCGCCTATCGGCGATATTTTTGTAACTGCCACAGGGTGTGATCATGTGATCCGCGCTGAACATATGCAAAAAATGAAAGATCAAGCAATCCTATGCAACATTGGGCACTTTGATACTGAAATTGATGTCCATTGGTTGGAACATCAACCTCATATAGAATGCATACCGTTAAAACCGCAGGTTGATAAATTTGTCTGGAAAGACTCTGGAAAGAGCCTTATCCTTTTAGCAAAGGGAAGGCTTGTAAATTTGGGTTGTGCTAAGGGACATCCTTCCTATGTAATGTCAAACTCATTTTGCAATCAGGTCCTGGCTCAAATCGAGCTCTGGAATAGCCCTCAAAGATGGCCTATTGACATTTACCATTTGCCCAGAAAGCTTGATGAAGAAGTTGCCAGACTCCACTTACAGAAACTAGGCGTGCATTTGACAGAACTTACTCCAGAACAAGCACATTATCTCGGAGTGCCCCTTCAAGGTCCTTATAAACCTGACCACTACCGATATTAACATAAGATAGAAAGTGCTTTTATAAAGTCTGAATGATCTTCTTTATTTTGAAAGTTAAACCACTCATTTGGATGGCGGCTGAATTGAGAGTGATTCACTAAAAACGCAGAAAGGTAGGCTTTGCAAGTCGGATCGTCTTTGGCAGCTCCCTGTCTAAGCCAGTAATTCACTTGACTCTTGTTTTGTTCAACCCCTAAACCTTTAAAATATTTAACAGCTAGCATTAACATAGCTGCAGGATTGCCTCTATCAGCACCTTTTTGACACCAAACAGCGGATTGAACCAAATCGACGTGGACTCCCCATCCCTTTTCATAGCACAGTGCTAGGCTAGACATTGCAGTATCCTCGCCCTGCTCTGAGGCTTTGAGCAACCATTTAAATGCTTTGTTATAATTCTGGTTTTCCTCTCTCAAATAAAAAACGCCAAGAGTCGTCATCGATTGAACATCATTCAGTTTCGCTGCTTTTTTGTAATAGCTCATGGCTAATGTCTCATTTTGTACAACACCTCTACCAAGTGAATAACAATCTGCAGTCATTTTTATCATCTGTAGGTTATTAGGATCTTGATCCGCTATGCGCTTCGCAGTTTCGAATTGAGTTTTTTCCTGATGCAATCTCTGTTGATCGATTATGTTTTGATAAGTCTGCTTGGCCCCTTGGTCATGGTCATGCCAAAGTTTTCTTGTATACTCAAGAGGGTTAATTGCCATTTCTACCGTTTTTTGGGGAGCCCTATTACAGCAGAAAAGAAAGCAAAAGGGAGGATCAAAAGATGTCTCGGAGCCTTAAAAAACTTGCTTGATTCCTTTTCGCAAACAACATTTCTTCACACACAACAGTCCCCCGCCGATATTCAAAAGCCCCTTGAAAATATTTTCGGCAATCAAACCAATCCTTTTAGCAATCGTAAGTACGCCAGAAACAACCCCTACACCTATGCCAGTTAAACGCATGAAATTTGTATTATTTGCAGCGGTGTGAAGCTTTCGATAAAAATTTGCTTTAATCTGGTTTTCTAAGGTTGTAATTTGTTGAGATTTACTGATTTTAAATGACATTAGATCTAAATCCTTTAATTTTTTAATTAAAGGATTATTTTATCAATAAAATTAATTTAATCCAAGTTAATTAACTATTCAGATATTGATTGATTAGATCTTTGATAGGTTTAATCTTAGCATAATCTAGGGGCTTTTTCCATTTACATCTTGTTGTTCTAATCTTGCACCTCGCTCAAGAAGAATCTTTGCAAAATCATATTCATTTTTCATAACGGACAAATGAAGTAAAGTCTGTAAATCTTGGTTAGGTGTATCGATAGGAAAACCCTGTGCTAAAAGCTTTTCTAAAATAGGAATAGAAAAATGTAGACTCAAGTTAAAAGCAATACTTGAGTAATTTTCCGGATCAATCACAGCTCCCTTTTCAAATAAAAGATCCATTAAATCAGGATTATTCGTTTTGGTTGCCAAGGAAAGACTTGCTTTAAAATTAACATCTGCCCCATTTTCAATCATTGAAGATACACTCTCTAAATCTTCCGCAGCTATTGCATACATGAGAGGAGAACTCCCATAATCGTCTGCTATGTTTAGTTCGCAATTTTTCGCCAGCAAATCATTGATCATTTTGCGTTTTGTTTTCTCATCTATTTTAAAACGTTCTTCTAATCGTCCGAATT
The DNA here is from genome assembly GCA_013414685.1 of Parachlamydiaceae bacterium. GTDB lineage: Bacteria > Chlamydiota > Chlamydiia > Chlamydiales > Parachlamydiaceae > Neochlamydia. The sequence goes on along the minus strand of CP058704.1, from coordinate 173,607 downwards.
GAGCATCTGCTCCTAAAGCGTAAAAAACAGGAGTTCTTCCTTGGTAAGTTTTAGCATTAATATCGACTCCTGCTTCCATGAAGGCAGAAAACATTTCCAAATTGCCATAATAAACAGCAAAATCAAAAGCTCTCGTAAAAACTTGTCCACTAGAGGTCTCTTTTGCTGCATTGATGTCAGCGCCATTTTGAATCAAATATTTAATCAGATTCAATTCTTTTGCTTCAGCTGCACGATAAATGATCGGAATCCCGCTTTCATCTTTGGCATTTACATCAACAGAATTTGTTGCAAGATAAGCAATTTTTCTTGCTCTGACTTAAAATGTATTTCTTGAAAATACTGACGTTCTAGATCTGCCTTTTTGCTAGCCCGAATAATGTTTCCTTAAATATTTTGTTGCATTTTGCTTTAGAGGGGCAAGCTGCATTTGAATCTACAATATGCTGATCTTTGAAAAACTCCCAAAGGTTTTGTCGGTTTAAATCTTTGCGATAACCAAAAAGAACATGTAGCGCAACCTCAACCCAATTTAATGTGGTGGCGTATAATTTGTTCTGACTTTTGTCATACTGAAAAATGTTTTTCCCCACCAATGAGAGATTTTTTAGGAAAAGAAAAATAGTAACCCATTGAAGAAGGATTATCGTCTCTCCGCTCATAGACGACAAGATGATTATCTTTAATTCCAAGATTGCGAAAATTAATTTCCTTCATAAGGCCTTAAAATATTTTTTTAATTATAGCAAAACGAAAAATTTATTTCCATTTTAAACTTCGTTCAGAAAGCAAAAATCAGGAATCTCCAAAAACGCTTGCTGGAAAAAGAGGCTGCATATAATCCGTCCTTTCTTCGGAGTATAGCGCAGCTTGGCTAGCGCGGCTGCTTTGGGAGCAGTAGGTCGGGGGTTCGAATCCCTCTACTCCGAATCATCAAAAGCTTCTATCTTTGGGTAGAAGCTTTTTTGTTCTATGAGATCCAAACGAGGTTTTAATGTATTCACTTACAGCCTGGCTATACTGGGATCCAAATCGCGATCTATTTACACTTCCTATTATACATCGACCCGTGGGGTGGTACGGTCTTCTTNTTGTGACTGGCATCATTTTTAGCTATTGGATTGTTCGGTCAATTATTCAGACTCTTTTGCAAGAACGGCATNCAATTCAAAAAGAGGAAAATGTGAAATCACTGGCCTCTTCCTTGACAGATCGTTTGACTTGGTTTGTGGTCATTGGGATTATTTTAGGTGCTCGTCTAGGTCATGTCTTTNTTTATGACTGGCCTTATNTTCAAAATCATCCTGAAGATATTTTTAATGTGTCCGAGGGCGGACTTGCAGGACTTGCTAGCCATGGGGGCGCAGTCGGGATTCTTTTAGCTATTGCTCTTTATCGATTGACGATTCAAAAGAAATTTCCAGCGCTTAAATTTTGGACAATAGTCGACACAGTTGCAGTCCCCACAGCTTTAGCCGGAATGTTCATTCGTATCGGAAACTTTNTTAATCAAGAAATTTTGGGTACGCCCTCTCAGTTACCCTGGGCCATCGTATTTGGTCATCCTGCTGACCGTTCGGTTCCGACTCCAAGGCACCCTGTGCAACTTTATGAAGCTTTTACCTATTTAATGCTTTTTGGAATTATGTTTTCTGTTTGGAAGTGGACAAAGGCGCGTTGGAAACCTGGATATATTACGGGTTTATTCTTTATTCTCTTGTTTTCAGCTCGTTTTGTTTTAGAATTCTTTAAAACCTCTCAAAGTATGGTCATTGACGAATCGAATATTCAAATGGGTCAATACTTAAGCCTACCATTTATCCTTGCAGGCCTTATTTTACTCTTGTCAAGTAAGGAAATAAAAATAAATTCAAATATAACAACTAATTATAATTGATTTTTTTAATCTTTTTAGTAAATTATCTAGTAACTTCTAAACAAAGGTGTTTATGGCACAACCTCCAAATGCCAACTCGACTCATTCAACTCTTGGCATCAGATTTTTAATATTTACAATGGTTCTCGCAAAGAAAATGAGGATCATTTTGAAAAATTTGGCAGATTGAATGTCTTTTGTTTAAATAAAGCCTTTGGAAAAGAAGTCATCTTGCGCGAAGGTGTCTGTTGTGAAATTAAAACAACGCAAATTGCTCTTCGCATTTTATTTGGATTTGCTGCTCTAGCGACCCTTCCCCTCACTTTAGTCGGAATAGTCCTTATTGTACTTTCAAAATCGCATAAAAAATCCATCAGGAAGCTCTGGCCGCTCTAAAGCTCCCTCTTTCAATTTCATTAGAAAAAGAAGAGCCTGTTCTATCAAATGTCCTTCCATCTAAAGCTAAAGAAGAGCCTGTTTTATCGAATGTCCTCCCTCGCAAGTTAAAGAAGAGCCCGTTTTATCAAACGTCCTTCCATCTAAAGCTAAAGAAGAGCCTATTTTATCAAATATTCTTCCTACGCACAAACAGCCTGACATCTTGCGCCCACATCAATTGTTTCCTCAAGAAAATTCAACGGGCAGACTCCTTTTCAACTTCCCTCAAAAGAAGAGCAAAATGATCCTATCGCACCTCATTCTTCAAATCCTTTTATCAATGAAATAACACAAGAAGGAAATCAACAGCAAAACCCAAACCCCACTGTTTTTTCTAACGAGCAGCAACAACAAATGGCTGCAGTCTTTTTACATATGGTTGCGTTGAGCACAATGATGCAGCAAAACACTGGAGCTTTTGTGCCAGGTGCCGAAACAAAAAATAATTCCACCCAATTGCCTGAAGCTTTAAATAATCTTTTAATTGAACTACAAAGAATTGCTTCCTTGTCTACGGAGAAATTTAAATCTCTTACTTTAGATCCCGAAAATCTTACCCAAGAAATCATATGCCAAGAGGAAGCAAATTTAAAGAAGCAGCTCGATCAAATTAAGTGTCATTTCGAAGAAGACATCAAAGTAATATTAACTTCAAAAGCAATACAAAGTGAAAAATCCGAACAATTTGAGTCAAGTTTGAGTAAATTAAAAGCGGAATTTTATGCTGCTTATGAAGCAAAACTTCAAGAACTTTCTAATAGTGCAAAGTCATTGATAGCAATTTTAAACCAAACACTCTCATCTGACACTGAAACCAATGAGCCCCAAGCTGAACCCAACCTTAAAGCCGCTGAAACAAAAAAATTCCTGAGACGTCCAAAAACACCTCGGCTAAAACAGCAGAAAATTCCCTTGATGCTTCATTAAAAGTACTATGATTTCCGAACAAATGCAACTTTTGCTCAAGACCAAAATATTCCATACTAACAAGTTACAACCTATTATTAAATTCATTGAAAAGCAGGAACTTGAGGGCCGTTCCCTCTTTAATTCAGTTACATTTAATAAAAACGATCTTCTAGGAAGAGCCATTGAGTTTGATAGAACGGACAGTTTTGTCCTTGTCCAGCGTGTTTTCGAACATCTCAATAAAATTCCACCGGAACCAAATGCTCATCCAAAATTATTTGCTGACAATTATCTTCGGTATGTCGATGTTTGCAAAGTTCCACAGTCCAAAGATTTAAAAAACTAATAAAGAAAAACTTCCAATTGCCATTATAATCAAACAACAAATAAAGATTGTTTTTAATTTACCACATCTATATAATTTCTTTTTGCAATCCTAAAAATTGGAGTCTTTTAAAGTGGCAAAGTTAATTTTTGATCATAATGGTGAAGAAACAGAATTACCCGATGATTCGCCCATCGCAGAAGTTTGTGAAGAAGCTGGCGTTCCTTTCGCTTGTACGGAAGGAGTCTGCGGCACCTGCGTTATCGTCATCAAAGAAGGTAAAGAAAATCTCTCCTGTCCAACAAAAGAAGAAGAGGATTTTCTTGGGGAAGGCACTTGCGATGAACGTCTCGCTTGCCAATGTAAGATANAAAAGGGTATTGTGAAAATTTCATTTTAATTAAGAGGGATAAGCTCATGACCACCACACAACCAAATAAAGAAAAATCGNTGATTAATCGTCAAATGACGATCGAACAAATTCTCTCTCTTTTTCCATTCAAGGCACAAAAGCTTGCACAAGAAATTACACGTGCAGGACTTCACTGTGTCGGATGTCATGCAGCTACCTGGGAAACTTTAGAGGCAGGCATGCTTGGACACGGAATGAGCGAAGACCAGATTAATACGCTTGTCGATCGATTAAATGCTCTTCTCGAAGAAGAAGCAGATATGTCAACGATAACAATTACTCCACGTGCAGCCAAANAATATATGGAAATTCTTGAAGAAGATGGAAAACCTGGCTGGGGCATCCGCTTTGAAGAAAGAATGGCTGGCTGCAGCGGCTTTGAATATGTTTTAGATTTCTCTGAAAAAGCCGGTCAAGATGATGAAATTTTTATTTCCAGCGGAATTGAAATCCACGTGCAANAAGCGATGGTGCCTCGTCTTCTCGGCTCAGAAATCGATTATGTCGACGGTCTGCAGGGAGCAGGTTTTAAAATCAGCAATCCGAATGTCCGCTCATCATGCGGCTGCGGCTCTTCACACAATTATTAAACTCAGATCGAGTCACAGAGACAATCTGTGACTCGTCAACCCTTTCAAACTAACTTCCGACCGTAAAACCTTTCCAGGATTCTTAAAGGGGACGTTTCTGGATTGTCCAGGCCTTCTACAGGCAAATAATAAGTTTGCTCCAAAACATGTTGTCCGGATAACGCCGCATGAGAAGCCTGATCTGTAAAAACAATCCATGTACTTCCCGGTGGAAACAAAATTTCATACTGGGAAACATTTTTTTGATAGTCTTTGTCAGCTTTCATCCTGTCATGCATATGCATCATATAGTGATCATACAAAGAGCGATAATCTTTTGTAATCCCTACTGTTTTTAAAAACCATGCAAGCCCAGGCAACGGCTTCTTTACTTTATCTCCAAACCTTTGGACAACATTAGGAAAGGGTTCCCCAAGCTTCCAAACACGCGGCTGTCCATTCGGATTAATGTTGCTAAAGAAGCGCAAGATACGCTTNCCTTTTACAGGTGTGGCCGGAAAAGAATCGACATGCAACAAAGTGTCATCTTTGCGGTATGAGCTGACCCTCCCCGCAATTTCTACGGGTCGAAAACTTGTTCGTGCCTGATTTAGATTAGGTGTATAATGCGGAAACAATTTATCAATAAAGGCTCGGCTTTGCTCTGCGAATCGTCGTATCATTGTTTTCAATTTTTGCGCATCTGCAGCTTCACAAACAGAACCGCCTAAATGATCTTTTTTACAGTCATAGCTAATGTTTTTGGCTTTNTTATCCACAATTTCATGAGTTAAAAAAGGAATTTCATCAGCATTTAATTTGAAAGATAATTTGGGAAAATATACAACTTTTCCTTGTTCGAGAGCTTGAATAGCCTTTTGCCTAATCTCTGTGGGGACAGAAACATCAAATGATTCTATCTCGAATGTTTCCATAACTTCATGCATAAAAATCCTTTTTAGAACGTGTCAAAATGTTTTAGTGAAGATAATAATTAAATCCCCCATATTTAATCAATCAATTTCGGTAATATATATTGGTTCCAGTTGAAAGCCCCCATTTGGGCTGATTCAAAGTCTCGGGCTTGAACTTATTTTAAAAGGGTTAATATTGAATTAATATTAGCCCTATTAAAATAATTCAATCGCGAGAACTTTCAATTCAGTCCAAATGAGGGTCTTTCAACTGGAACGAGTATATACTGATTAAAACTGAAACTTGGAATGAGTATAGACCGGAAATTCCAAAAATCAAAAATTTTTAGACTATGGAATGAAACAAAATATTAGAAATAATGCATCAAAAATTCTTTATAATATCTTAAAAATAAGCTGATATGCTAAGCAGGAATTTTAAGTTTTAGAGTGGAAAATTTTTTATGCAAAATGTTCAAAATATTCAAAATTCACCGTCTTTAATCGATCTAATTTTGCAGCCTGAACATGATAGCTATAGAAATCTTTTGCACTTTAAACCCCTTTCACATCAAATTTGCCGAGGGCTTACTTTTATCGGCACGTGCCTTCAACAAAGTGAAAATCCAGAAACAAAATGGGCGAAGTTTAAAATTGGCCTGGCCCAGGGGATTGTAGGGGTTGGGTATGCCTTAAATACGGTGGTGGCCGTGATCGAATCAATTGCTGCTTTGACTTTTTCAATTCTTGCTCTTTCTCTACATGCAATCACAAGAGCACGTTCCACAATGCTACAGAAATTTACGCTTAAACTGTGTGCTTACAGTATTCATTCTATCGGGGTGACCGGCCTTCAAATTTATTGTCTAAAGAAAGGATTTNTTNCAAAATATCATACCCTAAACGCGGCTGCAAATCATTCAATGCATGCAATTTCGGCCATCATGAGTCAATTCATCGGCTACGGTTTTGATCGTTGGGCCGGAAGAAATCCAGCTAGCAATGATCAGCGTCCTTCTCCTTCTGTTATACGTATTATCCGCATCCTTATCGAACTTGCTCCCGCAATCCTCAATGATATCACAAGAGGGGCTGCTAGGGATTTTGCCGTCCATCTTCGTGACAATCAAAATAATCCTGACTTACAAGTTTTCTTGCAAAACAATCCAAACTACACAGAAATCCTTCAAAGATTCAATTATGGCGAAGTGAGAAGCAATGCGCTTTACCGGGGGCAAATTTTACAGCTTATCGGTAATTATTTCATTCAGGCCGGAATCCTTCGAAGATTTTCAGCAAACTTAAATGAAAGACCCATGGCAAGCCCTGCACAAGCCCCAGAACAAATTCAAGTCTTTGGAATAAACAATAATGAAAAAGATCGAAATTATCAAATTGAGCTAACGGTTCTTATANAAAAGACGTTCATCGATCTCTATTATAATGAAGATCTGATTTCGATGCTTAGCGATGATAAAACGAAACCCCAAAAAGAACAGGTAGAAGAAGGTCGTGATAATTTAGAAACACTTTTTGGCGATGCCGCCACAAAATTTGCTCACTATGTCCAATACCAAGAACTTCAAAGTCCAATCCAGTGTCCTGAAACATTTGCTGCACATGAATTGCAACCTTACAATAATCGCTATGAACTAATTAAAGACGCCAAAAAGCGTCTAGAAACGCTTTCTCCAGAGGAGGATAAAATACTTGTCGAAATGCTGCTAAAAACAGCTGAATTTGATTTGAATGCCTGTGGTTTAAAGGATGAGCGCAAAGCTTTTATCCAAAAACTTTACACCGATATCGGAGTCCTAGATAATCAACTTCACCACGGAAAACTTCTGGCTCAAAATNTTGTAAATGTTCAAGAACTGACGCAAGGGAATTTTAATGAGGCTTTTGGTGCTAAAAACATGTTTGATATCTGCAAAGAAGCTATTGAGGAAATTAAAGCCAGGAGCAAGACTGAAGATCAAACTCAATCATCTCCCTAAACTTTTACTCACCCAATCCTCCAGAGGATATTTTTCCGTTTGAGGCAGACANTACTTTGTCAAAAAGTGCTGCAAACTCTCATAAACATCTTCCTGACCAAAAAGTTTTAAAGAATTTGCCATTTTGCCTAGACGGACTCCGTAGCCTGTCCATTGCTGAGAAGGAAATCTTTCACTTTCAGAAATAAGTCTGTCTTTTTCTAAATCCCATCCCCAAGATTTAACAACAAGAGTGGCACATTTCCTTAAATTTTGTATAAATTCTTCATCTGCCTTTAATACTTCTATATCAGGAGCATAGACAGCGTATTGATCACCATAACCTGCACTGGAACGATCGACTGGAAACGCCCACCAATCATAATGAGANGAGTTCAAATTTTTCCAATCCCCATCTTCTGCCCAGTTTTCAAAGAGTCGAACTTGTTCCGCATTTTTGGACTTCACACGCTTGAGTTTTTCCATATCTGAGTTCGGCGGCACCTGATCCATTTTTTGAATTCCAATTGTTTGTACAGCAATTGGNATGGATCTTTGGGTTTTAGGCTCAAGCACTTTAATTTTTCTGTCTCGCCATTGCATAGCACCGAAAGCGACTAANAAGACACCCCCAGTTATAAGACTGAGGGCAATCACAGTCAGAGCTGAGAGAGTCTTCACTTTCTTTGAGTGGTCTTCAGAAAAGGGATGAAAGAANAAGTTATAGACTTTATCTACTTTCATCTTCTCACCGTCTGAATTATCTGGGAGGATTAGCAATGATATCAAAGCCATTAATTGCTCCAAGGATAATCGCTACAGGAAAGAAAATAATCGTCCAAAAGATTAACCAACCCTGACTTCCACGATAAAAAGAGAATAAAAGGTTCCTTCTTTCCTTACGGCTAAATTAAGAATTAAAAGTAAAAGACCTAATGGCGGAAAAAGAATTAAAAATAGCACAGGCCAAATCACATTGCCATTATACTTTAATGGATATTCAGCTACAGGATAATTGCCCGAATTATTATCCATAATCCCCTCCTATTTATCCCTATTATGATCTACCTTCTCTTTAAATGTCAAAATAGAGGAAAAATCTCTCTTTTAACATCAGTTTGTGGTAGAAATTATTTTTCAACTTGATATGCATTATATTCCTTAATACGCGATACCGACTACCTATGATTGTCTCACTTCCAAAATTAAAAATCTTTAACCTATCCATCCTCCTTTCTGTTGTTTTGCTTTTAACGGGGTGTTTAAAAGACACTATCCTGATGTCTATGAGCTTCCTGAATCTGCCTTGCAGGAAGCAACAGATCCAGCTTTGACAGAAGCCCCTTTTGTTCCGGGGAATTGGCCCCATGCGAACTGGTGGCTGATGTTCAACGATTCGCAGCTTAATAGTCTGATGGAGCAAGCTTTATCTGACAATCCAAACATACAAATTGCCATGGCAAGGATTCGTCTGGCAAACTATATTGCACAAGCAGCGGGATCGCCTTTATGGCCCAATTTTGGACTGGAAGCAGATTCAATTCGCTACCGCATCAGTAAGACAAGTGCCATTGGGGATATTGCTGCAGTGTTAAATTCTACCAATCCTGTGAATCCCCTTCCTCTGCAAACTCCCATAGGCTTTCCAGGTTTTACTTTTACGCAAACTGAGATCAATATTAATGGCCAATATCAGGTCGATTTTTGGCAGCAAAATCTCAATAGTTTCAAAGCAGCAGTAGGCGAACTTTTAGCCACTGAAGCAGATGCTGCTTTTTCAACCGTCAGGATAGGAATTTCTGTCGCTCAAGCTTATTTTGCCCTTCAGGTTNTTTATGCCCGCGAAGAAATTGCCGAACGACGGATTCGGAATCGTGCAGATTACTTAAAATTGGTGNGAAAAAGACTTCAGAACGGAATAAGTAATCAACTCCTTGTGAAATCAGCTCAGAGCAATGTGATCAGTGCAGAAGAAAATCTTAAGGAGATCCAATTACAAATAGAAATTTACAAAAACCAATTGCATGCACTTGTAGCTGGAGATNTTTTAGAGCCCACAAACTCAATCTGTATTGATAAGAGAGAACTTGTTTTATTTCCGCTCCCGACGAATCTCCATCTGGATTTAATTGCGCATCGACCCGATGTGACTGCGGCCGCCTGGCGTGTAGAAGAGGCAGCTAAACGAATCAAAGTCGCTCGCGCAGGGTTTTACCCTAACTTCAATATTTTAGGCCTCTTTGGTTACCAGACGATTCATCCCAAAGAATTATTTAAATGGCGCAGTATCTATGGCCAGGCAGGACCTGCCATTAATTTGCCCATCTTTGAAGGGGGCCTTCTTCAAGCTCAATTAGGTCAGTCTTATGAAAATTATTATATCGCAGTGGAACAGTATAATCAGGCGATCATGACTTCAGTACAAAATGTGCTGGATAGTCTCGCTGGTCTAAAATATGTGTTTGGTGAATTGCAAGATAATGCTCGTATTGCCGATTTATCGCAGGAAAACTTACAATTGACTCAAGGAAGATTTAAACACCATATAGATTCTTATCTAAACGTCCTTGATGCCGAATTAGATGCAATCAACAAGGAGGATTTAAGGCTCATTTCGTTAGGAAGTTATTACCTTCAATTCACAAATTTGATTAATGCTTTAGGCGGCGGGTACGATACAGGATGCCAATAGGAACACTCATGTCTCATTTATCTACAGAAACTCATGAAGTGTCCGCTGCTTCTTCACCCACTCAAAATTCCGATCCTAATCAACATAAAATGCCATCAGAGGCCCCTCCTCCCCCTCGAATAATCGCAGTTATACACTTTGGTGGTTCACAGCAGCCCTTATTCTGGCCGGACTCATCTGGCTGCTCCTTTACCTGCTTTATTTTCAATTTTATCAATATACTGACGATGCCTATGCAAATGGAAATCTCATCCATGTCAATTCCGCTATTTCAGGCTCTGTAGTCGCATTTTATGCCGATGACACAGATCTTGTTACTGAGGGCCAGCTCCTTGTGGAACTAGATAAAACCGATTATCTGATTAAGTATGAGCAAGCATTGGCTAATTTAGCTGCCACAGTCCTGCAAGTTCGTCAACTTTACGACAATGTAACATCAAGTCGCGCCAATATGGAAAATAAAGCTGTTCTATTGGCAAGGGCCCGTTATGATTATGATAACCGTGCACAGCTTGTCGGTACAGAAGCTGTCTCGAAAGAGGATTACACGCATTCCAAAGATGATGTGGCTTCTGCAAAAACAGCTTTTAAACAAGCTGAAGCTCAACTTGAAGCTGCTATTTCAGCTGCAGGCAATACTCCTTTAGAACAGCACCCTTTACTTGAACAGGCAAAAGCTCAGGTGCGCGACGCCTACTACCATCTAAAGCATACTTCAATATACGCAGCTGCTACAGGCTATGTAGCCCAAAGGACTGTTAATGTCGGGCAATGGGTGATTCCCCAAACTCCCATGATGGCTATAATTCCGAAAGACTATGTCTGGGTGGATGCCAATTACAAAGAAACCCAATTGACCTACATGCGGATTGGACAACCTGCAGAAGTCTGGTTCGATCTCTATGGATCTAAGGTTAAGCATGAAGGAAAAGTTTTAGGCATAGCTTCTGGTTCTGGCAGTGTGTTTTCTCTAATTCCTCCGCAAAATGCCACAGGAAACTGGATTAAAATTGTACAACGCCTCCCCGTTCGAATTAGCTTAGATCCGGAANATCTTAAAAAGCACCCGGTACGCTTAGGAATCTCCGCTGAAGTCAAAGTAGATATCACAAATCAAGATTTGCCTATGTTAGCTGTCGAGCCGTCAAGACAACCAATTTCGACCACATGGGTGTACGATATTGATATGAAAGAAATCGAAAAGATCATTGAAAAAACTATTCAAGAGAATTTAAAGGTTAAGAAAGAATAATGGACCATTACGAAAAAGGGGTTCGTCTTTTTTTACTTAATTTTGCTGTGGGTCTTGGAACTTTTATTCAGGTCTTAGATACTTCCATTGCCAATGTGGCTATTCCCTATATTGCGGGAAATCTGAGTGTCAGTGCTGATGAAGGAACATGGGTGATCACTTCTTTTTCTGCCAGCAATGCCATTGTTCTTCCTTTAACAGGCTGGTTAGCGGATTATTTTGGTCGTGTGCGTCTATTTATCTGGTCTGTAATTCTTTTTGCCATTTTTTCTTTTCTTTGTGGATTTTCTTCAAGTTTAACCATGCTTGTTNTTTTCCGAGTCATTCAAGGGGCGGTGGCAGGATCTCTGATTCCTCTTTCACAAAGTTTGTTGATGGCTAATAACCCGCCAGACAGACAAGGGGCAGCGCTAGGCTTCTGGGGAATGATTGTGATTGTGGCCCCGATTTTAGGACCTATCCTAGGAGGGTACCTTACTGATGAATACAGTTGGCCCTGGATTNTTTACATCAATGTCCCAATTGGGATTTTTTCAGCTTTCTTTACTTGGTATNTTTTGCGCAATAAAGAAAGTAAGATTGTACGCAATCCAATTGACTGGGTCGGGATTCTTTTGCTTTCTATCGGTGTGGGCTGCCTCCAGATCATGCTTGATAAAGGGAAAGACTTAGACTGGTTTGAGTCCAATGTCATTATTACGCTCACCCTTGTCTCTGCTATCTCTCTCGCATATTTTGGAATTTGGACATACTATCAGACTTATCCAGTCGTGGACTTTTCTNTTTTCAAAAATAACAATTTTGCCTTCGGTACGATTGCTGTCACAGTAGGCTACCTTTTTTATTTTGGTAGCACGGTCATTACCCCTTTATGGTTGCAAACCCAACAAAACTATACGCCTTTTTGGGCAGGTGTTGCTGTCGCACCTGTAGGAATTGCACCTNTTTTTCTTTCCACCACGGTAGGANAAAATTTGCATCGTGTCGATTTGCGCATGCTTGTGGCCTTAAGCTTTNTTATTNTTTCCATCAGCTTTTTCTACCAAGCAAATTTTACAACAGATGTAAGTTTAGAAGTGATTATGCTGGCTCGGTTTATTCAAGGATTTGGTGTCGCTATCTTTNTTCTTCCTCTCGTCCAGCTCTCTTTAGGAAATATCCCCAAAGATCGTTACGCCAGTGCATCAGGACTGTTTAACTTTATTCGTATCCTGGTTGGTAGTGGATTTGGAACGTCATTAGCGATAGAATTATGGACCCGCTTAGAAATTTTTCATCATGCTCGCTTAACAGAAGCTCTCACCATTTTTGATCCTCGAACCCATAAATTTTATGATCTTTTAGAAAATGTCTCGCCAAAATTCACAAGCGAAGTAGTGGATCGGGTGTTGGATATGCTCATAGAACAACAAGCCTTTATGCTTTCTACAAATGATTTATCCTGGCTGGCAGCATGGGGATTTTTAGCCATGATTCCTCTCATCTTTCTCTGCAAGCCAGTCAATTCAAAAGGAGGAGCTCCGACAGCTGCCCATTAATCAATCTGAAATTTGGAGAATGGATGGATTGAAGATTTTTTATCTTCACTTTCTATACCCCTTCCAGTTGAAAGTTGGAAAATTTGACAAGGAAGCGCCCTGAATTTGAATCTATCGAAGCAGCACAACTTGAATAAGTTGTGCGATGCAGATAGATTCAAAGGCAGTAGCAAGCTGACGTAGTCAAAATTCCAAGTTTCTGCTGGAAGGGTATATATACCCCTTTTATAGTTGAAAGTTGGAAAATTTATTCGGACCTTTATCCAAAATTCACGTTAATTAATGCAAAGGAGTGATGTTATGAAGTACAAATTTTTGGGAAGAAGCGGTCTTAAAGTTTCTGAAATATGCCTGGGAACAATGACATTTGGAGAAGACTGGGGAAAAGAATTCGGCAGCAATAAANAAGAGTCTAAANAAGTATTTGATGCCTTTTTAGACGCCGGGNGAAATTTTATTGACACAGCCAATTTGTACACTCAAGGCGGAAGCGAAACTTNNTTAGGTGAGTTCCTGAAAGGAAATCGCGAGAAGTGCGTGGTCGCAACAAAATACTCACTGACAACAAATCCTGAAGATCCAAATGCAAGCGGCAATCATCGCAAAAACATGATCCAAGCTCTTGATGCAAGCCTGAAACGCTTAAAGACAGATTACATTGACTTATACTGGGTCCACGCATGGGATGGACATACGCCTTCAGATGAAGTGATGCGCGCTTTGGATGACATGGTACGCGCAGGTAAAATCCTCTATATTGGTTCATCTGATACCCCTGCCTGGGTGGTTTCTCAGTGCAATACGCTAGCTGAACTCAGAGGATGGTCTTCTTTTGTCGGTCTTCAATTAGAGTATAGTCTCGTGGAAAGAACAATTGAACGGGAANTTTTTCCTTTGGCCAAGGCCTTTGATTTGACAATTACTGCCTGGTCTCCTTTAGGCATGGGAGTATTAACAGGAAAATATTCTGGTGGAGTTCCTAAAAACACACGTTTTTCTGGGGGTCTGGAAGAAATTGGACGCTTTTATATCACCGAGCGCAATTTAAAAATTGCTGAAGTTGTGCTTGATATTGCAAAAGAAATANAAAAATCTTCCGCGCAAGTTGCTCTTGCTTGGGTCAGGCAAAAAGCTTCGAACATCATTCCTATCATCGGCGCAAAAAGTCTAAAACATTTAAGCGATAACATAGGATGTTTAGATTTGAAACTTAGCGCCAAACAAATGGAACGTCTTGAGGTTGCAAGCAAAATTGAGATCGGTTTTCCTCAGGATTTTCTTTCTCGCGGGTATATGCGGCATAATGTTTATGGAAATTTTTACGATTTGATTGAAATGTAATAATTTGGAAGAGGAGAAAAATTTTCTCCTCTTTGAAAATCTTCACTCATAGGATAAGATCCATGCAGATCGTTACGATTGATAGCTCATCAAAAGAAATTTTAANNAAAAAGACCGAAGATATCAGAAAAGATGAGTCCAATCTTGCCAAAGAAATTACGGAAAAATTGTTAACCGCTTTANGCCCCTATTTGCCTGCTGCAGGACTTGCCGCTCCACAAATCGGAATTAGCAAATCCGTCTTTATCTACAGTTATGATCGAGAGCCAAAACATTTGGAGCCGGTCATTAATCCCCAATTTATTCCTTTGACTGAGGAAAAAATTGAAAGTTGGGAAGGCTGCCTCTCTGTAATTCTTAGCAATGGGATTTGGAAACTTGCAAAAGTCCCGCGTTATCAAGTGATTAAGGCGAGCTATTTTAGTCTAAAAGGTGAATTAATAGAAAAAGTTTTAGAGGGATTTGCTTCTAAAGTTTTTCAACATGAGTATGACCACTTGCAGGGTATTGAAAATATTAAGAGACCAGATGCATTGGTTAAGTCATTCTCGAGTAAAGAAGCTCTTTTAGAATTTTTACAGCAAATTAAANAAGAAGATGCGCTAAGATACAAAAAGCCTATTTAAAATTTACTATTTTTGCTTCCCTAAAGTATTTTCTTCTTCAACAGCTTGTGCGGCAAGTCTATATTTAATTTTTTCAGAAAGGTCTTGTGGGTTTGAATAATCAGTAATTTTTTTATTAAAAATATCTTTTGCTTTTTCAACAGCCTCATCATCGGCTCCTCCAATTTTCCAGTCTCTCTCCACAAGAGATTTATACGGCATAAATTTAAACTCATGTCCCGTATATAAATGCGCATGTATGTCAGAGATCTCCCCTGTTTCATCCTTCTAATTCCATAGATCGCTGTTTGCACAAAGGGTATAGATTCAAAAACGCCTGCAGTCATATTACCTACGCCATGTTTAATATGCGTCCATGAACTCTTCATGCTGGACCAGTCTCTTGTAGCTGCCGAAGGGATAAGAAGCATAATTCCGCAAGCGAGTCCAGTTAATGCTTGTGTGGTACCCAGCAATATTTTTGTCACTCCTGCTAGAGTTCCTACAACAGGATATGCAGAAATATCGCTAAGTTTATTTTCGATATTGTTCATAGTTCTATCTATTTCTAATCCCATAAAGAACCTCGTTACATATGATTTAATTATAACATAGTATATAAAAAAATTAACTTACACTAAAAAAATAGTGAATTATTTGTAGCGAAAACTGTATTCTGCTTGATTCATGTCATAGACATTTACAGCTTGTTTGATAGGAATTTGAAAACACTATCTAATATTCTATAAACCATCTTCTACTTCTACCATCAATTTCGAAAATTAAGATACATTGGTTTCTAAAAACATTTTACATAAATTTAATTTTATAATAAAATTTTGTTATGAATTATTTATTAAGTAATTACAAATTATCTACTAAGGAAATCATTCAGTCTGCTTTTATTTCTGAATATGGACTCAGACATTTAGAACTAGCTAAAGAAGGCTCTAAATGGGGCCATAGAATAATCGCGATGATTGAACTTTGTCCGATTCTAGGAATCGTTGCCTCCATCATTGAACGGCTTGTAGCCCAATGTTTTTTACGCACTTTAGATTCTCAAATAGATATAAACGCTTCTCTAGAATGGTATCAAAAGCGAAAATGGTTATTCGTGAGCAGGCAAGGCCAGTCAGCAACAGGGCCCATTTCTGTTTTAAAGGCTGAGAAGATTCGATCTCTGCTTGGGGGACAANGCCCCTTAGGCATCCGATTTAATCCAGACAAAATTCAACAGAACCTCACTGGGGGAACCTGTTCTGCAATGTCCTTAGAATTTTTAAACCAATATTTTAAAGCAAAAATAATCTCTCAAAAAATCNCTAATCAACGCTCGGAAATGTTAATCGATCGCATTGCCCAATTAGGTAAAAAATTTTCAGAAAGTTCANAAAAAATGCGAACCCTGCAGGCTGCCTTTAATACAATAGAAGTGCTTAAGCCTGAGGGTGACAAGGACTATTCANAAAACAAAATTCAGTCAATTGCCAATTTTCATTCATTTGTCATTGATTATGCGTCAAAAGAAATTGATGTTGAAGAAATTAAGTCTGAAGCCGATCTTCATGCAGATGTAAGCACTTTGCCCGATGGCGCTTACCTGCTTCGAGTGTTAAAACCCTCTGATGAGATCAAACTTGAAGAACATGGACATTCAATTGTTTACATTAAGGAAAAAAACTTAAGTCTTTTCTATGATCCTAACCATGGAGCCACGGTCCTTGCGCCCGAAGAACACACTCCTCTCTTATTTAACAGTTTACAGGAATGTTTCAAGTCATTTGAAGTCAAGAAGGCTCGATTTTACCGACTACAACCTGCTGATCTTGATTAAGAAAATTTACCCCAATTTAGCTAAATTGGGTTTCTTCAGTTGAACCCTTCATGGCTTTTGTTGATAAATGATCTTCTGTAATGGTGGAAAAAACCTCATCAAAATATCCTGCCCCTACAAAACTTTGATGTTTGAGGGCTTTAAATCCCAATTTTTCAAGTTCAAATTCTCTTTTTTGAAAGCGTCCATAAGCTGCCATGCCATGCCTCGCATAGTCTTGTGCTAAATCAAACATACAGGCATTCAAAGTGTGAAAACCTGCTAAAGTAATAAATTGAAATTTGTATCCCATTTCAGCAAGCTTCTCCTGAAATGTTTCCATTTGACCATCGTTCAAATGCAGATTCCAATTAAAAGAAGGAGAGCAGTTATAGGCTAGCCACTTTCCAGGAAATTTCTCATGAACCCCTGCAGCAAATTCTCGCGCCTCACCTAAATCTGGTTTTGAAGTTTCGCACCAGACAAGATCACTATAAGGAGCAAACGCCTGAGCACGTGCAATAGCATATTCAATTCCTGCTTTTACATCATAATAGCCTTCAAAGGAACGTGTCCCTTTCAANAAGGGCCGATCCAATGAATCAGAATCAGAACGTACAAAAGACGAAGATTCTGCATCCGTTCGTGCAATGAGAAGTGTTGGAATTCCCATCACATCCGCAGCCAGGCGTGCCGTTACCAATTTTTCAATAAACTCGCTAGCAGGAACTAGAACTTTCCCNCCNATATGTCCGCATTTTTTAACNGATGACAGCTGATCTTCAAGATGGATGCCGGCAGCTCCAGCCTCGATCATTGCTTTGACAAGTTCAAATGCGTTTAAAGGCCCTCCAAATCCAGCTTCAGCATCCGCAACAAGCGGAACAAACCAATCGAGACTTCCATGATTGTGCAAATGCTGAATTTGATCCGCGCGAATTAACGCATTGTAGATGCGTCTTAACAGATGCGGAACACTTAACACAGGGTAAAGGCTTTGGTCTGGGTAAGTCTGATCTGCATCATTGGCATCGGCTGCCACTTGCCAGCCGCTGACATAGATGGCCTTAAGACCTGCCTGCACTTGCTGCACCGCCTGATTTCCACTTAACGCTCCCATCGCACGTATAAAGGGTTCAGAACTTAAAAGGTTCCATAATTTTTGCGCGCCAAGTTTTGCCAAGGTATAATCGATCTGTAAGGAACCCCTCAGCCTAACCACTTTTTCAGCTGAATAAGGACGCAAAATTCCTTTCCAGCGCTTATTATTTTTCCAGTCACTTTCTAGGGCGGAAATCTCTTTCTGGCTATACATTCGNCAGTCCTCAATTTATAGTTGATCATAAGCAATCAAGGTCAAAAATTCTGGAAACTGTTCAAATAAAACTAACTGATCTAAAAGTTTTCTTGCCGACACCAGATAGTTTGACGTCGGAAGCTGGCTGATTTCTTCGCTCGTCCATTTCGTATAAAGCTCTTTATTGAAGAGACGCCCATCGGATAATTTTGTATCAGGCTGATGGACCCAATGCCAAAGGAGAGCCCGGCATATTTCAGCTGTCGCGGCATCTTCCATCAAATTGTAGATGCCTACTGCTCCTTGGCCAGAAAGCCAGGCTGATAAATACTGCAGGCTGACACTGATGCACTTGCGCACGCCATTTTCCGTAAGCGTTCCATTAGGAACTGTAAAGTCTAATAATGCTTCACTAGGGGTTCTCACATCTTCGCGGAGTTTGCTTTTNTGATTAGGCTGTTTATTTAATGCCTTTTCAAAAATCTCTCTTGCGATTGGGACTAGATCAGGGTGTGCCACCCAAGTGCCATCAAAGCCATCCTGGGATTCACGCAGTTTATCTTCGCGTACTTTTGCAAGCGCTATTTCGTTTACTTGCGGATCTTTGCGACTAGGAATAAAGGCAGCCATGCCTCCCATTGCATGCGCCCCTCGCTTATGGCAGGTTCTAACCAAAAGATTCGTATAAGCACGCATAAAAGGCACTGTCATGGTGAGTTGATCCCGATCTGGCAGATGAAGCCGTCCTGCCTGATGAAATTTTTTGATCACGCTAAAAATATAGTCCCATCGTCCTGCATTTAATCCTGCTGAGTGTTCGCGGAGTTCGTACAAAATTTCTTCCATTTGCAAGGCTGCCAAAATTGTCTCTAAAAGAACTGTCGCACGTATCGTTCCTCTGGGAATGTCTAATGTCTCTTGAGCAAATACAAACACCTCATTCCACAGCTGCGCTTCATGATGGTTTTCCAGTTTTGGCAAATAAAAATAGGGTCCACTGCCCTTTTTAATTAACGATTTTGCATTGTGAAAAAGGAAGATCCCAAAATCAAATAGGGATCCTGATATTTGCTCACCGTCTACAAGGAAATGCTTTTCATTTAAGTGCCAGCCCCGCGGCCTTACCATCAATGTAGCCACTTTTTCATTGAGTTTGTATTCTTTGCCTTCTGGATTAGAAAATTTCAAAGTTCCCTGTATAGCCTCCATAAGGTTAGCTTGCCCTTCGATCATATTTTTCCAGGTAGGTGAATTTGCATCCTCAAAGTCAGCCATAAAAACATCTGCGCCTGAATTCAATGCATTGATCACCATTTTNTTATCTGTTGGACCTGTAATTTCCACCCAACGCTTTTGTAAATCTTTAGGCGTCTCAGCGACTTTCCAACTTGTATCATTTCTTATAGAGAGAGTCTCTGGTAGGAATGTCGGTTTTTCGCCCCCATCCAATTTTTTNTGATAAATAGCTCTCTGCTTAAGGAGCTCTAACCGCCTGGGATTAAATTTTCGGTGCAGCTTGACTAAAAATTCTTGCACTTCAGGTGTTAAAACTTTTCCTAATTCAGGCAAAGTTTCTCCTGTAATCTGTGCATCCCTAAGCTGATTTTTCATAAAATCTCCTGCAGGAAATAAGCTAAACCATAGACATCAACCGATTGGATTTAAAATTGTGATCGGTACTCTAATAAACCCCGATATACAAAATACAATGGAAAAGTGTAAAGTAAGATCGTTCATTGATTAATAGATCATAATAAATGGTAATCAAGAGTCAAAGATTTGAATTTATTGACGGCTTAAGAGGATTGGCAGCTCTGAGTGTCGTTCTTTTTCATCTTCATGTCGCCATTGATCATTTGATTCCCNAGCGCATTCCCCTCTTACCTCTCTCAAATTTTTCTTTTGGATATTTAGGGATTCAAATTTTCTTTGTGATTAGCGGATTTGTTATCGCCTACAGTTTGAGAGACATACATATAAATTTCGCGTATTTTTCANATTTTTTTATAAAGAGATCGCTACGGTTAGATCCGCCCTATTGGATCGTTTTAGGACTGACTTTGCTGTTGGCCTGGGTCGCTAATTTAACCTTTAAATCCTCAGAATTTTATCCTTTTACACCCCTGCAAATTCTTTATAATTTCTTCTATCTACCAGATCTAATGCAAGTGCCTTTAATTGTTCCGGTCGCATGGACCTTATGCATTGAATTTCAATTTTATATTTTCTTTGTCTTTCTAGGATTTCTTCTTCAGCGGCTCCCCCTTGCATCCCCTCTAGCCCTTGCGATTTGGACGGGCTTGTCTATATTTTCACTTTTGCAAAACACTTCTTTAGCCATCGTTCCTATAAAACCAGTGACCTTTATTCCACACTGGTATAGCTTTNTTCTAGGCTGTTGCACCTGCTGGTCTATTTTAGGAAAAGTAAATAAAAAGTTTCTTTTACTGAATTACGGAATTATAGCTTTAGGAAGTTTATGGACGACGACACCTCATGCAAGCATTAGCTTAGCGACAGCGNCTTTGATCTCTTTTGCTTATTTTCAAGAAGGACTTCATAGGTACTTAAGCCAAAAAATCTTTCAATATCTTGGAACGATTTCCTATAGCTTATACTTAATTCATTGGCCTGTAGGCATGAAGTTAGTTCATACAGGACATAAGCTCATTTCTTCAAATGCAGTTTTTCTCTTATTTATTCTAAGTTTGCTACTAACATTATTATTTGCGGATNCTTTTTATCGATTAATCGAACGCCCGAGCCATCACTTAAGTCGCCAATTTCATCTAAGCAAACTTTTTAAAGCTAGGAATAAAAATCTAGCTTAAACTTCTGTTTTTCAACATTTTCTCTAACGTCTGATAAGCGTCTTCTGCTGAGATCGCTCGTTCAAAATAGCTCTCAATCAGCCATTCTTCTTTTTCTTTCACTTCCCAGGAATTTACAGAAAACAGGTGGCGATTCACATGCGCAATGAAAGAATCTTCAAAACAATAGTAACGTCTGATAAATTCGACCAATTTTTTCCACTGCATTTTAAACGATCCATCATTCAAAATCTTTTCAAACTTTGTAATAAAAGAAGAGGCAGGGGCATTAGAAAAATTTCTNAACAGTTCAAAATAGTCTAAAACATCCGGCAAAGTTAAAAGACGCGCTAAATGTCTAAAAGCCGCCAACACACGCAATTTATGAGGCCTAACCTCATANAAGGGAATTTTTCCTGCAATTAAACAATCGCTAAGAGATCCATCTCCGGTACAACCTACAATCTCGCTGCTTAACTGCATGAGCCGAATAAAATCTGATGAAGGCAAAGGAAGAGCTCCAATCAGTCGTAAATATTTTTCAGATGGAAGGTTAATTTCTGACAAAACAGTTTCTTTATAATTCTGAGTGCAGTCAACAAAGATGACTTTTGAAATTCCATAGGCCATTAAAGTTTCCTGATTCATCTGTAAGACATCACCCTCTTTAGGAAGAATGATATCAATATGGCGGTCATCATGGAGGTTCTGATGACAGATCATTTCAATAAAGATTTGCCTTTGTTCAGGAATTCTTGGCAGGTATCCCAGATGAAGAGAAAACTTTGTAAAATACTGCTTAATCTGTTCTTCTGAGGGTTGCTCAGCCTGCCACAAATATTTCGTCAGCTTCGTTGCCGCCCATTTTGAAAATTTAGGTTCAGGCTTAAAGAAAATTCCTTCTTCAAAGGGATCCAAGCCCATGCTAAACCAATTGCGCTGCAGATAGTTTGCAATCCCTTGAAAGTTTCCTGATTCTGCAAAGTAAATGGATTTTGCGGCCAAGGCAGGCTGATCAAATGTATTGAGAGCCAACGCAATATGAATCAGTGCCAGACTTTCTTTCATTTTCTCATATAAACGTTCCGCGTCATTTTTTATGCAAAAATGCTGATATTGATGAATCGGCCTCTCTATTTCATCACGCATCTCTTTTAAGGCTTCAGCAGCCTGCGGATGACTTTCCTTTAAAGCTTCATATTCTGCATTTATATTCTGTTTTTCTAGCTGCAGTTTTTTTAATTCCTCTTCAAATGGAAAAGCAGGCTTTCCTTCAAGAACACCTTCTAATAGGGCAGAAATAAGATCCTCCGTTTCATGAAAATCATGCATGGCCTCCTTCTTCAAATGATAGAAAGAAGGCTCCATGCCCGGAAGGGGTTGTTTATGCGTATATACAACCTGGACATCTATTTCAGGATGACATTCCTTCAACAACCGTGCGCATTTCAAAAGCGCCATGTAATCCCCAATTCCATCTGAATGCACAGCTGACAATAAAAACACCGTGCCTTGCACATTTTGAGAATATTTTAAATAGAGAGATTTGAAAAGATGGCGGAACGCAAAACGTGTAAGATTATAGAAAGCTACGCGAATTTGAGGCTTTTCTTCTTCTGAAATTTGAGCGGATTTAAGAGCCTTCCAATACCCTTTAAGGGCATCCAGGAAGACCGGATTCAAATGCTGGATTAGATAAGGATCTTCTACTAATTCGGCTATATTGGCCATAAAGTCCTGTTAATTAACAAACATTTACCTTTAACAGGATTTATGCTTTTTCTCAAGCGACACGTTTAAGTATAATACTCGCTCCATTTTAAATGGGTGTCATTGAACTGGAACGAGTGTATATCCTTTAGACTTGTAAAGATTGATCATCCCCTCTTCTCCAACTAAATGTAGCGCTCCCACAGCCACTAAGGTACGATTTTTGCAAAATGTGATTCTGAACGCTCTACCATTTTATAATTTCTTTCGATCAAACTTTTATAATTTTTGGGGTTTAGATTCTTTTCTTGCATGCTTGCTCTTAATAACTCTTCTTCATCTCCCGATAATAGATGCCGCACTGATTGCTTGAGGTCTTTAGCTGAAAAATTCATTTGATTCTCTCTTAAAAGAAGATTGAAACTTTGCTCTTTTTCTTCTCGAGTTTCTAAGCCTACTAATTCCTTTTTATCTGCTGAATTTCTAGAAGCGGCCAGGATACAATCTTCAAGTCCAAAATGAAATGTGAGGTTAGCTTTTTGATTGCATGATGAAGAATTTTACTAAATAGTGCGAACTTTTTTTCAATATTCTTTTCTGGAACAAACTTTTTCTTTCCCATCTGATCTATAGGCTCTTCTCCAGCAATAATTTTGGATTTAGAAATTGCCTTAAGAATTTTAGGATTTAAATTACTAAAAAGTTCATTACCTAAATGCATTGTGCCCAGCAAATAGCCGACTGTTTGTCCATCCTTTTGAATTTTGTAAAACAATCCTTTTAAAGGAGCTTGAGCGTGAACATGTTTAATAAAATCATCAATATTTAAAAGCTTTCCATCAAAAATAGAACGTTGATTGAGTTGATAACAGGTCTCGTTAGTCAGTGATTTATATTTAAAGTAGGAAGAATTAAAAAGGTTGTGAGATGCCCCATAAGAGGAAGCCATCGATAAGTCTTTGAATGACTCGCTTACATTTTTAAAATGATTGTACCGCCAGACATAATGGCTTAGACTTTTTATTAATAGTTAAAGTGTGCTCACATCCCGTAGAATCGATTATTTTTTGAGTATAAGCTAAATGTAAAAGAAGCATAATTTTAGCAATCAAACCTTTATAAACTTGAATGCTTTCAGAGATTTTATAATCCCGCGTCATCGCTAAACGATAACCGCCTAAATTTGGAACTAAATTAATCATAGAATTAATAAAAAATTAAATAATAATTTTAACATTATAATATTAATTTTTTATTAAGAATTTAAAATACGCGTTTAAGAGTAAAACCTTTAGACTTGTAAATATTGATCATCCCATCTTTTCCTGTCAGATGAGCTTCTCCAACAGCTACAAAGGTGCGTCCTTTTTCTATATACGATTCAGAATTTTGAACCATTCTGAAGTTACGTCTAATCACATTTTCAAAATACTGGGTGCCTTGATCTTCTTCTAAGTGAAATGTTTCAACTCCAGATAGAAGATCGCTTAACATTTTTTTAGTTCGCCTGGGGGCACTTTTTCGATTTTGCATGCTTCCAAATATAAGTTCATATCATGTTTCAGCTCTTCTTGGCTGTCTAAACCCACACATTCTTTTTATCCGGCAAAGTTTTTATAACTTGTAGAATACACTTTTCAAGTCCAAACCTTCTTTCCAAACCTGCTTTTTTTCTAGCCATCTCGAAAAATTTACAAAACTTAGTGTATTTTTTCTAACCCTTTTTTGGAACAAATTCACATTTACCCTCTATATCGATCGGCTCTTCTCCAGCAATAATTTTTGATTTGGACAAAGCTTTTCGAATTTTTGGATTTAAATTAATCAATAGCTCATTACCGATGTGCATTGTACCTAACAAATAGCCAGCTGTCTTTCCCTCTTTTTGTATTTTATAAAACATTCCTCTTAAAGGAGCCTGTTTATGAATGTGTTGAATAAAGTCATCTATATTTACAGCCTGCTTTTTAAAAAGAGAACGTTGACTTAGAAGGTAGCAGGTTTCTTTTGTAAATGACTGATGCTTGCAATACAAAGAATTAAAAAAACATGGGATGCATTATATAAGGCTTTCATCTGATCAGAAGAGCCGTTGCATCGATTATAACGCCAAATGTAGTGGCTTAAACTTCTTTTATTAACAGCCAATGTTTGTACTGCACGCCCTGTTGCATCAAAAATTTGTTGAGCAAACGCCAAACCTAGACATACCATCAGTTTAGCAATCAATCCTTTATAAACTTGAATACTTTCTGAAATATGATAATCTGATGTCATAGCTAGGCGATAACCGCCGAATTTGGAAACTAAATTACCCATAGAATCTATTTTAAAAAATTAAATTTTCGGAATGATAGTATAACCTTTGGCCCTATATAGATTAATCATGCCTTCTTCACCTACTAAATGCTCAGCACCGACAGCTATAAATGTCCGTTCTTTCTCTAAAGACGAAATGGAACGCTCTACCATAGAGTGATTACGTTCATTCAATTCAGAATTTTTAGAATGTAAAATATGATCTTCTGTACCAGATAAAGTAGATCTTAACATAGAGCTTAGCTTATATTTTATCCTTATCTTACACATAGTATTTAAAATTCTTTCTTCAGTGTAATCTTTTAAATCAAGATTAGGATCATGCATCTCACTATTTTCTAAACCAATAAATTCCTTTTCATCAGGCATATTTTTAATAACTTTGAAGATACAATGTTCGAGGCCAAAATTCTCTGTCATTCCAACAAATTTCATGACTTCATCCCAAAATTTGGTATAGTAAATATAATTCTGTTCTAGCCCTACTTTGAGTGAAATTCCTCTGCTTAAATCATTTATTGGAATTTCACCAGCAATGATGCTAGATTTGGATAACGCTTTGTTGATTTTTGGACTTAAATTTTCAAAAGCTCATTTCCACAGTGCATTGTACCTAAAAGATATCCAACTGTTTTTCTTCTTTTTAACTTTATAAAAATATCCTTTCAAAGGGGCTTGCATCTGAACATAAGAAATAAAATCCTTTATACTTAAAGGTTTTCCTTGAAAGATGGGACGTCGGCATAGTTGATAATAAGTTTCTTCTGTGAATGACTGGCATTTGGAATGCATTTTATTAAAAATTGATGAGAAGCTATATAATTAGCTTTCATTAAATCACTTCTTGTCTGTAAATCTTTGAATCTATTATGCCGCCAAATGTAATGACTTAAACTTCTTTTATTTACAGCCAATGTTTGTACTGCACGCCCTGTTGCATCAATAATTTGTTGAGCAAACGCCAAACCTAGACATACCATCAGTTTAGTAATCAATCCTTTATAAACTTGAATACTTTCTGAAATATGATAATCTGATGTCATCGCTAGGCGATAACCGCCGAAATTGGAAACTAAATTACCCATATAATAATAAAATTATTAAAAAGATAATTTTACAATGCGAAAGTTTTTATTAACAGTTTTATTTTAATGTAAGGCATATCCTAATGCATCCATAGCCGCTTCTTTAATTGTTTCCGTTAAAGTTGGATGTGCATGTGAGGCTTTGGCTATTTCTTCTAATGTGGTTTTTTTATCTATAGCCATGACACCTTCTCCGATCATTTCAGAGGCATGAGGGCCTAAAATATGTAAGCCTAGCAATCTTTTAGAAGCTTTATCGCCAATGATTTTGACTAATCCTTCAGTATCTCCCATACATCTAGCACGTGCATTTCCTTTAAAATAAGCCGTTCCCACAATTACCTCTAATCCTAGCTCTACAGCTTCGGGTTCCATCATTCCCACCGAAGCAACCTCAGGATGTGTATAAATGACATTAGGAATAGCCAGGTAATTCACTCGAGCGTGTTTCCCTGCCATGATTTCTACAGCAGCAATTCCCTCGTCAGTGGCTTTATGTGCTAACATCGGGCCTTCAATGACATCTCCGATGGCAAAAATGTGAGGAAGATTTGTTTTAAAAGAATCATCGATGAGGATAAATCCCTTNTTAGACTTTTCAACGCCGATATGTTCTAATCCCAAACCCTCTGTATAAGGTCTTCGTCCGACAGCGACTAATATCACATCAGCTTCTAAACTTTTTGTTTCTCCGGCCTCTTCAAACTCTATGCGGACAAATTCTTTTTCTTTNTTGGCTTCTTTTACTGTGGCAGAAAGATGAAATTCCATACCTTGAAGTTTTAAAACTCTTAATAAAGCCTTGCGAATTGAGGGATCTGTCGTCGTGCAAATTTCACTCAGCATCTCTATAATCTGAACTTCACTGCCTAGCCTCCGATAGACAGAGGCCAATTCAACCCCTATGACTCCACCTCCAATAACAATCAGCCGCTTAGGCACTTTTTCCAAGCTCAAAGCTCCTGTTGAAGAGACGATNCTTTTTTCATCAAATTTTAAAAATGGAAGTTCTACCGAGTCAGAACCTGTTGCAATGAGGAAATGATCCGCTTCAACTCTTCGCGTCTTTCCTTCAGACATCACTTCAATTGCAAAGGGATCTATAAATTTTGCCATTCCATCAATCCGCTCGACTTTATTTCGCTTGAATAAACCTGCAACACCATCCGTCAGGCTTTTGACCACTTGAGTTTTACGCTCCATCATCTGACCAAAATTGAACCCTAGATCTTTAGATTCAACTCCCAGCTCTTTTCCATGTTTTACAATAAACTCATACAACTCTGTTGATTGCAACAAAGCTTTAGAAGGAATGCATCCAATATTTAGACATGTACCACCAAGAGCTTTTCCTTTTTCTACACAGCCTACTTTCATTCCTAATTGAGCAGCCCGAATGGCGGCTGCATAGCCNCCTGGGCCTGAACCGATGACGATTAAATCAAATTCTCTTTGGGCCATATTAGTCCTACGTTTTATGAATGTAAGTTTTGTAAAAGGAATGAATGTTTCGAATCATCTGAATTCCTTCTCTTAGCTTGCTTTTATTAACTGAAAAAAATCCATTGCAAATTGACGAAGTCAATTTGCAGAAATGCGGCAAATGGCGGTAGCCATTTGGCGATTATTATTCATTTAACTTCTTATCTATTGCTTCACAACCTTTTTCCTTCTTAATAATACCAGAGTGCAGAGGGCAACGCCCTTTGCCGGAAGTTAGAGGGCAGAGCCCTCTAGTCGCTCAACTTTATAAACCCAAAATTGCTTCTCCCAAATATTCTAAGCTATCTTTAATATGAACTAAAAANGAAACAGCTTCTTTGCCATCGACGATGCGGTGATCATAGCTTAGGGCAAGATACATGATGGGCCGAATTGTGATCTGATCATCGATGACCACTGCGCGTTTAGTAATTTTATGGAGACCTAAGATAGCGCTTTGATTGGGATTGATAATAGGCGTAGAGAGCATAGAACCATATACGCCGCCATTTGTAATCGTGAAGCTGCCGCCTTGCAAGTCATCGACTGAAATGGTGCCATCGCGTGCTTTTTTGGCAAATTGTTCGATATTTGTTTCGATCTCGGCGTAGGAAAGTTTATCACAGCCGCGGACAACGGGTACAAAGACTCCACGGTCCGTTCCCACAGCAACTCCCACATCGAAATATTCACGATGAACAATTTCATCGCCGTCGATGTAAGAATTGATATCAGGAAATTGCTGAAGGGCTGAGACGCAAGCTTTGACAAAGAAGGACATAAAGCCTAATTTGACGCCATACTTTTCCATAAAAGCGTCCTTGTATTTTTCGCGTAAAGCAATCACCTGAGACATATCAACTTCATTAAAGGTCGTCAGCATGGCAGTCGTATTTTTGACATCTACCATACGCGCGGCAATGACTTTGCGGATGTTGGACATTTTCCGGCGCGATTCGTTTTGCGGCGAAGGGGGACTCTTTGGAGGAGCTGAAACTTTAGGGGGTTCAGGTGCTTGTTGTTTAAGTTCTCTGACAAATTCCTCTTTATGATAACGTGCAGAAGGTAAAGATGTCGTCTGTTCTTGAGGGTGAACTGAGGCNTGTTTTTGCTCTAAAACAGTCTCCAATTTTTCCATTTTCTTTGCGGGCGGCTCAGCCTTTGGACTTTCTACAGCCGCTTCGGTGTCCACAAACCCTAAGACCTGGCCAATTTTAACTTTGTCTCCTGGATTTGCAGTCAGTATAAAAACACCCGACTGAGGCGCATATAAGACCTGATTGACTTTGTCGGTTTCAAGCTCGAGAATTTCATCATCCATGGCGACTTTAGAACCTGAAGGCTTAATGATATTTGCAATCGTAGCTTCGGTGATAGATTCACCCATTGATGGAACTTTGACTTCAACTTTCATAGGTTACTCATTGGCTTTTTTAGATTTCCCGCCAGGTCAAAAATGGATGGCTTTTGCCTGGTAAACAAAGCGTCCATAATGGCAGCATGTTCTTTNTTATGCAAAGCATAAGAGCCTGCAGCGGGCGAAGCGCTGCGCTGTCTTCCGATGTATTGAAGAGAACCCTCATGAGGAAGGATAGAAGAGAGGAAAGGAAAAATAAAATTCCAGGCGCCCATATTTTCAGGCTCTTCTTGGACCCAAAAATAATCTTTTACATCAGAAAAATTTTTNATGAGGGCTTTGATCTTTTCCAGATGCAGGGGGTAGAGTTGTTCAATGCGAATAAGAGCAAGATCCTCTGTTTTAGTTTTAGCACGCATTGCATTGAGATCATAATAAATACGACCGCTGCAAAAGACAACTCTTTGCACTTTNTTAGGCGGTGACGGATCCTCTAAAATTTCCTGAAAAGAACCTTGCGATAAATCGATGAGCGGACTTGTGCATTCAGGATGGCGCAAGAGACCTTTAGGAGTAAAGACAATCAATGGTTTATGAAAAGCTCGCATGACTTGTCGTCGCAAAAGATGGAACAGTTGCGCGGGTGTGGTCGGATTTACAATATACATGTTGTTATTGCCTGAGAGCGTCAGGAAACGTTCCATGCGTGCAGAAGAATGCTCTGGTCCTTGCCCTTCATAACCATGAGGCAGAAAGAGTGTGAGCGAAGACTTTTCTCCCCACTTTTGCTCAGCGGTAGAAATAAATTGATCAATGATCACTTGAGCGCCATTGCTGAAATCGCCAAACTGAGCTTCCCATATCACAAGCGTATGAGGTGAGGCAAGGCTATATCCAAATTCGAAGCCCAGGGCCGCGTATTCAGAAAGTGGCGAATTGATTAAATCAAAACGCCCCTGCCCTTTNTTAAGATGCTGGAGAGGAAAATAGGTTTTCTCTTCTTTNTGATCTACCCAGACTCCATGACGATGACTAAACGTTCCCCTGCAAGTATCTTGTCCTGTTAACCGGACAGCTTTTCCCTCCCAAAGAAGCGAAGCATAAGCTAACGTTTCTGCCATGCCCCAATCTAGAGGTTTGCTATTAGGCTCCCGTTTGACCATGCTTAATCGTTCTTTTAATAAACTTTCAAGTTTGGGATGAACTGCATACCCTTCCGGAATCGTACAAACTTTCTTTCCGATTTCTTCTAAAACTTGCAAGGAGACAGCCGTGTCTACGAATTGAAAAGGATTTTCCTCTTTTGTGCCGGGCAAAAATCTTCCTGATTTTTTTGATCCGATCTTTTCTAGCTTTGCCTTTGTTTCAGATAAAGCCTCTTGCAGATCTTTNTTGAATTCTGCTTCCAACGATTCTGCCATCTGTTTNTCCAAAACCCCTTGTTGGATTAAGTCATCACGATACATTTCCCGAATGGGCTTTTTTTCGCGAATGAGTTTATAATCGAGAGGTTGAGTAAAAAAAGGTTCATCAGTTTCGTTATGGCCATATTTTCTGTAACAATTTAAATCTATAAAGACATCACAATGAAATTTTTGCCGCAGTTCCATGGCCAAAATAGCTGCAGTAAAACACCCTTCAGGATCTTCAGCATTCACATGGAAAACAGGAGCCCCGAATGTTTTGGCAATATCTGTGCAATAGCGGGTCGAGCGAGAATCCTCCGGAATCGTTGTGAAGCCGATTTGATTATTGATCACTATATGAAGCGTCCCACCTGTTTCATAGCCTTTTAATCGAGAAAGCTGCAGGGTTTCATAAACAATCCCTTGTCCAGAAATTGCGGCATCTCCATGGACAAGGATAGGCAGGACTTGATCCTGACTTTTNTCATTTTTAAGCTGAATTTGTTTTGCTTTCACTTCCCCTTCTACAACAGCATCGACAGCCTCCAAATGACTTGGATTAGGGGTAAGGGCAATGTTTAATTTGTGACCGTTGATCACTAAAGATTCTGAGTAAAATCCTTTGTGGTATTTAACATCGCCGCTGCCCTCAAAAGAATCTGGAATAAAATTCTCATCAAATTCTACAAAGATCAGCATGTGGCTTTTTTGAAGAATGTTGCTTAATACGTTGAGACGCCCGCGATGGGCCATTCCGATGACAAAATCTTCAACTCCAAGATGTGCGCCTGTTTCAATGATGGCTTCTAAAATCGGAATGAGAGTTTCTCCTCCTTCAAGCGAGAAACGTTTTTGCCCCGGATACTTGGTATGAAGAAAGACTTCGAAAAGTTCTGATTTGTTGAGATGCTTTAAAATTGTATGCTTTTGTTCAATGGAAAGATTGAAATGAAATAAAGTTGGCTCAATCCGTTCCTGAATCCAAGCTTCCATCTCTGGACTCAATACATCCATGTATTCAATTCCAATCTTTCCGCAGTATATCGATTTAAGCGTATTCACAATTTCANNAGCAAGGGGCTGTCGCTTTTTTAAAAAGCCGCACGTAGGAACTTCTTGTGAAAGATCGGAAGAAGAAAAACCGTAGGTCTCTAACTTTAATTGCCAAGGCATTTCAGGTTCTTTCGACTCTAAGGGATTAATGCGAGCCATCAAATGTCCATAGCTTCTATAAGCATGGATGAGTTCACAAACTTTAGAGCAAATCTCTTTTTCNTGATGAGAATTTAGAGGTTAATGGAAGCTTTGAAGCTGCGGGTACTCCTTTTCAAGATTTTGGAAGTAATTACGCCAGGCAGGACCGACTTGGGCGGGATCGATTTTGTATTGGCTATAAAACTCTTCNAATAAGGGGAGATTGCTTAAATCTAATCCCTCAGATGGGTTAAAATCCATGCTCACCAAATTTGTTACAACTTATCTCCCTCTTTACTCCTATATAAAATATTTTTAAATCTAAAATCGCATGATTTGCAGATTTGATAAAGTGCGTATAACAACAATTAAATTGAAAATAAAAAAACCATGATTTAAAATGTTCAAAAAAATCACAGAAAATTAATATTTAAAAAATTAAAACACATTACACAACAAACAGAATATTATGAATAAAGTCGGATTACAATTTCTTTCTCCAGAAATTACTTTTATAATTATGGATTTTGCTCCAGAAATTAGCTCTTTAAGCCTAACATGTAAAAAATTAAATCAAGTTGCTAATGGGTGGCTTGAGAAAACCAATACGCAAATCCTAAACTTCTATCCCCCTTTATTAAACGAGCTTATTGAAAATACAAGAGTTATTGGGAAAAAAATATTTTTGAA
This sequence comes from Parachlamydiaceae bacterium, assembly GCA_013414685.1. Classification (GTDB taxonomy): domain Bacteria; phylum Chlamydiota; class Chlamydiia; order Chlamydiales; family Parachlamydiaceae; genus Neochlamydia. Next base: position 141,594 of record CP058704.1, on the reverse strand, counting down.
TTTTTGATAAATCGTTTGTTTATTAGACTACAAAAAGTAAAAGAATTTAAAGAGATGGACGGGGAATTGAATGAAGTGAAGGAATTAGAAAAATTGAAAAAGAATTTAATTGCTTATCTTCTGATAAAAAAATGAATTGGGCCTGCAATAATTTTCCTCTAATCATAGAAATAATTAAACCAGAAGAAGAAAAATTGAATTATTATTAAAATGTATAACGTGCATACACATAGCTATAGGTGAGCCAAATGCAGAGGAATTTTATGGTTTGACCCCAAAATCCAATTCAATAAAAAACTATTCTTCAGGAAAGCTAAATCCTGTGCGAACAAGAAAAATTTCCTTATAAAGGGTAAAAGACCTTTTAGGGGACTTGTCCGTTAGTATTGATTAAACTCATCCAATAGAGATTCATTTCATTACTTAAGGAATGAGAAAGCCGATTAAATTTAACGGGCCACTTATGAAAATGCTCAGTATCGATAAAAGCGATTTTGCCATCTTTAGCAAAGGGAATGTTAGTAATATAAACTGAATCGATTAAACCAAGCATTTGAAGCAAATTATACAAGGCATTTAAAAGATCTTTTGAGACTTCTTGCCTCCACATTTTTCATTTTTTGAAGATCCCACCAGCTCCATGTCCTCAACAACAAGAATAAATCTTTTAGGCTGAAGCCCAGGATTTGGCAAAGGATTTTCTGGCAGAGGATAAAGCCACTTTTGGGGAACCTTAAAAAGCTTTGATACCCAAAAGCTTGAATCGCATTCCGGATTAATTCAGCCCCGTGGATTCGTGTCATAAACGCCAATTGCTCGCTGATGCCTATTTGATCATCTAAATAGACTTTTACAAGATATCCTTTTATCTTTGAATGCCTTGCTACAATCACATTATCCCATTTCCTTAAGGGCATATACTTGAAACCGGCTTTGGCAAAAGTCTCTATGGATGTCGAGGCTCGCGACTTAGTAAATATTTCATCAAGCTTGTTCTTAATGGGATGGTCTATGGGTAATAAATAAGGCTGGAGAAGAGCCCAGGTGGCCTCATCAAAATCTCCTCTGGAATAGGGAGTTAATCGAGAGGTTCCGTAGAAGGAGGTCTCAAAACGACAAACATTTTCATTTGGTTGAGGATCCATTTCCGGATTTGATTCAGGTAAATAGAATTCCTCGGCCAAGCTCAGATTGAACGAATTTAAAATGAGGAAAGTCACTAAACCGACGATTTTACACATATTCGCCACCTTTCTTAAAAAAACTTACTTTACCAGAGGTGAATTTAATCGCAAAGCTTTACAGGAGGTGATTGAAGTAATGAAATTTAAGAGCTCGCAAAATCACACGTTTTCCTTAAAATCCTAATCCTTTATAAAAGAATCCATGAAAATTTGGATTGTTTTCCTCAGTCTATTTTTGTTTATTGGCTGTTCCCAAAAAGAACAGATGCCCCCACCTTTTAAAATTCTAGAGATCGCAGGAAGGGATCACGCCCCTAATAGCTCAAAACCGCTTATTTATCGCGTCAAAGTTCCAAATGATTGGATTGTGCAGATCCCCTCTGCCCAAAACTCTCTTTCAGATACGACAAAAGCTTTAGCAGAATTTTTTATTATAGACGGCAATCAAAGCATTCGCATTGCGATTCATAATTTTCCTTCAGATAAAATGACTCAAAGAATTCCTCCTATTGCGCAACTCAACCGTTGGAAAAAGCAATTTCAGTCTGTGGATCCGGTTTCATTCAGGATTCTACCTCAAGCCTTTGCAGGGTATTCTGGATTTCGAATAGAGGCAAAGGGCCTCTTAGGAAATGTTAAAAGCGCTCTACTGGGCTGGGCTTTACAGCTTTCATCTGAGCATTATCAAGCATTAAGCCATTCTAATTCTCCATTGCTCGCTCTTAAATATAGACAAATGCGAGCGGATGTGACCATCAAAGCAACGGGCGAGGAAAGTTTGATGGACCAACACAAGCAAGATATTATAGCTTTTGCCCGAAGCTTCCAACTTATAGATGATATCCCATGAAAAAATTCGTCATTTTTTAGGAAGTATTCACTTTGCCATTCTTTTAATTGCCCTAACTGCAGGATTTGTGGTTGTTGGAACTNTTTTGGAAGCTTATAGCGACTCGCACCTTTATTCTGCTTATTATACTTATCAGAGTCCTNTTTTCCTGGCGCTAATCTGGGGATTTNTTTTGAATATTTTGATTTCTGCTCTTAGGCGCTGGCCCTTTCAAGTTAAACATATCNCCTTTTTAACAACCCATTTAGGTCTTTTAATGCTTTTGGGTGGAGTGATTGTCAAAGGATACTTTGGCGTACAAGGTTCTATGAGTCTAATTGAAGGCGGTTCAAGTAATCGCCTATTCCTTCCAAATACACACGCCTTGCATTTTGAANAAAGAGACNCCCATGATCCTTCTCGAAAGATTCAAATTGATTACCCTTTTGATCAGCTTGTGAAACAAAAAATAGCTTTCGACGGTATTGAAGTGAGGTTAGTGGACTACGGACAGCATTCTTTTGAAAGAAGACAAACATGGACCAAGGACAATTATGTTGTCATCTCAGGCCATCGACCTGTTCCTTTGACAGAAAGTTCACAAGCTTATTTCCATGTCAAACACATAAGTCCCTGGCAAATTTTAGCTTACTCCACAAGTGAAGTAAGTGAANAGGCAAAAGAGATTTATCTAAAACATCTAAATCTCCGTATTTCAAAAACTGAGACAGGTGAAATGCTTTCCCTGGTCTCTCTAGCTGAAGCACTTGATCACCCTGTGGATAAAATGCAGTTTGCATTGGAATGGACCTATTCAGATCTCAAAGGTTTAGAAAATGCCAATCTTTGGATTGAGCAAGACGGGGAANAAATGAAAATTGCGCTATCTGGCCCGGATAGTTTAATTAACCAAAATCTCTCAAGTCCTCATAAGGGGAAACTGCCCTGGACCATCGACTTATTTAGAGAGCCGCTTTTATTATTTGTGCATGATGATCAAGAGGATGATCATCTTTTCTTTNTTAATCCCCACGGTGAAATCAAATCCACAATTTTCAAAAACGATCAATTACAATCCCTTCTCGTTTATGATGACGGTTTTGGTGGGTACGCCGTGCAGACTCCTTTTCCTTTTGATGGCTTTTCTTGCTGCCGAAATGACAAAGAGCAAGCTGAACTTTTCAGATTGGCTGTTCAATTGCGAAGTAATCTGCATCAAGCAAGCCATCTCTCTTCTCCCCTTCATTTTCTGAAAAGCAATCTTGAAAATAAGGATGAAGATTTTGTTGCCACCCTTTTGAATTTTCTTAAAAATNGGGATCAATCCTCGCAGTTGTTAATTGATGGTTCATCCGAAAAATTTTCTCTCGATTGGGGTAAAGCCCCACTAGAACATCGCTCTGTTTGCGGTTGGCTTTGTCTCTTACTAGAAGAATTGGAAGTGCAGATGAAGCAAGGAAAAAGCTTTTCAGAAGTTCTTCAAGCTCGTGGCTGGCCTTTTGCTCATCAGTTTGCTGAATTAGAAAGACAGAGCACGGATCAGGCAATGACGCTTTTTGCACAGCAACTTTTAGCAGTCGGCAAACAACTGCCGCCTCCGCCTGTTGGACCTGAAGAAATTCCTATAAAAGCCTTATCAGCCTATTTTAAAGCCTTTGGCATTACATTGAATACTATTCGGGAGCCAATAGAAAATGAGGCAACTGTTCGCTTTTATCATGCAGCAAATCTTTTTCATCATAAGGTTAAAAGAATTTTAGATGATCAGCCGACCAAAGTCTTAGCCCAAATGATTCATGCAATGTCTGATGATTCAAAACTTCTTAACGAGATAAAAAAAGCCTATGTCTCTTTTCAATATCAAATCAAACGATCTGAAATCAACCATTCCCCCACTAAGGAAGAGATTGAATCTGCGCTGACTCAATATGAACCCTTAGAAGAGATTGCTTTATCAGCGCATGAAATGGACCAATTAGAAGAAATCCTGAACCTTCAGGATCTTTATATAGAAACACCGTTAACTTTANATTCAGAAAAAATTCCCNCCTTGAAAAAATGGGAAGACAACTACCCTCTTATCACTTTAGAAATTAAACAAGGCTCTAAANAAGATTATATTACCTTGACCTATGATAAATATGGATCTGGCCTGGCCTGGCCTATTTTGAATGGCGAATTTCTTGTGAGGTTTCAACCTTTATTTATAGAAATTCCATACAAGCTTCGTTTGCATGACGCACGGCAAGTCAACTATCCTGGAACCCAACAGCCCTATAGCTATGAAAGTGATATCATTGCCACAAATTTAAAAGATAAGACTTGCTGTGAANAAACAATAAGCATGAACAATGTCTATGAAACAAGCGATGGTTATCGTTTTTATCTGGCCAGCTTATCACCTCCATCGGAAGTGACAAGCCAGCGCGTGCAAATTGTGGTGAATTATGATCCAGCCAAGTACTCTTTAACTTATCCTGGCGCTCTGATGATGAGCTTAGGAATCGCTCTCCTATTTTGGATGCGTCCTTATAAGCCACATTAACTTAAGTTTTGAGCTTTTTGGAATTTTTCAGCCAGTTTAACTCCCGCTTTCTTTCCATGAGAAGTTGAACCCCTACGCTCAATGTCCCGTCAGGACTTAAAAATGATTTAACTTTGGCATAAGGAATTGAATCGCTTGAGCTTTCTGATTGATTATCCTCGATAGAGCTTTTTAGGCTCTCTTGTGCATTATTTTCTTTTTCAAGTTTTTCGGCTTCTTTTTTATCTTTTTTCTTTTTTCTTTTCTTTCGATTTTTTTGGCTTTTTTAGAAGCTAATTCTTGATCTTTAGACTCATTACTTTCTAAAACATCTATAGCGTCACTTTCTAACTGTTTTTCTTTATTATTATCTTGCTCTGGAAAAATAGTTCTAACATCTTTTTGGAAATTGCCTCAACTTTTTCTCAGCTTCTTCATATTGCATTTGTACTGCTTTTCTACCAAGCGTATCTGCTGTGCCCATGCGCTGACGCAAAACTCTTTTTCTAAGGATAGCTTGTTCTTCTTCAATGTCTTTATCTGATCGAATCGCTTTTTCCTGTTGCTTATTGTCAGCCAGGGATTGAGCATCTTGTTTTTTTGAATTTGCTCATTCTGCATTAAAATCTTTTTGGACATTTCTACTGTTTTTGCATGCTCGTCTTTTCTCTTGCTCTTTGAATCAATTCTTTTGCATAGTCATCCGATAGATGAAACTGCGAAGCCTTTTCTTCCAAAGGAATAGAATTATCCAATAAAAATTAACTGTTTCCACATCCTTAAGGATTTGTTCAAATTTTTCATCTTTATTCCACTCATCTATTTCATTTACAACAACCACGGAATAACGATGGGAGACACGACTGTTCGCCTTTTGCTGTGCTAATTCGAATCCTTTAAGATTTCTAAGACTAGCGAGAGCCGTAGGTTCTTTTGTCACATTTTTTTGCTCTTTCCTCATCCGAAACTTTCTTTAAACCTTTATTTAGGTCACTTGCAGACATTGTAAATGCTGCGGCAACTGCAGTTTTGCTAGGTGTTGGTAACCCTGATGGAGCAGGCGGCGGTGGCGGATTAATGGCTGAGGGCGGCGGTGGAGGCATTGGAGCTTCGGGAGAAAGAATCGATGAATTCGGCAATAAGACAGATCCCCTTGTATTGCCTGGTAAATCTTCATCCAAAAGCTCAATCCGGACTGCATAGGTTTCATGGATAAACGATTAGCAGAACTTGTCGAATGAGAAGCAGGTTTCTGCTGAATCACAGATTTACGCATTTCTTTTTTATTTTCCTGGCCTTGCGCTTCATTTTGCTCTTGAGACTGATCTTTATTTTCAGCATTCATTCTTAAAACAGTATGATTGATCGAATTTGCAGTCATTGTTTGCTGGCTTGAAGGAGCTTGATCAGCTCCTGAAACATCCGAATTTGATTGTGACGCCTGCTGTGTTTCTGAGGATTGTGAGGCTTGAGAGTCAGAGCTTAAAGGAACTTCAGTAGAATCAGCTTCCGTCTTTGGATTTTCCTGCTGAGGTCCTTCACTCTTGGTCAAATGCATTTTATCCAAAACAGTCTTACAGAATTTTGGAGAAAAAGTCCCCACAGTAAAACACCAAATTGGAGAAAATGTTAAGAACATAATCGCTTTATAGACGTGAATGGCAAGGTCTAATAAAGTTTTTCCAAGTGAGCTTGAAACTAAATGAACCTTTTCAAGGTTATCCCAAGTCTTTCGTTTTACAGCAGGAATTTGCCCGATTGTAATCGCAAAAAGACCTACAGGAACTTTGACAATGAAATTTATTAAATTTTTTCCAGCCGAAGGAAAATTAGAGGGAACGGCCACTTCTCGCATGGCGACTGAGGCTCCACGACGTTTGTCTTCTTGAAGTTTAATCGCCTTATTTAAACACCAATTTGTCGGTGAAGTCTCGGTTGAAAAAATTTTATTCCAGGTAGCTTTTCGCCCATAAAATCCTTCTTATATCTGTAAATCTCAATTTTGTTTTGAGTGTAATGAGTTATTGAATATTAATCAACTAAAAGAAATTAGTTAATTTACTCATTTTTAGTTTCTTGCTCCTCACTCATCCTCCGCCTCTTTAAGATCGCTTTTTCTCCTCATCTGACAAATGAATTTTTGAACTAGGTCCAGATTTTGAGAAGGGTGAGGATCCTTCTCTTGAGAAAACGAGACTACACTTATATTTTTATCTAGTATAAGCTCAGATTCCTCAGTCTTGGCGGGCTCCACTAAGGAATACTCTGCCTCCTCGTCTTTCCATTCGTCGGTTTCCGTAGAATTACTTTCTTCAGTATTAAAACTCTCATCATGTTTTTCTATCATTTTTTCCAGATGAGTTTGAAATTGATCTGTAGAAATTAGATTCACTTGCCCGATGGAAGGAGCTTCCTGTGTTTCTTGCATAGATGGCTTAGTATCGCGCTCCTTAAACTGTCGCTTAATAGACAAATTCGCAGAAGGTGTCACAAACCGATGGGGATCCTGAGAGGAATTTGTGATCTGTGTAGATTTTAGTTTAACTCCCACACTTTATCAATTTCTTCTTTATTGCCGGCTGCCTGAATTGCTTCCTTTTCTATTTTAGTAAAGCGATTTGCAGGCACAATTTCTTCTTCTTTCGAAATTGAAGGTGCTTGTAGGAGCGTTTGTCCAATGAAAGCTTTATAGGCCAATCGATGGGTTTTCGACTGCTCGAGTAATAGATAGCCTATAATGGCGAGTTCAAAAAGAATACCGCCACAATTCCTGCTAAAATTTTTGGGCAGTCTCGGTGACTTTAATGGTAAATTGATTAAGCGGCTTTATAACAACCTCTTTACCAAAAGCTTTTCGTGCAAAAAAACAAAGAAGGGTGCCCGCTTTTTCTTCAAAGTCAGGTTTATGAAGTGGACCTTCAAAAGAATGAAAATGACGAATCCTTAAACATTCAGACATCATACCACCTCTAGCTCTTAAGTTTAACCTTTCTCTTATAAACGAAAATGTTAATAAAAAAGAGCATTTGCACATTTAATTTCTAATTATTGTTTTTCTTATAAGAAGCTGAATACTTTCGGTAATTTTGAAATTGTTTTGCAGGCTCTTACTCCAAAATTTCAAAATAGTTGAAATTTCACTGTCATGCGGAAACGCCGCAATTTAAAGCCCTACAAAACCTTGGATCCAGTCAATATTCCGTGTTTTACATCGAACGAGTTGCTTGCAGGATATTGATCGCTTGTGCAAACTACCAAAACATTAAATAAATTATTTATTATGGATAGAGAAACATGGGACGCTGGCTGATCTTCGTTTTTCTTCTTTCTTGCTTGAATACTCATACAATGAGGAGTGAGCAATTTGAAGAATGTCTTTTACCTTTAATTCCAACCTCGTTTAAGGGGCGAATCAGGCCGCTTGAAGCATCCGCACGTCTGTGGTTAGAAGAAAATTACCGTCATCAAACCATCAAATCAAAACATATAGATGACTTTCATCTCATTGGATCCTCTCCTCTTTCATTGCTATGGAAACTCCACTTCTCGAATTACCGAAATTGGGAGGACAGCNCCTTTTTTTGGATTCAATCTTCAGAACTAAAAACTCTTTTAAAATTACCTGTTCAGGAGAATTATTTTTCATACAAACAACTTTATCAATCCATCTATGAAAATAAATCTACCAATCTTGCTATTGTTAAAGAGCTAACGACCTACCATTTTTTAAAAAATTATCACGATAGTTCGAATCGCTCAAGAAGTGACAAGATCGAACTCTCTCAGCTTTCGCCTGGGCTTTGGTTGCGTTGGAAAGATAATCAAATTGTCGTGGCTTCAAGTCCANAATATTCCCCCTGGCAAAATCTTGAANAAAATTTTGTGATTTCTGATGGCCCCTATGATGTGATAAAACAAAAACGCTCATTGAATGAAGAGCTTTTAAATTTAATTCATAAACTCAATCAATTCTCGCAATTTAAAGGTCCTTTTGCTCATGGCCAAAAAGAGTATGAAGCAGCCTATCAAGAACTCTTAAATCACCAGCTTCCTCCCTCTAAAATCGCAGATCTTTTAGAACAAGAATTTTCTCTTCATCAGCGTTTAGCAAACGCAGGGCAGGTCTTTAAAGTCCTTCCTTCAAAAACAGGAGACTGGATTTCTATCAACGCCTTAACATTAAAAACCTACAATTCAAACTCTCAGACGCTTGAGCCAATTAGCAATTTTACAATTTATTCTGACGATCAATTCATAAAACTTCAAAAACTTTACTTGAGTTTGATTCAAGACTATGAGAATTTAGAAAATAAAACTCAGTTTGCTACCCTTCTCATAGAGAATTATAAGCCCTTAATGAACCAACCCATTCAANAAGCCTGGGGAAAATCGCTTNTTTACCCTTCTTTGGCCAAACTTAACTTAGAGTATTGGTACTATAAACTACCTTTAATAGAAGCTTCAATAGTTCTATATGGACTTTCCATTATTTTCCTATGGCTGGGATGGACTCAACAAAAACGGCTGCTTTCAAAAATAGGAATGTTTTTTACGATCGTCGCCTTTAGTTTAAATACTTTTATTCTTGCTACTCGTTGCTTTATTTTAGGGCGTCCCCCTGTATCTAATATGTTTGAAACAGTCATTTATGTTCCCTGGATCGCAGTTTTAACAAGTTTTCTTCTCACCTTTCGTATCAAGAATACTATCATCNCCCTGGCAGCTTCTACCATCGCCTTAGTTTTACTAGCCTTATTAAAAGCCACCGGTTTAGAGGGCAGCTTAGAAAATGTCCAAGCCGTTCTTGATTCTCAATTTTGGCTCATTATTCACGTACTCATGATCGTGGCAAGCTATGGCATTTTTGCTTTAGCCGGGATTTTAGGACAAATCTACCTCTTTCAATATATGATTCACGACTATGAAACTTTCCGCATGCAAGAAATTGGCAAGGCTCTTTTGCAAGCTCTCTATCTGGGCGTTTTCCTATTAATTCCAGGCACGATATTGGGAGGGATTTGGGCGGCGCAAAGTTGGGGGCGTNTTTGGGACTGGGATCCAAAAGAGTCCTGGGCATTTATCTCAAGCTGCATTTATTTAATCGTGATTCATGCGTATCGTTTCAAACAAATCCGTTNNTTTGGGCTGGCGATCGGCGCAGTTATAGGGTTGCTAGCGATCAGTTTTACCTGGTATGGTGTGAATTATATTTTGGCGACGGGACTCCATAGTTACGGCTTCGGATCCGGTGGGAATATCTATTATTTCCTTTTTATTCTGGCAGAAATGCTTTTCCTGTCCTGCGTTTTTGGATGTATTTAAATGGTAAACGGACCCAAAGTTAAGAGGAAGAATGGAAATTTTTATAAAAATGTTGATGAGAAATAAATTGATTTGCTAAACGGGGCCTAAATGCTTCTAATTGCTCCTAAGCGTGCAGTCAGAAGCTAGAATTTTTGGTCTTTTAAGTCTTTTTGATTACAGTAATCTAAAAATCGACTGAAATCCACCAAAAGTGTATTGTCCTACTTCCGAAAAATTTTGTTCCTTCAGCAAAATCTTTTGAAGAGAAATAAATTGATTTGTTAGAATCATAAATGGGATATTCATATCCCCTTAGTACTTAATTAGTTAGTTACAGGAAACGCATGAAACACATCAAAAGTGAAAGATTANAANAGCTAGAATCCGAACTCAATGATCTTGAACAATGGCTGAAGCTTGGCCTAGTTCCAAAAAAGGACATGGAAAAACATAAAGAAGAGATTCGCGGCGTACAAAATAAGATCGAGGAAGAAAAAGAACGTCTTCAATTCCTAAAAGAAAGCGGTGAAGCCGAAGAGTACATTGCTCCTAAGCGTCCTACTGCACGTGCCGGTTATACCGAAATGCCAACCATTCCTGATATTGACATTGGTGAAACAGGTGCCGGAATCGGTGAAACAGCTTTCGATATGGAAACAGACGCTATGGACATTGAAAGCTCTGTGATAGAAGAAAAAGACGAAACAGATGAGGAAGAGGCTCACGGAGCTGAGGAAGAGGAAGAAGAAGAGGAAGAAGAAGAATCCTATTTTAGCGACCGCAATAGATGGCGCCGAGGCGGCATTATAGATCCGGATGCTGATGAATGGTAAAAAGAATCAGGAGGCAAAGATCAGAAGCAAGCTATTCTTCTGATCTTAAGCTTTAATGTTTAATTCAAGCACGCGTTCTGTCTCGCTTTATTTTCACATCCCGTTTTGCACACATAAATGCGGATATTGCCATTTTTGTGCTTCCAGATAAAGATCCTTTGAAAAAAAATTTATGGAGGCCTTGGAGAAAGAATGGATTTTGCGCNTCATCTTTTTGCAAGGCTCAAAGCTTGTCAGTCTTTATTTTGGAGGCGGAACCCCTTCTTTATTAGGTCCTGAATACCTGAATAAAATTCTTCAATGGGTCCAAAAAGATATCGGCTATGATTCTAGCGCAACTGAAATCACTTTAGAGGCCAATCCAGAAAATATTACCCCGGAGCTCATGCGTGCCTATGCTCAATGCGGTGTCAACCGTGTAAGCATTGGAATTCAGTCGCTTAGCGAAACTCTGTTGAAAAAGCTAGAGCGACAGCATGGAGCTAAANAAGCCATAGATGCTGTATGGGCCACGCATGATGCAGGTTTAGAAAATCTTACGGTAGACTTAATGTATGATCTTCCTTATCAAACATTAGAAATTTGGAAGGAGACTGTCAATCGCGTTTGCGAACTTCCCATCAAACACCTCTCCCTTTACAATCTTACCATCGAACCTCATACCACTNTTTTTAAATACCGCCAGCAATTGNCAAAAGAAATACCGGAGCCAGAAATAAGCCTTCAAATGTATGAGTATGCGCAGGAAACATTTGAGCATCATCAATTGACGCAATACGAAATTTCTGCTTTTGCANAAAGGGGGTATCAATCACAGCATAATACAGGATATTGGACAGGGCGTCCATTTTTAGGATTGGGTCCATCAGCCTTTAGCTATTGGAACGGCATCCGCTTCCGCAATGTTGCCAACTTAAATCAATATGCACAACGTTTGCAGGATGGAATTTTCCCCATCGATTTCGAGGAAAAGCTGGAAACACAAGCAAGCTTAAGGGAATTGCTAGCCATACGCATTCGACTCTTACAAGGGGTGGACTTGAACGCCTTCGAGAACGAAAAGGGTCTTTTAGACCGTGAAACATTTAACAGTATCGAAAGCCTGNAAAAAGAGGGTTACTTGAAGCAAGAATCCCAGGTTTTGAAACTCACAAAAAGTGGAATTCTTTTCTATGATACAGTAGCCGCTGAGCTCATTTAAATTTCAACTCTACTAATTAAAAAGTAGCAGCTTTTTTTCAAGATTGGGAAGGGGCATTTTNTTCCAACGTTTGATCGGCTCTGATAAAATGCCTTGATCAGGCGTTGTTAATTCCCATGCGACACATAACCAGGTATTTTCATCTAACGTATCGACGAGTGCTTGAAGCATATGCATATTGCGATAAGGGGCTTCAATAAAAATTTGCGTACTTTTNTCAAGCTTTGCAATGGACTCTAACTTTTTAATATCTTTGATACGTCCTTGTTCGTCCGGTTTTAAATAGCCATGAAAGGCAAAACGCTGCCCCGTTAACCCTGATTGCATAAGAGCAAGCAAAATCGAAGAGGGTCCTGAAAAGGCTTGCACATTGATTCCTGATTGTCTTGCTCGTCTCACTAAGATCGCTCCAGGGTCTGCAATGCAGGGTAAGCCCGCATCGGAAATGAGCCCCCAACGCTCCCCCTGACGGATAGGCTCTAGAAAAAANTCGAGATCCTCATCAGAAGTATGTTCATTATAAATAGCAATTGGAATCTCAGCTGCAGGCTTTTTCGTCTGAAAGCGACTTAAAAANCGACGCCCGGCTTTTTCGCTTTCACAAATTAAACCGTCAAGTGTCGCGACCGCTTTTTCTACGCTTGCAGGAAGAAAAGGTTCATGATGACGATGCTCGCCTAAAAGATTAGGTAATAAGAGGAGGGCAGGTTTTTGCATAAGTTAGACCTTATTGGACAAGTTTTACGATTAGACGTTCGATTAAGTACGCATTTTCTGCAGCACTATTTTTAGCAGCCAGCTCCGTTTCATCAATCAAGATCAAGCCTTTCCGAAAACGCTGCAAACCAAAATTTTTNGCCAAATGCATATGTTTTTCAAGAATTTGACCTTTCATGTAGCCGAATTGTTTCGTGATTTCACTTCCTGAGCCNCCTTGAGCTAAAAGGGTGCATACCTGAAAATCTGTCTGAAATTGAGTACGAATTTGCCTTAAGAGCATTAACAAAGGGATGCCTTCTTTTATTAAAGCCAAAGCAATTCGCAAAGCAGCGGTTGGGTCGCGTTGAAAAATCGCCTCNCCTAACTGCCAAACATTTTCTGTATTCACACTTATGCAAATCGCAGAAACGTCCTGACTAGTAACCTTAGATCGATCCCCTACGTAACAGACTAATTTTTCTATTTCCTGATTCAATAACGCCTGGTCGGTCCCGATTTGCTTTAAGAGCAATTGGATAGCTGCTGATTCGATCTGTTTGCCGCAAGCTGCCGCTTTCTGATCGACCCATTCTTTGAGGGATTTTTCCTTTTCCCATGACTTTTCCTCGGGGATCTCGAGGATCACTCCCACCAATTCGCTCTTTTTATAAAAATTTGTGTTAGCAGCAATGGATGAAGCCGTTAGAACTAGATAAACAGAAGGATTAGGATTTTCATAATAGGTTAATAGTTTTTCTGTTGCGGGCTTTAATAGATTGTCTGCCTGATGAATCACCACAACACGTTTGGCGGCAAAAATNCCTAATGTATCCAGTTCCTGAAGAATTTTTGCAATATCGGCTTTCTCTTCGTTATACACGCTCAAAGCCATGGGATTTGCAATCTGTTCTCCCAAGAGGTGCTTGATCAATTTTTCATAAGCGATCTTACGATTGAACTCATCCTTTGAAAGGATCATATAAACTGGAGCAAAATGCGCCGGCGATGCACCTTCTAAATGCTTTTCAAAAGCTTTTAATTGATTGTATTTCATGCAGATATTTTAAAATTGAACTTGCCTTCAAACGAAAAGTGCTTATTTTCTAATCTCTCAAAGGCCCATTTTTGCTTCATGAGGCAAGTATGTCAAAAATGCGCCTTTGAGGCCTAGAAAAAATCACAAATTTCATCGTTGATTCACGGGCGTAAGTTGCGCTTCAAGAACGTCGGAAAGAAAATTAATCTAATATTTTCCAAAATTTTAACGCTTTTTAGCAAAATTGACAAATAATTTAACTCGGAAATATAATAGTAATTTACTAAAATTAAGAGGTCTTATGAAAATTGTTCCCTATCAAAATCTTGATGCAATTCCGGCAGCTGAAATCCAGGCATGCAAGAAAGGAAAATGGAGCGATTGGAAAAGATCTTTTATTGTTGAAACTGATAAAAACGTAAACATCGTCGTTCTAAATTTTTTTCAAAGAGCGGCTCGTTTAATACAAGCCATTTTCCATATCAATTATTTCAAAAGTATTTTTGGTGAAAAACGTCAAAGTGATTTCTCCTAATAAATACGTGGAAAAACAAGAAGAAAGCCTCCCCAGCACAATTCATGAAAAAGCCCAGGAAACATTTTTAAAACAAGAACCACAGACAGCCGAAACCCAGAGAGGCGAAGAAGCTATAGAGGCATCCACACAAACACCTCCCTCAAAAACTGAGCAGTCGACTCCAAATCTTGCTAAAACTTTCAAACCTAAAAAGCCTGAAAAACAAGTTTCTTCTAGTACAACTGTTCAAACGCCCATATCTTCTCAGATTGAAGTTAAAAAATGGACGCTAAAGAACTAAATAGAATCCTGAATAGAGGTCTGGTTCATAAAGCAACTATTGATCCCTCTACGTTTGAAAATTTGGTTCCAAAATTCAAAGAGTATGCTGCCGATAAAGAAATTCAGGAAAAAGTCCATGGGAATAAAAGTAATGAATATATTGATATTACGTATCAATCATTTGGATATGGCTTAGATGATCTGACAATTAAGCTATTTATTCGTTATTTAGTTTTGAAAGGCGAAATATTTGGTTTTTCTCAAACCAGAGATCCCAATGCTTTTAGAATTGAATTAAATGATCCAGGCACAAGAAAGCGCAATGTGAATGGATTTAATTCGCAAATTATTAGAGCGGAAGAGTTAATTAGTTTAGATAACTTTATGAAGCAACATGAACTCCCTCTATTAACTGATTACGACTCTACACAACAAAAAATATAAGCACCATACATAATATTGTAGAGAAAGCCTTGGGGATAAGTTTTGGAACAAGTGGAACAGCGCAACGGCATACTTCTGCCCCTCAAATATACAAATTTAGTAGGAGATGGAACAAAAGCATTAGATGATTTAGTTAAAATGGGGACTATATACGCATGGAATTACATATCACGGGGAGAGTCAGTTGGTTTTATATTAACAAAAGATGATGTAATGCCTGATGTAGAGACCTCTGTTTATAGGGCCTGGCGCGATCGAGATTTTATTGAAAAAGAAGAAGCATTTAAAGCAGCAAACACCATCCAATTGCATAACAAAACAGAAATCGTATCAAGTTTTTCACGTCCTGAACACGGCCTAGATTTAGATAGGCTTGTTTTAGAGCTTAATAAGAGAACAGAACCCGGGGTGTTTATATGGACGGGAAAAAGCTACTCTGCTGCTGTTGTTCAAGCTCTAAAAGATAACGGATACATCCATGGCTTCAAAAAACGGACCGATGGGCAATTCTTTTGAAGTCTATGTGACAGCAGAAGATGAAAAATTTTCTCAACTTTCTTAATTGATTCTAAGAAGAAAAACTGCAATAATTTGGGCTTTCTAAAGATTATTCTCATGAAAGTCCAGTATTATAGCAGCCTTCAATGTGTCAATCAAAAATCCATTAATAAGTGCAAACAGGGCAAATGGCATCACTGGAAACGCACATTCATCATTGAATCTAAAACGGATCAACAGATCGCAATTCTCTCCCTCAATCTTTTTGAAAGATTTTCATGTTTTCTACAAAAATTTTCTGCTCAAATTACTTTAGTCAATTTTTTCGAGGACACAAGGTCAGGATTTTAAACTCCTTTGACATTGAACCTCTTTCAAAAAAATCGTCATTAGAAATAAAGTCTGAGAAAAAATTCAATCTATTGCGTATGGCAAGGAAATCGTTGTATCTGATGAAGCCAAAACTTCACATTTTAAAATTCTTTTAAAACAGAAAACAGATTATTCCTCAAAACAGTTAAACTCATCGTCAGAATCAATATCTGCAGATAACTTAGAAAATGAAGCTTTCTCTTTACCTGTGTCTTGTCTATCAGCAAGGGAACAAGAAGAAAGACTTAAACGCATTCTAAATCAAGGTATATTTGAAAATGATTCCATTGATATCTTGAAATTTGAAAAAATTCTGCCTAATTTTGAAAAATTTAAATTAAATCATGAAAGACAAAGAAGCTTAGGAAATTTTGATTCTACCGTTGTTTTTTTAGACTATACAACTGAATTTGGACTCAATGATGTTGAACTCAGACGTTTTATTCGTTATTTGGTGATGAATGATAAAATATACTGTTTTTCGGAAAGATTTAATTTTGGAATTCTTGCGCATTTATTCATTTACGATCCTGGCCGAGTGCACTTAGCCTCAGAAGAACAACCTTTGCAGACCAAAAACACCCTTCTTCAAAATGATGAACGCTTGATGGATTTGCAATATCCTAAGATCTCAGATTTTCTTCCCGAGGAACAAGCTGAAATGGAAACTATTCTTAGACTCCTCAAAATAATCCATTATAAACGACGCATCTTTAATGCCCCTAAATATTCGATTACCCATCATATAGATCATGATGTGACCCACAGCATGGACCAACTAGTTAGGCTAGGTGTTATTTATGCCTGGAGTTTTTATTCAGATCTGAGGCAGCTCAGCATAAAATTGACCGATGAGGATGTGCTTCCTGAGTTTTCCAGCCATTTTTCCCTATGGCGCGATCGAGAACTTATTGAAAAAGAAGAAGCTTTTAAAAGAGCGAATCAAATTATTCTGAGAGAAACCGACGAGAATGAAATACGCAAAAATTGAATGAAGAACAACAACAAAGCTTAACAAAATTGCTTAATGAACTAAACAGCAGAATCAAACAAGGAGTTTTTCGGTGCTCCAGGGATGAATACCCTGAAGTGGTGATTGAAGAATTAGGGAAACGTGGATACTTTATTTCCTATGGCATTTGCGGACATAATGGTGATGAGTTGTTAATTTATGTCAACGAAGGTGACGTAAGTTGAGGACATAAAGTGCTGCCTAGGCAGCACTTTTTATGAATCATTTATTGAAATTTTGCGTCATTGAGAATTGATTCCCAAGTCCTGCGAACGTTTTCGAGTTGCTCTGTATGCATTGTACTGTAGCGTAAAACTGCAATATCATCCCCTTTTTTGATGATGCGAATCCACTCATGTTGCGTATTGTCTGGAGATTTTCCTTCTACCCACCACTCGCCTAATAAGCTATTTGTTTGTTGGTTAATGATCTTCGACTCAACCTTGGAATTTGAATAACGTTTTTGAAGCTCAGTGATAAATTGAGAAAAGTATTCAGCAGGTGTAATGTTTATATCTGTCATCTCAGCAACCGTAAAGAGCTCAGTGACATTTTCTGGCTGCTCATTTTCCAAAATGTATTGGGTCACTTTTAACTGTTCTTGTGTGTCTTCATTGGCTACTTTCCATTTACGGCCATCCGTTTTCAAAGAATAATTCACCTTCCCAGTATGGGCTGTTCCTTCGCTTGCCTGATTACCTTGATCTGAAACAACAGTTTCTTTNTTGCAGCCTGTGAAGGATAAGGTTAGGGCTAAACAAGCTAAAACTAGGGTGCCGTACTTGATCGTTTTCATTGGAAAATCTCCTATATAAAAGGTATAATAGATGCAATTGATAGACTCATTCCAGCTGAAAGTTGGAAAATTTGACAAGGAAGCGCCCTAAATTTGAATCTGTCTGAATCGCGCAAATTGAATAAGTTCAAGCGATGCAGACAGATCCAAAGACTGTGGCAAGCTGACATAGTCAAAATTCCAAATTTCAACTGGAAGGATTATATACTCAAATCAAAGAATATATGCAATCAACATCCTTGACGTGTCATCCCATCGGCTATTTTTATTGTTCTGAATCTGAACGTTACTGCCTTCCTAAGCAGCCAGGGTTAAATAAGGACAATCAGGGAGTGATTATTTTAAACTCGCACCAAAACTTTGAACAAGCCCTTGAAGACCTCAATGGTTTCAATCGGATCTGGGTTTTATTTTGGTTCCATCGCAATGTTAATTGGAAACCCAAAGTTTTGACGCCAAGAGGATTTCCTAAACGCGGACTTTTTGCTACACGGTCCCCTCATCGACCCAATCCCTTAGGTTTAAGTTGTGTTGAATTGATTCAAATTGAGGGACTCAAAATACACATTGCTAACCACGATCTTCTTGATGGTTCCCCTATTTTGGATATTAAACCGTATGTTGTATATGCCGATGCTTGGGAGGATGCGGAGCAAGGTTGGTTAGATTCTAGTCCCGAGCAAAACCTCTATGAAATACATTGGAGCCCTCTTGCGCTTGAGCAAATTGATTACTTGGAACTTCAATGGAAAATTAAACTTAAAGAAGACATTCAGTTTAGATTAAAGACCCACCCCTTTCCATCTGCCAATAATCGGATTCTTAATAAAGGAGACAGCAGCCAGCTTTCGTATAAAACCTGGAGGATCCAATTCAAAGTTTCAAAGACATCCATTGAAGTCTTTTGTCTTTATTCTGGCTACGATTCCGAAACTTTAAATGGGTTAAAGGAATCAAAATGGGATGACATCCATATCCATCGAGATTTTTGCACTAAATTTTCCAACTTTCAACTGGAATGAGTATAGAAAATGTCAATGCACTCAAATTTTAAAAAATTCAGTAAACATCAAAGCGAACGATCTAGAAAAATTCTTTAATCATTTCTCTTTAACCTTTATTTTCAATTGGTTAAAATAAAGTTGAAAAACCCGTGAGTTTTTGATGACACTTCTTGAAAGTTTAAAAACCTTCCAAGCACCCTCTAAAGGGCATTCAAAAACAATCAGAAATCCCCTCGCCAAATCTTGAATCTTTTGAAGAAACTTATAAAACCTCTTATAGCCATGGCCTGGAAGCTATTTATGCGCTTGAGAATGTCGACATCAAATCTGTGAGACGCATTGAAACAGCACCTNCAGCCGGTTTTAAAAAAGTCGAGACAAAACAGGAATGTCTATTAAAAGCTATCCAGGAAGAATTTGACTTTGGAGAGGCTTATAGGGCATGGATTCCTTCATTTGTANAAAAAGAACCGATCCAAGTTCTTGAACTTACAAAGCCTGCAGAAAAGTGTTTAATCGATCATGGGAAACTCTTGGTAGGCGATCTAATAGGCGTTAATTTAAAAGTTTTGNTAAGCCTCAGAGGAATGGGTCAAGGTCATATTGAAGAAATCATCCAAAAATTAGATTTGTATCTTGATCAACACTACTCTGAAAAGAATTATAAAATTGATTTTATCTCCTTGCTAAAATGCCTTGTCGCTTCTCAAGAACGAANNAAAGTTTTTGCTTTGCTTGAAGTTTATGATTTGTCAGCATTTNTTAAATTAAGTCCTGGTGACAATGTGGAAGTGCGCAAGCTTAGCCTCGAANAAAGGCAAGAATGGAATCGAGAAATCATCGAGAAAATCACGCAAACAGAACAGAAGAAAAGCGTTCGGTCTGATATGCAGAGGATATTCGATGCTTTCTTTAAAACCTGGATTCTTCAGCGCGGCGGCTTTGCCTCCAAAGAGGAATTGGAAGAGCGTATGTTAAGAATCAGTACCGACTCAAAAAATTGTGCGAATGTACTTAATTTTCTTAAAACACATTACTTCCAGGAANAAGATTTTTTAGCTTTTTTGCATCAAATCGATCACGATATTTATTGCTGCGATGAATTCAATGGTTGTAATTACGAGAGAATCATAGATAAGGCTCTTTCATACTTTTATAAACCAACAATCTATTATTCCATTCAGGAATTAGTGNGGTTTTTAGAAAGAGAATTTTCGCGTTGCTGGATGGGCTTTCCGGATGGCTATATTGAGAAAGTGCTACGACTCTCTCCTATTTTTTACACAAGCAAAGGCTTATCAGGAAAACTTGAAGTGCATCTTGGCAAAAATCTGAGTTTGCAAGGCTTTAACCTCTTTTGACCTTATCCCAGGCACGATTGTATAACTCTCCTTCCTTACCTAAAAAGCGAATCATATCCGATTTTTCAACAACCGATAAAGGCGGAAACAAGGCTGGATTCTCCTGCATCTCTTTGGGCAATAAGGAAAAAGCCGCCTGATTGGGGCTCGAAAACTGTGTGAATTGAATGTTTTCGGCTGCAACATGAGCGTCAAGTAAGAAATTGATAAACGCGTGTGCTAATTTTACATTCGGTGCATGCTGGGCGATGACAGCGTAGTCTACGGAAATCATAGCCCCTTCTTTAGGAAGGTAAAAAGCAACATTTTTATTTTCTCGCATCACTTGGAGCATATCACCATTATACCCTTGAACAACAACATATTCGGCGCTGGCAATCCCATGCTTATTTTGTTCACTTTCAAATTTAGCAAGATTTTTTTCCATGCAATTAATTGATCTGCAGCTTGATTGACTTCTTCTTCATTCAAGCTATTAGCGCTAAATCCAAGGTAGATGAGAGCAGCCCCCAAAGCTTCTCTGATATCATTCAGCATGGTCATACGGCCTTTTAAATCAGTCCGGCCAAATATGTTCCAGCTTGGATCTTCTATGACGACCTTATCTTTTCGGTAGCCTACTCCGGTGTAGGACATCGCAAATGGCACTGCGTAAAGAGATTTTTCATCGTTGGATTTTTCCAGATAATACCTGGGATCAATGTTCTTTAAGTTAGGAAGAAACTCTTTTGAATGGGTTCAAGCATCCCCTGCTGCAACATCAGTTCGCAAATATATCCACTTGGAAAGAGGACATCATAACCTGTAGCTCCAAGTTTTAATTTAGCATACATCGATTCGTTGGTATCAAACGTGTCGTAAACCACGCGGCATTGGTATTCTTGCTCGAATTTCTCAATCAACTCAGGCTTTATATAGTCTGCCCAAATAAATAAATGTAATTCATTTTCAGGAGAGCCGCAGGTGGAGACTAAGACAGCTAAGTAAAGCAATATCACAAGAGAGAACAACACTTTTTCATCTTAGTCTTTTTCCTCAATTAGATGTTGGGTCATCCAGATGATCACAAAGGTGATTGTTAAAAGTAAAACAGACAAAGCATTGATAACGGGCGTCGAACCATATTTGATCATGCTATAAATATATATAGGAAGCGTTGTTGTCCCTTGACCTGCCACAAAGAAAGTGATCACAAAGTCATCAATTGATAGTGTAAAAGCAAGCAGCGCTCCTGCAGCAATTCCCGGCATCAATAAAGGCATGAATACTTTTCGGAATACCGTCCAACTATCTGCACCCAGATCCTGAGCCGCTTCAATGACTGAGAAATCAAAGTTTTGCAAGCGCGATAAAATGACCATGGTCACATAGCTTAAGCAAAAAGTGGTATGCGTAACAAAGACTGTAAAAAGGCCTAATTTGATATTCAGGGCAATAAATAGCAATAGTAAGCTCATTCCTGTCAAAATATCAGGAATGACCAATGGAACATAAACTAAGCCATAATGCGCTTTTTGAAGGCGCGTTTTATAACGGTACAATGCTAAAGCAGCAGTTGTCCCTAAAATCGACGAGGTCAAAGTCGCGCTAAAGGCAACAATCAAAGAGTTTCGAAACGCCTGCCAGAGAGCTCTTTCATGTAAAAGCCTTTGATACCATTTAAAGGTAAAGCCGGTCCACTCTCCTCCAAAACGAGATTCATTCAGAGAATTTATGAAGAGAATAACGATTGGAAGATAAAGGAAAATGAGAACGCCAATGGTAATATAAATCGTGAAAGTACTTTTTCTCATTCTTTCGCACGCCCTTCAAAGGTCAACTTTTTCGCTCTGCCTTGTAGAATAGTGGCAATTGCTGTAGGAAGCAAAATGAGTAAGGAAAGGAGGGCAGAAAGCGCACTGGCCATGGGTAGATTCCGATCTAAAAAGGTGCGCTGAGCAATCTTATTTCCGATCATTTCACTTTGCGTACCGCCTACCAGGTCAGGAATTACATAGGCTCCTATGGCAGGGATAAAGACCATGACAAATGCAGTTCCAATTCCTTTGCGGATGCCAGGTAAAAACTTTAAAAAAGCATAAAGCCTTGTGGCTCCTAAATCAGATGCAGCCTCGAAAAGCTGAAAGTTAAATTTTGAGGCTGCCGCATAAATAGGGAGTACAGCGAAAGGCAGATAGGTATAAACCATCACCAGAACAACCACGCCAGAATTGTATAACAAGGAAGTCGACGGATCGATGAGATGTAAATGCACTAAGAGATTTTTAAAAATCCTTCAGGATGAAGAAGGGATTTCCAGGCAAAAATACGCACTAAAAACTGCTCCAAAAAGGCACAATAATCAACAGAAGGATCAAATGGCGAAGTTTATTTGAAGCTCTTGCGATTTGATAGCCCACAGGAAGACCAAGCGCAAGGCATAACACCGTGGACAGCAAGCTTATCCAAAGAGTTCTCCAAAAAGCAGCAGATAACTCCTGTCTGCTAATGTCAAAATGTTTTCAAGCGTCCATCCCTCTCCTACTCCGCCGAATGGATCGGAGGGCTTAAACGCAAAAGCAAAAATGACAAGCGTGGGAATTAAAAAAAGACCAACAACCAGACAAAAGAAGGCAAAGTAATAGCAAGCTCTTCGATTTTGGCCTTTTCCTCATTTTTACAAGTCCTGTTTTTCGCTGACAACTTGAGGATTATACCTTTCAAGCATAAACCCATCATCAGCGTGCCACCAGATCCAAACCTTATCGTTCCAGCGAATGGGGCGCTCATCAAGAAGAAAACGGCTATGCTGTTGGATGACTGCAATACGATGACCTTCGACTCGTACCCAAAAATTTGTATGATCGCCCTTATAGACTACATCCTCCACGACTCCCGGCAGCTGATTATGCCTTAGATTGGGGGCAGGCTGTTCTCGGGAAATATGCATCTTTTCAGGACGTACGCTTAAGTGTACGGCGTCGCCGACATTGAGCTGCTTATCATTAAAGCAAAGCACATTAGGAAAATTATCCAGTTCAAGAAGACTATATTCATTCGACACTTTTTCAGCGACATGCCCATCTAANAAGTTTGTATCGCCGATAAAGGCTGCAACAAAACTACTTTTTGGGGCTTCATAGAGTTCCATAGGTGAACCTATTTGTTCCACACGTCCCTTATGAAAAACAGCTATGCGGTCGCTGACAGCCATCGCTTCGGTCTGATCATGGGTGACAAATAAAAATGTGATGCCAACTTCATCGTGAATCAGGTCAAGCTCAAGCAGCATTTTNTGACGAAGCTTAAGGTCAAGTGCGGCTAAGGGTTCATCTAATAATAAAACTCGCGGCTTATTAATTAAAGCACGGGCGATAGCTACGCGCTGTTTTTGGCCTCCGCTGATCTGATCCGGCATTTTATTAGCCAGCTCCGTCAGCTGGATAAGATGCAGCATTCGCTCGACTTCTTTTTTNATTTCATTGAAAGGACGCTTGGCTACTCTAAGTCCAAAGGCAATGTTTTCCCAAATGCTTAGGTGAGGAAATAAGGCATAATTTTGAAATACGGTGTTAACAGGACGCTTATTCGGNGGAATATGAGTGATATCTTGCCCATCGAGAAGAATTTTTCCTTTTGTGGGCTTTTCAAAACCTGCGACAATCCGAAGAAGGGTTGTCTTGCCGCAGCCGCTTGGGCCTAGAAGTGAGAAAAACTCTCCTTTCTTTACAGAAAAAGAGACGTCATTAAGAGCTTTTACATTGCCGAATTCTTTTGAGATGCCTATAAATTCAAGAGAATCCGCCATCAAAGCCCCTCCCATAAAAGTGTTCATAGAATACCGGAAACAATAGCAAAATCCTTACTTCTTTTCAAGAAGAAGATCTGCTTTTTTAACTCTTCTATTCCTCCTCATTTTTGATTTGGACCTCATCACTTTCAGAATTAGAATTTTTCAGATTGGAAGCGAGCTTATTGTTATTATTTTCATCAGAAACATCCTTTTAAATTTAAAAGGAAATTTCATATCCAACACACCTAAAATTGATTCACGGTGTTTTATTATGCGTTGACGGACACCGCTGTCTTTTAG
The DNA here is from genome assembly GCA_013414685.1 of Parachlamydiaceae bacterium. Lineage (GTDB taxonomy): Bacteria > Chlamydiota > Chlamydiia > Chlamydiales > Parachlamydiaceae > Neochlamydia. Next base: position 117,626 of record CP058704.1, on the reverse strand, counting down.
AAACTCAAGCGCATCCAGCAACCCTTGATGAAATTCATCAATCATGCCTCTTTTGCAATCATGATGACAGGCCCGTCCATAAAAGCTTCCGCAACCTGTTCTCCAGTAGGAGAATTAGGAAGGTCGTCAATAGGGGTTTTCTCTTTATCGAAGGCGATTAATAAGATCTTGAACAAAATGGTAAAGAAGACCCCGTGCGGTCTGCGCTATGATTGCACAAGAAAGCAAAGTAATCAGCTTTTGTTTTTGTATCAACTTCAAAGCTAAAATCACATTAAAAAATTTAATGAATGCGATACGCTCTTTTTTCACCAGTATTTCTTTATTATCAAAGAAAATTTGATAGGTGTTTTCAAAACATTCATGAATTAATTTCTTAAACAAATCATCAGTCAGCCATTGTTCAGGAAAAAGGTAATTTCCGGGTTCATTTAACTTATCAGGACTATTAGGGAAAATTTTCTTTGTGACTTCAGCTTCAAAGGCTACCCTGGTAGTGAACTTTGCTTCGATTTCTTTTTCATCGGCATAGCCGTTGAATACATCTGAATTTTTAACTGGGAAGACAACAACTTTGGTTCTTTTTGAGTTCAATTGAAAAAGCTTCGCTGTTCGACTCGCCTCAGGTTCAATTTCGCTGCTTTGCAGGCTGAACAACAGGACTTGCTTTTTCCCGCTTCAAAAAGGCTTGAAATTCAAGATTGACCTCAGATCCATTTGTGGGGTCGAAAAACGCAACCAGTTTGATACTTTGTTTGAACCGTCTACCATTCTCATAGTTATTTGTAAAATATTGTAGTTCGCAGAGCCTGCCATATGCGGGTCCCATAAATTTGCAACATTGCAAGCTTTAGAGTACACACTTGAGAAAGCTGAGGTCTTATGCTTTTGCGGTACATTTTTTATTGCAGCATGAATCACATCTTGAGGAAGATTTAAATAACTAGGGTAGAGCGTTCTGTCATTGTAAGGCTTGTAACGAGTATCCTTGCTAAATAATTTTTCCAGTCCAATTTTTATTAAATTTTCCATTAATTCTACTACAAAAGGAATGAGATTTGCTCCCACAAATCTTTGATGGCATAATTCCAATAATACTAAAGCACTTTCGCCTGCTTCATTTTTGCCATCTTCAGAGTAGCGTTTTAGAGCATTTGCCCCCTCTTTAGTCGCTAAAGCATTTCTCAGTTTCACCAAAAATCTTTATTCAGTTGGCGCAATTCGGCATTGTATTTTTTCTTTGATCAACAGGGGATTTTTAGGTAACTGCTCAGGAAACTTCATCTTTTTGAAAAAGTCAAAAATATCTGAAACATGCTTTTTCAATTCCGGATTATGTCTATCTTTCTCAATCATCTCCCGATCCATTTTTCATTGAAAAGGACCCATTGATGCATAGCTGTCATCATGATTAAATATTTTTCCCTTTCCAGGGAGCGTGACCATCCTGGGTTGCATGCCAGGTTTGTGAAACTGTGCTTGCGACTGCCTGTCCTACTTTTACAGGAAATGAAATAACGCTCCATGCCATGTTTGTCCAGGTTGCCTGCTCGCCTTTCTCATATTGAGTAAAAATGTCGCTCAAAGCTTTTTTCTTCTGAAGGGCAATGGAAAGCGTTGTTACAACAGAACATAAGTGGTCCCAATCTGATTTTTCCAACTCGCCTGAGGAGTAGGCCCTTCCTAAAAATGCAGCGTGTCCTGCAATATAGCTAATGAAGAAGTATCATCCTCTTGAGATGCGTGCAGGGCTTTTAATCTTTTACAATAAAAATATACTAAAGAAATTTTAAATTTTATTTTTGAAATTGTTTGAAAATTTACAAGAAAATCAAAAATCGTTGTTTCTTTATCAGGGCCGAAATTCACAAAGCTCAAAATACTATAAAGTTTTTCCTCTCGGGGTTTTGAATCAACCTCATTAATTGCAAGGGTCCTATTCAAAAATTTTTGAATAAGTGTTAAGAAATCTTCTCCAAAATTCACTTCAGGCCAGGTGGATTCAGTTAAAAAAGAATACCCATACACCGTTTTTCTAAGTTGAATAGACTCGGTTTGGAATTCCAATTTGAGAACATTCCAATAGGAAACAATTTTTCAGTAAGCTCGTTTCTAAAATCTATTTGAGTGATGTGTTTAAGTGTTCGTGTAAAAATTTTTCTAAGTAAACATTTGTTTGCGGTTCATTTTTGAATGTTTCTGTGGAAGCATTCATTTTTTCATAGCAAGCGTATAGTTGTTTTTGCCTTGCTATGATGTCTTTTACTTGTTGATCGATGGTTCTTTTATCTAGGCCAATATCATAAGCAATTTTAAGTTTTTATAGAGGGCTAGAAGTCTTTCAGCTCTAAACCTAAATTCCTCTTTATGAGATTCAAAAATTGCATAAATTTTGTTTTCTTCGTTTAAAGGAATTTCACTTTGAACAAAGTTTTTAAGGTGTCTTGCCAGGCAGTTTCATATTCTGGATGATTCTGAGAACCCCAAAGGATTTTAAAATCTTGAATACTTTTTTAAACAACTCATTGAATTTCGAATGGTTATCTTCGTTTGAGTTCCCTTCTTCAGGAGATGTATTATTAGAATCGGGTGCCGGTTCTTTTTCTGTTTCCTGATTTGCATAGAAATTTGGAAATTTGACTGCGGGTAATGCTTGTATTCCTACTGTTGTCATAAAGGGCCTCCGGTATGTAGATATGATTTTTCTGGATCATCTAAGAAAAATTTTATTTTGGCAAGTGTTTAGACCTTCTTTTGACATTGCTGGTAAAATGGCCTCAAATTTTATTTTTTATGATTCTCAAAAATCTTCGATTAGTTCCCAATGAAGTTGGAAATTTGACGGTCAAGCTCACCTTAAAGAACGAAGAGCCACCTCTTTAAGAATTTCCCTTGCTTTTGACTGGTTTAAAGAATTTGAAAACCAAATGTTAAATTGACGCAGGGTTTGTTCAATAAACATCTCGTAACCAGAAACAATGCGGCAACCAGCTTGTTTGGCAGCTTGCAAAAAGGTNGTCTCCATAGGATTTATAGTTAAGTCCATGACTATTGAATCTTTAATAAAATGGTTTGGAAAGCTAGAAAGAGTATAAGGCAGACAATTGATAAGGATGTCATAAGAGCTGTTGTCAAGATCCTCTATAGAACCCCACTCACAGCCATATCTTTTTGCTATTTGCTCGGCCTTCTCAATAGTGCGATTCAAGATCATGACATTTGCCCCTCGGCGGAGGGCTTCAAAGGCCACTGCTTTGGCTGCACCTCCTGCTCCAAGAAGGACAAGACGCTTACTTTTGACGATTTGATGTTTTTCCAAACTCTCCAAAGCCCCAAGACCATCCACATTGTAGCCGCATCTCTTGCCTTGCTTAAAATAAATCGTATTGACTGCACCGATTGCTTTGGCATCATCATCCAGCTCGTCCAAATAAGGTATGACCGCTTCTTTCAAAGGCATTGTGACGGCCAAGCCTTGAAACCCAAATTCTTGAATAGATCCAAGCGCGGATCTTAATTCAAAAGATTCTACTTTCATTTTCACGTAAACTGCGTCTAAATCAAAAGCCTTCATTAAAGCGTTGTTAGTTTGATGGCCAATGCTGCCTGTGATAGGATCTCCTATCAAACCAAATAACTTAGTACCTAAATGGAANGTTTTAGATCTGTAAACATCGTGCAATGTTTGAATTGACAACTGCCCTGGCGCAACGATTTTACCCTCGTCAACTGCTGCGAAAGTNAAATCCCTACTTATAATTCTGCTGACAGTGCCTTTTTCGCCCATCCCAACAAAAGTGACATTTTTGTAAGGATTTGCTTCTTGCATCAATTGGAATGTTTGAGCGGTGGAATCCATCATTAAAGCTATTTTATAATGAGCTCCTTCAATTTGAGGCATCTTTTTAAAGATGTCANNTGAAATTTTTTCCCCTGTATTGAAATCATGATAAGATATCAGNAGCCTTTGTTTCATGAAATCTTTTCTTCTGAAAAATTTTGCTGCACGAAATTCAATATCTAAGTAATGAGGCTTGCAAGATAAAAGCTTCTCAAGTTCTGCTAAATATTCTTCCAGTGTTCCTTCGTACTGCCCTCCCTGATTTATAGAGCGAAGTGTAAAGATCATGGGAATAGAAAAACCGATTAAAAGATTTTTAAGAAAATTTGGAGACTTTTCTTTAAAGAGGTCTAAACGTAATTCCACAAAATCTGCATAGTCAAGAGAAAATTGAATTTGCTGACGGACTTCTTCTTCAGAAGGACCCACAATAACAGCACAAATCATATCAGCCTTGCACAACGATTCAATAACATAGCGTCAGTAATGACAAGGGCTGCCATGGCTTCCACAATGGGAACGGCTCGAATGGCTACACAGGGATCATGCCTGGAACCTTCAGGCAATTTAAATTCAGCTTTTTCCCCTTTGGTGTTTACCGTGTTCATTGCCATTTTGATGCTAGAAGTGGGTTTAAACACAATTCTTGCAACAAGCGGCATCCCTGTTGAAATTCCTCCTAAGGTCCCNCCAGCATGATTTGTCGCAGTCGAAATCTTCTCATCTTTACGTTCATAGAGATCATTATGGTCGCTTCCTCGCATTTTGACTGCTTGAAAACCTGAACCAATTTCAAATCCTTTCGTGGCAGGCAGGGAAAGCATTGCTTTAGCTAAGTTCGCTTCAAGTTTTTCATAGACAGGATCTCCTAAACCTGGGGGCAGATTTTCGATCACAAGTTCCACAATACCGCCTAAAGAGTCCCCCTCTCTTTTAGCTTGATTGATTGACTCCATCATGACTTCTGAAGCCAGGGAATCCGGGCAATAAATAGGATTAGCGTAAACTTTTTCTCTTAAATTCGAGTAAGACGCAATATTTGCAACTGCTTCTGACACTTGGAATAAATAAGCGGTAATTTGAATTCCATAATGGCTGAGAAATTTNTTAGCGACTGCTCCAGCTGCCACACGACAAGCCGTCTCACGAGCCGAAGCTCTCCCTCCNCCNCTATGATCAAAAATCCCATATTTTTCTAAGTAGGTGTAGTTCGCATGCCCGGGTCTGAGTAAATCTTTTATTGTATCGTACTTGCTTGAGTCGGCATCCTTATTGGGGATCATAATAGAAATAGGCGCCCCGGTCGTTTTACCCTCAAANACCCCCGATAATATTTCACAAGGATCTGTCTCTAAACGAGGAGAGGTATAAGAAACTTTCCCTGGAGACCTTAGAGCAAGTTCTTGGCTGATTTCTTCCTCAGAAATATCTAGCCCAGCAGGACAGCCGTCGATCACGACACCAATTGCTTTGCCATGAGATTCCCCNCAGGTTGTAATTTTAAATAGCGTTCCAAAAGAATTACTTCCCATTTTGATACCTACAAATAAGAGCGATTATTTGACTTTGGCTTAAGAGATCCGTTTCAACAATCTGATTGGCATAACGTTCACAATAAATTGAACGAAGTTTTACTAACTCTTCGAATTTCCTGAATGGATCTATTTCTTTTTCCAAGTAAGATGGCAGGGCTTGAGCTGATAGACGAGATTGTAAAGTCTGCAATGAAGTTTTCAGATAAAAAATAAACCCTAATTTTTAAGGAAATGTGAATTTTCCATTTTATTCAATGTGCCTCCGCCAAGTGCTATCACACATTTTTGCTTTGCTTTTAAAGTTTGCAGGGCTTTTGACTCATATTGACGAAAGATTTTTCACCTTCTTGGCGAAAAATTTCTCTATATGTCAATAAGGTCTGATTCTCTTGCGTATAGCAATGTTCCAACAATAAATCCGTCTCTATAAACTCCCAGCCTAATTTCTCCGCTGCCAATTTCCCCAGTGTTGATTTTCCACAGAATGGAGGCCCGCACAAAATAATATTCATCCGACTTCCTCAAATTGAGCGCCAATTTTTTGAAAGTCCTGGATAAAAGTCGGATACGTCTTTTTNATGCAATCTATGCCTGAAATCATTGTTTCTCCCTTTGCTGCCATCCCTGCGACGGCAAGCGACATCGCCATACGGTGATCCAGATGAGCATGCACTTGGGCTCCTCGAAGGGCGCCTCCTTGAATGATTAATCCTTCTGCTGTTTCATGGATGACTGCTCCCATTTTTTCNAGTTCTTTTGCCAGGCAAGACACTCGATCGCACTCTTTTTGCCTTGCGACGGCAGCATTCAAAAGGCGCGTTTGACCTTTTGCAAAGCAGGCGACCACCCCTAAAATTGTGATTGCATCAATACAATCATTTATATCAATTGTTATCCCCTGCAATGAATTTGGTTTTACCACCAGGCTTTTTCTGTTNTCGTTCAAAGAAAAGCATGCGCCCATTTTTGTAAAAATCTCGAGAATTTTNTTATCCCCTTGCAAATCATTTAGATCTAAATTTTTAAGAGTCAATTGAGAATGAGTGATTAAGGCAGCCGCAATTGGAAATGCAGCAGAGCTCCAATCGCCAGGAACAGAATAATCGAAACCATTGAGGCTGCCTCCTCCTTCTATAAGATAGTTTTCGTAATGGCAATTTTTATATGAGACTCCTAATCGTCTTAACCAATCGAGGGTTAAATCTACCCAAGGCTTTTCTCCAGGATGATGGACTGTCAGTTCCATGTTCCCTTTCAAAAACACTGAAGCTATTAATAAAGCGGAGATATTTTGCGAATCCGATCCATCTTGAAAGACCACTTTCCCTGGTTTTAAAGGTCCCTGAATAATTACAGGGGCAAAACCGTTTCCGCGTGTTGATTCTGCCCTCACCCCTAGCTGCCGAAGTGCATCAATCAAGATGCCCATCGGGCGTTGATGACGGATTGAGTGATCACCCGTGATTACAATAGGTTGATTTCCTAAGGCGGCAATGCAGGAAAGAAATCGCAGAATAATTCCGGAATTTTGAGCTTGAATCACATCTGCTGCACCTTCAACCTTCCCATCAATTCCCTGGATTTCCAGATGATTTTCATAAGCCTGTATTGTTGCTCCCAGTAATCGACAGGCATCCATCATTGCTTGAGTGTCCGGAGAGTTTAAAGGGTGATGAATGATAGATTTTTGCCTGGCAAGCGAACCAAAAAGGATCGCCCGATGAGTTTGGGATTTCGAGGATGGAATTTGTATTTCGGTGCTAATTTTGGAAGGATTTACGATAAGAGCTTTCATTGCTTTTCAAATTAATTTTCAGTTTTTGATTCATTGGATGAAAATTCAGGGTATCGCGCTTGGATTTCCTGCGCTGTTAAAGTCTTCGACGGATTTTCAGGATAAAATCCCCTCCCTAAATATTTAGGTGCGGAAAATGCTAATTTCTTTAAATGCAAAAGGGCTTTTTGCTGGATATTCTTAAATTCTTCCCCTGTTGATTTGAAACTGCGGCTTCACTATGCTGGACGACTTCAAAATCCCATGGCAAGTCTATTCTATTATTTCCGAAAGATAGATATCTACTCTCCGGGCAATAGTCATGAAGCTCTCCATCCAAGCTCATGAGATAACAACGGCATGGATCAAACGCAAAGTCCTCACGATTAATGACCATAAAAGGTTTTTCCAGAACGTTCGGCACTCCAGATCTTTTAGAAATAAAACTCACCCATTGTCCTGGCTGAAGATCAAGCCGATTAATCGGCAGGATTTCTTCGCTTAATTTTTCCTTCCAGAACCTCTTCAATCTCATCGGTTTGAAAATCGTGAATGCTATTTTTTGATTGTTTTTCAATCAGACAATCTAAAGATTTTTGTTGCTCCATTGTCTCTTCATGGCTTTCTTGTTTTCTTTGGATCCGTTGAAGTTCTAACCCAGTAAGAATTAAAATATTTTCGCTGAAATCGGCAGCATCAGAAAATTCTGACATTCTTAAAGAAAATTCTTCTTGAGGTTCATCCTTTTGCAGGTCATTTTTATCCAATATGATTTCTTTGCTTTCTTTTTCAATTTCAGGTTGAATGAGCGTCGTGGACTGTACGCCGACGTCAACCTTTTGCTCAATCGCCTCATTTTCAAATTCAGATGTTTGAAGGATCGGTGTCTGAACAATTTTTTCTTCAAGAAAAACCGTAGATTTTTCAGATTGAACATCTTGTGCTGAAAGATTTTTAATGCCTTGATCTTCAATGTTTCTTATTCTCGAATTTTCTTGTGAAGGATCGATCTGTTTAACCTTTGAAAGTAAAAAACTTCTCACTAGACATCTAAAGGTTAAGACCCCAAGAAGACCAAACACCGGTAAAGAGACTATACCGACGAGTCCTGTCAATAGAGTTGTTATGAGTTTAGCACGCGGCTTTAAATCCTTAAACTCGACTATTGCATGATAATGGCGCGAACAGGGGTCACATAAGGAGATGAATCTAAAAAATTGCGACATAGTTGCCTTATTTTTGCCTCATGATATCTATCCATCCTGTCAAATTCAATGAATATTATACCGAATTAAACCTCTTGTTGATATGTATAAGTTTTTATTTAACTATAAGTAAATTATGTCTCGTTCCTACGCAATTGGTGTCGACTTAGGGNGCACAAAACTTGAGATAGCTCTCATAGATAAACAAGGAAGATCCTTCCATGCAATTAAAATGCCGACCCATGTGACCGGGGGTCCAAAAGAAATTGAAAATGATATTGTTCATACAATTGATAAACTTACTGAAATGGCAGAGGGGGAAATTTTTGGTGTTGGAATCGGGGTTCCGGGACAAATTGAGGCAGAGACCGGCATCGTCCGATTTGCCCCCAATTTAAAATGGGAAAATGTCCCATTGAAGCAAAATTTAATGAAACGTCTTAAAATCCCTGTTGCCATCACCAATGATGTGCGTGCAGCTGCCATAGGCGAATGGATTTACGGTGCAGGCGAAGGAAGCCAAGATCTTGTTTGCCTTNTTGTAGGCACCGGTATCGGAAGTGGAATTATTGCCTCTGGCCGCATCCTTCAAGGATATAATAATTCAGCTGGTGAACTGGGTCATATGATTATTCAGATGGAAGGACCTATCTGTACATGCGGCAGCAAAGGGTGTTTGGAAGCACTGGCTTCGGGTTGGGCTCTTGCTAAAAACCCGGGAGCTTATCCAAAAATCCAAGAGCTGNGAGTATCTCTTTTAGAACGAGCTGATGGGAACATTGAAAACGTAACGACTAAAATGATCGTTGAGGCTTATCATGAANAAGATTTCTTAGCCGAGGAAATTATTGTCGGAATGTTTCATGCACTAACTGTAGGTTGCATAAATATCGCGAACGCCTTTAATCCAGAACGGTTGATTCTTGGAGGAGGCGTTCTGTCGGGGTTGCCTGAAGCTATAGAACATGTCAAAGAAGGAATCNAAAAATACGCCCTCAAATCTGCCAGCTCGAAACTGTCTGTCCTTACGGCAAAATTCACAAAAGATGCGGGTTCTATAGGCGCTGGAGCCCTTGCATGGAAAACAATTTTTAAGGAATGACTATGCAAAAGATCCTTGTATCTATTCTATTTCTTTATGCTCTCAATCTTTATTCTGAAACAGCGGAATCCTGGCATTTTAATCCCCAGCAAGTGGCTAAAGAAGAGGTTGCCGCATGGAAAGACTATTATGACAATGACGTTGCAGGGCTTGTTCAACATATTTCACATCTTGCGATCGTCGAATTCCGTTTAAATCAATTTACTGTCTGGACAACAGTCATTCCTGAGCTTGCAGCTGCAGCGATCACTTTTAAAAATTTGCCTCAAAATACTCAGCAAAGTGTTTATGAAAGCCAAGTTCTTCCCCATCTTGCCGCGGCATTTGAAGGTGTTCGCGAGGCGATGCATGGTTCGTGGGATTCTCATCAAGCTGCACAAGAAGAACTTCAGTGGTGGGTTGCAAGACGCAATGATAAAACGAATGATCCTGAGATTGTGNGGAAAAAAATCGCTAATCTTTACAGTTTGATCTATGAGGGTCAANACAAACCCCACTTTGATCGCGCAGGCTATCTACGTGCAGTAGCCGCTCGTTATCGCGATCTTGCCCATGACTCCTGGAGCCCAATGGAAGAACAAGATTGGATCATTATTGAAAATCTTTTAGAGCTTTCCTATAAAGAACTTTTGCTTGGCATTGAGGGAAAAAGCAGATAAATTGAAATGAAAGCCTTCTATAGGGGGCTCCAATCTTAACACGCTTTATTTTTACACCTTTTTAAGTTATAATAGCCTTAAATCAAGACTTTTGTTTTAACTATCTAGTAAACAAAAGTTTAGAAAAAAACGGAGATGCATCATGGCTTTAGCAAAACGGATTGTACTTTTTCTACTCGTCAACTTTTTAGTTGTCGCCTTTATTTCATTTATCGCCTATTTCTTCAACCTGCAACCCTTTNTAATGAAGAATGGACTCAATATTCCTAGTCTGGCCTTATTTTGCCTTATTTGGGGCATGGGTGGCGCCTTCATTTCATTATTGTTATCAAAGACAATGGCAAAGTGGATGGCTGGGCTTCAAATGATCGACCCCAACACGAATGACCCGCAGCAACGCGCAGTGCTCGATGTGGTCTATGCTCTTGCANAAAAAGCCGGCCTTCCANAAATGCCAGAAGTCGGAATTTATAAATCTCCTGAACTAAATGCATTTGCCACAGGCCCTTCGCGTTCTAATTCGTTAGTTGCTGTTTCTACAGGTCTTTTACAACGCATGGATAAAAACGAAGTAGATGCTGTCATCGGCCATGAAATTACTCACGTGGCGAATGGCGATATGGTGACAATGACGCTTCTTCAGGGAGTGATTAACGCTTTTGTGATGTTCTTAGCAAGGATTTTAGCTTTTGTTGTCAGCAGATTCTTCTCAAGAGATCGTGAAAGCGACTCCGTTTCACCTTTGATGTATCAAATGATCGTTTTTGTCCTTGAAATGATTTTTATGGTGTTTGGAGCGATAGTCGTCGCCAGCTTTTCGCGTTATCGTGAATATCGCGCAGATGCAGGAGGCGCTCGGTTGGCAGGACCTTCATCCATGATCGCAGCTTTAAATGCTTTGAAACGCAATCTTGAAATCAAAGACCCAAGGCAAAATCAGGAAGCGATTAACTCGTTTAAAATTTCTGCTACAAAAGGTGGAGGACTTATGCAATGGTTTTCGAGCCACCCTCCGCTTGATGACCGTATTGCTCGTTTGAAAAAACTCTACAAAATGCAATAGCTGTCATTCATAACCTTTGATGTTGGCAGCCGCGAACATCAAAGGTTAAAATTCTTTATTTACATTCTTATTGAACTCATCTAAAATGCAAATAATAGACTATGCATTCAGGATAGCACATGCAAAATATCGAAATTAGCAGGGCAACCCCCGCAGAAATCGCTGAACTTTTCGTCGAATTATCAAATGAAGAAATCCGTCTAGCCACACAGCAATTGAATTTAGAACAGTTGGCTGCGGTCCTTTTGCACATGAATGAAAAGAATACGCCCTATTGGAAGNGAAAAACTCGGGCGATCCTTTTAGGACTTTCCAGCCAGGAGCAATTAGAAATGGCAGGCCGCTTCTTATCCTCCCAACAAATTTTGGATTTTCTAGAAAGTGATTTGATCATGCAGGATGATAACTTCACCAAGCTTCTTTCTATCCTTGTCGGTATGCCTCATCAAACTTTTTCTCAATTATTGTGCGAAATTTCCGATGAACAATTGCAACTGCTCTTGCAAGCTGCCTATTCAGAACCTTTACAGCATCAACTGACTGTATTTATTCATGAAATGAACAATCGATATCTGATTTTAAGCGAAGAGCTGCAANAAATCCTTAAAGAGATTGAGCATTTATCGATCGATCACATTGGTAAAAACGAATTAATCCTTATCAAAAATAAAATTAATGATATTTCATTGGAATTCAGTAACAGTCTCGAAAAGATGAGAAGCGCTTTGAAAATCGCATGGAATACCCATCGCACAGATCTCATTGAAAATCTCAATGAAATCAAAGACAAATATCTGCATACGCTCAATCAGTTTATAGGACACCCCGAAACTTCTCAGGGAACAACAGGCCTTTTTGAACTATTGAATCAGCAAATCAATACTGTCTTTGGAAATCCTTACGACTTAAATGACCCTGAGTCTCTTAGCAATGGAGAGCCTGCGATCGAGGCGTTGGTTAAATTTTCGATCTGGTATCTCAGAGACTATTGGGAAATCGGTCTTTTACCACAGATCCAAAATGAAAGCGAACTAGAACTGGATCCCGCTACTTCCACCGAGCAGGAGCGTTTGGAACATCGCGATCAATTATTCTCAAAGGTCCAGTCTAACTTAGAAAAGTTGCATTTAAAGACTCTCTGGGACCTTAAAAAGGCCCACATCTATTCCAAAAAAGCCTTATCTGAATACATCAAGGAAAAAAATCATTGATCGAACGCTAAATAACGATTTTCAGGCCTGTTCTGCCTATCCTGAGAAAAAAAGTGCCGATCGCCCCAAGTATTTCTAATTTGTTCAGGCATTCTCTGAATGAGCTGCCGAATTTCAACAGCATCAAACCTTAGAAACTTTTCATCCCCGTCTTTAAGCCGAACAATGCAATCATGTTGACAGGGGCTTGACTGCAAGCAGAATTTACCAATGGCAATGTATTTAATTTGACTGACAGGTATTTTTGGTAATTTTTCATCATCCAATACCCGAATTCCAAAATGTAAAATTTCTTTCTTTATTTTAAACAATTCTTGAACGGTCTTTGATAGAAGTGCCAACCCTAACGAAAAGCAAACGGCCATGACTCCAATAAACCCTCTGCCCGCTTTTTCCCAGCAAGAAAAGTTGCGTTCAATAGTCATTCGTTTATACTTTCTCCCTTTCCATGTGGAGTCTATTTCCTGACCCTTTTCATTGACTAATTTGACTTCATAAGAAAGGTTTGTCAGGTTGTTCCATTTTTCGAAAGCCTGACTTCCTTTTCGCTGTTATAGACTTTAAAAGCTGGCATGCATCTCCAATAATTTTTATTAAACAGCACTCTGACTAATAGATTTACAGATTGATTTTAAAGAAAAATTATACTAAAATTTAAAGAAATTAAGCAAGATTATATGCAAAAGCTAACCTTTGAAAATTTAGAAACAATTTGTCAGACTCTTGGGACTTTTGCGCAAGCTCGGTCCCAGGAAAGGCCAGACAAGGACTTAATTTTAACAGTTAAGAAAATTAACGGCCAAATGACTTTGCAAACTACAAGGTTCAGTGAAATGCCTTGGTTCTCGCGAGTCATCCGCTGGTTCGGCTTTGGAGGGGCCTCCCTTCAGTCTGTGGCTGATTTTCTTCATGACTATGAACCCTATGTTGGAAGCTTTGCGCATTTAAGAAACAAAAGCATTTTGAATTTTCATTATACCGATAAAGCTATGGATCAACTTTCCATCCTGGAAAAAGAAAAATGGAAGGAACTCAGAGCCCAAAAGTCAAAGGTTGTGAAGTTTTTAAAGAGTGTATTTCTCATCATAATAGACAACATTGCCGAAAAGTGTACTTGTGCCTAAAGGATTATGGAAAAACCAATTTAATGGACAGCGGATCTTTTTGGAATGGCAGCATCGTCTATTCATATCCTAATCCCATGGGTTCATTTAATGAAGATGCAGACCGACTGCGAGAAAAATTCATTCCTCCTCGGTTAGAGGCTAATCAATTCGAATATCTGGATCCATTTTTCAAAGAAACACAGTCTGAAATTTCTTCTAAAGTTTTAGGTTTTTGCTATGAGTTTGGTCTTGGAACCAAAAAAATATCGATGAAGCCATCCGACATTATCGGATCGCTGCGGGCCAGGACGAATACTCTGCTTGTTATAATTTAGGGCGCCTTCTTTTGGAAAAAATGAAACTGGAGAAGCGATTGATTTATTAAAAAAGCGGAAAAATTGTTCAGGAGAAAGTACAGCGTGCAAAGAATGCAATTGAAAAGATTCGTTTGCAGCCAAGTTACGTCCGAGATCGTGAAATCATGATTGAAACGCCTGACAGACAAGAAACCAAAGAAGAATACGAAAACAGAATGGAAGAACTTCAAAAAGAAAAAACTTTGCTGCACTTTACATGAAAAAATGGAATAAAGCCTTGCAGCACATCTACACCGTTTTAAGCGAGGCGTATAGCAGAACGCATGAAGAATTACTAAAACAGACCTATTTAAATTTAATAGATATGAAGGAATAAAATGAGCGCCTCGGAAGCAAACTTTAACTGCACGATTGGCAGATTAAATATTGGGTTTAGAGATCTAGATCTGAAAGATATCGTTAAATATTCTAAAAATAGATTGGTGTGGAAGAACATTCGTTGCTATCCAGCTTTTCTTCTCAGGCAAAGGCATTATCACAGCTGGCGGAGTCAAAAACTCCTCAAGGATCATGCTCAAAAGAGCAGATATTAACCATCTATCCAAACTTAGCTACAGTTTATTCTATTAAAGAAATTGCCAAAAAAATTTTGCACCTATTGTAAAAGTTAAGGAAGAGCCCAAACCTATAAAATCGGCCCTAAAAAAACAAAAAGAATGACTCTTTTCAGGGAAAGAGAATTAAATTTGATCTTCCTTCTCCTGAAAATTCTATGAATCTTCAAGAATCTTCTGAGGAAAGAAAGAATCTCACAACTAGTTTACCTTCTAAAACATCAGCTAAAGAACTTTGTTCTTCTGAAAATGCTTTAATTCATAAGAATCAACCAAGTCAAGAACCCCAAATAAACAAGAACATAAACAACCAATTGAAAACTTCGAAATCGGCTCGTATTTAGAAAATTTAAATAGCTCTAAAAACAAGATATCCACTTAGAAGAAACCCTATTGAATGAACACAAATCTGATGGCTCCAAAACTCAAAAATCCTTAGAGAACGAGGTTGATTCTCTTTTTAATGCTACCTCTGAAGAATCTTGTGAAAGACAATTCGATCAACCAGAAGACCAAGAGCCTATAACATATAAATCCGAAAGCCAAAGATTGTCAGATCCCGATGAGAGCTTCCTTCCAAAACCTAATTTATCTGAAAAAAATAGATCAAGAAAGTGAAAAACAAAAGGTTCTTTCAATACTCCCAATGAAGTTTCTGATACCGAGCCTTTCTCTAATCTTGAAGATAATGCAACTGAGGCGTCAAAACGAGAACAACTAGCTGAAGTTTCTGAAGATGAACAAGAAATTCATGAATCAGAAGAAGAATCTGATTCATTTCATTCTAGTCAAGAGGCAATTTTTACCTATGACCAGAAAATTTCTGAAAAAGAAATTGGCAGTGATCCGAAAAATTTCATTCCTCTTGATGAAGAAGATTTGGATACAGACTCGGACTTTTACCAAGATGATAATCAAGAACTTCAGGACGAAATAGAGAGAAGTGAAGATCCATCATTAGTCGTTGAATCGAACGAAAGAGTTCCCTCGCAACAAAATGATAACCAAAGGAAATTAGTCGGAAAACTTAATTGGTCTTCTTCAAACATTCAATCATCATTACCAAATGTTTCATGGACACAATCTTTAAGTGACGGCAAAAGTATCTGTTACTTTGAGGTAGACCGCAAAGGAAAAAAGGAACGTTATTCACCTATTGAAGGCTTTGGTGAGTATGAGATCTATGAATTGAATGGTAAATATGAATTCAAACGAATTGGGGATGCAAAATCTGTTAATTTAAATGAACTTTTAAAAGACATGGGCATAGGTTTTTAAATGAATGGATATGAAGGAATAAAATGAGCGCCTCGGAAGCAAACTTTAACTGCACGATTGGCAGATTAAATATTGGGTTTAGAGATCTAGATCTGAAAGATATCGTTAAATATTCTAAAAATAGATTGGTGTGGAAGAACATTCGTTGCTATCCAGCTTTTCCTCTCAGGCAAAGGCATTATCACAGCTGGCGGAGTCAAAAACTCCTCAAGGATCATGCTCAAAAGAGCAGATATTAACCATCTATCCAAACTTAGCTACAGTTTATTCTATTAAAGAAATTGCCAATAAAAATTTTGCTCCTATTGTAAAAGTTAAGGAAGAGCCCAAACCTATAAAATCGGCTCTAAAAAAACAAAAGAAGAATGACTCTTTTCAGGGAAAGAGAATTAAATTTGATCTTCCTTCTCCTGAAAATTCTATGAATCTTCAAGAATCTTCGCAAAAAATCCAATCGCCATGACCCCATTGACATTCCTAGATAAAGCTTATTTAAACACCTCAAAAAAGATGATCCAGAGCAAAAATCTTCATTTGTTTCCACCACTTCCAAAAATGAAGAAGGGATACAAGAAAACCAACTGATGAAACAAAAGCAGGAAACTGATTCAATTGCTCAATCTGAAAAAGAGGAAGCTTCCCTTCCCTCGCCAAACAGGATACGTTTAAAAATCCCTCAGAAAAATTATACGAAGAAGAAACTGAGGTCTCTGCAAAGAGAATCATGAGTCTTTAGAGATTAAATCCTCATTGGATCCAAATCTTCACTCAGAACCTCCTATTGAACAAATGGATCCAGATCACAAAAAAAAATTGATAAAAGTGAAAAAGAAAACGAATTCCTTCATAGAGAGGAACTCCTTGAATCTGACCAAGAAGATAATTGGTTCACCAATATTGAATTTAAATTATTCAACGAAGAACAATCCGACTCTGATCCCAACGAAAGCTTAAGCACTCCTTCTGAAACAATTGTTGCACCTTGTCAAAACTCGCTTCTGCAAGAAAATCAATCTAAAAATTACTTTGTAAAATTGAATGGTCTGCTACAGGTCTTCGGTCATCTTTACCGGGTCTTGATTACACACAAGAGCCTGATAAAGGGATTTGTCAATTTAGGGTGATTTTTGAAGGTTATATATTGCCATTTTCTATTCGTCAAGGTTTTGGCAACTATGAAATTTATGACATAGATGGCATTCATGAAGTCAGGCGTGTGGGTGAAGAAGAAAAGACTGGAATCTAAAGCTTCCGTTATCAAGCATTCATCGGCTCAGAAGTCGTTGATGACTAACTTACAGTTCTAGGATGAAGTGATTTTGAAATTTAGTTTTCAAGCATCAAATTAGGCGAACAAAAATGTCTGAATTATCTTTATATATTAAAAGACTTTACCCAATCAACGATTGGGAAGTGGATAAAAACGGTCCCAAATGGCCTAAAGAGAGCTATCCTGAAAGTTCTGATCAACCTGCTTTTATTATTGATTTAACGACACAAGACCGGTATTTAAATCAGAGTAAAGCCAATATCAGAGGGAAATGTNGCCTTTGCTTTTTCGGCTCTATTTTGGTCCACCCTTTANCCATGCTTTTCAATGTGATATGGCGCATTATCAAACTGCTTTCTTTTTATGAATTTTGGAAAAAGCCTGATAAAAAAATCTAAGCCCAACAGACTATGAAAAACAGCTCACCGTAAACTATCGAACTACTCAATACGCAAAAGATTTTTAGACTTTTAGCTTCTCCTATATCAATTCACCTTCTTGCCTTGTCCGCTTTTTATGGAATTATCAGACCTTATGATGGAAGAAAGCTACATGCAAATTTAGAAACTGCTTTCTATGGAAGACCCATTCTCGCCCCTTGTTTTCAACCCAATCCAAAGGAGCATCTATTTGGAGGCGATATAAATGATCCATTTGCATGGTAATTGAATCTTTATCCAACAAGAAACAAGAGATTCATTCTAGGCTCTTCCAATGATTTCATTCACATTCTTTTCGATTTCTGACAATGCATTCTCTAAATCTAAAGGGGCTAATTTTTCCATCAATTCTGTGCTAGCTTCACTCTGCAATTGATTCGCTAAAAGACAAATAGAGAGGAGTTTTGAAGCAACCAATCTTGTTGTATCTACAATGTTCACATTGATTTTTTTATTCAATTTTTCTTGAGGAATAATTTGAAAGAGTTTTTTCTTTTGCTAACTCAAGAGCATGTTGATGTAACATTTGATTCGTGATTTGCCATTCAGATTGACCAAAAATACTTTTAAAGGCATTCACAACTCTAAAAACAATCCAACTTAAAGATTTGCAAAAGAATCTGGTTTAGTGTACCGAGAAATGCATGTTCTGATGCTATTCTCATTTATTTCTTTTAAATGCATCGCTTTGACACAAAGTTCAGCTCCAGGATTTAATTCGATCTTCATGATAAACCTCCGAACAGACAATTTTAATTTTAAATAATTAATTAATCAATTTATATTAATTGATTGAGAGAAATATTGAAAATATTTAAAAAGAACGCTAAATTTTTTAAGGCCGCTTTTAAGTAGGAAAGTAAAGTGATGCGGAATTAGAAAAGATCTCAGCAGTTTCGGCAACAACTGCAAAAAACCAAATTTGATTTCAGGTCGAATGCATAAATTCATGGTACATCATAATCCAAGAGTTAACCGCAATCAGATGCAATTTTCTGGAATTTAAATTAAATCTTTAGATATTGCTAAGTTTAGATAAGCTTGACTTACTTTTGTTTTATACTAGATGAATCAACAGTTTTAATGGGTAGTTAAAATGACAAATAAAAAAGATCCTAATCATCGAAGCTCATAGTGATGATTCTTGCATAAGCATTGGTGGATTTNTAGAAAGATTTAAGCAAGATTACGAATACCACTTTNTTNTAATCGCAGTCTCAAGTGTTAAACTTCATCATACAGGACTTGTATCTCGAGAAGACAGAATTAAAGAGTATGAGAATTTCATCCATGATTTTAATGGGATCTGGCATGAAGGAGAAGGAGTTCCTTTTGATTTTGATTCAACACTAGATAGGGTGGCAAGGAGGGATATAGTTACAGCAATTGAGCGGGTCATTAGTAAAGTTCAACCTGATATTTTAATATGCCAAGGACCTTCTTTTCATCATGATCACACAATCGTATATGAGGCTACCATCGCTGCAACCCGTCCTACAGCTAGATTTTGTCCACAAGAGATCTATGTTATGGAAAATCCCACTTATGTGCATTCTATTGGACCGTCGACCGATTTTAAACCTGATCTTTATTGCCGACTTACAGAAGAAGAAATTACACAGAAGTTAGAACGATTTAAAAAATGTTTTCCCAGCCAAGTAAGAAGTGGAAAAGCAAATTATCTTTCAGTTGATGGAATTCGTAGTTTAGCTAGATACCGAGGTATAGAAGCTGGATGTGAATATGCTGAAGCTTTGAGGACTTACATCAGAATAATCTAATTTAAGTGAGTGGCTGGATCTTTATTATATACATAAGGTAATTGCGCGCCTTAGGAGTAAAGCGCAATGAAAAATAAAAAAGGCTTACTCCAAATACGGAGTATCGTAAGATCTCCAAAAAATCGAGGTCAAATACCTCAAAAAACAAGGAGTAAGCCATGAGCTATTATGTTGGATTAGATGTTTCTTTGAAAACAGTTTTTATATGCATCGTTAATGCTAAGGGAAAAGTTGTAAGAGAAGACGCCGTTGAATCAAAGCCTGAAGAAATAAGTTCATATTTAAAACAAACAGGGTACGAGATAACACAAGTCGGCCTTGAAAGTGGAAATTTAACACATTACTTAAAGAAAGGGCTTCAAAAAGCAGGTTATGACGTAGTGGTTATGGAAGCACGAAAAATGGCAGCGATTTTGGCAACGATCATAAATAAGACGGATAAAAATGATGCTCGAGGAATAGCAGAAGCCTTAAGAGTAGGTCATTTTAGAGAGTGTGTACATAGAAGTGATGAGGCAATGGAAATTAGAAGCGTGCTGCATATGAGACAGACACTTGTAGAGGAAAAGACTCATGTAGTGAATAGCCTGAAAGGGCACCTTAAAGTCTATGGAATAAAGCTCACCAAAAGGCAGGTAAAAACTTTAGGCTGCAAGTAGAAGAGGCAGTAAAAGAACTAAGCCCGAAGGTACAAAGAGTTATTAAAAGCCTATTAAACGTAATGGACAGTTTAAATACTGAAATTAAAGCTTTAGATAAAGAAATAGAGGAACTAGCTAAAAACGATGAAGATGTGCAACTCTTGCAAACGATAGACGGGGTAGGACCTATTACGGCTTTATCATTTAAAGCAGAGATAGATGATATAAGACGATTTAAAGATTCAAGAAATGTAGCTGCATATTTAGGATTAACGCCCAGCCAATATTCATCCGGTGAGACTAAAAAGCAGGGAGGAATCTCGAAAAAGGATCAAAGCGAACGCGCTACTTACTTGTGGAAGCAGCAACAGTCCTATTAACACGTTGTAAAACATGGAGCAAACTGAAAGCTTGGGGAATGAAACTCATGAAAAAGAAAGGCAAAAGAAAGCGATAGTAGCAGTGGCAAGAAAGTTAGCGGTTATCATGCATAAGATGCTTGAAAGTAAAAAGCCGTTTGAAAGAACAGATAAAAAGAAAAAATAGCAGCATAAAAATAAAGGCCTTTTAGAAAGAAAAATACAATTCAAACGAATCCGAAGAAGGGTTAAGACGAGAACGAGTTGGCGCTAAGACGCCGTGATATACATTGTCTGACCTTAGCTTCGAACATTATAATGGGGCAGAAGATTCAGAAATAATGAACTTCAATAAAAAAGACCCCGAAGAGAACAAGGGAGTGTCGTTTGATTTAGTATTTGGCAAAAAAGCCAAGAAAAAAAGAGAATTTTGATTGATTAAAATCGCGCAATTAGAGAACGCCCAGCCAATATTCATCCGGTGAGACTAAAAAGCAGGGAGGAATCTCGAAAAAAGGATCAAAGCGAACGCGCTACTTACTTGTGGAAGCAGCAACAGTCCTATTAACACGTTGTAAAACATGGAGCAAACTGAAAGCTTGGGGAATGAAACTCATGAAAAAGAAAGGCNAAAAGAAAGCGATAGTAGCAGTGGCAAGAAAGTTAGCGGTTATCATGCATAAGATGCTTGAAAGTAAAAAGCCGTTTGAAAGAACAGATAAAAAAGAAAAATAGCAGCATAAAAATAAAGGCCTTTTAGAAAGAAAAATACAATTCAAACGAATCCGAAGAAGGGTTAAGACGAGAACGAGTTGGCGCTAAGACGCCGTGATATACATTGTCTGACCTTAGCTTCGAACATTATAATGGGGCAGAAGATTCAGAAATAATGAACTTCAATAAAAAGACCCCGAAGAGAACAAGGGAGTGTCGTTTGATTTAGTATTTGGCAAAAAAGCCAAGAAAAAAAGAGAATTTTTGATTGATTAAAATCGCGCAATTAGAGAACTCGTTCCAGTTGACACTTGGAATTTTGACATCAGCTAGCTGTTGTCTTTGAATCTGTCTGCATCGCACAACTTATTCAAGTTGTGCTGCTTCGACTGATGCAAATTACCGTCGCTATCGTTTGATATTTCTAAATTACTAAATTTTAGGAATAAAAACCTTTAGGGATTACCCTAAAGGTTTTTCTAAGCATTCTTAGTCTGATAAAAGAGAAGGAACCTGCGTCACAGCTGGTGTTCCTATAGGACCATTTGCATTGAAGGCTACAAGGGTATAAATGTCCACTTCATGCTTGCGTCGATTGTGGTCATTGAATACTAAGGGTCCCGAACTTGGCACAACAGCAATGAGCGCGCCATTGCGATAAATCCAGTATCCCAAAACACTTGAATCGGCAATTTGATTCCATGTAAAACGGTGCACAATATCTGTCTGTGTAGCAAATTTATTTTTACAACTGTCCCTGAAAAATTTTGAACATTAGCTTGAGTCGTAATGTTTTGAGTCAGTGTGGCAAATAAGCTTCCATTTCTTAACATTGTTTGACCAGTAAATATCTGGGTGGTCGACGTTCCCGCACTATTAATTACAGTTAGCGTCACTGTGTAAGTTCCAGGAACGGCATACTGATGGTTCACGATTGGGCTCGTTGTTGAAAGGGTTGTCCCATCGCCAAAATTCCACAAGTAATTGACGATCGTTCCTGTAGGCGAAACAGAATTAGATGCATCAAATGTACCCGGAGAAATAAACGTAAAGGCAGCCACTGGCGCCTGGTCAGGCGTAATTGAAATTCCTCTGCTTAAGTTTCCTCCTCCAATAGGGACTGTCGTCTGTACTGTATTAGTTAAAAGATTGATGACGACGACAGCATTGTTTGAAGTTCCAACATAAGCCAGTGTGCCATCCGGTGTAATCGCAATTTGAAACGGAATATTAGGTGCAACAGAAATGGGTGTCCCTGCCGTATTTGTCGCAATGTTTATTGGGACTACTGTATTGTTCCCCCTACAACTGCATAGGCAGTCAGACCATTGGGTGTGATAGCTATCCCTTGCGGAGTAGGCCCTACAGGGATCTGAGTTCCGACGGTTCGCGTAGCAACATCAATAGGTACAACAGCACCTGCAGTTGATAAAGTCACATAGAGTGTCTTTCCGTCCGGGGTAATAGAAAGAAAGTTGGGTCCCCCTGCAACAGCTATTGGGGCGCCAGCAGTGTTGGTCGCCAAATTGACCGGTGTTACGGTATTCGGTGTCGTATTTGCAACAAATAGGGTGCTGCCATCAGGCGTGATCGCAAGGCCATTGGGCGTTGCGCCAACAGCGATGGTGGCGATGACTGTGTTAGTAGCTGTATCAATGACTTTTACTGATGAAGTAGAACTTGTTGAAACGTAAACACGCGTCCCGTCTGGGCTGATAGCTGCAACCTGAGAAGTTGCCCCTACAGGAATGGAAGTCGAATTAAAGTTAGCTAAATCCAAAGCTAAAACCGTACTAGAAGAAGCTCTTGTGATATAGGCCACCCGTCCATCTGGAGTGATTGCGCTTAAAAAAGTCCTCCCCGAAACCAAACAAAGGGCTAGAAGTATTGCTAGGGATTTCTAATACAACTAAAGTAGAAGTATTTGAAGTTGTGACTAATCCTTCCCAGCTTCCTTGGTAAGTGTAAATGCTATTTCTATTCGGTGTAGAAGTCCCAGATGGCGCAATAACAGTTACATCGACGGTGCCTGGAGAACCAACTGGAGGCGCAGCAATGATTTCGCTATCAGAAATGACTTCAAAAGCAAAGGCAGGCAGATTGCCAAAATCAACTTCCGTAGCTCCGGTAAATCCTGAACCTGAAATTGTCACAAGATTTCCTGCGTTTTCGGGACCAAAACTTGGAACCACACTTGTCACAACAGGAACGGACCATAATTTTGATGTCAGGCAAATGCATAAAATCAGAATACGAAGTGCGTACATAAAACTCCTTTTGATAAAAGAAGTGCTATAACCTTTTTTGATTTGGAGTCAAAAAAATTGTGATGCTCAAAAAAGCAGAGAAACCTTTAGAGTTTTTCCTCTAAAGGTTTCTAAACTGATCTCAAAAAGGTTTTATTTATTCAGCCTGATATTGCCCGCGTTCTGTTACGTTCGGAAATTCAAATTAAACTTTCACTTTGTTGATGTGATCTTTTAATTCCTCGAACACAACTTCGGTTGGCTTGTCACCATCTACGTTAATGAGTCCATAGTTTTTGCTGTAATAATCCAATAATGGCTTCGTCTGCGTATTATACACGCGTAATCGCTCTTGAACTACCTCAGCTCTATCATCATCTCTATGGTAGAGTGAATGACCGCATTTATCGCATACCCTTCTCTTTTGAGGGGGAGAAAAATAACGATTATAAATGGAACCGCAGTTTTTGCAAAGGAGTCTGCCCTCAGCACGCTTGATGATTACATCATCATCAACCATTAAATTTAATACGATAGTATTTGCTTCTTTTAAGAGGCTTTTTTCAATCGACTCTGCTTGGGGNACTGTACGCGGAAACCCATCCAATAAATAGCCATTTTTGCAATCAGCTGACTTGACGCGATCGTCTACCATCTCTAGTACAAGCTCATCGGGGACAAGTTTTCCCGCATTAATGTAAGATTTAGCTTTTGTCCCTAATGGTGTTTCTTTNTTCATATGATCGCGAAATAAATCTCCTGTTGAAATCTGCGGGATCGAGAGAGCTTCGCTTAACATTTTTGTCTGGGTACCCTTACCTGATCCGGGAGGCCCCAATAAAATAACAACCAATTTTTTATCTTTCATCATCGTATCCATTATCAAATCTAGTTGGTAAATACATATAGCGAGAACAATAGAAGCAAGAATGATTGTTTTCTTCATCCATTCTTCTCCTGAAAAGAGCTGAACATAAAACATCCCTCAAATAAAATTTTTGCAGCTCTTTTGTGCCAATTCTGCAAAAAATGTCAAAATTAAAATTTTTATCATGACTAAAAATTTTTCATTTTAAGAGAGTTTTAAGTGAAAGTAAAAAACCCCCAAACACAAATTTTGTTTGGGGTTTTTTATCATTATCCCGTTAAATCCGAGACCAAGGCATTTGTTGAAGCTTCCTTAGAAGCACCGGAGGATTCATCTTCCGGCGGTGGAGGAGGGGTTGCAATCACTTTTNTTATGCAGATCTTCTGCACGTTTGAGTTTATTGCGCTTTTCTTCAATATTCCATTCATTATGGATAATCTTATGAACATCTTCAGCATCCAGCGTCTCGAATTCGATCAGCATTTGAGCCATGAGTTCTACCTGATCATGTTTTTCTCGAATGATGCCGCGAGCAGTTTCAAGGGCTGCATCAAGAATTTTTCTCACTTCCTCATCGATTGCCTGGGCTGTATTTTCTGAGTATTTCTTTTCGTGATATCCTTGCATCCCAAGATATTGACCGCTTTCTGTACGTTCATCGTAGGCAACAGCTCCTAGCTTGTCGCTCATCCCCCATTCGCAAACCATGGAACGTGCAATATGTGTGGCCTGATCAATATCTTGTTTAGCTCCGCTTGAAATGTCTCCCACAAANATTTCTTCAGCTACACGACCTCCCATCAACACAGCAAGCTGATCAATGAGCTCGCGTCTCCAATAGCTTAAGCGATTCTTTTTAGGAAGGAACATGGTCGATCCTAAGGAAAGGCCGCGGGGAATGATGGTCACTTTATCAACAGGATCAGCGTTTTTAACAACGAGTCCTACGACAGCATGTCCAGACTCATGATACGCCGTTGTGCGCTTTTCGTTTTCGTCAATTTCCAAACTTCTTCTTTCTTTTCCGTAGAGAACTTTATCACGTGCTTCTGTGACTTCAATCGATGTCACTGCTGTTCTGCCTTTACGTGCAGCAGCAAGAGCAGCTTCGTTCAATAAGTTCGCTAGATCTGCTCCGGAAGAGCCTGGCGTACTTCTGGCAACCGCCATTAAGTCTACCGAAGGATCCATTTTTATTTTACGAGCATGCACCTTAAGGATATCAAAACGTCCTTTGACATCCGGTAAGCTGATAATAACTCGGCGATCAAATCGACCTGGTCGTAAAAGTGCACGATCCAACACGTCCGGACGGTTCGTAGCTGCCATGAGAATGACGCCTTCATTCGTATCGAAGCCATCCATTTCAACGAGTAACTGGTTTAATGTTTGTTCACGTTCATCATGACCGCCTCCAATACCGGCTCCACGGTGGCGACCGACAGCATCAATCTCATCGATAAATACAATACAGGGAGCATTCTTTTTAGCCTGGTCAAATAAGTCGCGGATACGGCTCGCACCTACCCCTACAAACATTTCGACAAAGTCTGACCCTGAGATAGAAAAGAAGGGACGGTCAGCTTCACCTGCAACAGCTTTGGCAATCAGTGTTTTACCGGTTCCTGGAGGACCAATGCAGAGTACCCCTTTAGGGATCTTACCGCCCAAAGCTGTGAACTTTCCTGGGTTTTTCAGGAACTCTACAATTTCCTGTAATTCTTCAATGGCTTCATCCACGCCTGCCACATCTTTAAACGTGACCTTATTGTTACTCTTGGTCATTAACTTGGCTGGAGATTTTCCAAAATTCAAAGCGCTGTTTCCAATGCCCCGCATTTGTCTTGAGAAAATGAAATAGAGGACCAAAAGAACAAGCAAGACAGGCAAAAANGTAAAAAAGTAGCTAAGATAATTAGGTGTTGGCTCTTCGCTCTTAAAGGTTTTTTCAAGTACAAGGTTTAAAGGCTGATCAGGAGCTTTAAAGAAACCGCCGCGATTGTTTTGAAAGTTATCCCACTCTTCTTTGGCATTCATAAACCATTGATTGAAAACTTCAGGATCCTGCTTTTCTAAAGCCCTTGTAGACAATTCTTGGTTATTAAAGAACCATATCACATTGGCCACAGCTTGCCGTGATTTATCCAGTTGAACTTGATTCTCTTCCAGAGAGGAAGACACGTTTGACAACTCATCTAAAATTTGCTTATAGTTACGAACACTTCGCAACATCGCTAAGCGCACACCGTCTTGAGGTGTGTTAAGCTCATTGACAATTTTTTGTAATTCAGCCACAGCTTGTCGATAACTTTCCATTTTTTGGGCTGAAGTTATGGACGAATTTTTNAAAGTGTCGCTTACAGATTGCTCCAAATTTCTTAAGCTTTGCTTAAGAGCTTCGTTGCCGATGCCAAGCTGAGGAGAGCGAAAATTTTGAATGACACCCAAAAGAGAATTCCCGAGCTGAGTCTGTTCAGTTGAAGAATTTGCTGCAGCATCAAATTGTCTTTGAATATCAGTCAAACTTACGACGTTTCCTTTNTTATTAACTTCAGAAATCACGATGCCGGTGTTTTCTTGAGAAGGGCTGTAGAATTGATCCACAATGACATAGCCATTTGCCGGAAGAGGTTGGCCGCTTAACTGTAAAAATAAGTTGGCTGAGTCTAAAATCTTTTCGCGAAGTCCTGTCAATTCTTTGGAAATACGTTCTTTTTCGCTTGTTAATTTGTGATTGCTGTTTAGTAAATCAAGAAATTTGTAGCGATTTTTCCCCTCTTCGGTTTGACGTTCGCGAAACTTCCCGCTAAAAGTCACTAAATTATCGTTCAGTGCGATTTTGCGACTATCCTCTGGCTGGATTAGCTGAAGGTTAACCAAATGCTCCAATTGATAACTAAAAGATACTTTAGCATATTTCGTTTCAATAAAATTCTGTACCATCAAAGCGAATAGAAAGGCCGCCATTAAGAACCAAATAAAGCTATTTGGAAAACCCTTCTTATCTTGTTTTTTATCATCATCCATGATTAACCTTATACATCTTCTCAAAACTGAGATTTAGGAGTTATTTCCCTTTAAGTCAAGTTAGAAATTTTTTTACGCACAACCATTTACTTAATCCATTTGAAGTGGAAAACCCAAAGGCCATTTAAAAAAATGGACCCATTATGCTTTTGTACATAGGATTAAAAATATCAGTCTGCAAAAAGCCTTATGCAACCTTTGCATCAAAAGTATTGTATCACACAAGCGATTCGCCAGCAAGTAAGTTCTCGCTGGAAAACCTGAACATTCTTTTTACTTATCATAGCTAATAGAAATTCGCCAAGTTTTGTGTGCATTTAATGCAGAATTTAAAATTCTTCGCTTTGTTAAAAATTCATGTTCAATTCTTTTTTTNGACCAAATGACAGGAAAAATTTCACGCATAAAAGCCGGTACTTTATGATTTGTCCACCATTTTGATATCGAGGCATTCCCTTTTTCAAAANNATAAGTTCCTTCAGGCATAAGAACTTGAAAACGCCCCTGCCAAGCTTCTTTCCAGCCCGATGATTCTATTGGTGCTCCCAAGTTTTCTTCTACATTTAGATGCCAACCCAGATAATGTGACTTTCCTAAATTTAAGGGAATCTCCTGGTCAAAGGGAGCAATCGGTTCTTTTGATACAAAGAGTCTTCCTCTATCAAAGAAGATAAAGGCATTCTTAGCTAAAAGCCGGCAATTTGAGGCTTTTGATTGAATTTTCTGACAGGCCTGATCTATTAAAGAATAAGATACTCTTATCCCCTCACCTTCAAGCACTTTTCTTATGAGATAACGAAGTTCAAATGCTGTCTTTGGACAATTTTCACTTAGATCCAGACAAGATCCCCAGGGGCCGCTTAGTATTGAATGAGCATAAGTAGCTAACTGACCCTCTAAGTATTTTTTCAATTCCTCTGACTCGAGACCAACTCTTTGAAGACTTTTACTTACTTCTTTGCCAAACTCCTGAGAAAGGCCAGGAATAATTTTTGCTCTCAAACGGGCGCGTAAAAATCGCTCATCTAAATTAGTTTTATCTTCAAAAGGAAAATGCCCTTCTTGCTTAAGCCATCTGTAAATTTCAGATTTCGAAGTATTTAGTAAGGGCCTCCAAATTTTTAAACTACGATAAGAGGAGACCGTTCGCATTCCCTGCAGATAAAGCAAACTGCTTCCTTCCAGTATTTTTTTAAGNATTGTTTCAGATTGATCATCTGCATGATGCCCCAGGATGACAGCCTGATATCCGTATTCTTTGCATAGTTGNCGAAAAAAAGAAAGCCGCTCTTCTCTGCAAGCTGCTTCAAGATTTCCTGAAAGACAATGCGGATTTAATTTTTTTAAATGAAATTTAACTTTTTTATCATCAGCCAAGCGGCTTAGAGATGCGGCTTCTTGTCCACTCTCTTCTCTCCAACAATGATCAATATGGGCCACCCCAAATTGAAAGGATCTATTTTGCTGATAAGCATTTAATAAATAGAAAAGAGCCAGGGAGTCAGGACCTCCGGATAAACCTAGGAGTACTGGATGGTGCTGATTGTAGTGCAAGTCAAGAAAGTCAAAAAGAACTTTTTCCAGGGACATTTTTTAAAAGTCGCTCCATTCATAAAACAAATAGGCAAATAAAATGAGCAAGATGGCTAGCCAAAAAGAAAATAAGGAAAATTGGAACCTTCTATAGCAAGCGCAGATTCGTCAGAGGTAGGAGCTTCAACTTTGTAGAGGTCTTTTAACTCTTTAGGCGGAAGATTGTCATCCTTAAAAGACTTTGAAGCTCCGGGACTTTACGTGCGGGTATCCATGTCTTAAAACCCTCTTTCCAAACTAAAGTGTCAGGTGTCATGCGAGGGTGGCGCTTGAGCTCTAAAAGAGTAAATGGCCCTTCTTTTTGCCCCTCCAGATAAATAAACCAAATTTTACTTTGCATGAATTCCACTTTTTCTAGTCATTGTAACTAAAAATAGATTTATTGTATGCTATTCATTATCTATTTTTAGGACATAAAAAAATGCCTATTGTTTGGCGCTACTTATTGGGACAATATATAAAAGTCTTCTGTCTCAGCCTTTTGTCTTTTATTGCGATTTTACTCACCACTCGTTTAGATGAGATCGCCCATTTTGCCACGCTAGGCTCTGAAGGTTGGCTTATTTTATGGTTTACTCTCCATCAAATTCCTTATGTCCTTCCAATTGCCATTCCTATTTCCTGCTTAATTTCTGTCATTATTCTTGTCCAAAGACTATCGCAAACTCATGAAATGACAGCTTTTCGTTCTTGCGGGATTTCTTTACGAGAAGTGCTTACCCCAATTCTTCTTGCAAGTTTTTTTATCACTGCGATGAATTTTTATATTGTTTCAGAATTAGCGACTCAGTCCCATTTAGCGACCGGGGTCACAAAATTGNAGCTGCGCTCTGTCAACCCTCTTCTCTTACTTCATAATAAGCATTTAATGCGTTTAAAAGGTGTTTACTCGGATACATTAGGCCATTCTCGCATTGGAGAATATGCCGGCGACATGGTAATCGCGATGCCGAATAAACATAATTCAAGTATTAATCTTATTGTCGCCAAAAAGCTTCAGGTTGATCCTACTTTATTCTTGGGAGAAAATCTTACAGTGGTCACTCCTCTTGCAAGAGAACAAGTCTCTCCATATGATCAACTCATGATCGAAAACATGGCTCATATGAAAACTTCCATCAAAGATTTTCTCAGATCCTGCAAAAAAGTCTGGTCGCTGAACAATGATCACTTAAGACTTGCTTTGCTGAGGGCACGTTTGCAGGATCTTAAAAAACAAGAAAATGAGATCTTTAAGCTCGACAATAATGCTGCTCAACTCAAACAAATCAAGAGAGATATCAATCGTGGTTATTCTGAACTGATTCGGCGTATTTCCATTTCAGTAGCCGCTTTTACCTTTACTTTAATGGGCGCAGCTTTTGGAATCAGCATTAGCA
Source organism: Parachlamydiaceae bacterium (assembly GCA_013414685.1). GTDB lineage: Bacteria > Chlamydiota > Chlamydiia > Chlamydiales > Parachlamydiaceae > Neochlamydia. The sequence continues at coordinate 87,603 of CP058704.1, read as the reverse complement.
GAAACCGATCCAATCGTGGAATTNTTTACATTGTGGGCTTAGCCGCTTTTTATATTGTCGCCTTTNTTTCGGCTAAAAGCCTTGATCATCAATTGTTTGTTTCATCACTTCTCTATCTTGTTCCCCATCTGATTATTGTTATTNTTTCTCTTCTCATGCTTGCACGGATTTCTAAGGGAGTCGAAACATGATAAAAATTTGGGAACGCTACTTTTTAAGTGAAATCTTAAAATCCTTTNTTTTCTTCATTTTTCTTNTTTATGGTCTTTTTGTTTTAATAGACTATTCAAGCCATTCGAGCAGTTTTCATTACGGACACAGTCACTTTAAGCTTTATGAAATCGCCGTCTATTATCTTTGCGAGTTTATTGAAAGAATGGAAGTTCTTATTCCTTTTGGACTTTTACTAGCTACCATACGAACATTGACAAATTTTAATATCCATAATGAATTAGTCGCCCTAATGGCAAGCGGTGTCAAACTAAGGACGTTGTTAAGACCTTTTGTCCTCGTTGGATTAGCTATGGTTNTTTTAATGTATATCAACACGCAATTTTGGATGCCGCATGCACTTCAAAGAATGAATCATATCGACCAAAAACATCGCAGTCAAAAAAACAAATCGGCACAAATCCTATCTGTTCAAAGCTTGTCATTAAAAGATAAGACAAATGTAATTTTTCAAAATTACGACTCGATAGAANAAAAATTAATCGATGTTTACTGGATTCGAGGTATCAATGATATTTATCATATTAAATATCTCTACCCCTATCATGAAATCCCAACAGGAGAATTTGTAGATCATTTTCAGCGTAAAGAAGGCGGCGAGCTGACTATAACCTCCTCTGTTCCATTTGCTCAATTTCCTGAGATGCAGTTTCATAAACGGGACTTATTTCAAGGGATGATAGCACCTGAAGATGAATCGCTGACTGATCTATGGAAAAAGATCCCGAAGCGAAACGCCATTGCCAGCGAAAAAGAATCTGAAATTTTAGCTGTTTTCTATCATAAGTTAATTATGCCATGGCTCTGTCTGTTAGCTGTCATTGGCCCTGCTCCTTTTTGTATACGCTTTGGAAGAAACCATCCACTCTTCTTTATTTACTCGTTAAGTATTTTTAGCTTAGTTGCTTTTTATCTGATCCTTGATTCTACTTTGGTTCTTGGAAAACGTCAAATTGCTGAGCCTTGGCTTGCTATTCTTGTCCCCTTCTTTTTGTGCGCAAGCGCATCGTCCTATAAATTTCTAAGAATTCATCGTTCTATATAATTCCATGCTTTAAGTCTTTTTTGATTTTGTGGTAAAAATAAAGCAAACCTTCAATAAGTTGGAATGTGTATGGACCCCTTTGACATATCGATCTGGGATGGCTACAAGAATGCCTCCTCATCTCGAGAACCTGCAATAGTAGATCAAATTACTATCGATTCTCGCTTGATTTCTTCCCCTCATTCGCTTTTCGTTGCATTACAGGGAGGAAGAGAAGACGGTCATCATTATGTTGAACAAGCAGCAGCAGCAGGAGCCCGCTACGCAATTGTCCGCGAGGATTGGCAGCCAGCAAAGAAGCCAGAAAACATTTCTTTACTTCGCGTGCAAGACCCTCTTCGTGCCTTTCAAGATATCGCCATGGCCTACCGAAAGCAGCTAAAAACGCAAGTGATCGGCATCACTGGGACGCACGGGAAGACCATGGTCAAAGATCTCTTGCAAATGATGCTGGCTTCTTCCAAACAAGTCATCGCTTCACCAGGAAGTTTTAATAGTCAAATCGGCGTAGCTTTAAGCTTGTTAAAGATTAAAAAGAACNATGAGATCGCATTGATAGAAGCTGCTGTTTCTGAACAACAAGAAATGGATCGACTGGCCGAAATCATCTCTCCTGATGGATGCATTCTCACTCATCTTGGAAAAAAGCATCTTGCTACACTGGGAGACTTACAAACACTGACATCAGAAATTGTCAAATTGCTGATCCATCCCACGCAAGAAAAATGGGCCCTTCTCCCTAATNCACCCCTTTTGCAAAATCACCTCTCTCTTGTTCAAGCTGTAAAACATTTTTGGAACCAAGAAAATTTAGATTTACCTCATGCTTACTCCATTAGCAAACATTATAGTTCTACACTTCGCTATGTGATTAAATTTCCTAATGGAGAAAGGTTTGAAGGAAATGCCACTTCAGGGTTTTATTATTTTATGGACCTGTTAAATATTACTGTAAAGGCCGCTTGGATTTTGGGAGCTTCCTCTCAGGCCATTTCAGAAACGCTCAAAAACTATATTTTAGAACCCACGCGTACTGAAATCTGGAAATCTCCTGTTGGCACCACATTTATTAATGATACTTACTGCTCGGATCCTCAATCGATAGACCAGGCTCTAAAATATTACGATCAATCCTCTCCAGAAAACAGAAAGGTGTTTATCTTCGGTGGAATGCGAGGAAAAAAGAGCNAGCAAGTTTCAGAGTATAGACGTATCGCACAAGCTATTTTGAAAAGTAAAATCCAACTCCTCGCACTTGTTGGGACCCATGATTTTAAAGAATTAACACAAACGATTAAAAAACAAGCACCGGAGCTGGAAATCTGTTATTACCAAGGCTACCAGGAAGCTTTTGAGCAAATGAGAGGACGAATTAAACCCAACGATTTTGTCCTAATAAAAGGAAGCAGCAAACCTCCTTTTGATAGCCTGACTGAAATCTTCAACGATAGCATCACTACTAATCAGTGTTTTATTAATTTAGCTGCCATCCAGGCCAACATTCAAATGATCCGCCGTAAAATTGGCTCCTCCGTCCGTATTATGGTGATGGTGAAAGCGTTCGCTTATGGAACCGATGAGGTTCGCATTGGGAAATTTTTATCGACCTGCCACGTTGATATCTTAGGCGTATCCTATGTGGACGAAGGTGTCGTCCTTAAGCGCGCGGGTGTGACCCAATCTATTTTTGTCATCAATGCTCCCATTTATGAAGTTGGTAAAGTTGTCAAATGGGAATTGGAAGTCGGTGTCAGTGAAAAGAATTTANTCATAGCCCTAGCTAGCGAAGCGACAAAGCAGAATAAANAANTAAAAGTCCACTTGCATGTCGATACGGGAATGAGCCGGCTAGGCTGCCGCCCTGAAGAGGCTTTGCAATTAGCTAAATGCATCAAAGACTGCCCTTCTTTAATCTTTGAAGGCCTCATGACACATTTTGCCTGCTCTGATAATGCTGAAGATGATNTTTTTACGCTTCAACAATCTCAGCGTTTTGATGAAGTGATTAACATTCTGAAGCAGCACGGCATCGAAGCAAAATGGAATCATGCCTCTAATTCAAGTGCGGTAATGCGCTTCAATTTTCCCCAGTACAATATGGTCAGAATAGGCTTAGCCGCTTACGGCCTTTATTGCTCAGAATCAGCACGCAAAGCCATGGATCTGCGTCTTGCTCTCACTTTAGTCTCAAGAATTGTAGGCATTAACATCTGCAAAGCAGGCGAAACAATTAGTTATGGCCGCAGCTATCGTGTTGAGCGCGATAAACAAAAAATCGCTGTTTTGCCTATCGGATATTTTGATGGCCTTCATCGTAATTATAGCGGCAAAGGTTACGTCATTATTCGCGGTCAAAAGGCGCCGATGGTGGGAAATATCTGTATGGATTTTATGATGGTCGATGTGACAGACATTGAAAATGTTGCTATCGGAGATTCCGTGCTCATTTTTGGAGAGGATGAATATGGACAATATCTTCCTCCCGAGAATTTAGCCCTTCAGGGGGATTCTATTGTACACGAGCTAATCAGCTGCCTAGGCCCCCGTATCCAACGTATTTTTGTGAATGAAGAAGCGAATCAGGAAAGGTAAAATATTAAGAAGATTTGACTCAGTTTCAATTGATCAATTTGAACTTAGATATGACTTGCCTGCCAATAAAAAAATAGCTGCTTTGCAGATTGCCAATTCTATAATTTTTTTCTTATAAATTAAAACAAAGGCAGCTTTAAAGAAATATATCCACAAGTCCTAATTAAAAGGGTGTAACATCTGCGATAAAGCTTGTTCTAAATCAGGCTGACAAAACTGATATCCGGAATCAAGAAGTTTTTGCGGGGAAGCTCTTTGGCTGGAAAGAAGCATTTCATCGGCCATTTCACCTAAAATCAATCGTAAAATTCCTGCAGGCATCGATAAAACCGTGGGCCTTGAAAGGACTTTTCCCAAAGTCTTTGTAAAGTCTAAATTTGTCACAGGATTTGGAGTGACCACATTGACTGGTCCAGATAAATCTTTTGTGTGAAGAAGATAATAGATGACCCCTATTAAATCCTCGAGAGAAATCCAGCTCATATATTGAGTGCCTGGACCAATTTTTCCACCGAGACCAAGCCTAAAGGGTAGAAGCATTTTTGCTAGTGCGCCACCTTTAGGGCTAAGGACAATACCGAAGCGTGCAAACAAAAGTCGAATTCCTTTGGCCGCGAGAGGCTTTGCTGCTTCTTCCCATTCTTCACAGACATGCGCCAAAAANCCTGTGCCGTTTGCACTTTTNTCGGTAAGGACTGTGTCTCCACGATTTCCATAGTACCCTACTGCAGAAGCATTCACAAACACTTGAGGCGGATGCTTTAAACGAAGAATTGTGTTCGTCAAACAGCGTGTCGCTTTGAGGCGGCTTTCCAATATGCTTTTCTTTTTTTTNTCTGACCATCTTCCGCTGGAAATATTTTCACCTGCGAGGTTGATAAATGCATACGCGCCTTCTAAATCTTCATGGGAAACCATACCTTTATTTGGATCCCACTTGATTTCATCAGGAGAGAGCTGCGCGTTTTTTCGGACCAAACGTTTGACTTCATACCCAGCCTGAGTAAGAAAAGGAACTAAATCATTACCGATTAAACCAGAAGCACCTGAAATAATAATTTTCATTTTTTAACCTAAAAATTTTCAAACCAGATCGCATGCATCAGGAGGCATCCAATGACGCTCTTTGCCTTCCCACTTCACATTGCAACCGATGGGGTTTGTGAGAGGTTGGGTAATTGGCTGCCCCGAAAGATGTTCTAATAAGGCATTTTCTAAATTATTAATAGTAATTTTGGAACGATCACGGGGNCTATCGACTCCCCTTCCTGTGTAAATCAATCTACGCTCTTTATCAAATACAAAGAAATGCGGGGTCCGCAAAGCTCCATATTTTTTAGCCACCTCTTGTGTTTGGTCGTAAAGATAGGTCCAGGGAAATTTGTGTTGATTCATGCGTTTTATCATGTGTTCAAATGAATCTTCCGGTACTGTGTGAATGCTATTTGAATTGATTCCCACAAAAACAACACCTTGATTTTTAAATTTTTCTGCAGTTTGCCGTGTGACTTCATCTGAATTCGTCACATAAGGGCAGTGGTTGCAGGTGAAAAAAATCACAAGGACAGTAGCTTTTTCAAAGTCTTTCAACGAATAGGTTTTTCCATCCGTTCCAGGTAAATTAAAATCCGGGCTTTTAGCTCCTAGCTTTAATGTAAAGGCCATTCATCCTCTTGTCGAATAAAATTTTTTAATTTAAGGTAAAATGAACATATCTGCTTCAAAAAATTGAGCAATATGAATTTTCGGCTTGAAAAAAGGAACATGAGTTTTAAATTGAGCGCACACTCAATGAGTGTTAACTTAATAAAGGAGAAACTATGAAAATCTACAAAGAATGGAATCCAGCTCATAAAGACGGAACGCTTTTGTATCCAGAAAACCATCAGCTTCTCAAGGAAACAGAAGAAATGAAAATAATTGATGTTTTCATTGGCGCAAATCAAAGTGAACAACCTCACACGCACCCTTGCTATAGTGTGATGTTCGTCGATCATCCTACAACACTTAAAGTCACACTTGTTCAAAAGCTTTTTTTCAAGTGGATGGAGCTTTAAAAGAATCGGAAAATGAAGACTTTCAAGAAAAGTGGTATTCGAAAGAACAGAAACTCCAGAACAAAGCTCTGTGCCTCGGGTGGACGTCATGCAGCCGGAGCCTTACCATTACGTCACAAATACCTCTAATCAAGACTACCGTGCTGTTCGCATTGAACTAAAGAATACCTCAACCAATGCCAATCAATATTTTGTTTCCCCATCAGATGCTTTATATCAATCTTCTGAAGGAGTTTTAGTCGGCAATATTGGGACCACTATTAAAGTTAAACATCTAGCGGACCTTTCGGAAGTTTCTCCTTTAAACTTAAATGGAGAGAAAAGAATTGCCGTTTGGCATTTAAGCAAGGATGTGTCATACATTATCAGCTCTCAAACCTATGAAAAAGCCCATTTATTGAAGGTGTAATTGAATTAAAAACCTTTAAAAATAGGATCGGTCTTCTTGAATCCTCAAAATTCAATAAGTCCTTAAATCCTTGAATAAAAAGTATGAAAAGAAGTGAAAAAACTGAGTCTCGTGAGCTGATTTTAAAATCGGCTTACGAANCTTTTTCTAAGTATGGCATTTTACAGACTTCTACTCAGCAAATTGCCGAATTTGCCGGGATGTCTCATGGTAACATCTTTGCCCATTTTTCTAATCGCAATCTCTTAGTTTTGGCTGTCATCGACCAGTTTNGGCAAAAACTGGCAGAAGCTTTAAATGCATCCGCTGCGAAAAGCCAATCTATTCTTGAACTTTTGAAATGCCACTTGGATATCTTAACTGATTTTGAAGCTTTTTACACTTTCCTTGTGATTGAAGGTCCCTTATTACCGAAAGAACTCAACATTGCAGTCTTTTCAATACAGAGCGGCATTGCTTCTTTTCTTGATACAGCATTAAAAGCAGAANAAAAGCAAATTCCTTTGCCAATGTTGTTGAATGCTTGGTTGGGTTATATTCATTATCATTTGATAAATCGCGAACTCTTTACAGAAGGCACTTCAGTCCTTCAAACGCACAGAAAAACAATTTTGGATTTTATTAAAAGATTAATCAGGTAAAACAATGAAAAAATGCATGACATGCGGTTCCTGCGGCATGCCGCTATTAAAAAGCGAAGATTATGCCAAAGGTGATTTAAATAGCGAGGTTTGTCGTTATTGCGTCGATCAGGACGGGTCGATGAAAAGCTATGAAGAAATTTTGCAAGGAACGGCTGCACATTTTATGAAAACACAGGGAATTACTAAAACTGCAGCCAATGTAATGGCCAAACAATTAATGGAGACACTTCCGTACTGGACTAATTCTTGATTTTTGAAAAGCTTCTAGAGCCTTGATACGAGCCTGAGCATGATCAACAATGGGATGAGGATAGGTTTTTCCAAGGTCAATGTTGGCAATTTTAAGTTCTAGGGGCGGCGCTTCCCAGGGGCAATGGATCCATTCATTACTAAGAGCTGCAATTTCAGGAACCCATTTACGAATAAAAACACCTTCAGGATCAAATTTCTGTCCTTGAGTTACTGGGTTGAAAATGCGAAAGTAAGGGGCCGCGTCAGCACCTGATCCGGCGATCCATTGCCAGCCTAAGGTGTTATTGGCAAGATCGGCATCAACAAGTGTATCCCAAAACCATTCTGCCCCTTTTTGCCAGGGTATTCTTAAGTCTTTTGTCAAAAAAGAGCCTACAATCATTCTTAAACGATTATGCATCCATCCAGTGGTCCAAAGCTGGCGCATCCCTGCATCTACGATAGGATAGCCTGTAAGTCCCTTCTGCCATGCCTTTAAACTCTGTTGGTTTTCATTCCATGGAAAATTGAGAAATTCCTTTCTTAGTGGTATCTTTGGTGTTTCAGGAAAATGAAAAAGAAGATGATAGGCAAATTCTCTCCAGCCTAATTGACGCAAATAGCAATCCACTCCTTCATTTTTTAAATCACAGGATGCTTTAATGCTATGCCAAATCATACGAGGACTGATTTCACCAAAATGAAGGTAAGGAGAAAGCAGNGAAGTTCCCGGCTTATCGGGTCGATCGCGTAAATAAGGATACTGATAAATGCTTTCTTTTATAAAATGTAAAAGACTCCTTTGCGCTGATTTTGAACCTGGACTCCAGGATGCTTCAATCCCTTTATCCCAATGAATTTTCGGAAGAAGTTTTAATTCATCTATTGATAAGCTTTCAACTTTTACTGTTTTCAATTTATCTTTTGGACAGGCTAAAGGAAGATCGGGTTCAGGCATCGCGAGACAGGCTTTCCAGAATGGCGTGAATACCTGGAAAGGCTTATTTTGTTTATTTGCAATCTTTTCCGGGGCAAANAGCAAGCTGGCATTGAAGCTTTCGACCTTGATTCCAAGTTTAGTCAGGTAGGATTTTATTTTNTCATCACGGATAATCGACAAAGGTTCATAGCATCGATTCCAAACAACACCAGCGGCTTTTGTTGATTGAATGATCTTTTCAAGAATTTCGTGAGAGGGTCCCCGTTGAATAATTAAGGGCAATCCTAATTCTTCAAGTTCCGCGGATAAGCATTTTAATGAATGATGCAGCCACCACTTTGATGCTCCTCCAAGGGGCCAATCCTCTTCTTCAGAGAAGTCGATATAAAGGGGAATAATAGCAGANTTTTTTTTTATTCCAGCAAGGAATGCCGGATTGTCTTCTAATCTTAAGTCTTGTCTGAACCAAACGATCGTAGGAAGTGACATAATCATGCTGCAGCAGCGCTAGCGCGAGCTATCACGTTAGGTCGATGACCATAGTTAAGTACGCAATTGGCATACTTTTCTTTATGGTTAGGATCATTGGCCTTCGCTAATCGATCTTGCTTAATGCGATAATGCAAAGCTGAGGGAATGTTAATTTTAAGAACATCAAAAAANGGCGATTTCCAAAGCGACTTTCGGACTTTTTGTCCGTTTTCTAAGACAATTTTTGACCTCATGGCACGGAAAAANATGGCTACAAGCAATTTAATAAACGGCATCATCTCTTTCGAAATATCTTTAAAAACGCGTTGAACATACTTTAAGGCACCTTGAGACCTAGTATTCAGAAATTTCTTCTGAAAGAAATTTGGAATTTCAACAGGCACATTCATTTCTTTAAACACTTTAATAAACACGTTTCGCATAAAGAATGCACAATTTTCCCAACCTAACTGGAAAATAATCCCCGCTTTTCTTCTCAATCCGAGCTCTTCTAAAAGTCTACGGGCGACTTCTTCATTCACAACGACTGGCAAGGAAGCTTTTTGGCTTTGGGAGTAATAATAATTAGGATCGAAAGCCACCGTTCCCTTCACAGTATTCCCTACAAAACCTGTAAGCTCAAAATCATTTTGAGGAAATTTAAGAGGAAAGGCTCCGAATGAATAGACCCTGTAATTGTTGTCATCTATAGGCTGAAAGAAAACACCATATCCATGCGCCTTATCGACATCTAACTCATTAATGCGAGTCGCTTCCAGAACCGCGAGCCATTGGCCAGATTCAAGCTTTACATTGTAATGAGCTTCAAGATACTCTCTCGAACGAATATCAAGAACGGGCGTTTTTTCATACCAGCCAGGCTGACTTGTGTCAATAAAGGCGTATTTCTCCNNTTCGAAAAGAGCCTTTGCAAAAATTTTCTTTTTTACAATACGAGGAGCAAGCTCGTGTCCATTAAATGGCACAATTCCGTCATTCATAATTTCAAAGTCACCAGGAATCGTTCTCTTCACACGAAAGTCATGGTAAATTTGCGATAATTTGAAATTTATTCCATTGGAAAAACGAATCTTTTGCTTTTTATCAAGCAAATTAATCGGTTTATTTTCCATAAGAAGGTTGAGAACTTTCTGTGTTGTACCGGCTTGGGTAGGAACCAGATCTATACTTAGAATTTTTCTGGCGACCGCTCCGATTCTCTTTGTCATCACGCAATCGGCCAATGTCTGAGACTCATAGTAATATTCGCTGAGAACGCTGATATCAAAGTTATCCTTTAACGCCATCTGAATATATTTCGTGGCTTGACTTTTGTTTTTAGCATCTAAAAGATATCGGACAATCTCAGGATACTGGCATATTTCGACAAGACGTGCTGAAAAATTAATGGGCTGCACATGCTCATAACGCTCGTCNGCTTTTTGCCATTTGTTCACCGCTTCTTGAAGTTGATCGAATTGAGCGGGATCTATTTCCCTGGCATCAAGTTTTCTCAAGCCNCCGTTTTCTCGCTGAATACGATATTGCATACTTAAGAGGCCTAACTGCAACGAACTTCTTAAGGCTTGAATGCGTTCATTTTGAGAAGACGAATAGGATTCGACGACAGCAGTTCCAGCACGCAAAAGATCTTGATAAAATTGGATTTGCTTTTTGCTTTCTACAGGTGTTGTNGTAAAAAAGAGTTTTGATTTTTCTGCGTCTGATAAAACCCTTTGAAAAGCTAACAGGACTGTATCATCTTCTTTGTTAGGATGAAAAATCTGTTTAATGTTTTTAAAAAATTTGCCGTGGGCCTTCCACTCCCCTCTTTTATTACAGGTGACGATTTGCCCTTGTTCAAGGGAGGCAGCAAAAGAGATAAGCTTTGGAAAATTTTTGTCATAATAAATTTATAACTTTTTATCTGTTATCATTTATCAAAAATTCATATTTTTGCAAAGAACAGAAATTGCAAAATACCTTCAAAAAAACAATTATACACGGAATTTTAAAAAAATCCATCCTTTTTCAAAACGAAAGTAGAGTACTTGCATTATAAGCTTTTTCTAATTAGAATAAATCTCAAAAATGACAGTTCCAGGAGTAAAAAATGGCCCGATTTGACCAGGAAACAATTCAAAATCTTATCGCTTTAAGCCGAATTGAATGCACAGAAGAACAAAAAAATGCTCTTTTAGGGGATTTAAAAAATAATTGAATATTTTGAACAGCTAAATGAAATCGATACGGACAATGTCCCTCCATGCAATCACGTGCTTGCTGAGATGCATAACGTTATGAGAGAAGATGAGGTCAAAGGGATTTTGCCACGAGATTTATTTTTATCAAATGCTCCAGACAAAATTGGTGGCATGATCAAAGTTCCCACCGTCATAAAACAAAATGAAAGTTCAAGGACACCATGATACATACGCTGACTGCAAGGGAAATTCATCATAAGTTTTTAAAAAGCGAGCTTTCGGCACAAGAGATCACTCAANGCTTTTTAAAGCGTATCGAACAGTTTGATCCTAAAATCCAAGCCTTTCTTACCGTTCTCAAGGAGCGTGCACTTCTTCAAGCTAAAAATTTAGATGAGAAGAAAGCCTCCGGANAAAAATTGGGAAAGCTTGCAGGCATTCCGATCGCAATTAAAGATAATATGCACATCAAAGGAGAGCTCTCCACTTGTGCTTCTAAATTTTTGACCAACTACAAAGCCCCCTTTGACTCGACAGTTGTTAGGCTTTTAGAAGATGAGGATGCGATCCTGATTGGAAAAACCAACATGGATGAATTTGCAATGGGCTCTTCCAATGAAAATTCAGCTCTTCAGATGACATACAATCCCTGGAATTTGAAATGCACACCCGGAGGCTCCTCTGGGNGCTCAGCTGCAGCCGTTGCCGCCCGTCTTTGCCCTTTAGCTTTAGGTAGCGATACGGGCGGATCGATTCGTTTGCCCGCCTCTTTTTGCGGAGTTGTGGGTTATAAACCGACCTATGGAAGGGTTTCGCGTTATGGATTGGTCGCCTTTGCTTCATCTCTGGATCAGATTGGTCCTTTTGCCACGAACGTAGAAGATGCAGCCCTTGTCATGGAAGTGATTGGGAAGCACTGCGAAAAGGATTCAACAAGTCTTCCTGCAGGAAGTGAGGAATATCTTTCTCAAATGCAGGGCAACATCAAGGGGTTAAAAATTGGCGTACCTTGGCAATTTCTGAAAGATCTGGTCCCTGAATCGCAANAAATCTTTAGTCAATCGATTGAGATTTTGAAAAGCCTAGGCGCCGAAATCGTAGAGGTAGACCTGAGCATCCTCAAATTTTCTCTGCCCGTTTATTATATCTTAGCCACTGCGGAAGCTTCTACGAACCTGGCTCGTTTTGATGGGATCCGTTATGGAGTGCGTTCTCCTCGTGCAAAAACACTTGAAGAAGTTTATGATTTTTCAAAGGCTGAAGGATTTGGAAATGAAGTTAAACGACGCATCCTTTTGGGTACTTTCGTTCTTTCTTCTGGTTATCAGGATGCGTACTATAAAAAGGCACAANAAATCCGAACTTTGTTAATCAGAAGTTATCAAGAAGCTTTCAAAAAGTGCAATCTAATTGCAAGTCCTGTAAGTCCTTTTTCAGCTTTTGAGATGGGCTCTATAAAAGATCCCCTACAGATGTATCTTGAAGATATTTATACGATCGGCATTAACCTCGCAGGTCTTCCTGCAGTCAGCATCCCGGCCGGATTTTCATCACAAAAGATGCCGCTAGGCTTCCAGCTTATTGGACCGCAAAAGCATGACGTTCAAGTCTTGCAGGCCTCTAAAGCTTTTGAAAGTGCTACGTCTTATCATACATGCATCCCTGAATTAGTGAAATAGGAGTGAATCATGACACAACATACTAACTGGGAAGCCGTCATTGGACTTGAGATACACGCAGAACTCAATACAAAATCCAAGCTTTTTAGCACCGCTCCCAACCACTTTGGAGATGAACCGAATACGAACATCACAGAGGTCTGTACAGGCCAGCCTGGATCCCTTCCAGTTCTTAACAAGGAAGCTGTGCGTAAAGCTGTTCAATTTGGCTGCGCCATCCAGGCCCATATTGCAAAATTTAGTAAATTTGATCGTAAATCCTATTTTTATCCAGATAGTCCTCGAAATTTTCAAATCACCCAATACGAGGAGCCTATCGTCATTGGTGGCACTGTGATCGCTGAAATTGATGGAATAGAAAAATCTTTTGCAGTCAATCGCGTCCATCTCGAAGATGATGCAGGGATGCTCAAACATTTTACAAATTTTGCAGGCGTAGACTACAATCGAGCCGGGGTTCCGCTGATTGAAATTGTCTCAGAGCCTTGCATACATTCCGCCAATGAGGCTGTGGCCTATGCGATGGCAGTGAAAGCGATCCTGCAATACATCGATGCTTCTGATTGTAATATGGAAGAAGGCTCTTTGCGTGTCGATGCAAACATTTCCGTCCGCTTGAAAGGTGAAACAGGCTTCCGCAATAAGATTGAGATCAAAAACATGAACTCATTCAGCAATATGCACATGGCGATCGAATCCGAAATCAAGCGCCAGATACGAGAATATCTGACCCATCCAAACACGCCGCACGATCAAATCATTAAACAGTCGACATACAGATGGGATCCGGAAAGAAAAGAAACGGTTCTTATGCGACGAAAGGAGCGAGCAGACGACTACCGTTATTTTCCTGAGCCAGACCTCGTGCCCGTCATTCTTACAGATGAATATATTGAAGAAATTCGAAAGGCTCTTCCAGAACTCCCTCTTCAACGTGAAAGACGTTATGTTTCCCAATTAGGACTTCCGGCGCATAATGCTTTTATCTTAACAAGTGATAAACCTATGGCAGATTATTTTGAGGAAGCTCTANAAAACTGTCCTAATGCGCGCAGCTTATGCAATTGGATTATCGTTGAATTTGCAGGCCGTTTAAAAGAATCGGGGAAGACTCTCATCTCCTTAGGCATTCCACCCGTGCAATTAGCTAAGCTTGTGAATATGATTGACAAAGGCACCATTACCGGAAGAATTGCAAAAGCTGTGGCAGATGAAATGGTGGCAAATCCTNCAAAAGATTGTGAACAAATCGTTGCGGAAAATCCTGACTTTAGCCCTGTAAGCGACCAGGGAGAAATTGCTGCTATTGTTGATAAAGTCATCGCTGAGCATCCTCAATCCATTATAGACATTAAAGCAGGAAGAGAGAAGGCTCTAGGATTTTTAGTCGGCCAAGTGATGAAGCAAACACGCGGCAAAGCTCCACCTGCAATAGTAAATGAATTAATTAACAAACGCATTGCAGGACAGTAACTTAGGATTGAGTAGCTCCTACAGCTGCTCTTCTTTTTGCATGATAAGCCTCTTGAGCTTTTGTGAAAGCCAGCTTCCAACATGTGCACTCCAAATAGCTGAGCCTGTGGCAATAAAGACCGGTAGTACTAATGCAGCCATGACACTGCATGCGCCGAGCACAGGCCATCTGTGTTGTTGAACAAAAACCTGAATACGTTTTACAGCAGCAGCTATTTTTTTACTGAAGGCAACGCCAACTACAAAAGAGATAAAGAAAATAGCGGGGTTGACCCAAAATAAAGCTAAACTTAATAAAATCGAAAAGACTATTTTTGCCGCAGATTTTATTTTTTCTATGATCGATTGGTCTGTCTTTTTCTATATAAATGATTACCAAATAAGACTTTATGACTTCCAAACGACTGTTTTATTTTCATAAAAACCTCTTTTTTTCCAACATTATACTTCATCAAAAAATCAGAGACAACACTCAAATCATTTATTGACAAAGCATAGACCGATTCCTAATATCAAGTTATTTACCCCTTCCAGTTGAAAGTTGGAAAATTTGACAAGTAAACAGCCTGAATTTGAATTTGTCGAAGCAGCACAACTTGTACAAGTTGTGGGATGCAGATAGATTCAAAGGCAGTGACAAGTTGACGAGGTCAAAATTCCAAGTTTCAATTGAAACGAGCATACTCTGATACGCATGAACAAAGTCAAATTCTAGAGATTTAATAGGCAATAGATGAAAGACAACGACATTGGCGAGTTTAAGATTTCTAAANAAGTAAGAGAGAAGTTAAAAAATAAANAACTTCTAAAACAACTTGCTGAAGGTAAAACGGCACAGGAAATTCTTGGTTTCTCAAATGAAACGATGGCCAAATTCTATGGTGCAGCTTACCGTCTCTTCGAGCATCGACGCTATACAGACGCAGCCAATGCGTTTCTATTTTTAGTTACGTTAAACCCTTATAACCATGACTATTGGGTAGGGATGGGAATGTGTTCCCAGTTAAATAAAGATTATGAAACAGCCATAGACGCTTACGAAATGGCAGCCATCTGTCGCATTGATAGCCCGGTCCCTTACTTCTACCTAGCCAAATGTCTTNTTGCCTTGCATGACCGTGATAGCGCTCTGCAAGCGTTGGACTTGGCTATTGAATATGCAGAAAATCATCCTGAATTCTTCGATTTAAAACATCAAGCTTCCTCAGCAAAAGAATTACTTCTAAAAGACAAAAAAACATATAGGGTTTCCTGTTCAAAGACATCTGTTTTGTTAATTTAAAGTCTCAGGCTTGAACTTTTTAAAAATTTAATATAGAATTAGCATTAGCCCGTTTTAAATAATCCAAATGCGAGAACTTTTCCATGCATTCAAATAGCTTTTAGGATTCTGCATGGCCTTGTTGCATAATAGCCCTGACAGCATAGATGATGTAGTTCGTCTACTTAAATGCTAATTACCCTAGATCCTTAGGCTGCTTCAAATACCCACTCAAATCTTGGCATTCCTAATTTATTCATCTTATTAATTACCATATATTTACAAATAGCCTCTTTTTCTGAGTTCCCATCGAACGAGCCTTTAATCCACCTCCAAGCATCCTTTTAATCCTAAACATTGCTATCTCGGCCAAAGATCTTTTCATGGTAACCACAGCACTTCTTCCAAAGTCGCCTTCCTTCATCGTCTCCGCCAAATCCATGGATTGTTGCGATGGCATCATCTCTTTCTTTTTCCCAGCCTGTCTGACTTTGTATGCTGCATCCCTTGGCGGCGGTACAATGCAGACACCTCCTTTTTCATGGACCTTCTTCCGAAATCGACTCGCATCGTAGGCTCCATCGCCTCTTGCAGATTTCACCTTGCAAGGTAATTTTCCTAGCATCTGTTCAACTACCTCAGCATCCCCTTTATTATTGCCCGTCAGCTCACAGCAGAGAATGTCTTGGGTTTCTGCATCTATTCCAATGTGGAATTTTCTCCATGTTCTACGTTTACTCTTACCATGTACCTTTACTTTCCATTCACCTTCTCCATTTACTTTGAGTCCTGTAGAATCAAAGATAATGTGACAAGCTTTCTTTCCTTGAGTCAACCGATTGACTCTTTTATGAAGCGTCTTAGCTCGTCTCGAAATCTGCGAATAGCTCGGTACTGGAATATTGAGGTTCATTGCACGAAACAGTGACTGCACAAATCCTTGTAGATTCCTTAATGAGCGTTTATACACCTCTCGAAGAATGAGCATCATTAAAATAGCTTCATCGGAATAAGTTGTAGGCCTACCGGCCCGGCAGGTGTGATAAGAAGAAAACCAGTTCTTGGCTGCTTTTTCCTCGATCCAGATACTTATGCTTCCCCTTTCAATGAGGGTTCTGTTATACTCAGACCAATTTCGGATACGATAAGTCGGTTCAGTTTGCATGGGTAGCTCCCGTTTTCTTTAGTCAGAAACAGACTACTCCATGCTTTTTTATTTACATGCTATTTCAAATTTGATGTGAGGGCTATTGTGCAACAAGGCCATTCTGCATAGTTAAATACATTGATTTTATCTTAAAAGATTGTATTTTATATCATACAGTAAATATAATATTAAATATGACACATAAAATTTATACATTGCCTGAATATGAGGATTGGTTTCAAAAACAAAGTGAGAAATCAAAACTTCAAATCGAGAAACGACTGGATAGAATCAAAGATGAGGATCATTTCGGTCATATTCGCAATCTTGGTGATGGTTTAGTTGAATTAAAATTTAATGATGGAAGACGTATTTATTATACGATCATTCCTGTAAATAATGTTATTTTGTTATTAGGAGGAGGAAAAATGGTCAAGACAGTGACATCCGGAAGGCGAAAAATAGGATCGAGAAGGCAAAAGAAAACGCCAAAAAAGAGCCCAATCTTCATCTGGCAGATTTTGATGGAATTGGTAAAGAACATAAGCCTTTAGAATACCTCACAAACGCTAAAAATATTGGAAATGCGATTTTAGAGTGCTTAGAAAATAATGATGCGGAAGGTGTAATGGAAGTTATTGCAACTTACTTGGAAGCAATCAATAAAACGAAATTCTCTAAAACTAACGACCTGCATAGGCAAACTTTATATTCTGCTTTGAAACATAGAAATCCAACTGTCAAGACATTAGCTAAAATCATGTACAATTCTAAACATTTAAAATAAGCTTAGTATTTTTTATTAAAAATCTTATAAGTTAACCACCCAAAAGGACTGCAATAGTTTACATGAAAGCTTAAGATAGGCTTCGAAAAATAACTTCTCAAATTTTAATCTTCTTGGTTGAAAATTGCCAAAAGCAATACATCAATTTAGTACAGCAAATAAGTGAATATGATGTAAAGAACTTAACTATAAATATCTTAAGATAAGTTTTCTCAATTTAATTTCTAGGATGAAAGGCTTCAAAACTTTGATGCAAATGCGATTTGCTGACATGAGTATAACGATCTGTGCTGCTAATACTTGCATGCCCGAGCATTTCCTGAATGACGCGTAGATCAGCTCCATTGTCTAAAAGGTGAGTCGCAAAAGAATGCCTAAGAGTATGAGGGGAAATATTTTTAGTAATCCCGACTTGTGTAGCGTAATTTTTAATCATTTTCCAAATGGCAACGCGGCTTAAAGGCTTACCTCTATTAGACACGAAAAGGGTTTGTTGTTTTTCGCTTTCCGTTTGGGACCGACACTGATGTAAGTAAGCATCCAATGCTTCAAGAGCATGGATTCCAATAGGAACGAGGCGTTCTTTTCTTCCCTTGCCCATGACACGAACGTAGGAATCATCCACATCATAAATTTTAAGAGAGCATACTTCTGAAACCCGCAAACCACAAGCATAGAGGATTTCCAGGATAGCTTTGTCACGAACCCCACGGAACGTCTTGAGGTCAGGTGCACTGAGCAGTTTTTCCATTTCTTCATAAGAAAGCACTTCAGGGATTAATTGCCAGATTTTNGGAGTCGCTAAATAGAGAGCAAAATTTGATTGGAGTTCTCCTTCTCGTTTTAAAAANCGACATAGAACTTTAATGGATATGAGGTGACGAGCGATACTTGAGCTTGCATAATCATTATTTTGTAAACCTTCAATAAAATCCACTAAATGGACTTCTTTTACTTCATCAATTGAAAGAAGTTTTTTTCTTTTCAAGGAAAGAAANAACGTCGAGATATCGCGTTGATAGGCTTCTACTGTATTCGCAGAGAGCCCTTTTTCAGATCCTATATAGATAGAAAAGTCGTCAAGAAGCGCACTCCAATAAGGCTGCATCTATATGCTACTTTCCTTTAAGTTTCTTAGCGATTTTTGCNTGAATTTCTTCTATATTTACATCTAGCAAGGATCTTCGTTTAATAGAGAGCATTTCTTCAGTCGAAGCGACCTCATAAATGCAGAGGGTCGAACCATCCTCTTGTGAAATCTCTTGGCGAAGATATAGAATTCTTCTTCGAGCTAAATAGAGGGCTAGAACAAAAATTTCTGCCCAATCTTCTTCTAGTGGATTTTTNAAAGCTTCATTAAGAAGATAAAATGCTTTTTCATCCCGTGTTTTCGTCGATAAATCTTCAATCTCTTGTTTGGAAACTATTTTTGCTCGCCAGGCCGTTTTTGCTGCTGAGTTGAATTGATGTTTTGCAGAAGCTTCCCAGCAATGAAGACAAAAATCGTGACGAGTAAATCCTTTTTCTTCTTCGGGTATAAGAATGGAATAATATTCCATTCCGGGTATAAAAGCTTCTTTTCCCAACATGCAATGTGTGCCACGTTTTGGAATTTCTATCTGAAATATGTTGCTTTCTTGACTCACGTGATCTCTAATTGTTTTAACAGAGCCTCACCAAGCGCAAAGTCTGCTGAAGTTCCTTGCCCACGTTTGGCTGCAAATTGCTCAATAATTTTATTCGCCAGCACTTTTCCAAGCTGAACACCTTCCTGATCAAAGGAATTAATTCCCCATATAAAGCCTTCAAAAGCCACTTTATGCTCAAAATAGGCTAAAAGCGCACCTAAAACACCCGGGGTTAACTTACGCGCTAAGAGGATATGCGAAGGTCGGTTGCCTGGAAAATTCTTATTCGGGTTTTCCTGATCTTTNTGACCTGAAGCTAAGGCAATTGCTTGAGCAAAAAGGTTCGCTAAAAGTTTTTCCTGCGAGTAAGTTCCTTTATAAAGGAGGTCCTCATTATACTGACTTTCCCTAAATCCTACAAACTCTAAAGGAATCGTCGCAGTTCCTTGATGGATAAGTTGAAANAAGGAATGCTGGGCGTTAGTGCCTGGCTCTCCCCAAATTACGGGTCCTGTTTGAAAATCTACAGCACGACCTTCCCTGTCAATTTGTTTCCCATTTGACTCCATATCTAGCTGTTGGATATGAGCAGGAAAGCGCAGAAGAGCCTGGCTGTAAGGAATCACTGCTAGGGTGGGATAACCGAGGAAATTTCTGTTCCAAATACCAATTAAAGCTCCCAATAGTGGAAGGTTATTCTCAATTTTGTCATGCAGGGCAGCTTTATCCATAGCGTTTGCTCCCCTCAAAAGTTCCCAAAAAACATCAAAACCAAAGGCAAAAGAAAGCATCACCCCTCCTACCATCGAAGTGGTAGAATACCGTCCTCCAATCCAATCCCAAATATAAAAACTTTCAAGATATTTNTTAGGATCGTCCATGGGGCTTCCCTTTCCCGTGACAGCAATAAAATGCTCTTGCGGCTTAAGAGACTCTTTTAAAAAATAAGACCGAGCAATTTCTTCATTCGTTAAGGTTTCAAGGGTTGTTCCAGACTTGGATACACAGACAACCAAAGTTTTTGACAAATCGAGNTTTTTAAAAATCGCAGCAGCATCGTCAGGATCTACGTTTGAAATAAAATGGACGCAACGNTCCTTCTTTTGGAGGTATTTTAAAGCGATATAATGAGCTCTTGGACCCAGATCAGATCCCCCAATCCCAATCATGACAAGATCGGTGAAGCGCTTACTTTTATCAATCTTACCCATGAAATGTTGGAGCTTATCAATTTCTTGCTTGGCTTCTTGCGTCGCAGCTTTCGCCGCTTTAGCTTCATTAGGATGCTCAAANAAGTCACGCACAGCGGTATGTAAAACCTTTCGATTTTCGCTTGAAAACCCCTCAATTTTGTTGATCACCTCGCCAGCTTGCATTTTNTGCATTTGAGTGAGGGCATGTGCTTCCCTGGAAAGCTCAACCAAGGCTTTTAAAACTTCCTCAGTGACACGCTCTGTGCCATAAAGCATTTTAAAGCCGCAGGATTCAGCCGTAAATTTTTCCAAACGTTGGGAAGTGAAAATGCGAGGATCTGTTAAATCGCAGGGATGCTTGGCAAGCTCTTTTAACTTCATTGTTGCTAAATAATGATCAAATGCCAAATTTTTGAACTTAACTCTGCTGTAGCCATTCTATCCTCCACTTTTATTGAACTTCTTATAAACCAAGAAGATTATCGATAAAATAGAATTTTTGAAGTTTAGAAATGAAACTCATGATAGGGAATTTCGTTTTGTAAATTTAAGCCAACTCCTAATGAAACAATTGTTCCGCCAGCTGCACAAAATCCCTGTAGCTTACGTTTTCCCTGTTGAGAGAGCCCATTAGAATCCACAATTAAATAATCCAAACCATCCCATTCATGAATAAGAAAAGACTCTGGGATTAGGCGAAAAGGAATTTTTTATGGATAAATCCTGTGCAACTTTTTCAAGACGTTGATAATAATCGGGATGAATCAAACAAAAGGAAGGAAGGCAAAGTCCGATCACACTTTCCTGATAACTAGAGAGCGTAGGAAGTTTTGCATTTCTTATCATTAAGTGAAAACGATCAAATCTTTCTCGGTTTAAAAGCTGCATCTCTAAAATTGTAGGAACTGAAAGATCCATCTCTAAATCTAAGAACAACTGCATTGCATCAGGCATTCTGTTGGCCATTAAAGTGAGATATTCTGCGGCTGCATCGCGCGCAAAAAGACTTTTAAAGTAAGCTTCTGAGTTTTGAGATTCACCTTTTCTATTTTCTTCGCACCACAAAGCGTAATTTTGTTCTAGCTGTTCATCCCAATTCATCTGCAAAGCAAAATTGGCTGATCCGCTATAAAGACATACACCAAGGGTAGACGCCTGGAACTTTTTCCAAAAAGAATCTCGTAAATGTTCTAAAGAAAGGATTAAGGATAAGAATTGTGTTTGATTTGATAGAGGGGACTTTAAGTTTTTAAATAATCCTAAATCTAATTTCCAAAGGATCATTAAATTTTTATCGATAAAGTGTTGTATATCTGACTGCAGATAATTCCAGTCGAGATCTGCAGATACTTTGCCGTTGAGCGGAACTGACACTGTATTAAAACCTGGAGGAACAGACTCCCTATCTCGTTTAATTCATAAATACGAGGAATAAAAATTTTTCCGTCGAAGTAAAAATGCGGTTTTTCCCAAGCTAATCCAATTGCTTCAACTTCAAATTCTTCAGTTGTCATTTTTTGATAAACCTATGGTAACGAATTGTCCGTCCTTTGGAACGCCAAAGCTCTTCAAAATAAGAAGTTCCATAGTCGCTTTCTTCTGTAGAAAAATAGGGTTTTTCATAATAGGATTTAAAATTTACATCTGATAAAAANACACCAATCGTTTCATCTGAATAATCTGCATCATCCGTCACAAAGGTCATCATTTGACCAGACTGCATAATTCTGGCCAATTCACTGACAAATGCTGGTTGAATTAAACGATGCTTTGCATGTCGCTTTTTTGGCCAGGGGTCAGGAAAATTGATATAAATATTTGAAGTCGACTTTGGAGGAAGATAATTTTGAGTTAAGCGCAAGGCCTCTCCGCACACAACGATCAGATTTTTNAAATTGAGATTTTTAATTTTTGACCAGATCTTGCGGACACGGATAAATTTTTTNTCAACCGCCACCCAATTCAAATGAGGAAAAGCTAAAGCCTGGGCAGCAATCCAAGCACCATTACCGCTGCAATATTCAATACAGACAGGATTTTTATTCCCGAATAGATTTTGATGCTCCCAACCTGGAAAAAGAAAGTGGTTATTAGCCAACCGCGAATCCGGCAAATACCATACGCGGTCATGAATGACAATCTGACGTTGATCTTTTGCAAAAGGTGGTATTAAGTCTTCAGGTTTCATTGTAAATTTTTATTATTAAGCTGAAAAATATTAACATTTTCTCAGTTTTCAAATCTATATTCATTCCACTTTAGAGTAAAAATTGCCATAAAAGACCCATCTTAGAAGAAAGCATAAACTTCCAGCTTTCAATGGAAATGCGAAGGATTGTATACTTATTCAATTGTCAAAGACACCCGATTGGACTCAATTGAAAGTTAATTTTTTTAATAATATGCTTGGAAGAAATGATTGCTGCTGGTGCGGAAGCGGCCAANAATGGAAAAAATGTCATTTTCCGCAAAATTCCCCTCTTATAAAAAAGACANTCTTAAAGGATGAATACCTANAAAGATACGGCATCATTCTTAAAAATGACAAGCAAATCGAAGGCATCCGTTCTGCCTGCCGTCTTGCTTCACTCATTTTAGAANAAACCTGTCAAAAGGCTAAAGCAGGCGTCACAACCCAAGAACTGAATGACTTTGCGCACCGTCTTCATCTAGAAGCTGGTGCAATCCCCGCCNCCCTTCACTATGGCGAACCTCCCTTTCCTAAAAGTATTTGTACCTCAATCAATGATGTCATCTGCCATGGCATTCCTAATCAAAGACCGCTTCAGACCGGTGACATTCTTAACATTGATGTAACAAGCATCTTTCAGGGATACTATGGCGACTGCAGTAAAACAATAGCTATTGGCACCCCTTCAATGGAAAGACAGCTTGTAATGGATGTTTCTTATGAATGCTTAATGCGGAGTATAGCCATCTGTAAACCTGGTATAGAAATATTAGAAATTGGCGACACTATTGAGGCTTACGCTAAATCCCATAATTGTTCGGTTGTTCATCAATTTGTGGGACATGGGGTTGGAATCCATTTTCATGAAAATCCTCAAATACCTCATTGCGTGAATGGATTCAAAATTCCTTTGGCTGAGGGAATGATTTTTACAATTGAGCCTATGATCAATGCTGGGGTACGTGATGCGGTCGTAGATGCCGAAGATCAATGGACTGCTCGCACAAAAGACGGAAAAGCAAGCGCACAGTACGAACACACAATCTTGATTACAGCTAGCGGTCATGAAATTTTGACAGATTGGCAAAAATTTTAAGCTTACCTTAGCCAGTTTATCAAATAAGCCTTGTAAATTGGGATTCTAAAATTACTCTCAAAGAAGACTTTCGTGCGTCATTTTAATGCGAAGAGACGCATGTAATAATATCATGCAAGTCTTTAATTTCAGAAAGGTAGGCTTTTTCCTTTTGATCAAAACCTTTCTGCATTTTAAGAATGTGGCGAGTCAGGCTTTCTACCTGAGGGTGAGGGATTAATTCGTCAAATTCTTTCCANATTTTTTGAAATTTGTAAAGCTCTTCTTGCGCAAGAAAGAGTTGACGGCGCGTTTCGTCCAGAACTGCAGATTTTTGGTTAAATTGTTCTTTCAATTGCAAATACATTGCTTCTGCTCTTCTTCGCAGTCCGTTTTCTTTCGGCCAGTTTTGATCAACAACAGGGTGAGCTTCGGCTTGAGACAAACGTCCTTTTTCTAACTGTTCTTCAAGAAGTTTCAAGGATCCTTCAAGTTTTTCTTTTTCATGCTTTAAAGATTGAGCTTGTTCAAGCTCTTGCTGAAGCTTAGTAATTAGAGANCTGAAGACTTTCTTTTCTTTTACAAAAGCATTTAAACGGGTGTTCATTTCAATTTGCTGGGTTTCTTGCGTTGAAAAAGCATTCTCCACCTCTTTTTCCATCGAAATTAAAGCACTTTCTAAGTTTGCCTTTTCCTGTTCGAGAACATGAATTTGTTCTGATTCTGCTTGCAGTTTTTGAATGATGGATTGNCAAAGATTTTTTTCTAATGTCCACGCCTCAACTTGATGAACCATTTCTTCTTTAGACTTAAGCAGATTCTCAAATTTATCCTCTGCAGATTTTAAAGAATTTTCTAATTTCTCCTTCTCTTTTATCAAAGATGGAATTCCTTCAGCTTCCTGTTTAAGTTTTTGTACAATTAATTGCAAAGATTCCTTCTCCTGAATCAATGTCTCCATTTGATGGTTCATTTCCAACTGTTCGGTCTCTTTCATTAAACGTAATTGTTGAACTTCATCCTCAAAAGATTTTAAAGTACTTTCCAAAATTTCTTTTTCTTGTTTGAGAGATTGCATTTGTTCAACTTCGCGCTGCAGTTGATGAATTGTAAATTGCAATAATTCTTTCTCATTTTGCAAAATGGTTATNCTTGTCGTTTGACTCAAGTTCCATTTCCTGGTAACTTTCTTCTTTTGTACGATAAGCAGAAAGCGATTTTCTCTTTCCTGAATATCCTCAAGAGCACTGTCTAAACGGAATTGCAGATTAAACAAATCTTGTTCTTTTTTATTTAATAAATCCCGTAAATCTTGGATTTCCGACTCACCTGCTAAGAAATTTGGAGTATTATTTTGGATACCTTCTGCTTGTACTTCCTGCAGCTGTTCCCTTAAATGAAAGATTTCTTTCCTTTGATCTAAAAGTTCTTGCAACACATGTTCATCTTTGATTTTTTGGACNTCTAATTCTTCTTTTAGCATCAATGCTTCATGTTTCGCTAAATCAGCTCTTTGTTTTGCTTCGTTGAAGTCTGCTTCTGCTCTTTCTAAAAGACTTTGAATGCCCCTATTTTTNTCTTGCTCAATTTCCACATCTCGCGAAAGAATTGCCAATCTCTCTTGAAGCTGATTCATTTCATGCTGATGCTTGCTTTTTAATTTTTCAAACTCAACTTTATAAGGTTCACTTTGATTTTGTGCTTTTGGCAAAGAGGAATTAAGAGTTTCGAATAAGACTTCATATTCACCTGAGCCGATTTCGGCAATATAAAGAGTAAGAAGGATGGATAAAACCATCCCAAGATGCCAAATGGGTGCTTTNAGTAAAAGATTCTATCTGAAAAAAATTAGGACTGTAAAAACAAAAAAGGCTGCGATCGTTCCNCCATTTTTTAGATAAATACAAGCCGGAATCCCCACGACCAAAGTTAGAGCNAAAAAAGGTGTTAATGGGGTAGGAAAAATNAACATTAAAAGGACTGTGGCAAGAGCTAAAAGTGGCCCGATGCAGTTGCAAAGAAAAATTAGTCTTTCTTGGGATAAGTTTAAAGTATTCACTTGATCTTCTCAATTCTAAATCTAAAGTTTTTGTAATCAATTTCTTAGTTTTAAAAAGTCTACTGTGAAATTTTGAAGTTGGCCTCGATAGGTTAACAGTTAAGCTTTGTTGTTCACATTATAATAAAATGCTCTAAATGTAAAGTCAGAATACAGGTCGCAACTGAAAGTAAGAAAAATTAAACTAAAAAAACAATGAATATGAATCTGGCCGCCATCTTTCAATCTATCAAATTTTGCAGCCTAAGAGGATTCCTATTTAATAAGTGTCTTTATCAATTTTATGCTGCAATTAATAAGAATCTTTCATGGAAAATGGAATTCAAGCACGGAAAAATCATCCATAAACGGAAGACCTTTTGAAGAGCTTTGGCCTCCTCCACAATTTTATCCAAATCTTGATGTGGATGAGACACATATCTGTCAAATACCGTAGAAAATTCTTCGAGCGTGTAGACTTCATTTTTCGAGTTTTTAATTCATAGACTCCATCACTTAAAAGAAAAAGACGGTTTTAAGTGGAATTTGGCAATAGGCGTTGGTAAATGTGGCATTTGGCAAAGCTCCAATCACCAATCCCCCAGTTTTTAGTTGAATGGGTTGAAGGGGCTTAGCTCCTAAATCATAAAGTAAAGCAGGAGGATGTCCCGCAGATGAGTATTTTAAAAGTCTTTTCTCTTTATTATATACACCATACCAAATAGTAAAGTACATATCGTTATGCTTTTCCATAGGGAACATTTCGTTCAGAGTATTTAAAACATGCGCAGGATCACCAAAATCAGTATTAACGAGTGCTTGAGAACGAATCACATTGGCAATTGTAATGGACAATAGAGCAGCTCCCACGCCATGTCCGCATACATCAAGCAAATAAAAAATAAATTGATTGGCATCTAACCAATGATAGCCAAAGGCATCCCCGCTTAATTGAGCGGAAGGTATAAATCTCCAGGAAGCTTCCACATCTCCTTTTAAAGGAAGCGGCAATAATGAAATCACATAAGCAGCAGCGTTCTTTAAGTCTGCTTTTAAAATTGTTTGGCTTTGCTCAAGTTTTTCATAAGCCTCATTACGCTCTAGAAGACGTATGTAAGCTTCTGCATGATGCTGGATGCGGGCCTGAAATTCAATTTGGTTTGGCAATTTTACAATATAATCTGCTGCTCCACTTTCAAAAGCCTGTGCCTTAATTGTTGGGTCTTCTTTGCTGGAGAGCACGATTACAGGAATCTCACGGATTTTAGAATGAGATTTCAGTCCTTTTAAAAGGGTGATTCCATCTATATCAGGCATCACTAAATCTTGTAAAATAATCGTTGGCATAATTTCTAAAGCCATTTTAAGAGCCTCCTTCGGCTCTTTGCAATAATGAAAAACAAAACGTTTATTATCCGAAATTAAATGACGTATGGCTTCTGCAATGATGGGTTGATCATCAATTAATAAGATATGGATCAAATAAGATTTTGGCGGCTTTAAGCTTGGAAAAGATTGCTCTAAGGATTCGGANTTGCATGAGGTCCTCAATCTTTGATCGATCATTTTTAAAAAGTCGTCAACGGAAATAATGAATACCGGATCTCCATTTTCCAGAACTGAACCTGAAGAAATGTAGGGAATTTTTCCAAGCTTGAACTCTACATCTTGAAGAACTAATTCCTTTTCCCCCAANAATTCATCGACAACGATTCCGTAATAATTTGATTGATTCCGCAAAACAATTAGGGAGATGAATGCAGATTCTGGTAAGGATAAATTGAATAATTGATTCTTTTCATATAAAACTTGATAAGCAGAAAAAAGTGAGACGTTTTGCCCTGAATATTTAAANAATTTATGATTTTCTAAGCATTCCATCTCACTTTTCATAATCGTTGCTGCGTGGTCGATACGCGCCAAAGGAAATGCAAAGATGCCTTTTCCGATTTTTACAATCAAAGCACGAATAACGGATAAAGTTAAAGGAAGTTCCAGATGAAAGCTCAATCCTTGCCCCGGATGATTTTCAATATAAAATCTTCCTGAGAGTTCTTGCAAAAGATTTTTNATAATATCAAGCCCAATTCCACGACCTGAAAGTTCAGTCACGCGGCTGGACATTGTAAATCCTGGCAAAAATAAAAAATTTAAAAGTTCCTCTTCGGATAATTGTGATGCTTCTTTGACTTGCATCAAACCCTGATCAATTATTTTTTTNCGCAAAAGATTAAGATCCACCCCTTTTCCGTCATCTGAAACTGTAATATATAATTTTCCAGCCTTATCGGTAGCTTCGAGACGGATGACGCCTTCAGGAAGCTTTCCTGCTGCTATACGTTCCTCTGGTGTTCCAATCCCATGGTCTATTGCATTTCTTAAAAGATGACCTAAAGGAGTTTCTAATTTTTCCAGCACGTCTCTATCAATTAAGGTTGATTTTCCAAAAATTTCCAATCGNAGCTTTTTATTAAGTTGTTTTGCCGTCTTCCAAACCATACGAGGAAATGCATCGACTGCATCTGCAAACGGACGCATGCGTGATTCTATAATTTCATCATGGAAGCGATCCGTTAGATTCGAGTGGCGTGTAATAAACAGTTCAAGATCAGCAACTCTGTTTGACAATTCATTGTGGCATTTATGAAAGGTGTGATTTAAATTAAGGAATTTTGAATAGCCCTCTTCATTCGATGAAACCCCAAATGTTTTTAATTCGTCCAACTGATTAACAATCTGATGGAAATTTGATTTTAGCCTTTGCAAGGCAGCACAAAAGGGNTGCAGCCAACGAGTTTCAACCATTGCTTCTGCAGCAAGCCCCATAAGTCTATTTAAACTTTGCGCCGATAGCCGAAGAACTTGATCTTCGGATCTTGTTTTTTCATCTGTATCTTCAGGTAAAATTTCAAACTTTTCGTGAATTAGNAATTGGACCTTGAGCGCTTTCTTTAAGCGTAAATTTTTGATTTCTTCGGTTAATTTCTCTAGATTTTTTTGTTCCAGGATAATTTTAGAAGGAATTTTTCACTGGGAACGNTGAATCAGGTCAGCTAAAGCGTCTAACGATTTAAATAAAATTTCTAAGCAGTCATCATTCAGGGAAATTTTATTTTCTTGTGCGGCAACAAAACTGTCTTCCATAGCGTGGGAAAGCTGAACGATCACATCAAAAGAAAANACTTTTGCAGCTCCTTTTAAGGAATGTGCAGCGCGCATTAATGGTTCTAAAAGTTTGAAATTTCCCTTTGAGTATCGATAGGAAAGAAGCCCTTCAGATAAAATCTTCACCTGCGTTTCAATTTCGACCTTAAANAGTTCCAGCAATGTCGGTTCAAAAAATGGCTCCCCCTCCTTTTCTTTCTCACTCATGAAATTCTCCTGCGCAAGCTAGAAAAAGAATCTCATCATTAATTAGGTAGATATTTTTTTCATTCCAGTTAATGACACCTTTTAAAAAGTTTTCTCTCATATTGGCAAAGTCGACAGGCACATTAGAAAGTAAAGATAGATCGTATTGATAAATTCCTTTCACCTCATCAACCGGGGTTGTCCATATTTCATTTTTGTCCGAGATAGCTAAAAAGCGAGGGAAATTTACAAGAGGACTTTTTTAAATCTAATAAGACATGTAAAGAAAAGCAAACGCGCAACTGACCTTTCAGGTTGATCACGCCTAAAATAGCCGGGTCATGATAATACGGCATTGAATTAATCGTGTATTGGGCTCCGATTTCTGAAAAATGAGCGTTGGTAGTGCAAACCATTCATCTGATAAGCGAAAGATTACAAGAGAGGTTTCCTTAATCTCTGCATCCTTTTCAGGAACCTGGGCCAATAGGCTCGCCCATTCTTCTAAATAAGTTAATTCAGGCATGCGTTCAAATAGTTTGTTCGCAGAATTATTTCCAAAATTCTCCATATGTGACTCTATGCATTTTGAAGAAAGGTAAATAATTGATCTATATCAACCCTTTGAATGTTTTTGTTGGGTGTTATAAATGCCGTCTAAAAAGGAAATCGTTTTTCTTTTATTCCTATTTCAATAAAATGCAAGGGGTTTATCAGAGTTGTTTCTACGATTTTTCTGCAATTATGCCCAACGTTTTTATAGGTCCGCTTGTTGGATTGCTCAATAGGATAATGCGCGTATGCATGCATTCTCTACTTTGTCGATTGGTTAAAAGCATTGAAAAATCCACGAGCGGAACAGCCTCTCCCCATAATTCATAATCCCTGTAAAGAAACAAGGTTCAAGAATACTCCTTCTAAAAGGAATGCGTGGAACAACTTCTAGAACTGAATCACAAGAACAGCAATAACAATCATTTTCCACATAAAAGATAAGCATTAGCATAGAAATTACTATTAGCTTTAGCTGTTTCGGATTTATTCAAATTTTCAACTACACGCTTATCACTCAGGTCTTCTGAAGCTAAATCCTTTCGCTCAAAACAAGTTTTAAAAGCGAGAAAAGAATGGAGAAAAATTCATCCCCTTATTTAAGATGTTAAAAAATAATAAAGTTTATTCACTTTATACATTTCAAATTCATAAAAGGAATTTTTACTATGAAGCCAGATCTTCACTTCTTTCATCCATAATGGATTGCGCTCCTTGTAACAAATAAGCTGCTAGAGCGACATCTCCTTCATATGTCATTTGAACTTGCATATTGCCGTCATCTGTAGGCTCATCACATGTAATAAGGACATAACAAGCATGTTTTTCGATAAAGTATTTCTTAAACGCTTTTGTTTAACAGGCTTCATCCAATCTCCTTCCTAATAAAGCTTGTGAAGCTTCGAATTCTTTTCGCTTCCACAGTATGTTAACAAGCTTATTTTTTAATTTTAGATGTTATTATTTTAGCTTTTTCTCATCATAAATTTCACATTATACGATAGATTCAATTATGGAAAGATTTTTGATCATTTTTTATCTATCCAAAAAAGGCAAATATTTAAAGGGAATCACTATCAGATCTTTCACACTATTTTGTGAAATAATCATAAAAGGCATCATCATTAATTCCCGGCCATTCATAATCGTCTCTTGGATCTTCTACTTTAATCTGCGGCGTACCAGAATAAAATAATTTGACATGGCCCCTTTGGTGGCCATCTGCATCTTCATAAACATTCTGTTCACAACAAGGTTCATCAGCATAAACGATTGACATATAACCTGTTAATAGAAGCAGCGCAAAGCTAGCAAAATGACGCATATCCCCTCCTATCGTAGCATGACTTCTCAGTAATTTGTATGCGAAAATCGGCTGTAAGCTTCCGAAATTCGACTGTAATTTTTACCGAGATGCAGTTCTGGCCTTTTAGCAACCACACGGCAGATTTCCTGATGCAAAAGGCCATTTTTCTCCTTATGACTTTTCATTTATTAATTTTCAATCGTTTAAAATTAAGCGAGCAGTTATAAGTAAAGGGATTTGAATTTGTAAAGTTCTAATATTGATAATCTGCTACTTACGTTATGCGCTCCTTATGGAATCTATTATTGGTTATATCGAACGAATTACCTTTCAAAATTCAGAAAATGGGTATACGGTTGCACAACTTAAAATAGCCCGCTTTAAAGACCTTGTTTGCATTGTTGGAAGCATGCCAACAGTCTTACCTGGTGTCACGGTACGATGCAGAGGCACATGGAAGCAGCATCTCGTCCATGGACGTCAATTTATTGTTGCAGACTATCAAATCGAAGCTCCTGCAGATCTCATTGGAATAAAGAAGTACCTGGGTTCTGGCCTTATTAAGGGAATTGGTCCCACCTATGCCAATAGGATAGTCGAAAAGTTTGGGATTGAGACACTTACAATCATTGATCAATCTCCTGAGAAATTGTTGGAAATCTCAGGTTTCGGCNGCAAAAGAATGGAANAAATCAAGTCTTGCTGGACTGAACAGAAATCAGTCCGAGAAGTCATGATTNTTNTACAATCCAATGGAGTAAGCCCTGCTTATGCACAANAAATTTTCAAAAACTATGGCACTCAAAGCGTTCTTAAAGTGCAGGAGAATCCTTATGTACTTGCACGTGACATTGCAGGAATAGGATTTAAAAAAGCGGATGAAATCGCTAAANAANTGGGTATCCCTCATGACTCATCTCAAAGGGTGGAAGCAGGGATTAAGTATGTTTTATCAGAGCTGTCAAGTGAGGGTCATGTTTGTTTTCCACTTCAGGATNTTTTAAAGAATGCCTCTGAAAAATTGGAAGTTACTTTAGAAAAGGTCGAGGCAAGACTCTCCGCCCTTAAAGAAGAAAGACAGATTGAATTATTTGAAATTGTCGAAGACCAAAAATTGCAGACTTTCATTTGGAACATGCCTCTTTTTGTTGCTGAAACAGGAATTGCAAGAGAGGTGAATCGATTANAAAATTCAGCTTGCCATTTGCGCTCTATCGATCTACAGAAAGCTCTTGAATGGGTGCAAAATAAATTAAAAATCAAGCTAGCGGCAAATCAAAGCCTGGCAGTTCAAAGTTGCCTGGTTGATAAAATGCATATCATTACTGGGNGGCCCGGAACAGGAAAAAGCACCATCACAAACGCCATCCTCTCCATTACAGAAAAACTAACACAANAAATCTTATTAATGGCGCCTACAGGAAAGGCTGCCAAACGAATGAGCGAGATCACAGGANAAAAAGCATCAACCATTCATACTTCCTTAGAATATGATTTTAAAAATGGTGGCTTTAAACGGAGTCATGAAAATCCCCTCGATTGCGATTTGCTCATTGTAGATGAATCCAGCATGATTGATACTNTTTTAATGTATAGTTTGCTGAAAGCCATTCCCAATTCTTGTCGTGTGATCTTTATTGGTGATATTAATCAATTGCCTAGCGTTGGCCCTGGAAATGTATTAAGGGATATGATCGCTTCCAAATCTATTTCCACGACTCTTCTGACAGAAATCTATCGTCAAGCCGCTGGTTCTCGCATCATCACCAATGCCCATAAAATTAATAGCGGAGCCTTTCCTGATATTAAAAATCATAGTGATAGCGATNTTTTCTTTCTCGAAGCCGATACTCCTGAAGAAGTCNTTAAAAACATTGTCGCATTAGTCGTTCAAAGGCTTCCTCAAAAATATGGATATGATCCCTTGCATGACATCCAGGTGTTAACCCCTATGCGAAAAGGAATTGTAGGCGCTGAAAATCTAAATATCGTTCTTCAAGAGGCTCTCAACAAAAAGACGNACCCTCTTTTCAGAGCCGGCAGAAAGTTTATGGTTGGCGATAAAGTCATGCAGATACGCAACGACTATAAANAAGAAGTTTATAATGGCGAAGTGGGAATTATTAAAGATATAGACCTCATGGAACAACAACTTTTGCTTCAAGTGGAAGAGCGTGAAATCCTATATGATTTTGCAGACCTTGATGAACTTGTGCTCGCTTATGCAGTTTCAGTACATAAATACCAAGGCAGTCAATGCCCGTGCATTATTATGCCTGTTCACACAACGCACTTTGCCCTCCTTTATCGCAATCTTCTTTATACAGGCGTTACCCGCGGCCAAAAATTGGTGATATTAGTAGGAACCAAANAGGCTTTATTCATCGCTGTTAAAAACGATGAAGTCAAAAAACGGTATACAGGACTTTATCAAGCTTTAATTGGGACTTTAAATCTTTCGTATAGTTTAGGATCCTAAATGAAGTCTCGAAAAAAGCATCTATTCCGCAAAAAACTTGTTAAAGCCACATTAACAGTTATCTCGGTTGTTCTCACGATCTGCTCTTTATGGGTTAGCCAGCCGCAAATGGTTCATACTGCACCTTCTTTAGGAGAGAGCGCCAAAATTTTATCAAATCAAATTGGCGATGATTTGGAGGATNCCTATCGTACAGCTATCTTGAACGCCAAAGAATCGATACAATTAATGATTTTTTCACTTACAAATGAAAAAATCATTCAAGCCTTGCGTGATCAAGCAGAGCGAGGAATTCTCACAAAAGTTATCTGCGATGCAAAAGCTTCCCCTCACATCGTAGAAAAATTGGGACCCAGTGTTCAGATAGTTAGACGTTTGGCAAAGGGATTGATGCATCTTAAAATTTTAGTGATTGATGGAAAAGAATCTTGGATTGGTTCTGCCAATTTCACTGATGAATCGTTGAAGATGCATGGAAATTTAGTCATCGCCTTTAATAATGCTCTTTTAGCTAAAACTCTGGCTGAAAAGACATTGACCTTGCAGGAATATCAAAGAACGGGCGAAGTGCTTCACCAGTCGTATCTAATTGGTGAACAAAAGGTTGAACTTTCTNTTTTGCCTGATGATCGCAAAGGATGCACAAGGATCAAGGAACTGATTCGAGCCGCTAAANAAACAATCAAAATTGCCATGTTCACCTGGACTCGATTTGACTTAGCTAAAGAAGTCATCTCGGCAAAAAAGCGAGGCGTGCAAGTGGAAGTGGTTTTGGACAATAACTCTGCAAAAGGAGCGAGTTCAAAAGTCGCGGAATTATTAAAAAAGAGCNATATTCCAACTAAATATAGCAGCGCGGGTGCTGCCTTGCTCCATCACAAATTCCTTTGGATTGATGACCATATTTTAGAAATTGGTTCGGCCAATTGGACGAAAGCTGCCTTTTCACAAAATGATGACTGCTTTTTAATTTTCCATCAATTGACTGAAGATCAACAAAATCAGATGAGAAAAGTTTGGAACGCCATCCAGTCGGATGCGCGCTGACTTTTAGGAATAATTTCCAATTAAGACAAATAAATAAAACGCAACACTTATAATAAATTCATTACTTGTATATATTTAATTTTTAACTTAACTTTTTTTATATAAAAAAATGAAAACAACACATTTAAATAATTACTTTAACACCCAACCGCATTTAAATAACCCATTAGATGTTTCAGCAATCGAATCAGGGGCTTTTGCAGGTAAAACTTTTTGAACACAACAAATCAGCCTTTAGTGGGTCCTATTCTCCATTGTTTTGAAAAGTGTTTTCTTAAAAACGATGAAATGGATGACGAATCTGCACGATTTCCAATGCAAAATTCAATGCGGTATAATCCTGAAGAAAATTCAAGCCAAAGTTCAGAATCTGACAGGATGTCACGCAAAAGAAAATGGTTCCAATTAGAAACCGAATAATCCCTCCCCGCTCATGTCATTCCGACAGATTCAAATCATAGCAATTCTTGGTGAAACTTTCCAACTTTCAACTAGATCGTGTCTATACTCATCCCAGTTCAAAGACCCCATTTGGACTGAAATGAGTCTATTTTTTATCTGATCAACTAGGGGGATTTTCGAATATTTGTTGTTGTAAAGGAATGATCTGAGAAGGCATCGGCTGAAAATGAGGTTGCTGTTCTTGATATTGGATGTTAAGCGATGAATGCCAAGCCTGTGATAAACGTAAAAACTGAGATTCATAATATTGAGATCTCTGAAAAAGTTCCTGAAAACTTTTTGACTTTGAATTTTCAGATCTTCTAATTGAATTGTTAAATTTTTATTTTTTTGCTCAAGCTCATCTTTTTCTTTTTACTTTGAACTTTAATTTCCTTAATTTTTCTTTGAGTTTAAAATTTTTTCTTTAAGCCTTTCTATATTTTTTTGGGCTGTTTCAAGCATTTCCTTTAATTTTTGAGACTCATTATCTTCTTTTAAGTCATCAATCTTTTTTCAATATCCTTTAATTTTTTTATTACTATATATTGGTTTAGTAATTTGTTTCAGAATCTCTTTAATGTTATCAATTTTTTTGCAACTTCATTATCATCATTTTTTATTTTCTGACTTAACATTAATTCAAGATTTTCAATTTTTCTACAATTTCACTATTTGAAGAGGTTTTTCTTTTTTATAGGTGGATTATTTTCATTTATTGTTTCTTCAATCTGATTATCATTTGGATATTCATACTCTGTTTCAGGGATTATTAAGTCCTTTTCCCTGGAGACGAAGGTGAAGTAAAGTAATCTTGTGAAAAAGAAATCGAATCCACTAAAAATGAATCAAAATTATTAAAACTGCTTGGAACCATTTATACACCTATGCTTTTTGTTTTTAAATATATTAAACGATAAATTTTTTACATCAAATTCCAATTCATCATTTCTGAATAAATAAATAATTTATAGAATCAAGGGTATAAAATAAAAATTCTAACTTTAAACTGAAACCAGTATGCAAAAGCAAGTCGAAAAAAACTTAAATTGAAGAGTAGCAAAAT
Organism: Parachlamydiaceae bacterium; assembly: GCA_013414685.1. Classification (GTDB taxonomy): domain Bacteria; phylum Chlamydiota; class Chlamydiia; order Chlamydiales; family Parachlamydiaceae; genus Neochlamydia. The sequence continues at coordinate 52,065 of CP058704.1, read as the reverse complement.
TCGCATTCCTCTTGTGCGTTGATTTTAAATCGAGAAGAGAATTAATATGTGGGTTAAATTTCCGAGGCCGCAATTGAAAACTTCTCTCTTATTTTCTTGTCAAAACCTTGAACAATTCGAAAAAATTTAAAAGAATTGAGGGCAGAAATCGGTTATTTGGGTGGAAGATATTTTAAGCAAGGTAAAATCTTTTATTCCATGAACCAAATTGTTTTTTGTTTTAAAGAATGTGTTCAATATTCCATTCAAAATAATCTCAAACACAGAGAACAAATTTTAGATCTCATAGAGAGAATCGAAAAGTTGGATCAAGATCCCCTCTTCGACCAAAAAATCGAGGTCTTAAAAATTGATCACCCTCATCAAACAAGCTCTGGGGAATTTTTCTTTAGATTGCAGCATTCTTACTTTGATAGATCAGCAGTGCTTGAGCGATTAAAAACCCAAGCGCACCCATCCAGGATGCCAAAACCTGAAATAATTCCCGCTCTCAATCAACCCAATCAGGACGAACAAACTCCGAATGCTCAAAAATATGTTAACTCGAAGACCATTTTAAGTCTGAAAAAATCTGATAAGACGCAAGGAATAGCGAATCGAAATGCGAATCGAAATATTGAATTGATTGAAAAAATGTACAATTTCAAAATCAAAATGTTCCCATTATCGGCATGACAGAATCTCAAAATCTGCAAACAAAAAACAGCCAAGAGGTTCGCTCCGAGATTTTTGAGAAAATACAAACACTCTCTAATGAAAAATCTGGTCCAGCAAACAAGGATTCAACTTTCCTACAACATAATGAATCAGAAGAGACTCAGCTCACGCAGGATGAGGCCTATTATCATCTTGGGGTTCATTGCAAAGAATTGAAGGATTGGACAAAAGCCTTTGAATGGTTTGAAAAAGCAGCCCGGCAAGGGCACGTAAAAGCTCAAAACAATCTTGGAGAGTTTTATGCGAAAGGCTGTGGAATAGATCAAAATTGGACAGAAGCTTTTAAATGGTTTGAAATGGCTGCTCATCAAGGACTGGCAGAAGCTCAAAATCATCTTGGGAAATGTTACGCGAAAGGTAATGGAGTAGATCAAAATTGGACCGAGGCCTTTGATTGGTTTGAAAAAGCAGCTGAACAAGATTATGCAAAAGCTCAAAACAATCTAGGCGAATGTTATCTTGTTGGAAACGGTTATGAGTTAAATCAAAGTAAAGCAATCGCATGGTTTGCAAAAGCTGCTCAACAAAACTCAAAAATGCCCTTTATAGAATGGGCAAATTCTTCGCTTATGGAAAAGACATCCCTTATAACCCAGACCTTGCAATTGAATGTTACATGCAAGCAGCCTCTCTAGGTTCTAAAGAAGCTCAATACGAGCTCGGAGAATGTTATGCTTACGGGTTTTTAGGTCTGCAAAAGAATTTGAAAGAGGCTATTAAATATCTTGAGAAAGCTTCCAGCAAAGGTTTCGCCGATGCTCAATACTTGCTCGCTGAAATTTATACAGAGGGCGAAGGAATCGAGCAAAATTGGGAAGAGGCGGCTAAATTGTTCACAATGGCTGCTGATCAAGGATTACCGAATGCTATATATGCACTAGGATGTTGTTATGCAAAAGGCAGGGGACTCAAGCAAGATTGGCAAGAAGCTGCAAAATGTTTTAAACAAGCAGCTGATCAAGAAATTTTAGCTGCTGCGTATAGTTTGGGATGTTGTTTTAAAGACGGAACTGGTGTAGAAAAAATATTAAAGAAGCTGTTAAATATTATAAAGAAGCTGCCCGCTTCGGCTTTAGATTAGCTCAGTTCGACCTGGCAATCTGTTACCTAAATGGCGACGGAGTCAAGCAGAATTTCGAAAAAGCAATACGATCTCTCGAGAAAGCTGCAGCACAAGACTTAGATGAAGCAGAAAATGTCTTGCAAAAATTGAGAGAGGATCCAGAACTAGCTGTCTATTTTACAGAATAAAAAATGGGGTGCTTATGATTTCAATGCTTAACCTGTTGAGGTTTCTATGAAAATTGCTCTAATTGGCTATGGCAAAATGGGTAAACTGATTGAAGATATCGCCCTGCAAAAGGAACACACCATCGTTGCAAAAATCCATCCAAGCAGCTCAAGTATTGAGGAAAATCAGATCAAGCAAGCGGATGTATGCATCGATTTTAGTATTCCACAAGCAGCTCTTTCTAATATACGCATGCTCGCTNCAATTAAANAAAATATCGTGATGGGAACTTCAGGTTGGTATGACCACCTGGATGAAGTGAAGCAAATTGTTCAAAATCATCAAATCGGCTTTCTTNTTTCTCCCAATTTTTCAATCGGCGTGCATATTTTCCGACATATTATAGAATCTGCTGCCCTCCTGATTAATGAATTTGAGGATTATGACATTGCAGGCCAAGAAATCCATCATAATCAAAAACTGGATAGTCCCTCGGGCACAACGAAAAGTATTGTTTATACACTTCTTGAAAAGATAAAGCGCAAAACTACGCCAGTATATGATCTTATCGATCGAGCAATTGCTCCGCATGAACTCCACTTTCCCAGCATCCGCTGTGGATTTCATCCTGGCACTCATTCTGTGATTTTCGACTCCCCTGCTGATACAATTACCATTACTCATCAAGCAAGAAACCGGGAAGGCTTTGCAAGAGGTGCTGTACTTGCCGCAGAATGGCTGCATGGCAAANAAGGGTTTTTTACAATTGATGACATGATTCAAACTTTTCCAGAGGTTCGGCTATGAAAACAAAAATTTATGGGGCCTATACAGTTTTAATCACTCCCTTTACTACGGAGGGCCAATTAGATGAAGAAGGATTACGATGCAACATTCGTTTTCAGATTGAAAATAAGATTCAAGGCCTTGTGGCGCTGGGGACAACCGGCGAAGATCCGACCTTAACCGCTGTTGAAAAAGATCGCATCATGAAAATCACTTACGAGGAAATACAAGGTCGATGCCACTATATGGTCGGTACAGGGTCTTATTCGACTCAANAAACAATTGAAAATACCCAGGCTGCCNAAAAAGCCGGAGCAGATTCGGCTTTAGTGATTACTCCTTACTACAATAGACCCACCCAGGAAGGCTTGTTTCAGCATTATTATGAACTTGCCAAGGCTGTTGATCTTCCCATTATTATCTACAACAACCCTGTGAGAACCGGTGTAAATATTGAAACTCAAACTTTAAAGCGCCTGGCCGTGCTTGACAATATCGTAGGCTTAAAAGATGCCTCTGGAAATGTCTCTCAAATGATGGATGCGATTGAGAATATTTTGCCTGTGAGGCAAGACTTTAGCATCATGTCAGGCGATGATATTCTCACCTACCCTTTGCTGGCCCTGGGCGGGCATGGAATCTATACAGCGATCGGCAATATCATGCCTTCTCAAATGAGAAAGCTATGCGAAACTGCTTTTGAAGGTGACTTTTTANCAGCGCGTAAGTTGCATTATCAGCTTCTTCCCTATATGCGAAGTATTTTTCTTGAAACGAATCCCATCCCCATCAAAACGGCCATGAATATTATAGGGCTGCCTGCGGGTCCTTGCCGTTTACCGCTCAGCGAAATCAGTAAAAATAATTTTGAAAAATTGAAAACGCTTTATTCAAACATAAAATTGAATAATCTTTGTTTATCAAATAAATAAAGACCTCTTTTCAAAAATCACAATTTTATATAAAATTACTTCATCTTAATTGTTTACAGACAATCAAGATAAATAAAACGAGGTGTTTTAATATGTTTAATTTAAAAGCCATTGCAAGTGTTATTGGAATCACGTTTGCGATTCTTTTTGTTGCCACTCCTGTTCTTGAAGCAGGTCATCACCGCGGCCATTGCCGCAGAAGTAGTGTAAGCATCAATATCGGTCCTACGGTAGCCGCTCCAACATACGTTGTGAGAAGTCCTGCTTATGTTGTTGCAAGTCCTGCTTATGAACCTATTTGTTATGCTCCACAGCCAGTTGTAGCTTATCCTGTCTATCAACCTGTGTATGTGGCACCGCAGCCTCAGATTTTTACCGGTTTTTCTTTCGGATGGTTCTTTCGATAATTTGACTTGTGAGCAAACAGATTATCTGTTTGCTCACAAATTTTCGCTTATGTTTTAGCTTTTTCTAAAACACTTTTTAAAGGCAAAAACTTTGAATTTTCAGGATCGTAGTATTCGATCGTCCCTGTCTCAATGGTGAAATGCCAACCATGTAAATTTAGCTTGTTTTGATTGACCTTCTCTTTAACATAAGGATAGGTCATCAAATGATCCAATTGATAGAGAACAGAAACACGTTCGGCGACGCCATATTTGGTTGCATCCTCTGCCTGGCTGCCCAGAGCTTCCAAAGTAGTTAGCTTGGCCTCGTGACCAAAACGCAACCAGTTAGCCAAAGTTTTCATTTTAATTTCTTTAAAAAGTCCTTCAATAGCCCCACAATGAGAATGACCGCAAACAATCACATCGCTTACACCTAAAACTTCAACAGCGTATTGAATCGTAGCTGCAACCCCATCCCATAAAATGCTAGGATCCTCATAAGGAACAAAGTTACCTGCCGTCCTGATAACAAAAAGCTCACCCGGTCCAAACGAAGAAATCAATTCCGGAATCACGCGTGAATCGCTGCAGCCGATAAAGAGCGTTTTTGGAGACTGGCCCTTTTCCACCAGGCGGATAAAAGTCTCTTCATTTTCTTTGAAGAAAAGATTTTTGAACTCTTGATGTCCCTTAGCGTATGCTAATGTTCTTTGAATGGCTGAATCTGTAGAAGGCGCATTTTCTGCCGATAAATTAAAAAAGGACATCAATCCTAATGTCAAAATTACAAAATATTTCATAGAGACTCCTCTATTGTTGTTTAAATCATGGCCACACAAGAAATTTCAATCGGGGCACCCATAGGAAGAGCTGCCACTTGTATCGTTTGGCGAGCGGGCAAAACCGGTCCTTTAAAACGTTGTGCATAGATTTCGTTCATGTTTGCAAACTCTTTTAAATCGATTAAAAANACATCCGTTCGTATAACGTTCTCTAACTGACTCCCCGCAGCATTTAAAATGGCTTCAATATTATCTATCACTTGAGAAGTCAACCTTTTTATATCCCCTTCAACAAGTTTTCCAGATCCTGGATCTATAGGAAGCTGACCAGACACGAAAATCAATTGTTGATGACTTGAAATGATAACACCTTGGGAATAAGGCCCCAAAGCTTTGGGAGCATGATCTGTTGCAATTTTATTCATCGTTTTATCCTCTATTTATTTTAACGTTTCATTTTTTATTCTTTTTAAAAGATTTAAAAACATTTTNTCAGTTAATAATCCTGTGTTTACATTTCTTGGTGTGGGGTGATAACTACAGTACACTCTTAAGCCATTGTCAAGTGTATAGGATGCTCCATGTTTAAAAACCAAATGTTGGTTTGAAATCTTTTGTTTTTTAAGAGTCAATAAAAATGCATTAAAAGCTAGGTGCCCCATAAGCAACACGGCTTTTAAGTGAGAAAGCATTTCAATTTCCTGGACATAGTAGGGATTGCAGTTGAGGCATTCTTGCCGTGTAGGTTTATGTTCAGGTGGCAAACATTTGACAGCTGCCGTCATATAACAGCCGTGCAAAATTAATCCATCATCCATGGATTCCGACGTCGGTTGATTGGCCAGTCCTTCCCTATAGAGGGCCTTTATAAGAAAACGAGCAGTCCCATCGCCGGTAAAAATACGACCGGTTCGATTGCCACCGTCCCCTGCTGGTGCTAAGCCAGTGAATAAAAGCCAGGCATTAGGATCTCCAAAGCCAGGCAAAGGCTTTCGCCAAAATTTTTGTCCTTGAAAAGCAGGTTTGGGAGGAACATTTTCCCTATAATCGACAAGGCGAGGACATTTTCTACATCTGATCACGACTCTACGAAATGTGTCCCATTTATCAGAAATTTTTTCATTTAAATTAAAATATTTATTTATATGCGATCATATAGATTTTAAAATTATAATTCAAAAAAATCTTCAATTTTGCTATGCTTTATGACCATCCATCATCATTGTTAAATAGAGGCCAAAACATGAGCTTAAATTCCATCAACTATAAAAATTTTTCTGTTGGAAATTTGACTTTCGCTCTAAGAAATTTCACAGTGGATGATCTTATCTCCTATTCAAAGCCTGTCACATGTTTTGGCAAGATTATTCGAGCGATTAAATTATTTTTTTCCTTTAAAGGAGTGATGACTCAAAATGATTTAAATCATATTCTTCAATACGTTCAGAACCATTCTCTCCTTAATAAAGATCAAAATTTGCTGACTGTTTTGAATATTCACAACATTGCTCTTCAAAATATCATTAAAACTCCTGAAAATGCGAATGAAGCGCAACAAGTTTCAGACGCACAAGCTCGAAGCATCAAAAGTTTAAGTGAAACAGATGAAAAAATGAAAAAGAAATTCTGAAAAAATTGAAAATACGATCGAAAAACCAAAAGAAAAAGTCATTGCTCTAACGCAATCAACGCATCTTCGATTCCTCCTAATGAAAAATTGGTCGATGAGGAATCAGAGTCTCATAAAGTAGAAGATAAAACTAATATAAATACGCAAGAAGAGGCAAGTCATCAAGAGGCAAGTCAGCCTGTGTCGGTTGTTGATTTGACTGCATCAACTGAAAATAATCTCATTCAAATGAATGAATCTATCCCTGTAACAACAGAGCCTTCTCTCGAAAGCAAAACCGTTGATGAGGTCGCTATTGAAACGAAGATCGAGATAAAAAATCATCGTTTAAAACCCATAGACAGAAAAAGGGAAGAACAACCGGGCAAGATTTATTTAACTATTACGTCATGTATGAACCTCGTAAATACCTGCAAGCCAAACGTTGCGTAAATAATAAAGTTCAACAGGAAAAGGATCGTCCTTCCCCTATTAATGCGGAAGGTTGGCACATTAATGATTCAAAACTAGATGATGATAAGTTTTTGGCTGATTTAATCCAAACTTTCCTCAATGTTTTCCCCATTAAAGGCGAGGAAAGATTAAAAATTGCTGAATTCATTCAGCATCAAGTGAAAATAAAATTAGATGAGAATAGCCTGCTAGCGGAACAGGGTCGATATACAAAAGCAGGGGCGATGAATTTTGTTCTTGCACGTGCGAGAGGAAATTATGAAGGCACAAAGTTAGTTTATTTAATGAGCGAAGAAGAACTAGATCGTCACGAAAAACTGATCGAGGAAGGGCAAAGGATATTTGAGGCTTTTGAGGAAACCTACGCTTTAGCGTCAGAGAAGTCAAAGCAAATTGTCAAAGAGGTGGCTCAAGAAGCCCTGAAAACTGCAGAAACTAAATTAGATAAAAAGCATTTGATCGTGAGCATCAATGGGATTACACACAACATAAACTTATTGAACATAAATGGGATGAAGAAATCGATGGAAAATTTTTTCAAAATAGGGATGTGGAATTGCGACCTGCTACACGAGACTTGCAGATTTGCGCGATTCATCATTTTGTAGAGAGCTTTTTGAGGAAAATGAGATTGAAGCTGTCAGTGCTTATATCGTCAACTTACTGACTAGCGCGCATAAACAATTTTATATTCATTACGATGCAGGATTTGATCGTCCCAACGAGATAAAAAAATTTTTCAACAGATTTATTGAGAATATTTGAGTACTTTAATTTAAAGTTGCCATTTATACGATTCCGATACAATCCGTATCGCAGGCGAATTCAATAGGTTCTTCTTCAATAGCTTCATGCATTCGTTAAAATTTTTCAAATCATTTGCATGCTTGCATTCTCTTTCTCGACTAGAAGCTTTTGCAACATCAAATCGTAAAAAATTTCTAGCATTATAGTTAAAAATTTGTTAAACACGTCCTTTGCAATTGGTATCATACAATGGAGGGCTGATGAAAAAACGACTGAGAACAGTAAAGTGGATGGTATTTGCTTTTGCATGCTTTGCTTCAGAAACTCTTTCTGCATGGTATGATCCCACAGGCTACTGGGGACGGCATTATGCAAATTATTACGATATCCCCTCAAGAGGTTTATATACAATTCGCGCAGAACTTTTATATTTGCGACCTCACGTTGATAACTTAAAAATAAACGAAGAGGTCATTGAAGATGCAAATGTTTTTGACTGCATCCCAAATCTAGTTTTTAACTTCACCAATGATGAAAGAAAAAGACGTTTTACCTGGAGACCTGGCTGGAAAGTAGGCTTAGGTTTTGCCTGTAGTGACTGTTGGGAAGCTGATTTAAATTGGACCCACTACCAATCTCGTGCGCATTTATCTGATTTCAACGGAGCTGATTCTAAATGGAAAGTTCAATTAGATATGATCGACTTGGAAATTGGAAAGGAAATGTGGTTTAGACGTTGTTTCCGTTTAAAACCATTTGCAGGGGTGAGATTTGCGCAAATTAAACAACGCTGGCGGTTTGAGGTTGAAGGAAATGTTCAAACTCCTTTAACAATTCCACCGGTCCTTTTTCAACTGGCTGTGACACTCCTTCCTGTGACTGCCCCCTTTNTCCCTACCATTCTTTCCCCTTTTGAACTTGATGGAGTTTACCGTCACATTTATTTGTCAGGCGGCCCAAGAATTGGCGTAGATGTCTGCTGGTTGGTGGGATGTGGATTTCATTTCTATGTTATTGGTGCAGCTAATTATTTATACGGCGAGATGCAAAACCGCTACAAAGATAACTTTGTTCTTGAAGGGATTGATAAAGATCACCATTGGGTTGCCACTGGTATGACAGATTTTAGCTTTGGAATTGGTTGGAGTGATTTATGGTGGAATGAACGCCGTCGATTAACGTTTAGGTTTGGTTATGAACATCATTTCTTCATCAATCAAAACAGGTTAGACTCAGAAGGTGCCGTCATTAGAGCCAACCGCAACTGGTTTGTCCAAGGGATCGGGGGAACGATGGCTGTTGATTTTTAGAGGTTCTATGAAGGCGATGACCATTGACAGTTTTGGGGGTGTTGAAAAGCTTAAATTAAGCGATATAACTCTTCTTCCGCCAGAGGCGGATGAAGTTCAGATCAAGGTTATTTATGCCGGCGTCAATCCCGTTGACTGGAAAATTCGAGAAGGCCTCCTAAAAGATCGCATGCCTCATGAATTTCCAATTGTGTTAGGCTGGGATGCTTCTGGAAAAATTTCAGCAGTCGGAAAAAATGTTCAAAAATTCAAAATCGGTGATGAAGTCTATGCTTACTGTCGCAAGCCCACGATTCAATGGGGGACGTATGCCGAATATGTCAATATGGAAGCAATCCATGTAGCTTTAAAGCCAAAAAATNTCAATTTTTCTCAAGCTGCTTCGATTCCACTAGCGGGATTGACAGCCTGGCAATCTCTTNTTGATTGCGCAAAATTAAAGCAAGGAGAAAAAGTTTTGATCCATGCAGGCGCAGGAGGTGTCGGCAGCCTGGCTATTCAATTAGCTAAAAGCATCCATGCTTTTGTTTATACAACAGCTAGCGAAGCAAATAGGGAATATGTAAAAAGTCTTGGTGCGGATGTTGTCATTGATTACAGAAGAGACAACTTTGTTGATGTCATCAAANAACTTGAACCGGCAGGAATAGAGGTTGTTTTCTATACCGTTGGTGAAAAGACATTAAGCGAAAGTGCTAAAGTATTAAAACCGGGTGGTCGACTTGTTAGCATTTTAGGAAAATTGCCTGAAGAAACTAGACAAGCTTATCAAATTGAAGATTTTTATGTTTATGTGAGACCTAACGGCGAAGAGCTGAAAAAGCTTTCCGAACTTATTGATCAGGATAAAATTCACCCACCTAAAATGATAGATATGCCTTTAAAAGATGCAGGTCTAGCTCAATAGAAACTGCAANAAGGCATAGGCGGCGGCAAAATCGTCTTAAAAATTTAAGTTAATTAAAGTTTCATATTTTATTACCAAAGCAAAAGACGTTCTTACTTAAAAAAATGCTCTTTTAAGTTAAACGTCTTTTAAACTTGAAATGAAATTTAATTTCTCAAATAAAAAAACTAAATTGTCTTTCAGGTAATTTTGGTAGATCAGGATAATCCGGTATTAACCTTCTTAGCTCGAGATATGGGGAATTACCAAGTTCTTGCTGAATAAATTCTGCATAAGAAGTTAACCCTTCTAATATACGGTAAGCCTTAGGATCATATTTTGCATTACTTAAAAGCTCAGACAAATAAGAGCCTGTACTTTCGCTTCCTGAATGTGTTCCTTTAACAACATTTATATTAATATTTGGGACAAAGTAGGTGTTATTTCTGGGATCTTTAATAGGCCACCAGGATCCACCATTATTCGCTTGCCATTTCAGAATAATTCCCTCATTGACAAAAATAGGGATAAATTTTTGCTCACCTTGTATTTCACCATAATAAAGGTCTTGACCAAATCTAAAAGAATCAAAGTGGAGCGTCATATCGACCCTTGGCAATCCTTGAGAGAGTTGCTTAGCCTTAGCTGCTACCTGCTCATACTCTCCTTCGCCAAGCTTGCTTCCATCTTTCCGGAACCATTCTAATAATTCGTTTCGTGCCGACTCTAGTTCAGCATTTGGGTTTATAGTGGGTTCATCAAGTTTCGTTTCTTTGATTATCTCCAAATTGACTTCTTGATTTCCAATTTGTTCTTGCTGCTCGTCGGGTTTATGTTCCAAAGCTTGGCTTTCAAGATTCTTTTAAATCGGGTTCTGTGACAATTACCTGATTGTTTTCTTTAAATTGAATTTCCTGATCTTTCTTGTCTTTATCTTTCAAGACTTGTACTAATGTATCAAGAGCTTTGACCACCCAATTAGCATCCTGGGTATTTCGACTTAGATGAGCATCTTTTGCATAGGTTTCCGGATCTACACGTGTGAGCAACTTTTCGATACTTTTGCAATTTAAATAATAAGTCTCCTGATCTAAATGAATCGCAACAGTTTTTTTGAATAGAGGTAAGTTTAATATCCATCCTACAATCTTTTCAACCCATCCATGATAGCCATGAATCCCTCGTTTAATGATCTTGCCATTTTTTGTACCCCTTGGTCAGGGATGCCTTCAATATCAAATCTTTTAAAGTCGTTTCTTGTTAGTTTCATTTTTAAAACCTTTTTTTATTAATTTAAATAGTAAAATAAAATTGGATTTAAGTCTACGCTTAAGATTTTCTTTTGTAGATAAAACTGAATGAGTTTGGATTTTGATCCAACTTTGAATTAAAAACTCCAATTCAGTTCAGCGGCATAGCAATAATTAAAGCGCTTATTTCCCCAGGCCCCGTCTACCGATACCAAAAATTGCGGCCAATCGTGCACATAGAAATTTAATAAAAAACCTGCTGTTGCCAAACAAAGGGTCTCGTCAGTGGTATGCACTGTAAACGATCCTCTGGGTTGTCCATCTAATCCTGCAATTAATTTATTACCTACAATAGGTGTAATGTTTTGAAATCCCACCTTCAATTTAGGTACCACTAGCGCTCGATAGAGTTGATATGTATCTGAGAGTATTGCTCCGAATTCCCCTTGAAANAATTGGACGTTATGCGACTTTACATGTATGTCTAGATCGTTGAAAAATTTAGATTTATCTTTTATTCCATTTACATGGACATAAACATAATCCCCGCTCAAATAAGGCTCAAAATTGAAAAACCCAAAGTTGTAATTCCACAATCCGCCCAAATGGAGTGAAATTGAGTCACCATAATGGTTATTTTTNTCGTGTCTATCAATTGAAGCTAAATGAACATGCCGATCAGACTGAAATTGATGCCAACCTTTCAAAAGAGAAGCTTCAATGACCCAGCTGCACCAGTTCAAGGCAGCGTAAGGACCAATATAAAAGGTATCAATATCACTTCCTTTTGAATGTTTCCAACTGATTGAAGTTGACCCATGAAAACTGTCCCACTTCAAATCAGAACTTGTATATCCAGCCGCAGCCCCCATAATTAGGCGATCGGAAACAACAAAATCAAATCCAGCTAAAAATCCCCAATCTGTCGTGTGAAAACCTGGAAGCTGCTGGATTGCATTCTGTTTAAGATAACTCCCAGTTGCTGCAACCCAAAGATTTTTAAAAGGAACACACCCGTAAGGCTGGCAAATCGAACTACTTTTATATTCTTCCACCCGAACTAAAACATTATGAGTAATGAGACTATTTGCATTTGTCATGGTATTTTCAATGGACCAGTCAAAATCGGCATACCAGATGGGCAAAAATTGCTGAATATCGTCCTTATGGATGGCACCCACTCCTAAAAGAAAAATGAGATCTGTAAGCGTTCCAAGAGGATCCACTAAGTCATCTGTGACAGCCAGATCAATTAAATAATTTTCAAAATTACTGACATTGTCTGCTCGAAGAGCAGGGCCTGACATTAAAAACAAACATGCAAACGAAAAGATATAATCTGAATAGCCTTTGCGATTTTTTGTCTCATATCATGCTCCTGTTGAATCGATTCAGTTACTAATAAGTAGGTCGATTAAAAGATGGGAACATAAATTATAATTTTATATTTATCAACAAAAATGTAGTTTGGATTGACTATAAAAAAATTCATTTGGATGTGCAAGCAATTCGAGAGCTTGCCTACAGATGTTTTTTGCTTGCTCGTAAGTGACGTATTTGGATGCTTCNCTAAGCGGCACCCATTTTAGATCTTTGATCTCTTCTTCCATTTTTTTNACCTGACCCTCGACTTGAGCCAGGTAATAAGTGACTGTTTTGTGAATGAGCTGCTTCTGAACTTTAAAATAATAGGATTCTTCCAAAGTGTGCTCGGAAAGCAACTGATGAACGACTAAACCGGTTTCTTCAAANAGCTCACGCTGAGCAGTTTCTAAGGATGTTTCATGGGGNTCAGGGTGCCCTTTAGGAAACCCCCAATGCCCAGCATGAAGTTGAACAAGAAGAACATTCCATCCCTCTTTTTCTTTTGANAGAGGAATGATTCCATAGGAATGTTCATGCCTTGCGACCATTAGCGATTGTAAGCTCCAAGTACGATTGTGGCATTATGCCCTCCAAACCCAAATGAATTCGAGATCGCGACTTTCACATTTCGCTTTTCAGCCTTAAGAGGAATATAAAATTCAATATCAGGTTCAGGATTCTCTAAATTTATGCTTGGGTGGATCATTCCTTCCTGAATTGTCTTGATCGTTGCAATCGCCTCAATCCCGCCAGCCGCGCCTAGGCAATGGCCAATCATAGACTTTGTCGAGTTCATCGCAATTTTACTTGGTTCTTTAAAAACTTTTTTNATAGCCCGAACTTCAGCCATATCTCCAACCGGAGTGGACGTTCCGTGAGCATTAATATAATCTACTTCTTCAGGTTTAACATTAGCTTCTCTTAAGGCATGATGGACACACAAAGCGACACCTTCTCCGTCCGAGCGAGGTTCTGTAATATGGTAAGCATCGCATGAAACTCCTCCGCCTAAGTATTCAGCAAAAATCGGCGCGCCCCGAGCAAGTGCATGTTCTAAACTTTCTAAAACAAGAACTCCCGCTCCTTCCCCCATGACAAATCCATCACGGCCTTGATCCCAGGGTCGCGAAGCTTTTTCCGGCGCATCATTTCTTTGAGAAAGAGCTTTGCAAGCATTAAAGCCAGCAATGCTGATAGGGATAATCGGGGATTCTGAACCTCCGCAAATCATAAGATCGGCCTCGTCTTTCAAAATGTGATTAGCCGCAGCAATGATCGCATTATTCCCTGTTGCGCAGGCAGTAGAGATAGAGTAATTCGGTCCCAANAATCCNAGATCCATGGCCAGCATAGCTCCTCCCATATTTGTAAGAATATAGGGAACGAAGAAGGGGCTGACCCAGCGTTGACCTTTTTGTAGAAGAGTTTGCATGCCCTCGCAGAAAGTTGCCATTCCCCCNATGCCTGAACCGACTAAGACTCCACACCGAGTTTTATTCAGTTTGGAAAGCGCGTCTTTGTCCAGCATGCTTTTTTCCAAGGCTTTTTTTCCTGCTACCAATGTATAAGCTATATTTTTATCGATACGACGAGCCTGTTTTTTATCAATATATTCGCCGGGATCGAAATTTTTAATTGAGGCAGCAATGCGCGTAGGATATTCTTCACATGGAAATTCTGTAATCAAGGAAGCGCCGCTTTTTCCTTCCAAAAGAGAAGTAAAAAAGTGNTCCACGTCATTTCCGAAACAAGAAACAACTCCCATTCCTGTTATAACTATACGTTTTTTTACCATGAATATTTCCTTTAGCAGCCGATGTAGGCTACTCTATTTTTCCTTCAGATCAATATGAAGGTCTATAATTTTGCCTCGCGCCAAAGCTGCTCAAGCTCGTATTTTTCCCGGAGATCTGGAACAAATAAATGGATCACAATATCTCCGTAATCCATGACAAGCCAGTCGGAAGATCCCGCTCCATCCATTCGCAGAAGGTGCAAGCCTGACTCACTTAAATTATCCTGAATAGACTGAGCAATGGCTTTTACATGTCGGTCAATATTTCCTTCAGCAATCACGCAATAATCAGACATTGTAGAAAAGTCTCTGACATCCAAAGCTAAAATGTTAAAGCCCTTCTTTTCATAAATCGTTTGAGCTATTAAATCGAGTGTCTTTTTGCAGCTTTAGTCATACTTTTTACTAAAAAATGATCCTACAGTCGGTGTATTCTAATCACCATTAAAAGTTTAATCGATCATACCAATTGCGTGGCTTTAATGCCTTCAGGAACACAAAAATGAGTTCATAAATCCATCGATTGAGTGTCTTAGGACGGGTCAGAGTATAAATGATTTTGGGATATGTAGTCTACCACTTTTGCCGGCACTAAATGTCCTATATACTCACCCTTTAGCACTCTTTCCCGAATTCTGCTTGCACTAATTTCCATTATATGAGTTGGTGTCAATCCATTACTTAAGGCAGCCACTATTTCAGGATCCCCTTGAAGTTCAAGCTGTTTTTCAAGCACAAAACGTCTAGCCACTAAAGGAGGAGCTATTTTTATAATTTCTTTTGGCTCCTTCCAGTGGAAAAANTCGGGGAGGGAATCTTCTCCTAAAATAAGAAANAACTGGCTTGGATAAGCTTCTTTTTCCTCTTCCCTAAGTTCTCGCAGCGTATCAATCATATAGGAGGGACCTTCTCTGCGCAATTCATTGGCCACAATTCCAAAATAAGACAGTTCGTCAAGAGCAATTTCCAGCATTTTAAGACGATGATGGGCTGAGGCACTTTGTCTATCAATTTTATGTGGATTTCTGTTTGCTGGACAAAACCATACTTCATCTAATTGATGATATTCCATGATTTCTATAGCTGTATTTAAATGACCGAAATGTATTGGATCAAAAGTTCCGCCATAAATTCCTACATGCTTGTAAACACGCATTCTTTTCTCCAAAAACAAACTTTAGAAATTAATTGATCTATAAAATCGGCCACTTTGATTGACGGCAAAGAGCCTTTAGACGTCTATCAGGATTCACAGCAACTGGGTTGCCAGCCGCTTTTAACAAGGGTAGATCCAGATAACTATCGGAGTAGGCTGTGACGTCTTCCTTGCAGATTTTTAATTCTGTAATAAGCTGCTGCAGCGAATGAGCCTTTTGCTCTCCCTCCATAAACTGAGTAATATGGGAAAAATGGTTTGAAATATTTTTCTGATAGATTGTAGAGTCCCAGGTATCCACACCAAGAATAGAGGCAATTTTTTCTACCAAAAATTGGGAGAACTTGAAAGAATAACAGTATAATAACCAGCTTGTTTAGCCTCTTGCAGCCTTGAAAAGACTGGATGATAAATCAGATCATTTAATTTTTGAGAAAGGAAGATGGACGCATGTTCCTCTACAACATGTGCAGACAACCCACGAAAAATGATCAAAAGTGGCTTGATGTAAATTTTTCATATTTACAAGGCCCATTTTGAACAGCGTATAAAGGGAAAATAACCGAATCATCCGGCTGAAAGACAACACTTTTTTCTGAAAAAGATAAAGACCGAAATAATAACTGCAATTCCCTCGAATAAGGGTATGGTCCAAGTCAAAAATAAAGAGCTTATCTCTTTTTTGCAATTCGTAGATTCTGTCTTCAATTTCTTTAATGCCTTGATTAATCTTTTCCAAACGTTCTTTTTCTTGGTTAACCAGCTCTCTGTTAGACATGGCCTTTTCAAAATCAAGACCTGAAGCACTTCCAGCTTTGCGTAACGCATCCTTGATCTCTTGACGGCGTTCTTTACGCTGCTTTAAAGCCTCCTTAAGCTGCTCAATCGCATGACGATCATCATCGGATAAAGACATAAGCGCTTGCTCTTCTTTTTCTGATAAAGCATCAGCAATAGCATTTCGAATAGGTTTAAAGACTCTCTCAATCTCTTGTCTTTCAAATTTATTTAAAGAACTCGTCTGCACCTTTTCAATAAACTCATCTCTTATTTCAACAAGCTCCTGAGCATTAAACGATCCAAGCCGCTGGCTCAATGTGGACATTTCTTCTTTTAATTCATCGACTTTTGCCTTTCGATGCTTTTCGCGTTCGTGTTCTTGCTGAGCTCTGACTTCTTCCTGAGCTTTTGCTTTTTCTAGCACAAGATTTCTCACATTAGACAATTCATCGCGTAAAGGCCTCACTTCTTCGCGCCCCAATTCAATTTGGCGCATATACTTAGAAATCTCTTCCAGTTGTTTTTGTGCTTGATCGTCAGACAAAGCACCTTCTTCATAACGCTTTTTACATTCCTCAATTTTTTCTTTAACGGCATCAAAATTTTGTTTGAAGATGACTTTTTGCTGCGCGCGCTCTTTCTTGCGCTCTTTCTCAGCATTTTTAATTTTATCCCAACATTCACTTAAACTTAATCTCGTGTGCGTGAAGGCATGAGTGTTAAGCGTCAAAATTTTCGCAATGCCCTGAAGATTTTTGATCTCTTCTCTAAGAACAAATAAGGCCTCATGGAAATTCTCACCAAAAGATTGAGCGAGGAATGCCTCCACATCTTCACTGAAAGCTGCACTTACGTCTTTAATTAAATCTTTTCGCAGAGGAAAGATTTTATCTCCTGCCGCAGATAAGCGTTGAAANAACTTATTTTTTGANCGCACTCGCATTTCCGTTTTAATCAGCTCTTTGCGCAGCGCATTAATACGGGAAGCCTGAACGTTAAGTAAGTTTAAACGCCTTTGCGTATTTTCATAAAACGCTTTTTTGGCCAGTAGGAGTTTAGGTAATCCGCCTAAATCGGGAATTTCTGTCTTATTGACTTGCTCATCAAATTGAGCGATCTCATTCTCTAATGCGGTAATGGCAATTTCTATTTGTTCAGCAGCAAAAGAACTTTGCTCATCAAGCAGTTCTTTTAGTCGACGTGCTTCTTTAGATAGCTCACTATATTTTGCCCAAAATTGAGCCCTTAAAGCAGGTGGAAGATTTTCTTTAAAGAGTTGCAAGCAGATATTTCGCACATCCCAAAANCTTTTGAAATGTGGTGTTCCGCTTTGAGAAAGAGAATTTTCCATAAAGGCTAGAGCATGTCGAACTTTGGCTTCTGGCAAGGAAAGATGATCCAACTCTTTCATAAACGCATCCAGATGTGGATTGTGCTTTTTTCTATTNGATGATTCTTTTGAATTTTCTTCGATTTGCATGACTGCTGCCTCAGATGAACAATCTCCTTCACATTCTTTTTCAAAAGAAATTTCAAAAGACTCATTTTGAACAGGAAATTCGTTTACGCTTGAATTGTTATTTTTATGTCAGCCATGGAAGCTCTTAAAATATATGTTATATGGATTTTTACTAAGTGAATATTAGCTGATTCCCTTCATTTCCGTAAAGCTAAATTCACAATTGCCAAAAGGGTGCGAAAAAGATTGTTTGCAGAAAAACTTCACAACTAGATTTTATAAAAAAACACCGCTAATATTTACAAAAATATTTTAAATATGGTATAAAGGTTATACTATTAATTTATTTTGGATGTTTATGAGTAAGATTTCTACACAACCCTTAACATTTTGCAATTTTTTTCTGAATTTATCCACGACACTGAAAGCAATCGTCTTACAGCTAGTGACCAAAAAAGGCATTTTTGCAAAAATAGCTTGTACAATTCTTTCGTTGGGGATCATTCCCACAGTCTGCTGGATTGTCAAAAGATACAGACATAAATCACCAGAAAATATGTCTCAGACAGAAAAGTCGGTGAATACTCAAGGACTTGAAATTTTGAATAAAGAAAGGAATTCCTTGAATTTTAATCTCTCGAACAAAGAAAAGATCCAGCAGGTCCTGCTAAAACTGAGATGAGTGGTAAGACTGAAACAAAGAGCACACCCTCAACTCTACCCACCTCTTTGCCCCTCAAAAAGCCAGAGGATCGCGAAGAAGTTGAAATGCCTAAAGAGGATATTAATGAGAAGAAGCAACCACTGACTCAAATGCCTCCGTTAAAACAAATCTCTGAAATTCCCGTTAGCAGCCCAACTCAATCCTCTGAAGAATTCCCTCCTGGGTCTACTTCATTGTCAAAATCTGATACAACCAAATCTGTTGAAGCCGTCTCAAAAGACCCATCATCCATGAATCCGAGGTGCAAAATTTTGGCTCCTAAAGATTCCTTAACTAAATTTGATGATTATCAAGGATTTAAAGAGGCACTCCAACAAGCCCTTCATTTGCCAGAAGTAACCTATGGTCCAGTCGAAGAAAATTCTGAGTTTATTGAAGCTGTTCGTAATACTGATTTTATTGTTTATACTGTTGGCGTAGACGATCGGTTTCCTGTAGTGCGGAAGATGATCGATGAAATTAACACTATAAAAGATGCCAATCCAAATGTTTTTGTCACTTTACTCATCGTGGCTTCTTCAAACGCAGTAACGAAAACACTTGTTAATAAAGATGAAATGAATGTAGATGATGTAATTATTATACAAAGACAACATCAATACGACATTACAGGTCTTGCTCGTAACAAAGTTTCCATAAATAAAGAAACTCTTGCTCGTGATATTCAAGTTAGCTTATCTAACGCGAAAGAGAAAGCTCTTCAACGGCTTTCATAATCTTTTGAAATGAGATCCATGATGACTTCGGCATCATGGAGATCCATATCTATCCAATTAAACATGGGCTCTTTCGCAAACCAAGTGTGCTGGCGCTTGGCATAATTGCGAGAAGCGCGTTTAAAAGATTCCACAAATTGATGGTAGTCTTCGGGTGTTTGTGCAGTATTCAAATAGTCTATAGCCTGTCGATATCCTATTGCTTGTGAGGCAGAAGAATTAGTTAAAATCCCTTCAGGGATTAAACCCTTGACTTCGTCTAATAAGCCTTCTTCTAGCATACTTATACAACGTTGATCTATACGACGATACAGACTCTCACGAGGCCTATATAAAAACCAGCAGCGAAAGTCGTAGTTTTGCGGTTTGCGTCTTCCTTTCCAGGATAATTTGCTCACCATTTTTCCTGTTAATGTAATAATCTCCAACGCTCGGATAATTTTCTGTTTATCATTTTTTGTGATCCCATTGGCATATTGCAAATCCAATTGTTGAAGACGTTGGTAGAGGGCTTCTGCCCCAAGTTTTTCATATTCTTCTTCCAGGGCTTTGCGCACCTCAGGAACGGAGGGAGGACCAGCCGGTGGACCATATAGGAGCGAATGAATGTAAAATCCTGCCCCTCCAACAACAATAGGAACTTTTTCACGACTGTGGATTTGCTGAAAAGCCTGACGTGCTTCATAGTAGAAATCTACCACATTGAATGATTCCGTCACATGTCGGATATCAATCATGTGATGCGGAATAAGTTCCCGCTCCATCCTGGTTGGCTTAGCAGTTCCAATATCCATCCCTTTGTAGACTTGCATGGAGTCTGCAGAGACGATTTCGCCATCAATATTTTTAGCTAATTCAAGAGCAAAACTCGATTTCCCACAGGCAGTAGGACCTGCAAGAACAATGACACGTTTTTTNTGTTTTGGCAAAGCATCTGGAAGTTGTTTTTGCGCTTCCACGGCAAAACCTAGAAAAATACGCTCTATCTCTTGCTTTTCTAATGTTTCACAGGGCACAACCAACGACCTAAGTTGTCTTCATTTTATTCAATGCATTCTATTCGCTAACATCTGCAGTATCAGGAATTTTNTCGGTGACTGATTTTTTNTCAATGAACTGCACTCTTTCAGCTGCTATACGCAATTTACAGCGTTTTTCACCATCTTTTGCATACCAAATGTCTAACTGCAAACGTCCTTCAACAAATACGGCTGATGAGCAATCTAAATTCTCAGCACAATATTCAGCCTGCTTTCCCCAAACAACCACATCAACAAAACAGACTTCTTGCTGCCGATCGCCTGCTAGAGTGGTGAATTCACGATTGAGGGCCACAAGCAGATCTGTCACCGCAATTCCGTTTGGTGTTTTGCGAAGTTGTGGTTTTCTTGTCAAACGTCCTGCAATCATTACTTTGTTCAGTGTAAGCATGACCATCCCCGCATTTAAAATCAATTTTCATCTTTAGCTCAAAATACCATAAAGATATTTTTTAAAAGAAGAATCTTAAAAATTTTATTACAAGGAATCTCTGAACTTACCTTTTCCTAAGAATTATTCAACAATTTCGATTCTAACTCGTCGTCCCAAACGTGCACATATCATCATGGATATTGTACGTAAAGCTTTAATTGTATTCCCCTTACGACCAACTATTTTACCCACGTCCTGAGGATTTACCTTCACTTCAACAATCATGCCGCGCTCGCCTTCGTAGCAGTTGACATTGACATCTTGCGGAGCATCAACTAAATTCTTAACAATGTATTCGACGAATTCTTTCATGGTATTTCTTATATAAATTACGATGTTTTAGGTTACACAACAAAATGTTGCTAGGAATTTTTAGCACTACAGAGAATAAAAGACAAGAAATAAGAATCAGTCAGGCAATGCTCTTTTGAATAAATTCTAAGAGAATTAATTGAGAGCATAAAAGAATTGCTATGATCAGAATGGGGTTTTTGAAAATGGAAATGGTATAAAAAGTTTAATTATTCAATACCTGAAAAATTAGGAGTGCTTTCATTCAACCAATTTAAATAACTTTCATTTCCACCATCGATATGTACATAGGTTATCTCAGGAACTTCATAGGAACAATTTTCTTCGATCACTTTNTTAATCTGTCCATAATGCTCTAAGCGTGTTTTAAATATGATTTTACTTTCCTGGACTGTATCCTGCTGATTATTCCACATAAAAATAGATTCAATCCATGGAATGATTTGAGCGCAGGCGACAAGTCTCTCCTGAACTAAGTAGCGCGAAATTTTCCGCGCTTCATCTAAATTTCCGCAAGTCCAATGAATTTCAATAAACTGCGACATAGAAGCTCCTACTGTTTAATAAATGCTAATTCAGGAATTCTTAAATCAATCACTATAGGTTCAGCCCCTTTTTCTGTAAATTTTTTAAACTTTTCTGAATAAAGAACAGATCTTAATTCTAAGTAATTGGCTAGTTCCTGACGGTAATTATCCACACTCAAGCGTAAAAGATGAGGAATGACACTCTCATGTACCTTGCCGCTCAGTTCCTTTTTATCCGATGANTCTTCTAAAAANATGATGATTTGCCGTTGACCGTAGCTATCAGCTAGAGCGTTAGAAACATCTACTCTTAATAATTGCAAACCGTTTTTGCAACAATTGGCATGAACTAAATCAATTAAATAGAGCGCTAATTTACATTTTATATCCTGAATAGGCTGACCCCAAACAAGAGGAGCCTGCAATCCTAGATGGATTTCAGGAAGTTTCTTGGGTGTAAANAANGGCTTGAAGGGAAAAGAAACACCCTCTTGGTCTACGGCTGTATTTGTGAAATCCACTAAAACTGCAATCGGCTTTCTTAAGCTATAATCGATATACAGAATGCCTGGGGGAATTTTNTTNACTTTAGCAGACGTAATTAAAGGAGAATTTAAAAGAACACGCTTGGCTTCTTTTGTATTAAAGCGAAAAAGATTTGTCGGACGATCCACAGAAAGTTTAAGCAACTCTGCCAAATAGATGGTTTTCAAACGTTCTTTATCAGGAGTCGTCTGTAAAATTGCGACGATATTATATTGCGGTTGGTGCCAACGCTGTCTTTTCACATGCCTGTAATAGAAAAACCCACCCACAGCCGACCCTGTAATCAGCAAACTTGAGATCAAAATCCATAAAAGAGCAGATTGAAAGGAAAGCTTATTTTTCTTGCATAAACCAAAATTTCTATCCTTTCGAAACTAAAACTGCATTGCGACGTTTTCTTTCAAGAGCTAAAATGATCAATCGATTTAAGAGCTCTTTACCATCAATTCCATTGACTTCACAAATTTTTGGATAGAGGCTAATTGGCGTAAAACCAGGTATAGGATTGATTTCGTTTAGCCAAAATCTTTCATTGCGATCGAGGAAAAAGTCAACTCTAGCCATTCCAGTGCAATTGACTGTTTGATAGGCGGAAAGTGCCAGCCTCATGCCTTCTTGAATTTTTTCCTGCGAGAGATCGGCTTTAGGGTTTGATTTCATCGCATTTGCTCCATATTTTGCATCGAAGTCATATACGTTTCCACTTGTAAAAACTTCTCCTGGAGGAAANACTATTGGATATTCATTGCCTAAAACCGCAAATTCAATTTCTCTGGGATTATCCAAACCTTTTTCCACGATAAGCTTATAGTCAAATTTAAACGCTGTTTCAATGGATTCAAACAGTTGAGTTTCATTCTTTACCTTATAAACACCTACAGTTGAACCTAAATGTACAGGCTTCACGAATAAAGGATAATCCAGATTTTTNTTAATTTTGCTTAAAATGAGTTCAGGATTTTGTTTCCATTCCTCGCAATTCATCTCAACAAACGGCAATGTAGGGATTCCTTGAATCGACATCAAATGTTTAGTCAATGCCTTATCCATACTGATTGCAGCAGAAGTATGATCCGGACCTATATAAGCCTTGTCCAGGGTTTCGAAAAACCCTTGTACCATTCCATCTTCCCCATAAGGACCATGAAAAACAGGGACAAAGACATCGCATTCAAGAAGCTCTTTAAAAACCTCTGCGGGAAATTTAGCCACTCCTTCTACCAGTAAGGGATTTTTAAAGATGTCCTTTAATTTTTGAAGGCTATTTAGTCCACTAATCCAATGGCCTTGCTGGGTGATCCCGAAATGCCGGACATCGTAAAGTTCTTGAGATATGCAATTACAAATGTGCTGGGCTGACCAAAGGGTCACTTCATGTTCTGAGGAACGACCTCCAAATAAAATCCCGACCTTAAGCTTTTTAGGAGCATTTTGTTTTAATAAATTCAAAAGTTCATAAGAGAGTTTGGTTATATCCCCCGCACCAAGAGTCACCACTACATCATGGGGCCTCAACAATTCTGATAAGATCGAAGCTGCCTCCTTTCGAAGAATTGTGCGGCAATTTTTNCCTCCACTTTCAATTTCCTGGACCACTTCTAAAGTTGTCACATTTGGGATTGGCGTTTCGCCAGCTGAATAAATTTCAGTGATAAAAACTTCATCTGCATGGTCAAAAATTCCTTTATAAAGTCCTAAGCAATCTTTTGTACGTGAATAGCGATGGGGTTGGTAAACAGCGACTAGACGCCGTCCATTTAATGCTTTTTTAATGCCTTGTAAAGTGGTTTTGATTTCTGTTGGATGATGCGCATAATCATCTAAAAANAGAATATGGTGGATCTCTCCTTTTTTNTCGCAACGGCGCATCACACCACCAAAGGAACAAAAAGCCTCGCGAATGATCGTCTCCGGAATGCCTAAACTTAAAGCTAACCCAAAAACGGCGGCACCATTAAGAGCATTGTGACGTCCAATCAAAGACAATTGTATATTCTTGTACTGTCTACCCTGAAAGCTCAAATCAAAGAAAATAGTCCAATCTTTTTGTAAAAATTTGGTAAGTTTTAATTGACAATGATCGGCATAACCATAACTGATTCCCCTAGGGTTCAAACTTTGAAGATGAGAATCATCCCCACACCAAAANAGAACTTCTAAATTTTCAATTTTGTCCAAAAACTGCCCAAATGCAATCCTTAAATTCTCCATGTTCCCATAATGATGGACATGATCAGAATCAATATTTGTGACAATTGCCCCGTAAGGTTGATATTTTAAAAACGTTCCGTCGCTTTCGTCAGCTTCAGCAACAAAGTACTCCCCTTTTCCAGATCCGGCATTTGATTGAAACTGTGGAATCATACCTCCTACTGCAAAGGAAGGGTCTTTGCCGGCTTGACTCATGACCCAAGCTAAAAGGGCAGAGGTTGTCGTTTTTCCATGAGTACCCGCTACAGCCAAGGTTTTATAACCTTTCATAAGATGTGCCAATAAATCCGAACGGTGCATCAATGTATAGTTTTGTTCTATTGCAGTTCGATATTCAGCATTATCTTGTTTGATATCTGAACTATACACAACTGTTGCATGCGGGGGTATATTCTGGGAAGAATGGCCTAAAAATACCTGAGCGCCCTCTTGCAATAATCCATCAGTGACATAATTTGCAGCGATGTCGCTTCCTGAAACTTTAACGTGGCGTTTTAAAAGAATGCGAGCCAGCCCGCTCATTCCTATTCCGCCAATTCCAATAAAATGAAACTGTTCTGTTTTCATCTTCCCTCATTCATTTTCTATGAATTGAATTCTTTATATATATACTCGTTCCAGTTGAAAGCCCCCATTTGGGCTGATTCAAAGTCTCGGGCTTGAACTTATTTTAAAAGGGTTAATATTGAATTAATATTAGCCCTATTAAAATAATTCAATCGCGAGAACTTTCAATTCAGTCCAAATGGGGTTTTTGAACTTGAAAGAGTATATGCTCTAAAACAAGCTCGCATAAGTTCTTTGGTCTATTTTTTGTCTTATATTTCTGCATACAGAAACGCATTTTTNNACGTCTTTCGCTATCAAAAAGAGATTTAAGCTCAACCGATAACAACTCTGGTGTAAGATAAGCTTCTTGCAGCTTTACCGCTCCTCGCACTGTATTTACTAAAAAGTCTGCATTTTTATCCTGATGATGATCTGTTGCGTAAGGATAAGGAACTAAAATCCCCGGAACTTCAAACTCCATTTGTTCAGCAATTGTTGCCGCACCGGCACGCGCAATAGAAATATCTGCAGCTTGCCAGGCTAAATCCATCCGGGGTTCAAATGCTTTTACACAACTTTTAAAGCCTAATTTGCCATACTCACTACGCAATTGCTGGGCAAATCCTGCATCGCCGGTAAAATGAATCAATTGGATATGATCTTTTGANTCTGTAAAATGTTCGATCAAAGCCTGGCTAACCAAATGATTAAGTTTTGCGGCTCCCTGGGATCCNTCAAAAATTAAAATCGTTATACGATTTTCCTCCAGTTCAAAATATGCGCGTGCCAGAGTCCCCGAGGTAGCCCCTAAACGATATCCTGGACGGAGCGGCAAGCCTACTTCATGCATCTTTCCTTTTAATAGCCCGGCTGTTTCAGGAAACTGCAAGCCTACAGCTATAGCATACTTAGCTAAAAGTCGATTGACTTTTCCAGGAATACTATTCGCTTCATGAAGGATAAAAGGGATGTTTTTCATTTTGGCTGCAATTAATAGAGGAAGCGTGTAGTAACTTCCAAAGCCCACAACTAAGTCAGGCTGAAAGTCATCTAAAATTTTACAACTTTCGCATATCCCTAAAGAAATTTTTGTGATTGTTTTTAAAATGGCCCAGGGATTTTTACTCTTAAAAGTGGCGCAGGAGACGGTTTTAAAGGTAAATGCCTCTTTATCAAAGTAGGGGTTGTTCGATAAATTTCCCCCGACAAATAGAACCTCTAAAGAGGAGGATTGAACAAGTTGCGCCCCGAGCGCAATAGCAGGAAAAATATGCCCACCCGTGCCACCAGCCGTAATGATGATCTTTTTTGCCACAATACCTCCCAGAAAAAGCAGCGCTACTATGGCAAAAAAATGAATTTCAACACCAGCATATTCTAATTAAAAAGAGCTTAATAATTACTTATTGAATAATATCCTTAAAATTTTTATAATAATTGAACAAAAACAAGTGTTTACATGACAAAAATCTCATCAAACTCTTTCCAAAAATTAAATCAAAACGAATTTATTGATAAACTTGAGAAACTTAAAAAGATCTCAATACAGGAAAGATGTGGATGAATGAACGGTGTGAAACTCAAGCTAAAGATAATCGATTAATTCGCTTTTTAAAATCGATTATTAGCACCATTCTCCCCTTTAATCTTTATGCTTCTATAAAAGTGGATCGAGTCGCTACAAGCTTGTTGGATTTTTTAAATCTAATCAGGATCATTTTGCCAACTCGGAGAATCTTTTCGTGCTACTTCTCTGATTCATGCATTGGATAAAAACATATAATAAGTATCATTCAAAGCTTGAAAAGCTTATGGAAGATACAAATAAAATAGCTTTTTCAAATCCAACCTTTTTTCAGACCTAGAAAAACAAAAAGAAAACCTTTTAAAAGCCCAAGAAGAACTACACAAACTGGGAAAGGAAATAGCTGAAATAAGCAATACAAATGCAGAGAATTTAGAAAGTCCAATCAGGAATTTTGGATATTCCCAGCCCAATCCTAAAGACTTCAAAACAGAAAAGGAATATACCGACGCGTTAAAAAACTGGATTAATCAAGTTCCTGAGTCGGTAAGATATTCCGTATTTGGTTACCCAGAGCCTAAAAAGTCAGATTTTTCAAATCTAGAGGAATATAAGCATGCGTATAATGAATGGTATGCTAGCCTTCCTGATCATTTAAAATACGTCCCTATAGAAGAAGAACTTGCCGAAGCGCTGGAAGAATGGATTCAAAACCTTCCCGATCATTTAAAATATCATCGATGAAAAGGAAACAAGCTAACAACTGCTAGGAATTTTAAAATTATGTCCAATATACAACCAGCAAAACTTAGCAAAGAAGCATTCAAACACAAATTAGAACAGCTAAGCGAAGATCTCGAAAGCGGAAAATGTGGATGAATGACCGCTGTGAAATGCAAGCAAAAGATCATCGATTCGTGCGCTGGTTGAAAGTGCTTTTAAGGACATTTTTACCTTTAAATTTTTATAACTCCATTAAAATAGAGCGTGTCGCCCTCAATTATTTTGAGTTTGTCAAGGCTCACAAAGAACATCTTGTCCATGTTGTAACACTGGGCAGCGCCAATAGAGTTTTAACCCTCCTAAATAAAACAACACACGGAAAGTATGCAAAACTCCTCTCAGCTTTTAAAGATGCGATTGTAGGAAATGTTTCGCAAGAAGCTTTTGCTGAAGAAACTGCGAAACAGAAAGAAAATCTTTTGCAAGCACGAACCACTTTTTATCAGCTTGCAGACCGTTTTCAAAATAAATTGGAGTCGCTTGAATCCTTGACAAATCAACGTGCAGATCTATCCGTCGAAGGTAATGAAAAGGAAAACTCGCAATCGAATGAAATTTTTCAACCAGAGGAGAAGATCCAGACCCATTCTCAATTGAAACTTTCTACAAATAGTCAGGCAAACCAAGAAAATTTTCATGAAAACCAAACTGACATAGAGACTGTTTCAAAAATTGATAAGCTCAAGGAATCTGTCCCTATCATGGCTGAAAAAAAGCAGAAAATTTCACTCCTACACCAATTTTCATTTTTCATGATGCGGAAATGGGAACCAGCCTCCCTGCAGAAATTTTAAGAAGAAATTATCCCAACTATAAATTTATCAGTGATAAAGAACTCCATGTTTTAGATGAATATAAAGATAAACCGGTGATGGCCTATTATTTGATGCGCTTTGAAGGAAGATTTGAAGGCCCTCAATACTTCGTATCTGAATTAAAAGCAATATTAGGACATGCTAACATCAACCTGACTTATTTAGCTTTTACACGAGATAAGAACATTCATCTAAATCAGATCATGGATCAAATACATTCTTATCTCAAAAATAATCAAAGCCTTTCCTCATCTCAGGAAGCCAAGTTTTTGAGTTTCTAATCCCAAATTCAGCTTCGAAGATAAGTGAATTTGAGGAAAACTTTATGAATTGCATTCAGGAATCCCTTCCTAAGACTCCATTAGCCTAGGAAGGCTTATTTCTTCCTTCTTATTGAAATTTAGGGTGCTTGAAGAAATTTTTGTAATGCAGGCTGTCTGAAAAGCAGGGCAAAGCAAAGTTGAGAAGTCACCAATTGAAGCTCTAGCGTTTATCCCCGTTCAATATTTACGCTTTTTCATCATGGCCATTGGTTTCAAGCTCAAAACTTAAACAATGGGGACCATACTGGGCGCTCTTTAAATTCCACAATGGCATAGCTTGACTAAAGTCTTCAGGGTTAAGAGGATTTCTACTTATATAATACAACTCAATTCCGGGCTGGTAATCATCAAGAAAGGCATGAAACATATTCATCAATATTTTTCCAAGACGGTTGCCTACCTGAGCCCCGGTTGTAATAAAGTAGTAATTATTAGTCACAGAAGACCAGCCAGACAAAGCATTCATAAAATTAAGATGATACGTCGTCTCCATGTCACCATAAAAAGAAAGNCCTGGAGCGGGAATGGGCAATAAATTCAATTTNAGAAATTTTTTGTGAATTTTTCGNAGCAAGCCTTCCAGCTTTTCACTAAATTTTCTTGCAGAAGACAAATAATTCTCCGCATGTTTNTTATCCTCTTCTGTTAAGCCAAGACGCTCATGCTCTTTGAGAATCGCTTCAAGAAGATCTGCAGTCAGTTTAAAGTCTGCAACAAAAACACTTCCTTTTGGCCCGGGTTTTAGAAAAGTATCAAGATGATAATACAAAGGAGGAATATAGCTAATATCTTTTGTTTCTAGTCCCAAATCTTTAGCCTGGATTGCTTTGGCTTTTCTCTTGTCATTAAGATATCTAAAAATTGCCTCCTTAACCTGATTCTCATTGGAAGAGCTCAATTCAAAAGGTTTTATAAACCCCTTTTCTATAGCGCTTTCATAAAAGTGTGAGNNTGGGTTCATTTTTTCAGCTTTTACCAATCGATCGATCTCTAAAATCTGAGTCGTGGAAAGAAAGCCGCTCTTGTTATCTTGCATTAAAATTCCTTGCGAGTACATTTCTTCTGCAATTTTACGTGTTTTTTCAGAACTCAGTGTAAGTTTAGGATATTCAGTTTTGTGTCCTTCGAGCCGCATCAAATTTAACGTACTTAGCAAGTGTTCTTTGCTTATCAAGGAAACAATTCTTCCCTCTTTGTTAGTGATATTAAATAGATTTCCACCCTCCAAATGTGAAATCAGCATATGATTGTGCCCCTTAGGAAAAAGTTTGGGCTCCGTGTGTAAGACTGTCAACGCTTTCCGATGAGCCCGTCCCATTCTGACATTTAAAAAACTACTCCCTACATTTGAAAAAGCATTTTCTGAAAAATAATAGGTGTAGGAAAAAGCTCGTGCAATGGCTTTGCCTATAGGGGCTTCGTCAAAAGCAGATTTTACTTCCGANTGTTCCTTTTTAAAGTTTTCGGCATGCTCTTTTGTAACTCGTTCACTTAAAATTGAACCCTTTATAGGATGACGAAAAACGTGATCTCTAACATTAAACGTTCCATTGGTTTTTTCAATTAAGATCCCTAATTGAGGAGCAATATTTTCTTCTATATTTTGAATCATCCATTGAATGCTGGCCACTTTCATTTGATTGCGGGGATCAAAGTCGATTTCGGCGGTACCCGACAGAATAAGCTTATTGATCTCTCGTCCAAAATCGTCGGTATTTTGATGATAAGTAAAAGAACCTTCCGGCAATTTCACCCGGTATTTTTCAAAGATAGGGGTTAAAATTTCGTGGATAGAGGCATCAGGAAAAAAGGATATGAAAAGTCTATCAATAATTCAGGGTGTAAACTTTTGNGCATAGTCCTGAGCAGTTTTTTGATCATTGTCAATTTGGGTTCTAGAAACTTTTTGACGAAGAAGAAATTGCAGTCCAGGCTTATTCCCTGCAATTGTGGCGACATGAAGAGGTGTCAGCCCAAATTTAGCATCCTTTCTTTCCAAAGAATCTCTTCCTATTTCCTGAATGCGACTATCAATACTTGATTTATTTTTAAAATAAAAATCTTTCCCCTGGTCATTCTTCATCATGAGATGATGCCAGTATTCATTTTTTGTTGCTGATTTAAAAGAATTACGTATGTCTTGTAAGTTCATTTTTTTCTGTTATATTTAAAAGATTTAATTGGAATGAGTAAATTTTAAGAGAATTTTTGCTAGTCAAGTTTTGAGAGATATTAAGTAAAATTCCTAACCCCATAATGTTGGCCATTAAGCAGCTTCCTCCCTGACTGAAAAGCGGCAAATTCAAACCTGTGCTGGGTAAAAGTCCTGACACAACTCCTAAATTCAAAAACGCCTGAAAAGTAATCAAAAAGGTAATCACCCCTGCAAAGTAAAAGCCTTCTATTGAAGAGCTTTGGGCAGCAATATAAAAGCCAAAACAAGCCACAAGCATGTAGAGAATGATCATGAGGAGCATTCCCATAAAACCAAACTCTTCTGCATAAATGGCGGCAATATAATCATTTTGGGCTTCAGGAAGATAGCTCAATTTCTGAAGGCTATTGCCTGGGCCTCGCCCCCATAGTTTTCCAGAACCTGCGGCGATTTTGGCTTGGTAGGGTTGATGACCTTTTCCTTTTAAATCTAGCTCAGGATTTAAATAGACTTTCATCCGCGCTGAAACATAAGATAAATTATAAGCAAACACACTTCCTAAACTTACAAAGATAAGAAGGGGCAAAGCCCAATATTTAAAACTGATTCGCATCAGCAAACAAAGAACTAAAACTGAGACACCAATGACTGCTGTGGTTCCATTATTAGGTTCGACCATAATTAAAAGCATAGGCACTGAAACTTTTCCAATAAGTTTTAAAAANTCTCGAAATGTGAAAGCTTTTCCAGAAAATTGCATAAAACTATGAATAAAGTAGGCAGGAAGAATATATTTTACAAACTCTGAAGGCTGAAGCGAAAGACCAAAAATAATCAACCATCGTCGCGAGCCGTTAGCTTCGCGTCCCACCCCTGGGATCAAAGTCAAAATTAGTAAAAANGTAAAAAAGCTNAACAATTGGGGACTATAACTTAATAAAGCCTTAAAGCCCACTTTCCAGACAACACAAGCCAACCCAAGGCCCATTGCCCCATACATGAGCTGCCTTAAAAGAGCTTGATGTGTGCTTTTGTTCAATTCAAGATCCATGACTTCTGCCGATGTGGTACTGTAGATCATGACAATACCAAGCATAAAAATTGCGGAAACGCAAAGTAAAAGCATGTAGGATACTGGAGGGAATGTCGAGCTTTTTGAATACATAAGATAAATTTAGGAAGGCCTAAGAAATAGTCTTAGGCCTTGTATTATTATTTAACGCGGATCTTATCACCAACTTTTAAATTGCGTGCCTTTTCTTCATCTAAGTTATTTAACTTAAGAAGGTCATCAAATTTGACATGAAATTGCTTCGCAATCTTCCAAGGATTATCTCCTTTNTTGATGGTATAAAATTCAGGTTCGGCCGAGGCAATCATTTTTGGGCTGTTCGAAGCCTTGGCTTCGGCTGAAGCTTTAGTTTCAGTGACCGCTGATTTNTTAGTATCAACCGGAACTTTTAGCAATTGCCCGATGTTAAGCTTGTTATTTGTTAGATGATTGGCTTTNTTGATTGCATCTACTGTTGTGTTGTTAGCACGTGCAATTTTNTCAAGGGCATCGCCTTTTTTAACTGTCACTTCCACAAATTGAGGCTTTTGCGTTGAAGGAGGAGGTTCAGGATTTTGCGGAGGCGTTGTTGTCACAGGAGGAGGAGGCTCATGGGTTTCCTTATCTGAAGGCTCGCTTTCCTCTTCGACCAAAATTAGCTGAGGGTCTTGGGCGTATTGCTTCAATGCATTATCAATTTCGTCACCAGATTGCATTGCAGTGGGTTGCGTCGGTGAAAGAGGCACAATTTCCTGTGGAGATGTAAGAGAGGATTGCTCCGTTACATCCACAATCAAAGGTGCGCTATTTTGATCCAATAGATTAAAATCTTCATTGTTAATCGCCATAACAAACAATAATGCCAATAGGCCCGCGTTTAGCAAAACGGCGATGATGATGGTATCTCTACGATTCATGTTTTGAACCTCTTATAAATTAGGTAATCTTTTCTTCTAATGTATTCACTATACGTTTAAATTCTTCTCCGCGATGTGCGTAATCACGAAACATATCAAAACTTGAACAACCGGGCGATAATAATACAACCTGGCCTGGTTTTGCAACAGAAGCTGCCACTTTTACAGCCGCCTCTAGAGTAGAGCATTCTTCAACCGGAAGACTCGCTGACAGATCGTTTTTNATTTTAAGAGAGGCTTGCCCAATAGCAAACACACACTTCACACGCCCGGCAAACGCATCAATCCATGGTGTGTAGGCAGCTCCTTTATCCACACCTCCAGCTATTAATAGAATCTCCCCTTTTAATGAATGAACGGCTCTGATCACGGCATCAATATTTGTTCCTTTGCTATCATCATAGTAAGCAACATCCTTAAAAGAACGTACAAATTCCAAACGGTGCGAGGGCTTTTTAAAAGTAATAAAAGCTTTTATAAACTGCTCTGCTGTTACTCCCATAGTTTTACATAAAGCAAAAGCTGCCATCATGTTTTCCACATCGTGGCTCTCCAAACCTCTATATTCTTCGGGAAGAAGATATTCACGACGCCCCTGCGAATAAACATATTCTTTATCTGTATAATAGTCGCACGAAGATGAGTAGCCATATGTTTGCGGTTTGAAGCCCTCTAAGAGCTCACCAAATTCATGTAAAGTTGGCTCAAATATAAAAAGGCTGCCATTGGGCTTTAAACAATTTTTCAGACGTAATTTTGCCTCTGCATAAGCTTGCATATCCGGATAACGGTCCAAATGATCTGGTGTTATGTTCAAGATGACTCCTGCATCAACAACAGGGCTATACAGTGTTTCTAACTGAAAGGAACTCAACTCAACAACTAAAATCTGCCCCTCAAGTCCGAAAGTCGAGGAATCCAACTCTGATGTTAAAGGGACGCCGATGTTTCCAAGGGCCCTCGCTATTTTTCCACTTTCGTTTAAAATATGAGCCACTAAAAGAGTGGTTGTCGTTTTNCCATTTGTTCCAGTGACTGCAAGCAAAGGTTGATTGATAAAACGACAAGCAAGTTCGATTTCTCCGATCACCTCTAGCCCTGCTTGTTTCGCTCCAGAATAATAAGGATGGTCTGGCGGGACTCCGGGTGAGACTACAACCAAATCAAACTGCTGAAGATCGATTGAAGCAGATTCGTGTTTAGCNAAAAGGCCTTGTTGGATTAACTCCAAAATCTCTGGATGGGACACAAGCATTTCCTGATTGCGTTCGACTCCATAAACAATGGCTTTTCTTTTTAACAAAAACGCACTNGCTGCTCTTCCACTAACACCCAGTCCTATAACTAAAACTTTTTATTTTCAAGTTCCGACATCGTTCTCATCTTATTGAAATTTCAGTGAAGCAATTCCTAGAATTCCTAATAANAGCCCGATGATCCAAAAACGGATCACCACTTTTGTCTCTGCCCAGCCTTTATATTCAAAATGATGATGTAAAGGCGCGCATAAAAATCCTCTTTTATTGCGGTATTTGTAGCTTAACACTTGGAGAATGACAGACATGGCTTCAGCCACAAAAATCCCTCCGATTAATCCAAGCAAAAGTTCCCTTTTAAGTAAAACAGCCGACACGCCAATGATTCCGCCTAGCGCTAAAGAACCAGTATCTCCCATAAAAACTTGAGCAGGATGGCTGTTATACCAAAGAAAGCCTAAGCAAGCTCCAATAAAAGCACTTAGATAAATAGCAATTTCTCCGCTGCCCTCAATATATAAAATATTTAAGTAGCCAGCAATGTCAATATGATTGGAAACAAAGGCAATGAAGGCTAAACAACCCGCTACAATAATTAAGCAACCAGCTGCCAATCCATCCAATCCATCTGTTAAGTTTGCCGCATTGGACGCTCCAGTAATCACAAACATGATAAAGAAGGCTGCTAATAATGTAAGCGCACCGGATAAGACAAACCAATGATCTTTGAGAAAAGGAATATAGATGCGTGACGCATACTCTTTTAATGACAAAGTCGTGGAAGTTGGTGCCACCTGCTGATCAGCCTTAGGCATTAAACTAACTTTAGCAGTTTGTTCCTTAACAACTGGCGGAGCATACCAATCTCCTATATGAATGGAATCTGTGATTTGAGGACTCAGTAGATAGAGAGCTATGAACCCTGAAAGCAAAAACTGAATTAAAAGTTTNTTCTTGCCCGACAATCCTTTAGGATTTTTATATTTGAGCTTCAAATAATCATCATAACCGCCTAAACATCCCAGGCAAATTGTCGTGATAAACAAAATAAGTGTGAAGATATGCGTTAAATCCATCCACAAGACCATGGAAACAAGCATGGAAAANAGTATCAAAACTCCCCCNATGGTTGGCGTATCTTTTTTCTCATGCAATTGTCCTAGCAAAGGGCAATCTTCCACTCGAATTGTCTGACCAATTTTCAATTCATAGAGTTTTTTAATAAAATAGGGACCTAGAAANATGCTAATGACTAATGAAGTCACAGCCGCTAAAATCATGCGGGTTGAATAATAGGTAAAAACTGCAGGAACTTTTAAACCCAGGGTATATTTTAACCAATCGACAAGAAAAAGAATCATTCCGGTAAGTTCTCCCAATCATCTAACAATTTGGATATTTGAGTTCCCCTGGATCCTTTAATTAAGACCACATCGCCTGCCCGAAGCTGCTTTTTAAGGGCGCGCACCATGTCCTCTCTTTGTTCAAACCATTGTACCGGACGGCTTGCTTTTTGCCAGCAATCTAAAATTTGACGGCACTCTATGCCATAGCAAAACATCAGATCTACATGATCCAAAGCATATTCGCCTACAGCCCGATGAGACCTTGCAGAATATTCACCAAGTTCTAGCATATCAGCTAGTGCAGCAATCTTACGCCCCCCGCTTTTNGGTTTCGGCAAATTTTCCAAAGCTGCCTTAACAGAAAGCTCGGCGGCATTATAGGAGTCATTGATGAAAAGAATCTCTTCCTTTTCCACTGTTTGTCCGCGTAGGTTCGGAAGTTTAATCTTGCTCATTCCCGATGCAATTTCGTCCCAGCTCATTCCAAAATAACGTGCACAAGCTACCACAGACAAAAAGTTAGTCTGCTGATGCGTTCCGGTAATGGGAAATTGTCCTAAGCGATGAATTTGACCTTTGTATTTTATTTCAAATTCTCCATAGGAATTTTGATGAATTGTATAATCTGCATATGGATGATCATAGGAAAAGGAAACTTTTTGACTGCTGCCAATTTCTGCAAGCGATGTGTAATTGACAATATCACGATTCATAATGGCAATTTGCGTTTTAGGATGTTGCAGAATTTCAGCTTTAGAAAAAGCGATCTCTTCTAAGGAATTAAAATTGCAGGCATGGACGTAGGCCACAGATGTAATCACAGCACATTCAGGAGGAGCAATTTCTATTAATTTTACAATTTGATTTGCATGCGTCATTCCCATCTCTAAAACCAATACATCTTCATAACCTGTGGTATGATTTAGAATTGCTAAGGGGAGACCCACCTGAGAATTGCTGTTGCCGGGAGAAGATGAGACATTAAATTTCTCTCGCAAAACAGTTGTCATAAAATCTTTTGTCGATGTTTTNCCTAAAGACCCTGTGACAGCCACAACTCTTGATTTTGAACGCTGTAAAATTTTTTTACTTAAATTTTGAAGGGCTTCTAACGGGTCTTTAACATAGATGAGGGTNAATCCAAAATCGGGTCCCTGATAGGAATTTTTAACAACGGCTGCTGCTGCCCCTTTTGANGCTACATCTTTAAGATAGTTCAACCCATCGGTTTTACTACCTGGAAGAGCAAANAANAGGTTTTCTGGCCTATGAAGACGACTGTCTACACTGACCCCGGTAAATTCAATGTCTTTTTCGCAGCTGGCATCCATAAGTCCAGCAGCATCTTGTAAATGAAGCTTCTGCATATAACCTGTGAGTAGAAAGAAAACAGATTAAGAATCTCACTCATTTCAAACAAGAAAAAAACGTAAGTTTTTCAAAGTTAAAGTCAAATTTTTGAATATGATCTTCAATTCTTCAATTAGATCGATATTCATTGAAAATCTTGGCCATCATTGACAATTAATTATATTAAACCGATAATTAACTAATTAATTAAAATTACGGAGATTAAATAATGAATATTCCTGCTTTAAATCCTGCAGCTGAACTTTATCTTAATATCTTAAAAATTGAAGATTCAGAAAAAGACAAAATCAGATCTTGCATTTCACGTTATACAAGGTCAAAATCCTGTTCAGGAACGCTTAAATGGATGATCTATCGCATCAAAAATGCTATAAAAAGTATTTTTGGAAAATCTGACTGGCAGGCGACAAAAAAATCATTTTAGCCCACAATCTAGAGCAAGCTAAAGTGTATCTTCCCACAGTCTATGAACCGCTGGAGTTATCAGCCCTTGATAAGACTTTAGAAAAATGGCCAGGATGGACCCTATCGTTGAAAAAATTCAAATTTCAAAAAAGCTAAAAACTGCAAAGACAATCCAGCCTTTTAGATATGAAAATTCAGGAAAATCTTCAAAAAGTCATTTCCACAGCCAATCAGTATTACACGAAGACTTTTCTTTTAGAATGCTTGAATGCTCATCAAAAAATCTGGAAGTCACAGATGCCTTGAAAGAAAGAATTCAGGAATTTACTAAGGTCAATTAAAACAAATAACGGATAGAGGAATTTGCAACCTTAAAAGAGGATAATTTTGCAAATTCCTCAAAATTCTACCAGGTAGCGCCAACTCCCCCATCACGCTATATGTATTCAGGCGTTTCCACCACTCTCCATTTGCTTCTGCAAAAGATCCCAGCATTCATAGAAGGGCACAGATAAGTAGAAGGCGGCATCAATGCTATTACGTGCCCAATAGGATCCATAAATAGGAAAGCTATCCCCAAATGCAATAAAACGTTCCCTGATTTTATTTTTAAACTTGGTAAAGCGGTATTGCCATGCAATATCCATGCTCATTAAAATGTTCCAACAGGTTTCTGGCGTAATATGAAGTCCTAAAAGTCCGTCTATATTATCTTGCGTATGAGCGCATACTGATAAGTTGATAGGATACCCTCCGTGTTCACGGAAGTGATGCAAATAGTGATAGGCGAATTCCAAACCCACGAATGGCTGAAAACACGTACAGAATATATTATAATCTTTACCGGTCTCGATATAAAGACTGCTTTCTATGACTTTGGGTTTGCTATGAGTTGTATAACTTAAATCCGGTCCAACATTAACATGCCGTTTAATTTTTTCATCGCTATAGCCAAAAGCAAATTCTCCTAGAAGATAATAACAGGCAGGTCTGTATAAAGCGTATAATCCACCCAAGAAATTATGGCTGCGGCCTGTGGCATGAAGGTCATAATGCAATCGGGTATGTTCATAAGAAAAAGCAGAACCAAGTGTCAAATCATCCAATAGACGCCCCTGGACTCCACAAGTCACATCAAAGTGCTTATTTTTAAAACCACGGATCGTATTTTTTTCTTATATTGATCCATTCCATATCCACCTTCTACCCAGACATTATATTGTCCCAAGTAATCGCAAGTACAAGCGCAAGGATTATAGACTAAGGAAGGACGAATGGCGTTAAACATTCTGCGAATAAACTGTCGATTTGCTAACTCAGAAGTCATGAGCAAATTTGTGTATTGCTGCGCACTCAGTTCATCTAAAACTTTTTGTGCTTCAGGTATAGAAAGATTTGTTATAGCTGTTAAAAGAGCCTCTTCTGCAGGGTCTGGATTTACAATACTTTCTAACTGTAAAGCCACTTCGCGCTGGTTTCTCGTTGCTGTCACCACGACAAAAGATCGTTTGAAATTTGCAAACACATTATTAGGATCGTAAAAGAGTGAAGGAACGATCATTAAATTACTTGATGTTACATTTGAATAGGTTCCTGTTAGTCCTCCGTCTGCATGCAAAATAAGATACGTCACATCCGGATTCACAGAACCATCAAGTGAAACAAAATTTACCCCGGCTCCTGGATTTAAAGTCGCCGTTCCCACGATATCTAAAAGAGAACTTTGGCCCTGACCATTGATCTGAACATTATAGGTTGAACCTGCATTTTGCAAATAGTTTCCGTTCACCACAATAGTCCCTATACTATTCCCAGGAGAAACAATTCCATCTACGGTCAGCTGATTTCCTATCGTTGCATTACCTGATAAAATCCCTGCAGCCATTACAGCAACATTCCCGCCAAGAATTGTATTCACTGTCAACTTCCCTTGATTGATGGATGTGGTTCCCCCAAATGCACTACTCTCATTGACAAGATTTAAAGTGCCTGCTCCATTTTTATTGATATTGCCGCTGCCCAGAAAGAATCCATTAAATGTTCCATCAGCGGTCTGATTGAATGTTAAAATGGCATCATTGAAAATTTCCCCTTGCAAACTGGTTGAATCTCCTTGCAATGTACCGTCCAGAAT
Organism: Parachlamydiaceae bacterium; assembly: GCA_013414685.1. GTDB lineage: Bacteria > Chlamydiota > Chlamydiia > Chlamydiales > Parachlamydiaceae > Neochlamydia. The sequence goes on along the minus strand of CP058704.1, from coordinate 13,258 downwards.
ATTTGTTCCGCCTGAGTAACTATTTGCACCAGCTAAAATGAGGGTTCCGGATCCTTGTTTGGTCAACGTTCCGCCTGTCCCTGTAATTTGACTTGCACAAGTTGTTATCGTGCTTGAATTAACAATCAATTCCTTGTTGCCAAGGAAAATCGAACTTCCCGGAACGGCCGTAAGATCCCCTATGCTTGAAGAGGCTGGTATCAGGTTGCTGATCATAAAAGTGCTTCCCGCTGCATTGATATTCAAAGGAGTCAGAGGCGGTAAGACCCCGAAAGAAGCCAAATCCAGAGTCCCACCATTAATCGTCGTTCCTAAATTATAAGTATTATTGCTGCTGGTAAGCGTCAAAGTGCCAGCGCCTGTCTTAATCAAACTTCCGCCTCCAACTCCGCCATTAATGATGGCGGATTCGATTGTCGCACTAATGCCTAATCCGCCTAGAATCAAAGCATTCCCATTTCTCAAATCAATGATACTGAAAAATCCGACACGAGTCTTCCAATTGAAAGGTCAACTCCTGCATTTAATTGTGAAACAAAGCTTGAGTTTTGTAAGTTAATACTTGTCGTATCGCCGCTAGAAGTTTCTCCAAAAACACATTAGAAACTCCTGTTGCGACTATATTAGAAGTTCCTGCAGAACTGTTGTTAATAAAGGCCAATGTTGACCCATCGCACGAAATGCTCGAAGCTCCTGCAGTTGCATTTCCTTCAAATTGAAGCGTAGAATTATTTTGAATGGAACAGTTTGTATTGCCGCCGGTGGAATTGTTTCCAAAAGTGAGAGTGCCTGAGTCTGCAGAAATGAACGAACTTGCTGCTGTTGAGTTACCTAAAAGGTTGCAGTGGCACTATTAACTAAATTAAGGATTGAATTTGCCGCAGTACTTGAGGAGTTAAATGTCAAAAAGCATCATTAAGTGAAATATTTGCGTTTCCAGCGCTGCTGCTGCCATTAAAATTACCTTCTGAAGAAGTCGTATAACTAATTGTTTGTGTGCCTGGTGAGTTGTTGATGCCTGCAAGATCGAAATTTAAAACACCAAAATTTAAAATACTTATGTTGAATGAAGTGCTATCGGGAAAAGAAAATGCCCCGGCTGTTATTCCAAGTGAAGCACCGAGCCCATCAATCTGAGGAGTTAAAGACGTAGCAGTTGCATCAAACTGAGCCGTGTCTGCACTTGCTGGAACACCTGCAGACCAATTTCCTGATGTAAGCATGTCGTTGGAAATGCCGCCTTGCCATACTGTGGTTGCAGCAGATAAGTGTTCAATCGTTAAGACTAATATAAAAATGAAACTAAAAAACATTTAATTTTTGACATTCCTTAACCTCTCTTTAATCGATCTTTCGCTAAAAATTCTTTTCAAAACTTCATTTATTTTCACAAAGGATTTACCCTCTTCAGTTTTTGTACCGAAACCCGTATATCTTCAATATTGTCTTCGCCTTCGATGGCAATTGTATCAGATTCTATGACCCACCCGCCTCCTAAGGCCTTATATAAGTTTATCAATGAGGTAAACGTAAAGCTTTCAGCTTGGACCAGATCAAGCTGGGATGAAAATAAATTGCGTTGCGCATCCAAAACATTTAAATAATCAACCTGGCCATTGTCATATTCCAATTGAGCCAAATAAAGATATTTTTCATAGGCTTGAACTTGATCTTTTGTACATTCAAAAGCTCTAAGCTTTTCGTATGAGCAATTAACGCGTCATCTACTTCTTTAAAAGCATTTTGTATCGCACTCAGATAAGCATAGTAAGCTTCTTTTAAGAGCTTTTGCTATCTCCAATTGCGCGATAAAAAATCCGCCTGTAAATACAGGCTGGGTTGCAGTTCCTTCGTATTCCCAAGTAACGGCCGAACCTCTGAATAGCTTGCCTAGCTCCAAACTTTCATTTCCGTAAAAACCGGTTAACGAAATCTGAGGAAAAAAATTTGCCTTGGCGACTCCTACATTGGAATTGGCAGCAATCAGATTTAATTCAGCCTCCATAACATCAGGTCGCTGTTCAAGGATATCTGAAGGAATTCCTGCCGGCACGCATGGAGGCTGAACAAGCTGCTCAAGAAGTTTGCCTCGTTTAATGTTTCCAGGATTCCTCCCTAATAAAACGCTTAATAGATTTTCTTGCTGTTGAACTTGGATTTCAAGCTCCTTCACTTGAATGGAAGCTGCGTCCATCTCCGAACGAGCCTGCTCAACGGGCAGTTCAGAAATCGCTCCCCTACAAAACGATCTGTCATTAATTGAAGAGACTGTTGGAAAGATTTTAACGTTTCTCGAGCGATTTTTAATTGTTCATCATATTGACGTAATATCATGTATGCATTCGCAACTTCGCTTACCAAAGTGAGGACAACCGTGCGCCGAGCTTGAATTTGTCCTAGGTAGAGAGCAAGAGCTGCATCGGAGGCTGCGTGAAGTTTTCCCCAAATATCTAATTCATAGGCGCAAGTCAAGAGAACCATGAATTCATTCATAAAATGCAACCCCTTAAGCAGGCCGGGATTGGCTTGTAATGAATTCTCCATTCTTAATGCAGAAGCTACTCCGTATATTTGTGGAAATAGTTGAGAATAAACTGATCTGTACTGTCCATAAAATCGATCGACTGAGGCAATTGCAACTTGCAAATCATTATTGTTCTCCAATGCTTCAAGGATTAAAGCATCGAGAACCGGATCCCCAAACTGCGTCCACCATCTCAAATTAGCATGGCAGCAGGCTTCATCGTTTGGCAATCGCCAACTTTCCGGAATGTCAATTTCAGGACGCGTATAGGTAGGCCGAAAAACGCATGAAGAAATTAAAAGCAGAAAAACAAAAGTGAAAGCCCTAATCATTTTTTTGCTCCTGCTTCTGCCGAAGATTGTTCTTCTGTTTTGGGTTTTTCCAAAACCAGCCCGCTATATCTTCCAAAAGCTTATAGAAGAAAGGAACNAAAAATATGGCTAGAAAAGTGGCCGTGATCATTCCTCCCATGACACCTGTTCCGACAGAATGGCGGCTTGCTGCACCGGCGCCAGAGGCCACAAGCAAGGGAACAACACCTAAGATAAACGTNAGAGAGGTCATAAGAATCGCTCTTAGCCGCGATTGGCCTGCTTCTAAAGCAGCATCGGCAAAAGAAAGACCTTGCTCATGTTTTAAAACAGCAAATTCTACGATGAGGATGGCATTTTTTGCGGAAAGAGCAATAAGAGTAATTAAACCAATTTGAAAATAAACATCGTTTTCCATACCGCGAAACCAAACCGCAAGAAGTGCGCCTAAAATACCAAATGGAACCGCCATCAAAATAGAAAAAGGAAGAGACCATTTTTCATAGAGTGCTGCTAAAATTAGAAAGATCATAAAGATTCCTGCAGCCATCACTTTTGGACCTGTTCCCGTCATTTTTGCTTCCTGATAGGATTCACCTCCCCATGAGTAGGTCATTCCTTCAGGTAAAACTTCTTTGGCAATTTGTTCCATGGCTGCCATAGCTTGTCCGGAGCTGAAGCCCGCGGCTGCGCTCCCATTTATGCGTGCCCCTAANAAGCTGTTAAATCTGCTCACTAAAGAAGGCCCTTTAGAGTCACGAATGTCTACTAAAGATTTTAAAGGGACCATTTCCCCGGTTGTGGACCTGACATAGATTTCTCCAATGTCGGAAGGTTTGCTGCGATACGTATCTTCAGCTTGCACATAGACACTATATACGCGGCCAAATTTATTGAAGTTATTTACGTAGACAGAACCGATCATTGCTTGCAAAGTTTGAATGACATCCTGAATGGGAACAGACATGCTTTTTGATTTTTCGCGATCGTAATTTATAAAAAATTGTTTTGTATTCGCATCAATGTTTGTCGAAACATTTGAAAGGGCAGGATTTTGGTTGGCTTTGGTGACAATCTCTTGAGCATACTGCTCTAAGATTTCAATACTGCCAGTTCCGCGCGACTGAATCCAAAACTCAAAGCCTCCCACTGTGCCTATTCCCTGGATAGCAGGGGGGGAGAAGTTGCGCCCCTTGAATCGTTGAAAATTCTGCACCAAATTTTTTATAAGGGCCGCTGCCGATTGATCCTTGGCTTTTCTTTCGTCCCAGTCTTTTAAAACAATATAATAGGCGGCTTGATTGCTGCGATTTAATCCATCAAGCAAGCCAAATCCATCAAGAGCCACCACATCAACGACCGATTTGTCATTAAGTACGATTTGATCCAGTTGATCCGTGACAGCATCGACTCTTCTTAAGCTTGCACCATCAGGTAGATTGCCCAAGACCATAATATATCCCTGATCTTCATTAGGAACAAAGCTCGATGGAACTTTTNNTAAAAGAAAAATGACTGCCCCGCATACAGCTAAAAATAACAATAGAGCAATAACCGGCTGAATGATGAGTAGCCGTGCCACTTTTCTGTACCCTTTGCCAAAGACNTCAAAAGTTTGGTTAAACTTTTTNGTAAATTTTGATTCTTCTTTTCTTTCTTTTAGCAAGACAGCTGCCAACGCTGGGCTGAGTGTTAAGGCAACAATCCCTGATATTACACATGAAATGGAAATCGTTACGGCAAACTGTCGGTAAAGCTGTCCAGCTATTCCGCCTAAAAATGCGACGGGAATAAAAACTGCACAAAGGACAAAAACAATAGCAATCACTGGACCTGAAACCTCAGCCATCGCTTTTNNTGCTGCTTCCTTAGGTGATAAATTTAATGCACGCATATTATGTTCAACATTTTCGATCACCACAATGGCATCATCAACAACAATTCCAATGGCCAAAACCATCGCAAANAGTGTCAAAGTATTAATCGAATAGCCGAGAATCATAATGCCGGCAAAGGCTCCAACGATAGAGACAACCATTGCCACCATCGGAATTAGTGTAGCTCGCAAATTTTGCAGGAAGAGAAGAACCACCAAGACAACTAAAACCCCTGCCTCCAAAATGGTTTTTCGNACTTCCCAGATCGAGGCATTCACAAACTTGGTTGTATCATAGGGAATCACATATTCGATCCCCTTTGGAAAGTTTTTAGACAAAGCTTCCATTTTTGCTTTGACTTGCGCGGCAACTTGCAAAGCATTTGCCCCGTATTGTTGGTAAATGGCTATTGCCGTAGCCGATTTGCCATTCAACTTGGCATCTACATCATAGTTTGCTGCGCCGAGTTCAACATTAGCGACATCTTTAAGAAAAACCATGGAACCATCAGGATTTGCACGAAGAATGATGTTTTCAAATTCTTCTGGTGTGCTCAACCTTCCGGTCGCTGTTACTGGGATAGTCAGCTCAATCGGCAAGGAATTAGGATTTCCTCCGATCATACCTGCTGGTACCTGGCTATTTTGTTCATTTATAGCTTGCACAACATCNTGTGATGGCAATTTTAATTGGGCCATACGGTCAGGCTTCAGCCAAATGCGCATGGCATAGATCCGCGGTCCAATAATAGAGACCTGAGTGATACCAGGGATAAGCTGCAACTCTGGGACAACGTTAATATTAGCATAATTGCAGACAAAAAGATCATCATAACGACCATCAGGAGACTGCATGTTGACAAACAGAAGAATCGTTGGTGATTGTTTTTGAACTACAATCCCCTGCCTTTGCACGGCTTCGGGCAATTGAGCTAACACCTGGCTGACATTATTATACACATCAATTTGAGCTTTGTCAGCGTTTGATCCAATATCGAAATAGACGTTTAATACATAGTTCCCTGGTGAGGAATTTTGTGAATACATATAGATCATATTTTCCACGCCGTTGATCTGCTGCTCAAGCGGTGCAGCTACTGTATCTGAGAGGGTCTCGGCACTCGCACCTGGATAATATGTGCTTACCTGAATCAAAGGCGGGGTTATATTTGGATATTGCTCAATAGGAAGATTGATTAAGGCGACAAGACCTGCAAAGGTAATGATAATAGATATCACACTTGCAAAAATAGGATGATCGATAAAAAAATTAGAAATCATTCGTTCATTTTAGGCTTAGTCGTTTCTGCTGCTTCTTGGTCATTTAAAGACAGTTGTCTTGTAACTTTTACAGGCGTCCCTTGGCTGACTTTATTTACGCCATCTACAATCACTTGATCCCCCACTTTAAGCCCTTCTGTAATAATCCAATTAGTTCCATACCAATCCCCTACTTCAACATTTTGAATGGCTGCTTTTCCATCTCTTACAAGATAAAGATACATGCCGTTTTCCCTCTAAGAGCGCTTTTGAGGAACATAGATGGCATGGGGTCTGACAGCACCTAAAACTCTGACCCGCAAAAATTGCCCGGGTCGTATCAGGTCATTAGGATTGGGCAGCTGGGCTCTTAATGACAAGGTTCCTGTTCTTTCATCATAAGCTGGGGCAAAAAATTCACTTTTCCTCTCTTTGGATAGAGACTGCCATCGGAGAGAATGACTTCAACATCAAAATTATCATTTTTAGGGATGATAATTGTGCGATCTTTAATCTGCTTTTCGAGTTTTAAGCGTTCATTGTCTGAAATATTGAAATAGACCCAAATAGGATCGAGGGCATCGACCCGGGTTAAAAGGTTATTGGGACCCGGGAAATCAAAGCTCCTTGCCAAAAATTTGATTTGCCCGCAACGCCATCGATGGGAGCAGAAATGACAGTATAGCTTAAGTTAATTTCAGCAGTTAAAACATTTGCTTGAGCAGCCTCCACGCTTGCCTGGGAGGCTAATAAATAAGCCGTTGCGTCATCTAGATCTTTTTACTCGCTGCATGTTTAGCATATAGAGGCGTTAAACGATCAACCGATTGATGGGCATTCCATAAAAGCGCTTTTTCTTTAGCTAAAAGGCCTTTTGCTTGTTCCAGAGCTGCGACAAAGGGCCTTTGGTCTAATTTGAACATGACTTGTCCCATGGTCACTTTTTCGCCTTCGACATAAGAAATTTCTTCCAAATATCCTTCGACCCGCGCTCTTATTTCAACAGGATGCGAACTGGCCGCAAATCCAACTGATTCGTACACATGTGGAATCGTTTTCTTTTCAACAGTGACTGTCGTCACTTCAACCCCAGGAGTGGCAGGCTTCTCTTCTTTTTTGCTACAAGAGACGAAGCATAAAAGAAGGACAAAAGGTAAAAAATTTTTCATAATTTATTTTTACAGCTATAAAATTTGTCCCCTTTTACCAGATCATTAAAATGTGAACAATAAATTTTATATTTATATGACAATTTAAAATTTAAATTACACAACAACAACCAATATAATAAATTTGAAATACAGCCTTAATTTAACTTTCGATAGGAAATGGAAATGAGGAAGTTAAGAAAGCTACAGATGATTGATGAACTAGCAGACGTTCAATTAGAGAAAGGCCTCTCTTTAAAAGAGGCCCTTTGATTCCTGCTCTTTTAAATTTGATGCTCTTTCAAATGGGTTGATTGTTGTTATTTTCAACTAAGGTTAAGGATTGCATAGCAGTTTCCATCACTTTTTCAGCTGTTGAAGCTTTAGTCCCTTCGAATAACAACAAATGCACTCCTCGACTAAAAAACCCATGAGAACGAATGACCAGTCTTTTACATTAAAATTTTTAGCCTTAACCACAGATGCATTTAATAAATCAGCTTTTATAGGCTTATTTGGCATGGATGCGATTTCCTGATCTAATTTCACTTCTTTTAATAAATGAACGAGTTTTTGAATCATTTGAGGATACGCCTCATTCAAAGCCTTTCTGTCTTCCCGCAAAAGTTCATGTGTCTGCTCAGCAAGAGCTTTTAGTTGAGAAAAATAATCAATGCAAACTTTTCCATGTTGAAGTTGATTTTGCATTTCCGACCTATTGGCATCTTGCTGTTTACCTAGAACATCATTTCCAACAATGTCTAACTCTTCAAGAAGCGAAATATAATCGCCGCATTGAGAACTTATTTTTGTAAAGTATCAGAAGTTAATTGTTGGGGAATTAAAATGCTTTCAGCAGCAGAATCGAGGATGAATTTCAAAATACCAATCCAGAGCCCCACTGATAATTCATCTTTAGCTTTAAGTTTGAATGATTCCCCTTTAAAAATGTTCTGAAGATCTGTTTTAACAGCCTGTTCTTCCATGTCTTCGACAATGTCAATCATTTTTCAGCCTGTAAATGAACCGCAAGCTTATGAACCATTTTTGGATAAGCAGATCTGACTCCTTTGATCAGTTTTTCGTTAAAGGCTTCTCTTGTTTCAAGAGCTAGTAATTTAATAGGTGGAATAAACCGCGCAAAACAGGCTGAAGAATTCAAACAAACATCAGCTTTATGAGTTTTATGTAAGTTATTCTCTTCAATATTTGTACGTTTGCTTTGTTCGAGTACATTTAGATGACTTTTCAAGGCTTAAAAGTTGTTTCACAATAATCTAAAAATCATCTATCATTTTTAATGTGCCAGATTTTTAGTATACCATTCTATTTTTTGAAGTTTGGAACAAAGTTTTTATATCATATTCTTCTTCATTAGAAGGCTTTATCAAATATTCTGCAGCTTTTATAAACTTTTTATTTGTTTATCTGTCAAAGAAGGCTTTAACTTTTCTAACAAATCAAGATTGGTCTGGTATAGACTTTGTGCTTCTTTAGTTTTTATCTTCATAAATCTCCCCGGATGTAAATAAATTAGCTTTAAAGATATTACAATTCTTATCTAACTAAAAGAAAGAAAAATTTTAAATCAAACATTTTATCTTTAGTTAGATCAAATTTTTAATCGTTTGCAAATGTTTAGACAGCTCCAACTTCAGTTGAGAGCACCTGCACAGAAAATTGGAATTTTGACCACGTTAGCTTATCCAAGTCATTGAATCTGTCTGAACCGCCTGTGAATATTTAATTATGGATTCTTCGACAGATTCAAATTCAGAATTTCCTACTTTCAATCGAAGAAACCTATTCAAGATAATAAAACAGAGCTCAGGAATTCCAAAATGAATCTCTATTTTTACGTAATCATTCTTTTACAAATTTGACTTAAATAGCTAAGCAAGATAAACTAATACTTTATACTTCTTCTCGTTAGAGTTGGACTGCTTGTCCATGCATATGAGTTTGAGCTGCTTCGAAACAGCATTGATTCAATGGCATCGGTAAGCTGAAGAGATCAAAATTCCAAATCTTATCTGGACTGAGTATATACTCGTTCCAGTTCAAAAACACCCATTTGTCCTTGAACTGGAGCGAATGTATAAATAATTTAACCTGGGTGATTAATCATGCTTAATCTCAAAAACGGAATCAATTGGGTTCCTTCGCTTTTTCTCATCATTTATCAAATCATTTTGATAACGGCCCTGCCATTCTATTTTTATTATGCAGGTTTTTCGCTAAGTATGATGGTCATTTCTTTTATTTTACTCTACGCAACAGGCTTGAGCATCACCGGCGGATATCACCGTTTTTACGCACATCGAACCTATAAAACAAATGGTTTTATTGAAGGGATTTTATTATTTTTTGGGGCTATGGCAGGTCAAGGAAGCGCACTTCGTTGGTCCTTTGACCATCGCATTCATCATGCCAATGTCGATACAGATTTAGATCCTTATTCTATTAAAAAGGATTCTGGTACGCCCATTGTCTTTGGATTTTAGAAAAACCCCAGCCGATTGATCCTAAAGTTGTACCCGATCTTATGAATAATCGTCTTGTCATGCTGCAGGATCGTTTTTATGGCTCATTCTTTATCGGGTCGAATATTTTAGCTTTTCTTTTTGCTGGATGGCTCCTGAATGATTATTTGGGGGCGCTTGCTCTAGCTGTCGGCCTTAGACTTTTTGCCTGCATCATTTCACCTGGTTCATAAACTCTTTGGCTCACACATGGGGCGACAAACCTTTTCACAGGAACATAGTGCGGTCAACAATTATGTGATTTCACTTTTGACATTTGGCGAAGGTTATCATAACTATCATCACACCTATGCCAACGATTACCGTAATGGAATCTACTGGTACCAATTTGATCCGACAAAATGGTTGATCTGGACTTTAAGCAAACTTGGATTGGTCCAAAATCTACGTCGCATGGATCCATTTACGATCAAAAAGCGTATGGTAATTGAACATAAACATCTGCTTATTCAGCGTTTAATCCAATCACTGGAAGATAAGCGATTAGAATGGGAGCCTACGATTAATGAATTATCCGATAAACTTTTAATGAAAATTTCAGATTTTTCTAAGTTAAAAATCGATATCGCGAGCTTAAATCCCACTGTGTTGAAGCCAAGATTCTTCAAGATCTCAAAAAAGAGATGAAGGCTCTGAAGAAAAGTTTAAGAGATGATTGGAAGCAATGGTATAGACTTTCTAAAAGAATTTTAAAACAGGCCTAATAAATTCAATTACATCTAAAAATAAAGGGGTATTACCCTTTATTTTTTAATCTAAGAAATAAAGACTTTTTATCTCTTATCCGCTAACTCTTTAATTTTTCTTCTAAAAGTTTCCATATGAATTTCGTTTCTTCGGACATGAGCGCGCCAATCTTTAGGACTTCTTCTAAAAGCTCAGGTTTTACGGTATTATTTTCATCATATGTCCAACTTAATAACATGGTAGACATATGTAATACAAACTCTTCTACAAAAGCCTCTTTATCTTTCATCAGATTTTGAGCCGCTTTTCCCCCATCCATAAATCCTTTTTCTATGGATGGATCGATAATCACGACTTGGCCATCTTGTATTTTTACGTTATCTGGCCTGAAATCAGCGATGAATCGAAGCGGATTATCAATCATTTTTGGAATAAACCTTTTACGTCATTGAATTTAGGCTTTTCTCCTGAATGTACTCATAGACATAAAACCCATCCCGTCGGATGGTCTCTCTATTAATCAGACGAGAAACCCTAAAATCCTTATATTGATCCGCTTGTTGATTTAACAATTGATATGCCTGAAGAGTGTCTTTATAGGATTCTTCTTTAGTTTTCGGATCCAATCCACCAAGCCAGAGTTTAATGACCAAATGCGACTTGTCTTCGATTCCTCTCCAGACTTTATGAAAATTCCCCTTTCCAAGAAATTGCAAGGCTATCGGTTGTTTTTCAATCATTATGACATGATGATCATCCACTATAGAAAAAGAAGGAGAAAGTGTTGCTTGATTCTCATTTTCCGGATCAGTCAAAAAATGAACTTTTGAATTAATAGGCTCAGGTCTACGTCCTCTTGTTTCGTTTCTGGGTCTTTCATTCAAACTGAAAATAGAATTGTTTACAGATAAGTTTGAAACTTCCTCTTTTTACTTAGTGACTTAAGCGCAATCTTGTCAATCTCACTAGGGGTTTCAATTTTTCGCTTTTTGGTGAATCTGGTGATTTTTGTTTCAAATTTGCGTTTTACCTGAAAATCACTGTTTTCTGGGAATAGAGGTTTAGGAAAATCATCCAAATTCGAGTCTTTTACTTCAGCATTGTCACTTTGATTAAAATTTTCAAAAAGAGGACGGGAAGTTGTCAATCTAAAATTATTATTCATAAAACCCTTTTATTTAATTAAATTTTTAATTTTTAAAATATTATAACACACACACATTAACCATTCAATTAAAAAACAAAATAATTTGTATATAAAATTTAAATTATCTGCGAGTTAAAATTATAAATGAATATAAAATTAAATTTATAAATAAAGTAAAAACAAAAATTTTATACACCTAAAATTGAATTTTAATCTTAAAACAAAATTAAATTTTAATTATTAAACAATATTTTTTATTATTAACTATGATTCAATAAAATTATAAAAACTTCCAAAGTTATTATTCGTTTATGCCTCCCAGTTGAAAGTTGAAATATGTGCAACTTCACTGGAAGGGAGTGTATTTCAAAAACGCGAGCTCTTTTGAAAATTAAGCAAAAGACATAGAACAAAATGACCTCGAAACAATTTTTCTTGACGCGATAAATCGCTTTTATGTATAAAACCGCCTTTACTGAGGTGGCATGGCCAAGTGGTAAGGCAGAAGCCTGCAAAGCTTCGATCCCCAGTTCGAATCTGGGTGCCACCTCATCTTTATAAAGTCCCATTAACGGTGTCCTCGTGCTTTTTTGGTCGCAACACCAATTGGTTCTAAAGATATTACTCTCAGAGCCCTGGAAACTCTTCAAGCTTGCGATTATATTCTTTGTGAAGATACACGGCACAGTTTAATTCTTCTAAAGTATCAGATCCAANAACCCCTCATCAGTTTTCATAAATTTAGTGAAGCTTCTAAAGAAGAAAAAATTATTCAAGATTTGAAAAATGGCCAAACGATCTGCCTGATCTCTGATGCAGGAACCCCGGGTATATCTGATCCAGGTACACGTTTAGTGCAAAGATGTATCACGGAAGGCTTAGAAGTTTCCACAATCCCAGGACCTTGTGCAGCTATTGCGGCACTCAGTATCTCAGGTTTGGAGACCGATCGTTTTCAATTCTACGGTTTTCTTCCCAAGCAGAGCGGGGCTTTAAAAACTGCTATGCAAGAAATTTTACAAAATCCTTGCACAACAATCTGTTATGAATCTCCTGAGCGCATTCACAAAGCTTTGGAGATTATTCATCAGATAGACCCACGTCGAAAATTAGTCATCTGCAGGGAATTGACAAAAAATTTGAAGAACATTTACNGCGGAAATGCTGAAGAACTCCTTCAACTTCATACAGAANAAAAATTTAAAGGTGAGATTGTTCTTTTGATCTCAGCTTACATTCCATCTGCTCCAAGCTGGGAAGAAATGACGATCGAAGATCATGTCGCAAAAGTCCAGAGCGATCATCAGCTTTCATTAAATGAAGCCATCAAANAAGTCGCGCAAATCAGATCTGTTCCCAAACGTTCAATTTACAATTCCATTCATAAAAAACCTAGTTTTTCTGCGTTATCCTCTATGCAATTATAAATCAAATGATTAAGTTCATTTCTGCCTTCTTAGTGTTATTTTTTGATTTAATTTTTCTTTGATTTTTATGTTCTCTTCATCTACATTACGCACAAAAAATGCTTTATTTATTTAAAGCATCAAACATAAGGAGAAAATAAATGAAGTTTACGTTAAGAAAAATGATGGCTTGCCTGGGGCTAGTGCCTGCTTGAGCCTCACCACTTCGATGTACAAGCTGTGTTAGCTATCAAAACGACAGGGATGGCAGCAACAGGATGGCATCCTCAAGATCGCTGAAGCCAGCATCAAGACCCTGAGGTATGTCGATGTAGGCATCGTTTTGATGTGCTTTT